>NZ_JBHJWO010000001.1:1687166-2406134 GCF_042266925.1 Nocardia sp. NPDC056064 | reverse complement strand
GCCCCTGGGGGGCCCGTCGGTCAGGCACCGATGCTTGCTCCTTCGTCGCCTACGCAGCGGCACCTGACCGCCGGGCCGGGCCGCGAACGGGACCCTCCTCGAGGTCGGGTCGTGCGGGGCTGGGTTGGGCGGGTGGGGGCCGCGGCGGGGGCGCGGACCTTCTCGTGTGCGGGTGCCCGGTGACTACGCCTGGGTGGCCAGGGCCTGCTTGACCTGGGCCAGCGACGGGTTGGTGGCGGTGGAGCCGTCGCGGTACTTGATGGTGGGGACCACGTGGTTTCCGTTGTTGACGCTGCCGACGAACTCGGCCGAGGCGGGGTCGTCTTCGATGTCGATCACCTGATAGGTGATGCCCGCTTCGTCGAGCTGGGTCTTGAGGCGGCGGCAGTAGCCGCACCAGGTGGTCGAGTACATCGTCAGATCAGGGGTTGCTTCAGTCACGCGATGTGCAACGCGCGAGGTGGTCGTGGTGTTCCTGACCGGGCGGCGGGGCCGGGGAGCGGGCGCGGCGGCGGGTTGTCGGCGGGCGCTGTCATGATGGTGCGCGTGCCAGCACTCGATCTCAGCGTCCTCGACCCGGAACAGGCCGCCGCGGTGCGAGCGCCCCGGGGGCCGGTGTGTGTGCTCGCCGGCGCGGGCACCGGCAAGACCAGGACGATCACCCACCGCATCGCGCATCTGATCGCGGGTGGGCACGTCAAGCCCGATCAGGTGCTCGCGGTCACCTTCACCGCCCGCGCGGCGGGGGAGATGCGCGGCAGGCTGCGCGCGATGGGGCTCGGTGGCGAGGCGGGGCAGGTCCAGGCCCGCACCTTCCACGCCGCGGCGCTGCGGCAACTGCGTTATTTCTGGCCGCAGGTGGTCGGCGATGTGCCGTGGCAGTTGCTCGACAGCAAGTTCCCGGTGGTCTCCCAGGCCGCGCACCGCGCGGGGCTCGGCACCGCGACGGAGATGATCCGCGACCTGCTCAGCGAGATCGAGTGGGCCAAGGCCTCGCTCATCGCCCCCGAGGACTACCCGGCCGCCGCCGCGCGCCACCACCGCGACATCCCGGCCGAGGCGACCAGGGTCGCCCAGGTGTACGCGGGCTACGAATCGGCCAAGACCTCCGCCGACGGGCTGCTGCTCGACTTCGACGACCTGCTGCTGCACACCGCGGCCGCGCTCGAGGACTACCCGGCGGTGGCCGACGAGTTCCGCGGCCGGTACCGCAGTTTCGTCGTCGACGAATACCAGGACGTCACCCCGTTGCAGCAGCGCGTGCTCGACGCCTGGCTGGGCGACCGCGACGATCTCACCGTCGTCGGTGACGCCAACCAGACCATCTACTCCTTCACCGGCGCCACCCCCGACTACCTCCTCGATTTCTCCCGCCGCTTCCCCGACGCCACCGTCATCCGGCTCGAACGCGACTACCGCTCCACCCCGCAGGTGGTGTCGCTGGCCAACCGGGTGATCGGCGCGGCCCGCGGCCGGATCGCGGGCACCCGGCTGGCGCTGATCGGGCAGCGCCCCGACGGCCCGGAACCGGAATTCGCCGAGTATCCCGACGTGCCCGCCGAGGCCGCCGATATCGCGGCCCGCATCAAGAAACTGATCGCCGCGGGGACACCCGCCGCCGAGATCGCGGTGCTCTACCGGATCAACGCCCAGTCCGAACCGTTCGAACGGGCCCTGAGCGCACGCGAGATCCCCTTCCAGGTCCGTGGCGGCGAGGGCTTCTTCCAGCGGCCGGAGGTACGGCAGGCGGTTCTGGCGCTGCGGCAGGTCGACGCGCGCGACGACCTGCCCGACGAGGCGCGCGGCGGCGCCGAGCTGATCACCCTGGTGCGGGCCGCGCTGGCACCGGTCGGGCTCACCGCCGAGGAACCGGCGGGCGCCCAGGCCAGGGAACGCTGGTCCTCGCTGCTGGCCCTGGTGCAGCTCACCGAGGAACTCGTCGGCCACGACGAGGAGATCGACCTCACCGGCCTGCTGCGCGAACTGGCCGCCCGCGCCGAGGCCAAACACCCGCCGACCGTCGACGGCGTCACCCTGGCCTCGCTGCACGCGGCCAAGGGCCTGGAATGGGACGCGGTGTTCCTGGCCGGCGTCAGCGACGGGACACTGCCCATCCAGCACGTCCTCGGTGACGACGGGAAGGCCACCGACCCGGCGGCACTGGAAGAGGAACGCCGGCTGCTCTACGTGGGCGTCACCCGGGCGCGCGAGCACCTGACCATCTCCTGGGCGCTGGCGCGCACCGAAGGCGGCAGGCGGGTGCGCAGACGCTCGCGCTTCCTCACCGGTCTGGTCCCCGACGAATCACCCGCCTCGCGGATCGCGACCACCGCCACCGGCGGCAGGGACGACGACGGCAAACGCCCGCTGTGCCGGGTCTGCGCCAAGCCGCAGATCGGCACCTACGCCACCATGCTCGGCCGGTGCAGGCGCTGCCCGGCCGAACTCGACCAGGATCTGCTCGACGCGCTGAAGGACTGGCGGGCCGAGAAGGCCGAGGTGCTGCGGGTGCGCGAGTTCGTCGTGTTCACCGACACCACGCTCACCGCGATCGCCGAACAACTGCCCGCCGACGACGCGGCGCTGGCCTCGATCGCGGGCATCGGCGCGAAGAAGATCGAGCAGTACGGTGCCGACGTGCTCGCCATCGTGTCGTCACGTTTGCGGGCAACAACACAAAACCGCAGGTAGAAAATAGGTTGTTCGGTTCTCGATCATTGCCTATGGTGGAGAACACGCACCGAGAGTGATCTCGGTGCGCGGTAATTATCAGCACACGAGTTCAGGAGGGAGGCAGTCAGATGAACAGCAACACCGCATTGTTCGCGATGGGCAATCGCGCGCTGGTGAACGCGTCCATGGTTTCCGCCTCCCGGGGGGTCCTCGCTCTGCAGGGGACCGGTCTGTCCGGCGTCGATACCAAAGCTGTGCCGATGACTCTCGTGCATCAGCGCACCCCGATTCGTCTCCAGGGCAAGCCCAGCGTGGGTTGGCAGCCGACCGCCGTTCCGGCGTCGGCCGCTTCGTTCGATGAAATCGGGTACGCACCCGAGTTCGCCGGCGCAATCCGCCTCCGTGTCCACCCAGCGACCGTGCTCAGGTCTCGGCAGAAATGCCGAACTAGGTAGGGAAACTCCTCCCAGACCTCCTGGCCACGGATCGCGAGAAGCGAATCCCGTGGCCTTTTTCTTTCGGCTCCCGCCGCAGGCTCCGGGTTCGCACACCGAAACCACGACTGCAAACGAGCTGAAGGAGAACGACGTGTTCACCGCCCAGGACTGGCCGAGCGCCACTACTGACGTGACATGCCGAACCGTGGCGTCCCTGCCCTGCCGCGCCGGAAACCCTGATCTGTGGTTCGCCGAGAGCCCCACCGATCTCGAGCAGGCCAAGACCCTGTGCGCCGCCTGCCCGATCCGTAAGGGCTGCCTGACCGCGGCCATCGACCGCGCCGAGCCGTGGGGTGTGTGGGGCGGTGAGATCTTCGACCAGGGTGTCGTGATCGCCCGCAAGCGCCCCCGTGGCCGTCCGCGCAAGGTCGCGATCCCGGCATGAACCCGGGAAAAGGGTTGTACCGCAAGCGAACCGCTCACCGAGTTCTGGTGGGCGGTTCGTTTGTCATGTGCGGGAGTTGCGTTTGACGGTGCGGCCGTCGGCGACGGCGAGGACCAGCGTGGTGGTGTCCGGGGAGTGCGCCCACCACCGGTGCTTCTCGCCCGCCCGGCAGTAGTAGGTGTCGCCGGGGCCGAGTTCGTGCTCGGTGCCGTCGGCGACGAGGGAGATGCGTCCGCGCACGACGTGGATGATCTCGTCGCCGCGATGGGTGAAATCGCGGTCGCCGCGGTCGGTGCCGCCGGTGAATTCCAGGGCGCGCAGGTCGCGGTCGCCGTGCACGAGCGCGCGCACGGTGCCCGCGCCGGGATCGGACTGCGGGAGCGTGGTGTTCTCGTCCGCGCGGACCAGCGGCGCGGCGGCGGTGTCGTCGGCGGCGGCCAGCAGCGCGGTGGCGGTGGTGGCGAGGGCGTCGGCGATCTGCTGGAGCGAGCGCAGGCTGGTGTTGGTGTGGCCGTTCTCCAGCTGGCTCAGGAACGACGGGGACAGGCCCGTCTCGGCGGCCAGGCGGGCCAGCGTGTGCCCGGCGGCGCGGCGCCGATCGCGGATGACGGCTCCCAGCTGGGTGTTCCGGATGTGCTCGCCCACCTGTCGCCTTCCTTGCTTGCGCGTGCTGTAGCAGTGACTGTAATGAATCCGGCGTGGTCGGTGCGGTGGTGCGGCCGGGCTCTCGGCCGCCCGACCTGGGCGTGAGCCGGTTTCGCGCACCGTGATCGGAACCGTTCCGCTGTCGCCCAGCGTACTGAATATTCAGTGGCATCGAATTTTCAGGAGAGGCGGCATGGAACAGAACACCCTCAAGCGGCGGGGCGTCGGGCTGATCGGCAGCGATGTGGCGCTGGCCTCGCCCGGCTACACGCTCTACGCGCCCCTGGCCGGGGACGGCCGGGTCGACCTGGTCGATCTCGGCGGCGAGATCGCGCACCGGTGGCAACTGCCGTACCGGCCGGGCCGGCACGCGCGCATCCTGTCCGACGGCAGCCTCGCCTACAACGGCCTCACCCTGGCCCGGCCGCCGCTGTTCGCCATGTGGCGCAAGTACTCCGGCGGGTCGATGGCCCGCTACGACCACACCGGCGCACTCCTCTCGGAGATCCGCGACGACCTGCAGCACCACGACGCGCACCACTACGACGACGGCAGCGTCCTCTACACCGCCGTCGAACCGCTGACCGGCGCGGCCGCGGCCCGCGTCCAAGGCGGCGTGCCGGGGACCGAAGCCGACGGGATCGTCTGGTCCGACGTGATCCGCGAGGTGGACCCCGACGGCACCCTGCGCTGGCAGTGGCGCGCCGTGGAGCACCTCGATCCCGCGGAATTCGGTCTGCAGCCGCACTATTGGCGCGAGCACTGGCCGCTGATCAACAGCGTCCACCCGCTCGGCGAACACACCGTGGTGGCCAGCCTGCGCAGCGTCTCGGCGGTGATCCTGATCGATCGGCGCACCGGCGCGGTCACCACCCTGGCCGACCGGACCGTGCTCGCCCAGCAGCACCACGCCACCCCGCTCGGCGACGGCCGGATCCTGGTGTTCGACAACGGCACCTTCCGCACCGGCGAATCGGTGACCTACAGCCGGATCGTCGAAATCGACACGGCCACCGGCGAGATCGGCTGGACCTACCAGGACTCCCCGCGCGAGGCGTTCTTCACCCCCTTCATGGGTGGCGCGCAGCGGCTGCCCAACGGCAACACCCTCATCACCGAGGCCGCCTTCGGGCGGATCTTCGAGGTGACCCCGGACCGGCGGATCTGCTGGGAGTACGTGGTGCCCTCGTTCACCGAATACCCCGATCCCGACACCGCGCGGGTGTTCCCCGGCGTCTCCAACGCCATCTTCCGCGCCTACCGCTACACGGCCGAGGAACTGCCGTGGCTGCGGTGAGCGCACCGGCGGTGGCACCCGTCGACGAGATACCGCCCGCCGGACGGGCTTTCGCCGGTGCCTTGCAGCACCTGGTGGTGATGATCGCGATGCCGCTCACCTCGGTACTGCTGATCAGCCGCAGCCTGCACCTCGACGACGACGCGGCCCGCGCCCTGCTGTGTGGCGCCCTGTTGTTCAGTGGCATCGGTACCCTCCTGCAATCGAGCGGACGTTACGGACTCGGAGCCGGGCTGCCGTTCGTGATGCTGCCCGGTGGCGCGGCGGTGGTGCTGTTCATCCAGATCGCGCAGACCTACGATCCGGCCACCGCGACCGGCGCGGTGCTGATCACTGCCGTCGCCGGTATCGCGCTGGTGCCGGTGGCGCGGCGGCTGGTGCGGTTCCTGCCCATGGTCGTGATCGCGAGCATGATCCTGGTGATCGGGGTCAACCTGGTGAAGGTCGGCGCGAACCTGATCACCTCGGCCGAGGACCCCACCCCGATCCGCTCGGTCGGCATCGCGGGCGCGACCATCGTCGCGACCGTGCTGGCCCACCGGTTCCTGCCCACCGGCTGGCGCCGGGTCTCGGTACTGATCGGCATGGCCATCGGCACCGCGCTGGCCGCCGCGCTCGGGCAGTTCGACCTGCAACCGGGCGACGCCGTGGTGCAACTGCCCGAGCCGTTCCTGTTCGGCGCACCCCACTTCGATCTGCTCGCCGCCCTGCCGCTGCTGGTGTTCAGCATCGGCTCGATGGCCGAAGCCACCGGTCAGACGGTGCTCAACGCCCAGGTGGTCGGCAAGCGGATCGACACCGCCCCCACGGTCGGTCGCACCATCCGCGGCGACGCGGTGACCTCACTGCTGTCCGGCCTGTTCGGCGGCCCGACCATGGTGACCAGCGGCGAGAACATCGGCCTGATCCGGCTCACCGGGGTCCGCAGCCGCTATGTCACCGCGCTGACCGGCCTGCTGCTGATCCTGGCGGCCTTCCTCGCTCCGATCGGCCGGATCGTGAACTCCCTGCCGGGCCCGGTCGTCGGCGCCACCGCGGCCATCGTCTTCGCCACGATCATCGCCTCGGCGATCGGCCTGTTCCGCCAGGTCGACCTGGACGACGACGCGGCCCTGCTCACCACCACCGCGGCCCTCACCGCCGGGCTGCTGCCGATCCTGGTGCCCGGCCTCTACCGCGGTTTCCCCGACGACCTGCGCCTGCTGCTCGGCAGCGGGGTCACCATGGCCGCCGTGGTGGGCGTGGCGGTGCACCTGCTGTGCACGCTCGGCAGACGCCGGGCGCAGGCCGAACGCTAAGACGCCCGCTCGGCGCGGAAACCGGGGACCCAGGTGCGCACCAGGTTCATGAACCCGAGTTCCGCGTCGAGCTGGGCCAGGATGCCCACCGATCCACCCAGCACCCGGAAGATCATCAGGTACTGCGGCGGGAGCTGCAGCGCGCGTGCGGTTTTCATCTCCGGGCTGGAGAACTCCGAGGCCTTGCCCGCCACCCGCTGCATCCAGCGGCGGGTGAAGTGGAAGGTGTCGGTGCGGATCGGATCGCTGAACGGGCGCAGATACGCCTCGATCTCCGCGTGGGTCACCGTGCGGCCCGGGATCACCCAGCCGTGCTCGTAGAGCAGTTCGGTGAGCGCCGCGTGCTCCTCGTCGACGGCCAGGGCCAGCATCCGGCCGAGGATCTCGGGGAAACCGTCGGGCATCGGCGCGCAGGCGCCGTAGTCGAGCACCGCCAGCCTGCCGTCTGCCAGGATCAGGAAGTTGCCGGGATGCGGGTCGCTGTGCAGCAGGCCGGCCAGCTCCGGGGAGGAGAAGTGGAAGGTGCCCATGAGCTCGGCGATCCGGTTGCGCTGGACCCGGGTGCCCTCGGGGTCTTCGGCACCGGCCTTGATCAGCGCCGAGACCGGGGTGCCGTCGAGCCACTCGGTGACGATCACCTTCGGCGCGCCCGCCACCACCTTGGGCACCACGATGTGCGGGTGCCCGTCGAAGGCGGCGGCGAAGCGGCGCTGGTTGGCGGCCTCGGTGCGGTAGTCGAGTTCCTCCTCGGTGCGCTCGGTGATCTCGGCCAGCAGCGGCTTCACATCGGCGCCCGGGATCACCGAGGACAGCAGGCCCGTCATCCGCGACAGCGTCTTGAGATCGGCGCGCAGCGCCTCGTCGGCCCCGGGGTACTGCACCTTCACCGCCACCGACCGGCCGTCGGACCAGACCGCCCGGTGCACCTGACCGATACTGGCCGAGGCCGCCGGGGTGTCGTCGAAGGACTGGAACCGTTCGCGCCACTTGGTGCCCAGCTGCTGGTCGAGCACCCGGTGCACGGTCGCGGCGGGCATCGGCGGCGCGGCGGCCTGCAACTTGGTGAGCGCCTCGCGGTAGTGCTCGCCGAACTCCTCCGGGACCGCGGCCTCCATCACGCTCAGCGCCTGGCCGAACTTCATCGCCCCGCCCTTGAGCTCGCCGAGCACGGTGAACAACTGCTCGGCGGCCTTCTGGTTCAGCGTCGCGTTGATCTCCTGCTTGTCACCGCCGACGAGCTTCTTGCCGAAACCGACGGCGGCTCGTCCGGCGATGCCGAGGGGAATCTTGGCCAACTTGGCATTGCGGCTGGAACTGCGGCGCACGATCTCGGACACGTTACCCATCATGGCCGAACCCCTGCCCTGTGTGCCATGGGAATGCTCACACCTCATGGTTTGGCCTCCGGTTCGCCGCTGCCCAGCGCGCGGCAGCCGCAGTCCGGATGCGGCGGCCACGGGCGCCGATACACCTGGTGGGTGTCCAGATCCAGTTCCAGGGTGGCGTCGAGGGTGCCGGGCCGCCGCGACGGTGAACACGCGACGATCGCCTCGAGCTCGTTCATGGTCAGCGCCGTCGTGGCGGCGATACCGGCGGGGGAGGCGTGCCCGGTCCGGCCCAGCAGCTGGGCGGCCAGATGCGGCCAGTCGGCATCGAATCCGGTGCGGGTCAGATCGGCGCACCGCAGGCAGCTGGTCTCACCGGGCAGTACCAGCGGCCCCACCACACCGACACCGTCGCGCACCCGCACCTGCAGGTGCGGCACCCGGCGCAGCACCAGGTCCACCGAGAGCCGCGGGTCGGCCATCAACGCGTCGGTGAGCACCACCAGATCACAGCCCGCGGCCCCGACCGGGGTGTCGGAGCGGTACTCCCGCGACCGCGTGGGCCGCAACCCCATGCGACGCAATCCGATCGCCACCGCGTCCGACAGCGGCCCGAGCCCGTGCACGGTGACATTGCGGATCCTGGCCTGCCTGCGTTCCGGTTGCAGCAGCAGCCCGGCGCGTTCGATGGCGGTGAGCAGGTCGAGCGTCCGCGCGGGACTGATCCCGAATTCCCCGGCCCGCCAGATGATCTGCGGCCGGGACTGCATGCCGTCGAGCAGCCGCAGGAACGCGAGCACCGTGCCGGTGTCGAGTTCGGTGGTCTCGAGCAACAGCGCGCGTTCGGGGTCCCAGCCCAGCTGGACGGTGCCCGACGGTCGAACCAGGGTGGTGACGCGGGGGTGGAGCATCGGCCCGCGCAGCGGCGTCGTGGTGGTCATGCCAGAAGTATCGGCACGAGCCCGTCGCGAACCTGGTGCCGAAACCGTAGTTATCCACAGGCTTTCGGCGTGTCGGACACCGGGACGGCAGCTGTGGACAACCCGCGCTGCCGCCGTTCACGCCCGCGAGTCGGCACCCGTCCCGCGTGCGAAGCCGTGTCGCGGCACCGGTTTCCCGAGATTTTTCGTCGGCCCGCTTGCGCGGCCCGCTCAGCGCTGCTCGGTACCCGATTCCGGGTCGTCGCCGGAGGACTTGCCGCGCTCGGCCTCGTCGCGCTCACGCGCCTCGGTCTCGGCCAGCTGGGCCAGCGGGTCGTCGAAAGCGCCGGTGCCGCCGCCGATCACGGAATCGATGAACCCGGCGGGAGCGTCGAGATCGCTGGAGTCGGGCAGCAGATCGGGGTGGGCCCAGACACCGTCGCGGCGGTCGACGCCCGCGTCCACGGTGAGCCTGCGCCACAGCGCCGCGGCCTCGCGGACCTTGCGCGGGCGCAGTTCCAGGCCGACCAGGGTGGCGAAGGTCTGTTCGGCCGGGCCACCGGTCGCGCGGCGGCGGCGCAAGGTCTCCGACAGCGCGTTCGCCCCCGGCAGCCGTTCGCCGACCGCGTCGGTGACCACCACGTCGACCCAACCCTCGATCAGCGCCAGCAGCGTCTCCAGCCGCTCGAGCGCCTGCTTCTGCTCGGGTGTGGTCTGCGGTTCGAAGGTGCCCTGCGACAGCAGCTCCTCGAGCTTGGACGGATCGCTCAGCGCCATCGGGTCGATGCCCTGGGCGGCCTCCTCCAGCGCGGAGAAGTCCATCTTGATCCCGCGGGCGTAGTCCTCGACCGCGCCGAGCACCTGCTGACGCAGCCACGGCACGTGCGCGAACAGCCGCTGGTGGGCGGCCTCGCGCGCGGCCAGGAACACCATGATCTCGCTCTCGGGCTGCTCGAGGCCCTCGCTGAACGCCGAAATGGCCGTCGGCAGCAGTGCCGCGGTGCCCGCCGGGCCCAGCGGCAGCCCGATATCGGTGGAGGTCAGCACCTCCTTGGCCAGCTGACCCAGCGCCTGCCCGAGCTGCGAGCCGAAGGCGAGTCCGCCCATCTGCCCGAGCATGCCCACCATCGGCCCGGCGAACTGCTTGGCCTCCTCCGGCAGCTGCGCGGTCCACATCCCGGAGATCGACTCCGCGACCGGATCGCACAGCCGCTTCCAGGTGGGCAGGGTCTCCTCGATCCAGTCGTTGGCCGTCCAGGCCACCGTCTTCGTGGCGCCGGCGGGCAGCACGGTGGCGCCGCCGAGCCACAGTTCGGCCAGGTGCGCGGCGTCGGTGACCGCCGTGGTGGTGCCCGACGCGATCGGGGCCACCGAGGCGCCGAGTTGCTGGCGGGCCAGACGTTTGGCCACGTCGTAGTTGACCGGGCCGGACTGGCCGCCGCCGGGGCCCATGCCCTGGCCCATGCCGCTGATCATCTGCCCCAGCTGGGTCAGCATCTGACCCAGCTGCGAGGGGTCGAACCCGCCCGCGCCCGCGGCACCGAACCCGAACGGGTCGGATCCGCCGGGGCCGTTGCCCTCGTCGCGACGCTTGCCGGACTCGTCGTCGTCGCGGTTCGAGAAGCCGAAGGGGAGATCGCTCATACCCCTTACGTTACGCGGGACCCCCCGGGCCTCGGTGTTCGCGGATCGCGAAATCGCGCCACACGCGGACGCGGCAAAAGCGTGCCACTGCCGTCGGTCGCCCCGGTCGATCACTACTGTGGGCGGAGTGAATCGCCGGATCCTCACCCTGATCGTCGCCCTGGTTCCCGTCCTCGTCCTCGGCGTGGTCGGCAGTGTGGTCACCGTCCCGTTCGTGGCACTGGGCCCGGGCCCGACCTTCAACACGCTCGGCGAGGTCGACGGCAAACAGGTGGTGGACATCACCGGCGCGCCCGTGGACCCGACCACCGGGCACCTCAACATGACGACGGTCTCGGTGCGCGACGGGCTCAACCTGTTCGAGGCGTTCGGGTTCTGGGCCAGCGGTGAGCACGGCCTGGTGCCGCGCTCGGAGGTCTATCCGCCCGACGTCCCGCGCGAGCAGGTCGACAAGTCCAACCAGCAGCAGTTCAAGAACTCCGAGAGCAATGCCGAGGTCGCCGCGCTGCACTTCCTGAAGATGCCGACCGCCGTGGTGGTGCGCGGGGTCCTCGAGGAAGGCCCGGCCAACGGCGTCCTGGCCGACGGCGACGAGCTGATCAGCATCGACGGCACCCCGGTCACCGACCCCCAGCAGGTGGTCGACCACGTCGCGGCCAAGCGCCCCGGCGACACCGTCTCGGTGGTCTACCGCCGCGGCGACGGCGAGCACACCGCCGCGATCGTGCTGGCCCCGCTCCCGGACGAGCCGGAAAAGCCCTACATGGGCGTCGGCGTCGGCGAGGGCGGGCGCCCGCCGCTGGAAGTGGAGTTCAATCTCGCCGACATCGGCGGCCCCTCGGCGGGCCTGATGTTCAGCCTGGCGCTGATCGACAAGCTCTCGCCCGGTGAACTCAACGGCGGCCGGTTCGTCGCCGGGACCGGCACCATCGACCAGGACGGCAAGGTCGGCCCGATCGGTGGCATCCAGTACAAGATGATCGCCGCGCGCGAGGCGGGCGCGGAGACCTTCCTGGTCCCCGCCGACAACTGCAACGAGGCCCGCCAGCGCGCGCCCGAGGGTCTGCGCCTGGTCAAGGTCGACACGCTCGACAGCGCGGTCACCTCGCTGGCCGACATCGACGCAGGCCGCGACCCCATCAGCTGCGGCTGATCACTCCAACGTGTGGTGCAGGGCCTCGACCAGGCCCGGTGCCAGATTCGGGTAGGTGCGAAGGTCCAGGTCGCCGAAGCCGTCGTCGTCCTCGGGGCGGATCTGGAGCAGGCACAGTGAGGTGCCCTGGCGCAACACGCCCGCGATGAGGCGCGCGTCGCGGCGGCCGGGGTGGGCGTGGGCGGCGGCGCGCCCGGCGGCGTCGGCGGCGTCGTCGTCGGCCAGCAGCGGCACCAGCGCCTCGTCCAGATCGCTCTCGGCGTCCGGCGGCAGCACCACGATCTCCTGCACCAGCACGCAGCCCTCGACCGCGGGCGGCCAGGTGGTGGTGGCCAGGAATTCGTCGAGGGCCATCGAGCCGCCGGTGATGTCGTCCGGGAAGGCTTCCTGGGCGATGGGGGTGAGCTCGCTGCCGTCGTCGAGCTGGTCCTGTAGATCGGGTTCGGCCGCGGCCAGGTCGGCGGTCGGCACCAACGCGAACATCTGCGGCGGATTGCCCCAGCCCTCGGCGTCGGTGAACTCGACGACCTCGCGCACGCAGCGGGCGAGGAGAACTTCGGCGTGCTCGTCTTCGGTCACCCGTCCATCCAATCATTTTCGGCCCTGCCACTTGCACGGTGTCCGATTTCCGTAGAGTGGGCGCCAACGGTCCGTCTTCGGGCCATCCGCAACATCGGACTGCGGTGTCTGCGCCGATCACCGGCGTGGATACCGCCGGAGCAGGAGAGTGGCACCGTGGGCATGCGGCCCCCCACCGGCTTACCTTCGTTGTCCCGACGCAGCCGTGTGCTGCTGGTGACGGCAGTCGTCCTGGCGGCGCTGCTGCTGCTCGGGCCCCGGATCGTCGACGCCTACACCAATTGGCTGTGGTTCGGCGAGGTCGGC
Organism: Nocardia sp. NPDC056064; assembly: GCF_042266925.1. Lineage (NCBI taxonomy): Bacteria > Bacillati > Actinomycetota > Actinomycetes > Mycobacteriales > Nocardiaceae > Nocardia > Nocardia sp. NPDC056064. The sequence continues at coordinate 2,393,412 of NZ_JBHJWO010000001.1, read as the reverse complement.
TATCGCAGTGTGTATCTGGGCGTGTTGCGCACGCGGCTGATCCTGTTCGTCGTCGTGGCGCTGTTCGTCGGACTGGTGGTGTGGGCGGCGTTGCTGCTGGCGTACCGCTCGCGTCCGGTGTTCGTGCCGGTCGCCGGGCCCAACGACCCGATCGCGCGGTACCGCACGACGGTGATGAGCAAGCTGCGGCTGTTCGGCGTCGGCATCCCGGTGCTGCTCGGCCTGCTCTCCGGGTTGGTCGCGCAGTCGAACTGGGCGACGGTGCAGATGTTCCTGCACGGCGGCGACTTCGGCCAGCAGGACCCGCAGTTCCACCTCGACGTGGGCTTCTACGCCTTCGATCTGCCGTTCTACCGGATGGTGCTGAACTGGCTGTTCGTCGCGGTGGTGATCGCCTTCTTCGCCAACCTGGTGACCCATTACGTGTTCGGCGGGCTGCGCCTGGCCGGCCGCGAGGGCACGCTGACCAGGGCCGCGCGCGTGCAGCTGGCGGTGCTGGCGGGCATCTTCGTGCTGCTCAAGGCGGTGGCCTACTGGTTCGACCGCTACGACCTGCTGTCGAGCACCCGCAAGGAGCCGACCTTCGGCGGCCCGTCGTTCACCGACATCAACGCGGTGCTGCCCGCCAAGCTGATCCTGCTCTCGATCGCGGTGATCTGCGCGGTCGCGTTCTTCGCCGGCATCGTGCTGCGTGATCTGCGGGTGCCCGCGATGGCGGCGGCGCTGCTGGTGCTGTCGTCGATCCTGGTCGGCGCGGTGTGGCCGATGGTGGTCGAGCAGTTCTCGGTGCGCCCCAACGCCGCCGACAAGGAGAGTCCGTACATCGAGCGCAACATCATGGCCACGCGCCAGGCGTACGGGATCACCGACGACAAGGTCGAGTATCAGGACTATCAGGGCGAGTCCAAGAAGAGCCCGCTCGAGGTGCCCGCCGACGCGGCCACCATCGGCAACGCCCGCCTGCTCGACCCGAACATCCTCTCGCCCACCTTCACCCAGCTCCAGCAGCGCAAGAACTTCTACGGCTTCCCCGAGTCGCTCGACATCGACCGCTACACCCTCAACGGGTCGGTGCAGGACTACATCGTGGCCGCGCGCGAGCTGCATCCGGAGGCGCTGTCGGGCAACCAGAAGGACTGGATCAACCAGCACACCGTCTACACCCACGGCAACGGCTTCGTCGCCGCGCCCGCCAACCGGGTGAACAAGCCGCAGTCCGACGCCCAGAGCGCCTCGGGCGGCAGCGATTCGGGCTACCCGCTGTTCATGGTGAGCGACCTGTTCACCAAGAAGGAAGACCAGCAGATCAAGGTCGACCAGCCGCGCATCTACTACGGCGAGCTGATCGCGCAGTCCGATCCCGACTACGCCATCGTCGGCGCGACCGAGGGCCAGGCCCCGCGCGAGTACGACTCCGACCAGGCCTCGTTCACCTACGACGGCAGCGGCGGTGTGTCGGTGGGCAACTGGTTCAACCGGCTGGCCTTCGCGGCCAAGTACGCCGAGCGCAACATCCTGTTCTCCTCGGCCATCGGTGACGAGTCCAAGATCCTGTTCAACCGTGGGCCGCGCGAGCGGGTGCAGAAGGTCGCCCCGTGGCTGACCACCGACGGCAACGCCTACCCGGCGGTCGTCGACAAGCGCATCGTCTGGATCGTCGACGCCTACACCACGCTGGACAAGTACCCCTACGCCCAGCCGACCTCGCTCGACGGCGCGGTCGAGGACAGCATCGACAAGAAGACCGGGCGCGTCATCCCGCGCAAGGAGGTCAGCTACATCCGCAACTCGGTGAAGGCCACCGTCGACGCCTACGACGGCACCGTCACCCTGTACGAGACCGACTCCACCGACCCGGTGCTCAAGGCCTGGCGCGGGGTGTTCCCGGACGCGGTCAAGCCCGAGAGCGAGATCTCGCCCGAGCTGCGCTCGCACTTCCGCTACCCGGAAGACCTGTTCAAGGTCCAGCGCGACATGCTGACCAAGTACCACGTGGACAACCCGCGCGAGTTCTTCACCAACAACGCGTTCTGGTCGGTGCCCAGCGATCCCACGATCGAGGGCGGCACCTTCAACCAGCCGCCGTACTACGTGCTGCTCGGTGACAAGAAGACCAACAAGCCGGTGTTCAACCTGACCTCGGCGATGGTCGGCTACAACCGTCAGTTCCTCTCGGCCTACATCTCGGTGCGCTCGGACCCGGAGGGCTACGGCAAGTTCACGGTGCTACAGCTCCCGGTGGAGACACAGACCCAGGGTCCACAGCAGACCCAGAACTCGATGACCACCGCCGACGCGGTGTCGCGGGAGAAGACGCTGCTGTCGAACTCGAACAAGATCCGCTACGGCAATCTGCTCACCCTGCCGGTGGCCGACGGCGGCATCCTGTACGTGGAGCCGTTCTACAACGAACGCAACACCGGGTCCTCGACGTTCCCGCAGCTGCTGCGTGTGCTGGTGAGCTACCGCGACGCGGCAGGCAGCGTGAAGGTCGGGTACGCGGCGACGCTGGCCGAGGCGCTCAACCAGGTGATGCCCGGTGCGGGCGCGCTGGCCACTCCGTTCGGTGGTGACCCGGCGCTGAAACCGAACCCCGGCACCCTGCCGCCGGTCGATCCGGGCACACCCGAGCCCGGGGAGACCACCCCGCCCGCCGGGACGACGACGCCGCCCGCGGGGTCGACCGCCCAGGAGGCGGCGGCCGCGGAGCTCAACCGCAAGATCGACGCGGTCCGCGCGGCCATGCGGTCGGGCAACTTCAGCGATTTCGGTAAGGCGCTCGAGGAACTCGACGCCGCGGTCCAGGCCTACCAGGACGCCGGCGGTCGCTGACCCGTCACACACGAAGGGCCCCGCCAACCGGCGGGGCCCTTCGTGTGCAGGGGGAGAGATGGTTTCTAGCCGCCGATCTGCGCGATCAGCGGGGCACTGGCGTCGAGCAGGTCCTGGTACTGCCCGGCGACACCGTACTGCTCGGCCAGACCGCGCCCGGCGGTGGTGGCCTGGTCGACGGCGGCCTGCAGCTGGCTGGGAGCCGCGGCGGGCAGCTCGACGGCGGGGGCTTCCTCGACCACGGCGGGCACGTTCTCCGGCTCGGACTCACCGGCCTGCAGGTACCGGCCGCAGTGCGGCCAGGCGCCGATGCCCTGGCTGGCGAGCACGTTCTCCGCGACGCGGATCTGCTCTTCCTTGCTGGCCGTGTGCGCCGAGCCCTGGCCGCCGTTGGCCGCCCAGGTGCTCTGCGAGAACTGCAGGCCACCGTAGTAGCCGTTGCCGGTGTTGATGCCCCAGTTGCCACCGCTCTCGCACTGGGCGACGCCGTCCCAGTTGTGGTTCGCGGCGGAGGCGGTGCCGGTGGCCAGGCTGAACGGAACGGCAACCAGGGCGCCGGTCACGGCGGCGACGCCGAGGGCACGGGTGCGGAATTTCCGGGTCTCAGTCATGGGGGAGACGCTAACCAAGAAATCCATGACGATCACATCTTGATAACGGGACAATTCTGTGAACGAAACAGACGCCTTTTCAATGTTTGCGCAGGATATCCCCGGGGAATAGTTACATACCGGTCGGCCTGTTACCCCTTCGTTATGTGGTCGAGATCACCGCGAAATCGTGACCCCGGTCACCGAATTCGGCGATATGGACGCCTTGACCGTGTTTGCTGTGTCGTACGTCACTCGATGGCCGCGCGGGGCGATCGAACGCCTGCCCAAGATCGCCTGCTGATCCAGAAAAACCTGGGTTGACCTGCCGATTTGGCATCAGCGCTCACCCGTGTGTAATGTTGTATTCACCGACGCGGGGTGGAGCAGCTCGGTAGCTCGCTGGGCTCATAACCCAGAGGTCGCAGGTTCAAATCCTGTCCCCGCTACAAAGATAAGGCCCGGAACCACCAGGTTCCGGGCCTTCTTCTTGTCACCGGCCGGTCAAGCGCGGCGCAACGTCACCTCGAAGCCCTCCGTGGTGCGCAGGGTGAATTCGGCGGTGTTCGAGGTCGCCATGATGTTGGCGGCCCGGTCCGCGCCGGTGATGCGCTCGACGACGGCCCGCAGGGCCGCGGACTGCGCGTTCCACTGGTCCTCCGGGGACTGCAGCAGGCCGTGGTAGACGCGCGGGGTGTCCGACAGGCCCTCGGGCTGCCAGCCGAAGCGGGGCGTGCTCGCCAGGAACATACTCAACGCGGTGCATTCGGCGCCCAGGCACAGCCGCACGGGCATCACGTCGTCGGCGTAGTCGTAGTCGCGCAGGCTCATCGTCCAGCCCGCCGGATCGCGGTGGTCGTAGCCGACGCCGGTGGGCGGGGCCAGGGTCAGGCCGGAGGTGTCGCCGGGACGGTTGTCGAGCAGGTCGGCGGTGAGCGGGCGGTCGGTGGCCGTGAACGACCACGTGTCGTCCTCGATGGGCTTGTGCCAGTACCCGGTGCGCCCGTCCTGGCTGCCCTCCACGCGCAGTTCGCGCTGTTCGGAGCGGCCGCCGGTGGTGTGCACGCTGATGGTCGAGGTGATCTCGCCGGGAATCTTGGGCTGGCGCACCCACGCCGGTGGCGGCAGGTGGATGCCGGTGTACTGCGGGAAGAACGGGCGCAGGAATTCGAACTGCCCCACCCAGGCGTCGAAATTGGTGGGCGCCTCGGCGCGATCGGGTTCGTCGCCATAGGTATAGGAGAAGAACAGGGTGTCGGCGCCGGAGATGTCGAAATCCCAGAGCCGGGTGAACATGTCGCCGTATTCGTTGATCAGGAAGGTCTGTGAACCCGACGCGCTCAGATTCACCGCCTGGAACCGTCCGTCGAGCGGGCCGGGCAGTTCGTAGCTGTAGTCGTCGGCGAACTCGGGCTGGTTCGGGCGCAGCGGATCGCTGCCCGGCAGCCACGGGTCGAGGATGTGGATGCGGTTGCCCTCCGGTGAGAGCACGAACACCGTGGTCACCCCGGCGCCGCCCACCGGCTGCTGTTTGCCGGTCGGATCGGTCCAGAAACCCTGCTGGCGGAACGGGATCAGCTGCACGTACTCCGGGTCCAGCCACGACAGGCTCCACGCGCGCGAAGCGGGCCGCACCTGGGTGCCGGTGGGATCGAGCCAGATGGGCGAACCGAACCGCGCCGTCCACCACCACAGTTCGGGGGTCTGGTCGGCCAGGTCCATGGTGAACACCCGCCCGCCCGGCACCACCGCGACCAGCCTGCTGCGATCCACCGAGATGGAGCTGATGTGCCCGCGCAGGCAGTTGGGCATCGGCGCCACCCGCCAGCCCGATTCCCCCTCGAAGGCCTTCACATACAGATTCCCGTCCAGCAGGGCGTACTGCCAGGCCTCGTTGAAACCACCCGTGGGGGTGCGCATCTCGATGCGGGCGGGCAGCTGTTCGGCGACTCCGGCGGGGGCGAGCGGCATGGTCAGCAGGCCGATGCCGGTGTTGGGGAAGTGCATCGGCAGCGGCCAGGCGCCCGCCCGGCCGGGCAGGGTGAGCGCGGCGCAGCTCAACCCCTCCGGCAGTACTCCGAAGGGCCACCATTCGTCGGCCACCGCCGGGCCACTCGCTGCCACGGTTGCCGCGGTGAGAGCGGTGGCAACCAGTCCGGACCAGCCTCGACGCATCGACGATCACACCTTTCGATCACCGGGTGCCGACACCCGGGAACACGGGTAACGCGCGAATGACCCGGGGTGCGCACACCCCGGTGAATCTCGAGAAGCGGTCGAACGCTATCAGCACGGACCCCGGACACAGCACAGCCGCCCGGAGATCCGGGCGGCCGCGGGGGTGATCGGGTGCTCAGGCGTCGAGATCGCTGGCGACGAGCTCGGCGATCTTGTCCAGGGTCGGCTGGTCGTCGCTGGTGACGACCACCTCCGCGCCCTGACCCGCGCCGAGGGTCATGATCATCAGCGCCGACCCCGCGTCGACCGGGTCGCCGCCGACCAGGCCGATGGTGACGGGAACGCCTGCCGCGCCGACGGCTTCGGCGATCAACGCGGCGGGCCGGGCGTGCAGGCCGACCGAGGAACCGACGGTGACGGTGGTGCTGGCCATGGGATATCTCCTTGTGTGCGAACGGACTACGCGGTGGTGGGGACGGGGGACGAGGTGCGGACGAATTCCTTGGCGAGGGTGACGCAGAGCGCGGCGACGACGGTGCCCACCAGCAGCGAGACCACGAACCAGCCGACATGGCCCATGGCGAAGAACACGAAGATCCCGCCGTGCGGTGCGCTGAGCGTGACGTCGGTGGCCATCACCAGGCCGCCGGTGATCGCGCCGCCGACCATCATCGACGGCAGTACCCGCAGCGGATCGGCCGCGGCGAAGGGGATGGCGCCCTCGGAGATGAACGAGGCGCCCAGCAGCCAGGCGGCCTTGCCGTTCTCGCGTTCGGCCTCGGTGTAGAGGCGCGGGCGCAGCAGCGTCGACAGGGCCATGGCCAGTGGCGGCACCATGCCCGCCGCCATCACCGCGGCCATGATCCGCAGCGTCGCCGGATCGGTGACCGACAGGCCCGCCACCGCGAACGAGTACGCGGCCTTGTTGACCGGGCCGCCGAGGTCGAAGCACATCATCACGCCCAGGATGACACCGAGCGCGATCGCGGAGGTGCCGGACAGGCCGTTGAGCCAGTCGGTGAGACCGTTGGTCACCGCCGCGAGCGGCTTGCCCAGCAGCACGAACATGGCGACACCGACGATCAGCGAGGCGAGCAGCGGAATCACCACCACGGGCATCAATCCGCGCGCCCACACCGGCACCGGCAGTTTCGCGACCCCGAGCGCCGCGAATCCGGCGACCAGACCGCCCACCAGGCCACCCAGGAATCCCGCCCCGACGAACACGGCGACGGCACCGGCGGTGAAACCCGGCGCCAGGCCGGGCCGGTCGGCGATGGCGAAGGCGATGTACCCGGCCAGCGCCGGGACCAGGAAGGCGAAGGCGAGCGCGCCGATCTGATAGAGCACGGCACCGAAGTAGGTGGCCAGGCCGCCGTCGGGGAGATCGGTGAGGGAGTTGTCCAGCACGATCGTCTTGGCGGTATCGGAGATCTCGTAGCCGCCGAGCAGGAAGCTCAGCGCGATGAGCAGACCACCCGCGGCGACGAACGGGATCATGTAACTCACGCCGGTCAGCAGGATCTGGCGCAGGCGGGTGCCCCAGCCGATGCCCTTGGCCGCCTGGTCCGGTCCGGGCGCCGTGCCGCCGACGGTCGCGGCACCCGGTGTGGTGCTCGCGGTGACGGCTTCGGCGATCATGGCGTCGGGTTCGTTGATGGCGCGTTTGACCCCGGACTCGACCACCGGCTTGCCCGCGAACCGGCCCCGCTCCTTCACGCCCACATCGGTGGCGAAGACGACGGCGTCGGCCGCGGCGATGGTGGCGGCGTCGAGCGTGGCGCCGCCGCTGGAGCCCTGGGTCTCGACGGTGACATCGACCCCGGCCCGCTCACCGGCGGCGACCAGGGAATCGGCCGCCATGTACGTATGGGCGATACCGGTGGGACAGGCCGTGACGGCGATAATCCGGGGGCGTGGTCCCGAGTCGGCGCGCACCTTGTCGGTGGATACCGCCCCAGCTGACTTGTCGGCGCCTGACCCGGTGACGGTATCGGAACCGGTTGGTGTGGAACCGGATTCGCTCCCGGCGACACTCGCCCGTGACACGGCGCCCGTCGTGGCAGTGGCGCCGGTGGTGGCGGCCCCGGCACTGCCTGCGGGCCGGTCACCGCCTGCGGTTGACGGAGTCGGCGCGATAGCCTCGTCGACCAGCGCCACGATCTCCGCCGGGGTGGCGGCCGAGCGCAGGCTCGCGACGAAGTCCGGGCGTACGAGCGCACGGGCCAGTGCCGACAGCAGTTTCATGTGTTCGGCACCCGCGCCGTCCGGGGCGGCGATGAGGAACACCAGGTCGGCGGGGCCGTCGGGGGCGCCGAAGTCGACCTTCGGGGCGAGGCGGGCGAAGGCCAGCGACGCCGTGGTGACGGCCGGGACGCGGCAGTGCGGGATGGCGATGCCGCCGGGCAGCCCGGTGGCCGACTGCGACTCCCTGGCCAGCGCGGCCGCGCTCACCTCGGCGGCATCGCTCGCGCGTCCCGCCGCGGCGAGCAGGTCCGCCAGGGCGGTGATGACCGCGTCCTTGCCGGTGCCCAGGTTCGTATCGAGGGTGATCAGGTCGGTGGTGATGATCGGAGCGGCCATCGTGGTGTCTTTCGGGAGTGGGGGTGGTGCTGGGGTCGGCGGAATCAGTCGGCGCGGGATGCGGGGTGTGTGGGTGGGGTGGTTTCGGCCGGCGGGTCGGCAGCGGTCGGCGTCCGGACCTCCAGCGGTACCGCCGTGACCAGGTCGAGGTCGGCGGCGGTCGGCAGTTCGGTGCCGGGCAGGGCCGCGGCGGCGCTGCCGAAGGCGACGGCGTGCCGCAGCCGATCCGCCGGACCCGCACCGGCGAGGTCGGCGATCAGATATCCGGCCAGCGCCGAATCTCCCGCGCCGACCGTGCTGCGCGCGACGATCGGCGGGGCGGCGGCGAACCAGGCGCCCTCGCCGGTCACCAGCACCGCCCCCGCCGCGCCGAGGGTCGCCAGGACCGCGCCGACTCCGCGTTCGAGCAGGGCCGTCGCGGCAGCGGCCGCGGCCGTGGGATTCTCGAGGTCGCGCGGGTCGCGGCCGGTGAGCTGGGCCAGTTCGTCGGTGTTGGGCTTGACGAGATCGGGTGCGGTGACAGGGGATTCGCCGAACAGCGCGAGCAGAGGCGCGTCGGAGGTGTCCACGGCGATGCGGGGACCGGCCCCGTGCGTGGCGGTGGACAAGGTGGCGACGAGCCGCGCGTACCAGTCCTCGGGCACACCCGGCGGCAGCGAGCCCGACAGCACGATCCATTCCGCCCCGGCGGCCGACTCGACCAGCAGTGCGGTGAGCGCGGCGAGGTCCGGCCCGGTCAACGGGCGACCCGGTTCGTTGATCTTGGTCGTGGTGCCGTCGGTCTCGGCGATGGTCAGATTGGTCCGCGGCTGACCGGGCACCGCCACGGTGCGGTACGCGATGCCCGCCGTCCGCAGACCGGTCACCACCGGGTCGTCCTCCGCGCCGGGCAGTACGGCGGTCACCGGCACGCCGTCACCGGCGACCACGCGCGCCACATTCACACCCTTGCCGCCGGGATGGGAGGTGACCTCGCTCGCCCGGTGCACCTGCCCGCGCCGCAGCGGCTCGGTGAGCGTCACCGTCCGGTCGACACTCGGGTTCGCGGTCAGCGTGACGATCACGCGATCACCACCTGGATACCCGCGGCGACCAGCTCCGCGTGGGTGCCCGCCGGGATGCCGGAATCGGTGACCAGCACGTCGATGTCCTCTACGGTGCCGAAGCGGACGAAGTCCTCCCGGCCGATCTTGTCCGCGTCGGCGACCACCACCACCCGGTCGGCCGCGGCGATCATCGCGCGCTTCACGGCCGCCTCCTCCGGATCGGGGGTCGACAGGCCGTGGCGCAGGGTGAGCGCGTTGGTGCCGAGCAGCGCGACGTCGACGCGCAGCTCACCGAGCAGCCGCAGCGTCTCGGCGCCCACCGCGGCCTGGGTGACACCGCGCACCCGCCCGCCGAGCAGCTGTACCCGCACCCCGGCGAAACCGGTGAGCCGGGTGGCGATCGGCAGGGAGTTGGTGACCGCGACGAGGTCGAGATCGGTGGGCAGGGCCGCCGCGACACGGGCGGTGGTGGTGCCCGCGTCGAACAGCACGCTGCCGCCCGCCGCGGGCAGGAAGGGCAGGGCCAGCGTGGCGATGCGGTCCTTCTCGGCCGCGCGGGTGCCCTCCCGTTCGGCGGTGCCCGGTTCGAGGGTGGTGAGCGCGCCGGAGCCGACGGCCCCACCGTGCACGCGCCGGATCAATCCGAGCCGGTCGAGCACCGCCAGGTCGCGGCGCACGGTCTCGGTGGTGACCCCGTACCGGTCGGCGAGCTCGGCGACGGAGACACGGCCGCGATCCCCGATCAGGGCCGCGATGGCCTGCTGCCGTTCCTCGGCGTACATGGGTTCCTCCCGCTCGGTGAATCTGTACTCCTGTTGTTTTATGCCCGTTTGTGTGGCTTTGTCAATGGATTTTCGTGAGCCGAGTCACAATCGTTGCCGGTGCCGCAGTGCCCGACATCACCCCGGCGGGCGTCGGGTGACCGGCATCACGACGAGAAACGGTGCAGGTCAAGGGATTTCGATCGAGTCGTCACGCCGCCGTTACGCGCACCGCCGGTGATCGACACGTGCGCGGGTGAGGCTGACCCGCATGAGGCGATTCGCAGTGCGACCCCGTGTCACGGCGCTGGCCTGCGAGGTGTGCGGGCGGCTGCCGCACCCCGAGCGCAGACGGCTGGCGCTGGCCAAACTCGCGGCGGTGTTCCCGGTGGAGCTGGCGCTGCACGCGCTGGTCATCCACCTGCACCCGCCCTACCTGCTCACCGTCACGCTGCTCACGATCACCACCACGATCCTGGTGATCTGGGTCGTCGAGCCCTCGGCCATGCGGGTACTCGGCGGCTGGCTGCACGGCCCGGAACTACGGCACCGCGACCGGATCGACGGGGCGCCCGCGCTGTGGCGCATCCGGGTGCGCCTGGCCGACCGCCCCGGTGCGCTGGAGACCCTCGCCAAACACCTGGCCCAGCGGGAGGTGAACATCCTGACCGTGCATGTGCACCAGCTCGAGGACGCGGTACTCGACGAACTCGTCGTCGCCGCGCCCGCGGAGGTCACCGTGCACAGCATCACCTCGGCCGTGGTGCAGGCCGGTGGGTCGGGGGTGCGGGTGTGGCCCGCGTCGGTGCTCTCGCTGATCGACGGGCAGACCAAGGCGCTCACGATCGCCGCGCGCATCGTCGGCGATCCGGACGAATTGCCCTTGGCCGTGGCGGAACTGCTCGGGGCGCGCTACCTGGCGCCCGGCACGCCCGCGGTCGCGGAATCGGGGGCGGGCACGGTGCTGGCGCTGCATCGTGAGGAGCGGCGGTGGGAATTCGCGCGGCCCGACGAACCGTTCACGCCCGCCGAGATCGCCCGCGCGCACCGGCTGGCCGATCTGGCGGCGCTCACCGCCCGGCGGCGCTGAGGCTCAGTCGAATCCGAGATCGGCGGTGAGCGGATCGCGCAGGGCGCCCTCGGCGGCGCGCAGCCGGTCGGTGACGGAGGTGAGCAGGTCCATGGAATCCTGGGACAGGCCGAGGGCGAGCCGGGTCAGCCGGCGGGTGGCGGCGCACGTGATGCGCTCGGCCAGGAGGGCGTCCGGGTCGGCGGGTGCGGCCGAGTGTTCGACGACGGTCACGACAGGGGCACTCACAATCTCGGAACGCGCTGCTGGATACGCTGCTGCCTATTTTCGAGTATGACGCAGCTTACATCCACCCTGCGGTCCATGACCCCCGGCAGGCATGGGAAAGTTCAGCGATGAGTCAGTTCGCCGACTATCAGAACGAGATCTACCTGGCCGCGCTGGGTGGGGTCCAGCCCGATTTCCCCATGGACTACGCCACCCTCGAGCGCAAGGCCGCCGCCGCGCTGCCCGACACCCTGCTCAACTACATCGCCGGTGGCGCGGGCGACGAGCTCACCCAGCGCCGCAACGCCGAGGCGTTCGCCGACTGGGGTCTGGTGCCGCGCATGCTGGTCGGCGCGACCGAGCGCGACCTCACTGTCACCGCGTTCGGCCACACCTTCGCCAGTCCGCTGTTCCTGGCGCCGGTCGGTGTGATCGGCCTGGTCGGCGAGAACGGGCACGGCGATATCGCGGTGGCGAAGGCGTCGGCGGAAACCGGTGTGCCCGCGATGTATTCGACGCTCATGGAGGACCCGCTCGAAGACGTGCGCCCGCACGCCGGTGACACCCCCTCCTTCTTCCAGCTCTACACCCCGAAGAACCGTGAACTGGCCGAGAGCCTGGTGCGTCGCGCCGAGGCCGCGGGCTACGCGGGCATCACCGTCACCCTCGACACCTGGGTGCCCGGCTGGCGCCCGCGCGATCTGGCCAGTGGCAACTTCCCGCAGTTGCGCGGCCACGTCCTGAAGAACTACACCAGCGACCCGGTCTTCCAGCAGATGGTCGGCTCCGACGATCCCAAGCTCATTGTCCTGCACTGGATCGCGACCTTCGGCAACTCGCTGACCTGGGACGACCTCACCTGGCTGCGCTCGCTGACCGACCTGCCGATCATCCTCAAGGGCATCTCGCATCCCGAGGACGCCCGCAAGGCCATCGATTTCGGCGCCGACGGCATCTACTGCTCCAATCACGGTGGGCGCCAGGCCAACGGCGGGCTCAGCGCGCTGGAGACCCTGCCCGCCGTCGTCGCGGCCTGCGACGACCGGGTGCCGGTGCTGTTCGACTCCGGCGTGCGCTCGGGCGCCGACGTGGTGAAGGCGCTGGGCCTGGGCGCGACGATGGTCGGTATCGGCAGGCCCTATGTGTACGGGCTGGCGCTGGGCGGGGTGCGCGGTCTGGTGCACGTGCTGCGCAGCTATGCCGCCGAGGCCGATCTGCTCATGGCCGTCAACGGCTACCCGGATGTGGCCGCGGTGCGCGAGAACATCCGGCCGACCACCCGGGGCAACGCCGCGCGCGGCTGAGTCACCGGGTCCGGTCACCCGCGGCGGGAGCGGTTTTCGGGGCCCGGCGGCGGACTCGGGGCGGAACATGTCGGTGCCGTGCGGCATCATCGGTGCACACCACGCAGAAGTACGCCACGCACCAACCTTCCGGAGTCCACGATGTCCTCGCCGAGCACCAAGTCCGCATCCCGCCGATCCGCCCCGCAGATTCTGTCCGAGGCCGAGCTCGCGCGCATCGCGGGCGAGCTCGCCGAGGGAAAACCGCCGATGGTGTGGTTCACCGCCGCCGCCGTCGGTGTGGCCGAAGGGAAATCGGGCAAGGTCGTCGCGCTGGGCGACCCGGCCGACGGTGACTTCCTGCAGGTGCGCCCCACCGGTTCCAAGGATGTGCTCTCGTTCGGCCCGAGCGAGGTGACGCTGACCAAGCCGGCCCGCGGTACTGCCGCGGCGCCGAGCAATCGAAAGGAAACCACTGTGACCCAGCCGTCGACCCCGCCGAGCGCCGCTCCGACGCCGCCCCGCTCGCTCGCGTCGGTGCCCGCCGAACCCGCGGCCAAGCCGGCCCCGGCACCCGCTCCGGCGCCCGCGGCGGCTCCCGGGACAGCGCGTCCGGCCAAGGCGCCCGCGGCGCGCAAGCCCAAGGCGCCCGAGGTGACCGTCACCCTCACCGGCACGGCCGACGGGGAGTGGACCGTCGATGTGGTCAACGGCAAGAAGCGCAGTGTGAAGGGCATGGCCGTCACCAGCGCCGCGGTCGCGCAGGCGGCCAAGATCCTGCACCCCGAGGTCGCCGAGGTGGTCGCGGGAATCCTGGAGGCTGCCCGGGGCGCCCAGCAGCAGAAGGTCGCCCAGTTGCAGGCCGAACTGGAGGCGGCCAAAAGGCTCCTCGCCGAACTCGGTGACTGACTGACCGGCGCTACACCGCGGTGCTGGTCGGTTCGGTGGTGTGCAAGAGGCTGGGGCGCAGCGGTTTTCGCAGGTCGTCGTGGAAGGCCAGACCGAGGCTGTATTCCTTCGCGTGGTACATGGCGGCGTCGGCGCGGCGGAGCAGGTCGTAGACGGTGGTGTCGGTGGGGCGGGTGCTCAGACAGGCGACGCCGATGCTGGCCGTGACGGGGATTTCACCACAGCTCAGGTCGAAGGGCCGGACGAAGGCACCGAGCAGTTGCTGGGCCAGCACGGCGGCCTCGGCTCTGGTGCGCGGGGCCAGGACCACGAACTCGTCGCCGCCGTAGCGGGCGGTGACATCGGCACGGCGGGTGGTGCGCCGGATGCGGGAGGCGGCGTGGGCGATGAGTTCGTCGCCCACGGCGTGCCCGTAGCTGTCGTTGACGCGTTTGAAGCCGTCGAGATCGATGAACAGCAGGCACAACGGCTTTCCGGCCCACTCCGTGCGGTGGCGGTGCGGCGCGCGCAGCAGCGCGCCCCGGTTGAACAGGCCGGTCAGCAGGTCGTGGTCGGCCTGATACTGGGCGCGGCGTTCGCTGCGCAGGCTGCGCGCGATGGCGCGTTCGCTGCGCACCAGCACGCCGACGAGCAGCAGGGTGAGCAGCAGACAGATCACCACCCGGTCGCCCGGGCCGAGATCGGCGCCGACCACGCTCACCAGCGACGCGGCCACCAGCGCCACCGCGATCGCGCCCGCGCGCCGGCGCGAGCGATGCGGGTGCACCTCGCCGAGGTGGTAGAGCGTGCCCATGCTGGGTTGCAGCGCGGCCAGCCCGGCGAGCAGGTAGGCCCACTGCTGCGGCACCGCGGCCAGCTCGGCGTCGATGACGAGAGTGCCCGCCGCCGTGAGACTTTCGACGAGACCGCCGACGAGCACGGCCACCATCGCCGCCTGTAGCAGGCGCAGCGAGGTCGCCGAGCCGACCACGGTGGCCAGCGAATGCGCGAGCACGGTCAGCAGCACCGCGTGGATCACCGGGTAGCTCGCGGCGAAGGTGGTGTCGAGCCCGACGCCGTGGCGCAGGATCGGTGAGATCAGGAAGGTCCATGACGCCAGCAGCGCGCTGAGCCCGATCAGGGTCGAATCCAGCCAGAGGTCGCGGGCGTTGCCGAAGCGGCGCGGTTGCAGCCACCCCACCGCCGCGATCCCCAGACACAGGTAGGCGGCCAGTGTGCACAGGTCGTCGACCGGATGCCAGGCCGGATGCAGGCCCAGCTCACGTATCGCGGTGCCCAGGGCGAACAGCGGCACCGACGCGGCGAGCAGATACCACGGCAGGCGGTGGGCGGGACGGTGCCTGCGCAGCCCGTAGCCGATCATCGCCAAGCTGCCCGCCACGATCACCACGAGCAGCGAGAACGACAGTGCGCGAGCCCCGAACAGTGGTGCGAGCAGCACGGCCCCCGCCGCGCCGAGCAGTACCGCGTACCACCGCAGGCTGCCGTGGCGTGTCTCGCTGATGGTCATCAGCCCCCCTCGTCCTGCTAACCTGCGCACGCGACAAGCGCCGATCGAACGTGTGGCCGGTGAATGCTCGCGAGCACCGGTCGAGGAGCACCGGGTGGTGTTGTCCGAGCGAAATCCCCAGCCGGCTCGCGCCGACGCTCAAAACTTGACAACTCAGTCGATCATGACACGTGCGACGGCGTGTTGTCGCCCCGTTGACCGGTTTGCCGGAAACCGATTTCGCCCCCGGAAGAAGGGACTGCCATGGACAGGTGGATCGCCCCCGGCCGGGTGAACATCATCGGCGAGCACACCGACTACAACGACGGCTTCGTGCTGCCGATCGCGCTGTCGCTCGGCGTCGTCTGCGCCGCCGAGCCGCGTGCCGACCGGCGGGTCCGGCTGACCTCGGTCCAGCGGCCCGGCGAGCTCATCGACTGCTCGCTGAATGCACTTGGGGCGCAACGGGATCAGCTGCCCGGGTGGGCGCGCTATCCGCTCGGCGTCGTCCACGAATTCGTCCGCCGTGGGCTGCCCGTCGGCGGCGTTCGTCTCGACCTCGGCGGCACCGTGCCGATCGGTGCCGGGCTGTCGTCTTCGGCCGCGCTGTGCTGCGCGGTGGCGCTCACCCTGCGCGACCTGTTCGCCCCCGACCTGGGGAAACGCGCGCTGATCGATATCGCCCGCGCCGCGGAGAACCACTTCGCGGGCGTGCCGACGGGCGTGCTCGACCACTCGGCCTCGATCCTGTGCACCGCGGGCCACGCGCTGTTCCTCGACGTGCGAGCCTTCAACTCCGCGAATGCTGGTGCCACCGAACAGATTCCGTTCGATCTCGCCGCCAACGACCTGGCGCTGCTGGTCGCCGATACCGGTCAGCCCCACGACCTGTCCGACGGCGCGTACGCCGAACGTCGGGCCCAGTGCGAGGCCGCCGCGGCGGCGCTGGGACTGGTGTCACTGCGCGACGCCGACGCCGACGACCCGGCCCGGCTGACCGATGAGGTGTTGCGGCGCAGGGCCACTCACGTCGTCACCGAGAATGCCCGGGTCCTCGCGGTCGCCCAGCGGTTGCGCGCGGGTGCCGACCCGCGTGTCGCCGGCCCCCTGCTCACCGCGTCGCACGACTCCCTGCGCGACGACTTCGAAGTCTCCACGCCCGCACTGGATCTCGCGGTCACCGCCGCGCTCGAGCACGGCGCCCACGGTGCCCGGATGATCGGCGGCGGCTTCGGTGGCAGCGTGCTCGCGCTGGTCGACCACGCTGCCGTCGACCGGGTGCGCCGGGCCGTCCTGGACCGGTTCGCCGCCGAAGCCCTGGCCGCGCCTCGCGTGTTCCCGGTCGAACCCGCGGCGGGTGCGCGGCGCCTCACCTGAGGGGGTGTACCGCGGGCCTCCGGTGCACGGCGACGGTGAGGTTCGCTGTCACCGCTGCGACCGTGACGGTCAGGACCCGGAGCTCCCGGTGTCGAGACTGCCGCCGCCCTGACATCCGGGCGTCTCCGGGTCCGGCGTCGGTGTCCCGGGTGGCGCGGGGGCGACGACCACGGTTTCCGAGACCGTCTCCGAACCCTGGGTGAGGGTGATGGTGCGGGTTCCGGCCACGGTCGGGGTCCATGCGATGCTCATTCCGGCCGCGTCCATGCCCGGGTCGAAGCGGCGGAAGCAGGTGCCGTTGTCGTCGGCGGTCACCATGGCGGAGCCGAAGATCGAGGAGCCGACGGTGGCGAACAGGTGGGTGGTGGAGCCGACCACGAAGCCACCGGGTGGCGGGGTGGCGCGCAGGGTCAGGATGCCGCTGGGGGAGGTGTCGGCGGCGGCGGTGGGCAGGGCGGTGGCCGCCACGACGGCGGCGGACACGGCGACGGCGGCGCTCCAGCCGAGGCGGCGGCGCGTGGTGCTGGGTGTACTACTCATGGGCGAACGCTAACGCCACGGCCAAGTGTGGAACTGGAGTATTCCACTTTTGTCCTGCCCTGAAAACCAGGGGCGCCCTCACGCCTGGGTGGCTCCCGCGATGCCGTCCTGGACGACGAAACTCGCGCGGTCGGCGATCGGCGCGCCGGGGCGGGTGACGTACGGGACGACTCGGAAGTCGCTGCGCCACAGTCGATGATCGAGCTCGACGCGGACGTATCCACGCTGGCGGTTGTAGAACTTCATGTCGGGGTTTGCGGCGAGCAGGACACGGCCGGTGTCGGTGAGATCGGCGCCGTCACCGCCGGTGGTGATCGAGGTGCCGGTGAATTCGGTGGCGACCACGGCCGAGGCGGGGTCGCTGTAGTCGCGGCGCAGATCGGCGACATAGTTCTCGTGCCGGTCGCCGGTGATCACCACCAGATTGCCCGCCGCGCGATCGGCGGCCGCGCCGAGCACCGCGTTGCGGTCGGCGACGTAGCCGTCCCAGGCGTCGGTGCCCACCAGCAGCGCCGGGCCGGGGTCGTAGTCGGATTGCGCCATCGCGACCTGATTGCCGAGCACCTGCCAGCGCGCCGGCGAGGTGGCCAGGCCGTCGACGAGCCAATCGCGCTGGGCCGCACCGAGAATCGTGCGTCCGGTATCGAAGCGTTCGGCGCAGCCGGTGACCGCGGTGCCGTCGCCGCAGGCCAGCGCGGAACGGTACTGCCGGGTGTCGATCATGGTGAACTCGGCCAGGTCGCCGAAGCGGTAGCGGCGGTGCAGGTGCATGTTCGGCCCGATCGGCAGCTGGGCGCGGCGCATCGGCTGATACTCGTACATCGCCTGGAAGGCCGCGGCCTTGCGGCGCCGGAACAGCGGCGGCAGGCGGTGGATGTCGAAGCCGAGGCCGGGATGCTCACCGGCCCAGTTGTTGTCGACCTCGTGGTCGTCGAGGGTGACCAGCCACGGGAAGGCCGCGTGCGCGGCTTGCAGCGGTGCCTCGGACTTGGCCTGGGCGTAGCGCAACCGGTAGCCGGTGAGATCCACCGCTTCCCCGGCGAGCTGTGGGGGCATGCTCGCCCCGCGCCGGGCCAGCAGCCAGGAGGTCTCGTAGATGTAGTCGCCCAGGTGGACGACCAGATCCAGGTCCTCGGCCGCCAGATGGTCGTAGGCGGTGTAGTAGCCGGAGCTCCAGGACTGACACGAGGCGAACGCGAACCGCATCCGCGTGGTCGCGGTGTCCGCGGCGGGCGCTGTCCGGGTGCGTCCGGCCGGGGAGATCGCCGAACCCACCCGGAACCGGTAGTGGTACCAGCGATCCGGTGCGAGTCCGGCGATCTCGGGATGCACGCTGTGGCCGAGAGCGCGGGTGGCCACGGCCTCACCCCGGGCGACCACCCGCGCGAACCGTTCGTCCTCGGCGACCTCGTATTCGACGGTGACCGGAGCGACCGGCATCCCGCCGTAGCCGTCGGGCGTGAGCGGGTCCGGTGCCAGTTTCGTCCACAGCACGAAGCCGTCCGGGGTCGGCTCGCCCGAGGCGACACCCAGCGAGAACAGGTCGCCGCCGGGGCGGCGCGGGGCAGCGAAGCGGGCGCTGCTCGCCGCCGAGGCGCCCACCGCGGCCGCGAGCGACCCGGCGACGCCGTAGCGCAGCAGCTGCCTGCGGGACACCGCCATCGCCCGTATTCCTTTCGCCGCCGACCGGAGATCACTGTCGATTCTGTCCGGTTTCCGCGCGCGCGGCGAGTCCCGGACCCGCCCGTGGCCGGTCCGGGACGCGGTACCCGCTACTTCGCGGGCGGGGTGAACGGGGCGTTGATGGTGGTGAAGTACTGGATCGCCGCCCCGACCGCGACCGGCGCCGCGATGAGGACCTGCCCGGCCAGCGCGCCCAGCGAGCCGACGGCGAGGATGCCGCCGAGGCAGCCCACCGCGGCGGCGGGGATGAACGGGCCGAACAGGCCGATGATGGTGGCCGAGGCGACCGTCGCGCCGACGACGCCGCCGAGCACACAGCCGACCGCCGCGCCACCCAGGCCACCGACCAGCGCGCCGATCGCGGCACCGAGGCTGATGGTGCTGGTCATCCGCGACCAGGCGGCCTGCTCACGGTCGTATTCCGACTTCCACGGTGCCTTGTCCTCGAACGGCAGCGCGACCGGCTTGTAGATGGCCTTGGTCATGTCCAGCTCGGGGGTCAGGGTGGCGCTGCGGCCGGAGATCTCGGCGGCGATCGGGAATTCGAAGTCGTCGAGGCGGAAGTGCAGCGGGGTGGCGGCGACGGTGGTGCCATCGGCGGCCAGCACCTTGAACGCGCCGTCCTCGGCGACCAGCGAACCCGCGTCGGTGGTGATGTGGGAGACGCCGTCGATCGCCTCGGCGGTGAAACCGATCGGCGCGGGGTCCGCGTGCGCGGTGCCCACGGTGACGGTGCCCGCGGTGAGCAGGGCGGCGGTGACGGCGGCGAGCGTGGTGAACTTCATGGTGAATCCTTCAGCTGGAGCGTCCGCGGGCATGCGTCATCGCGACGGCACCCGGGACGGGAAAGTGTGTGGCGGCGCGGCGGTTTCGCCGCGCCGGATGGGGGGAGTGGGTCAGGCGTCGGGGTAGGCGCGCGCGGCCAGGCCGAGCGCCACATCGACGAGCAGGAACGCGAGCAGGCTCAGCCCGACCAGCGGAACGAACCAGCCGACCGCGACCGCGGCGCCGACCAACGGCACGGCCAGCCACGGCGAGGTCCGCCGCAGGACCCCGCGCCGCGGCGGCGTGCCGAGGGCGAGGCCGGTCGCCTTGCGGGTCGGCCTGCGCTGCCACCACATGACGTAGCCGAGCACCGCGACGGTGATCAGGCCGAGCATGATCGCCAGCAGCAGCAGCTGATTGGGCAGCCCGAACAGCAGGCCCATGTGGAAGGCGATGCCCCAGTTGGTCAGCTTGGCCATCAGCGGCCAGTCGGCGTAGGCGAGCCGGTCGGTCACCGTGCCGCTCGCGCCGTCTACGGCGACCGCGTCGATGGTGTAGGTGCCCGGCAGGCGGATCTCCTTGACGACGAACGCCTGCCCGGGCTTGCCGGGAATGGCGATCTCGGCGCCCTGGGTGATGCCCTCGGCCTCGGCCACCGCGAACACCCGGTCGAGCTGGGCGATGGTGGCCGCCGGGTCGGCCGGGGCGGGGGCGACGGTGCCCGCGCTGTGGTGGTCGCCGCCGGCGGGCTGGGCCGGGCCGGTCGCGCCGGGCAGGGTCGCGGTGACGGCGGGGGTGGTCCAGCTGAGTTCCTGGCGCAGCTTCGTGACGTTCTCGCCCGCGTAGGTCGACCAGGTCATGCCGGTGGCCGAGAGCAGCAGCGCCACCGGCAGCACCCACAGCCCGATCGCGCCGTGCCAGTTCATCTTCCGGCGCCGGGGCTGGGACAGGTCGGGGGCCAGCAGCCAGCGGGCGTCGTTGCGGGTACGGCGCTTGCGCACCCGCCGCACCCACAGCACCAGCCCGAACAGCGCGATCACCCACAGCCAGGACGCGGCCAGCTCGCTGTAGAGCCTGCCCGGTTCGCCCAGGTGCAGGCTGCGATGGAACTCGCTGAGCCAGGCCCGCAGCGGCAGCGCGCCGCCACTGCCGTAGACCACGGCCTCGCCCACCGGCTGCGCGGTGTGCGGGTCGACGAAGACCGACAGGCGCTCGGAATCACCCAGCGACGGGTCGTTGAACAGCACCCGGGTGGTGTCACCCGGTCCGGGAGCGGGGGCGACGGCGACCGGGGTGAGATCCGGCCGGGCCGCGACGGCGGCACCGACCTGCGCGGAGATCGCCTGGTCGGGGCCGGTGGTGTCGACGTGCAGCAGATCGCGCGAGACGATCTGCTCGAGTGTCGGCGCGATGGCGTAGAGCGCGCCGGTGAAGGCCGCGATGAGGATGAACGGGGCGACGAAGATCCCCGCGTAGAAGTGCAGGCGCAGCGCCAGCGGCGCCAGGCGCGGGGTCCGGCGCGGGCCGGGTGGTGGGGTCGCCGAGGGGTCGACCTCGGCCGGACGGACGTCCGTGATGCTCATGATGATTCGTTTCTGCCAGGGCTGGAACCCGGTGCACGCGGACAGACAGCGCTGCCGGGGCCGTGGAGTACCTGGCCGATGCTGATGCGCAGGCGGCATCACCCGTGCGGCCGGCGCATCGGGGAGATCGGCCGGAGATCGCGGCGTCAGGACAGCGCACGGCGAAGGTCCGTGCACCGGGTGAGGGAGATCAGAAAGGAATCGCGAGCGGGGGACCGCGGGTGCGCAGGGCTTGCGCGGCGAAGATCCGCAGGATGACGCGGTCGCGGTGGACCAGGCGCAGCGGCGCCGGGTCGGGAATGCGGGGAGTGCGGTAGCGCAGGGGCAGGACGCGCGCCAGGACGGCGGCGCCGACGCGGTAGGCGGCCTCGGCACCGAGGATGACGGCGGCGGCCAGGATCGCGGCCACCAGGTGGGCGCTGAGCATGCCGAGGCCGAGCGAATCGGCGCCGTGATGGGAATGCCCGGACCAGCTCATGGTGGTGTGGCCGAGCAGCTGCCCACCCAGCAGCACCGCGGCCAGCCCGATCGCGCCGTGGCGCAGCGGGCCGATACCCGCCACCACCGCGCCGATCAGCGCCGAGACCGCGGCCAGCAGCGCCACGGTGGTACTTCCGGGCAGCGCGCCCCCGGCGGCCAGGCCGTGCGCGGCCAGCGACAACGCCCCCGACATCGAGCCCGCGCAGGCACCGCGCAGCCGCGCGCCGACGGCACGCGACGGCGCGGACGCCTGCTCGAACTCGATGATCACCGGCTGATGATAGACGACCGGTATCGGCTCACTGCTCGTCGACCGTCATCTCGATCAGCGGCTTGCGCAGCAGTTTGCCGGTAGCGTTGCGGGGCAGTTCCTCGACGAAGATCACCTCGCGCGGCACCTTGTAGCGGGCCAGGTTCGCGCGCACGAACTCCTTGATCTCGGCGGCGTCGCGCGCGGACTCCGGGCCGGGCACCACGAACGCGCGCAGCCGCTTGCCGTAGTCGCGGTCGTCGACGCCCACCACGGCCGCCTCGAACACATCGGCGCGGCCCGCGATGAGGTTCTCCACCTCGAGCGGGAAGACGTTCTCGCCGCCGGAGACGATCATGTCGTCGTCGCGGCCGTCGATGTAGAGCAGGCCGTCTTCGTCGAAATGGCCGACGTCACCGCTGGACATCATGCCGTCGACCATCTCCTTGGTGCGGCCGTCGGTGTAGCCGGTGAAGGCGAAACCGTTGTCCACGAAGATGGTTCCGGTGACATTCGGCGCGGTGATCGGCTTGCGGTTCTCGTCGAGCAGCACGATCCGGATGCCGACCGGCGCCTTGCCCGCGGTGGTCGGCGCCTTGCGCAGGTCCTCCGGGGTGGCCACGGTCATCACCGCGCACTCGGTGGAACCGTAGAGGTTGTAGAGACTGTCGCCGAAGTAGTCCAGGGTGCGGGTCACCACGTCGGGGGCGATGGCCGAGCCCGCCGCGAAGATCACCTTCATGGTGCTCGGGTCGTATTTCGCCAGCACCTTCTCGTCGAGATCGAGGATGCGCTGGAGCATGGTCGGCACCACGACCAGCGAATCCGCCCGGTACTTCACGACATTGGCCAGCGTGGCTTCGGGATCGAACTTGCGCTGCTGGAAGATCACCCGGTTGCCCAGGGCCAGGCCCAGGGTGAACTGGGACAGGCCGGTGCCGTGGAAGATCGGCGCGGCCATGATCATGGTGCCGTTGTTGGGCAGCGGCACCCGGTCGACGAACTGCGCCGAGGCGAAGGGCGAGACCTTGTCGCGCGGGGCGCCCTTGGGCGTGCCGGTGGTGCCGCTGGTCAGGATGACCATGCCGCCGGGCTTGCCGGGCGCGCTCAGCGGCGCGGCCGACCGGCCCGCCGACAGCGACTCGACGGTGGGAATCGAGGGATCGACGCCGTGCGCCTCGTCGACCCAGGTGAGCACCCGCGGGATATCGGCGGGGATGGCACTCATCAGGTCGACGAACTCGCTGTCGTGCAGCACCGCCTTGACCTTCTCGCGCGCGGCCACATCGGCGAACTGCGGCTTGGCGAACCCGGTGTTCATCAGCACGGCCCGCACACCCAGCTTGCCCGCGGCCAGCAAGCTCAGCACCATGCCGCGGTGGTCGCGGGCCAGCACCGCGACGACGTCGCCCTCGGTGACACCACTGGCCCGCAGCCCCCGCGCGAAGGCGTTGGACTGCTCGTCGAGCTGGCCGAAGGTCAGCTCACCGCGCTCGTCGACGATCGCGCCCGCGGTGGGCCGCGACTGCGCCGCGTGCATCACCACGCCCGCGAACGGCCCGAACTTGGAGACGTTGAAGAACGAGCGGGCGGCATGGTCGGGGCGCAGCGGATTGAACAGCTTGCGGTCCACCATGACCTTGACGCCGAGAGCGAAATCGCCGGCGCGCCGGGCGGTGCCACCGAGCGCGGGCAGAGACAGAGACATGGAACAGCCTTCCGGCGGTGGCCCATGACGAGTAGGCCGGACCGCGTCCTCGAGATCCAGTGCTGGTGGTGACAGTATCAAGTACCCGCGGTTCCGGTGACAAGGAGTCTCAGGTACTCGCCGGTCTCACTGTGACACCTCATAGTCCACCAGCACCCGCCGCAGAATCTTGCCGGTGGCGTTGCGCGGCAGCTCGTCGACGAACACGACCTCGCGCGGCACCTTGAACCGGGCCAGGTTCGACTTCACGTGCTCCTTGATCTCGGCGGCCTCGACCGTGTGGCCGGGCTCCACCACGATGAACGCGCGCAGCCGCTTGCCGAATTCGTCGTCGTCGACGCCGACCACCGCCACGTCGAACACGTCCGGCCGCTCGACGAGCAGGTTCTCCACCTCCTGCGGGAAGACGTTCTCGCCGCCGGAGACGATCATGTCGTCGTCGCGGCCGTCGACCATGAGCAGCCCGGACGGGGTGAAGTGGCCGAGATCGCCGCTGGACATGTAGCCGTCGATGATCTGCTTGTTGCGCCCGTCGGTGTAGCCCTCGAACGGGGCGCCGCTGCGCACGAAGATCCGGCCCGGCGTCTCGGGGGCGTCGATGCGCTGGTCGTTCTCGTCGTAGAGGCGCACCTCGCAGGTGATCGGCGAGCAGCCCACCGTGCCCGGCGCCTCGGCCAGTTCGGCCGGGTTGGCGATGCTGGCGATGGCCACCTCGGTGGAGCCGTAGAGGTTGTAGAGCACCGGGCCGAACGCCTCGGTGGCGCGGATACACAGCTCCGGGGTGAGCGCGGACCCGGCGAACAGGATGACCTTCAGCGAGGACAGGTCGTACTTGGCCCGCACCTCGGCGGGCAGTTCGGTCATCCGGTGCAGCATGGTCGGCACCGCGACCAGCATCTCGACCTTGTGCTCGGCGATCGCGGCCAGGGTGGCCTCGGCGTCGAAGCGGCGGCGCATCACGATCTTGTTCGACAGGATCGAGCCCACCAGCCAGGTGCCCAGACCGGTGCTGTGGAAGATCGGGGACACGATCATCATGGTGCCGCGCTTGGGGAAGGGCACCCGGTCGACGAACTGCGCGGTGGCCATCGGGGTGACCTTGGTGCGCGGGGCGCCCTTGGGCAGGCCGGTGGTGCCGCTGGTGAGGATGATGAAGCCGCCCGGCTTGCTGGGGGCGGGCAGGTCGTCGGTGCTGTTGTTCGCGATGAGGTCGTCGAAAGTCGTCGCGCCCTCGGGCAGTTCGGTGCCCTCGTCGACCCAGGTGAGGTAGCGCGGCAGGTCGGTGGGCAGCGCGTCGAGCAGGCCGAGGAACTCGCTGTCGTGCAGCACCGCGCGCACGTGCTCGCGCTCGCAGACCTCGGCGAACTGCGGCTTGGCGAAGCCGGTGTTCATCAGCGCGATCCGCGCGCCCAGCTTGCCCGCCGCGATCATCGACATGATCAGGCCGCGGTGATCGCGCGCCAGCACCGCGATCACGGTGCCCTCGCCGATGCCCGCCGCCTGCAGCCCGCGGGCCACCGCGGTCGACTGCTCGTCGAGTTCCCGGTAGGTGAGTTCCCCGCGCTCGTCGGCCAGGGCGACCTGATCGGGTGCCACGCGGGCGGAATGCCGGACCAGGGTGGCCTGCGGGCCGTAGATCTTGGATTCCTTCATCGTCCGCAGGGTCTCGAGCGGCTTGGTCGGGTCGGAGACGCCGCGCGAACGCAGCACTCCCAGGGCCTTCACGCTTTCGAGCAGGTGGGACACGTTCACTCGGCTACCTCCGGGCTTCGCTGATCTGATGCTCACCGTAGCAGCCGGTATGCTCTACATCACAGTGTTCTAACCGGACAATTGGGATATTTCTCCGGTCACCGCTGCGCGCTGGCCAGGGTCGCGAGCAGCGGGACGAGTCTGGCCTCGGGAACCTCGAACCGGCCGCGCCCCGCGGTCTGCAACCAGCCGACCGCCGCGAGCTGGCGAAGGTGCTGGTAGATCTCGGCCGAGGTGCCCAATTCCTCGATCGCGGCGAGGTCGGCGGCCGTGCGGCGGCCGTAGACGATCTCCTGCAGCAGTCGCAGGCGGACCGGATCGGCCAGCGCGGCAAGGCAATTGGCGGCCTCGATGGTCCACACATCGCCCACCACGGCGTCGGTGGCGAACTGGGCCTGCCAGTTCAGCTGCTCGCCGGTGGGCAGGTGCAGCGCGCCCGCGAGCAGGACACCGCCGTTGCGCGCCCCGGCGGCCTCGAACTCCTGCCGCAACCGGGCCACGGCCCACGGCAGGTCCGCCTCACCTCCGCCGGGCCGGTTCTCCAGGGCGGTGACCCGCCGTTCCAGTTCTTCGAGTCGGTCGACCAGATCCACGCGGTCAACCTACGCCACGCCGAAACCCTTGCGCCGCAATCCCACCCTCGCGCGCCCCGGAACGCGACGACGCACCCCGGCGCGGGACCGGGGTGCGTCGGGAACGACGTCGATCAGCGGGTGACGGCGCCGAAGGACGGCTGCTGGATGGTGCCCAGCTGGTAGGCGTAGCCGTCGGGGTGCTGCTCGTCGACCGGGACCGACCAGCGGTGCCACAGCGTGCCGTAGACCGCCGCGACGATCAGGCCGCCGCCGGTGTTCAGCGCCGCGGTGCGGATGGTGGTGTCGACCGGGACGTCCTGGTGCTCGGTGAGCACCGCGGTGCCGCTCTGCCCGTTGGACAGGTTCAGCCACATCACCTCGAGTTTGGCGCCGTTCTGGTTCGGCGAGATGGTGCCGGGGCCGCCGAAGAAGCCGAAGCGGAAGCCGTCGATGTCCAGGGCGATGCCGGAACCGTAGACACCGGGACCGCCACCGTTCTGGCCGATGTCGGAGGTCGCGGGAATCTGGAACGGCTGCGCGGGCAGGGCCACCTCGACGGTGCCGTCCTCGGTCAGCGCGTCCAGCGCCGCCAGGGCGCCCTCGTTACCGGCGACGGAGGTGCGCAACTGCGCGACGGCCGCGGCCACGTCCACGGTCTGTGGCGCGGGATCGGCCACCGCGGGCGCGGCGAAGACGACGGCGATCGCGGCCGAGGTGGCGGCCACGGCGGTGGTGAGACGACGCATGAAGCTCAAATGATGCATAACCAGCTCTCCTCGAGTGTTCCTGGTACTGCTTTCACCCGAGCACCGTAACCGAGACGCGCATCACAGCAGAGGCCACCCCGCTATCACGGCATGGGGGCGATCTGCACCTTGTATCCGCGATAGAGCTCCGGCTTCGCGGTCAGCACCGGCATGTCCAGGTGCTGGGCGGTGAACACCACCGGCGCCACCAGTGGCCAGTCGATGTGGTCGTCGGCCATCGGCACGGTGGTGCCGACGCGGATGGCGGTGGCGGCGTCGAGTTCGGCCCAGCGCACCGCGACGCGGTTGTCGAGCAGGCGGCCGAGCTCGTCGATGTTGTCCACCGCGCGCATGGCGGCCATCAGGCTCACCGAGGGCACCACCATGATCCGGCGCTGCTGGGTGAACTGGCGCATGATCACCTGGCCGAACAGCGGCGATCTGGCCAGCGAGGTGAGCGCGGTGTGGTCGGCGACGCTCACCGCTCGCTCGCGGCCGTGCCGTTCAACGCGCGCATCAGGGTGCTCAGTTTCGCTTCCGCGTCGGCGATCTCGGCGGCGGAATGCTGTTTGATCCGGTCGTCGAGCCTGCCGAGGATCTGCTCGCGCAGATCGTCGTTGAAGTACGCCGGGGGTAATGCCCCGTGCCGTAACACCTCAGCGGGTACCACCGCGACCAGCTCCTTCCCCTCCCGGGTCACGATCACCGGCCGTCCGCTCGCGGACACGCCGTCGAAAACACTACCGAGCTGCCCCCGCAACTCGGTCAGTGGCACTGTCTCGTAATCAGCCATAGTCCACTGTACATCGCTGTGTACAGTGGACTACGGCTTTGCCTCAGGCGACCTTGCGGGCCGGTTCGCTGCGGTAGCGGGTGGCCGGGCCGTCGATGCCGAGCAGCTTCCAGGTGAGCCTGGCGACCGGGTTCATCATGCCGCTGTTGGTGGCCAGCGCCCGCACGTCACCGAAGATGTTGCGGATGGTGGTCTGCGATTCCTCGCTGCCCCAGTACGCCTCGCGCATCACCTCGGCCGGGATGCCGAACTTGTCGACGAACTCCTTGGGCGGGGTCATGATCATGTCGAGCATCACCCGCATGGCGACCGGGAAGGCCACCGAGAGCACGGCCTTGGTGAGCGGGTTCATCCCCGGCACATTGCGGCGCAGGTACTCGTGGGCGAAGGAGATGTGGCGGGCCTCCTCGGCCACATGGATCTGCATGACGCGCTGCACCATCGGATGCAGGTCGACACCGGCGCGCAGCAGCGACTTCTGCAGGTGGTCGATCGGCTCCTCGCCGCCCAGGATCATCGTGAAGAACAGTTCGGGGAAGTACTTCACGGCGGGCCAGATGGCCATCGTCAGCTTGCGGTCGATGGTGCCCATGCCGACCACATCGCGGTAGCCGATGCGGTTGATCATCTCCTGGAACATCATCGTGTGGTTGCACTCTTCGGCAGCCTCGTGCGTGACGTAGCGGAATTCCGGATCACCGTTGGGTACCGAGACCAGGTACTGCATCAGCCCGCGGATGAGCAGCTGCTCGAAGTCCAGGCCCACCTTGGCGATGCCGGCCTGGCGCCACATGCCCATGGCGATCTGCTTCTCCACCGGCTGGGCCTTGTACCAGGGGTGACGGCCCAGGGGGTCCTCGTCGGGCATGATCCAGCGCGGGTCGTCGGAATGTACGGCGAACTCGGGCGAATCCCAGTCGATGTCGACGTAGGGATCGAAGTGCCGGTTCACCGAGCCTTCGGACAGGTTGCGCAGGATCTCGTGGTACTCGGGATCGGTCGCGGTGTTCTTGGTTGTCGACAGCATCGGTGATGTCTCCTTCGTGTGGCGCACGTCCCACTTTATATGAGACCCGGGGTCTCAGACAACAGTGGCGCGCGCGAGTCCACGCTCCCGGCTCACCCCACCCGGCGCACGTAGCATGGAGTGATGGCCCGTCTCACCCCCGCCGGCGCCACCTGGCCCGAGCTGAGCGTCGACTCCTGGTCCGATACCCGCGACACCCTGCACATGTGGTTGCAGATCGTGGGCAAACTGCAGATGTCGGGGACCGCGCTGATCAACCACTGGTGGAACGTCACCTCGCGGATCAGCGCCCGCGGGCTGCGCAGCCCGGCGATCCCGGTCGACGGCCGGGTCCTCGACATCGAATTCGACTTCGTCGACCACGAACTGAACCTGCGCACCAGCGACGGCCGCCGGGCCTGTGTGGTGCTGCGGCCGCGCACGGTCGCCGATTTCTACGGCGAACTGCGCGACATCCTGCACAGTCTCGACGTCAGCCTCGACATCGAGGCCGCACCCAACGAGGTCGACCCGGCCATCCCGTTCGCCGACGACACCACCCACGGCTCCTACGACGCCGACGCCGTGCACCTGTTCTGGCAGCAGCTGGTCCAGATCGACCGTGTCTTCGCGCTCTGGCGGGCCGGGTTCGCCGGGAAATCCAGCCCGGTGCACGTGTTCTGGGGTGCCTTCGACCTGGCCTGCACCCGTTTCTCCGGCCGAAGCGCCCCGCTGCACCCGGGCGGTGCCCCCAACTGCGCGGACTGGGTGATGCAGGAGGGGTATTCGCGCGAATGCGCCAGCGCGGGCTTCTGGCCCGGCGGTACCGAAGGCATGTTCTACGCCTACTCCTACCCGGCGCCGGAGGGCTACAGCGACCGTCCCGCGGGCCCGCAGGGCGCCCGATGGGACGCCGACCTGGGCGAATTCGTGCTGCCCTACGAGGCGGTACGCACCGCGCCCGACCCCGACGCCACCCTGCTCGACTTCCTCGACACCACCTACGCGGCCGCCGCCGACCTGGCCCACTGGGACCGCAAGCTGCTCGATGTCGACCCGCACCGCCTCGACCGGCGGCTACACCTGGACGACACCACCCGCCTGTGAACTCACTCGCCCGCGGGCTCCTCGGCCGACCTGCGCCGTAGCTGCCCCCGCACCAGCAGCACCCCCGCCGCCACCAGCCAGATCACCGCGTAGATCACCGCCCGCACCGGACTCCAGTTCGCCACCAGCAGGCCGACGGCCACACCGCCCGCCACGCCGAGGATCATGACCGGATTCCCTGAGCTGCCCATGCGACCGATCTTTCCACGGCGAACGCCGATGAGTTCGCCGATCACGGCCCGTCCACACCGATATGGACCGTGAACTCATCGCGCGCGACCTGCGCGCCGAACGTCTCGACCTCGCCGATTTCCTCGAGGAATTGACCCCCGAGGAGTGGTCGCGCGATTCACTGTGCGCGGACTGGACGGTGCGCGAGGTGGCCGCCCACCTCACCACCGCCGACACACTCGGCGCCACCCTCGCCGGCCTGGTGCGGGCCAGAGGTGACTGGGACCGGATGAACGCCGACGCGGCCGTCGCGCGCGCCGCCCGGCACACCCCGCGAGAACTCGTCGCCCAGCTGCGGTCCTTCGCCGAGTCACCGCGCCGCTCGCCCGGCGCCGCGCCGATCGACCCGCTGGCCGACATCATCGTGCACGGTCAGGACATCGCCCGCCCGCTCGGCCGCACCCGCACCGCGCCTACCGACCAGGTCGTCGCCTGTCTGGATCACATCGTCGCCAGCCGTTTCTACGGCGCCCGCAAGCGTCTGCGCGGCCTGCGCCTGACCGCCACCGACGCCGACTGGACCCATGGCACCGGCCCCGAGCGGGTCGAGGCGCCCGCGCTCGACCTCCTGCTCCTCGCGACCGGCCGCCGCCTCTGAGGCCGGCGCCGACGCCCCTTACTCCGGGTGATCCGGCAGCGAGGCGATCACCGTCTCCCACGCGTCGTGCAGGTGATGACACACCGGCCCGGTCTGGGTGAGCACCGTGACGCAGCGGTTCTGGTGGTCGTAGAGCTCCACGGCCGAGGTCTTCCCGGCGACGCCGTGCGCCTCGGTGACCCAGCATTCGGCCAGCAGCGCCGGGTCCAGCGCGTATCGCGCCGCGTTGTACATCACCGCCACGTGCCCGCCCGCCCACTCGGCCATCGCCGCGCGCCCGCGATGCAGCTGCACGCACCCGCCGCCGGGGACGGCGACGGTGTGGGCCAGGCTGACCTCGGTGAGATGGGTCAGCAGATGCGGCACCACCCGCTCGTCGACGCGCCGCGCGCCGGTGAACGGCAGCACCCGGTAGCGCTGCGGGGACAGGTCGTCGAGGTGGGTGATCTGATCGGTCTCGCGCCAGTTCACCGTCGTCCAGTCCAGCGCGAGATCGGGTTCGGGCTCGGCCTCGGGCGCCGTTTCCAGCGCCTCCACCACGAGCCGATCCGACATCGGGGTGAGGTAGGCGCGGTGGGTGCCGTGCGCGTCGGCCAGGGTCAGCGCGCGCGGGGTGAGCACGGTGTCGGTGACCAGGCCCGGGTGCACCCGCAGCGCGATCTGCTGATCGCCGCAGCTCAACGCCTCGCCGGGCAGCGCGGGCTGCTGGTATTCACCGGTCTGGCTGAGCAGGGCGACATCGTTGGCGGTCACCGAGACCACGGTGCCCAGGGCGGGCAGCGCCGCGGCGACCACGCGGGGTCCCCCGGCGATGCGGCGGGCCGGGCAGCGCTCGCAGCGCCGGTTGTCAGTACACATCGCGGACGTACCGCTTCTCGCGCTTGAGCGTGTTGACGTAGGCGTCGGCCCCGTCGGCGTCGAGCCCACCGTGTTCGGCGACGAGGGCGTGCAGTGCCTTGTCCACGTCCTTGGCCATCCGGGTGGCGTCACCGCACACGTAGAAGTGCCCGCCCTCCTCGAGCCAGGCGAACAGCTCGGCGCCGTGCTCGCGCATGCGGGTCTGCACGTAGATCTTCTCGGCCTGGTCGCGGGAGAACGCGAGGTCGAGGCGGTTCAGCACGCCCGAGTCGTGCCAGCCGGTGAGTTCGTCGGCGTAGATGTAGTCGTGTTCGCGGTGCTGGTCGCCGAAGAACAGCCAGTTGCGGCCCTGCGCGCCGCGCTGTTCGCGTTCCTGCAGGAAGGCGCGGAACGGCGCGATGCCGGTGCCGGGGCCGACCATGATCATCGGGGCGTCGTCGTCGCCGGGCACGCGGAAGTGCTTGTTGGGCTGCAGGAAGATCTTGGCGCCTTCGCTGCGGTCGGCCAGGAAGGTCGAACACACCCCGCCGCGTTCGCGTCCGGCGCCCTGATAGCGCACGCTGGCCACGGTCAGGTGGATGTGGTCGGGATGCGCCAGCGAGCTCGACGAGATCGAATAGGCCCGGTGCACAAGGGGTTTCAAGAGCCCGACGAACTCCTCGAGGCTCAGCGCGTCACCGCCGATGCGCAGGATGTCGAGGATGTCCTTGCCGTAGAGCCAGCGATCCAGGACCTCCTTCACCCCGCCGCGCAGCACGTGCGAGAGTTCCTCGTGCTCGGCGCGGCTCTCCACCTCGCTGAGCAGATCCTTGGACGGCGTGCTGATCTCGTAGCGGTGCCCGAGCAGCTCGCCGAGCGGTTCGCCGTCGACGAGGGTGTCGGGCGAGACCCGGAAGTGCTCGGTGATGGCCGCGACCAGCGCCGGATCGTTCTCCGGCACCACGGCCAGCGCGTCGCCCGCCTCGTAGACGATGCCGCTGTCGGCGAGCGCGAACTCGAAGTGGCGGATCTCCTTGCCCGAACCGGCCCCGGACAGCACCCGGTTCACCGGCAGCAGCGCCGGGTACGGGTTCTTGCGGGTCCAGCCGGAGCGGGCCACCGTGCTCGGCGGCGGAGTGCCCGGGTTGCCGCTGGCCCCGGCCAGGGTGACCAGCGTCGAGACCGCGCTGTGCACCCATTCGGCGGCCGCGGTCTCGTAGTCGATGTCGCAGTCGGCCCGGCCGACGATGCGGTGCGCGCCGAGCTGCTCGAGGCGGGTGTCGATGAGCTTGCCCGCCTGGCAGAACCCGTCGTAGCCGGTGTCACCGAGCGCGAGCACGCCGTAGGCCACCCCTTCCAGGCGCGGCGCCGTGGTGGCCGAGAGCGCGTCCCAGAACAATTCGGCGTTGTCGGGCATCTCGCCCTCGCCGTAGGTGGAGGTGATGATCAGGACGTACTTCAGCCCGGCGAACTCGTCGAGCGCGATCTCATCGAGCCCGCTGACGGTGGCGTCGAAGCCCTGCGCCTTGGCCGCGGCGGCCGCGTCCCCGGCCACGCCCTCGGCATTGCCGGTCTGGGTGCCGTAGAGGATGCGCAGCGGCGGCCGCGGCGCCCCGGTGTCGGTGACGGCCGCGGGCGGCGCGGACAGGTTCATCGCCAGCCGCGAGTGCAGCCCGGCCAGGAAGCCGGACAGCCAGGCGCGCTGGTCCTCGTTGAACGGGGCGTCTTCGGGAATGTAGGCGATTTTCATGCGCTCGTGATCGTTTCGAGGGTGGGGCCGGACAGGGCGACGACGGGAACGGCCTGGTGGGCGAACAGTTCCTCGAACGAGGGCAGCCTGCCGATCTTGTCGATGTTCTTGGCGGTCTGGAACAGGATCCAGCCGTAGGTGCCGGGGCTGTCCATGGACCGGACATTGCGCCTGCTCAGCGCCTGCTTGTAGTCGCCCAGGCGCTTGTCGGCGACGAGGACGGCGAGATCGTCGTCGCTGAAGCCGTCGATCGCCTCGCGGGCGTACTTCTGCAGCTTCTGGATGAGGAAGAAGTCCTCGGTGAGGATCAGGTTGCGCACGGCCTTGCCGACGGCCGGGTCGTCGACCTTCGCCGGGCCCGACATGCGCGACAGCGCCAGCTGCTGGGCCATGTTCAGCACCGTGTAGGTGTTGAGCAGGGCGAACATCTCCTCGCTGTCGGTGTCACCGTAGCCGGGCACCGAGCCGTCGAGGACGGTGCGCTGCTCGCGGTAGGACAGCTTGAACTTGCGCACCTGGTGTCCGGCCAGCGCCGCGGCGAGCTCGTCGAGCAGTTCGCGGCGGGTCTTGGCGGCCAGGATCGCGTCGGAGTCCTGGTACTGCAGCAGCGCGCGCGGCATGGCGTAGCTGAGCAGGTGCCGGGTGCTGTCCCAATCCTCGAGCAGCGCACGGCCTTTCGCCGAACCGGTGGCGGCGACATGCCATTCGAGCATGGTCCGCGCGGCCATCTCGTGGAACGGCGCGTCGATGATCGGCAGGACCAGGACCGAGTCGGCGCTCACCTTCGCGGCGAGGTCGCCGTCGGGGTTGTACTGGTAGAGGAACCCGCCGCTCATGCCGTTGGCTACGCCCTTGCCGAAGCCGCCGATATTGAGCACCGCGCCGTTGGTCATGTACTCGCACAGGAATTCGCCC
Organism: Nocardia sp. NPDC056064; assembly: GCF_042266925.1. NCBI lineage: Bacteria > Bacillati > Actinomycetota > Actinomycetes > Mycobacteriales > Nocardiaceae > Nocardia > Nocardia sp. NPDC056064. The sequence continues at coordinate 2,359,748 of NZ_JBHJWO010000001.1, read as the reverse complement.
ACGCCCTCGACCACCGCGGTGGCGCCGGAATTGCGCACCGCGAACCGGTCACCGGCCTGGCCCTCCACGAATAATCGGCCACCGGAGGCCCCGAACAGCGCGAAGTTGCCGATCAGCACATTGGCGCCCTCGGCACCGCCGCCGGGCGAGCGCACCACGATGGTGCCGCCGCAGGCGCTCTTGCCGACACCGTCGTTGCAGGTTCCGGTGTGGCTCAACGTCATTCCGTCGGTGCAGAACACGCCGTAGCTCTGGCCCGCCGAACCGGTGGTGGTGACGGTGACGCTGTCGGGCAGCAGATACCGGCGGCCGCGATCGTCGGTGGTGACCGCGGGTCCGTCGGCGCCCTGGTGGTTGAGCAGGCGCTCGATATCGATGGCGAGCTGCCCGCCGACGCTCTTGTTCCGGTTGGTCAGCGCCACCGGCGCGAAGGACACACCGCCCAGATCGAGCCGCTCGAGGAAGGCGTCGTCGATCGTGAAGTCCTTCTCCATATAGATCGGGTCCGCCACGATCACCTCCTCGGCGACCTCGAGCATGCGGCGCAGATCCAGGGTGCCGATGCTGGAGGGATGATCGTGCAGGTGCAGCAGGTCGCTGCGCCCGCGCGCCTCGCGCAGCGAGCGCAGGCCCAGCGTCGCCAGGATCTCGCGCACCTCGTGGGAGATGTTGAGCAGATACTGCGCCAGCGCGCGCGGATCGCCCTCGAACACTTCGGCATTGGTGGTGAGACCGGCCGGGCACTTGATATTGCAGTTCTTGGCCATCACGCACTTGAGCATCATCAGCGCGGTGGTGCCGAACTCGAAGCTGTCGGCACCCAGCAGCGCCGATTTCACCACGTCACCGGCGGTCTGGTGCGCGCCCGAACAGCGCAGGATCACCTTCTGGCGAATCCCGTTGGCGCACAGCGCCTGATGCACCTCGGCGACACCGATCTCGGCGGAACGGCCCGCGTACTTGAGGCTCGTCACCGCCGCCGCGCCCGTGCCGCCGGTATTGCCCGCGACATTGATGACATCGGCACCGGCCTTGGCCACACCGACCGCGATCGTGCCGATGCCCTCCGAGGACACCAGTTTCACGATCACCCGCACCCGCGCCGCCTTGCAGTCGTGGATGAGCTGGGCGAGGTCCTCGATCGAGTAGGTGTCGTGATGCGGTGGGGGAGAGACGAGTTCGACACCGGGCGTGCCGCCACGCGCCGCCGCGATCTCCACGGTCACCTTCGGCGCGGGCAGCTGACCGCCCTCGCCGGGCTTGGCGCCCTGACCGATCTTGATCTCGAGTTCCTGCAGCATCGGGTCGGCCAGATAGCCCGACCACACCCCGAAGCGCCCCGAGGCGAACTGCTTGATCCGCGAACCGCGGATGGTGCCGTAGCGGGTGATGTGCTCGCCGCCCTCACCGCAGTTGGACATCCCGCCGACCATATTGGTGCCGTGCGCGACCGCCTCGTGCGCCGGGGCCACCAGCGCGCCGTGACTCATCGCGCCCGAGGCGAGGGTGCCGGTGATCTCGCTGGCGGGCTGCACCTGGTGCAGCGGAATCGATTCCGGCGCGGAACGCACCGCGCTCAGGTAGCGCTCGGCCTCGCCGGTGGCGCGCAGGCGCAGCGCGTCGTCGGCGATCTCGTGGTGTTCGATCGCGGTGCCGAAGCGCGCGTACAGCGACTCCGCCAGCACGGCGAGCCGTTCGGGTCCGTGCGCCAGCCGCAGCACGAACTCGCCGTCGACCCGCTCGCAGGACAGGCCCCGCACCTGGAAGTCGTTGTTCCCGGCGCGGGCGAACTGGCCCATCTCCGCGCGGAACTCCTCGGCGGTGTGCACGAAGTTCACATCCGCGGGCAGCGCGAGCACATCGCGCAGCGCGGCCGGGCGACGGGTGCGCTCGGCGTTCATCGCCCGCACGAAGTGGCGGTAGCCGGGGGTGATGTCGAAGCTGTCGACCGCGCGCGGGGTGAGCTGGTCGAAGCTGGTGTTGCGGTAGGCCTCGTCGTCGAGTCCGAAGGCGCCCTCGAGCTGGTTGAGCGGCAGCAGCCGCAGGAAGGTGGCGTCGGTCATGGCCGGGTTGTCGGGGCGGGCGGTGTCGTCGAAGGAGATGGCCTCCTCGGTCATGTCGACGAAGCCGCGCACCGCGGTGGTGCCGTAGGAGTGGCCCGCGCCCTCGGCGCGCTCCTTGAACAGGCCCAGCAGCGGGATGTCCTTGTCGCCGGTCACGGTGAGCGCGCGCGCGTGCCAGTCCGCGACGGCCGCGGCCAGCGTCGGGAAGCCGACGCCCGCCACCGGCGAGACCACATTGGGGAAGTACTTGTGCAGCACCGGGTCTGCGGTGTCGAGATAGTTCGGCTCGAAGAACTCGCCGCCGATATAGCTCTCGACCGTGCACAGTCCGACCCGGCCCATGGTCTTCATCAGCGACTTCTCGGCCGCCTTGGCGAAATGCTTGAACGCCGCGTCGGCGTCGTCACCGAACTTCTCCTCCGCGCGCATCTGCACCGCCAGCGGATACACCGCCGACGCGCCGAACCCGAGCACGGCGGCGATGTGGTGCGAGGAGCACAGCTGCCCGCTCTCGGCGATCACCGAGACCCGCAGGCGCAGGCCCTGTTCGATCAGCCGCTGATTGATCGCCGAGACCACCATGATCAGCGGCATGGCCGCCCGCTCGGCCGACACGTGCCGGTCGGTGATCACCGCGATACCACCGGATTCGCGGGCGAAGGCCTCGATCTCGTCGCACAGCGCGTCGATCGCGGCCACCAGCGCCTCGGCATTGGCCCGCGCGTCGGTGAGGTCGACCCGGTAGCGCATGCCGAACCGGCGCACCGGTGTCTGCCGCTGATCGCGGATCTTGAGCATGTCGAGGTGGGTGAGGATCGGCGAGCGCACCACGATCTGCGGTGCGGCGGTGGCGCCGCTGTTGGGCTTGGCGCCCAGCGCCACCCGCAGCGTCATGCCGTCGGCCTCGCGGATGCTGTCCAGCGGCGGGTTGGTGACCTGCGCGAACCGCTGCGAGAAGTACTTGGCGACCCCGCCCTCCTGGTCGGACAGGGCGTTGATCGCCGCGCCGTAACCCATCGCGGAGATCTTCTCCTGGCCGGTGGCCAGCATGGGGTCCATCAGGAACTTGAAGCTCTCCTGATTGAGCGAGTAGGCGACGTAGCGCTGATGGCGGGTGAGATCGCCGTCGTAGCGGGCGGGCGAGCCCTGGCCCACCGGCGGCACCGGCGGCAGGTCGGCCAGATTCGTGCGCGCCTCGGTCAGCATGGCCGGGTAGTCGTGGCGCGCGGCCAGCATCTCCAGCGCCTCGGTGGTGGTGTAGGAGCGGCGCTGCGCGTGATCGAAGTAGAGCATGCCGCCCGCTTCGATGCGCCCACGATGGGTGACCTGCTCCGGCGGGAAATACACCTGCCCCGCCTCCGACATCACGCCCAGGTACTCGGCGGTCTCCACGGTGCGCAGCGGGCGCAGGCCGAGACGGTCCAGGCGGGCGCCGATGATGGTGCCGTTGCCGAAGATCAGCGCGGCCGGGCCGTCGTTCTTCTCCTCGTAGAGGCTGAAGTACTCCAGCATCGCGGTGACCTGCGGGGACAGGGTGGTGTCGTTCTCCCAGGCCGGCGGCATCATCGCGACCACGGCGGTGACCAGGTCGAGCTCGTCCTCGAGCACCCGGTTCTGCAGGGTCTGGTCGAGGCGACAGCTGTCGGACTGGCCCTGCGGGCGGATGATGGCCCGGTTGCGGGCCAGCGCGATGGCGTTCTCCGAGAGGCGGTTCTTCTTGTCGGTGTTGAGCTCACCGTTGTGGGCCATCAGCCGGAACGGCTGGGCCATCGTCGCGTTGGGCGCGGTGTTGGTGGAGAACCGGGTGTGGAAGAACATCGAGTGCACCTCCATCCACGGATCGTTCAGATCGCGGAAGTAGGGCACCACCTCGTTCGAGTTGAGCCTGCCCTTGAGCACCTGGGTGCGCGCGCTCAGCGAGAGCGGATACATCCCGAGCAGTTCCGGACGCGTGTAGGCGATGGCCTCGATCGCCATGAGCGCGTCGTGGATCTTGCGATCGTCGTCGGCCAGGAACACCCACTGGCGGATCGGCAGCTGGTACTTCGTCGCCGCCGGGCGGATGGCGGCGTCGTCGACGGGCACTTCGCGGGTGCACAGGATCTCGAAGCCCTGCGCGCGCAGCGCCTGCTCGACGACGGCCTCGGCCTCGCCGTGGAACGCCGGATCGGTGGGCAGGAAGAAGTTGCCCACACCGAACTGCCCGGGCGTCAGCGCACGCCCGGTGACCTCGCTGAAGAACCGCAGCGACAGATCCAGGTTCACACCCGCCCCGTCACCCACACCCTCCGACGACATCCCGCCACGATGCGGCACCGCACACAGCGCCTCGTGCAGCTTGTGGATGATCTCGTGCGTCTGCACGCCGTCCTTGCGCGTCAGAAACCCGACCCCGCAACTGCTCTTCTCCAGCGCCGCGTCATACAGCCCACTCAAACGACGATTCTCCTCGGCCCGCGCCACCAACGACGCACCCACTCTGTCTTCCTCTGCCGCCCCATCCAGCACAACGGCAAATGAGCAGAGCCTAGCCTAACTAAGCCTCAGCTAAGTCCCCGAGCGTCAAGCATCACACCCCCTCACAACGCAACAAACCGGACCGTAAGGTTTGTGACTGGCGCTGGCCGGTTGACAAGCATTGCGCAACAATAGAGTTCGTTCTCGCGGGGTTGGGCTCAAGGGTCAGGGGGGTACGTGGCACAGACGACCGTTTCTGTCGAAGCCAGGGATGACTACTGGGTGATCGCTTTCAGCCGCCGCGACGACCAGCTGCTCGACGCGCTCAAGACGGCGATCCCGCAGCGCTCACGCACCTATGACAGGGCCAATGTCGAATGGCACATCAGGGTCGACGTCACCGCGCTCCTTTCCACCTTCGAGCGGCTCGACGCGCGGGTGGAGCGGCTCGACGAACGAACCGCCGGCGACCACATCGCCGGTGATGCTGCGGACTGGAAGCGGAGGTACGACGCGATGGACACCACTGCCAGGCAGCAGCTTGTCTACATCGAGCAACTCCGGGACGAGATCGAACAACTACGTACCAGCGTCCAGCGACTGCGGCGGGAATCGGCGGAGCGGTTCGATGGGCCCGCCGGCGGTGAGACCTGGGCAGCGCAGCTGTTCGGACACGTCGACACCGGTCGTGCCGAGGCGATGTTCAGGGCGTTGACCAAGGTCTTCCATCCCGACAACATCAAGACCGGTGACACAGTCTTGATGCAGCAACTGAACGACGCTCGTGACAGGTAAGCGCTGGTGGCGAAGCGGCGCCGGTGATCGTGACCGATCGCCCGCGGGCCGTGGAGACGGCCGGGATACCCAGGCGGAACGGTCCTTCTACCTCGAACTGGCGCAGTGGCAGACCGAACAGGATCGACTCGACACACTTGTCGCGGTGGCGCGGAGGGTGTCACGCGGTGGCGGCGGAACGGATTACGGCGTGGTGCTGAAGTCTGGCGAGACGGCGTTGTTCGCCGACACCTGTCGGCTGATCGAGCCGAGGAAGCAGCGGGGTCATTCATCCGGCAGTTCGTCGGGAGTGAGCGTTCGCATCGCCAGAGGTGTCTGGTACCGCACCGGCAGCTACCGGGGTACGTATGTGCCCGGACCCGAGCTGCAGACATCCGTCGACTTCGGCCAGGCGGTGATCACCACTTCCCGGGTGATCTTCACGGGCGGCAAGACCACCAGGGAGTGGCGGTTCGACAAGCTGGTCGTCATTGCCATCGAGGGAGATGCCGTCCTGATCCACGTCGAGAATCGTCAGAAGGTCTCTGGGGTCGTCCTCGGCCGTGGTTCGGCGGAATTTCACGTCTACCTGGACTTGGCGGTGGCCGCAGCCCAGCGTGGCATCGATTCGGTGGCCAGTGAGCTGAAAGCGGCGGCGGACGCGCACATGGCCCGGCAACCGCGACAGTACGGGCGCTACTGATTCATCGACGTCGGCCCGTGCACTGTCGTCATCGCGGGGTCGGCCCGCGTCAGGTGGTTGACTCTGCACAGGCGGCGATGATCTGCCAGCCGTGCGCGTCATCGTGGCGCCAGTTATGGGTATAGCGTATTCCGGCCGCGAATGGCGCTCAGTAGATGCTCCCTTCTGCGGCGCCGAGGAAACCGGGTGACTGGACGAACAACGGCGACACTTGCTCACGTCCAGCCACGAGCGCGCCCGCTAGCCTGTAGCGGCCCCGGTTAATATCTTGGACCTTCCTGCCAGGGACGGCCTGGAGGCGGGCTGAGTGCCCCGAGATTCGATATGGCAGGCGTCCGAAACAAGAAATCCGGTGCGGGACAGCAAATCGCCTCGCACCGGATTCCGTTGTCTAGCGGGTCACTTCAGCTCGGCGGAGGACTTTCCGAGGACGCGGCGGGCCACGATGAGCTGCTGGATCTGCTGGGTGCCTTCGAAGATGTCGAGGATCTTCGAGTCGCGGCCCCACTTCTCCAGGAGCAGGCGCTGGGAGTAGCCGAGGCTGCCCGCCAGTTCGACGGCCTTGAGGGAGACGTCGGTGCCGGTGCGGCCTGCCTTGGCCTTGGACATGGAAGCCTCGAGGGAGTTGGGCTTCTTGTTGTCGGCCATCCAGGCCGCGCGCAGGGCCAGCAGGTAGGCCGATTCGTAGTCGGCTTCCATGCGCAGGAACTCGGCGGCGGCGGCGTGCTGGTTCATGGCGGGGGTGTCGTAGGAGATCTCGACACCGGCGCCGGTGAGGATGGACCGCAGTTCCTCGAGCGCGGCGCGGGCCACACCGATGGCCATGGCGGCCACCAGCGGACGGGTGTTGTCGAAGGTCTGCATGACCCCCGCGAAACCCTTCTCCACGTTGACTTCCGGCGAGCCGAGGATGTTGTCGGCGGGAATCCGGCAGTCCTGCAGCAGCAGCACGGCGGTGTCGGAGGCCTTGATGCCGAGCTTGTGCTCGAGCCGCGCCACCGACAGGCCAGGAGCGTCACGCGGGACGACGAAGGACTTGATCGCCGCGCGGCCCAGGCTCTTGTCGACCGAGGCCCACACCACGATGTGGGTGGCCCGCTCGCCACAGGTGACGAAGATCTTCTCGCCGTTGAGCACCCACTCGTCGCCGTCGAGCACGGCGGTGGTGGTGACGGCGGCGGAGTCGGAACCGAACGACGGCTCGGTGATGGCCATGGCTGCCCACACCTTGCCGAAGCGGGCCAGCTGCTCGTCGGTGGCGACCGCGGCGATGGCCGCGTTGCCCAGACCCTGGTAGGGGATGGTCAGCATCAGGCCGACATCGCCCCAGGAGGTCTCCAGCGCGTTGAGCAGCGCGGACATGTTGCCGCCGTTGGCATTGGCGACCAGGTCGGTGCCGGGCTCGTCACCGCGGCCACCGGCGGCGCCACCGATCTTCTGGGTGCCGGAGTCCGACAGGCCCTCGATCATGGCGGCCATGGTGTCGAGCTCGACCGGGTAGTCGTGCTCGGCGAGGTCGTACTTGCGCGAGATCGGACGGAAGATCTGGGAGGCGACCTGGTGGGCCTGGTTGGCGCTCGCCTTCAGCTTCTTGGGGAGTTCGAGATTGATCATGGGAAGTCTCCTGGAAGATAAGAAACGGGCCGTTACACCAGCACGATGCCCTCGGCGACGCCGATGGCACGAAGGTCGCGGTACCAGCGCTCGACCGGGTGTTCCTTGGTGAAGCCGTGGCCGCCGAGCAGCTGCACGCCGTCCAGACCGATCTGCATGCCCTTGTCGGTGGCCAGCTTGCGCGCCAGCGCCGCCTCGCGGTGGAACGACAGGCCCTGCTCGGCGCGTGACGCACCCCGCAGGGTCACGAGCCGCAGGCCGTCGAGCTCGATGGCCATGTTGGCGACCATGAAGGCCACCGCCTGACGGTGCGAGATCGGCTCGCCGAACGCCTCACGCTCGTTCACGTAGGGGATCACGTAGTCGAGCACGGCCTGCCCGGTGCCGATGGCCAGCGAGGCCCAGCCCAGGCGCGCCAGCTGCACGGCGTCGGTGTACTCGGCGGCGCGGGCGACGGCGTCACCGTCGCCGAGCACGGCGTCGGTGCTCACGGCCACGTTGTCCAGGATCAGCCTGCCCAGGCCCGCGGCGCGCAGACCCATGCTCGGGTCGGCCTCGACCGACAGGCCCGCGGAGTCGGACTCGACGACGAACAGCGCCGGGCGCCCGTCGAGCTCGGCGGCCACGATGAACAGCTCGGCGTCGGCCGCGGCCGGGACCAGGCTCTTCACGCCATTGAGGCGGTAGCCGCTGGGGGAGCGGGTGGCCTTGGTCTGCAGCGCGAACGGGTCGAACAGCGCGCGCGGCTCGGCGATGACCACCGAGGCCTGCGGCACGTTCTCGCCGGTGAAGGCGGGCAGGTAGGTCTTCTGCTGGGCGTCGGTGCCCCACTGCGACAGCGCCACGGCGACACCGCTGGGCGCCAGGATCGGCAGCGCCAGGCCCATGTCACCGTGCGCGAGGGCCTCGGCGACCAGGGAGTTGGTGACCGCGCCACGCTCGGAGGCGGCGCCCTCGAGCTCCTCGGGCACATTGATCAGGGTGATGCCGAGTTCGGCGGCGCGCTCGAGCAGGTCGCGCGGGGCCTTGGCGGCACCGTCGGCCTCGTAGGCGGCCGGGCGCAGGATCTCGCCGGCGAAGTCCTTCACGGTCTCGACGATCATCTGCTGCTCGTCGGACGGGGTGAGGTCGAAGTAGTCCTTGGTCTTGGACTCGTTGTCGGCCAGACGCTGCGGCTTGCCGCCACCGGTGACCTTGGCGAAGGTGCGGGTGGCCGCGCCCAGCGTGCGGAACCCGGTCTTGGTGCCCTCGTAGGTGACTCGCTCGATGGGCTTGCGCAAGTTGTACTTCTCGGCGAGCTCCGACCCGGTAATGGTCGTCAAAGCGCGCATCGCGGTGCCCATCCAGTCCCGCTTGGGCTGGCTGAGGCCGACCGCGGACGTGTCGTTCGGACGTCGCTTGGTCGCGCTGTCTCGAGTGCTCATCATCACCTGATTTCCTCGGCTGTCGGGACACTGGCTGCCCCGCCTATCTTACTCCTCGGTAAGACTATCTTACTCTGGAGTAAGAAATGCAATGATCCCTTGGGAGAATCGCCGGATTCTGTCACGCTGGACTGGTGTCTGTCCTGGTGTCGGCCTTCGCGCTCGTCCTGTTGCTGACCTCCCCGCGCTACGGCTACCACCGCGACGAGCTGTACTTCCTGGCCGCCGGACAGCGCCTGGACTGGGGTTATCCCGATCAGCCACCACTCGTGCCCGCCCTCGCGCGGCTGGCGGCGTCGATCGATCCCGACGCGCTGTGGCTGTTGCGGCTGCCCGCCGTCCTCGCCGCCACCGGCGCGGTGGTGTGCGCCGGGCTGATGGCGGGCGTGCTCGGCGGCGGCCGGGGCGCGCGGATACTGACCGCCGCGGCGGTGGCGAGCGCGGCCCTCGTGCAGGGTGCGGGGCACCTGTTCGGGACGACGATCGTCGAGCTGGCGGTCTGGTCGCTGATCAGCCTGCTGGTACTGAAACTGGTGCGCGGGGCCGACCCGCGATGGTGGCTCGCCGTCGGTGGGGCGGTGGGGGTCGGTGTGCAGAACAAGGTGCTGATCGTCGTGCCGGTCGCCGTGCTCGTCCTGGCCCTTCTGCTGACATCGCAGCGAAAAGTGCTCGTCAACAGGTACTTTCCGATGTCGATCGGGCTCGCGGCGATCCTCACCGCGCCCTACCTGTGGTGGCAGTCGAGCAACGGCTGGCCCCAGTGGACGCTGAGCCGGGCCATCGCCGCCGGTTCCTCGGGTACCTCGGACTCACCGATCATGTTCGTGCTCTTGCAGTTCGGGCTGATCGGTCCGCTGCTGGTGCCGCTGTGGATGTATGGCCTGTGGCGGCTGTGGCGCTCGCCGTACCGGGCCTTCGCTCTCGCCTACGGCCTGCTGGTCGTGGTCTTCCTGGTCGCGGGAGGCAAGGCGTACTACCTCGGCGGGATGTATCCGGTGCTGCTCGCGGCCGGTGTCGTGGGGCTGACGCGGTGGCTCGGCGAGAACCGGAAACGCTGGGCGGCAGCGGGTTCCGTCGTCGCCGTGAACGCGGTGCTGTCCGCCTCGCTGTTCCTGCCGCTGCTGCCGGTCGCGGCCGTCCCGGACTCGCCGATGCTCGCGGTGAACTACGACGCGGGCGAGACCATCGGCTGGCCCCGCTTCGTCGATCAGGTGGCGGCCGCGTACCCGCCCGGCGCGGCGATCCTCACCGCCAACTACGGCGAAGCGGGCGCCATCGAGCACTACGGCGCCGAATACGGCCTGCCCACACCGTATTCGGGCCACAACGCGTACTGGTGGTGGGGCCCACCGCCCGACACCGCGACCACGGTCCTCACCGTCGGCCTCGACCACGACCGGCTCATCGCGTTGTGCGCGAGCGTCGAACCGGCGGGCGTGATCGACAACGGCCTCGGGATCGACAACGACGAACAGGGTGCCCCGCTGTACGTCTGCCGCGAACCCCGCGCCGACCCTGGTCCGAACTGTGGCCCCACCTGCGCACCTTGGGGTGATCCCGGGTCCGGCCTCAGAGCCGGTGGCGCTCCAGGAAGTCGGTCAGGAGCTTCTCCCAGGCGTCCGGCTGCTCCGCCATGACCACGTGCCCGGCGTCGATCTCGGCGTATTCGGCGCCGGGTATCGCGGCGGCGAGCGCGCGGGAGTTGGCGGGGTCGATCAGCAGGTCGGCGGTGGTGGCCACGACGAGGGTCGGCACCGTGATGCCGGGCAGGTCGGCGGTGGTGTCGGCCCGGTCGACCAGGTCCGCCTGCTGCCGGGTGCCGCCGGGAATCGAGGCGCCGATCCCGTCCACGAGTTCGTCGACGGTCTCGCGGGACAGGTCGTCGAGGTAGCGCGGAGAGAAGCCCGTCACCAGGGCCAGGCGCGCGAAATCGGCGCGGTCCTCGCGATCGATCAGGTCCTGCCAGCTCCGCACGATCAGCCGCGCGCGATTGTCCGGTGCGGCGAACCCCGCGGTGAGCAGCAGCCCGGTGACCCGTTCGGGATGACGGGCGGCCGCGCGCACGGCCACCGCGGTGCCGAGGGAGAACCCGGCGATGGTGAAGGTCTCCACGCCCGCCGCGACCGCGGCGGCCACCAGGGCGTCGGCGAGGCCGTCGAGGGTCAGCGGGGTGTCGTCGGCCGGATAGTCGGAGCCGACCACGGTGTGGGTGCGGGCGAGCGCGGGAATCACCGGGCCGAAGTTGGCCTCGATCCCGCCCCCGGCCCCATGGGCGAGGACGAGGCCGGGGCCCGAGCCGTGGACGGTGGTCTGCAAGGGAATCGCTGTCATGTCAGCGAAGTTAGGTATTCACATGGATGGGAAGGTCAAGCCCGGAGCGGGAGATCACATGCTGATCGGTGAACTGGCCCGGCGCACCGGCGTCGCCGCGCGCCTGCTGCGCTACTACGAGGAACAGGGCCTGCTGCGGCCCCACCGCGATCCCAACGGCTATCGCACCTACCCCGAGGACGCGCTGCGCACCGTCGAACGGATCCGCGAACTGCTCGCCGCCGGACTGACCACCGACGACATCGCCGCGCTGCTCCCGTGCGCGCCCGCGGACGGCCCGGTGCAGGCCTGCGAGATGTCGGTGCGGGTGATGGCCGAGCGCACGGCCGAACTGAACCGCCGCATCGAGGTCCTCGACCGGCAGCGCGCCCAGCTGACCGCGCAGCTCGACGCCAGCCTCGCCCACGCCGATCCGTCAGCGAGCCGAGCCGCGGCGGGACCGGCGTAGGTCCCGCCGCGCGACTCACTCGCGCACGTAGAACCGGAGCGTGAGATAGGCCGTCGCCGCCGCGAAGACGATGCCGATCGGCGCGATGGTCAGCGCGACCACCGCGATGTCGTCACCGGTGATGCGCGGGAAGACATTGCTGTCGAAGAGCGGACCCAGCGCCCGGTCGATCACCAGCGGCCGCGCGATCACCAGACCCAGCACCGCCAGCACCGAGCCGACGAACGCCGCCGCCACCGCCTCGAGCAGGAACGGCAGCTGGGTATACCAGCGCGTCGCGCCCACCAGGCGCATGATGCCGACTTCCGTGCGCCGGGTGAACGCGGCGATCTGCACCATGTTCAGCACCAGCAGCATGGCCGCCAGCGCCATCACCAGCGCCAGGCCGAACGCCGCGTTGCGCAGCCCGTCGAACAGGCTCACCAGCCGGTCGACGAACTCCTTGTCGTTGGCCACGATCCGCACGCCCTGGCGCGTCGCGAAACTGTCGTAGATGTGCTGGTACTGGTCGGCGTCGGTCATCTTCACCCGCAGCGAGGCGGGCAGCGGCGAATCGCTGATGTACTGCACCATCTCCGGCTGATCGGCGAAGAGCTTCTTGGCCTCCTCCAGCGCGTCGGCGCGGTTGAGGAACTGCACGCTCTCCACGCCCGAGGTCGACTTCAGGTCGGCCAGCAGCGACTTGCACGGCTCGGCCGCGCAGTCCGGGTCGGTGTCGGAGACGGCGTCGTCGAGATAGAAACGCACCTCGAGCCGGCCGATGAAGAAGTTCTCGGTCTTGTCGGCCATCCGCACCGACAGCATGCCGCCGCCGAGCATCATCAGCGACACCGCGGTGGTCAGGATCATCGCGACGGTCATCGTCAGATTGCGGCGCAGGCCGTCGGCGACCTCGGTGAACAGGAAACTCAGTCGCATTATCGCCCCACCCCGTAGACGCCGGTCGCCTCGTCGCGCACGAGTCTGCCGTGGTCGAGTTCCACCACCCGCCTGCGCATGGCGTCGACGATGTGATTGTCGTGCGTGGCCATCAGCACCGTGGTGCCGATGCGGTTGATCCGTTCCAGCAGCGCCATGATGTCGGCGCTGGTCTCGGGATCGAGATTGCCGGTGGGCTCGTCGGCCAGCAGCACCAGCGGCCGGTTGACGAACGCGCGCGCGATCGCCACCCGCTGCTGCTCACCACCGGACAGCTCCGAGGGCAACCGGTTGCCCTTGCCGCCGAGGCCGACCATGTCGAGCACCTCGGGCACCGTGCGGTCGATGAACTGGCGCCGCTTGCCGATCACCTCCAGCGCGAAGGCCACGTTCTGCTCCACCGTCTTCTGCTGCAGCAGCCGGAAGTCCTGGAACACGCAGCCGATGCGCTGGCGCAGCTTGGGCACCTTGCGGCCCGGCAACCGGTCGACCCGGAAGTCGGCCACCCGGATCTCGCCCGCGGTCGGCGACTCCTCCTTGAGCAGCAGCCGCATGAAAGTCGACTTCCCCGAACCGGACGGACCGATGATGAAGACGAACTCGCCCTTGTCCACGTCGACGGAAACGTTGTCCAGCGCCGGCCGCGTCGAGGTCTTGTACGACTTGGTGACGTTGCGCATGGTGATCACGGGGAGCCAGTGTAGCCAGCGACCGCCCGGTGACCTGGCCGGTGACGGGCACCGGCGGCCTCAGCGCGTCGGATCGACCCAGGCCGGGACGGTGTTGAGCAGGGTCGTCGGTGGAGTGTCGGCCTTCTCGACCGGCTTGACGAGCACATAGACGACGAACGTCGACAGCCACGCGGCCATCAGGATCGCCGTGGACTTACGTGGTTTCACTGATTCCTTCCTTCCGCAGCGCCGCGGCGACCCGTACGCGCAGCTCGCGACCCACTTCGAATTGCTTGCCCGGCAATGTGCGGGCAACCATCCGGATGTTCATCTCGTCGAGGGTGAGACCTTCCACACCCATCACCGACGGCTCGTCGAGCAGCAGCGGCTCGAGCTTGCGGTCCTGATAGGCGGTGGTACACACCTCGTGCAGTACTTCGTTGATCTTGGTGATGTCGGCCTGGGCCGATACCGGCACGTCGATGGCGGCGCGGGCCCAGTCCTTGGACAGGTTCGTCACCTTCACGATCTGGCCGTTGGGGACGGTGATCACCTCGCCGTCGGAATTGCGCAGCGTGGTGATGCGCAAGGTGACGTCCTCGACGGTGCCCTCGGCCGGATCGCCCGAACCGGTGACCGCGATGCTCACCACGTCACCGAAGCCGTACTGACGTTCGGTGATGAGGAAGAACCCGGCCAGGATGTCCTGCACGATGCGCTGGGCGCCGAAACCGAGCGCGGCACCGAGCACCGCCGCCGGCGCGACCAGCCCGGTCACCGCGAAGCCCAGCCTGCGCAGGACCTCGATGCCGACCAGCACGTAGACGATGGTCAGCACCACCCAGGTGATGACCTGGGCCAGGGCGTGCCGGTGCTTGGCCGCTTCGGTGCGGACCAGCGCGTCGCTGGAGTGGAAACCGGAGTCGATCTTGCTGGTCACCCGGTCGCGGATGAACGCGGCGAAGCGCCCGAACAGCATCGCTCCGACGACGAGCAGCACGATCTCGAGCCCGCTGGATCGTAGCCAGGCGGTGATCTCGGGGGCGGTCTCGATCGCGAGGTGGTCGTTCACACGAAAAGGTTACAGGCCGGTCACGGTGCCAGGTCAAACGCGCGGACGCGCACCGCGCCGAGCGAATCGATGGCTACGCGTCGGCCTGATCGCGCATGCGCCAACGGATTCCGGATTCGATGAAGCCGTCGATGTCGCCGTCGAGCACCGCCGTGGGGTTGTTCACCTCATGATTGGTGCGCAGGTCCTTGACCATCTGGTACGGGTGCAACACGTAGGAACGCATCTGGTTGCCCCAGGACGCGCCCTCGTTGGTCTTGAGCGCGTCCATCTGGGCGCGCTCCTCCTGGCGCTTGCGCTCGAGCAGCTTGGCCTGCAGCACGCGCATGGCCGAGATCTTGTTCTGCAGCTGCGACTTCTCGTTCTGGCAGGTCACCACGATGCCGGTGGGGATGTGGGTCAGGCGCACCGCGGAGTCGGTGGTGTTGACCGACTGACCACCCGGACCGGAGGAGCGGTACACGTCCACGCGCACGTCACCGTCGGGGATCTCGATGTGGTCGGTGGTCTCCACCACCGGCAGCACCTCGACCTCGGCGAAGGAGGTCTGGCGGCGGCCCTGGTTGTCGAACGGGCTGATCCGCACCAGGCGGTGGGTGCCCATCTCGACCGAGAGGGTGCCGTAGGCGTAGGGCGACTTCACCGCGAAGGTGGCGCTCTTGATACCCGCCTCCTCGGCGTAGGAGGTGTCGTAGACCTCCACCGAGTACTTGTGCCGCTCGGCCCAGCGGATGTACATGCGCATCAGCATCTGCGCCCAGTCGGCGGCGTCCACGCCACCGGCGCCGGAGCGGATGTTGACCAGCGCGTCCCGCTTGTCGTACTCGCCGGAGAGCAGGGTGCGCACCTCCATCGCCTCGATGTCGATGCGCAGCGTGGCCCGCTCGGCGTCGGCGTCGGCGGTGGCCTCCGCGGCGGCCGCGCCCTCCTCGGCCTCGGCCAGCTCGTAGAGCACCGGCAGGTCTTCGAGGCGCTGACGCAGGTCCTCCACGCGGCGCAGCTCACTCTGCGCGTGCGAGAGCTCGCTGGTCACCTGCTGGGCGTGGTCCTGGTTGTTCCACAGCTCCGGATCGGCGGCCTGATGCTCGAGCTCGTCGATGCGACGGCGCAGCTCCTCGACATCGAGGACCGACTCGACCGTCTTGAGCGTGGTGTCGAGTTCGGCCAGATCGGCGATAACGTCAGGATGCACGATTCCCAAGGTTACCGGTCGCCTCCGACACGGTGAAACACGCGCACCCGCCGCGTCAGCCCGCCACGGCCCGCAGGCCACCGGGCCGCCGCCCGACCAGCCCGTCCAGCGCCGCCGCGCTCGCCGCGTCGGCGGGCAGCAGGACATACAGCGACTGGTCGTCGTCGATGGACAGCTCCAGCGATTCATACGCCAGCCGCAGCTCACCCACCTCGGGATGACTGATCCGGTCGACCCCGCCCGAGGGCGGCAACCCCGGCAGTGTCGCCAGCCGCTCGGTGAACGCGCTACCGGCGGTCACCGTGAGTTCGTCGACCAGCGCGGCCACCACCGGATCGGCCCGGAAAGGCCCCTGCTTCAGCGAGGCCACCAGCTTGTCGGCGGCCGCGTCCCAGTCCGGATACAGCTCCCGCGCGCCGGGATGGGTGAAGACGAATCGCGCCACATTGGCGGGCTCTCCCTGTTCGAACAGCCCACTCGGCGCCATCAGCCTGCGATACCCCTCGGTACACGCGAGCACCTCGGTGAACCGGTTGGTGATCGCGGCGGGCGCGGGCTCGAGCTGCTCGAGAATCGCACGCACCGTGGGCCGGACCGTCCGATTGGGCCCCTGCTCGGCGGCCCCACAACTGAACCCCGACAGCCCTTTGGTCAGTTGATGCAGATGCACCCGCTCCCGGGGACTCAACCGCAGCGTGTCGGCCAGCGCGGAGAGCACCGGCGGCGAGGGATGCCGATCCCGCCCCTGCTCCAGCCGGGTCAGGTACTCGACGCTGACTCCGGCCAGCATCGCCACCTCGGCGCGGCGCAGGCCCGGGGTGCGTCGGCGGGGTCCCCTGGGCAGGCCGACCTCGGCGGGGGAGACCGCTTCGCGGCGGGCCCGCAGGAAGAGGCCGAGTTCGTTGTCGCTCACCTCGTCGACGGTACCGGCGGGGGAGGGGTCGACAGTGGCCGTGCCACTACCACTCTCAGCGTGGTCTCCCTGCGCGGATCGCCCAGCGGGAAAGTGGGTGTCACCGGCCGATCGGGGCCGGAATCGACACAGGAGGACAGCGTGTCCACACAGCCACTGAAGCTCGCGATCGTCATCGGCAGCGTCCGGGAGGGGCGGTTCGGACCCGTGGTCGCGAACTGGTTCGCCCGGCAGGTCGACGAGCGGTTCGAGGTCGACGTGATCGACCTGGCCGAGGTCGAGGTGCCCGCCGCCTTGCCCGCGGTGTCGCCCGCGCTGGACCCCGACCCGGTCCGTCCGGCGGGGATGGCCCGGCTGACCGAGCGTCTGGCGGCCGCGGACGCGTTCGTCGTGGTCACTCCCGACTACAACCGCAGCTATCCCGCGGCTTTGAAGAGTGTCATCGACTGGCACTTCACCCAGTGGGACGCCAAGACCATCGGCTTCGTCGGCTACAGCGGCGCCTCGGGCGGCCTGCTCGCCATCGAGCACCTGCGTCAGGTGTTCAACGAACTCAATGCCCATACCGTGCGCAACTACGTCTCGTTTCCGCGGTACTACCTGCTCTTCGACGAGGAAGGCCGGCTTCGCGAACCCGCCGATTTCGAGGCTGCCGCGCGGGCGATGCTCGATCAGTTGCACTGGTGGGCAAGCGCTCTGGTCGCGGCGAGGTCGGCCGTGGCGGCCTGACGCGCGCGATCGTGCTGGGCAGGGAGCCGCGACCACGCCAGCGCGGACCCGCCGAATACACTGCCCGCGTGGCTGCCTACACCGCTGACCTGGACCTCGCCCTGCGCCTGGCCGACGAAGCCGACGCGATCTCGAAGGTGCGCTTCGGCGCCGTGGACCTGAAGGTCGACGCCAAACCGGATCTCACGCCCGTCTCGGATGCCGACCTGGCGGTGGAGCAGGTCATCCGGCGGGTGCTCGGCGCGGAACGTCCGGGCGACGCGGTGCTCGGCGAGGAGTTCGGCGGTGACGCCGAGTTCAGCGGCAGGCAGTGGGTGGTCGACCCGATCGACGGCACCAAGAACTTCGTGCGCGGCGTCCCGGTGTGGGCGAGCCTGATCGCGCTGCTCGAGGACGGCGTCCCGGTGGTCGGCGTGGTGAGCGCGCCCGCGCTGGGCAGGCGCTGGTGGGCGGCGGCCGGATCGGGGGCCTGGGTACAGGTCCATCCGGGGGCGCCCACCCCGCTGTCGGTCTCGGCCGTGGCTGATCTCGGCGACGCGAGCCTGGCGTTCTCCAGCCTGTCCGGCTGGCGTGAACGTGGCCTGCGGGAGAAGTTCGTCGACCTCACCGACGCGGTCTGGCGGGTGCGCGGCTACGGCGATTTCTTCAACTACTGCCTGGTCGCCGAGGGCGCGGTGGACATCGCCGCCGAGCCGGAGGTCTCCCTGTGGGACCTGGCCGCCCTCGACATCCTGGTCCGCGAGGCGGGTGGCACGTTCACCTCCCTGGACGGACGGCCCGGCCCGCACGGTGGCGACGCCGTGGCGAGCAACGGCCTGCTCCAGGCCGAGGTCCTGGACCGTTTGCGCGGCTGAATCCGAGTTGTCCACCTGTGGACAACTTCCGGTCGGAGCCGTGATCCGGGCCCTCGGCTGGGCTGCGAGCCGGCCGCTCGCTCGTAGGATGGCCCGGTGAGCAATTCCGGCGCCACAGCCCCCGACATCGACGACTTCCCGCCCGAGGATTTCCCGCCCGACGACGCCTACGCGTCCGCCGGCGGCTACGTCTCCGAGCACGACTTCGACGACACCGGCGGCTTCCACTTCGACGATCTCGCCCCGGCCGGCCCGGCCAGGACGGCGGCTCCCGGACGCCCGGAGACCGCCGAGGAAGTGCTGCGCCGGGTCTTCGGCTACGACAGCTTCCGCGGTGACCAGGCCGCCATCGTCGAGCAGGTCGTGGGCGGCGGTGACGCGCTGGTCCTCATGCCGACCGGCGGCGGTAAATCGCTGTGCTACCAGGTGCCCTCGCTGGTCCGCCCCGGTGTCGGTGTCGTCGTCTCACCGCTGATCGCGCTCATGCAGGACCAGGTCGACGCCCTGAGCGCGCTGGGCGTGCGGGCCGGGTTCCTCAACTCCACCCAGTCGCCGGATCAGCGCCGCACGGTCGAGGCGCAGTTCGTCGCCGGTGACCTCGACCTGCTCTACCTCGCGCCCGAACGGCTGCGCCTGGAATCCACGCTGCGGCTGCTCGACCGTGGCACCGTGGCGCTGTTCGCCATCGACGAGGCGCACTGCGTCTCCCAGTGGGGCCACGATTTCCGGCCCGACTATCTGGCGCTGTCGCTGCTGCACGAGCGCTGGCCCGATGTCCCGCGCATCGCGCTCACCGCGACCGCCACCGAGAAGACGGCCGCCGAGATCGTCGAGCGACTCGATCTCGGCGCCGCGAAGCAGTTCGTCGCCAGCTTCGACCGGCCCAATATCCAGTACCGGATCGAGAGCAAGAACCGCCCCGACCGCCAGCTGCTCGAGTTCATCCGCGCCGAGCACGCCGGTGACGCGGGCATCGTCTACTGCCTCTCGCGCAATTCGGTGGAGAAGACCGCGGCCATGCTCACCGAGAACGGCGTGCGGGCGGTGCCCTATCACGCGGGCCTGGACAATCGCACCCGCGCGGAGAACCAGGCCCGGTTCCTGCGTGAGGACGGCCTGGTCGTGGTGGCCACCATCGCCTTCGGTATGGGCATCGACAAACCCGACGTGCGCTTCGTCGCCCATCTCGACCTGCCCAAATCCGTCGAGGGCTACTACCAGGAGACCGGCCGCGCGGGCCGCGACGGTTTGCCGTCCACCGCGTGGATGGTCTACGGCCTGGCCGATGTCGTGCAGCAGCGCAAGATGATCGACTCCAGCGAGGGCGACGCCGCGCACCGGCGCCAGCTGCAACTGCACCTCGACGCCATGCTCGCGCTGTGCGAGACGGTGGGCTGCCGCCGCATCCAGCTGCTCAACTATTTCGGCCAGCCCGGCAGCGCGTGTGGCAACTGCGATGTCTGCCTGAACCCGCCGCAGACCTGGGACGGCACCGTCCCCGCGCAGAAGATGCTCTCCACCGTGCTGCGGCTCAAGCGCGAACGCGGCCAGGCCTTCGGCGCGGGTCATCTCATCGACATCCTGCTCGGCAAGTCCAATCCGAAGATCACCCAGCACCGGCACAACGAACTGTCGGTCTTCGGCATCGGCACCGATCTGCGCGACACCGAATGGCGCGGCGTGGTCCGTCAGCTGCTGGCCGGTGGCCTGCTCGCCGTGCAGGGCGAGTACGGCGTGCTCGCGCTCACCGACGCGAGCAACGAGGTGCTCTTCGAGGGCAAGCAGGTGCCGATGCGCCGCGAACCCGAGCGCGCCGCCAAGCCCGCGCGGGCCCCCAAGACGGCCAAGGCCGCCGTCGACCTGCCCGCCGCCGACGTCCCGCTGTTCGAGCGGTTGCGCGCCTGGCGCGCGGCCACCGCCAAGGAACAGGGCGTGCCCGCCTACGTGGTGTTCCACGACGCCACCCTGCGCGAGATCGCGGCCCGCAAGCCCGCCGATCTCGCCGCGCTCGGCACCGTCGCCGGGGTCGGTGAGAACAAACTGGCCCGCTACGGCGAGGGGGTGCTGGCCACGCTGCACGAGGAATAGCCCGTCCATCGGCGCCGCGCGCGATACTGTCGAGCCATGGCAGACGGTGACGGAGCCGACGAGGGCAACTCCGGTGGTGCGGGCGGGGCGGCCGACGCCCCACCACCGTCGTCGCGTCGCGCGATCGATCCCGTCGTCGCGCCGACCCTGCTCGGCCACCGGCACCCGGTGATCCACCGGGGCAGGCCACGCTGGACCACCGTCGGGCTGATCCTGCTCTTCACCGCCGCGCTGATCCTCTACCTGGCCCTGCGGCCCGGTGGCTGATCACGCCAGGGAATAAAGCGCTGGCGCCGTCACTTAGAGTTGACCGTTATGAAGGAGAAAGGCCGGAAGGTCATCGCGACCAACCGCCGCGCGCGGCACAACTACACGATCCTCGACACCTATGAGGCGGGGATCGCGCTGGTCGGCACCGAAGTGAAGAGCCTGCGCGAAGGCAAGGCCTCTCTCGTCGACGCCTTCGCGACCGTCGACAACGGGGAGGTCTGGCTGCGCGGCCTGCACATCCCGGAGTTCAGCCACGGCACCTGGACCAACCACTCGCCGCGGCGCACCCGCAAGCTGCTGCTGCACAAGCGCGAGATCGAGCACCTGGTCGGCAAGTCCAGGGAGGGCAACCAGACGCTGGTGCCGCTGTCGATGTACTTCTCCGACGGCAAGGTGAAGGTGGAACTCGCCCTCGCCAAGGGCAAGCAGGATTACGACAAGCGCCAGGATCTGGCTCGCCGACAGGCCGAGCGTGAGGTCACCCGCGAGATCGGTCGGCGGGTCAAAGGCATGCGTTGATCTCCGTCGCGCTCGCCCTGATCGCGGCGGCGGGCTACGGAGTCAGCGACTTCTTCGGCGGCATCGCCGCCCGGCGGGTCACCGCACTGCGCGTGGTCGTGGTGTCGTATCCGTTCTCGGTACTGCTGGTGCTGCTGATCGCCCCGCTGGTCGGCGGGCACGCGGACGCGGCCTCGGTTTTCTGGGGCCTGGCCGCCGGTGTCGCCAGCGGGCTGGCGGTGTGGTGGTTCTACGCCGCGCTCGCCGACGGTCCGATGTCGGTGGTCTCGCCGGTGACGGCCGTGCTCGTCGCCGGAATCCCGGTGATCGCCGGTTTCTTCCTGGGTGAGCGGCCCGGCCCGCTCGCGGTGGCCGGGATCGCGCTCGCGCTGGTCGCGGTGGTGCTGGTCAGCCGGGAGGCGCCCGACGAGACCACCGAGGAGATCATCGGCGGTCGCGAACTGCGCTTCTCCCGCCGCGTCGCCCTGCTGACCGTCGGTTCCGGCGCCGCGTTCGGCTTCGCCTTCTTCTTCCTGCACGAGACCAGCGCGGAGGCGGGCCTGTGGCCGCTGCTCGCCCAGCGTGTGGCCGCCACCGTCGTGGTGTGGACCTCCGCGCTGGCGGCGGGTGAGTTCGGCGGCCTGCACGGTGAACCGCTGCGGCTGGCGCTGGCCGTCGGCGTGCTCGACGTGATCGCCAACGCCGCCCTGCTCTACGCCTTCCACGGCTCGATGCTGTCGGTGGTCAGCGTGATCGGCTCGCTCTACCCGGCCGCCACGGTGCTGCTGGCGATGGTCCTGCTCGGCGAGCGGATCGGCGGACTGCAGAAGGTGGGGATGGGCCTGGCGCTCGCGGCGGTCGGGATGATCGCCGCGAACTAGAGCCGCAGGAGCTAGAGCCGCGTGCAGGGCTCGTGGATACCCAGCTTGCCCAGCGTGGTGCCCTGATATCCGGTACTGATCGCCCGCGCACCCATCGGCGCGGTCTTGTCCGGCTCGAACACCACCGACCACTCCGCCGACAGATCCGGCGCGCTGGCTCCCGTCGGATGCACCACCACCATGCCTTCACCGTCCGGCTTCAGGTCGGTGACCGTGCGCCGCAGCCCGGGCCGGGTCAGCTCCCCGGCGTCGGCCGCCGCGATGAGCAGGGCCTTGAGCGGATAGGAGATCGCCCAGCCCAGCGAGTAGCCGAAGTTGGCCGGTTCGCGATCGACCGCGGCGCGCGCGTGCTGGGCGCCGACGCTGTCACCCGCCCACCCGTCGACGGGAGTCGTGTAGTTGAACAGCGCGGTGAGCGCGGGCGCGGCGGGCGTCTGCAACAGCGCCGCGTTCCAGGTGGGCAGCGAGCCGAGGAAGCGGCCGGTGAATCCGGAGGCCACCAGCTTGCCCACGATCTCCGCGGTCTCGCCCGGTCCGGTGGCCAGCATCACCAGATCCGGTGACGCGGCCAGCACCTCCTCGACCGGACCGTCCTGATTGCCCACCTCACCGTTGGGTCCGGTCTCGATCATGTCGACGATGGTGGCGCCGTTGGCCACCGCCCACTTCATCGCCCCGGCGGCGTAGTCGCCACCCCAGTTCCCGCGATAGGCCACGATGGCGATATCGCGCGGGTTGTAGTGGTTCTCGGCGAACCAGTCCAGGCCCATCACCGCTTCGGTGCAGTAGGAGTAGCCCGCGCTGAGCACCAGATTGCGGTCGGCGCTGCGGTAGTTCCAGCCCGACCACTGCGTCGCCGCGACGCTGACCATGTCGTCGGCGTCCATCTGGTTGAGCAGCGCGATCGACTGCCCGGTGCCCAGGCTCTGCGCCAGCGCGAGCACATGCGGCTCGATCTCCTGATACGCGGTGCGGTGGGTGCGCGGGTCGAAGGAGGTGTTGCGGCTGTAGGTGGTGATGTCGATGTCGTAGCCGCCGATGCCGCCGGACTCGTTCACCTGGTTCCAGAACGCCAGCTGGCCCTCGTTCATCGAGATACCCAGCGGCGCGAACGGACCGCCACCGAGATCGGAGAGCACGCCCAGATAGATGCACCCCCGGTCCTTGTGCTGCGAGCCGGGACACGGCTCACTGGTCACACCCGGTCCGTAGTCCTGCTCACCCGTCGAGCAGGCCGCCACCGCCGACACGAGCGCGGCCACGACCGGGATCACCACGGCACGGCGCAGTGCCCGCGGTTTGGTGAATGCCATCAGGTAACTCCTAGTTCCAGTCGCCCCAGGGGATCTCGCTGTCCCAGTGCGGCCGAACGAGAACAGTACCCGCCTCCACCGGCCCGGCCACCCGGATTCACCCAGCCGGGCGGGCGAAGTTCGCTACCCGGTGACCGAGCCGACACCGCCCGCTGGCAGAAATAACGGGAAGAAACGCGACGGCGGGAGTGTTAACATGACTAGCCCGCACGGTGCGGGCACGTACGGGGCTGAACGGTTTCGACTGCGTACGTTGATTCAGGGGAAGCGTGTCGGTGCAGGCAAGAGACCACCGTAAGCGTCGTTGCAACCAATTAAGCGCCGATTCCAATCAGCGCGAGTACGCCCTCGCTGCCTAAGTAGCAGGTCGTCTCTGTCAGACCGGGTTCGTCTCTCGACCCGGACCCTGGCATCAGCTAGAGAGACTTACTGTCCGGCCCGGTCGCGGGGTCGGATGGAACATCCAACAGCGACTGGGATCGTCATCCGAGCTTGTTCGCGAGACCCGGAGATCCAAGCAGAGACCTAGCGAACTGCACACGGAGAAGCCCTGAAGACGCGGCGGAGGACCCGGGTTCGATTCCCGGCAGCTCCACTCGAGGCCCCTCACCTGATACCCAGGTGAGGGGCTTTTTCGTGCCAGAGAGCCGGTGCCCCTCAGGCGCGCAGCAAGGGCTGGGTCGAGCAGCGGAACGCGCCGCCGAACAGTCGTGACACCGTGAAGTCGATGTACTCCACGGTGATTCCGCGATCCTGGAGTTCGGCGCCGACCCGGGCGAACTGCGGGTCGGTGATGTAGGTGGCGCTGTCGACGGGCAGGCCGTTGGTGGCCATGGCGGCCGCTTCGTCCTCGTCGACCTCGATGACGTCCCAGCCGCGCAGTGATTCGGGGAGCCCGTCGGGCAGCCGGTCGCGGCAGGCGATCAGCAGCCCGTCGCGCACCAGTCCGAGCGCACAGTCCAGGTGCAGCACGTGGGTGGGTAGCCGGACCGGGACGACGTCGAAGCCGAACGGCGCGAGGTACTTCGCGAGCCAGCGGCAGCCGATCTCGTCGGTGGCCATCCCCGACCGGCCGACGAACACCTGCTTGCCGAGCACCAGCACGTCACCGCCCTCCAGGAACGGTCCGCAGTCGACACCCGGCTGGGGTGCCGCCACGTACCGCGCGGCGCTGGGCAGCACCCGGTCGAGCAGCAGTTCCCGGCTGGGCAGTATCTCCAGCCGCCGGTGCGGAAACTGCAGCACACCCTCGATGACGTGCGCACCGACGGTGAACCACGGGTCCCGCACGAAGAAGTTGCCGTATCCCGCGGGGCCCGCTGCGGTCTTCTCCGCCTCCGTGAACAACCGTGGCCGCAGCACCTCCACGCCGTGCCGGGTCAGCGCCGCGGCGAGCTGCTCCCGTTCGCCCGCCCACGCCCGCTGCCGGTCGGGATAGACCTCCCCGAAGTCTCTGGGGCCCACCGCTTCCAGAATCCCCACCGCGCCCGGCTCCACCGGCATCGAATGCCCGAGCAGTTCCGGATCGGCCGGTCCCCGGAACTCGCACCGGGCCACGACCACCGTCCGCAACGGTGCGAACTCGCTCTCGACGCGTATCTGCCTGTCACCGGTCATCCTCCGACCGTATCCAGCCGGCGCCCGCCGTCGATGACGACGAGGCCGCGCGTCTGCGCCGTCGCCGGATCGTTGCCGAACCCGCCTCGACCACACGACTGCCACAGCGCCCACCGGGCGACTGACCCGCGGTCGCGAACGACGTCCGTTCAGGGCACCGCGGGCGCCCGATCCGGGACGAGGTACTGCGCGATCTTCGTTCCGATGCCGACGGCGTTGTTCTTCGCGGAGTCCGAGGTGGGGCCGAGGGTGGTGTAGACGATGACGGTGGTGGCGGATTTCGTGTCGTAGAAGGCGACGCCGTCGTAGCCGCCGTAGGAGGGGTTCATGAACAGCCAGTCGGTGAGGTGGACGACGCCGAAGGCGAAGTAGCGGTCGGCGGTGAGGGGGCCCAGGCCGGCGGTGGAGGGGGCCATCATCTGCTGGAACTGGTCGGGGGTGAGGCGTTCGCCGGTGCCGAGGGCACGGACCCAGCGGCCGAGGTCGGCGACGGTGGAGTTCATGTTGCCGCTGTGCAGGAAGGCGGTCGGGTTCCAGAAGGTGGAGTCCTCGAAGAACTTTCGCTCGTTGGTGTAGCCGTGCAGGAAGGGTTCGTCCATCTGCGGGGTGCGGACGACGTCGCTGTGGTGCATGCCCAGTGGTGCGGTCAGGTGTCCGGAGATCAACTCGCCCAGTGGTTTTCCCGAGGCGCGTTGCAGGACTTCGCCGAGCACCACCAGGTCGCTGTGGGCGTAGGCGAAGCTGGTGCCTGGGTCGAACAGGGGTGGCCGGGCGGTGGCGCGTTCGATGAGCTGCGGTGCGGTCCACTCGCGAATCGGGTTCTCGCCGAAGATCTTCAGGAACTCGGGGTCGGTGACGTAGTCGGCGATGCCGGAGGTGCTGTTGGCCAGCATGCGCGGGGTGATCGTGTCGGCGCGCGGGAATTCGGGTAGCCAGCGCGCGATCGGCTCGTCCATCGACAGCACGCCGTCGCCGTCGAGCCGCCACAGCACCGTCGACAGCATCGGCTCCATCGGCTGACCCACCCGCACCCGCATGTCCGCGGTCGCGGGCACTCCGAGCGGTGACTCGCCCAGCGCGCCCAGCGCGACCTGCTCCCCGCCGCGCCACACCCCGTAGACCGCCGCGCTGAGATCGAGTTCGTCCATCCCGTCGCGCACGATCTCGGTGATCCGCGCGGCGGCGGGATCCTCGGCCGGTTCCGGCGGCGATTCGGTCGTGGTGCATCCGCCCAGTGCGAGGGCGAGCGCGAGGACGGCACCGGCCAGCCGGGACTTGCTCATGACGGCGATCCCTTCGTCCAGGAAAAACACACCCGAGCAGCGACGATGTCGAATCTACGCCGCCGCGGCCCACCCGCGACACCTCCTCGGTAGGATCCAGCCAGGCGGGGTAGGGCCGGAGGGAAATGCTGTGATCGAGGTGTGGGGTACGCGGGTGGCCGTCCGGTACGGGGACGGGCGGCTGGTGACTACGCCGCTGCGGGCCGACAACGAGGTGGGTCTCGACGTGTCGGTCGCGGAGCTGGCCAGGGTCGCGCTGGCGACCACCGAGGACGGGCTGCTGGCGCTGCTGCTGTTCTTCCGTTCGGCCGACCATGTGTTGAACGGGGTGCCCACCGAGCGCCAGCCCGTGCCGGTGTTCCTCGAGACCGGGGTGCGGGCGCAGGCGCAGGTGCTGGTGCGCGCGGTCGAACGGGATCTGATCGGCTTGCGGCGGATGTTCCCGCCCCGGCCGAATCTGGTTCCCCCGCAACCGGTTCCCGGTCCGGACGGCCCGCAGCGCCCCGATGTGACGGCCGCTGCGGGCCGGATGCGTTATGTGGGCAATTCGCTGCCGGAGATCGCCCTGCTGCACGGGTGCGCGCGCCCCGACGAGTACGTGCTCGAGCTCGCGCAGGCCGGGCACGAGGGGGTGCCGGGTCTGGTGGCCGTCACCACGCTGCGGCTGCTGTTCGTGTCCACCTGGGCGGTCTACGAATTCCCGGTCGCGGTGGTCACCGGCTCGCAGATCCTGACGCCGCCGGGCAAGGTCGCCACCCTGCGGGTGTCGGGTGCCGGTGCCGCGCTGGATTTCCTGGACTGGGAGGCGGTCGATTTCGTCCGCGTCGCCGAGGCGCTGCGCCTGGCTTGCGAGATCGAGCACGCCGACGGCTCGATCGCCCAGTCGCTGCCGTCGTCGGCCGATCTGTTCGGGGAATGGCAGCTGCTGGTGGAGCGGCGCAAACTCGGGATGGTCGAGGACGATCCGTTCCGGCGCCGGGCGGTCGGGATCATGCTGGCGATGCCGGGCTGAACACCGGCGCGCCCTGGTGCAGCGCCACCCGCCGCCACGGGCTCGACGGGCGCAGGTGCAGCCCGGCGATCATCCGGCTGCGTTCGGCCACTTGCCGTTTCGCCGCCGAGAGGTCCTGCGTGGCGGCCCAGAAGATGGCCCCGGTGAGGAATCCGTCGCCGAACTGGCGCCAGTTGCGATAGTGCTGACGGGCGCGGTCCAGCCCGGCCAGCATGTGCTCCCAGGTCTCGTCCTCGGCGAGGTAGCCCGCCGTGCGGGCGGCGCGGGCGATGAACACCAGCCGGGCCAGATCCCAGGCGGTGGCGTCGGTCTGCAGCGGGCTCGGCAGGCTGTCGGTGATACCGAGTTTGATGGCCTGCAGCCACGCGTCGTAGTCGCGGTCGATGCCCGCCGGACCGCGGTAGCCGCGGAAACCCGAGAGGGTGTGCAGGAATTCGCGATGCTCGTCGGCCAGGCCGGTGCGGTCCACGCGCCCGTTGTCGCCCGCCGCGGCGACGGCCAGCGGGTGCACGAGTTCGAACAGCGGCGCGTGCATGCCGGCGAGCAGGCGGCGGATGGTGTCGCGGGCGTCCTCGGCATTGTCGACGCCCCACGATTCGTGCAGGCCCTCGATCGCGGTCTCGCGCCGGGTGACGGTGCTGTCGGGCTCCTCGGGCAGGAAGGCGACGGCGTCGCAGTGCGCGCCCCAGCTGCGCCCGTAGTAGGCGCCCACCGCCAGCGCGGTGATCCGGTTGTCGTCGATGGCCGCGCCCGACCAGACATCGGGTTCGGTGTCGATATCGGACCCGGGAAAACTCGCGATCCGCGGCGCTCCACCGCGCACCGATGCTGCCGATTGCATGGAGCCCACCCCTCCGCCGAACGGAATGCTGTCGCCGCCAGATGCTACCGACCGTCACCCGGCCGCTCGTGGCGCGTACATGATGATGCCCACCCCGGCCAGGCACACCAGCGCCCCGAGCACATCCCATCGATCCGGCCGGAACCCGTCCAGCGCCATCGCCCACAGCAGCGATCCCGCGACGAAAACCCCACCGTACGCGGCCAGGATCCGCCCGAAATGCGCGTCCGGCTGCAAGGTCGCCACGAACCCGTACACCCCCAGCGCCACCACCCCGGCCCCGATCCACACCGTTCCCCGCTGCTCCCGCACGCCCTGCCAGATCAGCCAGGCTCCACCGATCTCGGCGACAGCGGCCAGCACGAACAGCAACACGGAACGCAACACGGTCATAGCGGGACCCTATGCGGTGGCGGCCGGGACCGTCGCGCCTCGCCCGGGGAAACGATCACCGGTACCGTGGCGAGGTGCCGATCTCGTTCGATATCACCGGTTTTCGGCGGATTCCCGACCCACCGTTCGGGCTCGCCGCCTGGACCGTGCGCGGAACGCCGGACATCGTCAGCCTGGCCTATCACGACATGGTGCCGGACCTGCCCGCCGCGCTGGACGGCGATACCGGCGATCTGCTGCGCGCCCTCGCCCGGGAACGCAGCACCACCGGTTGCCTGCTCGAGGCCGGGGTCGCGCGAATCGACGGCCAGGACTGCCTGACCAGGCTGGAGAAGCTCCCGCTGCCGAATCGCCCGCGCGGCCAGGCGTTCTGCGCGTCGGTCACGGTGCCCAAGGCAGCGTGCAGCGCCACCCTGCAGATCCTGTGCCCGGAGGACGGCGTCACCGGGATGCGCGAGGCCGTGCTCGCCGCCCGGATCGGCTTCGCGGACTTCTACCGGCCGCACCCGTTCGACCCGTGGCTGAAGAACGCCCTGCCCTGCCACGCCGCCGACGACCGCCGCTACGACGACGAATTTCCCGACCATCCGCTGACCAGGGCCCGGCGCTGGCTGGACCGCACCGTGCGCACGGCACGGCTGACCGCCGAGTTCGCGGCACTGCGTCCCTTCAGCGGTCCGTGATCTCGTCGAACCGCCAGAACAGCAGGCTCTGGTCGTAGCCGCCCGAGGCGAACCGGGCGCCGGACGCGTCGACGGCGAGAGCCATGACCGGCGCGCTGTGCGCGGTCAGCGGCTCCGCGACCAGCTGCTGGGTCCGCGTGTCCCACACCCGCACGGTGTTGTCGGTACCGCCGGTGACGAGACGGGCGCCGTCGCCGCTGAACGCCACCGAGGTGACGAACCCGCTGTGGCCCGACAGCACCCGGCCGAAGGGCCCGCCGGTGTCGGTGGACCACAGGCGCGCGGTGTGATCGAAACCGGCTGTCGCGAGCAGGGATCCGTCGGGAGCGAACGCGAGCGAGTACACGGAGTCGGTATGCCCCGCCAACGGACGGCCGATCGACGCACCCGTGTCGGCATCCCAGAACCGCACCGTGCCGTCCCGGCTCCCGGACGCGATCAGCCGCCCGGAGGGATGGAACGCCAGCGCGGTCACGCCGTCACCGTGACCGGTGAGCGGTCGCCCGATCGGCGCGCCGCCGCCGACCTGCCAGCGCCGAACGGTCCGGTCGCTACCCGCTGAGGCGAGTGTCGTCCCGTCGGGACCGAAGCGCACCGCGGTGACCGTGTCGACATGGCCCGAGCAGGGCCTGCCGTGCGCGACTCCGGTGTAGGGCTCCCAGCAGCGCACCGTGCCATCGGCACATCCGGCCGCGAGCACCCGGCTGTCCGGGCTGAAGTCGAGCGCGTGCACCGAGCCGGCCCGCAGCGGGACCGGCAGCGCCCAGGGCGCGTTGTCGGCGGTCGTCCAGAGGTAGAGCACACCGTCCGCGCCTGCGGCGGCGACCAGGGTGCCGTCGGGGCTGAACGCGATCGCGCCGAGCGCGGTCCCGACGAAGATCCCGGCGGACGGATCGACTCCGGCCGTCCGCCGCACTGGCCCTGTCATCCGCCGAAACCTCCCCGCGCACTGGTGAATCGGGTGTGACAGTACCGTGCGGGCCACCGGGCATCGCGTGGGCGGCGGTAGGGTGGACCGGGTTCGTCGGCGGGGTGGAGGGGGTCGGTGGTGCGGCTGCTACCGGGCACGGTGTTCGCCGGCTACACCGTGCAGCGTGAGCTCGGCGCGGGCGGGATGGGCGTGGTGTATCTCGCGCGGCATCCCCGGCTGGACCGGGCCGTCGCGCTGAAGGTGCTGGGCGAGCTGACCGGCGGCGGTGCCGGGGCACGAGCCGCCTTCGACCGCGAGGCGCGGCTGGCCTCGCGGCTGGACCATCCGAACATCGTCGCCGTCTACGACCGCAGCGCAGCCGACGAGGACACGCTGTGGTTGACCATGCGCTACATCGCCGGTGGCGACGCGGCAGGGCTGCTGCGCGACGCGCGGGCAGGACTGCCCGCCGACCGGGTGACCGGCTGGATCGCCGACGCCGCCCGCGGCCTCGACCACGCCCACCACCACGGCGTCCTGCACCGCGACATCAAGCCGGCGAATCTGCTCGTGGAACGCGACCACACCGACGAGGAACGGGTGCTGGTCGCGGATTTCGGCATCGCCCGCTCCTTCGACGACACCGTGACGGTCTCCGGCATCGCCGCGACCCTGCCCTACACCGCGCCGGAACGCTTCCTCGGCACGCCGGCCGACCATCGGGCCGACATCTACTCCCTGGGTTGCACGCTCTACGAATTGCTCACCGGCAGAAAGCCTTTCCCCGCGGGCGAGCAGGCCGCGATCATCGGCGCGCATCTCACGGCGCCGCCGCCACGGGTCACCGATCTGCGCCCGGACCTCCCCGCGGCACTGGACCGGGTCGTCGCGACCGCGCTGGCCAAGCAGCCCGCGGATCGCTATCCGAGCTGCGCCGCGCTGGCCAGGGCGGCCGCCGACGCGTTGTCGGTCGCGGCCCCGCACCCACCGCCCGCGTCGGCCCCGCACCCACCGGCCGCGCGCACCGCGCCGACCATGCGCGCCACGACACCGCCCACCGGCGACCGGCCGACGCAGGCACCGCCGCTGACTCCGATCGCCACGGTGAACATGGCCGTACCGGTCTGCTCGGTGACCTACAGCCCGGACGGTGCCACGGTCGCGGTCTGCGACGCCGACTACAACGTCGTGCGCGTCCTCGACGCCCAGACCCAGCAGCCGGTCGGCGAGCCGTTCATCGGGCATTCCGCGGCGGTCTTCTCGGCACGCTTCAGCCCGGACGGGAGGCTGCTGGTCACCGGCAGTGCCGACGGGACGGCGCAGATCTGGGACGCGCGCACCCGCCGCCCGGCCGGACCCCGGCTGACCGGCCACACCGGAACCGTCCACGCGGTCCGATTCGCGCCGGACGGCACCACCGTCGCCACCGCCGGAGCCGACCGGACCGTGCGGCTCTGGGATGTCGGCACCGCGCAGCCGATCGGCGCGCCGCTGCGGGGCCACACCGACCTCGTCTGTGACATCGCCTTCGCCCCCGACGGCGCGATGCTCGCGAGCGCGGGCGGCGACAGCACCGTCCGGCTCTGGGACCCGCGCACCGGCTCGCCGATCGGCCGACCGCTCACCGGGCACAGCCGCTGGGTCCAGTCGGTCGCCTTCACCCCGGACGGAACCCGGCTGGCCTCCGGCGGCGCCGACGGAACAGCCCGGCTCTGGGACCCGCGCACCGGCCGCCAACTGGGCGAATCCCTCACCGGCCACACCGATTCGGTGATCTCGCTCGCCGTCAGCCCGGACGGGTCACTGCTCGCCACGGCGGGCAACGACCGGACCGTGCGGCTCTGGGATCCCCGCACGGGTCGCGCGCTGGGTACCCCGGCCATCGGGCATACGCATTCGATCCTGTCCGTCGCGTTCAGTCCCGAGGGCAACTTCCTGGCGAGCGCCGGCTTCGACACCACCGTGCGGTTCTGGTCGGTCGCGGTCGGCGCGGCGGCGGGCACCGTCTCGCGGGCCACGCCCGCCTCGACGATCCGGACCGGCACCAGGATCGCGGCCCTGGCGTTCCGTCCCGACGGGACGGCGCTCGCGACCGGCGGCGACACCGAGGGTGTCACCCTGTGGGATCTGCGGACCCGGTCGGCGGTGGGTGGCCTGCACGGGCTCGGTGCGTGGGTCGAGGCGGTGGCCTTCGACCCGACGGGTTCGGCGGTGGCCGCCGGTGGCCGCGGCGGCACCGCGCACCTGTGGGACACCCGTGTCACCGATCCCGCGGGCTGGTCACTGGCCGGTCATCGGGGCTGGGTCTCCGCGGTGGGCTTCAGCCCCGACGGCGCCGTGCTGGCCACGGCGGGCACCGACGGCACGCTGCGCCTGTGGGACGCCGGGACGGGACAGCCGATCGGGCCGCCGCTGGTGGACCGGCCGGTCGCGGTGACCACCCTGTCCTTCTCGCCCACGGGCGCCCTGCTGGCCGCGGGCGGCCTCGACCAGGCCGTGCGGCTCTGGGACACCCGCACGCGCGGGCTCGCGGGTCCGCCACTGCTCGGCCACACCGAGTCCCTCTACACCGTGGCGTTCGGCCCGGACGGCACCGTGCTCGCCTCTGCCGGGCTGGACGCGGGAATCCGGTTGTGGGACATGCGAACCCGTGCGCAGATCGGCGATGCCCTCACCGGGCACACCGACGCCGTGCACGCGGTGGCCTTCAGTCCCGACGGGACCCTGCTGGCCTCGGCGTCGGCCGACCGCATCGTGCGGCTGTGGGACATCCGCACCCGGCGGCCGGTCGGCGCGCCGCTGCTCGGCCATACCGACGCGGTGACCGCCGTCGCCTTCAGCCGCGACGGCGCCCTGCTGGCCACCGGCAGCGCCGACGAGACGGTACGCCTGTGGCTCATCGCACCGGACCAGCGGTCGAAGGTGTCGGTGGGCGGGGCTACCGTCGGGGGATGACCGACTACCGGGAGCGTGCGGCACGCCTCGACCGGGCCGTGGTGTGGACTCGCGGCCGGTCCGCGCGGCCGGGGCCGGTCACGGTCTATCCCGACGGGTGCATGGATCTGATCTGGACCGAGGGCGCGCTCATGGTGGCCGGGCCGGACAGCCGCGCCTTTCTCGCGCCGTCGGATCGGGCCGGGGAGTTCGTCGGGATCCGCTTCGCGCCGGGGACGGCGCCCGCGCTGCTGGGCGTGCCCGCGGTGGAGTTGCTGAATCAGCGGGTCGACCTGGGCGATCTGCTGCCCACCCGGGAGGTCCGCACGCTGATCGACTCGATCGACAACGCGCCCGACCGGGTGGTGGCGCTCGAGACGGTCGCCGCTCGACTGGCCGAGGGGAAAGCGCGCGCCGACCCGGTGCTCACCGCCGTCGCGGACAATCTCGCCGCGGGCGCCACGGTGGCCGACACGGCCTCGCTGGCGGGGCTCTCGGCCCGGATGCTGCACCGCCGCAGCCTGGCGGCTTTCGGCTACGGACCCAAGATGTTGGCCCGAATTCTCCGGTTCCAGCGCGCGCTGGCCGCCGTGCGCGCCGGAATCCCGGCCGCCGAGACCGCCGCGGTGACCGGTTTCGCCGACCAGGCGCACCTGTCCCGAGAGTTCCGTGACCTGGCCGGATGCTCGGTCCGGGTGCTGCAGCCGCGGTAATCCGTGACCGTGCGCCCGGAAAGTCTCATTCGGCAACGCCCCGGGGGAAAGTTATGCTCACAGAGCACGCCCCGTCGCTTGTGCCAGGCAAGTCCGAAACACGACGAGAGGATGTGACCCGAATGATCGACGAATCCGTGTACTCCACGCTCCGTATCGAGGCCGAACGAGACGAAGTCCGTCGACTTGTCGTCGGTGCCGTCGTCGTCCGGCACCACCGGGTGCTCATCCTCCGCCGCCGACGATCCGACTCGCTGGGCGGCCGCTGGGAACTACCGAGCGGGGTCGTGGAACCCGGCGAGGCCCTCGACGACGCGGTGGCCCGCGAAGTCGCCGAGGAGACCGGGCTCGAGGTCACCGAGGTCACCGACTACCTGGGCGAATTCGACTACCTGTCCAGTACCGGCGCGCGGACCAGGCAGTTCACTTTCGTCGTCGATGTCGCCGCGACCGGGCCGGTGCGGTTGACCGAACACGACACCCACCTGTGGACCAGGCTGACCGGGGAACCGCCGGTCAGCGACGAGGTCCGCGAGATCCTGGGCCGGTACCAGCGGCGCCAGCGCGACCCGCGCGGCTGGTCGGCCTATTCGCTGGGCAACGGGGCGTAGAGATCGATGCCCTGGCCGTCGGGGTCGGCGAGCGTGGCGTAGCGCTGGCCCCAGACGGCGTCCCAGGGCGCGAGGTCGCCGTGGTAGCCGTCCGCGACGAGTTCGGCCCACAACTTGTCCACCTCGGCCGGGTCGGCGCAGCGGAACGCGATCCCGCTGCGGCCGTGCCCGGTCGGCGGCTCCCAGCCCGGTGAGAACGAGGCGATGACCGCCTCGGAGTCCAGCGCCAGGCGCAGGCCGCCACCGAGCGGTGCCTCGGTGTGTTTCTCGGTTTCCGCGCCCTCGGGGAAGGCGAGGCCGAGCTTGCGATAGAAGGTCACCGAGGCGGCCATGTCGGAGACGACGATCGAGATCACATCAAGCCGTGGAGTCATATCCGCAGCGTAAGCGAGGCGTCGGCGGGCGTCTTGAACGAATCGGACGTCAGCGGGTCGGTGCGGGCACCAGTTCGGCGATGAGGTTGCCGATCAGGATGCGCAGGTGGTCGCGGATGCCGCGCACCACCTCGATCGGCTGCCCGGCCGGGTCGGCCAGGACCCAGTCGCGATAGCTGATCCCGGGGAAGTACGGGCACACCTCACCGCAGCCCATCGTCACCACCACATCGGAGAGGCCGACGGCGTCGTCGGTGAGCGCCTTGGGTTGCTCGCCGGCGATGTCGATGCCGATCTCGGCCATGGCCGCCACCGCGACGGGATGCAGCGCGTCGGCGGGTTCGCTGCCCGCGGTGCGCACCTCGATGCGGGTGCCCGCCATGGCCCGCAGCAGTCCCGCCGCCATCTGCGACCGGCCCGCGTTCTGGACACAGACGAACAACACGCTGGGTGTGTGGGCCATGGTCGCCCTTTCGGCGCTGGAGCGAAGTGCTTGTGGCACTTCAGATATACCCGCGCCACCGGGGTGGAACAACCGGTACCGGCGGAATCAGTCCAGCGAACCCAGCACCCGGCGCACGTAGTCGTTGGCGAACACCCCGGTGGGGTCGAGGCGGCGGCGCACCGCGGTGAACCGGTCCCAGTCGGGGTAGCGCGGACGCAGGGTCTCGGCGGTCTGGTAGTGCCGTTTGCCCCAGTGCGGCCTGCCGCCGTAGGTGTCGAAAACCGCTTCGCAGGCACGGAAATACGGGTCCCACACCATGCCCTCGTACTGGTGCACGGCGATGTAGCAGGTGTCGCGCCCGCCCGCGGGGGACAGGAACGCGTCGTCGGGGGCCACCCAGCGCACCTCGATCGGCATCGGGGTGTCGAAGCGCTTGCCGAGCTCGACGATCTCGCGGACCGCTGCCACCGAATGTTCCCGGGGCACGGCGTATTCCATCTCGTTGAACTTCACCAGGCGCGGGGTGGCGAAGACGCGGTAGGAGCGATCGGTCTGCCGGTTGTTGCTGCCCGCGAGCGCGGCCAGCCGGTGGATGGTGGGGATGGCGGCGGGAATTCGCCTGCCCACCTTGCACATTCCGTCGTAGAGGTGATTGGCGAGCACGATGTCGTTGAGCCACTCGCTGATCCGGCCGCGCGGCTGTTCGACCGCGTCGGTGCGGTTGAGCGCCTTGGTCATCGCCACCGAGCTGTGCGGGAAGGCGAAGAACTCGAAGTGGTCGTTGCCGTCGACGTAGCTGTCGAGATCGGCGAGCACCTCGTAGAGCGGCACCGGCCGTTCGACATTGTCGAGCACGAAGGACGGCTCGAGCTGCAGCGTCGTCGCGGTGACGATGCCGAGCGCGCCGATACTGACCCGCGCGGCTTTCCATCCGTCCGGATCGGTCTGCTCGTTGAGCTCCACCCGGCTGCCGTCGGCCAGCATGACCTCCACCGAGTGCAGCGCCGCGGAGATGTTCTGCAGTTTCGCGCCGGTGCCGTGGGTGGCGGTCGCGGTGGCGCCCGCGATGGTTTGGGTGTCGATATCGCCCAGATTCGGGAACGCCAGCCCGTGTTCGTGCAGCAGCGGGCTCGCCGCGTTGAGCGTGAGCCCGGCCTCCACCCGCACCCGCCCGGTCGCGGTGTCCACATCGAGCACCCGGTTCAGCCCGCCCAGGTCGACGAGGGTGCCGTCGGTGAGCACCGCGTCGGTGAACGAATGACCCGAGCCGGCGACCCGCACGGTGCGCCCCGCCTCGGCCGCCGCGGTCACGATCTCGGCCAGTTCTTCGACGCCGCGGGGCGCGGCGACGACGGCGGGTGTGCAGCGCTGCTCGCCCGCCCAGTTCACCCAGGTGCTCTTGGTCATGTGTCCAAGAGTAGTGGATGAAGTGTGACGCGCGCTACTGGTTACGCGTGTGGCAACCGGTCAGCGATCGAATGGTCGAGGGGGGAATCGGGTCAGCGGCGGCGGCCGACGCAGCCCGCGGCCTTGGCCTGTTCGACTTCCTCGTCGGTGAGCGGGTCGACGAGCAGGGGGCGGCGGGGGACGGCGTCGGTGCGTACGCCGTTGAGGGTGACGGCCATATAGCGCTGCCACACTTCGGCATTCACCGGGCCCGCGAATTCGGCGAATGCGTTGACCATGTGGATCAGGGCGAAGAAGTCCGAGGTGGTGATGTCGGGGTGGACGGCGCCTGCCTCGCGGGCGCGCTCGACGATCGCGGTCACCGACGGGCGGATGCGGTCACGCAGTTCGGCGAAGCGGGCGGGATCTTCCTCGAGCTCGAGCATGACCTCGCCGAAGCCTCGATTGGCCGCGAGGTGCTTGCAGGCGTTCTCGAAGAACTCCACCAGGCCCAGCCAGGGGTCGGGATTGTCGAGCGCGCCCTCGGCGGCCTCGGCGAAGTCGACCAGGTGCTGGTCGAAGACCTCGGTGATGAGTTCCTTCTTGTTCGCGAAGCGGCGGTAGACCGTGCCCACGCCGACACCGGCGCGTTCGGCGACATCGTCGAGCGTGATCTCGAGACCGTGGTCGGCGAAGAGCTCGCGGGCGGCCGCGACGATCCGCTGCTGATTGCGCACGGCGTCGGCGCGCAGGCGGCGGGGTGGTGCTGGGGTCGTCGTGGCGTGATTCACAGGTGCATCCTAGCAATCCGGGGATTAAGTGGAGGTGGTTTCTCCGTTAATCTGGTAGCTTCGTTGAAGCGGAGGCGGTATCTCCAATTATGCCACCGGAAACACACGCAGACGACTCACAAGGGGAGTTATGACCACCACACTCGACACCGGGACCGAGCGTCCCGCGGACGCGGGCACGAGCCGCCGGGGTTCGCACGCCCTGCGCTGGTGGGTGCTCGCCGTCCTCGGCATCGCCCAGCTCATGGTCGTGCTGGACGCCACGATCGTGAACATCGCCCTGCCCGCCGCCCAGGCCGACCTCGGCTTCGGTGACGGCGACCGGCAGTGGGTCATCACCGGCTACGCGCTGGCCTTCGGCAGCCTGCTGCTGCTCGGTGGCAGGCTCAGCGACCTGTTCGGCCGCCGCAACACCTTCATCGTCGGCCTGATCGGCTTCGCGGTGGCCTCCGCCATCGGTGGCGCCGCGTCCAGCTTCGAGATGCTCGTGGCCGCCCGCGTCGGCCAGGGTGTGTTCGGCGCGCTGCTCGCCCCCGCCGCGCTGTCGCTGCTGACGGTCACCTTCACCGAACCCAAGGAACGGGCCAAGGCCTTCGGCATCTTCGGTGCCGTCGCCGGTGCCGGTGGCGCCATCGGCCTGCTGCTGGGCGGCGCGCTCACCGAGTGGGCGTCGTGGCGCTGGGCGATGTACGTCAACCTGATCTTCGCCGCCGTGGCGCTGGTCGGTGCCGTGCTGCTGCTGGCCAAGCACACCGCGACCACCCGCCCCAAGCTCGACTGGCCCGGCACCATCGCCGTCACCGCCGCGCTGTTCGGCATCGTCTACGGCTTCTCGCACGCCGAGTCGCACAGCTGGACCGACCCGGTCACGCTGGCCTTCCTGATCGGTGGCGCCGTGCTGCTCGCGGTGTTCGTCTGGATCGAGACCCGCGTCGCGCACCCGCTGCTGCCGCTGCGCATCGTGGCCGACCGCACCCGTGGCGCGTCCTACCTGACCGTGTTCACCATGGGCATCGGGATGTTCGCGATCTTCCTGTTCCTCACCTTCTACATGCAGCTGACCCTCGAGTACACCCCGATCGTCACCGGCCTGGCGTTCCTGCCGATGGTCGCGGGCATGGTGGCCTCCTCGACCACCGCGCCCTCGCTGCTGCTGCCGAAGGTCGGCCCGAAGATCGTCATCAGCGGCGGGTTCCTGGTCGCGGCGGTGGGCATGATCTGGCTGACCCGGATCGGCCTGGACACCAGCTACGTCACCCACATCCTGCCCGCCCTGGTCCTGCTCGGCCTCGGCCTCGGTGCCGCGATGTCGGTCGCCTTCCAGGGCGCCACGGCGGGTGTGCACCACGAGGATGCCGGTGTCGCCTCGGCGATGGTCAACACCAGCCAGCAGGTCGGCGGTTCGATCGGTACCGCGCTGCTGAGCACCATCGCTGCCTCGGCGATGACCGACTACGTCTCCTCGCACGCCCCCGGCCCGCTCACCATGGCGCAGGGCGCGATCGAGAGCTACACCACCAGCTTCTGGTGGGGGGCGGCCACATTCGTGCTCGGCGCGATCGTGATCGCCGTGCTCATGCCGAACACGGTGCCCGCCCCGGCCGAGGGTGAGCCGGTGCTGGCGCACTGATCGGCTGATCGAGAACCGAAGGCCCGGACCGCATAACGGTCCGGGCCTTCGGTCTGTGTGCCGTTTGCCCGGTATTCGCTGCGTCGCGGACGCGCCGCGGTGGGGCGACCCGAGGCGGACGCGGCGGATGTCGGTGGCTGTCGATACCATGAGCAACGACCATCAGCGGAGCGGATCCGGCCACGGCCCCCCGACCCGCAGCGCCCGGCGCCGTGGTGCCCGGCCAGCTCGCGACCCGCTGGGCGAGGCGGCATCGCACGACGGACGACGTGAACGCGACGACGGAAGGGGGCCGGCAGATGAGCGTTGCGCTCGGGTTCGTCGGCAGCATGCTCGGGGCGCCCGCCCGCAACCGGGCGGTGCCCGCGCGTCGCGAAACCACCCCGCCGCCGGGCGGGTCGGCGGTTACCATTGTCGATCCGGCGCGGCTGGGTGGTCCGACCGGCGCGAGCGCGGGCGCATGATCCTCATGACCAGCCGCGCGCAGCCGACACGGAAGGGAACCCCTGCCATGGCCCACGATCGCGCCGGACGGCCCGCCCGCCCGACCGACCTGGTGGACGTCGCCCACCTGGTCACCGCGTACTACAGCCGCGTCCCCGACCCGGACGAACCCGCCCAGCAGGTGGTCTTCGGCACCTCCGGCCATCGCGGCTCCAGCGTGGACTGCGCGTTCAACGAGGCCCACATCATGGCCA
This sequence comes from Nocardia sp. NPDC056064, assembly GCF_042266925.1. NCBI lineage: Bacteria > Bacillati > Actinomycetota > Actinomycetes > Mycobacteriales > Nocardiaceae > Nocardia > Nocardia sp. NPDC056064. The sequence goes on along the minus strand of NZ_JBHJWO010000001.1, from coordinate 2,320,214 downwards.
TCACCCAGGCGATCGTCGAGTACCGCGCCACCCGCGGGATCACCGGCCCGGTCTACCTCGCGCGCGACACCCATGCCCTGTCCGAACCCGCCTGGACCACGGCGCTCGAGGTGCTCGCGGGCAACGACGTCACCGCGGTGATCGACGCCCGCGGCCGCTACACGCCCACCCCCGCGCTGAGTCACGCTGTGCTGCGGCACAACCGGGGCGGCACCAAGCATCAGGCCGACGGCATCGTCGTCACCCCCTCGCACAACCCGCCCGGCGACGGCGGCTTCAAATACAACCCCCCGCACGGCGGCCCCGCCGACACCAAGGCCACCGACGCCATCGCCGCCCGCGCCAACGAACTGCTGCGCGGCGGCCTCGCCGAGGTCCGCCGGGTGCCGCTGGACCAGGCCCTGAGCACCCATGTCGAGCGCTACGACTACCTCGACCACTACGTCGCCGATCTGCCGAACGCCCTGAACCTGGACGCGATCCGCGGCGCGGGCATCCGCCTGGGCGCCGACCCGATGGGCGGCGCGAGCGTGGACTACTGGGAGGAGATCGGTCAGCGTTTCGATCTCGAGCTCGAGGTGGTCAACCCGTTCGTCGACCCCACCTGGCGATTCATGACCCTCGACAGCGACGGCCAGATCCGGATGGACCCCTCCTCCCGGCACGCCATGGCCGCGCTGGTCGGCATCAAGGACGACTACGACATCTCCACCGGCAACGACGCCGACGCCGACCGGCACGGCATCGTCACCCCCGACGGTGGCCTGATGAACCCCAACCACTTCCTGGCCGTGGCCATCGAGTACCTGGTCGCCAACCGCATGTGGTGGGACGCGCTCACCAAGATCGGCAAGACCGTGGTCACCTCGTCCATGGTCGACCGGGTGGTCGGCGTGCTCGGCCGTGACGTGCACGAGGTGCCGGTCGGGTTCAAGTGGTTCGTGCCCGGATTGTTCAGCGGCAGCCTGGCTTTCGGCGGCGAGGAGAGCGCGGGCGCGTCGTTCCTGCGGATGGACGGCACCGTGTGGACCACCGACAAGGACGGCATCCTGCTGGCCCTGCTCGCCGCCGAGATCGCCGCCGTCACCGGCCAGACGCCCTCGGCCCGCTACGGCGAACTCGAACGTCAATACGGCAGCCCCGCCTACGCGCGCATCGACGCGGTCGCCACCGGCGAGCAGAAGGCCAAGCTCGCCCGGCTCACCCCCGACGCCGTCACCGGCACCGAGATCGCGGGGGAGCAGATCACCGGCATCCTCACCACCGCGCGCGGCAACGGCGCGCCGCTGGGCGGGCTCAAGGTCACCACCGAGAACGCCTGGTTCGCCGCGCGACCCTCCGGCACCGAGGACAAATACAAGATCTACGCCGAGTCCTTCCTCGGTCCCGAGCACCTCACCCAGGTGCAGGCCGCGGCCGAGGAGATGGTGAATCAGGCGCTGAGCGAGTGAGCGCGCCGGCCAAAGTCCGGCTACCCGCCGAGATCTGGGTCCTGATCGCGGCGGCCTTCGTGATCGCCCTGGGCTTCGGGCTGGTCGCCCCGGTCCTGCCGCAGTACGCGCGCCAGTTCGGTGTCGGCATCGCGGCGGCCTCGGCCATCGTGAGCGCCTTCGCGCTGATGCGGCTGCTGTTCGCGCCCGCCAGCGGGCGGTTGGTGCAGAAGCTGGGGGAGCGGCGCGTCTATCTGGCGGGCATCGTCATCGTCGCGCTGTCGACCGGTGCCTGCGCGCTGGCCCAGACGTATTGGCAACTGCTGGTGCTGCGTTCGCTCGGCGGGGTCGGCTCGACCATGTTCACCGTGTCGTCGATGGCGCTGATCATCCGGGTGTCGCCCCCGGCGGCGCGCGGGCGGGTCTCGGGGATCTATTCGACGAGTTTCCTGATCGGTTCGCTGCTGGGTCCGCTGGTCGGCGGAGTGCTCGCCGGGCTCGGGTTGCGGGCACCGTTCGTCATCTATATGGCCGCGCTGCTCGTGGTCTGTGTCATCGTCTTCGCCGGGCTGCGCGACTCCCCGGTGCTCGTCGCCGACGATGCCGCCGCCACGTCGGTGTTCACCTTCCGGCACGCCTGGTCCGAACCCGCCTACCGCTCGGTCCTGCTGTCGAGTTTCGCCGGTGGCGCGGCCGTGTTCGGCGTGCGGATGGCGTTCGTCCCGCTGCTGGTGGTGGAGACCCTGCGCCAGGAATCCGGCATGGCCGGGGTGGCGCTGACGGTGTTCGCCGCAGGCAATGCGGCGGTGCTGTTCGTCTCCGGTCGCCTCTCCGACCGCTTCGGCCGCAAACCGTTCCTGATCGCCGGTTCGGCCATCTGCGCGGTGGGCACCGGCGTGCTCGGCTTCGCCCCCTCGCTGCCCTGGTTCCTGGTCGCCTCATTCGTCGCCGGGCTCGGCTCGGGCATGTTCAGCCCCGCCCAGCAGGCGGCCCTGGCCGACGTCATCGGCGCGCGGGCCCGCGGCGGCCCGGTGCTGGCCGCCTTCCAGATGGCCGCCGATCTGGGCACCGTGCTCGGCCCGATCGCGATCGGCTGGCTGGCCGAGCGCACCTCCTTCGGCGTCGGCATGGCGGTCACCGGTGCGCTGCTCGCGGTCTCGGCCGTGGTCTGGGTGCTGACCCCCGAGCCCTCCCGGATCGTCCATCCCGACGACCCCACCCACCCCGACCACGCCGGTGACGGCATCGACCCGCAATGCAGTTGCGACGGTTCCGACGGCGTCCCGGTGGTGCGCGACGGCATGGTCGCGACGGCCCGTCGCGGCGCTCCCGGCTGAGCGGACCCGCAGGTCAACGCCATTTCCCGGTGCCCGGCCGCCGGGTGACGCGCGCCTCGAGGCAGAGTGGACGGGTGAGCAGCGCCAAGTCACCCCACAATCCGCGCCCCGTGTCCAGCAACACCACCTACGCGCTGGCCGCGGTGGCGCTCGTGCTGATCGGGGCGATCGTGTTCGCCGCGTACAAGTGGGGCAACGACGGGCCGCCGCCGGTCCGCAACGAGGGATACGGCCCCGTCCACGACCCGGCCGTGCAGGTGAGCACCACGCCCGCCGGCGTGATCCGCCTCGGCCGCCCCGACGCCGCCAAGACCATCGACCTGTTCGAGGACCCGATCTGCCCCGCCTGCGGCGTTCTCGAGACCAGCTACGGCCAGGAGCTGGCGCAGAAGATCGACGAGGGCGAACTGGCGATCAACTACCACTTCGTCACGTTCCTCGACGACAAGTCCAAGAGCAAGGACTACTCCACCCGCGCCTTCGCCGCGAATCTCTGTGTCGCCCAGACCGGTTCGGGCCCGATCTACGGAAAATTCCACGAGACCGTCTTCACCACCCGCCAGCCCGACGAAGGCGCCGCCGACCTGAGCAACCCCGCCCTGGCCAGAATCGCCACCGAATCCGGCGCCCCCGAATCCGTGGCCACCTGCATCACCGGCGGCGCCCAGCTCGACGCCGCCCGCACCGCCGCCGCCACCAACCTCGCCGACCTCGACGCCCGCACCGGCAACAAGTCCGCCACCCCCTCCGTCTACGACGGCACCACCAAGCTCGACTGGTCCGACGAAAACTGGGTCACCACCCTCACCCCCTGACACCCCGAGGTGAGGTTCCCCACACCCCACCCCTCACCCACACCTCTCCACCCCCCACCACCCCCTCCAGCCACACCCGAAAATCCCCACTTTTCCGCCCTCTACCAGCCGATTTGTAGTCGCCGAGAACCATGGTGTAACTTCATTCAGGCAGCAGCGAGAGCGGCTGAAACAAAAGAACAAGGGGCTATGGCGCAGCTGGTAGCGCACCACACTGGCAGTGTGGGGGTCAGGGGTTCGAGTCCCCTTAGCTCCACAGAAATAGCAGGTCAGGCCCGGTCAAATGACCGGGCCTGACCTGTTTTCCGGTTCTGGCCCCCGTAAACCCCCCGTTTTTGATTGTGTGTTTGATGGATGCTGCGTGCGGCCTGCCCTGTCGTGGGTCCGATTCGCCGCGATGGGCGATGCGTCCGCAGCCGACAGTGAGAACCTGTCTGGCGATCTCACTCCGCCATCCAGTGATTGTTTCGGTCGCGGGATGGAGTTCTTGGGCGGGTCAAGTTCGCCGCACGGGGCTTGCGGCGCCGCCCGCTGGTGACCACAGGTTGCGCACCCCGGCAGGTTGAACGCGCGAACCGTGTTGATTGCCCGGACGACGCCGACGACTCCATGCTCCTGACGGGCGTGCCAAGCTTGCCCAACCTGGCCTTCCCGAACGGTGGCTCATGTCCGGATCTCACCTATCTCAGCGGCAGTTCTGGTGCTGGTCTATTGGCCCGGGCGGTTGTGGCCTGGCAGCGCGATGGTCCAGTTCATACTGGTCTGCGGGGCCTGCAAATCTGTCGAACAGCGCCGTGAAGAATTCAGTGAGTGATGGCTTCGCGGTTTCGGGGTCGGTCAGCACGGCGCCACCGAAGCGGAAGACCTCGTAGCCGCGCATCCGTGGGATCATGTCGATTCGGGTGTCGCGTGCATAGACCTGCGGTGAGGCGATGCCATCTTGGCCGGTGTAGTGGGGTTTTACGTCGACTTCGAGAACGACACTGTGCCCGCGGCGACACTATGCCGAGGTGCTCAGGTGTGACCTACCGGTCTGCCTCCGGCGGCGGTAGGCCCGCTGTCGACATGCGTTGTCGCAATAACGTCGTGGCCTGCCCAACCCCCCAGCCCTTGCGATCTTCAGATCGCAAGGGCACCCACCGCATGGATTTCCGCGCGACTCAGTCCAGCCGAGATGGAACTGACACCACCTTCGCTTCCTGGCGGCGAAATCACGATCAGTGGCCTGACTGAATAGCCTCAGAATCCGGTGCAGCTCATCGGTTTTGAGATCGTGGTTGCGGCTTACGGGGCGGCCCCCGCGGTATGCGGAGATCGTCCACATCAGCGTCATCTCCGCTTCGATGTACGACAGCCCGGTGGCTTCGGCTGCTTCCCACAGCATTTGGCCGTCGAGTAGACGGCTGATCAACTCTGACTCTCGCTCGGTCACAAAGTGGAGAAGGGCCTCAACCTGCTGGCCGAAGTGCTGGACGGCGGCTCTGTCGGTGGCTTGCTGCTCTACTGGGTCGTAATGGTACCTGCGGCGGCTCATGCCCTCCTCCCGGCGGATCGGAGCTCATCGACATCAGCCATGCTGCGTTGGGCCGGGCCGCGGAACCCGAAACCAGCGACCCACGCCTCGAAAATCCAGGGCACATCGTCACGGTTTGCTCTGCACAGGGCGAGGATCGTCACAACAGTAACCGCGCTGAAATATGCTGCCGCCGCCCACCACTGGGTGGAGAGGATCACACCGGTCACCACAGCCGTCCCGCCAGCAACCACGGTTGTCCTGAGCATGAACACACCTCCGGGAATAGAAGAGCCCCCGACAATCGCTCGCCGAGGGCTCGATGGTTTGGCAATAACGCCAGAAATGGAAAGGGCCCCAGTCGCGGGACTGAGGCCATGAAGAGAGAGCTGTGCCCTCGTTCACTGGAGCATATCACTCACAACAGCTACAGAACCGCTGCAGCGGAACAGCTCCCACCTGCTGAAAGTGCGATAGCTTGACACTGCACAACTTTCGTAACGTTTGAGACAGGGGTCCGACAAGGACTGTCAGTGACTGCTGATGGCGGGCCCGAACACGCACTTCCATGCGGCGACGCCTGCCTGCGGATCCCGGCCGACGGCAGCTAATGATCCCGCCTGCCCCCAAGCCGTGATGGCGGAAAGCATCGACGCCACCCTCGCGCAGATCCCCGGGCAGCCACGCCGTTCTACGCCTTCCAGCCGAAGGTGGCAGCCGATGTCGGCCGTGGCCGCTTCACTGATCGAGCGGCTGCGGGAAGTCGTCCGAATTGCCGGGAGCCTGACGCCAGCACGTTCCGTCCAACCCGATATGACCCCCGAAGACCGTGAAGCGCTGATCGAGGCGGGCTACGACCCCGACGATCCCCATGTTCAGGCCCGTACGAAGCAGGTGGAGCGAGGCCTGAAAGTAATGCGTCAGCGCTGGCACTCGCATCTGCAGCACCCGACGGCCGCATCGGTCACCGATGGACGGTGCGGCTGTTGATGGCGATGACGGTCGGACCTGGACGCCAACGGCCGCTGCCGCTTCACCCGACTGCGGTCGTAGCCGCGCTGATTTTCATGCGGGGACCTGATGGCGCTCTCGTCGCGCGGTTTCCACTCTGCTAGGGCACTGCGCTGTTGGTTCAGGATCGTTGGGCGCGCCGCATCGTAGGTCTCGCGCCCCCTTTTGCCAGGTCGACGTTCGCGGGGGTCCGCGCGCGTTTGATCGCGGCGCCGAGGATCGCGGTGACCTCCTCGCTGAGCTTCACGAGCCGGTCGTAGCTCTCGTCTCGGGACACCTGCGTATTCAGGCCGCGGGGCCTGCAGACGGCGGGGGTCTACGGGGCCGGGTATCCGGGGTTGCGCGATGTGTGGTCTCAACCCCAGGGGTGGACGGTTCGCGGTGAGCGCGGGTGAAGGCGAGTACCGGAGTGTGCCGGCTTCGGCGTAGCCACGCAGTACCTCGGTCAGCGTGTCCGCGATCTGCTCCACGCGATCGGGAGAATAGTGTTGCCGAAAACCTCGGTGTCGAGGAGCTGGCGGCGAACCGTGGCCAGCGGGCGATCTTCGCTCGTCAGATCGGTCGTAGCTGGAGCGGTTATGTGCCTCCTGAGATACTATTCGGGCAGCACCGGACGACGAACCGGTAACAGGTGACTACTACAACACAGGTCGAGGTCTTTCTCGGCGACGATTTCGCTCACGGCTCAGAGCGTGCGTTTCTTGCACGGTTGCGAGCTGATCTTGTGCGGCGTGGATGTGGCGCCCGGGTGTTCGCGAACTTCATCACCAGAAGTGGTCAGCGGCAGATCGACTTTCTGATTGCCACCGCGCATCGGGTTGTGCACGCCGAACTGAAGACGGTAGACCCGCAGGCTCCGCTCATCGGTGGACTCAACGGTCCCTGGGCGCACGGAGTTTCCTCAAGGCCCGTTCGGCCGTTGGGGCGGAACTACTTTCACCAGGCCCATTCCGCGACGTTCTCGATCAGTGACGACATGCATGCGCTTGCACGGCATGGTGGGGTTCCGCACGTGCAGGGGAGGTACTACACCCGGTTTCAAACGGTGATCTGTCTCAATCCGGACATTCCGGTAGGGTCTCAGCTGGACACTCATCGACACGTCGAAGTGGTCGGGTATCAGCAGCTGCTCGACCTACTTACCTCCGAGGGGCCTCAGCTCGGCTGGACAGACGGTCATTGGCTTGCATTCGCGAGATATCTGCAGTTGGTTCGTGAACTGCGCGGCCCGGCGGAAAGCGCTGCGCAGCAAGCCATCACGGTTGGGGTGGATGGCTATCGGCGCCGTTTCACCGCTACCCACCGGCGAGACCTGCACGAGTATGTTCCGGTACCCGCGGCAGCCCCGAGGCAGACGGTGCAGGATCCGGCGGCAATGCTTGCGGAAGCGATGCTGAACCAGCGTGTTGTCACCTTCACTGGAGACAGCGGCGCGGGCAAGTCCCACGCAATGCGGCATGCCGCATTGCGAGTGGCGGCGGCCGGTGGAGTACCGATCTGGGTGCGTTGCAACGAGTATCAGCAGGGTCGTTTCAGCCACGCGCTCGCGCGGGCCGTTGCACCCTTCACCGAACAGTCGGGCCTCCAGTTGCTACGGTGCGCTGTCGAGACCGGTAGCCCTACCGCTGTCATCCTCGATGGCTTCAACGAATGCTCTCCAGTCGACCGCGCAGAGTTGCTTGAACAACTTGACGCCCTGCGGCTACGGATGCCGATCGCTGCCGTCATCACCTCCACGGTGCCTGTCGGTCTCCCCACTGATCTCGCGCTCAGCGCTGTGGTCCCAGACGAGGACACCCGCGCCGCGCTGCTGGCTTCCTACGGTCACGCGGAGGGTTTGGCTGGCGTCGAAGCGTTTCGTTCACCGATGGAACTTGCGCTCGCTGCCGAATCTGGGGCGCACCTTCAACCGGGTGCCCCGGTCGCAGAGGTGTTTGACGCCTACATCAGTCACCACTGTCCTTCTGAAACGACGCGCGCCGGACTGCGCTGCATGGCCGTTGAAATGAACCGTCAGCTGCGAGGCTCGCTTCGCATCAGCGAGATCCGGACGCTCCTGCATCGATCGTTCGATGTATCCATGCCCGACCTCGCGATTGATTCGGTCCTCGGCTCAATGCTACTGGTGCGAACGCAGGGCAGAGCGGCGTTCCGACACGAACTATTCGGGCGGTTCCTCACTGCCGAGCAGTTCATCCTGCAATTCCGAGCGATCCCGGAACTGGCTGAGCAGCTGCGACTCCCGGCTCACGCCGATCTCATCTCATATGCTATTGCCCTGCAACATGATCCGGTTCAGTGCCACGAACTGCTGAGTGCTCTGTCCGATCCAGCCCAGCTCGATGCTGCCCTACGCGGTGTGTACGGACACGAGACGGCGCAGACTGTGCACGACGACATCCTAGCTGAGCTCACTCGAGCAACGGCCGTCACCGACACCGCCCGGATCGTCCGCGAAGGCAGCGGCCCCGAAGACATGTCCGCAGTTCGCTGGATAGTGAGTGAACCGCGTAGCACATATCAGCAGGCGCTACTTCATCTTGCCGGGTCGCGCCTAGCCGAGGGAGAGTTTCTCGAACCCACCAGACTGCTGCTCGACGCTACCGACCGTCGATGCAGGCAACAGATGCGGCACCTTCAGGACGAAGGCCATCGGGCGGCGGTAAGTGCTGTCGTCAGGGCGCTCCATAGCGGCTTTTACTACGCCGACGAGCGAGAACTGCGTAGGTTGCCCGCATCGGTGGTGATTTCGGCTTGCGAGAGTTCCCGCAGTACTCGGCGCGGGCATGTCCTGATGTCCTCGCCAGCGCGAGCATTCTGGGAGGACCATGCTCTTGTCCGACCGTTGTGGGCTCGTCTAACTGTCATCCTCCGGCTAATTGACCGCGACGACCCTGATGCCCAGACACTGCTGCCCGATGTCGTCACTGCGGCTTGGGCTGCGGGTGGCTATCACCTGCGCCTCGCAGCACTGGAGGTGGCGCACTTCAACGCCGCAACCGTCGACAGCACTACCCAGCACCGAATGAGGATGGCGCTTGACAAATGCGACACCGACAATATGTTTCTCAACAGCAGCCTGTTCGAAGCCTTGGCTGCCTACGACGGTATCGAACCGCTGAATACCGAAGACGACATTCGTACTCGGATCGAGGCGATCCTCGCAGAGCCCGACAACCCTGTTGCCTGGGTATTCGCCCAGGGTGTCATGGGAATGGTGTGGGAGGACCAGAACTTGCATGGACCCTACGACGAGGTCCTTGAGTCCCTTGAACCTGCGGACTATCTACGCCTACATGTGATGGCTGCTCGCGCCGAGGGAACGCCTGTGAATCGTGATTGGATCATGCGAGCCATCGTCAACAACATCGAGCATGCCGACACGGCAGCCCGATCGGTCTTGCAGCAAGCTGCCACGACCATCGATCTCAACGACCCGTTCCGGCAGGAAGCCGTCGGCGCGCACCTGCTTGCGCTGCGAGGCTGGGCTGCACTGTCGGACGAACTGCCATCCGCTGACAATGTTGGTGGCACCCTCGAACTACGCGCGTGGCGTATCGTCGATGAACTTCTGTTTACGGCTGTGCGTGGAAGTGAGTCGACGTCCAGCGAGATCCTCGCCCTGTGGACCGAGCTGCTAGGTGTTTGTGGACCGGCCGCGGCTGATGTAGTCACTCACATCAAGTCCGCGCGCATGTCGGAATACACACAGGACCAACCCACCATGTATGAACGCCTGATCACGATGTGGCCGGACCAGATGCGACAGCTCATCGAATGGGCGGTGCACAACAAGGACCGCCTGGTGGCGACCCTCAGACACCCGGCACATGACTGCCCGAAACGACTCATCGAAGATCTAGGCGTCATCGGAACAGCCAAGACGGCGACCTTGCTCAAGGGCTATGTTGGAGACGTTGCGATTGGGAACGCTGCTGTCGCCGCTGTCCGCGCGATCGAGCAACGTTTGAACCCATCTTGACCAGGCGACTGGTTCGAATTGTGCGGGTGGTGCCCGGGACGGGCGCGCCGGTCGGGTCGTGCAGTCCAGGATCACGGTGCGCAGTTCCTCGGTGCTGATCGCACCGGCCCGAACCAGTATCGGCACCGCGCCGGTGGTGTTGACGATCGTCGAGGCCACCGCGGCCGGTGTCGGTCCCGCGTCGAGGTAGACCGCTACTTTGGTGCCGAGCATCTGCTTGGCAGCCTGGCAGGTCTGTGGCGAGGCGGTGCCGGTGAGGTTGGCACTGGAGACTGCCAGCGGGCCGGTCTCGGCGAGCAGTTCCAAGACGACCGGATGCGCCGGCATCCGTACCGCGGCTGTGCCTTCGGTCTCGACCAGGTCCAGCGCAGCGAAGGCTCGTGCCGGGCGATCAGGATCAACCCACCCCGCCGGAGCTTCTCCATCAGATCCCACGTCGGTTGCGGCAGCTCGGCGACCCCCAGTCGCCGCGGTCGCCGACCCGATGAGCTCCCCGGACAAGTCCAGTCTGGCGCCGTTGACGTGGCGGGGCGTGCCTGGATCGCTGATGACGAAGGCGTGCAGGCGCATCCACACCGGCTTCGGCGCCTCCACAACGGTCCGCGCAAAGTAGCCCTGCGCCTGCGGGTGTAGCGGCCGCGGTGGTTGAGGCAGTCGGCCGAGATCACGAGGCGTTCTTGCTGGGACTTGATGGTCAGGGCTGGGTGGAAACAGCCGGAAACGCCTTTACAAGTGAGCAATTCAGGTTCGCTGACCTTCACCCGATCCCCGGCCACACTACTGTGACGGGGTGACAGAACACCCGCTGCAGCCTGCCCTCGACCGAACAGCTCGAGCGCTTTGGACCACCACTGACCTTCTTGAGATTGCGATGGGAAGAAAGCCCCAATTTGGCCGATCCGATGCTCGACAGACCTCCCTGTACCGCGCGGCCGTGACGGCTTCCGTCGGCGTGGTGGAAGAGGCAACCGAATCGCTGGTTGTCGAGGCGCTGCGGTCAATGGGGCTCGCACCAAAAGCCGTGGGGCTGCTTGCATCGACCGTCTCAAGAGTTATGGGGAATCCCAATTCTGACGAGATTCGTAAGCTGATGTCGTCCTTTCTGGGCTACGATCCGGTCTCTGACCTGCGTATTACGCTACGTACCTCCGAGCCTGCGTTTCGGATGCCCGAGCCGGTCGGAACTCGCATCTCGCACCAGCTTTGGACCATCTACAACCGTCAGCGTTCCTGGTCGGGTTCCGACGCTGCGATTGTGCTGAATCGGTTCGTGAAGATTCGAAACTCGTTTGCCCATCAGGACTCGTCCGTCGGAATGCTGGCCGCGAAACAACCTGAAAGGCTTCGCTTGATCGTCGAGAAGCTGCGCAAGATCGCTGAGGGCAGTGGGCAGAAGCTTGAGCCCGAAGACAAGGCGTTCATCGAGCAGATCAACGCCAGTAGCGCGGTTCGGGTTCTCGTTCCCGCACGGCCAGGTGAGGATCCGATCAGGGATTGGCGGCTCCACGAGACACACGCTGTGAACGCGCTCCTCACGTCCGCCTGTGTCGTGTCGTCGTTGGCTGATGGTCTCGCCAACCATCTCGACTCATCGGCCGGTGTTCGTCGGGACGCGTACGACCCGCTGTATCTCAACATCGACACGGGCAGCTGGGTCACGCATGCCGGAGACAGCCTCGCGACGAGTCCGTGTGGTGTCGATTGGGTGCTTACTCCGTACGCTCCTCGGTCTCGGACGTGACGGCGATTTGCGGATCTACCGGTCCGTTCCGGGCGGTCCTGGTACAAATCGAATAGGTCCAGGCGTTTAACAGAGCCTTTCCGACTCGGAACCTGGTGTTCCGTCAGATAGTCCGGATTCGCGTTCCGTGGACACATACGGAGTTTGGCCGTCGAGTCTGCGTTGTCCAGCCCGTCCTTCAGTACTCGAGCCATGTCTTCCGGTGGTGCCGATCCATAGAACCTGTCGAGAATTGTGCCTATCGTGCCGGACCCGCAGCCCGAGTGGCTTGCCCCCGGTAAAAGTAGCCACCTGACGGATGAAGTGGTCGCATCACCGGGACCGGCCGATGCCCCTGCGCATCGTGTGCGCGGGCCGCTTCGTGGCCCGCCCGTCCTGCCGTGGGTCGTTCCCAGGGCAGGGCGGCCCGTCAACACTATGGCTCCGCTCCACGCCAGCGGGTGACTTCCGCGTATCGCTTGTCGAGGAGCGTGGCGATTTGTCCGCACCGTTCGAAGGTTTCCTCAACGGCGTCATCATCGAAGTTGTACCGCTGGCTGTTCGGGTCGTCGTCCCAGTGGTTGCCTTCGTCAGTCAGTCGGTGGGCGAACGAGTTACGTCGTTTCGCAAGCCATTCGGCGTTCTCGATGACCGCCTCCGCCTCCTCCTGGTCGGCCAGAAGGTCTGCCGCAGCTTGAGCCTTCGGACGGAGTCCGCGTCGTGAGCGAGTAGGGAGCATACCGGTCAGCAGCGATTCGAGTGCGCTGCAACACGATGCCATGATGGTGCCCGCGCCCATTGGTGCGGCCTCGCCGTCGAGTATGCCTTTGACTTCATCGAGCACCAAGTCTGATTCGCCCTCCCATCCGGGTACTCGATGCGACCCAGCCTCCTCGATCTCCGCAAGTCGCGCGAGTTCTGTGTCGATCGCTGCACGTGTAGTCCTGTGCAGCCAGATCAGTGCACAGAGTCGGTACTGGAAGACGAGGACTTCGACGTAGCCCTGGCCCAACGCCATGTACGGATCGGCCAGTTCGATGTAGGCCGTTGGATTCGGGGGGAGATCCGGAGTCGATGACACTCGGTTACGATGGCACGTAACACCCTCAGCTCGCAGGTTGTTTTCGGTGGTGCGCATCAACCCAGGGCGACTCACTCGAGCTGCCGGCCAATCTGCGGGCCGCGCGCACGGCCCCTTCAGCACGTGCGACGGTTCCTCGCGCAGACTAGAGGAGTTCGCAGACCGCCACCTCAGCGACGGATACAGCACCCGACGATGGCCGAATGCGATAGCCGAGTCTCGTTGATGCGGCACGAGTAGATCGTCTGGATGACGGGCGCCCGGACCGGGACGATGACAAGTCGGATCCTACTTCTGCGCGCCGCACCGCGCCGGGACGGGTGGGGAACCCCTCTCAGCCACATAGCCGTACGACGCTTGGCCGATGTTGAATCCAGCCTCGGTATGCTTTTCGAATCCGCTCCAGCAAACATTATGAGCTGCACGGCTTTTCAAGTTTGGCACTGTGTGGCATTCCCCGGTCCAGCCACTTTGGGTCGGCGCCGATTGAGGTGAATTCCGGTCGGAGGTCGGTGAGGTAGTCGCGGTCTTCGTGGCTGAACCTGAGCTGAAGTACCGGATCGTCGCGCCCGCTCTCACCGAGCTCGATTGGGCCTGCGCCCAAGTCGAGCCTGACAGTCACCACTAACGATGGCTGGCCTGCCTGCTGGAGAATTGAGCCCGGCCCCCGGTTACCCCCGCTTTCGTCGGCGAAAAGGCCATCCGGCCGATATGGGAGGAGGGTCGCCCCGCAGACTTGAGCGACACGGACGGGGTATCCTTTCCCCAGCTCAAGCCAGATCTTCCGGCGGCATGTTCCAACTCGGTCGTGTTGGATGCCGACGCCGCGACGTCGCGAGTCGAGTTTGACGCCCTGACCGCCGATCAGTAGGGATCGAATTCCCCTTGTGGACCTTGAGAGGGACTGCGGGGTGGAGCAGTAAGACTCGGTCCTGGCCGGGGACTTCTCTTGACGTCGGGTTGCGAACCCCTTGTCACATAACATCTTTCGATGACATGGCGGCCTGTCTGCTTGCCTGCGTCTGTTGCCTCGGCGGGGGTGGGTGGGTGTCTGCCATTGATCCCGCCTGGACCAATGTGTTCATGACGCTCTATGTGGGGTCAGGGGTTCGAGTCCCCTTAGCTCCACTTAAAATCCCAGGTCAGGCTCGGTTTTGTACCGGGCCTGACCTGGTGTTGAGGATCGATCTGCCGTCGTCATTGGGGCAGGTTGGGTAGGTCCGCCAGCGTGTGTAGTGCGCCTTAGTACCAGGCGTGTGCAGCCAGCCAGAGATAGGGCGGTTGTCATTCGTCGGTTTCCATCTCTTGGGCCTTGGTGGATCAGGTAGCCCGCTCAAAAGCCGACGGTCCAAGGAAACCACGGCTGGTGCGTCTGCTGGCCCGGTGGCCCGAATAGACGCCTCTATGAGGTTCAAGAATTGATCGGTTCCTGGACATTTCGAACCGAGCGGATACGGTCAGTTCGACTGGTGGTCTGGACTGTCCAGAAATCGAGTCGCCACGGTGGCAGCCAGCTGCGGAAGGTGGTGGCCTCATATCGGGGTCGGGACGAACAGCTCGTCGTAGTCACTGTCCAGTTCGACCTTCTGGCGCCGCTCCTGTTCGCGGGCGCGAAAGTTGTTCATGTACGTGGTGATATCCGTGGCGGTGAGATGTGCCTCGATGACCTGGTTGAGGCAGTAGTGGCCTAGGTAGTATGCGAAAGTGGCTATGGATTCACAGGCGTCAGGCGTGACCGGCCCGCCATGGATCGCAGCGTTGCGAATGCGTTTCAGCCGACTGAGGTGGGTGTCGAAGCGCTGATCGTAAAGGTTCAGTCGCGCAACGACGGATTTTCCGGAGCTGAATACCGCCTCCATATCCGCCAGAGCGCGGCGAAGCCAGTGCCGTTGATAGATCTCGCGCAGCCTCGGGAGATGGTCGATCGCGCCGTTGACATCGAAGTAGTCGACGTCAGCGGACGTAGTCCACAACTCTTCCTTGATGTTGTCGAGATCTTCGGGCGGAGGGAGAGCGTCGGGGGATGAATCCGGCAAGTCGGTGCTTGCGGCGGAGGTGAATTCGCCGAGGAAGGCGACGAGTTGCGCGCGTGAGGTTGCCTGCTTGAAGTATTTGCATGCGAATTGTGCCCAGTCGCTTCGGCCGCCGACAGCCCACGCATTGACGTGTTCGATGGCACGAACAGCCGCCATGACCGTTGCTTCTGATCCGTCGTCTCGCGAGCGGGTCAGTGCGTTGCTGAGCGCTAGGGCGGCAGCGAGCTGTTCGGTTGTCTCGATGCTCAGCGACTGCGAGGTTTGGACCATGAGTTGTATCCGCCGAGCGACGGCGTCTCCGGAGCGGTGGCGTGAGTAGTCGCGGCGGCGCGCTTTGGGGCCCCATTCCCAGGTACGCAGAGTGCCGTCGATGAAAAGCATGCTCCCGTCGAGCTGGGTCCATGTGCCGGGGTACGGGTCGCTGATCTGGACCAGAGCGGCCACGAGCGTAGATGCCTGTTTCCGTGTGAGATGGACCACGGCGTCCGGCAGAAGAACGCGCGCGTAGGTGAGACCCGGGTCCTCGGACCACGCCCGGCGCTCATGTTCCTGGATGTCCGCAGGAAGGTTGAGCACTTCGTGCGGTATTACGGTGAAGTTGCATGCCAGTTCTGGATGTCCGACACACGAAGCCAGCAGTTGGGCGCTGTAGAACGTCACCTGACCGTGTGTGACCTCAAACTCATGCATGAGCGCGGGTTCCAAGCGCAGCCATACAATGCAGTCGGCCTTGGCCGGTGGCCGCATCAGGAATTCCTGGCATTGCTGGCTTCGCCGCCAGACAGGACCATTTCCCCCGTCGTGCGTACCGAGAGTCAGCAGGGGGTAGCCTTGCATCAACTCACTGAGCTGCCGCCCGAGGCCGAACCCGTTATCGGTGTTCTGATGTCGGGCCTCGGCGATCGCCCACAGTGTCTTCCGCTTGAACTCGATGTCCTCGACCTTTTTGGTCCGGTTGACGCAGGCCTGGTGCAGGTCTAACCATGCGGAATCGATCGCTGCGTCGGATCTGAGCCGCTCCCTCAGCATTGCCGCATCGTGGCGTAGGGAATCGCGGACCTGTTCGTCGATCCCTACTTCGTTGTTTCCACCGGCGCCTGCCGAGGAGGTGAAAAGTTGCGCGAAATGCGATTCGACCGAGCGATAGGCCAGGTCAACGACTCGCTGCAGCTTCGGGCCGGACGCGGAATACCCGGAACGGACATCGGCGAGTATTGATTGCCAGTCATTGTGTTGGACGGGGATGAACTGGCGCCGGTCGTCGATCCAGGCGAGTAGCTCCACTACGGCCGCGGTGAGTGTCATCGCCTCGACGTAGACGGTGAATCGCCCCTGGAGCACGGCGACAATTTCAGCCAGCCACTGCTCTTCGTCTACTGGGGATTTCATCACTGTGCATCGTTCGACGACGATGCTTCCGTTACAAGCCAGGCCAGCGCCTCGGCTCCATCTTCCGCTCCGACGTCCGCCGCCGTCAGATTGTTGCCTGAAAACTACGGTTACCGGGCAACTTCGGGAGGCAAGTCGTGACCGGCACCGATCTCGCGCACACCATCGTGCGACTGGAGGGCGTCCGCGCTCGGGCCACCTACCGCCTAGACGACCGGGAGATGGCCCGGCGGCAGCGAGTGGGACTCGGGACTCTCGATGACATGCGGCTACTGGACGTGCTGCTCGGACCCCACGCAGGCGTGCCGGTGTCCCACGACCAGCTCACCGATCGGGAACGGCACGCGCTGCGTCGGCGTCTCCATCGAGGTCGTGCGCAAGCGCCTCGGTCACGCTTCCACCGATCTACATCCTGCTCGCCGATAAGGTCGCCGACGCTGAAATCCGCGCGGCGCGCCACACCCGAACACGGTGACATCCAGACCCGGAGCGAACCGATCGGCGACAGAAACGAACGCCCTACGATGCGCGGCGATGGCGCCGGTACCAAAACGCGTCGGTGATTTGCCTGTCCCACCACTCCCGGATCCGGTCGTCGGAGTCTGTGGATCTACCGGCCCGAACCTCGGCCAGCGTGGCCTCGGCCAGCGGTGTTTCCCTCAGCATCAGCGTCCGATCCCACTCGGTGACCGGCATGAGCCGGCCGGTATCAGTGATAGCGGTGTAGGAGTAACCGCCGGCGATGTCCCAGGCGATCTGGTCGGCGGATTCCACGAACGATTCCAGGTGATGTCCGAAGTTGGTCAAGCCCACGTATAGGGTCACGTCGCCGTACAGGACAGCACGGTGGATCTGACGGTTGAGTCCGGTCGGAGCCATGATGGTCCAGCGGTCGAGCAGGATCTCGTTCATCTCCACCTCGCGCGGATCGTAGGGGTGGCGGCACTCGTAGGCGTGCTCGATGATGAAAGGGGGTAGGGGGAACCCATCGATGTCTCCGTCCTCGTTGCGGTGGGTGAGCGACGGATCGCAGCGGTCGAAGAACCGCATGACATCCAGGAGCGTTTCGATCACCAACCGGCAACCTACACAGTCCTCGTAGCGCCGGTCGACCGAAGTGCGCTTACCGTCGGTGTTGTTCCGGATCTCCACAGGGAGATCGGAATATGGCTTCCAGCGAGGAAAGACCCGCCATCCGCCCTTACCGACCCCACTGACCAGTCGGTCGGTGTCCATGTCGATCATGGCGTGGCGATGGATCTCGGCGTTCCGGATCAGCCGCAGGCCATGCACGACCCGGCCGTCGGAATCGCTGGCCCGCATCGCTTCGTAGCGGGGTTTATCCGCCGGATCGAGCAATTCGGTGAACAGCGTATCGATCGTGCGCATCACCGTTACCGCATCAGCGACGTCGATGGAGACGGCTTCGGTATCGATATGGAAATGGCCTGGGTGCATCACGACATCGCTGTCCGCCGTCGCGAACCAGGTGTCTTCGATCGCGCGGGCCAGAGCTCGGAACTTTCGGCGCAGCTGATTCCGACCACCGGAAGCTGGGATCGGGAACATACCCGGGTCAGTAGAAGCGGGCTGGTCGGGGAGCAGTGCCATCGTGGTCCTCTTCCGGGACCTCGCCAGGTTGGAGGCAAGGAGATCAGAATATCCTGCCGGGGCAAGGCGTTTCCGGCGGGCACGTGTTCAGGTGGAGCGCGGGACGAGCAGATCGGCAGACTACCGGTGTCGGTGGATTCAGGCGGGTGCGGTCATGCGGTGCAGGTGTTCGCGGGTGGTGGTCAAGTCGCCGAGGGCGCCCGCATGCATGGTCGGACGCCACAGTGCGATCGAGAAGCTCTGATCGCACAGCGTCGGCCGTGTACCGTGTCGGGAAGGAGTCGGTGGGTGCAAGACTTGAGCGTGCCCACCGGGTAAACGTGCTCGTTGGTAAACGTTCTCGGCCATCCTGGAGAAGGCTCGGGACATCCTGACCGCCATGGATCGCCTGCACCACCCATAGGTAGGGCCCGGTCCAAGACCGGGCCCTACCTATTTCTCCGACGGCGCGAGGTATCGGCCGGGGCCGAGTTCGTCGGTTAGCTGGAACCGGTGGGAAACAGCCCCGCCGAGCCGCTGCCCAGCTGGGCATCTCCGGTGATCTCGATGACCAGGGTCTTGGTGGAGGAGCCCTGGGTGGCGACGATCGTGTACGTGCCCTTGGCCGGTGGGCGCCAGGTGCCGCGGAGTGCGCTGCGCTCGCGGTCCGGGTAGTCGAGGCGCTCGGCTGAGGTGAGTTCCTGGCCGTTGATGGTCAGGGTGGCGGGCAGGGCGTAGTCGGAGCCGAACATCCGGGCCATGACGGTGCAGTTGGCGCCCACGTAGTCGCAGGCGACGGGGATTTCGCTGTTGCCCCACGCCGAGATGGTGATGTCCTCCACCTCCGCCGAGGCGGTGGGGGCCAAGAGGGCCGGGAGAACGAGTGCGCCCGCCGCCAGGGCGGTCAGTCCTGCGATTCGCATGAGTTCGGTGGTCCTTCGCGTCGGTGTGGTCGGCCCCGGCTATGCGCCCGGAACCTCGTGCAGCGGAAGAGTTCCACAGTTCGCACAGGGCCGGTACCCCGAAAACCCAGGGCTTGCTACCGACCCATCGCACCGGCAATCATCAGGTTCTACGGCGTCGCCGCGCTGGTCCGGCGCCCTTTCGTGGCGTATCTGCGCCGACGGGTGAAGGTTGCGGAGTCAGTAGTGGTAGCGGGCTTGGGCGATGAGAATGTTGTTCCCGGCGACGGCATAGACCAGGCGGTGCTCGTCGTTGATCCGGCGCGACCAATAACCGGACTTGTCGCCCTTCAAGGGCTCGGGTTTACCCAGTCCCGAGAACGGGTCCCGCTCGATGTCGTTGATGAGGCGCATGATTCGAAGCGCCATTTTGCGATCGGTGGAGATCCGGTGAGCGAGGTCCTCGAAGCCGACCTTCGCGAAGGTGACCTTCACCCGAGCTCTTCCGCGAGCCGCTCCATATCCACCTCGACCACCTCGCCGGCTTCCAGCTGAGCGATGCCCTGAGCGAGGCGGGCAGCGTTGGCGGGGGAGCGCATCAGGTAGAGGGTTTCGCGCAGGGAGTTGTACTCGTCTTCGGAGATCAGTACCGCATTGCCTTTTCGGCTGGTGATGTGGATAGCCACGGCATCGTCGTTGACCTGCTCGATGAGCGGGTACAAACTGGCGCGCGCCTCACTGGCGGACATGCTGGTCATCGGCTTGTTCCTTCCTGTGTCCCCAATAATCGTACCGGATTCCGGTACGAGTTTCCGGGGGTTACTGGATGTAGTGATCCAGTGGTGCGCGTCAGCGGCCGATCTGTTATGGTCAATACGACCATAACTAAGGAGAAGGCGATGGCGGACATCAGTAGCTACCCCGGACTGCGGCATCTGAGGGGAGCACCGACCGTGCATGTCAGACATGTCCGCAGGGGCAAGGTCCTGCACGACGGCACCGGACTGAGCTTCTGGTTCCGGCCGGGTACCGCGGTTCTCAGCGAGGTTCCGGTCGACGATCGCGAGCTTCCGATGCTCTTCCACGCCCGTACCCGCGACTACCAGGACGTCACCGTCCAGCTCACGGTCACCTACCGCTGCACCGATCCCGAGACCGCGACGAGCAGGATCGACTTCTCGATCGACCCCGACACCGGAACCTGGCGGCAGGACCCGCTGAGCCAGATCGCGAACACCCTCACCGAGAACACGCAGCAACACGCCCTCGAGGTGCTGGCCACGCTCGATCTCGAAACCGCCCTGCGCACCGGCGTCGACAAGGTCAAGGAAGCCGCCACGCGCAAGCTGACCGCCGACCACATCGGGCTGGCGATCATCGACATCCGTGTCGTCGCGATCCGGCCCGACGCGGAGATGGAGAAGGCGCTGCAGACCACGATCCGCGAGAAGGTGCAGCAGGAGGCGGACAGGGCGACCTTCGAGCGGCGCGCGCTCGCCGTCGAACGCGAGCGCGCGATCAGCGAGAACGAACTGCAGAACCAGATCGAGCTGGCGAAGCGCGAGGAACTGCTGGTCGTCCAGCGTGGCGCGAACACGCTCAGGAAGGCCGAGGACCAGGCCAGGGCGAGCAGGATCGCCGACGACGCCAAAGCCGACAGCATCCGCAAGCTCGCCGAGGCCGAAGCCGCCGGGGAGAAGGCGCACCTGGACGCGTACCGCGAGATTCCCCAGGAGACGCTCTACGCGTTGGCCGCCAAGGAACTCGCAGGCAACCTGCCGGAGATCGGCAGCATCACCTTGACGCCGGACATGATCGCGCCGATCCTGCAACGGCTCGCCCGATGAGCCTGGCTCCGCGCGTCGTGCTGGTGCATCGGCGCACCGAGCTGTCCGAACTGCTGGCACGGCACGGAACGCGCGGGCAGGTCGAATTCTTCCTGCGCTCGCGCGACCGATCGCTGGACGAGGTGGTGGAGCGTGACCGGCGGATCAACGCGGCGTTGACCGAGGTCAGCGCCGCGATTCCGCTGGGCTGGCGCCGCGGCGTGGTCGAGCGGGAGGACCTGTCGCGGTTCCTGTTCGCGCCCGAGGACATCGTGGTGATCGTCGGGCAGGACGGGCTGATCGCCAACGTGGCCAAGTATCTCGACGGCCAGGTCGTCATCGGCATCAGCCCGGAACCGGGGGTCCTCGCGAAGCACACCCCCGCCGACGCGGCGGAACTCCTGCACCACATCGGCGACACCGACGAACTCACCATGGTCGAGGCCAGAACCGACGACGGCCGGAAACTGCACGCGCTCAACGAGATCTACCTCGGCCACCCGAGCCACCAGACCAGTCGCTACCGCATCCGCGACGAACGTCAGGCATCCTCCGGCCTCCTCGTCGGCAGCGGCACCGGCGCCACCGGCTGGTGCTCGTCGGCCCACCGCGAACGGAACAGTCCACTGACGCTCCCCGAACCCACCGAGCGCAGACTCGTCTGGTTCGTCCGCGAGGCCTGGCCTTCCCCGACCACCGGAATCACCCACACCGAAGGCGAGATCACCGGCAAAAGCCTGCACATCGACATCGAGTCCGACGGCCTGGTCGCCTTCGGCGACGGCATCGAACACGACGCCCTACGCCTGTCCTGGGGTCAGCGCCTGACCATCGGTCTGTCTCCCACCCACCTGCGCCTCGTCCGCTGAGGCACGGTCAGGGAATATCCACGGGACTACCGTCGGACGAACGTGATGGGACGTCTGATGTCGGTCGTTCAGTGGATGTCGTGGCCGGGGTGTTGGGTGTCGTAGGCCAGGCGGGATTCGGCGATGGTTTCGCGGTGGGTGAGGGACCAGGTGGCGAGGGCTTCGACGAGGTGGGTGAGGGTGGCGCCGGTGGGGGTGAGGCGGTAGTCGACCTGGGCGGGGACGGTGGGGTAGACGGTGCGGGTGAGCAGGCCGTCGCGTTCGAGGCGGCGCAGGGTGAGGGTGAGCATGCGCTGGGAGATGCCGTGGATGCCGCGCTGGAGTTCGCGGAAGCGGCGGGGGCCGCGGGCCAGTTCGACGATGACCAGGACCGACCACTTGTCACCGACGCGGTCGAGGACGTCGCGGATGCCGCAATCGGGGTGTTCGGGCAGGCCGCACGGGTCCAGGTCGGCGGGCACGGTTACTTCGGTGTGCGTGGGTGACATGAGAGTGCCTTCTTGTGGGTTCAGCGGTGGCGGACGACTATTTCACTGTAGTTACCGAAGAGAACCACACGGGGAGAAGACAATTCGATGATCATGGTCACCGGCGCGCACGGTCAGCTCGGTTCGGGCATTCTGGCTCGGCTGCTTGCGGGCGGCGTCCCCGCGGTGGGTGGGAGCCGCACGGCCGCAACGGATATCCGGCCGCTGGATTTCGACGCGCCGGAAACCCTCGACCTGACGGGCATTTCGACGCTCGTGCTGGTTTCGGCGGGGTACGCGGAGGACGATCGCGTGATCGCGCGCCATCGAGCGGTGATCGACGCGGCGGTGCGCGACGGGGTCGGGCACGTCATCTACACCAGCCTGGCCGGGGCGGGTGACCACCTCGCCTTCGCCCTGGCCCACCGCGCCACCGAACGCCTGCTCGCGCAGAGCGGCCTGCTCTGGACTGTCCTGCGCAACGGCCTCTACGCGGAGTTGTTCGGTTCGTCGTTGCAGTGGGCCGACGCCGAAACCGTCGAATCGGCGTTCGGGACAGGCGCGCTCGCGGCGGTGGCCCGGGCGGACCTCGCCGAGGCGGCCGCCGTCGTCGCCGCCGCACCCGTCGCCCACGCGGGCCGGACCTACGAGCTCGTCGGCACGCCGATCACGGCCGACGCCGTGGCCGGGAGGCTGGGCGTCCGGCACCGCGACCTCGACCTGGCCACCCTCCGCGCCCGGGCGCTCACCACCGATGGCCTGCTGCCGTTCCAGCCGCCGATGATCGCGTCCATCGCCACGGCCGTCCGCCACGGATTCCTCGCCACACCGGGCCATGATCTGGAAGCCCTGCTCGGCCGCCCGATCACCGACCCGCTGACCGTCGCCGCCGAGACGGCCGCGCTGTTGCGTCCGGTGCCCGCCGTGCCGTGACCCGCCTCGGCCCGTCCTCGCCCACACGCCCCCGGCATCGGCGATACTCGAGCGACCCGGGCAGCGATGCCCACCGAACGAGAGGCGTGCGATGACGGTCGTGGCGTTGATCTTCCTCGGCATCGCCGTGCTGCTGCACGGCTACATCTTCGTCATGGAGTCCCTGCAATGGACCAGCCCGCGCACCAGGGCGACCTTCGGCATCACCGCCGAACAGGCCGAAGCCACCCGGGAAATGGCCTTCAACCAGGGCTTCTACAACCTGTTCCTGGCCGTGGTCGCCGCTGTCGGCATGGCGTTCACGGTCTTCGGCGACACCGGCATCGGCCTGGCCCTGGTGCTGGCGGGGGCGGGCTCGATGGTGGCGGCGGGGGTGGTGCTGCTGGTCTCCTCGCCGGACAAGGCCCGCGCCGCCCTGATCCAGCTGGTCCCGCCGCTGCTCGGCTGCCTCGCCCTGCTGATCGCGCACTGACCCGCTGTTAGGATCCGGCAGTCAGATTCCGACGAGCAGCGAAGCGAGACAGTGGGCGCCGAGGACGCAGGGGACGGGCAGGTGGGACGGCCCGCGCCGAAGAGCTCGCGGGGGCTGCGGACCAGGGCCGCACTGGTCGCCGCGGCGCGCGAGGTCTTCGAGCGCGACGGTTTCCTCGATGCCAGGACCAGCGATATCGCCAAGGCCGCCGGGGTCGCCTCGGGCTCGTTCTACACCTATTTCGACGGCAAGGACGAGATCTTCGCCGAGGTGGTGCGGCAGCTCCGCGAGGAGATGCTGCACCCGCACGTGCGCGAGCGCACCGGCGTGGACGACCCGCGTGAGCTGATCGCCGCGGCCAATGCCGAGTACCTGCGTTCCTATCGTCGCCATGCGCGGCTGATGGCCGTGCTCGAGCAGGTCTCGCAGGTGGACGAGTCCTTCCGCGCGCTGCGCTACGAGCGCGGGTCGGCGCTGATCGAGCGCAATGCGGCGATGATCGCGGAGCTGCAGCGGCTCGGCCGCGCCGATGCCGCGCTCGATGCGCGGGCGACGGCGCTGTCACTGTCGGCGATGGTCAGCCGGACCGCGTATCTGGTGTTCGTCGGCGGCGAGCCGGTCCCGTTCGACACGCTGGTGGAGACGGTGAACCGGTTGTGGTTCAACGCCCTTCGCCTGTCCTGACTCAGTCGAAGGCGAACAGCGGCGGGATGGCGCAGACGACCGCGGCCGCCCAGATCCCGTAGACCGGAAGGTAATCGGTCTGCCAGCGTTCGAGATCGGCGAAACCGCGCCGCCCACGGACGAATCCGATACCCAGGCGCACCGACCACACCAGATTCACCAGCAGCACCACATTCATGCCGAGTGCCACCACTTTGTTGGGGGTGGAACCGAATTCGGCGATCCGGGTGAGCATGGCCGCCAGCATCACCACGTCCACGGCCAGCGCGCTGATCACCAGCACCAGCTGGACCCGATCGAACAGGCCGGGCGGGGCGAGCGGGTCGCGGGCCGAGATCGAGTAGAGCAGCAGGCCCAGGACCAGCACCAGGATGAGATCCATCAGGATCAGCAGGTTGCGGTCGACGTCGATCACGCTGCGGGTGGTCGCGAAGGCCACCAGCAGGGCCAGCAGCATCAGGATGGTCAGCGGGGTGAACACCCTGGTCAGCACTGGTGCGATGTTCTCCACCACGCTCTGCTTGGCCTCGACCAGCCAGGCCGCCACGACCATGGCACCCGCCACGCCGAACGGCAGCACCCAGTTCTCGAAGATCGGCTCCACGTCGATGTCGAGGGTGCTGAAAGCGCCCGCGGTCAGCCCCATCAGGACGCCGCCGCCGAGCGCGAGCAGGCTCAGATAGACCACCCACTCGCCGGTGAACCGGATGAAGTCCATCCGGCGGCGTTCACAGCGCCAGTCACCGCCGGCATAGGCGAGGCCGACGGCGAACCACAGGGCGACGGGGGCGTGGATGGCGGCGATGATCTCGGTCGCGCCGCCGTCCTCGAACGGGTACAGGTTCAGCACGAGGGCCGCGAGCACGAACGGAACCACCAGCAGCGCGGCGACTCTCGCGCGCACCTGCCGCTTCCAGGCGAAATAGGCCGCGAGGAATGGCAGGACGAGCAAGCTGACATTCAGTCCGAGATAGGGGTCGTCGAGGAAGGTGACACCCGCCTTCAGCGCCAGCGCGGCACCGACGGCGAGCCCGAGGACGACGGTCAGTTCCCGATTGCTCTGGCGCTCATCGTCTTCGGTCTCGGCGGGGAGCAGAACGAGCTGCTTCCACAGTCTTTCGGAGTGTTCGCGGGCGAACTCGCGCGAGATGGCGTCGACGGCACCCATCCGCTTCACCGCGACCAGGAAGGCCTCGTCGTCGGCGAGCCCGGCATCGCGCAGGGTCGAGATGCGTTCGCGCAGATGGTCTTCCATCTCGTCGACATCGGCGACCGAGATCGCGCGGTGGCGCTGGACATAGCCGCGCCACTGGTCGATGTGGGCCTGCAGCTGTGCGTCGGTGCTCATCACGCCCATCCCTTCGCGATCGTCGGCGGGCGGGTCGCGTCGCGCCAGACCTGTTCGAGAGCCTCGGCGACGACCTGCCACTGCGCCTGCCGTTCGGCGAGGGCGGCGCGGCCCGCCTCGGTGATCAGATAGTGCTTGCGGCGGCGGCCGCTCTCGGCGGTGCGCCAGGCCGAGGACACGTAGCCGAGCCGTTCCAGGCGGTGCAGCAGGGGGTAGAGCATGCCGTCGGTCCACTGCATCCGGCCCCGCGAGAGGGTCGTGACCTGCTCGAGGATGGCGTAGCCGTAGGACTCGCCCTCGGCCAGGATGCCCAGCACGAGGGGCGTGGCCGAGGCCGCCACCAGGTCTTTGTCTATGCGCATCGGGCTCCTATACCTAGAAGTGCTAGGTCATAACCTAGCAGATCTAGGTATGGTTCGGAGGGGTGTGGATTTCGCACCCTAGGGTGATAATCCGGCCGGATCGCCTAACGGGTCCTCGGAGGGTCCCGATGTTGCCTTCGTACGCGTGATCGCGCGCTGGGGACTCGGAATCGAGGGAACATGAACAAGGCAGTTCGGATGAGTGCGCTGGTCGCCATCGCGGCGGGACTGGTCGCAGGCTGCACCGACAGCGACGGTGTGGTGACAGTGCCGACGACGTCCCGTGCGACGACCCCCGGCAGTACGGCTCCGACCACCGCGCCCGGCGGTGCGCCCGCGGTGACCCCCGCGCCCGGCGGCGGCGCACCGGCCGTGACGCCCGCACCCGGCTCGCCCGCCCCGGGTGGTGGCTCGCCCGCGCCGGGTGAGACCGAGGCACCCGTGGTGACTCCGGCGCCCGCCGACGACATCAGCGGTCCCGGCCGCTGCATCGACCCGTCCTCGACCGGCGTGCAGAACGCGATCGCCGGACTGGGCGGCGGATGGGTCGCGACGCAGGCCTCGACCGACCAGCCGGGCGACTGCGGCCAGCTGCTGTGGGTGCGCGCGGTCGGCGGGAACTCGGCGGGTGCGCCGATCCACGTGCTGTTCTTCCACGACGGAACCTATTTGGGCACAGGCACTTCCGAGCCCTACGCGTTCACCTCGGTCAGCGGATCGAACGGCAACTCGGTGAGCGTCGACTACAAGTGGCTGGTGGCCGACGAGCCGTTCGCGGCGCCACAGGGCGGCCCGGTCACCATCACCTACACCTGGACCGGGTCCGGGGTGGCGATGAGCGATCCGCTGCCGCCGGAGGTCACCCAGCCGCACCGCTGAGTGTCAGGCCCGCTCCGGGTGCAGCACCAGGACGGTGATCTCGCTGGGCGCGAACACCCGCAGCTGCGGGCCCCAGAAACCGGTGCCGCGGCTGGTGTAGAGCTGAGTGTTGTTCGCGTGCCTGCTCAGCCCGGCCACCACCGGCTGATCGAGGCGGACCAGGTAGTGGAACGGCCAGATCTGCCCGCCGTGGGTGTGTCCGGAGATCTGCAGGGCCACGCCCGCCGCGGCGCTGTCGGCGATCTGTTTGGGCTGATGGGCCAGCAGCACGACGGGCAGGTCCGGGTCGGCACCGGCCAGCGCGGCGGGCAGGTCGGGGCCGTGGCCGGGCAGGCCGACACCGGTCGGATCGTCGATCCCGGCGATCACCAGGCGCGCGCCGTCGTGGGCGAGGGTGCGGTGCTCGTTGTGCAGGGGCTGCCAGCCGAGCCCGGCCATGTGGTCGATCCAGCCCTGGGCGTCACCGAAGTACTCGTGGTTGCCGGTGATGTAGAAGCGGCCGAGCGGGGCGTCGACTTTGGCCAACGGGTCGACCTGGGCGCGACGCTTGGCGACCGAGCCGTCGGCCAGGTCACCGGCGTGGCAGGCGATGTCCGGGCGTTGCGCGTTGACGACCTCGACCACCCGCTCCGACCAGCGGCGCCGGTCCAGCGCGGCGAAATGGGTGTCGGTGACGACCACGACGCGCAGGCCGTCGAGCTGCTCGGCCAGGCCGCGGATCGCCACGTCGACGGTGCGCACCCGCGGCACCCGCCGCGCCTCGTACACACCCCACCCGATCAGCACCGCCGAGACGGCCAGCACCCCGCCCGCCACGATCCGCGCGGCGAGCTCGCCGTCGACCCCGGCGACCGCCAGCGCCCCGCGCGCGAGCAGGCCCAGGACCGACCACGAGAACACCACCCACAGCACGCCGAGCAGGGTGTCGCCCACGATCACCGCCGGATCGGACTGGGCCGGGCCGTGGCCGAGGAACATCCCGGCGGGCAGCGCGAGGAACCCGAGCACACCCACCGCGGTGCCCGCCCAGAACAGCGGCCCGGTGCCGCCGGTGGGCGCGGCGACCAGCGTCCACCACGGCAGTGCGAACAGCACCGCCGGGACCAGCAGGAACATCAACAGGCGTACGGCGAGCTTCACGGAGGTCCGTCCTTGGCAGGGCCGCCGGGTGTCGCGGCCACGATCGACCATCCAGCCTAGCGTCCGCCGCGCCGGTGCCGAGCGGCGAGAACCCGCAGGCAGTGGCCGTGACGCGAAGCGGATTGCCCCGCATCGCAATTCGATGTGCCCCCGGCTTCGGGGGCGCGCTATGCTGCCCGGCAGGATCCGTCCGCAGGTCGTGCGCGTACGGCGGGTCGCGTGGGGAAGCGGCGAGGCCGCGTGAACGAAAGGTCTGATCAGCATCATGCGTGGCGTAATTCGGGGAGGCGCGCAGGAGCGCCGGCACAGATCGGGCCTGGTCCGGCGGACGATGGTCGGTGCGACGGTGGCCGCGCTGCTGCCGTGGGGCCTGGTGGCCGCACCCGCCTCGGCCGATGCCGACCCCTCGGCGATCGACTTCCCGGTGGACTCGTCGATGGGCACCATCAACACCCGCATCATCCGCGCGGCCGACGGCAACACCGACCGGGTGGTCTACCTGCTCGACGGCGAACGCGCCGAGAACGACCTCAACGGCTGGGAGAAGCACACCTCCATCCCGGCGCAGATGGCCAAATTCAATATCAATGTGGTGATGCCGGTCGGTGGCCAGTCCAGCTTCTACGCCGACTGGGACCAGCCGAGCAGCTTCAACGGCGTCAACCCCGACGGGTCCATGCTGCCCAGCGCCGACTCCGGTTCGGCCATCGGCGGCTGGGAGGACACCCAGGGCAAGACCAACACCTATCGGTGGGAAACCTTCATCACCGAGACCCTGCCGGACGCGCTGAAGTCGCGCCTGGGCTTCAGCGACAGCCGCAACGGCGTGGTCGGGCTGTCCAGCGGTGGCAGCGCGGCGCTGCTGATGGCGGCCTACCACCCCGAGCAGTTCACCTACGCAGGCTCGCTGTCGGGCTACCTGCACATGTCGATGCCGGGCATGCGTGAGGCGCTGGCCGGGGCGATGATCGCCAGCGGCGGCTACAACATCGAGTCGATGGCGCCCGCGGGCAGCGAGAAGTGGAAGCGGATGGACCCGTACGGGTTCGCCGAGAAACTGATCGCCAACAACACCCGCCTCTACATCTCGGCCGGTAGCGCCAAGCCCGCCGACCAGGACCTGTCCTCGATCGACGCGATCACCCAGGGCATGCCGCTCGAGGCCATCGCCCTGGCCAACACCCGCTCGTTCGAAAAGCGTCTCACCGCACTGGAATACACCAACGTCAGCTACGACTTCCCCGACATCGGCATCCACAACTGGGGCACCTGGGAGCAGGTCGCGATCCGCTTGATGCCGGACATGGCCCGCAATATCGGCAAGCCACTGCCCGCCGGTGCCCCGCCCGCAGGCGGACAGCCGCCTGCCGGTGCTCCGCCCGGCGGACCCGAGGGCGCCCAGCCGCCCGCCGGTGAACCGCCGAAGTAAGCTCTCACCAACGAAAACCGCCGCTTCCTTTCGGGAGCGGCGGTTTTCGCGTTGTGGGGTCACGCAGAGCCTGGCCGCGGGCTTCACGTCGCCGAGCGCTATGGCCTGGCACCGGCAGGAATGGCACCCGGGTTCGGCACTGGCTCTGGTAGCGAATCGGCTGGCAGTCCGGGAGGACGGATGACGCTGATCGGCAGCTTTTCCTTCGTCGTAGACCATCATTGCGAGTATGAACTTCGTGCTGGATGGGTTCGGTGGATTCGTGCCCTTCTCGGAACTGCCCGCAGCGAACGTGCCGGTCGGCCCTGGGGTGTACGTGGTGATCCGGCTGACGGAGACCGCGCCGCTCTTCCTGCCGGCGAGCCCTGCAGGATGGTTCAAGGGTAAGGACCCCACATTGCCGGTGGCCGAACTCCAGGCCGCGTGGGTACCGGGTGAGCCAGTGCTCTACATCGGCAAGGCTGCGGCCGGAAAATCAGGAAAACGTGGGCTGCGCAAACGGCTCGACGAATACCGCCGCCATGGTGCGGGTCGGCCGGTGGGCCATTGGGGCGGGCGGATGATCTGGCAGCTGGCCGACAGCGCCGAGCTTTTGGTCGGCTGGCGGACCACCGTCGATGCGCGTGCTACCGAGAAGGCCATGATCGCCGCCTTCGTCGAGATGTACGGGAGGCGTCCTTTCGCTAATCGCACTGGATAGTGCGAAGAAACGAGGTGCTCACTGATGCATTCTCGGCAGAGGTGGCCCCGGCTGAACGTTCGTGTCGTCAACGCTCGCTGGCTGGGACCGCATCCGCTGTCGCCCCTCGTAGGTCAACATCGGTTCGGCGCAGTGGTTTTCGCTGGATTGGTGGAGGCGAGCCGGCCCGCGGTGTGGCGGACCAGCTCGCTGTTCTGGTCAGCTGGTTCTGATCGGGCCGGGAGTTGTCCAGCCCCAGCGGGGTTCGGTGTGGATGGTGATGTCGGCGGGTGGGGCGGCGACGTAGCGGGTGAGGCGTTGGAGTTCGCCCCAGTCTCTAGTCCAGTCGTCGGCGAGGTAGGTGGGGATGGGGGTGGATTGCATGAGGGTGGTGGTCCAGCCGAGGGGGCCGCCGCCGGTTTCGCCCTGCCAGGTTTCGGAGACCTGGGCGTTGAGTTTGTCGGGGAGGATGCGCCAGATCGGTAGTTCGGCTACGCCGTCGCGGTGGTCGAAGGGGTGCTGGCAGGGGAAGGCCAGGCCCACATGCCAATCCATGAGGATCGGGTCGGTGTTGCCGACCAGGGTGTTCAGGGTCGCGAGTTTGGGGAGGCGGGGTGGGGTGAGGGCCAGCCAGCGCATCGGGTCGGGTTCGCCTGATTCGGTCACCAGGCGGACGGCTGTGGTGCCCTGGGGGATGCGGTCCAGGTCGATCGGCAGGTTCCGCCAGCCCGGTGCGCCGCCGACCGACGGCGGGGTGAGATCGCCCAGCGCGGTGACGGTTCCGTCCTCGGCGCGGTTCGCGAACTCGACACGGAGCTTCTGGCCCGGCATCGGTGAGCCGTCCGGGCCGGTGCCTTCGATTCGTCCCGCTACCGTGAGGATCAGTACGCGGTAGGCGGGATTCTGCTGTGCGGCAGCGAGATCGAGGCGGTACCACTCGGTGGTGAGCTGGGTGCGCTGTGGTGCCCCGGTCGAGTAGCTGCCGAGGACCGGCGTGCGTTCCGGGGCGAGGCCGAAGGGGAGTGCGACGGTGCTGCCGTTGACGCCGGTGACCGCTGGGCCTACCGTGCCTGGAGTTCCGCCCGGTGCGGTCGGAGCGCCTGCCCCGGGTCCGTTTGCCGCTCCTCCGGGAGGAGTGCCGCCGGGTCCGCTGGGCGTGCTGCCGCCGGGTCCGCCGGGCGTGCTGCCGCTGGGTCCGCCGGGTGCGGTGCCGCCGGGGGCTGGGCCGGAGCCGGAGGGGGGTGCGCTGGACTGGCCGGGGCCGGGGTCGGGCATGAGGCTGCCGACGCCGTTGGGGGTGAAGCCGGTGTTCTCGGCGGTGAGGCCGTCGGCGACGGTGCCGGTGTAGGGGGTGAGGAGGGAGTCGGCGGTGTTGGTTTCGACCAGGACGTCGTCGGCCATGGCGCAGCGGTCGCCGGTGAGGGTGCGCAGGTTGGCGAGGCCGACCGAGTGGGCCGGGTATTGCGAGATCATCGCGGTGGTGAGGGATCCCACTTCGAACAGGAGCATCGCGGCGGTGGCGAGGGTGAGGGCGGCGATCGCCGGTGGGCGCGAAGTGATTGCGCGGGCGCGGGTTTCGCTCCGGTCGTCCGTGTCCTCCGGGCTGCCGGGAGACGGATCGGGTGGGGAGGTGTGGTCGGGGGCGCGGTAGTACTGCCAGAGGGCGATGGCGGCGGTGGCGCCCGCGGCTGTGAGGAACAGGGAGGAGACCGCGATGCCTGCGAGGGTGGGGGCGCGGTCGGGCCAGGGGACACCGTAGCCGGAGACGTACCACCAGCCGTTGGAGCCGGTGAAGGTCACAGCGAGTAGGAAGAAGACGCCCGCGGTGAAGAGGGTGCGCAGGTGGGTGGCGTGGATGATCTTGCGGCTCAACGCGACAGTGGTGACCGCCGCGAGGGCGCCCGCGAGGCCGGCGTAGACGCCGAAGTGGTGTGTCCACTTGGTGGGGGTGAACATCATCAGCAGCAGGGCCAGCGCGATGACCGCGAGCAGTCGGCCGACGGGGCCGCGTGCGGTGGTGGGGATGCGTCCGCCGCGTCGGACGGCGACGAGCACGCTGACCACGAGGCAGCCGAGCATGGCGAGGATGCCGAAGCGGCGGGCCAGTGAACCGTCGGGGTTGACCGACAGCAGCGAATCCCAGCGGGTCCGCTCCTCGAACCATGCCATATCGGGACCGACGAGTTGCCGCACCCGCGTGGCCTCCATGACCGTCGCCAGGGTCTGATCCGCGAAGACCACCACCAGCACCAGGGTCCCGGCCGCGAGGATCGGCGCGGCCAGTGCCGCGTAGCGGAGAAGCGTTGCTGCCCAACCATTGCCGACACGTAGCTTGGCATCGGAGCCGGAGCCGGAGCCGGAGCCGGAGCCGGAGCCGGAGCCGGAGCCGGAGCCGGAGCCGGAGCCGGAGCCGGAGCCGGAGCCGGAGCCGGAGCCCGAGCCCGAGCCCGAGCCCGAGCCGGACCCGGAGGAATCGGAATAGGAGACCGACGTGGAGTTCGGCCCGGCCTCAATGGGTTCCGGAGCGAAGTGGGCTCGGGCGCGGGCGGTGATCGTGCGCAGGACCGGGCGTGCACCGGCCAGGAGTGCGCCCACACAGATGAGTCCGGTGGGGCCGGCGGCGAGGGAGAACGCGGCGACGAGGACGGCGATCGCGGCGGGGAGCAGGCGGCGGGTGGCGATGGCGCGTTCCATCGAGCACCAGGTGAGCAGGGCGCCGACGGCGATGAGCGGTTCGGGGCGGAGGCCGTTGTTGTAGGGCAGCCAGATCGCCAGGAAGATCAGCGCGGCGGTCCAGCGGGCGGTGCGGCGCGCGGAGACGCCGGAACCCAAGCGTGGCAGCACTTCCCGGCTGAGCAGCAGCCAGCAGACCAGTCCGGCCAGCAGGGCGGGCAGGCGCATCCACAGGCCCGCGTCGCTGATCCGGGTCATCCAGGCCAGGACTTCGTACGGCCAGCCGAAGGGGGCCTCGGCGACCTGGAACCAGCGGTAGTAGTTGGCGGTGTAGCCGGCTTCGCGGGCGGCGCGGGCCATGGTGAGGATGTAGCCGTCGTCGGAACTGTTGGCGCCGATGACATGCCAGACCACCAGCGTGCCCGCGACCACCGCGTCGAGCCCGGTGAACCGCCACCACCGCGCGGGCAGGACGCGCCGTGAGCGCCGACCGTCCCGGAGATCGCCGCGATGCAGGCAGAACAGCGCGAGGAGAGTGCACAGCAGGGCCCCGACGATCGCCGCGATCTTCCAACCGCTCGGGCTCGACGAGAATCGCGCGTCGATCTCGGCGTGCAAACGGGCATCGCCCATCCGCCCCCGATCCAATTCGGTATAGACACCGACGATCTGCGGACGCACATCCCCGTCGACGACAGTCCGCATCGGCGACCCATCGCTCTTGGTCATCCCGCCGATCTCGGCGGTCGTCCGCGTGGCCGTGGAAGTCACGGTGAACGCAGTGCACCCCGCGGCCTGAGCGGCACCATCGCCGGGAGCGCGGTCACCAGCGGGCGGCACGCTGGACGGCGCACCAGCCCCAGGAGCTGCCGAGGACTGCCCCGGCAGTGGAGTCGCGCCGGGGCCGGTCGCGCCAGGTGCGCCTGTCGGCGGGACGGACTGTCCCGGGGCAGGGCCGCCCGGCGGAATCCCCGGGCCCGCACCAGGGTCCGTCGGTGGGTTCGTGGGTGCCCCGGACGCACCCGGCGGGCGACTGGCCGAAGGCGATCCGGCCGGCCCGCCGGGTGGAGCAGAACCCGCCGGAAGGGAGTTGGGTGCGGCCGAGCCGGGCGGCCCACCTGCCGCACCGGGCGGTGGAGTCGCGGCACCCGGTCGGCCGGAGTCGGAACCACCTGTCGCGCTGCTGATTTCTGCCATCGGCACGCTCAGCAGCAGCCGATCACGCAGCACCACGGCCAGGGTGCGGCCGGTGTCGGGGCGGTCTTCGATCCGGGCGACCAGGCCCTTCGATCCGGCGCGGGGCGCTTGGGGTGGGACGGTGGCGAGGACGGTTCCGCCGGTGAGGTCGCGCAGGGCGGTACAGGGGATGCTCACATCCAGGGACAGGGGGACGTAGTCCACCAGCGGGGCGCTGAGTTGCAGCGACTGTGGCTGGGGCCAATCCAGGCTCGCGCGGTGTTGCTGGACCGGAAGCAGCGGGACGAGAACCGCCAGCAACACTCCGAGCACCCCCGCTGCGATGCCGATCACTTTCACACGGCCGGAGCCGGAAGAATCTGCATGCACGGAAGACGATGCTAGCGAGGGCGTCTGGTCAGCGGGGACGGCGTAGCTCGGTGACCGCGATCCGGGCCACCTCACCGATGGCGGCGTCGACCACCGGCAGCATCGGATCGGCGCGGGCCGCGCGCGTGAACACCGCGACGGCGACCGGGATCTCGCCGGGGAACTCGACCACCGCCACCTCGTTGCGGATCACCCCGATGGTGCCGGTCTTGCCCGCCACCACGACCCCGCGATGCGGGAATCCGGCGGCGATGCGATGCGGCCAGACCTGCTTGCGCATCACCGAGAGCACGAAAGCGGTGCCCTCCGTGGACAACACGCGGCCCGACCACAGGGCGTCGAGCAGCGTCGTCATCTCCGCGGGGGTGGTGGCGCTGGTGTAGGCGGGGTCGTAGGCCGAGACGGTCCAGGCCTCGTCGCTGTCGGCCAGTGCGGCGAAAGCGGCTGCGGTGCTGGGGGTATCGGTGTCGCGGACCAGGCTGCGGTGCAGGTCGGCGGTGCCGCCGACGACGCGGGTACCGATGAGACCGAGCTCGGCGGTCAGTTCGCCGATCGCGGCAGGCCCGACCTCGTCGAGCAGGACATCGGCCGCGGCATTGTCGGACACCGTCATCATCGAGGTGGCCAGATCGCGGCGGCTCAGGGTGACCGGGTCGTGCAGGGCCGCCAGGCCGGTGGGGCCTGGCGTGCAGTCGGCGGGATCGATGGTGAGCCGGGCGGTGGGATCGAGGAGGCCGTTGTCGACCTGACGGCAGAACGCCACCAGCAGCAGCAATTTGTAGACCGAGGCGGTGACCACGCGGTCTCGTCCGCCGACGCAGACTTCGGCGGGGGAGTCGTCGCAGCGCCGGGCGTGCAGCCAGCCACTGCATCCGGCATCGGCGAAGACGGCGCGAATCCGCTGGACGACAGTGGAATCCGTGGCCGGAGTCACCGGAGCCGCTCCCGGTGGAGGGCCCGGTCCACAGCCTCGGCGTGCGCACCGGCGTCGGCCCGTCGGATCACCCGGACCCGCAGCGCCACCGACTGGGCCGCCAGCGTGAGCCAGGCCACGCCCGGCGTCGGGGTGGGCGGCGTGGCGATCACGCCGAAACTCGTGCCCGCGGCCACGGCCGCCAGCACCGCGCGATCGTCCGGCGCGGTGAGTACCGGCGTGTCCAGTCCGCGTTCGCGCAGCAGATCCACGACGGCGTCGAAGGCCGGGGGATTGGCCGACCGGGGAGGGTGCGCGAAGTGCAGGCCGGTGAGCATGGGGAAGACCGGTCGTTCGGCGGTGGTGCTGCGATGGTCGGCGGGCACCACCAGCCAGCGCGGCAGCTTGACGACCGGTCCCGCCTCGACCCCGTCGACCAGCGCGGGATGCTCGACCACCGCCACATCGCACACCCCGGCCCGCACCTCGGCGATCAGGTCGACCGTCGAGCCCAGCGTCGTGGACACATTCGCCTCGGCGCCGCGCAGCGCCGTGACACAGGCGGTGACGAGCCGGGCGGGCAGCGCCGTGGTGGACGCGAAGCGCACGGTGCCGCTGCGCCGGGCGATGCGCTCGGATTCGGCGAGCAGGCGATCGGCGTCGTCGACGAGCAGCCGGGCGCGCGGCAGCAACTGCCTGCCGGCCGGGGTGAGCCGCGCGCCCCTGCTGGTGCGGTGGATGAGTTCTACCTCGAGATGCTGTTCCAGCCTGCGCAGGCCCTGGGACAGGGGCGGCTGGGTCATGTCCAGGGCCGCGGCCGCCCGCCCGAAGTGGCCTTCGTCGGCGACCGCGACGAAGAACCGGAGATGGCGGAGCAGATCCATGACGGCCATTGAACCAGCGTCGCGACACCGGAATCGGCCGATCGGCGGGCACAGAGCCTCTCGGCACACGACCGCCTACCGTGCCACCTGCGCCGATATCGGGCTCGACTCGCCCGCCCGGCGTGCCGCTATTGGCTCGGGCCCGGTGCCGGATGGTGTGCTGCGGACGTGACTTCCTCCACCGCGTACCGCAGTCGATACCTCGTCGCCGTGGTCCTGGCGGCCGCCGTGACGGCCTGCTCGACCGAGCCGGCGCCAGCCCCCGCCGCCCCCGCCACCGAAGCGTTCGCCGACCTAGAGACGAAATACGATGCACGCCTGGGCCTCTCGGTGGTCGATACCGCCGACGACCGCACGGTTTCCTACCGCGAACACGAACGCTTCCCGATCGCCTCCACTTTCAAGGGCATCGCCTGCGGTGCGCTCCTCCAGGCACACCCCCTCGCCTCCGGCTATTTCGACCGCGTCATCCACTACACCGCCGCCGATCTGGTCGACTACTCACCCGAAACCGCACAGCACGTCGACACCGGCATGACCGTCGCCGACCTGTGCGCCGCCGCCATCACCCTGTCCGACAACACCGCGGGCAACCTGCTGCTCCGCGAACTCGGTGGCCCCGCGGGTTTCACCGCCTTCGTCCGCACGCTCGGCGACACAGTTACCCGCCTGGACCGCTGGGAAACCGAACTCAATACCGCCGTCCCCGGCGACGAACGCGACACCACCACCCCCGCCGCCCTGGCCGCCGACTACCGCGCCCTGCTCCTCGGCCCCGCCCTCGCTGAACCCGAACGCGCGCAACTCACCACCTGGCTGCTCGCCAACACCACCGGCGCCGAACGCATCCGGGCAGGTCTGCCCGCCGACTGGCAGGTCGGCGACAAAACCGGCACCCCCGCCTACGGTTCCGCCCTCGATGTCGCCATCGCCTGGCCGCCCGGCCGCGCCCCGCTGATCCTCGCGGTGCTGTCCACGCGATCCGAGCCGGACGCCGAACCTTCCAACCCCCTGATCGCCGATGCGACGAGAACCGCAGTGGCACAGCTTAACTGAATCCGGCACGCGAACTCCGCGCGACTCAAGTGACCCGCCAGCCCGCGCGCACCGACCCCGCACACACCTGCGGATCGTCCCCGGCCGCGACGAACAGCGCGGTGAGCAAGGGGACCCCGTTCGCGAGCAGTTCGCGCGGCAGCGGGCCGGTGGCGACGAGCCCGGCCAGTCCGTGGCCGATGGTCCAGCTCTGGGTCGCCAGCTCCAACGGGTCGATGTCGGGCCGGAAGCGGCCGAGGTCGCGGGCCGAGGCGGCGGCCGTGACCAGCCGTTCCAAGGTGGCATCGGCCGCCGCGGCGTCCTCCAGATCGAAGCCGGGGTCGAACATCACCCGGTACAGGTGGGGTTCGGCGAGCGCGTGAGCGAGATAGGCGCTGCCGAGCGCGGACAGATCGCGCACCGGGTCCTCGGTCACCGGCACCTCGTCCAGGCGCGCGGCCAACCGGGTGAACCCCTCCTGGCGCACCGCACGCCACAGCCCGTCCATGCCGTCGAAATGGGTGTAGACGGCCATCGTGGACACCTCCGTGCCCGCCACCAGGCCGCGCAGGGTGACCGGTGCGCGCTCGCGCAGCAACTGCGCCGCACGATCGATCAGCATCGAGCGCACGGCGGGATTTCTCGTCCTCGCCATGGACTCAGATTACATATCATTGCTATGTTATGACAACGAGCCCAGACGACAGGAGAGACCGATGACAGTGGAACTGCTGAATCCGGACGGACTGCCGAAGCCGGAGGTGTACCGGCAGATGTCGATCGCCACCGGATCGCGGCTGGTGTTCCTGGCCGGGCAGGTCGCCCGCGACGGGGCGGAAACCCGGTCGGCGCCGGGGATTTCGCCGCGCAGGTGGAACAGGCCTACCTCAATGTCGGCACCGCGCTGGCGGCCGTCGGTGGCAGTTTCGACGATGTCGCGAAGCTGACCATCTATGTCGTGGACTGGGGTCCGGACAAGTACCCGCTGCTCGGTGAGGGGGTGGCGCGCGCGGCCGCGAAGCTGGGCGTTGACCCGGTCAAGCCGATCACCCTGATCGGCGTCGCGGCGCTGGGGGAGCCGGATCTGCTGGTCGAGGTCGAGGCGACCGCCGTGCTGGACTGATCAGGCGCCCGCGCGCAGCACCTCGGTCGCGGCGCGGTAGCGGCCGGGGGCGGTGCCGTAGGCGCGGGTGAAAGCCTTGCTGAAGGCGTATTCGGAGCTGTAGCCGGTGCGGCGGGCGATGGTGGCCAGCGGGTGGTCGCTGGTGCGCAGCAGGTGTGCGGCGGTGAGCATGCGCCAGCGGGTCAGGTAGCTCAGTGGCGGTTCGCCGAGCTGGGCGGTGAAACGTTTCGCGAACGCCGCGCGGCTCAAACCGGCTCGGGCACCGAGGGATTCGACGGTCCACGGGTGGGCCGGGTCGGCGTGGATGCCGCGCAGGGCGGGGGCGAGGTGCTGGTCGGTGAAGGCCGCCGACCAGCAGGCGGTGTCGTTCTCGGTGAGCCACGCGCGCAGGAGGTAGAGCAGGAGCAGGTCGAGCAGCGGCGGGACGGCGGCATCCGAGCCGGGGTGCGGGTGGGTGAGTTCGTCGGCGAGCAGGTCGACCGCGGCGCGCAGTGACGGGTGCGCGCCGAGCCGGGCCGGAATGTGCACCACCTCGGGCAGCTCGGCCAGCAGGGGGTGGGTGCGGTCGGCGGCGAGCTGGTAGGAACCGCACAACAGGGTGGCCGGTGCGCCGGGGCCGTCGACCACGCGCAGGTCGTGCGGGCCCGCGGTCTCGGTGAGCGGGCTGTCGGGATGGTCGGCCAGGCCGTGGGCGAGACCGCGCGGCATGAGCACCGCGTCGCCGGTACCCAGCGCGAGCGGCGCGGCGCCGGGCCGGGTCAGCAGGCACGAACCTTGCAGGACCACATGGAATCCCGCGCCCTCGACGCGCGGATAGTGCCGCCCCCAAGGCGCGTGCCGGACGAACAAGCCCGACACGGGGCTGCCGGTGCGCGCGGTGGCGAGGACATCGCTGAGCAGGTCCATGTCCAGAACTCTACCTGTGAAGACGAATGGATATCTGCCGAAGATTCCGGATGATTTTCCGTCTCCTCCAGAGCTCATACGGTGAGTACACAACCCGATGAACAAGGAGTGGGACATGAAGATCGCTGTCTACGGAGCCAGTGGACACGTCGGCCGGTTCGCCGCCACCGAACTGCGCGAGCGCGGGATCGAGACCGTCGTCGTCGGTCGTGATGCCCAGCGGCTCAACGGTTTCGGTGCCGAGGCCAGGGTCGCCGCCGCCGATGACCCGGCCGCCCTGCGCGCCGCCTTCACCGGCGTCGACGCCGTGATCAGCACGCTGCCCGACTACACCGGCACCGGTGAGCAGGTGCTGCGGGCCGCGATCGATGTGGGCGCCCACTACGCCGATGTCGCGGGGGAGCAGCTCTACGTCGCGAAGGTCTTCGGCGAGTACGGCGAACGCGCCGCGGCCGCTGGCGTCACCCTCGCACCCGCCATGACCGAAGCGGGTGTGTTCGGTGATCTGCTGGCCCAGCTCGGCGCCGAGCGGCTGGGCGGGGCCGACGAGATCGTGCTGAGTCATGTCGCCGCGCCGGGCGGGGAGGGCTCGCGGGGGAGTATGCGCACGGTCCTGCGGAATCTGGAGGTGTTCACCAGCGGCGGACTGTCCTGGATCGACGGGGAATTCCGCACCGGTGTCACTGCGCGCCGGGACACTTTCCTGCTGCCCGGAGAATCAGAACCTGTCGCAGTGGTGAAATTCCCGCAGCCCTCGGTGGTGACCATTCCCCGGCATCTGGCGGCGGGCGCGGTGGAAGGTGTTCTGGCACGTTCGATTTTCGATGTGGTCGGCACCGTGACCGAGGCCGATCTGGCGGCCGCCCCGGAAGCGCCGAGCGTGCCCGCGCCGTATTCCATGATCGTCGACATCCGGCACGGCGACCGCGCACTGCGCGGCATCGGCCGCGGTCCCGACGCCTACCGCAACAGTGCTCAGCTGGCCGTGGAGGCCGCCACCAGGATCGTCGCCGGAGCGGGAAAGCCGGGAGTGCGGGCACCGGCGGAACTGTTCGACCCCGCCGAATTCCTCGCCGCGGTGGCCGCGTTCGGGATGTCCTGGTCACTGGAATGAGCCCGCCGGGCGGCCCCGGCGCCAAGTGTGTGCGAACACATAGTGAACCGCGCTCGTCCGAGTGGCAGGCGGGGCGGGGGCTCGATATGCTCGCATGCACTATCTGAACGGGCTGTCGTGCCGCGTGATTGGTTCGAGATTGGCGGTTGGGGGCCTGTGAATACTGCGGAAGTCGAGCCGATGGCGCATGCGCCGGTGCGGCAGGCGCGCGTCGGCCGCGAGGGTGCCGG
This sequence comes from Nocardia sp. NPDC056064, assembly GCF_042266925.1. NCBI lineage: Bacteria > Bacillati > Actinomycetota > Actinomycetes > Mycobacteriales > Nocardiaceae > Nocardia > Nocardia sp. NPDC056064. Next base: position 2,279,876 of record NZ_JBHJWO010000001.1, on the reverse strand, counting down.
ACAGGCCGGAACCGTGGTGTTCGGCGCCGGGCTGGCCATTGTGGTGATCGCGGTCGTCACGGCGGTTTTCGCGCCCACGGCCATCGGCATCCCGGTCCTCAGCGCCGCGCTCGCCGCGGTGGTCGTCGGCTGCCCGGCGATCTATCTCACCCTGCGTGCCAGGGCCGAGGCCCAGCGCAGCAAGGCCGCCGCCGAGCAGGCCGAACAGGAACTGGCCAGGAGTGTCGCCGAATCCGCCACGCGCATCGCGCAGGCCGAGGAGCACACCGCCGCCTTCGCCTGGGAAGCACAGGAGAACGGCCGCCGCGGCGCCGCGGCCTTGGCGGCCTTCGCCGGCGCGGCGGGCCGCATCCAGGCCATGACCACCTCCATGCTGGCCGAACTGCGCGAGATGGAACACCGCCACGCCGACCCGCGCGTGCTCACCGACCTGCTCCACATCGACCACCGCACCGCCCAGACCGGCCGTCTCGCCGACAGCATCGCCGTGCTCAGCGGCGCCCGCACCGGCCGCCGTTGGGCGAAACCGATTGCGATGGAATCGATCCTGCGCGGTGCGATGGGCCGCGTGGCGGGGTATCAGCGCGTGCGGTTGCGCGCGGTCGCCGAGGTCGGCATCGCCGGGCACGCCGCCGAGGGCGTGATGCACACCCTGGCCGAACTGCTCGACAACGCCTGCAACTTCTCCCCGCCCACCACCGAGGTGCACGTCTACGCCGCGGAAGTGCCCGCGGGCGTGGTGATCACCATCGAGGACAGCGGCCTGGTGATGAGCGAATCGGCGCTGCGCCGCGCCGAGGCCGCCGTCTCCGGACGCGATCACAAGGGCAAGGGGGTGGACCTGGCCTCGCTCTCGGGCACCCGTCTCGGGCTGGCCGTGGTCGGCAATCTCGCCCGCAAACACGATCTGACCGTGTCGTATCGGCCCTCGGCGATCGGCGGCACCGCCGTGGTGGTCGTGGTCCCGCGGGAACTCACCGCGCGCGCCGAACGCCGCGGCGCCGGGCTGCTCGCCACCCCGACCCCGCGCCCGGTGGAACCGCCGCGCCCAGTCGAGGCCCCGCGCGCCGACCTCGGCCAGTTCGACACCCCGATCCCGCGCGCGCAGCACGCCCGGCCCGCCACCGGCGATTTCGGCTGGCCCGAGAGCACCGCCGCGCCCGACCAGCAGGTCCCCGACGCCACACCCGTGCTGCCCAAGCGGCGCCGGGGCAGCACCCTGGCCCAGGTGCATCCCGAAGGTCTGTCCACCCCACCGGCCGCCGATGCCGCGCCGACGAAGCCCGCGGCACTGGGCGCCTTCCAACGTTCCGCGCCGGGCCGCCGCCACGCTGCCCCCGACTCTCCGGAGGACCGATGACCACCACATCCACCAACCTCGGCTGGTTGCTCGAGAAACTGCTCGCCCGCACCCCACGCGCCAGGCACGCCCTGCTGCTCTCCGGTGACGGGCTCAAGATCTGCCACACCCCGGAACTCGATGTCGACCGCGCCGACCAGCTGGCCGCCATCGCCGCCGGGTTCCAGAGCCTGTCGCACGGGGCTTCCGTCGAATTCGGTGACGGGCGTGGCGGTGTCCGCCAGTCGATGACCGAGTTCTACGGCGGCATCCTGTTCGTGATCGAGGCAGGCCGCGGCGCGCACTTAGCGGTGGTGGCCGCCGAGGACGCCGACGCGGGCCTGGTCGGGCACACCATGCACGAGCTCGTCGAACAGCTGGGCGAGCATATGCAGGCGCAACCGAGACGGGTGGTGCCGAGTTGACCAGGGCGCTGCGCGACGACGATCCCGACCGGTTCTACACCCTCACCGGCGGTCGCGCCCCGGCCACCGAGGACTTCGACCTGGTCACCCTGGTGGTCAGCGAATCCGGTCCCTCGGCGGGGATGACCTCCGAACAGGTGGCCATCCTGCGGATGTGCCGGGCGCCCACCGCCGTGGTGGAGATCGCCGCCGAACTGCGTCTGCCCGTCGGGGTCGCCACCGTGGTGCTCTCGGATCTGCTGCACGCGGGCAAGATCACGGTCCGTCCTCCGCTCTCGGCAGCCATGACGCTGGATCTGTCCACCCTCGAGAAGGTGCTCGTTGGACTTCGCAAACTCTGACCGCGCGCCCGAACGCGCCCAGGCGCCGCTGGACAGCACGGTCAAGCACGGCTTGAAGATCGTGGTGATCGGCGGATTCGGGGTCGGGAAGACCACCCTGGTGCGTTCGGTCAGCGAGATCAGGCCGCTCGACACCGAGGCCACGATGACCGACATGGGCGTCGGTGTCGACGACGCCGAGGGCGTGCCCGGCAAGTCGACCACCACGGTGGCCTTCGACTTCGGCCGGATCTCCCTCGACGAGGAGCACGTGCTGTATCTGTTCGGCGCGCCGGGGCAGCAACGGTTCTGGTTCCTGTGGGACCGGCTGTTCACCGGTGCGCTGGGCGCGATCGTGCTGGTCGACCAGCGCCGCATCGCCGACTCCTGGTACGCGATCGACCGCCTCGAACACCAGCGCACGCCGTTCGTGGTGGCCTGCAACGACTTCGGTGAGGCCCACGCCCCCGAGGCGGTACGCGAGGCACTGGATCTGGACCCGGCGGTGCCGCTGCTGATGTGTGACGCGCGCTCGCGCGAATCGAGCAAACAGGTGCTCATCGCTCTGGTAGAACATCTGTATTCCGCTGTCCCGCAGGGGGAATCCGTTTCATGAGCATTCCGACGGGCGCGTGCCCGGTCACCGGCGCCGTCCCGTTGAGCGGGCCGGAATTCCACATCGAGCCGCACGAGGTGTACCGGAAGATGCGCCGCGACCACGGTCCGGTGGTCGCGGTCGAGCTGCCCGGCGGGTTCCCGGCCTGGCTGATCATCGGCTATCGCGAGCTGCATCAGGTGACCAGTGATCCGCTGCTTTTCCCGCGTGACGTGTCGCTGTGGAACCAGTGGGGCCGGGTGCCCGAGGACTGGCCGCTGCTGCCGATGGTGGGTCGGCCGATGCCCTCGATCTACTTCACCGCGGGCGCCGAGCACCGCAGGCACCTGGCCATGGTGGAACCCGCCCTGGACGCGGTGGATCACTTCGAATTGCGCAGGGCCTGTGAGGAACTCGCCGACCGGCTGGTCGACGACTTCTGCGGCCGCGGCTCCGCCGACCTGGTCGCCGAGTTCGCCGAACCGCTGCCGGTGCTGGCCCTGGGCCGCATCCTCGGCCTGCCCGACGCCGACGCCGCCGACCTCGCCGCCACCATGAAGGCACTGGCCGACGGTGGTGCCGACGCCCAGGACGGTTTCGTGCGCTTCGGTGAGCACATGGCCCGGCTGCTGATGAGCAAGAAGGCAAGGCCCGGTGGCGATCTCACCTCGCTCATGCTCGCCGATCCCGAGCCGTTCACCGACGAGGAGTACATCAACGACCTGATGGCGATCACCGCCGCGGGTCATCTCACCACCGCCGACTGGCTGGGCAGCTCCATGCGGCTGATGCTCACCGACGACCGCTTCGCCGCGGCGCTGGGCGGCGGCAGGCGCAGTGTGGGCCAGGCCATGAACGAGGTGCTCTGGGAAGAGGGGCCCACCTCGATCCTGGCCGGGCGCTGGGCCGCCCGCGACACCCGCCTGGGCGATCAGACCATCCGCGCGGGCGACATGCTGCTGCTCGGGCTGGCCGCGGCCAACCTCGACCCGCATATCCGCCAGTCGTTCACCGACGGCGACTCGGTGCCCACCGGCAACAACGCGCACTTCGCGTTCAGTTACGGCGAATACCGCTGCCCGTTCCCGGCGCAGCAGATCGCCGAGATCATCGCCAGGACCGGGATCGAGGTGCTGCTCGACCGGCTCCCCGATGTCGATCTGGCGGTGCCCGCCGACCAGTTGACCCGGCGCCCTTCGGCTTTCCTTCGGGGCATGACCGCACTGCCCGTTCGTTTCACACCGGTTCGACCCGTCGGAGGTTCGTCGTGAGTTCCCAATGCCCGTTCGCCATCGATCCCATGGTCGGTGACCTCGACGGAGAAACCGCCCGACTGCGCGCGCAGGGCCCGATCACCCGCATCGACCTGCTGGGCGTGCCCGCCTGGACCGTCACCGATCACGCGGTCGCCCGCAAACTGACCACCGACCCGCGCCTGATCAAGGACATCAACGCCTGGAAGCTCTACACCGACGGCGTGGTGACCAACCAGTGGCCGCTGATCGGCATGGTCGACGTGGACCGCTCGATGTTCAATGTCGACGGCGCCGAGCACCGCCGCCTGCGCCTCAAGACCGCCCAGGCGCTGGCCCCGCGCCGGCTCGAGGAGCTGCGCCCGACCATCGAGGCGCTCACCGCCGAACTGCTCGACGACCTCGCCGCCGCCGGTGCCGACGGCACGCCCGTGGACCTCAAGCAGGTCTTCGCCTACCCGCTGCCCATGCGGGTGGTCGGCGACCTGATGGGCGTCGCGCGCGAGGACCACGCGCAGCTGCTGGACTGGTACAAGAAGTTCTTCTCGGTGATGACGCCGCAGGACGAGCGCCTGCGGGTGATCGGTGAACTCGACGTGTACTTCACCGACCAGGTGAAGCAGAAGATCGCCGATCCGGGCGACGATCTCACCTCGGCCTTCGTCGTGTCCGACGAGGAGGGCGGCGCCGCGCTCACCGAGGAGGAGGCGATCGGCAATATCAAGGCCCTCGTCGCCGCCGGGCACGAGACCACCGTGAGCCTGATCGTCAACACCGTGCGCGCGCTGCTGGGCGAGCCCGAGCAGCTGGCCAAGGTGCTGGCCGGGGACGTGGAATGGAAGCAGGTGATCGAGGAGTCGCTGCGCTGGGACGGCCCGGTCTCGCACCTGCTGATGCGCTTCGCCACCGAGGACATCACCGTCGGCGACACCGTGATCGCCAAGGGCGAGGGCGTGGTGATGTCCTACCGCGCGATCGGGCGCGACACCGCCGTGCACGGCGAGACGGCCGACGAGTTCGACGTCACCCGCGCGACCGCCAACCGGCACCTTGCCTTCGGTTACGGCCCGCACATCTGCCCGGGTGCGGCGCTGTCGCGGCTCGAGGCGGCCATCGCGCTGCCCGCGCTGTTCGAGCGCTTCCCCGAGCTCAAGCTCGCGGTGCCCGACAGCGAGCTCGGCAATCTGCCGGTGCTGACCCAGAACGATCTGGCCGCGCTGCCGATCATCCTGAACTGACCGGCGTCGCGTCGCGCCCGGCGAGTACCGCCGGGCGCGACGCTCTGCGTCACAGCCCCAGATCGCGGCCGATGAGCTCTTTCATGATCTCGTTGGAGCCCGCCCAGATCTTGGTGACCCTGGCGTCCATCCACGCCCGCGCGACCTTGTACTCGCGCATGTAGCCGTAGCCGCCGTGCAGCTGCACGCACGCGTCGAGCACCTCGTTCTGCACCTGTGCCGACCACCACTTGGCCTTGGCGGCGTCCACGGCCGACAGCTCGCCGGTGGCGTGCGCGGCGATGCACTGGTCGACGAACGCCTGCGTCACCTCGACCTTGGTGACGATCTCGGCGAAGAGGAACTTGTTGTACTGGAAGCTGCCGATCTGCTGACCGAAGGCCTTGCGCTCCTTGGCGTAGTGCAGCGTCTCGTCGAGCACCGCCGCCGCGTGCGCGATATTCGACACCGCCGCGCCGATGCGCTCCTGGGGCAGCCGTTCCATCATGGCGATGAAACCGCGGTCGACCTCGCCGATCCGGTTGGCGTCGGGCACCCGCACATTGTCGAAGAACAGCTCGGCGGTGTCGGATTCGGGCTGGCCGACCTTGTCGAGCTTGCGGCCGCGGGTGAAGCCCGCCATGCCGTTCTCCACGGCGAACAGGGTGATGCCCTTGGCCTTCTTCTCCGGGCTGGTGCGCGCGGCGACGATCACCAAGTCGGCGTTGAAGCCGTTGGTGATGAAGGTCTTGGAGCCGTTGATGATCCAGTCCTCGCCGTCGCGCACGGCGGTGGTCTTGAGCGCGGCCAGGTCGGAGCCGCCGGAGGGCTCGGTCATGCCGATGGCGGTGACGATCTCGCCGGTGCAGAACTTGGGCAGCCAGCGCCGCTTCTGCTCGTCGGTGGTCAGTTCCACCAGGTAGGGCGCGCACACGTCGTAGTGGATGCCGAACGAGGACGACAGGGCCGCACCGGCTTTGGCCAGTTCCTCACCGAGGACGGCGGCGAAACGCCAGTCGCCGGCGTCGCTGCCGCCGAACTCCTCGGGGATGCCGAGGCCCAGGTAGCCGAGTTCGCCCGCGGCCAGCCAGGTCTCGCGGTCGATCGAGCGCTGTTCGATGAACTTCTCGGCATTCGGTTCGACCGAGCGCTTGACGAATTCGGCGACCGAGGCGCGGAAGGCTTCGTGGTCCTCGGTGTAGATGGTGCGCTTCATGGCTTTCCTTTCAGCAGAACCAGCGAGGCCTGCACGACCTTGGCCGCGTCGGGTTCCTCGCCGCTGATCACATCGGTGTAGATGAAGGTCTCGGTGATCCGCGCCAGCAGCAGCGCCAGTTCCGGCACCGGCAGCGGCGGATCGAGTTCGCCCGCCGTGACCGCTTCGGTGAGCAGCTCGGCGATGACCGCGACGAAGCGCCGCTGCACCGAGCCCGCGGTGGTGGTGAGCAGGCGCAGCGCGCGTTCGGGTTCGCGGCGCAGGAACTGGCGGAACGCGTCGGAGGTGTTGACGGCCTGCGCGAAGTCCCCGAGGACGGTGGCGATCCGCTGCACGCCGCGGGTGTCGGTGGCGGCGACGGCGCGGCGCAGGGTGGGTTCGGCGACCGACCAGATCACTTCGGCGAGCAGTTCGTCGCGGCCGCCGACCCAGCGGAACAGGGTGGCCCGGTTGACGCCGAGTTCCTCGGCGAGTTCCTTCATCTCCAGCCTGCGCCCGGCCAGGAACCCGGAGCGGGCGGCCTTGAAGGCGGTGATGGCGTCGGGCCGGGCGGCGAGGTCGTCGAGGCGCTGTCCCAGCGTGGTCTGTTCGCGCACGTCACCTCCCGGTCGGCTTTGCAACGTTTCGCTCAGTGTATTGGTGATGCAACATCTGTCAATATGTCGCACTGGGGGCACAAAAAATCCCCCGGTCGCGATGACCGGGGGATCTCGTTGTAGCCCCGACGGGATTTGAACCCGCGCTACCGCCTTGAGAGGGCGGCGTCCTAGGCCGCTAGACGACGGGGCCAGAACCACAGCTCACCGGGGTGAACCGCGCGGAACATACGATAGCCGACGACTGGTCGTTCATCCAAAACGGCTGGTCCGGGTCCCGTGGGGATCAGAAATCGACGGCGTCGCGGATGATCGGGCAGGTCATGCAGTGCCCGCCGCCGCGGCCACGGCCCAGTTCGGCGCCGACGATGGTGATCACCTCGACGCCCTGCTTGCGCAGCGCGGTGTTGGTGTGGGTGTTGCGGTCGTAGGCGAACACGACACCCGGTTCGACGGCGACGAGGTTGTTGCCGCTGTCCCACTGCTGGCGTTCGTTGGCGTAGTAGCCGCCGCCGGTGTCGACCACGCGCAGTTCCCGGAAGCCGAGAGCCTCGGCGACCACGGTGAGGAAGGGGGCGGATTCGTCGACCACCTCGATCGGGTTCTTGTCGCCGGGGCGCAGGGAGAAGGCGTGGATGCCGTGCACGATGTCGGGGAAGATGGTGACCAGGTCGCGGTCGGCGAAGGTGAACACGGTGTCGAGGTGCATGGCCGAGCGCAGTTTCGGCATGCCCGCCACGATCACCCGCTCGGCGGCGCCGTTGTCGAACAGAGCCTTGGCCACCTGGCTGATGGCCTGGCGCGAGGTGCGTTCGCTCATGCCGACCAGCACCACGCCGTTGCCGACGGGCATCACGTCACCGCCCTCGAAAGTGGCCAGGCCCCAGTCGAGTTCGGGGTCGCCCCACCAGACCCGGGCGCCGGTGTAGTCGGGGTGGAAGGTGTAGATCGCCTTCATCAGCAGGGTTTCGTCGTGCCGGGCGGGCCAGTACAGGGGATTCATGGTGAGGCCGCCGTAGATCCAGCAGGTGGTGTCGCGGGTGTAGAGGGTGTTGGGCAGCGGCGGGAGCAGGTATTCGCGGGCGCCGCTCTGTTCGCGGGCCAGGGCGCGGTAGGCCAGGTCGCTGCCGGGGACATCGGCCACGGCGAGGCCGCCGATGAGGTGGGTGGCCAGCGTGCGGTCGTCGAGGGACTCCAGATAGCCGCGGGTCTGCTCGATCAGCCCGATGCCGACCTCGTTCGGGGTCATCGTGCGGTCCAGGACCCAGTCCCGCGCGCCGGACACGGCCAGGGTCTCGGTGAGCAGGTTGTGCAGTTCGACGACCTCCACGCCGCGGTCGCGCAGCTTGGCGACGAAGTCGAAGTGGTCGCGGGTGGCGTTCTGCACCCACAGGACGTCGTCGAAGAGCAGATCGTCGCAGTTGGTGGGGGTGAGCCGCTCATGCGCCAGGCCGGGCGCGCAGACCAGCACCTTGCGCAGGGTGCCGACCTCGGAGTGCACGCCGTAGGCGGATGCGGGCTGGGTCATGGGCTTACCTCCTGGCAGGGGACTTCGGGGGTCAGATGGTGATCCAGCCTGCGGCGAGCCCGACGATGCCGGCGACGGCGCCGAGGATCGACACGACCAGCAGCACCGGCTCCCAGCCCTGGAACGGCGTGCGGCCCTGCTCGCGGCGGGCCAGCCAGAACAGGATGGAGCCGGGGGCGTAGATGATGAGCGAGAGCAGCAGGAACTCCGGGCCCGCGGCCATGATCATGAAGGTGGTGTAGAGGGTGGCGATCGCGGCGATGATCAGTTCCCTGCGCCGGTCCTCGGGGTGCAGTTCGGTGTAGGTCTCGCGGGTGTAGGCCAGTTTGAGGGCGTAGGCGGCGGCCAGCAGATAGGGGATCAGCGACAGCGAGCTGCACAGTTTCAGCGTGAAGGTGAAGGCGTCGTCGGAGAACAGCGTGGTCAGCAGCACCAGCTGGATCAGCACGGTGGTGAAGATCAGCGCCACCACCGGCACCTTGTGGGCGTTGACGCGCGCGAGGAACGACGGCATGTCCTCGTCGGCCGCCGCGACATAGAGGACCTCGGCCGCCATCAGGGTCCAGGCCAGGTAGGCGCCCAGGACCGAGACGATCAGGCCGATGCTGATGAACCACGCGCCCCAGGTTCCCACGGCGGATTCGAAGACCGGCGACATCGACGGCTGCTGGGCCGCGGCGAGTTCGTCGCGCGGCAGGATGCCGAACGAGACCATGGTCACCGAGGCGAACAGGGCCAGCACACTGAGGAATCCGAGCACGGTGGCCCGGCCGATGTCGGCGCGGCGCCGCGCGTAGCGGGAGTAGACGCTCGCGCCCTCGATACCGAGGAAGACGAACACGGTGATCAGCATGGTCGAGCGGACCTGCTCGAACAGCGACTCCGAATACGCGTCGCCGCCCAGGAAGTTGTCGGCGAAAACGCCGGTGTCGAAATAGAACACGAGCACGATGACGAACACCATGATCGGCACGATCTTGGCGATGGTGACGATCTTGTTGATCGCGGCCGCCTCCTGCACGCCGCGCAGCACGATGAAATGGAACGCCCAGATGAACACCGTGGACAGCAGCACCGCGGGCACCGTATTGCCCTCGCCGAAGATCGGAAGCACCTGCCCGAGCGTCGATTTGATGAGCACCCAGTAGCTGACATTGCCCACACACGCGCTGGCCCAATAGCCGAATGCCGAGAAGAAACCGAGGTATTCGCCGAATCCGGCCTTGGCGTAGGCGTACACACCGGCATCCAGATCGGGCTTGCGGATCGCCAGCGCCTGGAACACCAGTGCCAGCATCAGCATGCCGGTGCCCGCGATACCCCACGCGATCAGCGCGCCGAAACCACCGGTGGCCTGGCCGAAATTGCGCGGTAGCGAGAAGACGCCCGCACCGACCATCGAGCCGACGACCATCGCCGACAGGGTCAGCAGCGGCATCGTCTTGTTCGTGCCTACGTCGGTTTTCGTCATCCGTGACTCCCCGGGCGAACCTGCTGGATGTAACGGGATGCAGCTAGCCGAATGTTAGCCGAGCGTCGGTTCTCCGGGACCGGACGAGCCGGAAGTGAGTGCGCCCGTCTTCAGATCGTGATGAGGAGCTGGGCTACGGCAGTTCCCAGACGTGGAGGGTGTTGTCCGCGCAGCCCGCGACGACAACGGTGCGGCCCTCGCGCTGGGCGGTGGTGACCGCTTCCGCGGAGCAACCGGTCAGTGGCTCGCCGACGGATCGGCCGGTGGCGAGATCCCAGAGGCGGACCGTGCCGTCGCGGGCACCGGAGACGATGACGGTGCGGCCCTGGTAGTCGGCGGTCGCGAGGGCCATGACCCAGCTCCCGTGGCCGGTGAGCGGTTCACCGACGAGCTGGCCGGTGGCGAGATCCCAGACGCGGATGGTGTCGTCGTTGCTGCCGGAGACTACGACCGCGCGGCCGTCGAGCTGTGCGGTGGTGAGGGAGGCGATGTCCTTCGTGTGGCCGATCATGGGTCGGCCGACGGGGCGTCCGGTGTCGAGGTCCCAGGCGCGGACGATGGTGTCCGTTCCGCCGGCGATCACCACGTCGCGGCCGTCAACCTGCGCCGTGGCGACGGCGTCGACATTGTTGACGGTCATCGGGGCCACGCCCTCGGTGGTTCCCGCGAAACCTTGGCGCAGGCGTCGGCCGGTGCCGAGATCGACGACCGCGACGCCCGAGGTGATGCCTGCGAGGACGACGGTGCGCCCGTCGCGCTGGGCAGTGGCCAGCGCTGCCGGATAGCGGACCGAGAGTTCGCCGGGGACGTCATCGCCGGCGATCTCGCCGATGGGGATGGCCGCGTCGAGATCCCAGAGGCGGAGGGCCTTCGCGCCGCCGGAGACGATGACGGTGCGGCCGTCGCGTTCGCCGGTGGTGAGCGCCTCGATGCGATCTTCGCGGTCGGCCAGCGGCGGGCCGAGCGGCTGACCCGAGGCGAGATCCCAGAGACGGATCGAACCGTCGTCGCTCGCGGAGACAACGACCGTGCGCCCGTCGCGCTGGGCGGTCGTGACGGCATTGACGGTGTCGGTGTGGCCGGTCAGCACGCCGACGAAGTGCTGGTCGGCCGCGTCGTGATCGGTTGTGCTGGAACCGTTTCGATCCTCGCGCGTCAGCACCACCGCGGTGATCGCGGCGAGTACGACCACAGTGACGGCCACGGCGGCGGCAGCCCACCAGCGGCGGGACCCGCCCGGTGGCGCACCCCCAGAACTCTCGACCACGAGAGGAAACCTACCCGAGGTGAGACCCGCGTGTGGTTGACCCGGTGCGATGCCGGGGGAAGGGTGGGGTGATGGCCGGTAAGGAAGTGCGGGGCGGGGTCGAGCTGTCGAATCTCGACCAGCCGCTGTTCGACGGTGCCGAGGCGACCAAGCGGGATCTGATCGACTATCTCGAGTTCGTGGGGGAGCGGTTGGTCCGGGTGCTGCGGGGGCGGCCGTTGTCGGTGGTGCGGGTGCGGCCGGGGCAGGAGCCGTTCATGCAGAAGAATCTGCCGAAGTACACGCCGGAGTGGGTGGCGCGCACGCCGGTCTGGGCGGAGAGTTCGCGGCGGGAGATCACCTACGCGCTGTGCGACGACCTGCGGACACTGCTCTGGTTCGGTAATCAGCGGGCGGTGGAGTACCACCCGACGCTGTTTCTCGCCGAAAACGCCCCGGTGCCAACGCATCTGGTGCTCGATCTCGATCCCTCGCCGGGGCAGACCTTCGCCGACGCGGTCGCGGGGGCGCGGCTGATCCGGGAGGCGCTGGCCGCCGACGGGCTGGCGGGGGCGGTGAAGACGAGCGGGTCCAAAGGGGTGCATGTCTTCGTGCCGGTGGTGGCCGGTGTCGATGTGGAGGACGCCGCCGCGGCGACACGGGCGGTCGCGGCCAGGGCCGAACGCATCGACCCCTCGATCAGCACAACGGCTTTCATTCGCGAGGACCGGCACGGGAAGGTCTTCCTCGACGCCACCCGCGCCGGCGGCGCCACCGTGGCCGCGGCCTACAGCCCGCGGATCCGGCCGGGCGTCACCGTGTCGTTCCCGCTGCGCTGGTCGGACCTCGACGCCGTGACACCCGCCGACTTCACGCTGCGGACGGTGCCGGAGCTGATCGGTGACAATGATCCGTGGGCATCGGAAATGCCTGCCCCGCAGGAACTTCCCGCGGATCTTGTCGAGGAGGGTCACACGATTCCGGTGGCGCGGGTGCAGGCCATGCACGAGGGAAAACGTCGGGCGCGGGCGCGGCGGGAGGAGTGACCGTCCGGCGGAACCCGCGATGAGTCCTCGCTCTCCGGCCGCCCCCGGTTCAGGGGTGGTGGTCAGCTAGGCGAGCGGCGGGCGATGAAGAGGGCCGGGTTCTGGATTGTCATCGCCGCGATGATGTCGGCGGCCTTGTGCGGGCGCATTCTGGCAGGCCACAGGATCAGGGCCTTCCTGCCGTCGACCGAGGTCCAGCCGGTGGCACCCGGTCGGAGGCGGGGTGGCTGGGTCCTGTCGGACCACTCGTGCAGGACGACTTCGATCGTCTCCTGCCAGCGGTATCGGCCGATCCGGACGCCGGCGATCTCGGGCCAGGCGATCCTGACCGGCTCGCCGCCGACCGCGACGGTCATACCGCCGGGGTCGAGGACGAGCTCGGGGAGGTTCCGGATTCCGGCGCGGATCGTCAGGACCAGGATCGCGCAGGCGAGGAGAGCGACCGGTACCGCGTGGATCACCCGGGGCACGAGGTCGATCTCGCTGTCGGTCAGCAGCCAGATCGCGAAGACGGCCGCGCCGCCGGACAACAGCGCGTGGATCGTGAACTCGGCACGGGATGCCGGGTACACCGTGCGCATGTTTCCTCCCCCGCGATCCTGTAGACGGAACTGTAACCCGCTGCGGGAGAACGGACTACCCGCCGAGTGCGGCCACGCCCGCCTGCGCGAACTTCTGGTCCAGGTCGCCGCTGGGGGCGCCCGCGACGCCGATGCCCGCGATGGGGGCGCCGTCGGCCTTCACGGGGGCGCCGCCGCCGAGGAACAGGGTGCCGTCGATGTCGGCCAGGTGGGGTGCGGACTCGAGGCGCTTGGTGAGTTCGGTGGTGGGGGCGTTCCAGGAGACGGCGGTGAAGGCCTTCTGCTGGGCGGCGTCGTAGGACTGCGGGCCGGCGCCGTCACCGCGCAGGGTGACCAGGACATTGCCGTTGCGGTCGACCACGGCCACGCTCACGCGCTGGTTCTCCTTCGCGGCCGCGTCGAGGGCGGACTGGGCGGCCTCGGTGGCGGCGGCGAGGGTCAGGTGGGTGCTCTGCGCCAGGTTCGGCGCGGCGGCGTCGGCGACCACGGGGGTGCGGGTGGCGGGGTCGGGGTTCTGCGCCTGGACGGTCACCACGCCGACGACACCCGCGCCGATCACCGCGGCGGTGGCGCCGGCGACGACGAGACGGTTACGGGTGCTGAACTTGGTGGTCATGGCCTGCTCCTGAGGGGGTTGCGGCCGATCGGCGGGGTGCCGTGGCCTGCTGATATCCATCCTGTGCGGGATCGGGGCCCGGCGGATCGGCGGTGTGGCTGGATTCCGGCGGCCGGATCGGACGACACCCGGGTCGACCGATCGGATGACCCGCCGAGACCGTGTCGGCGGTGAGAATGGGCAGGACAGGAGGTGGCGATGGACCCGGCACACGAACGCGACGACGACCGGCTGCTGCCCGTCATCGTGCACAGCGCCTTCTATGTCCTGCTCGCCGCCTCGCTGCTGCGCTGGCTGATCCGGCACAGCGAGACCAGGTCCACGCCGCTGATCGTGGCGCTCGCGCTGATCCTCGCCGTGCTCTACGCGCTGAGCGAGCTGCGGCAATCGCATCGGCTGGAGTGGTTCGCGGGGCTGGTAATGACCTGGTCGGTGCTGGTGGTGCTGGCACCGAGTTTCGCCTGGTGCGCGGTGCCGCTGGTCTATACGGGTCTGCGGATTCTGTCCGAGCGGGTCGCGATCATCCTGGTGATGGTCCTGACCGTCCTGGTGGTGGTGAGCCAGGTGCGCATCGCGGGCTGGCTCGATCCCAATCTGGTGCTCGCCCCACCGGCGGTCGCGGCGGTGACAACAGCGCTGTTCGTCGGGATGCGCCGCCAGGCCGAACGGCAGCGCGCGCTGATCGACGACCTGGTGCGCACCCGCGCCGAACTGGCCGCCACCGAACGCCGCGAGGGCACCCTGGCCGAACGCGAACGGCTCGCCGGGGAGATCCACGACACCCTCGCCCAGGGCCTGTCCAGCCAGCGCATGCTGCTGCAAGCCGCCGACCTGGTGTGGGACAGCGACCCCGGCCGGGCCCGCACCCACCTGCGTGCCGCCGCCGAGATCGCCGAACGCGACCTCACCGAGGCCCGCCGCTTCGTCCACGACCTCGCCCCGGCCGATCTCGCCGCGGGCGGATCACTGCCCGCCGCGCTGGCCGCGCTGGCCACCCGGGAGTCCGGTGACGCACTCGAGGTGCGCTTACATATAGAAGGAGCGCCCGGCCCGCTGCCGCAGCGGGTCGAGGCCACGCTGCTGCGCATCGCCCAGGGCGCGCTGGCCAATGTGCGTGAACACGCCGCCGCGCGCACCGCCACCCTCACCCTCACCTGCCTCGACGACCAGATCGTGCTCGACATCGCCGACGACGGCCGCGGCTTCGACCCCGACGCGCTGCCCGGTCCGCGCCCCGACGGCGGACACGGGCTGCCCGCCATCCGCGCACGGGTGCGTCAGCTGGGCGGGACCTGCACGATCGAATCGGCTCCCGGCGACGGCACCGTGCTCTCGGCCGCGATCCCCCTGGCCGCTGGCTAGCATCGGCATCGTGACTGTGCGCCTGCTCCTCTGTGACGACCACGCGGTCGTGCGCGCCGGCCTGCGCGCGCTGCTGTCGAGCGCGCCGGACATCGAGGTGATCGAGGAAGCCGCCGACGGGCCCGCCGCCGTCGCGCTGGCCGCGAGCCTGCGCCCCGATGTCGTGCTGATGGATCTGCAGCTCGGCGGCGACATGGACGGCATCGAGGCCACCCGCCGGATCACCGCCCAGCCCGCGCCCACCCCGCACGTGCTGGTGCTGACCACCTACGACACCGACGCCGACATCACCCGCGCCATCGAGGCGGGCGCCACCGGCTACCTGCTCAAGGCCGAGCGGCCCGAGGAACTCTTCGCCGCCATCCACGCCGCCGCGAGCGGCCGCACCACCCTGTCCGCCCCGGTCGCGGCCCGGGTGATGGCCAGGATGCGCAATCCCGGACCCACCCTCACCGCCCGCGAGCGCGACATCCTCGGGCAGCTGGCCCAGGGCCTCGGCAACCGCGAGATCGCCCGCGCCCTGCACATCAGCGAGGCCACGGTGAAGACCCACCTGGGCCGCATCTACGACAAATTGGGCGTCGACACCCGTGCGGCGGCCGTCGCGGTGGCCACCGAGCGCAGGCTGCTCGCCTGAAATGCCCGAATAGTTTGTGACCGGCGCCACGGTTTACCGGTGACCTCGCTCACGAAATGCATGATCAATGACAGTCCTGTGATTACGGATTTATTACGGCAGACCTGCGCGGAACAGTGTTCTTTTGAACAATGCTCGCTACAGAATCGTTCGTGATCGGGATGTGATCGAAGCTGGCAAAGCCGCTACATTCGATCACGGCTTGAACAACAACCCGAGCCGAATCGAATCGCAGAACACCGGAAAGCCTGCCCCGCGATTCGAGGATCCCCGACATTCCTGAGGGGCAGGGACACGGCGATCGTCACCAGCCGGGCCGGTGGGCGCAGGTAGGAATCCTTATGTCTTTCAATCGCAAGTTCACCACTCGTGCCCTGGGCCTCGCCGCTGTCGCCGGTGCCATGATCGCCGTTCCGGCCGGTCTGACCACCGCCACCGCCTCGGCCAACAACTGGGACGCCGTGGCGCAGTGCGAGAGCAGCGGCAACTGGGGTATCAACACCGGTAACGGCTACTACGGCGGTCTGCAGTTCTCGCAGAGCACCTGGGAGGCCTACGGCGGTGCCGGTACCGCCGACAACGCCAGCCGTGAAGAGCAGATCCGCGTGGCCGAGAACGTGCTGGCCGCGCAGGGTCCCGGCGCCTGGCCGGTCTGCAGCGCCTACCTGTAAAGCGCGCTGTCACCCGAGACTTTCCTTGTCGGGAAACGAAATACCCGTTATTCGGAGCACACGCCGAATAGCGGGTTTTTTCGTGCCCGGATATATTCAGCCTATTTGTATCGAGCGGCGTGCCATGCCGAGCCAATAACCGTCGACGACGGTGCGCAGCGAGTCGAGATCATCCAGGCCGGCGCCGAGGGTGAAGAAGATCGGCGCGAAGTGCTCGGTGCGCGGGTGGGCCAGCCGGGCGGCCGGCGCGGTGTGCTCGAAATCCAAGAGGGCGTCGATGTTTCGCGCGTCGAGTGCCTCGCGGCCCCACTCGTCGAACTCGGCGGTGAACGTGTGCACCTGCCGGTCGTCGCCGGTGATGGCCCGCAGATTGTGGGTGAAGAACCCGCTGCCGACGAGCAGCACGCCCTCTTCGCGCAAGGGCGCGAGTCTGCGGCCGAATTCGAGTAGTTCGCTGGGGTCCAGGGTGGGCACCGAGACCTGGAGAACGGGGATATCGGCGTCCGGGTACATCTGCGTCAGCGGGACGTACGCGCCGTGATCGAGCCCGCGCTCCGGCTCGTCCGTCACCGCGCCACCCAGCAGCGCGCGCACCCGCGCGGCGAGTTCGGGTGCGCCCGGCGCGGGATAGCGCACGTCGTAGTAGCGCTGGTCGAAGCCCCAGAAGTCGTAGACCAGCGGCACCGTGCGGGTGGCGCCGATGCTGACCGGCGCCGACTCCCAGTGCGCGGAGACGATGAGGATCGCCCGCGGCCGCGGCAGATCGCCCGCCCACGCCGCCAGTTCGGCGGGCCAGGTGGCGTGGTCGATCAGCGGCGGCGCGCCGTGGGACAGGTAGAGCACCGGCATGGTCATGTTCATGATGAACAACCGGAGCGTCGCGGTTACTCCTCGAGGCGCGGAGCGGCGTCGAGGCGGTGCACGGTGAGCGCGGCGGCGAGCATGCGCGAATCCGTCGGGTCGGCCGGGTCGAGGCCGGTGAGCTCGGCGATGCGGCGCAGGCGGTAGGTGAAGGTGTTGGGGTGCACGTGGATGCGCCGCGAAGCCGTCTTGCGGTCGGCGCCGTGGCGCAGGTGCGCCTCCAGCGCCTCGATCAGATGCGGGCTCGACAGCAGGGGGATCACCCGCTGGGCGAGGCGTTCGCGCGCCGGGCCGGGGCGGGTGAGCTGGTATTCGAGCAGCAGGTCGTCGAGGCGGTAGCAGCCGCCGGGCCTGCCGCGCAGCCGGGCCAGCTCGGTGAGTTCGGCGGCGTCCTTGGCGGCGGCCGGGATGGCCTCGCGGGTGACACCGGAGAACTCGGCCAGATACACCGTCACCCCGAACTGCTCGGCCAGCCGGGCGGCGAGGGCGTCGAACTGGGCGGGGTCGAGCACATCGGTCTCGGAGGAGTTGCTCAGCAGCGCGATGCCGTTGGCACCGTCGAAGGTGGCCGGGGTGGTGGTGCCGGTCAGTTCGTCGAGCGCGCGTTGCAGCACCCTGATCCGGCGGCGGGTGACCAGGTTGGCGGCGCTGCCCGCGCGGGCGGGTTCGCTGAGATGGATGGCCAGCACGGTGTACTGGTCGGTGAGCACGGTGTCGGCGCGCGCGGCCAGTTCCTCGGCGGGCAGGCCGCGCACCAGCGCCGAACACAGTTCGCGGCGGGCTTCGCGCTCGGCGTGATAGATCGACTGCTCGACCTCGGTGTAGGTCTCCACCACGGTCATGTTGATGTGGCGCAGCAGTTCGAGCAGGCGGCTGCCGACCACGATCAGCTCGGCCATCTCGGTCGGATCGGCCAGCGCGGAGGCTTCGGCCAGCACCGACTGGGCCGACCCGTGGATCGCGCCGATCAGCATCGGCAGCGGCAGGCGGTCCTCGGCGTGCCGTTCGGCGACCGGCCCGACGAAGGCGGCCACCTCGGCCTGGGTGAACTCGCGATCGGCGGCGATCGCCTCGAGCACGGCCCGGCCACAGGCATAGATGGTCGGCAGGACTTCGGCGGTGAAATGGCCCGCGGGCAGTTCGGCGGGCGCGGTGGCGCCCAGTCCCTCGGCGAGCATGCGTTCGGCGATCTGGGGCCAGCGGGTGAGCAACCGCGCCGTCAACGCGGGGCGGGTGGAAACGGGGTGTTCGGCGAGCATGACTCGATTGTGTCCGAGGACAGGGCGGCATGGGACCGGCCGGTCGAAAACGCACAGAACTTGGCGTCGGCGACAACCGTCGCGCGGTTTTCTCGGTGCACGGTGCAGTGACACCAGTGTGGCGCGGGTCATAGATTCGCAGAGCGCGCCGAAGCGACACTGCTCGTCGGCGCTGTTCGACGGAAGTGACTTCATGACAACGCACACCCTGCGCCGCACTCTCTGTGGCCTCGGCATCGCCGCGGGCCTGACCGCGGCCTCGGCCCTGGGCGCCACGCCCGCCGCGGCGGAACCCACGCTCGAGCCGACCATCGCTTCGCTGGCCGCCTACCTCGATTCCACGATGGCCACCGCGGCCGACGGGCGCAAGCCCACCGCGATCGCCGATACCGGCAGCGCCTCGGGCAGTGGTTCCGGCAGTGGCTCGGGCTCGGCCGCGGCCAGCCGCGCCACCGACACCCTCGGCGAGGGCCCGGCGATGACCGCCCCGCTCGCCGCCTTCGCCTACAGCCTCATCCACCCCGACGCCGCCCCGCCCGGGGCCAACCGGTGGGACTGCAAGCCCTCGGCCGCGCACCCCAACCCGGTGGTGCTGCTGCACGGCACCTGGCTCAACGCCTTCGACACCTTCTCCTATCTCTCGCCGCGCCTGGCCGAGGCCGGGTACTGCGTGTTCACCCTGAACTACGGCAAGTCCGGGCTGATCGAAGGCGGCGGTGTGGGCGCGATCCTGCCCGGTCGCAACGGCGTGGGGCCGATGGCCGATTCCTCGCGGCAGGCCGGCGACTTCATCGACCGGGTGCGCGCCGCGACCGGGGCCGAGCAGGTCGACATCATCGGCCACTCGCAGGGCGGCACCATCGCCAACCACTACCTGAAGTTCGGCGGCGGCCAGGGCAAGGTCGGCAAGCTCGTCACCTTCGGCGCCACCCACCACGGCACCTCGCTGATGGGCATAGCCACCCTCGGCCGGATGATCAACAACGCCGGCATCGACATTCTCGGCTTCTACCGGCCGATCGTCGGGATCAGCAATATCGAGCAGGCGGTCGGCTCGCCGTTCTACGACACCCTCAACGCCCACGGTGACACCGTGCCCGGCGTCGCCTACACCGCGGTCGGCTCCCGCTACGACGAGGTGATGAACCCCTACGACTGGACCTTCCTCACCGCCGGTCCCGACGCCACCGTCGACAACATCACCCTGCAGGCGGGCTGCGAACAGGACATCTCCGACCACCTGACCCTGATGTATTCGCCGCGGTCGGCCTCGATCGCCCTGCGCGCGCTCGACCCGGAGCACGCGCCGGAGCTGGTGTGCACGTTCAATCCGTGGTTCCTCGGTGGCGGTGGCTCCTTGTGAGTCCCGATCTGCTCGCGTCACCGTGGCGTGCCGCGCCGCTGCTCCCGCCCGAGGACCCGTTCTACACCGCCCCGCCCGCCGTCGAGTCGCTCGCGCCGGGCGAGGTGGTGCGGGCCCGGCCGGTGGAGGCCGCGCTGTTCGGGCTGGTGCCGCAGCGGATCACGGCCTGGCAGTTGCTGTATCGCACCTGCGATCTGGACGGCCGGCCGGAGGTGTCGGTGACGACGGTGCTGCTGCCCGCCGACGCCGATCCGGCCCGCTCGCGGCCGCTGGTGTCGTTCCAGTGCGCGATCGATGCCGTTGCCCCACAGTGCTTCCCGTCCTACGCGCTGCGACGCGGAGCCAGGACGCTCGGTTCGATCGCGCCGCTGGAACTGCCCATCATCGCGATGGCGTTGCGGCAGGGCTGGGCGGTGTCGGTGCCCGATCACGAGGGGCTCGGCGGGCGGTTCGGTGCCGCCCGCGAGCCCGGGTACCGCGCGCTCGACGGGGCAAGGGCCGCACTGGCTTTCGCGCCACTGGGGCTGGACGCCTCGGCGCCGGTGGCGCTGTGGGGATACTCGGGCGGCGGGCTCGCCACGGCCTGGGCCGCCGAGCTCGCGGCGGAGTACGCGCCGGAACTGCGACTGGTCGGGGCCGTGGCCGGATCGCCGGTGGGTGATCCGGCCGCGGCCTTCGTGCGGCTCAACGGCGGCTGGTTCGCCGGGTTCCCCGCCGCCTTCGTGGCGGGGCTGCGCCAGGCCTACCCCGAACTCGACCAGGTGCTGCGCGATCACCTCGACGATCGGTACCGGGCGCTGCTGGGGGAGGCCGAACAGCGCAGTACCTTCGCGCTGCTGCTGCGTTTCCTGCGTCGCGACGTGAGCCGTCATCTGCGTGGCGGGCTCGACGGATTGCTCGCCGAACCGGCCCTGCGCCGCATCCTCGCCGATATCGAACCCGGCACCCGCGCGCCCGCGGCGCCGCTGCTGGTGGTGCAGGGCGTGCGCGACGAGGTGATCGCGGTGGCCGACATCGACGCCCACGTCGAGCGCTACCGCCGCGCGGGCGCCACCGTCGACTACCTGCGCATCCGCCGTGGCTCGCACCTGCCGCTCGAATTCCTGGTCGTCCCCGCGGTTCTCGACTGGCTCGGCGACCGGTTCGCCGGGCGCCCGGCGCCGGCCGGTACCACCACGGTCACCTCGGTGGTCCGCACCCAGCGGGCCCTGCGGACCCATCTCGCCTTCCTCGGCGTCGCCCTGCGCATGCTCACCGGCGGTCACCTCGCCTCCGCGCCGGACCCCGAATTCGCCTCGACCCCAGCCCCGGAGGTTGTTAAGGTTCTCTAGACCAAAAACAATGGGGGTGGAGATCATGACCGAAGGAACCGTGCTGTGGCGCCCGACCGGGCCCGCCGAGCTGGCGCTGGTGGCCGAATCCGGTTGGCGCGCTTGGCCACCCCGCCTGCCCGACCAGCCGATCTTCTATCCGGTGCTCACCGAGGACTACGCGATCATGATCGCCCGCGACTGGAACGTGCCCGCGTCCGGTGCCGGGTACGTCACCCGCTTCACCGTCGACACCGCCTACCTGGCGAACTACGAGGTCCACCAGGTGGGCGGTCGCGACATCCTCGAATACTGGATACCCGCCGAGGAACTGGACGATTTCAACGCCCACCTCCTCGGCCCCATCGAACTGGTGCGCACCTTCCCGGAATCCGCCGACCCGGCGTAGATCCCGGTGGATCTGTTCACTCCCCGCGCCGTCGCCCGCCTGGCGAACCGTCACAACGTTCTCCTGGCGGGCGCCGGCGGCGGCTTCGACGCCTACGCCGCCCTGCCGCTGGCCGTCGCCCTCCACGCCGCCGGCGTCCGCGTCCACTTCGCGAACCTCTCCTTCACCGACCCGTCGGCACTGGCCGCGCTCGAGCGGGACGGCCTCGTTCCGGTGGTTCCGGACTCCCGGGGCCCGGCGACGTACATCCCCGAGCGAAGTCTCGCGCGGGCGCTCGTCCCGACCGGCATGTCGCCTGTCGTCCACGCACTCCCGCGGGCGGGTGTCGCTCCGCTCCGCGCGCAGTACGCGCTGCTGGCCGAGCGGCTCGCGCTGGACGCGATCGTCCTCGTCGACGGCGGCACCGACATCCTGCTGCGCGGTGACGAGGAACGGCTCGGCACACCCGAGGAGGACCTGGCGAGCCTGGCCGCCGTCGCCGGGCTGGATCACGCCCTCGAGCGGCAGGTCTTCTGCCTGGGCTTCGGGATCGACAGCTTCCACGGCGTCAACCACGTCCACGTCCTGGAGAACATCGCCGACCTGGACGCGGCGGGGGCGTACCTGGGCGCCTTCTCCATCCCCGGCGACGCCCCCGGCGCCCTGCTCTACCGCGACGCGGTCGCCGCGGCGGCGCGGGAGACACGGCGGCCCAGCCTGGTCAACGGGCAGATCGCGGCCGCGCTCGCCGGTGCGCACGGCGATGTGGCCGTGCCGGGGCGCACGCGGGTGGGGGAGTTGTTCGTCAATCCGCTGATGGCCATGTACTTCACCGTCGATCTCGTCGGGCTCGCCCGGCGGCACCGGTGCCTGGAGCGGCTGGAGGGGACGGAAACGGTCGAGGACGTGGCGCGCCGGATAGGGGAGTCGCGGGTGGGGGTCGAGTTGCGGCGGCCCCGGGTGTTTCCGCACTGAATTGCCGCCGGAAATGTGGTGTGCGCAGGGAATTCAGGGTTGTGTGTGACGGAATGTAGCGGTGCCCCTATTTCTCGGGGCATGGGAAATTTGTCCTTATCAGTTGGCGCAATGTGAATCTCAGAGGGCTCTCATATTCGCCTCAGAAACATGGTGTATCACGCGAAAAGGCCTGGTGGTGATAGGTTTTTGCGTCAACTGTTACCGTCGTCACGAAATCGGGAAATTCGTAACCCGGGGCGATCGGGGCTCGATATGCCATTCGTAAGCCAGCCCCGCTGGACCTATCGAGAAACAGAGGAATTCTTATGATCCCCGTTATCATCGACACCGGTAGCGCCGCCCTGAACGGCCTCTTCGACACCCTCGGCGCCGCGCTCCACGGCATCGTCGACACCCTGTGGACCGGTTCCTTCGGCGGCTGATCCAGCCCCCAGGTCGATGTGACGACCAGGTCCGCCCTGACCGCGTGACCTACGAGAAGGCCCCGCACCCGGACGAGGTGTGGGGCCTTCCCGCGTTCAGTGCGAGTGCGTGGCGGTGCCGCGTCCCGGCACGTGTGTCGGACCGTGCGACTCGCCGCAGTGCCCCTCGTCCGGCCGCGCGGCGCCGATATCGAGCACCTTCGGGTTCGCGTGGTCGACCTGCAGGGTGACGTGCCCGATGTGGTGCTCGTGGTCGAGCATGTGCGCGATGTCCTCGCGCACCGCGTGGCAATCGTGCCCCGGCTCCACCAGCACGTGCGCCGACAGCGCGGGCGAGCCGGAGGTGATCTCCCAGATGTGCAGGTCGTGCACCTCGGTGACGCCTTCGCGGGCGGCCATGTCGCGGCCCACCCGCGCCGGGTCGAGATAGTCGGGCGCGGCCTCGAGGAAGATGCGGCTCGACGCGCGGATCAGGCCGATACCCGCCTTGATCATCAGCACCACCACGATCAGGCTGGCCACGATGTCGGCACGCGCCCACCCGGTGAGAATGATGACCAGACCGGCCACCGCCGTGGCGATGAAGGCGAACAGATCGTTGAGGATGTGCTGGTAGGCGCCCTCGACATTGAGACTCGACCGGTCGGCCTTGCTGATCATCCAGGTCGCCAGCACATTCACCACCACGCCGACCAGTGCGGTGATCAGCACGAGCGTGCCGTGCACCTCCGGCGGCTCGAACAGCCTGCGGATCGCCTCGTAACCCAGCCACATCGCCAGCAGCAGCAGCGTCAGCCCGTTGGCCTGGGCCGAGAGGATCTCCACCCGCTTCCAGCCGAAGGTCATCCGCCCCGCCGCCGGGCGCGCCGCCAGCCGGATCGCGAGCAGCGCCAGCACGATGGAGGCCGCGTCGGTGGTCATGTGCGCCGCGTCCGAGAGCAGTGCCAGCGAGTCGGCGATGACGCCGACGATCACTTCACCGATCAGGAACGTGACGATCACCGCCAGTGCCCCCGCCAGCCACCGCCGATCGCTGTCGGCCGACACCCCGTGGTCGTGCCCGTGTCCTGCGCCCATCGCGTTCCCCTTCTGCTGCGGTTCGATCGAGGGCTATCGTATGCACACATCGCTATGTGTGCAATTCCTTCGTTGTCGACGACGGCGCGCACGGGCCATCCAGGCTGGTCACCGGCGGTTACCAGCCTAGGCTCTGGACGGGCGTTGTGGTGAGGTCGCTCAGTCCGGGTCGGGCCAGGTGTCCTCGACGATCACCCGCGCCGCCGCGTACTGCTCGGCGATCAGCGACGGGGGATAGGTCGGCCAGGCCGACACCGCGCCCGTCCGCTTGTCGATCACGTACACCGAACCGCCGACCGGCACCGGCCGATCCGCAGGCGCGTGCGTCGGCACGACCGCGAAAACGGCGAAACCCTCGGGGAATTCGGCGATCCGGCGTTCGGTGCCCGGCGCGTCGGCGGGTAGGTGATCGTCCGCGATGCGGGTGGCCTCGGCCCGGTCGACCGGCGTCTGCGCGCCGGTCGGAAATGCATGGATGTCCACGTAACAACAGCTCCTCGCCGCGATTGTCGTCGCCGCGCCGCCGTCGTGGGTGGGGAATCGGGGAAGCCGCCGAAAAGGGCGAGCCCGGCAGCCCTGCTCCCCCCTCCTGGAGCAGGCCCGGCCGGGCTCGCAGGAAAAGTGTCGCGCGGGGGCCCAGCAGTCTTCTGAAGACCGGCTTAAGAAGCGACGTTGTCATCGGGGGCCGCCGGTGCGATATATCGATATGACCGACACACCCTGCGGCGCGCACTGCGCGCGACTGTGCACCAGAGACGGGCTGGCGGCGATGCTGGCCGCCGACCACGGCCTGCTGCACTGGCGGGCGATGCGCAGCCTCGGCGATCGGGGCCTGGCAGAACACGCGGTGCAGGAGACCCTGCTGCGCGGGTGGCGGGCGTGCGGGGTGTTCGACGACCGCAAAGGCACTGTGCGGGCGTGGCTTTCGACGATCGAGCGGCATGTCCTCATCGATATCGCGCGGGCGCGGGCGGCCCGCCCCGGCGACGTGGGCTGGGACGACATCACCGAGTTGCCTGTCTGCGGCGGACCGGATTTCGCCGAGGGGGTGATCGACGGTCTGCTCGTCGAGCACCTGCTCGCGCTGCTGCCGGAACCCCAGCGGGCGGCGGTGGTCGAGGTGATCCTGCGCGATCGTGGATACCGGGAAGTGGCAGCGGATTTCGGCATTCCGGTGGGCACGGTGAAGACGCGGGTGCACTATGCGCTTCGGTCACTGCGGCAGTTGCCAGACGTTGCCTGAGTAGGTCCGATTTCCGCGCATCTGGGCGTCTGACCAGCGCTTTTTCTGCCTTTTCCGGCGGTTGCATTTCGGTAACGGTGCTTGATCTGCGGTAACGCTCGTTGCAAGAGTGAACCAGTGGGTTTGGTGTTACCAATGGGAAGGGAGGGGTGCTCCGGTCCCGGGGTGCCGACCGAACATATGCAACCAAACATCATCAACGCCGGTCTCTGCTCCGCTGTCTCCGCCGCGGTCGTGGTGTCGCTGTCCGGGCTGATGCCCGTGACCGCCCACGCGGCGCCACCCGGGCAGCCCGCCGACAGACTGGTCGGGAAGACGATCTTCCTCGACCCCGGTCATCAAGGATCGGACCACGCCGAGAATCTCAGCCGCCAGGTCGACGACGGCCGCGGCGGCACCAAGGACTGCCAGACCACCGGCATGACCTCGCTGCACGGCATCCCCGAGCACACCATCAACTGGGAGGTCGCGCAGCTGGTCAAGGCGTCGCTGCAGGCCCTGGGCGCCGAGGTGGTGCTCAGCCGCGACGACGACTCCGGCTGGGGCGGATGTGTCGACGATCGGGCCCGCGCGGCCAACGCGTCGGGCGCCCAGATCGCGGTGAGCATCCACGCCGACAGCGCACCCGCCGACCTGAGCGGCTTCCACCTCATCGTCCCGGAACTGCCGATCCCCGACACCGCCGCCGAGCACGCGCAGTCCGGCGCGGGCCGGGCGGCCTCGGCCGCGATGCGCGACGCCTACCGCGCCGCCGGTTTCGCCTCGGCCACCTACGCCGGTGTCCAGGAGGGACTGCAGACCCGTGCCGATATCGCGGGCCCCGCGCTCACCCATATCCCGCTGGTCTTCGTCGAGATGGGCAACGGCGCCAACGCCGAGGACGCGGCGCTGCTGGAATCGCGCGAAGGACAGCTGAAGCACGCGGTAGCGATCGCCACCGGCGTGGTGGGCTTCCTGATGAACGCACCCGTCGCCGGGACGACTCCGGTCGTGGAACCGGACCAGGCCGCGGGCTCGGCGGAACCGACCGCCCCCGGCGCGACCGCGAACGGCACGGAGTCGACCGACGGTGCCGCTTCTTCGGAGCCCGCCGACTCGGGTGCCGCTCCGACCGAGCCCGGAACCGCTTCCCCTGAGGGCACCGGGCCTGCGGGCGCGCCCACCGACAGCACGGGCCCGGCTGCTCCGCCCGCCGCGGACTCCAACGGCTCTCCGGCCCCCGGCCAGCCCAACAGTGCCCCCGCACAGGGCGCAGACGCGGCACCGTCGGACTCGGCCGGTGCCCCCGCACAGGGCGCCGATGCGGCACCGTCGGACTCGGCCGGTGCCCCCGCGCAGGGGACTGACCCAACATCGCCGGACCCGGCCGCTGCCCCCGCACCGGAACAGGACCCCGCAGCCCCGCTCTCGGCCGACCAGGGCGCGTCGCCGTCTGACCAGGGCGCTCCGTCCGACACTCCTGCCCCCGTTGATTCGGCTCCGGCGGAAGACCCGGCCCCCGCTCCAGCGGACGCACCGGTCCCCGCCCCTCCGGCCGACGACCCGGCCCCTGCTCCGGTGGAGGACCCCGCCCCCGCGGACCCCGCCGCCGAGGCCCCTGCCGCCGCACCGATCAGCCTGTTCGCCGCCGTCCGCCGCCCGGTCGCCGACGACCCGAAGCCGCCCACCGGCTCCAGCGGCCACCTGTCCATCCCCGGCGAGAAGAAACCGGACCCGGCCACCAACGGCCCGTCCCCCATCGCCCCGAAACCCCCGACCGGCTCCACCGGTGGCCTCACCATCCCCGGCGACAACCCGCCCCCACCCGCCGCCCCGGAAGGCACAGCCGACCCGACCCCCGAAAACGGTGTCGACCCGGCCCCCGACACCGACAGCTCCCCGGCACCGGACGCTGCACCGGCAGACGCGGCGGCAGACGCCCCGGCAGACGCCCCGGCACGGCAGGACGCACCGGCAGATGCTCGGGCGGCCGAAGCCGCTCCGTCGGATGGACCGAAGCCCGCGGCCTCTCCGTCGGAGGAGCCGAGCACCGAGGCTGGTCCGGCGGAGGCACCTGGCACGGAGGCTGGTCCGGCGGAGGCACCTGGCACGGAGGCTGGTCCGGCCGATGTACCGGCACCCGATGCCGCCTCGGCAGACGCACCCGAACCGAACGGCACCTCGGCAACAGACTCCGCGTCCACCCCCGGCGCCCTCCCTGCTGCCGCGCGCGGTCAACGATCGGTAGCGACTTCTGCCGCCGCGATGATCCTCGGCTCGCATCCAGGCATGGGCGCCATCCTCACCCAGGTCGACGACGACACCCCCGCTCAGGCCGACGGCACCGATCCCAGCAATGCCGCCACCGCACCCGCCCAGGGCAACGCCGCTACGGCGCCGAGTCAGGGCAATGGCGCCACCGCGCCGGGTCAGGGGCAGGGTGCCACGGCACCCGGTGAGGACGAGGCCGCTACGGCGCCGGGTCATGGACAGACCACCACAGCACCCGCTCAGAGCCAGGTCGACGGCACACCGGCGCAGGACGAGGCTGGCACCGCACCCAATCAAGGCAAGGCCGACGGCATACCGGCGCAGGGCCAGGCTGGCATCGCACCCGGTCAAGGCAAGGTCGATGGCACGCCGGCGCAGGGCGCCGCCGGCACCGCGACTGGAGAGACCGACGCGGTCCCGGATAAGGCTGACGCCGTTCCCGCTCCGGGTACGGCCCCGAATTCGGCGCCCGCTGCCGGGCCCGATTCCACGCCGGCACCCAGCGAAGCCACCGCTCCCACCCGGGAAGCTGTTCCTTCGAACGCTCCTGATTCGGCGCCGAGCACCGGTGCCGCCCGGACGACGACGTCGGTTCCGGCGGCGACGCCGCACGCTGCTCCGGCCCCGCGCGGCGTTCCGGCCCAGGGCCTGGGTCTGGTCCCGGTTCCCGGCGCGGATGCCGTTCCCACACCCGGCGCTGTCCCTCCGGCGGGTCTCGGTTCGGTGCCGGGTGCGGATGCCGTTCCCGCCCCGAGTGCGCCGGCAGGTCTGGTCCCGGTTCCCGGTGCGGACGCGGTTCCCGCCCCGAGTGCGCCGGCGGGTCTCGGTTCGGTGCCGGGCGCGGATGCTGTCCCCACACCGAGTGCGCCCGCAGGTCTGGTCCCGGTTCCCGGTGCGGACGCGGTTCCCACGCCCGGCGCCGGCCGCTCCGCCGTGCCTGACGCCGCCACCACTCCGGGCGCTGCTCCGGCCCAGGGTTTGGTTCCGGCACCCGGCGCGAACGCGGTTCCCACGCCCAGCGCTGTCCCGTCCGCCGTACCCGACACCGCCCGCATTCCCGGCGCTGCTCCGGCCCAGGGTTTGGGTCTGGTCCCGGCACCCGGTGTGGATGCTGTGCCGACGCCCGGTGCTGTTCCTCCGGCTGGTCTCGGGTCTGTTCCGGGGGCGGGCGCGGTTCCCGGCACCGCTCCGTCGGCGGGAGCGAACTCGGCGCCGGTGCCGGGTTCCGCGCCTGGTTCTCCGGTTCCCGGGCTGGGCTCGGTGCCCGCGCCGGGTTCGGTTCCGGCGGATCTGGGTTCTGTTCCGGCAGCGCCGGGGTCCACACCGAGTACCGGTGCCGCGCGGACGACGACCTCCGTCCCGTCCGACCCGCCGAGCCCGGCTCCGGCGACCACGGGCGATCCCACCCCGGCGACCACGGGTGACCCCGCCCCGGCGAACTCCGAGCCGGCAGGGCCGCCGCGCCCTCCGGTTCCGCCGAAGCAGACTTCCCCGGCGACTCCGGTCGGCCCGACCCCGGCACGCGCCCCGATCGGCGAACCGGTGCCCGTCCGCACCGCGCCGCCGGGAGCACCTTCGGCTCCGGCGCCCACCCCGCGCGAGCGTGGTACCACGCCGAAGTCCCAGGCGACACCGGATGAATCACTCCCCGACGTCAGCTCACTGAGCAGTTCGCTGGGCGGCCCGGTGATGACGATCATGAACCTGCTGATGCCCATGGCCCAGTCTCTCGGCATGGACAACAGCGCCGCCACCAGCCAGCTGATCAACCTCGCCTATACCCTCGCGGGCGTGGTGTTCGGCCCGACGAAGTGATCACGGCATACGCGGAAACCCGTACCCCGCGTACCACCGGATACGCCGCCTGATCAGCTCCGCGTTCAGCTCGGCATCCGGACCGGGGATGGTCAGGCTCAGACCCGGCACAGCGGTCGTCACCACGACGGCCGCTGTGTCGTTCGCGTGCAGCGGCCGTCCGTCGGGCAGCTGGAACCAGCGGTAGCCGCGTTGATCAGGGGGATACGGTCGCACCGATACCGCAGCGACATAGCGCAACTCGATGCGCAGCAAGGTCGTGATCTGCGGCGGGTACCCCGATATCTGCCGCCCCAGCCGATCGTGCGCACGCACGACGATCACGTCACCCACCAGTGCGACCTGCACGTTGTATGTCCCGTGCCGTCGGGGGTTCTCCCCGAATCGATGCCGATGCTCATAGGTCTGGATCCGCATCAGGATCTCCTGATCCGACTCCGCCAGATGCGCCGTGCCTGCCGCGTAGATCCGTTTCCGCGCCAGCTGGGAAACCAGCGCGGAGGCGAACGCCGCGAGCAGACCGAGCAGGATCGGCCACACCGGCAGCCACGACCCGTCGCCGACTCGCGCGCCGACCGTGAGCCCCACGACACCCATCGCGCACTGCCCGAGATAGGCGACGGCACCCATCGGCCACCGCCCGGCCGGCCACAGCCGCCCACGAACCCACCGGATCGCCCACCCGTGCGCAGCACCCATGACCAGCAGATTCATCAACGACAACAGCACCGCGATCAGCGCCGAGGGCGTGGTGAACCACGCGACGGTTCCGAGCGCGGCCGACCCCACGGGCAGAAGAACGAAAGCGATACCGAGATCACGCGCGACCAGCGGCCATCGGGCGCGCAAACTCGCCGCGATCGTCGGATCGGCCACGTCGTCCGGAACGGGAAACAGCCGCTCCCACACCGACGAGGCTTCGCCGTACGGCATCCCCATGTCCCCCCTTTTCAGCATTGCGATCGACGTTCGCCGACGCGGTGGCTCATGGTGCCGCATCGAGCCCTATCCCGCCAACGGCCGGAATCGGCGCGAACGCGGCCACGGACGCGCGCGGCCAGGTCGACTACGTGCCGTAGCCGGGTCGGGTGACCAGATCGTCGGTGTCCACCGGCCGAGGGAGTGGGCGCCGCGTAGTGGCACCATGGTCGGCGTGATTCCTGTCGTCATAGTCGCGGGCTTTCTCGGGTCGGGGAAGACGACCCTGCTCAACCATCTGCTGCGCAACAATCGCGGCACCCGCATCGGGGTGGTGGTCAACGACTTCGGGTCGGTGAACATCGACGCGATGCTGGTGGCTGGGCAGGTCGACGCGATGGTGTCGATGGGCAACGGGTGCGTGTGTTGCGCGGTGGACGTCTCCGAGCTCGACGATCTGTTCGGCCGGTTGGCCCAGCCGCGCAGCGCGGTGGATGTGATCGTGGTGGAGGCCAGCGGTCTGGCCGAGCCGCGCAATCTGATCCGGATGGTGATCGCCAACCCGAATCCGCGCATCGGGTACGGCGGGCTGGTCGAGGTGGTCGACGCCGAGCAGTTCGGGCAGACCAGCGCGCAACACCCGGAGCTGGTCTCGCACCTGCGCCTGGCCGATCTGGTGCTGGTGAACAAGGCCGACCGGGTGTCGCCGGAGGCCCTTGCCGAGTTGCGTGGGCAGCTGAGCGAATGGGTCGGCCAGGTGCCGGTCTACGCGACGACGCACGGCCGGGTCGACCCCGGTCTGCTCTTCGACGAGCGCACCCCGGAAGCCCCGAAGGTGGCTCAGCAGCTGAGTTTCGACTCGCTGCTCGACGAGCACGACCACGACGAACCCGGCCACCGTCATCTCCACGACGACTACGTCACAGTGACGTTCACCAGTGAGCACCCGCTGGACCCCCGCGCCCTGGTCACCTTCCTGGAGGACCCACCGCCAGGACTGTTCCGCGCCAAGGGATTCGTATCCTTCGCGGTGCCCGGCGAGCGCCGCAAATTCGAGGTGCACCTGGTCGGCCGACACGTCGTCTTCACCCCGGGCACCTGGGCGCGCGGCGAACGACGGATATCAACCCTGGTGCTGATCGGCACCGGAATCGACACCGAGCAGGCGCTGAAACGCTTGCGCGACACCGCCGTCGACGGACCGGCGCACGCCGACGAACAGGCCATGCTCGGCGTGTGGCGCTACACCCCGAGTGTGGACTAACCGCAGGCGTTGACCCATTCGGAGAGCCCGTCGGCGAACAACTGCCGCTTCCAGATGGGCACTTCGTGTTTGATCCGGTCCACCAGCTCATGGCAGACGGTGAACGCCTCGGCCCGATGCGGCGCCGCGACCGCGACCACCACCGCCAGATCGCCGATGGTGAGCGAGCCGATGCGATGGGTCGCGGCGACCGGAAGATCATGGGCGGCAGCCACTTCGGCACACAGCTGCCGCAGGAAGCGTTCCGCCTGCGGGTGCGCGGAGTACTCCAGCGCGCTGACCGCCTGACCACCGTCGTGATTGCGCACCTTGCCGGTGAACACCACCACCGCACCGAATTCCGGTCCGTCGACGGCCTTTTCGACCTCGATCGGGTCCAGATCGTCCTCGCGGATCGCGGTCAGCCGGACGAGGCCGTGCTCAGTCATGGTCGCCTCCTCCGGCCACCTGCGCCAGCAGATGATCCAACAACGGTTCCAGCACGGCGATGCCGTCTTTCACGCCACCGGGGGAACCCGGCAGGTTCACTACGACGGTACGTCCTGCCAGGCCCGCCACGCCACGACTCAGTGCCGCCAGCGGAAATTTCGCCGTGCCGCGCTGCCGGATGGCATCGGCGACCCCGGGCAGTTCCCGATCGAGCACCGCGCGAGTGGCTTCCGGTGTCGCGTCGGTGGGTGAGGCACCGGTGCCGCCGGTGGTGACGACCAGCGCGGGCCCGCCGGACAGCGCGTCGGCCAGCCCGGTCGCGATCTCCGCATCGGCGTAGACGAGCGGTCCGCGCACCGAGAAACCCTGCGCGGTCAGCCATTCGGTGAGGACGGGACCGGTGGTGTCATCGCGGGTCCCGGCGGCGGTGCGGGTGGACGCCACCACGACGACCGCCTTCGGTGAACCCGCCACGGCGTCAACGTCATTCGGTTCAACGGTCATCGAACCCGGGGTGTTGCCATGGGTGACCTCGGGCGTCGCGACCGCAGCGGGACGACTCTCCGGCCGCACCCAATGCCCGTGCTTGCCACCCTCTTTGGTGACCAGCCGCACCCCGTTCATCACCGCCGCCGGATCCACCGCCTTCACCATGTCGTGCAGCGTCAGCCCCGCCACCGCGACAGCGGTCAGCGCCTCCATCTCCACCCCGGTCGGCCCGGTGGTCTTGGCCGTCGCCTCGACCGTGATGGAGGTCTCGGTGAACCCGAACTCCACCTTCACCGACGACAGCGCCAGCTGATGACACAGCGGGATCAGCTCGGAAGTCTTCTTGGCACCGGCGATTCCGGCCAGCCGCGCGGTGGAGAGCACATCGGCCTTGGGCATCCCGTCGGCCCGCACCAGCGCGATCACCTCGGCCGTGGTCTGCAATTCCCCTGCGGCAACGGCGATCCGGGTGGTGTCGGCCTTCCCGCTCACATCCACCATGCGTGCGCGGCCTTCGCCGTCGACGTGGGACAACTCGCTCATAGCGACAAGATTCGCACAGGGGCGCCCACACCCAGCGAGGTGACCTCGGCCGGGACGTCGACGAGCACATCGGCCCAGGCCATCCCCGCGATCAGATGCGAGCCGGGACCGCCGATCACCTCGACCCCGTCGTCGGTGCGCAGGCCGCGGAGGAACTGGCGGCGCCCGGCGGGGGAGCGCAGCGGGGTGAGCAGGGTGGTCTCGCCGGTCGGCGCCGGGGGCAGGCCGCCCAGTGCCCGGATGGCCGGACGCGCGAACACCGCGTAGGACACCATCGTGCTGACCGGATTGCCGGGGAAGCTGAGCACCGGCACGCCGTCGACCACGGTGTAGCCCTGCGGGCCGCCCGGCTGCACGGCGACCGAGCCGAAGGTGCCGCCCAGCGGCTCGAGCACGTCCTTGACCACCTCGAAATCGCCCTTGGACACCCCGCCGGAGGTGAACACCACGTCGGCGGCCGCGGTGGCGGCGTGCAGGGCGGCGATGAACCGGGCCGGGTCGTCGGTGCTGTGCGCGATATCGACCACGTCGACCTCGTCGGCCCGCAGCGCGGCGGCCAGCGCGATGCCGTTGGAGTTGAAGATCTGTCCCGGCGCGAGCTCGCTGCCCGCCGGGCGTAACTCGTCGCCGGTGGTCAGGCACACCGCGCGCAGCCTGGTCAGCACCGGCACGGTGGGCAGCCCGACGGCGGCCAGCGCGGCGATGTGCCGGGGCGCCAGCACGGTGCCCGCCCGCGCCACCAGCGCGCCCACCCGTACGTCGGTCCCCGCTTCACGCACGAACTCACCGCGCCCGCGGCCGCGTTCCACGACGATCCGCTGCGGCCCGGCCTGCACGTCCTCCACCGGGATCACGCAGTCGGCACCGGGCGGCATGGGCGCCCCCGTCATGACCTTCAGCGCCGATCCGGCGGGCAGCTCCGGACCCGCCCTGCCCGCGGCGATCACCCCGGCGACCGGCAGTTCCACCGGCGTGACGGCCACATCGGCGGCGCGCACCGCGTACCCGTCCATGGCCGAGTTGCGGAACACCGGCAGATCGATCGGCGAGAGCACGTCGGCGGCGAGGACGCGGCCGAGCGCGCCGGGTACCGGGACCTGTTCGTCCTGGCGGTCGGCGAGCGGGGCCAGCAGCGCGGCGACGGTGTCGCGGTACTCGTCGACGCTGCGGGCCGACGCGGTGGCGGGCCGGGGAGTCATGGTCCCAGCCTAATCGCCGCCGGACCGGCGCGTTCTGCGCGCGTGGCTCACCGCGCGGGGTAGCTTGCGGTGAGCTGACGAGTTCGCGACCAATCGGCCCGCCGCACCGATTGTGCTGGGCCTTACGGGTCATACTAGAGAGATGACGTTGGTCGAGATGGGGATTCCCGCTGTGCGAACGGAGCTGCCGTCCCTCGACGGCAGGCCCGACACGCCTTTCCTCGTCGACCGCTTCGGCCGTGTCGCCCGCGATCTGCGCGTGTCCATCACCGAGAAGTGCTCGCTGCGCTGCACCTACTGCATGCCCGAGGAGGGCCTGCCGCCGATTCCGCGCCAGGAACTGCTCACCACCGACGAGATCGTGCGCCTGGTGTCGCTGGCGGTGCGCGAGCTCGGAGTCCGCGAGGTGCGCTTCACCGGCGGGGAGCCGCTGATGCGCCGCGAACTGGAGGACATCGTCGCGGGCTGTCACGCGGCCGTGCCCGACACGCCGCTGGCCATGACCACCAACGGCGTCGGCCTCGAACACCGGGTGCGCGCGCTCGCCGCGGCGGGCCTGTCGCGGGTCAATGTCTCCCTCGACACCGTCGACCGCCTCGATTTCACCCGCCTGACCCGCCGCGACCGCCTCGAATCGGTACTCAACGGCATCCGCGCCGCCCGCGACACCGGGCTGGCCCCGGTGAAGGTGAACGCCGTGCTGATGCGGCAGAACCTCGCGGGCGCGCCCGACCTGCTGGCCTGGTGCATCGCCGAGGGCTGCGAACTGCGGTTCATCGAGGAGATGCCGCTCGACGCCGACCACGAATGGGCCCGCGACCACATGGTCACCGCGGCCGACCTGCTCGACGTGCTCGGCACCCGCTTCACCCTCACCCCCACCGCCCGCGCCGACCCCTCGGCCCCGGCGGAGAAATGGCTGGTCGACGGCGGTCCGGCGACGGTGGGCATCATCGCCACCGTCACCCGCAAGTTCTGCGACAACTGCGACCGAACCCGCCTCACCGCCGACGGCATGCTGCGCTCGTGCCTGTTCAGCGACCAGGAGTTCGACGTGCGCACCGTGCTGCGGGCGGGCGCGAACGACGACGAGGTCGCCGAGCTGTGGCGCGGCGCGATGTGGCAGAAGTGGGCCGGACACGGTATCGACGCCGCCGGCTTCGTCCCCCCGGAACGCACGATGGGAGCCATCGGTGGTTGAGGTCCGCTACTTCGCCGCGATCGCCGACGCGGTCGGCAAGAACACCGAATCACTCGACCTGCCCGTGGGCGCCACCGTCGCCGATCTGCGCGCGACCCTGGCGGCCACCTACGGCA
This sequence comes from Nocardia sp. NPDC056064, assembly GCF_042266925.1. Classification (NCBI taxonomy): domain Bacteria; kingdom Bacillati; phylum Actinomycetota; class Actinomycetes; order Mycobacteriales; family Nocardiaceae; genus Nocardia; species Nocardia sp. NPDC056064. The sequence continues at coordinate 2,244,632 of NZ_JBHJWO010000001.1, read as the reverse complement.
CCGAGGTCGACACGCTGGTCCGCGTGTGCGCCTTCCTCATCGGCGACGAACTCACCCGCGACCCGGCGGCCATGCTGGTCGAACGCGTCGACGTGCTGCCGCCGTTCGCGGGCGGCTGAGCGTGGTCCAGAGCCGCGCCACCGACGTCGCGACCTACCTCGCCGAGCTCCCACCCGAGCGTCGCGCGGCCCTGACCCGGCTGCGCGAGCTGTGCCTGGCCGAGCTGCCCGGTTTCACCGAGGTGATGGCCTACGGCATGCCCGCCTACCAGCGCGACGGTGTCGGCGAGATCGCCTTCGCCGCCCAGAAGCAGTACATCTCCTTCTATCTGCTGCGCACCGATGTCCGCGACGCCTTCGCCGACCGGCTCGCCGGACACGACATGGGCAAGGGCTGCCTGCGCTTCCGCAAGGACCCGGACTACGACCTGGTCCGGGAACTGCTGCGCGCCACCGCGTCCGGCGAGGGTGTCAGCTGCTGAGAACGCTCAGCGCCACCAGGTGTCGAGCGGGGTGACCGGCACCGTGCGCTTGTGCCGGGTATTGGTGAAGATCGACTCCAGCCGCTCGGCGACCTCGGGCGTCACGTCCTTGCCCTCGAGGTAGTCGTCGATCTCGCTGTAGCGCAGGCCGAGTGCCTCCTCGTCGGGCAGCGCCGGGCGGTCGTCCTCGAGATCGGCCGTCGGCACCTTCGACCACACGCTCGACGGCGCGCCGAGTTCCTGCAGCAGCGCCGCGCCCTGGCGCTTGGTGAGCCCGGTGAGCGGGGTCAGGTCGACGCCACCGTCACCGAACTTGGTGAAGAAGCCGGTGACCGCCTCGGCGGCATGATCGGTGCCGACGACCAGCAGGTTCTCCTGCCCGGCCAGCGCGTACTGGGCGACCATCCGCTCGCGGGCCTTGATGTTGCCGCGCACGAAGTCGCGCAGCCGCTCGTGATCGAGCGCACCGGCCACCTCGGCGGCCACCGCGTCGGCACCGGGGCGGATGTTCACCACCACGCAGCGATCGGGGTCGACGAAGTTCAGGGCGATCTGCGCGTCGTGCTCGTCGGCCTGCACGCCGTAGGGCAGGCGTACGGCCAGGAAGGTGGCCTCGGTGTCCTCGGCGCGCAGTTCCTCGGCGGCGAGCTGGCACAGCCGACCGGCCAGCGCACTGTCCTGGCCGCCGCTGATGCCGAGGGCGAAGCCCTTGGCCGGGGTGCTGCGCAGATAGTCCTTGAGGAAGTCGACGCGGCGGCGGACCTCCTGCTTGGGCTCGATCTCGGGCAGCACACCCAGTTCGGTGATGATCTGTTCACGCAGTGTCGCCATGCCGTCTCACTCTACTTGTGCGGCAGGCGAAACAACCCGGCGAACGAGCCATTCCCAGTTGTCGCCGATCTGGTCGCGGGTGAAGCCGAGCGCGTCGATCTGGTGGGTGACCAGCGCCGCGGTGAGGGTGGCCAGCAGGGAGTCGGCGATCAGGGGGAGTGACCCGCGCACCCCGGCCGCCTGGAGCAGCAACTGGACGTGCGCCTTGTGCAGTCCGTAGGGACCGCCGCCGAAACGGGCGTCGCCCTGCTCGGCGGCCCGGTGCAGATCGCCTTCGACCTCGATGTCGAGCAGCCGGGTGCGCCCGAAGGCGATCAGCCGGTCGACCGGCTCGGCGGCGGGCCCGAGCGGGGCGGGGCCGAACATGAACGACGCCTGGAACTTCTGCTCGGAGTGGTCGAGCAGGGCCAGCATCAGGCCGGTGCGGTTGCCGAAGCGGCGGAACACGGTGCCCTTGCCCACGCCCGCGCGCTTGGCCAGCGCGTCCATCGTCAGCCCGTCGACACCGTGTTCGCGCACCAGCTGCTGGGCCGCGTCGAGCAGTAGGGCGCGATTGCGGGCGGCGTCGGCGCGCTCGACGGGCTCGGCGCTGCCGGGCAGGAGCTGCCCGATCGGCAGCAAGGGCGGCTCGTCCGACTTCGGTGTGCCGTAGCTCACGCCGCTCACACGTCCTCCGCGGGAAGTAATCGGACCTCGGTCCGGTTATTGTCGGATGAATCTGCGAAACATCCCCACCTACTGAGTACACCAGGAGTTGCCATGAGCGAGACCCGCATCCTCACTCTCGTCGGAAGCCTGCGCGCGGGCTCGATCAACCGCCGCCTGGCCGAGGCCGCCGCGCAGACCGCGCCCGAGGGTGCCGAGGTCTCGATCTACGAGGGCCTGGGTGAGCTGCCCTTCTACAACGAGGACCTCGACGTGCCCGGCCAGGTGCCCGCGCAGGCCGAGGCGCTGCGCGCGGCCGTCGCCGAGGCGGGCGCGATCCTGCTGGTGACCCCCGAATACAACGGCACCCTGCCCGCCGTGCTGAAGAACGCCATCGACTGGGCCTCGCGCCCGTACGGCGCCGGTGCGATCAAGGGCAAGCCGGTCGCCGTGGTGAGCGCGTCGATCTCCCCGAACGCCGCCGCCTGGGCGCACGGCGACACCGTCAAGTCCGTCGGCGTGGCCGGTGGTGTGGTCGTCGAGGCGGCCGTCGCGCAGTTCGGCGGCATCGGCGAGCGCTTCGGCGCGACCCACCCGGCCGAGGACGCCGAGGCGCTGACCCAGCTCGGCGCGATCGTGCACGAACTGGTGGCCGCGGCGGACGCGGTGGTCGTCACCGCGTAAGCTGTCCTGCGGCTCTGACAGGGGCGTCGCATCCGTTCGCGGAGGCGACGCCCCTTCGCCGTCCCCGGGGTTTGCTGAAGACTCGCCGAGATGCGAAATCGTGATCTGGGCCACTGTTTCACCAGCGTGTCGATCGCGCGTCCTGGGACTTACCGCGTGGGAATTACATCTGTGCGACTCGCAACACCTTGTGTTGTTCCAATCTGTCGGCCACTAGGTGTAGTGTCTTCGGTACTGGAAGACGGTGTGAAGCCACCACTGATCGGGCCCAAGGGAAGGGGTTACGAGCAGGGCTTTCTTCGCCAGATCCAGGAGTTTGCGCAGCATCACCGTTCGTGCTTTGCATACGGATCTCAGGCTGTGGATCAGGCATAGGAGAGGGAGAACCCAGATGACCGTCACCGTGTACACCAAGCCCGCGTGCGTCCAGTGCAATGCCACCTACAAGGCGCTCGACAAGGTCGGGGTGGAGTACGACATCATCGACATCTCCGAGAACGCCGAGGCACGCGACTACGTCATGGCGCTCGGCTACCTGCAGGCGCCGGTCGTCGTCGCCGGCGAGGACCACTGGTCGGGCTTCCGTCCCGACCGCATCAAGTCGCTCGCCGTCGCGGCCGCCTAGGACTTCGCCGGAAGGAGGCGCCATGCCCGAGCGGAGCACTCCGGGCGGGCTGGTCTACTTCTCCAGCGCTTCGGAGAACACTCATCGTTTCGTCGAGAAGCTGGGTCTCCCGGCCACTCGGCTACCACTGCACACCGCTGAATCGCTGCGCGTCGACGAACCCTACGTGCTGATCACCCCGACCTACGGGGGTGGTCGGCACGTCATGGGTGGACAACGTCCCGACAAGGACCTCGTACCGCGGCAGGTCGCCAAGTTCCTCAACGACCCGCACAACCGCGCTCTGCTGCGCGGGGTGATCGCGGCCGGAAACACGAACTTCGGCGATACCTATTGCGCTGCGGGCGACATCATCTCGCGCAAATGCGGGGTGCCGTACCTGTATCGCTTCGAACTCATGGGAACCGCTGAGGACGTCGCGCGCGTCCGAGAGGGATTGGGATTGTTTTGGCAACAGCAACCACAGCACCGGCAGGCAAGTCAGCCCGTCTAGAGCAGGCCGCGGTGCGTGCCGACGCGGGCGAGGTCCTGGACTACCACGCCCTCAACGCCATGCTGAACCTGTACGGCCCCGACGGCGAGATCCAGTTCGACAAGGATCGCGAGGCCGCGCACCAGTACTTCCTGCAGCACGTCAACCAGAACACGGTCTTCTTCCACAACCTGGACGAGAAGCTCGACTACCTGGTCGAGGAGAACTACTACGAGGCCGAGGTGCTCGACCAGTACGGTCGCCCCTTCGTCAAGCAGCTGTTCCAGCAGGCCTACGCCAAGAAGTTCCGGTTCCCCACCTTCCTCGGCGCGTTCAAGTACTACACCTCCTACACCCTCAAGACCTTCGACGGTAAGCGCTACCTGGAGCGTTTCGAGGACCGTGTCGTCATGGTCGCGCTGACCCTGGCCGCCGGTGACGAGGTGCTCGCGGGCAAGCTGGTCGACGAGATCATCGACGGCCGCTTCCAGCCCGCCACCCCCACCTTCCTCAACTCCGGCAAGAAGCAGCGCGGCGAGCCCGTGTCCTGCTTCCTGTTGCGCATCGAGGACAACATGGAGTCGATCGGTCGCTCCATCAACTCCGCGCTGCAGCTGTCCAAGCGTGGCGGCGGTGTCGCCCTGCTGCTGAGCAACATCCGTGAGCACGGCGCGCCGATCAAGAAGATCGAGAACCAGAGCTCGGGTGTCATCCCGATCATGAAGCTGCTCGAGGACTCGTTCTCCTACGCCAACCAGCTCGGCGCGCGCCAGGGCGCGGGCGCGGTGTACCTGCACGCGCACCACCCCGACATCTACCGCTTCCTCGACACCAAGCGCGAGAACGCCGACGAGAAGATCCGCATCAAGACGCTGTCACTGGGTGTGGTGATCCCCGACATCACCTTCGAGCTGGCGAAGAAGAACGAGGACATGTACCTGTTCTCGCCGTATGACGTCGAGCGCATCTACGGCAAGCCGTTCGCCGATGTCGACGTCACCGAGAAGTACTACGAGATGGTCGACGACAAGCGCATCCGCAAGTCGAAGATCAAGGCGCGCGAGTTCTTCCAGACCATCGCCGAGCTGCAGTTCGAGTCCGGCTACCCGTACATCATGTACGAGGACACCGTGAACCGGGCCAACCCGATCGCGGGCAAGATCACCCACTCGAACCTGTGCTCGGAGATCCTGCAGGTCTCCACCCCCTCGGAGTTCAACGACGACCTCTCGTACTCCAAGGTCGGCAAGGACATCTCCTGCAACCTGGGCTCGCTCAACATCGCCAAGGCCATGGACTCGCCCGACTTCGGCCAGACCATCGAGACCTCGATCCGCGCCCTGACCGCCGTCTCCGACCAGACCCACATCTACTCGGTGCCCTCGATCGAGCAGGGCAACAACGAGTCCCACGCCATCGGCCTGGGCCAGATGAACCTGCACGGCTACCTCGCCCGTGAGCGCGTCCACTACGGCTCCGAAGAGGGCGTGGACTTCACCAACATCTACTTCTACACCGTGGTCTACCACGCGATCCGGGCCTCGAACCTGATCGCCAAGGAGCGCGGCAGCGCCTTCGGCGGCTTCGCCGAGTCCAAGTACGCCTCCGGCGAGTACTTCGACAAGTACACCGACCAGGTGTGGGAACCCAAGACCGCCAAGGTCGCCCAGCTCTTCGCCGACGCGGGCATCCAGATTCCCACCCAGGACGACTGGCGCGAACTGAAGGCTTCGGTCCAGGAGTTCGGCATCTACAACCAGAACCTCCAGGCCGTCCCCCCGACCGGCTCGATCTCCTACATCAACCACTCCACCAGCTCGATCCACCCGGTGGCATCCAAGATCGAGATCCGCAAGGAAGGCAAGATCGGCCGCGTCTACTACCCGGCCCCGTATCTCACCAACGACAACCTCGAGTACTACGAGGATGCCTACGAGATCGGCTACGAGAAGATCATCGACACCTACGCCGCGGCTACCCAGCACGTGGACCAGGGCTTGTCGCTGACCCTGTTCTTCAAGGACACCGCCACCACCCGCGACATCAACAAGGCCCAGATCTACGCCTGGCGCAAGGGAATCAAGACGCTCTACTATATTCGTCTGCGTCAAATGGCCCTCGAAGGGACGTCCGTGGAGGGCTGCGTCAGCTGCGCATTGTGAATGTCCGGTAACCGACTCGGCACGGGGGGACGATGGAAAAGCCATGTCACGGTGTGATTTACGGCGTTCGTCTCCGTGCCGAGTACGACTACAGGTATATCGGGCTGACAACGAAGTCGGAGAAGGTGCGGCTCCGGCAACATTTCAAGGTTGCTCGTGAAGGTCGGAAGACCCCGTTCTACGACTGGCTGCGAAAGCAGGATCGCGATGACGTGATCGCTGACATCCTCGATTGGGTCTACGGACTGGATGATCTGGGACGCGCGGAGATTGCTTGGATTGCCTATCTGCGCAGAGAAGGCCAGCCACTGCTCAACCTTGCCGATGGTGGACTCGGGCCGACCGGGGTGGTCTGGACGGAGGAGATGCGGGAGGCTGCCCGGATTCGGTCGACCGGCCGTCCGGGTGTGCATCGATTCGGCGAAGCTGCCCCCTTCTTCGGGCACAATCACTCGGCGGCGCAGCGGGCGAAATGGTCTATCGAGCGCAAAGGTACGAACGCGGGCGAAGCAAACCCCAACTACGGGAAGTTCGGCCCGGAACACCCTGCGTTCGGCCGGGTGATGTCCGAGGAATCACGTCGGCGTCTCTCCGCGATGAGAATGGGTGCCGGAAATCCGAACTTCGGAAAGACGGCCAGCGCCGAAACCCGGGCGAAGATGTCTGCCGTTCGGAAAGGTCGACCGATGCCGTCGAGCAAGCGCAACGCGCACACCCGCCACCACACGAACAAGGGCGTGTTCAAAGAGTCTTGTACGTATTGCGTCGAGGACCTGTCACGCCGGAACGATCCAGAGACCGAGAGCTGAATCGGATCGCGGGCCCCGGCGAGCGATCCGCCGGACAGCACCGGAAGCGATATACCGGCTGAGTCAGCCGATGCTGCCGAAGATGTCGAAGCAGGACCAGCCGCCGCGGAACCATTGGGTGACGAGTTGCCACAGGGACGGGCGGGTGCCGTCGGCGCGGCGCAGGCGCAGGCCGAAGGAGCATTTGCCGATGGTGGTGTGGGTGAGGTGCTGGATGATCGTGCGGTGCAGGAAGGACGCGCCGAGCCAGGCGGCGAGGCCGTAGAGGACGGCGGTGGGGCCGGCGGCGAGGTACCAGGCGGTGGCGCCGATGGCGGCGTGCAGGATCGCGTCGATGAGGAAAGCCGCGATCACGCCGGTCTCCGCGCCGCTGGATGTCGTTCCGGTGAGCGGGAATTCACTCTTCGGAGACGCCGGTGCGGCGGGCTCGCGGGGGACGTAGGCCAGTCGTCCGTCGGCGTCGCGCTCGTATCGGCCGTGTCGCGCCGCGGGCCGGATCGGTGCTGCAGTGCTCATGGGGTCAGCGTGGTGCACCGCGCTTAACAGGCACCCGCTGCAGTCCTTGTACCGCAACCTCCGGTCGAATTGTCGTCTCAACGACCAATATTCCGCACCGCCGCGGCCCGGTGCGATCAGCTCACGGTGCTGGTCTGCGCGTCCTCGGTGAAGTCGATCCCCTGGCCGAGCGGGTGCGCTGAATGCGCGAAATCCACCCGGAGCCAGGCATTTCCGTTGTCGGGACAGTGGACGACACCCTGATGGATCTCGACGATCCCGACATCTGGGCCGCGCACATGGCCTTCTTCCGGGACGCCGTCCCGATCCCGTCGACGCGGTCTTCACTTCGGAGGTCTACGGCGCCGAACTGGGTCGGCGCTTCGGCGCCGGGTGCGGCTGCGAATACAGCGAACGCAAACTCGCCGCCCTCGGTCCCGGCGCGCACTGGCAGTCCGTCGAGTTCCGCTGGGGAATCACGGACCCGCTCCCGGAGAAGCGGTAGCGGGTCCGTGTCAGCCGGATCAGCCCGCCGAACCGGTCGACCAGGGGAATCCCGATGCCGATCCGGTGCCGCTACCCGAGGGCAGTTCGGCACCCGCCGAACCCGGCCGGTGGATGTGGACCGTGACCGGCTCGCTGCCGTCGGCCTCCACCGTGACGATGCGCGCCCCGGCCGCCGAGGTCACCCGGCCGCCGCTGATCCGGACCTCGTAGCCGTCCGGATAGGCCAGGTCGGAGACATAGATCTCGGTCGGTGCCGACGCGGCGCGTGGCCGGTAGCGGTAGGCGAAATCGCCGGTGGTGGAGTCGAACACCATCTTGTCGGGGGTGCCCGCGGTGGCCTGCGGGTAGGTGCGGACCAGTTGCTTGCCGAGTTCGCCGCGGAACGGGTCACCGTCGCCGGCGCTGTAATGCCAGTAGTGCCAGCCGACGAACCGCTCGTCCGCGCGGGACACGGTGTTGTGCAGCACCGTCGGGTCGCCGTCGCCGAATTCGGTGACCAGCGTGGGGATGTCGGTGCGGGCGGTGAAGGAATCGATGTTGGCCCAGGTCTTGTCCTGCTGCACCGGGCACACCGCGCGCAGTTCCTCGGGCAGATCGAGGTAGATGGCGAGCTGGCTGGGGATGCAGTAATCATGCGGGGAGAACACGATGTTCGGGCTGGTGATCGGCGGATTCTTGCCCAGATGGCTGGGCATGGTCTCGTTCCAGGTGACGTTCGGTTCCCAGAACACCGGCACCGCCGCGTTCCGCGCCCGCACCGCGTCGGTCAGGTATTGCAGGGCGCGTTGATATTTCGCGTCGAAGTCCGGGCAGCCGTTGGGGAAGCAGGTGAGAAACGGTGTGCCGGGCCATGGTTCGTTGAGCAGTTCGATGCCGAGCACGCTCGCGCGGCCGTTCATGCGCTCGGCCAGCGCGCCGAGCGCGGTGCCGAGATGGTCGAGCACGCCGTGGGTGTTGTTCCACACCTCGTCCCAGCCCGCGTTCATGCTCGGCATGAGGTAGTAGAGCGGGAAGCCCGGATTCGGCTCGCCGTCACCGGGACGTGCTCTGATCGCCCACTCGGGAAAACCGTTGCCGCCCCAGATGTTCGACAGTCCGTCCTGGTGGTTGTCGAGCAGGGTGTAGATGCCGTGCGCGGCGAGCGTGTCCACCACGGTCTCGACCCGATCCAGATATGCGGTGTCGACCACGCCTTCGGTCGGCATCAGGCCGTCGAAGGAGACGCCGAGCCGCACGGTGGTGAACCCGTGCCGCGCCAGGATCGCCGCCGAGGCGTCGGTGAGGGTCAGGCCGTCGCCGGGTTGTAGATATGGCGCGGACTTGTCCACGTTGTTCACTCCGTGCAGCAGCACGGTGCGTCCGTAGCCGTCGATCAGTTCGGCACCTTGGGCGCGTAGGGGAGTCAGCGCGACTCCCGGCTCCGCGGCGACCGGCGTGCTCCCGGTCATCCCCATCCCGGCGACCAGCGCCAGTGCCGCCATCCATCGCACGGCCCGGCCGCGCCTCGCTGTCTCGATCATCCGCGTCCCTCGACTCCGCAGATGGACATGTGTTCATTTGAACGCATGTCCAGTTCTGTTGGCGAGTGAACATAGCCGGAGACCTCGGGTGTGGTCAAGGACACATCGAGGAAAGTCTCTGCCGGAGCGGCGCTCTCAGGGCAGCGAGATCAGTTCGCCGATCGTCCGCAGCAGCGTGGTGAACCAGCGCGCGATCAGCCGCTCCAGCGAGGGCGCACTGCCGTCGGGATGCCGCAGCCGAAGGCCGAACACGGCATTGCCGAGCGTGGCACCGGTGAGAGTCTGGATCACGGTCCGATGGACGAACGACACCGCGATCCAGGCGAGTAGTCCGTACAGAATCGCCGTCCCGGGCCCAAACGGCCGCAGCGTCAGCCACACGCCCACCCCGACCAGGATGTGCAGCGTCCAGTCGACCAGCACGGCGGCGACAACGGCAGGCACTGGCTTGCTGCCGTCGGAACGACTGGCGGACAGGCTCTTCGGGCTGGGTGTCGGCTTGCCCTCGGCATCGACCTCGGGCCCGAGGCGCAGCGTGCCGTCGTCGCGTCGTGGATATCTCTTCGCCAGCGCCGCCGCCTCACGCCGCTCCGCCCCCGGATCGCTCATGCCCCCAGGCTATTCCACCGGCGGCCGACCGGCACCCGCTGCCTGCGTGGCGACGAACGCCGACCAGTTGAGCGGATGCATCGCCGGATCGCCCGTGCGCTGCCATCGCCGCAAGCGGTTCTGCCCCATGATCCGCACCGCGTCGGGAAACGCGTGGGTATCGGTCAGGTCGACGAGTTCGGCGGCGGCACTCCACATTCCGTCCGTATTGGGCAGCGGCCAGACACTGGACACGATCGACCCGACACCCGCCGCCAGCGCCGCGGTCGCCAGCCCGAGCGGTTCCAGTGCCCGGGTGGCGAAGCTGTCGCAGCCGATCATGATCAGCTCGTCGGCGACGGGGAACGCGGTGTGATCCTGGAACCACGCGGCGGCCGAGATCGTCCCGTCGGCCAGGACGAAGGCGGCTCGGCCGGGGGACATGCTGTCGGCGAGCGAGGCGTGACCGGCGAAGACGATCTTCTTCGGGGGACATTCGGTGAGCGCGTCCCTGATGTTCTGCCGACTGGATCGGGTCGGCTGGTGGGCCTTCAGCCGCGATTGTGCCCAGCGGGGGAGGTGGTCGCCGATGAACACCGCGCGGAGGTCGCCGGGGAGGGGGATGTCGCGGGGGTGACGGCCCAGCAGTCGCTCGCCACCCGGGTCCAGGATGAGCGCGCTGCCCTCGGCGTTCTCGCGGCCCGGACGGGCTCGGGTCATCAGCAGTGGTGACGGGCAATAGTTGAGGGCGCAATGGTCCTGGACGCGGCCGTCCGGGAGGGGAAGAAGGCCGAGGGGGAGCTGAGCCGTCAGCCAGGTCGGCTGCACGAAAAGGGTTGTCGGCTCACGTGACTCGGTCAGGAAAGCGCGGATGGTGTCGGGCAGCAGGGCCGCGGACACGCCCTCGGCGAGGACTTGTTCCTCGGCGGGCGAAACCGCCGATGCCGCTTTGATGATGGCGCGGTAGTCGGTGTCGTCGTCTCGGGTGGCCAGGGGCAGGACCTTGCGGTATGCCGTTATCGCCTCGGCGACAGCGGATTTCGGTGTGCACGATGCGTCGTGCACACCGGTACTCGTCACGACGGCGTGATAGAGACTGTCACCGTATTCCCATTGTGACCACCAGATCCAGCGCGCGCGTCCGGCTTCCGTGGCCAGCGTCGGTAGGCAGAAACCGGTGTCGCTGTGTTCACCGTGGCCGAGCGAGACCGAGATCGGCGGGCTCAGTGGGATGTGGTGGTGACGCGCGTCTTCGATGAGGGTCTGCCGCTCGTCGGAGCCACCCAGAAGATCAGCGATCTCATCGGCGACAGCGGAATCGACGGGATGGGGGAGGTGCTCGTCGGGGAGGGGTTCGGGGGTCTCGTGCTGGGCCGGTGTGCTCTGCGATGCTCCTTCGATGATCAGCTCGATTATCGCGGTTCGAGGTTGTTCGCTGGCAAAGCCCGCTTGTAATGCGATGTGCCGCAGGAATTCCACCTGCCCGAGCAGACCCGCGCGCCAGGTGGTCATGGCCTGCCGCGCCCACCAGGTCGCGTAGCCGGACAGGGCCGCGGTCGCGAGCCCGAACGCGTCACTCGGGTGCTTCTCGTGGATATCGTCGAGGAACTTGTTGATGGTCACGATCTTTCCGTCGCTGGTCTGATCGAGAGTCGCCGCTATCACCGCGTCGCGATATTCGTCGAAGCCGATCTCGCCGCAGCGGAACATCGCCTGTCCGAGATCGGCGCGGATCTCTGCCGCCAGCACGTAGTCCTTGCGGCGCAGGCAAAGATCGATCGCCGCGATCAATACCGTGGTCGCCGGGAGATACGCCCCGTCCGCCACCCAGCGCTGGCCGATCGCGGACAGGCAGCGTGCCAGGTCGCCCCACGCCCCCGCACGCCGGAATCCCTCGGTAGCGAGGATCAGATGGAATTGCGCGCTCTCCGGTGCGCTGACCTGGGTCATACGCGCGATCAGCAGATCGACCTCGGCGAGCCAGCGCGTCTTGTTCTCGGCCACGGCCTTGTCACGTAGTGCCCACAGTTCGGTGTCGGGGACATGCAGCTGCAGATGGCTGAGAATATCGATTCTGGCCCACCGGACAGCCAGCTCGCGAAAAGGCGAGGGATCCAGCTCGGCGATCGGGCCCAGACAACCGAGCGCTTGGTGATACAGGCCGATCTTGTGCAGTACGAAATAGCCGCACCACAGCAATTCGACCTTGATCTCCGGGTAGTTGTCGATATCGGGATCGGCGAGCGCCTTCGCGACGATGTCCACGCCTTCGCGCATCGCCGAGTCGGTATCCGCACGTGTCAGGCATTCCGCCTGTAGTGCCTGTGCCGCCAGCCGGTATTGCGCGTGCTGAGAGGCTTTGGCCACCTGGGCGCAGATCCTTGCCTCGGTGCCGAGGACGGAGAAGTCCCGGCCGATAAGCATCAGTGTGTGCATCACGCGGAGGACAAGCCAGTGGTGGCCTAATGACGACAGCAACTGCACCAGCGTGCGCAACTCCCGATAGGCGATGTCGCGATCGACGGCCGCCCCGGCGAAATCGGCGAAATCCCCGGCGATCTCGCCCGCCCGCTGGTAGTCGTGGTGTCGTAGGGCCCGGCGGATCTTCCGTGCGACCCGCACATGCGCACCGCGGCGCATCGGTAGTGGCACCGCGATCGGGCTCCCGTCGCAGTGCGGGGCGCTATAGCCGTACTCGGTGGCAAGCAGCTCGGCCAACACGCCCTGCCGAGGATACGTGCCAGTGAGGCCGGCCAGGTACCAGATGATCGCGGCGCGGGCCGGGGAAACCTCGACCGTGCTGTCGGACAGCAGGTGCGGCTGTCGGTAGTCCAGCACCAGCGCGACGATGTCGAGCAGAGCAGACAGCTGGGCGCACACGTCGATATCGGTGCACCGTCGCGCGGCGTCGACGAGTTGCCGGGCGAGCGCTTCGTCGTCGCGGTGGAAACCGTAGGCCGCTTCGAGCAGCAGGTGCGCGGCCATGTGCGCGTCGTCGTTGTACCGGTACAGATAGAACGCTGTGCCGACAAGCCAGTGCTGTGAGGACTCGGCCCCGAAGGCAGCGCGCAGTGCTGACATCTCGGCGAACCGCGTGGCGGGCGCGGTGGTGAAGGTGAACGGCGCTGGGCGTGCCCACCGCCACGATCCCGCGGATCTGTCGAAAAGCGGTTCGCCCGCGGCGATGGCCTCGGTGAACTTGCGCCCGGACCAGACCACCGACCACCGGCTCAGCCACAACACACCCCGGCGCACCACCGAGGTCATCGCGCCCCCTGTTCTCCCTCACCCTCGGCATCGATGCTCTCGGCCATCCGCCAGATCTCCTGCCCGCTCAACTCCGGAAACGCGATGCTGAGCAGCACAGCGGTGGCGAACCGGTCACGGGAGCCGGGGTCGAGGATCGTCGCGGACATGCGCAGAGCCTCCGACCGTGCCGCCGTGGTCGAGATCCGGTCGGCGAACTTGTCGGCGCGTTCGCTCGCCCCGCGCGACTGCCAGAACAGCAGGCCGCTGGCGGCTCCGGGCAGGAGCCCGGCCGCGACGGTGGCGAGGCCCTGCGGATCGCCGGGGTCGCCGGTGATCAGGCCGTACATGATGACGCCGATGGCGATGGCACCGCAGAGCAGACTCGCGATCGTGGTCATCCGCTGCTGCTGCTGGGCGCTGGCGTGGTTCTGGATGTCGAGGTCGGAGCGTTTGCGGGCGGCGGCCTCGAGCCAGTCGTGCTTCCACTCGGCGGGGCGCTGTTCGCTGTCGGCGCTGAGGACCGGCGCCTCGGTGTTCTCGCCGCCCTCGGCGATCACCTGGGTCAGGTGCTGGACGCGGGTGCGGGAGCGCCGGGCCTCGAGTAGCTGGAGTCCGGCGGCGTAGACGGCGCCCAGGACGGTCGAACCGGCGGCGAGCAGTTCGACGGACAGGATCTCACTCATTCGGGGTCCCTTCCGGACCTGTCACACGCCAGGTCCAGAAGGGAGATCCGCGGGATCGGTGGGGGCGTTACCCCGGGGCGGCGTTTCCGATTCGTACGGCGTGTTCGCCGGAACCGGCTGTCCGCCAGCGCATCCGGTCAGCGCAGGGCGGGGATCACCTCGCGTTCGAACAGTTCGATGCCGGAGGTGTCGTAGGCGGCTTCGGGGAAGTTGACGATGGTGTAGGCCAAGCCGAGATCCTTGACGGCGGTGAGGCGTTCGACGATCTGCTCCGGGGTGCCGGTGGCGGCGCTGGTGGCGAACTGCTCGCGGACGCGGGTTTCCGCGGCTTCGGCGCCGAGGAAGGGGGTGAGACGGTCGACGACGGCGGCGAGGCGGTCGGCGACCTCGGCCTCGGTGGAGCCGACGACGGCGTTGAAGTTGGAGCTGCGGGTGATGGCGGCGAAATCGGTGCCCACCTCGGCGCAGTGCTCGGCCAGGATCTCGGACTTGCGGGCGAACTCGGCCAGGTCGCCGCTGAAGTTGGTGTAGTCGGCGTACTTGGCGGCGATGCGCAGCGTCTTCTTCTCGCCGCCGCCGGCGACCCAGATCGGAATCCCGTTCTCCTGCAACGGTCGTGGGTGCACGATGGCGTCGTCGACCTGGTAGTACCTGCCGTCGAGGGTGGCGCGGCCGGTCTGCCAGGCCTGGCGGAAGATCTGCACGCCCTCGTCGAGCCGGCCGAGACGCTCACCGGCCGACGGGAAGCCGTAACCGTAAGCGCGCCATTCGTGTTCGTACCAGCCGCCGCCGATGCCCATCTCGACGCGGCCGCCGGAGATGAGGTCGACGGTGGCGGCGACCTTGGCGAGGTAGGCGGGGTTGCGGTAGCTCATGGCCGTACACATCTGGCCCAGCCGCACGCGCGAGGTGGTGGCCGCGAAGGCCGACATCAGCGTCCACGCCTCGTGGGTCGCCTCGTCGGTGGGGACCGGGGTGGTGTGGAAGTGATCGTAGACCCAGATCGACTCCCAGTCGGCGCCGCTGTCGAAGCGCTGGGCCAGCTCGCGCATCACCGCCCACTGGTCCGCCGGTTCGATACCGACCAGGTCGAGTCGCCAGCCCTGGGGGACGAAGATGCCGAAGCGCACAGGTTTCTCCTCGGAGTGAGTGACGGGAACCGCTGCCCCCACTGTCCCCACTGTCGCGGCAACGGGCAACGGTTGTGCGCGCGCCGCGCCGAATCCCGGACCGGCGGATATGGGCGGAAAACCGCTTGGCGCCAGGCGCGGGGGAATGCGCAGACACACTCTTCCTCTCGGGTGGCTTCGCCGAGGCGATGCGCACCCCACCCACCATCGATGCCTTGGATGTGCTGGCCGCGCTGGTGCCCCGTTTCGAGGGCCGGGTCTGGGTGATCTCGAAATGCGGTCCCCGCATCGAGCAGCGCACCCGGCAATGGCTCGACCACCACGATTTCGCCGCGCGCACGGGCATACCCCGTGCGCATCTGCGGTTCTGCCGCACGCGCGCAGGGAAGCTGCCGCACTGTATCGAGCTGGGCATCACGCACATGATCGACGACCGGCTCGATGTCCATCGCCACCTGCGTGGACACTTCCCGCACCTGTATCTGTTCGGCGCGCAGGCCGACCCGGCCCCGGACTGGGTGACCCACGCGCCGGACTGGCGGGCGGTGGAACGCGCCCTCGGCGCCGACCTTCCGGGGTGAGCGGGGCCACTGTGGCCAGTGGTACGACAGTGCCAAGGTGAAACGTCGGCGCATCGCATGTAGGCTACGAAGTGAAGGATGTCCGGCCGTGGGTCGGCAGCGACGACGAGGAGGTGGTGTTGCCATGCGCAGCGAACCCCCCAGTCGAAGGCCGCGCGGCGTCGCCCCTTCGTCCTCGTACTGATTCCCGGCTCGTTCGTGCCGGTCGTGCGTGATGGCCGTGGCGGTGGACGCCCGCGGTGTGTGCCACCGTTCCCCGATCCACACTCGTAGCATTCCCGCGGCGCTGTCGCCGGAGTGCGCGCCCACGCGCCAGAGGACTGTCCCATGTCGCAGACCGATCTCGTCGAAGTACGTCATGTAACCGTCGATTCCGTTGTGCCCGAAGCGGTTTCGGACCAGCAGAGCACCGAGGACCACTCGGTGACCGAGGCGCTGGCGATCCTGTCCGAATCGGTGCGCGACATCGTCGAGACCCACCGGGTCGCCGGGGTGATGGACTGGCTCGACAACCGTCCCCCGCACGTCATCGCCGACGCGCTGGCCCGCATGGACGCCATGCAGGCCGGTGTGGTGTTCCGGCTGCTGGACAAGGACCGCGCGATCACCGTGTTCGAGGAACTCGAGCCGGTCGACCAGCAGCAGATCCTGCAGGGCCTGCGCGAGAAGAGCTTCCGTGACCTGGTCGAGGCGATGGACCCCGACGACCGTGCCCGCATGCTGCGCGAGGCGCCGGCCAAGGTCGCCAAGAAGGTGCTGGCCGGGCTGAGCCCGCGCGAGCGCCGGATGACCGCCGCGCTGCTGGGCTACCCCGAGGGTTCGGTCGGGCTCTACATGACCCCCGAGGTCGTCGCCCTGCCCGACAACCTCACCGTGGCGCAGGCGCTGACCTGGGTGCGCGCCAAGGGCGGCAACGCCGAGACCGTGTACACGCTGCCGGTGGTCGACCGCGGCCGCAGGCTCACCGGCATCGTCGAACTGCGCGAACTGGTGCTGCACGCGCCCGACGCCATGGTCTCCGAGCTCGTCGTCACCGAACCCGCCTTCGTGCGCGCGACCGACTCCGCCGAGAAGGCCGCGCGTCTGATGAGCTCCACCAACGACATCAACCTGGTCGTCGTCGACAGCGAGGACCGGGTGGTCGGGCTGCTCACCATCGACGACGCGATGGAGGTGCTCGAGGCCGCCGACAGCGAGGACGTCGCCAAGCAGGCCGGTTCGGCGCCCTGGGAGGGCCACTACATGGCCGCCGGGGTGTTCCAGCTGGCGCGCTACCGGGCGTTGTGGCTGATGCTGCTGCTGTTCGCGGCCACGCTCACCGTCAGCGTCACCGATGTGTTCGCCGCGACGCTCGAGCAGGCGGCCAGCCTGGCGCTGTTCATCCCGCTGCTGATCGGCGCGGGCGGCAACGCGGGCGCGCAGGCGGCCACGGCGTGTGTGCGCGCGCTCGCGGTCGGCGAGGTGCGCGGCTCGGACCTGTTCAAGGTGATCTGGCGGGAATGCCGGGTGGGCCTGGTGCTGGGCGGGATGCTCGCCGCGGCCGGTCTGCTCATCGGCACGCTGTTCGTCGGGCCGAAGATCGCGGTGGTCGTGGCGATCACACTGGTGATCATCTGCGGCTGGGCGGCGACCATCGGTGGCACGATGCCGTTGCTGGCCAAGCGGATCCGCATCGACCCCGCGGTGGTGTCGGCGCCGATGGTGACCACCCTGGTCGACGCGACCGGGCTGATCATCTACTTCACCACCGCCAAGCTGGTGCTGGGGATCTGACTCGGCGCTCGGGGAACTCAGCGCTCGGGGAACAGGGTGAGGGCCCTGGCCATGACGTCCCTGGCGACGTCGTCGGTCTTGGCCACCACCTCGACCACCGGGATCCGTCTGCCGAACGCGGTGGATTCCGGGGGCAGTTCCGGGCCGACGGCGGCGGTGTAGATCGGGATGGAGCTGTCGTAGACCGAGACCGACCGGTGCACGGTGCGGCCGTCGATGTGCTCCTCGGTGCTGTTGGCGGCCAGGTACTCGGGCACGCGGTACTCGTAGCCGACCGTGATCTTCTCGCCGCGGTAGCCGAACAGGCACTGGGTCAGGCGCTGCTCGGGATCGGGCACGGTGTCGGCCAGTTTGGTCCGGACGGTGCACGGGTCGGCGCCGAGCAGCACCGTGGGCACCGTGTCGGGGGAGGTGCCCTGCGGGGGCGACTCGCGCCAGCGGTCGATCATCCCGGGCATGAGCTGGTCGGCCACGGTGCACGGGTTGGTGCCTGGCGGGGTGGACAGGCCGAGATAGAACGACGCGCCCGCCGGGAAGTGGGCCGTCGCGCCACAGGCGCGGGGTTCGCCGGCGTCGCGGTCGGGGACCACGCGCACCTGCACGTCGCCGATCTGGGAGAGCACGCCCTTGGCGGCGGGCGGCAGGCCGGGCAGCAGGGTCGCGTGCCAGGTGAGGGTGGTGCCGTCGCCGGAGGTGTCGCTGCCGATGATCGCCCGGCACGAATCCAGGCCGACGGTGACGCTCTTCACCTCCCCGAGTTCGGCGAGTTCGTCGCGCGGCAACACCGCGCACACATCGACCTGACGCGTCGCCTGCGCCACCTCGTCGCGCTGGGCCGCGTCCTGCGGCACGTGCGACCAGAACTCCGGCGGCTGGGCCGGGATGACAGGAGACGGTGGCGGCGGCAGCGTGCCGTAGTCGGGCGCCTCGCCCGCGTCGTCACCACACGCGGCGCAGACGAGCAACGCGGTAGCGGCCAACACCATCCTGCGATACATCGGCACCCCTGTCCTCGACAGACTCCGGCCCGGACTCGCGCCCGACCACCGAGTCTGCCCGGGTGGGCAACCTGTGCGCAAACGATCGGGTCCGGTCGTTCCCAGAACGTTGTCAGCGTGGATCGGCTCAGTTCAGCGTCGCGAGGGTCTCGCGCATGACCTGTTCGGCGACGGCGGGATCGGCGGTCACGGTGACGACCGGGACGCGGGGGCCGAGCAGCTTGTCGCTGGTTCCGGGGGTGAGGGCCGGGCCGACCGCGGCGGTCAGCGACATGATCGACGAGACGGCCGAGTCGAAGCGGTAGACCTGCCGGGAACCCACGGTGAAGGCCGGGACCTCGTCGAGCAGCGAGTGCTCCTGGCGGTAGTCGAAACTGACGATCGCCTCCTTGCCGTCGACCGTCATCGCGCACTGCACGATCCCCTGGTGGTCCACCGGCACGTGGGTACCGATCAACGGCGCGGCCGCGCACGGGTCGGCACCGCTGAGCACCGTGCGGTCGGAGTCGGGGGAACTGCCCTGCGCGGGGTCCTCACGCCAGGTCACCAGTGCGATCCGCAGCAGCGACTCGGCCGTCGCGCACGCGTCCTGCGGCGCGCGCACGCTCAGCATCAGGGAAGCTCCCGACACGAACAGGGCGTACGCGTCGCAGCTGCTGCGCAGGGTCGGGTCGGTGGCGGGTTCCTCGGCATACAGCGCCCGGACGTCGCCGAGTGCCCGTTCGGTCAGCGGCCGGTCGCCCATGTCGTACTTGCCGGAGAAATCGGCGTTGGTGGTCCAAGTGACGTCGATCCCGCCCGGCCGTCCGTCGACGGCCATGTTCGCCCGGCACTGCTGCGGACTCACATTCTCGACCTCGGTCACCGCCCCGAACTCACCGAGCGACTCCCGTGGCAGCAGCGCACACACATCGATCGCCCGCACCTTGCGCAGCACCTCCAGCCGCTGCTCATCGGAATTCGGTGCGGCCGACCAGAATCCACCGGTCGGCATCGAGTCGGCGGCCCCGGAACTCTGACAGGCAGCGGCCAGAACCGCGCCGGCGGCGAGTAACGCCACCCGTCGCGCCGTCGACCCGCCCCTGGCCGAACCGTCGTTCTTCCCGCCGCTCATCGAGCGGGCCGCAATCGTGATGAGCTGTCGCACAGTGGTTCTCCTGGTCAGGCGGCGGGGAAGAGGGGGAGGACATGCCGCATCACTTCGGTGGCGACATCGGCGTTGTCAGCGAAGACATTCACCACCGGCACTACGGGGCCGCCGAACCCGGAGGATCCCGGAGGCTGGTCCGGACCCACCACGGCGGTGAGGCTGGTGTCGAGAATGTGGACGGTGCGGCCGTCGACGGTCTGCTCGTCCTTGCTCAACAGCGTGCGTTCCCGATGCTCGTAGCTGACGACGACGTCTACGCCGCGATAGCCGAATCCGCAGGACTTGATGGTCGGTGTGCCGAGCGGGATGGCGCCGTCCAGCCGAGCGCGTACCGCGCAGGGGTCGGCGCCGTGCAGGACGGTACGTTTCGTGTCCGGTGACGTGCCCTGTGGCGGCATGCTCATCCATCGGCGCATCGCATTGCCCGCGAGCACCTCGAGGCGTGCGCACGCGTCGGTGCCATCGGGCGTGGTCGTCTGGAGATAGATGGCTGCACCGGCGGGGAACTTCGCGGTGGCATGGCAGGTCCGCGGGGTCCCGCTGTGGTCGGCGTCTTCTGGTAGTACCGAAAGGTCGGCTGCGCCGAGCTCGATCACGGTAGTCCCCGCCCGGGGCGGGGCGTCGGCGAAGACAACCATCGACGCCCACGAGAGTTCGTCCGTGCCGCCGTCGGGTGTCGCGAATTCCACCCGGCACGAATCGGTTTGATCGTTGTCGACGGTGCGCACTGTGCCGAGAGAAGCGAGTTCGGCGCGCGGAATCAGCGCGCAGACGTCGATGAGGCGTGACCTGGTCGCTACATCGGCGCGCTGTTCGTCGGTCTGTGGGACTGTCCGCCAATAGGTGCCTTCGATCGGCGGCAATGGAGTCGCCGTGGTCGGCACCGTGACCGGTACGGAAGCCGTCGCGCAACCGGTCAGCGCCGTGCCGACGAGGAGTGCCGTAAGGAGCTGTTGCACAGTGGTTCTCCTGGTCAGGCGGCGGGGAAGAGTTCGGCGGTGGCGGTGAGGACTTCGCGCAGGACGGCGGGGTCGCGGCCGGTCAGTTTGACGACCGGAACGCGCGGCCCCAGGGACGACGGCGGGCTGTCCGATGCCAGGGGTGCGCCGAGAATCGCCCCGTACCAGTAGTTTTCGGTGATGCTGCGCAGGTCGTAGCCGCGGTGTCCGTTGACTTCCAGCAGCGATTCGCCCTGGGTCAGGATGCCCTGCTGCTCGTAGGAGTACTGCAGGTCGACGGTGGTGCCCCGATACTCGAAGACACACCCGAACAGGAATTGCTTGTCCACCGGTGTGCTGACGCCCAGTCGCGACGTGACCGCACACGGATCGGCACCGGTCAGAGGGGTGACGGGATTGTCCGGGGAGGTGCCGGCGGCGGGCTGGGCGCGGAGCCGGTCGAGCGCGCCGGGCAGTACCCGGTCGACCAGGGCGCACGGTTTGTCCGCCACCGGTGTGGATATCTGCAGGCTGACACCGACCGTGGCCGGATACAGCGCCAGCCCGGTACACGGGTGGGTCAGGACGTCCGGGTCCGGTGGGGTATCTCGCTGGGCGACGACCGAGGCGTCACCGAGGCGGCTCTCGACGCTGTCGGGGAGCGGTTCCAACGGCTCGGCGGAGAGGAAGATCGACCAATTCAGGCTCGTCTTCTTTCCGAAATCCGTCGAATCGAGTTCCGCTGCACAGGAATCGGTGGACCGCGCGGCCACGGACAGGACCGTGCCGTGCTCCTCGAGAACCGACCGCGGAATCAGCGCGCACGGATCGATGGCGCGGGCGGCCGCCAGAATCGCCAGCCGCTGCTCGTCGGTGCTCGGCGCGGTGTCCCACGCGATCGGCGCGACGGTGGCGGGCTCCGGGTCATCGCACCCCGCGATGCCCGTCAGCAAGACCGCCGCGGCGACCACACCGGCCAGTCGACGAAGCATGATGTTCCCCCCTCGGGCTCGTTCGCCCAGCGGAACGGGCGCACGAGCCGCAGTTTGCCGGGTGCCTTCGGAGAATGCAAAGCGCGGCGGTGGGTGGTCGTGTTCACAGTGCGCGCGGGTCCGGTCGACATCGGGGACCGATCACGGCGATGCGATGACGACCCGGCGGCGCGCGTACCGCACAATAGGGGCCGCGTGTGTGGTGCGCGGGTCCGGCCGGTGACGGCGGATTTCGCGGGCCGCAACACAAGCTGTTGTGTTCCGCGAGGTTGTCACCCACTACGAGTAGTGTTCAGGGTGAAGGTCCTCGCACATGACGGCGGTGTGAGGTCACAGGTCTGGCGGAAAGGTGCGGAGGCGGAATGAAGCTCATCGATCGGGTACATGCCATCAACTGGAATCGGGTGCCCGATGAGAAGGACGCCGAGGTCTGGGATCGTCTGACCGGCAACTTCTGGCTGCCGGAGAAGGTGCCGGTGTCCAACGACATCCCCTCCTGGAACACCCTGACCCCCGACGAGAAGCAGCTCACGATGCGGGTCTTCACCGGCCTGACGCTGCTGGACACCATCCAGGGCACCGTGGGCGCGGTCTCGCTCATCCCCGACGCGCTGACCCCGCACGAGGAGGCGGTGTACACCAATATCGCCTTCATGGAGTCGGTGCACGCCAAGAGCTACAGCTCCATCTTCTCCACCCTGTGCTCCACCAAGGAGATCGACGAGGCGTTCCGCTGGTCGGAGGAGAACCGCAACCTGCAGCGCAAGGCCGAGATCGTCCTGTCGTACTACAACGGTGACGACCCGCTCAAGCGGAAGGTGGCCTCCACGCTGCTGGAGAGCTTCCTGTTCTACTCCGGCTTCTACCTGCCGATGCACTGGTCCTCGCGGGCCAAGCTCACCAACACCGCCGACATGATCCGCCTGATCATCCGTGACGAGGCGGTGCACGGCTACTACATCGGCTACAAGTACCAGAAGGGCCTCGAGCTGGTCTCCCAGGCCGAGCGCGACGAGCTCAAGAACTACACCTTCGAGCTGCTCTTCGAGCTCTACGACAACGAGGTCGACTACACCCAGGACCTCTACGACGAGGTCGGCCTCACCGAGGACGTCAAGAAGTTCCTGCGCTACAACGCCAACAAGGCGCTGATGAACCTCGGCTACGAGGGCCTGTTCCCGAAGGACGAGTGCGAGGTGAACCCGGCGATCCTGTCGGCCCTGTCGCCCAATGCCGACGAGAACCACGACTTCTTCTCCGGCTCGGGTTCCAGCTATGTCATCGGCAAGGCGGTCAACACCGAGGACGAGGACTGGGAGTTCTGAGCGCGTAGCACCACGACGAACGCCGTCACATCGCTCCCGGTGTGACGGCGTTTTGTGTCTGGGCAGGGCCCGTGCGGCGGTTTACTGTGAGATAGCGGTTTCCGTGTGGCTGACGGGAGTGGACGATGAACGGTCTGGTCGTAGCGCTGGTCGGCGCGTTGCTGTGCTTCTACGGGATCCGCTCGGTGCACCTCGGGGTGATCGCCGTCGGCTTCGGGCTCGGCTGGATGATCGCCGATCTGTTCAACGCCTCGTTCGCCTGGCTGTTGCTGATCGGGTTGATCGGCGCGGTGTCGTCGTGGGTGGTGACCTCGCTGGTCTTCCGGTTCGCCTCCTACTTCATCGGCGGGCTCACCGGCGCCATGGTCGGCGCGAAGCTGGCGACCGTGCTGCAACCCGGGGACACCCGCAATGTCGCGATGAGCCTGATCGTGATCCTGGCGATCGCCGTCGCCGGTGCGTTCCTGGCCGAGAAGTTCCGGGCGCGGGCGCTGCTGTGGCTCACCTCGATCGGTGGCGCGAGCATGGTGCTCAGCGGCGTCGGCCGGATGAGCGATTCGCTGGAGTTCCTGCGCCACCCGGAGAACGGCTGGCAGCAGATCGGTTCGACCCTGGCCTGGATCGCGCTGTCGGCGGCGGGCTGGATCACCCAGCGGCACCTGTTCGCCGAGAAGCTGGGCATCGAGCACCTGGTCGGCGACGACGAGCGCGAGGACCCCTCGCGCCGCAACGGCGGCTGGCCCAACGGCTGACGGCGGCGACCCCTCGCCGCCGCCGTCTCACCGCAGCGCCGCCAGCCCGCGCCGGTCGATCTTCCCGGTCGGGGTGCGGGGCAGGTCGTCGACGAAGATCACCTCGCGCGGGGCCTTGAACCGGGCCAGATGGGTCTTCACGTAGTCGCGCACCGCCGCGGCGTCGAGATCGGTGGCCACGACGAAGGCCGCCAGCCGCTGCCCGAACTCCTCGTCGGGGATGCCGATCACCGCGGCCTCGGTGACGGCCGGGTGCCGGTGGAGCAGGTCCTCCACCTCGCCGGGGAAGACGTTCTCGCCGCCGGAGACGATCATGTCGTCGTCGCGGCCGTCGATGAACAGCCTTCCGGCGGAGTCGAAATGGCCGAGATCGCCGGTGCTCATCAGGCCCTCGCGCACCTGTTTGGACCCGCCGCCGGAGTAGCCGTGGAAGGCGATGCTGTTGCCGACGTGGACCGTGCCGACCACGCCGGGTTCGCTGATCCGGGTGCCGTCCTCGGCGTAGAGGGCGACGGTGATGCCGATCGGCGCCTTGCCGACCGTGCCCGGCGCGGCGGCCCAGTCCGCGGGAGTCGCGATGGTGGCGGTGCCGGTCTCGGTGCAGCCGTAGAAGTTGTAGAGGACCGGGCCGAACGTCTCGATCGCCCGGGTGCCCAGCGCCGAGGGCAGGGCGGCGCCCGCCGTGAACACGATGCGCAGGGCGGTGGTGTCGGCGGCGGCCAGGGCTTCGGGTCCCAGATCGAGGATGCGGCGCAGCATGGTGGGCACGAGCACGACCATGTCGGCGTGCTGCTCGGCCAGCTGGGCCAGTGCGCGGGCCGCGTCGAATCTGCCGTGCAGGACGACGGTCGACCCGAGATTCAGGGCGAGGATGAACTGGGACAGTGCGGTGCCGTGGAACAGGGGAGCGCACAGCAGGACCGTCTGACCGCGGCGCAATGGCACCCGGTCGACGAATTGCGCACCCGCCAAGGGAGATTCGACGTGACGCGGTGCGCCCTTCGGCGTTCCGGTGGTGCCGCCGGTCAGCAGGACGAAGCCGCCCTGTTCGGCGGGATCGGCGAGTCGTGCTGTGGTGCCGGATCGTTCGGCGGAGGAGGCGTCGCAGTCGAGCACGGTGACCCCGTCGGGAACCTCGGCCGCGTGGATGGAGAGGCTCGGGTCGAGGACGAGCGCGTCCACCTGCTCGCGGACCAGTACCTCACGCAACTGTGCCGCGCCGAAGCCGGTGTTGAGCAGCACCAGCCGGCAGCCGAGTTTGGCCGCGGCGGCCATGGTTTCGACCAGGCGCAGACCGTCGGGAGCCAGCACGCCGAGGGTGTCCCCGGCGCGCAGGCCGTCGGCGTGCCACCGCGCGGCGAGGGCGTCGGTGCGCTGGTCGAGCCGGCGATAGCTGAGCCGGGTGTCGCCGTCGACGAGTGCGATCCGGTGCGGGACCCTTCGTGCCGAAGTGCGGATGCCGCCGGCGATCGGGCCCAGTGTGCGCATCGTGCGTGCGGTGCGCAGGGTCTGTGCCGGGCGACGCAGGTCGATCAGCCCGGCGCGCTGCATGACGGTGAGCTGACGCGCGGCGGTGCGCGCCGCGCGGAGCCGATGTGCCGCGCTCATCGCGAAGTACCCTGGGGCGCAGGGGAGGAGCCGGTCAGCATACCCGCGGCCCCGGGTCCGCTCCGGCGGTCACCGCGAGCAGCCAGGCCACCGTGCCCAGCTCGGGCACGATCTCGGCGCTGATGTGCTCCGACATCGGCACCCGGAACATCCGCAGGTTCACCCCGCGCGCGCAGTAGCCCGCCACGATGTCGTCGATCGCCAGTTCGGCGGGCAGCAGCTGGTCGGTGGTGGAATGCCACATGAGCAGCGGGATGTCCGGGGTGTTCTCCGGGCGGCCGAAACTCGCCGCCGCCAGACCCGGCCGGGCCGCCGCGAGGGCCGCCTCGGGGTCGGTGAGATAGTCGGTGACCGGGCGCAGGAACGCGGTGGCGACGGTGGTGTAGAGGCAGCGTTCGCGCAGGTCGGCGGCGACCTGCTTGCCCTCCGGTGTCAGATACCGCTGGAGTGCGCGGTCGAAGTCCGGGTATTCGCGGGCCAGGCCGAGAATCGCCAGCCAGCCGGTGAAATTGGCCTGCGGCTGCTGCCCGGAGATGGCGAACGGCGCGATCGCCACCTTGTCACCGGGGATGCCGCCCTGCGCGCTGCCCCGGATCTCGAGCTCGGGCGCGTAGTGCTGTCGCTGTTCGGCCGCCGACGCCGAGGAATTGCCACCACCGGAATAGCCCCACAGGCCCACCGGCGACGCCTCCAGCCCGAGCCCGGCCCGCTTGGCCGCGCGGATGCCGTCGAGCACCATCCGGCCCTCGCTCGGCGACATGATGGTGTTGTCCTTGCCGTCGAAATCGGTGACCACCACCGCCGCACCGGCCGCGAGGAACTGGCCGATCAGCGCGACCTCCTTCTGGATGCCCGCGCGCAGCGTGTACGACGGATTGCACTGCTGGCCGAGGCTGTCGATCGCCTCCTGGTACGAGATCAGCGGGCGCGCACCGGGACCCAGCCACGGGATGCCCGGCATGAGCACGGTGGTGGCGGTGGCGATCGGGGTGCCGTGGGTGTCGGTGCTGCGCAGCAGGAGCTGGGTGGTGTGCACCGGGACCGGGATGCCGAGCGCGTAGGTCTGCACGATGCGGCTGCGGATCACGTCACCGGCGGCGTAGGCGGCGAAGTCGTCGGGGTCGGCGTACCAGGGGTCGTGCTGGGGCGTGGGGATCGGGACGACGGCGGGATACACCTGCGCCTCGTCGGGCAGCGGTGGGAGCTGGAAGTCCTCGGCCGCGGCGGGCGCGGCCAGCATCACGACGGTCGCCAGCAGGGGGAGGGTGCGCGCGAACCGGCGCGCTCCGGTGGTGGCCGTGCTGCGCTGCATGGCGTCTCCTTCGGTAGGTGATCCCGATTACAGCACGGTGTCTTGTTGAGAACAAGAGTCCTTGTTCTTTTTGGGTGATCGGTAGGCTGAGCTGCGTGACGTCCACCGACAAGAGCCCCGTCCGCCCCCGGCGCATCCAGGGATTGGACGCCGAGCAGCGGCGCGCACGCCGTCGCGAGCAGATCCTGGCGGCCGCCTTCGAACTGATCGCCGCCGATGGCTATGTCAACACCGCGATCGAGCAGATCTGCCAGACCGCCTTCGTCGGCAACAAGGCGTTCTACGAGCTGTTCGAGAGCAAGGAAGCCTGCTATCTGGCCCTGCTCCAGCAGCAGAGCGAACGCGCTCAGGGCATGGTCGCCGCCGCGCTGGCCGAGGTCACCGGGGATCGCGACGCCGTGGTGGCCGCCGTCATCGGCGCCTTCGCCCACTCCCTCGTCGACGATCCCCGCGTCGCCAAGGTGACCTTCGGCGAAGCCAGCGGCATCTCCGCCAAGGTCGAACAGCAACGTCGCACCAACCGCCGCTGGGCCGCCCAATTCCTCGAATCCCTCTGGCGCACGCAAGGATTCGTTCCCCCCGGCGACATCCCCCACCTCTACCCCATAGCCGTCTCCACCATCGGCGGCCTCTTCGACACCGTCGCCGACTGGCTCCACACCGACGCGGGCGTCGCGGGCGACATCGACACCCTCATCCGAGATCTGACAGTGTTCGCCGACATCGTCAACCGGGGTCTGTCCGCCGCCTACCCGCCGTCCTGAACGACTGGTGTCAAGGCGCCGGTGTCAGCCACCCGGGACCGGCGAGCAGTGCTGCCGCCCGCGCGCGAACGAGAGATATTTGCTCCCCCCCCCCCCTCGAAGATCGAGGGTCTGGTGGAGTGCTGGAGGTGGTGCTTGCGATAGCGCAGGGTAGGGGTGTCGATGACGATGCCAGGGGCGAGAGCTGAGGCGGACATCACGAGGGCGGTGTCCTCCATGCCGCGCAGGGCTGCCCAGCCGCCCGCGGTGAGCAGGAGGTCGCGGCGCCACAGGATGCCGGCGGGGTGGACCGGGAGGCGGTAGGTGTCCGGGGTGGTGATCCAGGCGTCGAGCAGGGCGCCGCGCTCGAGGAGGCCGGGGGTGGGGTCGTGGGGGAAGGGGCGTAGTTCGCCGGAGCCGAGGAGGTCACGGGCGGGGCCGACGGCGAATCCGGCGGTGGGTTCGGAGGCGAGCGCGGCCGACAGGTCGGCGAGCGCGGTCGGCTCCAATTCGTCGTCGGCGTCGAGATTCTGGATCAGCGGGGCGGTGATCCGGCCGAGCGCGACATTGCGGGTGATCCCCGGGCCTTCTCTGGTGCCGTTGAACGCCAGGCGCAGGCGAGGGTCGTCGGTCGCGCCGCAGCCGATGAGCGCGGCGGGGATCTCCGGGGTGCGAGGGCCGTCGACCTGGACGAACCACGACCAGTCGGTGTGGGTCTGCGCGCACAGCGACCGCCACGCGGCGGGTAGGTAGCGGGCGTACCCGGCGTGTACCGCCGTGAGCACCGCGATCTCCACGAACCGACACTCTGCCATGTCGACTCACGCGGAACCCTGTGGTAGGTAGTGACATTGATCATTCGGGTGTGGCGGCAGGCAGGGGACGTTCATGGATCACGCGCTGATCGAGTCGACGTTGAGCGGGCTGGTCGCCGCGAATTCGCGTGTGCTGGAACGCGATTGTGAGCAGATCGCGCTGCAATACCTGGCGCAGCAGGTGGAGCCGCAGTTCGATGTGGACTCGGCGGATTTCGACAGTGATCCGCATCTGATCTGCGCCGATCGGTACTGGAATCATCGGTTCCGGGCCGAGCCGACCCTGCAGACCGCCGTGTTGTGCGCGGGCTGGATGGCCGAGCATGTGGCGGCGGCGGTGCACGAGCCGATCCGGGAGAAGTGGGCGCTGGGGTACGCGTTCATCACGCGCGATTCGGTGGAGTCCGCCGGGGAGATCGCCGACGCCACCGGGGACATCGTCGCCGCCGACGACAGTGGTTGCAACAAGGCGTATTTCGCGACGCTGTATCACGCCGGGAAGTTGCGGGCCGACTTCTATTTCGATGAACTCGCGCAGTTCCTCGACGCCTCACCGTTGGCCATGGCGGCCGGGCCGCATCGGGAATCGGTGCTGTTCACCGCCCTGCGAGCCTTCGCCGCCTTCGGTAGTCGGCGCGCCACCGGGGAATACGCGCGGGAGCTGTTCGATCGGGTGTGGAGCGATACCGACCGGACCTACGCCGCCGTGGATGTCGCGCTGAACGGGCTCGCCTACAGCGTGGAGTTCGACGGCAGGAACGAACTGCTGCGGGATCGCGCGGGGGAGGCGGTCACGGCCTATCCCGGCAGTCACATCCTGCACTTCCGGCTGGCGACCGGGCAGTGGTGGTGTGGTGAGCACGACGCGGCGCTGGTGAGCATCGATACGGCGGTGCGGTTGCTGCCCGCCATCGGTGGCCGGGTGAGTCATGAGCTGCTGCAGGAGCAGTATCGCGCGCGGCGGGAGGCCATCGAGGTGGCGCGGGTCAATGCCCGGCAGGCGGCGGCGGCGCGGGAGAGTGCCGAACGGACCGAGGCCGAGATCGCGAAACTGGCCGAGACCGTGCGGGGTTCGGTGGTGAAGGTGATCGAGGGGGTGTCGATTTTCGCGGCGATCATCGCCTTCGCTGTCGGCTCGCTCAATATCAGCCTGAACGGGTCGCTCTCACTGGGTGATCGGTTGTGGATTCTCGCGGCGTTCGGTGGGGGATTGCTGTTGTTCGCGTTGCTGGTGGTGGGTGGGACGTGGACGATCGTGCATCGGTTGTCGCGGCGGTCGCAGTGAGCGGGGTCAGTGGGGTGTGAAGCCGATGAGCTGCCATTTGTGAGTTTGGGTGGAACAGAAGACGAGGGTGGTGCCCGGGGCGGAGACGAGGCCGGCCGGATCGCAACCTGTGAGCGGTGCCGGGGTCGTCTCGTTGAGTTCTGGGCGTTGCCAGGTCTTCAGTCCGTAGGCGATCGAGATCAGTTCGTCGTCGAGGAGTAGGTGCTGGTAGCTCAGCGGGGACAGGCTGTCGAGAGTCAAGGGCAGGGTGCGTGAGCGGGTGAAGTCGGCGCGGTCCGAGGCGGTGGTTTCGTCGAACCTGGTGCTGGTCAGGACTGTGGTCCGGTCGGCGACGAGAACGTCGACCGGAGTGGTGATCTCGGCCGTGACGAGGTGAGCGGGGCTGACGAAGTGGAGGTGGCGCAGGTCGGTTGTGCGGTAGTTCCAGTCGAGGGAGACGACGTCGTCGACGACGGAAATCGTCGGTGGGCGGTTCGGTTCCGGGGTCGGGAAGGCGCGTTCGGTGGTGATCGCCCCGGTCGCCGCGTCGAGAGTGCGCACGGTGGTCGCTGGGCCGATCGTGTCGCGGCAGACCATCACCTGGTACACGGCGAGTGAGGTGACCGCGATCTGCGACTTGTCCGATCTGCACCGGTCGGGAATCGGTGGGGCGGACCACATGCGGTTGCCTGTGCGAGCGTCGTAGCGGCGGAAGTCGCCGTCCTCGGCGCGCGCGAGCACGGTGTGCTTCTCGTCGCCGCGGAGCGTACTGGGTCCGGATTCGCTATCCGAAGTGAAATCCGAGTCGGTCCAGAGTATTTCGCCGGTGGTGGCGTCGAAGGCGATCCATCCCAGTCGGTTCCAGTAGGTGACCACGGTGTTCTCCGCAGTAATTGAGAACAGGGACTCGATATCGAGGTGGACGCCCCGTTTCGTCGCGGTGGGGCGCTGGTAGTGCCAGCGTGGTGCTCCGGTGGTGCCGTCGTGGGCGGTGATGCCGGTGGGAGTGGCGACCAGGAAACCGTGGCCACCGGCTACCACAGTGGTGTTTCGCGGCAGCATCAGCCGGAATCGTTCCTGGCCCAATTGATTCGGTGACGGAGGGGCGGGGGCGTCGGCGACTGTGCGGTGATCGAAGAACCGGCTGTCGTCACCCGCCCACACGGCGGCACCCGTGGCGGCCACACAGGCGAGGACACCGATCGCGGCCATGATCGCGCCGGTGCGCTTCGGGAGAGCGCCGTAGAGGGGCGGTGAGATCGCCGCGCCGAGGACGAGCAGCGTTCCCACCACCACGAGCGCCCAGGCGGCGACCGACATCGGCAGCTTCGGGAAGGCCGCGTAGTGCTCGAAGGTCGTCTCGACAGTGGACGGGATGTGCAGCCGCCAGACGGCGAGGAATCCGATGACCACGATCACGTGCATCGCCGCGCTCGGCACATTCCCGATTCCCTTGGCCTGCAATGTCCGTGCCCAGCGCAGGGCACTCGCCAGCACGAGCAGGGAGGCGATGCCGAGCCCTACCGCGAGCAGGCCGAGATCGGTGGAGAGATCGGTGACGACGTCTGCCGAGACGTCGACGCGGCTGTCGGCGGCGATGAACAGGCTGTAGAGCCCGAGCAGTACACCGCCGACGAGCAGGATGACGCCGAGGACCGCCGCGGCCGACACCGGTCGCGAATAGTCCGGGCGCCGTGGCAAAGACGTGCTGCTGTCGGTCATCGACCCTCCCCCATGAAGCTGCGGACCCGAGGATAGCGGGCCTCGCGGACTCGGGTCAGGCGAGGACCACCACCGCGCACGCCGCGAGGAAGACGCCCTGGAGGGCGGTGCGGGCGGGGAGCGGCATGGTGGTGATGCCCAGGTCGGCACGGGCGGCTCGGATATTGGCGGGGAACATCACCAGCAGCAGGACGAACAGGCAGGCGGCGGCGAGCTGGGCCGTGGCGGGGATGAGCAGGCCGATCGCGCCTGCCAGTTCGAGGAATCCGGTGAGGGTGACCAGTGCGGGGGCATTGGGCAGGCGGGGCGGGACCATCGCGATCAGGGCGTCCCGGCGAGGCTGCTGGAAGTGGGCGCCCGCGGTGAGGGCGAACATGGCCGCCAGGCCGAGGGCGATGGCGTGTGGCCAGGAATCGAGCCAGGTCAGCGCGGTGATCCAGCCGAGCAGGCGGGCCAGCAGGGTGACGGTGGTGAGGACGACGAAGGGGGCCATGTAGAGCTCCTGAAGCGGGCGAGGCGGTGTCAATCTTGACACTGGAAAGATTGACACCATCGCGGGAACTTGTCAATGGCAAGTTCGTCGGTCAGGATCTAGGGATGGCCAAGGACGGGTATCACCACGGGGATCTGCGGGCGGCGCTGCTCGACTCGGCGGCCGAGCAGATCGCGGCGGAAGGCGTGGAGGCGGTGTCGCTGCGGGCACTGGCCCGGCGGGCGGGGGTCTCACACGCGGCGCCCGCGCACCATTTCGGGGACCGCGCGGGACTGTTCACCGCGCTGGCCATCGAGGGATTCGACCTGCTGGCAACGGAATTGGCGGCGGCGGGGGAGGACATGCGCGAGGTGGCAGTGGCCTACATCCGGTTCGCGCTCGCCCAGCCGGGGCGCTTCGACGTGATGTACCGGCGCGAGGTGCTACGAGCCGACGATCCCGACCTGCTCGCCGCCCGCGAGCGGTCCGGTGCGGCACTGCGGTCGGGGATCGCCGGGATGCGGGCTGGGCAGGCGCCCGACCGCCAGCGCTCCACCCGGCTCGCGGCCTGGTCGCTGGTGCACGGGTTCGCGACGCTGTGGCGGGAGGGGGCCCTCGAAGGGTCGGAGCTGGCGTCCTCGGCCGATCCCGAACAGCTGGCGCGGGCGATGCTGGCGACGGTGCAGTTCGACTGAGCAGCCCGATGACGGGCTATCGGGGCGGACGACCG
This sequence comes from Nocardia sp. NPDC056064, assembly GCF_042266925.1. Taxonomy (NCBI): domain Bacteria; kingdom Bacillati; phylum Actinomycetota; class Actinomycetes; order Mycobacteriales; family Nocardiaceae; genus Nocardia; species Nocardia sp. NPDC056064. The sequence continues at coordinate 2,212,576 of NZ_JBHJWO010000001.1, read as the reverse complement.
CCGCTGGGCGGCTCTCCGCCTTGGCCGCCCGGGGGCTGACCGCCCATCCCGCCCGGGGGCTGACCGCCGGGAGAGGACTGGGTGTTCTGGGACTTGTCGGCCACACCGATCGTGAGCGATACCGCCATGCCGGTGGCAGGTGTCCCGCTGACGGTGGCGAGCTCGGCGTCCCACCCGTCACCGAAGACATTGTCCGAGGCCAACGTCACCCCGGACATGTTGCTGGTGCTGGCGGCATAGCCGGAGTCGGCGGCGAAGACGGTCTCGCAGGCGTCCTGGGGGAGGGCGATCTGGGAGGTGAGGCGGGCATTGTCACCGGCGACGGCCGTGGCCAGCGAGTCGTAGACCTCGAAGTGGATGTGCGGCCAGCGGCCGGTGTAGCAGGCGGGGAAGATCGAGGTGAACTCGACGGTGCCGTTGCCGTCGGCGACCTGGACACCGCGCAGGTAGTTCTGCTCGGTGACGCCCTCGCTGTAGAGCGAGTACCGGCCCTCGCGGTCGCAGTGCCAGACGTAGACGGCCATGCCCGCGCCCGCCGCGCTCGTCGTCAGGTCGACGAGGTGCAGCGTGAGAGTCATCGGAACACCCTGTGCGGTCCCGGAATACGCGCCGAAGCTGCCGGTGATATCGGAGCGGACCACACCCGATTCGACGAGCACATTGGGTCCGTTGGAGCCGTCGCCGGGATACGGTCCGGCCGTCTCGCCCGGTGCGGCGGCGGGCAGGGTGGCCGGGGTGGACGTGGCGGTGGTGCTGCCGGAATCGCTCGCGCAGGCCGCCGCCGCGGCCGCAACGCCGGCGAGGCCGAGCGCGCTCAGCATCCGTCTGCGTGACATCACCCGCAGGTCGTGGCCCAATCCGAGGTCGTGCTCGTGCATCGCGTCTCCTCCGCTTCTCCGGTGTCGAGGACGACGGTAGGAGCGGGGTCTGCGCCGAGGCTGGGGACGTGCTGGGAGGTTGCTGGGAGCGCTCAGTCGGTGACGTAGCCGTTGAGGCTGTTGCGCAGGTCGGTGAGGACGGCGCGGGCGGCGGTGAGGCCGGTGGTGTGCCAGATCTTGTCGTCGACGGCGAAGACGCGGCGGTCGGTGGCGGCGCCGAGCTCCTCGAACTCGGTGGAGCGCAACACCTGCTTGCCGTGCTCCTCGCCCTGCTCGCCGTCGAACATCACGTAGACGACATCGCCCTCGGCCTTGGTGGCCAGCTCGTCGGCGGTGATGTCGTAGGACTGGCCGCGCTGGGCGGTGGGGCGCTGCACGCCGACATCGGCGAGGACCTGGGCGGCGAAGGTCTCGCTGCCCTGCACCTGGGTGGTGTCGGCGGTGAAGCGCAGCACCGAGGCCTGCGACTGGCTCGCGTTGAGGGCGGGGCCGAGGTCGTGGGCCTCGGTGAGGTAGTCGCGCAGGGCGGTGGCGGCGGCGTCGCGGCGGCCCATGCCGGCCGCGTAGGCGGTGAAATCGGACTGCCAGCTGCCGCCCTGGCCGATGAGCACGGTGGGGGCGATGGCGCGCAGCGCCTCGTAACCGCCTGCGGCGGGGGCGATGTCACCGAGGATGAGGTCGGGCTTCAGTTCGGCGATGCGCGCGGGATCGGGCTGACCGATCGGGCCGACGCTGGGCACCTCGAGCACGCCGTAGCCCAGATACATCGGCTGCGGGCGGTCGCCCTCGAGGGTGACCGCGCCCGCGACGCGTTCCCACAGGCCCAGCGCGCAGGCGGCGTCGAGTGCGGAACTCGTGAGCACGACGATGCGCTGCGGGTCGGCGGGCACCTGGGAGACACCGGCGGTGTGGGTCACCGCGCGGGTCGTGCCCGGCCCGGCATCGGGGGCGCTGGGCAGCGGGCAGGCGGTGGCGGTGTCGCGGTCGGCGCCGACCACACCGGCTCCGGCGATATTGGTGGTGGTGCGGATGATGGTGCTGGCGTCGTCGGTCTTGTCCGCGCAGCCCGCGGTGAGCGCGACGGCGCACAGCAGCGCGGCGCCGACGGCGATGCCGCGCGAGCGGGCACGACCGGCCCGCTCGGCGGTGCGACGGAATCGGGTGCGTTCTCGGGCGCTCACCGGCATGCGCACGAGGGTACTGCGTGGCTCCCGTGCTGCTCGCCGGGGGCGTCACCGGCGGCTGGCACGGCGGAAACCGATGGCGGCGGGGACGGCGAACAGCAGCACCGCGCCCGCCGACCAGATCAGGCTGAGGACGAGCGGACGGGCGACCGGGCCGTGGTCGGCCAGCCCGCGCATGGCGTCCACGGCCACCGACATCGGCTGATTGCGCACCACCGGCTGGATCCAGGTCGGGAAGGCGACCAGCGGGACGAAACCGGTGCTGAAGAACATCATCAGCGAGGTGAGGATGGTGATGCCCTCGACCAGCGCGGCCTTGGCGGTGTAGACGGCCACCGTGGTGACGATGGTGGCGAAGGCCAGCCCGAAGATCACCGGGACCAGCAGGAACGCCAGTGCCGCCAGCGGGCCGTGGTGGAACCGGAAGCCGAGCAGGAAACCGACCAGGACCACCGCGATCGTGCCCGCGAGGATGCGGCAGCCCTCGGCCAGGATGCGTGAGGCCAGGCCGGAGGCCCGGTGCACCGGCAGCACCCAGAACCGGGCCAGCAGGCCCGCGTCGCGTTCGCGGCCCAGCAGGACCCCGCTGGCGACGGCGCCGGAGAGCGCGCCGACCAGCGCGACCATCGGCACCGAACCGTAGAGGGCGTCCTCGCCGGTGAACCGTTCGATCTGCCCGCCGACCACGATGTCGAGCATGATCAGCAGCAGGCACGGGATGAGCAGTGTCTCGAGCAGGGTGATCGGGTTGCGGGCCCATCGCACCAGCAGCCGCTCGGTCTGGATGAGCGTGTGCCGGACCAGCGCGGCGGGGGAGTTCTCGGTCTGCAGGGTCATCACGCCCTCCGTGCGCTGAGCCGGACGGCGACGGGCGCGCAGATCGCCAGGATGGCGGTCAGCCACAGCAGCGACGGGCCCATCAGCGACCAGCTCACCACTCCGGCATTGCCCGCGGTGTCCCCGGCCAGCGCGCGCAGGGCGATGGCGAACTGGGACACCGGCTGATTGCGCACGAACCACTGGATCCACTCCGGGAACTGATCGGCCGGGGCGAGACCGGTGGAGAGCATGCCGAAGATCAGCGGTGGCAGCACCAGCGCCTGCGAGGTCGCCTCCGGGCTCTTGGACAGCGTGCCGATGACATCGGCGCCCAGGGTCAGCGCGATCCCGATGAGCAGGGACAAGGCCAGGAAGCCGAGGGTGTGCCAGCCGTCGAGCCGGAACCGGAACCCGATGACGTACCCCGAGGCGATGGCGGCGGCCAGCGAGATCACCAGCCGGAACAGATTGGCCGACATCCGCGCCGCGACCGGGACCAGCGGCCGCAGCGGCATGGCGCCGAAGCGGCGATTGAGCCCGGCGACGGCGTCGGTGGCCGAGCGGAAGGCCGCCGAGATGGCGGTGAAGGCGGCGGCCTGGAGGATGACCAGCGGCATCATGTACTGGGCGTAACTGCTGAAACCGTTGCCGGAGAACATCATCACCGTCTTGAGCGGGATGTAGAAGCTCGCGGTGAACGCGGCGGGGGCCAGCACGGAGGACAGCACCTCGCCGGACCTGACGGCGGGCGCGATCAGCCGGGTGGTCAGCACCCACCACTGCTGCACGGTGGCGGGGGCGGCACGGACGTCGGTGTGCCATGTGGCGGTGGTCACGGGACGGCCTGCTCGGTCGTGGCCAGATGGCCGGTGAGCTGGAGGAACACATCGTCGAGGGAGGGGCGGCGCAGGGCGATGTCGACGAGTTCGATGCCGGCGTCGTCGAGGCGGCGCAGGGCTTCGGCGAGGGTCTTGGCGCCCTCGGGGGCGGGGATGGTGAGGCGGTCGGATTCCGGGGTGAGCGCGGCCAGGTTCTCCGGGGGCAGCAGGGTGCCGAGGGCGGCGGCGATGGTGGGCAGGCCGTCGAGATCCAGGGGCACGATCTCGCAGTAGCTGCCGCCGGTGCGATGTTTGAGTTCGTCGGCGGTGCCCTCGGCGATCACTACGCCGTGGTCGATGACGATGATCCGGTCGCTGAGCGCGTCGGCCTCTTCGAGATACTGGGTGGTGAGCAGGGTGGTGATGCCCTCGTTCTTGAAGCCGCGCACCAGGTCCCAGACGCCCTGGCGGCTGCGCGGGTCCAGGCCGGTGGTCGGCTCGTCGAGGAAGACCACATCGGGGCGCACCACCAGGCCACAGGCGATATCGATGCGGCGGCGCATACCACCGGAGTAGGTGCCGACGCGGCGTTCGGCGGCCCGGTCCAGATCGAATTCGGTGAGCAGTTCGCGGGCCCTGGCCTGGGCGGCGGGTTTGCGCAGGCCCATGAGCCTGCCGAACATGACCAGGTTCTCGTAGCCGCTGAGCATGTCGTCGAGGGCGGCGTACTGGCCGGTGAGCATGATGGCGCGGCGCACCGCGGCCGGGTCGGCGACGACATCGTGTCCGGCGACCACCGCACGCCCGCGATCGGGGGTGATCAGGGTGGACAGGATATTGACCGTGGTGGTCTTGCCCGCGCCGTTGGGACCGAGAATGCCGAGCACCTGGCCCGGCTCGGCGGCGAAGTCGACCCCGCGCAGGGCGTGCACGTCACCGAAGGATTTCTCGATGCCCTCCACGAGCACCCCGCCGGTGCGGGCGGGACTGGGGGCGAGAGTGGGTTCGACGCTCATAGCCGGTCTCCTGCTTCCATCTGGTCGTCGAGCAGTGGTGAGATCACCGACAGGGCAAGCGGATTGGTCATCTCGTCGTGGGTCACCGGCACGTCGTGGCTGACGATCTCGCCGGTCACGTAGGGCCGCCAGCCGTCCGGGCCCATCCATTCCTGCGGGTCGACGGCGGCGCGGAAGTAGAGCAGGTCACCGTCGTGGACGGGGCGTTGATAGCCGGTCCTGGTGCCCGCGGAGGCGTTGTAGGAGGCGGCCATCCGTTCGAGGGTGGCGGCGTCGACGAGTTCGACGCCGAGCCGGGCGGTGATGGCGGCGGCGGCCTGCTCGGCGGTGGCGTCGGCGGGGACGTCGTCGATGCCGAAGATCGCGCCGAAGGTGTGGATGAAGGCGCCCGCGGTGAGGCGTTCGATGCTGTCGCCGTCGATATCGGCGGTGTCGGTGTCGAGCAGGGCGACCACGCCGACCTGCTCGCCCGCCGCGGCCAGTTCGACGGCCATCGCCTCGGCGATGAGCCCACCGAACGACCAGCCCAGCAGGTGGTAGGGCCCGTGCGGCTGGACCGCGCGGATCTCCCGGACGTAGCGTCGCGCGAATTCCTCGATCGAGCGGGCCGAGGGTTCGCGGCCGGCGAGGTCCGGGGCCTGGAGGCCGTAGATCGGGCGGCCGGGACGGAGGCTCTCGGCGAATCCCAGGTAGCTCCAGGACATTCCGGAGGAGGAGTGCACGCAGAACAGGGCGGGTTTGTCACCGTCGGGGCGGATGGGGAGCAGCACGTCCAGGCCGAGACCGGTGGGGCCCGCGGGGGTCGCCGTGGTCGTGGCGGCTTCGTCGGCGGCGGCCGTCGCGGCGGCGGGGGTGTCGGCGAACCGGGCGGCGGCGGTCAGGGCCTCGGCCCACAGCTGGGCGAGCTCGGCGACATCCTCGCGGTCGAGGAGCTGTGCGGCATAACCGAAGTCGGCGCGCAGGCGGTCACCGACGACCATGGCGTTGATGTCGATGGCCGCCATGACGGGTACCTCGCCGTGTTCGGCGGCGTCCAGGTCACCGAGGTCGCCGGTGGGCAGCCAGCCCAGGCCCTCGAGTCCGGCGGGGGTCTCGACGGAGGTGTGCCTGCCGAGGTAGTTCACGCAGATCTGGCCTGGTAGTGCTTCCGGAAGATGGTGAGCGGTCTCGGGATTCAGGTAGCGGAGCATGCCGAAGCCGATGCCCTTGTCGGGGACGGACAGGAGGTCGTGTTTGACCGCGCGGATGGCGGTGCCCATGGCGGGGCCGCCGGTGCGGGCGTCGTCGATGTCGATCTCGGCGAGGTCGAGGCGGACGGGGTACAGGTTCGTGAACCAGCCGATGGTGCGGGACAGGTCCGCGCCCGGCACCACTTCCTCCTGCCTGCCGTGGCCTTCCAGACGCAGCAGCGCCGAGGGTTCGTCCACGCCTCGGCGTGCTCGCCAGCGCACGAGAGCGAGGGCGAGAGTGGCGAGCAGGGCATCGGTGACGCCGCCGTGGAACAGGCCGGGCAGGGTGGTGAGCAGGGCGGTGGTGGTGGATTCGTCGACCTCGATGTCGAGGCGGCGCACGGTGTGGCCCTGGTCGATCGCGGGATCGAGGGGGCGACTGCCGAGCAGCGGGTCGGGGCCGCCGGTCACCGTCTGCCAGTAGCCGAGTTCGGCGCAGCGGCGGTCGCTGTGCGCCTGTTCGGTGAGCGCGTGCGACCAGCGGCGCACGGAGGTGCCGGTCTCCGGCAGGACCGGGGTGGTGTCGGCGGCGACCTGGGCCCAGGCGGCGATGAGGTCCTGCACGAGGATGCGCCAGGAGACACTGTCGATCACCAGGTGATGGGCGACGACGATCAGGCGGCCGGGCCGGGTGCGTGACCCGGCGTCGCCGACGGGGTCGAGCCAGACGAACTGGAGGACCACCCCGGTGGCGGGATCGAGGCGGTTCATCGCGGAATCCAATGCGGTCTGGGCGTATTCGCGCAGTTCCACGGGGTCGACCGCGGCGTCGAACTCGGTGCGGTGCACGAGGGTGTCGACGTCGACCGTGCCGGGGTCCGGCACGGTCAGCCGCCAGTCGTCGCCGTCGCGGGACAGGCGTGCGCGCAGCATGTCGTGCCGGTCGATCACGGCGGTGAGGGTGGCGACGAGCCGGGTGCGGTCGATACCGACGGGCAGGTCGAGCACGGCGGTCTGGACGAACCGGTCGAAATCGCCGCCGCGCTCGATCATGTACCGCACGATCGGGGTGAGCGGCAGGTCGCCGACCCCGCCGCCGGGCAGCTCCGCCAGTGCCTCCACGGTCTCGCCCGCGTCGACGACGGCGCCCAGCGCGGCGACGGTGCGGTGCTCGAAGACCTGCAGCGGAGTGCAGTGCACGCCCCGCAGTTTCGCCTGCGTGACCAGCTGGATGGCAAGGATGCTGTCTCCGCCGAGGGCGAAGAAGGAGTCGTCCACGCCCACCTGCTCGCGGCCCAGCAGTTCGGCGTAGATGTCGGCGAGGACCTGTTCGGTCGGGGTTTCCGGGGCGCGGTAGGCGGTGTCGTCGGTGACGAACACCGGGTCGGGCAGGGCCTTGCGATCGAGTTTGCCGACGGCATTGATCGGGATGGCGTCCAGGACGACGAACGCGGCCGGGACCATGTAGCCGGGCAGGGTGTCGGCGGCGACGGCACGCACATGGTCGAGATCGAGTTCGGCACCGGGCAGGCGCACCAGGTAGGCGGCGAGGGCGGTGGCGCCCGTGGGCCCCGGAACGCCGAGGGTGACAGCGAGATCCACACCGTCGATGCCGCCGAGGACCGCGTCGATCTCACCCAGTTCGATGCGCTGGCCGCGCACCTTCACCTGGAAATCGGTGCGGCCCAGGTATTCCAGGGTCAGGTCGGTGCCGGTGTGGGTCCAGCGGACGAGATCGCCGGTGCGGTAGAGGCGGTCGCCGGGTGCGCCGAAGGGGTCGGCGACGAAACGGGCGGCGGTGAGGGCGGGACGGGCGTGATAGCCACGGGCCGCGGCGGTGCCTGCCAGGTAGAGCTCACCGGCGACGCCGACGGGGACCGGGCGCAGGCGGTCGTCCAGGACGAGTGCGCTCGCACCCCGGATCGGTGTGCCGATGGTGACCGGCTCCGCTTCCGACAGCGGCGCGGAACCCGTTGCCCAGATGGTGTATTCGGTCGGGCCGTACAGATTCACCATGGTGCGGCCGTCCGCCCCGCCGCACCAGCGCGCGACGAGGTCGGGGCCGACCGCCTCCCCGGCCACGGCCAGCACCCGCACGCTCGAGACCTCGGCGGGATCGATGGTGGCCAGCGCCGAGGGCGTGATGACCATGTGGGTGACCTGCTCGGCGGCGATGAGTTCCGCGAGCGGGGCGCCGCCGAAGACGTCCGGCGGTGCGATGACGGCGGCGGCACCGCAGCCGTAGGCCATGAGCGCCTCGAAGATCGACGCGTCGAAGCTCGGGGAGGCGACCTGCAGGACGCGGGCGTGCTCGTCGAGGGCGAGGTCGGCACGCTGGGCGGCGATCAGGTCGGCCAGGCCGCGATGGGTGACGGTGACGCCCTTCGGGGTGCCGGTGGAGCCGGAGGTGTAGATCATCCAGGCCGGGTTCTCGACGCGGATCGGGGCCGGGAGTTCGTCCGGGGTGAGTGGGGCGTCGCTGGTGGCGGCGAGGCGTTCGGCCACGGCCGGGTCGTCGAGGACGAGCCAGTGGGTGCTGTCGGGGAGACCGGGCCGGTACTCGGCGAGGGTGATGCCCACGCGCGCACCGGAATCGGTGAGCATGTGTTCGATGCGGTCGGCGGGGTGCTTGGGGTCGACCGGGACGAAAGCGGCGCCGGTCTCGGCAGTCGCCCAAAGGCTGATGTGCAGGGCCTCCGACCGTGGGAGTGACAGGGCAACAACGGTTTCCGCGAGGGCGCCCGCCTCGATCAACAGTCGCGCCAGCTGGTTGGAACGGGCATCGAGTGTGCGGTAGGTGGTGGCGGAAGGTGCTGTCACGCCGGAGGGCTTCGTGGCGGAGGTGGCGGCGTGCGCCTCTGCGGCGGAAAGTGTTGTCGTGCCGAAGGATTCCGTGGCCGAGGGTGTGCCGTCCGTCTCCGCATCTATGCGCCGAGGGGAGTGGGGTGGCGCGGGGTCGAACGTGGGATGCGGCTGATAGGCGATGACGGCGGGGCGGTCCGGGAAGGTGGCGGCCGTACTGGCCAACAGGTGGGCGAGGGTGGTGGTGCCGGTGGTCGCCGGGCCGTGGACCGGGACCAGTTGGGCGCGTTCGGATTCGGTGAGGATGTCGATATCGGCGAGGGGGAGGTCGGCATCGGCCAGGACGGCCGTGAGGACCCGGTGCCAGCGGTCGGCGAAGGCGGTGACGGTGGGGGCGTCGAACAGGTCGGTGGCGTAGGACAGGGTGCCCTCGATACCGGCGGGGCGTCCGGAGTCGTCGAAGCGTTCGCGCAGGTCGGCGGTGAGGTCGAAGGCCGAGGAGCGGCGATCGAAGTCCTCGACCTCGAAGCGCAGGCCGGGCAGTTCGAGGACGGGGGCGAGGAAGTTCTGGAGTGAGAGCGAGACCTGGAACAGGGGATGGTGGGCGGTCGAACGGGTCGGATCCAGGGCTTGGACGAGTTGTTCGAAGGGGATGTCGGCGTGGGCGAAGGCGTCCAGGTCGGTGCCGCGCACGGTGTCGAGGAACCGGCGGAAATCGGTGCCGGGGTCCACGGGGGTGCGCAGCGCGAGGGTGTTGACGAACATGCCGACCAACTCGTCGAGAGCTTGCTCGCCGCGACCGGCTACCGGGGTGCCGATGACGATGTCGCCGGTGCCCGCCAGGCGCGAGAGCAGGACCGCCAGGGTGGCGTGCACGACCATGAAGACGCTGACATTGTGCGCTGCGGCGAATTCGACCAGGGTGCTGTGGGTTCCGCCGTCCAGCGTGAAGCCGACATCGTCGCTGCGCAGGGACTGGACCGCCGGGCGGGGACGGTCACCGGGGAGTTCCAGGGCGTCCGGCGCGCTGGCGAGGGTGTCTCGCCAGTATCGGATCTGCTGTGCCGCCAGGGAATCCGGGTCCGTCGCGGCACCGAGCACCTCGCGGTGCCAGAGGGCGAAGTCGGCGTACTGGACGGTCAGCGGTGCGCGGGTAGGCGCCGACCCCGCGATGCGGGCGGAGTAGGCGGTCACGAGATCGGCGGCCAGCGGCGCCATCGACGCGCCGTCGGCGCTGATGTGGTGCACCACGAGCACGATCACATGCGTCTCGGTGCTCGACTCGGTGCCGGCGGGTTCGGTCACGCGGAACAGGGCGAGGCGGACGGGGGACTCGCGGGTGAGGTCGAAGCCGGTGGCCGTGAGTTCGTTGATCCGTGCGCGGAGGGCGGCGCCGTCCTCGGTGACGAGGACGGGCATCGTGGGTGGGTCGGTGCCGACGATCACCTGGCGCGGGCCCTCGGAGTCGGCGGGGTAGCGGGTGCGCAGGGATTCGTGGCGGTCGATGACATCGGTGAGGGCCTGGCGCAGGGCGGGGACGTCGAGGTCGCCGGTGAGGCGCAGGGCGATGGCGATGTTGTAGGCGGCGGAGTCCGGGTCGAGCTGGTTGAGGACCCACATGCGCTGCTGGGCGGGGGAGAGCGGGATGCGGTCGGGGCGGGGGTGCGCGGCAAGGGCGGGGCGGCCCGGGGTGCCGTCGGGGGCGGGGACGAGGCGGGCGGCGAGCTGGGCCACGGTCGGGGCGTCGAACAGGTCGCGCAGGGCGATCCCGCAGCCGAGAGCCGAATTCACCCGGGCGACGACCTTGGTCGCGCTCAGCGAATTGCCGCCGAGTTCGAAGAAGGACTCGTCGACACTCACGCGTTCGCTGCCCAGCACCTCGGCGAACACCGCCGCCACCGACTCCTCGACCGGTGTACGCGGGGCGAGATAGGAACGTCGCGCCGACGAGAAGTCCGGTACCGGAAGGGCTTTGCGGTCCAGCTTGCCGACCGGGGTCAGCGGGATGTCGTCGAGCACGACGACATAGCCGGGCACCATGTACCCGGGCAGTTCGGCCGCGACCTGCGCGCGCAGGTGTTCGGGGTCGAGGTCGGCGCCGGGCGCGGGCAGCACATACGACACCAGCACCGTCGCCCCGGCCGGTCCCTCGCGGCCGATGGTGACGGCGTACTCGACCTCGGTGTCGCGGGAGAGCACCGCGTCGATCTCGCCCAGCTCGATCCGCAGGCCACGGATCTTGACCTGGAAATCGCTGCGGCCCAAGTACTCCAGAGTGAGCGCGCCGTCCGCGCCGTGCACCCAGCGCACCATGTCGCCGGTGCGGTACATGCGGTCACCGGGCGCGCCGAAAGGGTCGGCGGCGAAGCGGCTCGCGGTCATCTCGACCCGGTGGAAATAGCCGCGCGCCAGCGCCGGGCCCGCCAGGTACAGCTCGCCCTGGATGCCCACCGGGACCGGGCGCAACCAGCTGTCCAGCACGACCACGGCCGCGCCACGGATCGGGCCGCCGATGGTCACCGGCTCGCCCGCGCGCAGCTCGGCGGGACCGGTGGCCCAGATACTGAATTCGGTGGGGCCGTACAGGTTCACCATGCGCCTGCCCGCCGCCCACTTCTCGATGAGCTCGGGTGTGGCCGCCTCACCGGCGACGGCGAGCACACGCAAGGCCGTGAGGTCGGTGGGTTCCATGGTGGCCAGGGCCGACGGGGTGATGACCGCGTGGGTTACCTGTTCGGTGCGCAGCAGGGCTTCCAGTTCGCTGCCGCCGTAGACCTCCGGTGGCGACACCACCAGCCGCCCGCCCGCCGCGTGCGCGGTGAGCATCTCGAACACCGAGGCGTCGAAGCTGGGGGAGGCGACCTGCAGGGCGCTGGCGGAGGGGTCGAGGTCGAGGGTTTCCCGTTGCGCCGTCACCAGATTCGCGATGCCGCGATGGCTGAGGAGTACCGCCTTGGGCTTGCCGGTGGAGCCGGAGGTGTAGATGAGGTAGGCGGTGTGGTCGAGGTCGAGGGGGCCGCCGCGTTCGGCGTCGGTGATCGGGGCGTCGGAGACGAGCATGGCGCGGCGCATGGTGTTGAGGTCGTCGAGCAGCAGCCAGTCGATGGTGCCGGGCAGGGTTTCGCCGGTGGCCGTCACGGTGACGCCGATCGGGGCCCTGGAATCGGAGAGCATGTGCTCGATGCGCTCCACCGGATAGCTGGGGTCCAGCGGGACGAAGGCCGCGCCGGTCTTGGCCAGTGCCCACACCGCGACCACCGATTCCAGCGAGCGGGTCAGCGCCAGGACGACGAACACCTCCGGGCCCACGCCGCGCCCGAGCAGGACCCGGGCGAACCGGTTGGACCAGGCGTCGAGTTCGCCGTAACTCATGCGCAGATCACCCGAGCTCACCGCGACGGCCCCGGGGTCGAGGGCAGCACCGGCGGTGAGGATGTCGGGCAGCGTCCGCATCGGCACGGGCGGCGCGCCGCGGACCGGGGCCAGGGTGGACAGTTCGGTGTCGTCGCAGGTGCGGACCTGCGAGACGGGCAGGTCCGGGTGGTCGGCGAGCTGAGTCAGCAGCCGGACGAATCGGTCGAGCAGGGATTGCGCGGCGGTGTGGTCGAGCTGGTCGGCGAGGTATTTGACGGTGATGCGCAGGGCGTCGCCGTCGGGGGTGTGCAGCGGGATCACCATGAGGTTGAGCGGATACGGTGTCGCGTCGGTGCCTTCGACATCGAGCACCCGCATCCCGGCGATGTCGAGGGCCTGGGAGAGGGCCTCGCGGTCGATCGGGTAGGACTCGAACACTGTGAGGGTGTCGAACAGTTCGGCCAGGCCGACCGCGCGGTGGATGGCGGCCAGGCCGACGTGCTGGTGGTCCATCAGCCGGGCCTGCTCGGTCTGCACCCGGCCCAGCAGATCGGCGACCTTCTCCGCCGGGTCCAGCGTGACCCGCACGGGGACGGTGTTGATGAACAGCCCGACCATCTCCTCCACCCCGGGCAGCTCCGGCGGACGGCCGGACACGGTGCTGCCGAACACCACATCGGTGCGGCCGGTGAGCAGCGACAGCAGCAGCGACCAGCCGACCTGGACCAGGGTGTTCACCGTGGCCCCGGCCGCGCGGGCGGCGGCGTCGAGCGCGGCGACGGTGGCGGCGGTCAGCTCGTGCGAGCGCATCGCGGTCTCGGGGGAGGTGATCGCGGCCAGGCTGGGGACGGCGCGGGTGGGGGTGTCGATGCCCGCCAGTGCCGCGCGCCAGGCGGTGAGTGAGGCGTCGGTGTCCTGGTCGGCGAGCCAGGACAGGAAGCCGCGATAGGAGCGGGCGGGCGGGAGGGCCGACGGGTCGCCCGCGGTGACGTAGAGGGCGAGCAGTTCGCGGACCAGCAGCGGGGTGGACCAACCGTCCAGCACCACATGGTGATTGGTCATCACCAGGCGGAAGGTGTCGGGGCCGGTTCTGATCAGGGTGAAGCGGAGCAGGGGTGGGTGGGTGAGGTCGAAGCGGGTGCGGGCGTCGAGGTCGATGATCCTGGCGAGCTCGTGGTCGCGCTCGGCTGGGTCGGAGACGGGGCTGAGATCGATGTCGTCCCAGCGGATCTCGGCGTGGGCGAGGACGAGCTGGCGGGGGCCGTCGTCGGTTTCCACGAAGGCCGCGCGGAGGTTCTCGTGGCGGTCTACGAGGGCCTGGGCGGCGGTGCGCAGGCGGGTGGCGTCGACGGTGCCCGCGAGGGTGAGCAGGGATTGGACGGTGTAACCGTCGGCGGTGTCGGAGTCGTAGAGCGCGTGGAAGAGCAGGCCGTACTGGAGTGGGGACAGCGGCCAGACATCGGTGAGTCGGGGGTAGGTGTGTTCCCAGCGGTCGATCTGCGGTTGGTCGACGGTGACGAGCGTGAAATCCGACGGGGTGCGGCCGCCCGCGCCCTCGGTGGCGGCATGGGTGACCAGGGCGGTCAGGGCCTGCGACCACAGGTCGGCCAGGTCACGGATGTCGGCCTCGGTGAGGAGTCTGCTCGCGTAGGCCCAGGTGACCTCGAGGCCCGCGTCGGTGCGGACGGCATTGATGTCGACGGTGGCGGCCAAGGGTGCCCGGTCGTCGTTGGTGGCGGCGAAACGTTGTGGCAGCCAAGGGTCTTCGCCGGTGACGGCGCGACCCAGATAGTTGAAGCTCAGCTGGGGAACCGGGGCGTCGGCGAGAGCGGCCGTGGTCTCGCCGTCGAGGTAGCGCAGCAGGCCGTAGCCGATTCCGCGATCGGGAATCGCGCGCAACTGTTCCTTCGTGGTCTTGATCGCCTCGCCCGCGGCCGGGCCGCCGGTGAAGGCGTCGCCGACATCGATGCCGGTCAGGTCGACGGCGACGGGGTACACGCTGGTGAACCAGCCCACCGTGCGGGCCACATCGGCGCCGGGCAGGAGCGATTCGGCGCGGCCGTGGCCTTCCAGGGTGATCAGGGTGGCGGTGCGCTGGCGCCATCGGGCCACGGCGAGAGCGAGGGCGGTCAGCAGGACATCGTCGGCGCCGCAATGGAATTGCTCGGGCACGGTGGTGACGACGGCGTGCGTGGTGTCGGCGGGGATCGTCGACCGGCACTGCGCCATGGTGTCGACCACATCGCGGGCGGGGTCGAAAGGCTCTGTGCCGAAAGGGGAGTCGGGAGTGGCCAGGATGCGCTGCCAGGTCGGCAGCTCGCCCGACCTGGCGATGGCTTCCAGGGGTTGGCTGTGTGCCCAGCGGCGGAACGAGGTGCCGACCGGGTCGAGGGTGCCGCCGTAGGCGGCGGTGGCCAGGTCGGGCAGCAGGATTCGCCAGGAGACGCCGTCGGTGACGAGGTGGTGCAGGACCAGCCAGCACAGGGGAGCGGCGTCGGCGCGCTCGATGAGGACGACGCGTACGACGTTGCCGGTCGAGGGATCGAGCTGGTCGGCGGCGCGTTGCAGCGCCCGTTCGACGACGTCGTCGACGGCATCCGTCGGCATCGCGGAGCCGGATTCCGCGTCGCCGGGCGGCCGGGCACCGGGAGTGCGCTGTGCTCGGCGCTCATCTGTCTCGCCAACATGCCGGCCCGAGCTGCCTCGGCGCAGGTGGTCGGCCCCCGCTGTGGTGGTTGCGGTGCCCGCTGCCGGCGAATCGTCGGTGCGCGATTCTGTCTGTGTCCCGTCGGTGGCAGCGGGCTTCGGCGGCCCGTCGTGATCCGCAGGCACCACGTCGACGAGCACGGCCGGATCGATCGTGCCCTTCTCGGCGATCTCCCAGGTCCAGGCACCGGGTGAGCCACGCAGGGTGGATCGCAGGACATCGTGGTGGTCGAGCAGGACGCGCAGGGCGTCGGTGAGAGTCGCGCGGGTGGTTGCTTCGGGGAGGCCGATCAGGACGGCCTGGGCGTAGCGGTGCCAGGGGGCGTCGTGGTCGAGCATGGCGTGGACGATGGGGGTGAGGGTGATCGGGCCGGTGCCGCCGCCGGGGAGTTCGTCGACGATGTGGACCGGGGTGTCGGTGGCGACGGCGGCCAGGGCTGCCACGGTCTTGCGTTCGAAGACGTCGCGGGCGCTGAAGGTGAGGCCGGCGGCCTTGGCGCGCGAGACCAGCTGGATGGAGACGATGCTGTCGCCGCCGAGTGCGAAGAAGCTGTCGTCGGCGCCGACCGCGTCCACCCCGAGGACCTCGGCGAACAGGGCGGCGAGGAGTTCTTCGCGGGGGGTCGACGGGGGACGGCCGGTGACGGTCTCGGTGCGGAAATCGGGGGCGGGCAGGGCCTTTCGGTCGACCTTGCCGAGCGGGGTGAGCGGCACCCGGTCGAGGACGGTGACCACCGCGGGCACCATGTAGGCCGGAAGCCGTTCGCCGACAGCGGCTTTGATCGCCTCCGGGTGGAGTTCGGTGCCGGGTTCTGCGGTGACATAGGAGGCGAGCGCGGTGGCGCCCGCCGGGGTCTGGACGCCGAGGGTGAGGGCGAAGTCGATGCCGGGCAGCCGTTGCAGCGCGGCGTCGATCTCGCCGAGCTCGATGCGGAAGCCGCGCACCTTCACCTGGAAATCGCCGCGGCCCTGGTATTCCAGGGTGAACCGGCCGGTGTCATCGCTCCAGCGGACGAGATCGCCGGTGCGGTACAGGCGTTCGCCGGGTGCGTACGGATTCGCGACGAACCGGCTCGCGGTGAGCCCACTGCGCCGGTGATAGCCGCGCGCCAGACCGGGGCCGGCGAGATACAGCTCGCCGACGGTGCCCGCGGGGACCGGGCGCAACCAGGGGTCGAGCACCAGACCCGACACGCCGCGGGTCAGTCCGCCGATGGTGACGGGAGCACCGGGCACGAGGGGATCGCTGAGCGTGGTGGTGACCGTGGTCTCGGTGGGGCCGTAGCCGTTGAGCAGGGCGCGACCGGTCCACTTGGCCACCAGCTCCGGTGGGCACGCGTCACCGCCGACGACGATGGTGCGCAGCGCGGGCAGCGTCGCCGGGTCCAGCGACCCGACCACGGCGGGGGTGACATTGAGATGCGTGACGCCGTGCACGCGCAGGACCTGCGCCATGTCCTCGCCCGCGTAGGCCGAGGGCGGGACGATCGCGAGGGCGGCACCGGCGGCGAGGGTCACCAGGATCTCCTCGACGGAGATGTCGAAACTCGGGGAGACCGCGTGGGCGACCACCGAATCGGCGTCTACCCCGAAACCGGCACCCGATCCGGTGGCCAGATTCGCCAAGCCCCGGTGCGAGACCAGTACGCCCTTGGGCAGGCCGGTCGAGCCGGAGGTGTAGATGACGTAGGCGATCTGGTCGAGGTGCAGGGGTGCGGTGCGGTCGGCGTCGGTGATCGGGGCGGGGTCCTGGGTGGCGACGGTCTCGTCGTCGAGGGTCAGCCAGGTGATCCGGTCGGGCAGTGTCGAACGGACCTCCGGGACGGTCAGGCCGGTGATCACACCGCTGTCGTCGAGCATGTGCTCGATGCGGTCGGCGGGATAGTTCGGATCGACCGGCACGAAGGGCGCACCGGTCTTGGCGACCGCGACGGTGGCCAGCACCGATTCCTGGGACCGCGGAATCGACAGCGCGACACCGTGTTCCGGACCGGCACCGGCGGCGATCAGGAGGCGGGCCAGGCGGTTGGTGTACTCGTCGACCGCGCGATAGGTCATGGACTCACCGGTGCCCCAACGCAGCGCCACGGCGTCCGGGTCGAGCGCGGCGCCCGCGGCCAGGATCTCCGGCAGGGTGCGCGCGGTGGTGCCCGCCGGGCCACGCGCGGGCACCGAGACGGCTTGCTCGGTGTCGGAGAGCACCGGGACGGTCGAGAGCGGGGCGTCGGGACCGGCGGCCAGGAAGCGGTGCAGGAACCGCAGGAAGCGCGCGTGGTGGGCGGCCAGGTCGGCGTCGCTGTAGAGATTGCCGTTGCCCTGGAGGTCGATATGGGTGCTCTCGCCACCGACACCGGGATACAGGTTGACGAACAGGTCGTCGATCAGGCCCGAGGTGAGCACGTGCAGGCGCCCGACCACCGGGCCGAGCGCGATCCGGGTGTCGACCATCATCAGGTTCACGGCGGGACCGAACGAGGCCGTCTCGTCCATCGACCAGCCCAGATCGCGGACGATGTCCTCCTGGCGGTACCGCTGCCTGCGCAGCGCGCCGGTGAGCTCGCTCTGCACCGCCAGGATCGCCGCGCCGACCGTGGTGGCGGGCGCGAGGGTGACGCGCAGCGGGACGACATTGGCGAGCATGCCGCCGGACCGGCGCAGCGTGGCCGAGGTGCGGGCCGAGACCGGCAGGCTCAGCACCACCTCGGGCGCGCCCGTCATCGCGGCCAGGTAGGCGCCGAACGCGGCCACCACCGTCGGCGCGACACCGGAGTTCACCGCGGCGGCCACCTCGTCGAGCAGGGTCGCGGTGGCGGCGGGCAGGTCGCCGGAGACGCGGCGCGGATGTCCGTCGACGGCGGCCGCGCGCCCGGCCAGGGTCACCGGATCGGCCAGTTCGGCCAGGTGCGTGCGCCAGTACTCGCTGTCGGCGGCGAACCGGTCGGAGCTGCGATAGGCCAGATCGGCCTCGACGAGCTTCTGTAGCGGCTCGGCCTTGGCCCGCGGCGGCTCCCGGCCCTCGAAGGCGGCGTTGTAGAGCTCGCCGGTGCGCTGGACCAGTGCGAGGGCGCCCATGCCGTCGAGCACGATGTGGTGCATCCGCGAATACCAGAACCAGCGGTCCTCGCCGACGCGCAGCATGGCCAGGCGGACCAGGCGGTCGCGAGTCACGTCCAGCGGGGCGGAGTACTCCGCGCGCATCCAGGCGTGCGCTGCGCGCTCGGGGTCGGGCTCGCCGCGCAGATCCAGTTCGGTGATGTCGGCGTCGAGGGTGGGGTCGACGAGCTGATACGGCTGGCCGTCGACCTCCACCATCCGCAGATAGCCGGTGCCGAACTCGCGCCCGGTGCGCCGGACCGCCGTGGTGAGCAGCCCGAGATCGACGGCGCCGCGCAACTCGACGTACTGGGCGATCGAGATCGGGGTGTCGCCGGCGATGTGCTGGGCGAACCAGATGCCGCGCTGGGCGGCGGACAGGGGGAAAGGACCTTCGGCGGCGCCGGCGTCCGGCGCGAGCGAAGAAGTCTGGGTCATGAGCGGACCTGTGTTCTCATGTCTGGATCACCGTGTGTCCCCGACCGCGTACCGCGCTCCAGATCCATTCTGAACCTGTCGCGCGCGGATCGGAATGGGGTATCAGGAAGCAGCGCGCAGATCGGCACCCGACAGCGGCGCGTCCGAACTCACCAGGTAGTGGCGCAGCGTGCCGCGATCGTCGAGCACCAGCCAGTCCACGGCGTCGGTCAGCGCGGGGCGGTGCTCCCGGATGGTGATCCCGAATCGGGGCGTGGGGGCGTGCTCGGCCACCGGGATCGCACCGATCTTGCGCACGGCCGCCTCGGCGACGATCGCCTCGATCCGCGGCTCGACCACCAGCGCGACCCGCTCGCCCGCCGTCGCGCCCATGGCCAGCAGCAGCCGGGCCAGGCGATTGGCCCAGCGGTCCAGATCGGCGTCGGCGAGGTGGCCGTTCGCGATCGGCGCGCGCTGCGGCAGCTGGACGACGTTGTCGGCGGAAGCGGTGGCCGGTGCGCTCATCGTGTGTCCCCTTCGAGGCTGGTGGGAGGTGTTTTTCGGTACCTCTCCACCCTCGCCGCCGGGCGGGGGATCCGACAGCGACCCCAGCGGTGGGGTGGCCGCTCCCAGGGGGAGCGAATACCACCCC
Source organism: Nocardia sp. NPDC056064 (assembly GCF_042266925.1). NCBI lineage: Bacteria > Bacillati > Actinomycetota > Actinomycetes > Mycobacteriales > Nocardiaceae > Nocardia > Nocardia sp. NPDC056064. Next base: position 2,193,668 of record NZ_JBHJWO010000001.1, on the reverse strand, counting down.
AAGGTGGGTGAACCGCTCAGCGCTTGTTGCCGCCGATGCTGAAATGCGCGCCGGTGGTGTCGGTGAGCCCGGCCAGGCGGCCGTAGGGGGTGTCCATCGGTTCGAAGACGATCGCGCCGCCCAGCGCCACCGCCTGCTCGGCCGTCTTGTCGACGTCGTCGGCGCCGAAATAGATCGTCCACGCGCCCGGCAGGCCCTCGGGCAGGTGTCCGCTGCCGTCCATCACGCCGCCGAGCATGGGGGAGGTGGCGTGCAGGGTGGTGTAGCGGAACTCGTCGGAATCGGCGACGGTGAAGGTGTCGTCCCAGCCGAAGACGTCCCGGTAGAAGGCCAGCGAGGGCTCGTAGGAGCGCGTCATCAGCTCGAACCAGGACGGCACCCCGACATGGTCGGACCAGGTGCCGTCGGCGACCGTGCCCCTGGCCTCGAACCCGCCGAAGGCGGCCGCCTGCCAGACACCCACGCCCACCCCGCCGACATCGGCGAGCACGGCCATCGTGCCGATATCGGCGACCGCCATCGGCGAGACGAACACCTGCCCGCCCGCCTCGCTCGCCTTGGCGACGGTCACCGCGGCGTCCGGGGAGGACAGGTAGACCGTCCACCGGTCGGGGTAGACATCGGCGGGGTCCTCCATCCTGGCCATCGCCCCGGCCACGGCCCGGCCGTCCTTGCTCAGGGTGGTGTAGCCGCCGAACTCCGGGCCGCCGCGCTCGGCGGTCCAGCCGAACAGTTCGCCGTAGAAGGCGATCGAGCGGTCCAGGTCGGCGGTGTAGAGGTCGGCCCAGACGGGATCGCCGGGCTTGGAGGTGATGGTCATGACGGACTCCTCGGTTCGACAGGGTGGTTCGACAGAGGCGGTGGGCGGGTGCGCACCGTCATCGATCATGACGCGCCGAAGGCCGAAAAGTCATCGCCGCCAACCGTTGCACCCGCCGGACCTGCGGAGGAAGATCGAGACGGTCCTCGGCCCGCCGTCTACGGCGCGCCGAATACGACACAGAGTAGGACCCGCGCGGAATGCTGCGGCAGCACGGTTTACGATCACTTCAACGCATGTCTGCTGCTGTCCTCCCGAGGCGGGGCCGACGCTGCGAGTGACGTACAGGCATCTTCAGGAGGATCAGTGACTGCGGTAGAGCCCAGGCCAGTCCCTCAGTTGGAAGCGACTCGACCGTATCCGGCCCGGACCGGGCCGAAGGGCTCGTTCCTCTACAAGGCGGTCACCACCACCGACCCCAAGGTGCTCGGCACCATGTACCTGGTGACGGCGATCAGCTTCTTCCTGGTCGGCGGTCTCATGGCGCTGCTCATGCGCGCCGAGCTGGCGCGCCCGGGTCTGCAGTTCCTCTCGCCCGAGCAGTTCAACCAGCTGTTCACCATGCACGGCACGATCATGCTGCTGTTCTACGCGACGGCGATCGTGTTCGGCTTCGCCAACATCATCCTGCCGCTGCAGATCGGCGCCCCCGACGTCGCCTTCCCGCGCCTGAACGCGTTCAGCTACTGGCTGTACCTGTTCGGCGGCACCATGGCGACCGCGGGCTTCGTGACCCCCGGTGGCGCGGCGGACTTCGGCTGGACGGCGTACGTGCCGCTCACCGACATCCTGCACTCGCCCGGTGTCGGCACCGACCTGTGGATCCTGGGCCTGGCCGTCTCCGGTCTGGGCACCATCCTCGGTGGCGTCAACATGCTCACCACCGTGGTCTGCCTGCGCGCGCCCGGTATGACCATGTTCCGCATGCCGATCTTCACCTGGAACATCGCGGTGACCTCGGTGCTGGTGCTGCTGGCCTTCCCGCTGCTGACCGCGGCGCTGTTCGGTCTGGCCTACGACCGCCACCTGGGCGGCCACATCTACGACCCGGCCACCGGCGGCATCCTGCTCTACCAGCACCTGTTCTGGTTCTTCGGTCACCCCGAGGTGTACATCATCGCGCTGCCGTTCTTCGGCATCGTCTCCGAGATCTTCCCGGTCTTCAGCCGCAAGCCGATCTTCGGTTACACCACGCTGGTCTACGCGACGCTGGGTATCGCAGCGCTGTCGATCGCGGTGTGGGCGCACCACATGTACGCCACCGGCGCGGTGCTGCTGCCGTACTTCTCCTTCATGACCTTCCTCATCGCGGTCCCGACCGGTGTGAAGTTCTTCAACTGGATCGGCACCATGTGGCGCGGTCAGCTGACGTTCGAATCACCGATGCTGTGGTCGATCGGCTTCCTGGTGACCTTCCTCTTCGGTGGTCTGTCGGGCGTCATCCTGGCCTCGCCGCCGCTGGACTTCCACGTCACCGACTCGTACTTCGTCGTCGCGCACTTCCACTACGTGCTCTTCGGCACCATCGTGTTCGCCACCTTCGCGGGTATCTACTTCTGGTTCCCGAAGATCACCGGCCGCATGATGGACGAGCGCCTCGCGAAGTGGCACTTCTGGACCACCTTCGTCGGCTTCCACACCACCTTCCTGGTGCAGCACTGGCTGGGTGCCGAGGGCATGCCGCGTCGCTACGCCGACTACCTGCCCAGCGACGGCTTCACCACGCTGAACACCATCTCCACCATCGGTGCCTTCATCCTGGGCTCGTCGATGCTGCCGTTCGTGTGGAACACGTTCAAGAGCTACCGTTACGGCGAGGTCGTCACCGTGGACGATCCGTGGGGCTACGGCAACTCCCTGGAGTGGGCCACCACCTGCCCGCCGCCGCGCCACAACTTCTACGAGCTGCCGCGCATCCGTTCGGAGCGTCCCGCGTTCGAGCTGCACTACCCGCACATGGTCGAGCGCATGAAGGCCGAAGCGCACGTCGGCTGGGGTTCGGGTAAGCACAACGCGCACGCCGGCGAAGGCGCGCTCGCGAAGAAGTAGGAAACACCGTAAGACCAGGGTGTGCACCTGCTGGGTGACCAGCAGGTGCACACTCTTTTTGTGGGTAATCGAACGGAGCAGATCGACTTGGCCGACACCACAGTTCTCGTGACCGTCACCGGCCCCGACCGGCCCGGCGTCACGTCGGTCCTACTGACGGCGCTGTCCAAGCATCAGGTGAGCTTGCTCGATGTCGAGCAGGTCGTCATCCGGGGGCGGCTGACCCTCGGCGTGCTGGTGTCGTGCCCCAACGACCCCGAGGCGTTGCAGGACGACCTCGAAGAGGCGATGAACACCGTCGGCATGCAGGTCGACGTCTCCGTCGACGCGCAGATCGGCAAGCCGCCGATGTCCACGCACGCCGTCGTCGTGCTGGGCGCCCCGGTCACCGCGCATGCCTTCAGCGCCATCTCGCGCATCCTGGCCGCCCTCGGCGCCAATATCGACACCATCCGCGGCATCGCCGACTACCCGGTGACCGGCATGGAACTCATGGTCACCGCGACCGACACCGGCGCCGACACCGACTCGCGGCTGCGCACCGCGCTGGCCGACGTGGCCGTCGCCGAACAGGTCGACATCGCGGTGGAACGCGCGGGCCTGGCCCGGCGGGCCAAGCGGCTCATCGTCTTCGACGTGGACTCCACGCTCATCCAGGGCGAGGTCATCGAGATGCTGGCCGCGCACGCCGGGGTCGAGGAGCAGGTCCGCGAGGTCACCGAGGCGGCCATGCGTGGTGAGCTCGACTTCGCCGAGTCGCTGCGTCAGCGGGTGGCCACGCTCGAAGGGCTGGACGCCTCGGTGATCGACGAGGTCGCCGACCGGATCGAGCTCACCCCCGGCGCCCGCACCACCATTCGCACGCTGCGCCGCATCGGTTTCCGCTGCGGTGTGGTCTCCGGTGGGTTCCGGCAGGTCATCGAGCCGCTCGCGCACGAGCTGGAACTCGACTTCGTGCAGGCCAACACCCTCGAGATCGTCGACGGCAAGCTCACCGGCCGGGTGGTCGGCGAGATCGTCGACCGGGCGTTCAAGGCCACCGCGCTGCGCAAGTTCGCCGCCGACGCGGGCGTGCCGATGGAGCAGACCGTCGCGGTCGGTGACGGCGCCAACGACATCGACATGCTCAATGCCGCCGGGCTCGGCGTGGCGTTCAACGCCAAGCCCGCGCTGCGCGAGGTGGCCGACACGGCGCTGTCGCATCCGTATCTGGACGCGGTGCTGTTCATCCTCGGCGTCACCCGCGACGAGGTCGAGGCCGCCGACGCCCGTGACGGCGGCGTGCGACGGGTGCCGCTGCTCGGTCGCTGACGCCGAAACGAGACTGCCGGGACGTAGAGTGACGACGAGGTGTTCCGAGTCGTCGTCACTGTTCGTCACTGGGAGGCTGCGGTGGGTAGGACTTTGTTCGTGCTGGTCACCGTGGCGAGCTTGGGCGCGCTGACCGCGGGCTGTGGCGGCGACGATCCGGAACCCACCTCGGTGGTCCTGCCGGAGTACCAGCCCGCCGATCCGGCGCCGCCGGTGCTGATCGACCAGACCGTCAACGGGGGCACGGTGGTGATGCCCGTCGGGCGCCGCCTGCACGTGCGATTACCGCAGTCGCCCGATTCCACCGACCAGTGGGCGGTGGTGAACTTCGAGGCGGGCATCCTCGTGGCCGACGGCGGTCCGGTGGCCGACGGCAATGCCACGATCTGGCGTTACCGGACGGTCCAGCCCGGCGATACCGCCCTCCAATACAGCTACAGCCCGGCCAACAAGGCGCCGGTCCGGCCTGCCCCGGCCTTCTTCCTCGACGTCCAGGTGAAGTGAGCGTCCGTCCGGTTCGATTAGGCTGATCCGACGATGAGCGACGAATCGACCGGCACCGTGGACGCCCCCGACACCTTCGCCGCGCTGCACGCCGAACTCGCCCGGGGGTACGGCGGCGCGGGCGACCCGGCCGACCCGGCCCTGGTGCAGGCCATGCAGATGGTGCTGCACATCCCCAAGACCGACCCGCCCGCGCGCAGCGCCCTGCTGGCCGCCGCGGCCGCGTCGGCGCTGGCCGTGTGCCTGGACCCGCGATCGGGGCCGGACGGGGAATGGGAGTCGCGGTATCTGGCGTGGAAGCGGTCGCGGATCAGGAAGGTCGCGCGGCGGGCCAGAGGCGCGCAGTGGGTGGCCGCGGGGGAGGTCGACGGGGTGACCGTCGAGGTCGACGGCGCACAGGCCCGCGCGTTCGTGCCGGGACCCGTCGGCGAGATCGACCCGCGCGTGCGCAAACTCCAGATCGGCGGCACCGATCTGGCCCACGACGAACCGGGCCCGGCCGACCCCACCCTGCCCGTGCTGTGGGTGAACGCGGCGCTGGAGATGTCGGTCGGCAAGGCCGCCGCGCAGGTGGGGCACGCGAGCATGCTGCTGGCCGGTGCGCTGCCCCTCGACACGGTCGAGGACTGGGCCGCGCGCGAGTTGCGCTGCGCGGTGCGCGACGCCGATCCCGAACGGTGGGCCCGGCTCACCGCCGAGGTGGCGGCGGGCCGCGCGGTCGCGGTGCGCGACGCCGGATTCACCGAAGTGGCACCGGGTTCGATGACGGTGATCGCGGTACCCGCCGCGCGCTGACCCGGCCGACACGCGCGCGACGAGCTCCGCGCACCGTGTGACCCGGTCGCGCGAATCCGACCCGGGCCGGTCGTTCCGCAAAGTGCCCGGGTGGGCCAAGATGGAGCGCGTGTCGCAACCCGATCCCGATCCCGATCTGCTCATCGACTTCTCCGACGTCACCATCCGCCGCGCGGGCCGAACGCTCGTCGGCCCGGTGACCTGGCAGGTCGAGCTCGACGAACGCTGGGTGGTGCTCGGCCCCAACGGGGCGGGCAAGACCTCGCTGCTGAGAATGGCCGCCGCCGAGATCCATCCCACCTCCGGCGCGGCGAACCTGTTGGGCGAGACGCTCGGTCGCGTCGACGTCACCGAACTGCGCCCGCGCATCGGCCTGTCCTCGGCGGCGGTGGCCAGCCGCATTCCCGTCGACGAGAAGGTCAGCGACCTGGTGGTCTCGGCCGGGTACGCGGTGCTGGGCCGCTGGCGCGAGCGCTACGACCGCATCGACACCGAACGCGCCGTCGACATGCTGGAAACCCTGGGCGCCGAACACCTTTCCGACCGCACCTACGGCACCCTGTCCGAGGGCGAGCGCAAGCGCGTGCTCATCGCGCGTGCCCTGATGACCGACCCGGAACTGCTGCTGCTCGACGAACCCGCCGCGGGCCTGGACCTCGGTGGCCGCGAGGAGCTCGTCGAACGCCTGGGCAATCTGGCCGCCGACCCCGACGCGCCCGCCATGGTCCTGGTGACCCACCACGTCGAGGAGATCCCGCCCGGCTTCACCCACGCCCTGCTGCTCAAGGAGGGTGAGGTGGTCAGCCAGGGCCTGCTCGAGGACGTGCTCACCGCCGCCAATCTCAGCGCCGCCTTCAGCCAGTCCATCGCGCTGGACCGGGTCGACGGGCGCTGGTTCGCCCGGCGGGCGCGGCGGGCGGGTCAGCACCGCAGGGCCTGAACCGTCCGGCGGCAACACCGCCGGGCCTGAACCACGCCGCGCCGGCGGGCTGAACCGTCCGCTGAGCGGGAAGCCGGGTCGCGCGCGCCTGAACCGTTACCGTGGCGAACCAAGCGGGCGTTAGGGTGCAGACAGGTCGGTGCATCGGCGCACCGGCCCGAGCACACCCGACATGGCCCCAGGTCGTCGCGGGTGCGCGCAGGTGGAGAGGAACGGTATGAGTGAGTCCGGGGTGCCCGTGCGGGACGCGTCGACGGTGATTCTGGTGCGCGACGGTGACGCGGGCCTGGAAGTCTTCCTTCAGCAGCGGGTCAAGGGCATGGCTTTCGCCGGTGGGATGACCGTGTTCCCCGGCGGCGGGGTCGACCGCACCGACGCCACCGCCGACATCGCCTGGGCCGGTCCCGGCCCCGACTGGTGGGCCCAGCGTTTCGGCACCGACGAACCGGGCGCGCAGGCGCTGGTCGCCGCGGCCGTGCGCGAGACCTTCGAGGAATGCGGCGTGCTGCTGGCGGGCCCGACCGCGCAGACCGTCGTCGACGACCCCACCCACTACCGCGAGGCACGCGGCAGGCTCGAGCGCCGTGAACTCTCGCTGGCCGAGTTCCTGGCCGCCGAGGGACTGGTGCTGCGCGCCGATCTGCTGCGTCCGTGGTCCAACTGGATCACCCCGGTGGCCGAACCGCGCCGCTACGACACCCGCTTCTTCGTCGCCGTGCTGCCGCAGGGCCAGAGCGCCGACGGGGCCACCTCCGAGGCCGCCCGGGTGGCCTGGGCGAGCCCCGGCGACGCGCTGGCGAGCTGGAAGGCGGGCGAGCATGTGCTGCTGCCGCCCACCTGGTCGCAGCTCGACGCCCTGTGCGGATTCGCCGACACCGCCGCCGTGCTGGCCGCCGAACGGCCGATCACCCCGATCATGCCCACCTACACCCCCACCGGTGACGGGCCGCCGCTCACCGACTTCCCCGACAATGCCCGGTATTTCGCGGAGCTGCCGCAGCTGGGTGCACTGGGCGGCCGGTAGGTTGGCCGCATGGCCGAATTCGTCACCCTCGAGCTGCCCGCCGAGCCTTCCGCTCGCGGCGTCGCGCTGCTGCGCATCGATCGTCCGCCGCTGAACCTCGTCGACGCCCAGCTGGCCAGGGAGGTGGCCGCGGCGGCGGCGACGGTGGCCCAGCATCCCGGGGTGGCCGCGCTCATCGTCTCCGGTGACGAGCGGGTCTTCAGCGCGGGTGACGAGATGCGCGAGCTCGCCGAGCTCGACTCCGGTCAGGCCGCCGCCATGGCCGCCGACCTGCAGAGCGCGCTGGGCTGCCTGACCCGGGTCCCGCAGCCGACCGTCGCCGCGATCACCGGCTACTGCCTCGGCGCCGGGCTCGAGCTGGCGCTGGGCGCCGACCACCGGATCATCGGCGACAATGTCAAGCTCGGCCTGCCGCAGATCAAGGCGGGCCTGATCCCGCTGTCGGGCATCCGCAGACTCACCCAGCTGATCGGCGCGAGCCGGGCCAAGGACCTCGTCTACACCGGCCGTTTCGTCGACGCCGAGGAGGCCGCGGCGCTCGGTCTGGTCGACGAGGTCGTCGCCCCCGACGACGTCCTGACCGCCGCCCGCCGCTGGGCAGAACAGTTCGTCACCGCCGCGCCCCGCGCCCTCGCGGCCGCGAAAGCGGTCTTCGAAGCGGGCCCGCACGGCCACTCGACGGCGGTCACCGAATGGTCGGCCCTGTTCGACACCGACGACGCCCGCACCGGCACCCGCGCCTTCGCCGCCGAAGGCCCGAACAGCGCCGTGTTCACCGGACATTGAGTGGAGTCCCGGTCGACCGACCAGGTGGAACGGCCGGAAACAAGACCGCTCACCGCGTGCTGAGGGTCTCCTATTACGCTGTGCTGTTATGACGGTCCACCCCGATGACCCGGCGCCGAACCCGCATGCCACCGAGGCCGAGGTCGAAGCAGCGCTGAAGGACACCAAACTCGCCCAGGTCCTGTATCACGACTGGGAAGCGGAGACCTACGACGACAAGTGGTCGATCTCCTATGACGAGCGCTGTATCGCGTATGCGCGCGGCCGGTTCGACCTGGCCGTGGGCGAGGCCCCGCTGCCCTACGAGCGGGCCCTTGAGCTCGGCTGCGGCACCGGTTTCTTCCTGCTGAACCTCATGCAGGGCGGCGTGGCCAAGTCGGGTTCGGTCACCGACCTCTCGCCCGGCATGGTGAAGGTGGCGCTGCGCAACGCCGAGAACCTCGGTCTCGATGTCGACGGCCGCGTCGCCGACGCCGAGACCATCCCCTACGACGACGACACCTTCGACCTGGTCTGCGGCCACGCCGTGCTGCACCACATCCCCGACGTGGAGCTGGCGCTCAAGGAGTGCCTGCGCGTGCTCAAGCCGGGCGGCCGTTTCGTGTTCGCCGGTGAACCGACCACCGTCGGCAACTTCTACGCCCGCAAGCTCGGCCAGGTGACCTGGAAGGTGACCACCGAGGTCACCAAGCTGCCGTTCCTGTCCGGCTGGCGCCGTCCGCAGACCGAGCTGGACGAGTCCTCGCGCGCCGCCGCGCTCGAGGCCGTCGTCGACCTGCACACCTTCGATCCCAGCGAGCTGGAGAAGAAGGCGAAGTCGGCCGGTGCCGTGGACGTCAAGGCCACCACCGAGGAATTCGCCGCCGCCCTGTGGGGCTGGCCGGTGCGCACCTTCGAGGCCGCCGTCCCCGACGAGAAGCTGACCGTGGGCTACCGCATGGCGCAGTACCGCGCGTGGCTGGGCCTGAGCTGGCTCGACGAGAACGTCCTGCGCAAGGTCGTGCCCCGCGAGTTCTTCTACAACGCGATGATCACCGGCGTGAAGCCGGGCGCCGCGCAGAAGTAGGTGGGCTACCGCTTCGGCCGCGACGACATCGCCTATCTCGGCAGCGCGGCAGGCCGTGCCGCGCTCGCCGAGGTCGACCGGCTGGAGCTGACCCCCGCGACGCACCTGCGCGATATCGAGCAGGTGCGCCGCACCCACGGCGAACACACCGCCGCCCTCGTCGAGACGGTGCGGTTGCGGCGCAAGGCCGTCGCGAAGCTGCCCGGGTCCGGTGACTGGCTGTTCACCGACGACGCCTTGCAGCAGGCCACGCCCGCGCTGGTCGCCCGGCATCGGGCCGGTCGGCTGGCCGGTCGCGCGGTCCACGATGTCACCTGTTCGATCGGTGCCGAGCTGGCTGAGCTGGCGCGCACCTGCCCGGCGGTCATCGGCAGCGATCTCGACGAGGTCCGCCTCGCCATCGCCGCGCACAACCTCGGTATCGCGCCGGTCGTGCTGGCCAGGGCCGACGCCCTGACCCCCACCTCCCACGACACCGTGATCATCGCCGATCCGGCCCGGCGCGCCGACGGCCGCCGCACCTACGATCCGGCCAAACTCCAGCCGCCACTGCCCGATCTGCTGGCCGCCTACGCGGGCCGCGACATCGCCGTGAAATCCGCGCCCGGCCTGGATTTCGATCGGCTCGGCTGGGACGGCGAGATCGAGGTGGTCTCCCTCGACGGCGCGGTGCGCGAGGCGTGCCTGTGGTCGCCCGGTCTCACCGAACCCGGTGTCACCCGCCGTGCCACCGTCCTCGATTCCCACGGCGGCGCGACCACCCTCACCGACACCGACCCCGACGACATCCCCGACCGCGCCCCCGGCGACTGGATCATCGACCCCGACGGCGCGATCGTGCGCGCGGGCCTGGTCCGCCACTACGCCGCGAAACACGGCCTCTGGCAACTGGACCCACAGATCGCCTACCTCACCGGCGACACCGTCCCACCCGGCGTCCGCGGCTTCCACATCGAAGACCGCTTCGACCTCCGCGAGAAAACCCTCCGCCAGGAACTGTCCCGCCGCGACTGCGGCTCCCTGGAAATCCTCGTCCGCGGCATCGACCTGGACCCCGACGCCCTGCGCAAAAAACTCAAACTCCGCGGCTCCCACCCGTACACCCTGGTGATCACCCGCATCGGCCGCACCGGCGTCGCCTTCCTGTGCACGGCGAGTGCCCCTGCGTCGCGCGCCTGACGAGCACGGCGGCCGGACCGCCGCCTCCGGGGTGCGGAGGCGGCGGGTGTGGGTCAGTCGACGGCGGTGGCCTCGAGTTCGATGAGTTGGCCGGGGATGGCCAGGCGGGTGACGCCGAGCATGGTGGTGGCCGGGGCCGCGCCCGCGGTGGCGAGGCGGGCGGCGAGGATGCCGTAGTGCTGGAAGAGCAGGTCCACGTCGGTGGTGTAGACGTTGAGGCGGACCAGGTCGGTGAGGGTCATGCCCGCCTCGGTGAGGACGGCTTCGACGTTGTCCAGGCTCAGGGCCAGCTGGGCGGGCAGGTCGTCGGGGTGTTCGGGCTTGCCCTCGGCGTTCATGGCCGTCTGTCCCGAGCAGTACAGGGTGCGGGTCGCCCCGGTGACGAGCTCGCCCTGGTTGAACCCCAGCTCGAGCGACCAGTCCACAGGGTTGACGGCCGTACGTTGCGCTGCCACATCAGCTCCATTCGATTCGGTGACCGACGTCCCTCGACGTCGTGGGAGCAAGCCTCACAGCGAATCACGACATCTTGTGTCGTGTATTCGGTGCTAGTTTTTCCGGTGTGCGCGCGGACAGATTGGTGGCGCTGGTGCTGCTGCTGCGCCGGCGCGGCAGGCTGACAGCGGCCGAGCTGGCCGCCGAACTGGAGGTGTCGACGCGCACCGTCCTGCGCGATATCGAGGCGCTGTCGACGGCCGGGGTGCCCGTCTACACCGAACGCGGCAGGCACGGCGGCTTCGCCCTGCTGCCGGGTTTCCGCACCGAACTCACCGGCCTCAACCACGACGAGGCCCTGGCCCTGCTGATCGCCGGATCACGCCGGGGCGCCCAGGCTTTCGGGCTCGGCTCGGCGCTGGCCTCGGCCATGCTCAAGGTGGTCGACGCGCTGCCCGAGAGTTATCGCGACACCGCCACCGATGTGGCGCAGCGCCTGCTCATCGAACCCGAAGCGGATCTGCTCGCCCGCAGGCAGGTCGTCGAAGAGGTGCCCGTCTCGATCCTGGCCGAGGTCCGGCGCGCGGTCCTGGCCGGTCACAAGCTGCGCATCCACTACGCGGCCGTCGACCAGCCGCCGCGGTGGCGCACCGTCGACCCGATCGGCCTGGTCGTCGTCCGCGACCAGGGCTACCTGCTGGCCACCCGATCCGGCGAGGACCGCACCTACCGGCTGGCCCGGGTGCACGTCGCCGAGGAACTGGCCGAACCGGCCCAGCGCCCGGCCCGCGTCGACCTGGACCGCGCCTGGCAGGACCGCAGCACCCGTTTCCGCGCGGGTGGCGCGCAGCTCACCGTCGAACTCCTGCTCGCCCCCGCGCGCCGCGAGGAACTCGTCGGCACCGCACTGGCCGTGCTCGCCGAAGAACCCACCCCCGACGGCCTGCTGCGCCTCGAGGTCGCCTTCCAGGACGCCCGGCACGCCGAATGGGCCCTGTGGCAGCTCGGCACCGCCGCCGAAGCCCTGTCCCCACCGGCCCTGCGCACCGCCCTGCGCGACCGCGCCACCGCCTTCGCCACCCACTACGACACTCCGAAAGGCCCCCGATGACCGTCTGGCACACCCCCGCCGATGTCGACGACGACAGCGCCGTCGCCGAGCAACTCACCCTGATGGAAACCTACGCCGACGGCGAGATGACCCGCGCCGACTTCCTCACCGAATGGCGATCCGCCCGCCGCCTCGCCACCACCAACGGCGAACAGGTCGGCGAGGACTTCGCCTGGATCCTCGACGGCGTGGACTCCGAAGTCCGCGACTACCCGACCGACCCCGCCCCACCCGAAGCCGACGACCCCTCCGAAGACCCCCTGCGCGCCGAAGTCGACCAGGCCCGCATCGCCCTGGGCGGGCTCTAACCCTCGATCTTCTTCACCACCCGTTGCACCGTGAGCCAGGTGCGGGTGGTGATGTCCTTGCCGTAGGTCTTGTCCAGGCGGGCCATGAAATCGGGGGTCGCGCCGGTGCTGTTGTCGATGACGGTGAGGAAGGCGCGGGCCTCGGGGTCGTAGCCGATGACGCGGGTGAGCGGGTCGTCGGTGAAGGCGGTGGTGTCGGCGTCACGCATCTCGTGCTTGAAGAAGGTGACGGTGAGGTAGGAGCCGCGTTCGTGGGGCAGGCCCTCGAACGGGTCGCGGTCGAGCAGGGCGCGCAGCACGGCGTGGCTGCGGACGATGGTGCCGCCGGGGATGCCCAGCTCGGTGACCAGGCCCTGCTGGATGCGATCCTCCAGGTCGGCCGGGTCGTCGCCGGTGCGGAAGACGATGTTGCCGCTGCTCAGCACCGAGGCGACCCGGTCGAAACCGAGCCCATCGAACACCCCGCGCAGCTTCTCGTTCTTCATGTTGGGATTGGTGGGCATGATCCCGCGCAGCAGCGCCGCATAGCTCTCCACGCCGCCGACGCTACCCACACCCACCGACAGACTCCACGACCGTGACCGGCCCGGCGGATCAGGCCTCGGCGGCGGCGTTCTTCTTGCGCTCGATGTCGGCCAGGGCGGCCAGGTAGGCGGCGCGTTCCTCGGCGGTGGCGTCCCAGGCGACCTTGCGGTTCTTGACGACCTTGGCGGGCGCGCCGACGGCGATGCTGTAGTCGGGCACGTCCCCGCGCACCACGGCGTGCGCGCCGAGCACGCAGCCGCGACCCACGCGGGTGTCGCGCAGCACGGTCACCTTGGCCGCGATCCAGGTGTCCGGGCCGATGCGGACAGGGCTCTTGACGATGCCCTGGTCCTTGATGGGCAGGGTGATGTCGTCCATCTTGTGGTCGAAGTCGCAGATGTAGCACCAGTCGGCGACCAGGGTGGATTCGCCGATCTCGATGTCGAGGTAGGTGTTGACGACATTGTCCTTGCCGAACACCACCTTGTCGCCGATGCGCAGCGAACCCTCGTGGCAGCGGATGGCGTTGCCGTCGCCGATGTGCACCCAGCGACCGATCTCCATGCGGGCGAAGCCGGGGGTCGCGTGGATCTCCACATTGCGGCCGAGGAAGACCATCCCGCGCAGCACGATGTGGGGGTTGGCCAGGCGGAACTTGGCCAGCCGGTAGTAGCGCACCAGGTACCACGGGGTGTAGGCGCGGTTGGCGAGCACCCAGCGCAACGAGTCCCTGGTCAGGAAGCGGGCCTGCTGCGGATCCCTGCGGCGCGATCCACGCCAGCGCGCGCTCAGTGGCGCACCCCACATGCTCGTCACGAAGTACTCTCCCGTCGTGATCCGCCGGGCCTGCCACCCGGGGATTCGGTCATCGGGTACACAGAGTACTTTCGTCAGCGCACACCAACAGTGCCCTACCCCGATTACCCAGGGAGATCAGCAGGTGCGAACCCGGACTCGCGTCGTTGCCTCGCTCGCTGCCGCCGGAGTGGTGGCGCTGGCCGGGTGCGGAACCGATGTGGACGACATCACCGTCGGCGCCGGAAAGGGCTGGCCCGCCGTGCATCACGACGGCGGCAATACCGGTGCCGCCCCCCTCGACGGCGCGAAGGCGGTGGCGCTGCGCTGGTCACGGCCGGTCGGCGGGCCGATCGCGCAGCCGTTGACCATCGGTCCCGAGGGGCAGATGTTCGTCACCACGAGCACCGCGAACTGCGCGGTCTTCTCCTATCAGATGCGCACCGGCCGCAAGCGCTTCTGCAATCAGCTCGGACCCTCGACGATCCAGGCGCCGACCGTGGTCGACGGGGTGAGCAATGTCTACGTCGGCGACGACGGCGCGGTGAACTCGTTCAACTACCTCGGCCAGCCGCGCTGGCGCACGCCGGTGGCCGGGGTCCCGGTGGCGATCCAGTTCACCGGTGACGGCAAGGTCCTCACGGTGACCCAGTCCGGCCAGGTCGACGTGCTCAGCCGCCAGACCGGCGGCCGCGAGTTGCCCACCCTGCAACTGCTCGGCGAGCCCGATTTCCTGCAGTTCCCCGGCCTGACCAGGCCCGCCTCCGGTGACGGCCTCGACGACTGCGAGACCGGCGGCCCGCGCTGCGCGGTCGCCAACACCACCGCCGTCGATCCGGCCACCGGCCGCTTCTACGTCACCGTCTGGGAGCCCGGCAAGGCCGCCGCCGCCCTGCGCGCGATGCGCTACGCCGACGGCAAGGTGACCCAGGACTGGAGCGCGGAGATGCTCACCGGCGGCAGCGCCACCAGCCCCACCCTCTCCGCCGACGGCGACACCGTCTACCTCGGTGACAACAGCGGCAGGCTCATCGCGGTCGACACCGAGGACGGCAGCACCCGCTGGACCCACACGCTGGGCTGGACCCCGCGCGGCGGCATCGCGCTCGCCGACGGGCTGATCGTCCCCGCGGGCGACGACGGTCACCTGACGGCCCTGCGCGACACCGGCGAGGCCGCCGAACTCGTCTGGGAACGCAAGGATCTCGCCCTGCGCGGCACCCCCGCCCTCACCACCGGCGGTGTCGGCTACACCGTCGCGGCCATCGGCGCGGGCCTCAACCTCATCACCTTCGACACCACCACCGGCGAGACCCTCGACTCCGACCACCTCCCCGACGCCACCGGCACCGTCAACGGCCCGTCGATCGGCCCCGAGGGCGAGGTCGTGGTGGCCACCCGCCTCGGCGAGATCTTCGCCTTCGCCCCGGAGGTCTGAGCTCAGTACGGGTTGGCGGGGGCCGACCAGCGGGCGTCGAGGTCGCCGGCGAGCTGCCGGGGAAAGGAGACGCGCGCCGGGTCGCCGTCGGCGGTGTAGCGCTGTTCGGGGTGGGCGGCCAGCCAGTCCAGCCAGTAGGCCGAGTCGAACGGGACCGCGCCGCGGCCGGAACGGATGCGCGGGATGCCGCCGGGGTCGAGCGGGCCGTACGGGGCGGGGGCGGGGTTGGCGCCGACCAGCATGACGGCGTCGAAGGTGTAGGAGGTGCCGTCCCAGCTGCCCGCGCGCGTCAGGGCGTGGTCGCGGGGGTGGATGCCCAGCGGGAGGGCCATGGTGCGCACGGTGACCGACGGCGCGGCCGCGGTGATCGCGCGCACGTTCCGCACCAGCTGACGCTGCACGCCCTCGGCGTCCAGGCTCGCCAGGTCGGCGTGGTCGGCGGTGTGCGCGCCGATCTCGTGCCCGTGCGCGGTCAGCCAGGGCAGCGCGCGCGGGTCGGCGCCGAAGGGCTCGTTGTTGACGTAGAAGGTGGCGACCGGACGGAAATCCGGGTAGCGCGTGGCGAATTCGGCGAGGATGCCCGCCGCGCTGTCGGGGGCGATGTCGCCGGTGGCGGTGAAGGCGAGCTGGCTGTCGGTGGAGTCGTCGAAGGTGAGTACCACGGGGTGGGTTCCGGCCGGGAGGTCGATCTCGCCGGAGACGTACTGCGCGGCGGTGACCGGACGGTAGTTCTCCCGGTACAGCCGTTCGAGTTCGGCGCGGAACTCGGCGGGGGTCTGGTCGTACTCGCCCGCCGGATTCGCGGTGATCTGGTGATACATCAGCACCGGAACCAGACCCAGTTCATTGGCGGCGACCGCGGCCGGATCGGGCGGTGCGGCGGGCACCGGCGCGGGTGCCGCGGACGGCTCGACGGGCGCCGCCGCGTTTTCCGCGGTGCACGCCGTGAGTGTCACCGCGAGGAGCAGCAGAACTCGGAGTACCGTCGTCGGACCACCCGCCATCGGGGCAATGTTACGGGGCGGCCGAGGTTTTCCTGCGATCTTCGAATATCCGTCGGTGCGCGCCCGGTCTGCGGGATAGTGGCCTGACGGAAGGACCGGAAGGCGGTGTGGGCGTTGGGATTGCGGCTCGGGTCGGTCACGCGACGGCGAGGGGCGACGATCGCCTGCGGCGCCGTGCTCGCGGCGGTCGTGGTGGCACTGGTGGCCGGCTTCGCGCTGAGCAGATCGGCGGGCATGCCCGCCGCGGACGCCCTGGCGCCGATGCTTCAGGTCGCGCCCGCCGAACCCGGTTCCTATCGCGCGCCGGTCGTGTTGCGCGGCACCGCCGCCGACGCGCAGCGGGTGTCGGTCGGTGAGGTGAGCGCCACGCCCGGTCCGGACGGGGCCTTCGAACTCTCGGTGCCGTGGGCGCCCGCGCTCGAGGTCGTCGCGGTGGACGCGGCGGGCAACGAGAGCCGCAGCACGGTGGTCACCGCGACGGCGCTGCCGCGGATGCGGGCGGTGCACGTCACCGCGCACGCCTGGTCGCACGAGGGATTGCGCGAGGCGGTGCTCGACCTGGCCAGGCAGGGCCGCATCGACACCGTGCAGCTCGACATCAAGGACGAGGACGGCGTCGTCGGCTACGACTCGCAGGTGCCGCTGGCCCGCGAATCCGGTGCGGTCGCCGCGATCTACGACGCGCCCTCGGCGCTGAAGCAACTGCACGATCTCGGCCTGCAGGTGGTCGGGCGCATCGTCGCCTTCCGTGATCCGACCGTCGCCGCGTGGGCCTGGCACAACGGCCGACCCGACTGGGTCGTCCAGAACCCTTCCGGGCAGCCGTATTCCAGCCACTACGGCCCGATCGCCTTCACCAATGTGGCCAACGACGAGGTGCGCCGCTACAACATCGATCTCGCGGTGGAAGGCGCCCGCCTCGGTTTCGACGGCATCATGTACGACTACGTGCGCCGCCCCGACGGCAGCCTGTCGAGCATGCACTTCGCCGGTCTCACCGGCACCCCCACCACCGCGGTCGCCGACTTCCTCGCCCAGAGCCGCTACCCGGTGCACAGCGCGGGCGCGCACCTGAGCGCCGCCGTCTACGGCATCGCCGCCACCCGCCCCGACCAGATCGCCCAGGACATCCCGCTCATCGCCCGCAGCGTCGACTACGTGGCCCCCATGATCTATCCGTCGCACTGGAACTCCGGCGAATACGGCGTCGCCGACCCCAACGCCCAGCCCTACGACATCGTTCTGCGCTCGCTGCGCGACTTCCAGACCGCCACCGCGGGCACCGGCGCCGCCGTCATCCCCTGGCTCCAGGACTTCAGCCTCGGCGTCACCTACTCCGACGCCGAGATCGCCGCCCAGATAGCCGCCACCCGCGACGCGGGCATCGACAGCTTCTTCCTCTGGAACGCCGCGACCCGCTACCACGGCGGCGGCATCCACCCAGCCTGAGCCGGCTACTCGGCGGGTTCGGCCGGGGTGATGTCGGTTTGGATCGGGGCGGCGGGGACCCATTCGCGCAGGGGCTGGACGACGGTGCCGTAGAAGGTGTCGGTGGCGGTGGTGACGCTGGTGATGAAGCTGGTGGCGGTGCCGGAGCGGCGGTTGCCCATCGGGAAGGTCTGTTCGAGGGTGAACGAGACGATGGGGGTGGTGCGGCCGGCGGTGAGGGACTTCGGGTCGGCGCGGACCGTGTCGAGGTGTTCGCAGGTCTCGGTGCCGCGTTCGGCGAAGACCGCTTCGATCTGCAGGCGGCCGGGTGCCTCGGTGAGCTGTCTGGTCAGCCAGGAGACGCGGCGGGCGGCGGTGCCCTCGTCGGGGGCGGCGATGGTGGTGCGGCAGCGGATCTTGTTGGTGCGGATGTCGGCGACGACGGTGAGATCGCCGGCGGTGTCCGGGATGCGCAGGACGGCTTCGAAGGAACCGTCGGTGGCCAGGTGCTCGGCCACGGCGGCCGCGCGGGCGGCCGGATCGGTCCGGAATTTGCGGGCGAGCACGTGTTTGACCTCGACGCCGAGTTCCGCGGTCAGCCGCAGGGCGAGGTGCCTGCTCAGCGACACCCAGGTGTCGGCCACCGCGAGCGCCTTCTGGTCGGCGGCCCGCAGGGTGCCCGCGGTGACGGCGTCGCGCACGGTCACCCAGTGCCTGCCCATGTCGACGAATTCCGCGGCGCCCGAACGCGGATGGTCGAGGAACCGCAGGAACTCACCGAGGATCCAGGTCTGCAACGGGTCCTCGATGCCGCCGTGCGAGAGCAGCATCCTGGCCTCGTGGGCCACCTCGGCCCAGGACAGGTGCCGCAGCGCGACTTTGGTGAGTTTGCGGCGGTCGACCTGCACCGGCAGTTCGCCCGGCCCCGCCGGGATGTCGTTGGACAGGCTGACCACCACGTCGTACTTCTTGCGCCGGGCGATGTCGAGGTAGCTCTCGAGCTGGTCCTTCTTGAGCTTGCCGTTGCCGGTCTTCACCTCGAGCAGCCCGGTCCACTGCTTGCTGCCCCGGCTCACCTTCAGCACCGCATCGGGGATGACCTTCGACTCGCCCGCGTCGTACTGGACCTCGATGTATCCCTCGAAAGCCCCTGCCGGAGCGCCCATCCGGGCACAGATGGCGCGGGCGAAGGGTCGCACCGCCTGCATGGTGGAGATCAGCGCGGAGGTGGTGCGCCGTTCCTGTTCCTCGCCCGCGCCGACCCCGATGACCGAGAACAGCCGCGCGGGCTGCCAGCCCTCCGACTCGGCCTGCCGGAACTCGATCGGCTTGGCCCGGCGCACCGGCCGCTTGGCGGTGCGGACACCGGTGGCGCGCGTGGGCTTCTCGACCACCTCGGGCTGCGCGGGTTCGGCCTCCACCGGCGGGTTTTCCTCGGGCGTGGGTTCGTCGTCGATGGCGACGCCGAAGTCCGTCGCGAGCCCGCTGAGCCCGGAATCCCAGCCCTGCCCGACGGCCCGGATCTTCCACGCGCCGTCGCGCCGGTAGACCTCACCGAACACGAACGCCGACTCGGTATCGGCGTCGGCGGTCACGTATTCGGCCAGCGAATGCCCCGCCGGGTCGATGACGTGCAGCGAGAGCTTGCCGAGGTCACCGAAGGTCCCGCTGCCGACGCTGCCCGCCAGCGCGATGGTGTGCACGGTCGCGGGCACCGCCGACAGGTCGACGGAGATCCTGGCCTGCATCCCCTCCTCGGTCGCGCTGGTCCCGAGGAACCGCACCGAACCGTCGGAGGACTCGGGCTGGTTGTAGAACACGAAGTCCGCGTCCGATCCCACCCGCCGGTCCGCGCCGAGCAGCAGGGCAGAGGCGTCGACCTCGATCCCCGGTTCCAGCCAGCCGATCACGATGTCGACGCGGTCGACATCCTCCGGCAGCGCGATGTTCTGGCCCTTGGACAACAGCGGAAACGACACAGCTCACCCTTCGAGGCTCGGCACGACTTCACCCGCAAGGGATGCCGCCGACCCACGCACCGACCCCCTTGCCGCACACCGCGATTCAGCGACGTGCCGAGGGGTGTCGGAGCCCGCTGCCGAAGTGTTACACAGCTCACGTTTGAAACATCGGCGGTGCGAGAGGCTGGTCAGGCGATCCAGGCGAGGGCGTCGGACTCGGCGGCGGTGGGGAAGACGCGGACCTCGGCGGGGAGCAGGAAGCGGAACAGGTGGAGGGCCTCGCCGAGGGCGCGGTGGTCGGTGACCAGGGCGACGCGGCCCCACGCGCTACGGGGGACGCGGACCAGTTTCGCGTCCTGCCACAGGGCCTCGAGGGAGTAGCGGTCGAAGTCCGGGCCGAGGATGTAGACGAGGTTGACCGGCTGTTCGTGTTCCAGGGCCGACTCGATGGCGGGGTCGAGGACGGTGGTGTAGTCCTCGGCGGTGACGGTGCCGACGGCGCGGAAGCCGATGGTCGCGGCGGGGAGGTCGGGGATCGGCTGCAAGGGCATGGCAGGGCTCCTTCGGCGGCGGGGCTGGTCACCGGTGACGGTAGGCCCGGGCCGACGCGGCGGCGTCATGCGTTGCGGGTGAAATCGATCGCGCGCCGCCGACCGGACCGGTCGGCGGGGAGCAGGCGAACTACTTGGGGTCGCGTTCGGGCAGCGGCCGCTCGACGATGTCGGGGCGGCCCAGCGAGGTGCGGACCCGGCGCTTGGCGGCCGAGTAGACCTGGGCGGTCTCGGCGGCGACCACGTCCCACGCGAAATCGGCGGTGAGCCGTTCGCGGGCGGTGAAGGCGCGATCCTGGGCGGTGGCGGGGTCGTCGAGGACGGCGCGGGCGGCGTCGACGATGCCGTCCACGTCGGCGGGCTCGAACGAGGCCCCGGTGACACCGTCGATCACGGCCTCGCCCAGCCCACCGGCGGTGGAGGCGATCAGCGGCACCCCGGCGGCGGCGGCCTCTAGGGCGACGATGCCGAAGGGCTCGTAGCGGCTGGGCAGCACGATCGCGTCGGCGCCGTGCAGCCAGCCGAGCAGTTCCTCGTGGCCCAGACTTCCGACGAAGTTCACCGCACGCGCCACCCGGTGCACCCGGGCGCGCTCACGCAGCCAGTCGAACTGGGTGCCGACACCGGCGATCGTGAGCGTGGTGCCCGGATGGGCGCGGCGGATGCGCGGCAGCGCGGCGATGGCGTCCTGCACACCCTTCTCGTATTCGAGCCTGCCCACATACAGCAGCTTGGGCGGCCCGGAGCGCGGTGCGCGCGGCCGGAAGGTCCACGCGCCCACATCGATGCCGTTGCGGATCACCGTGACCGGCGAGAGTTCCGGCCCGTAGAGCCGTTCCACCTCGTCCTGCATGGAGGTCGAGCAGGTGATGAGCTGGTCGGCCTCGTTGGTGAGCCACCACTCCACCGAGTGCACCTGCTTGTTGACCCGGCCCGACACCCAGCCGCTGTGCCTGCCCGCCTCGGTGGCGTGGATGGTGGCCACCAGCGGCACGTCGTAGAACTCGGCCAGCGCGATCGAGGGGTGCGCCACCAGCCAGTCGTGCGCGTGCACGACATCCGGGGTCCAGCCCTCGCCGACGCCCGGCTTGCCCAAGGCGACCCCGGCGCGCACCATCGCGTGGCCCATGGCCAGTGTCCAGGCCAGCATGTCCTCGCCGAAGTCGAAGCACGGCGGGTCCTCGGCCACCGCCACCACCAGCACGCCGTCGGCGATGTAGGAGTGGGTGGGATGGGTGATCGAGTCGGTGCCCGTGGGCCTGCGCGCGAGCACGACCACCTCGTGCCCGGCCGCGGCGAGCTCCACGGCCAGGTGATGCACATGCCTGCCGAGCCCGCCGACCACGACCGGCGGGTACTCCCACGACACCATCAAAATCTTCATCGGAATCCTTCAGCGGCGGCCGAGGTGACGGCGCTCGGCAACCGCCGCGCGTCCAGACCCGGGAAGAATCCGTCGGCCGCGCTCCATCCTGCCGCGAGTCGGGCCGCTTTGGCGAACTGACCGGCCCCGATCGCCTCGGCGAGTTCACGCACGGCGTGCGCGTGCTGGTGCGCGCGATCGCGCGCGTAGCCCGCGGCGGAGTCCTTGGAGACCATGAACGCCCAGTCGCTGGACACGGTGAGGATGGCCTCGCGCAGCAACTGGTCGGCGACCGGATCGCGCAGCGAATCGGCGCGGCGGGTCTTGTCGAGGGTGTCCAGCGCCAGCCGGACGACCTCGGCGTTGAGCTCCACGAGGTCGGCGACCTGGTCGCCCGCCCACACCCGCCAGTCCTTGCCCGAACCCCACGACGAGTCGTTGAGCTGCACCGCTTCGCCCACGAAGCCGTTGGCGCGGGCGTCGGCGAGGGTGCCCACGGTGACCCCCGCCTCGGGCAGCGCGCGCAGCACCTGCTCGAGCCACTGCGGTCCCTCGTGCCACCAGTGGCCGAACAGTTCGGTGTCGAAGGCGGCCACCACGAGGGCGGGCCGCCCGATCCGCGCGGACTCCTCGATGAGTCGCGCGCGCACGGTCTCGACGAAGTCGGCGACGTCGCGGGTGACCGCTGTCGCGGCGAGTTCGGGATCGTAAGGGGCCTTGTCAGGACCGGCCACCGTTTTGCCGGTGACCCGGGAGGGCTTGAGCCCGGTCGCGTGGTCGTAGTGGTGGAAATCGCGGTACGCGGCCTGGCCCGGGTAGCCCTGTTTGGGCGACCACACCCGGTAGCTCACCTGGAGGTCGCGGCCGAAGGCCACCACGTCGGCCTCACGCACCGGCCTGCCGAGGCTGGTGTCGCCGCGCAGCGAGGGGCCGTCGACCATGAAATGCGTCACACCGGCGGCGTCGTAACCGAGCTCCATGCCGGGCGTGTACCCGCACTCGGGCGCCCAGATCCCGGTCGGAGTGGAGCCCCAGCGCTGCCGCGCGTCGGCCAGGCCCTCGGTGAGCTGGAACTGCCGCAGGCGCGGGTCCAGCAGCGGCTGGAACGGGTGGGCCAGCGGACCGCCGAGCAGTTCGATGGCGTCGGCGTCGATCAGCGAGCGCCACACCGGCGACCCGCCGTGGCGCCAGTCGCGCTCGAATTCCGTCAGCGCTGTCGCCGCGAGCCGATGTTCGTGGCGGCCCAGCGCCGCATTGCCCGACATCGACGCCTCGTCGGCGCGCAACTGCCAGTTGCCCAGCCAGTGGTGCATCCCGGCCAGGCAGTGCGGGTCGTCGAGCTGGGCCGCGAGCACCGGGGTGATGCCCAGGCTCAGCAGGTGCGAACGACCTTCGGCGGCAAGGTTTTTCAGGACCCGGACCAGCGGCAGGTAGGACGCGGCCCAGGACTGGTAGAGCCATTCCTCGCCGACCGGCCAGCGCCCGTGATGGGCCAGCCACGGCAGGTGGGAATGCAGAACGAGGGTGAACTGCCCCGGAACTTCGGTCAACGCCTTGCCTTTTCGGCGATCGCCACCAGGTCCAGGCTGGCGTCGATGTCACCGGCGCGCAGGTCGAAATCGTCGACGGTGACCGCGGCGACGTCGGCGGTGAGCTCGGCGGGCCACGGCTCACCGGCCAGCGCGCGCTCGATCTGGGCGTCGATGAACGAGCCACCGTGCTTGGCGTCGAGCGCCCGCAGGCTCGCGCCGTGGTGCACGCCGAGCATCTGCGAGACCGTGAAACCGGCCTCCACCAGCAGTTCGGTGAGTTCGGCGGCATTGAGCTCGCGGGTGTGGAAGGGGTTGAGCGGGGTGTCGCGGCCGGGGGAGAAGGTGATCCGGTTCGGCGTGCTGATCAGCAGCTGCCCGCCCGGGCGCAGCACCCGCAGGCACTCGCGCAGGAACTGCGCCTGGTCCCAGAGATGCTCGATGACCTGGAAATTCACCACCACGTCGACGGATTCGTCCTCGAGCGGCAGCGC
Source organism: Nocardia sp. NPDC056064 (assembly GCF_042266925.1). Taxonomy (NCBI): domain Bacteria; kingdom Bacillati; phylum Actinomycetota; class Actinomycetes; order Mycobacteriales; family Nocardiaceae; genus Nocardia; species Nocardia sp. NPDC056064. Next base: position 2,170,252 of record NZ_JBHJWO010000001.1, on the reverse strand, counting down.
GGCCAGATTGCCCTGGATCATCTCCACGCGCGGGTAGCGCGCGCGCACGTGCGCGACGGCGCTGTCGTCGTAGTCCACTCCGACGACACGCGCGGCCACGCCGGCGATCATGTCGGCGCCGTAGCCCTCGCCCGAGCCCGCTTCGAGCACGGTCAGGCCGGCGCAGCGGTCGATCAGGCGGGCGTAGGCGATCTCGTGCCGACGGAACCAGTAGTTCTCCTCGGCGATGCCGGGCACGGTCCGCTCGCCGGTCAACGGGAGTGGTTCATGTGTGGCGGCCGCGGGTGCGGCAGGGATCACAGCCTCGCTCATGGGTACCGACGTTACTGGTACCGCCGGTTCCCACAGGAGCCAGGGACCTGTTGCGCACGTAGGTTACCCACGAGTAACTTAGTTTGGGGTAGTGTTCCGCCCTGAGCTATTTCTCACCCGGACGTACGGCTCCGCTCGTGCGGCCACCACACACGTGTCCCAGAAGGAGGTCGACGAAGACCGATGCCGAACATCGTCGTACTCATCAAGCAGGTTCCCGACACCTGGTCCGAGCGCAAGCTGACCGATGGTGACTACACCCTCGACCGCGAGGCCGCCGACGCCGTCCTCGACGAGATCAACGAGCGCGCCGTCGAGGAAGCGCTGCTGATCAAGGAGGCGCAGGGCGGCGAGGTCACCGTGCTGTCCGCCGGTCCGGATCGCGCCACCGAGGCCATCCGCAAGGCACTGTCCATGGGCGCCGACAAGGCCATCCACATCAACGACCCGGCGATCCACGGCTCCGACGCCGTGCAGACCGCGTGGGTGCTGGCCGGCGCGCTGGGCCAGGTCGAGGGCGTGGAGCTGGTCATCGCCGGCAACGAGTCCACCGACGGCCGCGCGGGAGCCATCCCGGCGATCATCGCCGAGTACCTGGGCATCCCGCAGCTGACGCACCTGCGCAAGCTCACCGTCGACGGTGACAAGGTCACCGGCGAGCGCGAGACCGACGAGGGTGTCTTCAAGCTCGAGGCCAACCTCCCGGCCATCGTCTCGGTCAACGAGAAGATCAACGAGCCGCGCTTCCCGTCCTTCAAGGGCATCATGGCCGCGAAGAAGAAGGAAGTTCAGGTCTTCACCCTGGCCGACCTGGGCATCGACCCGTCGACCGTGGGTGTGGCCAACGCGGGCACCGCGGTGACCGCCGCCACCCCGAAGCCCGCGCGTACCGCCGGCGAGAAGATCGTGGACGAGGGCGAGGGCGGCAACCAGATCGCCACCTACCTCACCGGCCAGAAGATCATCTGATCCGGTCCCGTCCGAGAACTTCCTAGGAGAAAGAACAATGGCTGAAGTACTCGTGCTCGTCGAGCACGCCGACGGTGCCGTCAAGAAGGTCAGCACCGAACTCATCACCGCCGCCCGCGAGCTGGGCTCCCCGGCCGCCGTGGTCACCGGTGCCCCCGGGACCGCCGAGAAGCTGGCCGCCGCGCTGGCCGCCGCCGGTGCCGAGAAGATCTACGTCGCCGAGTCCGACGACGTCGACGGCTTCCTGGTGACCCCGAAGGTCGACGTGCTGGCCTCGCTGGTCGAGTCCGCCGGTCCGGCCGCCGTGCTCGTCGCCGCCTCCGCCGAGGGCAAGGAGGTGTCGGGCCGCCTCGCCGCGCGCATCGGCTCCGGCCTGCTCGTCGACGTCATCGGCGTCAACGGTGACGGCTCGGCCGTGCACTCCATCTTCGGTGGCGCGTTCACCGTCGACGCCAAGGCCACCGGCGATGTGCCGGTGATCTCGGTCCGTCCGGGTGCCGTCGAGGCCGCTCCGCAGGCCGGTGCCGGCGAGCAGGTCGTCGTCGAGGTGCCCGCGCAGGAAGACGGCGTCGTCAAGGTCGTCTCGCGTGAGCCGATCGTGGGCGGCGACCGTCCGGAGCTCACCGAGGCGGGCATCGTCGTCTCCGGTGGCCGTGGTGTCGGTTCGGCCGACAACTTCGCGATCGTCGAGGCGCTGGCCGACTCGCTCGGTGCCGCCGTCGGCGCCTCGCGTGCCGCGGTCGACTCGGGCTACTACCCGGGCCAGTTCCAGGTGGGTCAGACCGGCAAGACGGTCTCGCCGCAGCTCTACATCGCCCTGGGCATCTCCGGCGCCATCCAGCACCGCGCCGGCATGCAGACCTCGAAGACCATCGTCGCGGTCAACAAGGACGAAGAGGCTCCCATCTTCGAGATCGCCGACTACGGCATCGTGGGCGACCTGTTCAACGTCGCCCCGCAGCTGACCGAGGCCGTCAAGTCCCACAAGGGCTGACACCGTCTCCACGCTGTACGAACGGCCCGGTTCTCCGTCACGGAGACCCGGGCCGTTCGGGTCCGTGCCGGCTTTCTGACGACACCGTCACGGCCTGCCGAGGACCATCCAGTTCTCGGGGCGCGGCAGGGGCGTGAAGCCGATCTTCTCGTAGACGCCGTGGGCGTCGTTCGTGGCGAGCGCGACACGGGTCAGGCCGTAGGGCTCGAGGTGCTCGCGGACGGCCGCGACCATGGCCGTGCCGACGCCTTTGCCACGGACACTCCGGTCGACGTAGACATCGCAGAGCCAGGCGAAGGTGGCCTGGTCGGTGACGACGCGGGCGTAGGCGACCTGAGTGCCCGACACACTGTCGTACACACCGAAGTTGAGTGAGGCCGCGATGGCGCGGTCCTGCCGGTCGCGGGGTCTGCCCTCGGCCCAGTAGGAGTCGGTGGACAACCACCGGTGCACGCGGGCCGGGTCGAGGCGGGCGGGGTCGGTGGAGACTTCGTAACCGTCGGGGAATCCGGGGGCTGCGGTCATGCCGGAAATTCTTCCGGGGCCGGGCCGATGTGTCGAGCTGGGTTCGTCGGGGGGAAGTCGGTTGACGGGGCCGGGTCGGGTCGACAGGGTGGGGGAATGTCGTTGGGGCGGTTCGGGGTGGTGCTGGATTCGGCGGTCGAGGAGAACGTGCGCGCGGTCTTCGGTGCCGAGGGGCAGCGCTGGATCGAGGAGCTGCCCGGGGTGGTGGCCGTCTTGAAGCCCCGGTGGGGTCTGCGGGAGTTCAGTGCGCCGTTTCGCGGCGGGACCCACGCCTACGTCGCCGTGGTGTTGCGAAACGACCGCAGACTGGCGGTGTTGAAGGTGCCGATGGTCGACGAGGAGAACGTCGCCGAGGCCACGGCGCTGCACGCCTACGACGGGGACGGGGCGGTGCGGCTGCTCGAATACGATCCCGGCAGCGGCGCCATGCTGCTCGAACTGGCGGACCCGGGCACGGCATTGCTGACCCAGCCCGGCTTTCCGAGCCTGGAGGGCCGACCCGAGAACGCGGAGAAGGTGGCCCTGGCCTGCTCGCTCTACCGGCGATTGCGCCGGCCGCTGCCCGCCGTGCCGCCGAAGTTTCCGCCGCTGCCGCCGGCCACCGATCTGATCGCGGCACTGCGCCTTCGGCTCGCCGACCCGGATCCCGCTCTGGCGCCGCTGCTCTCGGATCGGCTGCGCGAACAGGTGGCGTACCGGTGTGCCGAACTGGCCACGTTCGACGGCCCGCCGCTCATCGTCAACCGCGACACCCATCTCGGCAATATCGTTGCCGCGAAACGGGAACCGTGGCTGCTCATCGACCCCAAGCCGTGCCTCGGCGAGGCGGCCTTCGACGCCGGGTTCCTGCTCATGATCCAGGTGCAGTCCCGCCCCACCCGCGAACACGCGGACACGGTCGTGACCGCCACCGCCGCGGCCCTGGCCGTCGACCCGGCCAGGGCGCGCGGCTGGGCACTCCTGCGCACCGTCGAGGAGATGACCTGGGCGGCCGAGGACGAGGACGCCGAGATGCTCGCCCTGCACACCTCCGTCGCCTACGCCCTCGCCGACCTGCCCTTCACCTGAACGCTGACTAGGCTGGCCGCCGTGCAGTTGACGTGGGAGGGAACCGGGCGGCGCTCGATGCTGGCCGAGGAGGAGGGCGAACGCCGGGATCGGCTCGCCGATGCGGCGCGGGCCGGGGAATGGGACGCCGTCTTCGGGCTGATCGCGAGCGGGGGCCGGGTGAACCTGTCGCGCCTGGGCGGCTGGTCGCGGTTCGCACCACTGCATCAGGCCGCGTATCAGGGCGCGTCGGAGTCGATCGTCAAGCGGCTGCTGGCTTTCGGCGCGTGGCGGACGCTGCGCACCACCGACGGGGAGACCGCCGCCGAGATCGCCGCCGCGCGGGGCCACGACCATCTCGCGGCGCTGCTCGAGCCGGAACTGCTGCGCGAGGTGTCCGCGAGTACGCTGGCGCAACTCGAATGTCAGTTGCGGGCACTCATTTTCAGCCGCGCGTATGACCTGTGCGTGGAGAGCCGGTTCCGCACGCCGCCGGTGGGACCGGTGCTCGAATACCCGAAAGCCGTGCTGTGGTGCCCGATCCCGGGCATGTACGGCGGGTTCTCGATCACGCTCGACCCGGAGATCACCGACGCGCTGCTGGTCGAGAGCTGGTGCCGGGTCGTGGGCGGTTCGGGGCAGCGGCACCGGGTCAGGGCCGACGGGTTCGAGCTCGTCGAGAAGGGGTTCGTCTGAGCGTCGCCCGGCGGGTAACGTCGGCCAGCGAACCGGGGGACGGAAGGAACTGATGTGCTGGATGTGGGGGCGAGTTTCGCCGGATACCGCCTGGAACGCGTACTCGGCCAAGGCGGTATGGGCACGGTGTACCTCGCCCAGCATCCGCGGCTGCCGCGCAGCGTGGCGCTGAAACTGCTCAATCGCGAGTTCTCCGGTGATCGGGAGCTCCAGCGGCGCTTCGAGCAGGAGGCCGATGTCGTCGCGCAGCTCGACCACCCGGGCATCGTCGGTGTGTTCGACCGGGGCAGCGACGACGGGTACCTGTGGATCGCCATGCAGTTCATCCGCGGCACCGACGCCGCCACCTGGGATTCGCGCGCGCACGAACCGGGCGTCACCGCGGGGCTGATCGGCGAGACCGCCGCGGCGCTGGACTACGCCAATCAGCACGGCATCCTGCACCGCGACGTGAAACCGGGCAACATCCTCATCGCCGACGCCGAACACAGCCTCCGCCAGCGCGCCGTGCTCACCGATTTCGGCATCGCCCGGGTGACCACCGCCGCCACCCAGCTCACCGCCACCGGCACCTTCACCGCCACCATCGCCTACGCCTCGCCCGAACAGCTCTCCGGCGAGGTCGTCGACCACCGCAGCGACCAGTACTCCCTGGCCTGCACCCTGTTCGCCCTCTACGCCGGGCACCCGCCCTACGCCTCGACCAACCCCGGCCAGGCGGTGATGGGCCACCTGTCCCAGCCGGTCCCGCGCCTGAGCGCGAGCAGGCCCGACCTGCCGCCCGCGATCGACGGCGTGATCGCCCGGGCCATGGCCAAGCGCCGCGACGAACGTTTCGGTAGCGCTTCGGAATTCACCGAGGCGATCCGCGACGCGCTGGAAGGCAAGCACAGCGCGGCACCGGTGGTCTCGCGGCCCTGGACCGATCCATCGCAACCGGCACGGGGATCCGGCGAGTACGCACTGCCGGGTACCGGTGGACCGTCGTGGGCCGGTGGGGCACAGCGCGAGTCGGGCGAGCATCGGCAGCCGTGGTCCGGGGCCGTGCGGCAACACGGTTCGGGTGAGCACCAGGCGGCCGACGGGCGCTCCCGCCCCGGCTCCGGGGAGCACGCGCAGCAGCACGGCGCGGTGGCACAGCCGTACGGGTTCGGTGCGCCCGCACAACACGGGTACGCCGGTCAGGCACCACTGTGGCCGCAGCCGGAATACGGTGTGCCGGTCGGTGATCCGCGCAGGGCGATGGCGCACGGCGCTGCGTGGCGGGCACAGCTCGGACCCGAGCCGAGCAAGACCGGGGCGATGCTGGTGGGCGTGTTCACCCTGCTGGTGAGCCTCGGCATCCTGGCCTTCACCATCTACGGTGTCACCGAGACGATGAAGGAGATCGACCGCGGTGACGACACCACCGGCTCCTTCATCGCGATCGCGATCCTGCTCGTGGTCGTCGCCTTCACCGGGGGCGGTGCCGTGCTGCTGTTGTGCGCGCGCACCGCGGGCCGGGTGATGTCGATGATGACGGCGGTGCTCATCGGCATCATCGCGCTGATCGTGGTGGTGGCGACCACGGTGCAGTCGGTGTACGTCGGCACCGTGATCAGCGGCGCGGTCTTCGTGCTCGCGGGAGCGCTGGTCGCCACCGCGGCCTCCTCGTCGACCGGCCGCTGGATCCGCTACCGCAAGGCGCTGCGCACCGGGCGCTGGTGAACCCTCACCGCCGCCGCAGCGCGTCGAGCAGCGTGTTGACGATGGTGTTCTGGCGGGCCTCCTCGCGCAGGACCGCCGAGACGGGGATGCGCAGGCGGTGGTCGGTGAGGTCGAGGGTGAGCAGGCCCTTGGTGGGGCCCTCGTAGAGGATCGTCCAGGATTCGGGGCGGTTGAGCAGTTCCATGGTGGCGGTGTGGTCGGGCGGGATCGGCGGGCCGAAGGTGGGGCCGGTGGGCAGGTCGGCGAAGGCCGAGCGGATCAGGGTGTGCAGCAGCACCTGCTCCTGTTCCGGGGGTAACAGCAGCGGGTAGGGGGCCAGGTCGGCGAGGGTGACGGCGCCGCGTTCGGCCAGCGGATGACTGCTGGAGATGGCGATCACCAGGTCCTCCACCCACAGTTGCTCGACCGCCAGCCCGGGCTGGTCCACGCTGCCGCGGATCAGCGCCAGATCGCAGTCCCCGTCGGCCACGGCGTTGATCCGCTGCCGGAACGGCTTGATCACGTACTCGATCTCGGCGTCGGGATGCGCGGCGCGGGCGGCGGCGATGGCCGAGAGCGAGGGCGCGGCGAAGGACATGTTCGCGGCCAGCCGCACGCGCGGCCCGGTGGTGCGCACGGCGGCGCGGATGGCCGACTCCAGGCTCAGCATCTGCTTGGCCAGCGGCAGCAGCCGCAGCGTGGCATCGGTGGGGACCACCGCGCGGGTCGTGCGCTCGAACAGCTGGGCCCCCAGATCACGTTCCAGTCTCGCGATCTGATGGCTGATCGCGGACTGGGAGATGAAGCAGCGGTTGGCCGCGCGGCTGAAACTGAGCTCCTCGCACACCGCGACGAAGTAGGCCAGTTGACGCAGTTCCACCAGGTAGCTCCCATTCATTAGTTATGCAGATAAGAGTGATCTCCAGTATGCGCCCAGGCAGTGGAAACATCTTCATTCCGCATCGCGTTTACTCATAGGAAAGGACTCATTACCGATCTTGGAGCGTTGTGATCATGGAACACACAGATGTCGTCATCGTCGGCTCGGGCTTCGGCGGGCTGGCCGCGGCGAAGCAGCTGGCCAAGTCACGAATCAACTACGTCCTGATCTCGAGCACGCCCGAGCACCTGTTCCAGCCGCTGCTGTACCAGGTCGCCACCGGGGTCCTCACCGCCGACGAGATCGCCCCGCCGATCAAGAACGTACTGCGCCGCGTGCCCACCGCCGACGTGCGCCTGGGCAAGGTCACCGGGATCGACGCCGACGCCGCCGTGCTCACCTATGAGACCGCCGAGGGCACCCGCCAGATCAGCTACAGCTCGCTCATCGCCGCCACCGGCGCCAGCCAGAGCTACTTCGGCCGCGACGACTTCGCCGAGAAGACCTTCTCGCTCAAGACCATCGACGACGCCCAGCGCCTGCGCGCCCAGATCGCCCGGGTCTTCGCCCAGGCCGAGCACGTCGACGAGGTGACCCGGCGCAAGCTGCTCAGCTTCGTGGTCGTCGGCGCGGGCGCCACCGGTGTCGAGGTCGCGGGCCAGATCAAGGAACTCGCCAAGCGCCACTTCCACCAGCCGGTCTCGGTGACCCTGGTCGAGGGCGCGGGCGAGGTGCTGCCGCCCTTCGGTGGTGGCCTGTCGGAGTACGCCAAGCGCTCGCTGACCGACAGCGGCGTCGAGGTGCTGCTGGGCACCTTCGTCACCGACATCGAAGAAGGCAAGGTGACCGTCCGCGACAAGGAGGGCATCGAGCGCCGCATCGCCGCGGAGACCGTGGTGTGGTCGGCGGGCGTGCAGGTCGGCGGGTTCGCGAAGCTGCTGGCCGAGGCCACCGGCGCCGAGACCGACCGCGCGGGCCGCCTGCTGATCAACCCCGACCTCACCGTCGGCGGCCACGCCGACATCTACGCCATCGGCGACATGACCTCGCTCAACGGCTACCCCGGCCAGTCGCCGGTGGCCATGCAGGAGGGCCGCCACGCCGCCGACATCATCCGCCGCAAGAAGGCGGCGGGCACGCCGTTCGTCTACTGGGACAAGGGCAGCATGGCCGTGATCAGCCGCTTCAGCGCGGTGGTCAAGCTCAACGAGAAGATCAGCTTCCGCGGCACCATCGCGTGGGCCATGTGGCTGGCCGTGCATCTGCTCTACCTGGTGGGCTTCCGCAACCGTTTCGCCGCGGTGGCCTCGTGGCTGGTCGCCTTCATCGGCACCGCGCGTCCGGGCTTCGCCGATCTGCCCCCGGCTTCGGCCCCGTTCCCGGCCCCGAAGGCCGATTCGGTACCGAAGGCCGAGCAGGCGCCGAAGGCCGAGCAGGCGCCCGCGACTCCGCGGGAGCGCGCCGAGGACGACAAGGACGCCCGCGAACGCGTCACCGTCTGACCGAACTCCACGATCGACCCGTCGCCATGCGCGGCGGGTCGTCGTGTGGGCCGGGCAGTTCGACGGCAATCCCGCAGGTCGGCGAACGTTTCGAGACCGTTCGGTGAACGGGCGGTGTGACCGCGGTCTCGTTCACCGAGTCGGCATCGCGGCGACACTTCACGGTCAGCCCGAAGCCGATTCGGGCTGGCTTCATCAGCGGTATGACTATTACGTCAGTACTGTCGGCGCCCGCTCGTCCGACGGGCACAGGGGTGGAGAAGTCTCAGTACTCGCTGGTGGTGGCCTCGGACGCCGAACACCGCGAGGCCGCACAGCGTCTGCGCTATCAGGTGTTCGCCAACGAGCCGGGCTTCGTCATCCCGGACGACGGCACCGGCCGCGACGCGGACCGTTTCGACGAACACTGCGACCACCTGCTGGTGCGTGACGAGTTCACCCAGCAGTTCGTCGGCTGCTACCGCATGCTCCCGCCGGACAAGGTCGCCGCCGCGGGTGGGTACTACACCGCGACCGAATTCGACCTCACCCAGCTCGATCCGGCCGGGCACCGGATCGTCGAGATGGGCCGGGCCTGCGTGGTGCCCGACCACCGCAACGGCTCGGTGCTCACCCTGATGTGGGCGGGCATCCTGCACTACATCCAGCTCACCGGCTACGACTGGGTGATGGGCTGCGTCTCGGTGCCCATGCGCGACACCCCGCAGGACCCGGCCGGGGTCAATGTGCGCGGCGTGCGTGACCTGCTGCTCGGCCGTCACGCCTGCGATCCGGAGCGCCGGGTGCACCCGTACCGGCCGGTCGTCGTCGACGGTGTCGCCCTCGACGATCTCACCCCGCCGAGCAGGCCCAAGCTGCCGCCGCTGTTACGCGGCTACCTGCGCCTGGGCGCCGAGATCTGCGGCGAACCGGCGCACGACCCCGATTTCGCGGTCGCCGACTTCGTCGCCCTGCTCGGCATGGAAACCATCAACACCCGGTACCTGGAGCGGCTGCAGAGCGCGGCCGCCAATTTCGACGGGAAGTAACCGCCATGGTGTTCGACGCGCCGCCCGCCACCGCCTCGCATTCGTGGATGCCGTCGAGCCCCTGCGGGCCCGCCTGCATCGAGCCGATCGACGAGATCGGCACCGCCCGCACCCTGGCCCGGCTGGCCGGGGTGATCGGGCTGGTCCTGAGCTTCCCCGTGCTCACCGCGGCCACGCCGAAGGCCCGCCGCGAACACATGCAGCGCCGCTACGCCCGCACCGCGTTGCGCTGCCTGGGCCTGCGGCTGCGGATCGTCGATCACCGTCACGAACCCGTCGACGGGTTCGCCGCCCCGGACACCGGTGTGCTGGTGGTGGCCGGGCACATCGGCTGGGCGGATGTGCTCGCGCTGGCCGCCGTGCAGCCGGTCGGGTTCGTCGCCAGGGCCGACATGGTCGACTGGCCGGTGCTGGGCACCCTGGCCAAGCTCACCCGGGTGATCCCGATCGAGCGCGCCCGGCTGCGCGAGCTGCCCGGCGTGGTCGACCGGATCGCGCGCAGGCTGGCCGACGGCCAGCGCGTGGCGGTCTTTCCCGAGGGCACCACCTGGTGCGGCCGCGCCTACGGCTCGCTGCGCCCCGCCCTGTTCCAGGCCGCGATCGACACCGCCACCCCCGTCCAGCCCGTGCGGCTGCGCTACCTCGACGGCGACGGGAACCCGTGCACCGTCCCCGCCTTCGTCGGCACCGACACCTTCGGTGACTCGGCCCGGCGCGTGCTGCGCAGCAAGGGCATGACCGTCGAGATCGTGCTGGAACCGCGGCAGTGGCCCGGCACGGACCGCCGCGACCTGGCCCGGCGCTGCGCGGACGCCGTGCGCGGCACCGACCCGTCCCGCCACGGCCTGCTCGACACCGAGTGGATCGCCGCGGGCAGCACCCGCGTGCAGGACCCGTCGGTGGGGGAGCGGGGACCGATTCGCCGAACGGTGATGGCTACTCGCTGGTAATCAGTTATGTTCGTTTTGTACATCCCGGGGATCGCGTCGCGGCCCCGGGATGTGGCGTCGAGGGGGCACCTTTCGCTGAGGATGTGCTGGTCGACGCCGATCGGCGCGGGCGCCCGATAATGTGAAACGCCCGCGTCCGCTCGGCGGTGGGCGGTTCGGGTGAATGCCCTGCGTATGGCGCGTACAACAAACTGGGCAGTCGGCTATACCCAATCGTCGGTACGTTCAAACCTCTGGATTGCCGCTGGACGGAAATTGATGAGATATTTGCCGTACCGTCCCGCGGGATTTCGCCGATACCCCGTGTAGCCGAGAGTCCGGGTGACGTTCCGGACGGACGAGTGCAGGGTGAAGGGAATCGAAGACCGGTGACCGAGCAAGCTTCTGGCGTACGCCGTCCCGTCCCTCGCCACTCCCGCCGCGCGCCGGTGTCCACCCTGCCCCGGCTGCTGCTGGCCGCCGTGGAACGCGCCCCCGACGCCCCCGCCCTCCGCTTCGCCGGGCGCGGACTCACCTACACCGAGCTCGACCAGCGCTCCTCGCAGCTGGCCCGGGTGCTCATCGGCCGCGGCGTCGGCCCCGGTGACCGGGTGGTCCTGGCGCTGACCCGCTCGATCGAGGCCGTCGTCGCGGTGTGGGCGGTCGCCAAGACCGGCGCCGCGTTCGTCCCCGTCGACCCGCGGTACCCGGCCGAGCGCGTCGCGCACATGCTCGCCGACTCCGGCGCCGGATTCGGCGTGGCCACCGCCGCCGACGCCACCCGCCTCGACGCCGGACTGCGCTGGCTCGCCCTGGACTCCGCCGACTGCGCGACCGAGCTGGCCGCCGCCTCGGACGCGCCGGTGCTCGCCGGCGACCGCACCCGCAGGCTCTACCCCGACGACATCGCCTACGTCATCTACACCTCCGGATCCACCGGCGTGCCCAAGGGCGTCGCCGTCACCCACACCGGCCTGGCCGGGCTCTGCGCCGAGCAGATCCGCCGCTTCGGCATCACCGGCGCCGCGCGCACCCTGCACTTCGCCTCGCCCAGCTTCGACGCGAGCATTCTCGAACTGCTGCTGGCGATCGGCGCGAGCTCGACCATGGTCATCGTCGAGCCCGAGATCTACGGCGGCGACGAACTGGCCGAGCTGCTGCGCGCCGAACGGGTCAGCCACGCCTTCATCACCCCGGCGGCGCTGGCGGGCGTCGACGCCGCGGCGCTGCCGGATCTGGCGGCCATCGTGGTCGGCGGCGAGGCCTGCCCGCCGGACCTGATCGCCCGCTGGTCGGCCGGTCGCCGGTTCTACAACCTGTACGGACCCACCGAGACCACCGTGGCGGCCTCGATCAGCGACCCGCTCACCCCCGGTGACCTGATCACCATCGGCGCCCCGATCCCCGGCATGACCGCACTGGTCCTCGACGCCCGGCTGCGCCCGGTCCCGGACCGGGTGCCCGGCGAGCTCTACCTGTCCGGTCCCGGCCTGGCGCGCGGCTACCACGCCCGCGCCGGGCTCACCGCCGCGCGTTTCGTCGCCGACCCGGTCACCGGCGGACGCCTCTACCGCACCGGCGACATGGTGAAATGGGAACGTACCGCCGACGGCTCGACCCAGCTGGCCTTCCTCGGCCGCACCGACGCGCAGGTGAAACTGCGCGGCTTCCGCATCGAACTCGGCGAGGTCGACGCGGTACTCGCCGCCGAGGACACCGTCCGCACGGCGACGACCCTGGTCCGCACCCTGCCCAGCGGCGCCGACGCCCTCGTCGCCTATGTGGTGCCCGTGCCCGGCGCCACCGTCGACACCACCGCGCTGACCCGCCGCGCCGAACAGCGCCTGCCCCAGCACGCCGTACCCGCCGCGATCGTGGTCATCGACCGGCTGCCGCTGACCCCGGTCGGCAAGCTCGACCACCGCGCCCTGCCCGAACCCGAGCTCACCGCACGCGCTGTCGAGGCACCGCGCACCGCCACCGAGACGACGGTCGCCACGATCTTCGCCGAGCTGCTCGGCGCCGGCGAGATCGGCCGCGACGACGACTTCTTCGCCCTCGGCGGCAATTCCCTGCTCGCCACCCAGCTCGCGGGCCGGCTCGGCGCGGCCACCGCGATCCGGGTGCCCGCCCGCACCGTCTTCGAACACGCCACGGTGGCCCGCCTGGCCGCCGCCCTAGACGACCTGACCGGCGCCGCCTCGGCCCGCGTCCCGCTGACCCGCCGCGAGCGCGGCCCCCGCGTGCCGCTCTCGCTCGCCCAGCAGCGCATGTGGTTCCTGGCCCGGCTCGACCCCGGGTCCAGCTCCTACAACATCCCGGCCGCCCTGCGTCTGTCCGGCCCGCTCGACACCGCCGCGCTGACCGCCGCCTTCGGCGATGTGCTCGACCGGCACGAAGTCCTGCGCACCGTGTACCCCGAGATCGACGGCGCCGGGTACCAGCAGGTGCTGCCCACCGCCGAAGCCGGACTCGATCTCGCGGTCCGGTCCGTCGCGCCGGGCGACCTGCGCGCGGAACTGGCCCGGCTGACCGCGGGCGGCTTCGACCTGTGCGCGCGAGTTCCGGTGCGCGCCGCCCTGTTCCAGCTCACCCCCACCGAACACGTGCTGGCGGTGGTCGTGCACCACATCGCCACCGACGGTTTCTCCCTCGGCCCGCTGACCCGTGACCTGGTGAGCGCCTACAGCGCCCGCGCCCGCGGTGGCGCGCCCACCTGGCAGCCGCTGCCGGTCCAGTACGCCGACTACACGCTCTGGCAGCGCGAGCTCCTCGGTGCGGCCGAGGACCCCGGCTCGCTGCTGGCCCAGCAGCTCGACTACTGGCGCGACGAACTCGCCGGTGTCCCGACCCTGCTGGAACTGCCCACGGACCGGCCCCGGCCGCCGGTCGCGGGCAGCCGCGGCGCCGCGCACCACTTCGTGCTCGACGCCGAATTGCACGGCGCGCTGGAGGATCTCGCGCGCGAGCACAACGCCTCGCTGTTCATGGTGGTCCGGGCCGCGCTGGCGGTGCTGCTGGCCCGCATCGCCGGCACCGACGACGTCACCGTCGGCGCCCCGGTCGCCGGACGGGGTGAACCCGAGCTCGACGATCTGGTCGGCATGTTCGTCAACACCGTCGTGCTGCGCACCCGCGTCGACGCCGCCGAATCCTTCGCCGCCCTGCTCGATCGGGTCCGCGAGACCGACCTGGCCGCCTTCGCCCACGCCGACATCCCGTTCGAAAGCCTTGTCGCCGAACTGGATCCGCCGCGCTCGCAGGCCCACCACCCGCTGTATCAGGTGGCGCTGTCGTTCCAGAACTTCGCGGGCGCGCGGCTGGAACTGCCCGATCTGATCGTCTCGGCCGTCGACCTCGGTGACGAGGTGGCGCCGACCGACCTGCAGCTCACCGTCGTCCCGCAGCCCGATGCCGCCGGACTGCGCTGCTCCTGGCGCTATGCCACCGACCTGTTCGACGAGTCGAGCATGGCCACGCTCGGTCTGCGGCTGGCGGGGCTGCTCGCCGCCGCCGTCGCCGCGCCGCAGCGGCCCGTCGGTGACCTGCCGCTGCTGGTCGCGGCCGAGCACACCGAGCCCGCGGGCGAGGTGCGATCGATCCCGGATGTGACCCTGCTCGACGCCTTCCGGGCGCAGGCGCTGCGCGACCCCGCCGCGCCCGCGGTGACCGCGGGCGAACTGACCCTCACCTACGGCGAACTCGCGGACCGGGTCAACCGGCTGGCCCGGCTGCTGGTGGCCACCGGGGTGGGCCCCGGCAGCACGGTCGGCGTGGCGATCCGTCCCTCGACCGACCTGGTCGTCGCCATGTACGCGGTGTTCGCCGCGGGCGGGGCCTATGTGCCGATCGACCCGGACGCCCCCGCCGAACGCCGTGCCGACATCGTGTCCGTCGCGCGCCCGGTGTGCGTGCTGACCACCTCCGGTGACGCCGTCGAGGTCCCGGACGTGCCGCTCGTCGCCGTCGACCTGGTCGTGAGTTCCGGTGCGCTGTCGGCCTTCCCGGCCCGGTGGCTGACCGACGCCGACCGGCTGCGGCCGCTGCGCGCCCTCGACCTGGCGTACGTGATCTTCACCTCGGGGTCGACGGGCAAGCCCAAGGGTGTCGGCGTGCCGCACGCCGCCATCGTCAACCAGGCGGCGTTCATGGCCGGTGAGTACCGGGTCGGGCCGACCGATGTGGTGCTGCAGTCGATTCCGTTCACCTTCGACGCGTCCATGATCGGTTTCGCCACTCCGCTGCGGGCGGGCGCGCACATGATCGTCGCCGCCTCGCGGGGGCTCACCGATCCGGCCTACCTCGCGGAAATCATCGCGCGGCACCGGGTCACCGGCACCACCATCGTGCCGTCGGTCCTGCAGATGCTGCTGTCCGCGGCTCCCGTCGACGCGCTGCATTCCCTGCGCGCGGTCTGGGTCGGTGGCGAGGCGCTGCCGAACGCGACCGTCGACCGGTTCACCGCCGTCACCGCGGGCAGGCTGCACAACCTCTACGGCCCCACCGAGGCCACGGTGTCGATCACCGGCGCCGACGTCACCGAGGTGGGCGAGGGCGTCGTCCCGATCGGTCTGCCGCACTGGAACTCCCGCGCCTACGTCCTCGACGCCCGGCTGCGGCCGGTGCCGCTGGGCACGCCCGGCGAGCTGTATCTGGCGGGCGCCCAGCTGGCGCGCGGCTACCTGGGCAGCCCGGACAAGACCACCGAACGGTTCGTCGCCGACCCCTACGGTCCCGTCGGCGAACGCATGTACCGCACCGGTGACCTGGTGCGCAGGCTCCCGACCGGCGAGATCACCTACCTCGGCCGCACCGACGTGCAGCTCAAACTGCACGGTCTGCGCATCGAGCCGGGCGAGATCGAAGCCGCGCTGCGCACCCACCCGGCGGTGGCGGGCGCGGCGGTCGCGGTGCGTCACGAACAGCTCGTCGGCTATGTCACCCCGGTGGCAGGCCAGGCCGTCGACGTCACCGAGGTGCTCGCGGCCGTGCGGAACCTGCTGCCGCCCTACATGATTCCGCACCGGCTGCTGGTGCTCGACGAGTTCCCGCTCGGCGCCACCGGCAAGCTCGACCGCAAGGCCCTGCCCACCCCGGCCAAGGAGGTCCGCGCCTACACGGCCCCGGCCACCGACGACGAACAGGTCGTCGCCGAGGTCTTCGCCGAGATCCTCGAGCTCGACCGGGTCGGCCGCGACGACGACTTCTTCGTCCTCGGCGGCACCTCGCTCTCGGCCATCCGGGTCCGCGCGGCACTGTCCGAGCGGCTCGGCGTCGACGTCGCGCTGCGCCTGCTGTTCAGCTATCCGCTGGTCAGCGATCTGGCGCTGGCGGTGCGCGACGAGTCGGCGGCCTCGGCCACCGGCCCCGACCCGGCCGCCGACATCGTCCTCGATCCGGCGATCGACCCCACCGGCTGCGCACCGGCCCGCCCCGGCGCCCCGCGCACGATCCTGCTCACCGGTGCCACCGGCTTCCTCGGCAGCTTCCTGCTGCGCGAGCTGCTCACCTACACCGACGCCACCATCCACTGCCTGGTCCGCGCCACCGACGACGCCACCGCCGTGGACCGGGTCGTCGCCACCGCCGCCAAGTACGGCATCGACCTGTCCGGCGCCCGGGAGCGGCTGGTCGGCGTGCCCGGCGATCTCGGCAGGCCCGGCCTCGGGATCGAGCCGTCGCGCTTCGCCGAACTCGCGGACGGGATCGACGCGATCTACCACAACGGCGCGCTGGTCAACCATCTCGAACCGTACGGGCGCATGCGCGCGGCCAATGTCGGTGGCACCACCGAAGTGCTGCGCCTGGCCACCACCACGCGGCTCACGCCCGTGCACTACGTCTCGACGCTGTCGGTGCTGGCCGGAATCCCGCAGGACAGCGGCATTCCCGGCGGCCTGCCCGGCTACGCGATGACCAAGTGGGTGGCCGAACAGCTCGTCTACACCGCGATCGAGCGCGGTGTCCCGATCGCGGTCTACCGGCCGGGTCTGATCACCGGTGATTCCGTCAGCGGCGCCGCGCCCGCCGAGGACGCCTGGTGGACGATGCTGCGCGCCATGCTGGTGCTCGGCGTCGCCGTCGACGTGCGCGCCATCGGTGTCGAGATGGCGCCGGTCGACCATGTCGCCGCGGGCATCGTGGGCCGTTCCCTGGACCCCGCCGCCCTCGGCAACACCTATCGCGCCGCCGGGTCGCAGGTCCCGCTGCAACTGGTCTACGAGGAGATCCGCCGCCGCGACTACCGCTTCGAGTTCGTCGACCCGATCGAATTCGGCCTGACCCTCACCACCGCCGCCGAACACCCCGACGCCGACCCGATCCTGGCCAGGGCCTCGGCCCTGAGCGGCAACTACGCGGCGGTGCTGGCCAAGGCGACCCCGGCCACGGTGCTCACCGCCGTCGAGGCGGGCGCCCCGCAGGAGGTCTTCCGCGGACTGCCGATCGACTTCCCGCCGGTCGACGCCGAGGTCATCCGCCGCTACTTCGACCACTACATCGAGACCGGCTTCTTCCCGGCGCCGGGCGGTCACCTGCAACCGGCGTAGGGGTCAGGGGCCGAAGGCGCGCAGCGTGCGGTCGACCAGCGCGTCGGCGTAGTCGTCGGTGAGCGGGCCCGAGCGCAGCAGCCAGCGCTGGAACAGGGGCGCGTAGAGCAGCTCGAGGACCAGGTCGAGGTCGGCGTCGGGGTCGAGCTGCCCCGCCCGCTGGGCGCTGCGCAGCCGCTGCTTCTTTAGTTCGTCGACCGGGCCCGCCAGTTTCTCGCGGTACTGGGCGGCGAGTTCGGGATCGGTGATGATCTCGGTGTTGAGCGCGCGGATCGGGCGCTCGAAGGCCGGATCGGCGAATTCGGCGACGGTGGCGCGCAGCACGAGTCTCAGGTCGGCCGCCAGGTCGCCGGTGTCGGGCAGCGCCATCTCCTGGCCGTCGGCGGCCTCGCTGAGCGCGAGGAACGCGTCGAAGATCACCGCCCCTTTGGACGGCCACCACCGGTAGATGGTCTGTTTGCCGACCCCGGCCTTCGCCGCGATGGCCTCGATGGTGACCTTGCCGTAGCCGACCTCGGAGACCAGCTCCCTGGTGGCGGCGAGGATGGCCTGGCGCGAGCGTTCGCTGCGCCGTGAAGCCGCCGGACCGCGATCGTTCGTCATTCCGGCAGACTACCACCGGAACGAGACGAGACGGTTCGTTTGATGAACCCGCGGGAGCCGCCCGGCTCCCGCGGGGACAGATCACTTCGCGTAGTCGTAGAACCCGCGACCCGACTTGCGGCCGAGGCGGCCCGCGTCGACCATCCGGCGCAGCAGGGCCGGGGGAGCGTAGTGCGGCTCGGCGAACTCGGCGTAGAGCGACTCGGCGGCGGCCAGCGCGATGTCGAGGCCGACGGTGTCGAGCAGGGTCAGCGGGCCCATCGGGTAGCCGCAGCCGCCCTTCATGGCCGCGTCGATGTCCTCGGCGGTGGCGTAGCCGGACTCGAGCATCCGGATGGCCGAGCACAGGTAGGGGATGAGCAGCGCGTTGACGATGAAGCCGGAGCGGTCACCGGCCTGCACGGTCAGCTTGCCCAGGGTGTTCTTGGCGTAGTCGGTGACGGCCGCGGCCGCCTCCGGCGCGGTCACCAGGGTGGAGATGATCTCCACCAGCGGCATCACCGGCACCGGATTGAAGAAGTGCACGCCGACCACGCGCTCGGGCCGCTCGGTGGCACCGGCCACCTTGATCACCGGGATCGAGGAGGTGTTGGTGGCCAGGATGCCCTCGGGCTTGACGATCTTGTCGAGCTTGCCGAAGATGTCGTACTTCACGGCCTCGATCTCGGGCGCGGCCTCGATCACCAGGTCGCGATCGGCGAACTCCTCGATGTCGAGGGTGACCCGCACGCGCGCGAGCACGGCGTCGGCGTCTTCCTGGGTGATCTTGCCCTTGGTCACGCCCCGGCCGATCGAGGCGGCGATGCGCTGTTCGGCGGCCTCGGCGAACTCCGGCTTGGTCTCGAGCACCAGCACTTCGCTGCCCGCCTTGGCACAGACCTCCGCGATTCCGGCACCCATGGTGCCGCCACCGATCACACCGATCAACTTCACTGCTGTCACTCCCACTATCGAGTAGCCCTGTAGATCACAGAATCATTTCATGGCCCACCGCGTGCGGATCGATCCGGCGGTGGCGACGAAATTCACATCTGCCCGTCACCAGGGGCGGGCCGGTCGATGCCACACGCGCGGGATCGGGTCGCGGGCCGATAACGGTGCTTAGTGCAGGTAACGATCTCGCGGGGCCGGTAACCGTCGCCGATGCCGGGGCGAACTGGCATGAACAGCATTCGATTCCTGGGGAGGACATCATGCAGCACAACCTGTTTCGGCACTCGGCCCGGCGCATCGGGATCGGCGCGGGTGCGGTCTCGATCGTGGCGGCCGGCCTGTTCCCGCTGTCGGCCGCTCCGGCCGCGGCCCAGTACGGCTGGCCCCTGTGCGGGGTGACCAGCGCTCCGCAGACCCTGGCCGCCGGCTCGGCGATCGACGACCGCTACCACAGCGACCCGGCCCTGCGCGATCTGCTCGGCGCCCCCACCGGCCCCGAACGCGAGAGCGAGGAAGGCGGAGTGTTCCTGCGCGACTACGCCGGTCCGCCCGGATGGCCCGCGATCCTGTACTCGCGCGCCGACACCGGCGTCCACGAGGTACACGGCCTGATCAAGGAGACCATGTGGAACGCGGGCGGACACCGCGCCACCGGCGTCCCGATCACCGACGAGTGCCCCACCGCTGAATCCGGCGGCCGCTACAACCATTTCAGCCGCGGCGGCACCACCCCCGAGTCCTCGATCTACTGGCGTCCCGGCGAAGCGGCCCACTGGGTCCACGACTACGGCCAGAACGGCTACGGCATCCACGCCAAATGGGCCGACTCCGGCTGGGAGACCGGCCGTTACGGCTGGCCCACCACCAACACCATGAGCCTGGACAACGGCACCTACACCCACTTCACCGGCGACGACCAGCAGGGCGCTTCGATCTACTGGAGCCCCGACACCGGTCCCCACGGCGTCAACGGCCGCATCCGCGACCGCTGGGCCGCCCTCGGCTGGGAACGCTCCTACCTCGGCTACCCCGTCACCGACGAATACGACACCCCCACCGGCAAACGCTCCGACTTCACCTACGGCTGCATCACCTGGAACCGCACCACCGGCGCGGTGATCGACTCGGCGACCTGCTGATCTCCCGGTTGCCGGGCGCAGGCGCCATCGCCCCGGGTGCTATCGGGGTCGCAGGCCGCGCAGGGCGAGGTCGGCGACGTCGTCGGCGAAGGACGCGTCGTGGGGGCCGGGGGAGATGAGCAGGCGGTAGTAGAGCTGGCCGTAGACGAGTTCGATCACGCGGGACGGGTCGATGTCGGGGGCGATGTGGCCCTGGTCCTGGGCGCGGCGGATCCAGGTGGCGACGCGGGCGCGGGCGGGGTCGATCAGGCGGCGACGTAGTTCGGCGGCGAGGTCCGGGTCGTGCTGGGCCTCGCCGACCAGCCAGGACAGGACCGGCAGCTGATCGCCGACCGCGTGGACCCAGGTGTCGGTGATGAGTTCGCGCAGCGCGGCCGGAAAGTCGGCGTCGGGGGGTGCCTCGAAGCTCTTGGACTGCTGGCCTTCGACCCGCTGGGCCAGGGCGTCCAGGACGACCGCACCCTTGGATGGCCACCAGCGGTAGATGGTGCGTTTGCCGACGCCCGCGCGCTCGGCGATGCCTTCGATGCTGACCTTGGCCAGGCCGCCTTCCGCGGCCATGGCCAGCGCCGCGTCGAGGATCCGGGTGGTCGACTCAACACGAAAGGTACCCCCATGCGCAATGAGCTGTACGACTACAGCCCGATCATCGACCGGCCCGCGATCGCCTGGCCCGGAGGTGCGCGAGTGGCGTTCTATGTCGGCCTCAATGTCGAGCACTTCGTCCTGGGCAAGCCATCGACCAGCATCAATCAGGGGACCGCGGAACTGGTCCCCGATCCGCTGAACCACGGCTGGCGCGACTACGGGCCGCGGGTCGGCATCTGGCGGATGATCGAGGCGTTCGACCGCCACGGTGTGCGCCCGAGCGTGCTGCTCAATTCCGATGTGGCCGAGAACTATCCGCAGATCATCGATGCCGGTGTGGCGCGTGATTGGGCGTGGCTCGCGCACGGCAAGAACAACTCCACCGTGCAGGCCGAGGTCGAGGCGCGGGAGCTCGCCTACCTCACCGAGGTCGTCGACACCATCGAGACGGCCACCGGCCGCCGTCCTCGCGGCTGGATGGGCCCCGCCCTGAGCGAGACCTTCCGGACCCCCGCGCTGCTGGCCGAACTCGGCCTCGACTACGTGCTGGACTGGACCGGCGACGACCAGCCGTTCTGGCTGAACTCGCCCGGCATGATGAGCCTGCCCTACACCGTGGAACTCAACGACCTGGGCTTGTTCACCGCCCACTCCATCACCGGCCCCGATTTCGTCCAGATCGTCAAGGATCAGCTGGACCAGCTCTACGCCGACTCCGAGCACAGCGGCCGCGTCCTGTCCCTGGCCCTGCACCCCTTCGTCACCGGCCAGGCATTCCGCCTCAAATACCTCGACCAGGCGCTGGAATACGTGGTCGACCACCCGGGAGTCTGGAACACCACCAGTGACGAGATCGCCGCCCATTTCGCCGCGACGACCTGCGGGTCCGAGCGGTAGTGCGGTCTCGGCGCGGGAACAGCCCACGCCGACACGGGAATCGGGCCGATCGGTTTCGTTCGGGTGAAGCTGGTCAGGCCGGGTCGTGCTGGGCAGGCCCGTGCCCAGGGCTCCCGAATACGCGGTCCGCCACCCCGGCGTCGGGAACACCACCGGCGTCGGGATCGCCGTCGCGCTGACGCTTGCGCCTGGCCCAGGCGTCATCGAAGAGTTCCCAGCCGTCGCGACGTCCCGCGGTGCGCGTCTGGTCCATCCACCCCGCGTCGACGGCCGCGTCGACGAAGGCCCGGACCACCCCGGGCATATTCAGATTCAGCCACCGATCACCGTCGCGGATCTCCCCGGCCCCCGACCCCCAGCCATCCGGAACACGCCGCTGCCCCTCGGGCCGGAACGCCAACGTCAACCCCGTCGCCGTCCCACGCGCCCGCACCCGCAGCACTTCCTCGCAGCCGTCCGCATGCCGGTGATACGTCGTCCAGAAGTACTGCCGCTCACCCACCGTCAGCACCCGGCGTCGGCGCTCTTTCGTCACCGGCCGATGCTAAGTCCCGTGGCGGCACCCCGCCTACTAGTTAGTCAGTCGTTGACGGACTCGGCGGTGCTCGGCGCACCGCCACTGCCTCGTCGGTACTCGCGGAGGTATTCGGCATGCCATCGTGCCCAGCCCAGGTAGTGCTCGTCGGTGCTCGCGCGATACCGGCGGTAGAGGCCGCGCGCGGTCTGCAAGGATCGGCGGGTGGTACCCGCGGTTCGGTCCCGGCACCGGAACTGCGCACGCCGACAAGGGAATCGGGCCGTTCGGTTTCGTTCGGGGGCCGTCTGCGTGGGATCGTTGCGGCATGACTGAGCAGTACACGTCGGCGGTGCCCGCAAACTCGGAGAACAAGTGGGCGCAGCGTTGGAAGGTCGCCGCGGTTGTGCTGGCATTTCTCTACCTCGGCACCGTGGTCAGGTTGATCGTAAGCGCCGATTGGCACGACCTGGCGGCCACAAAGCTGTTCGGCCTGGTCACCGCCGTTACTGCTGTGGTGTTCGTGGCCGCGTCGCTGACCGCAGGGCAGGCGGCGGACTCGCCGGGTTCGCGGTGGCAGCTCTGGCCGATGCGCGGGAAGGTCGGCGCTGTCCTGGTCGCCGCTCTGGTGGCAGGTGGGGTTGTCCGGTGGATTCTCGCCGGCGATCTCGCCGATCCACTCGCCCGGTTGCTCGCGCAGACCGGAGTGGTCACCGCCATGCTGCTCGCCCTGCTCGGCTGGCTCCCGCTGCGTGTCTCGCGTCGCTGAATCTCGCCCGGTACTGAGACCCGTAGTCGGTCGGACTCTCGATTAATGTACGTTTGTACATGTACAGACGTACATCAGGGAGGCCGAGATGACCACAGCACCCCGACGCCGGGACCCCGAGCGCCGCCGCCGCGAAATCGTGGACGCGGCGGTCGCGATCGTGCTCGAAGAAGGCTCCGGCGCGATCACCCATCGCAAGGTCGCCGCCCGCGCCGAGGTCCCGCTGGGCTCGACCACCCAGTACTTCGCCACCCTCGACGACCTGCGCGCCGCCGCACTGGACCGCCTCGCCCGCGAGGTCGACATCTGGCTCGACGCACTGGAGGCCGCCTTCGAGCGCGACGGCACCACCCCCGCGACCTACGCCGCCCAGCTGCACCTCTACCTCGGCGACACCCACCTCGTGCAGTCCACCTACGCCCTCACCAGCACCTACGACGAGGGTCACGCCATGAACAAGCTCTGGACGACCCGCTTCGTCGAGATGCTGTGCCGCCACCTCTCACCCACCTCGGCGCGGGCGCTGGCCGCCCTCTCCGACGGACTGGCCCTGCACACCGCCGTGCTCGAACAAACCCCCGACCTGGACTTCCTCACCCACGCCGTCACAGCGCTGTGGGAGCTGGAGACGCGATGACCGAGCAAGCGACGCTGTCGCCACCCCTGTCCTTCGCGCGCCGGTGGGCGGCCGCGGCTGTGCTCTCGCTGAGCCTGCTCGTGATCACCGTCGACCTGACCATCCTCAATATCGCCCTGCCCGACCTGGCCGCCGACCTGCGCCCCTCGGCGACCGAACAGCTGTGGATCATCGACGCGTACTCGCTCGTACTCGCGGGCCTGCTGGTCTCGACCAGTTCCCTGGGCGACCGGTTCGGGCGCAAACGCATGCTGCTGCTGGGTTATGCCGTCTTCGGCGTCGCCTCCCTGCTGGTCCTGTGGGCCGACACCGCGCCCCAGGTGATCGCGTTGCGCGCGCTGCTCGGTGTCGGCGGCGCGATGATCATGCCCACCACGCTGACCATGCTGCGCGTGGTCTTCACCGATCCCGCCGAACGCGCCAAGGCGCTCGGGCTCTGGGCCGCGGTCTCCGGCGTCGGCGCCGCGCTCGGCCCGATCGTGGGAGGTGTTCTGCTCGAGGCGTTCTCGTGGCGCGCGGCCCTGCTGGTGAACGTGCCGATCATGGTGATCGTGCTGGTCGCCGGGTTCCTCGTGCTGCCGGAATCGACGGTGCCCAACCCGGGGCGCTGGGACTTCGTCGGCGCGGGACTGTCGATCGCGGGCATGGTGGCGCTGATCTGGTCGATCAAGCGGTTCGCCGAGGACCGGACGCTGCTGTCGGCGCCCGCGCTCGTCGTGCTGGTGATCGCCGTCGCCGCGCTGGGCCTGTTCGTGTGGCGCTCGCTGCACCGTCCCGATCCGCTGCTCGATGTCCGGCTGTTCCGGCGCAGGCAGTTCAGCGCGGGCGTCGTCGCGGCGATCAGTTCGGTGCTGGCCATGGCCGCCGCGCTGCTGCTGATCGCGCAGTGGATGCAGCTGGTCGAGGGGTATCAGCCGATCGAGACCGGCGTCCGGCTGCTGCCGCTGGCGGTCGGGGCCACCCTCGCCTCGATGGCCGCGCCCTGGCTCGCGACGAAACTGGGCGCGCGCCCGGTCCTGGCGGGCGGGATCGCCGTGGCCGGGGTCGGCATGCTGCTCGTCGGCGTGCCCGACGACCTGACCTACGCCTCGATCCTGCCGCCGCTGCTCCTCGTCGGCGCCGGCCTCGGCGCACTCGCGATCGCCACGGCGATGATCATGTCCGGCACCCCGCAGGACAAGGCGGGCAATGCCGCAGCCATCGAGGAAACCTCCTACGACCTGGGCAATGTGCTCGGCGTCGCGATCCTCGGCAGCGTCGCCGCACTGCTCTACACGGCGAACGCGGGCTTCGACCGCATCCCCGGCCTCGACCACGCCATGGCCGACGCCGCGGGTGAATCCCTCGGCGCCGCCATGGCCATCGCCCAGGAATCCCAGCTCCCCGCCCTGGCCCAGCACGCCACCGCCGCGTTCACCCACTCACTACAGACCACCGGCGTCCTCGGCGGAATCCTGCTGTTGCTCGGCGCCGCCGCGGTCTACGCGCTGACACCCCGCGACACAGACATCACGGTCCAGGCGCACTGATCCGGCGTCACGGGCGCTTCGGAGAGCCCGCCTTCCTCGGCTCATTCGAGCGAGGCGGGTGATCCACCGAGCCGTTCGGCGTCGCGCAGTGACCACTGCTTGGTGAGCACCTCGGGCCCGACGCCGTAGAACCGGAACATCAATTCGAACCCGGCGCACTCGCCTGTCTCGATGAAATTCGCTTCGTGCCCCGGCAGGGCCCGCGGCCCGAAGTAGACATCGACCGTGCCGTCGTCGTTGGTCACCAGTCCGGGGGTCTGGGACGAGACCGAGTACTTGGTGTTACCGCGAATGAATCCGTGGGTGTCGGCGTCGTACATCGTGACCGACCAGTACTGCGAGACCGGCACGCCTGCGGGCACCGGCAGGCGATAGGTGAGCGCGGAATCGAACAGCGCACCGTCCGCGTCCCGCAGGTTCACCAGGTAGAACTGGCCGACCCCGAGGTGCTTGAGGCCGATGAAGGCCATGTGGTAGACGACTCCGCGACTGGTGTACGGGTACCTCTGCGGGTGGGCGTCGAAGCCGTCGCGCTGGCCTTCGATGAACTCCTGGGTCGCCGGGAAGAACCACTGGCTGCCCGCGAAGTACGGCTCGAAGGTCTCCTGATAGGTCGCGCGCAGCCATTCGTGTGCTTCACCGATCGCCGCTTCGAGAACGGCGGTGTGTCGCGGGTCCGGGTCGAAGTCCTTGCCCTTCTCGATGCCGATCGCGGCGAGCATTTCGGCGAATGCCCGGTCGCGGGGCAACCACGGCTCGTCCTGGATGACGCGATGCAGCAGCCGGTAGAAACCGATGTCGTAGGGGATCGTGGTGTCGACGATGCGACCGTCGAGGTCGCGCGCGCGAGTGCTGGGCGGATCGGCGGCCTGTGCCAGCGGATACACCCGGATCCGTCGGCACAGTTCCAGTCCACGATCCAGCGCCCGCTGGGTTCCCTCGCTCAGTACCGAGCGCAGCAGGGCATAGCTGCGATAGGTCTCCGAGTACAGGGCGATGTATCCCTCGGGAACCGGGCTGTCCCATCCCGGCGGAAGGATGACGTATTTTCCCCCGCGCCCCTGGTCGACACCGAAATGGCCGACGTCCTCGAGCGGCACCTGCCACAGGTCGCAGATGGTGCCGTTGAGAGCCTGGTTCTCGCTCTCGGCGGGGATCTCCACCACGACGGGACCGTCGTGGGTGTCGAAGAACGCCATGTAATAGATGAGGTCGGGATTCGGGGTGAGCGTCTGGTTGTGCCAGTCCAGCAGACGTGACCAGTACACGAAGGTGTTCGCCGCACCCCCGGTGAGCACCTCGCGCATCAGTTCGAAGTTGACCGCGGGCATCGCCCAGACCGCCACCTCCACCGCCCGCCGATGGATCCCACGGTCGAGCGTGCCCCGCTCCGGTGTCGTCGCCATCGCAGTCTCCTGTTCCGGACCATCCGCCCCCACTCCTGACACGGTATGGCCGGGTAGTGCCCACAGCCTCGCCCGATGCGGGTGAATTCGCGCGGCATCCGGCCGAACGCCACCCGTCTCGACCCCGGACAGATCGGCGGGGGGAGTCTCGAGGGCGCGATCGACTGTTCGGGGCCATCCTCGCCCTGACCGTCGGCCGCCCGACCGGCCGATGGATGACCTGAGCACCCCGGCTCCGGGAATGCGGATAGGTGATACATGTGTTGAGAGAGCTGTGCAAATCGTAGAAAGCAGGGGTGTACCCGGAAGATGACCAGGTCAGCGGTGGTATAGGCTTTGTCGGTCATGAAGTCGGCTTATTCGGGTCCGGTCAGCGGAGCGCCCACAACGGTCTACCTCGATCATGCGGCGACCACTCCGATGCTGTTCGCCGCTGTCGAGGCGATGACGGCTGCGCTGGGCGCGGTCGGGAATGCCTCGTCGTTGCACGGGTCGGGGCGGGCGGCGCGGCGGGCGCTGGAGGAGGCGCGCGAGTCGATCGCGGCGGATCTGGGGGCGCGGCCCTCGGAGGTGATCTTCACTTCCGGCGGGACCGAGAGCGACAATCTGGCCGTCAAGGGGATCTTCTGGGGGCGGCGCGACGTTGATCCGCGACGCACCCGCATCGTCACCAGCGCGGTCGAGCACCATGCCGTGCTCGACGCGGTGGAGTGGCTCGAGCAGCACGAGGGCGCGCAGGTCAGCTGGTTGCCGGTGGACGCCGACGGGGTGGTCGATCCGCAGGTGCTGCGGGCCGAGCTCGCCGCGCACGCCGACGAGGTGGCGCTGGTCAGCGTGATGTGGGCCAACAACGAAGTGGGCACCGTCGAGCCGATCGCCGAATTGGCCGCGGTCGCCGCGGAATTCGGCGTCCCGATGCACAGCGACGCGATCCAGGCGGTGACCCAGCTGCCGGTGGACTTCGCGGCGAGTGGGCTGTCGGCGCTGAGCGTGGCGGGGCACAAGGTGGGCGGCCCGCACGGGATCGGCGTGCTGCTGCTGGGCAGGCAGGTGCCGTGCGTGCCGCTGGTGCACGGTGGCGGCCACGAACGCGATCTGCGCTCGGGTACCTCGGACGTGGCCGCGGCGGTCGGGCTGGCCGCCGCCCTGCGCGAGGCGGTCACCGAGCTGCCCGCGAGTGCCGCCCGGCTGGGGGAGCTGCGCGACCGGCTGATCGCGGGGGTGCGCGCGGCGGTGCCGGAGGCCGTGCTCAACGGTCCTGCCGGCGATTCCCGGCTCCCCGGCAACGCCCATTTCACTTTCCCCGGTTGCGAGGGCGACTCGCTGCTCATGCTGCTCGACGCCGCCGGGATCGAATGTTCGACCGGCTCGGCCTGCAACGCGGGCGTCGCCTCGCCCAGCCACGTGCTGATCGCGATGGGGGTGGAGCCGTGGCAGGCGCGCAGTTCGCTGCGGTTCTCCCTCGGCCACACCTCGACCGGGGCCGATATCGACGCACTGCTGACCGTGCTGCCGCAGGTCATCGACAGGGCCAGGGCCGCTGGCCTGGCCGGCGCTAGAGGAGGTGCCTGATGCGAGTTCTCGCCGCGATGAGTGGTGGTGTCGATTCGGCGGTGGCCGCGGCGCGGGCCGTGGACGCCGGTCACGAGGTGGTCGGCGTGCATCTGGCGCTGTCGGCGAATCCGGGCACACTGCGCACCGGGTCGCGCGGATGCTGTTCCAAGGAGGACGCCGGGGACGCGCGCCGCGCGGCCGACGTGCTCGGAATCCCGTTCTACGTCTGGGATTTCGCGGACCGTTTCAAGGAAGACGTGATCGACGACTTCGTCGCCGCCTACGCCGCGGGGGAGACGCCGAACCCGTGCCTGCGCTGCAACGAGAAGATCAAGTTCTCCGCCCTGGCCGACCGGGCCGCCGCGCTGGGCTTCGACGCCGTGGTCACCGGGCACTACGCCCGGCTCGCCGACGGCGTGCTGCGCCGCGCGGTCGACGCAGACAAGGACCAGTCCTATGTGCTCGCGGTGCTCACCGCCGAGCAACTGGCGCGCGCGATGTTCCCGGTCGGTGACACGCCCAAGCCGCGCATCCGCGAGGAGGCCGCCGAGCGGGGTCTGGCCGTGGCGAACAAGCCCGACAGCCACGACATCTGCTTCATCCCCTCCGGGGACACCCGCGCCTTCCTCGGCGCCAAGATCGGTATCCGGCCGGGCGCGCTGGTCGACGCCGACGGCACGGTGCTCGGTGAGCACGAGGGCGTGCACGGGTTCACCGTGGGCCAGCGCAAGGGCCTGGGACTGACCCACACCGCCGCCGACGGCAAGCCGC
Source organism: Nocardia sp. NPDC056064 (assembly GCF_042266925.1). Classification (NCBI taxonomy): domain Bacteria; kingdom Bacillati; phylum Actinomycetota; class Actinomycetes; order Mycobacteriales; family Nocardiaceae; genus Nocardia; species Nocardia sp. NPDC056064. The sequence goes on along the minus strand of NZ_JBHJWO010000001.1, from coordinate 2,141,796 downwards.
GCTATGTCACCGGGATCGATCCCGAGTCGGGCACGGTGAAGGTCGGTTCGGCCGAAGACCTGCAGGTCGACGTCGTCACGGCCGACCGGGCGATCTGGACCTCCGGCCTGCGTCCGGACGGGCCGGTCGAGTGCGTGGTGCAGGTGCGGGCGCACGGCGGCACCGCACCCGCCGTCGTCGAGCCCGTGGGCGAGGGGCTGGTGGCCCGGCTGCGGGAGCCGCTCAGCGGTGTCGCGAAGGGGCAGGCGATCGTGCTGTATCTGCCGGATGCCGAGGGTGGGGACACCGTCGTCGGCAGTGGCACGATCAACGGCACCGATCGCTCCGGAGCCATCGCGGACACGGTCGACGCGTCGGCCTGAACCTTCCTCTGACGGGCGCGGTCGTCGGGTGCCGGGGGCGTGGTCGGTCGGGACGCGCCGGTCGGGTGCGGGCAAGATAGCGAACAGTGGTCGCGAGTGTCGCCTGACCGGCGCACACGGGCCGCACAGTACGGACCCACCGGGACCGTCCGTGGCCGTCCAGTCGAAAGGTGTTGAGCGCGTGGCATTGTGGCGAAGCGAGAACTCGCGGGAGGTCGCCGCACCGGAGCCTGTCGACCTGCTGACCGGCGGCATCGCCACCGGCATCGGCTCCTGGCCCAGCACCGACGCGCGCGAGGCCGCCGCGACGATCATCGGCGAACTGCCCGCGCTGCCGCACCTGGTCGAGCTGCCGGAGCGGGGGATCGGGGCCGACATGATCGGGCGGGTCTCGGCGCTGCTGGTCGACCTGCGCTTCGACTCGACGACCCGGGGCTACCGGCTGGCCGCGCGGCCCGGTGCGGTGTCGCGGCGCGCCAGGGATCTGCTCAATGTCGACCTGGACGCGATCGAAGAGGCTTGGGAGACAGCGGGTCTCGTGGGCACCGGCCGGGTGGTGAAAATCCAGTCCGCCGGTCCGCTCACGCTGGCGGCCGAGGTCGAACTGCCCGGCGGGCACCGCGTGCTCACCGATTCCGGTGCGGTGCGCGATCTGTCGGAATCCCTCGCCGAGGGGCTGGCCCGGCATGCCGCCGAGGTCCGCAGGCGGCTCGGTGCCGAGGTGATCGTGCAGCTGGACGAACCCCGGCTCACCACCGTCCTCGACGGTTCCCTGCGGGGCCCCAGCATCCTCAACACGATTCGCGCCCTGCCCGAACCCGAGGCCCTGCACCTCCTCGACACCGTCATCACCGCCCAGTCGGCGCCGGTCCTGCTGCACACCTGCGCCTCCCGCCCCGCCCTCACCACCCTGGGCCGCACCGCCGCCGCGGGCATCTCCTTCGACGCCTCGACCATCACCACCGCCGACCTCGACCCCCTCGGCGAGATCCTCGACGCGGGCAAGAAACTCGCCCTCGGCCTGGCCCCCACCACCGCTCCGGCCACCCCGCCCACCTGGCGCACCGTCGCCGAACCCGGCGTCCGCCTCGTCGACCGCCTCGGCTTCCCCCGCCGCATCCTGACCGAACAGATCCTGATCACCCCCACCTGCGGCCTGGCCACCGCCACCCTCCCCTGGTCCCGCCAGGCCCTCACCCTCCTCACCGAAGCCGCCCGCGCCCTGACCGAAGACCCGGACTCCATCACCGCCGACTGACCGCCGCCCGCGCTATCCTCTAATAGAGAGCTGTCTAATAGAGGGAGGCCGACGTGCGGATGAACGCGAACGGGCAGGTCACCATTCCCGCCGAGCTACGGGCGAAATTCAACCTGCGGGAGGGTGACGAACTCGATGTGGTCGAGGACGGCGGCGCCTTGCGCATCGTGGTCCGCGGCGGTGCGGACAGTCCCGGCGAACGTCTCGTGCGCCAGATGCGGCGGCATCGATTCGACAATCCCGATGTCGGCGGTCTGACGACCGACCAGATCATGGATCTGTTGCGTGACTGAGTCCGTCACCGCGCTGCGGCGCGCGACCCTGGTCGACACGTGCGTGCTCATCGATATCCTCGACGGCGACCCGACCTGGGAACAGTGGTCGGCCTCGGCCCTGGCGGCGGCGCGGAACGCGGGCCGGGTGGTGATCAATCCGCTCATCTACGCCGAGGTCTCGCTCGGCTACGCGACCAAGGAGGCGTTGGATTCCGCGCTGTCGCCGGAGTTGTTCGATCGCGAGCCGCTGCCCTGGGACGCGGGGTTCCTGGCCGCGAAGGCGTTTCTCGCCTATCGGCGTCGAGGTGGTGACAAGCGGTCGCCGCTGCCGGATTTCTACATCGGCGCCCATGCCGCCGTCAGCGGGTATCAGTTGCTCACGCGGGACGTCGCCAGGTATCGCACGTACTTCCCCCGGCTCGCGGTGATCGGGCCCGAATAGGGCTGCGACGTGCGGGAACGGTCGACGGAAGTGTCGGTGGGCTCGGCTAGTGTTCGACGGGTGAGCGACAGTGGGGTTTCGACGGGTGTGGAGGTCGCCGGGGCGACCGGTGAGCAGCGGGTGCGGTGGCAGGAGCTGGCCGAGCAGGTGCGCGAGCACCAGTTCCGGTACTACGTGCGGGACGCGCCGATCATCAGTGACGGCGAGTTCGATCTGCTGCTGCGCGAGTTGCAGGCGCTCGAGGACGCCCATCCCGATCTGCGCACGCCCGATTCGCCGACCCAGCTGGTCGGTGGCGGGTTCGCCACGGAGTTCACCGCGGTCGACCATCTCGAGCGGATGCTCTCGCTGGACAATGTCTTCGACTACGACGAGCTGCGGGCGTGGGCGAGCCGGGTGGAGGCGGAGGCCGGGGACGATCTGCAGTATCTGTGCGAGGTCAAGATCGACGGTGTCGCGCTGAATCTGGTCTACGAGCACGGCAAGCTGGTGCGCGGGGCGACCCGGGGCGACGGGCGCACCGGCGAGGACGTCACCCTCAATGCCCGCACCATCTCCGACATCCCCGCCGAACTCGCCCCGAGCGAGCAGTTCCCGATCCCCGCTCTGCTCGAGGTGCGCGGCGAGGTCTACCTGCGGCTCGAGGACTTCGCGACCCTCAATGCCCAGATCGTCGCGGAAGGCAAACCGCCGTACGCGAATCCACGCAACACCGCCGCGGGCTCGCTGCGGCAGAAGAACCCGGCGATCACCGCCCAGCGCAGGTTGCGGATGATCTGTCACGGCTTCGGCCGGATCGACGGGTATCGCCCGGAATCCCAGCACGAGGCCTACCAGGCGCTCACCGCCTGGGGCCTGCCGGTCTCGGCGCACACCCGCCTGGTCCAGGGCATCGACGCGGTGATCGAGCGGGTCGCCTACTGGGGCGAACATCGCCACGACATCGAGCACGAGATCGACGGCCAGGTGATCAAGATCGACCAGACCGCGCTGCAACGCCGTCTGGGTTCCACCTCGCGCGCGCCGCGCTGGGCCATCGCCTACAAGTACCCGCCCGAGGAGGCCACCACCACGCTGCTCGACATCGAGGTCAATGTGGGCCGGACGGGCCGCGTCACGCCGTTCGCGGTGATGGAACCGGTGTCGATCGCCGGGTCCACGGTGTCGATGGCGACGCTGCACAATGCCTCGGAGGTGGTCCGCAAGGGCGTGCTCATCGGGGACACGGTCACCATCCGGAAGGCCGGCGATGTGATCCCCGAGGTGCTCGGCCCGGTGGTGGACACCAGGGACGGCACCGAGCGCGCCTTCGTCATGCCCACCCACTGCCCGGACTGCGGCACCGAACTGGCGCCGGAGAAGGAGGGCGATGTCGACATCCGCTGCCCCAACCAGCGGCACTGCCCCGCGCAGTTGCGCGAACGGGTCTTCCACCTGGCCGGGCGCGGCGCCTTCGACATCGAGGCGCTCGGTGACAAGGCCGCCGACGCCCTGCTGCGCTTCGGCGCCATCACCGACGAGGGCGACCTGTTCGACCTCGACGAGCAGCGATTACTGGGCGTCCCGCTGTTCACCAACCAGAAGGGCCTGCTCACCCAGAACGGGCACCGCCTGCTGGAGAACCTGAGCGCGGTGAAGGACCGGCCGCTGTGGCGGGTGCTGGTCGCGCTGTCGATCCGCCATGTCGGACCGACCGCGGCGCGGGCGCTGGCCGCGGAGTTCGGCAGCCTCGAACGCGTCGAATCCGCGACGGTGGAGGAACTCTCGGCCACCGACGGGGTCGGGCCCACCATCGCCGCGGCGGTGGTGGAGTGGTTCACCGTCGACTGGCATCAGGCGATCGTCGGCAAGTGGCGCGCGGCGGGCGTGCGGATGCAAGACGAACGCGACGAGACCATCGAACGCACCCTCGAGGGCCTGTCCATCGTGGTCACCGGCTCGTTGCAGGGGTTCACCCGCGACGGCGCCAAGGAGGCGATCCTGGTGCGCGGCGGCAAGGCGGCAGGATCGGTGTCGAAGAAGACGGCGTTCGTGGTGATCGGCGACGCGCCGGGCTCCAAGGCGGCCAAGGCCGAGGAACTGGGTGTGCCGATCCTCGACGAGGACGGCTTCCGCCGGCTGCTGGACGGCGGACCCGAGGCGGTCGCTCCCGCCGCCGAGCCCACCGAGTAGCGCCCGCTCAGTTCGGGGTGACGGTGACGGTGTTGCCGATCTGCGTCTTCATGTCGAAGGTCGAGCACTGTCCGTTGCTGATCTCGACATGGCGGGTGGGCCGCTTCTTGATATTGGTCTGGATGTCGACGGCCACGTCCGTGCCCGACATCGAGCACACCTTCGACACCGGTGCCTCGGTATAGGACACCGACCCGGCGCCCTGACAGGAGTTCGTCGAGTTGCCGAGGAACACCCGCGCGGTCCCGTTCGGGCACGGGTCGGCCACCGCCGCCGGTGCCGTGACCAGCGCCGCGGGCACCAGCGCACCCGCCGTCACCGCCGCGACGACAACTCCGCGAACCATCACCCGAACTGCCATCTCGCGCACCCATTCTCGTCACCGATCCGGATACCGCAGGCCGGGCGGCCGCGGCTGCCCAGCATGCTAGTGCGTCCGCGCCGGACCCGCGCGCCCATCACGGGACGGGGGACCGGCTAGCGGTTGTCGGCCGGGTGCGGTCCGGTGGCGAACGGGTTCGGTTCGTCGTCGGCGAGGACACCGACGAAGGGCTCGCCCTCACCGGCGAACACGTAGGCGCCGTCGCGAATCCGCTCGATCAGTCCGCGGGTCCAGGTGGCTTCGCTGTCGGCGGAGTCGACCCACATGTTCATGATCTCGCCGATGTGCCCGAGCTGACCGGGACCGTCCTCGGGGGTGTAGTACTCGGTGACCGAATCGCGCCACCGGCCCAGGCCCGCGATGCGCTGCTCGAGCAGGGCGAGCGCTTCCTCGCGGGGGAGGTCGACGATGAACCCGATGGCCGCCGAGAGCATGTCCATCTTCTGGTCGTAGGAGCTCAGCGCCTCGCGCAGCAGGGCGAAGAACTCCGCGGTGCCGCGGTCGTTGATCTCGTATTCGACCCGCGGCGGGCCGCCCGCGGTGCTCGGTGCCACCTCGTGCTCGATGAGCAGTCCCTGCTTGGCCATCTGCTTGAGGGCGTGATAGATCGAGCCGGGTTTGGCATTGGACCACTCGTGCGCGCCCCAGAATTCCAGGTCGTTGCGCACCTGGTAGCCGTGCGCCCGTCCGTGCTGGCGGACCGCGCCAAGGACCAGCAGGCGGATGGCGGACATGGGGTCTCCCTTCTGGTCAAGTTTGACCAATGTAGCAGTATTCAAGTTTGACTAATCGAGCCGATCGCCGTACCTTGGCTGTCTAGTCAAACTTGATCAGCGAGTGTTGGAGGGGTGCAGTGACCGACCACGAGCAGGCGATCGTCGTGCGGGGACTACGCAAGAGATACGGCGACAAACAGGCCATCGACGGCCTCGATCTCACCGTCGAGTCCGGGACCGTGCACGCGATCCTGGGCCCGAACGGCGCGGGCAAGACCACGGCGGTGCGGGTGATGTCGACGCTGCTGCGCCCGGACGAGGGGTTGGTCGAGGTGGCGGGCATCGACGTGCGGCAGCACGCCGAGCGGGTGCGCACCCGGATCGGGCTGCTCGGTCAGCACGCCGCCGTCGACGAGGAACTCAGCGGGCGGCAGAACCTGGAGATGTTCGGGCGCCTCTACCACCTGGGCGCGCGCCGGGCGGGCGTGCGGGCCGACGAGCTGCTGGCCCGCTTCGGGCTGGCCGACACCGGCCGCAAGGCCGTCGCGCACTACAGCGGCGGGATGCGCCGCAGGCTCGACCTCGCGGCCTCGCTCATCTCCGAACCGCGGGTGCTGTTCCTGGACGAGCCGACCACCGGGCTCGATCCCCGCGGCCGCACCGAGGTGTGGAACTCGGTGCGCTCCCTGGTCGACGGCGGCACCACGGTGCTGCTCACCACGCAGTACCTGGAGGAGGCCGACCAGCTGGCCGACCGGATCTCGGTGATCGACCGGGGCCGGGTCGTCGCGGAGGGCACCGCCGACGCACTGAAGTCCAGGACCGGCGGAGACCGCCTCGACGTGGTCCTGCACGACCCCGCCCAGCTGCCCCTCGCCGCCTCGCTGCTGCCCGGTGAGGCGGTGGTGGACGCGGATCGCCGCCTGGTCAGCGTCGCGGTGACCGACCGGATGGCGGCACTGACCGAAGCCGTCCAGGCCTTGGCGGCCCATGGCATCGAACCGGAGGACATCGCCGTGCGGCGGCCCACGCTCGACGAGGTCTTCCTGCACCTGACCGAGGAGAACGCGGCATGAGCACGACCTACCCGAACAATCCCGCGCCGATCTGGGCGGTCGCGGACTCCTGGACGATGACCCGGCGCGAACTGGCGCACTGGGCCCGCCAACCCGTGCAACTCGCCGTCGGCCTGGTCTTCCCGGTGATGCTGCTGCTGATGTTCACCTACCTGATCGGCGGTGGGCGGGGGATCGACGGTGAGTTCACCGACTACCTGGTGCCGGGCATGCTGGCGATGACGATGGCCTTCGGGCTCGAGTCGACCATGCTCGCGGTCACCCAGGACCTGAACAAGGGCGTGATCGACCGGTTCCGCTCGATGCCGATGACCTCGGCGGCGGTGCTGGTGGGGCGCAGCATCGCCGACATGCTGCAATCGGTGGTGGGGCTGGCCGTGATGATCGTGGCCGGGTACGCGGTCGGCTGGCGCTGGGAGGCGGGCACCGGCGCGTTCCTCGGGGCGGTCGGGCTCCTGCTGCTGCTCCGGTTCGCGATGCTGTGGCTGGGCATCTATCTGGCCATGGTCGCGGGCAAGCCGGAGCTGGTGCAGACCGTGCAGATCCTGGTCTGGCCGGTCGCCTTCCTGTCCAATGCCATCGCCTCGCCGGAGTCGATGCCGTCCTGGCTGGGCACGGTGGTGGCGTGGAACCCGTTGTCGGCCACGGCCACCGCGGTGCGTGGCCTGTTCGGCAATCCGGTCGCGGCCGGTGACTCGTGGGCGGCCGAGCACGCGGAACTGCTGGCGGTGGCCTGGCCGGTGGTCCTGGTCGCGGTGTTCTTCCCGCTGGCGGCGCGACGGTTCCGGGACCTGAGCCGCTAGCACGTCCGGCGCCGGGCACCCGCCGTCGCTTAGTCTTGCCGGGAATCTCGGAGAGGCGGACCTTTGCTGCGCAGTTTTCAAGTGACCAATCACGGATCGCTGGCCGAGGCGCAGCAGTTGCGTCTCAGCAAGGGCACGGGCAGTCCGCTGGCCGTGCCGGTGACGGCGGTGCACGGGGTGGCGGCGGCGGGCAAGACCGGGCTGGTGGACGCGCTGGCGCACATGCGCGACGCGGTGCTGCACTCGGTGAGCGGGTGGGACCCGTACGCGGGGCCGGTGCGGCGGCCGCATCTCGGATTCGCCGACCGGCCTTCGGAATTCGTGGCGGGGTTCGTCGCCGAGGGGGTGCCCTACACCTACGGGTTCCGGCTCGACAGCGCCGATGTGATCGCCGAATGGCTGTACACGCATCCACGTTCGCGCAAGCGGATCGTGTTCGAGCGCAGCGGCGACGAGGTGAAGATCGGGCCGATGTTCGAGCCGGCCCGCTACGGTGTCGCGGCGCTGGTACCGCTGGTGCGGCCCAACGCGCTGCTGCTGAGCCTGGCCGGGCAGCTCTACGCCGAGGCGCTGGTGCCCGCCTACCGCTGGTTCGCCACGAACCTGCGGGTGCAGCAGGGCGAGATCGCCACCGAGGCGCTCGCCCACGACCTGGGCAGCCACATCTCCCGTTCGCCCGACAACGCCGCCCGGCTGCTCATGCTGCTGCGCAGTGCCGACCTGGGCATCGAGGACCTGCTCGTCGCCGAACACGACCCCATGTACGCCGACTATCTGCGTGACCTCGACGCCGAGATCGGCGCGCTGGCAGCACAATTCGACCAGGGCGGCGCCGACCCGATCCTGGTCGAACGCGAACTGAGCACCCTGCGCGCGGCCCGCGACGCGCTCTACCGCCGCATGGTCGACCGGCGCGGCGCCGGGCTGAGCCTGGTGCACGAGGGCATCGACGTGCCCTTCGAACTGTCCGACGAGTCCACCGCCACCCGGGCGCTGCTGCGGGTGCTGCCCGCGATGCTCGAAGCCCTCGACACCGGTCAGGTGCTCGCCGTCGACGACCTGGGCGCCGGGCTGCCGGTGGAGGAGACCGACCGGCTGGTGCAGCTGTTCCAGAACCCGGAGACCAACGCGCGCGGCGCGCAACTGCTCTACACCACCGCCGACCGGGCCCTGATCGACCGGGGCAACGGGCGCTCGCAGCGCACCAGGACCGCGGTGTGGCAGCTGCGCCGTGACGCCGGGGTCAGCGAACTGACCCCGCTCTGAGCGCGCCTAGCATGGGGACATGCTCGAAGTGGTGATGGCGGCGGCCATGGTGACGATGCTGGCCGTGACGATCGGCGCCGTGCTCGCCGCCCGCGCGGGCAAGGGTGGTGGCGCGCAGCTCGAGCACGGCTCGCTCTACGTCACCGGAGTGAGCTCGCTGCGCGCCATGACCGGCGAGCACTACGTCACCATCACCGGCACGATCACCGGGCCCTCGGTCACCGGGGCCGTGGTCTACCGGCGCTTCGCCTGGGACGCGGCGCACTGGCCCGCCATCGGTGACCAGCTCGTCGTCGCCTACCCGCCGCGCAACCCGGACAAGTGGATCGCGGATCACCCGGGTCTGCGGCCCTATCTGGGGTCGTGACACCGCCCTCACCGCGGTCCTGATTTCCGGGTGAGGGCGAGCTCACAGGGGCCGGGGTGGGATCATGCGATGATGCACGGTTCGTCAGCCCCCACCCCCGGCTCCGGCCTGGAGATCCGCACCGCACACCCCAGCGAATACGACGCGATCTCCGCCCTCACCGTCGATGTCTACGTCGGCGACGGTTATGTCTCCCCCGAGGACGGCTACGTCACCGAGCTCGGTGACGTCACCCATCGCGCCGACGCGGCGCAGGTCCTGGTCGCCGTCCACGACGAGCAGGTCGCCGGCTCGCTCACCATCGCCGAGCCCGGCACCCCGTACGCCGAGATCGCGCTACCGGGTGAACTCGAATTCCGCATGCTCGCCGTCGCCAAGCGGGCCCGCGGCCTCGGCGCGGGGACCGCGCTGGTGCGCGCGGTGATCGAGCGGGCGCGGGCGGGCGGGTACACCGCCGTCGCGCTGACCACCATGGCGACCATGGTCGACGCGCACCGCATCTACGAGCGGCTGGGCTTCGTCGCTGTGCCGGAACGCAATTGGTCCACCCCGGACGGGCTGCGGCTGCACGTGATGCGCCTGGCGCTGAACTAGCGGCGTCAGTTCAGGACGGTGGCGACGATGCCGGCCAGGTAGCCAAGCCGCGCCACCTCCGACGGACGGAAATCGGGACCGCCGGGGCGGCCGAGCAGCAGCGCCTTGCCGGTGTTGCCCAGCGGGGCCGCGGCCAGTTTCGTGTCCATGTCGCGCCAGATCTGCGGCACCCACTCGGCGTCACCGTCGAGCCACATGGGCTTCTCCAGTGGCATCCACGGCGCCGAACCCGCCTGTGTCTCCGGCGCGCTCGGGCTGCCGACGACGCGGTAGGCCCCCGCCGGGCCGAGACCGATGATGGTGGACCAGCCCACCCGCAGCACCCGCGGGCAGCCGTCGACCAGCACCTGGAAGCGATCGTCGCGGGCACTGGCGACCTGGTCGATCAGCTCGAGCTCACGGTGGGTGTCGAGGACGCCGGAATAGGGGCGGATGGAGTCGACGCTCACATCGTGCACCGATTCGGCCGCGGTGATCAGGGTGTCGGGCAGCGCGCCGGTGGGAACCTCGACCACCAGATCGTCGACCGCGAAACCGGCGCCGCGCTCCACCACGTCCAGGGAGAGGATGTCGGCGCCGACGCCACCGAGCGCGAGCGCGAGGGAACCGAGGCTTCCCGGTCGATCCGGAAGTTGCACGCGGAGCAGGTATGACACGTGCGTTCCTTTCCTTGACGGCCGAGGTGGTTCGAGACGAATACCCGGTGACGCAATACTTACACCCCGGTACGCCGGTTCTCGACTCGAAGTATGACCCCATCCGCGCGACAAGTGCGAACTTTCGTGCGCGGTGGGTGCGTCCGACCGGTCCGACCGTCCTCGATACGCTGTACCCACTACTGCCCTCCAAGCCGAAAGGGGTCCCGCGGTGCCCGCAATCTCCCGTGACGAGGTCGCTCACCTCGCCCGGCTGTCCCGGCTGGCGTTGACCGACGCCGAACTCGACCAGTTCGCCGGTCAGCTGGATTCGATCCTCAGCCACGTGCGGACCATCTCCGAGGTCGCCGCCGACGTCCCCGCCACCGCGTCGCCGAACCCGACGACCAATGTGACCAGGCCCGATGTGGTCGTGCCCGGTCTGACCCCCGAGCAGGCGCTGGACCAGGCGCCCGCCGTCGAGGAACAGCGTTTCCTGGTCCCGCAGATCCTGGGAGAGGGCGAATGAGCGAGCTGACCACGCTGTCGGCGGCCGAGCTGGCGGCGAAGATCCACGCGGGCGAGGTGTCCTCGACCGAGGTCACCCAGGCGCACCTGGATCGCATCGCCGCGGTCGACGGCGAGCTCAACGCGTTCCTGCACGTCGCCGGTGACGAGGCGCTGGCCGCGGCCGCCGTGGTCGACGCCGCGCACGCCGCCGGTGAGACCCCGGCCTCGCCGCTGGCGGGAGTTCCGTTGGCGCTCAAGGACGTTTTCACCACCACCGACATGCCCACCACCTGCGCCTCGAAGATTCTCGAGGGCTGGATGTCGCCCTACGACGCGACGGTCACCTCGCGGCTGCGCGCCGCGGGCATCCCGATCCTGGGCAAGACCAACATGGACGAGTTCGCCATGGGCTCCTCCACCGAGAACTCCGCCTACGGCCCGACCCGCAACCCGTGGGACACCACCCGCATCCCGGGTGGCTCCGGCGGTGGTTCGGCCGCCGCGCTGGCCTCGTTCCAGGCGCCGCTGGCCATCGGCACCGACACCGGCGGCTCGATTCGTCAGCCGGCCGCGGTCACCGCGACGGTCGGCGTGAAGCCCACCTACGGCACCGTCTCGCGCTACGGCCTGGTGGCCTGCGCGTCCTCGCTGGACCAGGGCGGCCCGTGTGGTCGCACGGTGCTCGACACCGCGCTGCTGCACGAGGTGATCGCCGGGCACGACCCGCGCGACTCCACCTCGCGCAAGGTGCCGGTCGCGCCGGTCGTCGAGGCCGCCCGTCAGGGTGCCACCGGTGATCTGAGCGGTGTGCGCGTGGGCGTGGTGCGCGAATTGCATTCCGACAGTTACCAGCCCGGCGTGCTGGCCTCCTTCGACGCCGCGGTCGCGGTGCTGAAGGAACTGGGTGCCGAGGTGATCGAGGTGTCGTGCCCGAACTTCGAGTACGCGCTGTCCTCCTACTACCTGGTGATGCCCTCGGAGGTGTCGTCGAACCTGGCGCGCTTCGACGCCATGCGCTACGGCCTGCGCGCCGGTGACGACGGCAGCCACAGCGCCGATCAGGTGATGTCGCTGACCCGCGAGGCCGGTTTCGGCCCGGAGGTCAAGCGCCGCATCATCATCGGCACCTACGCGCTGTCGGCGGGTTACTACGACGCCTACTACGGTCAGGCGCTCAAGGTGCGCACCATGATCGCGCAGGACTTCGACGCCGCCTACGAGCAGGTCGACGTGCTGGTCTCGCCGACCAGCCCGTTCACCCCGTGGAAGCTGGGCGAGAAGGTGAACGATCCGCTGGCCATGTACCTGTCGGACCTGTGCACGCTGCCCACCAACCTGGCCGGGCACTGCGGCATGTCGGTGCCCTCGGGGCTGTCGGCCGACGACAACCTGCCGGTGGGTCTGCAGATCATGGCGCCCGCGCTGGCCGACGACCGCCTGTACCGGGTGGGCGCGGCCTACGAGGCGGCGCGTGGCGCGCTGCCGGTGCCCGCGGGCATCTGAGCGAAGGACCGAGGCGGGGTGCGCCGGGCCGAAAGGGCCTGGCGCACCCCGTTTCTCAGTCGACCAGGCTGGTGGCGCGGGCGCCGACGCCCGCGGTCATGGCGGTGAAGCCCGCGCGCAGGTGCTTGCCGAGGGCCAGCTCGACGACCGGGCTGAGCCAGCCCGCGAGGCTGAAGCGGGATTCGTAGCGGCAGCGGTCCGGGCCCAGCGGCACCACGGTGTGCGAGCGCAGGCTGTGCAGCGCGCCCAGCGGCACCGGCTTCATGGCGTAGCTGAACTCGCTGCCGGGGGTGTGGGTGCGGATCCACTCGCGCTGCGGACGGCGATTGCCGCCGAGCTGCACCCGCATGTCGATCGGCGTGCCGGGCTCCAGCGTGCTGGCCGCCTCGAAGCAGAAGGTGTTCCATTCGCCGTAGCGATCGAAGTCGGTGAGCACCTCCCACACCTTCGCGGCGGGTACGTCGATCTCGATCGTTTCGTCGATCACCAAGGCCATGCCTGCAAGTTAGGACATGTTCTAGTTTTCGGCAACCGGCGGTCAGGCCGGCCTGCGGCGGCGCTTGCGCAACGCGTCGATGATCACGGCGCTGGCCGCGGTCGCCGCGAACAGGCCCAGCACCGTCCTGGCCAGCGGCCACAGGTTGGGGCGGTCGGCCGGGTCGGTCTCGGCGAAGACGTTCTCCACCACCGGCGCGCGGTACTCCTGCCTGCGCGAGTTCACGTCCACGGCGGTGAAGGCGATATCGGCCATCACCCCGCAGCGGGCCCGGGAGAACTCGTCGTCACGCAGTTCGCAGGAGGAGTGGATGCGCCGGTTCAGCGCCGCGTCCACCGCCCGGCGGGCCCACGGGCCCAGCGGCTCGTCGACCCGCTCGGCGTAGCGCAGCATGTCGTAGCCCAGGTCGTGGGCCTTGCAGGCGGGCTGGAACTCCGCGGGCAGGGTCACCGGCGAGGAGCAGTCGCCGTTCGGGTTCACAAGCAGGCCGTTCTGCACGGCCGGGTCGTAGCCGAACTTGAAGCCGAAATCGCGCGGGATCAGCGCCGGAGCGTCCGGATCGTCGTCGGTCAGGGCCCGCACCACCGCGGCCGCGGCGGCGTTCTCGGGCAGGTCCGGGGTGGTGCCCATGGCACCGGGGGACGACATCACGACCGCGGCGGCCATCGCCACACCCGCGGTGCACAGCGCGACCCCGCTACGACGGCGGTGCTGGGCGGCCGGGGCCGGGGCGGGAACGGAGGCGGTGGAATCGGCGGTACGGGCACGGCGAGCGGCGGGCACCAGGCGAAGCGGGGTGTACATGGCCTCCGACGGTAAGGAGCGGGGTGCGCGGCGGGCATCCCGCTACGGACCGGTTCACGAGGGGCGCGGGCGGGTGACCCGGCGCCGGGGTCACACCAGGGTAGGGGGTCGGAATTCGCTCGTGGGTATGAGGTCCGCTGACCGGACGGTTCGTAGGCTCGCAGTCATGTCCGGACATCTGCGCCCCGCCGCGCGCCGCGTTCCCGCGCGCACCTGGTTCGACCTGGCCACGGTGCTGGTCGCGCTGATCCTCTACAGCATCGCCTGGCCGACGCTGTTCGTCACCCACGAGGTGTCGCCGGTGCTCGCGCCGCTGGTCTCGGCGCTGGCGGTGTTCCCGATCCTGCTGGTGCGGGTCAACCCGGCCCTGGGGTGGGCGATCTCCGCCGGTTCGGCGCTGCTGATCTCGCTGGGGGTCGCACCGAGCGCGGGCAACGATCTGCCGTTCGAGGTGGTGCACGTCATCGTGCTGTTCGTGCTGCTGTTCGCGGTGGCGTTGCGCTCGCCGGTGCCGATCATCGTGGTGGCCTGGCTCGCGCAGTCCATGCTGTTCGCCACCACCATGCCCGGCGCCGACACCGGGCCGGTGTGGGGCTGGGTGATCGGTTTCGGCGCGCTGGCGCTGTTCGGCTATCTGGTACGCACCGTGCTGGCCTCGCGGCGCAGGCTCGAACAGCAGGAGGAGGTCACCGAGCTGGAACGGGCGCGCCGGGCCATTCTCGAGGAGAAGGCGCGCATCGCCCGCGACCTGCACGACGTGGTGGCCCATCACATGTCCATGGTGGTGGTGCAGGCGCAGACCGCGCCGTACCGGATCGCCGATCTGGAACCGGCCGCGCGCGCGGAGTTCGAGTCCATCGGGGCGACCGCGCGCACCGCGCTCAACGAGATCCGCGGCCTGCTCGGCGTGCTGCGCAGCGACGGGCAGCTGCCCGAGCACGCGCCGCAGCCGCGCGCCGCCGACATCCCCGCGCTGTGCGCCTCGGCGCAGCGGGCCGGGCTGCCGGTGGAATGGACCGTCACCGGGGAGCTCGACGCGGTGCCGGAGTCCACCGGGCTGGTCGTCTACCGGGTGGTGCAGGAGTCGATGGCCAATGCCGCCCGGCACGCGCCGGGTGCGCCGGTGCACGTCGCGATCGCCGTGGGTCCGGCGCTGGTCACCGTGGGTGTGCGCAACGGCGCCGCCGACACCGTGCCGCGCCCGGGGCCCGGCGGGGGGCACGGGATCGAGGGCATGCGCACCCGGGTCGGCGCGGTCGGTGGTGAGCTCACCGCCGGCGGGCTGCCCGACGGCGGATTCGAGGTGTCGGCGCGGCTGCCGATCCCGCGGGGGTAGCGGCGAAGTCCCGGGGACGCCCGCCAGGCGCGCGCATTAGGGTGGTCGGGTGGCAATAACCGTTTTGATCGCCGACGACCAGGCGATGGTGCGGCAGGGCTTCGGCGCGCTGCTGAGCGCCCAGCCCGATATCAGCGTCGTCGGAGACGCGCCCGACGGGAAGGTCGCCGTCGCCGAGGCCAAGCGGCTGCGCCCCGATGTGGTCCTGATGGACGTGCGCATGCCGCAGATGAACGGACTCGACGCCGCCCGCGCCATTCTCGCCGCCGGATTCGAGCCGCCGGTGCGGGTGCTCATGCTCACCACCTTCGACATCGACGACTACGTCTACGAGGCACTGAGCCTGGGCGCGAGCGGTTTCCTGCTCAAGGACGCCCCCGCCGAGGAACTCGTGCGCGCGGTGCGGGTGGTCGCCGACGGGGAGGCGCTGCTGGCCCCGACCATCACCCGCAGGCTCATCGCCGATGTCACGCGCAGGCGCAACACCGTGCGCACCCCCGCCGCGCCCGCGCTGGGCGCGCTCACCCCGCGCGAACGCGAGGTGCTGGAACTGGTGGCCAAGGGGCTGTCGAACACCGAGATCGCGGCCGCGCTGTTCGTCGCCGAACAGACCGTGAAAACCCATGTCTCCAAGGTCTTCTCGAAGCTCGATCTGCGCGACCGCGCCCAGGCCGTGGTGCTGGCGTATGAATCCGGCCTGGTCGTCCCCGGCTGAGCGGGCCCGCTCAGCCCGGGCAGACACCGCCGGTCAGGTTCGGCAGGTGCCGCGACAGCAGCAGCGCCAGGCTGTCGAGCAGGGCGGTGGTGTCCTCGAAGGTGCCCGAATCCGCCTGGGCCGCAATGGCGACCGCGAGCCTGCCGCTGCCGACGGGCACCAGGCCGAACTGGCGCACCGTGTAGACGCCGGTGTCGTCGTCGGGGCCCCAGCCGCCCTTGAACTCGGTGTCGTCGAGCAGGCCCAGACCCCACGCCTGATCGGGGGTGATCTCGCCCATCAGCGCGGTGACGATCTCGGTGTGCGGCAGGCACGGCAGCCGCGAGGCGAAACGCACCTGATTGGCCAGCGACCACTCGGTGCCGCCGAACGCGGTCTCGTCGATATCGGTGTGCACCACCTTGCCCGACGGGAGCTGTCCGCCCTCGTCGAGGATCTGCTCGACGGCCGCGCGCGCCTCCGGGGCGTCACCGAGGGATTCCCACAGGCCCTCGGCGGCGTCGTTGTCCGACACCGTGATCGCGGCGCGCACCATCTCGAAGATCGACTGGTTCTGGTCGTGGCGCAGCGCGGCGATGGCCAGCGGGACCTTGATGGTGGACCAGGCGATGCCGGTGGTCCAGTCGCCGAAGATCGTCATCCGGCCACCGCCCACGGGCATCAGGGCCATCCCCACCTGCCCGGGCAGCTGCGCCTGCAACTGGGTGAACTCCGCGGCCAGCGAATCGGGCAGCACGATCGACAGACCGGGGTCCCAGGCGTCACCGCTGTCGACGGTGACCGTCGGCGCGCTCATCGGCGTCGCCGTGCCGGGGACAGAACACGAGACGGACAGCGCGGCCGCAGCCACCACCGCCGTGGACAGCGCCAGCCTGCGACAGGCAGCCGCCGTTGCGGTCGACCTCACCACCGAATCCTCCCCACCACCCACTGCGCGTCGGCGCCCTGCTCCGGCGGTGCAAACTACTCGTCGAGCGCGCCCGGACGATACCGGACGCATGTCAGCCAGTTTCGCCGATTTACGGCGAGAATTCGAATGACCGTGGTCACGCCGCCGCGCGGGTGCCATGCTGGTCCGCCACGGAGGCCGGAAGGGGGTCGCAGTGCACGACATCGGTGAGGTGTTCGCCGGGTTCACCATCGAGCGCATGCTCGGCCAGGGGGGCATGGGAACGGTGTATCTGGCGCGGCATCCGCGCCTGGACCGGTTGACCGCGCTCAAGCTGCTCAACCGGGATCTGTTCGCCGACGAACGGATTCGCGCCCGCTTCGAGCGGGAGGCCGATCTGGCGGCCGGGCTGGACCATCCCGGGATCGTCACGGTGTTCGACCGGGGGACCGAGGGCGAGCAGCTGTGGATCAGCATGCAGTACGTCGACGGGGTGGACGCCGCCACCGTCGACCCGATGACGCTGCCGCCCGAACGGGCCGTGCAGATCATCGAGGGCGTGGCCGACGCGCTGGACTACGCGCACGGGCGGGGCGTACTGCACCGCGACGTGAAACCGGCCAACATCCTGCTGGCCCGCTCCAGCGGCGGCCAGGGGGAGCGGGTGTTCCTCACCGACTTCGGGATCGCGCGGCTGCGCGCCGATTCCACCCACCTCACCCAGCAGGGCATGTTCACCGCCACCCTGGCCTACGCCTCGCCCGAACAGATGACCGGCGCCGAACTCGACCACCGCTCCGACCAGTACTCCCTGGCGTGCAGCCTGTACTGGATGTTCACCGGCATCGCGCCCTTCGACTCACCCGACCCCAACGAGATCATCCGCGGCACCCTCTACCTCCCGCCACCCCCACTCGCCCTGCGCCGCACCGGCCTGCCCCCCGCCCTGGACGCGGTCCTGGCCGCCGCCATGGCCAAACACCCCGCCGCCCGCTTCGACTCCTGCACCGCCTTCGCCACCGCCTGCCGCCAGGCCCTCACCAACACCCCACCGTCCCTCCCACGCCCCGCGGGCCCACCCGCCGGCTACTACCCCCCGGCGGCGCCGTATCCGCCCCAGGGCCAACCGGTCCCACCACCGGGCCAGCCACCGGTCGTGCCGGTCCAGGCGCCGGGCCAAGTCCCGCTCCTTGGTCAGCCGCCGGTCGCGCCGGGCCAAGTCTTGCCCTCGGGTCAGCCGCCGGTCGTGCCGGGCCAAGTCCTGCCCTCGGGTCAGCCGCCCGTCGTGCCGGGCCAAGTCTTGCCCTCGGGTCGGCCGCCCGTCGCGCCCCAGACTCACGTCCCGCCCTCGGGTCAGCCACCCTTCGCGCCGCAGGGGCAGGTTTCGCCCCCGGTTCAGCCGTCGGTGGCGCCTCACGGCCAGGCGCCCATCCCGGCCCAAGGCCAAGTTCCTCCACAGGGGCAAGTCCCGCCCGCCCCCGCCTCCGCGCAGGGTCAGCCGCCGGGCGCGTCGCTGGGCCAGGGCCCGGCTCGGGGTCAGGCCCTGCCTCAGGCCCAGCCTGCCTCGGCCCAGGGGCAGCCGCCGGGCGTGTCGCAGGGTCAGCCGTCCGTTGCGTCGCAGGGCCAGCCCGCGGGTGCGCCTCACGGCCAGGACCCGGCGCAAGGCCAGGCCCTGCCTGAGGCCCAGCCTGCCCCGGCCCAGGGGCAGCCGCCGGATGTGTCGCGGGGTCAGCCGCCCGTGGCGCCGCCGGCCCAGGCCCCCGGCACGCCCCGAGGGCAGGTCGCGCCGCACGGGCAGGTCCCGCCTGACCCGGCTCAGGGGCACCAGTCCCGGGGCGCGCTTCAGCCTCGAGGCCAGGTCCCCGGTCACCCGGCGGCTTCGATGCCGGACGCTCCCGAGGGCGCGGCCGGGCAGGGCGCTGAGGACGTATCCGCCACGGCCGCAACCGATGTCGTGGCGATGCCGGATCTGGCCGCGCAGGAGGCCGCGAACGCGAGTGCGCGCACGGAAGTGGCCGCGCTCGCCCCGACGCCTTCTCTCGGCACCCCGGCCGACGAAAACCCTGGAACGGCCGAGGATTCCGACAACACACCGGCCGGACAGGATTCAGACCCCGCGCACCTGGACAGCGCTCCGGGTGGATGCGGTGATCCGGGAACCGGCTCGGGACAGGCTGACTCGCGGGAGCTCGACGGCCGACCGGGGGGCTCACCGGAGCTCTACGGCCGATCAGGGACTCCGCCGAAGCCGAGCGGTGATGCGTCGCAACTGAGTGCCGTAGCGACGAAGTCGGATGGTGATGCGTCGCAATCTGGTGCCGTAGTCCCGAAGTCGGATGGTGATGCGTCGCCGGGCAACGGACCGGGCGCTCCCGGGATGGCCGGTGGGCGGGGGGCTCCGGAGGGGCCGCCGACCGGGGGGATGCCGATGCTGCCGCCCGGGCACGGGCCGTGGGCGGGTCCGCCTCGGCGGCAGGTGAAGCCGGGGTTGTCGGTGGTGCATCGGCTCGGCTGGCTGACCTTGGCGATGCTGGTGCTCGCCCTGCTGGCGCTGGTGATCGCGCTGGTGGTCGTGGTGCTGCCCGACGACGAGGACGACGCGGCGGCGGCGAGTTCGGGGGGTGGTATGCCGTCGAGTTCGGAGCCGAACGACCGGGAGTTCGATGCGGGGGCGCTGGCCGCGAGCAGGCGGACTTTTCCGACGCTGGTGCCGCAAGGCGCCACGACCGAGGGGCCGGGGTATCGGGGTGCGCGCTGTGCGGCGGTGGGTGACGTCAGCGAGCTGGAGTGGAAAGAGCCCGCGCTGCAATGGAATCCGATCGTGGCGGGCTGGCAGTGCGAGCGCACGGACAACACGTCGGGGGCGGTGAGCTACCTGGTGCTCGAGTACGCGAGCCCGGCGCTGGCACGGTCGGTGGTCGGCGCGCTGCCGGGTGCGGCCAGATATGAAGGCGACAAGGACGGTGTGCCGTTCCAGTTGCGCCGCTGGGTGGTCGGCGATCCGGGCAATTCCCGCGTCCAGACCGCGCACCAGGTGCTGAGCTTCCCCGACGACGAGGATCGCGCGAATTACCTGGTGGCGGTGAGCCGCCGGGGCAGCAGCGGCCGCGACGGCGCCCCGCGCCCCACGGCGCAGGACGAGGTGGTCGCGTGGTGGGAGGAAGTCCCGCTGTAGACGAAACGGCGGCACCGCGCGATGCGGGTGCCGCCGTCTCGGCGAGGCTCAGTCGACGGCGAGCGCCGCGATGATCGGCATCCGGGCCGCGCGCACCGCGGGCGGGATCGAGCCGAGCAGCGCCAGCACCAGCGCGACCACACCGTAGACGACCAGGATCGGACTCGCCTGGTAGACGATGTCGATGGTCATCGCGTGCCCGATCGCGACCGTGGCCAGATACTGCACGGCCGCGCCGATCACCAGCCCGATCACCGCGCCGACGATGCCGATCCCGGCGGCCTCGGCCAGCACCGACCGCAGCAGGAACTTGCGGTTGGTACCCATGGCGCGCAGCACCCCGAGTTCACGCCGCCGCTCCAGCACCGACAGCATCAGCGTGTTGAGCAGCGCCACCGTGGCCACCAGCACGACGATCCACAGGATCATGGTGCTCATCGCCGAGCCCTGCTCCACACTCGACGAGATCGCCGCGAGCATGTCGGCACCCCGGTCGACGTGGATCGCCTCGGGCACCGCCGCGCGCACCGCGGCCTGCACGGCCTGCGGGTCGGCGCCGGGCGCGAACTGCACCGACAGGATGGTCTCGCCGGGCCGCTGATACCACTCGCGCATCTGGTCCAGGCTCATCATCACCACGCCCGACACGGCGGTGAAGTACGGAATCACCTGCAGCACAGGCACGGTCCGCTCACCCGAGGGCGTCGGCATGGTGATCTCGTCGCCCGCGGTGAGCTTCATCGACCGGGCCACATCGCGGGTGATCACCACACCCTCGCCGCGCGCCATCTTGGCGATCACGTCGGGAGTCACCGCGCCGAGCCGGGACTCGTCGGCCCTGGGCTGATAGCCCTGCAGCATCACCCGGCCGCTGCCGATCGTCGCGAACGCCATCTGCGCGGGCTGCACCCGCTCGACACCGGGCACCGCCGCCACCTTGGCGGCGAGGTCGGCGGGCAGCACCGGACCGGTCGGGAACTGCTCGGCCGGGCTGGGGCTCACATACAGGTCGGTGTCGTCGAGATTCTCGAACGACTGCGTCGCCGAATCGACCATATTGCTCGACGCGCCACCGAGCGCGACCACCGCGGCCACGCCGATCATCACCGTCATGGCCGTCGCCCAGACCCGGCGCGGTGCCCGCTCCAGGGTGGTCGCGCCCAGAGCACCCGGCGCGCCGAACCAGCGCGCGATGCCCGCGGCGGCGCGCACGATCGGCCCGGTCGCGGCGAAGCACAGCATCACCGTCGCGGTCAGCGACAGCGAGATCGAGGCGAGCGAGATCCGGCCGAGGTCGAGGGCGGCCAGCACGATGGCCAGCGCGCCCAGACCGAGGCCACCCACCAGCGCCGCCCAGCGCAGCAACCGGCTGTCGGCGGCGGAATCGCCCGCCTCCACCGGGGCGAGCGCCTCGACCGGGGCCACCTTGTAGACCTGCCGCGCCGCGATGCCCGCGGCCGCCACCGTCGCCAGCACACAGGCCGCGATGGCCGCGGGGATGGCGTAGTCGGGGACCAGGAACTCGGTGCGCGCCTCCACCGACTGCACGATGGCCGCGGGCAGCCGGTCGATGGAGAACCGGCCCATGAACACGCCGATGGCCGAACCGATGATGCCGCCGATCAGGCCGAGCAGTGCCGCCTCGACCAGCAGATCACGCACCATCGGCGCGCGCTTGCCACCGATCGCGCGCAGCAGCGACAGCGTCGGCCTGCGTTGCGCCACCGCCATACTCATCGCGTTGTAGATCAGGAACGCCGACACGATCAGCGCCGCCGCCGAGGACATCAGCGTGGAATAGCGCATGATCTGGATCGCCCCGCCCGCCTGCGCGGTCCGCAGACTCGGCTCGGCGACCACGGCGCGGCCGTCCACCGCCTCGGTGAGCGCGGTGCGCAGCTTGCCGATATCGGTCCCGGGCTTCGCGATGATCTGCACCGAGTCGAGCTTGTCGACCTTGTCGGTGAGCAACTGGGCCAGCGGCAGCGGCGCGGCGACCACATGACCGCTGTTGAGCCGGTCGACGGTCCCGGCGGGCAGCACCGCGGCCACCGTCGCCGTGCCCCAGCCGATCGGGATGCTGTCGCCCTCCTGATAGCCCATGGCCGCGCCGACCAGCACGCCCTTCGGGGTGCTGATCAGCTTGGAGGTGTATTCGGCCATCGGACCGGCCAGATCGCTGCCGAGCGCGGCGATGGTCTGGTCGGCGCCGATCAGCATGGCCCGGTCGGCGCCGGTGCCGAGGGTGGCGCGCAGCATCGGCACCGCGGTGGCCACGCCGGGGGTGGCGGCGATGGCGGGCAGCATCGACTGCTCGAAGCCGGCGTCGGTGATGCCGGTGACCTCGAGCGCCGCGTCACCGGCCAGGCCGAGGGTGAGCCGGTCGACCGAACCGGTCACCGAACCGGAGATGCTCAGCACCGCCACCAGCAGGGCCGCCGACACCGCCATCACGGCGGTGGACAGCACGGTGCGGCCGGGATGGCGGAACAGTTCACCGATATTGAACAGCCGCAACCGATCCCACGCCGCGGCGATCACGCGTCCACCCGCGGCGTCACCACGTCGTCGGCGCCGATGCGGCCGTCACGCAGGGTGACCACCCGGTCGCAGTAGGCGACCGCGCCCATGTCGTGGGTCACCATCACCACCGAATTGCCTTGCGCGGTGATCTCTCCCAGCAGGGTGAGGATGGCCTCACCGGTCTTGGAATCCAGATTGCCGGTGGGTTCGTCGGCCAGGATCAGCGGCGGGTCCATGATCAGCGCGCGGGCCACCGCCACCCGCTGCATCTGCCCGCCGGAGAGTTCGGCGGGGCGGTGCTGGGCGCGATCACCCAGGCCGACCAGCTCCAGCAGTTCCAGCGCGCGCGGTTTGGCCTTGCGTAATCCGGTGCCGTCCAACAGCTTCGGCACCGCCACGTTCTCCCACGCCGACAGGGTGGGCAGCAGGTTGAAGAACTGGAAGACGAAACCCACCTGCTCCAACCGGAACGCGGCCTGCTTGTCCTCGTCGAGGCCTCCGATCTCGGTGCCGCGGAAGCGGATCGAGCCCGAATCGGGGCGGTCCAGCGCACCGAGCAGATGCAGCAGCGTGGACTTGCCCGATCCGGACGGGCCGATGATCGAGGTGAACTGCCCCGTTTCGATGCGCAGGCTCACCTCGTCCAGAGCGCGCACCTGCTGGTCACCGACGCGATACTGCTTGACCACCTGGCTCAGTTCGAGCATCGGCGGCTGCTGCGGTGATGGCGTGTCCGGCATGTGTTGTCCCCCAGGGGTATTCGATGGGCGAATGTCAGCGCGCGAGCGCCCGGGCACGGGTAGTGTGCCCGATCACCGGGCGCGCGTCGAGAATTGCCCGCAGCGCGGGCTGCTCGGCGGCCAGTTGCAGATAGGCGTCCATCGGTGTGGCGCCGTCGATCTCGGCCAGTTCCAGCTTGACGTGCAGGTGGTTGTCCCAGCGGTTCCGCAGGGCCAGCAACAGGCCCTCGACCCCACCGAAGAGCCGGTCCAGCTCCGGGAGTCCGTCGAACAGGCCGGGATGGTCGGGGTCGTCGGCGGCCCTGGCGAGCACGGTGTGCACGATCTCGGTGCGACGATGCTGATCGGTCCAGGTCATGAGCTTCACCTTCCGTGAGCGATGCCACTCACGCTACGGAGCGCGGCGCGGGCGGGCGTCGTGCCGCGGACCCGACTTCTTCTCCTACCCAGGTAGGAGATCGGCACCGTTCCCGGGACGATGCCGCCCGCGCATCCCGGGAGCTAGCCTTGCTACATGGAGGTGACCCACACCGTCCCCGCGACCACCGTGGGCCCGGCGAGCAGGCGCTCGGCGCTGTCGGCCCGGGTGCGGGGCCCGGTGCTGCGTTTCCGCGACGCCGCGCGCGAGCGGATGGAGGCGCTGCCGTTCGACTATCCGCCCGCGGTGATCGTCGGCGCGGATCTGGCGCTGCTGGTGATCACCGTCGCCGCCGTCGTCCAGCGGCACTCCTACTTCCCCAACCCGCTGCCGCTGATCGCGATGTTCACCGCGTTCCTGCCGCTGCCGCTGTTCGCGATCTTCGGCGTGAAACCGCACCCGGTGCTGCTCAAACTGAGCGGGATGGCCTCGTGCGCGCTGTTCATGATCCAGCCGGTGCCCGCCGATTTCGCGCCGTTCGTGCTGGTCATCGTCGCCGGTGAGGTGGCCGCCATCGCCCCGCGCGGCCTCACCATCGGCTTCAGCCTGCTCGCCATCGCCCAGCTGGTGGCCTTCGACCTGGCCGGATACCTGCAGTGGGGCGCCTCGGGCGAGCGGCTCGACGGGCTGCCGATGTATGTGCTCGGCATCCTGCTCGGCACCTTCGCCGGGGTGATGCTGCAGTACCAGCGCCGCTTCCTCTATCAGGAACGCGAGAACCAGGCCATCCGCGCGGTGCGCGCCGCCGACGAGGAACGCCGCCGCATCGCCCGCGAGGTGCACGACGTGATCGCGCACTCGCTCTCGATCACCCTGCTGCACCTCACCGCCGCCCGCCGCGCGCTGCAGACCGACGACGACGTCACCGAGGCCGTCGACGCGCTGGTCGACGCCGAACGGCTCGGCCGCCAGGCCATGGCCGACATCCGCCGCACCGTCGGCATGCTCGACACCCAGCCGGCCCGGATCGCGCCCGAACCCAGTGCCGCCGACATCGACGAACTCGTCGGTGACTTCCGCCGCGCCGGGCTCACCGTCGACTTCGTTCGCACCGGCGACCTCGCCGCGGTCGAGGGCGCGGTCGGGCACGCGCTCTACCGGATCGGCCAGGAATCGCTGGCCAATGTCGCCAAGCACGCGCCGGGCGCCGCCGCCACCGTGCGCCTCGACGTCGGCGCCGAGGCCGCGGCCATGGTCGTCACCAACGCGCTGCCGGCCGGACCGCCCGCCCGCCGCGACACCGGGATGGGGCTGCGCGGGATGCGCAAACGCACCGAACTGCTCGGCGGCACCCTCAGCGTCGGCCCCGGCGACGACGGCTGGACCGTGCGGGTGGAGTTCCCGCTCAAGGGCGGCGGCTGTCCCGGCTTCTCGACCGTGCTGCCGGGGCTGCTCCGGACGAAACCCCAGGAGGACATGTGACGGCCGCCGCGCCGATCGACAACCCGGTGACGGTGCTCGTCGTCGACGACCAGGAACTCGTGCGCGGTGGGTTACGTCGCATCCTGCGCCGCCGCGACGGTTTCACCGTCACCGAATGCGCCGACGGGGACGAGGTGGCGGCCGCGGTCGCCGCCGAACGGCCCGACGTGGTGCTGATGGATCTGCGGATGAAGCGGGTCGGCGGGATCGATGCGACCAGGTTGCTGCGGGCCCGTCCGGACGCGCCACCGGTCCTCGTGCTCACCACCTTCGACGACGATCAGCTGCTCTCCGGCGCGCTGCGCGCGGGCGCGGCCGGGTTCCTGCTCAAGGACTCACCCGCCGAGGACCTCATCCGCGCGGTGCGCACCGTCGCCGCCGGCGGCGCGTGGCTCGATCCGTCGGTCACCGGGCGGGTGCTCACCGCCTACCGGACCGTGAAACCCAGCGGCACCCGCACCGATCGCCGGCTCGGCGAACTCACCGCCCGCGAGTACGAAGTGCTCGAACTGATCGGCCGGGGCCGGGTCAACAGCGAGATCGCCCGGGAACTCGGCATCTCCGAAGTCACCGTGAAAAGCCACGTGGGACACATATTCGGCAAGCTCGACCTGCGTGATCGCGCCGCCGCGATCGTGTTCGCGTTTGACCACGGCGTGGTGACACCGGGAGAATCGGCCTTCTGACGAGCAGGTCCGCTGACCTGCCAGACGTGGGAGGCGGACGCTGGTGGGTGCACCCGGGTCACGGGCGGGGAGCAGATTCGGCCCGTACGAACTGCGGTCGATGCTGGGCAAAGGCGGCATGGGCGAGGTCTACGAGGCCTACGACACCGGCAAGGACCGGGTGGTCGCCCTGAAGTTGCTGGCCGAGGAGCTCGCTCAGGACCCGGCCTATCAGGTCCGGTTCCGGCGCGAATCCCAGGCCGCGGCCAAGCTCGCCGAGCCGCACGTCATCCCGATCCACGACTGGGGCGTGATCGACGGGGTGCTGTTCATCGACATGCGCCTGGTCCCCGGCACCGACCTGCGCACCGTGCTGCACCGGGGCGGACCGCTGAGCCCCGACCGCGCCGTGGCCGTGGTGGAACAGATCGCCGCCGCGCTCGACGCCGCGCACGCGGGCGGGCTGGTCCACCGTGACGTGAAGCCCGCCAACATCCTGGTCACCCCCGCCGATTTCGCCTACCTGGCCGACTTCGGCATCGCGCACACCGAGGGCGACAGCGCGGTGACCCAGGTCGGCATGGCCATGGGCTCCTACATCTACATGGCGCCCGAACGCTTCGACGTGGGTCCGGTCTCGCATCGCGCCGACATCTACTCGCTGGCCTGCGTCCTGCACGAATGCCTCACCGGCGGTTCGCCGTTCCCCGCCGCCAGCATGAGCGTGCTCATCCGCGCCCACCTCTCCGAGGCACCCCCGCGCCCGAGCACGCTGATCCACGGCCTGCCGCCCGGCCTCGACGACGTCATCGCCCGCGGCATGGCCAAGGACCCCGCCGACCGCTACGCCACCGCGGGCGACCTCGCCGTCGCCGCCCGCGACGTCCTGAACTCGGCCATCCAGCATGCCCGCCCCGGTGCCTTCGCCCCCGGGCGTGCGCCGGGTTCGACCGGCTCCGGGCCGGTGCCCATGGGCACGCCGTCGGGCGCCGTGCCGTTCGGTTCGCGTGAGCAAGGCCCGGGTGCGCAGTCGGGTGGGGTTCCGCTCGGTTCCCGGGACCGGGGCGCGGGTGCACAGTCGGGTGCGGTTCCGCGCGGTGCGGACGAGCGGGGCCCGGGTGGGGTTCCACTCGGTGCGGGCGGTGCGCGATCCGGGCCCGTCGGCTACGCGGCCGATCCGGGCGCGGCGACGTTCGGCGCGGCGGCTGCCGCCCGGCGCGGGGGTACTACGGGAGGGAATCAGATGTCCGGGGGCGATGCGAGCGGTACGGGTGGTGCGCGGGATCCGCGTGACCGCGGTGCCGAGGGGTCCGGGGCGGGGCGCGGTGGTTCCGAGGCCGCGCGGGCGGTTCCTGGATCGTCGACCGGGCCCGCGCGGACCGGGAAGGGCGCCGGACGCGAGGCGGAAGGCGAGGGTGCCGAGCCGGCGCCGACCCCGACCGGGGAGTTCCGGGTGGTCGGCGCGGTCGCCGCGACCGGCGGTATCGAGACCTCCCGCAGCCAGAGCACGGCGACCGGCGCGCAGCCGACGCTGATCATCCGTCCGCCGGATGCCCGCGCGGGTGGTGCCGACACCACCGGCTTCCGGCGCGTTCCGGCCGAGGGCACGGGCGAGGTCTCCATCCCGGCGGTGATCCAGCCGACCGGCCCCGCCGAGATCCGCCCGGCAGACACCCATTTCACCCCGCTCCCACCCGCCGACGGCGCGGCCACCCCCGAGGCACCCGAACCGCCCCCGGCCTACACTCCGGACCAGGGCCTGCCACGCATGCGCCCGTTCCCCGACGCCCACCTCTTCGACGGCGCGCCCGGTGACACACCGCCCCCCGGCGCACCTCCCTTCCCGCCCCCGAACCCCGGTGGCCCCCACCAGAACCCAGGCCGCCCCGCCGCTCCCACCGAGCGCTACGTCGGCGAACCGTTCCAACCCGGCACCCCCGAGTCACCCGCCGAACCCCGCCTGCCCGGCGCACCCGGCCCGAGAGGCGACCGTTCCCCGGCCGGACCGCCGCCCGGCGCCCAGCGCCCTACCGGTGAGCATCCGCTTCCCGGTCCCGGTGGGCTGCCCGGACGTCCCGGTGGTCCGTCCGCCGCCGGAGCCCCCGCGACGCAACGGTATTCCGGCGAGTACCCGCAGGCAGGTGGCCCCGGTGTGCCGTCGCGCCCTGGTGGTCCCGGTGACGCCGCACCCGCGACTCAGCGATTCCCGGGTGACCGGCCCCCGTTCGGCGGGCCGACGCAGGGCCCTCCGTCGGGTGCGCCCGCGACTCAGCGCTATTCCGGCGAGCACCCACTCCCCGGCCCCGCCGGCCCCCCGCCGCCCTTCGGCGGATCCGCCCCCGACCCGCGATTCGGCGCTCCCACCGAGCATTTCGATCGCGCCCCGTTCGGGTCTGACGAGAGCGGCGAGCGGGGCTTCGGCGATGGCCGGGAGACCCCGTTCGGCCCCGGCGGCGAAGACCGCGCGCCCCACTTCGGGACACCCACACAGAAGTTCCCCGGCGACCCGTCCGCCGACCGCTTCGGCGACTTCCGCGACGAAGCGGGAGACCCGCGCTTCGGCCCGTCGACTCCTGGCGACGACCCACAGCGCTACGCGGCCACCCAGCACTACAGCGGCGCCCCTGATGCGTTCAGTCCGCCGACGGAGCAGTACGACCCGGCGGGCGACGATCCGCAGCGTCACGCCGCGACCCGCCACTTCGGTGGTGGTCCTGATGCGTTCTCGCCGCCGACCGAGCAATACGACCCCGCCCTCGACGGTCAGCGCTTCGACGACGACCCGCAGCGCTCGCAGCCGACCCATCAGTACCGCGGGGGAGCGGCGCCGTTCCCGGCGCATCAGGCTGCGTCGGGGTACGACGATCCGGCGGGCGCGGCCGAGACCCGGCAGTACGCGGGGGAGGCGACGTACTCGCAGTACGACGACCCGCAGCAGGCCTACGGCGACCACGCCTACCGCGAGCCGGGCTACGACCCCGGTTACGGTCCGGACCCGCACTGGCAGGGGGAGGAGCGCGCTCCCCGGCGTTCGCTGCTGCTGCCGGTGCTGGTCGGCGTGTTCGCGGTGATCGTGCTGGCCATCGGTGGCGCGATCGGCTGGCGGCTGATGGCGGCGGGCGACACCGCCGACACCACCACCGCGGCGCCGACCTCGCTCGCCCCTGGCGGTTCCGGCAACCCGGCGGCGACCACCCCGCGCGCGACCACCGCCGCCCCGACCACGTCGGCGGGCCCGGTCACGTTGCCCGCGGGCGCGCAGCCGTGCGAGTCGGGAGCGGGCGGTGGTGCCTTCGGGAAGGCGGCGGTCGGCAACTCCGTCACCAGCTGCCCGTTCGCCGAGGCGGTCCGTCAGGCGTACGCGGCGGGTGGCACCGGGGCCAGGTCGGTGGTGGCGGCCAGTCCCGTCACCGGGCGCACGTACACGATGACCTGCGCGCCCGAGGGCAAGCTGGTCACCTGCACCGGCGGCGAGAACGCGGTCGTCTACGTGTACTGACCCGGCTGCGACCGGGGTCACAGCGGTTTGACGTGCAGTGCAAGGGTCATAGACGATTGTTTCCCGGCCCGGGGCGACCGCCCCGCGACCGAGCTTTCGGAGGAACCCCTTGCGCACCCTGCCGGCCCCGGCGCGCCCTCGGCTCCGCCACGCCGTCACCGATATCGATCACCTGCCCGCCGTCCGGGTCTTCGTCGGCCTGGCCATCCCGGGCCTGCTGCTGATCGTGTTCGGGCGGACCGATCTGCTGATCTACGCGGTGTTCGGTTCCTTCACCGGCATGTACGGGTTCGCCGAATCGCCGCGTCAGCGGCTGCTGCACCAGAGCGAGGCCGCGGTGATGCTCACCGTGGCCGTCGGCGCGGGCATCCTGCTCGCCCGCCTGCACGCCTCACCCGCCGCGCTGGTCGCCGCGGTCACCGTGTTCGCGGCCCTCGCCTCACCCGTCACCGACCGGCTCGGCCTGCGCCCGGAGGGCCCGTTCTTCGGCATCTTCGCCTTCGGTGCCATCGCGATGGTGGCCGGTGTCCAGCCCGATCCGCTGCTCGCGCTGCTGATCTGCGCCGGCACCGCGCTGCTGTGCGTGGTGGTCGGCTGGGTGGAGTCGGTGACCCGGGCCCGCCGGGCGGGCACCGCGCTGATCTACGCGGCGATTCCCCCGCACCGGACCGGTCGTGTCGCCGGTCTGCAAGCCGCCCGCTACGCGCTGGCGATCTCGATCGCGGGCGGCATCGGGCTCATGCTCGGTGTGGGCCACGCCAACTGGGTGATGGCCGGCGCGGCCGTCCCGCTGGCCGCCGCGCGCGCCCGCGACCGGATCCACCGCGGGGTGCACCGCGTCGGCGGCACCGTCATCGGGCTGGTGGTGACCGCCCCGCTGCTGCTGTCCGGGCTCAGCCCGGCCGTGCTCGGCCTGGCGATCATCGCGCTGCTGTACCCGACCGAGCTGTTCATGGCCCGCCACTACGCGCTCGCGCTGGGCTTCTTCACCCCGCTCATCATGGCCATGACCGAACTGGCCAGCCACGCCGATCCGCTCACCCTGCTCGTCGACCGCGGGGTCGACACGCTGCTCGGTGCCGCGGTCGGTGTCGCCGTCGCCGTGCTGCTGCGCGATTCCGTTGTGCCCGGCTTCCGGACACAGCCATGCGAACCGATGCATACTGGCGGCATGGCTGATGACGACCAGTGGTACTACTGCCTGAAGCATCACACGGCCGAGCACGGCAAGACCTGCTGGTTCGGCGACCGGCTCGGCCCGTATCCCGATCAGGCGACCGCGGAACGGGCACTCGAGATCGTGCGGGCGCGCAACAAGGCCGCCGACGAAGAAGACGACTGAGCGGGCCCGGCTCGCCCGATGAGCAGAGTCACCACCCGGCGCAAGACCACCCGCCTGTCCCCGGGCGGGCGGATCGAGCGACCCGACACCCTGGCGGTCGAGGAACCGCTGGAGATCCGGGTCGACGGCCGCTCGCTGACGGTCACCATGCGCACCCCGGGTGACGACATCGACCTGGTGCACGGCTTCCTCTTCGGCGAGGGCATCATCGCCCGAGCCTCCGATCTCGTCACCGCCCGCTACTGCGCGGGCACCGACGACCAGGGCCGCAACACCTACAACGTGCTCGACCTGCGCCTGCGCACCCCGGTCCCGATCCACACCCGCAATTTCCTGACGACCGGGGCGTGCGGGCTCTGCGGCAAGTCCGCGCTCGACGAGGTCCGCACGCACAGCCGCTTCCCGATCCCGCACGACGGCGCGACCGTCGACACCACGGTGCTGGCCGGTCTGCCGCAGCAGTTGCGGGCCGGGCAGAAGCTCTTCGACGTCACCGGTGGTCTGCACGCGGCGGGCCTGTTCACCACCGACGGCACCCTGCTCGCCCTGCGCGAGGACATCGGCAGGCACAACGCCGTCGACAAGGTGATCGGCTGGGCGGTGCGCGAGAACCGGGTACCCGCCCACGATCTGATGCTGGTGGTGAGCAGCCGCGCCTCCTTCGAACTCGCGCAGAAGGCGGTGATGGCCGGAATCCCGATCCTGGCCGCGGTCTCGGCGCCGAGCTCGCTGGCGGTGGATCTGGCCGCCGACGCCGGGCTCACCCTGGTGGGTTTCCTGCGCGGCGAGACGATGAACATCTACACCGGTGAACATCGCCTGACCTGAGGTTTTCACGGTAGCGGTGGGCGATCGGCCATACTGCCCAGTACGGTGTCGCCGACGGCCACCCAGCACCGAAAGCCCGGGGGAGTTCACAAAAGAAGATGCTTCACAACATGACGAAAAACCGACGACGCCGGGTCCGATCGGCGCTGTCCGCGGTGCTCGGTACCGTCGCTCTGCTCGCCGCCGCCTGCGGCACCGAACCGGCGGCGCCCGCCCGCACCACGACCACCGCGACGGCCCCGGTCGTCGACCCGGGCGCGGGAATGGGCTCGGACAGCATCTCCATCGCCGTCCCCGGCAGTCTCGCCGCCGACTTCGCCACCCTGCAACAGGGTTTCCGCGGCACCGCCGGACTGGCCGTCATGCCGGTCGGCGGCGACAAGATGGTCACCTTCGGCAACTGGACCTCGGGTCCGGCCTGGTCGACGATCAAGGTCCCGCTGGCCATCGCGGCACTGCGCAACAGCTCGGCCGCTCTCACCTCGGCGACCGCGGCCATCACCGCCTCCGACAACGCCGCCGCCGAGACCCTGTGGCAGTCGCTGGGTGGCGGGTCCAGCGCCGCCGCGGCCGTGGAGGGCGTGCTGCGCGAAGGCGGCGACGCGAACACCACCGTGCCCACCGTGCGCACCCGCGCGGACGCCTCGATCTTCGGGCAGGCCGAGTGGTCGCTGGCCGACCAGGCCCGCTTCGCCGCGCACCTGAGCTGTGTGCCGCAGAGCGAACGCGTGGTCGGGCTCATGCAGCAGATCATCCCGAGCCATCGCTGGGGTCTCGGCGCGTTCAGCAGCGCCGAGTTCAAGGGTGGCTGGGGGCCCGACACGTCGGGCAAATACCTGGTCCGCCAGTTCGGCATGATCGATTCGCCCTCGGGCCGCATCGCCGTGGCCTTCGCCGCGCAACCGGATTCGGGTGCCTTCAACGAGGGGATGACCATGCTCGACAAGATGGCCACCCTGCTGTCCGGTCACCTGGGCGAACTGGCCGGAGGTCGCTGCCCCTGATCGGTCCCGGTGCGGCAAGATGGTCGCCATGCGCATCGGAGTCTTGACCGGAGGCGGAGACTGTCCAGGGCTGAACGCGGTGATCAGGGCGGTCGTCCGCACCGCGAACGGCCGCTACGGCGACGCGATCGTCGGCTTCGAGGACGGCTGGCGCGGCCTACTCGAGGATCGCAAGATCCGCATCCACAACGACGACCGCACCGACCGGCTGCTCGCCAAGGGCGGCACCATGCTCGGCACCGCGCGCACCAACCCCGAGGTGCTGCGCGAGGGCCTGGGCCGCATCGAGCAGACCCTCGACGACAACGGCATCGACGCGCTCATCCCGATCGGCGGCGAGGGCACACTCACCGCGGCGAGCTGGCTGGCCGACGAGGGCGTCCCGGTGGTCGGCGTCCCCAAGACCATCGACAACGACATCGACTGCACCGATGTCACCTTCGGCCACGACACCGCCCTGTCCATCGCCACCGAGGCCATCGACCGGCTGCACACCACCGCCGAATCGCATCAGCGGGTGATGCTGGTGGAGGTCATGGGCAGGCACGCGGGCTGGATCGCGCTGAACTCCGGCATCGCCGCGGGCGCGCACCTCACGCTGGTGCCCGAGGAACCCTTCGACGTGGCGCAGGTGTGCGCGATGATCAAGTCGCGGTTCCAGCGCGGCGACAAGCACTTCATCTGCGTGGTCGCCGAGGGCGCGCACCCGGCGCCCGATTCCGGTTTCGCGTTGCGCGAGGGCGGGATCGACGAGTTCGGTCACGAGCGGTTCACCGGCGTCGCCCAGCAGCTCGGTGCCGAGATCGAGCGGCGCATCGGCAAGGAGGTCCGCACCACCGTGCTCGGCCACGTGCAGCGCGGCGGCAGCCCCACCCCCTACGACCGCATCCTGGCCACCCGTTTCGGTGTGCACGCCGCCGAGGCGGTGCATGCCGGGCACTTCGGCATGATGGTCGCCCTGCACGGCACCACCATCGGCCTGGTCCCGCTGGCCGAGGCCACCAAGCAGCTCAAACGGGTTCCCGCCGAACGAATGCGGGAAGCGCAGGCGTTCTTCGGCTAGCGTGGCCGTATGCGCTCCGGTCGAGTGATCGTGTCCGTTCTGTCCGTTGTCGTCGCCCTGGTGGCCGGGTGCTCCGGGTCGGGCGACGACGCGCCACCCAGCTCTGTGCAGGGCAGCTGGCACGGTGACATCGAGGTCCCCGACCAGCCCATCCCGATCGGGGTGACCTTCGGCGACGACGGTTCGGCAACCATCGACATCCCGGTCCAGGGTGTGCGCGACGCCGCGCTGAAAGACGTTCGCACCGAACCGGACCGGGTCGAGTTCACCATCCCGGACGTGCCCGGCGACCCGGGCTTCCGTGGGAAACTCGACGGCGACAAGCTCACCGGCAACTGGGTGCAGTCGGGCCAGACGCTGCCGCTGACCCTCGAGCGCGGCGAGATCGAGGGCCCGAAGCGGCCGCAGGAACCGCAGCCACCGTTCCCGTACCGCAGCGAGGACGTCACCTATCGCAGCGGCAATCTCACCATCGCGGGCACCCTCACCGAACCCGAAGGCGACGGCCCGTTTCCGGCCGTGCTGCTGATCACCGGCTCCGGCCCGCAGGACCGTGACGAGAACCTGATGGGCCACCGCCCGTTCCTGCTGCTGGCCGACACCCTCACCCGCGCGGGCTACGCCGTGCTGCGCACCGACGACCGCGGCGTCGGCGGCACCGGCGGTGACCTGGACCAGGCCACCTACGACGATCTCGCGGGCGACGCCGTCGCCGGTCTCGGCTTCCTGCGCGCCCGTCCGGAGATCGACCCGGCGAAGGTCGGCCTGCTCGGCCACAGCGAGGGCGGCTACCTCGCCCCGATGATCGCCCAGCGGCCCGGCGCCGACATCGCTTTCGCGATCCTGATGGCCGGTCCGTCGGTGGTCGGCGCGGATGTGCTCATCGAGCAGAACAAGGTGATCATGGCGAGCGCGGGCGCCTCCCAGGAGGAGATCGACGCCCAGGTCGACTACCTCACCCGCTGGACGACGCTGCTGCGCTCCGGTGACACCGCGGGCGCGGCCGCCTTCGCCCAGGAACACAACGACGCGCTGCCCGAGGCCGAGCGCGCGCCGCAGGAGGCCGTCGACAGCTTCAACACCCCGTACATGGCCTCGTTCATCACCTACGATCCGACCGCCGCGTTGCAGGCGCTGCGGGTACCGGTGCTCGCGTTCTTCGGCGGCACCGACCAGCAGGTGCTGGTCGCCCAGAACGAGGGCCCCATGCGCGACAAGCTCGCCGGCGACCCCGACGCGACCGTGCACACCTTCCCCGGCCTCAACCACCTCATGCAGCCCAGCGAGACCGGCAAACCCAGCGAGTACTCCACCATCGAGACCACCGTCGACCCGGCCGTGCTCACCTATGTCACCGACTGGCTCACCCAGCGCGTCCCGCCCCGGTAGCGCTTCCTAAGATAGGAACCTATGAGCGCACCCACGGTCGAGTTGATGGACTACGCCGATGTCATCTCCCGGTACGAGCCGGTGCTCGGCATGGAGGTCCACGTCGAGTTGTCCACGGCGACCAAGATGTTCTGCGGTTGCCCCACCGAGTTCGGCGCCGAACCCAACACCCAGGTGTGCCCGGTATGCCTCGGCCTGCCCGGTTCGCTGCCGGTGGTCAACGAGCGGGCCGTCGAGTCGGCCATCCGGATCGGCCTGGCGCTGAACTGTTCGATCACCCCGTGGGGCCGGTTCGCGCGCAAGAACTACTTCTACCCGGACCAGCCGAAGAACTACCAGATCAGCCAGTACGACGAGCCGATCGCCACCGAGGGCTACCTCGATGTGGTCCTCGACGACGGCTCGGTCTTCCGGGTGGAGATCGAGCGCGCGCACATGGAGGAGGACACCGGCAAGTCGCTGCACGTGGGCGGCGCGACCGGGCGCATCCACGGCGCCAGCCACTCGCTGCTGGACTTCAACCGCGCCGGGGTGCCGCTGATCGAGATCGTCACCAAGCCGATCACCGGTGCGGGGGAGCGCGCGCCGGAGGTGGCTCGCGCCTATGTCACCGCGCTGCGTGAGGTGCTGCGCTCGCTGAACGTCTCGGACGTGAAGATGGAGCAGGGCTCGCTGCGCTGCGACGCGAACGTGTCGCTGATGCCGGTGGGCGCCAAGGAGTTCGGTACCCGGACCGAGACCAAGAACGTGAACTCGCTCAAGAGCGTCGAGGTCGCGGTGCGCTACGAGATGCGCCGTCAGGCCGCCGTGCTCACCGCGGGCGGCGAGATCGTCCAGGAGACCAGGCACTTCAACGAGGCCGACGGCTCCACCTCCGCGGGCCGCCGCAAGGAGACCGCCGAGGACTACCGCTACTTCCCCGAGCCCGATCTCGAGCCCGTCGCCCCCGACGCCGCCTGGGTCGAGGAGCTGCGCACCACCATCCCCGAGTACCCGTGGCTGGTGCGCGCGCGGATCCAGGGCGAGTGGGGCCTGTCCGACGAGGTCATGCGCGACCTGGTCAACGCGGGCGCGCTCGATCTGATCATCGCCACCGTCGAGGCGGGCGCCCCGGCCAACGAGGCCCGCTCGTGGTGGGTCGCCTACCTGACCGAGAAGGCCAAGGAGCGCGAGGTCGCGCTGGCCGAGCTGCCGATCACGCCCGCGCAGGTCGCCGCGGTGATCGCGCTGGTCGAGGCCAAGACGGTGAACAACAAGGTCGCCAAGCAGGTCGTCGACTTCGTGCTGGCCGGTGAGGGCGAGCCCGCCGCCATCGTCGAGGCCAAGGGCCTGGGCATGGTCAGCGACGACTCCGCCCTGCGGGCCGAGGTGGAGAAGGCCCTGGCGGCCAACCCCGACATCGCCGACAAGATCCGCTCGGGCAAGGTGCAGGCCGCGGGCAAGATCGTCGGTGACGTCATGAAGGCCACCCGCGGCCAGGCCGACGCGGCGAAGGTGCGCGACCTGGTCATCGCCGCCTGCAGCTGAGAGCCTGCGGCGCCCTGGACAAGCGAAGAGCCCCGATTCCTCCTGCGAGGATCGGGGCTCTTCGCTGTTCGGGCGCCTAGTCCGGCCCGCTGCCGCCACCCTGCGGGGGCGGGATGCGCACGACGCGGTCGTCGAATTCGCCCGGCTCGCCGTCGGTCTTGTTGATCGTGGTCACCCAGACGCTGCCGTCGGAGCTCGCGGTGGCGCCGAGCAGTTTGCCGTACTTGTCCTGGGCGATCATGGCCGGTGCGGTGGTGACGGCGAAGGTGGCCGGGTCGGCGGCGACCGCGGCCAGCGCCTTGCCCTCGCTCAGCGCCACCGCGACCCCGTCGCCGGTCGCGGTGCAGCCGCCGACACCCGGCCGGTCCGGCCAGGTCCAGGCGACGCTGAGCGCGCCGTCGGCGCCGAGGTGCTGGAGCCGGTCCTCGGCGGCGGTGCGGTCGGTGACCCACATGCCGTCCTTGCCGTCACGGCACAGGTCACCGGCGGTGCCGATCCCGGAGGCCACCACCTGCGGGGTGTTGACCCCCGAGGACGGCGATTCCAGCCGCAGCACCTTGCCGCCGAGCGAACCGGGATCGGCGGCGGCGCCGGGATTGCCCGCGTCGCCGGTGAGTACCAGCAGCTGGGTGGGCGTGGCCCATTCGAGCGCGCCACGATTTCCGGTGGCGCCCTTGGGGATTCCGGTGAGGATCTCCTTGGTGCCGCCGCTCTCGGAGATACGCACCACCCGGTTGTCGCTGCCGGTGGTGATGTAGGCGTACATCAGCCCGTCTTCGTGATAGGTGGGGGAGAGCACGATATCGGAGATCCCGCCGTCACCCGAGCCGTCGACGGGCACGACGGCGACCTCCTCCGGCGGCGGCTGCGGGGTACTCGCGTCGACCGGGGTGACGCGCAGGATGCGTCCGGTGCGGCGTTCGGCCACCAGCGCGCCGTCGCCCATGGCGATCAGCCCCGACGCCGAGTCCAGGCAGGTGGCGATCACATTGGGATCGGGATCGATACACGGCCCGGTCGGACGCGGCACTTCCGACGGCGAGTCCTGCGGTTTCTTGGGCTCGACCCCCGACCCGCCCAGCGAGGGCTCGGTGGTGAACGGGCTCGAGGCCGATTCGTCGAAGCGAGCGCACCCGGCGACCAGAACGGTGCCGATTGCCAATCCGACTGCCACGCGGCCCGCGATTCCCGAACTCATGCGTCAGACGTTACCGGCAGCGCGGCGGCGCTGACACGCCTGATCGAGGGAAGACCGGCGCACCGCGATTCCACGTCCTAAGGTGGGATGGTGACCGACAAGTCGAACGACACACCCGATGCTGAAGGGTCGGCGCAGGCCGGACAGGCTGCGTCGTCGGCGGGTCGCCCGGTGACCAGCCCCTACGATTCCCCGACCACCCAGATGCGCAAGCCGGACCTGCACAAGGACATTCCCCGCACCGACGAGGACCTCGACCTCGACCCCGGCGAGGACGTCCCCACGGCGGGTTCCGCGCAGACCGGTGGCGACGGTGGCGACTACGGCTACGCCTCGATCCCGCCCGCGACGGCGGCCTCGGCGGGCGCGGTGCGCCTGCAGCGCCGCAACCGCGAACCCCGCCGCGGCACCCTCGACCTCGGCCTGTTCGTGCTGCGGCTGGTGGTCGGCTACACCTTCATCTACCACGGCCTGCAGAAGCTGACCGGCTGGTTCCACGGGCCCGGCCTCGACGGCACCAAGCAGATGATGGAAGGCGGCGGCTGGGACTACCCGTCGCTGTCGACGGCCCTGGTGATCGCCGGTGAGCTCGGCGGCGGCATCCTGCTGGTGATCGGCCTGGCCACCCCGCTGGCCGCGGGCGCGGTCCTGGCGACGATCCTCAACGCCTGGATGTGGAAGCAGGGCATGGTCCCCGGCTTCCAGTACAACGCGGGCACCCCCACCGGCGTCGAACTCGACTCGATCCTGGCCGGTTCCGCCCTGGCGATCATCCTCACCGGCCCCGGCCGCTGGTCCCTGGACCGCACCCGCGGCTGGGCCACCCGCCCCGCCTACGGCTCCGGCGTCGTCGTCCTGCTGGCGGTCGCCGCCGCGATCCTCACCTTCTGGTTCCTGCACGGCGGCAACCCGCTGACCGGCATCGGCCCGTTCGACTGAGACCGGCCCGTCACCCCGGGGGCGGCGGTGCGGGCTCGGCCAGGTGCGCGCTCATGGTTGTGCGCAGCTCGGTGACGAAGTCCTCGAACCGCCGCAGCTCGGCGGGGGAGTAGCGGGCCATCACCGCGTCCACTTTCGTGCCCAGCGGACCGAAGAACTCGTCGGCCAGCGCGTGCACGCGCGCGGTGCTGCGCAGGGTGATCACCCGCCGGTCCTCGTGCTCGCGGCTGCGCACGACATGACCCGCCTGCTCGAGCCGGTTCAGCAGGGCCGTGGTCGCGCTGTTGGACAGCGCGATCCGCTCGCTGAGCCGCGCCGGTGAGAGCGTGGCCCCGCGTTCCTCCGCGTTGAGGATCTCGATCAGCGCCTCCGCGTCGGTCGCGTGCAGGCCCAGCCAGCTCGCGAAGCGGCGGGTGAACTCCCGGTAGTTCGCACCGTAGGCCCGCAGGCCTTCGTCCAGCCGTTCGTGCTGGTCCCTGACATCCGCGCGGCTCATGGGTTCCTTTCGCATCGTTTGACATCCTATTGCCCGCAATCTACTTTGACCATGGAAATATTCCACCATGGAAATAGGAGATGCGATGAGTCAAGAGTCGTCCATCCGCCGATGGCTCGGCTTGATCGCCATCGCCCTCGGCGTCGCGCTGATCGTGGTCGACACCACGATCGTGAACGTGATCATCCCGTCGATCATCGAAGATCTGGCGACGGGTTCGACCGAGGCGCAATGGATTCAGGAGTCCTACGCGATCGTGTTCGCGGCGCTGCTGCTGGTGGTCGGGCGGATCGCCGACATCGTCGGCGCGCGCAGAGTGTTCGTCGCCGGTGTCGTCGTCTTCGGCGCGACCAGCGTCCTGGCCGGGCTCGCGCCCGGTGGCGGGCTGCTCATCGTCGCGCGGTTCCTGCAGGGCGCGGGCGCCGCGATGATCCTGCCGACCTCGCTGGCCCTGCTCAACGCCACCTTCACCGGCAAAGCGCGCGGTCAGGCGTTCGCGGTGTGGGGTTCGACGATCGGTGCCGCCGCCGCGCTGGGCCCGCTGCTCGGCGGCTGGCTGGCCGAACACGTCTCCTGGCGCTGGGCGTTCGGGATCAATGTGCCGCTGGCGGTGCTGATCGTGATCGGTGTGCTGGCGTGCATCGCGCCCTCGCCGAAGGTGCCCGGCCGGCTCGACGTGCTCGGCGCGATCCTGTCGGTGCTCGGTCTCGGGCTGCTCGCCTTCGGCCTGGTCGAAGGCCGTACCTACGGCTGGATCAGCACCGTTCACCCGCTGGGGATCGGCGGGTTCACCTGGCACAGCGGTCCGTCGCCGGTGCTGGTCGCGCTGGTGCTCAGCGTGCTCGCGCTGACCGGATTCGTGGTGCGCCAGGTGCTGTTGCGCCGCGGTCCCGATGCCGACAAGGCCCTGATGGACCTCAGCCTGTTCCGGTTGGCCTCGTTCCGCAACGGCAATATCGCCACGCTGATCATCGGGCTCGGCGAGTTCGGCATCGTCGCGGTCATGCCGCTGTGGCTGCAGTTCACCCTCGGATACAGCGCGGTGCAATCCGGGCTGGCGCTGGTGCCGATCGCCATCGGCAGCTTCATCGCCAGCGGTGCGAGTTTCGGCCTGGCGGGCAAGGCGTCACCGCTGAACATGGTCCGGCTCGGGCTCGCCCTCGAGGTCGTCGGCCTGGCGGCGCTGGCCTTCTTCGCCGCCACCGACAGCGCCTGGTGGGTGATCTCGCTGATCCTGTGCGTGTACGGCATCGGCGTCGGTTTCGCGACGGCCCAGGTGACGAATGTGGTGCTCGCCGAGATCCCGGACAACGACAACGGCCAGGCCTCCGGCATCCAGAGCGCCTTCCGTCAGCTCGGTTCCGCACTCGGCATCGCGGTGCTCACCACGGTCTTCTTCACCACGCTGAGCTCCCAGGTCGACGACGACCTCACCGCCGCCGGCCTGCCCCCGGCCCAGGCCCAGCAGTTCGCGCACGCCGTCACCAGCAGCGCGGGCGCGGCCATCGAAGGCTTCGCCGCTCAGCCGGAGACGGCCCAGGTCGCCGAGGCGGGCCGCACCGCGATGACCGACGGCATTACCCTCGGCGGCTACCTGGCCGCGGGCTTCGTCCTGCTCGGCCTGATCGCCACCGCGCTCATCCCCTCGCGCACCGGCGACGAATCAGCCACGCCGACATCACAACCCGCTCTCGTCTGAGCGACCTGACGCCATTTCAGCGAGTGCGGGGGTGCCTCGGCGATCGTGTGACCGAACATGGTTCGATCACACGATCGCCGGATAGGTTTCGGTAGACGTATCGGCCACCGTGATACCAGCTCGCACGCCGCCGGGACCCGTCCTGGTGGCGTGCGAGCTCGATGCGGTCGAGCGTGTTGTCGCCGGCGGTCGACATCACTCACAGAAGAGCGGGACGGTGCATGGGGACGAATGATGCGGGGCGACAGGCGCGATCGGCGCGCACGATCGCGCTGACCGGTGTGGCTGCCGTCCTGGTGCTGACGATGGCGGTCGTGGTGGGCGTACTGGCCGGGCGTAGCTTCGGCTCGGTCGTGGCGGGCAGCGCGCTGCCCGCCACATTCGATGCCACCGGCCCCGTCCCGGTGGGCGCGACCGCCAATGGCGCGATCCGGGTCGGTGAGCCGGGGGCTCCCGTCACCATCCGGGTCGTGGCGGATCTGCAGTGCCCGGCCTGCGCGCACTTCGAGGAGGTCCATGGCGCGCTGCTGGCCGAAGTGGTGGACAACGGCACCGCGGCGGTCGAGTACAACATCGTCACCTTCCTCGACCGCGCCTCCACCGACGAGTACTCCTCCCGCGCGGGCAACGCCTCCTACTGCGTCGCGGCCTCGGGTCTGGCGAACTACCAGCACTGGCTGAGCGTCATGTTCGAGAACCAGCCCGGCGAGGGCGGCGAAGCCGGCTTCCCCGACAGCGAGCTGATCGCCCTGGCCGAACAAGCCGGCTACCGCGATCCCGCTGTCGCGCAATGCATCACCGCCCGCACCCACGATGCCTACCTGCGCGCCCGG
The DNA here is from genome assembly GCF_042266925.1 of Nocardia sp. NPDC056064. NCBI lineage: Bacteria > Bacillati > Actinomycetota > Actinomycetes > Mycobacteriales > Nocardiaceae > Nocardia > Nocardia sp. NPDC056064. The sequence continues at coordinate 2,100,435 of NZ_JBHJWO010000001.1, read as the reverse complement.
ACCGCCGAGATCCTCGAGGGAAGGGCCCAGGCCACCCCGACGGTCTTCATCGACGGCGCCAAGGCCGACAGCAGTACCCTCGCCACCGAGGCGGGCCTGCGCGCCGCGATCGACTCCGCCCGCTGAGCGAACGACGTCACCCACGGCAACAACAGATTTCGCGAGAACATGGGTAACTCACCGGGACGGGCTGACCCGACCACAAGCACACCGCCGGCCGCATCGACAACCGGCGGCGTGCCCGAGTCCGGCCAGAATTCCCGGAGAGGCGGTCAGGGCACCTTGCGGACTGCGCCCTTGTCGGCCGAGGTGGCCAGGGCCGCGTAGGCGCGCAGGGCCGTCGTCACCGGGCGGACGCGGTCGACCGGCTGCCACGGGCGCTCCGAGGCCTCCATCTTCGCGCGGCGCTCGGCGAGCACCTCGTCGGAGACCAGCACCTCGAGCGCGCGGGTCTGCACGTCGACGCGGATGCGGTCACCGTTCTCGATCAGGCCGATCACGCCACCCTGGGCGGCTTCGGGGGAGATGTGGCCGATCGACAGGCCCGAGGTGCCGCCGGAGAAGCGGCCGTCGGTGATCAGCGCGCACACCTTGCCCAGGCCGGCGCCCTTGAGGAACGCGGTGGGGTGCAGCATCTCCTGCATGCCGGGGCCACCCGAGGGGCCCTCGTAGCGGACGACGATCACGTCACCGGCCTGGATCTTCTTGCCCAGGATCATCGAGACCGCCTCCTCCTGCGACTCGACCACCACGGCCGGGCCCTCGAAGGTGAACAGGTCCTCGTCGATGCCCGCGGTCTTGAGGATCGCGCCGTCGGGCGCGATGTTGCCGCGCAGCACACACAGCCCACCCTCGACGGTGTAGGCGTGTTCGACGTCGCGGATGCAGCCGCCCGCGGCGTCGGTGTCCAGCGAGGACCAGCGGTTGGCGGTGGAGAACGGCTCGGTGGTACGCACGCCACCGGGCGCGGCGTGGAACAGCTCGAGCGCTTCCTCGGAAGCCTTGCCGGAGCGGATGTCCCAGGTGTCGAGGTATTCCTCGAAGTTCGCGGAGTGCACCATGGTGACGTCGGTCTCGAGCAGCCCGCCGCGGCGCAGCTCACCCAGGATGGCCGGGATGCCACCGGCGCGGTGCACGTCTTCCATGTGGTAGTCGGAGTTCGGCGAGACCTTCGACAGGCACGGCACCCGGCGCGAGATCTCGTCGATGGTGCTCAGATCGAAGTCGATCTCGCCCTCCTGCGCGGCGGCGAGGGTGTGCAGCACGGTGTTGGTTGACCCGCCCATGGCCACGTCCAGCGCCATCGCGTTGCGGAAAGCCTTGACGTTGGCCACATTGCGCGGCAGCACCGAGGCGTCGTCGTCGCGGTACCAGCGGTTGGCGATGTCGACGATCACGCGACCGGCCCGTTGGAACAGCGCGCGGCGCGCCTCGTGGGTGGCCAGCGTGGAGCCGTTGCCCGGCAGGGCCAGACCCAGCGCCTCGGTGAGGCAGTTCATCGAATTCGCGGTGAACATGCCCGAACACGAGCCGCAGGTGGGGCAGGCCGACCGCTCGACCGCGTCCAGACCTTCCTCGGACACGGCCTGATTCGCGCTGGCCGAGATGGCGTGCACCAGGTCCAGCGGCGCGTGCGCGACGCCGTCGGCGACCACGGCCTTGCCCGCCTCCATCGGCCCGCCGGAGACGAACACGGCCGGGATGTTGAGGCGCATGGCGGCATTGAGCATGCCGGGGGTGATCTTGTCGCAGTTGGAGATACACACGAGCGCGTCGGCGGTGTGGGCGTTGGCCATGTATTCCACCGAGTCGGCGATGATCTCGCGCGAGGGCAGCGAGTAGAGCATGCCGCCGTGGCCCATGGCGATACCGTCGTCGACGGCGATGGTGTGGAACTCGCGCGGGACGCCGCCCGCGGCGCGCACGGCCTCGGCGACGATGTCGCCCACGTTCTTCAGGTGCACGTGACCGGGCACGAACTGGGTGTAGGAGTTCGCGATCGCGACGATCGGCTTGCCGAAATCGGAGTCGGTCATCCCGGTGGCGCGCCAGAGCGAGCGGGCGCCCGCGGCATTGCGGCCGATGGTGGTGGTGCGTGAGCGAAGCGGTGGCATGGGGGAGTCCTCGTGTGTCGCTGGGTGCGTCCGAGCGTGCGCGCAGGGGGCTGACCTGCGTGCCCGCGATGCGAGCGCGCGGTGCGTCCGGCAACCCCGCACGTTACTCCGGGGCGCGCTGGTCGCGTCGCGCCGGTGCTGGGGTGAACGGGTGCCGGAACCGGGCTCGAGGCGGGAGTGTCGCTCCGGAGTGTGTCGCCGCGGTGATGCCGTCGGCGCGGGGTGCCCGGGTGCCGTCAGCTTACCGGTAGAACAGCCGGACCCGCCGCGTGGATTCCCGCGGTGATCGAGCCGACGCTCACTGCTCGGTGCCGGGCTCCTCGGTCTTCGCGTCCGCCTCGGCCTTCGCCTCGGCCCGCTCGGCCTCGATCCGCGCGTTCTCGGCGGCTTCGGCCGCGGCGAACACATCGGGCAGCCTGCCCCCGGACGCCTCGATCAGCTCGCGCAGCCGGTCGTAGCCGACGGCGGGCAGCTTGACCTCGGAGTCGTCGGACAGCCGGGCCCGCACGTACCCGCGCTTGGGGATGCTGACGCCCTTGACCTGACTCCAGTCCAGGTGCTTCTTGCTCACCATCGTGCTCAGATCCAGCCCCGCCTCCGAGACGGTGGTGTGCGTGCGCACCACCCACCAGATCGCGATCAGCGGGAACAGCAGCAGCCACCACAGCCCCGCCGGCCAGCCGACGAACGGGAAGAACACACAGAACGCCAGCACCAGCACGCCGATGTAGGCCAGGCGCGGCACCCCGATCACGTGCAGGCCCGGCGTCGGCACGCTCGTGCGGCGCGGGATCAGCAGCCAGACGATCACCGCGGTCGGCACGATCAGCCCGATCCGCAGCCCCAGCGACCAGTCCTGCACCGTCCCGACGACGACGAAGATCAGGTACGCCAGTACCACCGCGCCGATGGCGGCGAGGCGGCCGGGAGCGGCCGCGCGCAGGCCACCGGGTCGCGAGGGCCGACCCGTATCGGTTCCCTCGTCGGCGGTGTGGGACGATTTAGCCGGTGGCACGGACTGATGCGGTGATGACACCCCTCCATCCTCGCATCTCGGTATTCGGACCCACGCAACCACTCGAGTCCCACAGAATGGGATGCGAAAGGTAGCCTGTTTGACTCTTCGCTCCACGCGCGCCTAACGTCGTGCGTGTGAAACGAAACGAGTTGCTCGTAATCGGCCGGCGCGTCCAGCGTTGAGCCTGACTACCTGAGTCGAATACGTCAGCTCGCGTTGCGACGCGCCACCCTCGAACAGCCCTGCGCTGGTCGGGGGCTTTTTTGTGTTCGGGCGAATTCCGCGCCAGTCCGGAGTCAGAACGACAAAGTTAGGAACGAAGACGGTGAGTGCACCAACCGCACGACCCGGGCCATCGGCCCGCAGGTCAGCGCCTTCGGCGAACCAGCCTGCCGCTGGTAGCCCGGCGACCAACCCCTCCCGCCGCCAGGTCGCGCCCGAGCGCGTCACCGGCGCGCAGTCGGTTGTTCGGTCCCTCGAAGAGCTCGACGTCGACACCGTATTCGGCATTCCCGGCGGCGCGGTCCTTCCCGTCTACGACCCGCTGTTCGACTCCAAGAAGGTCCGCCACGTCCTGGTGCGCCACGAGCAGGGCGCCGGGCACGCGGCGACCGGCTACGCGCAGGCCTCGGGCAAGGTCGGTGTGTGTATGGCCACCTCCGGTCCCGGCGCGACCAACCTGGTGACCCCGCTGGCCGACGCCCAGATGGACTCGGTCCCGATCGTGGCGATCACCGGTCAGGTGCCGTCGAGCCTGGTCGGCACCGACGCGTTCCAGGAAGCCGACATCTCCGGCATCACCATGCCGATCACCAAGCACAACTTCCTGGTCAAGGACCCGATCGACATCCCGCGCATCCTGGCCGAGGCGTTCTACCTCGCCGCCTCGGGCCGCCCGGGTGCCGTCCTGGTCGACATCACCAAGGACGCCCTGCAGGCCCAGACCACGTTCTCGTGGCCGCCGGAGATGCGTCTGCCCGGCTACCGTCCGGTCACCAAGCCGCACGGCAAGCAGGTGCGCGAGGCCGCCAGGATGATCCTGGAGTCCAAGTCGCCGGTGCTCTACGTCGGCGGCGGTGTGATCAAGTCCGACGCCTCGGCCGAGCTGCTGGAGCTGGCCGAGCTGACCGGCATCCCGGTGGTCACCACCCTGATGGCGCGCGGCGCGTTCCCCGACAGCCACACCCTGAACATGGGCATGCCCGGCATGCACGGCACCGTCGGCGCCGTCGCGGCCCTGCAGCGCTCGGACCTGCTGATCACCCTCGGCGCCCGCTTCGACGACCGCGTCACCGGTCAGCTGGACTCCTTCGCGCCCGACGCCAAGGTCATCCACGCCGACATCGACCCGGCCGAGATCGGCAAGAACCGCCACGCCGACGTCCCGATCGTGGGCGACGCGCGGGAGGTCATCGTCGAACTGATCGAGACCCTCAAGGCCGACCCGCAGTCCGGCGACGCCCCGCTGCTGAACCTCACCGAGTGGTGGGCCTACCTCAGCGACATCCGCGACAACTACCCGCTGGGCTGGAGCCAGCCCAGCGACGGGTCGCTCTCGCCGGAGTTCGTCATCGAGGCGCTGGGCCGCCTGGCCGGTCCCGAGGCCGTCTACTGCGCCGGTGTCGGCCAGCACCAGATGTGGGCCGCGCAGTTCATCAAGTACGAGAACCCGCGCACCTGGCTGAACTCCGGTGGCCTCGGCACCATGGGCTACGCCGTTCCGGCGGCCATGGGCGCCAAGATGGGCGCTCCGGAGAAGGAGGTCTGGGCGGTCGACGGTGACGGCTGCTTCCAGATGACCAACCAGGAGCTGGCCACCTGCGCCGTCGAGGGTGTGCCGATCAAGGTCGCGCTGATCAACAACGGCAACCTCGGCATGGTCCGCCAGTGGCAGACCCTGTTCTACGAGGAGCGCTACTCCAACACCGATCTGGGCACGCACACCCTGCGCATCCCCGACTTCGTCAAGCTGGCCGAGGCGCTGGGTTGCGTCGGCATCCGGGTGGAGTCCGAAGACGAGGTCGAGGCCGCGATCCGCCAGGCGCAGTCCATCACCGACCGCCCGGTCGTGATCGACTTCATCGTCGGCAAGGACGCCCAGGTGTGGCCGATGGTCGCCGCGGGCACCAGCAACGACGAGATCATGTTCGCCCGCGGCATCCGTCCGCTGTTCGACGAGGACGAGCAGGTCTCCGAGCCGGCCGTCATCCACGAGGCGATGAACAAGGAGCAGCAATGAGCACGACCCACACCCTGAGCGTTCTCGTCGAGGACAAGCCGGGCGTGCTGGCGCGAGTCGCGAGCCTGTTCTCGCGCCGCGGCTTCAATATCGAGTCCCTCGCCGTCGGTGGCACCGAGATTCCCGATATCTCGCGCATGACCATCGTCGTGACGGTCGACGATCTGCCGCTCGAGCAGGTCACCAAGCAGCTCAACAAGCTGATCAACGTCATCAAGATCGTGGAGCAGGACGCCGACGCCTCGGTGGCCCGCGAACTGATCCTGGTGAAGGTGCGCGCCGACGCCTCGGTCCGCACCCAGGTGATCGAGGCCGTGCAGCTGTTCCGCGCCAAGGTGATCGACGTCTCACCCGACGCGCTGACCATCGAGGCCACGGGCACCCGCTCGAAGCTGGATGCCCTGCTGCGCATGGTGGAGCCGTACGGTATCCGCGAGATCGTGCAGTCCGGTGTCGTGGCCGTGGGCCGCGGACCCAAGTCGATCACCGCAACCCGCTAACTTTCCAACAACCAGAAATAATCCAGAAGGGACTCCACTGTGGCAGTCGAGATGTTCTACGACGACGACGCTGACCTGTCGATCATCCAGGGCCGCAAGGTCGCCGTGATCGGCTACGGCAGCCAGGGTCACGCGCACTCGCTGAGCCTGCGCGACTCCGGTGTCGACGTGCGCGTCGGCCTGGCCGAGGGCTCCAAGTCGCGCCCGAAGGCCGAAGAGGCCGGTCTGACCGTCGGCACCCCCGCCGAGGTCGCCGAGTGGGCCGACGTGATCATGGTGCTGGCCCCCGACACCGCCCAGGCGTCGATCTTCACCAACGACATCGAGCCCAACCTGAAGGACGGCGACGCGCTGTTCTTCGGCCACGGCCTCAACATCCACTTCGGTCTGATCAAGGCTCCGGCCAACGTCACCGTCGCCATGGTCGCCCCGAAGGGCCCCGGCCACCTGGTGCGTCGTCAGTTCGCCGACGGCAAGGGCGTCCCGGCCCTGATCGCGGTCGACCAGGACCCGACCGGCGAGGGCCAGGCGCTGGCGCTGTCCTACGCCAAGGGCATCGGCGGCACCCGCGCGGGCGTCATCAAGACCACCTTCAAGGAAGAGACCGAGACCGACCTGTTCGGTGAGCAGGCCGTCCTCTGTGGTGGTACCGAGGAACTGGTCAAGACCGGTTTCGAGGTCATGGTCGAGGCGGGCTACGCCCCCGAGATGGCCTACTTCGAGGTGCTGCACGAGCTGAAGCTGATCGTCGACCTGATGTACGAGGGCGGCATCGCGCGCATGAACTACTCGGTGTCCGACACCGCGGAGTTCGGCGGCTACCTGTCCGGTCCGCGCGTCATCGACGCCGACACCAAGGAGCGCATGAAGGCGATCCTCAAGGACATCCAGGACGGCACCTTCGTCAAGCGCCTCGTCGCCAACGTCGAGGGTGGCAACAAGGAGCTCGAGGGCCTGCGCAAGGAGAACGCCGAGCACCCCATCGAGGTCACCGGCGCCAAGCTCCGCGGCCTGATGAGCTGGGTCGACCGCCCGATCACCGAAACCGCCTAAGGGTTTCCCCGCTCCACCCGAAGGGCCCGCTCGCCACCCGCGAGCGGGCCTTTCGCCATTTCGGCCCGTAGCCTGCGGAGAGAGCACCCCTGATGGAATCTGTGGAGACAGTGAACGGTGTACGGTATCGGCTCGTCGGTGATGACGACGAGGTGTGTTGGCTCTGGGCTGAGGACGCGACCGGCTTGTTCGAGCCGGTGTCGGCCGAGCAGGGGGAGCGCCGGGTCGAGTTTCTCGGTTGTGTGGTGGAAGGTGCTCTCCTCCGGGGTGTGGAGCGGGTGGGGACTCGTCACGCCGCGGTGGGTAGTGCCGATCTCGACTTCCTCGATCCGGACGGGCGGCGCATCGGGGGCTATTTCGTCAGCGGGATCACCGTCGAGCAGGTCCGGGCGAGTGTGGGCGGCGCGGGTCTGGTCGACGTGACGGTGACGCTGTTCTGTGATGATCTGCTGCCTGCGGCCCGGTGGCCGTGGGAGCTCGTGCGGTCCGGCAGGCTCGATGCGCTCGGGTTGTGGCGGCCGCTGGACCGGGCCGGACGCCACGCGTGGCTCTCGGTGGCACTGCATCGGCACACCTGCGCGGACGATCCGCCCGGCAGACGGTACGTCCTGGACGGGCGCGACATCGTCGACGAGGACAGTTTCTACTGCGCGCTCGGCGAGGCCGTGAACGGACCTGGCGGATACTTCGGGTGGAATCTCGACGCGCTCGCGGACTGCCTGCGTGGCGGATTCGGCGCGACACCTCCGTTCACCCTGGAATGGACCGAATCCAGCAGGGCGAGAAGCGCTCTGGCGGTGCCGCTGCCCTGGGGTGACGGCACGTTCTTCGACGTGGTGCTCGAGATTCTCGACAGCGGGAAGGTCGAGGTGTTGCTGCGGTGACATCCCGGGTCGGCGGCGACTCCCGATCGCAGGTCCTTGCCGTCGCGCCCCGGTAGCGCGAGACTTGCTCGATGACGACCGTGGCGGATTTCGATCGGGATGCTGTCGAGGTGGGGCGGGCGGCGCGGAAGGTGGTGTCGCGGTCGGCGTTGGGGGTGTGGGGGCCGGGGCCGGGGCGGGAGGACCCGGTGGCGATTCTCGAGCGGCAGGCGCGGACGCGGGTGCCCGTGCTGGTGCCGATCCGGTACGCGCGCATGGCGATCTCGCCGTTCACCTTCCTGCGCGGCGCACCGGCGATCCTGGCCGCCGACCTGGCGCAGAGCCCGAACACCGGGCTGACGGTGCAGCTCTGCGGTGACGCGCACCTGTCCAACTTCGGCCTCTACGCCTCCCCGGAACGCAATCTCGTCTTCGACCTCAACGACTTCGACGAAACCCTGCCCGGCCCCTTCGAATGGGATGTCAAACGCCTGGCCGCCAGCGTCGCCGTCGCCGCCCGCGACAACGGCTGCACCGACGAGCAGGCCGCCGAGGCCGCCGAAGGCGCAGGCCGGGGCTACCGCGAGGCGATGGCGACCATGGCGGGCCTGGATTCGCTGAGCATCTGGTACGAACGCGTCGACGCCGACACCGTCACCGCGGCCATCCCGAAGCAGAAGCGCCGCAAGGTCGCCGAGAAGACGGTGAACTCCGCCCGCAAACGCACCAGCCTGCAGGCCCTGGACAAGCTCACCGAGCCCGACGCGCACGGCGTCCCGCGCATCAAGAACCAGCCGCCGCTGCTGGTGCCGATCGAGCTCCTCGACGAGAAGGACATCAAGGCGGTCCTCGGCGACTACCGCCGCAGCCTGCCCGACGAGCGCCGGATTCTGCTGGACCGCCACGTCATGGTCGACATGGCGATGAAGGTGGTCGGCGTCGGCAGCGTGGGCACCCGCTGTTTCATCGTGCTGTTCATGGACAAGGAGTCAGGGACCCCGCTGTTCCTGCAGGTCAAGGAGGCCGAGACCTCGGTGCTGGCGGCCCATCTGTCCGCGAGTCGTTTCCAGCACCAGGGCCACCGGGTGGTCGCGGGGCAGCGGCTCATGCAGGCCGCCAGCGACATCTTCCTGGGCTGGGCGACCGGCCCGGCGGGACGCTATTTCTACTGGCGCCAGCTCAAGGACATGAAGGGTTCGGCCGATATCGGCATCCTCGCCCCGCACGAACTCGCGAACTACGCGAGCCTGTGCGGTGCCGTGCTGGCCCGCGCGCACGCCCGCTCGGGTGACCGCCTGGCCATTCACGCCTACCTCGGCGACAACGACAAATTCGACAAGGCGATGAGCGAGTTCGCCCTCGCCTACGCCGACCAGACCGTCGCCGACCGCGACGCCCTGCTGGCCGCCATCGACGCCGGCCGGATCACCGCCGCCCCGCACGCCTACTAGCCCTGCCACTACACTGGTTACCGATGAGTAAGTTCTTTGCCTCGGTGGACCAGGTGACCGACCGGCTGACCGCGGCCGGCTATCTGCCGTCCCTCGACATCGCGACCGCGGTCTTCCTCGCCGACCGGCTCGGCAAGCCCCTGCTGATCGAGGGGCCCGCCGGTGTGGGCAAGACCGAGCTGGCCAAGGCCATCGCGACCGCGGTGAGTGCCGAGCTGGTCCGCCTGCAGTGCTACGAGGGCATCGACGAGGCCCGCGCCCTCTATGAGTGGAACCACGCCAAGCAGCTGCTGCGCATCACCGCGACCGACGGTGAGGGCTGGGACAGCACCCGCGACCACGTCTTCACCGAGGAGTTCCTGCTCGCCCGCCCCCTGCTGGCCGCCATCCGCAACCCCGATCCCACGGTCCTGCTCATCGACGAACTCGACAAGGCCGACGTGGAACTGGAGGGCCTGCTCCTGGAAGTCCTCGGCGACTTCCAGGTGAGCATCCCGGAACTGGGCACCGTGACCGCGGTCCGCAAACCGTTCGTGATCCTCACCTCCAACGCGCACCGCGACCTGTCCGAAGCGCTGAAACGCCGCTGCCTGTTCCTGCACATCGACTACCCGACCGCCGAGCTCGAGAAGGCGATCGTCCGGCTGAAGGTCCCCGAGCTCGACGCGGACCTCGCCGAACCGGTGGTGACCACGGTCAGCGCGCTGCGTCAGCTCTCGCTGCGCAAGGCGCCCTCGATCGCCGAAACGGTGGACTGGGCGAAAACGCTGGTCGCCCTGGGCACCCGCACGCTGACCGGCAGCGTCGTCCGTTCCACCCTCGGCGTGCTGTTGAAGTACCAGTCCGACCACCGGATGGCGATCGAGAAGCTCGGCTTGGACGACATCGCGCACCCGGGCGTGGCTCCATGAGCGCCACCCTGCGCGACACCACCCCCACCACCGACCGCCTGGTCGGTTTCGTCGGTCTGCTGCGCGAGCACGGCATCCACGCGGGCCCCAGCGAAACCGTCGACGCCGCCGCCGCGATCGTCGCCCTCGGCACCGCCGACCCGCGCGTGCTGCGCTCGGGCCTGGCTGCCTGCCTGCTGCGCCGCGACGGCCAGCGCACCGTCTTCGACCAGCTCTTCGACCTGTATTTCCTCGACGGCAACCGCCCGGTCAGCACACCCGGCGAGGCGACGGCCGACCTGCGCGACCGCCTCATCGCCACCCTGATCCAGGGCTCCGACACCGCCGAACTGGCCCGCGAAGCGCTCAATACCTTCGGCGCCTACGGCGGCGCGGGGGAGTCGGCGGGGCGGGTCACCACCGCCTCCGGCGCGGGCTGGTCGTCGTACATGACGATGAAATCGCTGCGCCCGGGCGAGATCTCCGAACAGGTCGCGCAAACCCTGGGCGGCACAGGGCAATTCGACGCGGCCGTGCACACCATCGAGGCACGCCGCCGCGTGGAGCAGTTCCGCGCACAGGTCCAGGCCGAAGCCCGCCTGCGCTCGGCGCAGTTGCGCGGCACCGACTACATCGCCCGGCGCGGCGTCGAACCCGGCGGTGACAGCACCGATTTCCTCGGCGCCCGCGAACAGGACCTCGCCGAGATGCGCAAGTTGGTTCACCCGCTGGCCCGCAAACTCGCCACCCGGCTCGCGGTGCGCCGCAAGAAGGCCGTGCGCGGGTCCATCGATCTGCGCCGCACCCTGCGCCGGTCGATGGCCACCGGCGGCGTACCGGTCGACCCGGTGTTGCGTGCCCGCAAGCGGGGCCGCCCGGATCTCGTCGTGCTGGCCGATGTCTCGGGCTCGGTCACCGGATTCTCCGAATTCACCCTGCAATTGGTGCAGGCGCTCCAAGACCAGTTCAGCCGTGTCCGCAGCTTTGGATTCGTCGACGTCTGCGCCGAGATCACCCACTACTTCACCCCGGGCGAGCCGCCGCCGCCCGGTTTCGCGCAGAGCATCGTTCGTGAGGCGGGCGTGGTGCGCTTCGGGTCCAGCAACTACGGCGAGGCGCTGCAAGGTTTCACCGACCACTACCTCGACGCCGTCGGCCCGCGCACCTGCGTACTGATCCTCGGCGACGCCCGCACCAATCGCACCGACCCCAATCTCGCTGCGCTGCAAGCGATCACCGAACGGGCCAAGGCGGTCTACTGGCTGAACCCGGAACCGGCCCGCTCGTGGTCGACGGGTGATTCCGCCGCCGACGCCTACACCGAGATCGTCACCATGCACGAATGCCGAAATGTGCGCCAGTTGGCCGAAGTCGTCGGCAGGCTGCTGCCCGCCTGAACTCAGCGGTACTTGGTGGTGCCCGCCGAGCCGCGGGAGTTGCTCACCAGCTTGGCGAAGCAGTCGTCGACGGGTATCGCGTGGGCGTCGCACCAGGCATTGGCCGAATCGGGGTCGGCGAAGGACGCGTCGGCCAGGGTGATCCACCAGCCCTGCAGGTCGAAGGTGCTCCAGTCGTCGCTCCAGACCAGGCGAGCCCCAGGGTACTGCTGCCGGAAACGCTGATTCTGCGCGAGGATCTCACTGTTGGTCCAGCTCACCATCCGCCCGTCGACATCGGCGGCCACCAGACCCGGCTGCTTGGCCGACAGCTGCGGCACCCACCGCTCGGCCAGATTCGCGCTCACCACCGGCCGGTCGGCCGCGGCCTGCGCGAGCAGGGAATCCAGCGCGGCGGACTGCGGGTCGACCGGCACCGCCTGCGGTGACGCCGGCACCGGCGGCGCGTACGGACCGGTCGCGGCGATGGTGTTGCCGATGGTTTGCGGGGCGGCCGATCGGGAGTTGCGCTCGTGCTGCACGATGATGATCCCCGCGGCGATGACGCCCACCGCCAGCGCGGCGACGACCACCAGCGCGCCGAGAACCCAGGGCCAGCGGGAAGGGCGGGGCGCATACGGTCCGTTCGGCGGATACCCCGGGTATCCCGGATATCCCACGATCACCTCCGCTGTCGCGGCGCCGACGATCCTCGTCGGTTGCCCGGTCCCCCGTGCCTGCCAAGGAGTCTAGAACTCCTGGCAGGGCACCTCGGGTTTCGTTGCGCAACCGACACGAGCGCCGGTCACCGCGCGGTGAGGCGCACCACCGCGTACTCGTGCTCGCTCTTGGCCTGATACTTCGCGTAGCGGGGCTGAGCGGTGGTGATCGACTCCCAGGCCGCGGTGCGCTCCTGGCCGTGCAATACCTGCGGCCGCACCGGCCGCGGGGTGCTCGCGGGCAGTTCGATGGTGGCCTCGTCCGGGTTCGCCATCAGGTTGCGCTGCCAGTCCGGGTCGCCGCCCTGACCGCCCGAGGCGACCAGCAGCCAGCCCTCGCCGCCGTCGGAGAACCAGGAGATCGGGGTCTGGCGTGGCTCGCCGCTGCGGCGGCCGACGGTGTGCAGGATCAGCACGTCCATGCCCATGAACTCGCCCTTGCCCTTGCGGATCTTGCGGTTCATCCTGGCGTTCATCTTGTGCTGCATCCAGCGGGAGAAGCCCGAGGTAGCCATCGCGAGTGTCCTTTCGAGTCGGGTGGGGGCTCAGCCCCAGGCGCCGGCGATCTGGCGGGTGGTGGCGTTGAGCCGGTTGAACATGTTGGTCACGCCGATCATCAGCACGATCGAGGCCAGCTGACGCTCGTCGAAGTAGCTGGCAGCACTGTCCCAGATCTCGTCGGTGACGGCGTCGGGACGGTCGGCCAGGCGTGTCGCGGCCTCGGCCAGCGTCAGGGCGGCGCGTTCCTCCTCGCTGAAGTACGGTGCCTCGCGCCAGGCGGCCACCGTGGCCAGGCGCTCGTCGCTGACACCGGCCTTGCGGGCGGTCTTGGCGCCGCCGTCCACGCAGGCGCTGCACCCGTTGATCTGGCTGATCCGCAGGTGGACCAGTTCGAGGATCTCGCCGTCGACGCCGCCGGTCTGCACGGCCGCCAGCACCTGCTGGATCGGGCCCATCGCGTCGGTGAGGACCATGGCGGGGTTCTTCATCCGGGACTGCATGTCGTTCTCCTCGTTCGGTGTGTTTCCCGCTGTGCGGGGTGTGACTCGATAACAGCCCGAGCGCGGCCGCGAAGCGATGGCTGTGGGACACTGTGGGGCAGCGGAAAGCGGCCCTGACCTCGGGGTTGTCCACCGGGAATCCGGTGTTTCCGCACGGGACGACGGATTGGACAACGGTGCAGCAGCAAGCGACGCGGGCCTATCCCCAGGACGAACTGGCCGCGCGATTGCGCCTGCTCCAGGAACTGTCCGGCCGCGGTGTCCGCGCGCTGGCCCGCGACACCGGCCTGAGCTCGTCGTCGCTGTCGCGCTACCTCAGCGGGCAGACCGTGCCGCCGTGGCCCGCCGTGCTGGAACTGTGCCGCCTGGTCAAACGCGATCCGCGCCCGCTGCGCCCGCTCTGGGAGCGCGCCACCAACCCGCTGCCCGCCCCGCCCAAGACCAGCCGCCAGGTCGCCCCGCCCAGCCCACCGGCCGACGCGCCGCCCCCGCCGCGCAACGACCTGCCCCGCGACATCCCCGACTTCACCGGCCGCGACCAGGCACTGGCCGACGTCCTCGCCGCCGTGCGCACCGACCGCGTGGTCGCCATCGACGGTATGGCCGGAGTCGGCAAGACCTCCCTGGCCGTGCACGCCGCCCACCGCCTCACCGCCGACTATCCCGACGCCCAGCTCTATCTCGACCTGCACGGTTTCACCGACGGCCGCCAGCCCCTCGACCCCGACGCCGCCCTGCGTGCCCTGCTGGCCGCGCTCCAGGTGCCCTCGCAGAAGGTGCCGCAGGACGGTGGCGTCGAGCTGCGCGCCGCCTGCTGGCGGTCGGAACTGGCGCGGCTGCGCGCGGTGATCGTGCTCGACAATGTCGCCGACGCCGCGCAGGTCGCGCCGTTGCTGCCGGGCGCGGGGGAGTCGGTCGCCCTCGTCACCAGCCGCAACCGGCTGCTCGACCTCGACGAGGTGCCCCCGGTGAGTCTCGATGTGCTCACCGAGCACGAGAGCGCGGAGCTGCTGGCCCGCGCCAGCGGTGACGCGCGCGGCCCCGACGGCAGGCTCGCCAAGGAGCCCGAACACACCGCCGAGGTACTGCGGTTGTGCGGCAACCTGCCGCTGGCACTGCGCCTGGCCGCGGCCCGCCTGCGGCACCGGCCGGGCTGGTCGGTCGGCATCCTGGTCGAGCGAATGGCCGAGGGGCCCAGCGAATTCGACACCGCCTTCGGCATGTCGGTGCGGCAGCTGCCCCGCGATCAGCGGCGCCTGTTCCGGCTGCTCGGCCTGATCCCCGGCTCCACCTTCACCGACTACGTCGCCGCGGCCGTGGCCGAGGTCCCGCTGCGCACCGCCCGCGCCATGCTCGAGGACCTGCTCGACGCGCACCTGGTCGAGCAGCCCGCCGACGGCCGTTACCGCCTGCACGACCTGGTCCGTCAGCACGCCCGCCGCGCCACCTTCGACACCGATTCCGCCGCCGACCGCGAGCGTGCCCTGCACCGCGTCCTGGACTACTACGTGCACACCGCCGCGGCCGCCGACGCCGCCATGCCCTTCCCGACCCCCACCCCGCCGGTCTCGGCGGGCAGCCCACCGGCCGAACTGCCGGGCTTCCCTGGCCGCGACGCCGCGTTCTTCTGGTTCGTCGCCGAGTACACGAACCTCATGGCCGTGTTCTACTCCGCCGTCGAGGCGGGCGCCGACACCCACGTCTGCGAACTCCCGCGCTTCCTGCGCACCTTCTTCGCCCGCCGCTGCGGCACAACGCATCTCAACGAACTGTTCGAACGCTCACTCGCCGCGGCTCAGCAGCTCGGCGACCCCCGCCGCCTCGCCGAAGCGCACAGCGACCTCGGCTTCGCCCGCTACAACGCGGGCCGGATGACCGAGGCGGCCGCCGCCTACGCCGCCGCGGCCCCGCTGGTCGCCGCCGCGGGCGACCCGCTGCCGCGTGCCGACCTGATCATGCGCTGCGCCCAATTGCGCTGGGACGAAGGCGATGTCGAGGAACCACTGACCCTGTTCCGGCAGGCGCGGGAGCTGTATGCCGGTAGCGGCTGTCCGGTCAGCGCCGCCGACGCCGTCGCGGGGGAGGCCTGGGCGGTCCTGCAACTGGGCGAGCCCGCCGAAGCCGCGCGCCTGGCCCGCGAAGCCCTCGACCTCGCCGGTGACGAGGCGCCCGCGCTCCAGGCCCGGATCACCCTCGGTGTCGCCATCGCCGACACCGACCCCGAAGCCGCGCTCACCCACCTCGACCAGGCACTGGCCGCCGCCCGCGCCGACGGCCACCGGCACAACGAAGCCTGGTGCCTGAATTGCCAGGGCGTGGCCCTGCGCCGGATGGGCCGCTTCGACGAGGCCCTCGCCGCGCACCGCGCCGCCTTCGCCCTGCTCGACGAGATGTTCGAGGAGCACTGGAAGATCCACTTCCTCAACGGTTACGCGGCCACCTGCCTGCTCGCCGGCCTGCCCGACGACGCCCTGCGCCTGTATCGCGAAACCCTCACCCTCGCACCGCGAGTGGGCCACCGCTTCACCGAAGCGGCGGCCCACCAGGGCATCGCGGACGTGCTCGAGCCCACCGACCCGGCCGCGGCCGCCGAGCATCGCGCGGCCGCCGCGGCCCTGCTCGGTCCGGTCAGCCCATCGACTTCGCCCCGTCCAGGGCCTCCCGGATGATGTCGGCGTGGCCGGAGTGCTGGGCGGTCTCGGTCATGATGTGCATCAGCGTGCGCCGCGCGGACCAGCGCGCGCCCGGCTCGAACCACGGTGCCGTGGGCAGCTCGTGCGAGAGATTCAGGTCGGGCAGCTCGCGCACCAGCTGATCGGTCTTCGCCGCCACCGCCTCGTAGGCGTCGAGGATGCCGGCGAGAGTGTCGCCCGGCTGCATCTGGAACTCCTTGCCCCACTCCGCGATCTGCTCCTCGGTCATCGACTCGAAATCCGGTGCGGCGGCGGCACCCTCGACGATGAACGTCGCCCAGTTCTGCTCCACCGCCGTGACGTGCTTGATCAGCCCGCCCAGGCACAGCTCGCTGACGGTGGTGTGCAGGCCGGCCTGCTCGTCGGTGAGGTCGCGGACGGTGAAACGCAGGAAGTACCGGTGCTTGCCGAGGGTCTCCAGGATGTCGGCGCGCTCGGTGTCGATCAGGGTGGCGTTCATTGCTGATTCCTTCCGTTGTCGGTGTGAAATCCAAGGTAGAACCCATTGCGGTCAGTTTCTGTCCGCAATGGCGCGATACTGGAAACATGGCCGACACGAGCGCACGCACCCTCCGACTGCTGTCGCTGTTGCAGACCCACCGCTACTGGCCCGGCGCCGAACTCGCCGACCGCCTCGGCATCTCCGCGCGCACCCTGCGCCGCGACATCGACCGCCTGCGCGAACTCGGCTACCCCGTCGACGCGCGCACCGGGGCCGACGGCGGCTACCAGCTCGCCGCGGGCGCCGCGCTGCCGCCGCTGGTCCTCGACGACGACGAGGCCGTCGCCATCACCGTCTGCCTGCAGGCGGGCTCCCAGGGCGCCGTCGACGGCCTGGCCGAACCCTCGGTGCGCGCGCTGGCCAAACTCGTCACCGTCCTGCCCACCCGGCTGCGCCGCCGCGTGGACGCCCTGCGCGCCATGACCGTCTCCACCGGCTGGACCCTGCCGCTGTCGGACGTCGACCCCACCGTCATCACCGCGCTGGCCATGGCCTGCCGCGCCGAGGAACGCCTCACCTTCACCTACACCGCCGCCGACGGCGAGACCAGCGCCCGCGAGGTCGAACCCCACCGCCTGGTCTCCCTGGGCCGCCGCTGGTACCTGGTCGCCTACGACCTGACCCGCCACGCCTGGCGCACCTTCCGCGTCGACCGCCTCACCGGCTCCCACCCCACCGGCGCCCGCTTCCGCCCCCGCGACCTGCCCGCCCCCGACGCCGCCACCTTCGTCCGCACCGGAATAGGCGCCCGCAGACCCGATTACACCGTCACCGCCGACATCGAAGCCCCCGTCACCCACGTCGAATCCCGCGTAGGCCGCTGGTGCACCACCACCCCCCTCACCCCCACCCGCACCCGCGTCCACATGTCGGTCGACAACCTCGACTGGCCGATCCTGCTCCTGGGCAAGGCCGAAGCCGACTTCCACGTCATCGAACCCCCCGAACTCATCGCCCGCCTCGACGACTGGGGCTCCCGCTTCGTCCGCTCGGCCGATACCGCAGAACCGCTATGACCTGCACCAGCGACCGGTCGACGGCAGCGCCGCGAGGACCAGGGTGGTCAGCGGGAAGACGAGCAACACCGTGGTCGCCACGATCGGCACGGTCCGGACCGGGGTGAGCTCGACCATCACGTACATCCCGATCGCGAACGCCAAAACCGCCCAGCCACAACCGATCACCATGACGGTCTGCCCACGGCGACGGCGTCGCAGCAACTGCGCCACCCCGGTCCCCAGCAGCGCCGCGGTCGTGATCTCGGCGATCAGCCAAGCGATCGTGATGGCGTACGCGCCGGTCGACGGCGGCGTCACCATGTCACCGAACACCGGTATCCGAGACCGCGACTCCAAGTCGCTCAACTGGTTCAACGCGGAATAGACCCGCACCAGCGCGGTCGCGGCACCGAGCGCTCCCAGGATCATCGCCGCGACAGCTGTACCCCCACCCGTCATCGGCTGCTCCACGCGCTGATACATCCCGCCCCCGACCGATCCGTCATCGAACCAACTGACGCGGTCCATGATGCCGGACCCTGTCGCCCGCGGAGCAACCCGCCCGGCGCTCAGTGCCGGTAGCGCTGCATCCGCCGCCGCTCGAAGAACAGTTGATCCACCGCCACCGGCGCCACCAGCGCCGTGATCTCCGCCAGTCGCGTGTCGTAGTTGTGTTCGTGGATGCACCGGTGCAGATGCGCGCGCCGCTCGGGCCCGAGCCCCGACCACACCGCCCCGAATCTCGCCCTCGCCTCGGTCCCGGACACCGCCACCAGGTCGAGAAGCGCGGGCCAGCAGCCGGTTTCGGTGGCGCGGGCGGGCAGGGCCGCTACCGCCGCGTCGGGGAGGGTGGCCAGTGTGTATCCCGCGCGGCGCCGCACCGTGTCGTCCATCCGCGACATCAGCGTGAACAGCCCGCGCCAGCTCCCGGCGTCCTCGCGCTTGTCCAGCGGCGCGATCAGCCCGGCCCCGATATCCGGATCGGCGAACACCGGGTTCCCGACCAGCGACCACAGCCCCAGCGGCGTGAGTTGCCCGGCGATGGTGAGCAGTTCGGGCACCGCGCCCACCATCAGCGCGTTGCGCACCAGCTCACCGACCGCCTGCGGCCGCGCGCTCCCGAACAGGATGTCGCCCACCCGCTGCACCACATCGGGCTCACACCGCGAGAACACCGACAGCGCGGCGTGCTGCAACCCCGGCGCCCCCGACAGCACCGTGTGCGCCATCCGCGGTACCCGCCGCCGCGGCCCGTCCAGCAACTGCCGCACCACCGCGCTGAGAATCTCGACATCGTAGGAATACGCCGCCGAGAAGATCAGCCCCGCGTCGTCACGTACCCCCGCCTCGACCCCGGCGATCAATTCCTTCGTCGCACAGGCCAGAAACGGCCCGGCCGTGACATAGTCACGCCGCCGCAGCAACTCGTTGACGATCGCCACGACCGGTTTCGTCGGCGCGATATCGGCCAGCTGCGCGATCGCCCGCGGATCCAGATACGGCGCGCAATCGGCCGCGTAGCCCGGATCGAGCATCGTCAAGGTCTCGGCCGCCTTCACCGGATGATCCACCCCGACGGCGCCCGCCGCGCGCCCCGTCATCATCGGCGGAACCAGCTTCTGCACCAGCGGAATCGAGATCGACAGCGGAATATAAGGCACCAGCGCCGAGATCCGCCGGAACGTGTCCGTGTGCTGATCGAACAGCACCCCCGAGATCTGCTCCTGCAACTCGTGCAACCGCTGCGCCCCCAGGTGTCGCAGATGCTGTACCCGCTGCGGATGCACGTGCAAGGTCCGGGCCAGCAGTATCAGCTGCGCCCGTGTCGTCAAATCCGTCATCGCCCCCCGAACATGATCTTCTTGGTCACCGCCCGCAACGGTCGCGGCAGCGCCCCCACCATCGAGTCGATCGACTTGTCCAACGCCGCCGCCTCCAACGCGACCGCGGCCCCCATCAACTCGAACAGATCCCGAGCCTGTTCCGCGGGCAACCGCTCCACCGCGGGCACCGCCTCGGGCACGCCACCGTCCCGCACACTCCGAACACTCATGCGACTCCTGGGCAACGCGAACTCACCCCCGAGAATGCCCCCTCCACCCACCCATGACCAGGTCTTCACGAATATCTGTGCACGACAACCAAAACATCGGCACAGATACATGTGAACCAACGTCCCACCGACGAATTTCGAATGGCCGCCGAGGCTTCGATATGAGATGTAACGTCGCGACGCGCGCCGCGATCAACGCGGGAGAGGGTTGCCCTCGACAATCGGCACAGGTGATGCGGGGTGGAGATGACGGCTGACTGGCAGTTCGATGTGCCGACGGCAGGACACAAGTACCTCCCGCCGGATGCCCGGTACATGGAGGCGCTGACCAGCCAGGGCTACGGATTCGAGGCAGCGGTCGCCGACCTGGTCGACAACTCGATCGACGCCGGCGCCCACGATGTCGTCATCCATTTCCTGCGCGACGGCGACGACCTGCTGAGCCTGCTCATCATCGACGACGGCTGCGGCATGGCCGAGGACGATCTCGATGTCGCGATGACCGTCGGCGGCCGCCGCGACTACGCCCCCGAATCCCTCGGCATGTTCGGGACCGGCCTCAAATCGGCCTCCCTGAGCCAGGCCTCCGCGCTGACGGTGGTCAGCCGGACCCGCAAGTCGCGCCCCGCGGGCCGGCGCTGGGCGATGGAGAGCGCCCGCGCGGACTTCCGCTGCGACATCGTCGAACCCCGCTACGCCCAGTCGCTGATCGACCGCTACCACGGCTGCCCGATCACCTGGCAGGGCACCGTGATCCGCTGGGACGGCATCAAGGACTTCCCGCGCAATGTCGGCGCCGCCCAGACCGGACGCTACCTCGACCGCACGATCGCCCGGCTCGGCCTGCACCTGGGCGTGCAACTGCATCGCTTCCTGACCCGCGACGACTTCAACATCACCATCGCCGTCGAGGACATCCGCACCGGCGACATCTACGCCAATTTCGGTGTCGTGGCCTTGAATCCGTTCGGCTACCCCGTCACGGGCCATCCCGGCTATCCCCGCACGTTCGGCGCGGATCTGGCCGGACTGGGCCGTGTCGAGCTGACCGCCCACATCTGGCCCGCCAAATCCTCACTGAGCGAATACAAATCGTTCGGCAGCGTCCTGGACCGTCAGGGTTTCTACTTCTACCGCAACGGTCGCGTCGTCCAGGCCGGTGGCTGGAACAATGTCCGCCAGCCCGAGCAGCACCTCGCCTTGGCGCGTGTCGAGGTGGACCTGCCCGCCGAGATGGGCGACATCTTCCGGCTCACGGTGAAGAAGGAGGGCATCGAGGTCTCCCCGGAATTCGCCGAGGCGGTGGAGAAAGCCGTCGACGCGGACGGCCACACCTTCGCCGAATTCCTCGCCGATGCCCAGCAGATCTATCGCGACGCCCGCCGCCGCGCCGGTGCCACCCGCAAGCCGGTGATTCCCGCCGGTCGCGGTTTCGCCGATGCCCTGCGCGAGACCATCGACGACGAACTGCCCACCCTGCCCGGCGAGGAACCCATCGCCGTCGAATGGCGCAAACTCGCCGACGACCTGTTCTTCGACATCGACCGCGACAACCGGACCATCGCCTTGAACCGGCGCTACCGCACCGCACTCAACGGCGGTCGCCGCGGCACGGTCGACGACGCCCCGATGCTGAAAGCGCTGATGTATTTCCTGCTGCACGAAGTGTTCGGCAAGGAGTTCAACGGACCGCGGACGAAGGACAATCTGCAGCTGTGGCAGTCGGTGCTGCTGTCGGCCGCCCGCGCCGAGCTCGATCAGGCCGACGCGTGAATCCGGGTGAGCTGCGGCTCCGGCTGCATCGGGAGGTGCTCGGTGAGCTGGCGGGCACCCGGCCACGAAACCTGGTGTCCTCCATGCGGTATCAGGTCGAAGACATGCCGGAGGCCGCCCCGTTCGCCACCGAGGAGGACTTCCGCGACGCGCTGCTGTTCGTCTCCGACAATCTGGCACTGGTGGAGATGTGGCGCACCCAGCTCTACCAGTGGGACTTCGATCCGGCACCGACCTGGTCCGACGCCGAGCCACGCACCCCCGAGCGACGCGCGCACATCTGCCTGCGGCTGGGTGTCGACCTGGCGACCGCGAAACTGCTGGAAGCCAACGCGCCCATTCCCGCCCTGCCGAAACCGGTGGTCATCGGCACCCGTTTCGAACCGTGGTATCACACCCGGGCCACCCGGTTCTCCCGCCACGGACGCGAGGGCTACTGGAACAACTACCGTCTGCTGCTCGCCGGAAAGCAGTGGTCTCCGGAGGCTGTCGCCGACCTCGACGCCGCCACCGACGCCGTGGTCGAGCGCCTGGCGGACCCGACCGCGCCCACGGCGTACCAGTCCAAGGGCCTGGTGGTCGGCTACGTCCAGTCGGGCAAGACCGCGAACTTCACCGGCGTCGTCGCCAAAGCGGTCGACGCCGGATATCGCCTGGTCATCGTCTTGTCCGGCACCTTGAACCTGCTCCGCGCGCAGACTCAGCGACGCCTCGACATGGAACTCGTCGGCCGCGAGAACATCCTGCGCGGTGCCGCCGAACACGAATCCGACTACCACGACGATCCGGCGTGGATCGGGCGCCGCTTCCAGTCCTTCGGCGACCTGCCGTCGGTGCAGGGCTGGTTCGACATCCACCGCCTGACCACCCGCGACAACGACTACCGCAGCCTGCAGCAGGGCATCTACGCCCTCGAATTCGAGAAACGCGAACCCGCCCTGCCGCTGTACGACCCGGTCAACCTGCACCGCGCCGCCGCCCGCCTCATGGTCGTCAAGAAGAACAAAACCGTCCTGACCAGGCTCGTCAAGGACCTCAACAAGATCAAGACGCCGCTGGCGGAGATCCCCGTCCTGATCATCGACGACGAGTCCGACGAAGCCTCGGTCAACACCACCCGCCCCAAACCCGACACCGAGCGCACCGCGATCAACCAGTCCATCGCCGACCTGCTCACCATGCTCCCGCGCGCCCAATACCTCGGCTACACCGCCACCCCGTACGCCAACGTCTTCATCGACCCCTCCGACACCACCGACATCTTCCCCAAGGATTTCCTGCTCTCCCTGGAACGCCCCGCCGGCTACATGGGCGCCACCGACTTCCACGACATCGACTCCGCCGCCCCGGAATCCGAACGCACCTACGCGAATTCGAACGAGAAGGCGCACGTGCGCGACGTCGTCGTGGCCGACGAGGACGACACCGAAGCGCTCATCCGGGCCGTCGACATGTTCGTCCTGGCCGCGGCGATGAAGGTCTACCGCGAGGCGCACGGCCTCGGCGACGGCTACTTCACCCACCACACGATGCTCATCCACGAGTCGAGCTTCGTGGCCGACCACCGCGAACTGCTGGGACGCGTCACCGAGGTCTGGTGGAACGCCGACTATTCCGGTCCGACCGGCCACGCACGCCTGCGTGAACTCTTCGACACCGACGTGGCCCTGGTCAGCGCCGCGCGCGCGGACGGTTACGCCGTCCCGCCCGACTTCGACACGCTGCGGCCCTACATCAGCCCCGCCGTCATCCGCATCGGCGGCGATCAGTCCCCGATCATCGTCGTCAACGGCGACAAGGTGCTCGAGACCGGCGAGGCCGACTTCGACAAACGCCCGATCTGGAAGATCCTCATCGGCGGCCAGAAACTGTCCCGTGGCTTCACCGTCGAGGGCCTGACCGTCTCCTATTTCCGCCGCCGCGCGGGCAACATGTCCGCGCTCATGCAGATGGGCCGCTGGTTCGGCTTCCGCCGCGGCTACCGCGATCTGGTGCGACTCTACATCGGCCGCGAGGAAGCGGGCCCCGGCCGCAAGACCTTCGACCTCTACCAGATGTTCGAGGCCATCTGCCAGGACGAGGACGCCTTCCGCCAGGAACTGCGCCAGTACGCCACGATGGTCGACGGTGAACCCCAGGTGACACCCGCCCAGGTCCCGCCCCTGGTCTCCCAGCACCTGCCCCTGCTGCCGCCGACCAGCAAGAACAAGATGTACAACGCGCGCCTGGTCGAGGTGCGTTCACCGGGCCGCTGGCGCGAACCCACCGCCTACCCGACGATCGCGGCCGACCTGCGCCACAATGTCACCGCCTGGCTGCCGATCCTCGACGAACTCTCCACCGCACCAGCCGATTTCGCCTACCACTTCCCCGACGGCACCGCGAGCCACGCGATGACCGCCCACCACGCCATCGTCGGCGCCGACCGGATCCTCGAGGTCCTGGAATCGGTGCGCTGGCGCGCCGAACGCCAGTTCGCCCCCGACCTCGAATACCTGCGCTCGATCACCGCCGACGGCGCCGTCCTCGACTGGGCCGTCCTGTGCCCACAGCCCAACCGCAACGCGGCCGCCCTCCCACTCGGCCACCACACCCTGCCCCGCTGGGACCGTGGCCGCCGCCGCGACCCCTTGTTCGGCGCCATCAGCTACAACTGGCACCGCACGATCGCCCGCCGCATCGCCGACGCCCTCCCCGACTCCGGCGACCCCCACACCGAATCCTTCCGCTCCGCCCGCCGCGGCGCCCTCCTCCTACACCCGGTCGTCGAACCAGTCCACTTGGCCGACATCGCCCCCGACGGCAGCATCGACCCCGGCAAACTCGTCGTCACTTTCGGCTTCGTCGCGCCTTCGACCGCGGTCGGGCGGGATTCGCGCGTGGTGCGGTTCGAGACCACGGATTCGTCCACCGAAAGTGCGATCGTCGAGGCGGACCAGGAAGCCTGAGCGCGGTCGTGTTTCCCGCCGGTTGTGTGTTCCGTTTCCGTACTTGCTGAGAGGGCGATGCCCTGTCGTTCCACGTACTCCGTTCTCACGCAAGGAGACATCGCTGCCGGCGATCGGTCAATAGCGTTGTAGCATGCGCCTTCCTTCGACAGAGCAATCGCCGACTGGTAACGCCCGGCAACGGGGATCGATACGGATTCGCAAGTTGTGGTCGTCCGGAAGGAAGCTGCGCAGGTGGCCAGGAGAAGTAGTAGTGGTGGCGGTGGGGCGATGGCAATTCTTGTCATCCTCGGTGTTGTGGGTGCGTGCTCCCAGATCGTCGACGGGATCGTGGACGATCCGAAACCCCCGTCGAGCCCAGCGGCCGAAGCCGTGTTCGTCGGATCGATCGTGGCTGTGACCGGGTCGGAGCTGACAGTTCAGGTTGGCGCGGACAAAGTGCGAACAAGATGGGCCAGGTTGAATCACGGAGGCATGTGCGGAGTCGAGATCGCACCAGCGCTGGACGCTCGGCTGCATGAGCTTCTGCCGCTTGGTCTATCAGTCACCATTGTTCGGGAACCGGTGCGCTCAGCACCGCCTGGCAAGTCAGACTATGTATACGTGCACCTCGCTGCCCCCGGAGCCGTTGCCAGTGTTCAGCCGTACGGAGTAAGCATCAACGAACAGGTTGTCGCCGAGGGGAATTCGGTAACGAGTCCAGAAATCAATCGAGATGATCTGGCACCACCTTCCGCCCTGCAGGTCGAGGCGGTCCGGGCGGAGGTTCCGGCCGCGTATCTGGCCGCGTTCGATGGGATCATCAATGCAGGCAACCAGGCATGGAGCAATCGCGTCGGTGCAATCGGACTCTGCCGGGACCGCCTCGACCGTGAGCACGCCCGGTTGGTCGAGCTGTGGGGTCCCGACGGTCGGATCGGTACTGACGATGATCCCGACCGGGATTGGACTCCGTCTGTGAACAGCGGCGGTGGAGGTGGGGGAGGTGGCGGGGAGAGTCGGTTCTGTCGGAAGCGTTGGTGGTGTTAGCGGTGTGGCAGCCATCAACTCGGTAGGCTTGCTGCCTACGGCGTTGAGCCTGTTGAACCCAGGAACGGTAGTCGGATCTTCCGGCCACTGATCATGTTCCAGTACAGCGCTTTCCGCTATTGAGCGTGCCGTCGCTCGAAGCGTGGACGGTCACCGCTGGTGCAATCGTCGACGGTGGCGACTGAGATCAGTTCAGCGGAAATGTCGATTCGAGTGGTATCGAACTGACCTTCTGAACGTCGATCCTCACTCCGGAGGTCGACAGAGATCGGGGAGCCGACCCGGTTGCCAAGAACTGGTCGAATCGTTTGGCCAAGCGCTCCGGTGCAGGGTGCAGGGATTTCCGGTCGGGAAGTGTCAACCGAACACCCGCCATGCCCTTGAGGCCGAACTTGAGGATTGGTCCCTCATTGTGGGCAGCGGCCAAGGCGGGACCGATGTGCACTCGGCAGTCAGGCGAGATTCCCATCAGGTTGCGGTCGTAGGCAGTGTGGTGAATCCTGCACAGACTCAGACCGTTCGGGATATCCGCGATTCCGTGTTCTTCCTTGTCGCCGATGATGTGGGCCGCTTCCAACAACTGCGGGCGCCCGAGCCTGCATACCGCGCACCGGTTCTTGTAGGCCAGCAGCACCCGACTACGGAACTGAGGCTGGTGCAGCCGCTGCTCGGTCATTCGCTGGACATAGCGCCGCTCGGTCGCAGTCAGGTGCTGCGGATCGCTGACGTCGCGCACGGATTCGTCGAGCGCCAGCAGAATTCTCCGGTTGGCGGGGTCGTCGGCTACTACGTACACCGGAAAGATCGGGAGATAGCGGATGTCACCACCGACTTTGATCCACCGCAGCAGGATGAGCGGCAGTTGAGTGTCCGCGGATTTGCGCAGTTTGACGTTGTCACCGGCATCGATTGGTCCGTCACGGTAGGCGTACGAGAACAGTGAGTCGCCGACGATGGCATCGTCGTACGGGCTGTCCGGCTTCGACATGATCGACAGGGTCGAACTGAAGATCTGTGGGTTGCGTATGCCACGGTTGCGATCGATCAGCTGGATTCCGACGTTGTTGACTCGGAAGTCCAGCAGGTCGGCACGTGTGACCGATCCGCCGCGTTCCTCCACGAGAGCCTTCAACGCGTCAAATATGTCCAAACGTAGTGCACGTTCTTCCCCTAGATCCACATGCGAAGTGTGCCACGAGGATCCGACATCTTCGGTGCTGCGCAGGGCACAGCTCCGCTCTGATGGCACGCACGGTCCCCCGAGCCCCCTGTTTGTCGGCTCAGAACGTGAGTGATGACCAGGGGATCTCGATGGGGAAGGGGTAGGGGAAGAAGATGTCCGGGGTGTCGGCCGAGGTCCATTCGCCGGGCAGGACATAGTTTGCGGGGCGGAGCGGGCGGACGCCTTGCGGACGTTCAGCGTGGCCGATATCGAGTCCGTAGACCCGGACTGTTCCGATGGCGCCGGTAGTTCGGTGCAGGGCGATTTCCCAGTACCAGGGGATACCGCCGGCGGCGTATCTTGCGCTCTTGGCCTCCATATCGGTCTGTGTGTTCGATGGGGCAGGACCTCTCCGACCAGGGCAGCATCGGAGGCACGGACGTCGGCGAACGGTGGTAGACACCGGTGCACCAGGAAGTCGGGGGTTACGAAGTCCGACTTTCCGGTGTTGCCGAAGAACACGTTGGTCTCGGGGGTTCACTCGCCGGCATCGTTCGCTGCTCGACATGTCGCCTCGTGCGCACCGTTCGATCTGCTCGGTCAGACGTCGCATCGCCATCTGGTGCTCGCCGGGACCTCGGCGCACCCAAACGACTCGCCCCTCCACAGCTCGATCTGCTCGGCGACCTTCCATGCGAGGCTGGTTCGGGTGATAGTGGATCCGCTATCATTGCTGCATGGATGCGGGTGGCGGTACCACGCAGTCGACGGCCGGGCATTTGGTATGCGAGGCGCGGCGGCGGCGGCGCCTGTCACAGCGTGAGCTGGCTAAGCGGGCGGGGGTGGCACAATCCACCGTGGCCACCGTGGAGGGGGGAAGGCGGCAGCCTTCTTTCGCGATGGTTGAGCAGTTGCTTGCGGCGGCCGGGTTCCGGTTGGGGACTCAGCTGGTCAATGCTGTCAGGCCCAGCGTGCTGCTCGAGGAGTATCGGGACGAGTTCGAAGCCGCATTGGCTCGGTATCCGGTTACGAAGGTGTGGCTTTTCGGATCGGTCGCTCGCGGAGCGGACCGGCCTGACTCGGACTTGGACCTGCTGGTCGAGTTGAAACCGGAAGCGTCCATTCTCGATATTCTCGATCTCGACTCCGAACTGAGTGAGCTTCTCGGATGTCCTGTCGATGTCGTCACGACATCAGACCTGGAATCGAACGATCTGCTGCGGCGTGGCGTCGACCGCGGCCAGAAGCGACTGGCTTTTGCCGCATGACCGACGAGCGGGCTGATCAGCGGATTCTATTCGTCGAAGCCACGTTGAACGAGATCGAGGAGTTCGCGGGTCGGGGGCGTGCTGCCTTCGACGCCGACATCGCGGTGGCGCGGGCATGTCAGTACAGCGTGATCCGGCTTGCCGCAGATCTGGACCGACTCGGCGAGGAATGGTTGGCCGATCACCCGGATGTTCCGTGGCGGCTTATCCGAGGCATGCGCAATCGGATCGCGCACAGCTATTGGCTCGTCGATGACGACATCGTCTGGGCCGTTGTCGATGTGCACGCTCGTGAACTGCACCGCCATCTGGCGGCCGAGTTCGACGCGGCTCGTACCAGACTGGCCGAATATTCAGGTGCTGCTGCCAGGGGTGCGGATGGTCCAGAGGCGGGAGAAGCTGAAGCAGACGATCAGTAGGCCGCTGGGGTGAGGTCTGGCGTCATCGTCGCTCCGGAGGTGCGTCGGCGCTCAACCCGCGTTCGTTTTTGACGCGGAGATTGGGATCGCTGGGGTGGTGGAACGGTGCGAGCAGACTGCCGGGGATCAGGCAGTTGCGTGGGTGAGGGTGGGGTTGGCAGTATTCGTACCCATATGACGTGGGAATTCGATGCAGTGGAAGCAAGTCTTGACGGGTTGTCGGTGGGGGATGCGTTGGGGGCGCAGTTCTTTGTGCCGGGGAGTTCGGTAGCGGGGTTGGTGGCGGGGCGGGTGCCGGTGGGGCCGTGGCCTTGGACCGATGACACCGAGATGGCGTGTTCGGTGTTCGGGGAGATTCGGGGGCGCGGGCGGATCGACCGGGAGGTACTGGCGGGCGTGTTCGCCGAGCGGTGTGAGCCCTATCGGGGGTATGGGGCGGGGACTGTCGTGGTGTTGCACGAGATTCGGGATGGGCGGCCTTGGCGGGAGGCGGCGGGGGCCGGGTTCGGTGGGCGTGGGTCCTGGGGGAACGGGGCGGCTATGCGGGTGGCGCCGTTGGGGGCGCATTTCGCGGGGGATCTGGATCGGGCGGCGGGGGAGGCGGCGTTGTCGGCGGAGGTGACGCATCGGCATCCGGAGGCGATCGTGGGGGCGATGGCGGTGGCTGTGGCGGCGGGGTTCGCGGCGTCGGTGCGGGGGAAGGGTTGTGCACCTGGGGAATTGCTGGATGCGGTCGAGCCGTATCTGGTGGACGGGCGGACGGCGGCGGGGATTCGGCGGGCGCGGAAGCTGCTCGGGCGGTCGGTGGCGGAGGCTGCCTATGAGCTCGGGAACGGGGCTCAGGTGAGCGCTCAGGACACGGTGCCGTTCGCCCTGTGGGCGTCGGCGACGTTTCTCGAGGACTATCCGGCCGCGATCACCGCGTGTGTCGAGGCCGGTGGGGACGTGGATACGACCGGCGCGATCGTCGGGGGAATCGTCGCGGCGTACACCGGGTGGGGTGATCGGGGAGCGGTGCGCGGGATTCCGGAGGAATGGCTGGCTGCTCGGGAACCGTTGCCGGCCTGGGCGGCCGTTCGGTAGGCGGCGCCGGTCGGGAATATCGGCTGGATCCGCGGGAGTTCGGGGGGGATGCGGTGGTGGGATGTGGGCTGCCACGAGGTGGCGGAGGCGGATCCGCATTTCGGGCGGTTCCTGGCGAAGCTGGATCAGGCGTTGGGGGTCAGGGGGTTTGGCGGACCTTGATGGCGTCGCGGGAGATGTAGACGTCGTATTCGCCGGGGGTGGCGATGGTGGCGTTGCCGTAGGTGGAGCGGATGAAGGGGGAGGTGAACCAGCGGTTGTCGTTCATGTCTTCGAAGAAGTCGCGGTCGCCGCCGTGCAGGAAGGTGTGGTCCTGGGCGGGGGACTTGCCGTCGAGGCGCTGGCCGTAGAGGCGGCTGAGTTTGTAGCCGGAGTGGAAGCCCAGGGCGTTGACCCAGGGTTCGAGTTCGACGATGTTGGCTTGCAGGGCCCACAGGTCGCCTTCGATGCGGTAGGTGGTGGGGGTGCCGGGGGTGCCGTCCTCGTCGAATTCGGTGAGTTCGAGGTCGAGCTGATGGGGTTGGCCGGCAACGGGTTTCGCGATGACGTGGGCGGCTTTGATCTCGCCGGTCAGCCCGAGATAGGTCTGCAGCAGGGTGGCGATCCAGAGCAGGAGGACGGCGGCCAGGAGCAGGACCGTGCCGGGGAAGGCGTGGCCCAGAACGGGTTTGAGGCCGCGGCGGCGGGTGGCGAGCAGGGCCGCGCGGGCGAGCAGGACGACGGCCAGGGCGAGCAGGACGAGCAGACACACCTGGGCGAACCCGAAGGTCACCGGGAAACTCATGTTCCCGGTATACCGCGAAAGTCCGTGCGGTAAGCAGGATCCGGCAGACCGTGATGCGGTCGCCGTGACCGGTCAGTCGGCGGCCGGGTCCTGGGGTGGGCGCAGGCGGAGGATGAGGGCGATGGACAGGGCGCAGGCGATCGCGATCACGATGCCTGCCGTCGCGGGTGTGGCGCCGCGGTCGACGACGGTGGTGCGATACCAGGACGGTGAGTAGGCGAGGTGGCCGAACTCGGTGTCGCTCAGGGCGACGCCGGCGGAGGGGACGAACAGGATGCCGAGGCCGACCACCACCGACGAGGGGCTCTCCGGCACGGCCGTGCCGACGCAGAAACCGCCGATCCCGCCGAGCGCCAGGCAGCCGAGGGCGGCGACGAGCACCGCCGGTGGATCGAAGACGTCGACGGCGAGCGTGCACACGCCCAGCACGATCACGCAGACCGCCGCGAGCAGGACTCGCGGGGTGCGCATGCCGAGCAGCAGGCCGATGCCGACCGCGCCGAGGGTGGCCAGGTCGACCCAGCCGGAGCGGGGCAGTGTGATCACCAGGCTGCCCACCACGGCGAAGCCGGCGAGCAGTGGGACGAGCAGTCCGTCGCGGGCGGGCAGCACGAAGGCGGCGGCGGTCGCGGCGGCGACGACGGCGACGCCGACGAGGATCAGGTGACGGAGGCTGTCGGCGTGGGAGGCGAGGGCGAGGGAGGAATACAGGATGGTCGGATAGGCGATGAGGGCGGCGAAGACGGGAGCCAGCGGAATGGCGGAATCGGGGGAGAACCGGGGCGGCGGGGCCTCGGTGATCGCGAAGTAGGCCAGGGCCAGGACGCTGGCGGCGATGAACCACAGCGGCAGCGCGCCGGCGAGCAGGCCGTCGAAGCTGTCGGTGCCCTCGTCGACCGGTGTCTGGGTGAGGTCGCCGATGATGGTCGCGCCGACCGCGGCGAACAGGTAGATCGCGCGCATCAGCGGGGTACCCCACACCGCGACCGCCATCGCGCCGAAGGCCATCCCGGCCAGCAGGGCGTCGATGAAGTTCAGGGTGGGTAGCGACAGGCCCTCCAGGTGGCCGTCGTCGTTGATCGGCAGCAACGCCAGGTGGTTGAGCAGGATGCCACACAGCGCGGCCAGCGCGGTCCAGCGCGCGGTGCGCACGCTGCCGACGGCGAAGGTGACCGCGGCGGTGATCACCGCGACGAACGCGCCGCCGGTCATCGCGCGGGGGATGTTGAACACCAGCAGGTCGAGATGCCGCGAGGCGATGAGCGAGGCGAAGCTGATCGGCAGCATGATCGCGAGGACGGCGACCGAGGTGGCGACCAGGACGGTGGCCGCCTCGGCGGCGGTCCGGAGGCGTTGCGCGGCGACGGGCTGCACCCACTCTCCGTTCTCGCGGACGGGCAGGTCCGGGCGGACCTGGCTCAGCTTAGCCAGGGCTGTCGCGGAAAATCGGCAGCGACGTGCGACGATGGACGAATCTCCTATGGCAGGCACGGGATTCGGAAGGTCGGTTGATGCCCAGCGGGGTCGTGAGCTGGTTCGACGGTGGCAAAGGGTTCGGGTTCATCAGGCCCGATGCCGGCGGACCGGAGGTGTTCGTGGAGTACACCGAGGTGGTGGGGGAGGGTTTCCGCACGTTGTGCGACGGGCAGCGGGTGGAATACCGCGTGCAGGAGACCCGCCGCGGTCCCGAAGCGCACCAGGTGCGGATCGTGTGAGGTTCAGTTCTGGCCGCTGGGCCAGAAGCGGGAGGCCCGTTGGCCGTGCACCGGTCGCGCCAGGTTGGGGTCCTCGGCCTCGGTGATGCCGACCTGCATCAGCAGGATCATGGTGACCATGCTGATGCCGATGATCAGCGGGGTGAGCAGCTGGCCCGCCGACGCGCCACCGGCGTGGGCGACATGGGCGCTGGTGTGCGCGCTCATGGAGAACATGCCGGTGTAGTGCATGCCGGTGACGGCCACGCCCATCAGCAGGGCGGCACCGACGGTGGCCATGACGCCGTGGATGTGCAGGGCGAACCACAGCGCCGCGATCGAGGCCACCACCGCGATGGCGAAGGACAGGGCGACCACGAACGGGTCGTAGACGATCTCGGCGTCGGTGCGCATCGCGTACATGCCCGCGTAGTGCATGGCGGCCACGCCTAGACCGGTGATCGTGCCACCGACCGGAAGGGCGGCGCTGTCCCAGCCGCGGCGCACCACGATGGACAGCCCGAGCCACACCACCGCGATGGCGACGGCGGCGCTGAACAAGGTGATCGGCACGTTGTAGCGGATGGTCGCGCCGTCGACGGAAAAGCCGAGCATCGCGATGAAATGCATGACCCAGATTCCGGTGCCGCCGAGTGCCACGGCGGCCGCGGTGAGCCATCCGCCGTGGTTACCGGAGGCGCGCGAGCGAACCATACAACGCAACGCCAGCATCGATCCGAGGACGGACATGAGATAGGCGGGCAGCGGGGTCGCCCAGCCGTAAGTGAAATGGTCTATATCCAGCACGAGAGGCTCCTCGAGAGTTTTCCGAGCGAGGTGTGGTCTCGCCCACGAACTCGGAAAATACGCTGGTAGAAAATTTGCCGTACTCGGTTTCTCGAAAATGTCTAGGGTCGCTGACGGCGACATCACCCGGCGCCATGGAGAACTCGATGGTGAAGCGTGCCAGTCGGTTTGCCCGAAGGGCCGGCGCCATTGCGGCATCCGTTCCGCAACTGTCCCGGCATACGCCCGGCATCCACCGGATTGCGGTCGGACCCACCTGTGTGGTGGCACCGGTGGACACGGTCACCGGGTTGGCTTCCTCACAGTCGGCGACCTGTGGTGTGGCTGAATTCGCCGAACCGTGGCATTGTTGGTTGGCGAGACCGGGACCGGACTATTAGGACCTGGCTCGTCTACAGAAGGTTTAGAAATGGCTCAGGGCATTGTGAAGTGGTTCAACAGCGAGAAGGGCTTCGGCTTCATCGCGCAGGACGGCGGCGGACCCGACGTCTTCGTGCACTACTCGGCTGTTAGCGGCTCGGGCTTCCGCTCCCTCGACGAGGGTCAGCGTGTGGAGTTCGAGATCGGTCAGGGCCAGAAGGGCCCGCAGGCACAGGACGTTCGCGTCATCTAGTTCCTGCGCTGACCAGCGTATGAGTTGAAGCTCCGCACCGGACCGGTGCGGAGTTTCTGCGTTTCCGGGCCCGCTCAGCCCGCCGCGAGAGCCTCCGACCGGAAGAACTCGTCGGTGATCGCCCTGGCCGCGGTGAGATCGCGGGGACCGCGGGTGGCGAAAGTCTCGGCCGCGGTGCGGAACTCGGTGGTGATGAACTCGGCGATCGGCGCCGGAGCCGCACCCGTGCCCATCTCCCTGGTGCGTGATTTCAGTGCCGTCAGCTCGGTGACCGCGTCGGTGAAGCCGGTGGGCAGGTCGCACTCGGCGAGCAGGGTCGGCAGGTGCATGGGCGCCACGGCCGCGCCGGGGTGCTCGCGCAGCCAGCGCAGCGCCATCGCCGGGCGCAGCGAGTAGAACACCTTCTTCAGGCCGCCGTGGCGCTCGAACAGCGTCCACTGGCGCGCGCCCAGGTGCAGATAGTGCCTGGCCACCCGGTCGCGGTCGGCCACCTCGGTGGCGACCTCGCGCAGCCGGGCGCGGAAATCCCCGTCCCCGCGATAGACGATGGGTGACATCAGCCACTCGACGATCACCGCGTTGCCCTGCACGAGCAGGCGCAGCGCCTTGGCCAGATCCCAGCCGTTCACATCGAGCAGGCCGACCAGCGGCGTCTCGATCACATCGCGCGTGCGCCACGGCGACAGGTAGGTGTCCAGGCTCGCCACATAGACGAAGCGGCAGTCGTAATCGGAGTCGGGCGACGGGAAACCCCAAGCGCGGCTGCCGCTTTCGATGGCCAGCCGGATGGTGACGCGGTGGTCGGCGGCCACCCGGTCGAGCTCGGAGTCGACGGCGGCCACCACCGCCGGATCCATCGAATCGGGAACGTGACGCAGGAGCATGGCGTGATCGTAGAGCGGGCCCCGCACCCCGTTCACCAGGTTTTCGGCAGGGGGGTAAGGGCAGCCGAACTTCGCCGGACTATTCTGGTCGGCGGTAACTGCCGACCCCTTTCTTCTTCAGGAGTACCCCACAGTGAGCCAAGCAGGCCGTCCTGTAGTTCTGATCGCCGACAAGCTCGCCCAGTCGACCGTCGACGCGCTCGGTGACGGTGTCGAGGTTCGCTGGGTCGACGGCCCCGACCGCCCGGCCCTGCTCGCCGCGGTGCCCGAGGCCGACGCGCTGCTCGTGCGTTCCGCCACCACCGTCGACGCCGAGGTGCTCGAGGCGGGCAAGAAGCTCCAGATCGTCGCCCGTGCCGGCGTCGGCCTCGACAATGTCGACGTGCCCGCCGCCACCGAGCGTGGCGTGATGGTCGTCAACGCGCCGACCTCCAACATCCACACCGCCGCCGAGCACGCCGTCACCCTGCTGCTCGCCGCCGCGCGCCAGATCCCGGCCGCCGACGCGACCCTGCGTGAGAAGACCTGGAAGCGCAGCAAGTTCAACGGTGTCGAGATCCTCGGCAAGACCGTGGGCGTCATCGGCCTGGGCCGTATCGGCCAGCTGTTCGCGCAGCGTCTGGCGGCCTTCGAGACCAAGATCGTCGCCTACGACCCCTACACCTCGCCCGCGCGCGCCGCCCAGCTGGGCATCGAGCTGCTGAGCCTGGAAGAGGTGCTCGAGCGCGCCGACTTCATCTCGATCCACCTGCCCAAGACCCCCGAGACCAAGGGCATGCTCAACGCCGAGACCCTGGCCAAGACCAAGCCGGGCGTCATCATCGTCAACGCCGCGCGCGGTGGCCTGATCGACGAGCACGCGCTGGCCGACTCGATCAAGTCGGGCCACGTGCGTGCCGCCGGTCTGGACGTGTTCGAGACCGAGCCGTGCACCGACAGCCCGCTGTTCGACCTGCCCGAGGTCGTCGTGACCCCGCACCTGGGCGCCTCCACCGCCGAGGCCCAGGACCGCGCGGGCACCGATGTCGCCAAGTCGGTGCTGCTGGCGCTGGCCGGTGAGTTCGTGCCGGGCGCGGTGAACGTCACCGGTGGCGCGGTCAACGACGTGGTCGCGCCGTGGCTGGACGTCGTGCGCAAGCAGGGCGCGCTGCTGGGTGCCATCGCCAACGAGCTGCCGGTCAGCATCGAGGTGCAGGTGCGCGGCGAGCTGGCCGCCCAGGACGTCGCCGTGCTGGAGCTGTCCGCGCTGCGCGGGGTGTTCTCGGCGCTGGTCGAGGACCAGGTCACCTTCGTCAACGCGCCGTCGCTGGCCAAGGAGCGGGGCATCACCGCCACCGTCACCACCGCCACCGAGAGCCCGAACCACCGCAGCGTCGTCGACCTGCGCGCCGTGTTCGGCGACGGCTCGACCCTGAACGTGGCGGGCACCCTGACCGAGCCCGCCCTGGTCGACAAGATCGTCAACATCAACGGCCGCAACTACGACATGCGCGCCGAGGGCCTGAACCTGGCCGTGCTGAACTACAGCGACAAGCCGGGCGCCCTGGGCAAGATCGGCACCAAGCTGGGCGAGGCCGACGTCGACATCCTGGCCGCGCAGCTGAGCCAGGACATCGACGCCGAAGGCGCCACCGTGGTGCTGCGCGTCAACCGCGAGGTGCCCGCCGAGGTGCAGACCGCGATCGGCGAGGCCGTCGGTGCCTCGAAGGTGGTCCTGGTCGACCTGGCCTGAGTTTCTGGAGCGCTGGAAGCACTGAGGGTACCGACCCGCGAAGGGTCGTGCGAGGCGGGGCGAGACCTGCGGCATCAGCCGTGGTGTCCCGCCCCGCTTGGTATCCCGAGCAGTTCGACGGAGTAGCCGTCACCTATACGGATTCGAACCGTTTCTGATTGGAGTCAGAGCACTATGAAGCTCGCAGTCATCGCCGGTGACGGCATCGGGCCCGAGGTCATCGCCGAGGCACTCAAGGTGCTCGACGTGGTGGTGCCCGGGGTCGAGAAGACCGAGTACGACCTGGGCGCGGCGCGCTACCACCGGACCGGGGAGATCCTGCCCGAGTCGGTGCTGCCCGAGCTCAAGCAGCACGACGCGATCCTGCTCGGCGCGATCGGTGACCCGTCGGTGCCCAGCGGTGTGCTCG
This sequence comes from Nocardia sp. NPDC056064, assembly GCF_042266925.1. Classification (NCBI taxonomy): domain Bacteria; kingdom Bacillati; phylum Actinomycetota; class Actinomycetes; order Mycobacteriales; family Nocardiaceae; genus Nocardia; species Nocardia sp. NPDC056064. The sequence goes on along the minus strand of NZ_JBHJWO010000001.1, from coordinate 2,064,360 downwards.
AGCGGGGGCTGCTGCTCAAGACCCGCTTCGCGCTGGATCACCACGTGAACCTGCGGCCGTCGAAGCTGCACCAGGGTGTCACCAGCCCGCTGGCCGGCAACCCGGACATCGACTTCGTGGTCGTGCGCGAGGGCACCGAGGGCCCCTACACCGGCACCGGCGGCGCGATCCGCGTCGGTACGCCGCACGAGGTGGCCACCGAGGTCTCCAACAACACCCGCTTCGGCATCGAGCGTGTGGTGCGCTACGCCTTCGCCACCGCGCAGGCCCGGCGCAAGCACCTCACCCTGGTGCACAAGAACAATGTGCTCACCTTCGCCGGGTCGCTGTGGCAGCGCACCGTCGACGAGGTCGGCGCCGAGTTCCCGGACGTGCAGACCGCCTACCAGCACATCGATGCCGCCACCATCCACATGGTGACCGACCCGGGCCGCTTCGACGTGATCGTCACCGACAACCTGTTCGGCGACATCATCACCGACCTGGCCGCCGCCGTCAGCGGTGGCATCGGCCTGGCCGCCTCGGGCAATATCGACGCCTCGGGCACCAACCCGTCGATGTTCGAGCCGGTCCACGGCAGCGCCCCCGACATCGCGGGCCAGTCCAAGGCCGACCCGACCGCCGCCATCCTGTCGGTCTCGCTGCTGCTCAACCACCTCGGCAACACCGAGGGCGCGGCCCGCATCGAATCCGCCGTCGCCAAGGACCTGGCCGCCCGCACCGCCCCCGCCTCCACCGTCGAGGTCGGCGACCGCATCGCCGCCATCGTCTGACGACGCCGAACGACAACAGGCCCGCTCCGGTTCGTCCGGGGCGGGCCTGTTGTTCTTGTCCCACAGCCTTTTTCGCCACTGTGACGAAAAAGGCTGTGGGGCGGTTACTTCGACGGGTCTCGGGGGACGAGGGGGATGGCGGCCGCGGCGGCTACGGCGGCCAGGGCGTAGGTGGTGGGGAAGCTGGTGGCGGTGATGACGGCGCCGAAAACCGGGGGGATGGCGGCGATTACGAGGTTCTGGCCGGTGTTCTGGATGCCGAGGCCGCGGCCGCTCCAGAAGGGGCCTGCGATCTCGGCGACGGCGGTGAAGGCCAGGCCGTTGTCGGAGACGGAGATGACCGAGGCGGCCACCAGCAGCGGGACGGCCGCCCACCACCAGCCGGTCCAGGCGGCCACGCTCAGCGCGGCCATGGCGACGACCGCGGCGACGGCGACCTGACGCAGCGGGGTCAGTCTGCTGCCGACGCGGTCCGACCACGCGCCCGCGCCGATGCGGCCCGCGGCGCCGAGGAACTGGGTGACGGTCATCAGCGCGCCCGCGGCGGGCAGCGACCAGCCCAGATCGCGGTGCAGCCACAGCAGCGCGAAGGTCCACAGGGTGGCCTGCGGGACCACCAGCAGGATCGAGACCGCGTGGATGCGCCACAGCGTCGAGGCGCCCCGGTAGGGGTTGGCGCGGTCGGCGGCCGCGGTCGGCGGGCGCGGCGGGTCGACGATGCCGATCAGGCAGCCGATCGCGGCCAGTCCGGCCATCACGGCGGGGACCAGCAGCGCGGCGGCGATCCCGTGGTGCTCGGCGACCCACGGGATGCTCAGCGCGCCCAGGCCCACGCCCAGCGGCTGGGCGGTCTGGCGGATGCCCATGGCCAGGCCGCGCCGGTCCGGCGGGAACCAGCCGACGATCACCCGGCCGCTCGCGCCGTTGGAGCTGGCCGCGCCGACACCGCCGAGCAGCAGCAGCGCGCCGAAGGCGACGGCGTTGTCCACCAGGGCGGCGCCGATGCCTGCGACGAACATCACCACCGTGCCCGCCACCAGCACGACCCGCTCGCCGATGCGATCCACGACATATCCCCAGGCGATGAGCGTGCACACCAGGCCGAGGGTGGGCAACGCCACCAGCGCGCCGGCCGCGGCCAGCGAATCGCCGCGGGCGGTGAGCGCGGGCAGCAGGAACGGGGTGCCGTGGATGAACATCGAGCTGGCGGTCTGCGCGAAGACGCCGAGCGCGAGCATGAACCACCGTCTGCCGCTACCGATCCGGGTCACCTCGGGTGCCTGGTGCGCCTGCGTCACGATTCCCACCTCGCTCGGATTGCACGATTGCGTCTCAATATTTGAGATTGATGTCTCATGGTGTGAACATCGAAGATCACGCTACACCGCTGACCGTCGATTGTTGCCCCCGGATCAGGTGTCTGACAGATCACACGCGGCGCCCGCGGAGGCTCGGGCGAAATTCGCAGGCGTGCAATGTCTTCGAATCACACCGGTGTGAGTTCACTCGCATCGGCGCGGCGCGGGTATCGACCGGGCGATGTCGCGGTCCGGGCGCGTTCGGGCAGGTGGGCGCGCCTGGATAGACTCCGGGCATGCGCTTAGGTCGAGTTGCCAGTCCCGATGGAGTCGCGTTCGTCAGCATCGACGGCGACGGCGGCGACGCTGTCGCCAAGGAGATCGCCGAACACCCGTTCGGCTCGCCGACGTTCACCGGGCGGAGCTGGCCGCTGGCCGATGTCCGCCTGCTGGCGCCGATCCTGGCCAGCAAGGTGATCTGCATCGGCAAGAACTACGCCGCCCACGCGGCCGAGATGGGCGGCGAGGCGCCGGTCGATCCGGTGATCTTCATCAAACCGAACACCGCGATCGTCGGCCCGAACGCGCCGATCATCCTGCCGCCCAGCTCATCTCAGGTCGACTACGAGGGCGAGCTGGCCGTGGTGATCGGGCGTCCGTGCAAGGACGTGCCCGCCGCCAAGGCCGCCGAGGTGATCCTGGGCTACACCGTCGCCAACGATGTCACCGCCCGTGACCAGCAGCGCCACGACGGGCAGTGGACGCGGGCCAAGGGCTACGACACCTTCTGCCCGCTCGGCCCGTGGATCGAAACCTCGCTGGACCCCGGCGATCTGGAGATCACCACCGAGGTCGACGGCGAGGTCCGCCAGCGCAGCCGCACGTCACTGTTGCTGCACGACATCCCGAAGATCATCGAGTGGATCAGCTCGGTGATGACGCTGCTGCCCGGTGACGTGATCCTCACCGGCACACCGGAAGGCGTCGGCCCGCTGGCGGCCGGGCAGAACGTGTCGGTCACCGTCGAGGGCATCGGCACCCTCACCAATCCTGTTGCCACCAAGCGCTGAGACAGCGGAGAAGAGAGTCATGACTGAAGTACGGGTCCGTTTCTGCCCGTCGCCGACCGGCACGCCGCACGTCGGCCTGGTGCGCACGGCGCTGTTCAACTGGGCGTACGCGCGCCACCACGGCGGTAGCTTCGTGTTCCGCATCGAGGACACCGACGCCGCGCGCGATTCCGAGGATTCCTACCGCGCGCTGCTGGACGCGCTGCGCTGGCTGGGCCTGACCTGGGACGAGGGGCCCGAGGTCGGCGGCCCCTACGAGCCCTACCGGCAGTCGCTGCGCCGCGATCAGCACCTGGACGTGGTGGCCCGGCTGCTCGCGGCGGGCGAGGCCTACGAGGCGTTCTCCACGCCGGAGGAGGTCGAGGCCAGGCATCGCGCCGCCGGTCGCGACCCGAAACTCGGCTACGACAATTTCGACCGGGACCTGACCGACGAGCAGATCGCCGCCTACAAAGCCGAGGGACGCCCCGCGGTGGTGCGGTTGCGGATGCCCGACGAAGATCTCACCTGGAATGATCTCGTCCGCGGGGAAACCACGTTCAAAGCCGGGACGGTGCCCGATTTCGCGCTCACCCGCGGCAACGGCGACCCGCTCTACACACTGGTGAATCCGGTCGACGACGCATTGATGAAGATCACCCATGTGCTGCGCGGTGAGGACCTGCTCTCCTCCACTCCGCGACAGCTCGCGCTGTATGCCGCGCTGCAGCGTATCGGGGTCGCCGACTTCACTCCGGAGTTCGGTCATCTGCCCTTCGTGATGGGCCAGGGCAACAAGAAACTGTCCAAGCGCGATCCGGAATCCAACCTTTTCCTGCACCGCGATCGGGGATTCGTTCCCGAGGGTTTGCTGAATTATCTCGCGCTGCTCGGCTGGAGTATCGCCGAGGACCGCGATGTGTTCTCGATGGCCGAGATGGTGGCGGCGTTCGATATTTCCACGGTGAATTCGAATCCGGCGCGTTTCGACCAGAAGAAGGCCGACGCGATCAATGCCGAGCAGATTCGTCTGCTGGAGCCGGGTGATTTCGGCCACCGGCTGCGCGAGTTCCTGACCGAGCGGGGTCATATCGGCGCGGAGATCGACGAGAAGACCTTCCTGGCCGCCGCCGAACTCGTGCAGACCCGGATCGTGGTGCTCTCCGACGCGTGGGACCTGCTGAAATTCCTGTTCGTCGCGCCCGACGAGTTCGCGATCGACCAGGCGGCGGGCACCAAGAACCTCGGTGCGGACGCCGACCCGGTGCTCGACGCCGCGCTGGCCGCGGTGGAGCCGCTGGGCGAGTGGACCACGGCCGCGCTGGAGGAGGCGCTGAAGAAGGCGCTGATCGATGACCTGGGGCTCAAGCCACGCAAGGCGTTCGCGCCGGTGCGGGTGGCGGTGACGGGCTCGCACATCAGCCCGCCGCTCTACGAGTCGATGGAACTGCTGGGCCGGGAGATCTCGCTGGCGCGGCTACGCGCGGCCCGCGGCTGGGCGCCCGCGGCAGAGTAGGGAGCCCGGGGCGGCGTGGCACTGCCGCGTCCGCCCCGGCCGCCGGAGGGCCGAAAACAGCCAAAAACCGGCCTTTGACCAGGCGATTTGTAGTTTACCCCGTAGTGTTTGGTAATCTTCTCATCGCCGCGGAACACGGCCTCGCAACACCGACAACCACTCGGTGGAACGGAGGTCGGGCGTTTCCATCCTTGGGGTATGGTGTAATTGGCAACACAGCTGATTCTGGTTCAGCCATTCTAGGTTCGAGTCCTGGTACCCCAGCAAGGTTTCACTTCGGTGAGATCGTCCTGGCCCCGTCGTCTAGCGGCCTAGGACGCCGCCCTCTCAAGGCGGTAGCGCGGGTTCAAATCCCGTCGGGGCTACAAAGAAAGATCCCCGGTCGCATGCGACCGGGGGTCTTTCTCGTTCACAGCCGTTTGTGCAGCGCCTCGGCGGCGGCGACCAGATCGGCGGCCCAGCGCGCACCGGGACGCCGGCCCATCCGGTCGATCGGCCCGGAGACCGAGACTGCGGCCACCACCACGCCACCGGTGTCGCGCACCGGGGCCGACACGCTCGCGACGCCCTGCGCGCGTTCTGCGGCGCTCTGTGCCCAGCCCCGCTTCCTGACCTCGGCCAGCGCCCGATCGCCGAACACGGCGTCGGCCAGGACGGTGCGCTGTAGTTCCGGGTCCGCCCAGGCGAGCAGCACCTTGGCCGCCGAGCCGGCGGTGAGCGGCAGGCGGGAGCCGATCGGCACGGTGTCGCGCAGGCCGACGGGCGGCTCCAGGGCGGCCACGCAGACCCGGGCGTTGCCGTCGCGGCAGTAGAGCTGGACACTCTCGCCGGTGATCTCGCGCAGGCGCGGCAGAATGGCACCCGCGGCCTCCACCAGCGGGTCGGCGGCACCGGCCGAGAGCTCGGTGAGCGCGGGCCCTGGCCGCCACAGCCCGTTGCCGTCCCTGGCCAGCAGCCGGTGGGTCTCCAGCCCGACCGCCAGCCGGTGCGCGGTGGCGCGGGGCAGGCCGGTGCGGGTGCACAGGTCGTTGAGACCGCATGGCTCGTCCGCGACGGCGTAGAGCACCGCCACGGCTTTGTCGAGGACACCGATACCGCTATGCTGTCTCATAGAACGATACTAACGTCTCAAATCTTGAGATTCCAAGTATGCCCGTCGAAAGGTGATCAAGCAATGGCCGAGCGCGCCCGCACACTGGCCGAGAAGGTGTGGGACCAGCACGTCGTCGTCCCTGGCGAAGGCGAAGGTTCCTCCCGCGAACCCGACCTGATCTACATCGATCTGCACCTCGTGCACGAGGTGACCAGCCCGCAGGCCTTCGACGGGCTCCGCGCGGCGGGCCGTCCGGTGCGCCGCCCCGATCTCACCATCGCCACCGAGGACCACAACGTCCCCACCACCGACATCGACAAGCCGATCGCCGACCCGATCTCGCGCACCCAGGTGGAGACGCTGCGCCGCAACTGCGCCGAGTTCGGCGTGCGGCTGCACCCGATGGGCGATCGCGAACAGGGCATCGTGCACGTGGTCGGCCCGCAGCTCGGCCTGACTCAGCCCGGCACGACCGTGGTGTGCGGTGACAGCCACACCTCCACCCACGGCGCGTTCGGCGCGCTGGCCATGGGCATCGGCACCAGCGAGGTCGAGCACGTGCTGGCCACCCAGACGCTGTCGCTGCGCCCGTTCAAGACGATGGCCATCACCGTCGACGGCGAACTGGCGCCCGGTGTCACGAGCAAGGACCTGATCCTGGCCGTGATCGCCGAGATCGGCACCGGCGGCGGCCAGGGCTATGTCCTGGAATACCGCGGCGAGGCGATCCGCAAGCTGTCGATGGAGGCGCGGATGACGATCTGCAACATGTCCATCGAGGCGGGCGCGCGCGCAGGCATGATCGCCCCCGACGAGGTGACCTACGAATTCCTGAAGGGCCGCCCGCACGCGCCGCAGGGGGCCGACTGGGACGCCGCGGTGGCCGCCTGGGACGCGCTGCGCACCGACGAGGGCGCCGAATTCGACGCCGAGGTCCATATCGACGCGAACGCGCTGACCCCGTTCGTCACCTGGGGCACCAACCCGGGCCAGGGCCTGCCGCTGGGCGCGAACGTGCCCGACCCGGCCCAGATCGCCGACGAGAGCGAGCGCGACGCCGCCGAGAAGGCCTTGCGCTACATGGACCTGACGCCGGGGATGCCGCTGCGCGAGGTCACCGTGGACACCGTTTTCGTCGGTTCCTGCACCAACGGCCGGATCGAGGACCTGCGCGCGGTCGCCGATGTTTTGAAGGGCCGCCACGTCGCCGAGGGCGTGCGAATGCTGGTCGTACCCGGCTCGATGCGGGTGCGCGCGCAGGCGGAAAAAGAAGGACTCGGCGATATTTTCACCGCCGCGGGCGCGGAATGGCGCCAGGCGGGCTGCTCGATGTGCCTCGGCATGAATCCCGATCAGCTGGAACCGGGCCAACGGTGCGCGTCCACGTCCAACCGCAATTTCGAAGGCAGGCAGGGCAAGGGCGGCCGTACCCACCTGGTCTCGCCGCTGGTCGCGGCCGCCACCGCCGTCCGCGGCACCCTGTCCTCGCCCGCCGATCTGTAGGAGAATCGTTATGGAAGCCTTCACCGTTCACAAAGGCATCGGGGTCCCGCTGCGCCGGTCCAATGTCGACACCGACCAGATCATCCCGGCCGTTTACCTGAAGCGCGTGACTCGCACCGGTTTCGAGGACGGCCTGTTCGCGGGCTGGCGGGCCGATCCGGACTTCATTCTGAACACCGAGCCCTACCGGCACGGCAGCGTGCTGGTGGCCGGGCCCGATTTCGGTACCGGGTCCTCCCGCGAGCACGCGGTGTGGGCGCTGTCGGACTACGGCTTTCGGGTGGTCATCTCCTCGCGTTTCGCCGACATCTTCCGTGGGAATGCGGGGAAGGGCGGTCTGCTCGCCGCGCAGATGTCACAGAACGATGTCGAAATGCTGTGGAAGCTGATCGAGGAACAGCCCGGCCTCGAATTGGTTGTCGACCTGACCGCACGCACCGTGACGGCGGGAACCGTCGTGTTGCCGTTCGATATTGACGACTACACCCGCTGGCGTCTGCTGGAGGGTTTGGACGACATCGGGCTCACGCTGCGGCAAGCCGACGTCATCGGCGAGTTCGAAAAGGGAAGGCCGTCATGGAAACCCGTGACGCTGCCGGAGCCTATTTCGCAGGCGTAATCACCGCCGAACGATTGGTGGCGCTTCCCTGGGGGCGGTAGCTGGACGTGTGCTAAACCACATGAATTTTGGCGTGGCACATAGACTCTTGCTCAAACTGGGTTTACCGTGGTACCTAGTCGGTCCGACGACGGGCCATTAGTCTGCGGAGGATTCAATGAACAAGGCGGAACTGATCGACGTTCTGACCGAAAAGTTGGGTACGGACAGGCGTACGGCTACCGCGGCTGTCGAGAACGTGGTCGATACCATCGTCCGTGCCGTGCACAAAGGTCAGAGCGTCACCATCACCGGTTTCGGTGTGTTCGAACAGCGCAAGCGTGCCCCCAGGGTTGCCCGTAACCCGCGTACCGGTGAAACCGTGAAGGTGAAGGCCACTTCGGTGCCCGCCTTCCGGCCCGGTGCGCAGTTCAAGGCGGTGATCGCGGGTAAGCAGAAGCTGGCCGCGTCCGGCCCCGCCGTCAAGCGTGGCGTGAACGCCCCGGTGGCGGCGAAGAAGGCGGCGGCCAAGAAGACCGCGGCCAAGAAGACGGCAGCCAAGAAGGCCACGCCGTCGAAGGGTCCGGCCAAGACCACCGCCCGCAAGGCAGCCACCAAGGCTCCCGCCGCCAAGAAGACCACGGCGGCCAAGAAGACCACCGCCGCCGCGAAGAAGACCACGGCGGCAAAGAAAGTGACCGCGGCCAAGAAGGCGCCGGCCAAGAAGGTCACCGCGGCCGCCAAGAAGACCACGGCGGCCAAGAAGACCACGGCGGCCAAGAAGACCACCGCCGCCAAGAAGGCCCCTGCCAAGAAGACTGCTGCCAAGAAGACTGCTGCCCGTCGTGCTCGTTGATCCTGCCGCAGCAGGATCGGGTCGGGGAATGTGCACGTAAACGCATCACCCACCACTGGACCGAGAACGGCCCCGCTTTCCGCGGGGCCGTTTCGGCTGTCGGGGGTAGCTCGCGATTCAGGCGGTGACGATTCCCGTCGACAGCGAACGATCCATATGGTCGGCCGCGACCAATCGGTCCGCGGCGAACGACAATGCCCACACGCTGCCCTTGCGATTGCGCGCCGCGGGCAGAGTCAGGCCGCTGCGGTCGGCGAGCCACTGCACCAGATCGGGAATCACCCCGCCCTGACTGCACACCGTGGGCACACCCCGATCCGTTATCAACGACAGAAACCTTTGCCGGGCCGCGCTTTTCGCTGAATCGTAACCTTGCTCGGAAAACATTGGCTCGCAATTGATTTCGACGTTCAGCTGCTCCGCCAACGGGGTCACGGTTTGGATACAGCGCAGCGGATCGGCCGAATGGATCTCGGATGCGCCGAACGCCAACAGGTTCGGGGTGAGGGCCTTGGCCTGCTGCTGGCCGGCCGCCTCCAGGGGGCGCAGCGCGTCGGGTCCGTCCCAGGCGGCGCGCTTGCCCGCCTTGGCGTGGCGCACCAGCAACACCGTCGCGGTGCGCGCGGGCAGCCGCGCGAACATCCGTATCACCTGCCGGTCCATCGGATAGGACAGCTGGTCCATCACCCGGTCCAGCGGGAACCAGCGCAGCTGGTCGACTTCGGCGTTGACGGTGAACTCCCCGGCCGCGGCCTCGGCGGCCCAGTAGTCGACCCGCTTGAGCTGACGGTGTCCCGGGATCGGATAGGTGACGTGGCCCAGATAGCGGCCCAGCGTGCACGGCAGGCCGGTCTCCTCGCCGACCTCGCGCACCGCCGCCACCACCGGGGTCTCACCGGGGTCGAGTTTGCCCTTGGGCAGCGACCAGTCGCCGTATTTGGGCCGGTGGATCACGGCGATCTCCGGCCCGGCATCGCCCGGCCGCCAGAGCACCGCGCCCGCCGCGTGGATATTGGGCCGCACCTGCGGATCTCGCATGGTCACGGCTGGTCGGGCCTGCGCAGCCGCATCAGGAACTGCTGATGGTCGCGGACCTGGTCGGCCGCGGCGTCGCGCGGGCTGGCCTGCCAGGCGCCCTCCGGTCCGAGCACCCAGCAGCGGGTCATCGGGTCGAGCGCGGAATCGAAGACCGCGCTCAGCTGCTCGGTGAGCCTGCGGTCCTTGACCTGGACCATCACCTCGACCCGGCGGTCCAGATTGCGGTGCATCATGTCGGCGCTGCCGATCCAGGTCTCGTCCTGGGCCCGGAACTGCAGGATCCGGGAGTGTTCCAGGAAGCGGCCCAGAATCGAGCGCACCTCGATGTTCTCGCTGAGCCCCGGCACGCCCGGGCGCAGCCCGCAGATACCGCGGACCACGATCCGCACCGGCACACCGGCCTGCGAGGCCCGGTAGAGGGCGTCGATGATCTGCTCGTCGACGATGGCGTTGGCCTTGATCCGGATGCCCGCGGGATTACCCTGCCCGGCCAATGCGATCTCGCGGTCGATGCGCTCGACGATCCCGGCCCGCACACCCAGCGGGGCGACCATCAGATTGCGGTAGTCCTCCTTGCGGGAGTAACCGGTCAGCGAATTGAACAGGTCGGTGAGATCGGCCCCGATTTCCGGTGCCGCGGTGAACAAGCCGACGTCCTCGTAGAGGCGTGCGGTCTTGGGGTTGTAGTTGCCGGTGCCGATGTGGCAGTAGCGGCGGATGGTGGAGCCCTCGCGGCGCACCACCAGGCAGGTCTTGCAGTGGGTCTTGAGGCCGATCAGGCCGTAGACCACGTGCACGCCCGCCTGTTCCAGGGCGCGGGCCCATTTGATGTTGGCCTGCTCGTCGAAGCGCGCCTTGATCTCGACCAGCGCGACGACCTGCTTGCCGGCCTCGGCGGCCTCGATCAGCGCGTTGATGATCGGGGAGTCACCGGAGGTGCGGTAGAGGGTCTGTTTGATCGCCAGCACCTGCGGGTCGGCGGCGGCCTGCTCGATGAAGCGCTGCACGCTGGTGGAGAACGAATCGTAGGGGTGGTGCACGAGTACGTCGCCCTCGCGCAGGGCGGAGAAGACATTGCGCGGGGTCTCGCGCTCGCCGAAGGCGGCCGGGGTGGCCGGAACGTAGGGCGCGTCTTTGAGATCGGGCCGGTCCACGCCGTAGACCTGCCACAGGCAGGACAGGTCGAGCAGGCCGGGCACCTGGATGACGTCGGCGGGGTCGACCTCGAGTTCGCGCAGCAGCAGCTCGAGCATGTGCTCGGTCATGTCGTCGGAGACCTCGAGGCGCACCGGCTTGCCGAAGCGGCGGCGGGCGAGTTCGCGTTCCATCGCCTGCAGCAGGTCCTCGTCGCGGTCCTCGTCGACCTCGAAGTCGGCGTTGCGGGTGATCCGGAACGAATGCGTCTCCACCACGGTCAGACCCGGGAACAGCAGGTCCAGGTGTGCGGCGATGAGGTCTTCCATGGGCAGGAAGGCCGCGATCGCCGAGGGCGCCTCGGTGCGGCGCACGCGCACGAACCGGTCGACATTGTCGGGCACCTTCACGCGGGCGAAATGCTCGCCGCCGGTGCCGGTGTCCTTCACCGTCACCGCGAGGTTGAGGCTCAGGCCCGAGATGTAGGGGAACGGGTGGGCCGGGTCGACGGCCAGCGGGGTGAGCACCGGGAAGACCTGGTCGGTGAAGTGACCCGAAAGGCGCTGACGTTCCTCGTCGTCGAGGTCGGCCCAGCCGATGATGTCGATGCCCTCCTGGGCCAGCGCGGGGTTCACCTCGTCGAGGAAGACGTTCGCGTGGCGCACCGCCAGTTCCTGGGCGCGCGCGGTGATCATCTCCAGCTGCTCGGACGGGGAGCGTCCGTCGGCCGAGCGCACCGACAGCCCGGTCTCGGCCCGGCGTTTGAGGCCCGCGACGCGAACCATGTAGAACTCGTCGAGATTCGAGGCGAAGATCGCCAGGAATTTCGCGCGTTCCAGCAACGGCAGCGAGGCGTCCTCGGCCAGTGCCAGGACCCGGGCGTTGAAGTCCAGCCAGCTCAGTTCCCGGTTCAGGTAGCGATCGCGGGGCAACCGCTGCGTGGCCGCGTCACCGCCCGTGGCCGCGGCAGCGGCAGGTGGCGGGGAAATCGGGGGCTGCTGCTTGATCGTTTCCGTGTCGCTCACGCCATCGATCATCCCCTACGGACCGGGCAGTCCGCAGCATGACACTTGTCCGGTTGATCCGATCCTCATCCGGCGCGGCGATCGGTCAGCACACGGTGCGAACCGGATCACCTTCCCGATCGAGCAGACCGAATTCGCGCAGCACCGCCGCGGTGAATTCGCCGACGCCGAGCGCGCGGACGGCGGCCAGGTCGGCGGGGGTGTCGACATCGCGGCGCAGGCCCGGCCAGTGCCCGGGCAGCGGGTGCGCGCCCTCGGCGCGGTGTGCCCGTGCGGATCCGGCGCCGAAGCGGGGAGCCAGCGCGGCGAGGGTGTCGCGCACGAGTAGTGCGGCGGTGCCGGTACCGGTGTGATCGATCACCACCGAGCGGGCGCCGTCGGGGGCGACGGTGAGCAGCTCGGCCAGCTCGGCCGGGCGCAGCGCGGGCAGGTCGGCCTGCAGGGCGAGCAGATGCGCGGGGCCGTGCCGGTCGCGCACGTCGCGCGCGCCCGCGGCGAGGGCGGCGTTGAGCGGGTCCGCGGCACCGGCGGGCTCGGCGAGCACCTGCGCGCCGAGTTCGCCGGCGCGGGCGGCCACGCGCGGATCGGGGGTGACCACGGTCAGCGACAGCACCTCCGGCACGGCCGTCGCGGCCGTGACCGTATCGGCGAACATGGCCAGGACGAGCTGCCCACGCTGCGTGGCGGTCAGGACCTCGGCCAGGCGGCTCTTGGCCCGGTCGATGTGCTTGACCGCCATCACGGCGTGCACGGTGTGCGGACGCATGAGGTCGATCCTTCCATGGCATATTGGGCTGATGACGAGGGCGGCGGTTATGGGTGCGGGGTCGTGGGGCACCGCGTTCGCGAAGGTGTTGGCAGAGGCGGGGACCGAGGTCACGATCTGGGCCAGACGCGGCGAGGTCGCGCGGGCACTCGACACCGAGCACCGCAATCCGTTCTACCTGCCCGGTGTCGAGCTGCCGCCGGTGCGCGGCACCGACGATCACCGGGTCGCGCTCGACGGCGCGGATCTGGTGGTGCTGGCGGTCCCGTCGCAGTCGCTGCGGGCGAATCTGGAGCTGTGGAAGGGCGATATCGGTTCCGACGCCACGCTGCTCAGTCTCATGAAGGGGGTCGAGACCGGCACGCTGCTGCGGATGAGTCAGGTGATCGCGGAGGTCACCGGCGCCGAGGCGAGCCGGATCGCGGTGTTGTCGGGGCCGAATCTCGCGCACGAGATCGTCGAACGTCAGCCCGCGGCCACCGTGATCGCCTGTACCGACAGCGAGCGCGCCGGGGTGGCGCAGCGGGCCTGTGCCACCGGGTACTTCCGGCCGTACACCAACACCGATGTGATCGGGGCCGAGATCGGTGGCGCGTGCAAGAACGTCATCGCGCTGGCGTGCGGTATCGCCTCGGGGATGGGGTTGGGATACAACTCGGTCTCGAGCCTGATCACCCGTGGGCTCGCCGAGGTGATGCGCCTCGGTGTCGCGCTCGGCGCGCAGCCGGTGACGCTGGCCGGGCTCGCCGGCGTGGGTGACCTGGTGGCGACGTGCACCTCGCCGGGATCACGCAATCGGTCCTTCGGATACGTGCTCGGCTCGGGTGGCTCGATGCAGGCCGCGCAGGAGGCGACCAATGGGCAGGTGGCCGAAGGTGTGAAGTCGTGCACATCGGTGCGGGCGCTCGCGGCCGCGCACCAGGTGGAGATGCCGCTCACCGACGCGGTGCACCGGGTGTGTCACGAGGGACTTTCGGTCAACGAGGCCGTCGACAGCCTGCTCGGAAGAAAGATCAAGCCGGAGTAAGGTCGATGCCGCCACCGCGGCCGTAACCCACTAAGTTGACGGTCATGACGAACCGGATCAGGGTAGCTGTGGTCTTCGGCGGGCGCAGCAGCGAGCACGCCGTCTCGTGTGTATCGGCGAGCAGCGTGCTGCGCAACCTCGATCCCGCGCGCTACGAGGTGGTGCCGATCGGTATCACCGCCGCCGGCAGCTGGGTACTGGCCGAGGGGATCGGTCAGCTCGAACTCAGCCACGACGCGCTGCCCGCGGTCGACGCGGCGGGTACCGCGCTGACGCTGGCAGCCGACCCGGGCCGGGCCGGCGCGCTGGTCGCGCTCGACGATCCGTCGGCCGCGCTCGGCCGCGTGGACGTGGTCTTCCCGATCCTGCACGGCCCGTTCGGTGAGGACGGCACCCTGCAGGGCATGCTCGAACTGGCCGGTGTCCCCTATGTGGGGGCGGGCGTGCTGGCCAGCGCCGCGGGCATGGACAAGGAGTTCACCAAGAAATTGCTGGCCGCCGAAGGGTTACCGGTCGGTACCCAGGTGGTGCTGCGCCCCGGTACCGCGACGCTGACCCAGGCCGAGCGCGATCGCCTCGGCCTGCCCGCGTTCGTGAAGCCCGCGCGCGGCGGCTCTTCCATCGGCATCACCAAGATCACCGACTGGGCTTCGCTCGACGCCGCCGTCGCCACCGCACGCGAACACGACCCGAAGGTGATCGTCGAGGCGGGTATCCTCGGCCGTGAAGTCGAGTGTGGCGTGCTGGAATTCGCCGACGGCCAGGTGCGCGGCAGCGTGGTCTCCGAGATCCGGATGCCCGACGCCGACGCCGCGGCCCCCGAGTTCTACGACTTCGCCACCAAATATCTCGACGACGTCTGCGAGTTCGACGTGCCCGCCAAACTCGACGACGACGTCGCCGAGCAGATCCGCGAGCTGTCGGTGCGCGCCTTCCGCGCCCTGGACTGCCAGGGCCTGGCCCGCGTCGACTTCTTCGTCACCGCCGACGGCCCGGTCATCAACGAGATCAACACCATGCCCGGCTTCACCCCCATCTCGCAGTACCCCCGCATGTGGGAAGCGACCGGCATCGACTACCCCACCCTGGTCTCCACCCTGATCGAAACGGCTCTCGCCCGAGGCACCGGCCTGCGCTGACGACAACCTCGGCCACCCCGGGTTTTCGGCCGCCTCGCATCCGAAGGGCGAGACGTCACGGCGAAGCCGAAGTATCGCCCTTCGGATGCGAGGCCCACAGGGCCGAAAACCCCGCGGCGCCAGCCGCCTATGTCACAGTCACAGTCACAACTCGCCGGGGGTCGGTTCGCGGGCGGGGAGGGTGGCGTTGATGGTGTCGGAGACCGTCTGGATCGGGCCGGTGCCCGAGTTGTCGGGGACCGTGAGCGCGATGTAGGTCTCGCGGTCGACGGCGAACCAGGTGCCGGTCTGGGCGACCTCGTCGCGGACCTGGAACCATTTCACGCCGTCGATGACGGTCAGCGCGGCGGCGCGGTTGAATTCGAGCGGGCGGTCCAGGCCGCAGCGCAGCACGATCGGGTCGCCGCCGTCGGGGAGCTGCCAGGCGCGGGTGGCCTGCGGCGCGGGTTCGACGAGGGTGGATTTGGTGTAGGTCTCGCCGTTGCCGGGGAGTTCGGCGGGCAGGGCGGGCAGCAGCGCGTGGCAGGCGGGACCGTCCTGGGCGGGGGCCGGGACGGGGCCCAGCGCGAGGGGTTCGCGTTCGGTGGGGGCGCGCAGGGCGATGAAGGCGGCGACGAGGACGCCGACGATCAGGACGACCGGCAGGGCCACGGCGGTGGCGATCAGCGCGGGGGAGTAGGGCGTCGTGGTGTCGGACTCGGCTTCGGTGGTGTCGTCGTCCTTCGACAGCGACACCGGCTCGGCGGTCTCCGGCGTGTCCTCGGGTGCCGTCTCGTCGCGTTCGTTCGGGTCCGACGAATCCGCCGCCATAGCCGTGGGGTCCTTTCCGCTCCGTGGTATCGGGTGCACCGTCGGTGGTGCCCGATCGCCTCCGAAAGGGTACCGTCGGGTCGATTTCGTCAGCGCGGCAGCACAGCGGGAAGGGGCCGGTCATCAGCGAGGACAGCCGGGCGCGAACGGTGCGTGAGGTCGGCGAGTTCGGGGTCATCGACCGGATCACCGCGGGCAGGCGTCAGGGTGCGCAGGTGCTGCTGGGCCCCGGTGACGACGCCGCGGTGGTGGCCGCGCCCGACGGGCGGTTCGTGGTGAGTACCGACATGCTCGTCGAGGGCAGGCACTTCCGGCTCGACTGGTCGGCACCCACCGAGATCGGGCGCAAGGCCATCGCGCAGAACGCGGCCGATGTGGTGGCGATGGGTGCGCGCCCGAGCGCCTTCGTGGTCGCGCTCGGCTGCCCCGGTGACACCCCCGTCACGGTGCTCGAGGCCATCACCGACGGGATGTGGACCGAGGCGCAGCGCGCCGGTGGCTCCATCGCGGGCGGCGATCTGGTGCACAGCGATCAGCTGGTGATCTCGGTGACGGCCTTCGGCGATCTGGGCGGGCGGGCCGCGATCACCCGCGCGGGTGCCGGGCCGGGCGACATCGTCGCGGTCGCCGGTGAACTCGGCTGGTCGGGGGCGGGGCTGGCCGTGTTGTCCGGTGACGCGGACATCGCCGATCCGGTCTTCGCGCGCGCCCTGGCCGCGCACCGGGTGCCGCAGCCGCCGTACGCCGCGGTCGTCGACGTCTTCGGCGACACCGGACCCACCGCCCTCACCGATGTCTCCGACGGGCTGCTCGCCGATCTCGGCCATCTCGCGCGCGCCTCGGGTGTCGCGATCGACGTGCACGGCGCCGCGCTGACCGACCCGGAACTGGACGCGGTCGCGGCCCGGCTGGATACCGATGCGGCGCAATGGATTCTGGCCGGTGGCGAGGACCACGCCTTCGCGGGGACCTGGCCCGCGGGCACCGCGCTGCCGCCGGGCTGGCGGCCGATCGGGGTCGTCGTCGCAGGTGATGGCGTCACCGTCGACGGTGCCGCGCCCAGCGGCGGGATCGGCTGGGAATCCTTCCACGGGTCCGGCGCCGCATCTGTCGGCCGGAAACGATAGGTTGTGCGGTCATGGGTGCCAAACCACTGTCGGAGATCATCGATCCGGGCTGGGCCCGGGCCTTGGAACCGGTCGCCGACCGCATCAGCGAAATGGGCGAGTTCCTGCGCACGGAGAACGCCGAGGGCCGCGGGTATCTGCCCGCCGGGGAGAACGTGTTACGCGCGTTCCAGCGTCCGTTCGACGCCGTGCGGGTACTGATCGTCGGCCAGGACCCGTACCCGACGCCGGGGCACGCGATGGGGCTGAGTTTCTCTGTCGCGCCGGATGTCTCGCCGGTCCCGCGCAGCCTGTCCAACATCTTCGCCGAGTACACCAAGGACCTGGGCTTCGACACACCCCGCTGCGGTGACCTGAGCCCGTGGTCGGATCAGGGTGTGCTGCTGCTGAACCGGGTGCTCACCGTCACCCCCGGCACCCCCGCCTCGCATCGTGGCAAGGGCTGGGAGGCCGTCACCGAGCAGGCCATCCGCGCGCTCGTCGCCCGGGACGAACCGCTCGTCGCCGTGCTGTGGGGCCGCGACGCGGGCTCGCTGAAACCGACTCTCGCCGAGGCCGACGTCCCCTACATCGAGTCGGCCCATCCCTCCCCGCTGTCCGCCTCGCGCGGGTTCTTCGGTTCGCGGCCCTTCTCCCGGGTCAACGAACTGCTCGACGAACTCGGCGCCGAACCAGTCGATTGGCGGCTGCCCTGACCCGGGGTGCCGTCCGCACCAGAGAAAAATGATGAAGGAGCACAACCCGATGCACAGCACGACCCTCCGCGCCGCCGTCGCGACCGCCGCCGTCGCCGCCGCCCTCACCGCGGGCGCGGCCTCGGCCTCCGCCGCGGGCCTGGCCCTGCAGCCCTACGACGAGCAGGCCGCGCCGGTGGCCACCACCCAGGTCGGCGAGGAATGGACCTCCACCGGCACCTCCACCATCTCCTCCGGCGTGAACGCCAAGGTGACCTGCCTGCTGCAGAACACCTTCAGCGCCCTCGGCGCTGTGTGCTAGGCGGCTGGCGCCGCAGGGTTTTCGGCCCCTTGGGCCTCACCCCCGAGAAGCGATACTCCGCCTGCGGCGTCACGTCTCGCTCCTCGGGGGCGAGGCGGCCGAAAACCCGTGGTGGTGTCGTTCGGCCGGGGGTCAGCTGAGGCCCAGGTAGTCGGGCTTACGCTTGGCGATGAAGGCGTCGACGCCTTCGCGGCCGATCTTGCCGTTCGCGGCGGCGGCGATGCTGTCGCGTTCGGCGTCGAGCTGCTGGTCCAGGGTCGCCGTGGGCGACTGGGCCAGCAGCTTTTTCATGGCCGCGTACGTGGTGCGCGGGCCGGTGACGAAGCTCCGGGCCACCTTCAGTGCCTCGGCGCGGACCTCGTCGTCGGCGACGAGCCGGCTCAGGATGCCCAGGCGCACGGCCTCCTCGGCGTCGAGCACGGCATCGGTGAGCAGGATCTCGGCGGCGCGGTTCGCCCCGACGATGCGCGGCAGCAGCCAGGACATGCCACCGTCGGGGCTCAGGCCGATGCCCGGGTAGGCGGGACGCAGCTTGGTCGACGGGCCACCGA
This sequence comes from Nocardia sp. NPDC056064, assembly GCF_042266925.1. NCBI lineage: Bacteria > Bacillati > Actinomycetota > Actinomycetes > Mycobacteriales > Nocardiaceae > Nocardia > Nocardia sp. NPDC056064. The sequence goes on along the minus strand of NZ_JBHJWO010000001.1, from coordinate 2,046,061 downwards.
TCGCGATATCGGCGCCGAGTACCAGGCTCATGCCCGCACCGGCGGCCCAGCCGTGCACCGAGGCGACCACGGGCACCGGGACGGCGTCGAGCGCGCGCACGAACTCGTGCAGTTCCCCGGCCAGCGTGTGCAGGAAGGCACCGCGGTCCTCGGCGGCCGCGAAGTGGCGGACATTGCCGCCCGCGCAGAAGTTCGGGCCAGCGCCGGTGAGCAGGATCGCGCCCACGCCGGGATCGAGATCGCGCAGCGCGGCGGTGCCCGCGTTGATCAGGTCGAAGTCCATCGACGTGCCCGCCGCGGCGGTGGCGATGGTCAACTGCAGCACGCCGTCGACGAGTTGGGCGGCCGGAACCGGTTCGGTGGTACTACTCATGGCGTCACCCTAGCGAGGGGCGCGGCGCCACAGTTGTTCGGGCAGCAGGGTGAACGGGTCCACGCGGTGCACGCCGGTGTCGGCGAAGCCGTGCCTGCGATAGAAGGCGTGGGCGCGCGGATAGCCGGCGAAGACCCACAGTGTGCACGGCGAGGCGGGGGCGGCCTCGGTGATGAGGGCGTCGGCGACGCCGGTGCCGTGCCAGGCCGGGCGGACGTAGAGCGCGTCGAGTTCGTGCGGGCTCGCGGCGGCGAAGCCGATCAGTTCGTCACCGGCGAGGGCGACGGGTATGCGGTGGGTGCCCTCGGTCCGGCGGCGCTCCCAGGTGAGGATCGAGCGGTCCAGGTCGAAACCGGCCAGGACGTGCGCCGGGACGAGGGTGTCGTAGGACTCGCGCCAGGTCGCGATGTGGCAGGCGGCCAGCGCGGGAACACGGTCGGCGGTCAGCGGCTCGAGCCGCCAGTCAGGCACGACAGCACCCTACGACGACAAAACCCCGGATCACCCACAAGGGCGCCGGGGTGGTGTCGGCAGAATGTACGGGCTGAGAATCAGCCGCGGACGACCTTGCCCGCCTTCAGGCAGGAGGTGCACACGTTCATCCGGCGGGTGTTGCCAGGGGCAACCTGCGCACGCACGGTCTGGATGTTCGGGTTCCAGCGACGGTTGGTGCGCCGGTGCGAGTGCGAGACCGACTTCCCGAAACCGGGGCCCTTGGCGCAGACGTCGCAAACGGCAGCCATGTCGCGAGCTCCTTCATGTCATAAGCGGTCAGCGCGCACGGATGCCCGCTGTACCGGAAACTGATGTCGTCAAATGCCTTGCCGACTCGCGTCGGCCAGCGCAGACCCGGAAGGGCCGCACGAGGCAACCCTGCAAGGGTAGCGGGCCGGGCCGTGAAGTTCCAAACCGGGTGTCCCGGTCGAGACACCGATCCGGCCGGAGGAGCGGCCCGTCCGCGGCGAGCATACCGCTGTCGGCGGCTGGCGCTAACCTGGCGTGCGATGCTCGGCGCGCGGGCGCCGGAAACGGGGAGAGAGGTGACGGTGTCGCACGTGCGGGAGGCCCTCGACGGCGCTTCGCTACTGACCTGGGCCCGAACCTGCCGCACCGACCTGGAACTACGCCGCGCCGAGATCGACGCCCTCAACGTGTTCCCCATCGCCGACTCCGACACCGGCACCAACCTGCTCGCCACCATGCGCGCGGCCGTGTCCGCCGCCGAGCAGGCCGCCACCGAGTCCGTCGCCTCCGGTCTCGTGCCGGTCGCCCCGGCTGACGCGGGTCGGGTGACACCCGAGCCGATCACGCGGGGTGCCGCTGATCCCGCCGTGGTGCCGTCGGCGTATCGGATCGCGCGGGCACTGGCGCGGGGCGCGACGAGTGGGGCGCGGGGGAACTCCGGGATCATTCTTTCGCAGGTGCTGCGCGGGATCGCCGATGCTGTCGTCGACGGTCCCCTGACCGGGCAGCGGCTGCGGGTGGCATTGCGGCGCGCGGCGATGCTGGTGCGCACCGGGCTCAGCGCACCGGTCGAGGGCACGATCCTCACGGTGCTCGACCGCGCCGCCGTGGCCGCCGACGCCGCCGACGACCCGTCACTGGTGACGGTGGCGCGGGCCGCCGCCGACGGCGCGGCGCGCGCCCTGAACGAGACACCGACCCAACTCGGTGTGCTCCGGGCGGCGGGCGTGGTCGACGCGGGCGCCCGCGGCCTGCTGGTCCTGCTGGACTGCCTGGTCGCGACTGTCTGCGGCCACGCCCCGACCCGAGACACCTATGCCCGGAAACGGGCAGACACCGGCACGGACCGGCTCGCCCCAGAGCTGAGTGTCCAGCCCGCCCCGACAACCGCAGCCGACCGCATCGCCGTACGGCCCGGCAGTGCGGTGCAGCCCCGCGATGCGGAAGATCGCGGTGACGTGGGACGGTCCGGTGAGGACGACTGTGACCATCCGCTCCCGGAGCGTGCGCCGGACCCGCATTTCGAGGTCATGTATCTGATCTCGGGGAGTGACGAGGACGCGGCGCGGGGGCTGCGGGATCGGCTGGCCGTGCTGGGGGACTCGGTGGTGGTGGTCGGGGACGGGGACGGGACCTGGTCGGCGCATGTGCACTGCCGGGACGCGGGGGCGGCGATCGAGGCGGGGCTCGCGATCGGACGGCTCAGCGGTGTGCGGATCGAGAGCTTCGCGGTGACCGCGCCCCACGGCGGGTATCACGAGGAAATACTGACCGTGCCGGGCGCCGGCCGTCCGGTCGTCGCCGCAGGCGGGTACACGCCGGACTCCGAAGTTTCGGGCGGGCAGAGAGTCGACGTCAGGGTCTCGGGCACGTGCACGGGGGACCCCGGCGCCACGGATCGGCCCACCGGGTTCGACGCCACAGCCGCGCCGGACGCCGCAAGTCATTCGCACGCGGCAGCGGGCACCGGCGCGGACTCGCCCGATCGAACGCACCCGGCGCCCGGGCCGCAGGCCGAGACCGGCGAGGCCGATCGCGGGATCCTCGCCGTGGTCTCCGGTGACGACGCGGCCCGGCTGTTCGCCGACGCCGGTGCTGTGGTCCTGCGGGGCGACCGCCAGTTCGACACCAGCGCCCTGCTGCGTGCCATCCGGTCCATGCCGCATCGCGAAGTCCTGGTCCTGCCGAACGGCGCGCTGCCCGCGCAGGAGCTGGTCGCCGTCGGTGTCGCCGCGCGTGACGCCTCGCGCGATGTGCTGCTGCTGCCGAGCGCCTCCATGGTGCAGGGCCTGGCCGCGCTGGCGGTGCACGATCGGGGACGGATCGCGGTCGACGACGCCTTCGCCATGTCCGAGGCCGCCGCGACCACCCGGTGGGGTGCGCTGCGGGCGGCGCGGGTGCGGGCGCTGACCATGGTCGGTACCTGTTCCCCGGGTGACGGGCTCGGCCTGGTCGGCCAGGATGTGGTGGTGATCGACCCGGACGTGGTCGGGGCCGGACGGATTCTGCTGGACCGGATGCTCGGTCTCGGCGGTGAATTGGTGACTCTGCTGATGGGTGCCGACGCGGGCCCCGAGCTGGGACAGGTACTCACCGACCATGTGACGGCCGGGTTCCCCGGTGTCGAGGTGGTGGTGTATTCCGGTGGGCAGCAAGCGGATCTGGTGCAGATTGGGGTCGAGTAGACGATGGCGACACTGAGTGACCGGCTCGATCACGTGCTGGGCGTGAAAGCGGCCGAACGGCTGACCGAGGCTTTCGACATGACCACCGTCGAAGACCTGCTACGCCACTATCCGGTGCGCTACGCCACCCAGGGCCAGCCCCTCACCGAGGAGGAGCCGGAGGAATCCGCCCACATCACCGTGATCGGCCGCATCACCAAAACCGAACTGCGCCCGATGAAGAACCGGCGCGGCTCGCTGCTGAAGGTGCAGCTCGACACCGGCGCGCCCCGGCCGATCGAAGCCACCTTCTTCAACGGTGACAAGGTGCGCTATCTGGTGAAAGAGGGTGTGCGGGCGATGATGTCGGGCACCGTGCACTGGTGGCGGCCCGACCGCTGGAACCTCTCGCACCCGGACTATCTGATCCTGCCCGACAAGGCCGAGGCGGGGGTGGAGGAGCTCACCTCGGTGCGCGGCAGCGGTGCGCTGCGCGGGCTGGCGCAGAGCGCCAAAGGTGCCGGGGGAGTGGACGCCTCGTTCTTCGAACGTGAATTCGTGCCGGTGTATCCGGCGACGGCCAAGGTGCAGAGCTGGGATCTGCTGGCCTGTATCCGCCAGGTGCTCGACCAGCTCGACCCGATCGAGGACCCGCTGCCCGCCGACCTGCGCGAGGAACGCAACCTGCTCGAGGTCACCGACGCGCTGCGCCTGATCCATCTGCCCGAACACAAGCTCGATATCGAAAGGGCCAGGGAGCGGCTGCGTTTCGACGAGGCGCTGGCCCTGCAACTGGTGCTCGCCGAACGCCGTCACGAGGTCGAGGGCCGCACGGCGCCCGCCTGCCCGCCGCGCACCGACGGCATCGCCGCCGCCTTCGACGAGCGCCTGCCGTTCGAGCTCACCGAGGGCCAGCGGCAGGTGATCGACGAGATCGGCGCCGATCTGTCGCGCACCCGCCCGATGCATCGCCTGCTCCAGGGTGAGGTGGGTTCGGGCAAGACCATCGTGGCCCTGCACGCGATGCTCCAGGTGGTCGACTCCGGCCGTCAGTGCGCGCTGCTCGCACCGACGGAAGTGCTTGCCGCCCAGCACTATCGGTCGGTGCGCGCGATGCTCGGCGACCTGGGCACGGCGGGCGAACTCGGCGCGGGTGAGCACGCCACCAAAGTCGTCCTGCTGACCGGGTCCATGTCGGCCTCGGCCCGCAAGGCCGCGCTGCTGGACGCGGTGACCGGTGAGGCGGGTCTGGTGATCGGTACGCACGCCCTCATCCAGGACGCGGTCGAGTTCTTCGACCTGGGCCTGGTGGTGGTCGACGAACAGCACCGCTTCGGCGTGGAGCAGCGAGATGCCCTGCGTGCCAAGGCCAAGAACGGCATCAGCCCCCATCTGCTGGTGATGACGGCCACCCCCATCCCGCGCACCATCGCCATGACCACCCTGGGCGACCTGGAGACCTCCACGCTCACCCAGCTGCCCCGGGGCCGTTCGCCGATCACCTCGAAAGTTGTCGCGCGCAAACTGCATCCGGGCTGGGTGGAGCGCGCGTGGGAACGGATCCTGGAAGAGGTCGGGCAGGGCCGCCAGGCGTATGTGGTGTGCTCACGCATCGGCGAGGACCCCGACGCGCCGCCCGCCAAGGGCAAGAAGGCCGCCAAGCAGGAGGAGAAGGAGGGCCCGACCACCCAGGCCGCCGTGGACATGTACGAGACGCTGAGCGCGGGGCCGCTGGCCGGGGTCCGGGTCGGGCTGCTGCACGGGCGGCTGCCGTCCGACGAGAAAGATCACGTGATGCGCCAGTTCAACGACGGCGCCATCGATGTCCTGGTGTGCACCACGGTGGTCGAGGTGGGTGTCGACGTACCCAATGCCACGGTCATGGTGATCGTCGACGCCGACCGATTCGGCGTGAGCCAGCTGCACCAGTTGCGCGGCCGGATCGGGCGCGGCGAGCATCCCGGCCTGTGCCTGCTGATCACCGACGCCGCGCCCGGCGGCACGGCCATGGCCCGGCTGGAAGCGGTCGCCGCCACCACCGACGGGTTCGAACTGTCGGTGCTGGACCTGCGTCAGCGTCGTGAGGGCGATGTGCTCGGCTCGGCCCAGTCCGGCACGGCCCGGTCGCTGCGGCTGCTGTCGCTGCTCGACGACCTCGAGGTGATCACCGCCGCCCAGGAACTCGCCCGGCAGGTGGTCGCCGAAGACCCCGGCCTGGTGAAGCATCCGGGCCTGGCCGGGATGATGCACGCCGCCGTGGACGGCGAACGCATCGAATACCTGGCCAAGTCCTGAGTCAGCGCGGCAGCCGGGGGTAGGGCAGATCGGTGCTGGTGTGCTCGGCCACCGCGAGCGCGCGGCCGATCTGCGGGAACGCCCGCTGCGGGCAGGACGGACGCTCGCACACCTTGCAGCCCGCGCCGATCGGCACGGCCACCTGGGGGTCGTCGAGCTGGATGCCCTGCGAGTACACCAGCCGGTCGGCGTACTCGATATCGCAGCCCAGCGCGATGACGAAGTTCTTCGACGCACCGCCGAAACCCTGCGGCGCGGGCGGGGTGGTGCGCGCGATCCACAGGTAGCGGCGCCCGTCGGGCATCTCCGCGATCTGGGTGAGGATGCGCCCCGGATGTGCGAACGCCTCGTGGGTGACCCACAGCGGGCAGCTGCCGCCGACCCGGGAGAAATGGAAGGCGGTGGCGGACTGGCGTTTCGAGATATTGCCCGCCCGGTCGGTGCGTACCAGGAAGAACGGCACCCCGCGCTGGCCCTGCCGCTGCAAGGTGCTCAGGCGATGGCAGACCGTCTCGAAACCCACCTCGAAGCGCAGGGCGAGCAGGTCGACGTCGTAGCGCAGTTCCTCGGCCGACCGCAGGAACCGGCCGTAGGGCAGGATCAGCGCGCCGGCGAAGTAGTTGGCCAGCCCGACCCGGGCCAGCGTCCGCGATTCGCCGGTGAGCGCGCGGGATTCGGCGAGCACATTGTCGATCTCGCGGCCGTAGAGCAGCAGGCCCAGGGTCGAGGCGATCTGGAAGGCGCGCTGGCCCGGGCGCAGCCTGCGGGCCAGGGTGAGCGTGCGGGTGTCGGGGTCGTAGTGGCGTTTCGGGATGGTCGGGTCGGCGCCGTCGCCGCGCACCAGCACCGTCACCCCGGCGCGTTCCTCGGCGATGCGGGCCAGCTGGCGGTCCAGCGAGCCGATGCTGAGCCCGGATTCCTCGAACAGCTGCTCGGCGGCGTGATCGAGGGTGGAGATGTGATTGCGGTGGTCGTAGAAGAAGTCGCGCACGTCCTCGTAGGGCATCGGGGTGCCGGGGGCGCCGCTGGGGTTCTCCACCCGCGAGGACAGCAGGTCGAGCTGGTCGGTGGCCGCACGCAGCCGCCGGTGCATGGCGATGACGATGCGCGCCACCTCCGGCAGCCGGGTCGCCAGTTCCTCGACCTCGGTGATCGGCGCGGTGTCGCCACCGCCCGCCGCCTCGACCAGGACCTCGTGCAGATCCGAGACCAGGCGCGCGTCGGAGTCGGCGGCGAAGAACTGGACATCCAGGTCGAAGGTCGAGTTCAGTTTCAGCAGAACAGGAATGGTGAGCGGGCGCTGGTCGCGCTCGAGCTGGTTGAGATAGCTGGGTGACAGATCCAGCGATTTCGCCAGCGCCGCCTGGGTCATCCGCCGTTCTTCGCGCAGCCGTCGTAGCCTGGCCCCCGCGTACATCTTCCGCACGCCGAAGATCCTAACGCTCAGGGTTCGCAACGTTTGCTGAAAGTGGCGATTACCTCGGGAGATGTCCAGTCCAGCAAGGGATTTTATCTGTTACTACTTGTGCGTAACGTGCGAAGAGCCGCAGGGCGGTTCGATCTCCCCCTCATGAAGACCGAAACGCCCCGCGGCCGCGCACGCGGTCCCGGACGGAAAACGCCCGCCCGGGACCGCGATTCACCAGGTGTTTCCCGGCTACCGCAGCTGTTTCCCGGCTACCGCAGCGCCGCGGCGGCGGTCACCAGATTGCGCAGCGACGCCTCGACCTCCACCGGGCCGCGGGTCTTGAGGCCGCAGTCCGGGTTGACCCAGAGACGCTCGGCGGGAACGGCTTTCAGCGCCGCCGCCAGCGACGTGGTGATCTCCTCGACCGAGGGCACGCGCGGGGAGTGGATGTCGTAGACGCCCGGGCCGACGCCGAGCGCGAAGCCCGCCGCGTTCAGGTCGTCGAGGACCTCCATGTGCGAGCGCGCCGCCTCGATCGAGGTGACATCGGCGTCCAGGCCCGCGATGGCCGAGATGACCTCACCGAACTCCGAGTAGCACAGGTGGGTGTGCACCTGGGTGGTGTCGGCGACACCGGCGGTGGCCAGGCGGAACGAGTCCACCGACCACTGCAGGTAGGCGGGCTGGTCGGCCGCGCGCAGCGGCAGCAGCTCGCGCAGGGCGGGCTCGTCGACCTGGATCACCCGGGTGCCCTGGGCCTCCAGGTCCACCGTCTCGTCGCGGATGGCGAGGGCCACCTGGCGGGCCGACTCGCCCAGCGGCTGGTCGTCGCGCACGAACGACCAGGCCAGGATGGTGACCGGACCGGTGAGCATGCCCTTGACCGGCTTGGTGGTCAGCGACTGGGCGTAACCGATCCACGACAGCGTCATCGGCTCGGGACGCGAGACGTCACCGAACAGGATCGGCGGACGCACGCAGCGGGTGCCGTAGGACTGCACCCAGCCGTTCTCGGTGGCGGCGAAGCCGTCGAGCAGCTCGGCGAAGTACTGCACCATGTCGTTGCGCTCGGGCTCGCCGTGCACCAGCACGTCCAGGCCCAGCTTCTCCTGCAGGGTGATCACCTCGGCGATCTCGGCCTGCATCCGGCGCACGTACTCGGCCTCGTCGATCTCGCCCTTGCGCAGCGCGGCGCGGGCCAGGCGGATGGCCGAGGTCTGCGGGTAGGAGCCGATGGTGGTGGTCGGCAGCACCGGCAGGTCGAGGTGCTCGCGCTGCAGGGCGCGGCGCTCGTCGGCGGGCAGGCGGTTCAGGTCGCTCTCGTCGAGCGCGGCCAGGCGGGCCCTGACCTGCTCGACGTGCAGGCGCGGATCGGTGCGCCGCGACTCGGCGGCGTCGCGCGCGGCGGCCAGTTCGGCGGCCACGGCGTCGGTGCCGGTGGTGAGCGCGGTGGCCAGCACGCGCACCTCGGCGACCTTCTCGGCGCCGAAGGCCAGCCACGAGCGCAGCCGCTCGTCGAGCCCGGTCTCGGGGGTCAGCGAGTACGGCACGTGCAGCAGCGAGGACGAGCTGGACACGGCCACCGACCCGGCGCTGCCCAGCAGGGTGCCCAGGGTGCTCAGCGCGGCGTCGAGATCGGTGCGCCAGATGTTGCGGCCGTCGACCACGCCCGCCACCACCAGCTTGTTCGCCAGCGCGGGCAGCGCGGCGAGATCGGCGACCCGGGTGCCCGCGGTGAAGTCGACCGCCACACCCTCGACGGCGGTGCCTGCCAGCGCGCCCAGGGCGGCGTCGGGGTGCCCGAAGTAGGTGGCGACCAGGATCGCCGGGCGCCGGTCCACCGCCGAGAGCTGGGTGTAGGTGTCGCGCACGAGGGCGACCTCGGCGTCGGTGAGGTCGGTGACCAGCACCGGCTCGTCGATCTGCACCCACTGCGCGCCCGCGTCGGCGAGCTGGGTGAGCAGGTCGGCGTAGAGGGCGATCAGCTCCGGCAGCCGGTCCAGGGCCGCGCCGTCGGCGGACTTGGCCAGCTTCAGGAAGGTGATCGGGCCGACCACCACCGGGCGAGGTGCCACGCCGAGCTCGATCGCCTCGGCCAGCTCGGCGAGGAGCTTGCCGGGGTTCAGCGAGAAGACGGTGGCGGCGTCGATCTCGGGGACCAGGTAGTGGTAGTTGGTGTCGAACCACTTGGTCATCTCGAGCGGGGCGACGGTGTCGGTGCCGCGCGCGGCTGCGAAGTAGCGGTCCAGCGGGTCGGCGATCCCGGCGACGCGCGGGGGCAGCGCGCCGAGCAGCACGGCGGTGTCGAGCACCTGGTCGTAGTAGGAGAAGGTGCCCACCGGCACCGAGTCCAGGCCCGCGGCCTGCAGCTCGAGCAGCTGGGCACGGCGCAGTTCCCGGCCGACGGTGTGCAGGTGGTCCGCGTCGGCGCGGCCCGCCCAGTAGGCCTCGGTCGCGCGCTTGAGTTCCCGGTTCGGGCCCACCCGGGGCAGACCGAGAACCGTTGCGGTGAAAGGAGTGTGCGAAACAGTCACGGAAGTTTCTCCAGTGCGGTACGGACGGCCCTCACCATGCGGGCAGACGCCAACCGCCGGACCGTCGACGCCGTGCGGGCACGGTCTGTCTCGGTCTGTGGGTGGTCCGCGCGCCCGATCCACGAGGCGGTGGCCGCCGGATACGGCGTATCCGGCACAGTCGGCAGGTCTTCGGACTCGCGGGCACCGGTCGTGTGTGTCGACCGACCTACTGGCCGTCGCTTCCCGGACACGAAGTCCAGTGCGTGATGACGGCGGTCGTTCCTGCATACCGCTGCGGGACAGTCCCGGATTCCCACCGGGTTCCCTCTTCACCCGGCGCCGGGGAACCGGCGGCGGGCTTCGACACCGGCGCGGGAGGTCGGGGCTCCGACTCTTCCACCGCGCAGGCGAACCAGCTGCACCCACCAGCATAGGGGGTCGCGGGCCGGCTGCTCACCCGGACGTGCCGAACAGGGGCGTGACCTGCGCGTTGCCGCCGCACCACCGACCGCACGGGCCGGGGACTCCCGCGGTGAGATGTGACGGTCCGATTACCGCGACTTCGCAGGTCGGGGGATGTTCGGTGTGAAGACTGTGGCGAAGTCACCTTGCGTGCCGGACCCCGCTCGCGGGCCGGGTACCGTAGTCCAATGTTCTCGAAAGTCTTGGTCGCCAATCGCGGCGAGATCGCTATCCGCGCCTTCCGCGCCGCCTACGAACTAGGCATCGGAACGGTCGCGGTGTTCCCGTATGAGGATCGCAACTCCGTGCACCGTCTCAAGGCGGCCGAGTCGTATCAGATCGGTGAGGAAGGTCACCCCGTGCGGGCCTACCTCTCGATCGAGGCGATCGTCGAGGCGGCCAAGTCGGCCGGCGCCGACGCGATCTACCCGGGATACGGCTTCCTGTCGGAGAATCCCGATCTGGCCGCGGCCTGCGCGCGCGAGGGCATCACCTTCATCGGCCCCTCGGCCGAGGTCCTCGAGATGGCGGGCAACAAGGCCACCGCGATCGAGGCCGCCCGGGCCGCGGGCCTGCCGGTGCTGAAGTCCAGCGAACCCTCGGCCGACATCGAGCAGCTGCTGGCCGCTTCGACGGAGCTCGAGTACCCGATCTTCGTCAAGGCCGTCGCCGGTGGTGGTGGCCGTGGCATGCGCCGGGTCGCCGCGCCCGAGCAGCTGCGCGAGTCGATCGAGGCCGCCTCCCGCGAGGCCGAATCGGCCTTCGGCGACCCGACGGTGTTCCTCGAGCAGGCCGTGGTGAACCCCCGCCACATCGAGGTACAGATCCTGGCCGACCAGCACGGCAATGTGATGCACCTGTTCGAGCGCGACTGTTCGGTGCAGCGCCGCCACCAGAAGGTGATCGAGCTCGCGCCCGCGCCGAACCTGGACCCCGCACTGCGCGAACGCATCTGCGCCGACGCCGTGGCCTTCGCCCGGCAGATCGGCTACAGCTGCGCAGGCACGGTGGAATTCCTGCTCGACGAACGCGGCAACCACGTGTTCATCGAGATGAACCCGCGCATCCAGGTCGAGCACACGGTGACCGAGGAGATCACCGATGTCGACCTGGTGCAGGCCCAGATGCGCATCGCGGCGGGGGAGACCCTGGCCGATCTCGGCCTGAGCCAGGAGACGGTCTCGATTCGCGGCGCGGCCCTGCAGTGCCGGATCACCACCGAGGACTCCGCCAACGGTTTCCGCCCGGACACCGGTCGCATCACCGCCTACCGCACGCCCGGCGGCGCCGGTATCCGCCTCGACGGCGGCGCGAACCTGGGCGCGGAGATCGGCGCCTACTTCGACTCCATGCTGGTCAAGCTCACCTGCCGTGGCCGCGATCTGCCCGCCGCGGCCGCGCGCGCTCGCCGCGCCCTGGCCGAGTTCCGCATCCGTGGCGTGACGACCAATATCCCGTTCCTGCTGGCGGTGCTCGACGATCCCGATTTCCAGGCGGGCCGGGTCACCACCTCGTTCATCGACGAGCGCCCGCAGCTGCTCACCTCGCGCGGGTCGGCCGACCGTGGCACCAAGATCCTGAGCTACCTCGCGGACGTGACCGTCAACAAGCCGCACGGTGAGCGGCCCACCACGGTGTACCCGTACGACAAGCTGCCCGCCATCGATATGACGCTGCCGCCGCCGGACGGGTCACGTCAGCGGCTGCTCACCCTCGGACCCGACGGTTTCGCCCGGGCCCTGCGGGAGCAGAAGGCGCTCGGCGTCACCGACACCACCTTCCGTGACGCCCACCAGTCGCTGCTGGCGACCCGGGTGCGCACCAACGGTCTGCTCGGTGTGGCCGGGCACGTCGCGCGGCTGACTCCCGAACTGCTCTCGATCGAGGCGTGGGGTGGCGCGACTTACGATGTGGCGCTGCGGTTCCTGCACGAAGACCCGTGGGAGCGTTTGGCCGCACTGCGCGAGGCCGTGCCGAACATCTGCTTGCAGATGCTGCTGCGTGGGCGTAACACCGTGGGCTACACGCCGTACCCGGAGCAGGTGACCCGCGCATTTGTGTCCGAGGCGGCGACCACCGGCATCGATATCTTCCGGATCTTCGACGCGCTCAACAATGTCGACCAGATGCGCCCGGCCATCGACGCGGTGCGCGAAACCGGTACGGCCATCGCGGAAGTCGCGTTGAGTTACACCGGTGATCTGCTCGACCCGAACGAGCAGCTCTACACCCTCGACTACTACCTCAAGCTCGCCGAGCAGATCGTGGACGCTGGTGCACATGTGCTGGCGATCAAGGACATGGCCGGGCTCCTGCGGGCACCGTCGGCCGCCAAGCTCGTGACGGCACTGCGTAGCAATTTCGATCTGCCCGTGCATGTGCACACCCATGACACCCCTGGTGGTCAGCTCGCGACCTATCTGGCGGCGTGGCAGGCAGGTGCCGACGCGGTCGACGGTGCGTCGGCGGCCATGGCGGGTACCACGTCGCAGCCTGCGCTGTCGGCGATCGTCGCGGCCGCCGCGCACACCGAGCGCGACACCGGCCTGAATCTGCAGAACGTCTGCGACCTCGAGCCGTATTGGGAGGCGTTGCGGAAGGTGTACGCGCCGTTCGAGTCCGGGCTGCCCGCCCCGACCGGACGTGTGTACACGCACGAGATTCCGGGTGGTCAGCTGTCGAACCTGCGTCAGCAGGCGATCGCTTTGGGGTTGGGTGACCGGTTCGAGGAAGTCGAGGCCAAGTACGCGGCAGCCGACCGGCTGCTGGGTCGTCTGATCAAGGTGACGCCCTCGTCGAAGGTCGTCGGTGATCTGGCTCTGGCGCTGGTGGGTTCCGGTGTCGAGATCGAGGACTTCGCTGCTGATCCGGGCCGCTATGACATTCCGGATTCGGTGATCGGTTTCCTGCGTGGGGAGCTCGGCACTCCGGCTGGTGGCTGGCCGGAACCGTTCCGCAGCAAGGCGCTGGCCGGGCGTAACGAGCCCAAGCCCGAGGTGCCGCTGAGCCCGGCGGATCAGAAGGGACTGGACGGTTCCTCGCTGGAGCGTCGCGACACGCTCAACCGGTTGCTGTTCCCCGGCCCGGCCGCGGAGTTCCGGAGCCACCGGGAGAAGTACGGCGACACCACGGGTCTGTCGGAGAACCAGTTCTTCTACGGTCTGCGCCGGGGCGAGGAGCATCGGGTGCAGTTGGAGAAGGGTGTCACCCTGCTCATCGGCTTGGAGGCGATCTCGGAGCCGGACGAGAAGGGGATGCGGACGGTCATGTGCATCATGAACGGGCAGTTGCGCCCGGTCGCGGTGCGTGACCGTTCGATCGCCTCGGAAGTTCCGGCGGCGGAGAAGGCCGACAAGAACAACCCCGGTCATATCGCGGCGCCGTTCGCCGGTGTGGTCACCCTGGCCGTGGGCGAGGGCGACGAGATCCACGCGGGCGACACCATCGGCACCATCGAGGCGATGAAGATGGAAGCGGCCATCACCGCGCCGCGCGCGGGCGTGGTCGGCCGGATCGCGACCGCGAAGGTGCAGCAGGTAGAGGGCGGCGACCTGCTGGTGGAACTGGCTGCGCGCGAGTCGGAATGACCCGCATCGTCGCGGGAACGGCCGGTGGGCGGCGCCTGAAGGTGCCGCCCGCCGGAACCCGGCCCACCTCCGACCGGGTACGCGAGGCGCTGTTCAGCGCCATCGACGCCCGCCTCGACCTCGACGGCACGCGCGTGCTCGACCTCTACGCGGGGTCGGGCGCGCTCGGCCTGGAGGCGCTCTCGCGCGGCGCCGCACACGCCCTGCTGGTCGAATCCGACCGCAAGGCCGCCGCGGTGGTGCGCGCCAATATCGCCGAGCTCGGCCTGCCCGGCGCCGAACTGCGCCTGGGTACCGTGGGCACCGTCCTGGCCCAGCCCGCACCCGACGGCTACGACGTGGTCTTCGCCGACCCGCCCTACGACGTGAGCACCCCCGAGGTCACCGCCGACCTCGCCGCCCTGGCCGCCAACGGCTGGCTCGCCCCCGAGGCCCTGGTGATCGTGGAACGCTCCATCCGCTCACCCGAAATCACCTGGCCCGCAGGCTATGCGCCGCTGAGGACCCGCAAGTACGGGGAGACCAGAATCGAGCTCGCCGAGTTCGGTGCTAGCGTCTGAGTCATGGCTGCAGCACTGTGCCCCGGCTCCTTCGACCCGGTCACCAACGGTCACCTCGATGTGTTCACCCGCGCGGCCGCGCAGTTCGACGAGGTGGTCGTCACGGTGAATGTGAACCCCAAGAAGCAGGGCATGTTCACCGTCGAGGAACGCATGGAACTGCTGCGCGACGCGGTGCGGCACCTGCCCAATGTGCGGGTCGCCTCCTGGCAGGGCCTGACCGTCGACTTCGCCAGGCAGGAGGGCATCCGCGCGATCGTGAAGGGCATGCGCGACGCGGGCGACTTCGGCTACGAGCTGCAGATGGCGCAGATGAACCACAAGCTCGCCGGCGTCGACACCTTCTTCATCGCCACCAACCCCTCGCTGAGCTTCCTGTCCAGCTCGCTGGTGAAGGAAGTCGCGGCCTACGGCGGCGATGTCAGCGACATGCTTCCGCCGACCGTGCACAAGCGGCTGCTCGAGAAGATCGCCGAGCGCAAGAACGCCTAGAACAGGCCGCGCAGAGCCAGGAAGCGCAGGCCGCCGACGGCGGCGGTGATGCCAAGGACCACCAGGGCCTGCGCGGTGTCGCCCAGGCCGGGCGCCCACACGCCGAGCGCGGCCAGGCCCGCGGTGGTGATACCGAGGCCGAGCAGGGCCAGGCCGCCGCCTTCCCACTGCGCGGTGAACCAGCTGACCCGGTCGGTGGCGTGGAAGGTGAGCTGACGGTGCAGCTCGTTGGCGAGCACGGTGCTCACGATCGAGCCGACGACATTGGCGATCAGCGGCCCCACGCCGACCATGGCGAAGAACAGCAGCACATAGGCGATATTGCTGAACCCGCCGACCAGCGCGAAGCGGATGAGCTGCGGCAGGGCGCGGTCGCCGCGCAGATAGCGCAGGGTCCGGTCCACCCGCGGGCGCACCGGAACCGGTGCGACGACCAGCGGCAGCGGGTTGGCGAAGGGGGTGAACATGCCCGCGACGTGCAGCACCGAAGGTCTCGGTGTTTCCAGGACGGTCATGGTTCGACTCCGATCGCGATGAACAGACGTCGAGAGGAACAACAGCGAAAAGCGTGTGGAACTTCCCGGCGACAGCGTTGTCGTGCCCACCGATGGTAGCCGAAGTGGAGGGCTTCACTCCACTTGATATCCGTGCGATCTAGGACACTGTCGCGACACACCGCGACGACATTCGGCACAGGCGCCCGCGACGGGCAGACTGGGCGGCGGCGGTAGTGGTTTCGCCGTGAGTCCGCAGGAGGGTAGTGAGCATGTATCGCGTATTCGAAGCACTCGACGAACTGGTCGCCATCGTCGAAGAGGCGCGCGGCATCCCGCCGACCCGCAGCTGCATCGTGCCGCGCGGTGACGTCCTCGAACTGCTCGACGATGTCCGCGACGCCCTGCCCGGCGAGCTCGACGACGCCCAGGACGTCCTTGATCACCGCGACAAGATCGTCGGCGACGCCCGCGCCGGGGCCGAGGCCACCGTCACCGCGGCCGACGAGCAGGCCCGCACCACCGTCGAGGCGGCCCGCACCGAGGCCGACCGCATCCTGGCCGACGCCAAGGCGCACGCCGACCGGATGGTCGCCGAGGCTACCGCGCACGCCGACCGGCTGGTCAGCACCGCCCAGGCCGAGGCCGAGCAGGTGATCGCCGACGGCAACGCCGAATACGACGAACTCACCGGCCGCGCCCAGATCGACGCCGACCGGGCCATCGAGTCCGGTAAGGCGTCCTACGAGCGCTCGGTCGCCGACGGCCAGGCCGAGCAGGCCCGCCTGGTGTCGCAGACCGAGGTGGTGCGGGCCGCGCACGTCGAATCGGCCCGGCTCATCGACGACGCCCAGGCCGAGGCCGACCGGGTCCGCGCCGAATGCGACGACTACGTCGACGAGCGGATGGGCGATCTCGACGGCCGACTGGCCGAACTGGAGGAGACGCTCGGCACGACCCGGCGCACCATCACCCGCGGCCGCAGGCACATGCGCGGTGCGCCCGCCGGGGACTACCCGGAATACGCCGCCGAGCACCGGCGCTGAGCGCACCGCGCGTTTTGAGTTCGGCCGGGGTCCTGCCGTACTGTTGAGTGGTTGCCCATCATCCCCTCGACGGTTAGTGAGTCAGTGATGTCCGCCGGTTCCGGTTCATCCGCGCGTCCACGCAAGGCCAACGGCCCTGTGTCCGACGCGGGTTTCGTGCTGGACGTCCGCAGTCTCGGCCGCAGGCCGGGGACCATGCGGGAGTTGCGTCGCACTGTCACCGACCACGAGCGGCTGGGTCTCGACCTGATCGCCATCCCGGCCGAGGCCGCGGTGGAACTCGACCTGCAGTTGCAGGCCGTCTCGGAGGGTGTGCTGGTCACCGGCACGGCGTCCGCGCCGACGGTGGGGGAGTGCTCGCGCTGCCTCGAACCGTTCGACGACCGGGTGGAGATTCGTCTGACGGAGCTGTTCGCGTATCCGGACAGCACCACCGAGCAGACGACCGAGGACGACGAGGTCTACCGCATGGAAGACGACCTCATCGACCTCGAGCCGGTGATCCTCGACGCCATCGGGCTGGAGCTTCCGCTGCAGCCGCTGTGCGCCCCGGACTGCGGGGGCCTGTGCCCCGAGTGCGGTGTGCGGATGGCGATTGCGGGTTCCGATCATGGGCATGAGATACTGGACCCTCGCTGGGCGAAGTTGGCGAGTTTCGCCACCGAGACGCCCGGCACCGGCGACCCCGCCGAGGGTTCCACCACCCCAGACCGATCCGCTCCCGTGGCAAACGATGCCCACGTGGTCAGCGAAAACACAGAGGAGAAGTAGCCGTGGCTGTTCCCAAGCGCCGGATGTCCCGTTCCAACACCCGGTCGCGGCGCAGCCAGTGGAAGGCCGTCGCGCCGACCCTGGTCACCTGCCCGAACCGTGCCTGCGGTGAGAAGACCCTCCCGCACATCGCGTGCCCGTCGTGCGGCACCTACAAGGGCCGCCAGGTCACCGCTGCTGTCTGATTCGTGACAGCGAGCAAAGACACAGTAGGCGCGGCGGATCACGCCAGCCTGCTCACCGCCCTCGGTGTCGACGTACGACCGGAGCTTCTGCGCCTCGCGCTGACGCACCGGTCGTACGCGTACGAGAACGGCGGTCTGCCGACCAACGAGCGCCTCGAGTTCCTCGGCGACTCGGTACTCGGCCTCAGCATCACCGAGCGCCTCTACACCGAGCACCCGGACAAGTCCGAGGGTGAGCTCGCCAAGCTGCGCGCCAGCGTGGTGAACATGCACGCGCTCGCCGAGGTCGCGCGCGGACTCGGCGACGGCGGACTCGGCCAGTACCTGCTGCTCGGCAAGGGCGAAGAGCTCACCGGCGGCCGCGACAAGCCGAGCATCCTCGCCGACGGCATGGAATCGCTGCTGGGCGCCGTGCATCTCGAGCACGGCATCGAAGTGGCCCGTGGCGTCGTGCTGCGCCTGTTCGCCGAACTGCTCGAGCGCGGCCCCCGCATGGGCGCCGGTCTCGACTGGAAGACCAGCCTGCAGGAGCTCACCGCCGAACGCGGTCTGGGCGTGCCCGCCTACGAGATCACCTCCACCGGCCCGGACCACAACAAGGAGTTCACCGCCACCACGGTGATCGCCGGTCGTCCGTACGGTCAGGGTGTCGGCCGCTCCAAGAAGGAAGCCGAGCAGAAGGCCGCCGGGGCCGCTTACCAGGCGCTCACCGACGAACCTGTCGCAGAAGCCTGAGCCGTGCCCGAACTGCCCGAGGTCGAGGTGGTGCGGCGCGGTCTGGCCGAGCACGCCGTCGGGCGTGCCATCGAGAACATCGTCGTCACCCACCCGAGGGCCGTGCGCAGGCATGCCCCGGGTGGGGCCGATCTGGCGGCCCGGCTGACCGGGCTGCGCATCGAGGCCGCGCAGCGCCGTGGCAAATACCTGTGGCTCACCTTCGACGAGCCGGACACCGCCCTGATCGTGCACCTGGGAATGAGCGGGCAGATGCTCGTGCAGCCCGCGGGCGCCCCGCTCGAGAAGCACGCCCACATCCGCGCCGGGCTCGGTGACGGCACCGAACTGCGCTTCGTCGACCAGCGCACCTTCGGCGGCTGGGCGCTCGGCGAGCTCGTCACGGTGGACGGCACCCCGGTACCCGACTCGGTGGCCCACATCGCCCGCGACCCCCTGGACCCCCGGTTCGACCGCGAGGCCGCGGTGGCCGCCATCCGGGCCAAGAACACCGAGATCAAGCGGGTACTGCTGGATCAGACCGTGGTCTCCGGCATCGGCAACATCTACGCCGACGAGGCACTGTGGCGAGCCGGCCTGCACGGCACCCGCCTCGCCTCCGGCCTGACCCGGCCCGCCGTGCGCGCCCTGCTCGACGGCGTCACCGCGGTCATGAGCGAAGCGCTGGCCGTCGGCGGCACCTCCTTCGACGCGCTGTATGTGAATGTGAACGGCGAATCCGGCTATTTCTCCCGCTCACTGGCCGCATACGGGCGGGAGAACGAACCGTGCGATCGGTGTGGCGCGCTGCTGGTGCGCGAGCAATTCATGAACAGATCGTCTTTTTCCTGCCCGACGTGTCAGCGGAAGCCGCGCCGCCGCTGAACCCGGCGCGCTACCGTTTCTGGTGACGGGTCGTGACCGGCCGGGTCCGTGCAGGAGGACGTTATGCGCAAGCTGACCTATTTCGTGGCATCGACGATCGACGGGTTCATCGCCGCCGAGGACGGGACACTGGATTTCTTCCCCGTCGGCGGCGACCACGGGCCCTCGATCATCACCCAGTATCCCGAGACGCTGCCGACCAAGGTGCGCGAGGCGCGCGGCATCGCGGCGGGCAATGTCTACTTCGACACCGTGATCATGGGCCGCAAGACCCACGATTTCGGGGTGCGGACCGGCACGGCCAGTCCGTACGAGCATCTGCGCCAGTACGTGGTGTCCACCACGCTGCCCGAATCGCCCGCGCCCGGCGTGGAGGTGATCGGGTCCGACCCGGTGGGCGCGGTGCGGGCGCTCAAACGCGAAGCGGGGCTGGGTATCTGGCTCTGCGGTGGCGGTGAGCTGGCCCAGACGCTGCTGCCCGAGATCGACCAGGTGTTCCTCAAGCTGTATCCGGTGGTGCTCGGCACCGGCCGCCCGCTCTTCGGCGGCGGCGCGAGACTGCCCGCGCCGGAACGGTTCCGGGTGATCACCAGCCGGGTGTACGCCGACGGCGTCGCTTTCCTCAAGTACGGCCGGATCAGGTAGGGCCATGACGGCGGCGGGCGGTCCCGGTCCGGTCGCGGCGCTGCGCGAGATCGCGTTCTGGCTCGAACGCGGTCGCGCCGAGACGCACCGCGTGAAGGCCTACCGCCGGGCCGCCGACGTGGTGGCCGCCCTGTCCGCCACCGAATTCGCCGCCCGCGCACGCGAGCACAGCTGGCGCGAGCTCACCGGCATCGGTCCCAAGACCGCCGCCGTGATCGAACAGGCCCAGACCGGTGCGGTGCCCGACTATCTCGCCGACCTGCGCGCGTCCGCCGAGCCCATCGCCCCGGCCGGTGCCGCGCTGCGCAAGGCTCTGCGCGGTGACCTGCACACCCATTCCGACTGGTCCGACGGTGGCAGCCCGATCGCGGAGATGATGGCCGTCGCCGCGGCGCTGGGGCACGAGTACTGCGCGCTGACCGATCACTCGCCCCGGCTCACCGTGGCCAACGGGTTGTCCGCCGAGCGGTTGCGCCGTCAGCTCGACGTGGTCGCCGAACTCAACGCGCAGCTGGCGCCGTTTCGCGTGCTCACCGGGATCGAGGTCGACATCCTCGACGACGGCGGCCTCGACCAGGAGCCCGAGCTGCTCGACCGGCTCGACATCGTCGTCGCCAGCGTGCATTCGCGCCTGCGCGACGACAGCGCCACGATGACCCGGCGCATGGTCGACGCCGTCGCCAACCCGCACGTCGACATCCTGGGCCATTGCACGGGGCGCCTGGTGGAGGGTGGCCGTGGCACCCGGCCGGAGTCCAGCTTCGACGCGGAACTGGTCTTCGAGGCGTGCCGCCGCTACGGCACGGCCGTCGAGATCAACAGCAGGCCCGAGCGCCGTGATCCACCGGGACGGTTGATCGAGCTGGCGGTGGAGATGGGGTGCTACTTCAGCATCGATACCGACGCGCACGCGCCGGGGCAGCTCGACTGGCAGGGCTATGGCTGCGAACGCGCGCTCGCGCACGGGGTCGACGCGGCGCGGGTGATCGACACCTGGCCGGTCGAGGAGCTGCTCGCGTGGACGGCGGTACCCAGCGGGTGAAGTCCGGCCGAACAGTTGATGTCGGCGTGTTCGAGCGCGGATCCGGCTGGTAGACATACGGATACGCGTAGCCGGTCGAGGGGTGGGGTGGGCGATGGGGGATTTTCCGGTCGATGTCGTCCTGTCCCTGATCGGTCTGGTGGTCGCGGTCGCGGCGTTCCTGCGCGAGTTCGTCTTCGTCGGCCGCAAGCGCCTCGGGTACCGCGTGCAGATGAACACCCCGGCCAGCCGGATCCTGGAGGACCCGAACGCGGCCGCGCCACCGGCGGGGTCCGGTCCGGCGGCACCGAAATCGGTGGTACTCATCCGGATCGAGAACGACGGCAACGCCACCATCGAGGACGGTGACTACGGCGGCACCGGCAGGCCACGGCTGACCTTCCCGCAGCATCGGGTGAGCGTGGTGGAGGTGACCGAGCGGGTCGACCAGTCCGGGGCACCGGTGCAGCCGCTGAGCCCGGCGCTGCGCGCGATCGCCGCGGGCGCCGACGACGACGGCCACGCCGAGATCGCGCTGCCCGCCGAACGACTCGAACGCGGCGAGCACTACAAGGTGCTCGCCGTGCTGGAAGGCCCCGCGCCCGACCCGCTGGACCGCAACGCGACCAAGGTCATCCAGAAGGTCGGCAGCGTGAAGGGCGGCCGGTTCGTGCTGACCTCGAGCGGGTCGCGGCGTGAGCCCGCGCTGCTGGGGCTGAGCGTGTTCCTCGCCCTGGTGGTGCTGACCCAGCTGCTGGTCGCGGTGCTGCGCGCGGACCCGCCGCCGCGTGACTGCGCCGAGGGCGCGCTGACCGTCGTCGGGTCCACGGCGCTGGCCCCGGCGATCCGCCGGGCCGCGCAGAACTACGAGAAGACCTGCACCGCCGCCCGGTTCAGCTTCGACTTCACCGGCACCGAACCCGGTCTGCGGGCACTGACCAGGGCGGGGGAGACCACCGCCGTGCTCGCGATCGGTGACGGCGGCAAGGGCACCTCGTTCGCCTCGCTGACCGAGCATCCGCTCGTGCGCAGTTCGTTCTCGATGGTGGTGCACCCGGCCGTCGGGCTGCGGGATCTGACCACCGCCCAGATCCGCGACCTGTATCGCGGAGACATCCGCAACTGGAACGAGATCGGCGGGCCGGACCTGCCGGTGGTGCTGATCGACCGCACCGCGGGATCGGGGACCCGCCGCGCGCTCGAGGCCCGGCTGCTCGAGGAGAACCGGAAGGTGTTCCGCTACACCAGTTGCGTGGGGATGGCGGTGGGCGGGACGCAGTGCGAGGTGGACGTCACCGAGGAAGTGGCTACGTTCGTTGCCAAAATCCCTGGCGCGGTGGGCTATCTGGAGACCTCGGCGGTGGGCGCGGACGTGGCGGCGGTGACCATCGACGGGATCGCGCCCACGCGGGAGGCGGTGCGCGACGGCACGTATCCGTTCACCGGCGTGGAATACGCGTACACCCACGGTCCGGTCGCCGGTGATTCGCTGGTGGCCCAGTTCCTGGACTACCTGACCCGCGGTAAGGCCAGGCTCACCATGATCGAGTTCGGCAACATACCGTGCGATACCGAGTCCGAACCGAAATTCTGTACGCCGTAGAGGGCTGTTGACGGCGGAATCTCCTGTCCCGGCGCGACATCGCCGACACGAATTCGCGAGGCGACGCTGGTTTACTCTCCGGTAGCGGGGTACGTTCCATCACGGCCACTCTGTTCAGGCGGGTGCGCATTCCGGCCATCTCTTGTTCAAAGCAAGTGTTGCGAGGTTGTGTCCCTGGAAGGAAGGTCATGAGTGCAGACATGTCGGCAATGTCGCCGGCCGGGTTCTTCGAGAATCCACTGCGTATCGCGATGGTTGTTCCCCCGTATTTCGATGTTCCCCCCAAGGCCTACGGCGGCGTCGAAGCCGTAGTCGCCGATCTGGTCGATTCGCTCTGTGAGCGCGGCCATCACGTCACCCTGTTCGGCGCGGGCGAGCCCGGAACCAAGGCGAACTTCGTGCCGCTGTGGGACCGGATCCAGCCCGAGCGGCTGGGTGATCCGTTCCCCGAGATCGTCCACGCGCTGCGGGTGCGCCGCGCGATCGAGCGCCTGGCCGAGACCGAAGGGGTGGACCTGGTCCACGACCACACCTTCGCCGGTCCGCTCAACGCGCCCGCCTACGCCGATCTGGGCCTGCCCACGGTGGTCACCGTGCACGGCCCGGTCCAGGACGACTGCTACCGGTACTACCGCGAACTGGGCCAGGAGTGCTCGCTGGTGGCGATCAGCGACCGCCAGCGCGCGCTGGCCCCGGACCTGCCGTGGGCGGGCCGGGTACACAACGCGCTGCGCCCCGAGCAGTGGCCGTACCAGACCGAAAAGCAGGACTACGCCCTGTTCCTCGGCCGGTTCAGCGCCGACAAGGGCCCACACCTGGCGCTGGACGCCGCCCACGCGGCGGGCATCCCGCTGATCCTGGCGGGCAAGTGCAGCGAGGCACCGGAGAAGGCCTACTACGAGGAGTTCGTCGCCCCCCGGATGACCGACGCGGATCAGATGTTCGGCCTCGCCGACGCGGCGGCCAAGCGTAAACTCCTGTCCGGAGCTCGGTGTCTGCTGTTCCCCATCCGCTGGGAGGAGCCGTTCGGCATGGTGATGATCGAGGCGATGATCTGCGGCACGCCCGTGGTGGCGTTGCGCGGTGGCGCGGTGAGCGAGGTGGTGGTCGACGGGGTCACCGGGCGGATCTGTGACGATCCGGCCGAATTGCCCGCCGCCATCGCCGAAGTCGCGACCTACGACCCGGCCGCCTGCCGGGCCCACGTGGTCGACCACTTCGGCGCCGACACCCTCGGGCGCGGCTACGAGCAGGTGTACCGCGACCTGCTGGCGCGCACCACGATCGGTGGCGTCGGCGACGGCTACGCGCTGCCCGTTCCGGTCGGGGCGGCCGGCGGGCGCGGATGAGTCAGGACGACGGGTCGCCGAGCCCGCTCAACGCGGGGGAACCCGCGGGGCTCGGCGGCAGCGGGGGCAATGTGACCCTCGTCGAAGGTGGCACGTTCTGCCTGTCCGACCGGCTCGGTGACATCGAGCCGGGCAAGCCCCAGGGCCTGTTCTTCCGGGATGCCCGGGTGATCTCGCGCTGGGAGTTGATGATCGACGGCAAGCGGCCCGAGCCGCTGTCGGTGCTGAGCCCGGAGGCCTTCGCGGCGCGGTTCGTGCTGCGCAGGCCGCCGCAGCAGGGCCGGGCCGACAGCACCCTGCTGGTGGTGCGCGACCGGCTCGTCGCCGACGGCATGCACGAGCTGATCACGCTGGACAACATGAGCCGTGAGGCCACGGCGGTGGTGCTCGAGCTGCATGTCGACGCCGATTTCGTCGATCTGTTCTCGGTGAAGGAAGGCCGGATGGGCAGTCACCGCTCGGAGATGACGACCTCCGACGGGGAACTGCTGCTGCACGACCGCACCGACCTGTCGCGTGGCCTGGCGCTGACCTCCTCCATCGAGCCGATGGTGTTGCCCGGCACCATGATCTGGCGCGTGGTGGTTCCCGCGGGCGGCCGCTGGCAGACCGAGATCACCGCCGCGCCCGCCGGGGCGGCGCAGCGTCCGCAGACCCAGGGCACGCCCAAAGAGCGCTACCGCGACAGCGAACCGGTGCGCAAGATCCAGGCCTGGCGGGCCACCGCCACCGACATCAGCGCCGACTACGGCCTGCTCAACCGGGTGCTGCGGCGCAGCGAGAGCGATCTGGGCGCCTTGCAGATCCACACCGACTCCGGCACCGGCAGGCCCTTCGTCGCGGCGGGCGCGCCCTGGTTCATGACGCTGTTCGGCCGCGATTCGCTGCTGACGGCCTGGATGTCGCTGCCGCTGGAAACCGATCTGGCCCTGGGCACCCTGCAACAGCTGGCCGAACTGCAAGGGCAGACGGTCGATCCGCTGGTGGAGGAGGAGCCCGGCCGGATCATGCACGAGATGCGCCGCGGCCCGGCCGTGGGCCAGGTGCTGGGCGGGCAGATCTACTACGGAACCGTCGACGCCACCCCGCTGTTCGTGATGCTGCTGGCCGAATGTCTGCGCTGGGGCGCGGAACCCGCGTCGATCGCGACGCTGCTGCCCGCCGCCGACGCCGCCATCGGCTGGATCACCGACTTCGGTGACCGCGACGACGACGGCTTCGTCGAATACGTGCGCGCCACCGACCGCGGCCTGATCAACCAGGGCTGGAAGGACAGCTTCGACGGGATCAACGACGCCGCGGGCCACATCGCCCAGGCGCCCATCGCGCTGTGCGAGGTGCAGGGCTATGTCTACGCGGCCTATCTGGCCCGCGCCGAACTGGCCGACGCCTTCGACGACACCGTGCTGGCCACCCGGATGCGTGAGCGGGCCGCGGAACTGCGCACCAAGTTCGCCGAGCAGTTCTGGCTGCCGCACTACGGCTGGTACGCCGTCGCGCTCGACGGGAGCAAACGCCAGATCGACGCGCTCACCAGCAATGCCGCGCACTGCCTGTGGTCGGGCATCGCCACCGACGAGCACGCCGAGATCCTGATCCGCAATCTGGCGACCGCGGACATGGATTCGGGTTTCGGCCTGCGCACACTGGCCTCGAACATGGGCGCCTACAACCCGATGAGCTACCACTGCGGCTCGATCTGGCCGCACGACACGGCCATCGCGGTCGCCGGGCTCATGCGCTACCAGCACGTGCCAGGCGCTGTCGCCCTCGCGACCAAGCTCTCCGCCGGACTGCTCGACGCGGCGGCCGCCTTCGACGGCAGGCTGCCGGAACTGTTCTGCGGTTTCCCGCGGGCCAGATTCCAGGCGCCGGTGCCCTACCCCACCTCGTGTTCGCCGCAGGCGTGGGCCAGCGCGGCGCCGCTGCTGCTGGTGCGCTCGTTCCTCGGGCTCGACCCCGACGTGCCGGGCCGCACCCTGACCGTGCGACCGCAGGTGCCCGCGGCATGGGGCTGCGTACGGCTCTCGGAGTTCCGGCTCGGCGAGGCGACGGTGGATCTCGAGGTCTGCGGGTCGGCGGTGACGGTGACGGGTCTGCCCGAGGGGTGGGCGTTGATCACCGACGAAAACCGTTAGCACACAGCAGGATCGGGGCCGGATCTCTCGCTCGCATCCGGCCCCGACCCGGTCAATTCAGGACCGGGAAACGGTCGTCCAGGGCGAGATCGAGCTCGACGACGTTCGCCGCGATGGCCGTCAGAGATATCGGATGCAATAGGTGGTCGAGCCCCCGTGGAATGACAAGGAGGCATGTCCGCCGCATCCGGACACCGATCGTGTGGTTCGCAGGGCAACGAAGTTTCCGGGCGAGCACGACGCCGGGAGGACAGGACCAGCGGGGTCGGTCAGGCGGTAACAATAGTTGGCGACCATAAAGACGGTGAGGCACAGGCCGTAATCCTCATCGACAATGAAGCCATCTTTCGAATTCGGGCATTCCCAGTCGGGGTTGTCTGGATGCAATATCGCCTTGACCTTGTAGGGGCGGTCTCCGTTCTCGCAGTCGGAACCGGCGCGCGTCAGATTCCCGGTGGCGTTCAACGCAATGCAGTCACCCACCAACGCGCGCGGTCGCGACCGCCCCACCGGTACTGTCGTTGTCACCGCCGTGCTCCGGTCGATGGCCGAGGTCGCCGATGCCGATGTGGTGGGTCGGCGGGTCGTGGTGGTGGCATCCGAGCTGCTGCGCTCCGCCGGTGTCATACTCGGCGACGCCGTTCGAGTGTAGGCGGCCTGCTCGTCCAATGCCTGGGTCGTCCTGTACGCACTGGGTGTCGCGCCATCGACGCCGCTCCTGCCGTTCGCCCATATGCCCATGGCCACGAGAGGCAAGACCAGGAGGACCACAAAGCCCACCTCCCACCTTTGTCCGAGTTTGATCTGCCGATCGCTCAGCCCTGGCAGCATCGGTTCCGTCAATCGGTGGCGTATCGGGGACTTCGCGGGCAGCGTGCTCCGGCGAACTCCGCTGTTTTGAGCGCCTGCCGACCTCATGCCCGAGGTGGGAGGGGACGATGCGGAGTGCTCACCCGCGCTACCTGTCGTGATCGACTGAGCCCGTTCGGTCGGTGACCGGTGGGCATTGTCGGCATCCGGCCACGAAGCGGGAACCCACCTCTTTGTCGCTGTCTCCGCGGGCACCCGCGTCGTACCTGTCGCGGGAGGTTTCGGTGCAGTGGCCGTGGGCGCAGCCGGAGGGGCGGAGGTACCGCCGGATCCGGGCTGATCGGCCACGTCCGTGAGTGATCGTCGTGTCGCCTCGACGAGTTCGGCGCAGCTCACGTATCGATCGTCGGGATCCTTGGCCAGGGCCTTCGCGATGACGGCATCGAGTGCCGCGGGAAGGTCCGGCCGGAGGGCATGTGGTGACGGCGGGTCGGCGCGAAGGTGCGCGCCCATGACCGCGGCCTGGGTATCGAGCGGGTACGGAGTCTGCCCGGTGAGAAGTTCATGAAGAGTGCAGCCCAGGGAATAGACATCCGCCCGGTGATCGACCTCGCTGCCCAGGAACCTCTCGGGCGCCGCATAGGCGAAGGTCACCGCGATCGCCGAGGCCGTCGCTGTCGCGTCGAGCGCGCGCGCGATACCGAAATCGCCTAGCACAGCACGCAACCCACCGCGGGGCGCCGGTTCGATCAGCAGGTTCGCCGGTTTGACATCGCGGTGCAGGATTCCCTGGGAATGGGCGTAGTCCAGTGCCTCGGCAGCATCGGACAGCAGTCGCAGCACCAATTCGGGTGCCAATCCCCGCGGCGAATCAGCGAGCAGCGCCTTGACATCGCCGCCGGGGACAAGGCCCATCGATAGCCACAATTCCGGTTCGCCGGGCTTGCTGCGGTCGTAGATGGTGACAATGTTGGGGTGCCGGAGATCGGCCACCAACTCCGCCTCCCGGTCGAAAGCGCGACGGGCGTCCGCATTACCGGCGAGGACGTCGGCGAGAACCTTCAACGCGACGCGGCGCTTGCTGAGCCGGGGGTGCAGGGCCAGATAGACGATGCCCATGCCGCCGACGCCGAGAATGCCTTCGATGATGTATCCGGCGAAGGTGTCCCCTGGTCGCAGGGCCATTTTCTCGCACCTCTGTGTCGCCGAGGCGGATCTCGTCGCCGTCGTGGAGATTTCGTCGAGCTACCGTCACACCGGCACGGCCGGGTCGTCGTCGAGGGCGCTGCCGAGCCTCTGGAGATCTGCCGGTGCCAGTGTCGCAGATCGTAGCAATGCCTGTATGAGATTGTGGTTCAAGGTATTTCCGACAGGTTCGCCGATTCCGTCCTCGATCCGGATCCCCTCGACCGGATCAGCGGCCATCGACAGCCGCTCCCGCACCACGCCGACGATGTAGGCCACAGTCCTGGGCGACCACAGCCGCTCGTCCGGGCCGCTGTTCAGCTCTTCGGCCACCTGCCGCCACGACAGCGGCTGCGGATAGCGTTCCTGGCGCAGATACCGTTGGGCGAGTGCGGTAAGCACCAATTTTTCGTCCGAGCTCAAGGGATACGCCTTCGGAGGCACTGTGCGGCTGTGCTGTCGTTCGATGGAATTCTCGGTATGGGCGCGGACCACATGAACCTCCAGCAGGTGCGGCCGGTCCTTCCTGGATCCGATGAACATCGGTGTGTACCCGGGTGCGACGGCACGCTGCTGGCCATTCAGCAGCAGCCCTTCGCCGGGGAACTCGATCGGCAGCTGTCCCAGATTGCTCACCCGCCACTGCTGTCCGTCGTACTCGAAGACACCGTGTCTACGGCTGACCCGCTCGTCACCGACCCCGATGGGGACATGGACGTCGTCTCGGGATCGGCCGAAGTACAGCCGGAACTCCCGCGGCGGGACGGCATAACCGCCGTCGGTCCCCAGCGCGAAGATCGTGCCCAGCGGCGCGGGTGGAACGCCACCCGACAAGCTCCGCATCGAGCTCGACAACACCTGCGGCACGAAACCGTCGTCGGCCATCGCATCATCCTTCCGTCGAAACCGCCGCCCGAACGGTATCGGAGCACCCCCGTCACCCCACGCAAATCGGACATCGAAACCACACCGCGGTCCGTCGGGCGCGGTCAGCTCCGGAACGGGAAGCGTTCGTCCGATGCGAGATCGAGCTCGACGACGTTCACCCGTGGCTCGCCGGGGAAACTGAGCGTGCGGCCACCAGGTCGCCGAGCTGGTCGGCGGTGATGCCGCGGGCGCGCGCCACCCGGGCGACCTTCGAGCGCGTGCACACGCAGCGGTGTACCGCCCGCGGCCGAGATGCCGTCGACGATCCGGCTGCGCAAGGGTGCGGCGTGTGGATGTTGTCAATGCGGGGCGGATAACCGTCAAGGCACCGTAAAGATCGAGTTCAGGGCGGCTCGGCGGGACCACAATGGTCCGGCGGCAGGCGAGTTCGCCGGCTGTCCCTGTGCGCACGGAAAGTGAGATCGCGGTGTCTGTAGTGACTGTCGCGGTGATCCTCGGTTTCGTCGGATCACTGCTGCTGCTCCGGGTGCTGAACCGGCTGAACGCTTCGCACTCGCCGATGGTGACCGTTGGTGTGTTGCCGGTGCGTGCGCCGGTTCCGCCGCGCCTACCCGCGATGATGGACCGGTGAAACGCGGACAACTGCGCATCTACCTGGGTGCGGCGCCGGGCGTGGGGAAGACCTACGCCATGCTCGGCGAGGCGCACCGGCGGCTGGAACGCGGCCGCGACGTGGTGGCGGCCGTGGTGGAGACCCACGGCCGCGAGAAGACCGCCGAGCTGCTCGACGGCATCGAGCGGATCGCGCCGAAGATCGTCGGCTACCGGGGCACCGAACTGCCCGAACTCGACGTCGATGCGGTGCTGGCCCGCAGGCCCGCGGTGGTGCTGGTCGACGAACTGGCGCACACCAACGCGCCGAGCAGCGCCAACGAGAAGCGCTGGCAGGATGTCGAACAGCTGCTCGACGCGGGCATCGACGTCATCTCGACGGTGAATGTGCAGCACCTGGAGAGCCTCAACGACGTGGTCGCGCGGATCACCGGCATCGAGCAGCGCGAGACCGTGCCGGACGCGGTGGTGCGCGCCGCCGACCAGGTGGAACTGGTCGACCTCACGCCGGAGGCGTTGCGGCGCAGGCTCTCCCACGGCAATGTCTACGCCGCCGACAAGATCGACGCGGCGCTGCGCAACTACTTCCGCCCCGGCAATCTGACGGCGCTGCGCGAGCTGGCGCTGCTGTGGCTGGCCGACCAGGTCGACGCCGCACTGGCGAAATACCGGGCCGAGCACCGGATCACCGACCTGTGGGAGGCACGCGAACGTGTCGTCGTCGCGGTGACCGGCGGCCGCGAATCGGAGACGGTGGTGCGCCGGGCCGGGCGGATCGCCTCGAAATCCAGTGCGGAGCTGGTCGTGGTGCACGTGGTGCGCGGTGACGGGCTGGCCGGGGTGTCCACCGAACGGATGGCGACGCTGCGTGCCCTCGCCGCCGGGCTCGGCGCCTCGCTGCACACCGTCACCGGCGCCGACGTGCCCACCGCGCTGCTCGATTTCGCCCGCGAGGTCGACGCCACCCAGCTGGTGCTGGGCACCTCCCGGCGTTCGCGCTGGGCGCGGATTCTCGACGAGGGCATCGGCGCCACCGTGGTGCAGCGCTCGGGCCGCATCGATGTGCACATGGTGACCCACGAGGAGGCCGACGGCGGGGTGCGCAGGCATCGGCTGCGCCCGCGCCGACCGGTGTTCGCGTGGTCGGCCGCGGTGCTGGTGCCGGTGCTGGTCAGCCTGCTGTGTGGGCTGCTGCTCGATCGCTGGCTGCAGCTGGGCGGGCTCAGCGCCCTGTTCTTCGTCGGCGTCGTCGCGGTGGCGTTGTTCGGCGGCGTGGTGCCCGCGGGGTTGTCGGCGCTGCTGTCGGGGTTGCTGCTGAACTGGTATTTCACCGCGCCACGCTTCAGCTTCACCATCGCCGAGCCGGACAATTTCGTCACCGTGGTGGTGCTGCTCATCGTCGCGGTGGCGGTGGCGGCGCTGGTGGACGTGGCCGCCGCACGGTCGCGGCAGGCGCGCAAGGCCTCCAGGGAGGCCGAGTTGCTGACGCTGTTCGCCGGGTCGGTCCTGCACGGCGCCGACCTGCCCAGGCTGCTCGAACAGGTCCGCGAGACCTACGGTCAGCGGGCGGTGAGCCTGTGCGGCGGTGGGCGGATCGTCGCCGCGGTGGGCAGCGACCCACCGGCGGATCGGGCCGGGGCGCAGACCGTCATCGAGGCCGGTGACGCGCACAGCTGTCTGCTGCTGGCGGGCCGGTCGATCGACGCGGCCGACCGGCCGGTGCTCAACGCGGTCACCAATCAGGCGGTCGGGCTGGTGCGCCAGGCCGAACTGGCCGAGGAGGCGAGCGCCGCGGCGGCGCTGCTCGAGGCCGACCGGTTGCGCCGGGCGCTGCTCTCGGCGGTCAGCCACGATCTGCGCACCCCGCTGGCCGGGGCCAAGGCCGCCGTGTCGAGCCTGCGCAGCGACGACATCGAGTTCTCGGCCGAGGACACCGGCGAACTGCTCGAGGCCATCGAGGAATCGGTCGATCAGCTCACCACGCTGGTGGGCAATCTGCTCGACTCCTCGCGGCTCACCGTCGGTGCGGTCACGCCACGGACGCAGCGCGTGTATCTGGACGAGGCCGTGCACCGCGCGCTGGTCAGCGTGGGGATGGGGGCGCGCGGGCCGCGCCGGGCGGCCAGGGACCGGGTGCGCGTGGAGGTCGGTGAGGTCTCCGTACCCGCCGACCCGGGACTGCTCGAACGGGTGCTGGCCAATCTGCTCGACAACGCGCTGCGCCACTCCGGCCCCGCGACGCCGGTGCGGGTGACCGCCGAGCAGCACGGCGACCGGGTGTCGATCGCGGTGGTCGACCGGGGGCCCGGCGTGCCCGCGGGCACCGAGGAACAGCTCTTCGAACCGTTCCAGCGCCTCGGCGACCACGACAACACCACCGGCGTCGGCCTCGGCCTGTCGGTGGTGCGCGGATTCGTCGAAGCCATGGGCGGCACGGTCCACGCCGAACCGACCCCGGGCGGCGGTCTGACGATGCTCGTCGACCTACCCTCGGGAGCGCGGGCCGAGGCACCAACCGCCGACCCGCGAGGAAAGTGAGTCCATGGGCAACCCGCCTCCCGAACCATCGAGCCCCCGCGCGACGGACTCCGACCGGATCCCGCGCGCGATCGTGCTCGTCGTCGACGACGAGCCGCAGATCGTGCGCGCGCTGCGGATCAACCTGTCGGTGCGCGGGTACGAGGTGATCACGGCCGGGACCGGCGCCGCCGCGCTGCGCGCCGCCGCCGAGAAACACCCCGACGTGGTCGTGCTCGACCTCGGCCTGCCCGACATGGACGGCATCGAGGTACTGGCCGGGCTGCGCGGCTGGACCTCGGCGCCGGTGCTGGTGCTCTCGGCGCGCACCGACTCCGCCGACAAGGTCGAAGCCCTCGACGCCGGCGCCGACGACTATGTCACCAAGCCCTTCGGCATGGACGAGCTGCTGGCCCGGCTGCGCGCGGCGATCCGGCGCGGCGCCACCGCCGCCGACGACGCCGATCCGGTGGTGGAGACGGCGTCGTTCACCGTCGATCTGGTCGCCAAACGGGTCACCAAGCACGGCACGCCGGTGCACCTGACCCCGACGGAGTGGGGCATGCTCGAGATGCTGGTGCGTCATCGCGGGAAACTGGTGGGCCGCAAGGAACTCCTGCGCGAGGTGTGGGGGCCCGCCTATGTCACCGAAACCCATTATCTGCGGGTCTATCTCGCGCAGTTGCGCCGCAAACTCGAGGACGACCCGGCCAACCCGCGCCACCTGCTCACCGAGGCCGGGATGGGGTATCGCTTCCAGGAGTGACAGTGGGCCGGGTCACCGCGCCGGAATGCCGCGACCGGCGCGGATGTTGCCAGGCGTGCATCGTTGTCGAGGCGAATGGCAGGATCAACGACTATGGCTGAGCAGAACGCACCCGTGACCACCGCACCGACCGAGCTGTGGGTCGAACGCACCGGGACCCGCGCCTACACCGGGCGCAGCTCGCGCGGCGCCGAGGTGCTGATCGCCTCGCAGGGCGTCGAGGGCGCCTTCACCCCCGGCGAGCTGCTGAAGATCGCGCTCGCCGCCTGCACCGGACTGAGCTCGGATCTGCCGCTGTCGCGCCGCCTCGGCGACGACTTCGACGCCACCATCCGGGTCTCCGGTGACGCCGACCGCGAGAACGAGGTGTACCCGCAGCTCGACGAGATCATGGAGCTGGACCTGTCCGAGCTCGACGAGGCCGCCCGCGAGCGGCTGCTGGTCACCGTGCAGCGCGCCGTGGACAAGGTGTGCACCGTGGGCCGCACGATCAAGGCCGGCGCCAAGGTGAGCCTGAACTTCGACATCGACGCATGAGCGAGGCGCCGGTCCGGCTCAGCGCCTGGGTCCACGGACAGGTCCAGGGCGTGGGTTTCCGCTGGTGGACCCGTTCGCGCGCACTGGAACTCGGCCTGGTCGGCTACGCGCGCAACCACCGCGACGGGCGGGTGCACGTGGTCGCCGAAGGCCCCCGAACGGCGGGCGCGAAACTGCTGGAGCTGCTACGGTCCGGCGCAGTGGCGGCCGGACCGCCTGGCCGGGTGGACCTGGTTGTGGAAAGCTGGGAGCCCGCGCGGGGCGACATGACGGGATTCGAGGAGCGCTAGTGGTGACTTCGGGGGCAAGGGGGCGGCAGCGGTGAGCACACAGAACCCTGGTCCGCCCGATCGGCCCGGCGACGGCGAGTCCGGACAGTCACCCTGGTCACCACCCGACCCGGGCGCGGGCTGGCCGCCGATGCCGCAGCAGCCCCCCGAGCCGCCCGCCGGTGAGCAGTCCCGGCCCGGCCGGATGGAACGCCAGGAGGCGGGCACCACCCAGCCGCGTCCGCCGACCGTCGCCGAGGCGCGCGCCAGGGACAAGGCACGCAAGCAGGCCGAACAGGCCCAGCGCGCCGCCGCCGAGGCCGAGGAGGCCAAGCGGCGCACCAGGAAACGCGTGATGATGGGCGGGATCGCCGTGGTCGGCGTCGCCGCGCTGGTCGGCGGTGGATACCTGGCCTACCGGGCGGTCACCGCGCCGGACCAGGTCACCGCGTCGTGCGTGCAGGTCGACGAGAACGGCAACGAGGTCGTCGTCGCCGACGAGTACTGCGGTGACGGCAAGACCAACTTCCGCAGCGACACCAGTCACGGGGGCGGCGGCAGCCTGATCCTGCTGGGCTGGCCGCAGTACCGCTACCACTACGGCGGCACCCCCACCATCGGCAAGCCGCCCACCGGCGGCAGCTCGGTGAAACCGCGCAACGCCGAGATCAAGACCAAGTCCGGCACCACCATTCAGCGCGGTGGCCTGGGTAGCAAGTCCACCGGCGGGAGCGGATCCTGATGCGGCGCACGAGGAGTACGCCCCGGCCGGGCTGGCAGCAGATCATCGAGAGTCAGGGCCTGGTCTACGGCGCGCCGGGCCGCGACGCCAGCGGTCAGCCGCGGCCGTACTGGGACGAATCGGTGCACTACGAGTTCTCGATGGACGAGATCCTCGCGCTGGAAGCCGATGTGGAACTGCTGCAGTCGATGTGCCTGCACGCGGCCGAGCACGTGGTGCTCACCGAGCGGTTCGCCGATTTCGGTCTGCCGGAATGGAGCTGGGGCCCGATCACCGAATCCTGGCGTCGCAGCGACCCGTACGTCTACGGCCGCTTCGATCTGCGCTACGACGCGCGGCGCCCGGCCAAACTGCTCGAGTACAACGCCGACACCCCCACCTCGCTGCTCGAGGCCGCCATCATCCAGTGGCACTGGCTCCAGCAGGTGTATCCCGGTGGCGACCAGTGGAATTCGCTGCACGAGAAGCTGGTGGAGCGCTGGACCGAGTTGCGCGGGGTGCTGCCGGGCAGCGAACTGCACTTCACCTGGTCGGGGGCCGACGCCACCGGCGAGGACAATGTCACCACCGCGTACATGCAGGAGACCGCGGCCGAGGCCGGGTTCGACACCGTCGCGCTGCCGATCGAGGAGGTCGGCTTCGACATCGAGCTGAACCGCTTCGTGGATCTGGCCGAGGCGCCGATCGAGGCGGTCTTCAAGCTGTACCCGTGGGAGTGGATCCTCGACGACGATTTCGGCAAGCGGGTCGTGGCGAGCCTGCCCGCCACCGCCTGGGTCGAGCCGCTGTGGACGACACTGCTGAGCAACAAGGCCATCCTGGCGATCCTGTGGGAGATGTATCCGGGCCATCCCAATCTGCTGCCCGCCTACCTGGACGACCCGCACGAGCTCACCGAGTACATCCGCAAGCCCAAGCTGGGCCGCGAAGGCGCGAACATGACCATCGTCGGTGCCGGGATGGAGACCGCGACCGGCGGTGTCTACGGCCACGAGGGTTTCGTCTACCAGCTGCTCGACCCGCTGCCGGAGTTCGACGGGATGCGCCCGGTGCTGGGCGCCTGGGTCGTCGGCGACACCGCGGCGGGCCTCGGCATCCGCGAGACCGCGGGCCTGATCACCGATGACGGCGCGGCCTTCGTCCCGCACCGCATCGTCGACTGACCACACACCACTTGTTTCGAAAGGACCACGATGACCGCCCTCGCCCTGGAATCGGGTTATTGGAGTGCACTCGGTGAAGGCGTCGGCGCCATCATCCTGTACTGCCTGATCGGCCTGGCCCTGATGCTGATCGGCTTCTTCGCCATCGACCTGACCACCCCGGGCAAGCTGCGCGACCTGGTCGTCGGCGGCAAGCCGAACGCGCTCATCGTCTCCGCCGCGGGCATGATCAGCATGGCGTTCATCGTGGTGTTCGCGGTGCTGGCCACCGGTGGCGTCAACAAGCTGACCGAGGGACTGATCGCGGCCGTGGTGTACGGCCTGGTCGGCATCATCGCGCAGGTGGTCTCGGTGCGCATCATCGAGAAGGTCACCGGCATCGACATCGGCCGCACCCTGCACGCCGACACCTACACCCCCGAGGTCCTGGTGGTCGCCGCCGCGCACTTCGCGCTGGGCCTCGTGGTGGCCTTCGCGATCCTCTGACCTGGCCCGGGTTGACATCGCACAGTGGAGGGTGGACGCTGGACACCAGCAGACCACTGTGAGGGTGACCGAGAGGACGTCGGCATGGATATCAGCCCGGGTACACGCGCGTCCGACGCCGAACGCAACGCGATCGTCGCCCAGCTGGGCACCCACCTCGCCGACGGCCGCCTCGACCTCGCCGAGTACGACCAGCGCGTCGCCAAGGTGTACGAGACGACCACGCGCGACCAGCTCGCCGTCGTCCTGTCCGACCTGCCCCCACTGGCGTCCCAGCCCGACGCCACCGCCCCGGCGCCCCGCCCCGCCAAACGGCTTCCGGTCTGGCAGCGCATCGAGGCGGGCAGCTGGCTCGGCGTCAGCGTCATCGTGCTCGTCATCTGGGGCCTGATCAGCCTGACCGCGGGCGAACTCACCTACTTCTGGCCCATGTGGGTCATCGGCCCGTGGGGCGCGGTCCTGCTCTTCCGCGTCATCACCGGCTGGGAAGCCACCCCCGGCACCCAGACCCACCTGCGCCAGATGCAGAAGCACAGGAACCACCTGGACCCCCACGGCAAACACCTCGGTCCGCGCGATCCGCACTGAGCCGGGCCGAATCGCAGCCTGGTGGGACGGTGGTGTCGCCGTCTTCGGTTAGGCTCACGCGAGCACACGGGTCATCGACCGGCTGACCGGCGCGACCCGACCATCGCCGACCGCGTGTTCTGTCCTGCCCGCGCCCAGGTCCGGCCCGATTCGCGGAGAGGGGCACAGCTTGCACCTGAAGAGCCTGACGTTGAAGGGGTTCAAGTCCTTCGCGTCCGCGACCACCCTGCGCTTCGAACCGGGCATCACCTGTGTCGTCGGGCCAAACGGGTCCGGGAAGTCCAATGTCGTGGACGCGCTCACCTGGGTGATGGGTGAGCAGGGTGCCAAGGCGTTGCGGGGCGGCAAGATGCAGGACGTCATCTTCGCCGGGACCAGCGGGCGGGCCCCGCTCGGGCGCGCCGAGGTGACGCTGACCATCGACAACTCCGACGGCGCGCTGCCGATCGACTACGCCGAGGTGTCGATCACCCGGCGCATGTTCCGCGACGGCGCGGGCGAGTACGAGATCAACGGCAGCAGCTGCCGGTTGATGGACGTGCAGGAACTGCTGTCGGACTCCGGGATCGGGCGCGAGATGCACGTCATCGTGGGGCAGGGGCAGCTCTCGGCGATCCTGGAGTCGCGGCCGGAGGACCGGCGTGCCTTCGTCGAGGAGGCCGCGGGTGTGCTCAAGCACCGCAGGCGCAAGGAGAAGGCGGTCCGCAAGCTCGACGCGATGCAGGCCAATCTCGCCCGGCTCACCGACCTCACCACCGAGCTGCGCCGTCAGCTCAAGCCGCTGAGCAGGCAGGCCGAGGTGGCCAGGCGCGCGCAGACCGTGCAGGCCGACCTGCGGGACGCGCGGCTGCGGCTGGCCGCCGACGATCTGGTCACCCGCCGCGGCGAGCTGGAATCCCAGCTCAGCAAGGAGGCCTACGCCCGCGAGCAGCAGATCACCGTGCAGTCCGAGCTCGACGCCGCCAATGCCGCGCTGGCTCAGCAGGAGTTCCAGCTGTCGAAGCTGAGCCCCAGCGCCGATGCCGCCGCGCAGACCTGGTTCCAGCTCTCCGCGCTGGCCGAGCGGGTCAACGCCACCATCCGCATCGCCGGTGACCGGGCTCGCCACCTCGACACCGAGACCCCGGTCGGCACGGGCCGCGACCCTGAACAGCTCGAGGCCGAAGCCGACCGCATCGAGGCCGAGGAAGCCGAACTGCGCTACGCGGTGGAGATGGCCGCCGAGACCCTGGACGCCGCCCGCGAGGCGCTGGCCGATCGCGAGCAGGCTGCCAAGGCCGCCGAACAGGCGCATCTGGCCGCCGTGCGCGCCATCGCCGACCGGCGCGAGGGCCTGGCCCGGCTGGCCGGGCAGGTCGACACCCTGCGCACCCGGGCCCAGTCGGTCGACGCCGAGATCGCCCGCCTGTCGGTCGCCATCGCCGACGCGCGCCACCGCGGCGAGACCGCCCAGGTCGAATACGACGCCGTGCAGGACGAGCTCGGCGACCTGGACGCGGGGGAGAAGGGCCTCGACGCCCAGCACGAGCACGCGGTCGCCGCCCTGGAGCTGGCCGACGAACGCGTGCGGGAACTGCGCGAACAGGACCGGGAGGCGAGCAAACTGGTCGCCCGGCTCGGTGCCCGCATCGAGGCGCTCGGGATGAACCTGGCCCGCAAGGACGGCGCGGCCTGGTTGCTCGAACACGGGGTCACCGGGCTCGGTGGCCGGTTGTCGGGCGAGCTGCGGGTGCGGGCCGGGTTCGAGGCAGCGGTCGCCGCGCTGCTCGGGCCGCTCGCCGACGCCGTCACCGCCGAGACCGCCACCGCCGCCGACGCGGCCGTGCGCGAACTGCGCTCCGGCGACGGCGGCCGGGTGGCCTTCGTCTTCGCGACCGAGGGCGTGGTGCCCGCCACGCCCGGTGCGCTGCCCGCGGGCGCGACCTGGCTGGCCGAGGTCCTCGACGGCGCCGACCAGGTGCGTCCGGCCCTCGCCGCGCTCACCGCCGGGGTCGCGGTCGTCGACGACCTGGCCGCCGCCACCGCCCTCGTCGCCCAGCGCCCGGAACTGCGGGTGGTCACCCGCGACGGCGACCTGGCCGGTTCGGGCTGGATCGTCGGCGGTTCGGAGCGGATGCCCAGCCAGCTCGAGGTGCAGGCCGAGATCGATGCCGCCACCGCCGAACTGGCCGCCGCGCAGCGCCGCGCCGAGGAACTGGAGGCCGCGCTGGCCGGCGCGCTGGCCGAACAGACCGACCGCAAGGAATCGGCCGACCACGCCCTGATGGCGCTGCACGAATCCGACCAGGCGCTGCTGGCCATCTACGACCGGCTCGCCCGCGTCGGCCAGAGCGCGCGCGCCGCCCAGACCGAGGGGGAGCGGCTGGCCGGGCAGCGCGCCGAGGCCGAGGCCGCAAGGGAGAAGTCCCTG
The DNA here is from genome assembly GCF_042266925.1 of Nocardia sp. NPDC056064. Taxonomy (NCBI): domain Bacteria; kingdom Bacillati; phylum Actinomycetota; class Actinomycetes; order Mycobacteriales; family Nocardiaceae; genus Nocardia; species Nocardia sp. NPDC056064. The sequence continues at coordinate 2,007,416 of NZ_JBHJWO010000001.1, read as the reverse complement.
GCCTCCCTCGCCGAGCTCGAGGACCGGCTGCGCCACGCCGAGATCGAACACGACGGCGACGACGACAGCTTCGGTGCCGCGAGCACCGAGACCGCCGGGCGCGCCCGTGAGGAGGCCGCCGCCGCGCTGGCCGAGGCCCGCACCATGGAGGTCGAGGCCCGGCTGACGGTGCGCACCGCCGAGGAGCGCGCGGAATCGGTACGCGGCAAGGCGGATTCGCTGCGCCGGGCCGCCCGCGCCGAACGGGAGGCACGGGCCCGCGCCGAACGCGCCCAGGCCGCGCGCCGCCGCGCCGCCGCCGTGGCGGCCGCGGTCGCCGAGTCCGGCGCGAAGATCGCCCACGAACTCGAGCAGGTGGTCGCCACCGCGGCCGCGCGCCGCGACGAACTGGTGCGCAGGCGCGGGGAGTGCGCCGCCGCGCTCGAACAGGTGAAGGAACGCGCGCGGGTGCTCACCACCCAGCTCGCCCAGCTCACCGACGCGGTGCACCGCGACGAGGTCGCCAAGGCCCAGGCCGCCCTGCGGATCGAACAGCTCGAGACCACCATCGCCGAACAGTTCGGCATCGCCCTGGCCGACCTGGTCGCCGAGTACGGCCCCGACGTTCCGCTGCCGCCTTCGGCGCTCGAGCTGCAGGAGTACGAGGACGCCAAGGAACGCGGCGAACAGGTCAGCGCGCCCCAGCCGATGCCCTACGACCGGGCCACCCAGGAGCGCCGGGCCAAGCGCGCCGAGAAGGACCTCACCACGCTCGGCAAGGTGAACCCGCTGGCCCTCGAGGAGTTCGCCGCGCTCGAGGAGCGCTACAACTTCCTGGCCACCCAGCTCGAGGACGTCAAGAACGCGCGCAAGGACCTGCTCGACGTGGTCGCCGAGGTCGACGCGCGCATCCTGCAGGTGTTCACCGAGGCCTACGCCGATGTGGAACGCGAATTCGTCGGCGTCTTCGCCAAGCTGTTCCCCGGGGGCGAGGGCAGGCTGGTGCTCACCGACCCCTCCGACATGCTCACCACCGGCATCGAGGTCGAGGCGCGGCCGCCGGGCAAGAAGGTCAAGCGGCTCTCGCTGCTGTCCGGCGGCGAGAAGTCGCTGACCGCGGTGGCGCTGCTGGTCGCGATCTTCCGGGCCCGTCCGTCCCCGTTCTACGTGATGGACGAGGTCGAGGCGGCCCTGGACGACACCAACCTGCGCCGCCTGATCGGCCTGTTCGAGCAGCTGCGCGAGAAGAGCCAGCTGATCGTGATCACCCACCAGAAGCCGACCATGGAGATCGCCGACGCGCTCTACGGCGTGAGCATGCGCGGCGACGGCATCACCCAGGTCATCTCGCAGCGGCTCAACCGGGTCGACACGGCCCCGGCGGCGCAGGCGGAATCGGTGGGGGCACCGGCGAGCTAGCCGGCGCCCCCGGGACCGCCGGGTCATCCGTCGGCCGAGTTGCCCGGTTCAGCGCACGGGCACGGCGTCGATCCGGTGCCGGATCGCCTCGGCGCCGCCGCGGGCCAGCCAGTCGGACAGGCCGGTCAGGCCCGGATACAGCGCGCGCACGGCGGGGATGTCGGCGTGCCAGCCGCCGGTCTGCCGGGCCAGCCGCCAGACATTGCCGAGCTGTGGGCCGATCGCGTCGGCCTCGGCCTCGGTGGCCTCCCGGTAGTGGACCGGACGGCCGGTGGCCGCGCCGATGAGGGCCGCCGCCGCCACCGGGGTGATCGCCTCACCCGCCAGGTCCAGCGCGCGGCCGTGCCAGCCGTCCGGGTCGGCGAAGGCCAGTGCGGCGAAGGCGGCGATGTCCTCGACGGCGATCATCTGGAGCGGGCGGTCGGCGGGGAACAGGTGGTAGTGCTCGCCGCCGGGCCGCACGCCGTCGACCGGGCTGCCCCGCAGCAGGTAGTTCTCCATGAAGCGGACCGGGCGCAGCAGGGTGTAGCGCAGGCCGGAGGCGGCGACCGCCTCTTCGATGCGGACCTTGCCCTGCATGCCCCACGCCGCCGGGTCGCCCGCCGAGGCGACGCCGGTGAACACGATCTGCCCGGCACCGGCCGACACGGCGGCCTCGACGACGGCGATGCCGTGGCGGGCCTCGTCGGTGATGTCCCAGCCGTGCGCCGCGTAGGTCGCGACCGGGACCAGGAAGACGGCCCGGGTGCCGGTGACGGCCGCACGCAGGGCCGCGGCGTCCTCGAAGGTGCCGACGGCGAGGTCGGCCCCGGCGGCGGCCAGGGCACGCGCGGCGGCGGAGTCGCGGTCGCGGACCAGGGCGCGGACCGGGTGGCCGTCGGCGAGCAGCCTGCGCGCGGTCGCACCGCCTTGCTGCCCGGTCGCGCCGGTGACCAGGACGGGGAGTTCGGAGGTCATGTCGGAATGGTTCCGTTCGTCGTCGCTAGAATCGGGTCGGTCGACCCGTATTCCGGACGGTACGGGTGGCACTGCCCTCGCGACCAGGGCGATCGGGGAGAGGGCGTAACGAAATGACGGTCCAGGACACCGCCGGACCGGCGGGCCGGGCGGACGCGCGCCGCAATCGCGCGCTCGTGCTCGCGGCTGCCCAGCGCGCGCTCGCGGAGCGGGGTACCGCGGTCTCGCTGGCCGAGGTGGCGCGGCGCGCGGGCGTCGGCGCGGGCACCGTGCACCGGCACTTCCCGACGAAGACCGACCTGGTGGAAGCGGTGATGCAGCAGCGGGTGGACCGCCTGGCCGCGCTCGCCGCCGAACAGCTGGCCGCACCCGATCCCGGGACCGCGTTCTTCACACTGTGCAGGCACGTCGTCCTCACGACACCGGCCAATCGCGACCTGTGCGATCTGGTGCAATCCGACGACGGCTGGCCGCGCGCGCTGCTGCGCGAGGCGGGCGAACGCTTCCATCGCGCGCTGGCCGCGCTGCTCGCCGCCGCCCAGCGCCACGGCGCGGTCCGCCTCGACGTGACGGTCACCGACGTGCTCGACCTGTTCACCGGATGTGTTGCGATCCAACGACAGCGGGCCGGCAGCCCGACCCTCGCCCCGGCCGCCGCGCTCATCCTCGACGCTCTGCGCGCCACACCACCGGATGTCACGGAACCGGGACGAACCGCCCGTGACGAAACAGCGGTTCGTGATGAAACCGACGCTGTGCACTGCCCGGTCTGCGGCGCCACCGTCCACCGATCCGGTACCGGTCGTCCGGCCCGCTACTGTTCCCCGGCCTGCCGCCAGAAAGCCCACCGCCGCCGTCACCCCTGACGACCGGCCGGACCCGAGAGCTACAGCAGATCGCTCACATCGTCGGGGACATCGACCGCGTATTTGCGCAGGATGTCCACCGAGATCACTTCCAGGGCGTTCTCGTGGGTGGCGGCCAGCACGACGGGGGCGGCGACACCGTCTTCGTGGGCGTGCAGCCAGCGCACGGCAACCACACACCAGCGATCACCCGGCTGCAGCCCGGGGAAGTTGTTCTCCGGGCGCGGCGTGCTCAGATCGTTGCCGATCGACGCCTGATGCTCCAGGAATTCCGCCGTCACGACGGTGCACACGGTGTGGCTGCCGAGATCCTCCGGACCGGTGCTGCAGCACCCGTCGCGGTAGAAGCCCGTGAGAGGATCGGCGCCGCACTCTTCCAGCGGCCCCCCAAGCACGTTTCGATCGGTCACGCCGCCGATCCTATGGGGATTGCGCCAGAAGTTCCGCAGGACAACGAATCTGTAGTGTTTGCCCGGCGTGCCGACAGGCCGCGAAAGGCCGCGCCGACCTGCCCCGCCGACGCCGCCGACGTGCCACTACACGCTGCCCGAATAGACTCGGCCGGGTGAGTTCGCAAGCGTGGATCCTGATCGCCGCGATCGCCGCCGTGCTGTTGGTGGCGCTCGTCGCGGGTTTCGTCCTGTACAAGCGGCGCCAGATCTCCTTGGCCCCACCCGAGCCGGACAAGGAGCTGACCGACCGTTCCGGCGGCTATACCGCCGCGGGCGGCTTCAATTTCAGTCAGGGCGGGTCGGCCCCGACCCTGCCGCGCCCCGAACCGGCCGGTGGGCGCACCGACGACGAGGGCCAGCCGCACATCGGCGACGACGCGGCCGTCCCGCGTGACACCCCGCGCCGCGGCATCACCGACGTGCCGCTGCCCGAGACCGATGTGCGCGATGCCGAGACCGTGGTGGTCCCCGACGACCTGAGCAGCCTCGACACCACCCCCACCACCGAAGCCCCGCCGACCGCGCCGACCGACACCGCGCCGTCCGCGACCGACACCGCGCCCGCCGACACCACCCCCACCGACACCGCGCCGACCGACACGGCCCCCACCGGCACCGTCGCCCCGGCCGACACCGCTCCGGCGGAGATCGCCCCCACCGAGACCGCTCCGGCCCAGCCCGTCACCCCCGAACCTCCGGCCGAAACCGACGCCGTCGCCGCCGCGATCGAGGAGATCGACCCCACCTCCGGTCGCCTCGTCCGCCTGCGCGGGCGCCTGTCGCGCTCGCAGAACGCCGTCGGCAAGAGCCTGCTGGGCCTGCTCGGCGGCGGTGACCTCGACGAGGACTCCTGGGAGGAGATCGAGGACACCCTGGTGCTGGCCGATATCGGCACCGCCAGCACAGGCAAGATCGTCGCCCGCCTGCGCGAGGAGATGGCCGCGCGCAGCGTACGCACCCCCGAACAGGCCAGGACCGCCCTGCGCGACGTACTGATCGAGGCCCTGCGCCCGGACCTGGACCGCTCCATCCACGCCCTCCCGCACGCCGAACATCCGGCGATCCTGCTGGTGGTCGGTGTCAACGGCACCGGCAAGACCACCACCACCGGCAAGCTGGCCCGCGTGCTCGTCGCCGACGGCCGCCGGGTGCTGCTCGGCGCCGCCGACACCTTCCGCGCCGCCGCCGCCGACCAGCTGCAGACCTGGGGCGAACGCGTCGGCGCCGAGACCGTGCGCGGTAAAGAGGCCGCCGACCCGGCCGCCGTCGCCTTCGACGCGGTCACCGCGGGTATCGACCGCGGCGTCGACGCCGTCCTGATCGACACCGCGGGCCGCCTGCACACCAAGACCGGCCTGATGGACGAGCTGGGCAAGGTCAAGCGGGTGGTGGAGAAGAAGGCAGCCGTCGACGAGGTGCTGCTGGTCCTGGACTCCACCGTCGGCCAGAACGGGCTGATGCAGGCGCGGGTGTTCGCCGACGTCGTCGACATCACCGGCGTGGTGCTCACCAAGCTCGACGGCACCGCCAAGGGCGGCATCGTCTTCCAGGTCCAGCACGAGCTGGGCGTTCCGGTGAAACTGGTCGGTCTCGGCGAGGGCGCCGACGACCTGGCCCCGTTCGAGCCCGGCGCCTTCGTCGACGCGCTGCTCGGCGGCAATTCCTGACCGCACCGTCGCCACCCGCTGCCCGCCCGGTCCCCGCGACCCGGCGGGCAGCGGCGTGTCCAGGGCGAACAGCGCCGCCGCGGCCTGCTGCGAACACGTGGCGAACCGCACATCGGCGCCCTCCTCACCGTGAGGTGCCCAGGTGTGGCCAACCCCACGAAACCTGGAAGCAACACAACTCGGCTATCCGTTCACGCAGGTGAAACACCACAGCTCACCGGATGAAACACCGGATGAGGACCCTTCTTGGCAGGCCTTCGTCGTACTCGGCGGGGCTCGAGATGAGGAGGACAAAAGGTGGTGAATCCCGTACTCCTGGCGGGCGCCGAGATCGGTGCACCCGACACAGGTGACACGGCCTGGGTTCTGACCAGCGCGGCTCTCGTGCTGCTGATGACACCCGGACTGGCGTTCTTCTACGGCGGCATGGTCCGTAGCAAGAACGTCTTGAACATGATCATGATGAGCATCAGCGCCATGGGCGTGATCGGTGTGCTCTGGGCGCTGTACGGCTACTCGGTGGCCTTCGGCACCGACAAGGCCAGCCTGATCGGTGACCCGGTCGAGTTCTTCGGCCTGCGCACCCTGTTCACCGGCTTCGGCGAGGACTCCGCCGGCGTGCCGCTGACCGGCACGATCCCGGTGCTCGTCTTCGTCGCCTTCCAGGCGATGTTCGCGATCATCACCGTCGCCCTCATCTCGGGTGCGGTCGCCGACCGGATGAAGTTCAGCGCCTGGCTGGTCTTCTCCGCGGTCTGGGCCACGGTCGTCTACTTCCCCGTCGCGCACTGGGTCTGGGGTGGCGGCTGGATCATGGAGAAGGTCAAGGCGATCGACTTCGCCGGTGGCACCGCCGTCCACATCAACTCCGGTGCCGCCGCGCTGGCGCTGGCGCTGGTCCTGGGCAAGCGCAAGGGCTGGCCGAAGTCGCCGTTCCGTCCGCACAACCTCCCGTTCGTCATGCTGGGTGCCGGCCTGCTGTGGTTCGGGTGGTTCGGATTCAACGCCGGTTCGGCGCTGGGTGCCAACGGCACCGCCGCGGCCGCCTTCGTCACCACCCTCGTCGCCACCGCCGCGGCCATGCTCGCCTGGCTGCTGGTGGAGAAGTTCCGTGACGGTCACCCCACCTCGCTGGGCGCGGCCTCGGGCATCGTGGCCGGTCTGGTCGCCATCACCCCGGCCTGTGCCTCGGTCAACGTGCTCGGCGCCCTGGCCATCGGCGCGGTCGCCGGTGCGGCCTGTGCCCTGGCGGTCGGCCTGAAGTTCAAGTTCGGCTACGACGACTCGCTCGACGTGGTCGGTATCCACCTCGTCGGTGGTGTCATCGGTACCGTTCTCATCGGTCTGGTCGGTACCGCCGAGGCTCCGACCGGTGCCGACGGCCTGTTCTACGGCGGCGGCTTCGACGTGCTGTGGCGCCAGGCCGCGGGTGCCTTCGCGGTGCTGGCGTACTCGCTGGTCGTCGCGACGGTGATCGCCCTGGTCCTGAAGGCCACCATCGGCCTGCGTGCGAGCGCCGAGGAAGAATCTGCGGGAATGGACGAGTCCGAGCACGCGGAAACGGCCTACGATTTCGCTGCTGTGAGTGGCACGGCACGGACTGCCGTCAAGGAGGCATGACGTAATGAAACTCATTACCGCTATCGTCAAACCGTTCACCCTGGAGGACGTCAAGACCGGACTCGAGCAGGCGGGCGTGTTCGGCATGACCGTCAGCGAGGTCCAGGGTTACGGCAGGCAGAAGGGCCACACCGAGGTCTACCGCGGTGCGGAGTACTCGGTGGACTTCGTCCCCAAGGTCCGCGTCGAGATCGTCGTCGACGACGCCTCGGTGGAGAAGGTCGTCGAGGTGATCGTGGAGGCCTCGCGCACCGGCAAGATCGGTGACGGCAAGGTCTGGGTCACCCCGGTCGACACGATCATCCGGGTCCGTACCGGCGAACGCGGTACCGACGCGCTGTAATCCGGCGCCGGAGCGACCGGCGGCGCAACGATCGAGCGGCGGCCCCGCTCCCACCGGTACACCGGTCGGGGCGGGGCCGCCCGCATGAATGGCGGTGGGGCAGTGGCAGCACAGAACGGCGGTATTCAGCACAACGGCGCGGCCGACCTGGTCAAGGCCAGGGCGGCGCTGCTCGAGGGAGCGGGCACGCGCAATCCGCGCCTGGATCCGGAGGCGTTGCGGGCGGCGCTGGTCGACCTGTTCGAATTCTGGCTGACCAGCAAGGGCAGCGAGCTGGGCATCACCGCCGACAGCGGCCTGGCCGTGGTCGCGGTGGGCGGGCTGGGCAGGCGTGAGATGCTGCCCTACTCGGATCTGGATCTGGTGCTGCTGCACGACGACGTCGACCCGAAGGTGGTCGCCGAGGTCGCCGACCAGCTCTGGTACCCGCTCTGGGACGCCCACATCAAGCTCGACCACAGCGTGCGCACGGTCCCGCAGGCGCTGCGGGTGGCCGCCGACGACACCATCGCCGCGCTGGGCATGCTCGAGGCCCGTCACATCGTCGGCGACGAGGACCTGAGCAATCTGCTCATCGGCGGGGTGCGCCGGGAATGGCGCACCGGCATCCGCTCCCGCTTCGACGCGCTGATCGCCCAGACCACCGCCCGCTGGCAGCGCAGCGGCGAGATCGCCCACCGCGCCGAACCCGACCTGAAGAACGGCCGCGGCGGCCTGCGCGACATCCAGCTGCTCGACGCGTTGTCGATCGCCCAGCTCACCGACGCCATGCCGGGCCTGGGTCCGGAAGTGCCCGGCGGCGGCCTCGCGCAGGCCCATCGCAGACTGCTCGACGTGCGGACCGAACTGCACCGCGTGGCGGGCCGGGCCCGCGACCAGTTGCGGGCCCAGGACGCCGACGAGATCGGGGCCGCGCTGCGCATCGGCGACCGCTTCGATCTGGCCAGGATGCTCAGCGACGCGGCCCGCACGGTGAGCTACTCGTCGGAGGTCGGGCTGCGCACCGCCGCCAACGCGCTGCCCCGCCGCGGCCTGGCCCGCCTGCGCCGCATGCCGGTGCGCCGACCACTCGATGAGGGGGTGGTCGAGCACGCCGGCGAGGTGGTGCTGGCCAGGGACGCGCGGCCCCAGCGCGATCCCGGCCTGATCCTGCGGGTGGCCGCGGCCTCGGCGCGCACCGGGCTGCCGATGTCGGCGACCACGCTCAACCGCCTGTCCGAGGACGCCCCCGAGCTGCGCGAACCGTGGCCCAAGGACGCGCTCAACGACCTGCTCGTGCTGCTGGGCGCCGGACGCGGCAGCATCGACGCGGTCGAGGCGCTGGACCGGACGGGCCTGTGGGGCAGGCTGTTCCCGGAATGGGGCGCGGTGCGCGATCTGCCCCCGCGCGACGCCCTGCACACCTGGACCGTCGACCGGCACCTGATGGAAACCGTCGCCTACGCCAGCGGATTCAGCACCCGGGTCGCCCGGCCCGACCTGCTCACCCTGGGCGCCCTGCTGCACGACATCGGCAAGGGCCGCACGGGCGACCACAGCGTCGTCGGCGCCGAACTGGCCACCCATATCGGGCGCAGGCTCGGCCTGTGGCCGTCCGACATCCGCACGCTCAGCGCGATCGTGCGCTACCACCTGCTGCTGCCCGACACCGCCACCCGCCGCGATCTCGACGACCCGGCGACGGTGCGGCACGTGGCCGAGGCACTCGACGGCGACGTCGGCCTGCTGGAACTGCTGCACGCCCTCGCCGAAGCCGATTCCCTGGCCACCGGTCCCGGCGTGTGGGGCGATTGGAAGGCCTCGCTGATCGGCGAACTGGTCCGCCGCTGCAAGCTGGTGATGGCGGGCGAGCCACTGCCGCAACCGGAACCGATCGACCCGGACCTGCTCGAGCGGGCGCGCGGCGGGGGAGTGCACGTCACCCTCGTCCCCGGCGACGGCAAGCACACCCACGTCGTCACCGTGATCGCCCCCGACCGCGCCGGGCTGCTCTCCGACGCGGCGGGCGTGCTCGCCCTGCACTCGCTGCGGGTGCTCTCGGCCGCGCTGGGCTCGGCCGGGGACTCGGCGGTCAACACCTTCGTGGTGACCCCGAAATTCGGTGACCCACCCGACGCGGGCCTGCTGCGCCAGGAACTCATCAAGGCCACCAGCGGTGCGCTGAACCTGCCCGAGGTGCTGGCCAAACGCGAGGCCGAGGCCGAGGGCACCGGACCCGGCCGCTACGCGCTCGCCCAGCCGCGCGTGCTCTGGTCGGCGACCAGCACCCCGGGCCAGGTGATCCTGGAACTGCGTGCCGAGGACCGGATCGGCCTGCTCAGCAGACTCGCCGGTGCCTTCGCCGCGGCGGGCGCCGATGTGCGCTGGGCCAAGGCCGTGACGATGGGCTCGGCCGTGGTCGACGCGTTCTGCCTCGAACTCGGCGCCGCCGACACCCCACAGCTACGCGCCGGCATCGAAAAGGCTGTGCTGGAAGTGGTTCCGCACCCCGCGCCGCCCCCGCCCCCGGAAGCCACCGACGACGGCACCTGACACTGTCAGGACACGGTTTACTCACCGATTGCTATCAGGTTGCCCGCAATCCCCGCGCGCTGCCCGATAAGTCGAGATGTGACCTATAGCATTCCTCGGGTCTGGCTGTCACTCGTTCGAGGGGAGAGCAGATCCGTGGCTATCGAAGTCGTTTCCGCATCAATGATGACCAGCGACGCGACCGCGCACATCGCGCGCTGCGTCGGCGGTGACCTGTGGGTGGTTTCGTGGCTCCCGGGACGCACCCTCACCGGTGCCCAGGCGCTGGCCGCGATGACCATCGCCTCGACCACCGCGCACCACGTCGACAGTCCCGATTCCGAATGGAACCGGATCGAGTCGCTCTCGCGCGAACTCGGCCTCACCGGCCGCGAGGCGGTGTACCTGGTGAACATCGAGAATCACGAATTGCGCCGCACCGCGCCACCGCACGTGCGCCACCGGGAATAACACCCATTACCCTGGGAGGGCAATACACGTCCCTTTCAGATCAGGAGCGCGATCGGTGTTCGAATCCCTGTCCGACCGGCTTACCGGTGCACTGCAGGATCTGCGCGGTAAGGGGCGGCTGTCACCGGCCGACATCGACGCCACCGCGCGCGAGATCCGCCTCGCCCTGCTCGAGGCCGACGTGGCGCTGCCCGTGGTGCGCGGCTTCATCGCCAAGATCAAGGAGCGGGCCAAGGGCGCGGAGGTCTCCGCCGCGCTCAACCCGGCGCAGCAGGTCGTCAAGATCGTCAACGAGGAACTCGTCGGCATCCTCGGTGGCGAGACCCGCAGGCTCACGCTGGCCAAGAACCCGCCCACGGTCATCATGCTGGCCGGTCTGCAGGGTGCCGGTAAGACCACCCTCGCGGGCAAGCTCGCCAAATGGCTCAAGGGCCAGGGGCATCAGCCCATCCTGGTCGCGTGTGACCTCCAGCGCCCCGGCGCCGTCACCCAGCTGCAGGTCGTCGGTGAGCGCGCGGGCGTGCCCGTGTTCGCCCCGCACCCCGGCACCTCCGTCGGCGGTGGCGAGAACCCGCTCGGCATCTCCGCGGCCGACCCGGTCGAGGTGGCCCGCGCCGGTGTCGCCGAGGCCAGGGCCAAGCAGTACGACGTGGTCATCGTCGACACCGCGGGCCGCCTCGGTATCGACGCCGAGCTGATGAGCCAGGCCGCGGGCATCCGCGACGCCGTGCAGCCCGACGAGACCCTGTTCGTCCTGGACGCGATGATCGGCCAGGACGCCGTCAGCACCGCCGAGGCGTTCCGCGACGGTGTCGGCTTCACCGGTGTCGTGCTCACCAAGCTCGACGGTGACGCCCGCGGTGGTGCCGCGCTGTCGGTGCGCAATGTCACCGGCTCGCCCATCATGTTCGCCTCCACCGGCGAGAAGCTCGAGGACTTCGACGTCTTCCATCCCGACCGGATGGCCTCGCGCATCCTCGGCATGGGCGACGTGCTCACCCTCATCGAGCAGGCCGAACAGGTCTACGACGCCCAGCAGGCCGAGGAGACCGCCCGCAAGATCGGCAGCGGCGAGCTCACCCTCGAGGACTTCCTCGACCAGATGCTGGCCATCCGCAAGATGGGCCCGATCGGCAACCTGCTCGGCATGCTGCCGGGTGCGGGTCAGATGAAGGACGCGCTGGCCGCCGTCGACGACAAGCAGCTCGACCGCGTGCAGGCCATCATCCGCGGCATGACCCCCGCCGAGCGCGACAACCCCAAGATCATCAACGCCTCCCGCCGCCTGCGCATCGCCAACGGCTCGGGCGTGCAGGTCTCCGAGGTCAACCAGCTCGTCGACCGATTCTTCGAGGCCAAGAAGATGATGGCCATGATGGGCCGTCAGATGGGCCTGCCCGGCGCGCGCCGCGGCAACAACAAGAAGGGCAAGAAGGGCAAGAAGGGTGGCCGCGGCCCGACCCCGCCGAAGATGCGTGGTGGTTTCCCCGGCATGCCCGCCGGGATGCCCGGCCTGCCTCCGGGCATGGACCTGTCGCAGATGCCGCCCGGCCTCGACCAGCTCCCCCCGGGCCTGGAGGGCATCGACCTCTCCCAGCTCAAGTTCCCCAAGAATTAGTGCACGCACCCGCGGCCGGTGATCCGACACGGATCACCGGCCGCGGTGTTCGGCTCAGATCACGCCGGGGATCAGTGCTTTGCGGTTCATCGGGTAGTCGGCGAACTTCTCCTTGTACCAGCGGTGGGTGGCGAAGGCGCGCGGCACCAGGTTGCCCGCGGTGATCAGCAGGATGACCACGCCCGCGAGCGACCAGGTGAGCAGGGCGAAACCGGTCCAGGCGATGAGTTCGCCCAGGTAGGCGGGGCTGCTGACGAACCGGAAGCCGCCGCCGTGCGGGATGCGGTATTCGGTGGCGCCGGGGTTGTCCTTGTCGCGCAGGTTGCGCACGATCGCCTCCGAGCGCACCAGCAGCGCGAAACCGCACAGGTACACGGCCAGGCCCACCAGGAAGCGCGGGTCGGTGAGCCACGCGGTGCTGTACTGGTCCAGGTAGTCGTGGCTGAACATCGCGCCGTTGAGGTAGCCGTGCAGCGCGGTGACGAACACCCCGGCGGCCACGACGCCGATATTGAAACTGCTGGTCTTGCCCGGTACCTGCCGGATCGAGAGCGGGAAGAACCAGCCCCGGTTGCCGTAGTGCACCAGCCAGATCGCGGCCAGCACCAGCGGCGTCGGCGAGAACGGGTCGGGGCCGGTCAGGAAGAACACCGCGAACACCACGGTGGCCGGTAGTTCCATCAGCCACCAGCCCAGCTTCGGATTGAGATTGAAACCCACCTTGCTGGAGGTGAAGCGCCCGTAGGGGCTCTGCGCGAACAGCCCGCCGACCATCACGAAGGCCGCGAAGGCGAAGCCGATGGTGAGCACGGTGTCGTAGGTGGTGTTCCCGGTGTACCACTCCATCGAGATTCTCCGTTTGAACAGGGCGTCGTGGGAGTACACGATCGCCGACACAAAAACTAGAACACGTTCTATCATGGATCGCGCGAGGACACGACGAGGTGAGGACGACGAAACATGCCGCTGGACCGGATTTCCGAGAACCTGCTGGCGACGGTGCACGCCTCCCCGCGGGCCGTCGGAGCCCACGACAAGGCGGCCTGGGTGGCCCTGTTCGCCGAGGGTGCCGAGGTCAACGATCCGGTCGGCTCGCGCCCGCACATCGGGGCCGAGGCCATCTCGCGCTTCTACAACACGTTCATCGGGCCCAACGGGATCGTCTTCCGGGTCGACCGTGACCTGGTCGCGGGGCATTCGGTGGTCCGTGACCTGCACATCGAGACCACCATGTCGACCGGCGCCACCGTCGTCGTGCCCATGCACCTGCGCTACGACCTGGTCGAGACACCCGACGGCTGGCGCATCGCCCGCCTCGCCGCGCACTGGGAACTGGCGCCGATGATCGCCCGCCTGCTCGGTACGGGAACCTCGGGCGTACTCGCCGGGGCCAAGCTCGGGCCGCAACTCGTCGGTGAGCTGGGCCTGGGTGGTGCCGTCGGCATGATGCGTGCGCTGCGCGGTGTCGGCGGGCACGGCAAACGCCTGGTCCGCCGGTTGTTCACCGCCGTGGCCGCCGGGGACACCGCCCGGGTGCACACGCTGCTCGACGCGCGCACCGAGATCCGGTTCCCCGCGGGCACCCCGGTCACGGTGGCGGAATTCGCCGAGCGGGCGCGAGAGCTCCAGTGGTCCAAGATGATCGCCGCCGGGCGCACGGTCAGCGCGAGCGTGCGGGTCGGGGACGCGCACGGCGTGGCCTTCGTCGACTTCGCGCCGGGCTCCTCGCGCATCGCGGCGGTGACCGTCTTCCTCGACGGCTGATCCCGCGACGGGTCGTCGGGTTCCGGCTCTGGTGAGTGGGTGTCGGCGGTTCGCGCGACAGCTCCGTTCGGTCCCGGCCTCGGCGGTTCGTGCGATATCCGGTCCCGGTACGTGGGTGCGTCGGAGGATCCGGGGCGGTAGTTTCGGTGTCGAGGCCGACCCCTGGAGGTTCGTGTGCATCTGCGTGGTGTGGTTCTGCCCGGTGACGAGCAGCGCGATCTCTGGGTCGTCGACGGCACCGTCACCTTCGAGCCGGTGCGCGGCGCCGAAACCCTGTGCGGCGCGGGCTGGATCGTGCCGGGCCTGGTCGACGCGCACTGCCACGTCGGCATCCGCTACGGCGGCGGCGACGAGACCCGCGAGGGTGCCATCGAGCAGGCCGAGACCGAACGCGACGCGGGCGCGCTGCTGCTGCGTGACGCGGGCTCACCCATAGACACCCGCTTCATCGACGAGCACGCCGAACTCCCACGCATCATCCGCGCGGGCCGCCACATCGCCCGCCCCAAGCGCTACATCCGCGAACTGGGCATCGAACTCGACGACGAACGCGACCTGCCCGAGATCGTCGCCGAGCAGGCCCGCTTCGGCGACGGCTGGGTCAAGATCGTCGGCGACTGGATCGACCGCTCCGTCGGCGACCTGCGCCCGCTGTGGAGCGACGACATCCTGAAACAGGCCATCGACGCCGCCCACGCCAACGGCGCCCGCGTCACCGCCCACGTCTTCGGCGAGGACGCCCTGCCCGGCCTGATCGACGCCGGTATCGACTGCCTCGAACACGGCACCGGCCTCACCGACGACACCATCGCCGCCATGGTCGCCCACGGCACCGCCCTGGTCCCCACCCTCATCAATATCGACACCTTCCCCGGCATCGCCGACAGCGCCACCAAATTCCCCGTCTACGCCGCCCACATGCGCGACCTGCACCGCCGCGTCCGCGACACCGTCGGCCGAGCCCACGAGGCGGGCGTCCCCATCTACGCGGGCACCGACGCGGGCGGTTCCATCCGCCACGGCCGCATCGCCGACGAGATCACCGCCCTCACCGGCGCCGGCCTGTCCCCCCACGACGCCCTCGGCGCCGCCTCCTGGACCGCCCGCACCTGGCTCGGCCGCCCCACCATCGAGGAAGGCGCCCCCGCCGACTTCGTCGTCTACACCGAAGACCCCCGCACCGATCCGCAGTCGCTGACCGACCCGCAATGGGTCGTCCTGCGCGGAATGGTCGTCAAAACCCCCAACCCTGTCACCGGCCACCGCTGAGCCCCGGTCGCTGCTCCGCCGAGCCGGTTGTGTCGCGGCGTTCTCCCAGGTCGCGGGAGCGCAAGTCTGTAGAGTGGTCCACACGCTGCAAACATGTGCAAACATGCGATCGAGGTTGAATCGGTAGTTTTGCGGCTGAGTATCAGTCCGGTCCGAGTTGTCCATATGTCGGTACGACCAGGGGAGATCGGCGGAGATGACGATGAGCGCCGAGGTTTCGATGATCCACCCGTTGGGCCCTAAGACTGTGGAAGACTGGCTGGCCGAAGAGCAGCCGGACGATGGATCGCGACTCGAACTCATCTGGGGGTACCTGCACATGACGCCGCCGCCCGGTGGTTCGCATCAGTACGCGTCATTCGAATTGGCCGTGATGTTGCGAGACGCGCTGCGGGCCGCGGAACGGCGCGACCTCCACGTTCTTCCCGCCGTGGGAGTCCGTATCAGCACGCCGCTGCGCACCGGTGTGATTCCCGACATCTCCGTGGTGGCCGGGGCGATCAGCCATGTGAACTTCGCCGCCGAGGACGTTCTGCTCGCCGTCGAGGTCTGGTCGCCCGGCAACTCGAGTGAAGAGCGGGACACCAAGGTCGCGGCCTACGCTTCGGCGAGGATCCAGAACCTCTGGATCGTGGAGTTGCCGATGGGGAAACCGGCTCGATTCTGGGGTTACACGCTGGGAGAGACCGGCTACCGGCAAGAGGTCTTCGCCGACAGCGGGGAAACGGTGAAGGCGCCTGGTCCGGTGCCGGTAGTCGTCGATACTTCGCAGTTGCGCTGAACGAGCGCGGAGGCGATTTCGGGCGGGACGACCCGGTCTGGCACAATGGGCAACCGTCCTTCCTGGACAGTGTCAGCCCGTCTCCGGTCACGTACCGCGCGGCGGTCACGCACTTCATGCGCGAAACCGGACCCGCAGACCATGCGGGTCGCCGAATCGCGTGGTGACCAAACTACTGAAAGAGGCAGATCAGCATGGCTGTTCGCATCAAGCTCACCCGCCTGGGCAAGATCCGCAACCCGCAGTACCGCGTGGTTGTCGCCGACGCCCGCACCCGTCGTGATGGCCGGGCCATCGAGTCCATCGGCAAGTACCACCCGAAGGAAGAGCCTTCGCTGATCGAGATCGACGCCGATCGCGTGGCGTACTGGCTGTCCGTCGGCGCGCAGCCGACCGAGTCGGTGCAGCGTCTGCTGGAGATCACCGGCGACTGGCAGAAGTTCAAGGGCCTGCCGGGCACCGAGGGCACCCTCAAGGTGAAGGCCGCCAAGCCGTCCAAGCTGGACCTGTTCAACGCCGCGCTGGCCGCCGCCGACAACGAGCCCGTCGCCGAGGCCGTCACCCCGAAGAAGAAGGCCGCCAAGAAGGACGAGGAGGCCGCCGAGGCCCCCGCCGCCGAGGCTGCCGAGTAATGACTGCCGTTGTTGCCGATGCCGTCGAACATCTGGTTCGCGGCATCGTCGCCAACCCGGATGACGTCCGCGTCGAGCTGATCACCGGCCGCCGCGGACGCACCGTCGAGGTGCACGTCCACCCCGAGGACCTGGGCAAGGTGATCGGGCGCGGTGGACGTACCGCGACCGCGCTGCGCACCCTCGTCGCCGGTATCGGCGGCCGGGGGATCCGGGTCGACGTGGTCGACACCGACGCCTAGATGGAACTCGTCGTAGGCCGGGTCGCCAAGTCGCACGGTGTGCGCGGCGAACTCGTCGTCGAGGTGCGCACCGATGAGCCGGAGCTCCGCTTCGCTCCCGGTGCCACCCTGCACGGCCGGATGCCGAAATCCGCGGCGACCCGCGAATACACCGTGAAGTCGGCCCGAGAGCACTCGGGCCGGCTTCTGGTCTTCGTCGACGGCGTCGCCGATCGCACCGCCGCCGACGCTCTGCGCGGCCTGCTGTTCGTCGTCGACAGCGATTCGCTGCCCCCGTCCGAGGACGAGGACGCCTTCTACGACCACGAGCTCGAGGGCCTGCGCGTCGAGCTCGCCGACGGTACCGCCGTCGGCACGGTCACCGAGGTGCTGCACTCGGCCGCGGGCGAACTGCTGTCGGTGCGCGCCGCCGACGACGGCCGCGAGATCCTCATTCCCTTCGTCACCGCCATCGTGCCGACCGTCTCGGTCGCCGACGGTCTGGTGGTGATCACCCCGCCCGAGGGCCTGCTCGATCCGGAGTAATTCGTGCAACTCGACGTCGTCACGATCTTCCCGGAGTATCTCGAGCCGCTGCGCACCGCGCTGCTCGGCAAGGCCGTCGACAAGGGCCTGCTCTCGGTGGGTGTGCACGATCTGCGCCGCTGGACCCACGACGTGCACAAGTCCGTCGACGATTCGCCCTACGGCGGCGGGCCGGGCATGGTCATGAAGCCCACCGTCTGGGGCGCCGCGCTCGACGAGGTGTGCCCCGACGACGCGCTGCTGGTCGTCCCCACCCCGGCGGGCAGGCCGTTCACCCAGGCCACCGCACACCGCTGGTCCACCGAGAAACACCTCGTCTTCGCCTGCGGGCGCTACGAGGGCATCGACCAGCGCGTCTTCGACGACGCCGCCCGCCGCGTGCGCGTCGAGGAGGTGAGCATCGGCGACTATGTGCTCATCGGCGGCGAGGCCGCGGTCTTGGTGATGACCGAGGCGGTCGTGCGCCTGATCCCCGGCGTGCTCGGCAATCAGCAGTCGCACCAGGAGGATTCGTTCTCCGACGGCCTGCTGGAAGGCCCCAGCTACACCCGGCCGGTGTCCTGGCGTGGCCTGGACGTGCCGCCGATCCTGCTCTCCGGTGACCACGCGAAGGTGGCCGCCTGGCGCCACGAACAGTCGCTGGAGCGGACCCGCGAACGCAGGCCCGATCTCCTGCCCGAGCAGTAGCCGCGACTCAGGTCGGTACGACCCTGGTCGTGATACAGAACGGGTGCCCGGCGGGGTCGAGTAGTACCCGCCATCGTGGATCGGGTTGCACCGGTGCGGGTTTCGCGCCGATGGCCAGCGCGTGCTGTTCGCACAGATCCAGATCGGCGTCGGCGGCGAGGTCCAGGTGCACGGCCGCGGTGCCCGGCCACACCGGCGGGACATAGTCTTCCACGCGTTGCGCGGCGATCGTCAGACCTGACGGGATCCGGATTCCGACACTGTGTGCGTCGTTCCACAGGACCCGGCCACCGAGCAGCCCGAGGTAGAAGCGGGCGAGGGACTCCGGGTCGTCACAGTCCAGGGAAAGGCCGGCCAATTGAAAAGGCTCCGTCATCGGATCGACGCTACCGGGCCGGAACCGGTCCGAGATTGTTTTGCCCTAAAGACATTTGGGTATCCATCAGGGTCATTCGTTGTGTGATCGTCCAAGGTGGGGCATTCTGATTCCATTCGGAACGGGTCGGCGTGCGCTCGTGGCGGGCGCGTGGCTCGGTCCGATCGGCTTCGCCGGGCGACGCTCGGCCGAACTCTGCAGGACAGATGTTGTGCCGCTGCGGGATTCGACATCGCAAGCGACCGACCGGTCGGCACTCCGCATGACGCTGGGGTCAACCCGCGTCACTCGATCCGTTGCCCGCCGAGCGGAATCAGAGGTTCCGTTCGTGGCGTGTCGAGTGACGCATTCCACACGTCAAGGGGACAGGCGATTCAGGGCAGCAGGCCGTGGCGCCGGGCCAGCGCGACCGCCTCGTGTCGGGTACCCGCGTCGAGCTTGGTCATCGCCTGCCGCAGGTAACTCTTGACCGTCTCCGCGCCCAGCGACAACCGCAGTGCCACTTCCTGATTCGTGCAGCCGAGCGCGACCTGCGCGAGCACATCCAGCTCCCGCCGCGACAGCCGCGGCGCCGCCGCACCGGGTTCGCCGGCCAGTACGCCGGTCAGCCGATCACAT
The DNA here is from genome assembly GCF_042266925.1 of Nocardia sp. NPDC056064. Lineage (NCBI taxonomy): Bacteria > Bacillati > Actinomycetota > Actinomycetes > Mycobacteriales > Nocardiaceae > Nocardia > Nocardia sp. NPDC056064. The sequence goes on along the minus strand of NZ_JBHJWO010000001.1, from coordinate 1,988,619 downwards.
ACTCCGGACAGCCTGCCGCGCAGCGCGGCATCGCCGACGTCTGCCGCCAAAGCCCGCAGATCGGCGTGGATCTCGCGCAGTTCCTCGGTGGCCGCCGCGCCGGTGGCGGGCGGGGGAGCGGCGAGCTCGAGCATCCGGACCCGGCGGTCGACCTCGTCGCGCACCGCGATCTCGCTCGCCAGCCGCCTGCCCGCCTGGACCAGTACGTCGGCGGTCCGGTCGCCCAGCGGGCCCACGCTGCGGGTGGCCGCGTAGAGCACCGCCCGCGTCCGGTCGGCCACCACGATCGGCACCGCCATCACCGACCGCAGCCCCTCGCCGACCACCGGACCGTCGTAGTGGTGGGTGATCGTGGACGCACCGCGATAGTCCGCGACCGCGGCGGGCCTGCGGTACTCCATCGCCTGGCCGCCGAGCCCGGAGGTCCGCAGCACCGACAGGCCGCGCATGCCGGTGGTCAGGGTGCCGACGAACTCGGTGAGCAGCAGGGTGTCGTCGTGCACCGGGCCGCCGAACACCACGGGGACATCGGCCCGGTGCGCCACCCAGCGGATCTCGGCGCGCAGCGCGTCGTCGTCGCGGGGGCGCAGCAGGGACGTGGCCTTCATCGGGTCACCCCTTTTCGGGGGTAGTGGGGTACGTGAGCTGTGCCACATTCTAGGGGAGACCCTGGCAGCAGGCCCAGGCGTTGGAGGAGAACTGCGATGAGTACCGACCTGGACGCGCGGGTGAGTGCCCTGCTCGACCACTACGACGGACCGGGGGCCTGCGCGGCCGAGTTGCTGTGCGACCGGCATCCGGCCGGGCAGGTGGCCGTCACGGTGGTCGAGTCCGATCTGAGCGCGCGCGAGCTCACCTACGGCGAGCTGCGCGAGGCCTCGCAGCGTTTCGCGGCCGCGCTGGCCGAGCTCGGGGTGGAGCCGGGCGACCGGGTGGCCACGTTGATGGCGAAGTCGGCCGAGCTGGTGGTGGCGCTGCTGGGGATCTGGCGGCGCGGCGCGGTGCACGTGCCGCTGTTCACCGCCTTCGCCCCGCCCGCGGTCGAGTTCCGGCTCGACGCCGCCCGCGCGAAGGTCGTCGTCGCCGATGCCGATCAGGCCGCCAAGCTGGGCGACTCCGACCGGCACACGATCGTCGTGGGCGCCGGGGTTCCCGGCACCCTGGACTGGGACACCCTGCTGGCCACGCACCGCGCCGATGATCCACGGGCGGAGGCGGCGGTGGTCGGCGGTGACGGTCTGCTGGTCCAGCTGTTCACCAGCGGCACCACCGGCACCCCGAAGGGCGTGCCGATCCCCGTCCGCGCGCTGGCCTCCTTCCACGCCTACCAGGAGTTCGCCCTGGACGTGCGCCCCGACGACGTCTACTGGAACGGCGCCGACCCGGGCTGGGCCTACGGCCTCTACTACGCGATCCTGGCGCCGCTGGCCTCGGGCGTGCGCACCCTGCTGCTGCACGCGGGCTTCTCCGCCCCGCTCACCCGGGCGGTGCTGCACCGCTTCGGCGTCACCAATTTCGCCGCCGCGCCCACGGTCTACCGGGCCCTGCGCGCCGACGACGAGCCCTTCGAGCCGGGTTTCGCGCTGCGGCGCGCGTCCTCGGCCGGGGAACCGCTCACCCCGGATGTCGTCACCTGGTCGCAGCGGGCCCTCGGCGTCGCCGTGCGCGACCACTACGGGCAGACCGAGCACGGGATGGTCATCTGCCACGCCTGGCATCCCGCACTCGACGTCCCGGCACCGCCCGGCTCGATGGGCAGGTCGCTGCCGGGCTGGTCGTGCGCGGTCCTGGCCGAGGACGCCGATCGGGAGGCCGCACCCGGCGAGATCGGCCGCGTCGCCATCGACACCGACCACAGCCCCCTCCTATGGTTTCTCGGCTACCTCGACGACCCCGAACGCACCGCGAGCCGCTTCACCGCCGACGGCCGCTGGTACCTCACCGGTGACGTGGGCGCCCGCGACACCGAGGGCTTCTTCCACTTCAGCTCCCGCGACGACGACGTGATCATCATGGCCGGCTACCGGATCGGCCCGTTCGAGATCGAGAGCGTGCTGGTCCTGCACGACGGGGTCGCCGAGGCCGCCGTGGTCGGCAGGCCGGACGAATTGCGCGGCGAGGTCGTCGAGGCGTTCGTGGTGCCGCGTCCCGGCGTCGCGGGTACTCCCGAACTGGCCGCCGAACTCCAGCAGCTGGTCAAGGACGAGTTCGCCGCCCACGCCTATCCGCGCCGGGTGCACTTCGTCGACAGCCTGCCCAAGACCCCCAGCGGCAAAGTGCAGCGATTCCTGCTGCGGAACGAGGAGATCCGGTGACCGAACTGTCCTACGCGTGCGGCGACGCCGACACGCCCCTGCTCGGCGACACCATCGGCGCGAACCTGGATCGCACCGTCGCCGCCCACCCCGGCAACGACGCGCTCGTCGACCGCCCGACCGGCCGCCGCTGGACCTACCGCGAACTCGGTGCCGCCGTCGACGCCGTCGCCACCGGCCTGGCCGCACTCGGCATCGCCCCCGGTGACCGGGTCGGCATCTGGGCGCCGAACTGCGCGGAGTGGTTCCTGGTCCAGTACGCGACCGCCAAGATCGGCGCGATCCTGGTCAACATCAATCCCGCCTATCGCACCAGCGAACTCGAGTACGTCCTCGGACAGGCCGGGGTGCGGCTGCTGATCGCGGCACCGGAGTTCAAGACCTCCGACTACGTGTCGATGATCGTGCAGGTCCGGCCGAACTGCCCGGCCCTGGAACAGGTCCTGATCCTGGGCACACCGCAGTGGCAGGCGGTCGCCGCCACGGCCCCGGACCCCGCCCTGCTCGCCGAGATCGCGGCAGGACTCTCGGCCGACGACCCGATCAACATCCAATACACCTCGGGCACCACGGGATTCCCCAAGGGCGCGACCCTGAGTCACCACAACATCCTCAACAACGGCTACTTCGTCGGCGAACTGTGCGGCTACACCGCCGCCGACCGGGTGTGCGTGCCGGTGCCCTACTACCACTGCTTCGGCATGGTCATGGGCAATCTGGCGGCCACCTCGCACGGCGCGGCGGTGGTGATCCCGGCCCCGTCCTTCGATCCGGCCGCCACGCTGGACGCGGTCGCCGCCGAGCGGTGCACCTCGCTCTACGGCGTGCCGACCATGTTCATCGCCATGCTGGCCGAACTCGACTCCGGTGCCGCGCCGGATCTGTCGAGCCTGCGCACCGGGATCATGGCGGGCTCGCCGTGCCCGGTGGAGGTGATGAAGCGGGTCATCGACCGGATGGGCATGGCCGAGGTCGCCATCTGTTACGGCATGACCGAGACGTCCCCGGTGTCCACCCAGACCCGCCGCGACGACAGCATCGATCGCCGCACCGCCACCGTCGGCCGGGTCGGCCCGCACCTGGAGGTGAAGGTGGTCGACCCGGCCACCGGCCGCACCCTGCCACGCGGCGAGCCGGGCGAGCTGTGCACGCGCGGCTATTCGGTGATGCTGGGTTACTGGGAGCAGCCCGACAAGACCGCCGAGGCGATCGACGCGGCCCGCTGGATGCACACCGGCGACATCGGCGTCATGGACGACGAGGGCTATCTCTCGGTCACCGGCCGGATCAAGGACATGGTGATCCGCGGCGGCGAGAACATCTATCCCCGCGAGATCGAGGAATTCCTCTACACCCACCCCGACATCCTCGACGCCCAGGTCATCGGGGTGCCCGACGCGAAGTACGGCGAGGAGCTCATGGTCTGGCTGCGGCTGCGCGAGGGCGCGGCCGTGCTCGACGCCGCGGCCCTGCGCGACTTCTGCGCGGGCAAGCTCGCGCACTACAAGATCCCGCGCTATGTGCACGTGGTCGAGGAGTTCCCGATGACGGTCACCGGCAAGATCCGCAAGGCCGAGATGCGGGAGCTGGCCAGGCAGCTGCTCGGCTGAATCCGCTTCCCGGACAGCGCCGTCGGGCCCCGGCGCGGTCACCGGTTTGTTATCGTGACCGCGGCCGTGGGGGTGGCGATCACCGCCCGGGAAGTAGATTCCGCTTGGGGGACAAGGTGATTCGTCGGACGATCGTGCTGGCGGCGGCAGTCGCCGCGCTGGTGACGAGCAGCGTCGGCGCGGGTACCGCCGGACCGGGCACGGTGACGGTGCTGCCGAGCCCCACCGGTGACCTGCCGGTGGGCACGACGACGCTGCACCTGGTCGACACCGCGCGGACCGACCCGTTCGACCCCGGCAGCAGCACCAGGGAACTGATGGTGTCGGTCTTCTACCCGGCGACCGGCGCCGACCGTTATCCGCGGGCGCACTACGCCTCGACCGAGCTGCTTCCCATGCTGGAACAGAAGCTGGGCGCCGAGCTGCCGGGCGCGCTGACCCACGCGCACCGTGACGCCCCCGCCCGGACCGGCAGCACCTATCCCGTCGTGCTGTACACCCCGGGCGCCGGTGTCTCCCGAATCCTCGGCACCGGCCTGGCCGAGGACCTCGCCTCGCGCGGCTACGTCGTGGTGACCGTGGACCACACCTACGAGGCCGGTCCGGCCGTCGAATTCCCCGGCGGCCGGATCGTGCGTCCCGCGGTGGCCCCCAACGGCTTCGACCCCGAGATCCGGCAGAAGTACATCGCGACCCGGTTGGCGGACTTCGCCTTCCTGCTCGACACCCTCGGCGGTCTCGCCACCGGAACCGATCCCGACGCCGAGCAGGACCCGTTGCCCGCCGGGCTCGGCGAGGTCCTCGACCTGGAGCGGGTGGGAACCGTCGGCCACTCCTCCGGCGGCTACACCGCGGTGGAGGCCATGCACGAGGACCGGCGCATCGACGCCGCGGTCGACCTGGACGGTCAGCTCGGGGTCGACGAGGACTTCGGGCGCGCGGTGACCGAGGGCATCGACCGGCCCACCCTGGTGCTGACCAGCGCGCAGATCGAGCAGGTCGGTGACGCCAACCCCTCCCTCGACGCGTTCTGGCAGCACGCCACCGGCTGGAAACGGCATCTGTCCATTGCGGATTCGGCGCACTACGACTTCACCGACCTGCCCGCGCTGATCCCGTCCGCCGCCCGGCCGCTGGCCGCCACCTATGTCGGCGCCATCGACCCCGACCGGATGGCCGCGCTGGTGCGCACCTATGTCGCGGCCATGTTCGACAAGTTCCTGCGCGGACGCGCCGACACGGTCCTGGATCGCCCGATCACCGATCCCGAGATCACGACGGTCCGCTGACCTGGGCATCCGCCGGGTGTCGGTCCGGAGCTGTAGTCTCTGCGGTCGTGACGACAGCGCCCGAGACTGAAAGCACGACCACCCTGGCCAGCGTGGGCAGGCGGATCGCGGACGAACTGGGGGTGCGCGAGACCCAGGTCCGCGCCGCCGTCGAACTGCTCGACGGCGGTTCGACGGTTCCGTTCATCGCGCGCTACCGCAAGGAGGTCACCGGCGGCCTCGACGACGCCCAGTTGCGTCAGCTCGACGAACGTCTCGGCTATCTGCGCGAACTCGACGAGCGCCGCGGCGCGATCATCGAATCCATCCGGGGCCAGGGCAAACTCGACCCGGCCCTGCACACCCAGATCATGCTCGCCGAGACCAAAGCCCGCCTCGAAGACATCTACCTGCCCTACAAGCCCAAGCGCCGCACCAAGGCCCAGATCGCCCGCGAGGCAGGCCACGAGCCCGTCGCCGACGCGCTGATCGGCGACCCCACCACCGACCCCGCCGGCTACACCGCCGAACAGCTCGATGGCGCCCGCGCGATCCTGGTGGAGCGCTTCGCCGAAGACGCCGACCTCGTCGGTGAACTGCGCGAACTCATGTGGAACCGCGGTCAGGTCAGCTCGACGGTGCGCGCGGGCAAGGAGGAGGCGGGCGCCAAGTTCGCCGACTACTTCGAGTTCAGCGAGCCGTTCCACAAGCTGCCCTCGCATCGCATCCTGGCGCTGCTGCGCGGCGAGAAGGAAGAGGTGCTCACCCTGCACCTCGAACCCGACACCGAGGAGCCCGCGCCCGGCGAACGCACGATCTACGAGGGCCGCATCGCGGTCGCCTTCGGCATCGCCGACCAGGGCCGCCCGGCCGATTCCTGGCTGCTCGACACGGTGCGCTGGGCCTGGCGTACGAAGCTGCAGGTCAGCCTGGGGATCGACACCAGGATGCGGCTTCGTCAGGCCGCGGAGAAGGACGCGGTCGACGTGTTCGCCGCCAACCTGCGCGATCTGCTGCTGGCCGCCCCCGCGGGCACCCGCACCACCATGGGCCTTGACCCCGGCTACCGCACCGGTGTGAAGGTCGCCGTCGTCGACGCCACCGGCAAGGCCGTCGCGACCGAGGTCATCTATCCGCACAAGCCGCAGGGGCAGACCGAGAAGTCCCTGGCCGTGCTGGCCGCCCTGGTGGCCCGCTTCGGCGTGGAGCTCATCGCCATCGGCAACGGCACCGCCTCGCGCGAGACCGACGCCCTGGCCACCGAACTCATCTCCCGCATCCCCGAGAACAAGCCCACCAAGATCGTGGTCTCGGAGGCGGGCGCCTCGGTGTACTCGGCCTCGGCCTACGCCTCGGCCGAACTGCCCGACATGGACGTCTCGCTGCGCGGCGCGGTCTCCATCGCCCGCCGTCTCCAGGACCCCCTGGCCGAACTGGTCAAGATCGACCCCAAGTCGATCGGCGTCGGCCAGTACCAGCACGACGTGTCCGAGACGCTGCTGGCCCGCTCGCTGGGCGCGGTCGTCGAGGACGCGGTGAACGCGGTCGGTGTCGACGTGAACACCGCCTCGGTGCCGCTGCTCTCCCGGGTGTCGGGCGTGTCCGGGTCGGTCGCGGAGAGCATCGTCGCCCACCGTGATCAGAACGGTCCCTTCCGCAGCCGCACCGCGCTGCTCGAGGTACCCCGCCTCGGCCCCAAGGCCTTCGAACAGTGCGCGGGCTTCCTGCGCATCCGCGGCGGCGAAGACCCCCTCGACACCTCCGCCGTGCACCCCGAGGCCTACCCGGTCGTGCGCCGCATCCTCGAGACCACCGGCCGCCCGATCGCCGAGATCATCGGCAACACCGGCACCCTGCGCGCGCTGAAACCGGCCGAGTTCACCGACGAGAAGTTCGGTGTGCCCACCGTCAGCGACATCATCGCCGAACTGGAGAAGCCCGGCCGCGACCCGCGCCCGGAGTTCAAGACCGCCGAGTTCGCGGCGGGCATCGAGAAGGTGGCCGACCTGAAGCCGGGCATGGTGCTCGAGGGCGTGGTCACCAATGTGGCGGCCTTCGGCGCGTTCGTCGACGTGGGCGTGCACCAGGACGGGCTCGTGCACGTCTCGGCGCTGTCGCACTCCTTCGTCAAGGACCCGCGCGAGGTGGTCAAATCCGGCGACGTGGTCAAGGTGAAGGTCCTCGAGGTCGACGTCGCCCGCCAGCGCATCGGTTTGACACTGCGCCTCGATGACGAGCCCGGCAAGCCCGCGCAGGGGGACAATCGGAATGGCGGCACACCGCGCGGCCAGAACCGTGGCCAGGGCCGTCCCCAGGGCGGCGGTCGCGGCCAGGGCGGTGACCGCGGGCAGGCACAGGGCCGTGGCCAGAGCCAGGGTCGCGGCGGCAACCAGCGCAAGCCCGCGGCGGCGCCGAGCGGCTCGATGGCCGACGCCCTGCGGCGAGCGGGGTTCGGTCAGTAACACGACGACAGGGCGGGCGGCATGCGACGGTGGCTCGAAGACGACGTGATCGCGCACGGCCGCCTGCCCCTGCTCTGCTTCCTGCTGGGTTTCATCCTCGGCTTCGTGGTCATCCGGATCAGCGTGCGGCTGATCCGGGCCCAGGTGCGCTGGTGGCCGGGCAACGTCAAAGCCGGTGACACCCACATCCACCACGTGGTGTTCGGTGTGATCACCGTGCTGCTGTCGGGTATCGGCCTGATCGCGACCGCCGAGGACTCCACCCAGGTCACCTCCAGCGTGCTCGCCGCCCTGTTCGGCATCGGCGCCGCGCTGGTCCTCGACGAGTTCGCGCTGATCTTCTACCTGCGCGACGTCTACTGGTCCGAACAGGGCCGCACCTCGGTCGACGCGGTCTTCGTCGCGGTCGCGGTGACCGGCCTGCTGCTGCTGGGCGTGCAGCCGGACACCTTCCTCGACTACGACGACTTCCGGCAGTCACGCGGCCTGTGGGTGCGCACCGGCCTGGCGATATCGCTGCTGTTCAATCTGCTCCTGGCCGCGGTGGTGATCGCCAAGGGCAAGATCTGGACCGGCCTGTTCGGCATGTTCTTCGCACCGCTGCTGCTGGTCGGCGCCATCCGGCTGAGCAGACCCGGCGCGCCGTGGGCCCGCTGGCGCTACGGCAACCGGCCCAAGACGATGAACCGGGCCGTCGCCAGGGAACGCCGCTACCGCCGCCCGGTCATCCGCGCGAAGATCTTCATCCAGGACCTGATCGCCGGTAAACCCGACATCGAGCACGCGCGCACCGCCGCCGAAGCCGAGCTGAGCCGCAAGGTGGTCCCGGCACCGCCCGCCCCGCCGCCACACCCGCATCTGCCGCGCCGCCGTGCCGACAAGCCCGGTGAGCACGCCGCGAGCGAGTGAGCCACGCCGCCCGATTTCGGCGGCGGCCGCCTGGTCTGGCACAATGAACCGGTTGCCTTGGGCGAGTCATGTCCGAGAGCACTCCTGTACTGAGCACGAACCGGTCGCGCACGTCAGTGCCGCCAGGTTCCTCTGTTCGCGCGAAGAATCCGAAAAGGTGGAAAATGAACACCCTTGATTTCGTCGACGAGAAGTCGCTGCGCAGCGATGTCCCCGACTTCCGTCCGGGCGACACCCTGAACGTGCACGTGAAGGTCATCGAAGGCTCGAAGGAGCGCATCCAGGTCTTCAAGGGCGTCGTGATCCGGCGTCAGGGCGGCGGCATCGGCGAGACCTTCACGGTCCGCAAGGTGTCCTTCGGTGTCGGTGTCGAGCGCACCTTCCCCGTGCACAGCCCCAACATCGACCACATCGATGTCGTGACCCGCGGTGACGTGCGTCGCGCCAAGCTGTACTACCTGCGCGATCTGCGCGGCAAGGCCGCCAAGATCAAGGAAAAGCGCTGATCTTGCGGTAGCTCTTGGGAGCCCGGAAATTTCGAGTAGCCCGGCGCTCCGACTTCGGTCGGGGCGCCGGGCTACTCTGTTCGGCGTGGCAGACGAAAGTGGGTCGGTGTCCGATTCGGGTGACGAAGGCGGACGGCGCAGGAGCAAACGCGGCGACAAGAAGCAACGCCCGTTCTGGCAGGAACTGCCGATACTGATCGTGATCGCGGCGGTGATCGCCGCGCTGATGGTCACCTTCGTCGGGCGGCCCTACGTGATCCCGTCGCAGTCGATGGAGAACACGCTGCTGATCGGCGACCGCATCTACGTGCAGAAGATCAGCTACTACGGCTCCGAGCCCGGACCCGGCGATGTCGTCGTGTTCGTCGGCCCGCCGTCGTGGAACGGGCACTACAAGTCCATCCGCTCCGACAATGCCGTGGTCCGCGGCGTGCAGAACTTCCTGTCCTACTTCGGGCTGGTCCCGCCCGACGAGAACGACCTGGTCAAGCGGGTCATCGCGGTCGGCGGGCAGACGGTGCAGTGTTGCGACCCGCAGGGCAGGGTGATGGTCGACGGCAAACCCCTCGACGAGCCCTACATCAAGAAGGACTATCCCTGGTACACCGACCGCCCCAACGCCGTCTACCCGGCGGGGCGGGTGTTCGGGCCGGTGAAGGTCCCCGAGGGGCACCTGTGGGTGATGGGCGACAACCGCAACGAATCGGCCGATTCGCGCGCCCATGTCAGCGACGATCTACAGGGCACGGTGCCGGTGGACAATGTGCGCGGCAAGACCGTGTTCAAGATCTGGCCGCCGAGCCGGATCGGCCCGGTGCGCACGCAGAACGCGCAGGAAAACTGAGACGACGAGGACAATCGAACTGTGGGGCAGGATCGGACCGGCTGGCCGCCGCGGGTGGTGATGCGCCGCGCGGGCGGCCTGCGCACGCTGGAGGCGGCGCTCATCCGCAGCGGCCTCGGGCCGGTGGCCGGCGTCGACGAAGCGGGGCGCGGGCCGTGTGCGGGACCGCTGGTCATCGCCGCGTGCCTGCTGGCGCCCAAGGCCTACGACAAGCTGTCCGGGCTCGACGACTCCAAGAAACTCACCGAGGCGGCCCGTGAGGAGCTGTTCCCGGTGGTGCAGCGCCTGGCGCTGGCCTGGAGCGTGGTGGTGGTCCCGGCGTGGGAGATCGACTCGATCGGCATCCACGTCGCCAATATCGAGGGCATGCGCCGGGCCGTGGCCGGGCTCGGGCACACCCCGGGCTACATCCTCACCGACGGCTTCAAGGTCCCCGGCCTGCCCGCGCCGTCGCTGCCGGTCATCGGTGGCGACGGCACGGCGGCCTGTATCGCGGCGGCGAGCATCCTGGCCAAGGTCACCAGGGACCGGATGATGGTGGAGCTCGACGGGCAGCTGCCCGGCTACGGTTTCGCCGCCCACAAGGGCTACAACACGCCCGAACACACCGCCGCTCTGCGGCAGCTCGGACCGAGTACCGAACACCGCCGGTCCTGGCGCAATGTGCGCGAGCTCGACGTGCCGGGCGGTAGCCGAGTGGCTACCCGCGCGGCCCATGCGCGATGATGTGAGTCAATGTACGCGGCGCTGCTAGCAGGAGGACGTCCCACCCGATGAGTGCTGAGGATCTCGAGAAGTACGAAACCGAGATGGAGCTGTCGTTGTACCGCGAGTACAAGGACATCGTCGGCCAGTTCTCGTACGTGGTGGAGACCGAACGCCGCTTCTACCTGGCCAATTCCGTCGAGCTACGGCCGCAGAACGCCGACGGCGAGGTCTACTTCGAAGTGCGGATGAGCGATGCCTGGGTTTGGGACATGTACCGCCCCGCCCGCTTCGTCAAGCACGTCCGGGTGATCACGTTCAAGGACGTGAACATCGAGGAACTGGAGAAGCCCGACCTGCGTCTGCCGGAGTAGTCCACAGGCGGAAAGTTCTCCACAGGTTTTCTGTTTCCCCAGGTCGGCCCGGCGGCGCGGCCGCGGTGGCGCGGCATCGTCGGCGGGGTGGGAAGCAAACAGGCGCTCGGCGCATACGGGGAGAAGCTGGCGGCGCAGTATCTGCGTGAGGCCGGCATGGAGATCATCGCGCGCAACTGGCGGTGCCGGTACGGGGAACTGGACCTGATCGTCCAGGACCCGTCGGTGACCGCGTTCGTCGAGGTTAAGACGCGGTCGGGGCTGGGGTTCGGCACTCCGGCCGAGTCGGTCACCTTCAGCAAACAGCAGCGGATCCGGCGGCTGGCCCTGCTGTGGCTGGCCGAGCAGGAAGGCCCGTGGCGGCGGATCCGGTTCGACGTGGTCTCGGTGCTGCTGCCGCGCGGCAGCACACCGGTCATCGACCATCTGACGGCGGCGTTCTGATGGCGCTCGGACGGGCGCTGTCGGTGGCGGTCACCGGGGTCGACGGGCAGATCGTGGAGATCGAGGCCGATATCGGCCAGGGGTTGCCGTCGGTGAATCTGGTCGGCCTGCCCGACACGGCGTTGCAGGAGTCGCGCAACCGCGTGCGCTCGGCGGTCGCCAACACCGGCGAGAAATGGCCGGACGGGCGGGTCATCCTGGCGCTGTCCCCGGCGACGCTGCCGAAAGTGGGCAGCGTCTACGACCTCGCTCTGGCCGTCTCGGTGCTCGACGCGTCCGGGGCGGTCCCGGGGGAGCGGCTGGTCAAGACCGTCCTGCTCGGCGAACTGGCGCTGGACGGCCGGGTGCGGCGTGTGCGTGGGGTGTTGCCCGCGGTGATCGCGGCCCGCAACGCCGGCGTGCCCACCGTGGTGGTGCCCGCGGAGGCGGTGGCCGAGGCCGGTCTGGTCGAAGGGATCGAGGTACTCGGCGCGCGGAGCCTGCGGACGGTGGTCGCCTGGCTGCGTGGTGAAGGGCAACTGCTGGAACCGGACGGCACGGTGCCCGGAGCGCAGGTGCCGTGCGGTGATCTCAGCGATGTGGTCGGTCAGGACGAGGCACGCTGGGCACTCGAGGTGGCCGCCGCGGGTGGACACCACCTGCTGCTCACCGGTCCGCCCGGCATCGGCAAAACCATGTTGGCGCAACGGCTTCCCAGCCTGCTGCCGCCGCTGTCGGAGGCGGAGTCGCTGGAGGTCACCGCGATCCATTCGATGGCGGGCTCGCTCTCGGCCGAACAACCGCTGCTGACGCTGGCCCCGTTCGTCGCCCCGCACCACTCCACGTCGGTGACCGCCATGATCGGTGGTGGTTCCGGCATGGCCAGGCCGGGCGCGGTCAGCCGCGCACACCGTGGCGTGCTGTTCCTCGACGAATGCGCCGAAATCGGCACCAAGGTCCTCGAAGCCCTGCGCACCCCGCTCGAGGAGGGCGAGGTCCGCATCGCCCGCCGCGACGGCGTCGCCCGCTACCCGGCCCGCTTCCAGCTCGTCCTGGCCGCCAACCCGTGCCCCTGCGCCCCCGCCCGCGATGTCGACTGCATCTGCGCTCCGCTGGCACGCCGCCGCTACCTGGGCAAACTATCGGGTCCACTGCTGGACCGCATCGATATCTGGGTCCAGATGCACGGTCAGGCCGGCGCGACCTTCGGCGACCAGAACACCGAGACCAGCGCGACGGTCGCGGCCAGGGTCGCCGCCGCCCGAGCCCGCGCCCTGGACCGCTGGAGCGAGGAAGGCTGGACCACCAATGCCGAAGTCCCCGGCCACATCCTGCGCCAGCGCTTCCGCCTACCCCGCGAATCCATCGCCCCGATCGAAACAGCCCTGCGTCTGGGCCGGATGTCGGCGCGTGGCGCCGACCGCGCCATCCGCGTGGCGTGGACGGTGTGCGACTTGCGCGGGGGCGAGGTGCCGTCGGTCCAGGACGTGTTGTCGTCGTTGAACTTCCGGCAGCGCGGTGCGCAGTGAGGGCGGTGTCGTCGGGACCCGGGTCATCGCCCCGCGTGTGGCCAGGACGAAACGGACTGTGCTGCGCAGGGTCCGGGCTTCCTCGCACGCGGCGCAGTCGCGGCGCTTTGTCTTCGCTACCACCGAGTGTGCCGATCGGATGTGCTTCTGGGACTCGGCTCATGGCGGTGCGGGGTCTGCACAGCAGGCTCTCCTCGGGGTTGCGGGGAGGCTCCGGCCGCAGTACCGCCGTCGTCTGTCACTCGTGGAATGTGTTGTCGGGGTTCGGTCTCTCTCGGTGGGGGTGCCTGGTGGTGGTCGTCTGCGAGGGAACAGGGCGTCGATGGCGGGGTGCGCTGTGAGCGGGGTGGTGCGGAGTGCGGGAGACGTGGAGGAGGCCAGGCTCGCGTGGGTGTATCTGTCACGGGTGGTCCAGGGGCCGTGTGCGCCGCTGTCGGCACTGATCGGCTCGGTGGGGGTGCGGGAGGCGGCGCGCGCGGTGCGGGAGTACGAGCTGCCCGACGCGCTGCGGGGGCCGGTGGCCGCGCGGCGCGAGATCGACATGGCTACAGCGGATCTCGAGACCATGATGCGGCTCGGTGGCCGTGTCATCACTCCGGACGATCCCGAATGGCCCGGTTGGCGCATGCTCGGGCTGAACCAGCTCGATACCGAACGTGATCGCGACGGGGCAGTTCCGCTGGTGCTGTGGGCGAGGGGCCCGCTGTCGCTACAGGCAGCCTCCGAACGTGCTGTCGCCGTGGTCGGTTCGCGATGCAGCACCGGGTACGGGGTGCAGGTGGCCAACGAGATCTCGTCGGACCTGGCGTGCCGGGGCTGGACGATCGTGTCCGGCGCCGCCTTCGGGATCGACGCCGCCGCCCACCGCGCCGCCCTGGCGGTCGGTGGTGCGACCGTCGCGGTCCTCGCCTGCGGTGTCGACCGCCCGTATCCCGCCCAGCACGACCGTCTGATCGCCGCCATCGCCGACACGGGACTGGTCCTGAGCGAATACCCGCCGGGCACCAGCGCCCAGAAGCATCGCTTCTTGGCCCGCAACCGGCTCATCGCCACTCTGGGTGACGGCGTGCTGGTCGTCGAGGCAGGACTGCGCAGCGGGGCCCGCAACACCGTCAAGTGGGCCCGCCGCCTGGGCCGCCCCGCCATGGCCGTACCCGGCCCCGTCGGTTCGGCCGCGTCGGTGGGCTGCCACCGCATGATCCGGGAAGGAGAAGCCCTGCTGGTCACCCGGGCCGAGGACGTCATCGACGAAGCGGGCCCCCTGCGTCTGCCCGTCGGCGATCACGCCGTGGACCCCGCCGCTCACCTGCGCGGTGCCGAGGCCGAGGTCTACGCCGCCATTCCCGCCGTCGGCTCCCGCCTTCCCCGCGACCTCGCCCTCCAATCCGGTCTGGACCTGGCCACCGTCCGTGCCGTCCTCGTCGGCCTCGAACTCGCCGACCTGGTCGGCTGCGACTCCGACGGCTGGTTCCGTACCGCCACCGAACGCAAGACATGAGATCAGCGCGGCCTGATTCGGTGACACGTGGCAACGGATCGGGCGGATACCGTTGTGCACCCTGGGTTCCGAACTCGTTGCAACCGCCGATTTGGTCGAAGCGAATGAAGCTCCGCGCGCGGCGGCTGTTCGGGAGATCGAGGAGGAACTGGCTCTGCGTGTGCCGATCGGCCGTCTGCTGGTGGTCGACTGGGTTCCGCCGGGGCTCGGTCCCGGGGACGGCGTGATGTTCGTCTATGACGGCGGGGTGCTCGATGCTGATCAGGCGGCGGGTATCACCCTCCCCGAAGCGGAATTGCGGAGCTGGGCGTGGTGCGATGAGCGCGCGGTGGCGGAGCGACTGCCGGGAGTGCTCGCTCGCCGGGTGGACGCCGCTGTTCGAGCTCGGCGTGCTGGCGCGGCGGTCTATCTGGAGGACGGATTTCCCTCGGTGTGACCGGGAGTCGGCGGTCGGCGTGGTGGGTTGCGCCGGGGAGGGGGAAGGGTGACGGTGGGGGGATGGATGTGTTGCCCGAGGATCTGGACGCGTTGGTGACGGAGTTCGGGCGGCATCTGCGGTTGGGACGGAATCGGTCGGCACACACGGTCCGGGCCTATGTCGGAGATGTGCGGTCACTGCTAGAGCACCTGTACGCGCGGTCGGTGGATTCGGCGGTGCGCGAGCTGGATCTGGCTTTGCTGCGGTCGTGGCTGGCCGAACTCGCCGCGGGCGGTGCGGCCCGGACGACACTGTCCCGGCGCGCCTCGGCGGCACGGACCTTCACGGCGTGGCTGACCGAAACGGGTCGGCTGGACATCGACCCCGGGCTGCGGTTGCAAGCGCCGAAGGCACATCGGGTGCTGCCCGCAGTGCTGGGGCGTGGACAGGCCGTGGAGGCGATGGAAGCGGCGGAATCCGGGGCAGCGCAACAGGATCCGATGGCTTTGCGGGACCGGCTCATCGTGGAGTTGCTGTACGCCACCGGGATCCGGGTCAGCGAGCTGTGCGGGCTGGACATCGAGGACATCGACCGTGAACGCCGGCTCGTCCGGGTCCTCGGCAAAGGGAACAAAGAGCGATCCGTGCCGTTCGGCACCCCGGCCGACACCGCACTGGACACCTGGCTCCGCGCCGGGCGCCCGTCACTGGCCGACGACCGATCGGGACGCGCGCTACTGCTCGGCCGGCGCGGTCGCCGCCTCGACCAGCGCCAGGCCCGCACCGTCGTCCACGATGTCGTCGCGGCCATCCCCGGCGCCCCCGACCTGGGCCCCCACGGCCTGCGGCACACCGCCGCCACCCACCTGCTCGAGGGCGGCGCCGACCTCCGCGTCGTCCAGGAACTGCTGGGCCACGCCAGCATGGCCACCACCCAGCTCTACACCCACGTCTCCGTCGAACGCCTCAAACAAGTCCACGACCAGGCCCACCCCCGCGCCTGACCCTTCCGCTCCACTGCCTGCGCCCCCGGACCGGGTCGAGGATCGGTGTCGTCGAAACCGAGGGTGACCGCGTCGAATTCGATCGGCGGCGGAGCGGGCAGGCTCACTGTGTCGTCCGGATCCCACCGGACCCCCGGGCTCTCACCGCGGGCACGGGCCTTCTGCCCGACGCTTATAGGTCGGGGGTATGGCAAGCGGGTGAGCGATCGGCCAGGGCATTGCGGAGTTCGCCGACGTGGATCTCGTGACCGGTCGGCGCGGGGGAGTGCGACGGCAGAGGCACGCGGGCACCGCTGGGCCACCTGCGATCGATGGAGGCGTTCCTCGACGCGATGCTGTCCTACGGCTTCGACGACGACGAGGCGGTCGCGACCTGCCGCTCCTTCACGACCTTCCTGCTCGGGCAGCTGCTGCTCGAGGCTGCGGGAGGGCGCGCTGTGCGGTGGCGATCGGGTTCGGCCACGGCCTGGTTGGCGGCGTGGGCCCGCGGAGCCCGGCAAGATGGGGTCCGGAGGTGGTGGTGATGGTGTTGCCCGAGGTCGCGGGCGAATCCGATGACGGTGAGGACGACGTCGACTATCGGTTCACACTGGCGAACGAACGCACCTTTCTGGCCTGGGTGCGGACAGCGCTCGGGCTGCTCGCCGGTGGTGTCGCCGTCCACACGCTCGTCCAGCCGTTGCGACTGGCGGGATTCGGTGGGGTGATCGCGGTGAGCTGCCTGGTCATGGCCTTCGCGGTGGCGCTCGGTGCCTACCGGCACTGGCAGCGGGTCACGGTCGCCATGCGTGCCGGTCGGCCCTTGCCGGGCACGATCCTGGTGCCGGTGCTGTCGGTCGGCGTCGCGCTGGTCGCGGCACTGGCCTGCCTGGCGGTGCTGCTGTCATGACGGCGCCGACCCTGGCACAGGAGCGCACGGCCCTGGCCTGGCGGCGCACCGCGCTCGGTGCGGCCGGATGCGCGCTGCTGTTCGCCCACGAGGCGACCCGCGACGGCTGGCCGACAATTCTCCTCCCGCTGGTCGCCGCCGCCGCGGCTCTTCTCCTCAGCTGGTTCGGCTGGTTGCGCGGCCAAGCCCTGCACCACGGGCACACGGCCCGCGGCCACCGGCTCGTCGCCGTCACGGCCCTCACCGTCGCCACGGTCGCCCTCATCGGCATCCTCGGCGTAGTGATCACCGAACTCACCGACTGATCACCCCGAGCCCCAGCGATCAGCCCGTCACCCCCGCGACATCAGCATCCAGCGGCGGTCATCCGGCTTGCTCACGGACCCGAACGGTCCGTCTTCGTACCGCCCGAAGCCGAAGCCGAAGCCGAAGCCGAAGCCGAAGCCGAAGCCGAAGCCGCCGGTGACTCGCCGTCGGTTCCGCCGGAAACTGACGCGGCTGCTCGCTCTGTTGCGCGATCTGCTCTCGCCGACCGGCGGCGGTGCGGCACGCCCACACCGCGTGGGAAACCCGGTCGACCACCTCGGCGGTGACAACTAGGCTCGGCGACCGTGACGTCCGGATCGATCGATCAGCCCGCGGGTTCGCTGCGTGAGCGGCTCCGTGCGGGACTGAAACCCGCGATGAAGGCGCGTGATCGCGGTGCCGTCTCGGCGCTGCGATCGGTCCTGGCCGCGATCGACAATGCCGAGGCTGTCGATGCCGGTGCGGTGAAAGCCGGTGCGCTGGAGGACAGTGCGGTCGGGTTGGGCGCCGCCGAGGCTCCCCGCCGGGAACTCACCGACGACGACATCGAGCGGATCGTGCGCCGGGAGATCGGCGAAAGACGCGATGCCGCCGTCGAATACGACCGCCTCGGTGCGGCGGACCGGCGTGACCAGCTCACCGCCGAAGCCGACACGCTCGCCGGATTCCTCTGAGCGCCTGCCTCATTCGCCGGTCGGCAGGGTGCGCAGGTACCGGCCGGCGAACCAGCGCTGGATCAGCCGGACGATCGGTCCGCCCAGGCGCACATACCAGGCACCCGGCCGCGAGAAGGCGGTGACCAGGCCGTAGACGGTGTCGTCGGCCGGGTCGTATTCGACGGCGAACAGTTCCTCGCCGATCTCGGGATGCCCGGGCAGCGTGCCGTAGGCGAATCCGCGACGGTCGGGTTCGTCGAGCACGTAGACCACCCGGCACGGCGCCACGATCCCGATCGGCCCGATCCCCAGGAAGACCGTCAGGTCGGTGTCTTGTTCGGCGGTGTATGTCTCGGCCCCCTGGAAGATGCCGACACCCTTTTGCATCCCGAAGTCGAGGATGTGCGCGGCCGCCCGCTCGAACAAGGCACGGCCGTGACCGATCGGGCGGCGATGACTAAACCGGTGATAGCCCGCGGGGAGCGTGGTCCGGGTGGCGCCGACATCGGGGTAGGTGAGCGCTGCTTTCTCTGGCACACCCCGATTCTCGCCCGCCACGGGTCGGCCGGGGCCGAGCGATGGTCACATCACGGCTCGAGCGGCTTCAACCGGATCGGCACCTCGTGCAGCAGACCGAGCGGGTCGACGTACTCGCGCCGGTTGTGTTCCCCGGACTCCCGGCGCGCGCCCCAGTGCAGGCAGGCGGCGACCGGGCACCCCTCGTGCCCGGCCACCACGGTCCCGATCGGGGTGCCCCTGACCACCCGGTCACCTACCGCAACCCGCGCCTGGACGGGCTCGTAGGTGGTGCGAAGCCCACCCGGATGATCGATCGACACGACGGGCTTGTCCGCCACCACACCGGCGAACATCACCACGCCGTCGCCGGCGGCGAAGACGAGTTGTCCTTCCGTCGCCCCCAGATCGACCCCGCGGTGCCCCGGCAGCCAGTTCCGCTCCGGTTTGTCGAAGCGCTTCTCGACGCTCGGCTTCGGCCGCAACGGCCATCCGAAATCCCCCGCCTCCGCCGCCCACCCCGGCCCGGCTTCCGCGACCAGCACGAGAACCAGGCAGACAGCGCTTCCGCCGACGCGCTGGATCAGTCGTCGAACCGGCTCGCGCAGCACTCCGGCCCGCGCGCGGCGACGGCTCACCGATGTGGGCGCAGAGGCTGCACCCGCTGCTGAGCCGCCCACGCCCGCAGGAGATCGCGCAGGACCACGGGCATCTCCTCGGCGGAACCGGTCGATGCGCCCGGCCGCACCACGATGTCGACCTGGACGGGCACCGTCGCGCGATCCGCGGCCCCCTCGGCAGCGCGTCCCGCCGGGTGTCGTCGCGGCCCGGACACCGGCACCGACGGAGCGTCGGCCAGTTCCACTTCCGATACCCGAACCGGTACCGGAACGGGAGTGAGGAAGGAACGCGGGAGCGCGCGAGCAGGCGTCGCGGGTGGAGCCGACCCCGGGTGCGACTGCCCCGAACCAGGGCACTGTGCCCGCCGGACCATCCGGGATCCCCCACGGCGCTCCGGGGGAGGGCCGGGCAACGGTCGCACGGTTCCGCCCCCGCACGACGGCAGCCGGGGTGACTGCGCCTTCGGCGGGACCACTCCGGGCTGCCCGGCAACCGGCGGCCTGACGACCGGAACCACCGGTGGCGGAACGATCGGCTCGACCGGCAATTCCGCGACCGGCGTGACGAGCGGCGGAGCGGAACGGCCCGCCGGAGCAGGTGCGGGGACGGGGTCGGCCTGCGGTACAGGGTCGGTGCGGCCGGCCGATGGCGGAGCGGCTGATGGCTCGTCCGCGGCCGGTTCGGTCGTCGGAGCACCGGACCGATCGACGGGATGCGCGGCAGCCGGTGCGCCGAGGACCCCCAGGGCGCAGAGCAGGGGCAATGCCGTGATGAGGATGCGTGTCAACGTGGTCATGCCCCCACTCTGGGCGCCGGGGGAACCGTTCGGAACAGGCCGCGAGAGAATGTGGACAACTTCGCCGGATGTGGATATCTCGCACTTCACCCAGGGGAATCGCAGGTCGCCGCGAGGGGGCGATTTCGGCCCTGACACAGCTCCGCGTAGACTGAACTCGCGGTTTGTGCTCGGCGGTTTCCATTTCGCCGAGGTGCGAACCGACTTCGCGCGCCACCCGTGCTCGTCCATCCGGTCGTCGCTCGTTCTGCGGACGTCCGAGAGGGCATGTCCGCGCGAGTTCTCCGAGCGGATGAACAGTGAAATCGTCGGCTGGTCCCGGTTGCTCATCGGGTCCGGCGGTTTCGGTGGCGCCAGGGCAGTCGATCGCCGATCGGCTGCGTCAACCGGCAACGAAAGAGAGATACGGGAGCTATGGCTGTCGTAACCATGAAGCAGCTGCTCGACAGCGGCGCGCACTTCGGGCACCAGACCCGGCGGTGGAACCCGAAGATGAAGCGGTTCATCTTCACCGACCGCAACGGCATCTACATCATCGACCTGCAGCAGACGCTGACCTACATCGACAAGGCCTACGAGTTCGTCAAGGAGACCGTCGCCCACGGTGGCACCGTTCTCTTCGTCGGCACCAAGAAGCAGGCCCAGGAGTCGATCGCGGCCGAGGCGACTCGCGTCGGTATGCCCTACGTCAACCAGCGCTGGCTGGGTGGCATGCTCACCAACTTCTCGACCGTCCACAAGCGCCTGCAGCGCCTGAAGGAGCTCGAGGCCATGGAGCAGACCGGTGGCTTCGAGGGTCGCACCAAGAAGGAAATCCTCATGCTCACGCGTGAGATGACCAAGCTGGACCGCACCCTCGGTGGTATCCGCGACATGGCCAAGGTGCCCTCGGCCATCTGGGTCGTCGACACCAACAAGGAGCACATCGCCGTCGGCGAGGCTCGCAAGCTGAACATCCCGGTCATCGCGATCCTGGACACCAACTGCGATCCCGACCTGGTCGACTACCCGATCCCGGGTAACGACGACGCGATCCGTTCCGCCGCTCTGCTCACCAAGGTCGTCGCCTCCGCGGTGGCCGAGGGCGTGCAGGCCCGCGCGGGCCAGGCTTCCGGCGACGCGAAGCCCGAGGCCGGCGCCGGCGAGCCGCTCGCCGAGTGGGAGCAGGAGCTGCTGGCTCAGGCGACCCCGGCCGCCGAGGCCCCTGCCGAGACGCCCGCCGAGGCCGCTGCCGAGGTCAAGGCCGACCCGGCGCAGCACACCCCGGCCGACTTCTGAGCTGATCGGTAGTTCTACGTTCACCTTGCCGGCCCTTCTGAATTCAGAAGCGGTCGGCAAGGTGGTGTAAACCCCCAGACACCCCACACACGAGGAGGCTCGCCCCCGATGGCGAACTACACCGCTGCTGATGTGAAGCGGCTCCGGGAGCTCACCGGCTCCGGCATGATGGACTGCAAGAACGCGCTGGCCGACTCCGACGGCGATTTCGACAAGGCCGTCGAGGTGCTGCGCATCAAGGGCGCCAAGGACGTCGGCAAGCGCGCCGAGCGCGCGACCGCCGAGGGCCTGGTCATCGCCAAGGACGGCGTCCTGGTCGAGATCAACTCCGAGACCGACTTCGTCGCCAAGAACGCCGAGTTCCAGGAGCTGGCCGAGGCTGTCGTCACCGCCGCCGCCGCGGGCAAGCCGGCCGACCTGGACGCCCTGAAGGCGCTGAAGCTGGACAACGGCACCGTCGACGAGGCCGTGCAGGCGCTGGCCGCCAAGATCGGCGAGAAGCTGGAACTGCGTCGCGTCGTGTCCTACGACGGCCAGGTCGCCACCTACCTGCACAAGCGTGCCTCGGACCTGCCGCCCGCCGTCGGCGTGCTGGTCGAGTACACCGGTGAGGGCGACGCCGCGGCCGAGGCCGCCCGCGCCGCCGCCATGCAGGTCGCCGCGCTCAAGGCCCGCTACGTGACCCGCGACGAGGTCCCGGCCGAGCTGGTCGAGAACGAGCGCCGTGTCGCCGAGGCCACCGCCCGCGAAGAGGGCAAGCCCGAGGCCGCGCTGCCGAAGATCACCGAAGGCCGCGTCAACGGCTTCTTCAAGGACGTCGTCCTGCTCGAGCAGGCCTCGGTCACCGACTCGAAGAAGACCGTCAAGGCCCTGCTGGACGAAGCCGGTGTCACCCTGACCCGCTTCGCCCGCTTCGAGGTCGGCCAGGCCTGATCGCCTGAACGAGAGCCCCTCGGGAGCAGCATTCGGCTGCTCCCGAGGGGCTCTTGCCGATTCCCGGCGGTCGCTGCCCCCGGTTTCGGGGGCTCCGCCTCGCGTGAGGGGGTCTTGTGCGCCGAGGGGAACCGGATAAGGCAGGATGGATGCCGCTTCGCCTTGCTGTGCGGCCGATTCGCGTGCCCGCAGTTCGACAGTTCTCGACCTCGCCGAAGGAGACGACCACCCATGACCGACCCGGGTAACGACCGCCCTGGATACCGCCGGGTGCTGCTCAAGCTGGGTGGGGAGATGTTCGGTGGCGGCGGGGTCGGCCTCGATCCCGATGTCGTGCAGACCGTGGCCGAGCAGATCGCCGAGATCGTCGAGACCGGCGTGCAGGTGGCCGTCGTCATCGGTGGCGGCAACTTCTTCCGCGGCGCCGAGCTCGAGGAGCGCGGGATGGAACGCGCCCGCTCGGACTACATGGGCATGCTCGGCACCGTGATGAACAGCCTCGCGCTGCAGGACTTCCTCCAGCAGCAGGGGGTGGACACGCGCGTGCAGACCGCCATCACGATGGGCCAGGTCGCCGAGCCCTACCTCCCGCTGCGTGCCAAGCGGCACCTCGAGAAGGGCCGTGTGGTGATCTTCGGTGCCGGTATGGGCATGCCCTACTTCTCCACCGACACCACCGCCGCCCAGCGCGCCCTCGAGATCGGCGCCGAGGTGGTGCTGATGGCCAAGGCGGTCGACGGCGTGTTCGACGCCGACCCGCGGGTGGACGAGAACGCCAGCATGTTCACCGAGATCACGCACAAGGAAGTGATCGAGAAGGGGCTGAAGGTCGCCGATGCGACGGCGTTCAGCTTGTGCATGGACAACCAGATGCCGATGCTGGTGTTCAATTTGTTGATCAAGGGCAATATTGCCCGCGCGGTCGCCGGTGAGAACATCGGCACCTTGGTTCGGTCCTGATCCCGCAACCGCGGAAGATGACGATGACGCTGTGGAGGAACCGGTCGTGATTGATGAAGCGCTCTTCGACGCCGAGGAGAAGATGGAGAAGGCCGTCTCGGTGGCGAAGGACGACCTAGGCACCATCCGCACCGGCCGCGCCAACCCGGGCATGTTCGCCCGCGTCGTGGTCGACTACTACGGCTCGCCGACGCCGATCACCCAGATGTCGAGCATCACCGTGCCGGAACCGCGCATGGTGGTGATCAAGCCCTACGAGCAGAGCCAGCTCGGCCCGATCGAGAACGCCATCCGCAACTCCGATCTGGGCGTGAACCCCACCAACAACGGCGACATCCTGCGCATCACGGTGCCCCAGCTCACCGAGGAGCGCCGCCGCGAGATGGTCAAGATGGCCAAGGGCAAGGGCGAGGACGCCAAGGTCTCGATTCGCAACGTGCGCCGCAAGGCGATGGACGAACTGGGCCGGATCCAGAAGGATGGCGAAGCGGGTGAGGACGAGGTCGGGCGCGCCGAGAAGGAGCTCGACAAGACCACCGCCAAGTACGTGGGCCAGATCGATGAGCTGGTCAAGCACAAGGAAGCCGAACTGCTCGAGGTCTGAGCGCCAGATCTCGCCAGTCCCGCTCGTGCGGGGGATGAACGGAACGACGAGTTGAGCGACGGGACAATCGTGGCCGAAGACGCCGCCGCCACCGGAGCGGCACCGGAACCGATGCCGGACCAGATCGCCGCGGCACCGCCCGCGGACGCACCCGCGCCCGCGGCGGCGTCCACCTCGCGCGCGGGCCGCAACCTGCCCGCGGCGCTGGCGGTGGGCCTGGGCCTCGGCCTGTCGCTCATCGCTATCCTGCTGTTCGTCCCCAAGGTGTTCATCGGGGTCGTCGGGGTGGCGGTCGGCGTGGCCACCTGGGAGGTCGCCAAGCGGCTGCGTGAGGCCGACGTGCTGGTGCCGCGCATTCCGCTGCTGGTCGGCGGTCAGGCGGTGTTCTGGCTGGGCTGGCCGTGGGGGGCGCGCGGTGTGGTCGGCGCGTTCGCGGCGACAGCGCTGGTCTGCATGGTGTGGCGATTGTTCGACCACGGCCTGAGCCAGGCGCCGAAGAACTTCCTGCGCGACACCTCGATCACCATCTTCACGCTGTCCTGGATTCCGCTGCTGGCGTCGTTCTCGACGCTGCTGCTGCTCGAACCCGACGGCAACCTGCGGGTGCTGACCTTCATGATCCTGGTCGTGTGCTCCGATGTCGGCGGTTATGTCGCCGGTGTGCTGTTCGGCAGGCATCCGATGGTGCCCGCGATCAGCCCGAAGAAGTCCTGGGAGGGCTTCTGCGGTTCGCTGGTGTTCAGCGTCATCGGCGGTCTGCTGACCGTCACCCTGCTGCTCGACGCCAACTCGATGATCGGTGTGGTGCTCGGTGTGGGCCTGGTGCTCGTCGCGACCCTGGGCGATCTGATCGAATCGCAGATCAAGCGCGAGCTCGGCATCAAGGACATGGGCACGTTGCTGCCAGGGCACGGCGGCATCATGGATCGCCTCGACTCGATGCTGCCCTCGGCGTTCGTGTCCTGGCTGGTGCTCAGCGCCCTGCTCTGAGCCCGGTCATGGCTTCTTCTTGGCGGCGTGGCGCAACTGCAGGATGCGCACACCGCCGACCAGGCCCATCACCAGCGCGCCGATGATCACCGACAGCAGCACGGTGATGCCCAGCGGCAGCGAGAAGTCCCAGAAGAACAACTGGACCGGTGCCTGGTCGAGGTTCTGGATGATGAAGATCAGCAGCAGGATGCCGAGGATGGCCGCGGTGAGCAGCCCGATCCAGGTGTAGCCGGTGCGTGACTTGATCAGGGCGTCCGGGGTGGGCCGCCGGGTGGGCGCCGGATCGGCGGGTGTCGGCTTGTGGTGCTTGCCGTCGGCGGGCTCGCCGACCGGCTCCCGAGCGGCCGGAGTGGCGCCCGATTCTGCGTTCGTGGACATGCCTCGATCATGGCCGACTGCTATGGCCGGTGCACGCATCTTCTCGATAACGTCGCCCGGCGTGGCGGGCCGCCGACCGGGGCCGCGGTCGCGTTTGGGACAATGGTGGCATTATGGCCACCTCCCTGCCCCTCGTCTTCGATGCCCCGCGTCGCGGTATGCCGCCGCGCCACCTCGCCGATCTCGACGCGGACGAGCGCAAGACCGCGGTGCAGGAACTGGGCCTGCCGAAATTCCGGGCCGACCAGCTCGCCCGCCAGTACTACGGCCGCCTGCAGGCCGACGCCGCCCAGATGACCGACCTGCCCGCCGACGTGCGCGACAAGGTCGGCGAGACACTCTTCCCGCCGCTGCTGTCGGTGGTGCGGCACCTGGCCTGCGATTCCGGTGACACCCGCAAGACCCTGTGGCGCGCCCACGACGGCACCCTGCTGGAGAGCGTGCTCATGCGCTACCCCGACCGCAACACCCTGTGCATCTCCAGCCAGGCGGGCTGCGGCATGGCCTGCCCGTTCTGCGCGACCGGCCAGGCCGGCCTCAACCGCAACCTCTCGACCGCCGAGATCGTCGACCAGGTGCGCGCCGCGGCCGCCGCACTGCGCGACGGTGAGGTCCACGGCGGCCCCGGCCGCCTGTCCAACATCGTGTTCATGGGCATGGGCGAGCCCCTGGCCAACTACAAGCGCGTGGTGAACGCGGTCCGCCGGATCACCTCGCCCGCGCCCGACGGTTTGGGTATCTCGCAGCGTTCGGTGACGGTGTCGACCGTGGGTCTTGCACCCGCGATCCGCAAGTTGGCCGACGAGGACATGTCGGTGCGCCTTGCGGTGTCGCTGCACACCCCTGATGACGAATTGCGCGACACCCTGGTGCCGGTGAACAACCGCTGGTCCATCGCCGAAGTGCTCGATGCCGCACGCTATTACGCCGACAAGTCCGGTCGTCGGGTGTCGATCGAGTATGCGTTGATCCGGGATGTCAACGATCAGCCGTGGCGGGCGGACATGCTCGGCAAGAAGCTGCACAAGGCGCTGGGCCCGCTGGTGCACGTGAACCTGATTCCGCTCAATCCGACGCCGGGTAGCGAGTGGGACGCCAGCCCGAAGCCGGTCGAGAAGGAGTTCGTGCGTCGGGTGATCGCGCAAGGGGTGTCGTGCACGGTGCGTGACACGCGTGGGCAGGAGATCGCCGCGGCTTGCGGGCAACTCGCTGCCGAAGGGTAGTGCTCCGCACCTGTGCTCAGGCGGTCGCCGGCTGAGGGCGCGTATTCGGCGCTGAACATGTTGCGGCCCAGGCGTTATCGTCGTGGGACCGGATCGAGGTGTGGGTCCGAGATCGTTGACTATGGCGCGCGGAACAGCCTCTGTCACAGTCACTCTCGAACTCGAGGCGGGTAATGCCTCGCTGATGGTCCTCGGCAAGATGCTGGGGCCCACCGGGATTCCTCCGTTCGAGGTCAAACGCCGCTACGACGCGGCGACGGCGGATCGGCGCGGGGAGATCATTCCCGCCGTCATCACCATCGATGCCCGGAAACGCTGGACCATGCGGCTCAAGACGCCGCCCACCGCGTCGCTGATCCGGGCGGCGCTGGGCCGGGCGGGGTCGCCGCAACCCGGGCACGCGCCGGTCGGGGCGCTCACCCGCGAGCAGCTGCGGCGGATCGCGCTGCGCAAGCTGCCCGATCTCAACACCACCGACATCGACGCGGCGATGCGGATCGTGGCGGGGACGGCCCGGTCGATGGGGGTGCGGGTCCAGGACTGATCGGCGCGGGTGACCGTGGAGCGTCTATTTTGGTAGCGGTCGTCGATGCGCCGGCCGCGACCGAACGGCCGGACACACGGGGGAACATTGCTTGCGACGGGGGACATCTTCGCCGGGTACGCGATCGAGCGGCAGCTGGGCCGGGGTGGGATGGGGTCGGTGTATCTGGCGCGGCATCCGCGCCTGCCTCGCCAGACCGCGCTCAAGCTGCTGAACCCGGAGCTGTTCACCGACACCGAGATCCGGGCCAGGTTCGAGCGCGAAGCCGACCTCGCCGCGCAGCTCGAGCACCCGAACATCGTCACCGTCTACGACCGGGGCGTCGACGACGGGCAACTGTGGATCAGCATGCAGTTCGTCGACGGCGTGGACGCCGCGACGCTGCCGCACCCGATGGCCGCCCCGCTCGCGCTGCACATCGTCGAGGGCACCGCGGCCGCGCTCGACCACGCCCACCGTGCCGGCGTGCTGCACCGGGACGTGAAACCCGCCAACATCCTGCTGGCCGACGCCGACGGGCAACGGCGCGTGCTGCTCACCGACTTCGGCATCGCCCGCCTGCGCGACGACGCGCACCACCTCACCCAGACCGGTTCCTTCACCGCCACCCTGGCCTTCGCGGCGCCCGAGCAGCTCACCGGCGCCACACTCGATCACCGCACCGACCAGTATTCGCTGGCCTGCACGCTGTATTCGCTGCTGGCCGGTGTCGCGCCGTTCGAGGCGGACAACCCCGCCCGCGTGATCCAGGGGCACCTCCAGTCGCCGCCGCCCTCGCTGCATGCCCGTCGTCCCGACCTGCCCGTCGCGCTGGACGCGGTGCTGGCCCGCGCACTGGCCAAACGCCCCGCCGACCGTTTCGACTCGTGCGCGGAGTTCGCGGCCGCCGCCCGGCGCGCGCTCAGCGGGACGGGCAGTCAACCGACGGTCCTGGGTGGCGCCCCGGCTCACCCCGGTGCCGGTCTGCCGAACGCGGCAACGCCTGCGGGAGCCTCGGGGCAGGCTTTCCCGGTACCTGGTGGTAGGGCGTATCCGCATGTCCCGGCATCGAATTACGCCGGATACGCACCCGGTCCGTACCCCGGGATGCCCGGCGGGCCGGTCCGGCAGGCACCGCCGGACTCCGGGGCACCGAGCCCCCGGCGACGCGTCCGCAGGCTCATCGCCCTCGCCGTGGCGGCCGTTCTCTTCCTGCCGGTCGGGATCTGGGCCTGGCAGGACGAGAACACCGTGGTGGCCGACCTCCTCGGCCACACTCCCGGTCACCAGGACATGGACGCCCTGCACGACGCCTTCCCCCAGATGGTGCCGAGCGGCTACGACAGCGGCAACGGCTATGACGGCCGCCGCTGTGAGGGCCATCGGGAGACCGACCGCTACAGCGAATACTGGACCAAGCGGTTCGATGGTTTCGCGGCGAAGTGGAGCTGCGAAGACAGGATCCACGACGGTGCCCGGTACGCCTTCTTCACCTATCCGACCGTCGAGCTGGCCGACAGCGTGGTCTCCCGGTTCTTCGCCGAGACCACCGAGAACGGCACGTCGACCACCGGCACGCGCACCGACTTCCTGCGCGGCCGCAAATCCGCGGAACTGGAGCTCTACGCGGGCTCGGCGGTGGTGTCCACCTTCGACGAGCCCGGCCGCGAGCGCTGGGTGCTGCTGTTCTACCTCGACTCCGACGGCCCGCAATACCCGCAGGCGGACCAGATCGAACCAGCTCTGCTCGCCGAGATCGCCGCCTTCCCACTGGGCTGAGGACCCCGGTCCGCCCTTGATAAGGTCCCGTCGGACAACGATATTCGGGGGCGGGATGATTTCGACGGGCACGGTGTTCGCCGGCTACACCATCGACCGGCAGCTGGGTCAGGGCGGCATGGGGTCGGTGTTCCTGGCGCGGCATCCGCGCCTGCCGCGGCAGATCGCGCTCAAGGTGCTGAACCCGGAGATGTTCGCCGACACCGAGATCCGGGCCCGCTTCGAACGGGAAGCCGACCTGGCCGCCCAGCTCGACCACCCCAATATCGTCACCGTGTACGACCGGGGCGTCGACGACGGACGCCTGTGGATCAGCATGCAGTTCGTCGACGGAGTGGACGCCGCCGCGCTCGCGCACCCGGTGCCCGCGGAGACCGCGCTACACGTCATCGAGGGCACCGCCGCCGCGCTCGACCACGCCCACCGGTCCGGCATCCTGCATCGCGACGTGAAACCGGCCAACATCCTGCTGGCGGGCACCGGTGGCACCCGGCGCGTGCTGCTCGCCGATTTCGGCATCGCCCGTCCGCGCGAGGACGCCCACCACCTCACCCGCACCGGCACCTTCACCGCCACCCTGGACTTCGCCGCACCCGAACAGCTCACCGGCGCGGACCTGGACCACCGCACCGACCAGTACTCGCTGGCCTGCACGCTGTACGCGCTGCTCACCGGGCTCGCGCCGTACGAGGCCGACAACCCGGTGCTGGTCATCCAGGGGCATCTGCAGTCTGCCCCGCCGTCGCTGCGTACTCACCGGCCCGACCTACCCGCCGCCTTGGACGCGGTACTGGCACGCGCCCTGGCGAAATCCCCTGCCGAGCGGTACGACTCGTGCGCGGAATTCGCCGCCGCCGCGCGCTCGGCCGTGGAGCAACCCGCCAGCACGTCGAACACACCTGCCCGCCACGCTCCCACACACCGCCGGCACGATCCCGCGCATCCTGCCCAGCACGTCCCGCCTGCCGCAGCGGATCATGTCTGGCAGGTCGCGCCCGGCGCCCGGCAATTCGCCTCCGCGCCCGGTTCCCCGCAGTTGGCCCCGGCACCGTCAGCTCCGCAGGGCCCGTCGGGATTTCCGTCGGAGCGGCCGTATCCCGTGCCGCGACAACCGTATCCGGCCCGGCCCGTGGCAAGGCGACGCCGCTGGCCGATCGTCCTCGGCCTGGTGCTGGCCATTGTCGTCGGCGCGGGCGTGTGGGCCTGGCGCGACGACACGGGTTTCCTCGCCCTGCAACTGGGCCGCTCGCGCGGACACCAGGATCTGAACGCCATGGCCGCGGCGTTCCCCGGCATGTTGCCGCACACCTACGAGGGCACCGACGGCCACTTCGGGACGACCTGCCGGGCCGCGCCGAGCTGGGAGGGCTTCTACGCCGCCGAGGGCGCGCTGTCGGCCTTCGACGGGTGGCAGGCCCGCTGGGAATGCCTCAGCCCCGACGACACCGGCTTCGCCTACCGCTTCTACAGCTACGGCACCGCGAGCGCGGCCGACAAGGCGGTCACCGATTTCGTCGTCGCGGCCGACGAACGGCGGACGACCACCATCGGCAGCCGCCTGGACCGGCAGGTGCTGTTCCGCTCCGGCAACGACGTCGAGACCTCCACCGTGGTCTCCCAGTTCACCGACGCCGGGCGCAGCCGCTTCGTGTTGTTCACGATTCCGAGGTTCACCGGCGACCGGACCGCCGAGCTCGCCGCCTCGGTGGCCGCGGCCCCACTGTGAGTGACCCGGACCCGGGGTGTACACCGTTTGATAGGGTCCAGCGCGTCGGACGACGAGCCAGATTCGGGGGTCAGCGTGGTTTCTGACGGAACGGTATTCGCCGGATACGCCATCGAACGGCAGCTCGGTCGCGGCGGGATGGGTTCGGTCTACCTGGCCCGGCACCCGCGCCTGCCCCGCTGGACGGCGCTGAAGCTGCTGAATCAGGAACTGTTCACCGACAAGGAGATCAGGGCCAGGTTCGAACGGGAAGCCGATCTGGTCGCCCAGCTCGACCACCCCAATATCGTGACCGTGTTCGACCGCGGCGTCGAGGACGACCAGCTGTGGATCAGCATGCAGTACATCGACGGGGTCGACGCCTCCACCCTCGATCCCACCACGCTGCCACCCGATCGCGCGTTGCAGATCATCGGCGAGACCGCCGCCGCCCTCGACTACGCCCATCGCGCCGGGGTCCTGCACCGCGACGTGAAACCGGCCAATATCCTGCTGGCCCGCTCCAACAGCCAGGAACGGGTGTATCTCACCGACTTCGGCATCGCCCGGCTGCGCGACGACTCCGGCCATCTCACCGAGACCGGCTCGTTCACCGCCACCCTGGCGTACGCGGCGCCCGAGCAGCTCACCGGCGTCCCGCTGGACCACCGCGCCGACCAGTACTCGCTGGCCTGCACCCTGTTCACCCTGCTGACCGGCTCGGCGCCGTTCGAATCGGCCAGTCCGGCCGCGGTGATCACCGGCCACCTGCAGTCCCCGCCACCGCCGGTGAGCCCGCGCCGGGCCGGGCTGCCGCCGGTGCTCGACGCGGTGATGGCCCGCGCGCTGGCCAAGCGTCCCGCCGACCGCTTCACCTCCTGCGAGGAGTTCGTCGACGCCGCCCAGCGCGCCTTGCGGTCACCGACGACCGGTGCCCGGCCGATCGCGCGGCCGCCGTCGGGCGCGCACGTCCAGGCCACGCCGTTCGTCGGGATGCAGCCGATGCGCCCGGTCGACGCGAAGGGCACGCCCGCGGGCCCGTTCCCGGTCGCGGCGCCGATCCCGCCGCAGCAGATGCCGCGCCCGATGGCGCCGCAGCCGTGGCAGCGACCCGCGATACCGATGCCGCGACCCGTGCCGCCCGCGCGCAACAACTGGGGGTCGGTGCTGGGCGTCTACCTGCTGGTGCTCGGAGTGGTGGCGGCGATCATGGTGGTCGTCGCGGTATTGCTCAACCAGTGATCGGCGCGCCTGCCGGTTCGGCGGGTGCCATATTCTGGTCAGAATGAGCGACTTCGACGTCACCGCCGCCGACTCCATCGACCTCGCCCGGTTGCGTCGTTTCGTCGCCGTGGCCGAGGAGTTGCACTTCGCGCGCGCCGCCAAAGGGCTGCGGATCTCCCGGCAGGCGCTCAGCGCCACCGTCATCGAGCTGGAACAGGAACTCGGCACCCGGGTGTTCGTGCCCGGTGCCTCGCCCACCACGCTGACCGAGGACGGTGCCGCCCTGCTCGTGCACGCGCGCGCCCTGATCGGTGCCGCCGAGCAGGCCGAACGGGAACAGAAGCCGACCGCACCGGCGAGTCTGCGAGTGGGATTCGTCCCCGGGGTGACGGTGTCGAAGTGGGCGCGGATCTGGGGGGAGCGGCTGCCCGAGCATCCGCTCGAGGTGCTCGGCGTGCCGCAGCGCGAGCAGGAGGCCGCGCTGCGGGAGGGCCGCGTCGACCTGTGCTTCGTCCGGCTGCCGATCGAGCGCACCGAGATCAACGCGATCCCGCTGTGGCAGGAGACCCCGGTCGCGGTGGTGCAGAAGGACGACGAGCTCTCCCTGTTGGACACCGTCACCCCCGCCGACCTGGCGACCGAACGTGTCCAGGACGGCAGCGATCTGGATCAGGCGGCCGACACCCTCGCCCTGGTCGCCGCGGTCGGCGGGGCGACGATCGTGCCGCAGTCCATCGCGCGCCTGCACCACCGGCGCGACCTGGTGTACCGCCCGATCAGCGACACTCCGTTCACCGAGATCGCGCTGGCCTGGCCCGCGGGCGCCGACGGTGAACTGGTCGAGGAGTTCGTCGGCATCGTGCGTGGGCGCTCGGCCAACAGCTCACGCGGCGCGGCGCCGGAGCCGCAGCGCCGGGCCAAGGCGCCCGCCAAGGCCACGAAGAAGCCCGCCGCCAAACAGAACTCGCGTCAGGGCGCCTCGCGTGGCGGCCGCAAACCGGGCGCCCGGCGCGGACGCTGACACGAAAACGCCTGCGGCCGCAACAAGTTGTTGCGGCCGCAGGCGGAATGTTCGGTGCCGAAGGTTACTTCGGGATGCGCTGGGTCAGCGAGTCGACGACCAGGATGGCCGCGATCAGGCCGGCCAGGCCGATGAGGAAGATGTCCTCGACGTGGCCCTGGTGGTTGCCGATGGTCATGCCGAGCAGGGCGACCACGACGACCCAGGCC
Source organism: Nocardia sp. NPDC056064 (assembly GCF_042266925.1). NCBI lineage: Bacteria > Bacillati > Actinomycetota > Actinomycetes > Mycobacteriales > Nocardiaceae > Nocardia > Nocardia sp. NPDC056064. Next base: position 1,956,140 of record NZ_JBHJWO010000001.1, on the reverse strand, counting down.
GCGATGCGCGCGGTCTTGCGCGACTCACCGCTCCAGCCCCAGGCGGCCGAGGGCACCTCGGCGGGGTCGACGGTGGTGGCGACAGGGCGCTCGGTGCTGACTTTTTCGAGGTCCGTGGCGGCCACGATCGCTCCTTAGGCTCGGGTAACGGTAAGGCGAGTGTGCTTATCGTGGCATACGACCGCATGTCGTAGCCAGCAGCCCTGCCACAATGGGCCCGTGTCCCACCCAGCAACGCGTGCCGCGCACGACGACACCAACTCCGCCGACCGGGTGAAGGTGCTGCTCCTGGGCAGTACCGGTTCGATCGGGACGCAGGCACTGGACGTGATCGCCGCCAACCCGGACCGTTTCGAGGTCGTCGGGCTGGCCGCGCGCGGAGGCAATACGGCCCTGCTCGCCGCGCAGATGGCGGCCACCGGCACCCGCAATGCCGCCGTCGCCGAGCCGGGAGCCGCCGAGGAACTCGGGCTGGCGCTGGGCGGTCCGGGCGCGGTGACCGAACTGGTGCGCCGCACCGAGGCCGATGTCGTGCTCAACGCGCTGGTCGGTTCGCTCGGCCTCGAACCCACCCTGGCCACCCTGGAGTCGGGCACCCGGCTCGCGCTGGCCAACAAGGAATCCCTCGTCGCCGGCGGCTCCCTGGTGACCCGCGCGGCCGCCCCCGGCCAGATCGTTCCGGTCGACTCGGAGCATTCCGCGCTGGCCCAGTGCCTGCGCGGCGGCCGGGCCGAGGAGGTCGCCCGGCTGGTGCTCACCGCCTCGGGCGGCCCGTTCCGGGGCTGGACCACCGAGATGCTGGAATCGGTGAACCCCGCCGAGGCCGCACACCATCCCACCTGGTCGATGGGACCGATGAACACGCTCAACTCCGCCTCGCTGGTGAACAAGGGCCTGGAACTGATCGAGACCCATCTGCTCTTCGGCGTCCCCTACGACCGCATCGACGTCACCGTGCACCCGCAGTCGATCGTGCACTCCATGGTCACCTTCACCGACGGCTCCACCCTCGCCCAGGCCAGCCCACCCGATATGCGCCTGCCCATCGCCCTGGCCCTGGGCTGGCCCGACCGCATCCCCGGCGCCGCCACGCCCTGCGATTTCAGCACCGCGTCCACCTGGACCTTCGAACCGGTCGACGACACCGTCTTCCCGGCGGTACGCCTGGCCCGGCAAGCCGGCGAGGCGGGCGGCAGCGTCACCGCCGTCTACAACGCCGCCAACGAAGTAGCCGTGCAGGCTTTCCTGGACGGCGCGATCACCTTCCCCCAGATCGTGGGCACCGTCACACGCGCCGTGGAGGCCGCCGACCGGTGGCACGCCGAACCCGATACCCTGGACGACGTCCTCGCGGCCGACCGCTGGGCACGGGAGTACGCCGCGAAGAGCATCGCGTCCTGACCGAACCCAGCCACCACGGTTTTCGGCCGCCCCGGATCCGAGGGGCGAGACGTCACGGCGAAGCCGGAGTATCGCCCCTCGGATTCGGGGTTACGAGGCCGAAAACCCGCGGCGCCAGCCGCCAAATGACACAGGAGCCAGATGCTATTCGCGCTGGGGTTCGCACTGTTCGCCCTCGGTATCACGATCTCGATCGCGCTGCACGAGTGTGGGCACATGTGGGCCGCGCAGGCCACCGGCATGAAGGTGCGCCGGTACTTCATCGGTTTCGGGCCGAAGGTGTTCTCCTTCCGTCGTGGCGAGACCGAGTACGGGCTCAAGGCCCTGCCGCTGGGCGGTTTCTGCGATATCGCGGGCATGACCGCCCTGGACGAGCTGGAGGCCGAAGAGGTCGAGCGGGCGATGTATCGCCAGTCCACCTGGAAGCGCCTGGTGGTGATGTTCGGCGGTATCGCGATGAACTTCCTGCTCGGGTTCATCCTGCTGGTGGTGCTGGCCGTGGGCTGGGGGCTGCCGCAGCTCGAGCAGCCGCCCGCCACGTCGCTGGGCAGCATGAGCTGTGTCGCCCAGGAGACGCCCGAGAAGACCCTGGCCCCGTGCACCGGTGACGGTCCGGCTCAGCGGGCGGGCCTGCAGCGCGGTGACGTGGTGAAGTCGGTCAACGGTGTCGAGGTCACCACCTGGGCGCAGTTCCAGGCCGAGACCCAGAAGCAGACCGGGCCGTTCACCTACACGATCGAGCGGGACGGGCAGACCCTCACCGTGCCGGTGACGCCGGAGCGGGTGCTGCGTTCGCCCAAGGAGGGTCCGGCGCGTGAGGTCGGCGCGGTCGGTGTCGGTCCCGATTACGCCGAGCCCCAGCAGTACGGCCTGCTGGCCGCGATCCCGGCGACGGTGTCGTTCACCGGTGACTTCTTCGTGGAGACGGTGAAGTCGCTGGCCAAGATGCCGCAGAAGGTGACGGCCCTGTGGGAGGCGGTCACCGGTGGCGAGCGCGATCCGGAGACCCCGGTCAGCGTGTACGGCGCCAGCCGCATCGGTGGCGAGACCGCCGAGCAAGGTCTCTGGGGAGTGTTCATCCTGGTGCTGGCGAGCCTGAACTTCTTCCTGGGCGCGTTCAACCTGCTGCCGCTGCTCCCGCTGGACGGCGGCCACATCGCGGTGGTGCTCTACGAGAAGCTCCGCGACACGGTGCGCGGCTGGCGCGGCAAGGCGCCTGCCGGTCCGGTCGACTACCTCAAGCTGCTCCCCGTGACGTATGTGGCGGTGGTGATCGGTGGTGCGTTCATGCTCCTGACCTTGGCGGCCGACATCGTGAATCCCATCCGCTTGCAGTAGCCGCGGCGAACCTCTGTCGTGGCCCTCACAGGGCACCGTCGGTTCCTGCGCGACTAAGCTCGGGGACAGACGAGCCAGGTCGACACCGCGAACACGCACGAAAGAAGGCAGCGACCGTGACCAGCACCATCGGATTGGGGATGCCCGCCGCTCCCGCTGCTGTGCTCGCTCCCCGGCGCAAGACCCGCCAGCTGAAGGTGGGCTCGGTCGGCGTGGGCAGCGACTCGCCGATCTCGGTGCAGTCGATGACCACCACCAAGACCCACGACATCAACGCGACCCTGCAGCAGATCGCCGCGCTCACCGCGTCGGGCTGCGACATCGTGCGGGTGGCGTGTCCGCGCCAGGAGGACGCCGACGCGCTGGCGACCATCGCCAAGAAGTCGCAGATCCCGGTGATCGCCGACATCCACTTCCAGCCGCGCTACATCTTCGCCGCGATCGACGCGGGCTGCGCCGCGGTGCGGGTGAACCCGGGCAACATCAAGGAGTTCGACGGCCGCGTCGGCGAGGTCGCCAAGGCCGCGGGCGCCGCGGGCATCCCGATCCGTATCGGTGTCAACGCCGGATCGCTGGACAAGCGGATGCTGGAGAAGTACGGCAAGGCCACCCCGGAGGCCCTGGTCGAGTCGGCGCTGTGGGAGGCGAGCCTGTTCGAGGAGCACGGCTTCGGCGACATCAAGATCTCGGTCAAGCACAACGACCCGGTGATCATGGTGGAGGCCTACCGGCAGCTGGCCGCGCAGAGCGACTACCCGCTGCACCTTGGCGTCACCGAGGCGGGCCCGGCCTTCCAGGGCACGATCAAGTCGGCGGTCGCCTTCGGCGCGCTGCTGGGGGAGGGCATCGGCGACACCATCCGGGTCTCGCTCTCGGCGCCGCCCGCCGAGGAGGTCAAGGTCGGCGGGCAGATCCTGCAGTCGCTGAACCTGCGCCCGCGCAAGCTCGAGATCGTGTCGTGCCCGTCGTGCGGTCGCGCGCAGGTCGACGTGTACACCCTGGCCGACGCCGTCTCCGCCGGTCTGGACGGGCTGGAGGTGCCGCTGCGGGTGGCTGTGATGGGGTGCGTGGTGAACGGCCCCGGCGAGGCGCGCGAGGCGGATCTGGGTGTGGCCTCCGGCAACGGCAAGGGGCAGATCTTCGTCAAGGGCGAGGTCGTCAAGACCGTGCCCGAGGCGCAGATCGTGGAGACCCTGATCGAAGAGGCCATGCGGATCGCCGAGGAGATGGGCGAGCAGCCCGGCGGCGCGGCGGCCCCCGTGGTGACCGTCGGCTGATCCGCCACTCACGGTCGGGCCTCGGATTCCGCGGACCCGTACCACTGCGGCCGCTTTCGTGGCAGGCTGGTCCCGTGCGGAGTCTGCTGGAGCCGACGCGACGGTCCAAAACCGCCCCCGCGCGCCCGGTATCCGTCCGGGACCTGGGCGAAGTACTCCGTGTGCTCGATGCCGACCCGGTGGCGTCGTGCATGATCGCCGCTCGCGTCCAGGAGTTCGGTCTCGACGCGCGCTCCGGCTCCGGTGAACTGTGGAGCCGTGGCGGCCCCGCCGACTCGCTGTGCTTCTCCGGGGCGAACCTGGTTCCGCTGCGCGGTGACCAGCAGGCCATCCGCGCCTTCGCCGATCGGGCGGTGCGCTGGCCGCGCGTGTGCTCCTCGGTGGTCGGCAGGCAGGAACTGGCGCTGCCGCTGTGGGAGATGCTGCTGCCCGCCTGGGGGCCTGCCAGGGAACTGCGGGCCGAGCAGCCGCTGCTCGCGCTGGCCCAGCCCGCGGCGGCCAGGGCCGACGGACGGGTGCGCCGGGTGCGGCCCGACGAGATCGACCGCTATCTGGTCGCGGCCATCGCCATGTTCATCGAAGAGGTCGGTGTCGATCCGCGCGCGGGCGACGGCGGCCGGGGCTATCGCAGGCGGATCCAGAGCCTGATCGAATCGGGCCGGGCCTGGGCACGTTTCGAGGACGGCGTGGTGGTCTACAAGGCCGAGATCGGCTCGCTCTCGCGACGCACCGGCCAGATCCAGGGGGTGTGGGTGCATCCGGAGTTCCGCGGCGCCGGAGCGGGTACGGCCGGGACCGCGACGGTCGCCAATGCCGTTGTCGCGACCGGACGTACGGCGAGCCTGTACGTCAACGACTACAACGAGATCGCCCGACGTGCCTACAGCCGTGTGGGTTTCCGGCAGATCGCCACCTTCGCCACCGTGCTGGTCGACTGAACGGCCGTGTACCGCGGTGTCTTCCGGGGTTTGCGCGGTGTTCGCCGCTACCATCGGTGCCGATGAGGACACGGATGCTCACCATGTACGCGGTGGCCGCCCTCGCGGTGGCCGCGACCGCCTGTGTCTCGGGTCAGCAGGGTCCGGTGCCCGCCGCCGACGCCTTCGCCGACGCCTTCGCCGAGCACGATCTCGCCGCGGCCGCCGCGCTCACCACCGCCCCCGAGAAGGCCACGGCGGCACTGACTTCGGCGTGGGACGCGCTGCAGGCCGAGCAACTGCGGATCCGCACCGGCGACGCGCGCGTCAGCGGTGACACCGCCACCGTCGACTACACCTACGAGTGGACCCTGCCCAAGGGCAGGCAGTGGACCTACACCGGCGAACTGCAGATGGGCCGCAGCGGCGGCCGCTGGCTGGTGCGCTGGACCGCCACCGACATCCACCCGCGCCTGGGCGACACCCAGACCCTCGAGCTGCGGACCGCCCCCGCCCCCCGCGCCCGGGTCAACGAATCGGCGGGCAGTGACGTGCTGGTGCCCGGCAAGGTGTCGCGGGTGCGGTTCAGCGTCGCCGACGCCCCCGACCCGACGCAGGTGGCCGGGGCCCTGGCCGGCGCGCTGAGCCGCATCGATCCGGTCGCCTACACCCCGCAGAACATCCTGAGCTCCGCCCGCGCGGCCGAGGGCCCCTACACCGTCATCCTGCTCACCGAGTACGAGGCCGAGACGCTCGGCGGGCAGCTGATCGGGCTGCCCGGTGTCACGGTGACCCAGGAGTGGGACATGGTGCCCACCGACCGCAAGTTCGCGCCCGACCTGCTCACCCAGGTGCGCAAGACGGTGATCGCGGAGGTCGACGGCAAGGCGGGCTGGAGTGTCATCACCCGCAATGCCAACGGCGCCGACCTCGGTGTGCTGCACGAGGTCGCGGCTCAGCCCGCGCCCTCGTTCGCGCTCAGCGTCGACCGGTTCGTGCAGAACTCCGCCCAGCACGCCGTCGACCTGCGGACCGAGCAGACCATGATGGTGGTGCTGCGACCGTCGACGGGCGCGATCCTCGCGGTCGCCCAGAACAAGGCCGCCGATCGCGACGGGCCGGTCGCCACCAGCGGGCAGTACCCGCCGGGCTCGATCTTCAAGACGGTGACCGCCTCGGCCGCCATGGCCAAGGGCATCGCCACCCCCGACACCGTGCTGCCGTGCCCGAGCACCACCATCATCGGCGAGCGCACCATCCCCAACTACAACCTGTTCACCGTCGGGGACGTGCCGATGGCCACCGCCTACGAACGCTCCTGCAACACCACCTTCGCCCGGCTGGCCAGCCGCCTGGACGGCGACGACCTCACCGAGGCGGCGGCCCGGCTCGGTATCGGCCAGGACTACCGGGTGGAGGGTCTGCCGACCATGTCGGGCTCGGTCCCGCGCGCCGACGAGCTGGTGCAGCGCGCCGAGGACGGTATCGGCCAGGGCCGGGTCGTGGTGAGCCCGTTCGGGATGGCGGTGATGGCCGCGACGGTGGCGCACGGCTCGGCGCCGGTGCCCTATCTCATCGCGGGCAGGCCGACCGAGGTCACCGGCGAGCGGCCCGCCATCGCACCCGAGGTGGTGGAGGGGTTGCGCACGATGATGCGCAAGGTGGTCACCGGCGGCACCGCCGAACGGATCAGGGATCAGGGCGAGGTGTACGGCAAGACGGGTGAGGCCGAGGTCGAGGGCGGGTCGCACTCGTGGTTCGTCGGGTATCGCGGCGACATCGCCTTCGCGACACTGCTGGTCAAGGGCGGGAGCTCCGACAACGCGGTCGCGGTCACCCGCGACATGTTCGCCGCGCTGCCGCCGGGTTACTGACCCGGCAGCGCGACGGTGACACCGTCGTCGGTCGCCAGCAGGCCCCGCACCACCGCGAGCGAAGTGCTCTCGTTGTGGGCTGTCGCCGCGTTGTGCAGCACCTGATACCCCGCGACCGGCTGGGGCGCGGCCTCGATGCCGGTGTTGTCGAGCAGGTCGATGGCAGCGGCGCCGCCGAGAATCATGCCTGCGGTGGTCAGAATCAGGGTGGAACGCCTCATGCTCGTCTCCCTCGTTCAGGGTTTCGACGGTGTTCTTGCGGGGGCAGCCATTCGAACCTAGAACGGGGACAACAGCGGCAACAGATGGCTTCGGTAAGCGACACACAATTGTTGCGTTATGTGCGGGCGTGTTCGAACGCAACCGGTACCGGACCGTGATGAAAAGATGAATTATCGGAATCTCGCGTATGAATCCGCAGTTCAGCGGGTATCCATCTGTTCAGACGCGTTGCAGAGTCGCGCTCAGATGATGCTGCAGGGATTCACCGACCGCGGCCATCCGCAGGGTGTAGTCGATGGTGTCACCGGTCACGTGGAAAGAACGGCCGAGCGCGGTCACCGATTTCGCCGATCCGCTCAACCCGATATTCGTCGAGTTCAATTCGAGGCGAATTCCGTCGACCGTTTCGGTGATGGTTCCCTCGCAGATCTCGGTGATTCCGGTGGGATGGGCGAGGATCAGTTCGGCCCGGCCGGGCGCTGGGCAGCGCAGGTAGCCGGTCTCGGCGTGCAGCGGCCTACCGTCGTCGGCGGCCCTCGTCCGCTGCCGGTAGGTGAGGAAGGGTTTGCCGATGTGTCCGAAGGCCACTTCCTCCAGATAGTCGAACGACTCGATCGTCGGATACTCGCCGTGGCCGCGCCCGCGCCAGGTGCCCAGCAGTGGAGCCAGTGCGGTGACGGCGGGATGCGGGGCGACGGAAGCGGAGGGTTCGACCACGGCCGACAGCCTAGACCCGCACGCGCACAGACGGTCACGGCCACGCCGCGACGCCGGTCAGGCTAAGGTCAGCCACGCCTGAACGCCGTCCGGCGGAGGTCGAAAGGATAGAACGTGAACGGACATGTGAGGGGCGCCCGCGGGGTGCGGTCCGGACTGGTACGTGGTGCTGTGTTCGGCGCGGTGCTCCTGGTGGCGACGGCCTGTTCGAGCTCCGAGGCCACCACCGGCGAGGTGACCGCGCTCGAGGGCAACCGCTACGGCCAGACCAATCTGGCCGCCGACAAGGACTCCTATCACGCGCAGTTCACCATTCCCGAGATGGTCGACGCCTGGGGCCTGGCCAACCGGCCCAAGGGCGCGGGCGGGCACTTCTGGGTCGGTGCGGGCGGCAAGTCCTACCAGTTCCTCGGTGACGTGCACAGCTCCTCGGATCCCAAGCTGCAGAAGCTGAGCCAGGACCAGCTCACCTCGGTCGCCGTCCCCGGCGCCGACGCCGACACCACCGACAAGAGCGTCGGCAAGACCACCGGCGTGGTGTTCAACCCCGCCCCGATCACCTCGGATCTGTTCGTGGTGCGCGATCAGTGGGTCGACCTCGACGGCCTGCCGGTCCCGTTGACCGGCTCGGCGCGATTCATCTTCGCCACCGACTCGGGCAAGATCTCGGCCTGGACCGAGCAGGCGCCCGACGGCGCGATCATCCGCCGCAACGGTGGCGCGAACCAGGTCTTCGACGGCTCGGCGCAGGGCATGGCCTTCTTCGGCCTGGCGCTCTCGCCCGCCGGAGACAAGCTGCTGGCCGCCGACTTCGGCGCGGAACCGCAGATCCGCACCTTCGACAAGTTCTGGCAGCCGGTCGCCACCACCGGATTCGCCAACCCCTTCGCCACCGGCGAGCTGATCGACGCCTCCACCCCGGAGAAGGGCAAGAAGGCCGTGCCCGGCGATCCGGCGCCGTTCAACGTCACCACCCTGGGCAGCCGGGTGTTCGTCTCCTACGCGGTGACCAAGCCCGACGCGAAGGACGCGACCGCCTTCGACAAGGGCGAAGAGGACGCGCTCGACGCCGCGGCCGACAAGGCCGCCGACGGCAGGCCGGACAAGGGCAAGGTCGCCGAGTTCGACGCCGCGGGCAAGCTGGTGCGCATCATCGACGACGGCGGCAGGCTCAATGCCCCCTGGGGTGTCGCGATCGCGCCGTCGAACTTCGGTGCGCTGTCGGGCAAGTTGCTGATCGGCAACTTCGGCGGCCTCGGCCGGGTGCTCGCCTATGACGACACCACCGGAACCTTCGTCGACTACCTGCGTGACGGCCAGGCGAAGCCGGTCGAGATCGCCGGGCTGTGGGCGCTGCTGTTCGGCAACGGGGAGAGCCTGGGCGACGCGAACGCCCTGTACTTCACCGCGGGGCCCGAGGACGAGAAGCAGGGCCTGTTCGGCAGTCTGCGCGTGCAGTAGCCCCGGTGCGCGCCCGGCGGCGGAGGCGGACAATCCGAATGTCCGGTATGCCAATTCTTCCGCCGGGCGCCGTCATCGGGGACAGTGGTGGCGGGATGATTGCCGGATGCGCGCGACCGCGTGCTGTCCGCCGCGTTCTGCCGCACGCGATGGCACCCTTACCCGGGGTGTCGTGCCCGAGCCGGAGGTAGGCCAGATGAAGGTTTCCCAGCCCGTGCGGCAGCGCACGGCAGGCCCGACGCTGTTGCCCTGTCGTTCGGCCTTGCTCGCGTCGTTGCGCGGGTTGCCCTACGACGACCACCCGGTCCTGGACGCGGCCGGTGAGCTGGCCGTGCTGCACCAGGTGCGCGAGCGGACTCCCGCCGCCGAGCTGGCCACCATCGATCGCCGGCGTGCGCAGCTGATGCGCGCGATCGACCGCTGGGTGATCCTGGCCGCGCCGGTACCGCTGGCCACCGCCGACGAACACTGCGAGACCCTGGGCGGCCTGGTCGACCGGCTGGCCAGGGCGAGCAGCCTGGCCTTCGTCGAACTGGCCGGTGCCCCCGACTCGGTGTTCTACGACGAATGGGTCCGGCTCGAGGACCTCGCCGACAGCTATCAGCGCCTGGTCGACGACCTCTGGGCCGGCGTGCGCAGCCTGCCCTACTGATCCCCGCAGGAACGGCTCAGCGGTCGGAAATCGACTTCGCGAGGTCGTCGCGCGCCCGCGCGATGAGCGCCGCCGAGTCCCGAGGGCTCAACGCCATGGCCCGCAGCTGATCGAAGATCACGCCGAAGCGGCGGATCTCGGAATGTCCCTCGACCAGGTCGTGCACCGACATGCTCTCCACGTACACCAGTTCGGGGTCGACCGGATTGCGGAAGTCGAGCAGCGTGAACGAACCGGCCATCCCGGGATGCGCGCCCGCGTCGAAGGGCAGTACCTGCAGGATCACGTTCTTGCGCTTGGTCTCGTCGAGCAGCCGGTCGAGCTGGCCGACCATTGTCGCGGGGCCGCCGACGACCCTGCGGATGGCCGCCTCGTCCATCACGACCCACAGCTCGAGCGGGTCCTCCTTCGTCAGGTTGACCGCGCGATCCATCCGCGCCTGCGCCCTGCTCTCCATCACCGCCGCGTCAAGGCGCGGCATGGAGGTGTCGATGACGGCCGCGGCGTAGTCGAAGGTCTGCAGCAGGCCGGGCACCGTCGATGTCTGGTACTGCCTGGCCGACAGCGCCTCCGCCTCGAAATTGATGTAAGTGGCATAGACATCGGACAGCGCGCCCTCGTAGGCGTGTGACATCCCCGGTTTGAGTGCGTCGGAGAGCAGATTCAGTGCCTCGTCGCGGATCTTGTCGGTGACCTGGTACAGGTCGAGCATGGCGCTGAGCGTGCGGCGCTGCGGCCTGGCCTGCGCCATTTCGATGCGGTACAGCGTGGTCACGTTGATGCCGGTGCGTGCGCTGACGTCTTCTTTGCTGAGGCCTGCGCTTTCGCGTAACTCGCGCAGCATGGCGGCGAGCCTGCGTAGCCTGACGGTCAGTGTCGTGCGCTTGCCTGCCATTGGTTCCCCTTCGCCGGTGGCGCGCTTGGTGAATCGCATTATTGCGCCGGGGCGCCCCGATGTCACGCGATCGGCGAAGACAGCGGGCATACCGGGATCGATGGTGGTCAGCGCGTCGCGCGACACGCCGGAACCCGCTGTGGCACTGCGGATGTGACCGCCGGTTCTGTCAGGGAGGCTTTACCGCAGGAGTGACAACGCAATCTTGCGTTTCCGCTTGTGAGCGAGCATGATCCAGTTAGCCTGGTTGCGAGCAATCCGAACAGAAGACCGGGATAACCGAATCGAGAGCCAATCATGTTGGTACACAAATCTTGGGTGTCGGGTGAATTCGGGGCGTTGCGATGAGCACGCCGGTGATGGGGGTACTTCCGACCGCGCCGCAATTGTTGTGCGCATTCCAGGGTCGGCGTTTTCAGGATCGGGAATTGTTGCGTTCGGCGCACGCGCTGGCCGAACTGCACGAGCGGCGGGCACAGGTGCGTGACGCCGCGCTGATCGCGGAAATCGATTGCAGGCGAGGTGAACTCGTCGACGATATCAACGACTGGATCGTCTCGGAGATGCCGCTGCACCGCAACGGTGCCTCGCTGCACACCGAGAGCCTCGGTGCCGTCGTGGACCGGATGGCGCGCAGCTGGGTGGATGCCAACCAGGCCATCGACCTCGACGGGGCGCGCAGCGACAGCACGCACAAGCACTGGTACCACCTGGCCGAACTCGTCGACGGGTACACCGACCTGGTCACCGATGTCACCGGCGGCAGGCGGCGCTTGCCCGAGCAGTGACGCAGGATCAGCCGGGCTCGGGCGTGAGCCGCGCTTCGAAGGCGACCCTGTCGCCGCGATAGAGCGAGCGCACTCGTTCGACGGGTGCGCCGTCGGCGTCGACACTGCGCCGGTGCAGCAGCAACATCGGCAGGGCTGTGGTGCAGTCGAGCAGCCCCGCCTCCCTGGGTGCGGCCAGGACGGTCTCGATGCGTTCGCGCGCACCGGCGAGTTCGATGCCGGTCGCGCGGATCGCTGCGTAGAGCGAGGTCGTCGGGTCGTAACTGTCCCGCAGTCCGGCGAAGCGGTGCAGTGGCAGGTAGGTGCTCTCCAGGCCGATGCGTTCGCCGTCGGCGAGCAGGACCCGTTCCAGGTGCATCACCTCGGTGCCGGGTGCCAGCTCGAGGTCGGCCGCGGTCGCCGCGTCGGCGGGGATGTTCTCCCACGCGACCAGGATGCGGCCGGGGGTGCGGCCGAGGCTGATCGCGCCCTCGGTGTAGGAGCGCAGCGACAGCGGCTGCGCGAGCTTGGGCCGCGACACCACGGTGCCCCGGCCCTGGCGCCGGATCCTGCCCTCCACCAGCAGTTCTCGCAGAGCCTGACGCACGGTTTCGCGCGCGACACCGAAGCGGGTGGCCAGCTCGCGTTCGGCGGGTACCGGGTCGCCCTCGGCGAGATCGGCCAGGATGGCGTCGATCTCGGTGCGGACCAGGAACACCTTGGGGACGCGCGTGGTGTGCGGGGCTGCCATGCCGCCAGCCTACCCGGATTGGTCTATACCAAAAGTTAACCCAGCGTTCCCGCGGCCCACACCTATCGGTCTAGACCATTTGCCACCATCGTCGGCATGCGATTGGTCATCATCGGTGGCGGGATTCTCGGCACCGCGCACGCCTGGGCGGCGATCACCCGCGGCCACACGGTCGTTCAGCTCGAACGCGAGCGGGAAGCGCGCGGGGCGACGGTCCGCAACTTCGGTCTGGTCTGGGTCTCCGGGCGTTCGGCGGACGAACTGGCGCTGACGCTGCGCTCGCGGGAACTGTGGGCCGAGATCGGTGGCCGCGTCGCCGGTGTCGGCTTCCGCCCCGCGGGCTCGATCACCCTCGTCCGGACGCAGGCCGAACTCGCGGTCGCCGAAGCCGCCGCCACGGGACCGACCGCGGCGGCGCGGGGTTTCACGCTGCTCGACCCGGCCCGGGTGCGCGCGCTCAATCCGGCACTGCGCGGTGACTTCCTCGCCGGGCTGCACTGTTCGGCCGACGCCATCGTCGAGTCACGCCAGGCACTGCCCGCCCTGCGTGCCCACATGGCCGCGACCGGCCGCTACACCTTCCACGAGGGCACCGAGGCACGCTCGGTACTCGACACCGCCGCCGGCGCCACGGTTCTCGACGATCACGGCCGCCGTCACGAGGGCGACCTGGTGGTGCACTGCCCCGGCGCCGCCCATTCCGGCCTCACCCGCGAACTCGCCGGTGAGCTCCCGGTGCGGCGCGTCCGCCTGCAGATGATGCAGACCGCTCCGCTCGGCGAACCCCTCACCACCGCGATCGCCGACGGCGACAGCTTCCGCTACTACCCGGGATTCGCCGGGCCGCAGGTGGATTCGCTGACCGCCGAGCAGTCGCAGACCGCCACCGCCGCCGAACACAAGATGCAGCTGCTGTGCGTACAGCGCCTGCACGGCGGCCTGACCATCGGCGACACCCACGAATACACCGAGCCGTTCGCCTTCGACGTCGACGAGGCGCCCTACGAGCACCTCACCGAGGTCACCGAGGCGCTGCTGGGTCGTGCGCTGCCGCCGATCGTGCGGCGCTGGGCCGGTGTCTACAGCCAGAGCGCCGAGCCCGGCGCCCTGGTCACCCGGGTACGTGCCGGTGCCAACGTCTGGGTCGTCACCGGCCCGGGCGGCCGCGGCATGACCCTGGGCCCCGCCCTCGGCGAACAGACCGCCGAGAAGATCGGATTGTGAGGAACACCATGCCGGACAACCGGATTCAGCTGGCCGTACTCGACATGGCGGGCACCACCGTCGCCGACGACGGACTCGTGCTGCGCGCCTTCGAACAGGCCGCGACCGCCGCCGGGATCGAGACCGAAGGGCCCCGCCGGGAGCAGGCCCGCCGCTATGTACTCGACACCATGGGCCAGTCCAAGATCGCGGTGTTCCGCGCGCTGCTCGGCGACGAGGACGCCGCCCTGGCCGCCGACCGCGCCTTCGAAACCGCCTACGACGCGCTGATCACCGACACCGGCATCGCGCCGATCCCCGGTGCGGCCGAGGCGATCACGGCGCTGCGGGACGCGGGCGTGCGCGTCGCCCTGACCACCGGATTCAGCCGCGGTACCCAGGACGCGCTGCTGTCCGCCCTCGGCTGGACCGGCCTCGCCGACCTCACCCTCGCGCCCTCGGACGCGGGCCGCGGCCGCCCCCACCCGGATCTGGTCCTCACCGCCGCGCTGCGCCTCGGCGTCGACGCGGTCGCGCGGATCGCCGTGCTGGGTGACACCACCAGCGATATCGCCACCGGTCTCGCCGCGGGCGCCGGGATCGTGGCGGGCACGCTGACCGGCGCGCACACCGAAGCGCAGCTGCGCGCGGCCGGTGCCACCCACGTCATCGGCTCCGTCGCCGAGTTCCCCGCGCTGATCTCCGCCTGAACTGTCCTCCTGCGATCTCCCCTCGAATCGAAAGTTGTCGTCATCGTGCGTACTTCCCTCACCGCGCGCCGCCGCGTCGCCCTGCTGCTGGCCGGGGTCACCGCGGTCGCGTTCACTGCGGCCTGCGGTGGCACCGGCACCGAATCCGCGGACGGCCGGACCGTCACCGTCTACTCCGCCGACGGCGTCGGCGGCTGGTACAAGAACCGCTTCGCCGAGTTCACCGCGCAGACCGGGATCGCGGTGAACCTGGTGGAGGCCGGGTCCGGCGAGGTGGTGAACCGGGTGGACAAGGAACAGTCCAATCCGCAGGCCGACGTGGTCGTCACCCTGCCGCCGTTCATCCAGAAGGCCGAGCAGGCGGGCCTGTTGCAGCCCAGCGGGATCGACACCGCCGCCGTGCCCGCCGCCGACAAGGACCCCGACGGCCACTACGTCACCCTCGCCAACAACTACCTGTGCTTCATCGCCAACCCCGCCGTCGATTCGCGCGCCCTCACCTGGGACGACCTGCTGAAGCCGGAATACAAGGGCAAGCTGCAGTACTCCACCCCCGGCCAGGCCGGTGACGGGACCGCGGTGCTGGTGCTGCTGCAGCAGTTGCGCGGCAAGCAGGGCGCGCTCGACTACCTGGCGGCCCTGCAGGCCAACAATGTCGGCCCGTCGTCCTCGACCGGCAAGTTGCAGGCCAAGGTCGACAAGGGCGAACTGCTGATCGCCAACGGCGACGTGCAGATGAACCTCACCACCGTCCAGGAGAAAGGCTCGAAGTTCGACGTGTTCTTCCCCGCCGCCGACGGCAAGCGCTCCACCGTGCCGGTGCCGTACGTGATGGGCCTGGCCAAGGGCGCTCCGCACCAGGCCGACGCCACCGAACTCATGCGTTTCCTGCTCGCCCCCGAGGCCCAGAGCAAGCTCGGCCCCGAGGCGTTCGCCGTGTCGCCGCGCACCGATGTGGCCGCGCCCGCCGAGGGTGGTCCGGCCGCCGCGCTGCGCGGGGTCGAGGTGGTCGCGGTCGACTGGGACAAGGTCCTCGCCGAGCTGGACGCCGATCTCGCGGCGTACCAGAAGGCGACCGGTAGCTGAATCCGGCTGTGCTGTCGAGGAGTTGACGATGTCCGACGGTGACCTCCGTACGAAGTCCACGACCGCTGCCGTGGCGGTGTCCGAACCGGCGATCGTGTTCGACCGGGTCGGTGTCCGCTACGGCCGGGGCCGCAAGGCCACGACCGCGCTGGCCGATTTCACCCTGCGCGTCGCCGTCGGCGAGACCGTCGCGCTGCTGGGCCCGAGTGGGTCGGGCAAGTCGACCGCGCTCAAGGCGCTGGCCGGTTTCGTCCGGCCCACCTCGGGCGCGGTGCGGCTGGCCGGGCGCGATGTCACCGATCTCTCGCCCGCACGCCGCGGGATCGGTGTGGTGGTCCAGTCCTACGCGCTGTTCCCGCATCTGAGCGTGCACGGCAATGTCGCCTTCGGGCTGAAATCGCACCGGGTGCCACGCGCGGAGCTCGGCGCGCGGGTCACCGAGGCGCTGGAGATGGTCGGGATGGCAGGCTATGCGAAGCGGTTGCCGCGCGAGTTGTCCGGTGGTCAGCAGCAGCGGGTGGCCATCGCCCGCGCCCTGGCGATCCGGCCACCGGTGCTGCTGCTGGACGAACCGCTGGCCGCGCTCGACGCGCAATTGCGGCACACCATGCTCGGTGAGCTCCAGCAGTTGCGCCGGGCCCTGCCCGACACGGCCATGCTGTATGTCACCCACGATCAGTCCGAGGCGCTGGCCCTGGCCGACCGGATCGCGGTGATGCGCGAGGCCCGTCTCGTCGACATCGACACCGCCGAGAGCCTCTGGCAGCGCCCACCCACCGATTTCACCGCGGGATTCCTGGGCGGCGCGAATCTGGTGTCGTGCACCGTCAACCATGTCTCCGGGACGGCGGCGCTGGTCAGCGCCGGCGGCAACACTCTGCGCGCGCAGGCCCCGGCGCCCGGGGTCGGCCGCGCCGCCTGGGCACCGGAGGACGAAGCGCTGCTGTGTATCCGGCCGCACACGGTCACCCTCGGCAAGCCCGGTGATCACGAGGCCCTGCGCGCCACCGTGCTGAACGCGGTCTGGCGCGGGGCCTCGACCCGGGTCGAACTGGCCGTCGACGGGCTGCCGGAGAACCTCGCCGCCGACGTACCGGGACAATTCACCGGCGAGTCCGGCGCGATCGTCGGTGTGCGGCTACCGGACCCGGCCGGTGTGCTCATTCCGCGTCCGCTCGGCGACGCGAGTGATGCGGCGGGGGCGGGGCGGTGAGCGCGCCCGTTCTCGATCGCTCCGTGCCCGCCGCGAAACCTCCTGTAGCGCCGCGCAAGTGGGTGCCCATCGTGTGGACGCTGCCGCCGGTGCTCGTGGTGCTCGGCATCGCGGGCTATCCGATTCTGCGGGTGCTGACCGAATCGGTGGAGACACCGACCGGCCGAGGGACCGGAGTGTGGACCTCGGTCCTGGGGTCCGCGGTGTTCCGGGAAGCGTTGTGGCGCACCGTGTCCGTCGCCGTCTGCTCGACCCTGGGCTGCCTGGTGTTGGGCACTTTCCTCGCGGTGGTGCTGGCCTTCGTGCCGTTCCCCGGCTCCGGCGTGGTCGGGCGGCTGATCGACACCATCCTCACCTTGCCGTCGTTCCTGATCACCCTCGCCTTCACCTTCCTCTACGGCACGGCGGGTGCGGTGAACGCACTGCTGGCCGAGCTGACCGGCGCGACGCAACCGGTCGTCGACTTCCTCACCACCCCGCTCGGGGTGATCCTGGCCGAGATCACCTACTTCACCCCCTTCGTGGTGCGACCGCTGCTCGCCGCGTTCGCCCAGCTCCCGCGCGAACAGCTCGACGTGGCCGCCAGCCTCGGCGCGTCACCGTGGCGGGTGCTGCGCCGGGTGGTGCTGCCCGAGGCGTGGCCCGCGCTGGCGGCGGGCGGCAGCCTGGTGCTGCTGCTGACGCTCAACGAGTTCGGCATCGTCCTGTTCACCGGCGCCAAGGGCGTGCTCACACTGCCCGCCCTCATCTACACCCGCGGCATCGTCACCTTCGACCTGCCCGGCGCCGCGGTGCTGGCTTCGGTCCAGGTGCTGCTCTCGCTCGGCCTCTATCTCGCCTACCGGTTCGTCTTCGCCCGGTTCACCGCCCGCCCGAAGGGGGACTGATCGTGCTCGTCTGGACTCCACGCGGAAAAGCGCTGGTACTCGGCGTGTTCGGGATGGTCGTCGCGGTGGTGTTCGTCGCCCCGATCGCCACCGTGGTGGCCGCCGCGCTGGCAGGCGGTTGGACCGGCCCGCTGCCGTCGGATCTCGGCGTCGCCCGCCTCGGTGCCGCGCTCAGCGGCGAGCAGGCCGCGAGTCTGTCGGTGAGCCTGCAGACCGCGCTGCTCGCCGGAGCGGTCTCGCTGGTCCTGGGCACCTGGGCCGCGCTGGCCTCCCGGGAAGCACCCCACTGGCTGCGCCGGCTCACCGACGCGGTCTTCCATCTGCCGGTGGCTGTGCCCTCGGTGGCGCTGGGACTCGGCGTCCTCATCGCCTTCAACGAGCGCCCGCTGCTGCTCGGCGGCACCAAATGGATCGTCATCCTGGCCCACAGCGTCCTGGTCCTGGCCTATGCCTTCAGCGCCGTCTCCGCCGCCCTCGATCGTCTCGACCCCGCCTACCGGCAGGCCGCCGAATCGCTCGGCGCGGGCCCGGTCCGGGTGCTGTTCCAGGTCACCCTGCCACTGCTGCTGCCCGCCCTCGGTGCGGCCGCGGGACTCGCCGTCGCCCTGTCCATGGGCGAACTCGGCGCGACCATCATGGTCTACCCCGCGACCTGGAAGACCCTGCCGGTCGGCATCTTCGCCCAGACCGACCGCGGCGAGGTCTTCGACGCCGCCGCCGGAACCACAGTCCTGGTCGTGGTGACACTGATCGTCCTGGTGATCCTGGGGCGGATCCGCGGACGGGCGGCACTGCGCTGAAGCGTCCCACCACTTCCCGGGGCACCGCCGGGCTCGAGCTAGGTTGAGCCCGTGAATGTACGCGTCATCCCAGGTCGGCTCATCGAAACCCTCGCGCCCGAGGCGACCGGCATGGATCGCCGCGCCTTCGGTGAGTTCATCGGCCCCCAGGGCGAGCTCGCCTCCTACGCCCTCGGCTGGACCACCGGCGCCGACCCGCACATCGCCCGCTTCAGCGTGGGCATCGGCGCGGGCAACCCCGGCGGCGCGACCTTCCACGCCGTCGTCTTCAACCACGAGGACTCCTACGCCTACGCCCTCGTCGACGACCCCTTCGAACAGGTCCCCCAGGGCGGCCCCGACCTGACCGCCGCCGAGGCCCGTGCCCACGACGACCTCCCCTTCATCTGGTGGGTCATCGACCGCGTCGTCGAACAGGACCCCCGCGCCTGGTGGATGCGCCACTGGCTCACCGGCACCCGATCCATCCAGACACCCGAGGTCTTCGCCACCACCGAACCCGTCCTGCTCGTCTCCCACGACACCGACGGCATCTGGCAACTCATCGGCACCACCTCCGCCGCCACCGATGGCCACATCGGCCACCTCCACCACACCATCGACGAAGACCCCACCCTCACCGAAGTCCTCGACCTCGAGCCCGGGCAACAAGCCACCCGCTCGGCCCCCGGCCTGCCCTGGCATCGGGAGAGCTCGACCTACTAGTCCTCGTCGCCACGAAAGGCCGACGGGCGGAATCCAGTTCGGCATCGCGTGGCCGACGGCAACGCCTACGGAGCGGTCCTGCTGTGGGACTGGAACGACCTCGGCACCGTCGAGGAACTCCCGGCCGAGCTGCTGCCGGACCGGGTGCAGGGGCACGCGGCGTGGTCGCCCGACGGTCGGCTGCTGGCGCTCACCGGCAGTGAGCAGCTGGTGGTCGTCGATATCGCGCGTGGTGTGCGATATGACGATGACGAGATCATGGTCGGCGATTGGGATATCACGCCGCGGTTCTCGCCCGACGGTCGTTGTCTCGCCGTCGGCAACAGCATGCAGGGATCGACCTGGCTCAGCATGATCGACATCGGGGCGGACGGCGTCCGCACCGAGCGCTACGCGCGGAACATGCCACCGACCGGGCTGAGCGATCTGGTCCCTTCGGTGGTGTTCGGTCCGGACGGAACTCGCGTCGCCGCGTGGACCCGGAAGGACGAAGGGCGCAGTGGGCCCAACGGCTGTCGCGGTCTGCTCGTGGTCAGGGACGCGGCGACCGGCGACCCGGTGTGGGACCTGAGGGTCGATGACGAGGTGGTCGGCGTACCCGGCGACAGCTGGTGGGCACCGCTGTGTTTCACGCCGTGCGGCGCCTGGATCGCGATCGGTCTCGACACCGGTGTGCTCTGGGTGGACGCCGAAACGGGAACGCCCGCCGCCGGACTCACGCCGGTCGGCGCGGTGCACGCGCTGGCCGGTGCGGTCCACGTCGGTGTGGTGGCGGCGACCGATCGTGGTGTCCACCGGGTGTCGCCCCCGGCTCGACAGCGCCGCCACCGGCGACACGGGGCGAGGGGCCGGGTGGTGTCGGTGGGTGGGCCTACGCTGGGCGGATGTCGGTGCTGCCTCTGATATTCACCGCAGGCTGGGCCAGCGGGATCAACGCGTACGCGGTGGTGTTTCTGCTCGGGGTGTTCGGGCGGATCGGGTGGGCGGGGGACGTGCCGCCGGGGTTGCAGCGCACCGATGTGCTGATCGCGGCGGGGGTGTTGTTCGTGATCGAGGCGGTGGCGGACAAGATCCCGTATCTGGATTCGTTCTGGGACGCGGTGCACACCGTGGTGCGGCCCGCGTCGGGGGCGGTGGTGGCGGCACTCATCGCGGGGCAGGACGATTCGCTGCCGACCCTGTTCGCCGCGGCGGTGGGCGGGACGACGGCGCTGGCCAGTCACATCGTCAAGGCGGGAACGCGCATGGCGGTGAACACCTCGCCGGAGCCGGTCACCAATATCGCGTTGAGCACGGCCGAGGACCTCGGGGTGGGTGGGGTGCTCACGCTGGCGGTGTTCTTCCCGGTGCTCGCGGCGGCGATCGCGGCAGTGTCGCTGGCGATCGGATTGTGGGTGGTCTATCAGTGCGCCAGCCGGATCCGGCGGTATCTGCGCAGGCGGCGGGAACGCCGAGAGCGGCGGCCGGGGCCGGTCGACGCGCTCGAATAGGACCACCCCGGGCCTCACCCGGCAGGTGGATGCCCGGCGGGTGGCGCGGTGGTGTGCTCGGGGCATGTTCACCGATCGACCGACGCTGGCCCAGTTCCTGACCGCCGAGGGGCACCCGGCCACGAGTGATCTGCACGCGCTGATCAGCGATGTCGCCGGCGCCTGCCGTGACATCGCCCGCCGCGTCGCGGTCGCCCCGCTGACCGGCGTGCTCGGCGGCGCCGGGGCGGTCAATGTGCAGGGCGAGCAGCAACAGCAGCTCGATGTGGTCGCCAACGAGATCTTCCTGCGCGCCAACGAAGCGGGTGGACGGCTGGCGGGAATGGTGTCGGAGGAACTCGACGAGTTGTTCCCGATCCCGCGCGGCGTGCTGCGTGGGCGCTACCTGCTGGCCTTCGACCCGCTCGACGGCTCGTCGAACATCGCGGTGAATGTCGGGGTGGGCAGCATCTTCTCGATCCTGCCCGCGCCCGTGGCGGGCGCGGCCGCCACCACCGCGGACTTCCTGCGGCCCGGCCTCGACCAGGTCGCCGCCGGCTACGCGCTCTACGGGCCGTCGACGCAACTCGTGCTCACCGTCGGCACCGGCGTCCACGCCTTCACCCTGGACCCCGGCACCGGCGAATTCCGGTTGACCGCCCGCGCTCTGCGGTTGCCCGCGACGACCGCGGAGTACACGATCAACGGGTCCAACCACCGCTTCTGGGAGCCGCCGGTGCGTCGCTACATCGAGGAATGCGTGGCGGGCGTGACCGGGCCGCGCGGACGGGATTTCAATACCCGCTGGGTCGCCTCGCTCGTGGTCGAAGCCCATCGGATTCTCACGCGCGGGGGCGTGTTCCTGTATCCCCGCGACAGCAAGGACCCGGCGAAGGCGGGCCGGCTGCGGCTGCTCTACGAAGCCGCGCCGATCGCGCTGCTGATGGAGCAGGCCGGTGGTGCGGCGGTCACGGGCCGCGAACGCGTCCTCGAGGTCACGCCGACGAGCCTGCATCAGCGGGTGCCGTTCGTGTTCGGTAGCCGTGAGGAGGTCGAGCGGATCGTGCGCTATCACGCCGAACACGACAGCGCCCGGACCTGCGCGGAGCTGTCCGGGCGCTCCCTGGCCGGCGGATGACCGTGGCGTCGGCCCGGGTGCGGTGTCAGCTGCGGGGTACGGGCCGGGCCGTGCCGCGCAGGAGCCGATCGAACCAGGTGACGAGCTCGGGATCGTCGAGCCCGTCCGCCACCAGCTGCGCCGCCGACAGATCGTGGGTGCGGGTGTAACTGTTCTGCGCGGCGACGCAGCGCAAGCCCGCCGACACCGCCGCCCGGACACCGTTCGCGGAATCCTCCACGGCCACGGCCTGTTCCGGCAGCAGTCCGGTTCGTTCCATAACCTCCCGGTAGACGGCGGGATGCGGTTTCAGCTGGGGCACTTCGGTTCCGGTGACGATCGTGTCGAACACCGCGCCGAAGGTGTGCGCCAGCAGGGGTGCGACCCAGGCGCGGGTGCCGGTGGTCGCCACGTGCAGCCGGATTCCGCCGGTGCGCAACCGGTCGATCAGTTCGACGGCACCCGGCCTGGGCTGGATCTGCCCCTCGGACACCATGTCCCGCATGATGACGGTCTTGCGCCGGTGCAGGCGCTGGGCCAGATCCCAGGACTCGGTGGGGGAGCGGCCGGTGTTCTCGAACCAGTGGGCGAGCCGGTGCGCGCCGCCGGTGATCGCCAGTAGGCGCCCGTAGGTCTCGACATCCCAGTGGTCGGGGAGTCCGGCTTCGGTGAAGGCGGTGTTGAACGCGACCCGGTGCCCGTCGCGTTCGCTGTCGACCAGCGTGCCGTCGACATCGAAGACGACCGCCGTCAGCCGCGTCATCGCGCACCGTCCAGGTAGGCGCGGATGCGCGCGAGCACGGCCGTCGCGGTGAGCCCGTGCCGGGCCAGCACCTCGTGACCGGGTCCGCTGTGCCCGAACTCGTCGATGCCGATCGCCAGATCGACCAGCCCCGCCCACCCCGCGGTGCTGCCCGCCTCGACGCTGACACGCACCGCCGCCGGATCGGGGACGTAGCGGCTGCGGTCCGGTGCCGACACCGCCCGCGCCGGATACCCCTGGGCCCGCAGGCTTTCGGCGACCGCCGCCGCCAGGGCGACCTCCGACCCGGTCGCCACGATCTCGACCGCGCGGCGCGGGTTGCCCCGTGCCACCAGATGCGCACCGGCTGGTACCGGTCGGGGGAAGGCGGCAGCCGCGGACTCGGCGGGCGGCAGGTCCGGGGCGTCGGCGGGCACGCGCACGACCGCGGCCGGTTCCAGTTGCGGTAGCGACTGGCGCGACAGGATCAGCGCGGTCGGGCCGTCGGTGCGGGCGAGGGCGAGTTCCCAGGCGAGCGCGGTCTCGGCGTCGTCGGCGGGGCGCAGCACCCACAGCCCGGGGATCAGGCGGAGGGATTCGAGGTGCTCGACGGGCTGGTGGGTCGGGCCGTCCTCGCCGACAGCGACCGAGTCGTGGGTGAGCACATAGATCACCGGCTGCCCCATCAGCGCCGACAACCGCAGGGCGGGCCGCAGATAGTCGGCGAACACCAGGAAGGTCGAGCCGAACACCCGGAACCCGCCGTGCAGGCTGATCCCGTTGAGGACCGCCGCCATCGCGAACTCCCGGATACCGAAAGCGATCGCGCGGGAGGAGAAGTCGTCGCGGGTGAGCACCGAGCCGAAGGCGGTGCCGGTCGAGCCCGCGAGATCGGCCGAACCGCCCACCAGTTCCGGCAGCACGGCCGACACGGCGGTCAGGCACGCCTGGGAGGACTGCCGGGTCGCCCGCGGGGAGGCTCCCACCACCCTGGCCAGCGCCGCGTGCACACCCTCGGGCAGGACGCCCGCCCTGGCTCGCGCGAACTCCGACGCCGAGTCGGGTGCGGTGGAACCGAACTCGGCGAAGCGGCGCGTCCAGTCGGCGTGGTCGTCGGCGCCGAGCGCGGCGAGGACGGCACAGGTGGCCGCCACGGGCTCGGGCACCGTGAACGGCGGATATTCCCATCCCACAGCCGCTTTGGCGCGCGCCAGCTGATCGGCGCCGAGGGGAGATCCGTGCGCGGCCGCGGTGCCCGCCACCTCCGGGGCGCCGTGCCCGATCACCGTGCGCACGGCCAGAAAGCTCGGTCGCGCATCGGCTTTCGCCCGGCTCAGCGCCGCGTCGACGGCGCCGATATCGGTGCCGTCGGACACCACCTCGGTGTGCCAGCCGTAGGCGGCGAAGCGGGCGAGCTGGTCGTCGGCGCAGGCGCGGTCGACCGCGCCGTCGATGGTGATGGCGTTGTCGTCCCACAGCACGATCAACCGGCCCAGCCCGAGCTGCCCGGCCAGCGACGCGGCCTCGTGGCTGACGCCTTCCATCAGGCAGCCGTCCCCGACGATCGCGTAGGTGCGGTGCTCGGTGACGGCAGGGAAACGCGCGTGGGTCATCCGTTCCGCCACCGCCATGCCCACCGCCATCGCGAGCCCTTGCCCGAGCGGACCGGTGGTGCACTCGACACCGGGTGTCACCCCGAACTCCGGATGACCCGGCGTCCGCGAACCCAGCTGCCGGAACCGGCGCAGCTCGGCGGTGGGCAGGTCGTAGCCGAACACGTGCAGCAGCGCGTACAGCAGTGCCGAGCCGTGCCCGGCCGAGAGCACGAACCGGTCCCGGTCGGCCCAGTCCGGGTCGGCAGGGTCGTGGCGCAGGTGCCTGCTCCACAGCGTCCACGCCATCGGCGCCGCCCCCATCGGCATGCCGGGATGACCGGAGCGGGCGGCCTCCACCATGTCGGCGGCGAGGAACCGCAGGGTGTCGACGGCGAGCTGATCGGTGTCGGGCTGCACTGCGGGCGGGTCGAGGGGGCGGGGGACGGAGAACGGCGACATGGGCGCTACCTTCCGGTCGGGTCCGTCCATCGGACCGCACGCGGGCTCCCGCGGGGTCCCCCCGTCGGGTGGCCGTGCGGGTGAGATGTGCGAAATGCCGGTGGCGGCACCGGTTTTCCGCCGTAGTCTGGGGTGATGCCGGAGGTGCCAGCGACCCCGTTGCGGCTTGTGCTCGTCGACGATCACGAGATGGTCCTGCACGGACTCGACGCGATGCTCGGCCACTTCCCCGACCGGGTGCGCATCGTCGGACAGGCCACCACCGAGACCGCCGCGCTGCGCACCGTCGCCGAACAGCGGCCCGACATCGTGCTCTGCGACGTACGCCTGGGCAGAGCCAGCGGCCTGGACCTGTGCAGGCAGCTCACCACGCAGTATCCCGGCACCAAGGTCGTGCTGCTCACCGTCTACGACGACGAGCACTACCTCTACCAGGCCCTGCGGGTGGGCGCGGCGGGCTACATCCTCAAGCGCGTCGACGGCCGCGAACTCGTCGCCCAGCTGGTGCGCGTCAGCGAGGGGGAGACCGTCGTCGACGCCGCGCTGGCGGGGCGGGTGGCGCTGGCGGCGGCCCGGCTCGACGCGGGGCAGTTCTGGTCCGGCGCGCACCTCGGGCTGACCCAGCGCGAATCCGAGGTGCTCGGCCTGCTGGTGTCGGGGCATTCCAACCGGGCGGTGGCGGGCAAGCTCGTCGTCAGCGAGGACACGGTCAAGACCCACGTGCGCGGCCTGTATCGCAAACTGGGGGTCTCCGACCGCAGCGCGGCGATCGCGGTGGCCCTGCGGGAGGGGCTGTTCCGGTGACCGCGGGCGCCGTGCCGACGGCGGCCGAACTCGCCGCCACCTTCGCCGCCGACGGCGCGCTGCTCTACGCCGTCGACGGCCAGGACCTCGCCGTCGTCGACCTCTGGCCGCCCCATCCCTCGGCGGGCACGCTGAGACTCCAGGTCGGCTTCGGGGTGACCGGCCTGGTCGCGCGCACCCGCGCACCGGTGCTGCTCGACGCCGACTCGCCCCGGAACCTGCTGCACCGCAAGCTCCTCGGCCTGGAGCCGGAGCAGACGATCGCCCGCATGTGCCTGCCGCTGCCCGGCCTGGCCGACGAGGTGGTGGGAGTGCTTGCCCTGCACCGCGACCCGGCCGACCCGTTCGGTCCGGCCGATCTCGCACGCGCCGAACCGTGCGCAGGGGTGCTGGGTCTGTGGTTGCACGCGCAGCGGCTCTGGCGCACGGTCAACCGGCACCGCGGCGAGCGCGACCGGCTCGTCGAGCAGGCCGTCTCCGCGCAGGAGGCCGAGCGGCGTCGCATCGCCTTCGACCTGCACGACGGCGTCACCACCGCCCTGGCGTCGATGTCGTTCCACCTCTCTGCCGCCGACCTCACCGTCACCGAACTCGCCGCGCACCTGCCCGGCACCGCGGCCGACGCCCTGCGCCGCGCCCGCGCGGAACTGGCGAGCGCCCGCGAACTGGCCGATGTCGCCTACCACCAGACCCGGGCCGCCATCTCGGGCCTGCACAGCCTGGTCCTCGACGATCTCGGCCTGGTCGCCGCCATCGAAACGCTGGTGCGCACCGCGAGCAAGGACACCGCCACCCCGCCGATCGAGTTCCTGGTCGACCCGGCCGCCGCCGTCGACGACCTCGCCGACCACGCGGCCGCCGCGCTCTACCGGATCGCGCAGGAAGCCCTCGCCAATGCCGTCGAACACGCACAGGCGCGACGGATCGTGCTGTCGCTGCGCCGCGTCGGCGATTCGGTGGTGTTCGGCTGCTCCGACGACGGCATCGGCTTCGACCCGGCCGCCCGCCGGGCCGCCAGGGCACACGGCGACCAGCACTTCGGGCTGAGTTCGATCGCCGAACGCTGCGCCATCATCGAGGCCTCGCTGCGGGTGGAATCGCTGGCGGGCCGGGGGACGACGGTGCTGGTGGAACTGCCGGTCGGCGGGTCAGCGGGTCGACTCGGCGGCGGTGCGGCAGTTGTCGAGCAGGACCAGCTGGGCCGCCCCGACCTCGGCCGGATCCCCCGCCCAGGTGCGCAGCGCGGCACTGACCAGGGCCCGGCCGAAGGAGAAGGTCACCGGCCAGCGCCGATCGGGGCGCGCGTCGAGGGCGGCGAGGTACTCGCAGACCCGGCCGGTCGGATGCCCGCCGGACAGGAACGCGATGCCGGGCACGGCCGCGGGGACGGTGTCGAGTAGCACCGCGCAGGTGCGGGCCGCGACCTCGGCGGCGGGTGCGGGATCGGTGTCCAGGCCCGGGGTGACGAAGTTCGGCTTGAGCACCAGGCCGGCCGGATCGACCCCGGCCTCGGCGAGTTCGGCGAACAGCGCGCCCACCGCGAGCCTGGTCGCGCGTTCGGCGTCGGCGAGCTCGTGGTCACCGGTGCACAGCACCTCCGGCTCCACGATCGGCACGATCCCGTGCTGCTGACACAGGGCGGCGTAGCGGGCCAGCGCGTGGCCGTTGGCCCGTGCGGAGGTGGGGGTCACGGTGTCGACGTCGAAGACCGCGCGCCACTTGGCGAAGGCCGCGCCGCGCTCGGCATAGGAGGCGAGGCGGGCGCCCAGGCCGTCGAGGCCCTCGGTGATCAGGGCACCGCCCTGGTTGGGCAGCGGGGTGGTTCCGGTGTCGACCTTGATGCCGGGCAGGATGCCGAGTTCGCGGGCGGCCACGGGGAATTCGCGCCCGTCGGCGAGCGTCTGGCCGAAGGTCTCGTCGCACAGGATGATTCCGCTGATCCACCGCGCCAGCCCGTCGGCGGTGAGCAGCAGTTCGCGGTAGTCGCGCCGGGCCCGCTCGCTCGCGGGCACCCCCGCCTGCTCGAGCCGGGCGGACATGGTCCCGATCGACTCGTCGGCGGCGAGGATGCCGCGACCGGCGCCGGTCAGCTGGTGGGCGATCTCGGCGAGGGCCGTGGTGGCGGGGAGGGTCGTCATGCTTGTCAGGGTGGCGGGTCGGGGCGGGCGCCGTCCTCACCCGCGCGGGCGATCCCGGGTATGAGATCGCGCGTTGACAGCGGTGCGGATCGTCGACGAGCCTGGGGGCAGGTGCCGACGAGAAGCGAGGCGGTCATGACCACGATCGAGGACCCGCGGGACGACCTGTCGGTCACCCCACCCAAGACCTGGGCGGCCGGCGTGCCGGGGGTCGTACACGCCCTGGACTACTCCCTCGCGCAGACCTCGCCCGCCCGCACCGCGCTGACGCTGCTCAACATCAACCAGACCGAGGGCTTCGACTGCCCCGGCTGTGCCTGGCCCGAGCCGAAACATCGGCACAAGAACGAGTACTGCGAGAACGGCGCCAAACACATCGCCGACGAGGCCACCACCCGCCGCGTGACCCGCGAGTTCTTCGCCACCCACCCCGTCGCCGAACTCGACACCATGTCCGACTACTGGCTCAACCAGCAGGGCAGACTCACCGAGCCGATGGTCAAACGTCCCGGCGCCACCCACTACGAACCCCTCGGCTGGGACGAGGCCCTCGACCTGGTCGCCGCCGAACTGCGCGGCCTCGACTCGCCCGACCGGGCCCTGTTCTACACCTCCGGCCGCGTCGGCAACGAGGCCGCGTTCCTGCTGCAGCTGTTCGCCCGCGCCTACGGCACCAACAACCTGCCCGACTGCTCGAACATGTGCCACGAGTCCAGCGGGTCGGCACTGACCGAGACCCTCGGTGTCGGCAAGGGCAGTGTCTCGCTCGACGACATCTATCAGGCCGACCTGATCTTCGTCGTCGGCCAGAACCCCGGCACCAACCATCCGCGCATGCTCACCGCCCTCGAACAGACCAAACGCAACGGCGGCACGATCGTCGCGGTCAACCCGCTGCCCGAGGCCGGGCTGCTGCGCTTCAAGAACCCACAGGTGCCGCGCGGCGTGATCGGTCGCGGCACCGCCATCGCCGACCAGTTCCTGCAGATCCGCCCCGGCGGCGACCTCGCGCTGTTCCAGATGCTCAACCGGCTGCTGCTCGACGCCGAGGACGCGGCCCCGGGCACCGTGCTCGACCACGCCTTCATCGACGCGCACACCAGCGGTTTCGCCGACTTCGCCGCCCACGCCAGGACGATCGGCTGGGAAGAGACCCTGCGTGCGACCGGTCTGCGCCGCGA
Organism: Nocardia sp. NPDC056064; assembly: GCF_042266925.1. Classification (NCBI taxonomy): domain Bacteria; kingdom Bacillati; phylum Actinomycetota; class Actinomycetes; order Mycobacteriales; family Nocardiaceae; genus Nocardia; species Nocardia sp. NPDC056064. The sequence continues at coordinate 1,927,759 of NZ_JBHJWO010000001.1, read as the reverse complement.
GGAGATCGAGGAAGTCCACCGGCGGGTGCTGGGCAGTGAGAAGGTCATCGTGTGCTGGGCGATGGGACTCACCCAGCACAAACACGGTGTACCGACCATCCGCGAGATCGTCGACTTCCTGCTGCTGCGCGGCAATCTCGGCCGTCCCGGCGCGGGGGTCTGCCCGGTGCGCGGGCACAGCAATGTGCAGGGCGACCGCACCATGGGCATCTGGGAGCGGATGCCGCAGTGGTTCCTCGACGCGCTCGGCGCCGAGTTCGGCTTCACCCCGCCCTCGGCCCACGGCCTCGATTCGGTCGGTGCCATCCGCGCCATGCGCGACGGTGCCGCCGAGGTCTTCGTCGGCGTCGCGGGCAATTTCGCGCGCGCCACCCCCGACAGCGCGGTCACCGAGGCGGCACTGCGGCAGTGCTCGCTCACCGTGCAGATCTCCACCAAGCTCAACCGCTCACACACCGTCTGCGGCGAGACCGCGCTGATCCTGCCCACCCTGGGCCGCAGCGATCGCGACATCCAGGCCACGGGGGAGCAGTTCGTCACCGTCGAGGACTCGATGAGCGAAGTGCACGCCTCCCGCGGCCGTCTCGACCCCGCCGCGCCCGGACTGCTGAGCGAGGTCGCGATCATCGCCGGACTGGCCCGGCGCACCCTCGGCCCCGGCGGCACCATCCCGTGGGAGGACTTCGTCGCCGACTACGGCACCATCCGCGACCGCATCGCGCGCGTGGTGCCCGGCTTCGCCGACTTCAACGCCCGCGTCGCGCGACCGGGTGGGCTGCGGCTGACCAACCCGGTCAACGAGGGCGTCTACCGCACCGCCACCGGCAAGGCCCGCTTCACCTGCAACGACTTCACCGAACTGGCCGTGCCGCCGGGCTACCTGCTGCTGCAGTCGCTGCGCTCGCACGACCAGTGGAACACCATCCCGTACGCGAACAACGACCGTTACCGGGGCATCCACCACGCCCGCCGGGTGGTCCTGGTCAACCCCGAGGACCTGGCCGAACGCGGCCTCGCCGAGGGCGCCACGGTCGACATCGTGAGTGTCTGGCACGACGGCACCGAGCGACGCGCCGAAGGCTTCACCGCGGTCGGCTACCCGGCCAGCCGCGGTTCGGCCGCCGCCTACTACCCGGAGACCAACGTGCTGGTGCCCCTGGACAGCGTCGCCGACATCAGCAATACGCCCACCTCCAAGGGCATCGTCGTCCGATTGGAACCCGCCTAGCTAGACTCGGCTCATGTCCGTGCGCACCCGTCAGCCACTCGTTCCCGGCACCCAGTCGCCGATCCGGGACGTCCCGCGTTCCATCGAACGCCCCGAATACGTGTGGAAGAAGACCGCCAACGAGGGCAGCGAACCCTGGGTGCAGACCGCCGAGACCATCGAGAAGATGCGCATCGCGGGCAAGATCGCCGCCCAGGCGCTCGACGAGGCGGGCAAGGCGGTGGCGCCCGGCGTCACCACCGACGAACTGGACCGCATCGCGCACGAGTACATGTGCGACCACGGCGCCTACCCCTCCACCCTCGGCTACAAGGGCTTCCCCAAGTCCTGCTGCACCTCGCTCAACGAGGTCATCTGCCACGGCATCCCCGACTCGACGGTGATCCAGGACGGTGACATCGTCAATATCGACGTCACCGCCTACATCCACGGCGTGCACGGCGACACCAACCGCACCTTCCTGGCCGGCGATGTGGACGAGGAGGTGCGCCTGCTGGTCGAGCGCACCGAGGAGGCCACCAACCGGGCGATCAAGGCGGTCAAGCCGGGCCGGGCGCTCAATGTGATCGGCCGGGTCATCGAGGCCTACGCCAACCGCTTCGGCTACGGCGTGGTCCGCGACTTCACCGGCCACGGTGTCGGCCCCACCTTCCACAGCGGCCTGGTGATCCTGCACTACGACCAGCCGAACATCGAGTCGGTCATCGAACCGGGCATGACCTTCACCATCGAGCCGATGATCAACCTCGGCGGCATCGACTACGACATCTGGGACGACGGCTGGACCGTGGTCACCAAGGACCGCAAGTGGACTGCCCAGTTCGAGCACACCCTGGTCGTCACCGAGACGGGCGCTGAGATCCTGACCCTGCCGTGAGCGGGGCCGCGCTGCGCGGGGCGCTGCTGATCGCCGGGACGACCTCCGACGCGGGGAAAAGCGTTGTGGTGGCCGGGATCTGCCGGATGCTGGCGCGGCGCGGGGTGCGGGTGGCGCCGTTCAAGGCGCAGAACATGTCCAACAACTCCGTCGTCACCCTCGACGGCGGGGAGATCGGGCGGGCGCAGGCTCTCCAGGCGCGAGCGTGTGGGCTCGAGCCGAGCGTGCGGTTCAACCCGGTGCTGCTCAAACCCGGCAGTGACCGCCGTTCACAGCTGGTGGTCCGGGGCAAGGCCGTCGGAACCGTGGGGGCGCGGGACTATTTCACCCGGCGCCAGCAGTTGCGCGAGGTGGTCGCGGACGAACTCGCCTCGCTGCGCGCCGAATTCGATGTGGTGATCTGTGAGGGTGCCGGGTCGCCCGCCGAGATCAACCTGCGGGCCACGGATCTGGCGAACATGGGTCTGGCGCGGGCCGCCGACCTGCCCGTGCTCGTGGTCGGCGATATCGACCGCGGGGGAGTGCTGGCGCACCTGTTCGGTACGGTCGCGGTGCTGGAACCCGAAGACCAGCAACTAATTTCGGGATTCATCGTGAACAAGTTCCGCGGTGACGTCGCCCTGCTGCGACCCGGCCTCGATCAGCTCACCGCCCTCACCGGCCGCCCCACCCTCGGCGTCCTGCCCTTCGCCGAAGACCTCTGGCTCGACGCCGAGGACTCCCTCGGCACCGTCGCGGGCACCCCCGTCGGCCGCCCCGGCTCGCCACACGGCAGCGAATGGCTCACCGTCGCCGCCGTCCGCCTGCCCCGCATCTCCAACTCCACCGACATCGAAGCCCTCGCCTGCGAACCCGGCGTCGCCGTCTGCTGGGCCGACGGCCCCGACCAGCTCGCCACCGCCGACCTGGTCGTCGTGCCGGGCTCCAAGGCCACCGTCTCCGACCTGGAATGGTTGCGCGCCAAGGGGATCGACGCGGCCCTGCGCGCCCGCGCCGCCGCGGGCCGCCCGATCCTGGGCATCTGCGGTGGCTACCAGATGCTGGGCCACCGCATCGTCGACGGCGTCGAGCACTCCGCCTCCGGCACCGGACAGCCGTGGATCGTGGACGGACTCGGCCTGCTCGACCTGGACATCGAATTCGCCGACCCCAAGATCGCCCGCCAGGTCACCGGGCACGCGGGCGAGATCCCCGTCCACGGCTACGAGATCCATCACGGCCGCGTCCGGCGCACCGGCGACCCCGCCTGGCTCACCATCGACGGCGCCCCCGAAGGCAGTGCGCGCGAGACGATCTGGGGCACCCACGTCCACGGCCTGCTCGAATCCGACGAGTTCCGCCGCCACTGGCTCACCGAGGTCGCCGCCCGGGCCGGACGCACCGGCTTCACCGTGTCTCCGGCCACCTCCGTCGCCGACACCCGCGCCGCCCAGCTCGACCTGCTCGCCGACCTGATCGAACAACACCTCGACCTCACCGCCCTGGACCACCTGATCCGCCACGGCGCACCCACGGGCCCACCCGTCATCCGCACCGAGCTGACCAGCACCCGCTGAGCGGAGCGCCGCGGCGATACATCGCACGTCAGCGGGTGGTGTAACCGCCGTTGGCGAAGATCGTCTGCCCGGTGATCCAGCCGCCATCGGTGACCAGGAACTCCACCAGGGGCGCGATGTCCTCGATGCGGGTCAGGCGTCCACCGAGTGCCTGGGACTTGTGGAACTCCACCCGCTCCGGGGTCTCCTGCGGATAGAAGAACGGGGTGTCCATCGGGCCCGGCGCCACATTGTTGACGGTGATGCCGCGCTCGGCGAACTCCTTGGCCGCGGCCCGGGTGAAGTGTTCGACGGGACTCTTGGCGCCGGCGTAGGTGGAGTAGCCGTCGGTGAAAGCCGCCAGCAGCGAGGTGACGATCGTGACGACGCGGCCACCGTCGTTCAAGCGCCTGCCCGCCTCCTGGAGGAAGAAGTAGGCGGCCTTGGCGTTGATGTCGAACATCGCGTCGTATTCGGCCTCGGTGGTGTCGAGGATGGGCTTGCGCAGCACCTTGCCGACGGTGTTCACGGCGATGTCGACGCCGCCGAACTCCGCGACCGCGGTGTCGAACATCCGCACCACCTCGGCGGGCACGGTCAGATCGGCCTGGAACTTCACCGCCCGCGCTCCGGCGGCCTGCGCCGCGGCCACCGTCTTGTCGGCGTCGGCCTCGCTGGCATCGCTGTTGTAGTGGACCAGCACGTCGGCGCCGTCCTCGGCGAGGGTGGCGCTGATCAGCCCACCCAGGTTCTTCGCCCCCGCGGCCACCACGGCGGAACTACCGGTCAAAACCCCTGCCATCGCTGTCTCCTCACGTCGGTGTCGCTTGCTGATGTCCTCAACGCTAGGCAGGTCCAGAACAAAGGGGAAACAGTACTTTCTGACCGATCCACAAATTCTGTTTGTGCCGACGGTAGGCTTCAGGCATGGACGACGATCGCGCGCCGCGCCCGGACCGGCCGCTGGACCTGCATCGACTCCAGCAGTTCCTCGCCGTCGCCGACACTGCCGGATTCACCAGTGCCGCAGCGCGATTGCACCTGACCCAGCAGGCGCTGAGCACCGCGATCCGGCAGTTGGAACGGCAACTGGGCGTGCCGCTGTTCGACCGCTCCGGGCGTCGTCTGCGCCTCACCGCGGCGGGGGAGGTGTTACGCGACGGAGCCCGCGCCCTGCTCGCGGCCGCGGCGAGCCTGGCCGAGCAGACCCACCAGGCGGGCGTCGAGGCGCCGCGCCCGTTCGTCATCGGTCACACCCCGGCCATCACCTCCGAGGAGGTGTACCTGCTGTTGGCGCCGGTGCGGGCGCGACTGCCCACCATCTCGGTCACCGCTCGGCAGATGTTCCCCGACGCGCTGGTCGGGGCGCTCTACGACGGGGAGATCGACCTCGCGCTGCGGCGCGGCGTGGCGATGCCCGCCGACCTGGCCTCGGCGATCATCGCCTACCACCCGGTCCGCGTCGCGGTGGCGAACACGCACCGGCTGGCCGAGCGCGAACGGGTGCGCATCGACGATCTGCGCGCGGAATCGGTGATCGTCTGGGCGCCGCCGGGGCACTCGTTCTACACCGACTTCCTGCTCAGCACCTGCCGCCGTGCCGGGTTCGAGCCGCGCTTCGTGGTCAACCGCGTCCAGGGGACGGCGCCGGTCACCGCCGTGGCCGACAACGACTGCGTCGCGTTCGTGACCGCACCTGTCGGCCCGGCCCTCGGCGGCCTGGTGCGCGTACTCGAGCTGGCCGACCCACCCCTCGCTCCCACCCAGGCGCTGTGGCTGCCGCACACGGTCTCACCGGTGCGCGATCTGATCACCGTGCGGCAGTCCGCCGGCGAAGGGTGATCGGGGCATCGGCAGCGGACCCGCTGTGCCGGCGATCGCCTCGCGGACGGGGACGGCGCGGCTGTGACAGGTCTGTCAATTCGGGCCTCCTGGATTGGGAAACCGCAGGACACGGGCAGAAACAGACCGGCCGGGCGGAGCGGAACGAGCTGCCGTGTTCAGCCCGGCCGTGTACCGTACACCGGCATGAAATCTCGGCAGATCACGGTCGGTGACCAGGCCTGGACAGTGCGGGTCGACGGCCCGTCCTCGCGGCACAACGTGCTGCTGCTCCCCGACGCGGACGACCCTGCCGACGTGTTCGACCAGGTGTGCGCCCGGCTGCACGAATCCGACCTGCAGACCGTCGTCGTGGAGTCGGTCGCCGGGCTCGACCCGGCCGGGGTGCACGCGATCCTCGACGCGCTCGAACTGCCGTATGTCAACGTGGCGGGCCGGGGCGCCGGTGCCGCGCTGGCGTGGAAGGTGTGCGCGGGCCGGTTCGGGCGGTTCATGAGCCTGGTCGTCGCCGACCACGGGCACCCCGCGGTGCCCGCCGCCGACGGTGCCGTGCCCGACCCCGCCTGTCCGCCGCTGGAGCTCCCGGTCACCATGCTGGTGACCAAGAGCCTGCCCCGCGCCACCGCCGACGCCTCGGGCCGCTACGTCTACGGCGAATTCCGGGTGGTCCCGCTCGAGGTCGACAATGTCGCCACCGACGGCGCCCACGAGCTGGCCACCGAGATCGTGCTGCGCACCAGCCTCTGGTAGCGGGCTAGGACTTGCGGTAGGTCGCCAGCCAGTCGAGCCAGCTGTCGGTCTCCTGGAAGGCGTTGGCGCGCACCGCTTCCGAGGACAGGAACACGTCGTGGCGGGCGCCGTCGATCGGCACGATCGTGGTGCGCTCGCCCAGGCAGCCCGCCCAGCGCTGGATCTGCTTGACGTCGAGCACCGCGTCGGCCACGTCGACAGCCGGGCTGTGCGCGCGGGCGAACTTGCTGATCCGTGAGCGCAGGATCAGCGCGGGCACGCCGATCGCCAGTCCCTGGTGCAGCCGGGCCTGCCCGCGCCGGATGGCCCGCAGCCAGCCCAGCCGCACCGGCTCGCCCGCCAGCGGCTTCCAGTCCAGGTCATAGCTCCACTCACCGGCGCGGGTGTGGTGCAGGCTCTCGCCGTAGGCGGTGCTCACGCCCATGCCGGGCAGGGCGGCGAAGCCACGCACCTTGCCGACGGCATTGATGATCGGGGTGCCGACGGTGCGGTAGTAGGCCGGGCCCTGCAGGTCGAACCACGGGCTGTTGAGCACCACCCCGACCACGCCCGCCGCCGCGGAACCGCCCGCGGCCTCGAGCCGGTCCAGCCACAGCGGCGCGACCAGCCCGCCGGTCGAATGCGCGACGATCAGCACGTCACGGCCGGTTTCGGCGCGGGCGATCCGCAGCGCCTCGTTCAGTTCGGCGTCGTAGAGCGACAGGTCGCTGACGAAGTGCGCGCTCTGCCCGGCCCGCCGGGAGCGCCCGCACTTGCGCAGGTCGAGGGCGTAGAAGCGGTGGCCGCGGGCCGCGAAGTGCTCGGCCACGTGCTCCTGGAAGAAGTAGTCGGTGAAGCCGTGCAGGTAGAGCACCGTCGGCTCGGACGCGGGGGCGGCGTTCGCGGGCAGATAGCGCACCAGGGTGGCCACCACCTCGCCCTCGCCGTCGGGATCGGGTCCCAGCGGCAGCGTCCGCTGCTGGTAGTCGGTGCCGAGCACGTCGGATTGCCACTGCTCGTCGGTGCGATCGGCGGTGCCGAGGGTTTCGTTCGTCACACCGCTCAATCTATCGCGCGGTCATCGCGACGTGCAGCGTTGGTTTACGTCACATTCCGGAGGTCGGTTGCAGAACTCCGGACAGCTGAGGTGCACAATTGGCCTTAGGTGAACGACGGGTAACCTACCTCCCGGCGATTCACCGCGAGTCGCATGACCACCCGAAGCGCCCGCGCCCAAGCCGACTCACCCGCCGGTGGGTAGCTGAGAAGGACAAGGAAGTCGAAGTACCCGTGTCGAACGCTGCGAAGACTGAAAAGACCGATGTCGTACTCATCGGCGCAGGCATCATGAGTGCCACGCTGGGCGCGCTGCTGCGGCAGCTGCAGCCCGAGTGGTCGATCTCGGTGTTCGAGCGGCTCGACGCCGCCGCCGCGGAGAGCAGCGATCCGTGGAACAACGCGGGCACCGGTCACTCGGCGCTGTGCGAGCTCAACTACAGCCCGCAGAACGCCGACGGCTCGGTCGACATCGGCAAGGCCGTCGACATCAACGAGCGCTTCCAGGTCTCGCGCCAGTTCTGGGCCTCGGGTGTCGACGCCGGTTTCCTCGGCGACCCGGCCGGCTTCATCAACCCCATCCCGCACGTCAGCTTCGTGCACGGCGCCGCCAACGTCGACTACCTGCGCAAGCGCTACGAGGCGCTGGCCCCGCACCCGCTGTTCCGCGGCATGGAGTACATCGACACCCCCGACGAGTTCGCCGCGCGCCTGCCGCTGATGGCCAAGGGTCGTGACTTCACCGACCCGATCGCGCTGAACTGGACCGACGGCGGCACCGACATCGACTTCGGCGCGCTCACCAAGCAGCTGCTCGCCTACATCGGCTACTCCGGCGGCGAGATCGCCTTCGGCACCGAGGTCCGCGACCTCGACAAGCAGTCCGACGGCTCCTGGAACGTCACCGTGCGCAACCTGCGCACCTACAAGTCGCGCACGATCAACGCGAAGTTCGTCTTCGTCGGTGCCGGTGGTGGCGCGCTGCCGCTGCTGCAGAAGGCGGGCATCAAGGAGGCCAAGGGCTTCGGCGGCTTCCCGATCAGCGGCCAGTTCCTGCGCTCGACCAACCCCGAGCTGATCGCCGCGCACGAGGCCAAGGTCTACGGCAAGGCCGCCGTCGGCGCGCCGCCCATGTCGGTGCCGCACCTGGACACCCGCGTGATCAACGGCCAGAAGGGCCTGCTGTTCGGCCCCTACGCCGGCTGGACCCCCAAGTTCCTCAAGGACGGCTCCAACGCCGACCTGTTCAAGTCGATCAAGCCGAACAACATCGGTTCGCTCGTCGGCGTCGGTCTCACCGAGATGGGCCTGACCAAGTACCTGATCACCGAGCTGCTCAAGTCGCAGAACGGCAAGGTCGGCGTGCTCGAGGAGTTCCTGCCGCGCGCCGAGGGCCGCGACTGGGAGCTGATCACCGCCGGTCAGCGCGTGCAGGTCATCCGCAAGAAGGGCGCGGGCGGCGTGCTCGAGTTCGGCACCGCGGTCATCTCGGCCCAGGACGGCACCATCGCCGGTCTGCTCGGTGCCTCGCCGGGCGCCTCGACCTGTGTCACCGCCATGCTCGATGTGATGCAGCGCTGCTTCCCGAAGGAATACGCGAACTGGACCCCGCAGCTCACGCAGCTGATCCCGTCGCTGGGCCAGAAGCTCTCGGAGAACCAGGCCCTGTTCCAGGAAGTCTGGGACTGGACCAGCAAGTCGCTGAAGCTGGACGGCGATGTCGCGACCGCCCAGCCGGAGGCCGTCCGCTACGCCCAGGTGTGACCCGTGGCGTCGACGGTCGAGCTGCGCGCCTGCCGGGCGGCCGACCTCGACGCCACCACCCTGTACGCACTGCTGCGCCTGCGCGTCGACGTGTTCGTCGTCGAGCAGGGCTGCGCTTATCCCGAGCTGGACGGGCGTGATCTGCTGCCGTCGACCCGGCATCTCTGGCTGGCGGACGACGAGGCGATCGTCGGCACCCTGCGCCTGCTGAAGGAGCATGACGGTTATCGCATCGGCCGGGTCTGCCTGGCCCCGGCCGCGCGCGGGCTCGGCCACACCACCCGGTTGATGCGCGCCGCGCTCGCCGAAACCGGCACGGCGACAGTGCGATTGGCTGCCCAATCGCACCTGGTCGGCATGTACGCCCGCTACGGCTTCACCGTCGACGGCCCGGAATTCCTCGACGACGGCATCCCGCACACCCCTATGCGCCGAGGCTGACACACCGCCGCCGCCGTGAGGCCGGGGAGCGGGGCCGATGCCCGGAGACGAGGCGTGGCGGGGGCGGGCCTAGAGTTGAGGGGTGCCTGGTTTCGCTGATGTCGCCGCTGGTCCGCACGCTGCCGCTCGATCGGTGGGTGAGGCGGGCTTCCCCTTCTCCGCGGTCGTCGGGCAGGAGCGGCTGCAACTGGCGTTGATCTTGTCGGCGGTGCACCCCGGGATCGGCGGCGTGCTGGTGCGCGGCGAGAAGGGCACCGCCAAGTCGACGGTGGTGCGCGCGCTGGCGCAGTTGCTGCCGCCGGTGGTCGACGAGACCGGCGCCCGGCCCGCGCGGCTGGTGGAACTGCCGGTCGGCGCCACCGAGGACCGGGTGGTCGGCTCACTGGACCTCGAGCGGGTGCTGCGCGACGGCGAACAGGCCTTCCGGCCCGGCCTGCTGGCAGCGGCCCACCACGGCGTGCTCTACGTCGACGAGGTGAACCTGCTGCACGACCACCTGGTCGACGTGCTGCTCGACGCGGCCGCCATGGGCCGGGTACACGTGGAGCGCGACGGCGTCTCGCATTCGCATCCCGCGCGGTTCGTCCTGGTCGGCACCATGAATCCCGAAGAGGGCGAGCTGCGGCCGCAGCTGCTGGACCGCTTCGGCCTCACCGTCGACGTGGCCGCCTCCCGCGAGGTCGACACCCGCATGGCCGTGGTGCGCAGGCGCCTGGACTACGAGGCCGACCCGGCCGGATTCGCCGCCCGCTACCTCGACGCCGATCGGGCTGTCGCCGAACGCATTCTGACCGCGCGCGACCACCTGCCCCAGGTGGGCCTGGACAACACCGAACTGCGCCGGATCGCGGCGCTGTGCGCGACCTTCGACGTGGACGGCATGCGCGCCGACCTCGTGGTCGCCCGCACGGCCACCGCGCACGCCGCCTGGCAGGGCCGCGACCGCGTCACCGAGGACGATGTGCGCGTCGCCGCCGAACTGGCGCTGCCGCACCGGCGCAGGCGCGACCCGTTCGACGAGCCGGGGATCAGCGAGGAACAGCTCGACGAGGCCATGCGGGCGGCGGCCGATGAAGTCGAACACGCCGCCACTGCGGAGGGATTCGACGAGGACTCGCTCGACGACGCCCCGCGGGACCCGAACGGCGAGCAGACCCCCGACGGCGGCGCCGAGAGTCGCACCGGAGACGGGTCCCGCCCCGACGGGCAGTCGGGCGGCACGCCCGACGCGGATCAGCGGCCCGAGGAGGCGAACCCGGGCAGCGACGACCCCGACGATCGCGGCCCCGAGTCAGGTCCGGACGGCCCCGACGACCGGGGTCCCGAGGGCGGCCCGGACGGTCCCGACGACGGCCCGCGCGGTGGCGGTCCCGGCGGCTCCCGCCCCGCCGCCGAAGGTGTCTCGGGCACACCGGGTTCCGCGTCCGAGCGCGCCCCGCGCTGGGAGGTCCCCGGCATCGGCGAAGGCGCCCCCGGCCGCCGCTCCCGCGCCCAGACCAGGACCGGCCGCATGGTCCGCCCCAGCACCGACACCTCGACCGGCCTGCACCTGCTCGGCACCGTCTTCGCCGCCGCCCCACGGCAATTCGAGCGCGGCCGGTTCAGCGGCCCGCTCGCGCTCGCCGCCGAGGACCTGCGCGGCGCGTATCGCGAAGGGCGCGAAGGCAACCTGGTCGTGTTCGTGGTCGACGCGTCGGGGTCGATGGCCGCGCGCGACCGGCTCACCGCCGTCACCGGCGCCATCGTCACCCTGCTGCGCGACGCCTACCAGCGCCGCGACAAGGTGGCCGTGATCAGCGTGCGCGGCAGCGAGGCCGAACTCGTGCTGCCGCCCACCTCCTCGGTCGACATCGCCGTGCGGCGCCTGGCCGGGCTGCGCACCGGTGGCAAGACGCCCCTGGCCGCCGGGCTGTTGAAGGCCCGCGAGGTGATCGCCCGCGAACACGTCCGCGACCCGCGCCGCCGCCCGATGCTGGTGCTGCTCACCGACGGCCGCGCCACCGGCGGCGTCGACCCGCTGCCCCGTGCCCGCGCCGCCGCCCGCCTGCTGGCCGGTGAGGGCCACACCGCCATGGTCATCGACTGCGAACGCGGCATGATCCGCCTCGGCCTCGCCGCCGAACTGTCGCGCGACCTGCGCGCCCGCTACCTGCGGCTGGACGAGCTCACCGGCGAGACCGTCGCCGAGGTGGTGCGCGGCACCACCGCCCGCGCGGCCTGAGCGGGTCCCCGACCCGGGGCGGGCGCGACAGCGAGAGCGCCGGTCGCGCCCTGATAGAAAGAGTGGCGGACCGGCCCGGCCGGACGGCCCGCAGCAGTGTGCCGAGAAGAGGAGTTCCCTGTGCCCAAAGGTGTTCCGGAGGTCGTCCCCGAAGACGGGCTGACCACCCGGCAGCGACGCAATCAGCCGGTGCTCGCGGTGCACACGGGCCCCGGCAAGGGCAAGTCCACCGCCGCGTTCGGGATGGCGTTGCGGGCCTGGAACCAGGGCTTCGACATCGCGGTCTTCCAGTTCGTGAAGAGCGCCAAGTGGAAGGTCGGCGAGGAGGCCGCCTTCCGCACCCTCGGCACGCTGCACGAGCAGACCGGTGCGGGCGGCGCGGTCGAATGGCACAAGATGGGTGAGGGCTGGTCCTGGACCCGCAAGCAGGGCAGCGAGGAGGACCACGCCGCCGCCGCGCTGGCGGGCTGGCAGGAGATCTCCCGCCGGATCGCCGCCGAACAGCACCGCTTCTACGTGCTCGACGAATTCACCTACCCGCTCAAGTGGGGCTGGGTCGATGTGGACGAGGTCGTCGAGACCCTCACGCACCGCCCCGGCAACCAGCACGTCGTGATCACCGGCCGCGACGCGCCGCAGGCGCTCATCGAGGCCGCCGACCTGGTCACCGAGATGACCAAGGTCAAGCACCCCATGGACGCGGGCCGCAAGGGCCAGCGCGGCATCGAATGGTGAACGCTGCAGGGCTGCGGGCGGCGGCGCTGTGGTGAGCGCACCCGCCGTGGTGATCGCCGCGCCCGCGTCGGGCAGCGGCAAGACCACCCTCGCCACCGGCCTGATCGGCGCGCTGCGGCGGGCGGGTCATCGGGTGGCGCCGTTCAAGGTCGGGCCCGACTACATCGACCCCGGCTATCACGGGCTGGCCGCGGGCCGTCCCGGCCGCAATCTCGACCCGGTGCTGGTGGGGGAGGACCGCGTGGTCCCGCTGTACCGGCACGGCACGCGGGGCTGCGACATCGCCGTCGTCGAGGGCGTGATGGGGCTGTTCGACGGCCGCATCGACGAGCAGCGCGTCGAGCCCGTGGCGGAGGGGTCGACCGCCCAGGTGGCCGGGCTGCTCGGCGCACCCGTCGTGCTCGTGGTCGACGCGCGGGGGCACTCCCAGAGCCTGGCCGCGCTGCTGCACGGCTTCGCGACCTTCGACGCCTCGGTGCGGCTGGGCGGGGTGATCCTCAACCGGGTCGGCAGCGAACGTCACGAACAGGTCCTGCGCTCCGCCTGCGACCGGGTCGGTCTCCCGGTCCTCGGCGCCCTGCCCCGCATGGCCGAACTCGAGGTGCCCTCCCGTCATCTCGGCCTCATCCCCGCCGTCGAACACGGCAGGGCCGCCGTCGACGCGGTCGACGCCATGACCGAACTCGTCGCCGCCCACGTCGACCTGCCCGCCGTCGTCGCGCTCGCCGGCGGCTCGGTCCACGGGCCCGCCTGGGACCCGGCGACGGAACTGGCCGCCCTGGCCGACGCCGCGCACCCGCCTGCCGCACCGCCACCCGTCGCGGAAGGGCCCGCGAGCGCCGACCCCGCGAAGCCGCTGGCCGTCGTGGCGGGCGCCCCGGCGATCGACGAATTCCTGTCGTCGACCTCGACTTTGGAGGCGCCGGTCTTCCACGAGCCACCCAAGCCCCTGGTCGTCGTCCCCGGCCATCCCGCCGACGATGCCGCCGGGAAGCCGGTGATCGCCATGGCCGGTGGCCCCGCGTTCACCTTCGGCTACGCCGAACACCGCGAGCTGCTGCTGGCCGCGGGCGCCGAGGTGGCCGTCTTCGATCCCCTGCACGACGAACTCCCCTCGGGCACCGCGGGATTGGTCCTGCCCGGCGGTTTCCCCGAGGAACACGCCGGTGCCCTCTCGGCCAACGAGCGGCTGCGCACCCAGATCGCCGACGCCGCCGCCCGCGACCTGCCCATCCACGCCGAATGCGCGGGCCTGCTCTACCTGACCACCTCCCTCGACGGCCACCCCATGGCCGGAGTCCTCGACGCCACCGCCGAATTCGGCCCCCGCCTCACCCTCGGCTACCGCGACGCCGTCGCCCTGCACGACTCGGCCCTGTGGCGGGCGGGCACCCGCGTCCGCGGCCACGAATTCCACCGCACCCGCCTGGTCCGCACCGGCCCCGAACCCGCCGCCTGGGGCTGGCGCGCCCCCGGCTCCATGTCCGAAGGCGCCGTGACACGCCAGGTCCACGCCTCCTACCTGCACACCCACCCCGCCGGAAACCCTGACGCCGTCACCCGATTCGTCGACGCCGCCCGGCGCTTCGGCCGGCAGTGACCGGCCCGCCGCCCAGCGAACGGACGCGCGGGCCGAGCGATTCGACCGACCTGGAAGTGGCGGTCGGCATCGGGCTCCGGCCCGGCACCGGCGCGGCGCACATCCTCCGCGCGATCCGCTCGGTGATCACCGACGCCCGGATCGTCGTCGTGGCGACGCTCGACCGGCGCGCCGAGGACACCGGCCTCCGCGCCGCCGCCGAGACCCTGGCCGTGCCGCTGGTGACCTTCACCCCGGACCGGCTGGCCGGGGTCGAGGTGCGGCACCGATCGGACCGGACTATGCGGGCGATCGGAGCCGCCGGCGTGGCCGAAGCCGCCGCCCTGCTCGCCGGTGGTGAACTCGTCTGCGCGAGAACGGTTGTCGACGGCATCGTCGTCGCCGCGGCGACCGCGCGCGAGGGCCGGAATTAATTCGGTGGGCAGGATCGGCACCGCACAGTACCGTTCTGTTCAGCAGTCGCACGGCGGACCGGATTCGATCGGTTACCGATTCAGACGGGGATGCCGCGGGTTCGAATCCCGCCCGCCATCGCGAGGTGACGGTAGCTCAGTCCGGTAGAGCACCTTCCGGTCGGAACACACACGTCCGCCGTGCCACTGCTGCCCGGTCGCTGAGCAGGACGGACCGGACTCGGTCGGTTATCGGTAAAGACCTTCGGGTCGAGCGGGTTCAACTCTCGCGGCGGAAAGCGATTTCCGTTGTCCGGCCGAACATACACATGTCCGTCCGCTCGGCCACCACATCCATGCCTCGGGCCCCGGGGCCGACACCACGATGCCGGTCGACGTATCGGAGGAACCATGAACATTCTGTCGCGCATCTCTCTTCGTGGCGCACCGCAGACCTCCCGCGCCGATACTCGGCAGGTACTCGGCGACGCGGGCGGTTTCGTCTTCGAGATCACTCCGCAGGCACGGCTGCGCCGGTTCCTCACCCTCGGCACGGAATCCGGAACGTACTACGTCTGTGCCGCCGCCCTCACCGCGGACAACGCCGAATTCGTCCTGGAATACGCCCGCGAGCACACCGCCGAGCTGGTGCGCGAGATCGTCGAGATCTCGACCTCCGGCCGGGCGCCGCGGGCCAACCCGGCACTGTTCGCGCTGGCCGCCGCGGCCTCGGTCGGCGACCTCGAAGGCCGCCGTGCCGCCCTGGCCGCGCTGCCGCTGGTCGCGCGCACCGGCACCCACCTGTTCCTGTTCGCCGGCTACGCCGAGCAGTTCCGCGGCTGGGGTCGTGGGTTGCAGCGCGCGGTCGCCGACTGGTACCTCGACAAGCCGGTCGACGCCCTGGCCTTCCAGGTGGTCAAGTACCGGCAGCGGGAGGGCTGGTCGCACCGCGACCTGCTGCGGCTCGCGCACCCGGCGACCACCGAGGACGAGCGCCGCCGCCTGTTCGACTGGATCTGCGGCCGCACCCCGGCGCTGGACGGGCTCGCGCTCGTCGAGGGTTTCCAGCGCGCCCGGAACGCGCCGGTCGAGCAGGTACCCGAACTGGTTCGCGCTTACCGGCTGAGCTGGGAGATGCTGCCGGACGCCGCGCTGAACTCGGCCGGGGTGTGGGAAGCGTTGCTGGACAACGGTCTTGCGCAGACCGCGCTGCTGCGTCAGCTGCCGCGCCTGACCCGCTTGGGTCTGCTCGACCCGCTCGCGCCGCGCACGGCCGCGATCTGCGCGCAACTGACCGACCCGGACCGGCTGCGCACGGCCCGCGTGCACCCGGTCGCGGTGCTGATCGCCCAGCGCACCTACGCGAGTGGGCGTTCGGCCAGGGGCGCGGGCACCTGGACGCCCTCGGCCCCGGTCGTGGACGCCCTCGACGCCGCGTTCTACGCCGCCTTCGGCACGGTGGAGCCGACCGGCCTGCGGCACCTGCTGGCGCTGGACGTCTCCGGCTCGATGGGCGTGCAGATCTCGGGCCTGCCGCTCAGCGCGCGGGAGGCCTCGGCCGCGCTCGCGCTGGTCACCGCCCGCACCGAGCCGCGACACCAGATCGTCGGGTTCACCTCGGCGGGTAAGAACTGGCGGGGCGCCAAGGGGCTCACCCAGCTGGCGATCTCGCCGCGGCAGCGGCTCGACGACGCGGTGCGCACCGTCTCGGGCCTGCCGTTCGGGGGCACCGACTGCTCGCTGCCCATTCTGCACGCGCTGGACAAGGGCATCGAGGTGGATGTGTTCTCGATCTACACCGACAGCGAGACCTGGGCGGGCACGGTGCACCCGCACCAGGCGCTGGCCCGGTATCGCCGCGAGGTGAACCCGCGGGCCAAGCTGGTGGTGGTCGGGATGACGGCGACGAAGTTCAGCATCGCCGACCCGGACGACGCGGGCATGCTCGACGTCGCCGGATTCGATGCCGCCGTGCCGTCGCTGCTGGCGGACTTCGCCACAGCCGCCTAGGGAAACCCGCTAGGGAAATCGGTGCCGCCGCGACCTCGTTGTCGCGGCGGCGCCTTTCCTCTCACACGAGAAGTACCCGGTCGTCAGGGGGCGACCGAGGTCCAATCGGCGAAACCGGTGGGGTCGTGGCGGCCCATCGAGGCGTGCTCGAACAGGCCCCAGCCTTCGGCGTCGCCGCAGCGGGCGTAGCCGATGTGGTCGATCACGCCGTAGGGGGTGCGGCCGATGATCGCGGGGTCGGTGAGGTCGTAGGAGCTCGACAGCGACCAGTTCTCGCCCATCCAGCGACCGTGGGTCCAGTCCGGGTCGGCACCGTAGCCGCAGCCGACGTGCAGGGCGATGCCCGGGCGCGATTCGATCTCCACCTCGAGCGGCTTGCCGTCGGCGGTGGTGAGATCCAGGCGCACCGACCTGGGGTGGCGGGTGCCGGATTCGTAGGTCCAGTGCATGCGCGGCCAGCCGAGCTGTTCCTTGCGGCCGTCGTTCCAGATCCGCACGGCGTTGTTGAGCGTGCGGGTGCCGTCGGGCTCCTCCTGCACGATCACCACGATGGAGAACTCGGCGAAGCGCAGCGGCGCGTACAGCCACCAGAACCCGCCCATGCCGTCGGCGGGCCGCCCCGCCGGTTCGGGTTCACCCGAGGGGCGGATACCCCAGGAACGGTCCCGGCTGCCGGTCCAGACCGCCGGGTCCACGGTGTAGTCGCGCCCGTCGACGGCGAGAGTGCCCTCCCAGGAACCCAACTGGGCGAAGCGGGAGGCCTCGATGATCGGCCGCGTGCCGGACAGGATCAGGTGCGGCTGCTCCTGCACGGCGGGCTGCGCGCCGGTCCAGGTGAGGTCGAAGCCGAGATCCTCGTGCTCGCAGACCACCCGCAGCTTCCGCAGCGGCTCGATCACCTCGATCCGGTAGCCGCCGACCGCGGTGGTCAGATCGCGCGAGGTGAGCGCGTCGGAGAAGCGCACCGCACGCTGGGTGTCACCCTGGCGGGCGGTGGCGAAGGCGTCGACCACGCCCAGGTTCGGGTACACGCCGAACCCGGTGATGAGCATGGTGTCACCGGCCGGGTCGAAGGCGTTGAAGTAGTAGCGGTCGTAGAAGTTGCGGTCGCTGGTGGCCACCCGCGCCAGCGACAGCGGCGTCTGATGGACCGGGTACTCGTCCAGCGGGACGGGCATGATCGCGCTCATGAGGTGCTCCTTCAGTCCCACTCGTAGGTGCCGTCGAGCAGCGCCTCGAGGCTGAGCCGGTGCATGACGTAGTCGTCGAGCTCGGCGGGCACGGTGTCCTCGCCGAAGTGGATCATGCGGCGCTTGATCCGCGCCATGACGATGGCGTGGCGCAGCGCGGCGTAGACGATGTAGAAGTCCAGGTCGGTGACCGCATGTCCGGTCAGCTCTTCGTATTTCGCGACGACCGCGTCCTTGCGCAGGAAGTCGGGCAGGCCCGGCTGGTCGAAGCGGGTGGCGATGTCCTGGAAGAAGCGGTGGATGAAGATCACCCAGCCCAGGTCCAGTTCGCGCGGGCCCAGGGTGGCCATCTCCCAGTCCAGCACGGCGGCCGGGGTGAAGCCGTCGAACAGGATGTTGCCGGGGCGCGCGTCGCCCCAGTTCAGCACCTCGGGGCCGGTCTCGGCGGGCCAGTGCGCCTCGAGCCAGTCGAAGGCGCGCTCGATCAGCGGGATGCGCACGCCGTCGTCGGTCAGTGCCCAGGCGTACCAGGCGCGCTGGGCCTCAAAGTGCCTGCGCAGCGCCGAGCCCTCGCCGTCGAGCAGCGGGAAGCGTTCGGCGGCGTTGTCGATGGCGTGTACCCGGGCGATGGTCTCGACGGTGGCGTCGGCGATCAGCGCGCGCTCCTCGACCGTGGCGTCGAAGACCCAGCCGAAGAACACGTAGGGGGGATTGTCGGCGGGCACGCGGCCCTCGACCTTCTCCATCACGAAGAACGGGGTGCCGAACACCGACTCGTCGAGTTCGAGCCAGCGCAGCGGCGGCACCGCGACCTCGGCGGCCTCGGCCACACCCGACATCACCTGGTACTGCAACGGCAGGTCATAGGACTGGAACACGGGGAACGAACCGTCCTCGGGCGCCATGCGCGCCACGAAGGACCCGCCGTCGGCCTCGCCGCCGACCGTCCACGCGGCGTCGAAGAGGATGGTGGTACTCGACATCCCGCCGGTCGACGGCTTGCTCAGGTTGCTGACCGCCGGCGGCGCGTCCGCACCGACCCTGCCGGACAGCCACTGCGACAACTGCTCGGCGAGCTGGTCGAGATCGCGCTCGGTGACCGTGAGCGATTGCTGCGCGGTGAGGTCCGGATCGTCGGACATATGTGAGATACCCCTGTCGGCGAGATGAAACGCGTTGCGATATCGGACTACCGCAAGACCGGCCGGAATGTAAGCCGGGCGTCGGTGAGTGGGATTCAGGGTTGACAGGGTGAAGATGGGGGTTTCCCCTGAGGCGCCCCGCGACGCCGCCGATTAGCTTGGGTAACAATCGATCTCGACGGGGAGGTTCCGGTTGACCACGGCGACCGCGCAGCACACGCACGACGACCTGACGGACCCGCCGGCACCGGCGCCCACCTGGCATCCGGTCACGCTGGTCGCGTTCCGTTTCACTGTGGCCTATCTGGGCCTGTTCTGTCTGTGGATGGCGCAGATCACCTTCGTCTTCGCCGGCTGGGCGGCCACCCTGCTGCCGGAGGAAGCCGTGGTGTGGCAGATCCGGGCGCTGGACCCGGTGAGCCACTGGCTCGGTGAGCACGTCTTCGGGGTGGACGCCGAAGTGATGCTGACCGGCAGTGGTGACATGGCCGCGATCTGGATCCAGCTGGGCCTGGTCCTGATCGCCGCGCTGGTGATCACGCTGGTGTGGTCGGTCCTGGACCGGCGCAGGCGCGCCTATCCGCGCCTGGCGAGCTGGGCGCTGACGGGGCTGCGGCTGGCGGTCGGCGGGCAGATGCTGTTCTACGGCTTCGCTAAACTGATCCCGACCCAGATGCCCGAACCCGGCCTGCTCGCGCTGGTCTCCCGCGTCGGTGACCTGAGCCCGATGGCGATGCTGTGGACGCAGGTCGGCTCCTCGCCCGCCTACGAGATCGCGCTCGGCGCCGCCGAGGTGCTCGCCGGGGTGCTGCTGTTCTGGTCGCGCACCGCGACGGCCGGTGCCATGCTCGCGGTGATCAGCATGGCCCAGGTGTTCCTGCTGAACATGACCTTCGACGTGCCGGTGAAGATGCTGTCGGGGCATCTGCTGCTGATGGGCCTGGTGCTGCTAGCCCCGCAGGCGCGCAGGCTGGCGAATGTGCTGGTGCTGGAACGTGCTTCGGAGCCGATGACCCAGCCTCCGCTGTTCACCTCGCCGCGGGCGAACCGCTGGGCCACGGTGGCACAGCTCGCGATGTGCCTGTGGATCGTCGCCGGTCTGGTGCACGTCGGTGTGCAGAGCTGGAACGAATACGGTGGTGGCGCACCGAAACCCGAGCTGTACGGCATCTGGGAGGTCACCGAGTTCACCACCGACGGCCGGACCCTGCCGCCGCTGACCACCGACCCGGTGCGCTGGCAGCGCCTCATCGTGGACACCGCGGGCTCGGCCGTGCAGCACATGGACGGCGGCATCGTGCCGGTGCTCACCGTCGTCGACCCGGCGGCGCACACCCTCACGGTGACCCTGCCCACCGGGCAGCCGTACGCGGTGTACACCTGGGACCGCCCCGCTCCCGATCAGCTGCTGTTGCGCGGCGAACTCGACGGCGCTCCCGGCACGGCCGCGCTGACCCGTTTCGACCACGAGAGCATGCCCCTGCGTGCCACCGGATTCCGCTGGGTGCAGAACGCGCCCTACGTCGGCGGCTGAAGACCCGACGCGGCGCCGGGTCGCTTCGTCACCGGTGATGCGGCGGGTGCGTTCGGTGCCGTGCGCGCCAGGCTCTAGGCTCGGACACTGTGCCGAACACGTCTGACACCGCAGCGACCCAGCCCGCCGGGGACCCGAACTACCTGGTGGGGCTCGATCTGCGCGGGCGCAGAGTGGTCGTGGTCGGCGGCGGGACCGTCGCCCAGCGCAGGCTCGGCCTGCTGGTCGCCTCCGGCGCGGACGTCCACGTGATCAGTCGCGCGGTCACCCCGGCGGTCGAGGGGATGGCCACGGCGGGCCAGCTCACGGTGGAACTGCGCGCGTACGCCGACGGCGATCTGGACGGCGCCTGGTACGCGATGGCGTGCACCGACGAGCCGCAGACCAATGCCGCGGTCGTCGCCGAGGCCACCGCCAAGCGCGTGTTCTGCGTGCGCGCCGACATCGCGCGCGACGGTACCGCCGTCACCCCGGCCACCGCCCGCTACGACGGACTCACCCTCGGCGTGCTCGCCGGTGGCGCGCACCGGCGCTCGGCCGCGGTGCGCAACGGCCTGCTCGAGGCGCTGCAATCGGGTGTGGTGACCGACGATTCGGAGCCGGTGACCCCGGGTGTCGCCCTGGTCGGCGGCGGACCCGGCGATCCCGACCTGATCACCGTGCGCGGCCGCAGGCTGCTGGCCCGCGCCGACCTGGTGGTCGCCGACCGGCTCGCACCGCCGGAACTGCTGGCCGAACTCGGCCCGCACGTCGAGGTCATCGACGCCGCCAAGATCCCCTACGGCCGGTCCATGGCCCAGGAGGCGATCAACCAGGCGCTCATCGACGGCGCGAAGGCGGGCAAGTTCGTCGTGCGGCTCAAGGGCGGCGACCCGTATGTCTTCGGCCGCGGCTACGAGGAACTGGAAGCCTGCGCCGAGGCCGGTATCCCGGTGACGGTCGTCCCCGGCATCACCAGCCCGATCTCGGTGCCCGGTGCGGCGGGCATCCCGGTGACCCATCGCGGGGTCACCCACGAGTTCGTCGTCGTCAGCGGACACGTCGCCCCCGACCACCCGGACTCGCTGGTCGACTGGCCCGCGCTGGCCAAGCTGCGCGGCACCCTGGTGCTGATGATGGCGGTCGAGCGGATCGACAAGTTCGCCGCCGCCCTGCTCGACGGTGGCCGCCCGGCCGAGACCCCCGCCGCGATCATCCAGGAGGGCACCCTGCGCACCCAGCGCGTGGTGCGCGCGGACCTGGGCACGGTGGCCGCGGCGGTCAAGACCGAGGAGATCAGGCCGCCCGCGATCATCGTCATCGGCCCGACGGCGGGCTTCGGCCTCGACTAGCTTCGCGGGCCGCGCACCCTCGCGTTGCCGCGGCGCCAACTACACTGCCTCGCTGTGCTCGATAAACCCGCTGCGACGATGCAGTATCCGGTGACGAAGCGGGCCTTCGGCCTCGCCATCCTCGTACTGAGCGGCCTGCAGCTCATGGTCGTGCTCGACGGCACCGTCGTGATCTTCGCGCTGCCGCGGCTGCAGGAGGAGATGGGGCTGTCCAGTTCGGGCAGCGCGTGGACGGTGACCTCCTACGGCCTGACCTTCGCGGGCCTGATGCTGCTCGGCGGCCGCCTCGGTGACGCGTTCGGCCGCAAACGCATGCTGATCTACGGCGTCGGGCTGTTCACCGCCGCCTCCCTGGCGTGTGGCCTGGCCACCGGCGAGGCCATGCTGTTGATCGCGCGCGCCGTGCAGGGCGCCGGGGCCGCCGTCGCGGCGCCGACCGCGTTCGCCCTCGTCGCGACGACCTTCGCGCCCGGACCCGCGCGCAACCAGGCCATCGCGATCGTCGGCTCGATGGTGGGTATCGGCTCGGTCGGCGGCCTGGTCGTCGGCGGCGCGCTCACCGAGTTCTCCTGGCGCTGGATCTTCCTGATCAATGTGCCGATCGGCGCGCTCATCGTGCTCGGCGCGGTCTACAAGCTCTCGGACACCGCCCACCACCGCACACCCCTGGACATCAAGGGCGCCGTGCTGGGCACGCTGGCCTGCGCCACCATCGTCTTCGGCGCGACCGAGGGCCCGGCCATGGGCTGGGACAGCCCGGTGATCCTCGGCTCGCTGATCGGCGGATTCGCGCTGCTGATCGTCTTCGTGCTGGTCGAGCGCCGCCAGTCCGATCCGCTGCTGCCGTGGTCGCTGTTCGACACCCGCGACCGTGTCGCCACCTTCGTGCTGATCTTCCTCGCGGGCGCGGTGCTGGGCGCGATGACGTTCTTCGTGGCCCAGCTGCTGCAGAACGTGCTCGGCTACAGCCCGTTGCAGGCCGGTGTCGCCTCGATCCCGTTCACCATCGGCATCGGCGCCGGTGGCGCGGTGGCGTCCAAGGCGGCGCTGCTGATCGCGCCGCGCTGGCTGCTGGCCGGTGCGGCCACGGTGCTCGCGGCGGGCCTGCTGTTCGGGTCGACCCTCGACCGCGAGGTGCAGTACCTGACAACGCTGCTGCCGCTGCTGCTGGTGATCGGCTTCGGCGTGGGCGTGGCCATGGTGCTCGCGCCGCTGTGCGTACTGGTGGGGGTACCGCCCGCGAACATCGGCCCGCTCTCCGCGGTCGGCCAGATGTTCATGAACCTGGCGACGCCCATCGCGATCGGTCTGCTCAGCCCGATCGCGGCCTCGCGCACCCTGTCGCTGGGCGGGACCGACGGCAAGGCCGCCGACATGACCCCGGCCCAGATCGAAGCCCTCAACAGCGGCTACACCCTGGTGCTGCTGGTCTGCTCCGGGCTGGCGGTGCTGGCCGCGCTCGTCGCGCTGACCCTGCGCTTCACCCCGCAGCAGCTGGTACAGGCCCAGCACGCCCAGGACGAGGCGCAGCGGGCCTGACCCCGGTTCAGAGCCGTCCGGCGACCTTGTGCGGGCTGATCCGCACGATGACCCGCTCGGCGTCGTGCTCGGCGGCCGGATTGAATTCGCGGTAGGGCTTGCCGGTGTACTTCAGCGACATCTCGTCCGGCAGTGCCCGCTCCGGGTCGGGCGTGGTGGTCGCGGTGCCGCGGATCTCGGCGTAGAGGAACGGGCGGTCCGGCGGGTTCACCATCACGGTGACGCGGGGGTCGCGCGCGAGGTTCTTGGCCTGCTGGCGGGCGACGGTGGTCGAGAACAGCAGGTCCTCGCCCTCGCGTTTGATCCAGACCACGGTGAGGTGCGGATGCCCGTTGGCGCCCACGGTCGCAACGGTGGCGTACACGCGTTCGTCGTCGAGGTAGGCCTTCAGTTCGTCGGAGAGCACTGCGGTATCGGTCACGTCTGTGGAGAACACATGACGAAGCCGCGGCATTCCGCCCGGTACCCGCCGGTCCGGCGACCTGCGGGTCCGGCTCCGCGGCAACGCGTTTCGCGCCGGCCCGTGGGCGCGGTCGCATGGGGACACCGGGAAAAGGGGGTTGCCGCCGCCGGGATCGGCCCCGACACTGGAGCCTATGTCGTTGCCGTCGCTGGATCTGCTGGACCGCTGGACCTCGCTGGCCGGCCCCGACGCCGCGGCTGTCGGGGCCGGGATCATCGCCCGCTACGCCGAGCCGCACCGGCGATATCACACCCGTGCGCACCTGAGCGCCGTGCTCACCGCCGTCGACGAGCTGGCCGCTGCCGCAGCCGATCCCGACGCCGTGCGGTACGCGGCGTTCTTCCACGACGCGATCTACGCCGTCGACCGGGCCGACAACGAGGAACGCAGCGCCGATCTGGGCCGTGATGTCCTCGAATCGCTCGGCGCGGCACCGGAACTGGTGGACGAGGTGGTGCGGCTGGTCGTGCTCACCCGCGGTCACGATCCGGAGGCGGGCGACACCAACGGCGCGGTGCTCTGCGACGCCGACCTGGCCGTGCTCGGCGGTACCCGCGAGGACTACACCGCCTACGCCGTCGCGGTGCGTGCCGAATACGCCCACGTCCCCGACGACCTGTTCCGGGCGGGCCGGGCCGCGGTGCTGCGTAACCTGATCCGCCAGCCCCGCCTGTTCCGTACCGACCCGGCCTTCGACCGTTACGAACAGCAGGCGCGCGCGAATCTCTCGGCCGAGCTCACCGATCTCACCGCCGTCACCGGCTGAGACGCCCGGGTCAATCCTTGCGTCCGGTCAGGGCCAGCGAGGCACCCAGACCGATCATGACCAGCCCGCCCGACCCACCGACCGCGGCGAGTCTGCGCGGCGACCGCGCGAACCACGTCCGCGCCGATCCGGCCGCCAGCGCCCACAGCGTGTCGAGGATCAGGCCGAAGGCGGGGATGCACAGCCCGAGCACGAGCATCTGCTGTGGCACGCCCCCGCGCGCCGGGTCGACGAACTGGGGCAGCAGCGCCGCCAGGAACACGATGGTCTTCGGATTGGCGAACCCGACGACGAACCCGTCCCGCAGCACCGCCACGGTTCCCCGGGTAGTCGGCGGCGTCCCGGCCTGGAACGACTCCCACAGGCTGCCGCGATGCCGGATCGCCTGGACGCCGAGATAGACCAGATAGCCCGCGCCGACGAGCTTGATCACGGTGAAGGCCGTCGCGGAGGCCACCACCAGCGCGCCCAGCCCGAAGGCCACGGCGACGACCTGCGCGTACACCCCGCCCGAGTTGGCGACCACCGTCAGCAGCGCCGAACGGCGCCCGGTGGTGAGCGCCCGGCTGATGGTGAACAGGACACTGGGTCCCGGAGCGAGCACGATCAGGAACGCCAGACCTGCGAAAGACATCAGCTGACCCCAGGACACCATGTCACCCGACGTTATCGGGCTGCCCCCGTGCTGCCAAGGGAATATATGGGGGAACCCGGGGCCGTAGCCAGACCCCGGGTCCCTGGTTGCCATCCGGTGCGCACACCGCGCGTGCGGGAGCGGATCAGTCTGTCACGACGCGTCGTTCCATTGGACCACCTCGCACTGGCTGCAAGGGCCGGAGTCGAACCGGCAGTTCGTCGTCGGGCGTCCTCTCCTCGCCGGGCGGTGATGGATGGCGGATACTCGTACTGGAGCGAGAGTCTGAGATTCGGCACGGCTGCCTCTGCCATTTGGGCTACCCCGGCCTGTGCCGGGGGCGGGACTCGAACCCGCACTGTCACCGTGTGATTCAGGCTGAACTTCAGTCTGAGCGTGTTGCGCTCGCGCGCATTCCCCTGTGCTCAGCAGGGGAGTCTGTGGGGTCAGCCGAACAGGTAGTCGAAGACGACCTCGCCGACCCGGCGGTCGGCGATCTCGGCGCCGTTGGCCTCCTCGCGGGCGAACTGCACCGCGCGGCGCAGCTTGTCGATGCGGGCCGACAGCTCGTTGACCCGGCGGGCGGGCAGCGCGCCGGAGAACTTGACCGTGGTCCAGTAGCCGACCGCGATGTCCTCGTAGTACACCTCCACCTGCGCGGGGTGCTTGTCGGTGGCCTCGGCCTTGACGTGGTTGCGCGGCACCTTCCTGGTCCGGATGGTGCGCACGGCGTCGGTGCGCCAGGTGTCGGAGGAGTCGTCGAACGACCAGCTCTCGGCCGCGTCGAGCACCGGCAGGCGGGCGACGAAGGCGAGCAGGTCGGTGAGCTGCTTGTCCAGGAACAGCAGATACGACACCGGCACCGCGGACAGCAGCGTCGTGCCGTCGACGGTCACGTCCGCCTTGGCCTCGCAGTTGGCCCAGTCCTTGGTGGCGGTCACGTCGAACAGGCGGGTGAGGGTGGCCGCGGTGTCGCGCAGCACCTGCTCGGACTTCACCTGAACGCGGGTGGACTCCGGCGGCAGCTGCTCGCCCTCCTCGTCCTTGGGCTGATACGTCCGCGCCAGCCCGGCCAGCAGCGTGGGCTTGCCCAGCAGCGACTGCTTGTCCGCGAGCTCGCGGGCCGCGCCGGTCTTGACGCCCTTCTCGACCGCGATGATCTGGTTCAACTTCGTCATGTCACACCTCCCCGGTGCAGCGCACGGCCCGACGCCGTTGTGCACGAATGGTTTCCGGGCGGCTCGTGAACTTGTCCCCCTCGGCCGCGTCGGCAACTCTAGCCGATGCGCGGACGGGTCCGCATCCCGATATTCGCGGGCCGCCGGGCCGACACGCGGGGCGTCACCCGGCGATCTCCGCGCGCAGGCGGGCAGACTCTGTCGGAGGTGTGTGCCAGTCTGCACCTCACCCGCGAGACCCATCCCAGGAGGACACATGATCCGCATCGGTGTGACCAGCGTGTTCGTCGACGACCAGGACAGGGCCCTCGGCTTCTACGTCGACGTGCTCGGCTTCCAGGTCAAGGACCGGGTGCCGCTGGGCGAGTTCGACTGGCTGACGCTGGTCTCACCCGCCGATGTCGAGGGCACCCAGCTGCTGCTCGAACCCGACCAGCATCCGGCGGCCAGGGCCTACAAGAGCGCGCTGAGCGCCGACGGCATCCCGGTGATGTCGTTCGCGGTCGACGACGTCGAGAACGAGTACCGCCGCCTGCAGGAGCGCGGGGTGGTCTTCACCCAGGCCCCCACGGTCAGCGGACCCGTCGTCACCGCCGTCTGCGACGACACCTGCGGCAACCTGCTGCAACTGGTCTCACCGGTGCGCGCGGGCGCCTAGCGGGCCGGAGTCATGGCGATGTTCCAGAACTCCGTGTAGCGCCCGCCGCGGGCCAGCAACTGCTCGTGGCCGCCCTGTTCGGCGATGCGGCCGCCGTCGAGGAACACGACGTGGTCGGCCCGCTGCGCGGTGCGCAACCGATGCGCCACCGCCACCACCGTGCGGCCCGCGGCGAGCTGCTCGATGCCGTGCTGGACGGCGGCCTCGTTGACCGGGTCCAGCGCCGAGGTCACCTCGTCGAGCAGCACGATGGGCGCGTTCTTCAGCAGGGCACGGGCGATCGAGACGCGCTGGCGCTCACCGCCGGACAGCAGCGCGCCGCCCTCGCCGACCTGCGCCGACCAGCCGCCGGGCAGCCGCTCGATCACCTCGTCCAGGCGCGCGGCGCTCGCCGCGGCCCGCACCTCGGTCTCGCTCGCGTCGGGACGGCCGAGGCGCACGTTGTCCTCGATGGTGCCGTCGAACAGGTAGACGTCCTGGAAGACCAGTGCGATGCGGGCCATCAGGTCCTCGGTGCCGATCGAGCGCACGTCCACCCCGCCCACGCGGACCGCGCCGGCGTCCACGTCGTGGAAGCGCGCGAGCAGTTGCAGCAGGGTGCTCTTGCCCGCGCCGGAGGGCCCGACGACGGCGACCCGCTGCCCGGCGGGTATCGACAGCGACAACTCGTCGACGACGGTGCGGTCGCCGTGCCGGAAGGTGACGTCCTCGAAGCGCAGATCGTGGCCGGTCGGCCGGATCGGTGTGGCGGGTTCGGGGAGCGGTTCGGTGCGCAGCACCGCGTCCAGCCGGGTCAGCTCACCGCGCGCGGCCCGCAACTTGCCGCCCATGTCCGCCAGCGCGAGCAGCGGGTCGGCGCAGCGGGCGGCCAGCACGAGCACGGCCAGCACCTCCGCGGGGGAGATCGCACCGCCGAGCGCGAGGTAGGTGCCCAGTGCCAGCAGCACGGTGAAGGCCGCCTGCACGGCCAGCGCCAGACCCACCACGCCCGGCAGCGCCGCCACGGTGGAGCGCCGGGCCGCGCGGCCGATGTCACGCAGGGCGTCGTCGAGGACATCGAAGCGCTCGCCGGTGCGCCCGGCCGCCCGCAGGACCGGCTGGGCCCGCAGGTATTCGATGACGCGCGCGGTGGCCTCGTGATCGCGTTCGGCCCGTTCGCGATCGGTGGCCGCGGTCGCCGCGCCCGCCCGCACGAAGATCAGCGCCACCAGCGGCGCGGCGAGCAGCGCGGCCAGGCCCAGGCGCCAGTCGTAGGCGAGCAGTACCAGCACGATCGTGGCCGGGGTGACCGCGGCGCCGATGAACGGTGCCAGAAGGTGCGCGAGCACACCCATCGCGTCCAGCACTCCGCGGCTGGCCGACACCGAGACCTCGCCGATCCGGCTGGTGCTGTACCAGCCCAGCGGCAGCCGGCCCAGGTGCTCGCCCAGCCGGTGATACATCCCGGTCAGCAGCGTGGTGCCGACCCGGAATCCGGCGCGATCGCTGAGGTAGCGCAGCACCGCGTAGACCGCGACCGCGGCGCCGAAGGCGATCAGCCAGGGCCGGACCTCGGCGGGCGTGGGGCCGAACAGGGCGGCGAGGATCGGCACCAGCAGGGCGTAGGACAGGCCCTCGACGACGGCGGTGATCGTCATCAGGGCCACCGTGCGGCGTACGGGTGGGGCGTACTCGGGACCGAGCACGCGCAACAGCATCCGGATCATCGGAGATCGACTCCTCGCGGGTCGTCGGCGGAACCGTCGGCGATCGCCGCGCGGTGGGCTTGCCAGACGGCGGCGAACCGGCCGCCGGCCGTCAGCAGGTCGGCGGGCCGGCCGCGCTCGACGATCACGCCGTCGTCGAGGACGGCCACGGTGTCGGCGTCGGCGATGGTCTCGAGGCGATGCGCGATGACCAGCACGGTCCGCCCGGTCAGCGCGGCCAGCGTCCGGCGCACACCGAGTTCGGTCTGCGGGTCGGCGAAGGAGGTGGCCTCGTCCAGGACCAGCACCGGCCGGTCGGCGAGCAGGGCCCGGGCCAGCGAGATGCGCTGTGCCTCACCGCCGGACAGTCCGGTGCCCGCGCCGAGCACCGTCTCGTAGCCCCGGGGCAGTTCCATGATCCGGTCGTGGATGTTGGCCAGCCGTGCCGCCCGGACCACCTCGTCCCGGCCCGCCCGGGGCGCGGCCAGCGCGATGTTGTCCGCGATCGAGGCCCGGTGACCGTGGGGGGCGCGCGGCAGCGCGGGTTCGGGCAGCGGTGCCACGGCGAGCACCTGCTGGATTCGTGCGACCGCGCGGCGCGCGGCCTGGAGATCGTCGAAGCCGTGGCCCAGCGCCGCCGCCGGGGCGGTCAGGCCGAGTCCGAGCAGCAGGAACGGCAGCAGATCCGCCGGGGCCAGCGAGCCGCCGGTGATCAGGACGGCACCGCCCGCCAGGACCACCAGCAGCACGAACGGCGGCGACAGCGCCACCTGCATGGCGGCCGCGGGTCCGGCCAGGCCGCGCACCATGCGCGCGAAGCTCAGCACGAAGCGGTCCACCGAGGTGCGGAACCGGTGGTGGGCGCGCCCGGTGCCGCCGAAGGCCTTGACCACCGCGATGCCCTCGACGAACTCCACCACCGCGTCGGCGATCCGGCCCATCGAGGTGTCGAATTCGGCCTGTTCGCGCAGCCGCGCGGGGGTCATCATGAGCGGGACGAACGCGATGGCCAGCGCCACCGGGATCAGGGTGATCAGCGTGAGCCGCCAGTCGATACCGAGCAGGTAGATCAGCGAGACCAGCGGCACCACGAACGCCGCGACCAGCTCGCCGGGGGCGTGGGCGATGAACGGGTGCACCGCGGCGACGTCGTCGCCGACCACCTTCGCCAGCTCGCCGGTGCGCCGCCGGGCGAACCAGCCGATCGGCACTGTGCCCAGCCGCTGGGCCAGGCGCCGCCGGAAGGTCAGCTGCACGCGGGTGTCGAGCAGGTGCCCGATCCCCGAGGACGCCGCGGTGCCCAGCAACCGGACCAGCAGCCCGGCCGCGCCCACCGCGACGACCAGCCAGAGGTGTCCGTGGTCGATCGGGCCGGGCGACAACAGGACCCGGCCCAGTTCGACCACCGCGAGCAGCGGGGCCAGCCCGGCGACCGCGCCGAGGACCTGCAACAGCACCACCGCCGTGAACCCGGCCAGGTGTGGTCGCAGCAGCCCGGCCGATGCCGGTGCGGCTGCCGAGATCGGTGTGTCGAGGGTTTCCATCGCTCTCCCTGCGTCGAACGCGACCGTTTTCGTACGCGTACGATAACCGTAGCTCGAGTTCTCCGGATCGGAAAGGGAAGGATGACCGGATGCCCGCACAGCAACCCCGCGCGAAAGGCGGCAGGCCGCCGCGCCTGACGGTGGCGGCGATCATCGCCGCGGCCGACCGCATCCTGGCGGCCGAAGGTCCGGAGAAGTTGTCCATGCGCAGGCTCGCGAGCGAGCTCGACAGCGCGCCGATGGCGCTGTATCACCATGTGCGCGACAAGGATCAGCTACTGCTGCTCGTCCTGGAGAAACACGCCGAGCAGATCTCCCGGCCGGAACTGCCCGCCGACCCGAGCGAGCGCCTCACCGCGGTCGCGCTGCTGCTCTACGAGCTGCTCGCCGAGCGGGCCTGGATCGTCGAGGTGCTCACCACCGGCGACCTGTTCGCCCCGGCCGCACTGTGGTTCGTCGACGAGATGATCGGCGCCGCCGTCGACGCAGGCTGCACGCCGGAGCAGGGCGTGGCCGTCTACCGGGCCATCTGGAGCTACATCGTCGGCAGCCTGATCATCCAGGTGAACAGCGCCCGGCGTCGCGAACGCGCCGCCCCGGTCTACGACGACGCGGCCGTCGCCGAACTGGCGACTGGCAGGTATCCGCACATCGCGGCCGTCGCCGATCGCTGGACCGAACTGGGCACCCGCGACACCCACCGCGCCGGGCTGCCCGCCATCGTCGCCGGGCTGCTGGCCGGCTACACGCCTAGGTGAGGATGAGAAGTTCGGTGGGCGAGGCGATCTCGGTACGCAACCCGGCCTTGTCCGCCACCCGCGCCACCCCGCGGACATCGGTGGGCTCGGCCCGGGTCAGCACCAGGGCGCGGGCCAGCAGCCCCTTGTGGTGCTTGTTGAAGTGGCTCACCACGGTGCGTGAGCCGTCGGGGTGTTCGGTGAGCACATTGGCCGTGACGGCGCCGGGCACCCGGCCGAGCTGCTGATAGGTGCCCGAGCGCAGATCGACGACGAGCTCGCCCGCGGCCTCGGCGTAGAGCGCGTCGGGCAGGACCTCACGCCACACCGCCGACAGCGTCGGCAGGCCGGGCAGTTTGGACCCGCCGGAGAGCCGATAGGCCGGGATCGGATCGCTCGCGCGCACCGCGCCGAACAGCGCCGAGCCGATACCGAGCCGCGCGTACGCCTTGGCCCGCTGCGCCTTGGTGAACGACCGCGCGTCCAGCGCGTCGTAGAGCACGCCGGTGTAGCGCTCCAGCGCGGGCCGGGTGGGGGAGACGCGCAGGGCGGCATTGCGTGCGATCTCCGCGTCGGCGCCCTTGCCAAGACCGAGCACCTTCGCGGCCGCGGCCGGGTCGGCGGCGAGCTGGACGACCTCGGTGATCAGCTTGTCGCGGACCGCGCCGAGCTGCGGCATCGCCAGATCGTCCAGGTCCAGCGGCGCGCCCGATCCGCCGTCGGATTTGGTTTCGGAGGGAGGCAGCAGCACCAGCACGAGGGTCAACGGTAATGCGCTGCCGCGCGCCGCCGGGGCGCGGGTCAGCGCACCGCGTCGAGGAACTTGCGGGTGCGCTCGTTGGTGGGGGAGCCGAAGATCTGCTCGGGCGGGCCCTGTTCGACGATGCGCCCGCCGTCGAACATCAGCACCCGGTCGGAGACCTCCCGGGCGAAGCGCATCTCGTGGGTGACGATGAGCATGGTGATGTCGGTGGTCTCGGCGATGGTGCGCAGCACGTCGAGCACATCGCCGACCAGTTCCGGGTCCAGCGCCGAGGTCACCTCGTCGAGCAGCATGACCTTCGGGTCCATCGCACAGCAGCGCGCGATCGCCACCCGCTGCTGCTGCCCGCCCGAGAGCCGGGTGGGGTGCTCGTGCGCCTTGTCGGCCAGGCCGACCACCTCGAGCAGGTGCTCGGCCCGTGCGCGGGCCTCGGCTTTCGGCGTGCCCAGCACATGGATCGGCGCCTCGGTGATGTTCTCGAGCACCGTCATGTTCGGGAACAGGTTGAACTGCTGGAACACCATGCCGATCTTGGTGCGTGCCACGCGCAGTTGTTTCTCGGTGGCGGGCACCAGCTTTCCGCGCCGCTCGGTGTGGGTGAGTGGGGCGCCGTCGACCCAGATCACGCCGTCGGTGATCTTCTCCAGCGTCATGAGCAGACGCAGGATGGTGGTCTTGCCCGAGCCCGAGGGCCCGATCAACGTCACCTTCTCGCCGCGCCGGACGCTGAAATCGAGGTGGTCGAGCACCGTGAGGCCGCCGAAGCGTTTGACCACCTGATCGAATCGGATCATCTCGTCAGTAGTAGGCAAGTCGCTTCTCCAGTCTTCTGATCAGCACGGAGGTCGGGTAGCTGGCGACCAGGAAGAACACGCCGGCCAGCGTGATCGCCTCCAGGTAGGCGAAGTTGCGGGCACCGAATTGCTGTGCGGCGGTGACCAGTTCGACCACCGAGATGGCGAACAGGAACGGCGTGTCCTTGAACATCGAGACCGCGTTGGTGCCCAGCGCGGGCAGGCTCGCCCGGATCGCCTGCGGCAGCACCACCGCGCGCCAGGTGCGCAGCGGCGGCAGCGACAGCGCCCTGGCCGCCTCCCACTGCCCCGGCGGCACCGCCTCGATCCCGGCCCGGTACACCTCGGCCAGATAACTCGAATAGTGGATGCCCAGCACCACCACCCCGATCTGCAACGCCGAGAACTGCGTGAACAGCGTGTAGGCGAACAGCAGCTGCACCACCAGCGGTGTGAGCCGGACGAACTCGCTCACCGCGTGCACCGGCGCCGCGATCGCGCGCGGCAGCGACCGCCGGATCATCGCGATCACCAGACCCAGCACCGCGGCCAGCGCGAAACCGAGCACGGTGGCCAGCAGGGTGATCCGGAATCCGTCCCACAGCACGGGCAGCGCCTCGCGGGCCCGCTCCCAGCTCCATTGCGCGGTCACGGCGCCGCCTTCGTCTCGTCGGGTGCCAGTCGCAGCACTTCTTTGATCGAGGTCCCGCGGCCGAGCTTGGTCTTGGCCCTGGTCTCGAGCAGATTCATGCCCAGGGTGAGCGCGTAGGCGAGCACGAAATAGATCACCAGCCCGACACCGAAGGAGAACAGCGTCTCGCCGGTGGTCCGGCGCAACTGGCCGATCTCGTAGGTGAGGTCGTGCAGGGTGATGTAGGAGGCCAGCGCGGTGGCCTTGAGCAGGTGCACCAGCAGATTGGTCAGCGAGGGCAGCATCAGCGCCCACGCCTGCGGGAACAGCACCCGCCGCATCCGCTGCCACGGACCGAAATTCAGCGCGACCGCCGCCTCGAACTGGGCGCGCGGCACCGCGTCGAGCGCCCCGCGCACCACCTCGGCGCCATAGGCGCCGTAGTTCAGGCCCAGCGCCAGGATGCCGCAGAACACCGGGTCCAGCTTGAAGCCCAGCAGCGGCAGCACATAGAACAACCAGAAGATCTGCACCAGCAGCGAGGTGCCGCGGAAGAACTCGATCAGCACCCGGGCACCGCCGCGCGCGGCGCGATTGCGCACCCGCGCGGTGGTGCCCAGTGCCAGTGCCAGCACGAACGCGAGCAGCGCGCCGCCGACGGTCAGTTCCAGCGTCACCACGATGCCCTCACCCAGCGCGGGGAGGGCATCGCGCAGCGCGTCGAGAGAGCTCATCAGGGGGTCAGATCTCGCCCTCGCACAGCTTGGCCGTCGTGTACTCCGGCTTCGGCAGCTCGCGTTCGGTGAAGCCGAACTTCCCGACGATCGAGAGGTAGCGGTCCTTGTCGGCGGTGATCTTCGCCAGCTCCGCGTTGTAGGCGGCCAGCAGGTCCGGATCGCTGGTGCGGAACACCGTGCCACCCGCGCCGACCTGCGGTTTGCCGTCGATCACCGCCACGAACGAGGGAGTCACGTCGACGGCGGCGTCCGGATTGTGGTTCTTCAGCCAGTTCAGCGAGATGGCCGTGAGGGCGAACACGTCGGCGCGCCCGGAGGTGACCGCGTCCATGCCGTCCTGCGGGGTGGCGACCTGGGTGGCGCCGATGCCGAGGGCGGCGGCGTAGTCGGACTCGATGGCCCCGGTCATCGCGGCCATCTTCGCGCCGCTGGACTGGATGGACTGCATGTCGGTGAGATTCAGCGGATTGCCGGGTTTCACCATCAGCGCGGTGGTGTACATGAATTCCGGTTCGCTGAACGCGGCCTGCTGGCAGCGTTTGGGCAGGATCGACATGCCCGCGCTCACCGCGTCGAATCGGTTGGCCTGCAGGCCGGGAATGAGCGCGCCGAATTCGGTCTGCACGCCGTCGACGGTCTCGATGCCGAGCGCGCCGAAGATCTCCCGGTGCAGGGCCACGGTGGCGCCGGTGAGCTGACCGCTCTCCTCGAACGAGTACGGTGCCTCACCCGCGAAACCCACCGTGATGCTGCCCTTTTCGCGCAGGCTCTCGAGGAGCTGCCCGGGCTCGGCGACCTCGGTCCTGGTACAGCCGACCAGTGCGGCGCCCACCAGCGCCGCGCCGGCGAGCACGGCCGCGCAGCGCTTCGGCAGAGAATTCGTGACGGTCATATCGGACCTCTCGCAAGTATTTCGAGTGAAATATTCTTGTTCATGAACATAAATGTCCGGTATTCCGGAATTGTGCGGTCGTAATCGTTTTGTTATTCGCTGATTGACATTGGATCGAAATGGGTAATCCAGAGAGATTTCCGGGCCGGAGGTGGTGTCCGGGCGCCTCGGCGGTAATCCGTTGTGAGTGCGCCCGGACCAGCGACTACGCTGTGCACCCGTGATCACCCGCCTCTCCCGCCTGTTCCTGCGCACCCTGCGAGACGATCCCGCCGACGCCGAGGTGCCCAGCCACAAACTGCTCGTCCGTGCCGGCTACGTCCGCCGGGTGGCCCCCGGCGTGTACTCGTGGCTGCCGCTGGGTCTGCGCACCCTGCGCCGCATCGAGGACGTGGTGCGCCTGGAGATGGACGCCACCGGCGCCCAGGAGATCTCCCTGCCCGCGCTGCTGCCGCGCGAGCCCTACGAGACCACCAACCGGTGGACCGAATACGGCGACGCCCTGTTCCGCCTGCAGGACCGCAAGGGCGGCGACTACCTGCTCGGCCCCACCCACGAGGAGCTCTTCGCGCTCACCGTCAAGGGCGAGTACAACTCCTACAAGGATCTGCCGGTCACGCTGTACCAGATCCAGGCCAAGTACCGCGACGAGGAGCGCCCCCGCGCCGGCATCCTGCGCGGCCGCGAGTTCGTGATGAAGGACTCCTACTCCTTCGACCTCGACGACGACGGCCTGGCCACCAGCTACGCCACCCACCGCGCCGCCTACCAGCGCATCTTCGAGCGGCTCGGGGTCGAGTACGTGATCGTGGCCGCCACCTCCGGTGCCATGGGCGGCAGTGCCTCCGAGGAATTCCTCGCGCAGAGCCCCGTCGGCGAGGACACCTACGTCACCTGCCTCGAGTCCGGCTACGCCGCCAATGTGGAGGCCGTGGTCACCCCCGCCCCCGCGGCGCTGCCGATCGAGGGACAGCCCGCCGCGGTCGAATACGACACCCCGAACACCCCCACCATCGCCACCCTGGTCGACTGGGCCAACGAGGCGAAGGTGCTCGACCGCACCGTCACCGCGGCCGACACGCTCAAGAACGTGATGGTCAAGCTGCGCCACCCCGACGGCAAGACCGAGATCCTCGGCATCGGCGTCCCCGGTGACCGCGAGGTCGACGACAAGCGCCTCGAGGCCTCCGTCGAGCCCGCCGAGGTGGAACTGCTCACCGACGCCGACTTCGCCGCCAACCCCTTCCTGGTGAAGGG
The DNA here is from genome assembly GCF_042266925.1 of Nocardia sp. NPDC056064. Lineage (NCBI taxonomy): Bacteria > Bacillati > Actinomycetota > Actinomycetes > Mycobacteriales > Nocardiaceae > Nocardia > Nocardia sp. NPDC056064. The sequence continues at coordinate 1,891,854 of NZ_JBHJWO010000001.1, read as the reverse complement.
CTACATCGGCCCGAAGGCGCTGCAGGCCAACGGCGTCCGCTACCTGGTCGACCCCCGCGTGGTCGAGGGCACCGCCTGGATCACCGGCGCCGACACCCACGGCAAGCACGTCGTCGGCCTGGTCGCCGGGCGCGACTTCACCCCCGACGGCACCATCGAGGCCGCCGAGGTCCGTGACGGCGATCCCTCGCCCGACGGCGCGGGCCCGCTGGTGGCCGCCCGTGGCATCGAGATCGGCCACATCTTCCAGCTCGGCCGCAAGTACACCGACGCCTTCGACGTCGACGTGCTCGGCGAGAACGGCAAGCCGGTCCGGCTCACCATGGGCTCCTACGGTGTCGGTGTGTCGCGCCTGGTCGCGGTGATCGCCGAGCAGCAGCACGACGACAAGGGTCTGCGCTGGCCCGCCGAGATCGCCCCGTTCGACGTGCACGTCGTCATCGCCAACAAGGACGCCGCCGCCCGCGAGGGCGCCGAGCAGGTCGTCGCCGGTCTCGACAAGCAGGGCCTCGAGGTCCTCTTCGACGACCGCACCGCCTCGCCCGGCGTGAAGTTCAAGGACGCCGAACTGCTCGGCATGCCGTGGATCCTGGTGATCGGCCGCGGCTGGGCCGACGGCAAGGTCGAGCTGCGCAACCGTTTCACCGGTGAGGCCGAGGAGATCCCGGCCGGCGACGCGGTCGCCGCCGTCGTCGCCAAGATCCGCGGCTGAGTCCGCCCGCGCCGATCGCGTGTCACGCGCACGCGATCGGCCCGGTGAAAGTCCTTGCGGTGCAATCGCGCAGCCGGCAGCCACTGCCGGAGCGGGCTGCTAGCGTCGAGTGGGTGGAGACATTCAGCGATGCGCTGTTGTCGTTGGCGCGGGGGCACCTCGGCGGGGCGATCGAACAGTATTCGGTATTTCAGCAGCACGTCCGGCCCGGGCCGACCCGGGTGGACCACCGCTCCGGCCGGGTCTGGCTCGGCGACCGGGAATTCACCGCCTCCGGCGAGCTCGGCACCTACGCCGAGGACCACACCTTCCGGTGGGCCTGGGCCAAGTCCGCGGTCGGCGGGACACCCGGCGCGGCCGCCTCGGCCCGGCTGCGTGACCTCGGGCTGCGCCACGGCGTGCCGGAATTCGCCTCCGAACTGGTCGACCTGTCCCGGTTCCCCGACCCCATGCTCGCGGCCGACCACCTGGCGATCATCGCCCTCGGTGTGCTCGGCGTGCGGGGGATGACCAAGTTCAACCACGGCGGCCGCGCCTACGCCTTCCTGCTCGTCGACGACGAGTCCGTACCGGTCGCCGAACCGGACCCGGGTCTGGTGGCCGGGATCGTGCGCGCCGCCGCGCAGATGCTGCCCGGCGGCGGGGCCCGCACGGTGGTGGCCGGCTACGCGCGGCGTCATCACGCGGCGCTGCGCGACACCGCCGACGGCATGGAAGTCCAGCTACCGGACGGGTACCGGCTGATCGTGCGGCTCGACGGCGAATACCTCCTCGATGCCGTGGTCGTCGACGCCGGGCGCGGCGATGTCGACGCGGCCCCGCTGCCCCGCGCCGAACGCATCCCGCCGTTCGTCCCGGACGCGCTGCTGAGCGCGCTGGCGGCCCCCGCCGCGATCACCGTCGGCGGCCGCGGTTCGCTGCGCGGACTCGCGCCCACCGCGGCGGTGTCGGCGCTGTGGTGGGAGCCGATGTTCGGCGACGGGGACGTGGTCGCCGTGCCCGACCGGCCCGTGGCCGTCACCGAGATCGGCGGCTACGACACCGAGACCAAGATCTGGACGTGGGCGGGGACCGGCGTCCCGGAGCTGCGTGAGCTGGCCCGCGACCACGGCGCCGCGCACCTGGCCGGCGACCGGGTCGACCTCGGCAGCAGCGCCCATCCCGACGCCGTCGTGACCGCGTTCGTCGCCGCGGCCGCCCACCTGCGCGGCGCACCCGGCTGGGCCGCGCTGCCCGACGGCGCGGGCTGGCGCTACTTCGCGATCACCGACGAGGCCGTGCGTCCCCTGCGGACCGATCCCGGCGTGGCCGCCCTGGTCATCGAGACCGCCGCCGACCTGCTGCACCCCCTCACCGACCCGGACAGCCGCTACGCCACCATGCGCGCCATGGTGACCGGCTACTTCGACCGCCACCGCGTGCCCATCCTGACCTTCGGTGAACCCCAGATGCTGCTCGGGCAGTTCGGGCTCTACGAGCTGCGGGTGGAATTCGACTCCACCGGCGGCATCCTCGGCACCCGCACGGGCATGCTCGGCCAGCTGATGATCTGAGCCGCCGGTCAACCTACGCTTACGTAGGGGAAACCTGCAGGTAGACGGTCCGGTGGCGGATGTTGCGCTGCTAAGTTGGCGGGATGACGAGTTCGCCCGGCCTGCTGTTCAACCCCGCCACCTACGATCCTCAGCACTTCGATGCCGAGACCCGGCGGCTGCTGCGGGCCACCATCGAGTGGTTCGAGTCCAAGGGCAAGGCGCAGTTGCTGGCCGAGGACCGCGACGCGGTCTGGACCCAGGAGTTCCTCGACTTCGTCGCGAAGGAGAAGCTGTTCGCGACCTTCCTGACCCCGGCCGCCTACGCCGACGGCGACCCGAACAAGCGCTGGGACGCCGCCCGCAACGCGGCCCTGGCCGAGATCTTCGGGTTCTACGGCCTGGCCTACTGGTACGCCGAGCAGGTCACCATTCTGGGCCTCGGCCCGATCTGGCAGAGCGACAACGAGATCGCCAAGCGCAAGGCCGCCGCCGACCTCGACGCCGGTCAGGTCATGGCCTTCGCGCTCTCCGAGCGTGAGCACGGCGCCGACATCTACAACACCGACCTGATCCTCACCCCGAGCGAGCCGGGCAGCGCCGACGCCGAGGCCGGAATCCTGTTCCGCGCCAACGGCGAGAAGTACTACATCGGCAACGGCAATGTGGCCTCGATGGTGTCGGTGTTCTCCCGCCGCGCCGACGTCGAGGGCGCCGAGGGCTACATCTGGTTCGCCGCCGACAGCCGTCACGAGCACTACCACCTCATCGACAGCGTCATCCACGGGCAGATGTACGTCAGTCACTTCCGGCTGGAGAACTACCCGGTGACCGCCGCCGACGTGCTGCACGAAGGCCCGGAGGGCTTCTCGGCCGCGCTCAACACCGTCAACGTGGGCAAGTTCAACCTCTGCCACGGCAGCATCGGCATGGTCGAGCACTCGTTCTTCGAGGCCATCACCCACGCCAACAACCGCATCCTCTACGGCAACCCGGTCACCGACTTCGGCCACGTGCGCGGCAATTTCGTCGACGCCTACGCGCGCCTGATCGCGATGAAACTGTTCAGCGACCGCGCCGTGGACTACTTCCGCAGCGCCTCCCTGGAGGACCGCCGCTACCTGCTGTTCAACCCGATGACCAAGTCCAAGGTCACCTCCGAGGGCGAGGTCGCGATGACCCTGCTGCTGGATGTGCTGGCGGCCAAGGGTTTCGAGAAGGCCACCTACTTCGCGCAGGCCTCGCGCTACATCAACCACCTGCCCCGCCTCGAGGGCACGGTGCACGTGAACGTCGGCCAGATCCTGAAGTTCATGCCGAACTACCTGTTCAACCCCAAGGAGTACCCGGCCATCGGCACCGACCTGGCGCCGGGCGATCAGGAGTTCTTCTGGAAGCAGGGTCCGGCGCGCGGCGCGGGCAAGGTGCAGTTCGCCGACTGGACCCCGGCCTACGAGCAGGCCGCGAGCGTCCCCAACGTCGGCCGGTTCTACGAGCAGGCCCAGGCGCTGCGCACCCTGCTGCTCACCGCGGCGCCCGACGCCGCCCAGCAGAAGGACCTCGACTTCATGCTGACCATCGGCCACCTGTTCTCCACGGTGGTCTACGGCCAGCTCATCCTGGAGCAGGCCGAGCTCACCGGCCTGGACCGTGACGTGCTCGACCAGATCTTCGACTTCCAGATCCGCGACTTCAACACCCACGCGACCGCCCTGCTGGGCAAGCCGTCGGTCACCGAGGACCAGCGCGCCTGGGCCGTCGGCGCCCTGCGCAGCCCCGTCGCCGACACCGCCCGCTTCGACCGGGTGTGGCAGCAGGTCGTGTCCTACGACGGCGCCTACGCGATGCGTCCCTGATCGGCCCGGCCGGACCGCTTCGATCCAGGAGCGGTCCGGTCCGGCCGTCGCGGCGGGAACTCAGGCCCGGCCGGGGAAGCTGACCGTCACCGGATTCGCGCCGAGGATCGCCTGCCAGCGCGCCCGGCGCACGGCGGACTCGGTCAGCGCCTCGGTCGCGGTGGCGCGCACGGTGTCGTCGGTGGCCTGTTCGACCACGGTCAACCAGGCCGCGGCGCAATCGGATTCGACCGCGACGGCGAGATTCGCGGCCGGAATCGGGTCGTCCACCGGGAACGGCGGCTGGTAGGCGGCGTCGGGGGCCTCCGGCTCGGTGCCGCCGGTCGCCAGCAGATCGACGGTGGCATCGCGGCGGGCCCGGTGCGCGGCGCTGAACTCGGCGACCAGGCGGGCCCGGTCGGCATTGGCGTAGGCGGCGATCACGCCGTAGGAGTAGACCGCCGCGTACTCGCTGTCGAGAGCGGCCTGCAGGGCCTGACGTTGCTCGGTCATGTCAGCAGTACCCCCGCCTCGGTCGCGCAGGCCGCGCTGATGGATGCCAGCAGCCCGGCGCGATACCCGGACTCGGTGCGGGCCAGCGCGGCGGCGGACTGCTGCGAGCGCAGCAGCTGATCGCGCAGCTGGGCGACGGTGCCGGGCCGCGCGGCGGCGGCCTCGACCTCGGCGGCGGGCACCCTCGCGCCGTCGGCGCCCGGCACCGTGACCGTGCCGGTGCGGTGCACGGGGGTGGTGCCGTCGCCGTACACGCCGATCACCCGGTCGATCTCGGCCCGCAAGGCGTCGGCGTGGGCGGTGCGCTCGGTCGCCACGGTGTTCAGTGCCGCGCTCGACTGCGGGGCGAGCGCGATGGCGGCCGTCGCGGCGGCGGCGTCGGCGCGTGCCAGGACCTCCTGGGCCGCCAGTGGGTCGGGGGCGTGCACGGTGTCGTCCTCGGCGCAGGCCGCGAGCGTGGCGACCACCGGCACGGCGAGCACGCTCGCCCCGGCGAGCCGGAACACGGTGCGGCGGCGCCAGACCGCCGATTCGGTGGTCGGAAGCTGCTGCGCGCGTACGGGATCCGACGGGGCCGGCGAGCCGTGTGGGGGACCGGTGGGCCGCGCGGGGGCCGGGCGGGAGGTCTCGGCGGTCACCGGGTGGTGTTCGTGCCGGTCGGAGCGCATGCCGGACGGTCGCCCGGCGCTCGGCGGGGCGGAATGGCGGAGGGGCACGTGCACCATCGTGCCAGATCCGCGCGGCCGCGCTCGCCGCCCGGCGACACGTCCGGGCACGCCGGGTGGACCGGTGCACAATGGCTGCCCGCCGGTCCTTTACACTCTCGGAGCGCGTTACGCTAGACCTTCGGCGTAGAAATTTCCGATCGCGTCACAACTGAACCAGGAGCCGCCCATATGCCGATGCCCACCGAGGAAAGGGTGAGCCAGCTAGTCGCTGAGCTCGTCGCACGCCGGGGATTCGACCTCGAGGGCGTCGCGATCGCGGCTGCGGGCAAAGACGAGCTCGCTCCGGTTCGGGTGAAGGTGACCGTGGACAGCGACGGGCCCGCCGACCTGGACGCCATCGCCGAACTCAGCCGCGAGATGTCCGAACTGCTCGACGCGGCAGGCGATTTCGGCGAATCGGCCTACCTGCTGGAAGTGACCACCCCCGGCGTGGACCGCCCGCTCACCACCGACCGGCACTGGCGCCGCGCCCAGGGGCGCAAGGTGAAGCTCTCGCTGCGCGAGGGCGCCGAGCCGGTCGAGGGCAGGTCCCGCTTCGAGGCCCGCGCCGGGCAGCTCGCCGACGACGGCACCGTGGCGCTGGTCCTCGGCGGCAAGAACAAACCGCACCGCGTGCACGTGCCGCTCGCCGACATCGCCACCGCGGTCGTCCAGGTCGAGTTCAGCGCACCCGGTGCCACCGAACTCGAACTCGCCGGCGGCATCCCCGCCGGCCGTCCCGTGCCCGGCGACGAGCCCGCCGACCTCGCCGCGCCGGGCACCACCAGTGACTCTCCCACCGAAGGGGTTGCGGAATGAACATTGAAATCGAAGCCTTGCGGGCGATCGTCGCCGACAAGGGCATCTCGATCGAGACCGTGATCTCGGCGATCGAGTCGGCGCTGCTCACCGCCTACCGGCACACCGAAGGGCACCAGCCCAACGCGCGCATCGACATCAACCAGAAGACCGGCGTGGTCCGGGTGATGGCGCGCGAACTCGACGCCGACGGCAACCTGGTCTCCGAATGGGACGACACCCCCGAGGGCTTCGGCCGGATCGCCGCGACCACCGCGCGTCAGGTCGTGCTGCAGCGGCTGCGCGACGCCGAGAACGAGAAGTCCTTCGGTGAGTTCGCCACCCACGAGGGCGACATCGTCGGCGGCGTGGTGCAGCGCGACGCCAGGGCCAACGCCCGCGGCGTGGTCGTGGTCCGCATCGGCAGCGAGGCCAACGGCGTGGAGGGCCTGATCCCGCCCGCCGAGCAGGTGCCGGGCGAGACCTACGAGCACGGCGACCGGATCAAGTGCTACGTCTACGGCGTCTCGCGGGGACCGCGCGGCCCGCAGGTGCAGCTCTCGCGCACCCACCCCAATCTGGTCCGGCGGCTGTTCTCGCTCGAGGTGCCCGAGATCGCCGACGGTTCGGTGGAGATCGTCGCGGTGGCCCGCGAGTCGGGACACCGTTCCAAGATCGCCGTGCGCTCCACGGTGCCCGGCGTGAACGCCAAGGGCGCCTGCATCGGCCCGATGGGCCAGCGCGTGCGCAATGTGATGAGCGAGCTGGCCGGCGAGAAGATCGATATCATCGACTACGCCGAGGACCCGGCGACCTTCGTGGGCAATGCGCTCTCGCCCTCGAAGGTGGTTTCGGTCACTGTCGTGGATCCGGACGCCAGGGCGGCGCGGGTGATCGTGCCCGACTTCCAGTTGTCGCTGGCGATCGGCAAGGAGGGCCAGAACGCCCGTCTGGCTGCCCGTCTGACCGGTTGGCGCATCGATATCCGCAGCGACGCGGCACCGGAGGCGGGCGACTCGGTGCGTCCCGAGGCGCACCGTAGTTGACGAAAGTGCGGGAATCCCGACCCCCGGATGACATGTTGGTAACTTCGGAAGGGGAGGGGTTCGTCGTTATGACCGGGTCACCGGTAGAGTGGGTACAGGACCGGCCCGCGCAATCCGTTCGAACCTGTATCGGATGCCGTCTGCGCGAGCCGTCTGCCGAGCTGTTGCGGATCGTGGCGCAGCATCGGGACACCGGCGGTGAGATCGCCGGAGCCCCGGTTGTTGCGATCGTTCCCGATCCGCGGCGCAGACTTCCCGGACGGGGTGCCTGGCTGCACCCCGTTTCAGCCTGTCTGCGTTCCGCAGAGCGGCGCCGAGCCTTCGGCAGAGCCCTACGAGTGTCCGGAAATCTGGATATCTCAGCCCTGGAGCAGTACCTCGAGAACAGGCACGAGCACTCATGAGCACACCGTGAAGCACCAACGATGAACGTCCATCGGAGATAACCCGAGGTCGTGCGGGCCGCCGTCCCCTTACACGGTGGCGCTGCTCGGCCTCTCAGTGAGGAGAGCAGTGGCAGGCAAGGCCCGCGTGCACGAGTTGGCCAAAGAACTCGGTGTCACGTCCAAAGAACTACTCGCGAAGCTCAAGGAGCAAGGCGAGTTCGTGAAGTCGGCGTCCTCGACGGTGGAAGCACCCGTCGCCCGCCGCCTGCGCGAATCGCTCGCGTCGAAGTCCGCCCCGGCGGGCGACGCGAAGCCCGCGGCGCGTCCCGGACCGTCGCAGGCGGCCCGTCCGGCCGCCAAGCCCACCCCGGGCGGTCCCCGTCCGGGTCCGCGTCCGGCCCCGGCGGCTCCCGCCGCGGCGGCGACCCCCGCTCCGGCCGCACCGGCCCCGGCCGCTCCCGCGGCCGAGGTCAAGCCGGCTCCGGCCAAGCCCGCTCCGGCGGCCGCGCAGTCCGCGCCGGCCAAGCCCGCGGGTGCCCCGGCGCCCGGTCCGCGTCCGGCGCCCGGCGCTCCGCGTCCGGGTCAGCCGCAGGCGCAGCGTCCCGGCGCACCCGCCCCGGGTGCTCCGGCTCCGCGTCCGGCGGGCCCCGGCCCCAAGCCCGGTCCCAAGACCCCCCGGGTCGGCAACAACCCGTTCAGCTCCGCCCCGGATCGTGATCGTCCGGCGCCGCGTCCCGCCCCGCAGGGCGGCCCGCGCCCGACTCCGGGTCAGGGCGGTCCCCGTCCGGCTCCCGGTCAGGGTGGCCCGCGTCCGGCTCCCGGTCAGGGCGGTCCCCGTCCCGGCCAGGGCCAGGGTGGTCCGCGTCCGGCCGCCGCGCAGGGCGGTGCCCCGCGTCCCGGTGGGCCGCGTCCGACCCCGGGTTCGATGCCTCCGCGTCCGAACCCCGGTGCCATGCCCGCGCGTTCCGCGCGTCCGGGTCCGGCGGCCGGTGGTCGTCCGGGTCGTCCGGGCGGTGCGCCCGGTGCCGGTCGTCCCGGTGGCGGCGGTGGCGGTTACCGCGGTGGCGGTGGCGGTGCCCCCGGTGCCGGTCAGGGTGCCGGTGCGCCCGCGGCCGGTGGTTTCCGTGGTCGTCCCGGTGGCGGCGGCGGTCGTCCGGGTGGTCCCGGTGGCCGTGGTGGCGCGGCCGGTGCGTTCGGTCGTCCCGGTGGCGCTCCGCGTCGTGGCCGTAAGTCGAAGCGGGCCAAGCGCGCCGAATACGAGAACATGCAGGCGCCCGCCGTCGGTGGCGTGCGGCTGCCGCGCGGCAACGGCGAGATCATCCGGCTCGCCCGCGGCGCCTCGCTGTCGGACTTCGCCGAGAAGATCGACGCGAACCCCGCCGCCCTCGTGCAGGCGCTGTTCAACCTCGGCGAGATGGTCACCGCGACCCAGTCGGTCAACGACGAGACCCTCGAGCTGCTCGGCAGCGAGATGAACTACGTCGTGCACGTGGTCAGCCCCGAGGACGAGGACCGCGAGCTGCTGGAGTCCTTCGACCTCACCTACGGCGAGGACGCGGGCACCGAGGAAGACCTCGAGCAGCGTCCGCCGGTCGTGACCGTCATGGGTCACGTCGACCACGGTAAGACCCGACTGCTGGACACGATCCGCAAGGCCAACGTCCGCGAGGGCGAGGCCGGTGGCATCACCCAGCACATCGGTGCCTACCAGGTGCTGACCAACCTCAACGACGAAGAGCGCCTGATCACCTTCATCGACACCCCGGGTCACGAGGCGTTCACCGCCATGCGTGCCCGTGGTGCGAAGGCCACCGACATCGCGATCCTCGTGGTCGCGGCCGACGACGGCGTCATGCCGCAGACGGTGGAAGCGATCAACCACGCCCAGGCGGCCGACGTGCCGATCGTGGTGGCGGTCAACAAGATCGACAAGGAAGGCGCGAACCCGGACAAGATCCGGCAGCAGCTGACCGAATACGGCCTGGTGACCGAGGAATACGGTGGCGACACCATGTTCGTCGACATCTCGGCCAAGCAGGGCACCAACATCGACGCGCTGCTCGAAGCGGTGCTGCTGACCGCGGATGCCTCGCTGGACCTGCGGGCCAACCCGGACATGGACGCCCAGGGTGTCGCCATCGAGGCGCACCTCGACCGCGGCCGTGGCCCGGTGGCCACCGTGCTCATCCAGCGCGGCACGCTGCACGTCGGCGACTCGATCGTGGCGGGCGACGCCTACGGTCGCGTCCGTCGCATGGTCGACGAGCACGGCGAGGACGTCCACGCGGCGTCGCCGTCGCGCCCGGTGCAGGTCATCGGTTTCACCTCGGTGCCCGGCGCCGGTGACAACCTGATCGTGGTCGAGGAAGACCGCATCGCCCGGCAGATCGCCGACCGCCGCAACGCGCGCAAGCGCAACGCGCTGGCCGCGCGCAGCCGCAAGCGGATCAGCCTGGAAGATCTGGATGCCGCCCTGAAGGAGACTTCGGAGCTCAACCTGATCCTCAAGGGCGACAACTCCGGTACCGTCGAGGCCCTCGAAGAGGCCCTGCTCGGCATCGAGATCGACGACGAGGTGCGTCTGCGCGTCATCGACCGCGGTGTCGGTGGCGTCACCGAGACCAACGTCAACCTGGCGTCGGCCTCGAACGCGATCATCATCGGCTTCAACGTCCGCGCGGAGGGCAAGGCCACCGAGCTGGCCAACCGCGAGGGCGTCGACATCCGGTACTACTCGGTGATCTACCAGGCCATCGACGAGATCGAGAAGGCCCTCAAGGGCATGCTCAAGCCGATCTACGAAGAGGTCGAGCTGGGCCGGGCGGAGATCCGCGCGATCTTCCGTTCGTCGAAGGTCGGCAACATCGCCGGTTGCATGGTCCTGTCGGGTTCGGTCAAGCGCAACGCCAAGGCGCGCCTGATCCGCGACGGCCGGGTGATCGCCGAGACGATGACCATCTCCTCGCTCAAGCGGGAGAAGGACGACGCCACCGAGGTGCGCGAAGGTTACGAGTGCGGTATGACCGTGACCTACAACGACATCAAGGACGGCGACATCATCGAGGCCTACGAGCTGCGCGAGAAGCCGCGCGACTGATATCGCAGACCGCTGCACACGCCGCATCCGAGCTTCGGGTGCGGCGTGTGGTCATGCGGGCGATTCCATCTACCAGGAGGTGAGCACCGCTGTACATCGGTGCGCTCGAATTCGATCTACTGCTCGGTGACGTGCACTCGCTCAAGGAGAAGCGGTCGGTGATCCGCCCGATTCTCGCCGAGTTGCAGAAGCGTTACGCGGTCAACGCCGCCGAGGCCGGGGATCAGGACCTGCACCGCCGGGCATTGCTCGGGGTGGCCATGGTCAGTGCGGAGACGGGACACCTGAACGAGGTGCTCGACAAGTGTGAGCGGCACGTTGCCGCGCGTCCGGAGATAGAGTTGCTGGCAGTACGCCGCCGGATCTTCGGACCCGAAGACTAGAGGGAGGTAAAGCCATGGTGGATCAAGCCAGGGCACGCCGACTCGCCAAGCGGATTTCCGCGATCGTGGCCACCGCGATCGAATACGAGATCAAGGATCCGCGGCTGCGGTTCGTCACCGTCACCGATGCCAAGGTGACCGGCGATCTGCGCGAGGCGACGGTGTTCTACACGGTGATGGGCGAGACGCTCGACGCCGAACCCGACTACACGGCCGCGGCCGCCGGTCTGGAAGCGGCCAAGGGTGTGCTCCGGTCCAAGGTCGGCGCGGGCACCGGGGTGAAGTTCACCCCGATCCTGTCGTTCACGCTGGACAAGGTGCCCGACGCGGCGCGCGAGATGGAAGAGCTGCTCGCCCGGGCCCGCGCCATCGACGACGAGGTGGCCAAGGTCGCGGCCAACGCCACCCATGCCGGCGAGGCCGACCCGTACAAGTCCGATCGCGACGACGAAGACGCCGAGTAGTCCGATGTCCGACCGGCGTCCGGTGACGGCGGCCCGCGTGCGCACGCGGGGCGACCGGGCATGCCTCGGGGTCCGCGCCGGATGACGGGGGTACTGGACGGAACCCAGCTGGACGCTGCCGTCGCCGCACTGGCGGCGGCGCGTTCGGTGACCGTGCTGTGCCATGTGCACCCCGACGCCGACACCATCGGCAGCGGCCTGGCGCTGGCGCTGGCGCTGGAGCGGCGCGGGACACCGGTGTGCGTGTCGTTCGCCGAGCCCGCCGAACTGCCGCTGTCGCTGCGCACCCTGCCCGGGGTGCGGCATGTGGTGGCGCCCGCGCAGGTGCCCGCCGAGGTCGATCTGCTGATCGTGGTCGACTGTGGCGCGCGCAGCCGTCTGGGCGCGCTCGCCGACCGATTACCGGGTGCGCGCACGACCGTGGTCATCGACCACCACCGCGCCAACGACGGGTTCGGCACCGTCGACCTGATCGATGAATCCGCGGCGTCGACCACCGAACTGGTCACCCGCCTGCTCGACGCCTGGGGCGTCGAGCTCGATACCGAGATCGCGCACTGCCTGTTCGCGGGCCTGGTCACCGATACCGGGTCGTTCCGCTGGGCCAGGCCGGGCAGTCACGCGCTGGCCGAGCGGCTGCTCGCCACCGGTATCGACGGCACCGAGATCACCCGCGTCCTGCTCGACACCCATCCCTTCACCTGGCTGCCCATGCTGGCCAAGGCCCTCGCCTCCGCGGTGGTGGTGCCCGGCGCGGCGGGCGTGGGCCTGGTCTACGCGCTGGTGCGCGCCGCCGACACCCACGAGGTGGGCCCGGAAGAGGTCGAGAGCGTCATCGACGTCATCCGCACCACGGCCGAGGCGGGCATCGCCGCCGTCTTCAAGGAAGCCCGCGGTCAGAACGACCGCTGGACGGTGTCCCTGCGTTCGCGCGACTCGGCGCCCGGGATGTCCGACGGGGTCGATGTCGCCGCGGTCGCCGCCGGGTTCGGCGGGGGTGGGCACCGGTTCGCAGCGGGGTACACGACATACGGCAGTGCCGAGGGAGTCGTGCGCGCGCTGGTCGCCGCGCTCGGCTGATCGAGGGCTCCGTCAGCTGACTTCGACGACCGCGGCCGGGCGTAGGCGGGAGGCCAGCAGGGCGCCCAGGACGGTGGTGGTGGCGCAGAGGCCGAAGGCGAGGGCGGGGTGGTCGACGAACACTCCGGTCAGGCCCGCGACGACGAGGCCGCCGAGGTTGCCGGTCATCCAGATCAGGCCCGCCGCGGTGCCGTCGGCGGTCCCGGTGTGGCGTTCGGTCATGGCGAGCACGATGGGGAGCGCGGGGAGCAGGGTCAGCCCGATCAGGACGAAAGCCAGGAAGCCGGTGGCCAGTCCGGGCGCCACGGCGACGAGCAGGCAGGCCAGGGCACTGGCCGTGAGTCCCACCATGACCGCGGGCAGTTCGATGCCGCGGCGCAGCACCGCGACCGGGATCACCGCGCAGCCGACGACCCCGGCGACCACATTGACCAGCAGCACCACACTGGCCGCATCCGCGCTGACGCCCGCCGGTTCCAGCAGCGCCTGGCCGAAGGTCGCCAGGGCGACGAAGGTGCCGAACGGGAAGAACACGGCCACGCACAGTTTGCGCACATAGCTGTCACCGAGCGTGGCCCGCAGCGCCACCATCGATGTCGACGTGCTCGCCACCGGCCCGTCACCCGCGCGCCGCAGCTCCAGGGTGAGCAGTACGGCGGTCGCGGTGGCGAAGACGGCGCCGATCGCGGCCAGGGTGGTGAGCTGGTCCGCGCGCGGCAGCATCGCGCCGAGCACGAAGGCCGCCGCCATGCCCGCGAAGGTGCTGGCCGTGCCGACGGCGATCCCGGTCGCCCGGTCCTTCTCCGCAAGATAGTGCCCGGCGATCCCGGTGATGGCATTGAGCACCAGCGGCTGGGCCACGGCCACCACCGTCTGGCCGAGCAGCACCACGGCGAATCCGTCGTGCAGCAGACGCAGGTCGGCGCCGATCGCGGTGAGCACCGCCCCGGCGATCAGCGCGGGCCGGAACCACCGGTCGAGCAGGATGCCCGCCGGGATCGCGAGCACCACGTACAGCAGCGGGAACATGTTGGCCAGCCATCCGACGGCCGATTCGGAGACCCCGAAGTGCTCGGCCGCGACGGTCGTCACCGGGGCATAGGTGAGCCACACGAGCTGAGTCGCCGCCCCGACCAGGGCGAAGGCGATGATCACCCGCCACCGTTGCGCAAACGCCATGTCGCTGTCCTGAGTTCTCGGGCGAACCGATGTCCGCGAGGATGTCCCGTAGTTGGGCGGACGACCAGTATTGCCGCTGCGCGCGTTCCGTGCCGATGTTTCGCGCTGTTGTCCCCGCCCGTGTGGGCGCGGGGCGTGTCGGTGGCCTGTGCCAGGATCAGCGAGACAGTGCACAGCGCGCCGGAGGTGACGGCGCCTTCGGTGGGGAGGTCCGGCGTGGGTTCTGCGGCTGTCGATGTGGTGGATCAGGCCGGGCCGCGCCGGATTCTCGGGATCGCCGTGCCCACGCTCGGGGTGCTCGTGGCCGAGCCGCTGTATCTGCTGTTCGACATGGCCGTGGTCGGGCGGCTGGGCGCCCTCGCGCTGGCCGGGCTGGCCGTCGGCGGGGTGATCGTGGGGTCGGTCAGCACCCAGCTGACGTTCCTGTCCTATGGAACCACCGCCCGCGCGGCGCGGCGGCACGGTGCCGGTGACCGCGGGGGAGCGGTGGCCGAAGGCGTGCAGGCCAGCTGGGTGGGAGTGGCGATCGGGTTGCTGATCGTGCTGGTGATCCAGGTGTTCGCCGCACCGCTGTGCGCGGCGATCTCGGGCGGGGGCGACATCGCCGAGGAGGCGCTGACCTGGGTGCGGATCGCGCTGTGCGGCGTGCCGCTGATCCTGCTGTCGATGGCGGGCAACGGCTGGATGCGCGGTGTCCAGGACGTGCGCAGGCCGCTGCTGTACGTGATCGCGGGGCTGGGGCTCTCGGCGGTGCTGTGCCCGATCCTGGTCTACGGCTTGCTCGGCGCGCCCCGGCTGGAGCTGGCGGGCTCGGCAGTGGCCAATCTCGCCGGACAGCTCGTCACCGGCGCGCTGTTCGTCTACGCCCTGTTACGCGAACGGGTCTCGTTACGTCCGCACCCGGCGGTCATGCGCGCCCAGCTCGTCCTCGGCCGCGACCTCATCGTGCGCAGCCTCTCCTTCCAGGCGTGCTTCATCTCGGCCGCCGCGGTAGCCGCCCGCTTCGGCGCCGCCTCGGTCGCCGCGCACCAGGTGGTGCTCCAGCTGTGGAACTTCCTCGCGCTGACCCTGGATTCGCTGGCCATCGCCGCCCAGACGCTCGTCGGCGCGGCCCTGGGCGCGGGGAATGCCCAGGGCGCCAAGGGGATCGCCCGCCGGGTCACCGGCTGGTCGGGGATCTTCGCGCTGGTGCTGGCCGGTGCCTTCGCCGCGGGCTACGGGGTGGTTCCGCTGCTGTTCACCGACGACCCGGCGGTCCTCGACCGGGTCCACGTCATCTGGTGGTTCTTCGTCGCGATGATCCCCGTCGCCGGCGCGGTCTTCGCCCTCGACGGTGTGCTGCTCGGCGCGGGCGACGCGGCCTTCCTGCGCACCGCCACCCTGCTGGCCGCCCTGGGCGGGTTCCTCCCGCTGATCTGGCTCTCGCTGGTGTTCGACCGGGGTGTCGCGGGCATCTGGACCGGTCTGGTGGCCTTCATGCTGCTGCGTCTGGTCGCGGTCGTCGGCCGGGCCCGCTCGGGCCGGTGGGCCCGGGTCGGCGCGGACATCCCCCGCGGGGTCGCGTGAGGCGCTCAGCGTGGATACGGGCTGAGCATGTCGATCCAGCGGATCTCCAGATCGCGGGCCAGGTAGTCCATCCGCGACTCCCAGAACTCGCGCATGTGCGGTAGTGCCAGGTGCCGGTCGAGGTCGTCCTTGCTGCGCCAGACCTCGTAGAAGACGAAGACGGCGGGGTTCTCGCTGTCGACGTGGAAGTGGTATTCCAGGCAGCCCTCCTCGGCCCGGGTCGGTGCGACGAACGACAGCAGCAGCTCCTGGAGGTCGGCACGGCGTTGCGGCTTCGGGTGGGCGAAGCCGACGAGGGCGTAGGTCATGGTGCTCCTTAGGTACGATGGACGACGTACCTAAGGACCGTAGAGGCGAGATAGGTACGACGCAAGTCGTACCTGAGGAGGTGTGGTGGACGAGTCCGCCGATCTGGAGCTGGGCGCCGTGCTCGCCGCCCTCGCCGACCCCCTGCGGCGCCGGGTGATCACCCTGCTCGCCCTTGACCCCGCCGACGGCGACCGCAGCTGTTCGTCCTTCGACCTGCCCGTCACCAAGGCCACCCGTACCCATCACTTCCGGGTGCTGCGCGAAGCCGGGCTCGTCCGGCAGGTCAACCACGGCAATCGCAGCACTGTCGTCCTGCGCCGCGCTGCGCTCGACGCGCGCTTCCCCGGACTGCTCGGGCTGCTCGTCGCCGAAGCGGGCGAATCCGAACAGTGGGAACCCGGCGGTGCGCCGGCGAGCGGATGTGCGACGGTGGAGCGGTGATTCCCAAGTTGATGGCGGTCAGCGACGTCCACGTCGGGCACCAGGGCAACAAGCCGGTCGTCGAGCAGATCCAGCCGGATTCGCCCGAGGACTGGCTGATCGTCGCCGGTGACGTGGGCGAGAAGGCCGACGAGGTCCGCTGGGCCCTGGAGCTGCTGCGCGGCCGCTTCGCCAAGGTGATCTGGGTGCCCGGCAACCACGAACTGTGGACCACACCCAAGGACCCGGTGCAGATGCACGGCGCCGCCCGCTACGAATACCTGGTGGCGATGTGCCGCGACCTCGACGTGGTCACGCCGGAGGACCCGTTCCCGGTGTGGACCGGTTCGGGCGCCGAGCGCTACGGCGGCCGCGTCACCATCGCGCCGATGTTCCTGCTCTACGACTACTCCTGGCTGCCCGAGGGGACCGCCACCAAGGCGCAGGGCCTGGCGGTGGCCCGCGAGCGCAATGTCGTCGCCACCGACGAGTTCCTGCTCACCCCCGACCCGTACCTCACCCGCGACGCCTGGTGCCACGCGCGCGTGCAGTACACCCAGCGCCGCCTCGACGCGCTCGCCCCCGACACCCCGGTGGTGCTGGTCAACCACTTCCCGCTGGTCCGTCAGCCCACCGAGATCCTGTTCTACCCGGAGTTCTCGCTGTGGTGCGGCACCGACCTCACCGCCGACTGGCACACCACCTACAACGTGGTGTGCGCGGTCTACGGCCACCTGCACATCCCGCGCACCACCTACTACGACGGCGTGCGCTTCGAGGAGGTCTCCCTCGGCTACCCGCGCGAATGGAAGCGGCGCGGCATGCCCGAACCGCTGCTGCGCCAGATCCTGCCCGAGCCCGTCTACGCCGAGGGTGAGCTCAACGCCTGGGGCGGCCACTTCACCGTCACCCCGGAGATGGAGGCCGCGGCCGCGGAGATGCGCGCCAAGGCCGATCGCCGTCGCGGAGTGTGAGGGGCGGGATTTGCTTCGCGCGCCGACCACTGATTTGGTGATGACCATGGGTCATTCATCGGGTCTGCTCGGGCAGATCCTGCCGTCCGGGGTGGCGACCGCGGAGCTGCTTGCGTATCCGGAGGAGCTGACGGCACACCCGGCCGAGGAGCATCTCATCGCCAAGTCGGTCGAGAAGCGCCGGCGCGATTTCATCGGTGCCCGGCACTGCGCGCGGCTCGCGCTCGAGCAGCTCGGCGAACCGCCGGTCGCGATCGGCAAGGGGGAGCGCGGCATGCCGCTGTTCCCGCGCGGGGTCGTCGGCAGCCTCACCCACTGCGACGGCTACCGCGCCGCCGCCATGGCGCACACCCTGCGGTTCCGCTCGGTCGGCATCGACGCCGAACCGCACGGCCCCCTGCCCGACGGGGTGCTCGACTCGGTGAGTCTGCCCGCCGAACGCGACTGGCTCACCGGCACCACCGGCGACGGCCTGCACCTGGACCGGCTGCTGTTCTGCGCCAAGGAGGCCACCTACAAGGCCTGGTTCCCGCTGACCCTGCGCTGGCTCGGCTTCGAGGACGCGCACATCAGCTTCGAGATCGACACCCGCACCGCGGATTCCGGTTCCGGCAGCTTCCACACGAAGCTGCTGATCCCCGGCACGACGAACGACGGAGGCACCCCCTTGACCGAGTTCGACGGACGCTGGCTGATCGCCGACGGGCTGATCCTGACCGCGATCGCGCACGGCTGATGGCGGCGCGCACCCCCGCGGTCGACCAGCTCGGCGGACTGGTGATCGTCGACAAGGACGGCGGCTGGACCAGCCACGACGTGGTGGCCCGCAGCCGGAGACTGTTGCGGACCAAGAAGGTCGGCCACGCCGGCACCCTGGACCCGATGGCCACCGGCGTGCTCGTGCTCGGCGTGGAACGGGCCACCAAACTGCTCGGTCAGCTGATCCTCACCACCAAGGCGTACACCGCCACCATCCGCCTCGGCCAGAGCACTGTCACCGACGACGCCGAGGGCGAGATCACCACGACGACCCCCGCCCTGCACCTCACCGACGAGGCCGTCGCCGCCGGGATCGCCGCTCTCACCGGCGACATCCAGCAGGTCCCCGCCACCGTCAGCGCCATCAAGGTCGACGGCGAACGCGCCTACGCCAGGGCCCGCGCGGGCGAGGACGTGCAGCTCGCGGCGCGCCCGGTGACGGTGTCGCGCTTCGACATCCTGGCCCGCCGCGATGTCGCCGAGGGCGAGTTCGTCGACCTGGACGTGGACGTCGAGTGCTCCTCGGGCACCTACATCCGCGCCCTGGCCCGCGACCTGGGCGCCGCGCTCGGCGTCGGCGGTCACCTGACCGCCCTGCGTCGCACCAGAGTCGGCCCGTTCACCCTCGAACACGCCCGCACCCTGGAGCAATTGGCGGCCGCCGCCGAGGCCGAACAGCCCCTGCTCAGCCTCGACATCGACACCGCTGTGCGCACCGCCTTCCCGCACCGCGACATCGACGACACCCAGGCGAACGACCTGCGCAACGGCCGCTGGCTGGAGCCGATCGGCCTCGGGGGCGTGTACGCGGCCATCGACCCCGCCGGCCGTGCCATCGCGCTGATCGAGGAGAGCGGCAAGCGCGCGTCCTCGGTGATGGTCGTCCGTCCCCAGGGCATCGGCGACTGACCCTCCCGCTCCCGGAATTCCCTGCGCGCCGGGCACACCCGCCCCACGCGGTCGATCCGTACAGTGGCGGGAGACGGCCGGCGCGACGGTATTCGCCGGCCGCGGGGAAGGGTAGCCAGATGAGTACAGAGCCGGTCGACACATTCACCCTGTGGGACCAGGACGGGGACGGCCAGGTCTCGGTCGACGACATCGTCGCCGGAATCCGTTCCGCCGGAATCGATGTCGAGCGCGCCGCGATCGAGCGCCTGGTCGCCGCCGCCGACACCGACGGTGACTTCCTGGTCTCGCGCGCCGAATTCGACGCCGCCGTGGTCGAGGGCCGCATCGAGGTCACCGACGCCGAGGCCGCCTTCCGCGTCTTCGACGTCAACGGCGACGGCCGCATCTCGGTGACCGAACTGGAGTCGCTGATCCGCCACGTCGGCGCGGGCCGCATCGACGAACCCGCCGCCGACCTGCTGACCGCCGCCGACCAGGACGGCGACGGCTACCTCTCGCTGCCCGAATTCCGGGTCCTGCTGGACTTCCTGTCCCGCTGAGCGCTCAGGACGTCAGCCAGATGGCCTCGGCGGCCAGGGTGCCCAGTTCGGTGGGTGCCTCGGCGGCGGCGATGCGCACGGCGATGGTGCCGGCGAAGTCGCGGCGTTCCTCGACCTCGATGGTGGTGTCCAGGGCGATGCCGACGGAGTCGAAGTAGCGCAGCATGGCCGGGTCGGAGTCGGAGATGCGGGCCACGCGGCCGGACTCGCCCGCCGCGAAATCGCTGAGGCGCCGGGCCGGGGGCGTGGGGACGTCGCCGTCGGTGGAGGGGATCGGGTCGCCGTGCGGGTCGCGGTCGGGGTGGCCGAGTTTGGCGTCGATGCGCGACATCAGCAGGTCCGAGACCGCGTGCTCGAGCACCTCGGCCTCGTCGTGCACCTCGTCCCAGCCGTAGCCGAGCTCGTTGACCAGGAAGGTCTCGATCAGCCGGTGGCGGCGCACCATGGCGACCGCGGCGAGACGGCCGTGCTCGGTGAGCGTGATCGCGCCGTAGCGGGCGTGCTCGACCAGCCCCTGATCGGCGAGCTTGCGCACCGCCTCGGACACCGTCGAGGCCGACACGCCGATCCGCTCGGCGAGCAGTTTGGTCGACACCTTCTCCTGCGACCACTCCTGCGCGGTCCAGATGACCTTCAGATAGTCCTGTGCCACCGCGGACAGCTCGGGCGCGACCGTCGCGGCGTCGGCGGTATCGGCCGCACCGGGCGGGTTCGACGCACGGCGGGTCGCGACATCTCGTTTACCTGGCACATTCTTGATGTTAGGCATCCCTGCCCGGAATGACACATCGGCGAACCGGCACGGCGCAGCACGACATTCCGCGCGGAGGCGGAATTCTGTTCCGGTGCCGCCTTGCGTAGGCTTCGCTGTGTGCAGAGATGGCGAAGCCTCGACGAGGTGCCCGCGGACTGGGGGCGCTGCGTCCTCACGATCGGCGTGTTCGACGGCGTGCATCGCGGGCACGCGCAGCTGATCAGCCGGGCCGTGGCGGCGGCGGACAAGCGTGGAGTGCCCTCGGTCCTGATGACCTTCGACCCCCACCCGATGGAGGTGGTGCGGGCAGGTTCGCACCCGGCCCAGCTGACCACCCTGACCCGCCGCGCCGAGCTGGCCGAGGAACTCGGCATCGACGTGTTCTGCGTGATGCCGTTCACCCAGGAATTCATGAAACTCACCCCCTCCGGTTACGTGCACGACCTGCTCGTCGAGCGTCTGCACGTGTCCGAGGTGGTCGTCGGCGACAACTTCACCTTTGGCAAGAAGGCCGCGGGCACCGTCGACACCATGCGCGAGCTCGGCGCGCGTTTCGGCTTCGAGGTCGACGGGGTGACCCTGCTCGGCGAGCACGCCGTCACCTTCTCCTCCACCTACATCCGCGCCTGCGTCGACGCCGGGGACATGGCCGCCGCCGCCGAGGCGCTCGGCCGCCCGCACCGCGTGGAGGGCGTGGTCGTGCACGGTGACGGCCGCGGCCGCGGGCTCGGCTTCCCGACCGCCAATGTCGCTCCGCCCATGCACGCCGCCATCCCGGCCGACGGGGTGTACGCGGGCTGGTTCACCGTGCTCGGCCAGGGCCCGTCGATCGGCACCGCCGCGCCCGGCGAGCGCGCGATGGCCGCCATCTCGGTGGGCACCAATCCGACCTTCTCGGGCCGCTCGCGCACGGTGGAGGCATTCGTGCTCGACGGCGAGGCCGACCTCTACGGGCAGCACGTGGCGGTGGACTTCGTCGAGCAGCTGCGCGGGATGCGCAAGTTCGACTCCATCGACGACCTGGTCGAGGCCATGGGCCGCGATGTCGAGGCCGCCCGCAAGGTGCTCACCGCGGACGCCGCCGAGCAGGCCTGACCCGATTCGGGCGGCCGCCGGACGTGGGCGTAGACTGGCTCCTCGGGTTTGCTGCGGTCCGCGGTGGCGCCCATCCCGGGTAACCGGACCTTCGAGCGCGGAACTGAGAAATGAGGAGTCTGCCCGCATGGCGCTGACCACTGAGCAGAAGTCGGCCATCCTGGCCGAGTACGGCCTGCACGAGAAGGACACCGGCTCGCCGGAGGCGCAGATCGCGCTGCTGTCGAAGCGGATCTCGGACCTGACCGAGCACCTGAAGCAGCACAAGCACGATCACCACACCCGGCACGGCCTGCTGGCCCTGATCGGTCGTCGTCGCCGCCTGTCGAAGTACCTGCAGGCCAAGGACATCGAGCGCTACCGTTCGCTCATCGAGCGTCTCGGCCTGCGCCGCTGATCTGCTCCGACACGCCTCCGAGCTGAGGCGGTCGGCGAGTAGCCAATGGGAAGAAGTACACTTCTTCTCGTTGGCTATTCGTGTATTCGGAGACCATGGGGTTTCCGTGTGCACTACAACATGTGACAGCCGTGTGCATCCGTCCGCGTGGCGTCGGTCTTCGGTAGTGGCCTTTCGGCCGGCGATCTCTCAGTTCCGCCGCCGTCGGGCTTCGATCGATGACCGCCTCCGCGTCGCCGCTCCAAGGGGATCCGGCCGGGTGCTGCGCGTGGCAGCCAGGAGGGCTGCCACGGGTCCGTGTCCGGTACGGCTGACGAACAGCTGGTCCGCGCCCATCCGGTGCTGCGTTCCAGCGAGACGAGAGGTCGAGAGAAGAAAAAATGACGCAGACAACTGAACGTACGTCGACCGCGGTCGAGGTCGAGCCCGGTGTTTTCGAGTCGGTCGCGCTGATCGACAACGGCAGCTTCGGTACCCGCACCGTCCGTTTCGAGACCGGCCGTCTGGCCAAGCAGGCCGCGGGCTCCGTGGTCGCCTACCTGGACGACGAGACCATGCTGCTGTCGGCGACCACCGCCGGTAAGCACCCCAAGGACCAGTTCGACTTCTTCCCGCTGACCGTCGACGTCGAAGAGCGCATGTACGCCGCGGGCCGCATCCCGGGCTCGTTCTTCCGTCGCGAGGGCCGCCCCTCCACCGACGCGATCCTGACCTGTCGCCTGATCGACCGTCCGCTGCGCCCGTCGTTCGTCGACGGCCTGCGCAACGAGATCCAGGTCGTGGTCACCGTGCTGAGCCTGGATCCCAAGGATCTCTACGACGTGGTGGCCATCAACGCCGCCTCGGCGTCCACCCAGATCTCCGGCCTGCCGTTCTCCGGCCCGGTCGGCGGCGTGCGCGTCGCCCTGATCGGTGGCCAGTGGGTCGCGTTCCCGACCGTCGAGCAGCTCGAGGACGCCGTCTTCGACATGGTCGTGGCCGGTCGCGTCACCGAGACCGGTGACGTCGCCATCATGATGGTCGAGGCCGAGGCCACCGACAAGGTCATCGCGCTCATCGAGGGCGGCGCCCAGGCGCCGACCGAGGCCGTCGTGGCCGAGGGCCTCGAGGCCGCCAAGCCGTTCATCGCCCGCCTGTGCCGCGCGCAGTCGGACCTGGCCGCGCTGGCCGCCAAGCCGACCGAAGAGTTCCCGCTGTTCCCGCCCTACGGTCCCGACGTGTTCGAGACCGTCGAGGGCACCGCGAAGGTGGAGCTCAACGAGGCGCTGAGCATCGCCGACAAGCAGGCCCGCGAGGCCCGCATCGACGAGATCAAGGCCGAGGTGCTCGGTCGCCTCGGTGACGACTTCGTCGGCCGCGAGAAGGAACTGGGTGCCGCGTTCCGCTCGGTCACCAAGAAGCTGGTGCGCCAGCGCATCCTCACCGACGGTTTCCGCATCGACGGGCGCGGCCTGGCCGACATCCGTCAGCTCTCCGCCGAGGTCGACGTGATCCCGCGCGCCCACGGTTCGGCGCTGTTCGAGCGTGGCGAGACCCAGATCATGGGCGTCACCACCCTGGACATGGTCAAGATGGCCCAGCAGGTCGACTCGCTCGGCCCGGAGACCTCCAAGCGCTACATGCACCACTACAACTTCCCGCCGTTCTCCACCGGTGAGACCGGTCGCGTGGGTTCGCCCAAGCGTCGCGAGATCGGCCACGGCGCCCTGGCCGAGCGCGCCCTGGTGCCGGTGCTGCCCTCGCAGGAGGAGTTCCCCTACGCCATCCGTCAGGTCTCGGAGGCGCTGGGCTCCAACGGCTCCACCTCGATGGGCTCGGTCTGCGCCTCGACGCTGTCGCTGCTCAACGCCGGTGTGCCGCTGAAGGCGCCGGTCGCGGGTATCGCGATGGGTCTGGTGTCGGACACCGTCACCAATGACAAGGGCGAGGACGAGGTCCGCTACGTGGCGCTGACCGACATCCTCGGCGCCGAGGACGCCTTCGGTGACATGGACTTCAAGGTCGCCGGTACCCGCGACTTCGTCACCGCCCTGCAGCTGGACACCAAGCTCGACGGCATCCCCTCGCAGGTGCTCGCCGGTGCGCTCAACCAGGCGCAC
Organism: Nocardia sp. NPDC056064; assembly: GCF_042266925.1. Lineage (NCBI taxonomy): Bacteria > Bacillati > Actinomycetota > Actinomycetes > Mycobacteriales > Nocardiaceae > Nocardia > Nocardia sp. NPDC056064. The sequence continues at coordinate 1,868,298 of NZ_JBHJWO010000001.1, read as the reverse complement.
GACGCCCGCACCACCATCCTGGACGTGATGGCCGAGGCCATCGCCACCCCGGACGAGATGAGCCCCTACGCTCCGCGCGTCACCGCGATCAAGATCCCGGTCGACAAGATCGGCGAGGTCATCGGCCCCAAGGGCAAGATGATCAACCAGATCACCGAGGACACCGGCGCCAACATCTCCATCGAGGACGACGGCACCGTGTTCGTCGGTGCGACCGACGGGCCTTCGGCCCAGGCCGCGATCGACGCGATCAACGCGATCGCCAACCCGCAGCTGCCCAAGGTCGGCGAGCGTTTCCTGGGCACGGTCGTCAAGACCACCGCCTTCGGCGCGTTCGTGTCGCTGCTGCCGGGCCGTGACGGCCTGGTGCACATCTCCAAGCTGGGCAACGGCAAGCGCGTGGCCAAGGTCGAGGACGTGGTGAACGTCGGCGACAAGCTGCGCGTGGAGATCGCCGACATCGACAACCGCGGCAAGATCTCGCTGGTCCCGGTCGAGGACGAGGCCGCCGCCGAGCCGGCCGCCGAGGAAGCCCCCGCCGCCGAGTAAGCGCCGAGGTAGCTCCACAGCAGTACCGAAACCCCCTGCCGTCGTCGACGGTGGGGGGTTTCGTCGTCTCCGGAACAGGCCGGGCGGTCGGTCAGTGGCATGCGTCACGTCTATGCAACGGTGATGCAACGTTGGAACATCTAGTGTTGCCGGACACAGCGCGACCGCGCGCAGGCAGCCGTCGCGCCGCCCCGAGGGGTGGCGCCGTGACCGCTGCCCGCTCGGCGTATGCGGCCGGATTGCTGGCGCGCTCCCGGAACCCGATCGGGAAACCCGGCGACCAAGATTTTGACTGAATCTGGTCCGGTTTATTATCGAACCGAATACGCTTCCTCTCGTCCGCGGGCGCGTGTGTCAGGTGTCGGGGTTGACGATGGAGGTCGGGAGATAACCGAGTCATAGCTGCAAGGGATGCAACCCCTGGATCGTGGGCACGGCGGAGACGGACTGGCCGGTGCCCGGTTGCATGGCAGCGCGCCGGAGCGTGGTGATCGTGTCATAGCCGATCGCACTGAATACCGGATCGCGCGGGCGGATTTCGGGCAGGGTGCCCGAGGTTGGCCGCCCACTGCCCGTCCCGTCACCCGGATGGACCCGGGAGTTCCGAGAGTTTGTGCGGTCGCGCGATGTCACCTGCGGCCGGTAGATGGAAGGCAGTGTGCGATGACCAACCCCACTCCGGCGCGCGCGGAAATCGAGCAGCTGGCAGCGCTGGTGGCGACGGTCGCGGCGATGGAGCCGGCGCGGATCGCGGTCGGGTTCGACGGCACCACGGTGTCCTACGCCGATCTCGACGCCCGGCTCACACTGATGGCCGAGCTCACCGGCGGCGCCCTCGATCCCGAGACACTGGTGCAGGTGGTGCTCGCCGAGCTGTTCCCCGGCGTGGTCGACGCGGCCGAGGGCACCTTCGGGCAACTGCTGGACGCGCTGGCCGCCGACACGATGGCCGCCCTCGGCATCGAATCCACGCACACCGCCGCGCCGACCCTGGTCGACCGGTTCACCGCCCAGCTGGCCCGCACCCCGGAGCGGGTCGCGGTGCAGTTCGGCACCGAGACCCTGACCTACGCCGAGTTCGACGCCAGGGTACGGGTGCTGGCCGCCCGGCTGGTGGCGCTCGGGGTGGGGCCCGAGGCGCTGGTCGGCCTGGCCATGCGGCGCGGTGTCGAGCTGATCGTCGCGGTGCACGCCATCGTGCGCGCGGGCGGCGCCTATGTGCCGCTGGACCCGGATCACCCGGTCGAGCGCCTGCACTACGTGCTGGAGGTGGCCCGCCCGGTCGTGGTGGTGACGCGGGCCTGCGACGAGCCGGACCTCGACGGCGCGCCGGTGCTGCGGACCGACGACATCGACTGGACCGCGCCGGCCGCAGAGGTCGACGGGGGAGCGCGGGCGGGCAATACCGCCTACGTCATCTTCACCTCCGGGTCCACCGGCAGGCCCAAGGGTGTGGCGGTGACCCACGGCGCCATCGTGGCCAACCTCGACTGGCGGCAGCGCTGCTACGGCATGACCGAGGCCGATGTCGTCCTGCAGAAGACGCCCTACACCTTCGACGTGTCGGTGTGGGAACTGTTCTGGCCCTTGCAGATCGGTGCCCGGCTGGTGGTCGCCGCACCCGGCCGCCACGGTGACCCGGCCTACCTGGCCGAGTTGATCGCCGCCGAGCGGGTGAGCATCACGCACTTCGTGCCGTCCATGCTGGCGGCGTTCGCGGGTGAGCTGGCCGAGTCCGGTGACGCGGTGGACCTGTCGTCGCTGCGGCTGGTCTTCGCCTCGGGTGAGGCGCTGCCCGCCGCCACCGCCGCGCGACTGCGCAAGCTCTCCGGTGCCACACTGCACAACCTCTACGGCCCGACCGAGGCGGCCGTCGACGTGACCGCGCACGAGGTCACCGCGGCCGACGAGGTGTCGGTGCCGATCGGTGGCCCGGCCGACGACACCGGGCTGCTGGTGCTCGACGAGAACCTCGACCAGGTGCCCGCCGGGGTGGTGGGCGAGCTGTACCTGTCCGGTATCCAGCTCGCGCGTGGCTACGTGGCGCGGCCGGGGCTGACCGCCGACCGGTTCGTGGCCAATCCGTACCGCGTGCCCGGCGAGCGCATGTACCGCACCGGTGACCTCGTCCGGCAGCTGCCCGGTGGGGTCGAGCTCGAATACCTCGGGCGTACCGACTTCCAGGTGAAGCTGCGCGGGCTGCGGATCGAGCTGGGCGAGATCGAGGCGGTGCTGGCCGCGCATCCGCGCGTCGGCAATGCCGCGGTGGTGCTGCACCGGCACGCGGCCGGGGAGGCGCTGGTCGGCTATGTGGTCAGCGTCGACGGCGAACCGCTGGACGAGGCCGAACTGGCCGCGCACGCCAAGGCGTCGATGCCGGAGTACATGGTGCCCGCGCTGCTGGTGCAGCTGGCGGCCATGCCGATCAATGCCAGCGGCAAGCTGGACCGCAAGGCCCTGCCGGAACCCGACTTCCGCGTGGCGGCCGCCGCATACCGCGCCCCGCGCACCGCGACCGAGCAGGCCGTGGCCGCCTTGTTCGCCGACCTGCTCGACGTGGAGACCGTCGGCCTGGACGACGATTTCTTCCGCCTCGGCGGCAACTCGCTCGTCGCCACCCGCGCCATCGCCCGGTTGCAGGCGAATTCCGGTGTGCGCGTGGATGTGCGCGACTTCTTCGACAACCCGACCGTCGCCGTGCTGGCCGCCCTGATCGACGGCGGCGTCGCCGACGCGCGCCCCGCCCTGGTCGCGGGTCCGCGCCCCGAGGTGCTGCCGCTCTCGCCCGCCCAGCAGCGCATGTGGTTCCTGAACCGGTTCGACCCGGCCACCGGCGCCTACAACATCCCCATCGCGGTCCGCCTCTCCGGCACCCTGGACCTGCCCGCCCTGCGCGCGGCGGTCGGCGACCTCATCGCCCGGCACGAGGTGCTGCGCACGGTGTACCCGGAGGTCGACGGCGTCGGCACCCAGGATGTGCTGACCCCCGCCGAGGCGCTCGAATTGCTCGTGGCCGAAGCAGATTCGACGATGCTCGCTGCTGGCGCTGCTGGCGCTGCTGGCGCTGCTGGCGCTGCTGGCGCTGCTGGCGCTGCTGGTGGCGGGGTGGGGGCCGAGGGGACAGGTCTGCCGGTTGCCGGTGCGGGTGGGGATTCGGGGCTGCTCGTGCCCATCGGTATTGCGGCGCGGGATCTTCCGGAGGCGCTGGCGGCGGTCATTCTCGAGGGCTTCGATGTGACCGTGGCGCCGCCGGTGCGGGCGCGGTTGTTCGAGGTCGACGGGGATCACGTGCTGGTGCTGGTGGTGCACCACATCGCGGCCGACGGCTGGTCGGCCGGGCCGCTGGTGCGCGACACCATGGTCGCGTACTCGGCGCGGACGGCCGGTGCCGCGCCCGAGTGGACGCCGCTGGCCGTGCAGTACGCCGATTACACGCTGTGGCAGCGGGCGGTGCTCGGCGCGGAGGACGACGAGACCGCGCAGGCGGGCCGCGAGATCGCCTTCTGGCGGACCGCGCTGGCCGGGCTCCCGGACGAGGTGGGCCTGCCCTCGGATCGCCCCCGACCCGCCACGGCGTCTATGCGCGGCGCCCGCGTCGGCTTCGAACTCGACGCCGACCTGGTGGCGGCGTTGAACACGATCGCCGCCGACCAGGGCGCGACCCTGTTCATGGTGCTGCACGCGGCGCTGTCGGTACTCGTCGCGCGCCTGTCGGGCAACTCCGATGTGGCGATCGGCAGCCCGGTCGCGGGCCGTGGCGCCGCCGAACTCGACGACGTGGTCGGCATGTTCGTCAATACCGCCGTGCTGCGGGCCCAGATCCGGTCGGAAGAGTCGTTCACCGCACTGCTCGGCCGCGTGCGCGCCGACGACCTGGCCGCCTTCGCGCACACCACCCTGCCGTTCGAGCGGCTCGTCGAGGTGCTCGCACCCCCGCGTTCGGCCGGACGCCACCCCCTGTTCCAGGTGGCACTGTCGCTACAAAACCTGCCGCCCACCTCGTTCGAGCTGCCGGGCCTGCGCGCCGCCGCCGTCGACCTGCCCTACGACATCGAGAAGTTCGACCTCTCGGTGACCCTGCGCGAATCCGCCACCACCGGCCTGACCGGCGAGTTCTCCTACGCCACCGATCTTTTCGACGAGGCGACCGTCGCCCGGATGACCCGCCGCTTCACCGGCCTGCTCGCCGCCGTCGCCCGCGCACCACACACCCCGGTCGCCGACCTGCCCCTGCTGATCGACACCGAACTCACCGAACTCACCACCCGCACCGGCGGCCCGGCGGCCCCCGCCCCGCTGCTGCCGGAGATCCTCGCCCGCGCCGCCGCCGACCCCACCGCGATCGCGCTGCGCGACGGCGCCCGCACCCGCACCTACGGCGACCTCGACACCACCTCCACCGCCCTCGCCGCCCGCCTGACCGCCGCGGGAATCGGCCCCGGCGATCTGGTCGCCGTCAGCATCCCGCGCTCGGCCGACTCGATCACCGCCGTCTGGGCCGTCATCAAGTCCGGCGCGGGCTTCCTGCCCGTCGACCCCACCTACCCGGCCGACCGCATCACCCACATGCTCGCCGATTCCGGTGCGGCAGCTGGCATCACGATCGCCGACATCCACCCGGACCTGCCCGCCACCGTGCCCTGGCTGCTGCTGGGCGACGCGCCGACCACCGCTACGGTGCCGGGCGCGCCGTCGAGTGACGACGGGTCGGCGGTTGCGGTGATCGACGACGGGCCGAGTTCCGATGTGGCAACCGGCCGTGTATCGCCCGCCGACGAGGTGCCCGCGCTCGATGGTAAGGCCCACGCTGACGTGCCGAGTGTCCCGGCACGCCGGGCGCTCGATCCGCGCGATCCCGCCTATGTCATCTACACCTCCGGCACCACCGGTCTGCCCAAGGGCGTGGTGATTCCGCACGCCGCTGTCGCGGCGTATCTGCCCGTGCAGGCGGGGCGCTATGTGGCCTCGGCGGACGCGCGGGTGCTGCATGTGGCCTCGCCCTCGTTCGACATCTCCGTGGCGGAGCTGCTGCTGACCGTCACCGAGGGCGCGACCATGGTGATCGCGCCGGTCGGCGTGTTCGGCGGGGCGGAGCTGGGTGCGTTGCTGCGGGCCGAGCGGGTGACCCATGTGGTGATCACGCCGTCGGCGCTGGCGACGGTGAACCCGGACGGGCTCGACGACCTGCGCGTGGTCGTCGTCGGTGGCGAGGCGTGCCCGCCGGAGCTGGTGGCGCGCTGGACCGGCGCCATCCCGGGCCTGGTGTTCCGCAACGGCTACGGCCCGACCGAGACCACCATCGTCACCAATATCAGCGAACCGCTCGGCGCGGACACCCCGATCACCCTCGGCGCGCCGGTGGAGGGCACGACCGAACTGGTGCTCGACGAGCGACTGCGGCCGGTGCCCGCCGGCGTGGTCGGCGAGCTGTACATCGCCGGACCGCAACTGGCGCGCGGCTACCATCGCAGGCCCGCGCTGACCGCGGGCCGGTTCGTCACCAACCCCTACGGTGCGCCCGGTGAGCGGATGTACCGCACCGGCGACACCGTGCGCTGGGTACACCGCGACGGCGCCTACGACCTGGAATACCTGGGGCGCAACGACTTCCAGGTGAAGGTGCGCGGCTTCCGGATCGAGCTCGGCGAGATCGACGCCGTCCTGGCCCGGCACACCTCGGTGGACTTCGCCGCGACCGTCGGTCACCGCACCGAGGCGGGGGCGACCCTGCTGGTGTCGTATGTGGTGCCCGCCGCCGGGGCGACCGTCGATGCCGCCGGTCTGCTCGCGCACGCCGCCGAGCACCTGCCCGCGCACATGGTGCCCGCCACGATCATGGCGCTGGACGCGGTGCCGCTCACCCCCGTCGGCAAGCTCGACCGGGCCGCGCTGCCCGCGCCGGTGTTCGAGGCCGCGGTCTACCGGGCGCCGCGGACCCCCGCCGAGCAGGTGGTCGCGGCCGCGTTCGCCGAGGTCCTGGGCCTGGACCGGGTCGGCCGCGACGACGACTTCTTCGACCTGGGCGGCAACTCGCTGCTCGCCACTCGCCTGATGGCCCGCATCGGCACCGATCTCGACATCCGCGTCCCGGTGCGTCAGCTCTTCGACACCAGCGCCGTGCGCACCCTCGCCGCGGCCGCCGACGCGCTGCGCGGCACCGGTTCCGGGCCCGCGCTGGTCGCGGGGGCCCGGCCCGATCCGCTGCCGCTCTCACCCGCCCAGCAGCGCATGTGGTTCCTCAACCGCTTCGATCCCGGCTCGGCCACCGACAACATCCCGATGGCCGTGCGGCTCACCGGAACACTCGATGTCGCGGCCTTGCAGCAGGCGATCGTCGACGTCCTGGAGCGCCACGAGGTGCTGCGCACCCGCTACCCGGAGCGCGACGGGCAGGCCGTCGCCGAGATCCTGTCCGCCACCGGTCTGGTGCCCGAGGTCCTCCCGCGGCTCGTGCCCGCCGCGGACGTGGCCGACGCGGTCCGCGCCTTCGCCGCGACCGGTTTCGACCTCACCGTCGACGCGCCGATCCGCGCCGCGCTGATCCGCGTCGTCACCGACGAACCGGAATACGTGCTGGTCATCGTGCTGCATCACATCGCGGCCGACGGCTTCTCGTTCGGGCCGCTGATCCGCGATGTGCTCACCGCCTACGGGGCGCGCGCCGCCGGTGCGGCGCCGCAGTGGGCGCCGCTGGCGGTGCAGTACGCCGACTACGCGATCTGGCAGCACGCGGTACTCGGTGCCGCGAACGACCCGGAATCACTGGCCGCCGCACAGCTCTCGTACTGGCGCGACACCCTCGCCGGTATGCCCGAGCAGCTCGAGCTGCCGACCGACCGCACCCGGCCCGCCGTCGCCTCGCGACGCGGCGCCACCCACGACATCGCCATCGATACCGAGACCCATCGCGCGCTCGCGGAATTCGCGCGCGCGCACGGGATCACGGTGTTCATGGCCGCCCACGCCGTGTTCGCCGCGCTGCTGGCCCGGCTCTCGGCCACCACCGACATCGCCATCGGCACCCCGGTCTCCGGACGCGGAGAGCGGGCCCTCGACGACCTCGTCGGCATGTTCGTCAACACCCTCGTGCTGCGCACCGAGGTCGCCCCGGCCACGCCGTTCACCGAGCTGGTCGCCCAGATCCGCGACACCGATCTGGCCGCCTTCGGCCACGCCGACATCCCCTTCGAACGGCTCGTCGAGGTCCTCGACCCGGTCCGCTCCACCGCGCGCAACCCGCTGTTCCAGGTGATGCTCTCGCTCAACGAGGACACCCCCCGCGCGCTCGCCCTGCCCGGGCTGACTCTCGGTGAGGTGGACCTGTCCACCGGTATCGCCAAGTTCGACATCGAACTGTCGCTCACCGAGCATCGTGACCACAACGGCGCCCCCGCGGGGCTGTCCGGCGCGTTCGTGTACGCCACCGACTTGTTCGACGCGGCCACCGTGGCCGGCTTCGCGGCGCGCCTGCACCGCCTGCTCGCCGCTGTCCTCGCCGATCCCACCCGCCCGATCGGCGATATCGACCTGCTCGACCCGGCCGAACGCACCACCGTGCTGACCACCTGGAACACCACCGCGGCCCTCGAGGCCACCGGCACCCTGGCCGACCTGTTCGCCGACCAGGTCCGCGCCACCCCCGACGCGATCGCGGTGGTCGTCGACCACGGCGACGACCACCCGACCGCCTCCGCCGGCGCCCTCGCGCGGCTGACGGACGCTGCCGCCGAGGTGCCCGAGGCCGCGGTGCTGTCGTATGCGGAATTCGGGGTACGGGTCGCGAGGCTGGCGCGGTACCTGATCGAGCGTGGCGCGGGGCCGGGTGCGCTCGTCGCCGTGGCGATGCGGCGGGGGATCGAGCAGCTGGTGGCGGTGCACGCGGTGCTGGCCGCCGGTGCCGCGTACGTGCCGGTCGATCCGGATCATCCGGCCGAGCGGACCGAGTACGTGCTCGCGCGGACCGCGCCGATCTGCGTGCTGACCGTCACCGGAAGCGGTGTGGCGACTGCGGATTCGGTCGTCACGGTCGACACCCTGGATCTGTCGGAGCTGTCCGGGGAGCCGGTCACCGATGCCGAACGGACGCTGCCGCTGCGGCCCGGACATCTCGCCTACGTGCTGTTCACCTCCGGCTCCACCGGCCGCCCGAAGGGTGTCGCGGTGCCGCACACGGCGGTGGTGAACCAGCTGCGGTGGTTGCAGCGCGAATACCCGCTCGGTGCCGACGACGTGGTGTTGCAGAAGACGCCGTTCACCTTCGACGCCGCGGTGTGGGAACTGCTGTGGCCGTTGCAGGTCGGCGCCCGCCTGGTGCTGGCCACCGCCGACGGGCACCGCGACCCCGCCTATCTGGCGGACGCGACGGTGCGTCACGGCGTGAGCGTGGTGCAGTACGTGCCCTCGGTGCTGGCCGCCGTCCTCACGGAACCGGCCGCTGCCCAGGCCGATTCGCTGCGGCTGGTCTTCGCCGGTGGTGAGGCGCTGACAGCGCAGCTGGCGCACGCGGTGCGGACGAGCACCGGCGCGGAGGTGGTCAATCTCTACGGCCCCACCGAGACCGCCATCCAGGTCACCACCCACCGCGTCGGCGACGACCGGGGCGCGGCGGTGCCGATCGGTATACCGGTCGCCGGAACCCGTGTGTACGTGCTGGATTCGCGGCTGCGGCCGGTTCCGGTGGGGGTGCCCGGCGAACTGTATGTGGCGGGCACCCAGCTCGCCGACGGCTACCACGGCCGCGCCGACCTGACCGCCGAACGCTTCGTCGCCGACCCGTTCGGCACCGGCGCACGCCTCTACCGCACCGGCGACCTCGTCACCTGGCGCACCGGCCCCGACGGCCCGGCCCTGCACTACCTGGGCCGCACCGACTTCCAGGTGAAACTGCGCGGCCTGCGCATCGAACCGGCCGAGATCGAAGCGGCTCTCGGCGCGGTGCCGGGCGTGCGCCGGGTCGCGGTCATGGTCCGCTCGGACGAAGGACGCCCCGACCAACTGGTCGCCTACGTCGTCCGGTCCACCGAACCCGCTGCGCTGGATACTGCCGCCGACACCACGGCCGCGGCGACTTCCGCCACGCTGGATGACGCCGTCGCCACGGACGCGGCGACTTCCGCCACGTTGGATGACGCCGTCACCAGGCACGCGGTGACCCCGGCCGTGCTGGATGCCGCTGTCGCTGCGGTGTTGCCCTCGTACATGGTGCCCGGTGCGTATGTCTTCCTCGACGAGCTGCCCGTGAACAGCTCCGGCAAGCTGGATCGCCGTGCTCTGCCCGCCCCCGAGGTCCGCACCCTGGACTTCCGCGAGCCCGCTACCGCGACCGAGCGGATCGTGGCCGCCACCTTCGCCGGGGTCCTCGACCTCGAGCGGGTCGGGGCCGACGACGACTTCTTCGCCCTCGGTGGCAACTCGCTGCTGGCCACCCAGGTGGCCGCGCGGCTCGGCGCCGCCCTCGACGCCCGGGTTCCGGTGCGTGAGCTGTTCGAGGCGAGCAGTGTCGGTGGGCTCGCGGTGCGGCTGGACGCGCTGCGCGGGACCGGAAGCAGGAGGGGGCCGGTGGCCGGGCAACGGCCGCAGCGCATTCCGCTCTCGCCCGCCCAGCAGCGCATGTGGTTCCTGCACCGCTTCGATCCGGACTCGGCGGCGTACCACATCCCGGTCGCTCTGCGGCTCAGCGGCGAACTCGACGCCGCCGCGCTGCGCGGCGCCCTCGGCGACCTGATCGCCCGGCACGAGACCCTGCGCACCACCTACCCCGAATTCGACGGGCAGGCCACGCAACTCGTCGGCGCGCCGTTCGTGCCCGAGCTGGCCGTCACCGAGGTCGACGCGGCCGCCGTGCCCGCGGCCATCGTGACCGCGCTGGCCGGTGGGTTCGACATCACCACCGAGGTGCCGGTGCGCGCCGTCCTGCTGCGGGTCGCCCCGGCCGAGCACGTGCTGGTGCTGGTGGTGCACCACATCGCCGCCGACGGCTGGTCGATGGGTCCGCTGACCCGCGACCTGGTCACCGCCTACGCCGCCCGCACCGCGGGCCTCACCCCGCAGCTGCCCGCGCCGGCCGTCCACTACGCCGACTACGCGCTGTGGCAGGTGGAGGGCCTGGGCAGTGCCGACGATCCGGACGCGCCGCTGGCCCGCCAGCTCGGCTACTGGACCGACCGCCTCGCCGGACTGCCCGACGTGCTGACCCTGCCCGCCGACCGTCGCAGGCCGCTCATCGCCTCCAACCGGGGCGCCACCCTCACCACCACCCTGGACGCCGACCTGCACCGCGGCATCGAGGACCTGGCCCGCGCCCACCGCGCCACCCCGTTCATGGTGCTGCACGCCGGGCTCGCGGTGCTGCTGGCCCGGCTCTCCGCGGGTGCCGACATCGTCGTCGGCACCCCGGTCGCCGGACGTGGTCATCGCGAACTCGACGACATCGTCGGCATGTTCGTCAACACGCTGGTGCTGCGCGCCGAGGTGCGCTCCGGTGCCCGCTTCAGCGACCTGCTCGACGAGGTCCGCGCCGGTGACCTCGACGCCTTCGACAATGCCGACGTGCCCTTCGAAAGCCTCGTCGACGCGCTCAATCCGGCACGCTCGCAGGGCTATTCACCGCTCTACCAGGTGTCGCTGGCGCTGCAGAACCAGCGCCGCACCGCCTTCGAACTGCCCGGCCTCACCCTGTCGGGGCTGACTCTGCCGGACGCGCCGATCGAGGTGGACCTGGACTTCACCTTCGTCGACCGGTTCGCCGCCGACGGCACCGCCGAGGGACTCGACCTCGAACTGCGCTACGCCACCGACCTGTTCGACGCGGACACCGTCGCCGACCTGGTCGCCATGCTCGAGCGCGTCCTGCGCGCGGCCATCGCCGATCCGGGGACACCGGTCGGTGACCTCGCCCTGCACGACGCCGCCGGTCACGCCGCGCTGCTCGCGGGCCCGCACGGTGACGTGGAACCCCTCGAGCGCGCCCTCGCCGAACTCGGTGTGCGCGCCCCGCTGGCCGCGCATCTGCTCGACGCCGCGACCGCCCGCGATCCACACGCGGTGGCGGCGGTGTTCGAAGGCACCGAGATCGGTTACGGCGCCCTCGCGGCCCGGGCCAACCGGTTCGCGCGCAGGCTGATCGAATGCGGTGTCGGCCCGGAAACCCCGGTGGCCGTGGCGGTTCCGCGCGGTATCGACCTGCTGGTGGTGCTGCACGGCGTGCTCGCGGCCGGTGGCGTGTACGTGCCGATCGACCCCACCCAGCCCGCCGACCGCATCGGGCACGTGCTCGAGACCGCCGCGCCCCGGCTGGTGGTCGCCGCCGCGGCCGCCGACCTCGACCACGTCGACTCCAGTATCCGATCCGCCACCGCCTCGGTGCATTTCGCGGCCGCCTCGCGCTCCGGGTTCCCGGTGCTCACCGTCGCCCAGCTCGAGGACCCCGCCCAGCGGCCCGTGCCCGGCACGCCGGTCAGCGATGCCGAGCGGCTCGCCCCGCTGCACCCGGAGCACCCGGCGTACGTGCTTTTCACCTCCGGCTCGACCGGCACCCCCAAGGGGGTCATGGTGTCGCATCGCGCCCTGGTCAACGAATTGTGCTGGCTGCGCGGCGAATACACGATGACCGCCGCCGACCGGTTCCTGCAGCGCGCCCCGCTGACCTTCGACGTCTCGATCTGGGAACTGCTCGCCCCCGCCCTGCTCGGCGCGCCACTGGTGCTGCTGCGCCCCGGCGGTCACCTCGACCTGGCCTACCAGGCGCGGGTGCTGCGTGACCAGCGCGTCACCATCGCGGAATTCGTGCCCTCGGTGCTGGCCGCCCTGCTCGCCGAAGGTCTCGGCGACGCACTGGGCGGGCTGCGGATGCTGCACGCGGGCGGTGAGGAACTGCCCGCGCCGCTGGCGGCCGCGCTGCTCGCCGCGATTCCCGGCGAACTGCACAACACCTACGGCCCGACCGAGGTGACCATCACCAGCACCTTCCAGCAGATCACCGCGCCGGTCGAGCAGACCGAACTGCCCATCGGCAGGCCCAGCTGGAATGTGCGCGCCTACGTCCTCGACGAGCGGCTGCATCCGGTGGCCGCCGGGGTCGCGGGGGAGCTGTATCTGGCGGGCGCCCAGCTCGCGCGCGGCTATCTGGGCAAGCCGGATCTGACGGCGGACCGGTTCGTCGCCGACCCGTACGGTCCCGACGGCACCCGCATGTACCGGACCGGTGACCTGGTGCGCCGTGACCGCTCGGGGGCCCTGGTCTATCTGGGCCGCAACGACTTCCAGGTGAAGATCCGCGGCCTGCGGATCGAGCTCGGCGAGATCGAGTCCGCGCTCGGCGACGCACCGGGCGTCACCCACGCGACCGTGCTGCCCGCCGTCGACGACGCCGGGCGCCAGTGTCTGGTCGCCTACGTCGCCGGTGACGTGGAGCCCGCCGTGGTGCGCGGACATGTCGCGAGCCGGGTGCCCGCCTACATGGTGCCCGCGCATCTGGTCGTGCTCGACACGGTGCCGCTGAACTCCGCGGGCAAGCTGGACCGCTCCGCCCTGCCCGCCCCCGACCTGTCCGTCACCGCCGCCTATGTCGCGCCGCGACCGGGCGCGCAGACCACCCTCGCCGGGGTGATCGCTGAACTGCTCGGGGTGGACCGCGTCGGCGCCGACGACGACTTCTTCGCCGTCGGCGGCAACTCGCTGCTGGCCATGCGCCTGGTCGCGCGCGCCAACGCGGCGCTGGGCAGCGCGCTGGACGTGCGCGACGTCTTCGACGCGCCCACCGTGGCCGCCCTGGCCGAGCGTGCCGGGGTCCACCGTGAACAGCTCCCCGCGCTGGTCGTGGCCGCACCGCGCCCGGCCCGTATTCCGTTGTCGCTGGCCCAGACCCGCCTGTGGCTGCTCAACCGCATCGAACCCGGCTCGGCCGTCTACACCCTGCCCATCGCCCTGCGCCTGACCGGCGAGCTGGACACCGACGCGCTGTGGGCAGCACTCGGCGATGTGATCGAACGGCACGAATCGCTGCGCACGATCTTCCCGGAGGACGCCGACGGCCCGACCCAGGTCGTCCTCCCGGCCGACCGTGTCCGGCCCGCCGCAGAGGTACGCGAACTCCCCGAGACCGACCTGCCGGACGCTGTACGCGCCGTCGTCGGCGCCGGCTACGACCTCACCACCGAGCCGCCGCTGCGCGCCGCCTTGTTCCGCCGCACCACACCGAGCCCGATGGGCAGCGACGATGCGGTGGCGCGCGACGTCCAGGCCGGGCCGGACGTGGTGATCGCCGAGCCGAACACGGCGGTGGCCGAGCACGACGTGGAATTCGCTGAGCCGAGCTCGCTGGTGGCTGGGCCGAGCCCGGCGGTGTCCGAGTCGAATCCCGCGGGGTTCGTTCGGAATCCGCAGGCGAGGGAGGGGGGTCCGACCGAGGTCGAGCATGTGCTCGTGCTCGCGGTGCATCACATCGCCGCGGACGGGGTGTCGACGACACCGTTGGCACGTGATCTGATCACCGCCTATGCGGCGCGGGTGGCGGGAACGATGCCACAGTGGGCGCCGCTGCCGGTGCAGTACCCGGACTTCACGCTGTGGCAGCGCGAGGTACTCGGCGATCCGGACGATCCGGAGTCGCGGCTGGCGCGGCAGGTGGCGCACTGGCGGGACGAACTGGCCGGGCTCGCGCCGGTGCTGGAGCCGGCGACCGATCGGCCGCGGCCGGTGGTGCGCTCCGGAGCAGGCGGGTCGGTCGGATTCGACGTGCCCGGCAAGGTGGTCGCCGGGATCGAGGCGCTGGCCCGCAGGCACGGGGTGTCCACGTTCATGGTGGTGCACGCGGCGTTCGCGGTGCTGCTCGCCAGGCAGGGCGCGGGCGCCGATATCGCCATCGGCACGCCGGTGGCCGGTCGGGCCGATGCCGCGCTCGACGATCTGGTCGGCATGTTCGTCAATACCCTGGTGCTGCGGACCGAGGTCGACGCGGGCGCCGGGTTCGGCGAGCTGCTCGCCACGGTGCGGGCGGCCGATCTGCGGGCGTTCGCCCACGCCGAGCTGCCGTTCGAACGGCTCGTCGACGAGCTGAATCCGGTGCGGTCGACGGCCTATTCGCCGCTCGTGCAGGTGATGCTCGCCTTCGAGCATCGCGAGGACACCGCGATCGAGCTGCCCGGTCTGCGCATCGCCGAATTCGCCCTGCCCGCCGCGACGACGCAGTTCGATCTGTCGCTGGCCGTCAACGAGATCACCGATGCGGCAGGCGAACCCGGCATGCGGGGCTGGCTGCGCTACGCCACCGATCTGTTCGACGCCGACACCGTCGCTGCCTTCGGCGCGCGCTTCGTGCGGGTGCTCAGCGCCGTCGTCGCCGACGACACCGTCCCGGTCGGCGCCATCGATCTGCTCGATGCCGGTGAGACCGCCCAGCTGGCGGCCTGGAACGACACGGCCGCGCCGCTCGACACCACCGCCACCCTGGTCTCGCTGTTCACCGAGCAGGCCCGGCGCAGCCCCGACGCGGTGGCCCTCGACTTCGAGGGCGCACGGATCACCTACGGCGAGTTCGCCGAACGCGTGACCCGTCTGGCCCGGTGGCTCATCGCCGAGCAGGTCGGGCCGGGTGCCGTCGTCGGTGTCGGTCTGCGGCGCGGGATCGACCTGCTGGTGGCCCTGTACGCGGTGCAGGCCGCGGGCGCGGCGTACCTGCCGCTGGACCCCGACCACCCGGCCGACCGCCTCGCCGATGTGCTCGACACCGCGGCACCGGTCTGTGTCCTGGCCGCGGCGGGCTTCCCCGACACCGGGACCCGCACGGTCGATCCGGCCGATCTGGATCTGAGCGGTTTCGACAGCGCACCCGTCACCGACGCCGAGCGGCTGCGGCCGCTGCGCGGCGCCGACCTGGCCTACGTGCTGTTCACCTCCGGCTCCACCGGCAAGCCCAAGGGTGTCGCGGTCGCGCACACCGCCATCGTCAACCGCCTGGTCTGGATGCAGGACACCTACCGGCTCGACGCCGCGAGCACCGTGTTGCAGAAGACGCCCATCACCTTCGACGTGTCGGTCTGGGAACTGTTCTGGCCCTTGCAGATCGGTGCCACCCTGGTGATCGCCCGCCCCGACGGGCACCGCGACCCCGCCTACCTGGCCGAGGTCGTCACCCGCACCGGCGTCGACGTCGCGCACTTCGTGCCCTCGATGCTGGCCGCCTTCCTCGCCGAACCCCGTGCCGCCGAGTGCGTGTCGCTGCGGCAGGTGTTCGCCTCCGGTGAGGCGCTGCCCGCCGCCGACGCGCAGCGGTTGCGGACGCTGCTGCCCGGGGTGGCCGTGCACAATCTGTACGGGCCCACCGAGGCCGCGGTCGACGTCACCTTCCACGAGGTCACCGATGCCGACACGGTCACCGTCCCGATCGGCGCGCCGGTCGCCAATACGGCCCTGCACGTTCTGGACGGGCGGCTGCGGCCGGTGCCCGTGGGTGTCCCGGGTGAGCTGTACCTGGCCGGTGTCCAGCTGGCGCGCGGCTACCTCGCCCGCCCGGACCTGTCCGCCGACCGCTTCGTCGCCGACCCCTACGGGCAGCCAGGTTCTCGGATGTACCGCACCGGCGACCTCGTGGTGCGCACCCGCACCGGTGAACTGGAATACCTGGGCCGCACCGACTTCCAGGTGAAGCTGCGCGGCCTGCGGATCGAGCTCGGCGAGATCGAAGCCGTCCTCACCGGGGTCGAGGGTGTGGATCGCGCGGTCGTCACCGTCCGCGACGACGGCATCGGCGACCACCTCGTCGCCTACCTGCTCCCCGCGGGCACCCGCCGAGCCCTGCTCGACCTCGACGAGGTGAAAGCCGCTCTGCGGCACGCACTTCCGGCCTACATGGTGCCGGGTGTCTTCGTGGTGCTCGACGAGTTCCCGGTGAACGCGTCCGGCAAGCTGGATCGCCGGGCGTTGCCCGCGCCGGAGCTGGTGGTCCGGGAGTTCCGGGCGCCGTCGACGCCCACTGAACTGCTCGTGGCCGGAGTGGTCGCCGAGGTGCTCGGGGTCGAGACGGTCGGCGCCGACGACGACTTCTTCGATCTGGGTGGCAACTCGCTCGTCGCCACCAGGGTCGCCGCACGGCTCGGCGCGGCGCTGGAGCGGCAGGTGCCGGTGGCGCGGATCTTCGAGACCCCGGTGGTGGCCGAGCTGGCCGCCGCCCTCGATGCCGAGAACGGGACCGCGCGGGTGGCACTGGTGGCGGGGGAGCGGCCCGCCGCGATTCCACTCTCGCCCGCCCAGCAGCGCATGTGGTTCCTCAACCGGTTCGATCCCGACTCGGCCGGCTACAACGTGCCCGTCGCCGTGCGGCTGCGCGGGGCGCTCGACCCGGACGCGCTCGCGGACGCGATCACCGATCTCGTCGAGCGGCACGAGGTCCTGCGCACGTACTACCCGGAAACCCCCGACGGGCCGGTGCAGCGGATCGTCACCGCCGCCGAAGCCGGTGTCGCACTGCGGGTCCGTGACCTCCCGGCCGAGCGGATCGTCGCGGCCGTGACCGAACTCGCCGCCACCACCTTCGACGTCACCGCCGCAGTGCCGTGGCAGGTGGTGCTGTACCGGATCACCGCCGACGAGGCCGTGCTGGCGCTGGTCGTGCACCACATCAGCGCCGACGGGTCCTCGATGCCGCCGCTGGTGCGCGACCTGATGACCGCCTACCTGGCGCGCCGCGACGGCACTGCGCCGCGGTGGACACCGCTGCCTGTGCAGTACGCCGACTACGCGCTGTGGCAGCGCGCGGTGCTCGGCGAGGAGTCCGATCCGGGTTCCGTCGCCGCTCGTCAGCTCGACTTCTGGCGCACCGAACTCGCCGACCTGCCCGAGGAACTCGCGCTGCCCCTGGACCGGCCGCGCCCGGCGGTACGCAGCCTCGCCGGTGGCACCGTGCCGGTGACCCTCGACGCCGCCACCCACGCCCGGCTGAGCGCCCTGGCCAAGGACGCGGGCGCCACGCTGTTCATGGTGGTGCACACCGCCTTCGCCGCCCTGCTCGGCAGGCTCTCCGGCAGTGCCGACATCACCGTCGGCACCCCGGTCGCGGGGCGCGGGGAGGCCGCGCTCGAGGACCTGATCGGCATGTTCGTCAACACGCTGGTCTTCCGCACCCGGCTGACGGCGGGAGAGTCGTTCCGGCAGTTGCTGATCCGGCAGCGGGCCACCGACCTCGCGGCCTACGCCCACGCCGACGTGCCGTTCGAGCGTCTCGTCGAGGTCCTCGACCCGGCCCGCTCGACCGCGCGGCACCCGCTGTTCCAGGTCGGGTTCTCCTTCCAGAACTTCGAGCGTGCCGAACTGGCCCTGCCCGGAATCACGGTGTCGGGCATCGACACCGACACCGAGCTGTCCCAGTTCGACCTGCACCTCATCGTCAGCGACGACTACACCGCCGACGGCGAGGCCGCGGGCGTCACCGGTGTGCTCACCTACGCCCACGACGTGTTCGACACCGCCACCGCCGCGGCCGTCGCCACGCGTCTGGAACGGCTGCTCACCGCCGTGGCCGCCGATCCGCACGCGCCGCTGGACACCGTCGACGTGCTCGAGCCCGCCGAACGGGCCCGCGTCCTCGCCGAGTGGAACGCCACCACCCACGAGATCGACCGCACGGCGACCCTGCTCACCCCGTACCGCGTCCAGGCGCATGCCCGGCCCGAAGCGACCGCCCTCGTCTTCGAGGACGCGACGCTGACCTACGCCGCGTTCGACGCCCGGGTGAACCGGCTGGCCCGCCACCTGATCGCCGAGGGCGTGGGGCCGGAGGTGCTGGTCGCGCTGGCCATGCGCCGGTCCGTCGACCTGGTGGTGGCCATGTACGCGGTGCTCACCGCGGGCGGCGCCTACGTGCCGATCGACCCCGACCACCCGTCCGACCGCATCGCCCAGGTACTCGACACCGCCCGCCCGCACCTCGTCCTCACCACCCGTCGCGACGAGTTCACCGTGCCCGGGTCGCTCGCGCCGAGGCTCCTCACCCTCGACGACCTCGACACCGCGCGCTACGCCGCGCATCCGGTGGCCGACGCCGAACTCCGCGCGCCGCTACGGGATTCCCACCTCGCCTATGTGCTGTTCACGTCCGGTTCCACCGGCAGGCCCAAGGGTGTGGCGATGAGCCACGCGGGGATTCGCAATCAGATCGCGTGGCTGATCGAGCAGTACCGGCTCGGTGACGGCGATGTGTACCTGCAGAAGTCGGCGGCCGGGTTCGACCTGTCGGTGTGGGGGTACTTCGCTCCGCTCGCGGCGGGCGCGACCCTCGTCCTGGCCACGCCGGACGGGCATCGTGACCCGCAGTACCTGGCCGAGCTCGTCGCGGTGCGAGGCGTCACCGTCGCCGACTTCGTGCCGTCCATGCTGGCGATGTTCGCCGCGCAGGCGCAGGCCGGACAGCTGACCAGCCTGCGGCTGCTGCTCGCCATCGGCGAGGCGCTCACCCCGGAGATCGTGGCCGCCGTCGGCGCGAAGACCTCGGCGCCCGTGCACAATCTGTACGGGCCGACCGAGGCGGCGGTATCGGTCACCGCGTGGCCCGCCGCCGGGGCGACCGGCGCGACCGTACCGATCGGGGTGCCCGCCTGGAACACCCGCGTGTACGTCCTCGACGACCGGCTGCGGCCCGTCGCACCCGGCGTCGCGGGGGAGCTGTACCTCGCGGGAGAACAGCTGGCCCGCGGATATCTCGGACGTGCCGACCTCTCGGCGGACCGGTTCGTCGCCGACCCGTTCGGCGCGCCGGGGCAGCGGATGTATCGCACCGGTGACCTGGTGCGCTGGAACCGCGACGGCGTGCTGATCTATCTGGCGCGCATCGACTTCCAGGTGAAATTCCGTGGTCAGCGCATCGAGCTGGGTGAGATCGAGGCGGCGCTGGGTGCGCTGCCCGAGGTCAGCCAGGCCGCGGCGGTCGTCTCCCCGAGCGAGACCGGTGACCGGCTCGTCGGATACGCGGTGCCGGTGCCCGGCGTCGTGCTCGATCCGGTGCTGCTGCGCACCGAGGTCGCGGCGATACTGCCGTCGTACATGGTGCCGTCGGTGATCGTGGTGCTCGAGGCGTTCCCGCTCAACACCTCCGGCAAGCTCGACCGCAAGGCCCTGCCGACGCCGGAGTTCGTGGCGCGACCGTTCCGTGCGCCGGTGACCCCGGTGCAGCGGGTGGTCGCCGAGGTCTTCGGGGAAGTGCTGGGGCGCACCGGGATCGGCCTCGACGACGACTTCTTCGAACTCGGCGGCAACTCCCTCGTCGCCACCCGGGTGGCCGCCCGCCTCGGCGCGGCGCTGTCCACCCGGGTACCCGTGCGGGTGCTGTTCGAGGCGACCACGGTCGCCGGGCTGGCCGCCGCACTGGCCGGACAGGCCGGCACCGGCGCCGGACTCGCCCTGGTCGCGGAGCAACGGCCACACCGGATTCCGCTCTCCGCCGCCCAGCAGCGGATGTGGCTGCTCAACCGGCTCGACCCGGACTCGGCCGCCTACAACATCCCGATCGCGGTGCGGCTCACCGGCGACATCGACGCCCCGGCGCTGGCCGCCGCGGTCACCGATGTGCTCGACCGGCACGAGGTGCTGCGCACCGCCTATCCCGCGATCGACGGCATCGGCCACCAGGCGGTGTGGGAATTCGTGCCCGCGCCGGTGGTGGAGGCCGTGGACCGGATCGCGGTGCCCGCCATAGTGGCCGCCGAGATCGGCCGCGGCTTCGACGTCACCGCCGCGCCGCCGGTGCGGGTGCGGGTGCTGCGCTGCGCGCCCGACGAAGTGGTGCTGGTGGTGGTCGTGCACCACATCAGCGCCGACGGCTTCTCCGCCGGACCGCTGCTGCGCGACATGACCGCCGCCTACCTCGCGCGCCGCGCGGGCGCCGAACCCGGCTGGGCGCCGCTGCCGGTGCAGTACGCCGACTACACGCTGTGGCAGCGCGCGGTGCTGGGCAGCGAGGACGACACCGACTCGCTCGCCGCCCGCCAGATCCGGTTCTGGCGCGACGAACTGGCCGGGCTGCCCGGCCTGCTCGACCTGCCCACCGACCGGCCCCGCCCCGCGGTCGCCTCCCAGCGCGGCGCGAGCGTGGACACCGTGATCGCGCCGCGGCTCTGGCAGCGCGTCGGACAGCTCGCCCGCGGTGCCGAGGCCAGCGAGTTCATGGTGGCGCACGCGGCGCTGGCCGTGCTGCTCGCGCGGTTCAGCGGCAGCGGCGACATCGCCGTGGGCACACCGGTCGCCGGTCGCGGCGACCGCGCGCTCGACGCGCTGGTGGGCATGTTCGTCAACACCCTGGTGCTGCGCACCGCGGTCGACCCCGCCGACTCCTTCCGCACGCTGCTGCACCGCGCCCGCCGGGTCGACCTGGACGCCTTCGAACACGCCGACGTGCCCTTCGAACGGCTCGTCGACGCGCTCGACCCGGTCCGTTCCACCGCGCACACCCCGCTGTTCCAGGTGATGCTCGCCTTCCAGAACCTCGACGCCGCCCCGGCCGAGGTGGTGCTGCCCGAGCTCACCGTGACCGGGCTGGACGCCCCGGCCGCCGTCGCCAAGTTCGACCTGGACCTGGTGCTCACCGACACCGCCGACGGCGGCTGCGCGGTGAGCCTCACCTACGCCACCGACCTGTTCGACGCGGACACCGCCGCCCGCCTCGCCGAGGGGTACGTGCGGGTCCTGGACGCGGTGACCGCGAATCCCGACGGTGTGGTCGGCGAGGTCGACCTGCGCACCGACGCCGACCGCGCGCTCTTCGGCACCTGGTGCGACACCGCGGCCCCGGCCGTGGCGGACGTGCTGCTGCCCGACGGGTTCGCCCGGCAGGCCGCCGCCACCCCCGACGCCGTCGCGGTGGTCGACGGCGACACCTGGCTCACCTACGCCGAATTCGCGACCAGAGTGCACCGGCTGGCCCGGCACCTGCTCGCGCACGGCGTCGGCCCGGACACCGCCGTCGCGGTGGCGGTGCGCCGCTCGGCGGACCTGCTGGTCGGGGTGTACGCGGTGCTCGCCGCGGGCGGGACCTATGTGCCGGTCGATCCCGATCATCCGGCCGAACGGATCGCCCGCATCCTGCGGATCGCCCAGCCCGCCTGTGTGCTCACCACCGGCCGCGACCGGGTCGACCTGCCGGGCGGGCTCGACACCGTCGACCTGGACACCGTGGACCTCGACGCCTACCCGGACGGCCCGATCGTCGACGCCGAACGGGCCCAGCCGCTGCTGCCCGAGCACACCGCGTACGTCATCTTCACCTCCGGTTCCACCGGCCTGCCCAAGGGCGTCGGGGTGCCGCACCGCGCGATCGTCAACCAGCTCGACTGGCTGGCCGGGCGATTCGGCTTCGCCGCCGGTGACACCGTGCTGCACAAGACACCGGTCACCTTCGACGCCTCGATCTGGGAACTGCTGCTGCCCCAGCGCATCGGCGCCTGCACCGTCGTCGCCCGTCCCGGCGGACACGGCGACCCGGCCTACCTGGCCGCGCTGATCGCCGAATACGGCATCGACACCGTGCAGTTCGCCCCGACGCTGCTGGCCGCCTACGCCGCCGAAGTGGAACGCGGTGCGGTCCGGCAGAGTTCGCTGCGGCGGGTGTTCGCCGGTGGCGAGGAACTGCCCGCCGCGCTGGCCCAGCGCGTGCGCGCGCTGACCGGGGCCGACGTGGTGAACCTGTACGGGCCCACCGAAACCGCCGTCCAGGTGAGCGCGCACACGGTCACCGACGCCGACACGGTCACCGTGCCGATCGGCGCGCCGGTGCGCAACACCGGGCTCTACGTGCTGGACGCGCGTCTGCGGCCGGTGCCGACGGGGGTGACCGGCGAGCTGTACGTCGGCGGTGCGCAGCTCGCGCACGGCTACCTCGGCGCGGCCGAACTCACCGCCGAACGGTTCGTGCCCGATCCGTTCGGCGCGCCGGGAGCCCGGATGTACCGCACCGGCGACCTCGTGCGCCTGCGCGCGGACGGAAGTGGCACGGCCGCACTGGAATACGTCGGCCGGTCCGATCTGCAGGTCAAGCTCAACGGTCAGCGTCTCGAGCTCGGTGAGGTGGAAGCCGCGCTGCAGCGGCAGCCGGGTGTCGCCCAGGCCGCGGCGGCCGTGGTCGCGGGGGTGGGTGCCGACCGGCTCGTCGGGTACGTCGTCCTGCGTGAGGGCCACGGCGATGCCGCTGACCTGCGTGCCGCGCTGGCCGCGGAACTGCCCGGCTACCTGGTGCCCGCCGTGGTGCTCGCGCTCGACGCGTTCCCGGTCAACACCTCCGGCAAGCTCGATCGCGCCGCCCTGCCCCGGCCGGAACTGCGCCAGGCCGCCTACCGTGCGCCGGTCACCGCCACCGAACAGCGTGTCGCCGCCGAGTTCGCCCGGGTCCTCGACCTGGACCGGATCGGCATGGACGACAACTTCTTCGACCTCGGCGGCAACTCGCTGACCGCGGTCCAGCTGTCGGCGCGGCTGAGCGAGACACTGGGCGTGGCGGTGCCGGTGGCCTGGTTCTTCGCCGAACCGACACCGTCGGTCATCGCCGCACGCGTGGCCGGACAGCAGGATTCGGCCGACGACGCGTTCGCGGTGCTGTTGCCGCTGCGCACCGGCGGCCGCGGCGCACCCCTGTTCTGCATCCACCCGGTCGGTGGCGTGGCGTGGTCGTTCGCGGGGATCACCCGCCACCTCGACCCCGAGCGTCCGGTCTACGGCCTGCAGTCACCCGCGCTCAGCGCCACCGAACCGCTGCCCGCGACCATCGAGGACTGGGCCGATCGCTATGTGGCCGCCATCCGGTCGGTGCAGCCCGACGGGCCCTACCACCTGCTCGGCTGGTCGCTGGGCGGGCTGCTCGCGCACGCGGTGGCCACCCGGTTGCAGGCCGACGGCGCGACGGTGGCCCGGCTGGCCATGATGGACAGCTGGCTCGGCGACGCGCCCACCGGCACCGCGGCCCCGACGGTCGGCGACCTGCTCGGCGGCACGGCGGGCCAGGACGTGCCCTTCGACGTCGACGGACTGGTCGACGCCGCCGCCGCGCTCGGCGGACCGCTGGCCGGACTGGACCGGGCCCGCGTCACCCGCATCGTCGACGCCGCGGTGGCCTCGACGCAACTGGTCGACGACTACCGGCCACGCCGGTTCGACGGTGACCTGGTGTACTTCGCGGCCACCGTCGACGACCCCACCGGCGCGCGCGGCGCGGCGAGCTGGGCGGAGGCGATCGGCGGCACCGTGCACCGGCACGGCATCGACGCCACGCACTGGGCGATGACGGGCGAGCAGGCGCTCGCCCGGATCGCGGCCGTTCTCGACCGGGCCGAACCCGGCGACGGCACCGGCGATCCGGCCAGGGCCGCTGCACGGGCGGGGGCGATGGGCGCATAGAATCGCGGCACCGGCCGTCGTGCCGGCTGCCCCGCCGCGCCGAGGTATCCCCGCACGTCACCGGCTCCCGTGTCGAGAGGTTGAGAACGCCATGCCAGTACAGCCGTCCGGTGGGATCGGGTGACGAAGCCACAGTTGAGCCAATCACCCACCACCGAAGACCTCGCCACCGACGGGGGAGTGCGCCGCACCGTGCTCCCCGGGGGCCTGCGGGTGGTCACCGAGCACGTGCCCGGCGTGCGCTCGGCCTCGATCGGGGTCTGGGTCGGCGTCGGCTCGCGGGACGAGGGCCCGACGGTGGCGGGCGCCGCGCACTTCCTCGAACACCTGCTGTTCAAGGCGACCCCCACCCGCTCGGCGCTCGACATCGCCCAGTCCATGGACGCGGTCGGCGGCGAACTCAACGCCTTCACGGCCAAGGAACAGACCTGCTACTACGCCCACGTCATCGACGAGGACCTGCCGCTGGCGGTCGAACTCGTCTCCGACGTGGTGCTCAACGGGCTGTGCCGGGCCGTCGACGTCGACGTGGAACGCCAGGTGGTGCTCGAGGAGATCGCCATGCGCGACGACGACCCCGAAGACCTGGTCGCCGACTCCTTCCTCACCGCCATGTTCGGCGACCACCCGATCGGGCGGCCGGTGATCGGCACCGTCGAATCCATCGAGGGCATGCAGGCCGCCCAGCTGCGCGGCTTCCACCAGCGCCGCTACCGTCCCGAACGGATGGTCGTCGCGGTGGCGGGCAATGTCGAGCACGACCGTGTCGTGGAACTCGTACACCGGGCCTTCGAGGCACGCCTGGACACCGCCGCCGAACCGGCCCCGCGCCGCGAGGGCAAGTTCCGCGCGCAGGCCGCGCCCGGGCTGGTGCGGATCAATCGCGACAGCGAGCAGGCGCACCTGGTGTTCGGTGTCCGCGCCTTCGGCAGGCACGAGGGACAGCAGCGCTGGCCGCTGTCGGTGCTCAACACCATCGTCGGCGGCGGGCTGAGTTCCCGCCTGTTCCAGCGCATCCGGGAGGAACGCGGGCTGGCGTACTCGGTGTACTCGAGTGTCGACACCTTCGCCGACACCGGCGCGTTCTCGGTGGCCCTTGGCTGCCAGCCGGAGAACCTGGCCCAGGTGGCGGTGCTGGCGCGCGGCGTGCTCGACGATGTCGCCGCCAACGGTGTCACCGATGCCGAATGCGCCCGGGCCAAGGGCTCGTTGCGCGGCGGTCTGGTGCTCGGGCTCGAGGACTCGGCCTCGCGGATGAACCGCATCGGCCGCAGCGAACTCAGCTACGGCAACCATCGCAGCGTCTCGGCGACCCTCGCGCGCATCGACGCGGTGACCACCGAAGAGGTCAGCGAGATCGCCCGCACCCTGCTGGCGCGGCCCTACGGCGCCTGCGTCGCCGGGCCCTACCAGCGCACCCGCGACCTGCCCGCCTCGGTGCGCAAACTCGTCGAACGCTGACGGTTTCCGCTCCGGGGTAGTCTGCACCCCGAAGGCACAGGGGGAGACACGGGCCGCGCCCGGACGCACAGGGGGAGACAGCCGTGCAGGTGGAGGTGGCGCTCGAACGCGCCGAGGTAGCCAAGCGGATCGGGCGGGTCGAGGAGGCCCAGCGGTTGCTCGGCACCGCCGTGCTCACCGCGCCCGAGGATCCCCGGGTCCTGGCCGGCCTGGCCGAACTCGCCTTCGACGGCGACGACTACGACGAGGCGGTGCGGCTGGCCGGACAGGCCCTCCGCGCCGACCCCGAGTCGGACCCCGCGCACGCCCTGATCGCGATGGCGTTCGCGATGCTCGGCCGCTGGGACCAGGCCGCCGAACACGCGGCGACCGCCATCCGGCTGCAACCCCACGACCCCGCGGCCCTGCTGCTGGTGGCCTGGCTGGCCGCGCACGCCCCGCGCCAGGACCCGGACCGGGCCCGCTGGGCGGTGACCGAAGCGCTCGCGCTGGCACCCGATGACGCCGCCGTGCGCTGTTCGGCCGCCGAGATCTCCGAGCGGCTCGGCGACGCCGAGGCGATGCGAGGGCACATCGCCGCCGGACTCGCGATCGACCCGGCGCATGTCGACCTGCTGCGCATGCAGGCCAAGGCGGAATTCTCCGGCGGCGACCGGCCCGCCGCCGTCGCCACCCTGCGCGGGGTACTCGCGCACGCGCCCACCGACAGCGGCGCCCGGCGGCTGCTCGCCGAAGTGCATTGGCGGGCCCTGCTGCGGTTGGCGGCGTGGGTCTGGGCCTTCGCGGGATGCTACGCCGCCGTGGCGATGTGGGCGCCGGTCCTGGTGCTGCGAGTGCTCTCGCCGCTGATGTTCGCCGCGGTGCCCTACGCCTGGTGGCGGGTGTTCCGCACCCTGCGCGGGCAGCTGCCACCCGGCTATCTGCGGGCCCGGGTGCGCACGCCGCGGGTGGTCATCGCCCTGGTCGCGGTCGCGATATCGGGACTTCTCGTCGATCTGGGGGCGGTCGCCGTGCGTTCCGAGATCGCCGGGTTCGTCCGGCTCGGCGGGCTGGTCCTGGTGCTCGGGGTGTTCGGCGCGGCCTGCGGGCACCTGCTGATCTTCACCGCGTGGCTGCGGTCCCGGGCCGACGATCCCGATCCCGACGACGGCTTCGACTTCGCGACGACCCAGCTGCTGGTGCTGGGCATCGGGGCACTGCCCGTGGTGCTGGTCGCCTGGCTCACCCGCGGCTGGGCGCGGCAACCGGGTGCCTTCGGCGCGCTGGTCGCGGTGCTCGGGATCGTGGCAGGGGCGCTGGTACTCGAAGCCGGGTACGCGGTCTGGCGCGACCGGCGGCAGTACCGCAGGCTCGTGCCGATCGCGGTGATCGTCGTCGTGCTGCTGACCGGGGCGGGCGCCGCCGTCCTGTGGGGTGGCGGCGAGCTCGTCCACGGGGAGGTGCGCGGACGGGAACTGTTCGAGGCGCCTACCCGTCGCACATCCGCGACGCATTCACCCCTGGGCGCGGTTCGCGGCCTCGACGATCGCCGGGAGCAGCCCCGGAACGGCGTCCTCGACCTCGGCGGTGCGTAGCCGCTGGTAGGTCTGGCCGTCGATGATCAGCCGCTCGATCAGCCCGGCCTCGCGCAGGATCTTGAAGTGGTGGGTCGCGGTGGACTTGTTGATCGCCTCGTAGAGGGCCGAACAGCGCACCGCGGTCCCCGCGTTGCTCAGGCGGCGGACCATCTCCAGCCGGACCGGATCGTGCAGCGCGCCGAGCACGGTCGGCAGCCCGGCGACGGGCAGGGTCGGCGCCGGGGGGAGATCTTTCGCCTGGGTCATGATCTACCTCACTGAGGGGTTTGATAACCATCATACTCGGCGTAGGGTCTGCGGTGTTCGATGACGATCAAACTCCGCTGATGGGGGATGCTGTGGCAGCGACAACGATGGCCCCGGTCGAGGCCGGGCAGCGCTGGGCGTACGGGCTGGTGCTCGCGGCGACCGGCGTCGCCCTCGGCGTCTCCGGCGCGCCCGCACCGCTCTACGGCATCTATGAGACGCAATGGCATCTGAGCCCGCTCAGCACGACCACCGTCTTCGCCGTGTACGGCATCTCGGCGCTGGGCGCGGTGCTGGTCTCCGGGCGGATCTCCGATGTGGTGGGCCGCAAACCGGTGATGGTCGGCGCCTTCGTCACGATGATCCTCGGACTGGTCGCGTTCCTGCTGGCCGATTCGATGCCCATGCTGCTGGTGGCCAGGGCGCTGCACGGCGCGGCGGTCGGGGCAACGGTCGTCGCCGGTGCCGCCGCGCTGCTGGACCTGCGGCCCGAACGCGGCGCGCGATCCGGGCAGCTCAGCGGGGTGGCGTTCAATGTCGGCATGGCGGTGGCGGTGCTCGGTACCGCGGTGCTCGCCCAGTACGCGCCCTCGCCGCTGCGCACACCGTATGTGGTGATCGCGGTGATCTGCCTGGCGGTGGCCGCGGGCATGCTGGCCCTGCGCGAACCGCACACCACGCGCGTGCGCACCCGCATCACCATCGCCAAACCCGCGGTGCCGCGCGAGATCCGCGCCGATTTCTGGTTCTCCGCCATCGGGGTGATGGCCGCCTGGTCGGTGCTGGGTGTGCTGCTGTCGCTGTATCCGTCGCTGGCCGCGGCCGAGACCGGCGTGCACAATCTGGTCTTCGGCGGTGCCGTCGTGGCCAGTACCGCCTTCGCCGCCGCGATGGCCCAGCTGTTCGCCACCCGCATCCCGGCCCGGCGCGCCGCCATCGCCGGTGACCTCGGGATGGCCGCCGCGCTGCTGGCCACCATTCCCGCGCTGGGCACCGCGCAGCCGGTCGTCGTGGTGATCGCCGGGCTGGTGCTGGGCGCCACCTTCGGTCTCGGGTTCGGCGGGTCGCTGCGGCATCTGTCCGAAGTCGTTCCGCCGCATCGCCGGGGCGAGACCATGTCGGCCTATTACCTGCTGGCCTACTCTTCGATGGCGCTGCCCACGCTGGCCGCGGGCTGGGCCGCCACCACCTGGGGCCTGGCCACCGTCTTCCCGTGGTTCATCGCCACCGTCGCGGTGGCCTGCGTGCTGGCCGCGCTGCTCGGCATCCGCGGCAATCGCGCGGCGGCACAGCGGATTCCGGCCGGCCCGGGGACCGGCCGGAACGCCTGACTACTCCAGCGGCCAGCCACCGTACGGGACGGTGATCAGCTCCAGGAAGTGGCCGTTGGGGTCGAGGAAGTAGACCCCGCGGCCACCGTCGTTGTGATTGATCTCGTCGACCCCGTGCTGCTGCGGGTCGGCCCAGTGATCCAGTTTGTAGCGCTGGATCTTGGCATAGGCCGCGTCGAACTCGGCCTCGGAGATCAGGAATGCGTAATGCTGTGGCTGGATCTCGGACACGTGGGGCGGCACCTTCGCGAAATCGAAGACGGCGCCGTGATCGAGGGGGAGCGCGATGAACGGGCCCCACTCTTTTCCGATGTCCAACCCGAGGATGTCCGCCCAGAATTCGGCGGTCTCCCTATTGTCCTTGCATCCGACAATGGTGTGATTGAACTGTACTGACAGGGGATTTCCTCCTGGATTCGTGATGGCACCGACCCTGGGCTCGGTACGAGGCGGCCGACAGGAGCACCATCACCGCGATCGAGGTTAGCGGCCGATCTCTGCCCGTGCAACGGCCGATCGGCGGTAGGTTCGCGCCATGAGGATTCGTGGAGCCGTCCTGGAACGCATCGCCGATCCGGCGCCGTTCGCCGAGTCGCGGCCGATCACCGTCTGCGAACTCGACCTGGCCGCACCGGGCCCCGGCGAACTGCTGGTGCGCATCGAGGCGGCGGGTCTGTGTCATTCGGACCTGTCGGTGGTCGACGGCAACCGGGTGCGGCCGGTGCCCATGCTGCTCGGGCACGAGGCGGCCGGCATCGTCGAATCGCTCGGCTCCGGCGTCGACGATGTGGCGCCGGGGCAGCGCGTGGTGATGACGTTCCTGCCCCGCTGCGGCGAGTGCGCGGGCTGCGCGAGCAACGGCCGCACCCCGTGCGGGCCCGGCAGCGTCGCCAACAATGCCGGGGAACTGCTCGGGGGCGGTCGCCGCCTGCGCCGCGACGGCGCGGAAGTCCATCACCACCTGGGGGTTTCGGGTTTCGCCACGCACGCCGTGGTCGACCGCCGCTCGGTGGTCCCCGTCGACGCGGACGTGCCGCCCGAGGTGGCCGCGGTGCTGGGCTGTGCGGTGCTCACCGGCGGCGGCGCCCTGCTCAATGCCGCGAAACCCGGTGCGGGCGACTCGATCATGGTGGTCGGGCTCGGCGGAGTCGGCATGGCGGCGGTGCTGGTGGCGGTCTCCCTCGGCCTCGGTGAGGTGATCGCCGTCGACACCGTGCCCGAGAAGCTGGCGCTGGCCACCGAATTCGGTGCCACCGCGGTCTACCCGCCCGGGGAGCTGGCCGGGGTCACCGCCGACGTGGTGATCGAGGCCGCGGGCAATGTCCGTGCCTTCGAAACCGCCGTCGCCGCCACCGCGCCCGGTGGCGTCACCGTGACGGTCGGCCTGCCCGCCCCGGATGCCACCGCGACGATCTCGCCGCTCACCCTGGTCGCCCAGGGCCGCACCATCATCGGCAGCTACCTGGGCTCGGCCGTCCCCGACCGCGACATCCCCGAATACGTGCGGCGCTGGCGGGCGGGCACGCTGCCGCTGGACCGGCTCGTCTCCGCGCGCATCGGCCTCGATCAGGTCAACGAGGCCATGGACGAACTGGCTGCCGGTGCCGCGCTGCGCCAGGTGATCGTCTTCGGCTGACCTCGCGCCCACGCCCGCGCCGCTGCTCGATAGGCTGACAGCGACGACGACGCGAGACGACGAGGAGATACCGGTGACCATTCGGGTCGGAGTGCTCGGTGCACACGGCAAGGTCGGGCAGGCGATCTGCGCCGCGGTGGACGCCGCGGACGATCTGGAGCTGGTGGCGCGGGTCGACAAAGACGACGCGCTGGAGAAGTTCACCGAGACCGGCACCCAGGTCGTGGTCGACTTCACCAACCCCGACGTGGTGATGGGCAACCTGAAGTTCCTGGTCGAGAACGGCATCCACGCCGTCGTCGGCACCACCGGGTTCGACGAGGGCCGCCTGGCCGAGGTGCGGTCCTGGCTGGCGCAGCGCCCCGAGGTCGGCGTGCTGATCGCCCCGAACTTCGCCATCGGCGCGGTGCTGTCGATGCGCTTCGCCGAGCAGGCGGCGCGCTTCTTCGACTCGGTCGAGGTCATCGAGCTGCACCACCCGAACAAGCTCGATGCCCCCTCCGGCACCGCCTACCGCACCGCCGCGCTCATCGCCGCGGCCAGGGAGCAGGCCGGGGTCGGGATCAGCCCCGACGCCACCACCACCGAACTCGAGGGTGCCCGCGGCGCCGACGTCGACGGGGTGCGGGTGCACTCGGTGCGCCTGGCCGGACTGGTCGCGCACCAGGAGGTGCTCTTCGGTACCCAGGGCGAGACGCTGACCATCCGGCACGACTCCATCGACCGCAACTCCTTCGCTCCCGGCGTGCTGCTCGGCGTACGCGAGATCGGCGGACGACCCGGGCTGACGGTCGGGCTCGACCCGTTCCTGGATCTGTGAACGCCGCGGCGGCGCGACCCGACCGGCAGGTCTACCGGATCGTCACCCTGGTGGCCCTGCTGGTCCTGGCGGTGATCTTCTACTTCGTCCGTCTCGGCGGTCTGGCGGTGGCCTTCATCGCCGACGGCAAACCCGCGGGCATCGCGCTCGGTGTCGCGATGCTGCTGCTGCCGATCGTCGGCGCCTGGATCCTGTGGGCCACGCTGCAGGCGGCCTTCGCCCACCAGCGCCTGGCCAAGCGCATCCACGAGGAGGGCCGCGAGGTGGACACCTCGCAGCTGCCGCGGCGCCCGTCCGGCCGGATCGAACGCCCCGCCGCCGACGCGCTGTTCGCCGAGATCAAGGCCGAATGGGAGGCCGACCCGGACAACTGGCGCTCCTCCTACCGGCTGGCCCGCGCCTACGACTACGCCGGTGACCGCACCCGCGCCCGCGAGACCATGCGCCGCGCGGTCGCCCTGGAGAAGCTGGAACGCGACAGCGGAGAGTAGCGAGCCATGGCCCGGTTGCTGATCATCCACCACACCCCCTCGCCGCACACCCAGGCGATGTTCGAAGCCGTCCTGGCCGGGGCGAGCGACCCGGAGATCGAGGGCGTGGAGGTGGTGCGCCGGGCCGCCCTGGCCGTCACCGCCGTCGACGTCCTCGACGCCGACGGCTACCTGCTGGGCACCCCCGCCAACCTCGGCTACATGAGCGGCGCCCTCAAACACGCCTTCGACACCATCTACTACCCGTGCCTGGACTCCACCCGCGGGCGGCCCTACGGCCTCTACCTGCACGGCAACGAGGGCACCGAGGGTGCCGAGGGCGCCGTCGACCGGATCACCACCGGGCTGGGCTGGAACCGGGGCGCGGCGCCGGTCGTGGTGTCGGGCCCGCCCGCCAAGGCCGATCTGGAACGCTGCTGGGAACTCGGGGCCACCCTGGCCGCGAGCCTGATGGCCTGACCGCGCCCCGAATTCTGGTGGGCTGACAAGCCGGGCGCGGATGCGGTAGAACTCGACACCGACGTGTTGCGGGCTGGCCGCGGTGGGTGTTCGAGGATGGGGAGTGGTCGGTGAGCGAGAATCCGGCGGTCCGGCGGATCGGGTTGGTGGAGGACCACGAGTCGGTGGCGATCGGCCTGGCGGCCATGCTCGGGCCCGAGCCCGACCTGGACCTGGTCGCGACCTCGCAGACCGTGGCCGGACTGCTCGCCGTCGACGCCGACCTGGACCTGGTGGTGCTGGATCTGCGCCTGCCCGACGGTTCCACACCCGAGGACAATGTGAACGCGCTGCGCGAACACGGCATCGAGGTGCTGGTGTTCACCGGCGCCGACAACGCCTTCCTGGTCCGTTCGGCCGCCAAGGCCGGGGTGCTCGGGGTGCTGCGCAAGTCCGAGAGCGTGGCGACCGTGGTCGAGGCGGTGCGCCGGGCGGCCTCGGGCGAGCAGGTGGTCACCACCGACTGGGCCGCGGCCATCGACGGTGACCCGCAACTGTCCGACGTGGGGCTCAGCCCCCGTCAGGAGGAAGTGCTCATGCTCTACGCCTCGGGGGAGAAGGCGTCGCGGGTCGCCCGGCTGACCGGGCTGTCCGAGCAGACCGTCAACGACTACCTCGGCCGGATCCGGCAGAAGTACGCCGACGCGGGCCGCCCGGCACCGACCAAGACCGACCTGTACAAACGCGCCGTCGAAGACGGCTGGTTACCGGTGCCGGAACGGCAGCAGCGCACGTGATCGCCACCGCGGTCCGCGCGGTGGCAGGTCCCGACATCGAGCTGGAACGCGCCGCGACCGAGCAGATCCGCCGCAGGCTGGGCCTGGTGGTCGGCATCGGGGCCACCATGGTGATGGTGCTCGAGCTGCCCGCGGTGCTGGTGCAGCCGGTCAACCGGTCGGTGTGGCCGGAGGTGCACCTGGTGGCCGCCTACGCGCTGTTCGCGCCGCTGGCGATCGTCTCCGCGCGCGGCCCGGCCGGACTGATCCGGCGGGTCGCCGGCGCGGCCGCGATCTGCTATTTCACCGCCACCCTGCTCACGCCGTTCGTCTATTCGGTGGTGCACATCGGCTCGTTCGCGTCCTGGCCCTATCGGGGGCTGGTGCTCGGCGTGATGGCGGCCGGGCTGGCCTGGCCGCTGCGGGTGGCCGCGGGCTACGCCGGGATGCTCGCCGTGGCGACCAGCGTGTCGAACGTGTT
The DNA here is from genome assembly GCF_042266925.1 of Nocardia sp. NPDC056064. Classification (NCBI taxonomy): domain Bacteria; kingdom Bacillati; phylum Actinomycetota; class Actinomycetes; order Mycobacteriales; family Nocardiaceae; genus Nocardia; species Nocardia sp. NPDC056064. The sequence continues at coordinate 1,835,122 of NZ_JBHJWO010000001.1, read as the reverse complement.
CGTGGTGCCGGGCAGTTCGGTGTGGGCGCTGCTGGGTGACGTCACCCGGGCGCTCGGGGTCGCGGCGCTGTTCCTGTGGTGCGTGGTCTACGCGCGCACGGCCGCCGAACGGGTCGACCAGGAGGCGGTCCGGCAGCGCACCAGGGCGGCGACGGTCGCCGCGACCGCCGCGCGCGACCGGGAGAGTGCCCGCTTCGCCGCCCTCATCCACGACGCGGTGCTGTCCACCCTGCTGGAGGCCTCCCGGACCGAGCGGTCCTCGCCGGTGCTGCGCAGCCAGGCCGCCAGGACGCTCGAACAACTCGAGCAGGCGCGCTGCGCGACCGAGACCGTGCACCTCGACGCCGCCGCGGCCGTGGCCTTCCTGCGCGATGCCGTGCGCGACGCGAACCCCGACATCCCGGTCCAGGTCACCACCCGGCGCGGAGCGGACCTGAGCCTGCCGATGGAGGCGGCGCAGGTGCTCGGCGCCGCGCTCACCGAGGCCGTGCGCAACAGCCTGCGCCACGCCGACATGCCCGCGCGCCGGGTGCGCCGCGGCGTCTCGATCACCATCGCCACCGGCGCCGTGCGGGCGGTGCTGTCCGACGACGGCGCGGGCTTCGACCCGGCGCGGGTCCCGGCCGACCGGATGGGCGTCGCGGGCAGCATCCTGGGCCGCATGCAATCACTGCCGGGCGGAACGGCTTTCGTGGAATCGGCGCCCGGCAAGGGCACCGTGGTGACGCTGGTGTGGGGTGCGCATGGTCGAGCGTGACCTGCCCTTCGGCATGCGGGACCTGTTCGGGCTCAGCGACGGGATGGCCTGGCTGTTCGTGGTCATCTTCGAGGCCACCATCGTGCTGTACCTGCGCGTCAACTTCGATTTCGTGCCGCCGCTGATGGCGGGCGTGGCGCTGGTGCTGATGGCGGTGGCCGCGCTGGTGGTGCTGGTCTTCCCGGTGGACCCGCTGCCCTGGCCCGCCACCGCCTTCGTGGCCTGCGCGGGCCCGGTCGCGATGGCGGTGACCGTGCCGTGGATCGAGAACCCGACCGGCTTCTCCCACCAGCTCTGGACCGCCTATCCCACCTCCTACCTGCTGGCCATGCTGGTGTTGCGCGGGCGTATCGGGGCGGCCTGGGTGGGGGTGGCGGCCGCGGCGACGGTGCTGGTGACCCTGGGCGTGTTCACCGACTGGCATCCCGAGACCGTGATCCGCGCGCTGACCCCGGTCGCCACCGTCGGCGCGGTGACGGTGTTCATGGCGATCGTGCGCCCCTCCCAGCGCTCGCTGCGCGAACTGCGCGGCCAGGCCAATCGGCGGGCCGCCACCGAGGCGGCGCTGGGCGCGGCCACCGCCGAACGCGACCGGCAGCTGACCCGCCTCGACCAGGTGGCCCGGCCGATGCTGGCGCGCATCGCCGAGGGCGCCCAGCTCACCGCCGCCGAACGCGAACAGTGCCGGTTGCTCGAGGCGGAACTGCGCGACGGGTTGCGCGCGCCCGAACTGGTGGCCGAGCGGCTCAGCACCGCCGCGCGCGAGGCCCGCGGGCGTGGAGTCGAGGTGACCCTGCTCGACGACGGCGGCTTCCGCGGCGTCCCGGAATGGGTGCGCGGCAAGGTGATCGACGCCGCGGTCGGCGCGCTGGACGCCGCGGCGGCGGGCACCGTCACCGTGCGGGTGCTGCCGGTCGGGCGGCGCTGGGTGGCCACCGTGCTGGCGGCCGATCCGCACGGCGACCGGCGCATCGAGATCGACACCGCGGGCGCGATCCAGGTCCGCGACTGAGCCGCAAATCTGTCGGACCCCTCTGTCAGGCTGAGGGGATGCAGCGGATGAATGCGGCCACGGCCCGGCGGACGGCGCTGGCCGCGCAGGGCTTCGGTAAACGGCGACCGGCCAACCCCAACCGGCGCGCGGTGCTCGACGTGGTCGCCAGAACGCGTCTGCTGCAACTGGATTCGGTGTCGGCGGTGGTCCGCGCGCACTACGCCCCGGTATTCAGCCGGATCGGCCCCTACGACCGGAGCCTGCTCGAACGTGCCGCCTGGAGCGACAGCCCGCGCGCCCGCCGCGGCCTGGTCGAGTACTGGGCGCACGAGGCCGCGCTGATCCCGGTGAGCGACTGGCCGCTCATGCGCTGGCGGATGGCCGAGTACCGGCTGGGCCGCTGGGCGGGCATGCGCAAGGCGGCCGAACGCAATCCGACCCTCGGCAAGGACATCCTCGATGTCGTCACCGAGGTGGGCGCGGCCAGCGCGGGCGAGATCGAGAAACACCTGGAGCTGGACAAGCCGCGTCCCAAGGGCACCTGGTGGAATCTCAGCGACACCAAACTCATCTGCGAGCAGCTCTTCGCGGCCGGGGAACTGTCCACCGGCACGCGGGTGGGCTTCACCCGGCACTACGACCTCACCGAACGCGTCGTCCCCGCCGACGTGCGCGCCAGGGAGGTCCCCGAGGACGAAGCGGTCCGCGAGCTGATCCGCCGGGCGAGCCGCGCCCTGGGCATCGCCACCGAAGCCGACCTGCGCGACTACTACCGCCTCACCAAACGGCAGAGCACCCCGGCGATCGCCGCGCTGGTCGACGCGGGCGAATTGGTCCCCGTCGCCGTCGACGGCTGGGACGCGCCCGCCTACCTGCATCCCGAGGCGAGCACCCCGCGCCGCGTCGCCGGGGCCGCCCTGCTGTGCCCGTTCGATCCGCTGATCTTCTTCCGCCCGCGCACCCAGCGCCTGTTCGATTTCCACTACCGGATCGAGATCTACACCCCCGAACCGAAACGGGTGCACGGCTACTACGTCTTCCCGTTCCTGCTCGACGGGCAGCTCGTCGGCCGGGTCGACCTGCGGGCCGAGCGCGCCTCCGGGCGCCTGCTCGCCCCGGCCGCCTTCGCCGAGCCCGGCCACGCCACGCCCGAGACCGCCCACGCGCTGCGGGGCGCGCTGCGCGAGATGGCCGACTGGCTCGAACTCGACGACGTCGTCATCGGCGAGCGGGGCGATCTGGCGCCGCTGTTGTGAAGACGGGTCACCAGCCCTTCGGGCCCTGCCCCCGCATCTGATCGCGCAGTGCCCCGCTGACCGCGCCCGAGAGCCACGAGTTCAGCGACTGCCCGTTCTGCTGGGCCGCCTCCTCGGCGCGGGCCTTGAGCTGTTCGACCAGCCGCAGGGTGACCCGGCTGATATCGCCGGTCATCTCCTCGAAACTCGGCGCCTCCCCGGAATCCGACGGCGTGTTCTTGCGCACGTCGGCCACCGCGTCGGTGCCGTCGAGCCGCACGTGCACGGTGCGGTCGCCGAGCTCGGTGCTGATCTCGGCGGCCAGTTCCGCCAGCGCCGACAGCAGCACCAGCCGGCTCGAGCTCTCCACCGCCGCGGCCAGTGCGGCGGCGGTGGCCTGCGTTTTCTCGTCTCCGAGGGCGGCCGCGGCGATCAGTTCCTCGCGCAGCCGCGCGGTATGCGCGTTCAAATCCATGACATCAGTGTGGCGTCATGAATGACATCACGCAAGGGTGTTCGTGCTGTCACACGCGGCGGTGCGAAATCGCCGGAAAATCCGCGCCGGTCACCGCGCAGGCCGCTAGGGTGTCGAGGCTCATGCGGCGACCGGGTAGCCTTTCTGACCATGACGAACGGTGAATCGACGCCAACGGAGCTGCACGCGTCCGGCACGGTAGGTGTCGCGATGGTGACCCCCTTCAGCGCCGCGGGCAAGCTCGACGTCGATGCCGGTGTGGGGCTGGCGGCGCGCCTGGTCGATCGCGGCGTCGACCTGCTGATCATCTCGGGGACCACCGGTGAGTCGCCGACCACCACCGAGACCGAGAAGGCCGACCTGCTGCGCGCCGTGGTCGACGCCGTGGGCGACCGCGCCACCGTGGTCGCCGGTGCGGGCACCTACGACACCGCGCATTCGATCGAACTGGCCCGCGCCGCCGAGAACGCCGGTGCGCACGGCCTGCTCGTGGTGACCCCGTACTACTCGCGCCCCACGCAGGAGGGCCTGATCGCGCACTTCACCGCGGTCGCCGACGCCACCTCGCTGCCCATCACGCTCTACGACATTCCACCCCGCTCGATCGTGCCGATCGCCATCGACACCATCCGGCACCTGGCCGAGCACCCCAATATCGTCGCGGTCAAGGACGCCAAGGGTGATCTCGTCTCCGGTGCCGACCTGATCGCCACCACCGGGCTGGCCTTCTACTCCGGTGACGACGGCCTGAACCTGCCGTGGCTCTCGGTCGGCGCGACCGGATTCATCAGCGTCATCGGCCATCTCGTGCCGGAGAAGCTGCGCGCGATCCACTCGGCCTACGCGATCGGTGACGTGACCACGGCCCGCGAGATCAACGCGACACTGCTGCCGCTGTTCGCGGCCATGACCCGCCTGGGAGGTGTGGCGATGTGCAAGGGAGCACTGCGATTGCTCGGCGTCGACGTGGGTGAACCCCGGTTGCCGCAGTTGATGCCCACCGCGGCCCAGCTCGACGAGCTGGCCCTGGACCTGCAGGCCGCGGGGGTGTCGGCATGAGCGAACCCACCGCCCGCAAGCCCCGTCGCCGTTCGGCCTCCCGCGCCGCGGGTGCCCCCGAGCCCACCCCGGTGCGCACCGAGCCCGTCGCTCCCGCCGCCGCGGAGCCCGCCGCGCCCGCCGAATCCGCCGCGCCCGCGGCCGCCCAGCCGGTCGCCGCCCCGCAGGCCCCCGCGCCCGCCGAGCCCGTCGCCGAGATCGCCGCGGCCGCCGATCTGGCCGGTGCGGCCGAGGTCGGCACCGATCTGCTCGGCTCCGCCGAAGAACGCCCCGCGGCCAAGAAGGCCCCGCGTCGCGCCAAGAACAAGCCCGCCGAACAGGCCGCGCCGCAGCAGAACCGCCGCGGTGGCGGTCGCGGCAGGCAGGGCGGTCGCGGCCGTGGGGACGCCCCCGCCGAGCCGCGCGCCAAGGCACCCCAGGACCGTCTCGGCCCGCCGCCGAAGCTGCCCAAGAACGGCCTGCGCCTGTTCGCCCTCGGCGGCATCGGCGAAATCGGCCGTAACATGACGGTTTTCGAGTACGGCGGCAAACTGCTCATCGTCGACTGCGGCGTGCTGTTCCCCGAGGACCAGCAGCCCGGCGTCGACCTGATCCTGCCCGACTTCGGCCCCATCGAGAACCGGATGGCCGACATCGAGGCCATCGTGCTCACCCACGGTCACGAGGACCACATCGGCGCGGTGCCGTTCCTGCTGCGCCTGCGCTCCGACATCCCGGTGATCGGCGCCAAGTTCACCCTCGCCCTGATCGCGGCCAAGGCCCGTGAGCACCGGCTCCAGCCCAAGCTGCGCGAGGTCGCCGAGGGCGAGACCACCGTGCACGGCCCGTTCGAGCTCGAGTACTTCGCGGTCAACCACTCCATCCCCGACGCGCTGGCCGTGGCCATCCGCACCGGCGCGGGCGTGGTGCTGCACACCGGTGACATCAAGCTCGACCAGCTGCCGCTGGACGGCCGCCTCACCGACCTGGCCGGTTTCTCCCGTCTGGGCGACGAGGGCGTCGACCTGTTCCTGGTCGACTCCACCAATGCCGAGGTCCCCGGCTTCGTCACCCCCGAGCGCGAGATCGGCGGCGTGCTCGACAATGTGATCGGCAAGGCGCGCAACCGCGTGATCGTGGCGTCGTTCGCCAGTCACGTGCACCGCATCCAGCAGGTCGTCGACGTGGCGCAGAAGTACAACCGCAAGGTCTGCTTCGTCGGCCGCTCGATGGTGCGCAACATGCAGATCGCCCAGGATCTGGGCTACCTGACCGTGCCCGACAATGTGGTCGTCGACCTGGACCAGGCCGCGAACCTGCCCGGTGACCGCCTGGTGCTCATCTCCACCGGCTCCCAGGGCGAGCCGCTCTCGGCGCTGGCGCGCATGGCCCGCGGTGACCACCGCCAGATCAACATCCGCGCCGACGATCTGATCGTGCTGGCCTCCTCGCTGATCCCCGGCAACGAGAACTCGGTGTTCGCCGTGGTCAACGGCCTGGCCCGGCTCGGTGCCACGGTGATCACCCAGCAGAACGCGAAGGTGCACGTCTCCGGCCACGCCTCCGCGGGTGAGCTGCTCTACCTCTACAACGCGGTGCGCCCGACCAACGCCATGCCGGTGCACGGCGAGTGGCGCCACCTGCGCGCCAACGCCGCGCTGGCGGTCGCGACCGGGGTGCCCGAGGAACGGGTGGTGCTGGCCGAGGACGGCGTGGTGGTCGACCTGGTCGACGGCATCGCCTCCATCGTCGGCCGGGTGCCGGTCGGGCACGTCTACGTCGACGGCCTGTCCGTCGGTGACGTCGGCGAGTCGACGCTGTCGGATCGGCTGGTGCTCGGTGAGGGCGGTTTCCTGTCCATCACCGTCGTCATCGACTCGACCACCGGCAAGGCGGTCAGCACCGAGCTCAACGGGCGCGGCTTCTCCGACGACCCGACCGCGCTGCAGGGTGCCGTCGAACTGGTCGAGGCCGAGCTGCTGCGCCTGGCCGGTGAGGGCATCACCGACACCCATCGCATCGCCCAGGGCGTGCGCCGGGTGGTCGGGCGCTGGGTCGCCGACACCTACCGGCGCCGTCCGATGATCGTGCCGACGGTCATCGGGGTCTAGCCTCCGACACACGAGAACCGCCGGGTGACACTGTCACCCGGCGGTTCTCGTCTGGACCGGATCAGGCCTGGCAGGCCGCGGAGTCCAGCTTCGCCGACTTCACGATGTTGCAGGCGAACACGTGCGAGACCTTCCACGAGTCGTCCTCGGCGACGAACTCGACGAAGGCGTTCTCCACCTTGCTGCCGTCGATGGTCACATCGGCGTCGGCGCGCAGCTTGCCGTTGGCCGGCTCGCCGACGGTGGTGATGGCGACGGTGACATTGTTCTTCTTGGCCGCGTCGACGAACTTGTCGACCAGCATCGGGTCCTGGTCGGCGTCCTCGATGTAGGTCTTCTTCTCGTCCTTGGTCAGCTGACCGGCCAGCGCCTTGTTCAGCCGGGCGTTGAGCTCCTCGGCGGTGGGCTTGGGCAGGTTCGGCGGGGTGGTGGCCGAGGGCTCGGTGCCCTCCTCCTTGCCGGGCGCGGTGTCGCCGGTCTCGAACTGGTCGCCCGCGGCGGTGGTGGTCGCGCCCGCGCCGCTCGCGGTGTCGTCGGAGGAACTGCAGGCGGTGAGGCCGAGGGCGGCGAGGGTGGCCAGCACGGCTACGGCGGTCTTCATGGAACGGTTACGCACGGATATCCCTAAGTCTGTCGGCGCCGGGCGCGGGGCCCGGCTGGTCGTCGTCGGTCAGAGCGAGTGGTTGCTGGTGCAGTTCCAGTGCTTGATCCAGGCATTGCCCGGATTGGCGTTGAGCGCCTCCTGCTTGGCGCCACCGACGGTCGACGCGGCGCCGAATCCCCACCAGCCGCGCGAGATCGAGATCGCGCCACAGCCGTTGCGGTAGGACACCTTCACGGCGCACCCGCCGCCGCCCCCACCCCGGATGCACGCGTCCAGCGCGCCCTGCCGGGCCTCGCCGTAGCTGCCGTAGTCCTGCGCGTAGCCGTAGACGCCCGCGCGTACGTTGGCGGCGATGGCGCCGTAGTAGTTCCCCGACTGTGCCTGGGCCGGGGCGATATGCCCTGCGAACAGCGCCGCGGTGGTCGTCGCCAGGACGGCGGCACTGGTGAGCATTCTCTTCACGTGTTGCTTCCCCTTCGTAAGCACGGGCCGACTCGGCCCGATGGAGCGCAGTCAAGGTACCCAGCCGGTCCCGTCCAGCGCCAGCCACTCGACGCCCGGAATGCCCGAAACATCAGTGATCGGTAAGCATTCCGTAAGCGGCCCGCCGCGAAACGCGGTCCGGATCGGTGTTTCCCCGCGGTGACCGGGGCCCCGCGACCTGCGAAGACCCCGGTCGGGAGGGGTGTGGCCAGTGTTGCGGATGGTCCGGACGGGGCCCGAGCGGCTAGCCTGATGGTCATGGCAGGTAAGTCCCGCAGCACCACGACCTCTCGTGCGCGGGCGGGATCGAGCCGGGGGCAGACGCCGGCGGCGCGATCCCGTTCGGCGACTCCGCGAGCGTCGTCGGCGCCGCGTGGGCGCACCACCCCCGTCCGCAGGCCCGTCAAGAAGGCCTCACCCACCGCGCCGCCCGCGGTGATCGGCCGCGGCATCCGCAACGGCTGGAACATGCTCGCGCGCGGCGTCGGGGCCACCACCCGCACGCTGAGCCGGGCAGGCGATCTCGAACACGGGCACCGGCGCGACGGGATCGGGCTGGCGCTCATCGCGTTGAGCGTGATCATCGCCGCGGCCATGTGGTTGTCGGCGGGCGGGCCGGTCGGCCGGTTCCTCGAAGACGTCGTGCGCGCCATCGCCGGGTCGGCGGCGGTCCTGGCCCCGATCCTGCTGGTCGGTCTCGCGGTGATCCTCATGCGCACCGAACCGCATCCCGAGATCCGCCCGCGCCTGGTGCTCGGCGGACTCCTGGTCATCGCCCCCGCCCTGGGCATCTGGCATCTGGCGGCGGGCTCGCCCACCGACGCCCGCGGCCGGGCCGATGCCGCGGGCATTCTCGGCTACGCCGTCGGCGGACCGCTCGGCCAGGGCCTCACGCCGTGGCTGGCCCTGCCGATCCTGTTGCTGGCCATGGTGTTCGGCGTGCTGCTGCTCACCGGCACCACGGTGCGCGAGGCGCCCGCGCGGCTGCGCGAGTACTTCGGCCTGGGTGAGCACGCCGAGGACCCCTACGATCCGGCCGACTACGACGCCGACGGTTTCCCGGTGCACCGCCCGCGCACCCGTCGCCGCGGCCGCACCCCCGACGACAACTACCCGCCCGACGAGTTCGGCGGCTCCGACGCGGTCACCGAATCGCTGGGCGAACCGCCGCTGCGCGAGGCCAAACAACTCGGCCTCGACGACATGCCCCCGGCGCCGGAACCCGCGCCGAAACCGGCGCGCAAGCGCCCGCCCGCCAAGGTCGTCGACCAGACCCCGCCCGCCCCGGCGGAACCGGAGTTCGTCACCGACCGGGTGGTCGACGGCGACTACACCCTGCCCCCGCTGACGCTGCTGCTCGACGGCGATCCCCCCAAGAAGCGCTCGGCCGCCAACGAATCGATGATCGAGGCGATCACCGAGGTGCTGGTGCAGTTCAAGATCGACGCCGCGGTCACCGGTTTCGTGCGCGGCCCGACGGTCACCCGCTACGAGGTGGAACTGGGTCCGGGCGTCAAGGTCGAGAAGATCACGGCGCTGGCCCGCAACCTGGCCTACGCGGTGGCCACCGAGAACGTGCGCCTGCTCGCGCCGATCCCGGGCAAATCGGCCGTGGGCATCGAGGTGCCCAATTCCGATCGGGAACTGGTGCGCCTGGCCGACGTGCTCAAGTCGCCGCACACCCGCAACGACCACCATCCGCTGGTGATCGGCCTGGGCAAGAACATCGAGGGCGAGTTCGTCTCGGCGAATCTGGCCAAGATGCCGCATCTGCTGGTGGCGGGTTCCACCGGTTCGGGTAAGTCCAGCTTCGTGAACTCGATGCTGGTCTCGCTGCTGCACCGGGCCACCCCCGAGGAGGTCAGGATGATCCTGATCGACCCGAAGATGGTGGAGCTCACCCCCTACGAGGGCATTCCGCACCTGATCACGCCCATCATCACCCAGCCCAAGAAGGCCGCCGCCGCGCTGGCCTGGCTGGTGGAGGAGATGGAACAGCGCTATCAGGACATGCAGGCCAACAAGGTGCGCCACATCGACGACTTCAACAAGAAGGTGAAGTCGGGCCAGATCACCGCCCCGCTGGGCAGCGAACGCGTCTACCGGCCCTATCCCTACATCCTGGCCATCGTCGACGAGCTCGCGGATCTGATGATGACCGCCCCGCGCGATGTCGAGGACGCGATCGTGCGGATCACCCAGAAGGCCCGTGCGGCGGGCATCCACCTGGTGCTGGCCACCCAGCGCCCCTCGGTGGACGTGGTCACCGGCCTGATCAAGACCAATGTGCCCTCGCGGCTGGCCTTCGCGACCTCCTCGCTCACCGACTCGCGCGTCATCCTGGACCAGCCGGGCGCGGAGAAGCTGATCGGCATGGGCGACGGCCTGTTCCTGCCGATGGGCGCGGGCAAGCCGACCCGTCTGCAGGGCGCGTTCATCTCCGACGAGGAGATCCACGCGGTCGTGGAGTTCAGCAAGACCCAGGCCGAGCCGGAGTACCAGGAGGGCGTCACCGCCGCCAAGCAGGGCGAGGCCAAGGACGTCGATCCCGATATCGGCGACGACATGGACGTGCTGCTGCAGGCCGTGGAACTGGTCGTCACCTCGCAGTTCGGTTCCACCTCGATGCTGCAGCGCAAGCTGCGCGTCGGCTTCGCCAAGGCGGGCAGACTGATGGACCTGATGGAGACCCGCGGCGTCGTGGGTCCCAGCGAGGGGTCCAAGGCCCGCGATGTGCTGATCAAGCCCGACGAACTCGACGGGCTGCTGTTCTCGATCCGTGGTGGCGCCGGGGACGAGTAGGTTCGGCGCGCGCTCGATCGACGTGGGGTGCCGGGTTTGCTCTGACCGTGCCGGGAGTGGACGGCGACGAACGAGGAGGGACCGTAGCGGGGGCCTACGTCGTGGGGAGTGCCCGGATCGGGGCGGGAGGGTGCCCGGTCAGCGGGCGTGCGAAAGGCGCTGCGACCGTGCGGGACCCGGGATCAGCCCGGGCATGTCGACACGGCGTTCGTACTGCGCGGTGGATTGCTGCACGGCTGGCTCCTTTCGGGGGTGCCGGTGGTGGTCGACGATGCACCGACGGTAGCAAGGCGGCACGGTGCGGCGAAACGGATTTTCCGCGCGCCGGACGGCCCATGTGCGGGTCGGCGGGGTTGTGTGTGAAATCATGACGGGCAATTGTTCCGCAACGCGACTGAAACGGACATTTCAGGCATGATGGGCGGCATGAACTTCATCGATCGGACCACCACATGCAGGTGACCACGCTCGAGTGGGTGATCACCGGTGTGGTGATCCTCGGCTTGTTCGTCTTCGACTTCTTCGCCCATGTGCGCACCCCGCACGAACCGACCTTCAAGGAATCGGGGCTCTGGTCGGCCGTCTACATCGGCCTGGCCCTGCTGTTCGGCCTGTTCGTCGCCTGGAAGTGGGGCGGCACCTTCGCCGGCGAGTACTACGCCGGTTTCGTCACCGAGAAAGCCCTCTCGGTGGACAACCTGTTCATCTTCCTGATCATCATGAGCACCTTCGCGGTGCCGCGGATCTACCAGCAGAAGGTGCTGCTGATCGGCATCGTGCTGGCACTGGTCATGCGCGGTGTCTTCATCGCCGTCGGCGCGGCCGCGATCAGCGCGTTCAGCTGGGTGTTCTACCTGTTCGGCGCGTTCCTGATCTTCACCGCGGTCAAGCTGCTGCGCGAGAGCGGGCACGAGGTCGAACACGAGGAGCAACGCGACAGCCGCATCGTCGCGCTGGCCAAGCGCATCCTGCCCACCACCGACCAGTACGACGGCGACAAGCTCGTCACCAGGATCGACGGCCGCCGGGTGGTGACACCGCTGCTGCTGGCGCTGCTGGCCATCGGCTTCGCCGACCTGCTGTTCGCGCTGGACTCCATCCCGGCGATCTACGGCCTCACCGAACAGCCGTACCTGGTGTTCACCGCCAACGCCTTCGCCCTGATGGGTCTGCGGCAGCTGTTCTTCCTGATCGGTGGCCTGCTCGATCGCCTGGTCTACCTGTCCTACGGGCTGGCCGCGATCCTGGCCTTCATCGGCATCAAGCTGGTGCTGCACGCGCTGCACGAGAACACGCTGCCGTTCATCAACGGTGGCGAGCACGTCAGCGTCCCGGAGATCTCCACGGCGGTCTCGCTGGGGGTCATCATCGGCATCCTGGTCGTCGCCACCGTGGCGAGCCTGCTGCGCACCCGCCGCACCGCCGCCTGAACGCACACTGCCCGGAACCTGGACCGGGTTCCGGGCAGTGCTGTGTCGGGGATCAGCCGGCGAAGGCGCCCATCACCGGCAGCCACTCGACCACGCGCACGGCCTCGATCAGGCCGAGCTTCGCGAACGGGTCCTCGGTGAGCAGTTCGCTGAGCGAGGGCTCGTCGTCCCCGCGGAAGATCAGCAGCGCGCCCGTCCCGTCCGGGTAGGGGCCGCTGCTCAGCACGGTGCCCGCGTCGACCAGGGCGTCGAGCCAGGCGCGGTGCTCGGGCCGGTTGGTCGCCCGGTCGGCGGCGGTGGCCTCGGTGTAGGTGTAGTGGACAGCGAAGATCGGCACGTCGATCACTTTCTGGCGAGGGAACTGCGGTCAGAGGGTCAGCAGCATGCGGGTGTTGCCGAGCGTGTTCGGCTTCACATAACTCAGGTCGAGGAACTCGGCGACACCGGTGTCGTAGGACCGGCACATCTCGGCGTACACCTCGGCGGTGACGGGGGTGCCGTCGATCTCGACGAAACCGTGGCGGGCGAAGAAGTCCACCTCGAAGGTCAGCACGAACAGCCGCTGCAGTTGCAGGTCCCGCGCGACCGCGACCAGCCGGTCCACCACCGCGCCGCCCACCCCGCGGCCCTTCACGACAGGATCCACCGCCACCGTGCGTACCTCGCCCAGATCGGCCCACAGCACGTGCAACGCGCCACATCCGACGACCTGCCCGTCGAGTTCGGCCACCCAGAACTCCTGCACCGACTCGTACAGGGTGACCAGGTTCTTCTCCAGCAGGATGCGGCCCGCGTACTCGTCGACCAGGCGCTTGATCACGGGGACATCGGAGGTTCGCGCTCGTCGGACGGCCAGACCGGGGACAGGCGCCACAGTGGGCGCGACGGAGTGCGCGTCGCTGGTCGAACCACCCAGTGGTCCCCGTGAGGTCATGGGGTGCACAGTAGTCGGCCCGCTTACCGATAGTCTGAACATGTGCCGCACATCCTGTCGATCCGCTCACCGCATCGCGCCGGGCCCGTCGACCGGGTCGCGCGGCGCCGCGCGCACGAGCAAACCGCGCGCGACTTCTGTGAACGGCGGCGCAGTGCCGGGGGATGCCGAGAGGGCCAGGGCATGAGAGCACAGCGCGCGGAGGAGGCGGTCTGCGTAACCACGGACAGCGCCCGAGCCTGCCGGATGGTCACAGCATGAGCGTGCGACCTGAGGAAATCGATCGGGGATACGGGCACCCTCCGGCGTCCGAGCGCGCCGACAAGCACGTCCCGCTGCTCAACATCGCCAATGTGCTGACCATCGCGCGGATCGTGCTGGTCCCGCTGTTCGTGCTGGCGCTGTTCGCCGGCGGCGGGCACGACACCCGCTGGCGCGTCGCGGCCGCCGCGATCTTCGGCCTGGCCGCGATCACCGATCGCTTCGACGGGCAACTGGCCCGCAAATACGGTCTGGTGACCGATTTCGGCAAGCTCGCCGACCCCATCGCGGACAAGGCGCTGATCGGATCGGCGCTGATCGCGCTGTCGATCCTGGGGGATCTGCCCTGGTGGATCACCCTGGTCATCTGCGGTCGCGAGGTCGGCATCACGCTGCTGCGGCTGGTGGTCGTGCGGCGCGGGGTGATCCCGGCGGGCCGTGGCGGCAAACTCAAGACGCTGGTGCAGTCGGTGGCCATCGCGCTGCTGCTGTTGCCGCTCTCGGGCGCCTACGAGACCGCGGGCATGTGGCTGATGTACCTGGCGGTGGCGCTGACGGTGGTCACCGGACTGGACTATGTCGGTCAGGCGGTCCGGCTGTGGGTGGCCGGGGGCCGGGCGCGCGGTGAGTCCCGCTCGTGAGCGATCCGCTCGTCGGCGGCGCGCCGGTCACCGAACTGGTCGAAGCCCTGATCGCGGCGGGACAGACCGTCGCCACCGCCGAATCGCTGACCGCGGGCCTGCTGGCGGCTACCGTGGCCGGAGTACCGGGTGCCAGCGCGGTGCTGCGCGGTGGGTTGATCGTGTACGCGACCGACCTCAAGAACGGCCTGGCCTGCGTCGACGACACGATCCTTCGCAGCGACGGACCGGTCGCCGCGTCCACGGCCGAACAGCTCGCGGTGGGTGCCCGGCAACGCTGCGGCGCGGACTGGGGTGTCGGGCTGACCGGGGTCGCCGGACCCGATTCCCAGGACGGGCACCCGGTCGGGACGGTATACCTCGGATTGGCCGGTCCACGACACAGCGAAGTGGTCCGGTTGAAACTGCACGGTGACCGATGGACGATCAGAATCGGTGCGGTGCACAGCGCGGTGCGGGAGTTGCTGCGCTGTGTGACGACGAACTAGCCGCGGCCGGGAACCACCGGCCGGTGCTCGACGTTGTGCCAGAAAGAGGTGAACACCGCCACGGCGGTGACACGAGGTGGAGGAGAACGAGATGACGCTGCTGCGGGAGGCAATCGGGGACAGTCTGCGGCGTGCGCGTCTCGCCCAGCATCGAACGCTGCGCGAGGTGTCGACCTCGGCGCGCGTGAGCCTCGGCTATCTGTCGGAAGTGGAGCGCGGCCGCAAGGAAGCCTCCAGTGAACTGCTCGCCGCCATCTGCGAGGCACTGGACGTGCCGCTGTCGCGGGTGCTGTGGGACGTGAGCACCATCATGGCCGGTGCCGACGGCTCGGCCCCGCGCGAGCCCGCGCTGACCGGCCCGGCCGCCGACCACGAGCAGGTCGCGGCCGAACCCGCGCCGCCCGCCGAACCGGCCGCCACCGAGGAGCCCGCCACCGCCAGCGCGGTCGCCGAGCAGGGCCCGCGCATCGGTATCGCCGAGGACACCCGCATCGTCATCCCGGCACCCCGTGCCGAGATGCTGGTACTGGTGAAGGGAATGTGACGCGGCGAACCCACGCCCGGGCGCGCGAGACGCTGCGCACCGCTGGAGAGAACGGATAGATTCTTCTCAGGCGTCGAGCGGGCCGGTCAGTCCGGCCCGGGTGCCGCATGGTGAAGGATGAACACGTATCTGGTGCGTGACGGTCGCGTACCACCAGTCGCACGAGCGACGCACAGATGGAGGCGGGATCAATCGATGGCTAATCCGTTCGTGAAGGCCTGGAAGTACATGATGGCCCTCTTCGATTCCAAGATCGAAGAGCATGCGGATCCGAAGGTCCAGATTCAGCAGGCTATCGAGGAGGCGCAGCGTCAGCACCAGGCGCTGTCGCAGCAGGCGGCGTCGGTGATCGGCAACCAGCGTCAGCTGGAGATGAAGCTGAACCGTCAGCTCGACGAGGTCGAGAAGCTCAACGCCAACGCCCGGCAGGCCGTCACGCTGGCCGACCAGGCGGCCGCCGCGGGCGACACCGAGAAGGCGATCCAGTACACCAACGCCGCCGAGGCGTTCGCCGCGCAGCTGGTCACCGCCGAGCAGTCGGTGGAAGACCTCAAGGTGCTCCACGACCAGTCGCTGCAGGCCGCCGCACAGGCCAAGAAGGCGGTCGAGCAGAACGCGATGATGCTGCAGCAGAAGGTCGCCGAACGCACCAAGCTGCTCAGCCAGCTCGAGCAGGCCAAGATGCAGGAACAGGTCTCGGCCTCGCTGCAGCGGATGGACTCCACCCTGTCCGCGCCGGGCTCCACCCCGAGCCTGGACGCGGTGCGCGACAAGATCGAACGCCGCTACGCCGACGCCCTCGGCGCCGCCGAACTGGCCCAGAACTCGGTGCAGGGCCGGATGATGGAAGTCCAGCAGGCCAGCATCCAGATGGCCGGGCACAGCAAGCTCGAGCAGATCCGCGCCTCGATGCGCGGGGACGCGCTGCCCACCGGCAACAACGCGGCAGCGATCGACCCGGCCCAGCAGAAGCCCGCGCAGGCCCCGCAGATCAACAAGGGCCAGGCGCAGTAACTCTGGAGCGCTGGCGCGCTCGAGGTCGCGGCCCCTGGAGGGCCGCCGGTCAGGCACCGTTGCTTGCTCCTTCGTCGCGTACGCAACGGCGCCTGACCGGCGGCCCGGCCGCGACCGGCCACTGCGTGGCCGCCGCTCCTCGGGGTCGCGGGTGCGGGGCTGGGAGTGCGGGTCATGGCGGGTTGATGGGTGCGGTGTGGTCGGTGACCGACTCGGGCGGTGTCTAGGGTGACGGGCCGTTCGGCGGTCCGGCTGTCGGCCTCGCGATCGGGGTTGGTTGTCGGAGGGTGGTCGTAGGGTTCTCGGGTAGCCGGGTGGTCCTGGTGTTCGACAGGGCGGAAGGAACGGGAGATGAGCGGGAAGACGCGGCGTCAGCGCGCCGAGATCGTCGAGCCGGCGGACGTCGTGCACACGGCGGCCGGTGGTGTGCCCGCCACCCTGCGCGGGGTCGGTGAGCAGGCGCTCGTCGCCGTGCGGCGCTGGGCCGATCCGCGGGAGCGGGAGTTGCGGCGCAGGCGGCGTGCGCGCAGGCGCAGTTTCCAGCTCGGGACCGCGTCGGGGATCACCACGGTCGGGGCGGTGGGGCTGGCCGTGGTGTCGGCACCCGCCTGGGCGGTGGTGGTGATCGGGGGCGGTGCGGTCGCGTTCGTCACCGGGACCGCCCTCAGCGCCCGGCGCTACCTTCAGTTGCGCGACAAGCCGCTGCCGCAGGCGGCCTTCGTGGCACGCAAGTCACCGGGCGTCCGCTCGGCCGCGCGTGCGCCCATCCAGCGGCTCCTGCGGGCCGAACGGGCCCTGCACGGGCTCGGGTCCCAGATCGGCCGCACCCGCCGCCTCCCCGCGGACGAACTGCGCGACCTGCTCGACACGGCCGGCTCCGGCGCCGCCGCCCTGCACGCGCTCGCCGCCGATGTGGTCGCGATGGAACAGGCCGCCGACACCGTCGGGCGCGCCAATCCGGAAACCGTCGCGGCCCTGAAAACCACCGTCGCCGACGTGGTCACCCGGCTGTCGACCGGCGTCGTGGAATACGAACAGCTCGTCGCCGCCGCGGCCCGCATCCTCGCCGTCCCCGAGGACACCGTCGTCGCCTACCAGTTCAACGGCATCGTCGCCGACCTGCGCGAAGCCGCCGACCGCCTCGACGGCTGGGCCCAGGCCCTCACCGAGATGGCCGACCGCGGTCCCGCCACCATTCACCGGGAATCCTCCCGCTAGTCCTGTCACACGGACCGGTCCCCGCGCGGGGACCGGTCCGTGCTGCTGTTCAGGGGCGGGGGATGGCCTGGCGGAGGGCGGCGAGTTCCTCGGCGCGCAGGTCGGTGACGGTGGAGGACCCGGGGGAGTCGAAGAGCCGGACGTGGGTGGCTTCGGGAGTGTAGGCGGGCCAGCCGACCGTGCCGTCGGTGGCGAAACGGACCCAGGCGCTGTGGATCTCGGTGGCCAGGTCCTGCGGCGGATTCGGGCCGGTGAGGGTGTGCGCGGCGGACAGGGCGTCGAAGACGAACGGGATCTCCAGCACGTGACAGGCACCGAGCCCGGAGATCCCGGTGGGCCAGGCGAATTCGTACACGTGGGTCGGCGCGCCCGCGGCATTGGCGTCGGCGAAGTCCAGGGTGCCCGAACGGAAACACCAGTCGGTGAGGATCGCGTTGAAGATCTCCGGCGGGGACGCGTCGGGCCGCTGGGCCGAATACGCCTCGGCCACACCGGGATCGATGCCGTAGCGGGTGAGCACGAACGGCAGGGTGTCGGTGGTGATCCCGGCGGCCAGGCCGGTCGGCACGGTGAAGAACCGGAACTCGTCGGCGGTGGTGCCGGTGATCAGCGGCACCGCGCGCTCGGGATGCGCGGCCAGCACCTCGGTGGCGGGGCCGGGCACGATGTCGTCGTCGCGCACCGGGAACAGGCTCATGATGCCCAGACCCTGCTCGATCACGGTGCTGCCCCAGCGCTGCGGATCGGGGTCCATCATCACCGCCAGCGCCACCGCGTTCTGGGCGGTGCGCAGCTCGTCCGGGCCGAGCGCGCCGAAATCGGCGGCGGTCGGCGCGATTCCGAGCTCCTCGGCCAGCGCGGCCGACACCCGGCGCGCGTCCTCGGGATCGGCCGCGACCGCCCCGTTGGCGCTCTGCACGATCGCGCGGCGGAACAGCCCCGCCGACTGCGGCGCCGCGATCAGCGCGGCCACGCTCATCCCACCCGCGGACTCACCGAAGATCGTCACATTGTCCGGATCGCCACCGAACGCGGCGATGTTGTCGCGCACCCACCGCAGCGCGCAGAGCTGATCGTGCAGACCGCGATTGGGCGGCGCGCCGTCGAGCACGGCGAACCCGGACACCCCGAGCCGGTAGTTGATCGACACCAGCACCACACCGTCGCGCGCGAACGCGGTGCCGTCGTAGATGGCGCGCGCGTTGGACCCGCGCACGAACGCCCCGCCGTGGATCCACACCATGACCGGCAGCCCGCGCGCCGCCGGGTCCGGCGTCCACACGTTGGCGTTCAGGTACTCCTCACCGGGGATGCCGTCGCTGCCGAGCAGTGCGTGGATCGGCGCCGGATACGGCGACTGCGCGCAGGTGGCACCCATCTCGGTCGCCTCGCGAACCCCCTCCCAGGCGGGCGCGGGCTCGGGCAGCCGGAACCGCCGCGGTCCCACCGGCGCCGCCGCGTACGGCACCCCGAGAAACCGGGTGACGCCGTGTTCGGTGCGGCCGCGGATGGCACCACCGGCGACTGTGACGATGGGTTCCATGGACTCCTCCTAGCGCGTGAGCCCCGATTATGGACGCAGGCCCCGGCCCGGGTGCCCGCTTTGGCCGGTCCGGTTCCCCCGGTCTCGGGGTGAACCCTGATCTACACCCGGATATCGGCGCTGACCTGGTGATTTATCGGCACAGGAATGGAAGCATCGAAGTCACGGATCGCCGGACGGCGGTCGCGGAACCGGCAAGGAGTCCCATCATGGTCTGGAAAGTCATCGGCATCGTCGTGGTCGCGGTGATCGCGATCTGGATCGTCGGCGCGCTGATCAAGGCTCTGCTGCCGATCCTGGTGATCGCCGCGATCGGTACCGGCGTCTACCTGCTGTACAAGGCGGTGACGGGCGCCAACGAGCAGAGCCCGCTCAGCAAGCAGTGATCGGTCGGGGCCTGCGCCTAGCATGGGCGAGGTGGAGCAGCTACCCGAGGACTGGCAGCGCGGCCTGGTGATCGTCGCGCACCCCGACGACATCGAATACGGCGCGGCCGCCGCCGTCGCCCGCTGGACCCGGCAGGGCAAGGACATCCGCTACCTGCTGGTCACCCGGGGGGAGGCCGGGATCGCGGGTATGCCGCCCGCCCAGGCGGGCCCGCTGCGCGAGATCGAGGAGATCGCCGGAGCCCGCGAGGTGGGCGTGCACACCGTCGAATTCCTCGACCATCCCGACGGCCGCGTCGAGGAGGGCCTGGCCCTGCGCCGCGATCTGGCCGCCGCGCTGCGCAGGCATCGCCCGGAGATGGTGGTGCTGTTCAACTTCGGCGACACCTGGGCACCGGGTTTCGTCAACAGCGCCGATCACCGCGCCGTCGGCCGCTCGGCCATGGACGCCGTCTCCGACGCGGGCAATGAATGGATCTTCCCCGAGCTGGCCGAGCTCGAGCCGTGGTCGGCGCGCTGGGCCGCGGTGGTGGGCCCGGTGGCGACGCACGCGGTCGATGTCGGCGCCTTCCTGGAGCAGGCGCGGGCCTCGCTGTCGGCGCACCGCCGCTATCTGCAGGTGCTCAGCCCGGTGCCGGTCGAGGAACAGGTGCGCGCCATCGTCGACCGGGCGACCGGCCCCAAGGACGGCTTCCCCGCCGAGCACGCGGTCGCGTTCGAGCTGTTCACCTTCGCCGGCTGAGCATCCACCACCTCGACGGCCTGCCCCGATCGTGTGTGGCAGGCTGTGGCGCATGCGAATTGCCGTGGTGGCCGGGCCCGATCCGGGGCATGCGTTTCCCGCGATCGCGTTGTGTCTGCGATTGCTGGCGGCAGGCGACGAGCCGGTGCTGTTCACCGGACCGCGCTGGCTCGAGCCCGCCCGCGCGGCGGGTATCGGTGTGCGCAGGCTCAAGGGCCTGGCGCCGCGCGCGGTCGACGACGACGCCGACGCGGGCGCGCGCATCCACGAACGCGCCGCCCACATCGCGACCGAGAACCTGCCCGAGCTGGGCGCGATGCTGCCCGACCTCATCGTCTCCGACGTGCTCACCGCCGGCGGTGGGATGGCCGCCGAGCGGCTGCGGCTGCCCTGGGTGGAACTGTCCCCGCACCCGCTGTACCTGCCCTCCAAGGCCCTGCCGCCGATCGGCAGCGGATTGGCGCCGGGGGAGGGCGTGCGCGGCCGGATGCGCGACGGCGTCCTGCGTACGATGACCGCGCGTGCCGTGCGCACCGGGCACCGGCAGCGCGGGGCGGCCAGGGAGAGCATCGGCCTGCCCGCCGAGGAGCCGGGCCCCACCGCCCGGCTGGTCGCCACCCTGCCCGCCCTGGAGGTGGACCGGCCGGACTGGCCCGCCGACACCCATGTCGTCGGCCCGCTGCTGTGGGAGCCGACCGAGGCCGTGCTCCCGCTGCCGCCGGGACAGGCCCCGCTGGTGATGGTGGCGCCCTCCACCGCGCACACCGGCGTGGCCGCGATGGCCGAGACCGTCCTCGACGGCCTGACCGGACTCGATGTGCGGGTGGCGATCTCGACCCTGGACACTCCGCCCGCCGACCTGCCCGCCTGGGCGACCGCGGGCCTGGGCCGTCAGGACGAACTGCTCACCCACGCCGCGGTGGTCGTCGGTGGCGGCGGCCACGGGCTGCTCGCCAAGTCGCTGGCGGCGGGGGTGCCGGTGGTCACCGTGCCCGGTGGGGGTGACCAGTGGGAACTCGCCAATCGCGCGGTCCGCCAGGGCAGTTCGCTGCTGGTGCGCCCGCTGACGCCCGAGGCCGTCGGCGCCGCGGTCCGGCAGGTGCTCGACGACCCGGCCTTCACCGCCGCGGCGCGCCGGGCCGCCGAGAGCGCGACGGAGGTCGAGGACCCGGTCGAGATCTGTCACCGGGCCGCCGGGTGAGGGCCCGCGCGATGCGGCGGCGCTGACGGCGGTCACCGAGCGCGAGTATCTTGGGCAGCGTGCGGTTGACCGAATTCCAGGAACTGATGCACACGCAGTTCGGCACGGCGCGCGCCGACGCCCTGCTCGCCGACCACGTCATCCCGACGTTCGGCAGAACCGGCGCGGCCGCGATCGAGGCGGGCACCGATCCGCGGGACGTGTGGCGGGCGCTGTGCGCCGAATTCGACGTCCCCCGGTCGCGCTGGTGATCCGGCCATGGCCCTGACCGCGCAGAACCCGTCCCGCCCGTACCGGTTCGATGAGCGGTTGCGGATGATCCCGGCCGACCCCGAGGTGCTGGCGGCCCGCGTCGCGGTCGCCGACCCGCACGACTTCGCGGGCCTGCGCAGGCTGGGTATCGCCCTGATGCTGCTCGGCCGCTACGACCAGGCCCTCGACCGGCTCGACCAGGCCCTCGAGCTGGCCGACACCGAGCAGCGGCGGATCACCGTCTGGATCAATCTCGCCGATGTCTACCGCTACCAGGGCGAACCCGCCCGCGCCGAGATCCTCTACCGGCGTGCCCTCGAGCTCAGCCGGGCCCTGGACGACCCCGACCTGGTCTCCTTCGCCGCCCACCACCTGGGCAAGTCGCTCGCCGAACAGCATCGTCCACAAGAGGCCGCGCAGTTGCTCAACGAGGCGATGAAACGGCGGGTGGCCGAGGGCGATTCCGAACTCATCGAATCCACCAGGGCCGCCCTGGACCACCTCGCCGAACTGGCGCTGCCGCTGCCCCCGGCCGTCGCCGAACTCCTCGGCCCGCTCCCGGCCTGGTCCGGCGAGCACGAGGGGCGCGGCGGCAATCTGCTGCGCGCGGGCGGGTACTGGATCAAGCGGGGCCCGCGCGCGGTGGCCGAGTACGAGCGGCTGATCTGGTTGCGCGACAACGGGATCGCGGTCCCCGAAGTGGCGGCCTTCGCCGAGGACGTGCTGGTCCTGGCCGACGCGGGCGCGGAATCGCTCGCCCGAGCCACGGAAGCGCACGAGGTCGGCACGCTGATGGGGACCGTGCTGCGCGCGCTGCACGCGCTGCCGGTCGCGCGCTGCCCCTTCGCGGGCGAACTCGACGTGACCCTCGCCCAGGCGCACCGCGCGGTCGTCGAAGGCTTCGTCGACCCCACCGATTTCGACGACGACCACCGCGGCCTCACCCCCGCCGAGGTCCTCGACCGGCTGCGCGCGCAACGACCGGCCGAGGATGACCTGGTCGTCACGCACGGCGACTTCACTCCCGGCAACGTCCTCGCCGGTGGCCTGCTGCTCGATGCCGGCGCCCTGGGCCGCGCCGACCGCTACCGCGACCTGGCCCTGGCCGACCGCGACCTGTCCGGCGACTTCGGTCCCGAAGCGGTCACCGCCTTCTTCACCGCCTACGGCCTGCCCGATCCGGACCGCGGCAAGCTCGACTACTACCGGCTGCTCGACGAACTGTTCTGAACGGGCCGGTCCTTGGCGTAGTGCCGGGCGGCCTTGGCGCGATTGCCGCAGGTCGCCATGGAGTGCCAGCGGCGGGTGCCGTTCTTGGACGTGTCGTAGAAGAACAGCACGCAGTCGGGGTGCGCGCACTGGCGGATCCGCTGGGGTGCCGCGGCGAGCAGTCGCAGCAGATCGTCGGCGGCGAGCCACCCGGGCAACCACGCCGGGTCGTCCACCTCCGGGATCTCGCGGGGGCCCGCCTCGGTCAGTTCCCGCCGGACCCGCCCGTGGGCCAGGACCCGGTTGAGCGGGGCGTACTCGGCGCGCGTGACGGCGTCGTGCAGGGCGGAGCGGGTGGCGCGCAGCGCGGCGAGGGTCCGCGGGTCGGCGGGGACACGGTCGGCCAGGTCCAGCAGCGTCAGCCAGGTGCGCACCCCGTCGAGATCGGTCAGCAGATCACCGGGTTCCGTGCCCTGCCATCGGGTATTGAGCAGGTCCAGGGCAGGTGGTTCGCCGGAGTGCGGACGGGGATCACGCATGCCCGAGGTTATCAACTCCGCTCTCCTGGCCGTCCGAATGTCTTCGAAGGGTTGACGATGGCAGCGCCGTCGTTCTACGGTCTAACCGTTCAATCGAATATTAATGGTTACATGAAAGGCGCCGGCATGCGGCCACCCCTGCCTCCCTTCGACCTCGACACCGCCCGCGCCAAGGTGCGCGCCGCCGAGGCGGCCTGGAACACCCGCGATCCCGAGCGCGTCGCCGCGGCCTACACCGAGGACTCGGTGTGGCGCAATCGCGACGAGTTCTTCACCGGCCACGCCGCGATCGTGGAGTTCCTCACCCGCAAATGGGCCACCGAGAACGGCTACGCCCTGCGCAAGGATCTGTGGGCCTTCCACGACAACCGCATCGCCGTGCGCTTCCAGTACGAGTGGCACGACGCGACGGGGCAGTGGTGGCGCAGCTACGGCAACGAACAGTGGGAGTTCGCGGCGGACGGGCGGATGGCGCGCCGGGAGGCCAGTATCGACGACGTGCCCATCGCGGAGTCCGAGCGCCGGATCCTCGGGCCCCGCGCCGAGGGGGACGAGACGGTGTTGCCGCAGCGCTGACCCGCGGTGATGACGCCCGGTTTCGCTGCGGGATCGCTGGTGGCGAGGGCTGGTCCGCGTGTTGCCGGGCGCGTCGCTTGACTCGAATGGGTGTTCGACTAATCTGGGCGCCAGAACTTGTCGGTGCCGGCCTCTACTGTGGGCGCCAACCAGAGAGACACTCACCTCGAGAAGGGGATCACACCATGGCACCGCAGGCCTACGATCGCGACAAAGCGCTGGAACTGGCACTCGCGCAGGTCGAGAAGAGCTTCGGCAAGGGCGCCGTCATGCGGCTGGGCGAGGAGGCCCGCCAGCCCATCTCCGTCATCCCGACCGGCTCCATCGCCCTCGACGTCGCCCTCGGCATCGGCGGGTTGCCGCGCGGTCGCGTCGTCGAGATCTACGGCCCGGAATCCTCGGGTAAGACCACCGTCGCCCTGCACGCGGTGGCCAACGCCCAGGCCGCGGGTGGCGTGGCCGCGTTCATCGACGCCGAGCACGCGCTCGATCCCGACTACGCCCGCAAGCTCGGCGTCGACACCGACGCGCTGCTGGTCTCCCAGCCCGACACCGGTGAGCAGGCGCTCGAGATCGCCGACATGCTGGTGCGCTCCGGCGCCATCGACATCATCGTCATCGACTCCGTCGCCGCCCTGGTGCCGCGCGCCGAGATCGAGGGCGAGATGGGCGACAGCCACGTCGGCCTGCAGGCCCGCCTCATGAGCCAGGCGCTGCGCAAGATGACCGGTGCGCTCAACAGCTCGGGCACCACCGCCATCTTCATCAACCAGCTGCGCGAGAAGATCGGCGTGATGTTCGGCTCGCCGGAGACCACCACCGGTGGTAAGGCGCTGAAGTTCTACGCCTCGGTCCGCCTGGACGTGCGCCGCATCGAGACCCTCAAGGACGGCAGCGACGCGGTGGGCAACCGCACCCGCGTGAAGGTCGTCAAGAACAAGGTGAGCCCGCCGTTCAAGCAGGCCGAGTTCGACATCCTCTACGGCCAGGGCATCTCCAAGGAGGGCTCGCTCATCGACATGGGTGTCGAGCACGGCTTCATCCGCAAGTCCGGCTCCTGGTACACCTACGAGGGCGACCAGCTGGGCCAGGGCAAAGAGAACGCCCGCAAGTTCCTGCTGGAGAACACCGACGTGCGCGACGAGATCGAGAAGAAGATCAAGGAGAAGCTGGGCATCGGCGCCGACCTGACCGCCGAGGCCGACGCCCCCGCCGACTTCTGATCGCGTGAGCGCGCCGCACCCCGGTCGCCGTGCCCGCCGCGACTCGGCCGATCCGGTCGAGGACATGCGCAGGCAGCTGGCTCGCCTCGGTATCGAGGTCGAGCCGGAGTCCCTGACACGGGCGGGCGAATCCGGGGACGGCGCCACCGAACTCGCCCGATCGGCTCGTGCCAAACGAGCCGATCCGGGTGCGAGGAGAATTCGGTCGGGTGCGGGCGATCCGCAGCGCGCGCACCCGACCGGATTCGCCGATGGTCACCAATCACGGTATTCCGCTGCGCGGACCGGTGTTGATCATGAAGAGTGGGGGAGCGGGGGAGCAGACTCCCTGCCGACCGTCGTCGGTGGTGACGACGGACGGCAGGCGGATCCGGTGGCGGCCGGATCCGAGCCGGGAGAGCCCGACAGGCGGGCCGGCGTACGCCGGCTCGCCCCGGGCGACCGTCCCGGCGCCACCGTGGACCAGGCCAAAGACGCCTGTTTGAACCTGCTGGCCGTGCGGGCCCGCAGCCGCGCCGAACTGGAGAAGCGGCTCGGTGAGAAGGGTTTCCGGCTCGAGGTGAGCGCCGCCGCGCTCGACCGCCTCGCCGAGGTGGGCCTCATCGACGACACCGCCTTCGCCGAGCAGTGGGTGCACGAACGGCACACCTACTCCGGCCGGGGCAAGAAGGCGTTGCAGCGCGAACTCCGGGACAAGGGTGTCGCACCCGGCGCCGCCGAGAACGCGCTCGCCGCCGTCACCGACGAGGCCGAACGTGACCGCGCCACCGACCTGGTCAGGCGCAAACTCGCCACGCTGTCCCGGGATCTGGATCGCGACAAGGCCGTTCGCCGGCTCGTCGGCATGCTCGCCCGCCGCGGCTACGACCAGTCCACCGCCTTCGCCGTCGTCACGGCCGAACTCGCCGACGCGGGCTTCGAACACGCGCCACCCGCACGACATCGCGGTCCGGCGGCCACCGGCGAGCAGGTACCCGACGGGCTCGGGCGCGCCACGGACTCCACCGACGGCGACGGCGAGGTCGGGGTCGAACCGGCCCGACGATCTCCACGCAGACCAGTCCCCGGTGACGAACAGGACGCCGCGGAACTGGTGCGCCGCAAGATCCGTTCCCTACCCGCCGACCTCGACCGCGCCAAGGCCACCCGCCGCCTGGTCGACATGCTGGCCCGCCGCGGCTACAGCCCGTCGGTCGCCTTCTCGGTGGTGAAAGCCGAACTGGCCGAGGCCGATCGGTGACGACTCGGTAAGCAGGGCCGGTCGGGCGGGTGTGTGCGAACTGCCGCGCCGAGGGGCGGTGCGGCGTAGGATGATTCGTCGCCGATGAAACATGGCTCAGCGCAGGCATTTTCGGAGTGCTGAGCGTCGGCGAGGTGTGGGGACGGAGTGTTTCACCCGGGGTGCGGGTGGGCATTCGGGGGAGCAGGGCCCGGTGTGGCCGTCGAGCGACGGGGAGGTGGACTCTGGACGCGTTGTGGTCGTTCGTGGTGAGCCGGCGGGAACAGTTGCTGCTCGACTCCTATCTGCACGTGTCGGCGGTGGTGCAGTCCCTGGTGGTCGCGACCCTGATCGCGGTGCTGCTCGGAATCCTGGTGTACCGGAGCCCGTTCGGGTCGGCGGCCGCGACCGCCACGGCGGGCGCGATTCTCACCGTGCCCTCGTTCGCGCTGCTCGGGCTGCTCATCCCGTTCCTCGGGCTCGGTGTCGGGCCCACCATCGTGGCGCTGGTGCTGTACGCGCTGCTGCCGATCCTGCGCAATACCGTGCTCGGCCTGTCGAGCGTGGATCCGGCCGTGCTCGACGCCGCCCGCGGGGTCGGGATGGGCCGGTTGCGGCTGCTGACCACGATCGAGCTGCCGCTGGCGTGGCCGTCGATCCTCACCGGGATACGGGTCAGCACCCAGATGATCATGGGCATCCTGGCCCTGGCCGCCTACGCGAAGGGCCCCGGCCTGGGCAATCTGATCATCTCGGGGCTCGGCCGTCTCGGCAGCCCCAACGCGGTGCCGCAGGCGCTCACCGGCACCGTCCTCGTCGTCGTGCTCGCACTGGCGCTCGACGGCGTCCTGGTCCTGCTCGGACGGCTCACCATATCGAGGGGAATTCGTGACTGACACCGACACCCGCACCGGGGACGCGGTCTCCGGCGTCGAGATCGTGCTCGACCGGGTCACCAAACGCTATCCCGACCAGGCCGCGCCCGCGGTCGACGAAGTCAGCATGACGATTCCGGCCGGGCAGATCGTGGTGCTGGTCGGCCCCTCGGGCTGTGGCAAGACCACCACCATGCGGATGATCAACCGGCTGATCGAACCCAGTTCGGGCACCGTCACCATCGGTGGCCGCGACGCCGCCACCATCGACGCCGACGAATTGCGCCGCGGTATCGGGTATTCCATCCAGCAGGCGGGGCTGTTCCCGCATCTCACCGTCGCCAGGAACATCGCCACCGTGCCCGGCCTGCTCGGCTGGGACCGCAAACGCATCGCCGCGCGCACCGACGAGATGCTCAGCCTGGTCGGCCTCGATCCTGGCACCTACCGCGACCGCTATCCCCGCCAGCTCTCCGGCGGCCAGCAGCAGCGCGTCGGCGTCGCCAGGGCTCTGGCCGCCGACCCGCCGGTGCTGCTGATGGACGAACCCTTCGGCGCCGTCGACCCGATCACCCGCGCCCTGCTCCAGGACGAACTGCTGCGCCTGCAGGGCGAACTCGGCAAGACCATCGTCTTCGTCACCCACGATTTCGGCGAAGCCGTGAAACTGGGTGACCGGATCGCGGTGCTCGGCGACCGCTCGCGCATCCTGCAGTACGACACCCCCGCCGCGATCCTGGCCGCCCCCGCCGACGACACCGTCGCCGGTTTCGTCGGCGCGACCCCGGCCATCGACCGCCTCGGCCTGGCCGTGCTCGGCGATCTCGACCTCGACCGCGGCGTCACCGCCACCCCCGGCACCACCCCTGCCGAGCTGGCCACGGCCCTCGGCGCGGCCGACCGTCCCTGGGCCGTCGTCCTCGACGACCGGCACCGGCCCACCCGCAGGGTCACGGCGGGCGAACTCGCCCACGCGGATTCGCTCACCGGCCTCGGCACCCCGATCGGCGTCACCCTGCCCGCCGACGCCACCCTCCAGGACGCGCTGGCGGTGCTGCTCACCGACCGCACGGCCTCCGCGGTCGTCCTCGACACCGCGGGCGCCTACGCGGGCATCGTCACCGTCGACACCCTGATCGCGCACCTGGCGCCGACCGAAACGGCACCGGCATGACGGCGGCGGCACCGCGCGCGATCACCGATGCCCCGGCCGTCGCCACCGCCCCCGCGGCGCAGCGACGGGCCGAGCTGCTGCGCCTGCTCGTGCAGCCGGTGCTGGTGCTGATACTCACCGTCGGGGTGCTGGTGTGGGCGTTCCGGCGCGATCTCACCGTCACCCAGCAGGCCAGCATCAGTGTGCGCAACATCGCCGAGGTCACCTGGCAGCACGTGCTGATCACGGCGGCGGTGGTGCTCATCGTGGTGGCCGTGGCGGTGCCGCTGGGAACGCTGCTCTCGCGCAGCCGGTTCCGTGGGCTCGCGCCGATCTTCGTCGGCATCGCCAATATCGGCGCCTCCGCGCCCGCCATCGGGTTGATCGTGCTGTGCTACCTGGTCACCCGGACCACGGGATTCTGGGTGGGGGTGGCGCCCATCGCGTTCTGCTCGGTGCTGCCGGTGCTGCGCAACACCATCCTGGGCTACCAGCAGGTCGACCCGGCCCTGATCGACGCGGGTCGCGGGCAGGGCATGTCGGGCGCGCAGGTGTTGCGCCGCATCGAGTTCCCGCTGGCCGTGCCCTACATCCTGGCCGGTCTGCGCACCGCGCTGGTGCTCGCGGTCGGCACGGCGACGCTGTCGTTCATGGTGAGCGCGGGCGGGCTGGGCATCCTCATCGACACCGGCTACAAGCTGCGCGACACGGTCACCCTGACGCTGGGCGCGGTGCTGGCCGTGGCGCTCGCGCTGCTGGTGGACTGGCTCGGCGCGCTGGCCGAACAGTATCTGGGACCGAGGGGGTTGCGGTGAACCGATCACTGCGCGGGCTCGCGGTGGCGCTCGGCCTGCTGCTGCTGGCGAGCTGCGGGCTGCAATCGGGCAGTTCGGTGCCGCTGCCGGTCGGGCCGGGCAGTATCGAGCCGGTGCCCGCCCTCGACGGTGTCGCGATCACAGTGGGCTCCAAGGACTTCACCGAGGCCAATATCCTCGGCTACCTCATCGAATTCGCGCTCACCGCCGCGGGCGCGAACGTGCGCGATCTGACCAATATCCAGGGCTCCAACAGCCTGCGCGACGCCCAGTTGCACGGGCAGATCGACATCGCCTACGACTACACCGGCACCGGCTGGATCAACTACCTGGGCAAGGAGAAGCCGATCGTGGCCGACCCGGCGAATCCCGCCTCGGTCGAGGTCCAGCAGTTCGAGGCCACCCGCGACGCCGACCTGGCCGAACACGACATGGTGTGGGCCGCGATGGCCCCGATGAACAACACCTACGCCCTGGTCACCA
Organism: Nocardia sp. NPDC056064; assembly: GCF_042266925.1. NCBI lineage: Bacteria > Bacillati > Actinomycetota > Actinomycetes > Mycobacteriales > Nocardiaceae > Nocardia > Nocardia sp. NPDC056064. The sequence continues at coordinate 1,805,877 of NZ_JBHJWO010000001.1, read as the reverse complement.
GCAGGCGGGTCGCCGAGGAGACCGGGGTGCGCACGCTGTCGGACTACGCGCGCCTGCTCGCCCGCGACCCGGCCGCGGCCACCACCTGCGTCGGCACCGAGTTCAATGTGCGCCCCGACGGCTATCCCGGCCTGGCGGCCGCCTACGGCATCGACCCGGCCGCGGCCCGCAGGCAGATCGTCCAGGACGCCCTGGTCTACCAGGCCACCGCCGACGCCGCCCAGTGCCGCTTCGGCTCGGTGGCCGCCACCGACGGCCGCATCCCCGCCCTGGATCTGGTGCTGCTCGACGACGATCGCGGCTTCTTCCCGAAGTACAACGCCGCGCTGGTCATGCGCCGCGATTTCGCGCAGGCCCATCCCGAGGTCGTCGAGATCATGGCGCCGATCTCGGCGCGGCTCACCAACGAGGTGATCACCGAGCTCAACCGGCGCGTCGACATCGACGGCGCCGAACCCGAGGACATCGCCCGCGACTGGCTCGTCGCCGAGGGACTGGTCACCGCAGGCTGACCTGCGCGCCCGCGCCGGGTTGCCGAACTGTTACCCCCAACCCGCCCGAGATGTCCGATACGCGGGGCTCGTCGTCCCCACGGCACCCGGTATCCGGGCCATGATGGACGGCGGTGGTGACACACCGCAACCGACACAGCGAGTGGAGGAGCGTCCATGACCATCGAGTTCCGCAAGGTGACCGTGCTGGGTACCGGCGTACTGGGATCGCAGATCGCGTACCAGAGCGCCTTCCACGGCTTCGACGTCACCGCCTACGACATCGACGACGCGGCCGTCACCGCCGCCCGGAAACGGTTCGACGTGCTGGCGAGCACCTACCAGCAGGAGGTGCCGGGCGCCGACGCGGACAAGACCACCGCGACCGCGCAGGGCATCACCCTCACGACCGACCTCGCCGCGGCCGCCGAGGCCGACCTGATCATCGAGGCCGTGCCGGAGGTGCTCTCGATCAAGCGCGACCTCTACACCCGCCTCGGCGAGCTGGCCCCCGAGCGCACGGTCTTCGCGACCAACTCCTCGACCCTGCTGCCCAGCGACATGGTCGGCTACACCGGCCGCCCCGCCCGGTTCCTGGCACTGCACTTCGCCAACCGGGTCTGGAAGTTCAACACCGCCGAGGTGATGGGCACCGAGCAGACCGACCCGGAGGTGTTCGACTCCGTCGTCGCCTTCGCCGAGCAGATCGGGATGGTGCCGATCGAATTGCACAAGGAGAAGGCGGGTTACGTGCTCAACTCGCTGCTGGTGCCGTTCCTCAACTCCGGCATCGCGCTCGCGGCGGGCGGCTACGCCGAACCCGAAGCGGTGGACAAGACCTGGCGGATCGCCACGGGCGCGCCGATGGGCCCGTTCCAGATCCTCGACATCGTCGGGCTGACCACGCCCTACAACATCCTCAACGACAGCGGCAACGAGCAGACCCAGCAGCTCGCCGACTGGCTGAAGCAGAACTACATCGACAAGGGCAAGCTCGGCATCGCCTCGGGGGAGGGCTTCTACCGCTACGGCTAGGCACGCACCCGTCGAGGTCCGGATCGGACGAAGGAGTGGGATGTACTACAGCAGTGGCAATTACGAAGCGTTCGCCCGCCCCCGCAAGCCCGCGGGCGTCGACGACAAGACCGCCTGGTTCGTCGGGGCGGGCCTGGCCTCGATGTCGGGGGCGGCGTTCCTGATCCGCGACGGGCAGCTGCCCGGCGACAAGATCACCGTGCTGGAACGGCTGCCGCTGCCCGGCGGCGCCCTCGACGGCATCAAGAGACCGAAGAAGGGGTTCGTCATCCGCGGTGGGCGCGAGATGGAGAACCACTTCGAATGTCTGTGGGACCTGTTCCGCTCGGTGCCCTCGATGGAGATCGACGGTGCCAGCGTGCTCGACGAATTCTACTGGCTCAACAAGGACGACCCGAACTTCTCGCTGCAACGCGCCACCGTCGACCGCGGCCGGGACGCGCACACCGACGGCCTGTTCACCCTCACCGACCGCGCGCAGAAGGACATCGTGAAGGTCTTCCTGGCCACCCGGGAGGAGATGGCGAACAAGCGCATCGACGAGGTGTTCGGCGCGGACTTCCTGGCCAGCAACTTCTGGCTGTACTGGCGCACCATGTTCGCCTTCGAGGAATGGCACAGCGCGCTGGAGATGAAGCTCTACCTGCACCGGTTCATCCACCACATCGGTGGGTTGCCGGACTTCTCGGCGCTGAAGTTCACCAAGTACAACCAGTACGAGTCGCTGGTGCTGCCGCTGTACCGGTGGCTGCTCGACCAGGGCGTGAGCTTCCGTTTCGACACCGAGGTCACCGACATCGACTTCGCGATCACACCCGAGCGCAAGCAGGCCACCCGCATCCACTGGACCGCCGACGGGCAGCAGGGCGGGGTCGACCTCACCGAGAACGACCTGGTGTTCACCACCATCGGCTCGCTCACCGAGAACTCCGACGAGGGCGATCAGCACACTCCGGCCAAGCTGGACGAGGGTCCGGCGCCCGCGTGGGATCTGTGGCGGCGCATCGCGGCCAAGGACCCCGCCTTCGGGCATCCCGGCGTCTTCGGTGACCACATTCCGGAGACGAAATGGGAGTCGGCCACCGTCACCACGCTCGACGAGCGAATTCCCCGCTACATCCGCAAGATCTGCAAGCGGGACCCGTTCAGCGGCAAGGTGGTCACCGGTGGCATCGTCACGGTGAAGGACTCGTCGTGGCTGATGAGCTGGACGGTGAACCGGCAGCCGCACTTCAAGCAGCAGCCGCCCGACCAGATCGTGGTGTGGGTGTACGCGCTGTTCGCCGACACACCCGGTGACTACGTGAACAAGTCGATGCAGGAGTGCACCGGCGAGGAGATCACCCGGGAATGGCTCTACCACCTGGGTGTACCCGAGGCCGAGATCGATGAGCTGGCGGCCGGGGCGGCGACGTGTGTGCCGGTGATGATGCCGTACGTGACCGCGTTCTTCATGCCGCGCCAGGACGGTGACCGGCCCCAGGTGGTGCCCGCCGGCGCGGTGAACTTCGCGTTCATCGGACAGTTCGCCGAGACCACCCGCGACTGCATCTTCACCACCGAGTACTCGGTGCGCACTGGCATGGAGGCGGCCTACCAGCTGCTGGGCATCGAACGCGGCGTGCCGGAGGTGTTCGGCTCGACCTACGACATCCGGGCGCTGCTCGCGGCCACCAGCCGGTTGCGTGACGGCGCCGAGATGACCCTGCCCGGCCCGAAATTCGTGCGGACCAAGCTGCTCGGCAAGCTCGACGACACCGAGATCGGCGCGCTGCTGCGCGATTCCGGACTGCTCGGCGAGGACTGAACACAGCACCGCGGGCCCGCTCGGATCGAGCGGGCCCGCGGTGTGGGTGAGCTACTTCTTGGTGATGTCGACGCCGGGCGCGGCGTCGGTGAGGATCGAATCCGCGGCCAGGACGGCCCCGCCCTTCTTGCGGCGCGAGCGCAACCGCTTCTCCAGCCGGGTCGCCAGGAAGGTCAGCGCCAGGTTCAGCGAGATCATGATCACCGCCACCACCATCAGGGCGGGGATGGTGTTCTGCTGCGAGGCACCCACCTGCTGACCCGAGCGCACCAGTTCCACATAGGTGATCTGGTAGCCCAGCGCGGTGTCCTTGAGCACCACCACCATCTGCGAGACCAGCGCGGGCAGCATCGCGGTGACCGCCTGCGGCAGCAGCACCAGCCGCATCAGCTGGCCCTTGCGCAGGCCCAGCGCCACCGCGGCCTCGGTCTGGCCCTTGGGCAGCGCCTTGATGCCCGCCCGCACGATCTCGGCGATCACCGAGGCGTTGTAGATCACCAGCGCGATGACCACCGCGGCCAGCGCCAGATCGTCGGAGCGGAACAGCTTGTACTCGCCGAACAGCGCGAACAGGAAGATCATCAGGATCAGCACCGGGATGGCGCGGGCCAGCTCGACGACCGCGCCCGCGGTCCAGCGCACCCACCGGTGATCCGACAGACGCAGGATGCCGAAGAGCATGCCGAAGAACAGTGCGCCCACGATCGAGATGGCCGCCGCGAGCAGCGTGCCGCGCAGGCCGGGCAGCAGGTAGGTCTCCCAGACCCCGGACTCCAGGAACGGCTTCCACTTCTCCGCGGTGAACTGGCCCTTGTCGGCGAAGGCGTCGAAGAGCCACCAGCCCGCCGCCACCAGCGCGATCACGACGAGCAGCGAATAGAGGTGGTGGCGCAGCCGGGCGCGGGGGCCCGGTGCGTCGAACAGGACCGACGCGCCTGAACTCATCGTGCCACCTCGTATCGCTTGGCCAGCCAGCCGAAGAACAGGCCGGTGGGCAGGGTGAGAATCACGAACCCGAGCGCGAAGATCGCGCCGATGGCCAGGATCGCGGCCTCGTTCTCGTTCATCTCGCTCATCAGCAACGCCGCCTCGCCGACCCCGATGGCCGAGGCGATGGTGGAGTTCTTCGTCAGCGCGATCAGCACGCTGCCCAGCGGCGCGATGACCGCGCGGAAGGCCTGCGGCAGCACGATCAGCCGCAGGTTCTGCGCGAAGCCGAACCCGAGCGAACGCCCGGCCTCGGACTGCCCGAGGGCCACGGTGTTGATGCCCGAGCGCAGCGACTCGCACACGAACGAGGCGGTGTAGACGCTCAGGCCGACCACGGCCCAGCGGAAGTTGTTGTCCACCAGGGACTCACCGGCCAGCTTCCAGCCCAGCGTGTTGTACAGGCCGAGCGAGCAGAACACGATGATCAGGGTCAGGGGGGTGTTGCGGAAGATCGACACATAGGTCGCGCCGACCCAGCGGGCGACCGGGATGGGCGAGACCCGCATGCCCGCGACGATCGTCCCGAGGATCAGCGCGCCGATCGCCGAGAAGAACGTCAGCTTGATGGTCACCCAGAAGGCGTCGAGGATTTCGGAGTGATACCTCGAGATCAGGTCGAACACGGACGCGCGTCCTCCGATCGATAGGGACAGGGCAAAGGGAACCGCGGCACCCGGTGACGCGGACGGACCACGGCACCGGGTGCGCGGGGATCAGTAACGATCGATGGTCGGCGGCGCGGGCACCGCGATGCCGGTACCGGCGAAGTTCTTCTCCTGCGAAGCCTTCCACGAACCGTCGGCGATCATCGCCTCGATCGCGTCGTTGACCTTGGTGCGCAGTTCGGTGTCGCCCTTCTTCAGGCCCACGCCGTACTTCTCGGTGGTGAACGGCTTGTTCACCAGCTTGAAGACACCGGGCGCCTGGGCGGCGTAACCGGCGAGGATGACGTTGTCGGTGGTGACCGCGTCCATCGCCCCGTTGCGCAGCGCGTCGATGCACAGCGAGTAGGTGTCGTAGGTCTGCAGCTGCGCCTGCGGGTACTTGTCCTTGATGTTCTGCGCGGGCGTGGAGCCCTTCACCGAGCAGACCTTCTTGCCGTCGAGCGACTCGGGGCCGGTGATGTCGGTGTTGTCGGCGCGCACCAGCAGGTCCTGGCCTGCGACGTAGTAGGGGCCGCCGAAGTCGACCTTCTCCTTGCGCTTGTCGGTGATCGAGTAGGTGGCGACGATGTAGTCGACCTGGCCGTTCTCGATCAGCGTCTCGCGCTGGCCCGACGGGGCCTCCTTGAAGGTGATGTTCTCCGGCTTCACACCCAGCTTGCCCGCGACGTAGGTGGCCACGTCGACGTCGAAGCCGCTGTAGGTGCCGTCGGTGTTGCGCAGGCCGAGGCCCGGCTGGTCGAACTTGATGCCGATGGTGAGCTTGCCGTCCTTGGCGTTGTCCAGCGCCGAGTTCTCGTCACCACCGCCGCAGGCCGCGGTCACGGTCGCGGCCAGCGCGACCGCCACGGCGCCGATGCCGACGCGCACCGCACGATTGATCCTCATCGAGTTTCCTTCTCCCTCTTGTGGTGTGGATACAGCGTCAGTGGCTGAGAATCTTGCCGAGGAAGTCCTTGGCGCGATCCGAGGTCGGGTTGGTGAAGAACGCTTCGGGCGCGGCGTCCTCGACGATCTCGCCGTCGGCCATGAACAGCACGCGGTCACCGGCGCGGCGCGCGAAGCCCATCTCGTGGGTGACCACGAGCATGGTCATGCCCTCCTTGGCCAGCGAGACCATCACCTCGAGCACCTCGTTGACCATCTCCGGGTCCAGCGCGGAGGTCGGCTCGTCGAAGAGCATCACCTTGGGGTCCATCGCCAGCGAGCGGGCGATGGCCACGCGCTGCTGCTGACCACCGGAGAGCTGGGCGGGGTACTTGTCGGCCTGGTTGGCGATGCCGACCCGCTCGAGCAGCGCCAGCGCGTGCTTGCGGGCGTCGTCCTTCTTCTTGCCGCGCACCTTCATCGGCGCGAGCATGACGTTGTCCAGGATCGTCTTGTGCGCGAACAGGTTGAACGACTGGAACACCATGCCCACCTCGGCGCGCAGCGCGGCCAGCGCTTTTCCCTCGGCGGGCAGCGCGACACCGTCGACGGCGATGTCGCCGGAATCGATCGGTTCGAGCCGGTTGATGGTGCGGCACAGGGTCGATTTCCCCGAGCCCGAGGGGCCGAGGACGATCACGACCTGCCCGCGGGGCACATCGAGGGTGATATCGCGCAGGACGTGGAGGTCACCGAAGTGCTTGTCCACGTTGCGCATCGAGATCATCGGCGGCGCAGCGGCAGTGGCTGGCCCGTCGGCGTTCCCGGTCGCGGGTGCGGCGTCGTCGGTCATGGACAGAAACCTTAGGCGTTCTTCGGAGATTTGCCCGCCTTTCGGCGACTCGCCGTCCCGGCACGCCGGGCCGCAACCCGCCGGTAACCTACCGGGACCAGGCCCGTCTCCCGACCGCGACGCAGACCACCTCGGGTGCTGCCCGTACCCTGGACGGGTGGATTCGAACGGACAGGACGCGACGCAGCGCGCGCACCCGCAGGCGCGCAGTTACGAGGTCCGCACCTTCGGCTGCCAGATGAACGTACACGACTCCGAACGCTTGTCCGGCCTGCTCGAGGACGCGGGCTATGTGAAGGCGGCACCCGAGGACACCCCCGACCTGGTGGTGTTCAACACCTGCGCGGTGCGCGAGAACGCCGACAACAAGCTCTACGGCACGCTGGGTCATCTGGCCCCGGTCAAGCAGGGCCGCCCGGGCATGCAGATCGCCGTCGGCGGCTGCCTGGCGCAGAAGGACCGCGAGACCGTGGTACGCAAGGCGCCGTGGGTCGACGTGGTCTTCGGCACGCACAACATCGGGTCGCTGCCGGTGCTGCTCGAACGCGCCCGGCACAACGAGCAGGCCCAGGTCGAGATCCTCGAGTCGCTCGAGGCGTTCCCGTCCACCCTGCCCGCCAAGCGCGAGTCGGCCTACGCGGGCTGGGTGTCGATCTCGGTGGGCTGCAACAACACCTGCACGTTCTGTATCGTGCCCGCGCTGCGTGGCAAGGAGGTCGACCGGCGCCCCGGCGACGTGCTCGCCGAAGTGCAGGCGCTGGTCGAGCAGGGCGTGCTCGAGGTGACGCTGCTGGGCCAGAACGTGAACTCCTACGGCGTGAACTTCGTCGACCCGGAGCAGCCGCGTGATCGCGGCGCCTTCGCCCAGCTGCTGCGCGCGACCGGGCAGATCGAGGGCCTGGAGCGGGTGCGGTTCACCTCGCCGCATCCGGCCGAGTTCACCGACGACGTCATCGAGGCCATGGCGCAGACGCCCACCGTGTGCCCGCAGCTGCACATGCCGTTGCAGTCGGGCTCCGACCGCGTGCTCAAGGCGATGCGCCGCTCCTACCGCAAGCAGCGTTTCCTCGGCATCATCGACAAGGTGCGCGCCGCCATGCCGCACGCCTCGATCACCACCGACATCATCGTCGGCTTCCCCGGCGAGACCGAGGAGGACTTCCAGGAGACCCTGGACGTGGTGCGCAAGGCGCGCTTCACCAGCGCCTACACCTTCCAGTACTCCAAGCGGCCCGGCACCCCGGCCGCCGACCTGCCCGACCAGCTGCCCAAGGCGGTCGTGCAGGAACGCTACGACCGGCTGATCGCCCTGCAGGAGCAGGTCTCGCTCGAGGGCAACCAGGCGCTGATCGGCACCGAGGTGGAGCTGCTGGTCGCCGAGGGCGCGGGCAAGAAGAACGCGGCCACCGCCCGGATGAGTGGGCGCGCCCGCGACGGCAGGCTGGTGCACTTCCGGCCCGGTGACGAGTCGGGGATCCGTCCCGGCGACATCGTCGTCGTCGACATCACCGCGGCCGCGCCGCACCACCTGATCGCCGACGGCGTGGTGAAGTCGTACCGGCGGACCCGCGCGGGCGACGCGCACGAGCGAGGCGTCACCCCCAAGACCGCGCCGATCGGGGTGGGTCTGGGCCTGCCGCGCATCGGGGCGCCCGTGGTCGAGCCCGTGACCGAGGGCTGCTCGACCGGCTGCCCGGCGTGAACGCGCCCGCAGGCGGGACCGAACCTACTACCGGTCGTAGTGGGTCGCCCGACGGCAACCCGGCCGGTGATGGCACAGTGGAGACCAGCAACGACCAGCCTGCCGACAACAGGAGCGAGAACGCGGTGACCCGGGTGGACGACGACCAGGATTTCGAACAGTTTCGCGGTGAGCTCGATGCGGTGGAGCGCCGCATCGCCGGGGAGATCGATCCCGGCGCACGCGCCATGGTGGTGGCGGGCGCGGTCTTCGCGCTGCTGATCTCGCTGGTGCTGCCGCACACGGGCACCGCGCGCGGCTTCGACGTGCTGCTCAACACCGACGCCGCCCGGCTCGAGCACATCGGGCTGCCCTCGCGGCTGTTCGTCTGGCTGGTCATCGTGTTCGGTGTCGGCTTCTCACTGCTGGCGCTGACCACCCGCCGCTGGGTGCTGGCCTGGCTGGCGGTCGCCGGCTCGGCGGTGGCCAGTGTGTTCGGCGTGCTGTCCATCTGGCACCGGCAGACCCCCGGCCTGGGCAACTACGAGGGCACGGGTCCCGGCATCGGCCTGATCCTGGGCACCATCGCGATCATGGTGCTGACCTTCCACTGGGTGCGTGTGGTGTGGAGCCGCACCGCGGTGCAGCTGGCCGCCGAGGAACAGCGCCGCAATGCCGCCCGCGAGGCCGAGGAACGCGACCGCAAGCGCCTCAACGGCGAATAGACCCCGCTGACGACGAAGCCCCCGGCCGATTCCGGCCGGGGGCTTCGTCGTGGTCTCACCGATTGCTGACGGCGCCTTCGGCCGCTTCGGCCCATTCGCGCCACTGCTTGGCCTGCTCGAGCGCCTTCTCCGCGTCGCGCTTCTTGCCCGCGGCGGTGGCCTTGGCGGCCTGCTCCTCGAACTGGGCGACCCGCTCGCGGAACTGCGCGGCCCTGGCCACAGCCTCCGGATCGGTGCGCCGCCACTGCTGGTCGGCGGCGTCGCGCACCCGCTTCTCGATGGTGCGCAGCTTGCCTTCCAGCTCCTGCATCCGCTCGCGCGGGACCTTGCCGATGGCGTCCCACTTGTCCTGCAGTTCGCGCAGCGCGGCCCGGGCGGCCTCGAGCCCGGTGGCCGGGTCGATGTGCTCGTAGGCGGCCAGCAGTTCCTGCTTGGCGGTGGCATTGTGCTCGAACTCGGCGTCGCGCTCGGAGACGGCCGCGTTGCGGGCGGCGAAGAACACGTCCTGGGCGCTCTTGAACCGCCGCCACAGGGCCTCGTCGGCCTCGCGCGGTGCGCGGCCCGCGGCCTTCCACTCGGTGAGCAGATCGCGGAACACCGCGGCGGTGCCGGTCCAGTCGGTGGACCCCGACAGCTCCTCGGCGCGCACGCACAGCTCTTCCTTGCGCGTCTTGGCCGAGGCACGCTCCCGGTCGAGCTCGGCGAAGTGCGCGCCGCGGCGGCGGTTGAACGCCTCGCGGGCCTTGGAGTAGCGCTTCCACAGCGCGTCGTCGACCTTGCGATCGACGCCACGGATGGACTTCCACTCGTCGAGGATCTCGCGCAGCCGGTCGCCCGCGGCCTTCCACTGGGTGGATTCGGCGGCGATCTGCTCGGCCTCGGCGGCGAGGGCTTCCTTGCGCTCGGTGTGCTCGTGCCGGGCGCGCTCCTTCTCCTCCTTGGCGTGCGCGGCGGCTTCCTCGGAGTGCTCGGTGATCGCCTGCAGCCGGGTCGCCAGGCCGTCGATGTCGCCGATGACGGCGGCGGTCGGCAGCGTCTCGGCGATGGCGAGCGCGGCGGCCTTGGTCTTGCGCGCGTCGGCGCCCGCGGCCAGCCGGGCCTCGAGCAGGGCCACCTCGGTGGCCAGATCGTCGAAGCGGCGGCCGAAATGCTCGAGCCCCTCGGCGGCGTCGCCCGCCTGCCAGGAGCCGATGACGCGTTCACCGTCGGCGGTCTTGACCCACGCGGTGCCGTCCTCGTCGACGCGACCCCACTTGCTGGGGTCGGTCACGGTCGGCACGACCACGGGGTGCGGGTGCGGTTGATCGGGGCCCGGCGCCGGTTTCACGGCATGAGGCTTCGGCGGACGCGGAGACTGTCCACCGGGCTTGGGGGTACCGGACGGTCGCGGGCCCGGACCGGGGGTGGGCTTCGCGGTTCCGTTGCTGTCGGTCATTGCTCTCCGTCCCTGCCGCGCGTCACGGCTGCCTGGTTACGCCCTAGCACATCCCATTGAACCCGGTTCGCGCCGAGGAAACCATCGATCCGGGGGATCGGATGCCGCGTTTCCTGGGATTTCGTCCCGGGCGACGTGGGTAGTCGCACCAGAAAACACTAGCAATCCCGGCCGGTATCACCGCGCCGGACACTCGCAGTCCACCACCGGGTCACCGTGCGCCGGGTGCGGGGCCCCGCGCGCCGTACGGCTACGGTTACCGCGTGTTCTCGATAGCGGCCCTGGTCCCGTCGCCGCCGATGCTGGTGCCCGAACTGTGCGGACGTGCGCCCGCGCCCGGCGCCGATCCCGGCGACCCGGTCGTGGCGCTGCGCACCGCCGCCCTCGACGCGGCGACCGCGCTGGCCGCCGTGGCCGAGCGCTGGACCGTGCTCGGGGTCGGCGAGCGCGACGGGAACTTCGGTCCGGCGACCACCGGCACCTTCCGTGGGTTCGGCGCCGATGTCGTCGTCGGGCTGGGCCCGGCCGCGGTTCCGCCCGCTCCAGCAGACGTCCAGCTTCCGCTGCCGGTGCTGGTCGCCGGATGGTTGCGGGAACAGGTCGCGCCCACGATCTCGATCCAGGCCCGGCTGCTGGCCGCCGACACCACGCCCGCCGAATGCCTGCGTGCCGGTGCCGCGCTGCGCGCCGAACTCGACGCCGACCCGGCCCCGCACGCGGTGCTGGTCCTCGCCGACGGCGCCGCCACCCTGACCCTGGCGGCCCCCGGCTACCTCGACGACCGCGCCGCACCCGTCCAGACCGCGCTCGACACCGCCCTGCGCACCGGTTCGCGCGCCGGGCTGGCCGCGCTCGACCCCGCGCTGTGCGCGGAACTGGTGCTCGACGGGCGCGCCGCCTACCAGGCGCTGGGCGGGCTGTTCGCCGGTGATCCCGCCGACCCGCGGGTGCGTACCCTCTACCAGGGCGCCCCCTACGGCGTCGGCTACGACGTGAGCGTGTGGCATCCCTGCGGACAGGAAGGTGACGGTCGGTGACCAGCGGGTTCGACCGTCCCCTCGCCGTCGTCGGCCCGACCGCCACCGGCAAGTCCGACCTGGCCCTCGACCTCGCCGAACGGCTCGGCGGCGAGATCGTCAACATCGACGCGATGCAGCTCTACCGCGGCATGGACGTGGGCACCGCGAAACTGCCCCCGGACCAGCGCCGGGGCATCCCGCACCACCTCCTCGACGTTCTCGACGTCACCGAGACCGCCACGGTGGCGGCCTACCAGAGCGCCGCGGTGGCCGTGGTCACCGACATCCTGGCGCGCGGGCACGTGCCGGTCGTCGTCGGCGGCTCGATGATGTACGTGCAGGCCCTGCTGGACCAGTGGGATTTCCCCGCCACCGACCCCGAGGTGCGGGCGCGCTGGGAGGCGCTGCTGGCCGAGGGCGGGGTCGCGGCCGTGCACGCGGCGCTGCGCGCGGCCGACCCGGTCGCCGCGGACACCATCCTGCCCACCGACGGCAGGCGGATGGTGCGCGCGCTCGAGGTCGTGGAGCTGACCGGCAAGCCGTTCGCCGCCTCGGCCCCCACCATCGGCGCCCCGCGCTGGAACACCCGCATCCTCGGCGTCGACCGGGAGACCGCCGCGCTGGATGCCCGCATCGAGGCGCGCACCGCCCTCATGTTCGACACCGGCCTGGTCGAGGAGGTCCGCACGCTGCTCGACGCGGGCCTGCGCGAGGGCCAGACTGCCCGCCGCGCGATCGGCTACGCCCAGGTGCTGGCCCATCTCGACGGCGAATACGATCTCGCCCACGCCCGCGAGCGCACCCTCATCGGCACCCGCCGGTACGTGCGCAGGCAGCGGTCGTGGTTCCGTCGCGATCCCCGGGTGTCCTGGGTCGACGGCGCCGACCCCGAGCTCGCCGCGACCGCGCTGGCCCTGCTCACCGCTGATCAACCAGACCCGACAGGACGGACCGCGCAGTGACCCGACGAGTGAGTACCCGCAATGCCTCGGTGCAGGTGTGGCAGGCCTATCTCAACAACCGGACGAAACGTCATCGTGACGGCCGGTTCCTCGTGCAGGGCGTGCGGCCGATCACCCAGGCCATCGACAACGGCTGGCCGCTCGAGACCCTGCTCTACCGTCTCGGTACCCCGGATCTGTCGAACTGGGCGCGCGAACTGCTCGACACCGCCGATGTCCCGCAGGTCGGGCTGGTGCCCGAGCTGATGGCCGAACTGGGTGAGAAGGCGGCGAGCATTCCGGAGATCGTCGCGGTCGCGGTGTCGCGTCAGCCCGATCCGGCCGAGTTCGCGCCGGGCGAGCCGGGGGAGGACGCGCCGGTCGTGGTGGTCTTCGACCGGCCGAACTCGCCCGGCAACCTCGGCACCCTCATCCGCTCGGCCGACGCCTTCGGCGCGTCCGGGGTGATCGTCACCGGCCACGGCGCCGACCAGTTCGACCCGCAGGCCGTGCGCGCCTCCACCGGCTCGCTGTTCTCCGTCCCGGTGCTGCGTGCCGCGGGCCCCGCCCAGGTCCTCGAATTCCGGGACCGCCAGATCGCGCGCGGCATCCCCACCCGCATCGTCGGCACCGACGAGGGCGCGCCCAGCACGATCTACGACCACGACTTCACCGAGGCCACCATCCTGGTCGTGGGCAACGAGACCTCCGGGATGAGCGCGGCGTGGGCGGATGCCTGCGACGACCTGGTCACCATCCCGATGGGCGGCACCGCCAGCTCGCTGGGCGCGCCCTCGGCCGGGGCGATCGGTCTCTACGAGATCGCCCGGCAGCGGCGCACCTTCGCCCGGTAGCGGGCCCGCCCGCACGGCAGGGGACAATGGCGGCTGTGTCCGACATCGAATTCAGCAAGGGCCACGGCACCCAGAACGACTTCGTGGTGCTGCCCGACCCGCAGGTCCGCCTCGACCTGACCCCCGAGCGCGTCGCCGCGCTGTGCGACCGGCAGCGCGGGCTGGGCGCCGACGGGGTGCTGCGGGTGGCCAAGGCGGCCGAACTGGTGTCGGCGGGCGTGCTCGACGCGCTGCCCGCCGGTGTGGGCCCCGGCGACTGGTTCATGGACTACCGCAATGCCGACGGCTCGATCGCCGAGATGTGCGGCAACGGGGTGCGCGTGTTCGCGCACTACCTCAACGCCTCCGGCCTGGAGACCGCCACCGAGTACGTGGTGGGCAGCCGGGCGGGCGCGCGGCCGGTGGTGGTGCACGCGGCCGGTCCGGTCGACGGCGAGGTCACCGTGGACATGGGCGAGGTCCGCGAGCTGGGCCCGTCCACCGCGACACTGAGCGGGCGGCCGCTGACCGGCATCGGCATCGATGTCGGCAATCCGCACCTGGCCTGCGTGGACACCGCCCTGTCCGCCGAGGCGCTGGCCGGGCTCGACCTCACCGTGCCCCCGGGGTTCGACCCCGACCTGTTCCCGCACGGGGTCAATGTCGAGATCCTCACCGCGCTCGGCCCCGACGACGCCGTCGACATGCGCGTCTACGAACGCGGCGTCGGCGAGACCCGCTCCTGCGGCACCGGCACCGTCGCCGCGGCCGCCGCCGCGCTCACTGCGGCGGGCCGCTCGATCGGGTCGGGCTCCGGCGAGGTCACCGTGCGGGTACCCGGCGGACAGGTCCGCGTCACCATCACCGACGGCCACGCCTGGCTGCGCGGCCCCTCGGTGCTGCTGGCCACCGGCACGCTCTCGCGCGCCTGGTGGGACGCGCGGGAGCGCGGATAACCGGATGCGCGCTGTCACCGTGACGTGGCAGCATGGACTACGTATGACGAAACCAGAAACCCCCACAGAACCCACGGCCGAGCCCACCGGTACGGTCGATCCCGGCGTGGCCGCCGACCGCGGCGACGTCGATGACGCGCTGGCCCGCCACGCGGCGCGGATGCAGCGCCCGGGCTGGGCACCCGAACCCACCGTCGGTGAGATGCAGCTCGACGAGCGCTCCTCGCTACGCCGCGTGTCCGGGCTGTCCACCGAACTCACCGACATCACCGAGGTCGAATACCGGCAGCTGCGCCTCGAGCGTGTCGTGCTGGTCGGCGTGTGGACCACCGGCAGCTCCGCGCAGGCCGAGGCCAGCATGGTCGAACTGGCCGCGCTCGCCGAGACGGCGGGCTCGGAGGTGCTCGAGGGCCTGATCCAGCGCCGCGACAAGCCCGACCCGGCCACCTACATCGGTTCCGGCAAGGCCGAGGAACTGCGCACCGTGGTCCTCGAGACCGGCGCCGACACCGTGATCTGCGACGGTGAGCTGACCCCGGCCCAGCTCACCGCGCTGGAGAAGGTCGTCAAGGTCAAGGTCATCGACCGCACCGCGCTGATCCTCGACATCTTCGCCCAGCACGCCACCTCCCGCGAGGGCAAGGCCCAGGTCGCGCTCGCCCAGATGGAATACATGCTGCCCCGCCTGCGCGGCTGGGGTGAGTCGATGTCGCGGCAGGCCGGTGGCCGTGCCGGTTCCAACGGCGGTGTGGGTCTGCGTGGTCCCGGTGAGACCAAGATCGAGACCGACCGCCGCCGCATCCGCGAGCGGATGGCCAAGCTGCGCCGCGAGATCCGCGAGATGAAGACCGCCCGCGACACCATGCGCGCGCGCCGCAGTGCCAGCGGGGTGCCGTCGGTGGCCATCGTCGGCTACACCAACGCGGGCAAGTCCAGCCTGATGAACGCCCTGACCGGCGCGGGCCTGCTGGTGCAGGACGCGCTGTTCGCCACCCTCGATCCGACCACCCGCCGGGCCGCGCTCGACGACGGTCGCGAGATGGTGTTCACCGACACCGTCGGTTTCGTGCGCCACCTGCCGACCCAGCTGGTCGAGGCCTTCCGGTCGACGCTGGAAGAGGTCACCGGCGCCGATCTGCTGCTGCACGTCGTGGACGGGTCCGACCCGCTGCCGCTCGAGCAGATCAAGGCCGTGCGCGAGGTGATCACCGACGTGATCAAGGAGCAGGGCACCGCGGCGCCACCGGAACTGCTGGTGGTGAACAAGATCGACGCGGCCGACCCGAACGAGCTCACCCGGCTGCGCGGCATGCTCACCGACGCCGCGTTCGTCTCGGCGCACACCGGCGCCGGAATCGAGGAGTTGCGCGAACGACTTTCCGAGGTGCTCGGCGGTCTCGACGTCGACATCACGGTCCTGCTGCCCTACAGCCGCGGCGACCTGCTCGCCCGCATCCACGCCGACGGCCGTATCATCTCCTCCGACCACGAGGAAGGCGGAACGCGGGTGCGTGCCCGGGTGCCTCACGCCTTGGCGGCGGCACTGTCCGAATACGCCCATTCCGGGCCCGCCGAGCCGGTGCTCAGCTGATCTTTTTCGCTGATTAGCCGACCGTTTGCGGTCGAATGTCGATGCGACACGGCCTTTTTCGGAAGCTATGGTCGAGTATCGACAGCAGGAGGGTGTTATGTCGAACGACGATAAAGGGACAGGACGGGCCGAGCAGGGCGGCCCGATCCTCTCCGACGGGGCGCCGCTGGATCCGGCGCCGAGCGAATGGGAGATCCGGGCCTTCGAGGCGTTCTTCGCGCCGTTGCGGGCCTGGACGAGTCCGCGCTTCTTCGGCCTGGAGAACATCCCGGCCGAGGGACCGGTGCTGATCGTGGCCAACCACAATCTGCTCGGCGGCATCGACGCGCCGCTGCTCATGCCCGCGATCCTGCGCGAGCGCGGCCGGCTGGTGCGCGGCCTGGCCGAGCACGTGCTGATGCAGCCGGGCGTGCGCGAGATCCTGCACCGCTTCGGCGCGGTGCGCGGTACCCGCGCCAACTGCCTGACGCTGCTCGAACGCGGCGAGGCCGTGGTGGTGTTCCCGGGCGGTGGCCGCGAGGCGATCCGGCGCAAGGGCGAGAAGTACGCGCTCAAGTGGGAGGGCCGCACCGGTTTCGCGCGGATGGCCATCCAGGCGGGTGTGCCGATCGTGCCGCTGGCCATGATCGGCATCGACGACGCCTACGACATCGTCTTCGACGGCCAGCATCCGGCGATGCGCCCGCTGCGCTGGACCTGCGAACTGCTGGGCATCAACCCCGAACTGAACCCGCCGCTGGTCAAGGGCATCGGTCCGACCCCGATCCCGCGTCCCGAGCGGTTCTACTTCTCCGCCGGCGCCCCGATCGACCCGACGCCGTGGCTGGAGGCCGAGGATCTCGACAGCGCGGCCGCCGACCTGCGCGATGTCGTGCGCAAGGGCCTGGAAGAAGAGCTGCAGTTCCTGTTCACCGAGCGCGAGCGCGACAGCGGGCGCAGCCTGTTCGGCCGCCTGCGGGGTGCGCTGCCCTGGTGACGGTCACTGCCTGAGCGCGGCGGCGTGGAATGCCCGCGCCGCCCGCGGGGTTACCCGCTATACGGACTCGAGTCCGGATAGTGAGAGGTGACGGCGATGACGACAGCGCAGGTCCAGGTGATCCCGGGCGCGGACCGGTGGCACTGGCGCAACGAATGGCTCGTCTCGAAACAGTCGTTCCCGGCGACCGGCAATTTCGTGCTCGAGGACTACGCGCACGGTCTGTTGCTGGTGCACAACGAGGACACCGTCGACCCCGGCGAGGGCTTCGACACCCACCAGCACCGCGACACCGAGATCCTCACCTGGGTGCTGGAAGGCACTGTGGTGCATCAGGATTCGACCGGTCACTCCGGGGTGATCCATCCCGGGCTGGCACAGCGGATGAGCGCGGGTACCGGCATCCGCCACTCCGAGCGCAACGGCGCGGGCTACCGGGAGACCGAACGCCTGCACGTGGTGCAGATGTGGATTCCGCCCGACACCGCGGGCACCGCACCCGGCTACCAGGAACTCGACATCGAGGGCGACCTGGCCCGCAACACCCTGGTCCCGGTGGCCTCCGGCATGCCGCGCCATCGCGCCGACGCCGCGATCGGCATCGGCAACCGCCACGCCACCTTCCATGTCGCCCGGCTCGATCCGGGTCACACCATCGCCGTGCCGGACGCGCCGTACGGACACGTGTTCGTCGCACGCGGCGCCGTGGACTACGAGGACCACGGCCGGCTGGACCAGGGCGACGCGGTACGGCTGACCGCGACCGGCGGCCACCGCGTGACCGCCGTGACCGCCGCCGAACTGCTGCTCTGGGAGATGGACGCGAGCGTGCGCTAGATCTTGCGGATGACCGTGACGACCTTGCCGAGGATCTGCGCGTCGTTGCCGGGGATCGGCTCGAAATGCGGGTTGTGCGGCATCAGCCAGACATCCTTGCCGGTGCGCTTGAAGGTCTTCACGGTGGCTTCGCCGTCGATCATCGCCGCGACGATGTCGCCGCCCTCGGCCACGTTCTGCTGACGCACCACCACCCAGTCGCCGTCGCAGATGGCCGCGTCGACCATCGACTGCCCGACGACCTTGAGCAGGAACAGCGATCCGTCACCGACCAGCTCGCGCGGCAGCGGGAAGACCTCCTCCACGGCCTGCTCGGCCAGGATCGGACCGCCCGCCGCGATCCGGCCGAGTACCGGGACGAAGGTGGGGGTGGGGCGGCTCGCGGCGGCCTCGTCGGGCTGTTCGGCCGGCAGTGTGGTCACCGAACGGACCGCCTCGTCGAGCCCGCGGACATTCACCGCGCGCGGCCGGTTCGGGTCGCGGCGCAGGTAGCCCTTGCGTTCGAGCGCGCGCAGCTGATGGGCCACCGAGGAGGTGGAGGTGAGCCCCACCGCGTCGCCGATCTCGCGGATGCTGGGCGGATAGCCGCGTTCGGTCACCGAGGTACGGATGACCTCGAGGACCGTGCGCTGACGCACGGTGAGATCCGCGCCGGATCCCGATGTGACGGTGCCGGTAGCGCTTTCGTCACCCGTGTCGTCTGTGTGGGTCACCTGTCCCGCCCTTTCCCTGGTCGAATTCGCGCTTCCGAGGCTAGTCGGGCCACGCCGAACTATCAAACATCTGTTCGAGCATGTCGGGCGTTTCGTGCTGACATCGGCGCCGCCGCGTGGTAGAAATCGAACATCAGTTCGTCGCACACATGTTCGAACAACCGGAGGCGTCCTCGCCTCACCAGCGGTTTTCTTCAGCAGCGGAGCACACCACCCCGGAGGTTCTTCCGATGAGCACAGCGACCGGCGCCCTGCGTTCCTTCGATCCCGTTCCGGGCCGCGAGCCCGTCCTCCGGCGCCGCCGGACCGCCCGCGCGCCACGACCTTTCGCACTCGTGCGCGGTACCTCGCGCACCCGGCCCGAGCGTGTCGAGCCGCCGGTGGTGGAGGCCGCGCACGCCGTCGAGCGGGAGTCCGGTGGAGCCGGTCCGGTGCGGGAGGCTCGTTCGGTCCTGGTGCGCACCGCCGCACCCGCGCCGGTGCGGATCGAGTCGCCGCGCGAGCTCGTGCGCACCGAACGGCGCACCAGGATCTTCGATCTCACCGATGCCGAGCTGGATCTGGCCTTCGCGACCGTGCCGCGGTCGGAGCCGTTACCCGGGCCCGCGGGCCACCCGCGCCGGGTGGGTACGCGCGCGACGGCGCCGCGCGTCGACCGCGGGCCGCGCAGCGAACTGGCGCTCTACGGCCGAGGTTCGGTACCGGTCGCGCGCCCGGCGCGGGGCACGCATCCCTTACAACGGGTGGAGCGCGCGCAGCGCGGGTTCGCCGCGCTGGCCGTCACGGCCCTGGCGACCGCACTGATCGTCGTCGCGTTCCTCGGCCTGGCGCACCTGCGCGCGGGCGGTTTCGGTGAGCGGCTCGACGCGCCCGTCCCGGGGATCACACAGCCGGTGGACGTGCCGTCCAGGGGTCTTGTCCCGGGGCAGGGCTAGCGGCGACGGCGCTGCGTAGTAGAGGTTTTCCACCGTCGGCCGCACGAGTCGGCCAGTACTGTCCCAGACGAAAATCGTTCCAAAACTAGAACACGTTGCTACCGTGACGGGCATCCCGAACCGGGGCGCGGTCGCCTCGGCCGATATCGGATGCGAGGTCCTGTGCGCCGCTGTTCGATCGTCCTGTTGCTCGGTTTTCTGCTCGGCACTCTGCTCGCGCCCACCGCGCAGGCCCGCCCGGCGTACGCCGATTTCCTCGACCTGCCCGCCCTCAATGCCGAAGGTGAATTCGGGGGTGGACTGCATCCAGCCCTGCCACTGTCCCAGGAACCGCTGCGGGCCGCGCTCGACGAGGCCAGGGCCGCGGGGATCGCACCCGAGCGCTACGCGACCCTGCTGCACCAGTACTGGCTCGTCGTCGCCGCCGACCACGCCGGCATCGATCTGGCCGGGTGGGCGCCCTACCGCGGTGTCGCCGCGGGCACGGCCACCTTCACCCAGGTGTATGTGAACTACTTCCGCATCGCCGCCGCGCGTCCCGACTTCTACTGGGCGGGACTGGCAGGCATCGCGGGCGGCTCGTTCGCGTCGGGCTTCTTCGACGTCGGCGACATCGGCGGGGTGCTCTCGGTCGCCGGCATCCACGAGCTGGGCACGGCCGTCGCGGAGGTGCTGCGCGCGGTCCCACCCGAACTGCTCGCCGAGGTACCCGCCGACATCACCGGCCTGGCCCAGCGCGGCCCGCGCCTGACCACCGCGGACCTGGCCTGGTACCAGACCCGGCTGATGATCATGCAGAAGCACATCTTCCTCGACCTGGTGCCGATGCACGAGGCCTACCTCGCCGAGGGCATGGCGGGCATCGACGAGATGCGCGCCGCGGGCCTGCTCGACGACGGTATGCGCGCCGCGTGGGCCGGAATCGACGCCGGGACCACCGAGGGCCGCACCGACGCGCTGCTCCGGATGACCGACCGCGAACAGAACCACATCGTCGCCGACCAGTGGGACGCCACCGCGGCGGGCCGCGACGGCCTGGGCCGGGTGCTCACCTACGTCACCACCATCGCGGGCAAACCGGCCGTACCCGGCACCCGGGCGCCGGGGGTGTACGCGCCGGTCACGGTGGGGGCGCCGGGCACCACGCTGGCCCTGCGCATGCCGCTACCCGCCTTCGACTGGGCCGACCGGGCCGATCGCTGGGCCTACATCACCGCCGACCTGGTGCCCCGCCACCTCGACCTGGTCGCCGACGCGACCCGCGCCGGCGGGGTGTATCGCGAGCCGTTCACGGTCAAGCTCGATCGGGGCCGGATGATCGCCCGGTTACCGGAGATCATCGCGGACTTGACCACGCAGTGGCAGCTCGTGCAGTCCTGAGCGGTATTCTGTCAAGTGCCATGGAGTGCGCCTCGACGAAGGAACCCTCGGATGCATTGCCCGTACTGCCGACACCCTGACTCGCGCGTAGTCGATTCGCGGGAAGCCGAGGAGGGTACGGCCATCCGCCGTCGTCGATCCTGCCCGGCCTGTGCTCGCCGGTTCACCACCGTCGAGACCGCGATCCTGTCGGTGGTCAAGCGCAGTGGCGTCACCGAGCCGTTCAGCCGGGAGAAGGTGATCGTCGGTGTCCGGCGCGCCTGCCAGGGCCGCGAGGTCGACGACGACGCGCTGAACCTGCTGGCCCAGCAGGTCGAGGACGCGGTGCGCGCCAAGGGTTCTCCGGAGGTCCCCAGCCACGAGGTCGGCCTGGCCATCCTCGGCCCGCTACGCGATCTCGACGAGGTGGCCTACCTGCGGTTCGCCTCGGTGTACCGATCCTTCACCAGCGCCGCGGATTTCGAGCGGGAGATCACCGAGATGCGGGCCGCGCGCGCCGCGGCGGCCGTATCCGCCGACTGACCTCGCTCAGCGCCGGATCGCGCCGATCGCCTTCTCGATCCGCTTGGCCGACACCGGATACGGGGTGCCCAGCTTCTGCGCGAACAGGCTCACCCGCAGTTCCTCGATCATCCACCAGATCTCGGTGACGTCACGCGCGTGCTTCCGGTTCTCGGGCAGACTCCGCACCAGCTTGTCGTAGGCGGCCAGCATCCGGTCCACCTCGACCATGCCCTGCCGGTCGCGCACGGCCGAGCCCGGCAGCGATTCCAGGCGCTGGGCCGCCGCGAGCAGATAGCGCGGGAGTTCGCGCAACCGCGCCCGGCCCCACTCGGCCACGAAGCCGGGGAACAGCAGGTCGTCGAGCTGGTGGCGGACGTCCTCGGCGATATCGGTCTCGGTGGTCTCCGCCAGCGCCGCGCGCGCCCGGTGTGCCGCCGACAGTACCGGCGCGACCGTTCTGATCAGGCTGCCGACGGCCCCGGCCAGCTGCGGCCGTACGGTGGCCACGAGCTGGTCGAACTGCTCGGGGCTGCGCACGGGCCCGCCCGCTTTCGCGATCAGTTCGTCGGCGGCGGCGACCCGGCAGTCCTGCACGAGCTCGTCCAGGGAGCCGTCGGGATTCTGGCTCAGTGCCAGCCGGTCGGCCGCAGGCAAGCCCGAGGTCACTGCGCGGGTCGAGGTGGGAATCGCGGCCAGCAGCAGTGTGCGCACACCCGCGCGCATGGCCGCGGCCTGTTCGCCGGGCGAGCTCAGCACGCGCACCGCGACGCCCTCGCCTTCGGGCACCAGGGCCGGATAGCCGGTGACCGTCTGCCCGGCCACCTCGCGGCGCACCGTCTCGGCCACCGAGCCCAGCGACTCCGAGGTCCACACCGTGGCGGGTGCGCGCTCGGCTCCCGCGGTGGCCCGGGCGACCGAGGCCGAAACCTGCTCGGCCAGGCGCGATTTCAGCTGCGCGAGATTCTTGCTCTTGGCGAGTACCCGGCCGTCGCGGTCGACCGCGGCGAAGGTCATCCGCAGATGATCGGGCAGCGCGGTGGGGGACAGATCCTCGGCGGTGATGGTCACCGAACCCAGCCGCGACAGCTCCCGGGACAGACCGGTGCGCAGCGGCTCGGCGCGCGGGGTCAGCCCGCGCAGGGCCGCCGTGGCGAAGTCCGGTGCGGGCACGACGGCGCGGCGCAGGGGCTTGGGCAGGGTCTTGATGAAGGCGGCGGCCAGCTCCTCGCGCAGCCCGGGTACCAGCCAGTCGAAGCCGACGGCGCGCACGTGGGCGAGCTGTTCGACCGGGATGCGTACGGTCACGCCGTCGTCGTCCCGGCCGGGTTCGAACTGGTAGGTCAGCGGGAAACTGAGTTCGCCCTGCCGCCAGGCGTCGGGGAAGTCGGTCGGGTCCAGCGCGGCGGCACCGGCATTGGTGACGGTCTCGGCCGAGAAGTCCAGCAGCGTGGGGTCCTCGCGTTCGGCCTTGCGCCACCAGCTGTCGAAGTGGCGCACCGAGACGATGTCGGCGGGCACGCGCTGGTCGTAGAACTCGAAGAGCACCTCGTCGTCGACGAGGATGTCGCGGCGGCGGGCGCGGTGTTCGAGATCGGCCACGTCGTCGATCAGCGCGCGGTTGCGGGCGAAGAACCCGTGCCGGGTCTGCCATTCGCCCTGGACCAAGGCGTGGCGCAGGAACAGCTCGCGCGAGAGTTCGGGGTCGATGCGCCCGAAGTCGACGGGACGGCCGGTCACCAGCGGCACACCGTAGAGTGTGGCCCGCTCGTAGGCGCGCGCGGCGCCACGCTTGGACGACCAATGTGGTTCGGAGTAGGTGCGTTTCACCAGCTCCCCGGCGAGCCGCTCGGCCCACTCCGGTTCCACCTTGGCGGTGATGCGGCCCCACAGCCGCGAGGTCTCCACGAGTTCGGCGGCCATCACCCAGCGCGGGGGCTTCTTGGCCAGCGAGGAGCCGGGGAAGATCATGAACTTGGCATTGCGCGCGCCGAGGAATTCCCGCGACTCGGCCTCGCGGACACCGATGTGCGAGAGCATGCCCGCCAGCAGCGCCTGATGGATCTGCGCGGCGGGCCACGGCATCGCCGCTTCGGCGTCCTCGCTCACCTGACCGGCCTTCGGGGCCTTCGTGTCCTGGCCACGCGCAGCCCGATCGCCGCCGCGCCGCCGATCGCCTCGGCCTTTCGCGCCGGCTTGTGCGCGCCCGGGGGCCGCGGTGCCCGCCTCGTTCCAGCCGAGCCCGCGGGTGATGGTGCGCAGCTGGCCGTGCAGGTCCTGCCATTCGCGGATGCGCAGGTAGTGCAGGAACTCGTCGCGGCACATGCGGCGGAACTGGTTGGACGACAACGACTTGCGTTGTTCGGTGAGGTAGTCCCACAGGCGCAGGTAGGTCAGGAAGTCCGAGCCGTCGACGGTGAAGCGGGCGTGCTGGGTGTCGGCGGCCTGCTGGTGTTCGACCGGTCGCTCCCGCACGTCCTGGATGGACAGCGCGGCCACGATCACCAGCACCTCGTCCAGGCAGCCGTTGCGGTGCGCCTCCACCAGCATCCGGGCCATGCGCGGGTCCACCGGCAGCTGGGCCATCTCGCGTCCGATGGGGGTGAGCGTGAGATGCCCACCCGAATGCGCTTCGCCGTCCACGGCTTTCGCGCTGCCGTGCGCCAGCGCGCCGAGCTCCTCGAGCAGGGCGATGCCGTCGCGGATGGCCCGGCGATCCGGTGCCTCCACGAACGGGAAGCTCTCGATGTCGCCCAGACCCAGCGCCGTCATCTGCAGGATGACCGCGGCCAGATTGGTGCGCAGGATCTCCGGTTCGGTGAACGCGGGCCGCGACTCGAAATCGTCCTCGGCGTAGAGCCGGATGGCGATACCGTCGGCCACGCGGCCACAGCGCCCCGACCGCTGCCGGGCCGAGGCCTGCGAGATCGGTTCGATCGGCAGCCGCTGCACCTTGGTGCGCATCGAATACCGGGAGATGCGGGCGGTGCCGGGGTCGACCACATAGCGGATGCCCGGCACGGTCAGCGAGGTCTCGGCGACATTGGTGGCCAGCACCACCCGGCGGCCGGTGTGCGGAGTGAACACTTTGTGCTGTTCGGCGGCCGAGAGCCGCGCGTAGAGCGGAACCACCTCGGTGCGCGGCAGCCGCCGGTCCCGCAGCGCGTCGGCGGTGTCGCGGATCTCGCGTTCGCCGGACAGGAACACCAGCACATCGCCGTCGCCCTCGGCGAACAGTTCGGTGACCGCGTCGGCGATGGCGTCGGTGGGGTCGCGGTCCACGACGCGGGTGTCCTCGTCGTCCTCGTCGGACCCGGGCAGTTCCAGCGACAGCGGCCGATAGCGCAGCTCCACCGGATAGGACCGGCCCGACACCTCGACGATCGGCGCCGGTGTTCCCTCGGCGTCGGCGAAATGCCGGGCGAACAGCTCCGGGTCGATGGTCGCCGAGGTGATGATCACCTTGAGGTCGGGTCGCTTGGGCAGCAGTTGCTTCAGGTAGCCGAGCAGGAAGTCGATATTGAGGCTGCGCTCGTGTGCCTCGTCGATGATGATCGTGTCGTAGCGGCGCAGCATGCGGTCGCGCTGGATCTCGGCGAGCAGGATGCCGTCGGTCATGAGCTTGACCAGCGTGCGGTCGGAGGCCTGATCGGTGAAGCGGACCGTGTAGCCGACCACATCGCCCAGCTCGGTGCCGAGCTCCTCGGCGATGCGCTCGGCGACGGTGCGTGCGGCCAGGCGGCGTGGCTGGGTGTGGCCGATGGTGCCGCGGATGCCACGGCCCAGTTCCAGGCAGATCTTCGGGATCTGGGTGGTCTTGCCCGAGCCCGTCTCGCCGGCGACGATCACCACCTGGTGCGCGGCGACGGCGGCGGCGATGTCGTCGCGGCGCGCGGAGACCGGCAGTTGCTCGGGGTAGGTGATCGGCGGAAGCGCCGCGCGGCGGTTGGCCACGCGGGTCACGGCGGCGGCGATCTCGGCCTCGAGGGCGGGTAGGTCGTCGGGGCGCGCACGGTCGAGCTTGCGCTGGAGCCGGTGTTCGTCGCGCAGCGAGACCTCCGCCAGGCGGGTGCGCAGCGCGCGGGTACCGGTGCTAGCTGTCCTGGTCATTGCATCTGTCAGCCTAGCGAAGCCCGCCAGCGGTTTTCCGTCGCGTCGCCCGCGGGGCGGTCCGGCGAGACCAACGACACACCACGGCGCACGCCCGCGATCGTCGGTGTGCCGCGACGCGCAGGGCGAGGTGGCCGTCGCGGCTGTACGCGCGTGCGACGATCCCGGTATGAGCGCAGCGGCGGGCACGGCGTGGTGGATCAGGGCGTACCGGATCGGGTTCGCGGTGCTCGGCCTGGTGGCGCTGTTGTGGATCCCGCTGCGGAATATGGACTCCGCGACGTTCTCGCTCACCAACTACCTGAGCTACTTCACCATCGAATCGAACATCCTCGCGGTGGTGGTGCTGGCCGTCGGTGGCGTCCTCGCCCCGCGGGGACCGCGCTGGCAGATCTTCCGTGGCGCGGTGACGCTCTACATGCTGATCACGATGGTCGTCTACGCGGTGCTGCTGGCCAAGGTCGACGTCATGCTGAACGACCGCTGGATCAACGACGTGCTGCACCGCGTCCTGCCCCTGGTGCTGCTGCTGGACTGGCTGCTGGTCGCCATGCCGCGGCGGCTGCGCGCGGACCCGGAGCTGATCGCCTGGTGGCTGGCGTTCCCCCTGGTCTACGGCATCTACACGCTGATCCGCGGCCCGATCGTGGACTGGTATCCCTACCCGTTCATCGACCCCCGCGGCCAGGGGTACGTCTCGCTGGTGATCGGCCTGGTGGTGCTCACCGTGGTGTTCGCGGTACTCGCGGTAGCCATGGCGTCGCTGGGGGATCTGCCCGCGCGGTGGCGTGATCGCCGGTCCGCGGACTGAGACGCCGCGCGGGTCCGCGCGCGCCCCGGCCCGGGTTCGGGTAAGTGTGGAGTCATGAATGCGCTCTGGCATGGATTCGCCGATATGGGTGCCGTCGACCGCGACGGCGCGTTCGTCGTCGCCCGGGGTGACGGCGCCTACGTCTACGACACCGCGGGCACCCGCTATCTCGACGCCACCGCGGGACTGTGGTTCGCCAACGTCGGGCACGGCCGCGCCGAGATCGCCGACGCGGTCGCCGCGCAGTTGCGCACCATCGCCCACTACTCCAACTTCGGTGACCTCACCGAGCCGCCGGTCCAGGAACTGGCCGAGAGACTGGCCACCATCGCCCCGGTGCCCGGCAGCAAGATCTTCTTCACCTCCGGCGGCTCGGACTCCATCGAGACCGCCGCCAAGCTGGCCCGCCGCTACTGGTTCGAGCAGGGCCGCACCGACAAGACGATCCTGGTCGGGCGCAGGCTGGCCTACCACGGCATGCACTACGCGAGCACCGCGCTCGGTGGCCTGGCACCCAACCTGGAGGGCTACGGCACCCTGGTCGCCGACACCCGCACCGTCGAATGGGACGACGCCAAGGCGCTGCTGGCCCTGATCGAGGAGATCGGCGCCGAGCAGATCGCCGCGTTCTTCTGCGAGCCGATCATCGGCGCGGGCGGGGTGTACCTGCCGCCGCGGGGCTACCTCGCCGAGGTCCGCCAGATCTGCCGCGATCACGACATCCTCTTCGTCGCCGACGAGGTCGTCACCGGCTTCGGCCGCATCGGCGGCTCCTGGTTCGCCTCCACCCGCTTCGATCTGCAGCCCGATCTGATGACGACCGCCAAGGGCCTCACCTCCGGGTACGTGCCCATGGGCGCGGTGTTCGTCGCCCCGCACCTGGCCGAACCGTTCTTCGGCGGCGGCGTCTGGTTCCGGCACGGCTACACCTACGGCGGCCACGCCGGTGCCGCCGCGGCCGCCCTGGCCAACCTCGCCATCATCGAACGCGAGGGCCTGATCGAGGAGGCCGCCCGCCTCGAACAGACCCTGCACACCGCCCTGGCACCGCTGGCCGAGCACCCCCGTGTCCGGGAGGTCCGCAGCGGTCTCGGCGCGGTGGCCGCGGTCCAGCTCGCCGACCCCGCCGAGGCGCCCGGGTTCGTCAAAGCCCTGCGCGCCGAGGGCATCTCCGGTCGCGCCGCCGGCGGTGGCGCCCTGCAGATCTCCCCGTCGTTCGTCATGACCGACGCCCAGGTCGCCGACCTGGCCGCCGGTTTCGCCCGCGCCCTGGGCTGACCCCCACGACCGGCCCCACGGATCGCGACACCACGATCCGTGGGGCCGGTCGCCCTCGTCACGCCGCCGAGCGGAACGGGTCAGCCGAGCTCGAGGGTGAAGAACCGGCTGTTCGGGTCGAGGACGTACTCCGCGAACGGTCCGCACTCGGCGAACCCGTGGCGCCGGTACAGCCGCCGCGCGGGCGCGAAGAACGCGCTCGACCCCGTCTCCAGACTCACGCGCCGGTAGCCGCGCTGCCGTCCCGTCGCGACGAGATGGGCCAGGATCGCCGCCCCCACCCCGCGACCGGTGTGCCCGGCGGCGGTCCGCATGGACTTGATCTCGCCGTGCGCCGCGGCGAGTTCGCGCAGCGCGCCGCAGCCGACCAGGTTCGTACCCGACCACGCGCTCCACACCGTCACCGCCGGATCGCGCAGACCGGTCAGGTCGAGCGCGTGCATGCTGCAGGCGGGGGAGTTGTCCGCCATCTGGGCGCGGTGACGGGTCAGCAGGTCGGTGATCTCGGGGCCGGTCAGGTCGTCGATGGTGATGCGCCAGTGCGTGGTGGCGGGGTCGCTCATGTGTTCATGGTGCCCGTCCGACGGCGTTGTCGCAGGTGGGGATCGGTCGGAAACGGTAGTGGGGGCGTGCGGTCGGTGCGAGCATGGTGGGGCGGGTGTCGACTCGAAGGTGGTGGGGTGTGGCCGAATTCGTGCAGGACAGCGGGATGGTGCGGTGGTGGGTGGTCGCCGCGTTCGTCGTCGCGGGGGTGATCGTGGTCGGGCGGTTGACCCGCCCGCGTGCCGGTCAGCGGGTGGACGCCGCCGCCGACGGGGCGCATCTGCTGATGTGCCTGGTGATGCTGACCATGTTGATCTTCCCGGTGGCCAGTGATCCGCACGCCATGCGCGGCATCCTGATCGCGCTGACGGTGACCTTCGCGATGTT
Source organism: Nocardia sp. NPDC056064 (assembly GCF_042266925.1). Classification (NCBI taxonomy): domain Bacteria; kingdom Bacillati; phylum Actinomycetota; class Actinomycetes; order Mycobacteriales; family Nocardiaceae; genus Nocardia; species Nocardia sp. NPDC056064. The sequence goes on along the minus strand of NZ_JBHJWO010000001.1, from coordinate 1,777,520 downwards.
GTTCGGGGAGCGGCTGTTCCGGTGGCGCACCGGCGCGCTGCCCGGCACCGAGGACCTGTTCGCGCTCGGCTACCACACCGTCGCGGCCGCGGCCATGCTCTACGCGATGAGCGGGCACGGCGCCGGACACGGGGCGGGTGCCCCCCTGTGGCCCGCGCTCGGGCTGGCCGCGCTGTTCGTCCTCGACGCGCTGCTGGTGCTCGGCACCGCCGGTCACCGGCCACGGCTGCTGCGCTGGCTACATCCCCCCGGCGGCCACCGGCTGACCTCGGCGCTGGTGCCGCATCTGGTGATGGATTTCGGCACCGCGTTCATGCTGATCGCCGCGATCGGCCGGTGAATACCGATCCACAACCGCTCGGGCTGCGAATTGCCGTTGTGCGGACAGGAATTCGACGATGAATGGACAGCGTGGTCCCGAAAAGGCGCGGCGTGGGGTACCGGCGGCCGCCCCGGAAATCCTGTCCGGTGCCGAGGATCGTGAGGCGGTGCGCGAGCTCTACCGCACCACCGGCGCGGCGGCGTTCGGGCTGGCCCTGCGCGTGCTGCATCGCCGCGGGCTGGCCGAAGAGGTTGTCCGCGAGGGGTTCCGGCGCGTGCGCGCGACGCCGTGGATCACCGCCGAGGACGACGAATTACCCGACGAGCCTGCCGAACCCGCGGGCCCGCCGGTCCCCGACCTCGGAACACCCTGGGGCCGTTCGGCCTTCGTCGCCACCCGCCCCGACACCCATGATCTGGACCGCCCCACCTACGATCTCGCCTTCGGCAGCGGCGTCGTCTACGGCCGCGACGGTGACGAGCTGCCCGACCACACCGGCGCGGACCTGGCCCCGCCCCGCCCCGAACCCGTCGTGTTCGGTCCCGAACAGACCTGGCTGCTGGCCCAGGTACACCGCCTGGCCGTGCAGCGGCTGCGCCTGGACCGCAACGACGGCGAGGACATGCCGTGGCTGGCGGTCTCGGCCCGCCTCGGTTTCGACGACCCGCTCGACAGTCACTGCGAGGTGTTCGTCCTGGCCTACTACGGTGGCCGCACCTATCGCGCGATCGGGCGTGAACTCGGCCTGCGCGTACCCATGGTCACCCGGCTGCTGGCCGAGGGCGTCGAGCGGCTGGCCGAACAGCGACTGGCGCGCTGCGCAACCCGGCCGCCCTGGTGCCCGCCCGGTTCGGTGCTGACACTGGCCGACGCCTACGCCCTCGACGCCGTCGCCGAACTCGAGCACCACCACATCGAGAACAAACTCGCCGCGACCGCCCCGCACAGCCTGTCGATGTTCGCCGAGCGGGTCCGGGCCGTGCACGACGTACTCGCCCGGCTCGCCGACGACGACCAGCGCCCGCCCCCACGCCAGCTCGAGGCGAAGATCCTGGCCGACGTGGGCGCCCCCACCCCGCGGCGCGGCCACTGGAGCGCCCGGCCCCCGTGGCTACGCCGCTTCGGCAACCCGCCCGGCGGCTAGAGCACCATCACATGGTCTTCGGAGACCCGCCCGCCCAACCGGACCCAGCCGTCGGAGTCCCAGGCGGTGTAGAGCTGCGAACCCAGTCCCTGGGTGAGCACCAGCCCGCGCCGCAACCGCGCGGTGAGCGCGACGGCCGCGGCGCCGGTGGCCTCGTCCTCGGCGATGCCCATGGCGGGGGCGAACATTCGTGAGCGGATGGCGCCGCGGGGCTCGTCGGTCCACACCCAGTAGTAGTGCTGTCCGGTGGTGATGTCGCCGGGACGCAGCAGGGCCAGTTCGTCGAGCGAATCCAGTTGGTGGAAGGTGAATTCCGGTGTCCACTCGGCGCGGGCGGTGACCCAGGTGATGCCTTCGTTGCGGGTCACCGCGACGGGACCGGCGGGTACCTGCAGGGTGTGCACCGCCAGGCCCTGCTCGGCGAGCCACCACGCGGTGCCGACGGTGGGATGCCCGGCGAAGGGCAATTCCGTGGTGGGAGTGAAGATCCGGACGAGGGCGACCCCGTCGACCGGGTCCTCGTAGACGGTGGTCTCGCTGTAGCCCAGACGCGCGGCCAGCTCCTGCTTGTCGAGGGCGACGACGTCGCCGGCCCTGGCGATGCCCAGCGCGTTGCCCAGATGACCGGCGGGATCGGTGAACACTCGGACGACCTCGACCTGGATGTCCGGGGCATCGGGCACATCATGTGCGTTCATGCGGGCGAGCCTACCGGCGCGTCCGCGGTCCTCCGGCCAACCACGACGCGGTCGTGTCCCGAGGAAAGGACCGGGGCCCACCAGCGCATACGCGCCGATGGGCCCCGGTTCCACGGTGGCTCAGACCGCGGCGCCCGCCAGCGCCTCGGTCGAGGCCACGGCCTGGCCCACACCGGCCACGATGGCCGCCGCGCGCAGCGACTCGAAGATCACCTCGCGCGAGACACCGGCCTCACGCAGGGTCTTCTCGTGCGCCTCGAGGCAGTGCGCGCAGCCGTTGATCGAGGACACCGCGAACGACCACAGCTCGAAATCGGCCTTGTCCACGCCCGGGTTGCCGATGATGTTCATCCGCAGACCCGCGCGCAGATCGTCGTAGCGGCCGTCCAGGAACGCCTTGCCGCGGTAGAACACGTTGTTCATGCCCATGATCGAGGCGGCGCCGAGGGCGGCCTCGTAAGCCTCCGCCGACAGCGTGTCGGCGGCTTCCTCGGCGATCTCGCGCAGCGTGGTGGCCGAGCGGGTGGCGGCGGCCGAGGCCAGCAGGGTGCCCCACAGCTGCTGCTCGGACAGCACCGTGGTGCGCGCGAGCGAGGACAGGTTGAGCTTGAGGTCCTTGGCGTACTCGGGAAGGGAGTTCTTCAGGTTCTCGATGCTCATGACAGTGGGGCTCCTCTGGGGTGAATCGGTGGGGAAAGGGTGGATCAGACGCTGGCGGAGAGCAGTTCGCCCGCGTCGATGGTCGGATCGCCCTTCTTCCAGTTGCAGGCGCACAGCTCGTCGGACTGCAGGGCGTCGAGCACGCGCAGCACCTCGTCGACGTTGCGGCCGACCGAACCGGCGGTCACGGAGACGAACTGGACCTCGTTGTTCGGGTCGACGATGAAGGTCGCGCGGTCGGCGACACCGTCGGCGTTGAGCACACCGGTGGCGGTGGCCAGCTCACGCTTGAGGTCGGACAGGATCGGGAAGGGGAGGGTCTTGAGATCCTCGTGCTGGGCACGCCACTGGAAGTGCACGAACTCGTTGTCGACCGAGGCGCCGAGGACCTGCGCGTCACGGTCGGCGAACTCCTCGTTCAGCTTGCCGAACGCGGCGATCTCGGTGGGGCACACGAAGGTGAAGTCCTTGGGCCAGAAGAACACGATGCGCCACTTGCCCGCGTGGTCGTCGCTGGTGATCTGGGTGAAGTAGTCGTCGGGCTGCTGCGCGTCGACCTTCGACAGGTCACCTCCGATGACGGCCTTGAGGTTGTATGCCGGGAACTGGTCGCCGATGGTCAGCAGAGCCATGCTCATCTCCTCATTCGTGGTGTGGTTGGGGCCAGCGTACTAAAAGGTAAAGCCGATTGCTTGTCGTACACTGATAGGCGTGACTGATCAGACTTATCAGCCAACCCTGTCGCAGCTGCGTGCGTTCGTGGCCGTCGCCGAATACCGGCATTTCGGCACCGCCGCAGCGCGTTTGACTGTGAGCCAACCCACGTTATCGCAGGCCCTGGCATCACTGGAAAACGGGCTGGGACTGCAGCTGATCGAGCGCAGCACCCGCCGGGTGCTGGTCACCGCCGCGGGCATGCGGCTGCTCCCGCAGGCGCGCGCGACCCTGGAGGCGGCCGACCGGTTCGTCGCCTCGGCCGCCGGCGACGGGCTCGGCGGTGTGCTGCGGATGGGCATCATCCCGACGGTCGCGCCGTACGTGCTGCCGGAGCTGTTACCCGAGCTGCGTCGCAAACTGCCCACCCTGGTGCCGCAGGTGGTGGAGGACCAGACCGCGCGTCTGCTCGACGGCCTGCGCACCGGCGTGCTCGACGTGGCGCTGCTCGCGCTGCCCACCGAAGCGCCCGGGCTGGTGGAGATCCCGCTCTACACCGAGGAGTTCGTCCTGGTGACCCCGCGCGGGCACGAACTGGCCGGGCGCACCGACCTGGCCGCCCCGGTGCTGGCCGAGATGCCACTGCTGCTGCTCGACGAAGGCCACTGCCTGCGCGACCAGACCCTGGAACTGTGCCGCAGCGCCGAGGTGCACCCCGGCGCGGTCGGTGACACCCGCGCCGCCTCGCTGACCACGGTGGTGCAGTGTGTCGCAGGTGGACTCGGAGTAACACTCATTCCCGAGATGGCCGTGGCCGCCGAGACCGCGCGCGGCACCCTCGAGGTCGCCCGGTTCGCCGCGCCCGCTCCCGGCCGCACGATCGGGCTGGCCTTCCGTGCCTCCTCGGCCCGCGCCGACGACTACGAGTATCTGGCCGCGGTGATCCGGTCCAAGCGGCCGTTCTGAACTGATCTCATCTGTTCGAACGACGCGCCCGCCGTTCATCGGTGCTGTTCTGGATGAGGTGACGAACCCGCCACCTCAGTTCTAAGGAATGGCAATGATCAACAACAAGATTCGCTCCACCATCGCGGTGTTTGCTTGTGCGCCGTTGATCGCTCTCGGTGCCGGCGTAGCCGGTGCAGCACCCGCGGCGGACCCTGCCCCCGTCCCCGTCGCACCGGTGCCCGTGGAAGTGCAGCCCGTCGTGCTGTCGCCGTTCATCACGATCCCCGGTGCACTGCTGACCTGTGTTCCGATTCTCGTGACCCTGCCCATTCTGTACCCGGTGTGCGTGGTCTGACCCGCGCATGATCGAGCCCAGGAATGACCGAGGCACTCCCGCACTCCGGTGCGAGAGTGCCCCGATTGTGTCGGTGCGGCGATGGTGGATCCTCGCCGCCGCGCTCGTCCTGGCGTGGGCGAGCTTCGGGACCGCGAACGCGCAGGCCCCGGTAGCACTCGGCGGTGGATCGGGCATCGTCTTCGACGACGGCTCGGTGTGCACACTCACCACCATCGGCTACGACGGCGCGGGCCAGCTGGTGGGTTTCACCGCCGGGCACTGCGCGGCGGCCGGTGCCGGTGTCGCGGCCGAGGCGGACCAGCAAGCCGGCACCGTGGGCAGTGTGTCGTTCGTCAACGACCAGCTGGACTACGCGCTGATCAGCTTCGACGCGGGCCGGGTGAACCCGGTGAACCACGTCGGCTCCACCACGATCACCGGGGTCGGGCTGCCTGCCGAGTTCCCGGCGGTCGCCTGCAAGGAGGGCCGGACCACCGGGCAGACCTGCGGCCTGGTCTACGGTGACGTCTTCGGCGGCGCGACCTGGACGCTGAGCCAGATCTGCGTGATCGTGGGTGACTCCGGCGGGCCGGTCGTGGTCGGTTCGACACTGGTGGCCATCGTCAACGGCTACATCGCGGTGCCCTGCCTGGGCCCGCAGGTCGGCGCCAATTTCACCCGCATCCTCGACGACGTGGCCTACCGTGGCGGACCCGGCGTCGGATTCCATCCCATCTGAGGGGGAGGGCTGCTACTGCGCGGAGATCGCGCTGGTCAGCAGGAGCCGGACCAGCTCGGCCTGCCGGTGGGTTCTGGTCTTGGCGAAGATGTGCTGCAGGTGGGTGCGCGCGGTGAACAGCGAGACCGACAGCTGATCGGCGACCGCCGGGAGGCCGTCGCCGCGCAGCACACCCATCGCGACCATCGTCTCGGCATCGGTGAGTCCGTACAGATCGTGCAGCGCGGTCGGCTCCGGTTCCGGATCGTGTTCCGGGTCCACCACCAGCAGCAGCACCGCGCGCTGCCACGGACCGTCCTCGCGCACCCCTTCGAGTGGGGTGACCCGCACGATCAGCGGTCGGCCGCCGGAGGCGCGCGGCAGGGCGATGTTGCCACTGCTGCGCTCGGGTCCGGCCGCCTGGCGGATCAGCTCGCACAGCGAGGCCGGTGCCGCCGCCGCGGTCGCGCGCAGTCTGCCGCTCGTGTCGACGGTGAGCCCGTCGGCCTGCTGGGTGATCTCCTCGGCCATCGCGTTGGCGAAGACCAGCGCCGAGTCGGCGGTGACGATCATGATCCCGTATTTCGCCTTCTCCAGCGTGGCCAGGGCGAAGTCGCGGTCCCGGGACAGTTCCACCAGCCGTGAGTGGGTGTGCAGCGCCCCGCGCAGGTGCGGGACCAGCACACCGAGCAGCGTGCGCGCGGCCGATTCGCCGGTGAGCGCGCGGGCGTCGGGCATGGCCAGGCAGATCCAGGACGGGGGGAGTTCCTCGGTGAGCCGGGCGACGAAACAGTCGCTCAGCCCGGCCGGTTTGAGCGGTTCGGCCGGGAGCAGGCCGCGCTCCCGGGGCGCGAACAGGTCGTCGCCGGTGACGGTGGCCCCGATCGGCAGCGTGTGGACCCGCCCGGCGAGCGCGCCGAGCTGGGTGGTGCCGTAGCCGGTCCCCGCGGTGATCACCGAGACCTCGCCGGTGGCGGGCTCGGTGAGGACGAGCTGGGTGTGCACCGCGCCGAAGGTGTCGGTGATCTCGTGGACCACCGCCTCCCAGCGGTCCGGGTCGTCGCCCGCGGTGTAGATCGCCGCGATCAATGTCGAGAAACGTTGTAGCGCAATCGCCATGGTGGCCCTTCCTCGGCGTCTGTCTCCGAGTTGCTCCAACCCCCGAATCCTAGTCGATCTTCGCCGACCGCGAAATCCTCTCCGGGCAGCTGGGCTGCTATTTTGAACATCGTTCAATTCTGTTGTGAAGGATGTCTGCGGTGCCCGAAGTCGACAATGCCCCCAAGTCAGCGGCCGGATTCGCCGCCAGGGATCTGGCCCAGATCGCGGTGTTCGCGGGGCTGATCGCCGCCCTCGGCCTGCCCGGCGCGATCACCGTGGGCTTCAGCGGGGTGCCCATCACCCTGCAGACCCTCGGCGTGATCCTCACCGGCGCGGTACTGGGCGCGCGCAAGGGCACCGCCGCGGTGCTCGTGTTCATCGCGCTGACCATGATCGGCCTGCCGCTGCTGTCCGGTGGCCGCACCGGCCTGACCGCGCTGGCCTCGCCGACGGCGGGCTATCTGCTCGGCTGGATCCCCGCCACGCTGGTGATCGGTCTGCTCACCGCCGCGATCCTGCCGAAGTACCCGCTCGTGCTCGGTCTGCTGGTCAACGCGCTGGGCGGCATCGTGATCATCTACCTGTGCGGCACGATCGGGCTGCTGATCCGCACCGATCTGGGCGTGTGGGCGGCGGTGTCGACCAACTTCGCGTTCGTGCCGGGCGACCTGGCCAAGGTCGTGATCGCCACCGTGGTGGCCAAGGGCGTGCACCGTGCCTATCCGGGACTGATCCGTGGCTGAGCGGGTCGCGTGAGCGAGATCGTCGTCGCCGGGGTCGGGCACCGCTTCGGCGAGCGGACCGTGCTGCGCGGGATCGACCTGCGGATCACCGAACGCCGGGTCGGCCTGATCGGGGCCAACGGCTCGGGCAAGTCGACGCTGGCCCGGATGTTCAACGGCCTGCTGGCGCCGGCCACGGGCACGGTCACCGTCGACGGGATCGATGCCGCGCGCAAGGGCGCCCAGGTGCGGCGCAAGGTCGGTTTCGTCTTCACCGATCCCGACACCCAGATCGTGATGCCGACCGTCGGCGAGGACCTGGCCTTCTCGCTGCGGCGCAGCGGCCTGACCAAGGCCGAGATCGCCGAGCGGGTGGCCCGGATGCTCGACCGTTTCGGCCTGGCCGGGCACGCCGATCACCCCGCCCACCTGCTCTCCGGCGGTCAGAAGCAGCTGCTGGCCATCGGCTCGGCGCTGATCCGCGAGCCCGAGGTGCTCGTCGCCGACGAGCCGACCACCCTGCTGGACCTGCGCAATGCCCGGCGGGTGTCGGCGGCGCTGAACTCGCTGGATCAGCAGGTGATCGTGGTGACCCATCAGCTCGCGCTGCTCGACGGCTTCGATCGCGTCATCGTGCTCGACGACGGCGCGGTCGCCTTCGACGGCACCCCCGCCGACGCGGTGGACGCCTACCGCCTGCTCGTCGCATGATCGGGCTCTACCAGCCCGGTGACTCGCCGCTGCACCGGCTGCCCGCCGGGGTGAAACTGTTGGGGCTGGTCCTGGGGATCGTCGCCATGACGGTGTTCGTGCGCGATCTGCCCGGCGTCGCGGCGGTCGTGCTCGCGGTGGCCGGTCTGTTCGCGCTCGCGCGGATCTCCTGGCGGGTGGCGCTGGCCCAGTTGCGGCCGGTGCTGTGGATGACGGTGATCATCGGGGTGTTCCAGCTGCTCACCACCTCACCCACCCGCGCCGTGGTGGTGTGCGCGGTGCTGCTCGTCTCGGTCGCGCTCGCGGCCCTGGTCACCGTGACGACCCGGGTCACCGACCTGCTCGACGCGCTCATCCGGGCCCTGCGCCCGCTGCGCCGAATCGGGGTCGACCCGGAGCGGACCGCGCTGCTGCTGGCCCTGGCCATCCGCTGCGTGCCGCTGCTGGCCCAGATCGTGCACGAGGTCGCCGAGGCCCGGCGCGCCCGCGGAGTCGGCTGGTCGGCGACGGCCCTGCTCACCCCGGTCCTGGTGCGGGCGCTGCGGACCGCCGACGCGATGGGTGAGGCGCTGGCCGCGCGCGGCGTCGACGACTGACGGCGCGGTGCGTGCCCGCCGGTCGCGTGCTCAGGCCGGACCGTCGAACGGGACCGAGGCGTCCAGGGCGAACCAGCCCATCGGCACCCGCTTGGCCCCGGTCAGGAAGTAGCTCGGTCCGAGCCACAGATCCGGTTCGATCTCGCGCAGCTCGTCGTAGATGCGGCGCGCCGGTCGGCGTGATCCCACGCGCGGGTCGTCGTAGTCGAACAGCACCGCCGCCCGGCCGTCGATCACCGAATCACCCACCCTCGCCACGAAATTCAGCGCGCGTACACCGCCGAGCACGCGGAAGACGTTGTGCCCCACCGCGGTGCCGTCATCGAGATGGCGCAGCGATTTCGCCACCCAGAAATAGGACGGTCGCGCCATCAGCGGGCCGAGCACGCGCTCGGCGGCGCCGGGGAACGACCGCATCGACACATCGCCGTCCAGGCGCGCGAAGTCGGCGGCCGAGGTCGCGGGAGCCCGGTCGAACAGCGCGCGGAACGTCGCGACGCCCGCCGCGGACAGCCCGTCCAGGCGGGGGCGGTGATCGGAGGGGCGGCGCACCGGCATCAGGCCGGCGGCGGACAACGGTGTCATGGGACGACTCGATTCTGCTCGAAGCGGTGCACTTCGCATGGTGCCAACATCCGGTGCCCCGCGGCACCGGATTCACGGATCGGCGGGCGAGTCCCGGCAACGACGAAGGCGGTGACCCGGACTGTCCGGATCACCGCCTTCGGTGTCGTCGTGCGCTCAGCGGCGCAGGGCGTAGGGCTCGATCGCGCCGCGCTCGAGTGCCCGCGCGTCGATGGTCTCGGCGCGGTAGGGGAGCAGGGCCAGCCGGTCGGTCATGCCGCGCACCGGGTCGTCGATCTTCTCGTTCAGGCCGAACAGGAAGGTCCACTCGTGCTCGTCGCTGCCGTAGGGCACCACGGTGGCGAACTGCTCGTGGAACCGGCCCCACGAACGCTTGAGGGTCTCGTTGCGCCACATGGTCGCGCACCCGGCCTGGGCCGACAGCACACCGCCGGGAGCCAGCAGCGCCTTACATCGGGACAGGAACTCCGCCTCGTAGAGCCGGTTGTGCTGGGCGTCCTCGACGCGCTCGTCGGGCAGGTCGATGACGATCACGTCGTAGCGGGTGCCCGCCTCCTGCGCCTTGGCCAGGAAGTCCCAGCCGTCGGCGTAGTGCACGTGCACCGGGCCCTCGCCCGCCACGGCCGCGGCCAGCTCCTGCGGGGTGTAGCCGTAGGGCAGGTGCCGCGCGCACAGCTCGACCTCGCGCTGGTCGATGTCGACGTGGTCGACCAGGCTCGCCCCGGCCGCCACCGACATCTGCGAGGCCACACCCTCGCCGGAACCGATGATCAGCACCCGGTCCAGCTTCTCGGCCAGCACGAACGCCGGAACCATCATGGCCTCGTGGTAGGTGAGCTGGGAGAACTCGGTGGACTGGCGGTCGTCGTCGGAGAACAGGGAGATGCCCTGATCGGTGCGCGCGATCACCATGTGCTGGAACGGGGTGTTCGTGTCCACGATCACCTCGTGCAGATCCCAGATCCGGGTCAGGCCGTCGCCCACCGGTTCGTAGATCTTCTCGGCACCGTGGCCGCGCTGGACGACCTTCATCCGAACTTCCTTGGGAGACAGCTTGTCTCGCAGGAGTTCCACCGCCTTCGTCGCGCCCGCGCCGATGCTGCCGCAGGTGAAGACGTCGACGAAGATGTCGCCGGACTCCGGATAGGTGTGAATCGAGGCGTGGGACTCCGACAACAGGGCGAGGACGGTCACCCCCTGCGGATCGAACTTTTTGTGAACGACATCGCAGATGGTGACGCCCGCCGCGATCAGAGACTCACGCAACGCCGATTCGAGTCGTTCGAGATCGTCACACAGGTCTGTGTCGACACCACCGAACTCGGCCAGCACGTGCCAGCCGGTGAATTCCGCCGTCATGGCAAACTCACTCTCGCTCAGCGCCCGAGACATGAACGGTCAAGGGCGGAAAACCATTGAAGGACACCGACGAATAACTCGCGGTATAGGCGCCGGTGTCGAGGATCTGGATCTGATCACCGGCTCGCAACGTGGTCGGCAGAAGGACCTTCGTGCGTTGATACAGTACATCGTCGCCGTCGCAGGTCGGACCCGCGACCACCGCCTCCGACACCGGATCGCCGTCGCGATCGGTGACGAAGCGATAGGCGATGTACTCGTTCTCCGTCTCGGCCATACCGTTGTACCGGCCGATGTCGAGATACACCCAGCGCCGCCCGTCCGGCGCGAATCGCACGCCGACGACCTCGGCGTGAATCGTGCCCGCGTCGCCCACCAGCGCCCGGCCCGGTTCGACGATCAGGGCGGTGTCGGCGGGCAGGAACCGCGCGGCGGCCGCGCGCATCGCGGCCGTGATCGCGGACAGCTCCGGCGCCGCGTCGGCATACGAGATCGGCAGTCCGCCACCGACATTCACCGCCGGGACGGTGATGTCCTTGGCCGCCAGCGCGCTCACGATCTGCCCGGCCTGCTCGATCCCGATCCGCCAGGCGGCCGGATCGAGCTGCTGGGAGCCGACATGGAAGTAGGGGCCGCCGACGGCCAGGCCGAGATCGCGGGCGCGCACCAGCAGGCGCAGCGCCTCGGCGGGCGCGCAGCCGAACTTGGTGCCGAACGGGGTGCGCGACTGCGGGGCCGAGGACAGGAACCGGCACTCGACCTCGGAGCCGGGCGCGTGCTCGGCGATCCGGGTGAGGTCGTCCTCGGTGTCGAAGGCGTAGCGGCGCACACCGAGGGCGAAGGCGCGCGCGATGTGGGCGCTCTTCTTGATCGGGTTGCCGTAGCACAGCGTCGCCGGGTCGATGCCCAGGCGCAGGCACTGGTCGATCTCGCCGAGGCTGGCGACGTCGAACTCCGCGCCCTCGTCCGCGAGCAGGGTGAGGAGCTCGTCGACCGGTGCCGCCTTCACCGCGTACCTGATCCGGGTGCCCGGTGCCGCCAGTGCGGCGTCGAGGGCTCGGTAGTTGGCACGTACCCGTTCGGGGTAGATGACAAGGTACGGGGATTCGGGCATAGTTGAACTTTCGGTCGGCGGCCGGGAGAGAGTATCAGCGGCGCCTACCCAAAAACGAATCCGTCAAACATTCGTCATATGGGTCCATGCGGATCCGGTATGACTCATCCCGCCGACACTGTGACCTCGTCGAACACGACCTCGCCCGCGGCATCGGACTCGTCGAGATCCACGATCGCCGTCAGCGCCCAGCCGTGGTCGCCGGCGGGGTCGTCGAGCACCTGGCGCACGTGCCAGAAGCCGGGACGCTTCTCCACTTGGAACAGCTGCGGCCCGCGCGCGTCCGGACCGGTGCCGAGCGTGTCGTACTCGTCGAAATAGGGCGCCAGGTCCTCGGCCCAGTCGGGGCCGGGGCCGAGTTCGTCCAGTTCGTCCCAGCGTTGCCGCGACGCCAGTTCCACCCGGCGGAACATGGCGTTGCGCACCATCACCCGGAAGGCGCGTTCGTTGGCCGAGATCGGGCGCACCGCCTCGGCGCCGAAGGCGACCTGCTCGGTGTCGGTCTCCGCGCCCGGGTTGGTGAGCTGTTCCCATTCGTCGAGCAGGCTCGAGTCGACCTGGCGGATCAGCTCGCCGAGCCATTCGGTGAGGTCGTCGAGTTCCTCGGTGCGCGCGGCCTCGGGCACGGTGCGCCGCAGCGCGCGGTAGGCGTCGGCCAGATAGCGCAGTACCACGCCCTCCGAGCGCGCCAGCTCGTAGAACGAGATGAGCTCGGCGAAGGTCATCGCGCGCTCGATCATGTCGCGCACCACCGACTTCGGCGACGGCGTGAACTCCGAGACCCACGGGTGCCCCGCGCGATAGGTCTCGAAGGCGGGCTCGATCAGCTCGGCCAGCGGCTTGGGCCAGGTGACCTCTTCCAGCAGCTCCATGCGCTCCTCGTATTCGATGCCGTCGGCCTTCATCTCGGCCACCGCGGCACCGCGCGCCTTGTGCTGCTGGGCCATCAGCAGCTGACGCGGGTCCTCGAGGGTCGCCTCGATCAGCGACACGACATCGAGGGTGTAGGTGGGGCTCTCGCGGTCGAGCAGTTCGAAGGCGGCCAGCGCGAACGGCGACAGCGGCTGGTCGAGGGCGAAGTCGCGCTGCAGGTCGACGGTGAGCCGGGCCATCCGGCCCTGGGCGTCGGGTTCGGAGAGCTGTTGCACCACACCGGCATCGCGCAGCGCGCGGTAGAGCCGGATGGCGCGCAGGATGTGCCTGCGCTGGGCGGGGCGCGGCTCGTGATTGTCCTCGAGCAGGTGCCGCATGGCGTCGAAGCAGTTGCCGGGGCGGGCGATCACATTGAGCAGCAGCGAGTTCGTCACCCTGAACCGCGAGACCATCGGCTCGGGTTGCGCGGTGACCAGCCGGTCGAAGGTCTCCTCGCTCCAGGACACGAAACCCTCGGGTGGCTTGCGGCGCTGGACTTTTCGCTGTTTCTTGGGATCGTCGCCCGCCTTGGCGAGCAGGCGGGCGTTCTCCACCTCGTGCTCGGGGGCCTGCACCACCACGGTGCCCATGGTGTCGAACCCGGCGCGTCCGGCGCGTCCGGCGATCTGGTGGAACTCGCGGGCCTTGAGCCTGCGGGTGCGCACGCCGTCGTATTTGGTGAGCCCGGTCAGCAGCACGGTGCGGATCGGGACATTGATGCCGACGCCGAGGGTGTCGGTGCCGCACACCACCTTCAGCAGCCCGTCCTGGGCCAGCTTCTCCACCAGCCTGCGGTACTTGGGCAGCATGCCCGCGTGATGCACGCCGATACCGTGGCGGATCAGGCGCGAGAGCGTCTTGCCGAAGCCCGCCGCGAAGCGGAACTCGCCGATGGCCGCGGCGATCGCGTCCTTCTCGGCGCGGGAGGCGAAGTTCACACTGGTCAGCGCTTGGGCGCGCTCGAGGGCGGCCGCCTGGGTGAAGTGCACGACATACACCGGCGCCTGATGGGTGGTGACCAGCTCTTCGAGGGTCTCGGTGATGGGGGTGCGCACGTAGGAGAACGTCAGCGGGACCGGGCGCTCGGTCCCGGCGACGACCGCGGTGCTGCGGCCGGTCCGGCGCTCCAGGTCGGTGGCGAAGAAATCGACCTCGCCCAGCGTGGCCGACATCAGCAGGAACTGCGCGCGCGGCAGCTCGACGATCGGCACCTGCCACGCCCAGCCGCGGTCGGGGTCGGCGTAGAAGTGGAATTCGTCCATCACCACCTGGCCCACCTCGGCGGCCGCGCCCTCGCGCAGGGCCAGGTTGGCCAGGATCTCGGCGGTCGCGCAGATGATCGGGGCGTCGGCGTTGACCGCGGCGTCACCGGTGACCATGCCGACGTTCTCCGCGCCGAACACCTCGCACAGCGCGAAGAACTTCTCGCTGACCAGCGCCTTGATCGGCGCGGTGTAGTAGCTGCGCTGCCCGTTGGCCATGGCGAACAGGTGCGCGCCGACCGCGACGAGCGATTTGCCCGACCCGGTCGGCGTCGCCAGGATGACATTGGCGCCCGAGGCCAGCTCCATCAGCGCCTCGTCCTGCGCCGGATACAGGGTGGTGCCCTGCTCGTCGGCCCACAGCGCGAACGACTCGTAGAGGGCGTCGGCGTCGGTCCCGGGAATGTCGAGCAGGTCGGTCAGATCCACTCCGACCACCCTAGTGGGTCGGGTGCTCAGTCCTTGCCGTCGGCGGCGGTGTCGCCGTAACCGCCCTGTTCGGCCAGGAAACGCTCGAACTCGGCGCCCAGTTCGTCGCCGCTGGGCAGCTCGCCGTCACCGGCCAGCAAACTCGACTGGCCCTCTTGCGCGGTCACGAAACTGTCGTACTGGCGTTCCAGCGCGTGGACCACCGTCTCGACCTCCTCGTTGCCGGCGATGTGCTCGGCGACCTGCTCGCGCACCCGCGCCGCGGCCTCACCCAGCGCCGCCAGCGGCAGCTCCAGGCCGGCGTTCTCGGCGACGTTCTCTAGCAGGGTCTGGGCGGCCTCGGGATAGTCGGTCTGGGCCAGGTAGTGCGGCACGTGCACCGAGAACCCGACCGATTCGTGCCCGTGCTGGGCCATCCGGAACTCCAGCAGCGAGGAGGCGCTGCCCGGCACCTGCAGCTCACCGGGCCAGCGCTGATGCTCGCCGATCAGCGACCGGTCCGAGGAGTGCGCGGTCACGCCCAGCGGACGGGTGTGCGGAATGGCCATCGGGATGGCCGACAGGCCGATCGTGCGCCGCACACCGAGCTGTTCGGCCAGCAGCCGCACCGCGGTGGTGAACTTCTCCCAGCGCAGATCCGGCTCCAGGCCGGACAGCAGCAGGAACGGGGTGCCCGCGGTGTCGCGCAGCGCCCACAGGTTCAGCTCGGGCTCGGCGTAATCGGAGAAATGGTCGGTCTTGAACGTCATCAGCGGACGGCGCGAGCGGTAATCGAGCAGCTCGTCGACGTCGAAGGAGGCGACGAGCTCGGATTCGAGGCTCTCGCGCAGGTGTGTGGTCGCCAAGCGGACGGCGTGTCCGGCGTCGGTGAAGCCTTCCAGGCCGTGGACCAGCACCGGGCCCGCACCGTCGTCCGAGGACAGCTGCGGCGCCGGGAACTCCAGCTCGTACATGTGCGACTGGTCATCCATCGCGGTTCTCCTTCCTGCGCGGTCCACCATCGCTCGCGGCGGGGGAGGCGTTCTCCATTGTCCCCCATACGAGCACTCGCCCTGCACACGGCCGGAGGACGGCTCGTCTCCGAGGGTCAACAGCGTGCGGCGCCCCCGAATTCCCGGCGTGGCGGCCGCGGCCGGATCCACGCCGTGCGGCACAGTGGAACGTGTGAACGTGGTGGAGACGACACCGGGCCGTGCGCTGTGGATCGCGCGCGGGCTGCTGGGCGGCCTGGCCGTCGGCGCGGTCGCGGTGCTGGCGGGATGCGGTCAGAGCGTCAGCGGCACGCCGGTGGCCGGCAGCGCGGTCGCCGTGCAGCACGTCGAGGGCGCGCTCGCCGATCTGCTGCCCGCCCCGGACCGGTTCCCGGCTCGCTATCCCGCGGTCGTGCTCCCGCCGCAGGCGGCCGCGGCGGCGGTCGGCGACCTCGACGGCGTGGGCGCCGGGGCGACCGTGCGACCGGCCACGTGCACCCCGCCCGACCCCGAACCCGGTGCCGAACCGGCCGCGGTGGCCGTCGGCAACGACGACGCCACCAGGACCTCGCTGACGGTCGAACTGTCGCGGACCACGGAAACGCTGGGCGAACTGCGCGCGCGGCTCGTCGGTTGCGAGCAGATCCGGGTCAGCCGGGCCGGGGCGGAATCGGTGGTGTCCACGACAGTCGGCGCGACGGTGCCCGCGGGCGCCGACGACGCGGTGTCGTTGCGCCGCACTGTGGTTCCCGAGGTGGGCGGCGCCGGGCTGACCCAGACCATGCAGACCTCGGTCGGCCAACTCGGTGATGTGCGAATCACGGTGACGTCCATGACATTCGGCGATACGGCGCCGGACGCGGCCGCGGTGGACGAGCTGTTCGCGACGACCGTGCGCTCGGTGCGCGGCGAGTGAGCCGGGCCTCTACCACGCCGGTCCGACAGATCCGTCCGGCCGAACGGGCTCGTACACCCGGTGTTCCACAGGCGAACCGCTGTCCACAGGGCAACTGAAAGCCCTGGTCGCGCAGACGGGATCGTGGTAGGCGCGGCGCACTGTGGAGTCATGACCTCTTCGACGAACTCGCCCCGCCGGACCCTGCGCACCGGCCCCTTCCCCCGGGCGCTCACCTGTGCCGAATCGACCCCCGTCTATCCCGGTGAGATACCGCGCAGGCTGCTGCGGGTGGCGGACGCGGGCGAACTGATCGCCGCGCTACCCGCCATGCTGGGTTTCGTTCCCGAACGCTCGCTGGTCGTCGCCGTCCTGCACGGGCCGGGCCAGGTGGGTGGGGCGGCGATCGAGGCTGTCGTCCGCTTCGATCTCGACGGCGCGGGCGATCCCCGCCACATCGAGCAGTTCACCGCCTGCGTGAGTGGGGTGGTGGTCCGGGAACAGGGGACGGGGGTGCTGGCGATCGTCGTCGACGATCGCGCGCCGTCCTCGGCGGCGGCGCTGCTGCGGACCGCGGTACTGCTGGACGCGCTCGGCGCCGAGGGGATCGCGGTGCGCGGTGCCTGGTCGGTGCCCGCCATCGCGGCCGGTCAGCGGTACCGCAATCTGTTCGAGCCGGGCGCGGACGGCTACGTCGGCGACCCGGCGGCCTCGATGATCGCGGTGTCGCAGGTGCTCGACGGCAGGCAGATCCGCCGCTCACGCACCGAACTGACGGCCTTGGTCGCGGCCGACGAGCTGCGCTGCGCGCGGCTGCGCCCACTGCTCGACCCCGCGGTCCGGCACTATCGCGACCGGCTGGCCGCCGCGCAGCGGTCCGGTCAGGGGCCCGCCTTCCAGCGGCGCGCGCTGGAATGGGTGCTCTGGCAGATCGCCGACACCGAATCCGGGGTGCCGCGCGACGAGCGGGAACTGGCCCGGCTGGCCGCCACGCTGCGCGACCGGCCGATCCGCGACGCGATGTACGGGCTGGCGCTGGGCGATCACGCCGAGGCCGCCGAGCAGTTGTGGGCGCAGCTGGCCCGGGCGACACCGGGCGCCGACCGGGCCGAAGCCGCCGCGCTGTTGGGCTTCAGCGCCTATCTGCGCGGGGACGGCCCGTTCGCCGGCATCGCGCTGGCCGCCGCCGTCGACGCCGACGCCACCCATCCGATGGCGGTCCTGCTCGAGACCTCGCTGCAGAGCGGGCTGCGCCCCGAAAGCCTGCGCAAGCTCGCCCACTGCGGTCACCAGATCGCCGCCGATCTCGGCGTCGACATCGGCCCGGTCGAGCCGTGAATCCGCGCCGCGGCGATCAGCGGGCGCTGTGCGCCGCGTCGCCCAGCGAACGCAGGAATTCCCAGGCGTCGGTGACGATCTCGTCGAGATCGTTGTGCTCGGGCCGCCAGCCCAGCTCGGCCACGGCACGCTCGCTCGAAGCGATCAGCACGGCCGGATCGCCGGCGCGGCGCGGGGCGTCGATCGCCTCGATCGGCAGACCGGTCACCCGCTCGCAGGCCGAGATCACCTCACGCACCGAGAAACCCGTGCCCGAACCCAGGTTGAGGATCCGGTGGCTGCCCGGCTGCGAGGAACCCAGCGCCAGCAGATGCGCCTGCGCCAGATCACGGATGTGGATGTAGTCACGCACGCACGTACCGTCGGCCGTCGGCCAGTCGGTGCCGTAGACCGAGATGGCCTTGCGGTGCCCGAGGGCCACCTGCAACACCAGGGGGATCAGATGTGTTTCCACGACCCGGTTCTCACCGAGTCCGCCGTAGGCGCCCGCCACGTTGAAATAGCGCAGGCTCGTCGCCGCCAGACCGTGCGCCACCGCGTAGGAGGTGATGGCGTGGTCGATCGCCAGTTTGCTCGCGCCGTACGGGTTGGTCGGGCGGGCGGGCGCGGTCTCGGTGATCGGCACCTGCTCGGGCTCGCCGTACACCGCGGCGGTGGAGGAGAACACCAGGCGCGGAGTACCGGTCTCGCGGATCGCCTCGAGCAGCGTCAGCGTCTTGACCACGTTGCCGTGCCAGTACTTGGCGGGCTGTTCCACCGACTCGCCGACCAGCGACTGCGCCGCGAAATGCAGGACACCGTCGAAGGATTCGGCCCGCAGCAGCTCCGGCGCCGCGACCGCGATGTCGCCCTCGACGAACCGCGCGCCCGCGGGCGCGCCCGCGGCGTTACCGGTCGACAGATCGTCGACGACGACCACCTCGTGGCCCTGTTCGAGCAGGACCGCGGCGCAGACGCCGCCCACATAGCCGGCTCCGCCGGTGACCAGGAGTTTCACGGATCAGACCAGCCTCACCTGGACGGCGTGCGCCATCTCCTCCGACAGTTCGAAACCGCTGTGTCCCGGCACCGTGATCAGCACCGCACCCGGCTTGGTCTCCACGGTGACACGCGCGTCGGGCACCACGCCGGCCTCGCGCAGCCTGCCGATCACCTCGGGATCGGTCTGGATGTGCTCGGCGAGCCTGCGCACGACCACCGCGTGCAGCGAGCCGTTGGGCAGGTCCGAGAGCCGCACCAGGGTCTCCTCGGCGGCCGGGGCGTCACCGAGACCCAGTTCGTCGAGGCCGGGGATGGGGTTGCCGTAGGGGGAGGTGGTCGGGTGGTTGAGCACCTCGATCAGGCGCCGCTCCACCTCCTCGCTCATCACGTGCTCCCAGCGACACGCCTCGGCGTGCACGTTCTCCCAGTCCAGGCCGATGATGTCGACGAGCAACCGCTCGGCGAGCCGGTGCTTGCGCATCACCGCGATGGCCATGGCGCGGCCCTTGTCGGTCAGTTCGAGGTGGCGGTCGCCCGCGACGAGCAGCAGTCCGTCGCGCTCCATCCGCGCGACTGTCTGGCTCACCGTCGGACCACTCTGCTCGAGTCGTTCGGCGATGCGCGCGCGCAGCGGCACGACGCCCTCCTCCTCGAGGTCGTAGATGGTACGGAGATACATCTCCGTGGTGTCGACCAGATCCTTCACCTGTTACCCCTTCGTCGGCAGGAATTCTACCCGCGCGCGAACACCTGTTCGCCCGCTGGACCGGCGGCCCTATTTCTACTGCATGTCAACGCCGCACGGGGTCCGCTGCTTCCGGCTAGCGTGGCGGGCATGGTCACATCGCCGCGCCGTGTCGACGCGGGCACCGTCGTCTGGACCGAGCGATTCCTCGGTTACACGTGGAGCCCGGAGCATCCGATGAAACCGGCGCGCCTGCAGTTCACCATGTCACTGGCCGAAAGTCTGGGCCTGCTCGACGGTGTCGAGCTGCTGGCCCCCGGTGCGGCGACCCGCGCGGAACTCATGCGGGTACACACCAGTTCTTACATCGACGCGGTACGCCGGGCCGGATCGGGGCCACCCTCGGCCGAGGACACCCGGTACGGACTGGGCACCGCCGACAACCCGATCTTCCCCCGGATGCACGAGGCGGCCTCGGTGATCGTCGGCGGCACGCTGGCCGCGGCCGCGGAGATCGCGGCGGGCCGGACCCGGCGCGCGGTGAGCATCGGCGGTGGAATGCACCACGCCATGCCCGATTCGGCGGCGGGGTTCTGCGTCTACAACGACGCGGCGATCGCGATCTCGTGGCTGCTCGACCACGGCTTCGACCGCATCGCCTACCTCGACGTCGATGTCCACCACGGCGACGGCGTGCAACGCGCGTTCTACGGCGATCCCCGGGTGCTCACGATCTCGCTGCACCAGCATCCGGCGACGTTGTGGCCCAACACCGGCTGGCCGGAGGAGACCGGTGTGGGCGAGGCCGAGGGCACCGCGATCAATCTGCCGCTGCTGCCCGGCACCCGGGATGCCCAGTGGCTGCGCGGTTTCCACGCGGTGGTGCCCGGTGCGGTGGCCGCGTTCGGCCCGCAGATCATCGTCAGCCAGTGCGGGGTGGACACCCACCGGGAGGACCCGCTGGCCGATCTGGAACTCACCGTCGACGGCCAGCGCGCGGCCTTCCTGGCCATGCGTGAGCTCGCCGACCGCTACGCCGAGGGCCGCTGGCTGGCGATCGGCGGGGGCGGCTACGGGGTGGTCCGGGTGGTTCCGCGGGCCTGGACCCACCTGCTGGCCGCCGCGCTGGACCGGCCACTGGATCCGTCGACCCCGATCCCCACCAACTGGATCGACCAGGTGCGCGCGGCGGCCCCGCGCGTGCAACCACCCACGACCATGGGTGACGGGGGTGACACCGCCTACCGCCGCTGGGACGGGCCCGGCGGCACCCCCGAGATCGGTGACGCGGATCAGATCCGGGCCCAGCGCGCGGTCGACACCGCCATCACCGCCACCCGGCGCGCGAGCTTCGGTCTGCTCGGCCTGGACCCGGAGGATCCCCGTGACTGAGCCCCTGCTGCCCGACACCCCCGACACCCCGGCGAATCCGCCCGCGCCCCCGCCGCAGTGGTTCGGTGACGTGCTCGCCGCCGACGGTGGCGTGGTGCGGATCCGGCCCATCGTGCCCGCCGACGCCGAGGCGCTGGCCACCTTCCACACCGGCCTGTCCGAACGCACCCGGTATCTGCGCTATTTCGGTCCGTACCCGCGGATCTCGCCCAAGGACATGTACCGCACCACCCACGTGGACTACCACGACCGGGTCGGGCTGGTGGCGGTGCTCGGCGAGGCGATCATCGCCGTCGCCCGCTACGAGCTGCTGGATCGCCCCGGCCCACGGGCCGCGGAGGTGGCCTTCGTCGTGGCCGACGAGCATCAGGGCCGCGGGCTCGGTTCGGTGCTGCTGGAACATCTCGCCGGCGCCGCGGCCGAGAACGAGGTGGTCGCCTTCGTGGCCGAGGTGCTGGCCGAGAACGAGGGCATGATCACCGTCTTCCGCGAGGCGGGCTACCAGTTGCAGCGCAGCCGCGACGGTGCCGAGGTGCACCTGGAATTCGCCATCGACCCCACCGAAGCGCTACGGACCGTACGGGATTCGCGGGAGGCGGCCTCCGAGGCGCGCAGCGTCGGTAACCTGCTGACCCCGGGCTCGGTCGCGGTCATCGGCGCCTCGCCCGAACCGGCCAGGGTCGGCGGCGCTGTGCTGGCCAACCTGCTGGCGGGTGGGTTCAGCGGGCCGGTCTACCCGGTGAACCCGAACCGGCGCTCGGTGCGCGGGGTGCGGGCCTACGCGACGGTGCGGGAGATCCCGGGCGAGGTGGACCTGGCCGTGGTCGCGGTGCCGCCCGCCGCGATCGGCTCGGTGCTCGACGACTGCATGGCCAAGGGCGTCAAGGGGCTGGTGGTGCTCACCGCCGGTTTCGGTGAGACCGGCGCCGACGGGCTGGCCGCCGAGCACGATCTGGTGGCCGCCGCGCGCGGGCACGGGATGCGGGTGGTCGGGCCCAGCGCGCTGGGGATCGCCAACACCGATCCCGCGATCGGGCTCAACGCCACGCTCGCCCCGGTGCTGCCCGAGCGGGGGCGCATCGGATTCTTCTGCCAGTCCGGGCCGCTCGGCGCGGCCATCCTGGGCGAGGCCGCGGCGCGCAACCTGGGCCTGTCGACCTTCGTCTCCGCGGGCAACCGCGCCGATGTCTCGGGCAACGACCTGCTGCAGTACTGGGACACCGCCGCCGACACCGAGGTGATCCTGCTCTACCTGGAGAGCTTCGGAAACCCGCGCAAGTTCTCCCGGCTGGCGCGGCGGGTGGCCCGCGGCAAACCGATCGTCGCGGTGAGCAGCGGCCGGCTCGCGGCGGGCGCGGACATGGACCGCACAGTGGTCCGGGACCTGTTCGCCCAGGCCGGGATCATCCAGGTCGACTCCATCTCCGAACTGTTCGACTGCGCGGCTCTGCTGGCCACCCAGCCGCTGCCGCGCGGGCCGCGGGTGGCGGTGATCGGCAACAGCGCCGCACTGAACTGGCTGGCCATCGACGCCGCGCACAGCGAAGGTCTGCGGGTGCACCGGCCCGCGACCCGCGTGGACCGTGGGCCCGGTGCCCGGCCGACCGAACGCGACGCCCACGCGGGCCACACCCACGCGGTGGGCGGACCGGTCGATCTGGGTCCCGAGGCCACCCCCGCCGACTATCGCGAGGCGGTGCAGGCGGCCCTGCGCAGCGAGGACGTGGACGCCGTCATCGCCGTCGTGGCCCCGCCGGTCCCGGTGCCGATGGGCGGTTTCGCCGACGCTTTGCGCGCGGCCGCGGCGTCGGCCCCCGGGGACGGCAAACCGGTGCTGACGACCTTCGTCGCCGAATCGGGCATTCCGCGGCTGCTGGCCGTCCGTACGACGGGAGCCGCGCCCGCCCGTGGTTCGATCCCGTCCTATCCGGACCCCGAGCGCGCGGCCAGGGCGCTGGCCCGGGTCGAACGCTACGCGCGCTGGCGGGACCGGCCGGTGTCTCCGGTGCGGCGCCCGCCGGGCATCGACACCGCGGCGGCGGCCGCGCTGGTGGAGGGCTGGCTGGCCGAGTCGGGGGGACGCTGGCTCACCGACGACGAGGCGGTCCAGTTGCTGCGCTGCTACGGCATCGAGGTGGTGGCGTTCCGGGCGGTGCGCAGTGCCGAGGAGGCGGTCGCGGCCGCTGCCGAACTCGGTTATCCGGTCGCGGCCAAGGCCACCGGTGAGCTGTGGCGGCGCCGCCCCGATCTGCTCGGTGTCCGACTGGATCTCTGGGGTCCGGAGGCGGTGCGCCAGGCCTACACCGATCTGGTCGAGATCTGCGGCGATCCGCTGCTGCACGTGCAGCAGATGGCCACCAAGGGGGTGGGTTGTGTCCTGCGGGTCACCGACGATCCCTCGTTCGGTTCGGTCATCCAGTTCGGGCTCTCGGGCATGATCATCGACCTGCTGGGGGATCGCGCCTACCGGGCGCTACCGCTGACCGAGGAGGAGGCCTCCGCTCTGATCGACGCGCCCCGTGCGGCGCCGCTGCTCTCGGGTGGGGCGGGCGGTCCCGCGGTCGACAAGGCCGCCTTGGCCGAACTCGCGCAACGCATCTCGGCGTTGTTCGACGACCTGCCGCAGCTGCGTGAACTGTCCTGCGACCCGGTGCTGGCGGCGCCCGCCTCGGCGGAGATCATCTACGCCCGCGCGCGCATCGGCCCCGAGCCCAGCCGCTTCGACACCGGTCCGCGCCGGCTGGCCTGAGCGAGGGCGGGTCCGCGCACGGCAACGCCGACCGGCTCGCGGCCCTGGAGGGGGCGGGTCGCGGACACCGGTCGGCGTTTCGGAAGACGACCCCGCGGGGCCGTCGGGTCGGGGATCAGCTGGCGTAGGCGCGTAGGCGGTCGGCGCGCTCACCCTTGCGCAGCTTGGCCATGACTTCACGCTCGATCTGGCGCACCCGCTCGCGCGAGAGGCCGAACAGCTTGCCGATCTGGTCGAGGGTGCGCGGCTGGCCGTCGTCGAGGCCGAAGCGCAGGCGGATGACCTGCTGTTCGCGTTCGTCCAGGGTCGCCAGCACGCTGCGCACGTCGTGGTGCAGCAGGCCCGCGATGACGGCGCTCTCGGCCGAGGTGGCCTCGGAGTCCTCGATGAAGTCGCCCAGCGGGGCTTCCTCGTCGTTGCCGACCGGCATGTCCAGGCTCACCGGGTCGCGGCTGTGGTCGAGCAGGTCGGCGATCTTCTCCACCGGGATGCCCGACTCGTTGGCCAGTTCGGCGTCGGTGGCCTCGCGGCCCAGCTGCTGGTGCAGTTCGCGCTTGATCCTGGCCAGCTTGTTCACCTGTTCCACCAGGTGCACGGGCAGGCGGATGGTGCGGCTCTGATCGGCCATGCCGCGGGTGATGGCCTGACGGATCCACCAGGTGGCGTAGGTGGAGAACTTGAAGCCCTTGGCGTAGTCGAACTTCTCCATCGCGCGGATCAGCCCGAGGTTGCCCTCCTGGATCAGGTCGAGCAACGGCATGCCGCGGCCGGTGTAGCGCTTGGCCAGCGAGACGACCAGGCGCAGATTGGCCTCGAGCAGATGCGAGCGGGCTGCCTGCCCCTCGCGGACCAGAATCGCCAGGTCACGCTTGCGCGTCGCCGATAACCGCTTACCGGTCTCGAGCAGGTGCTGGGCATACAGGCCCGCCTCGATACGCTTGGCCAGCTCGACCTCGTCGGCCGCCGTGAGCAGTGCCGTGCGGCCGATCCCGTTCAGGTACACGCGTACCAGGTCGGCGGCGGGGCTCTGGGCGTCGATATCGGACTCGCTGGGGCGCACACGAGTAGTGGCGGGGCTTGTCATGACTTGCCTCCTGTCGGTGGTGTCTCACTCCGTTCAACGGAACCGACATAGGGAAAGTTCCCGATCCTGTCGGCGGTAAACAGCTCTGAGCTGCGGATTCCTACCCCGACGGCTGAGAAGTTCCTGAGAAGCAGAGCTACCGGGAACCGGTGGGCACGCACACCGTGCCACTCACACCGGAATCACCAGTCCGTGACGCACCAGAGCGCTGACCACACCGAGCGCCTGGCCGGCCAATTCCGGGGTCACCTCGTCGGCGCCGTCGGCGAAGGCGAGGAGTTCGATCAGTTCGGACAACGGCAGACCGTCCGGCCGCATTCCCGCCACCAGCGCGATCGTCGACTCGTCGACCTCGTGCTGCCAGCGCGGCCCGTCGCCGCGGTGCAGGCGCGCGACCTGCTGGTCCCAGCCGGAGGCGCCGTGCAGATACACCCGTTCCAGCGCGGTCGCCGGGCTCGGCGAGAACCGGGCGTTCCACGCCAGGTCGGGATCGCCGGCGACGGCCCGCAGCCAGGCCGACCGGGCGAAATAGCCGTCCACCTCCTCGCCCAGCGGGTCGTCGAAGCCGTGTGTGAGGTCCTCGGCGAGCAGTTCGGTGGGCCCGTCGATCGAGCGCAGGTACACGAAACCGAACCCGACACCGGTCACCTCGGCGGCCTCGAAGGCGTCGAGCCACTGTTCGGCGCGCGCCTGGGCGGCCGGATCGCGCGGGTCGAGCCCCGCGTCGCGCAGCCAGGTGCCGACATAGAGCGCCGGGTCGGCCACGTCACGCTGCACCACCCAGGCGTCCACACCGTGCGCGGGCAGCCACGACGAGACCCGCTGACGCCAGTCCTCGCCCTCGACGTGCACCCACGCCGCCAGCATGGACGCGGTGCCGCCGGGAGCGAGCAGAGCGGGCGCCTGCCCGATCACCAGCTCACTGGCACCGTCGAGCGCCAGACCCGAGTCCCGGTAGGTGTGCTCGATACGCGCCGGGCCGACCACGAACGGGGGATTGGCCACGATCCGGTCGAAACGGCGACCCGCCACCGGCTCGAACCAGGAACCCTCGAGCAGCTCGAGCTCGAGCTCGTTGAGCGCGGCGGTGGCCTCGGCCAGCCACAGCGCCCGCGCGTTGACATCGGTGGCTGTCACCTTGCCCGCGTAACCCGCCGCGTGCACGGCCTGCACGCCACAGCCGGTGCCCAGATCCAGCACGGTGCCGACCGGCGCGGTGGGCGTGGCCCGCAGCAGCGACAGCGAGGCGTGCCCGACGCCGAGCACGTGGTCCTCGGTCAGTGTCCGTCTGCGCATCGAGTCGTCGAGGTCGGACAGGATCCACCGGGTGCCCGTGCCGGTGTCGAGCGGGCGCAGATCCAGCGCGGCCCGGATCTCGTCGCCGTCGCGGCCCAGCAGCCCGGCCTCGATCGCGGCGTCGACGCGCACCGGGGCCAGCGCCGCGCCGACCTCGCGGTCGGGCAGGGCGTCGCCGAGCAGGAACAGCCGGATCAGGGTGCCCAGCTCGCCCGCCGCCCGCGCGGCCCGGCGTACCGGCACCGGCTCCGAGCGGCTCAGCGCCGCGTGGACATCCACGCCGAGCGCCTCGACGAGGGTGTCCGCGTCGTAGCCGACCCGCAGCAGCGCGGTCCGCAGATCCGGGCACAGCGCGGTGAGCGGGGAAACGGTCGTGGTGGGGTTCGTAGGCACCCACCTACTCTGCCAGGACCGCACCCGGCCCGAACCGCCAGCTACACCACGCGTCGCACGCCGGCTCTACGACCGTGGCACCCGACTCGTCGGCGCAGGTGGATCGTGTCGCGTTCAGCCGGTGTAGGGGTCGCGGCCGGTGACGCAGTAGTGCGTGGCGCCGGGGTCACGCAGCACGATCCACTGCGGGGTCTCGGCGATCCGGGTCGCACCCAGCGATTCGTGCCAGGCGGCGGTGGCGGCGATGTTCGAGGAGGCCAGGTCGGCGTGCGCGCTGGCCGGGCGTGGATCGTCCAGCCGCTGTAACAGCAGGTGCAGCGGCTGGTCGTGACCGCGCAGGCGGGAGAACTCGGCGCGACGGCCGGGCCGGTGGGTCCAGCCGGTGAGCGAGTGCCAGAAGTCGGTGTCGGCCGCGAGGTCGGCGGGGGACAGGTCCAGGCACACCTGGTCGAGGCGGGTGACCGTGCCGTCCGGCGCGGTCGACACGGTCACCGGCGGGACCTCCGGGCGCGCGGACGGGCCGCGGTCGGCCGGGGTGAAGCAGAACGTCTGCCCGGCGGGCGACCGCAGCACGGTGTAGTCCTCGGCGACGGTGAGCACCCGGGCACCGAGCGCGGTCGCGGTGGCGACGGCGGCGGGGATGTCGTCGACATCGAGGTCCAGGTGGATGCCGCCGTCGTCGCCGACGCGCTGCATCTTCAGCCAGGCGGGGCCGTCGGCGGGGAGCAGGGTCACGAATTCGCCGTGCTCGCCGCGGGGTTCGGACACGGTCGATCCGGTGACCGTCGCCCAGAAGCGCACGCACTCGTCGAAACCCGTTGCGGGACGGTCGAGGAATGCCCAGGTCCAGCGAATCATGCTGTCTCCCTTGCGGTGTGGATCGAACGGTCACGAACCGGCGCGCTCGCGGGTCACCCTGCCCGACGGTAGGCCGTGTGTGCGGCGCTGTCGATGCTTTTCCGCGGACCGAGCGAGTTGGCAGGATTTCGGCGAAAGATGTCATCCCGGCCACTCGTTCCTACCCCGGCCATCCGGCACCCTGATCCGGTGACCGATCTCCGCCCGCCCCTCGACGACGCCACCGACGCGCAGTCCACCGGCCCGGCCCCGGCCGCCGAACGTGACACCAGACGCGACGGCCTCGCTTCCCCGGGTGACCGCACCGGGCATACCGATGTCGCTCCCGGCGCATCAGCACCGAACAGCGAGGTGCGTACGCGCCGTCCCGGCCGCCTGCACCCCGCGTGGATCGTGGCGGGCGTCGGCTTCGTGGCCCTGCTGGGCGCGGCCGCGTTCCGCTCGGTGCCCAGCGTTCTCATGGAGCCCCTGCACGCCGAATTCGGCTGGTCACACGCCACCATCTCGGCCGCGGTCTCGCTGAACATGCTGCTCTACGGCCTGATCTCACCCTTCGCCGCCGCGCTGATGGACCGCTTCGGCATCCGCCGCGTGGTGTGCGCGGCCCTGGTACTGATCGCGGCGGGCAGCGGTCTCACGGTGTTCATGACCCAGGCCTGGCAGCTGGTCGCGACCTGGGGGCTGCTGGTGGGCCTCGGGGTGGGGTCGATGTCGATGCCGTTCGTGGCCACCATCACCGGGCGCTGGTTCGTGCGCAGCCGTGGCCTGGTCACCGGCGTGCTCACCGCCGCGGGCGCGACGGGACAGCTGGTGTTCCTGCCGCTGGTGTCGACGCTGGCGCACGAGCACGGCTGGCGGCTGCCCTCGGTGCTGGTGGCCGTGGTGGCGCTGGCTGTGGTGCCGCTGGTGTGGCTGTTCGTGCGCGACTATCCCAGCGACGCCGGGGTCCGGGCCTACGGCGCCCCGGCCGGCTCGGACGTGGGCGTGCGGGCGTCTGTGGCCGGTGGAGCGGGCCGGGCGCTGCGGGTGCTGGCGAACGCGGCCCGCACACGGGGCTTCTGGCTGCTGGCCGGGGGTTTCGCGGTGTGCGGGGCCTCGACGAACGGGCTGGTCGGCACGCACTTCGTCACCGCCGCCCACGACCACGGCATGCCGCCGACCACCGCGGCCGGGCTGCTGGCCCTGATCGGGATCTTCGACGTCGCGGGCACCATCGCCTCGGGCTGGCTCTCCGACCGCGTCGACCCGCGCTACCTGCTGCTGGGCTACTACTCGCTGCGCGGCCTGTCGCTGCTGATCCTGCCCTCGCTGCTGGGCCCGCACACCCAGCCCAGCATGTGGGTGTTCGTGATCTTCTACGGCCTGGACTGGATCGCGACGGTCCCACCGACGGTGCTGCTGTGCCGGGAACTGTTCGGCGCCGACGGCCCGATCGCCTTCGGCTGGGTGTTCGCCGCCCACCAGGTCGGCGCCGCGATCGCGGCCACCGGGGCGGGTGTGGTCCGTGACCTGCAGGGTTCCTACGACCTGGCCTGGTATCTGGCGGGTGCGCTGTGCGGTGCGGCGGCGCTGATGTCGATCCTGGTGCGCAGACCGGTGCGCTAGTCGATGGCCTTGCGGTGCCCGGATTCCAGGGCGATCTGATTGTTGCGCCCGTCCCAGCGGCTCGGTTCGTTCTTGGTGCGCGGGGGCCGGTCGTTGGCGATGAGCACCGCGATCCACGGCAGCGGAACCGAGGCCACGATGATCAGGATCGAGATCAGCGGATTCTCGAACATGCTGTAGGTGATCGCGGCCAGTACCAGGCACGGGATCCGGAACGCCATGATGATGGTGTAGCGGCGCACGCGGGCCCGATGCTGTTCGTCGAGCGACGGGGCCGCCTCGGTGATCAGGACCGGATGCCGCTCGTCGGCGCCGGGGAAGTACCCGCGCGAGGAACGGGCCGCGGCGGGCTCGGTCACCGCCGGGTCCGGGGTGGGCTCGCCGGCGCCGGAGGTGTCGCCGTTGGACTGCATACCCCCGAGTCTTCCACTCACCTCCGCGGCGCGCACACGCGGCTGGTCAGCGGGGCGGGCCGGGGATGCGGCATCATGGAAGGCGTGAGTACAGACACTCTGGTACGCCCGGAAACCACGACCGACGAGACGACCGGCGACGACGTCCCCAAGTTCTTCCACTACGTGAAGAAGGACCGGATCGCCGAGAGTGCCGTGATGGGCACGATGGTCGTCGCCCTGTGCGGTGAGGTCTTCCCGGTGACGCGCTCGCCCAAGCCCGGCTCGCCCGTCTGCCCGGACTGCAAGAAGGTCTACGACGGCTTGCGCAAGGGCGGCGACTGAGCGGTCCGATCGACCGGTGAGGCCGGCGCCCCCGAGGAGGCGTCGGCCGGTGGCTCGTCGTCGCCACGGACCTTGCTCAGCCATTCCTTGACCTGCTCGATCCGGGTCGCGCGGGCGGGCCAGAACTCCTGCACCGCCGCGTTGAACTCCGCGCCCAGGATCACCGCGAAGCCGAGGAAATAGGTGAACAGCAGGAACGCGATCGGGGTGGCCAGCGCGCCGTAGCTCACGCCGGTCGCGGTGATCCAGGCCAGATACCGGCGCAGCAGATCACTGGCCGCGAGGAAGAACACCCCCGCCACCAGCGCGCCGCCGAAGAGCCGGTGCCAGGGCAGCGATTTGTGCAGCGCCAGCTTGTAGAGCGTGGTCAGGCCGACGATCAGCAGCATGCCCACGATCGGGTAGTAGAACGTGTCGATCAGGCGCAGGCCCGGCTCACGCCAGTGCTCCGGCAGCACCTGCCCGATCCGGGTGGGACCGAGCGCGATCAGCGGCAGGATCAGCACCGCCGCCACCAGGAACTGCACGTAGAGCAGCAGCGCGAAGATCCGCTGCCAGACCGGATGCCGGGCGTCCTGCTGGCCGTGGGCCTCCACGATGGCGT
This sequence comes from Nocardia sp. NPDC056064, assembly GCF_042266925.1. Classification (NCBI taxonomy): domain Bacteria; kingdom Bacillati; phylum Actinomycetota; class Actinomycetes; order Mycobacteriales; family Nocardiaceae; genus Nocardia; species Nocardia sp. NPDC056064. The sequence continues at coordinate 1,747,660 of NZ_JBHJWO010000001.1, read as the reverse complement.
CGACGAAGGTCGCCATCGCCGAGGAACCGGCCCACAGCGACAGCACGAAACCCACCGACACCACCGCGCCGCGACCGCGTCCGAGCACGTCGTCGACGGTCGGTTCGATCAGGTCCGAGACCACCGACGGGCTGAAGAACTCCCGGCTGAACGCGATGATCTTGGCCTCGACGATCTGCACGGTGTCCGGCCCGAACAGCCCGCCCACATAGCCCAGGCTGCCCAGCAGCCCGAGCAGCAGCGGTGCCAGCGACAACGTCTGCCAGAAGGCGGCGGCGGCGGATTTGGCGAAGATCGAATTGTCCCAGCACTTCTGGGCCACCCGGACCACCAGCCGCCACGCCATGAGCAGCCACCGCACCACCCGGGTGTGTTCGCGGGGCTGTTGCCCGGTGGCCCCGCTCCCGGTGGTGGGCGGCACGGCGGACCCGCCGCGCAGGGGTGCCTGCGGCGGGTGCGGCGCGTCGGCCGCGCGGACCTGGTCGTTGCTCATCTCGTCTCCAGCATCCCGCACGACAGGGGTCCGTGTGGTGCGGCCCGGGCATCGTGTCGGCGGGTAACAGGTAAATGGCCGGTGACCTCGGGGTCGTTTGTGATGCCGGTCGCGCACCCCGCGTCGGTTTGGCGACACGCCGCCTCGGGCGGCTAGGGTCGTCTGCGTGACTGGGTCGGGTGGCGTCGCTGCGGCGAGAGAAGCGGGTACACCGGGCGATGCGGCCGCGGGGGGTGCGTCGGGGGGCTCCCTGCGCGCTTGGCAGCGGCGCGCGCTGACGAAATACCTGGCCACCAAGCCGCGTGACTTCCTCGCCGTCGCCACGCCGGGCGCCGGTAAGACCACCTTCGCGCTGCGCGTTGCCGCGGAGTTGCTGGCCGACCGCACGGTCGATCAGATCACCGTGGTCGCGCCCACCGAACACCTCAAGCACCAGTGGGCCGCCTCGGCCGCCCGCTCGGGCATCCAGCTGGATTCTCGCTTCTCCAACTCCACCGGCGGCACCTCCGGTGACTATCACGGCGTGGTGGTGACCTACGCGCAGGTCGCCGCGCATCCCACCCGGCACCGGGTGCGCACCGAGAACCGGCGCACCCTGGTGATCCTCGACGAGATCCACCACGCCGGCGACGCCAAGACCTGGGGTGAGGCCACCGAGGAGGCCTTCGGTGACGCCACCCGCCGTCTCGCGCTGACCGGAACCCCGTTCCGCAGCGACGATTCGAAGATCCCGTTCGTCACCTACGAACCCGACGAGGCCGGTTTCCCGCGCTCGCGCGCCGACCACTCCTACGGCTACGCCGACGCCCTCGCCGACGGCGTCGTGCGCCCGGTGGTGTTCCTGGCCTACTCCGGCGACGCGCACTGGCGTGACAGCGCGGGCGAGGAGCACACCGCCCGCCTCGGTGAGCCGCTCAGCGCCGAACAGACCGCCCGCGCCTGGCGCACCGCCCTCGATCCGGCCGGTGACTGGATCTCGGCGGTGCTGCGCGCGGCCGACACCCGCCTGCGCCAGTTGCGCGCCTCCGGCATCCCCGACGCGGGTGGCCTGGTGATCGCCACCGATCAGGAACGTGCCCGCGACTACGCCGAACTGCTCGAACACATCTCGGGCGAGCGGCCCGCGGTGGTGCTCTCCGACGACCCGCAGTCCTCGAGCCGCATCGACGAGTTCGCCAAGGGCACCCAGCCCTGGATGGTGGCGGTGCGCATGGTGTCCGAGGGTGTCGACGTGCCGCGCCTGGCCGTGGGCGTGTACGCCACCAGCGCCTCGACCCCGCTGTATTTCGCCCAGGCCATCGGCCGGTTCGTGCGTGCCCGCAGGCCCGGGGAGACCGCGAGCGTGTTCCTGCCGTCGGTGCCGGTGCTGCTGGACCTGGCCGCGCAGCTGGAACTGCAGCGCGACCACGTGATCGGCAAGCCGCACCGCGAGAAGAACGCCCTCGACGACGAACTGCTCATCGACGCGAACAAGACCAAGGACGAACCCGGCGAGGAGGAGAAGTCCTTCGTCGCGCTGGCCGCCGACGCCGAGCTCGACCAGGTGATCTACGACGGTTCGTCCTTCGGCACGGCTACCATCGCGGGCAGCGACGAGGAGGCCGACTACCTGGGTATCCCCGGCCTGCTCGACGCCGAGCAGATGCGCGCGCTGCTGCGCGAGCGCCAGACCCGTCAGCTCGCCGACCGCAGCGCCCAGGAGACAGCGGCCCCCCGGCCCGCCGCGGTCGCCGAGCGGATCGCCACCTCCGACAAGCTCGGCGAGCTGCGCCGCGAGCTCAACAGCCTGGTCGCCATGCACCATCACCGCACCGGCAAGCCGCACGGTGTGATCCACGGTGAACTCCGGCGCGAATGCGGTGGTCCGCCGACCGCGTTGGCGACCGCCGATCAACTCGGCGAGCGCATCGCCGCCCTGCGCAAGCGATGACGCGCCGCCGCCGACCGTCAGGCGCGCAGGTCCTGCGGTACCGCCGCGGCCAGCACGCGTAGCGCGCTGTCGACCGCGGCGCTCAGTTCGGCGTGCCCGACGCCGTCCCTGGCCTGGATCGACAGTCCGTAGAGCACGGTGCTGTAGAACGTGGCGAGCGCGGCGGTGTCGGTGCCGGGTGCCAGGTCGCCCTCGGTGACGCCGCGGTCCAGGCGGGCGCGGATGTCGGCCTCGGTCGCGCGGCGGGCCTCGACGAGGAACTCGCGGACCGGCGCGTTGCGGCTGGTGTAGGTGGCGCCCGCGAGCACCACCATGCAGCCGTGCGGCAGTTCCGGATCGGTGTAGGCGACGATGTTGTCGCGCAGCATCGCCTCGATCGCGGCGTAGGCGGTGGGTTGCTCGCGCAGGGCGCGGTCGGTGAGGCTGCCGTCGGTGCGGCCGTAGAGGTCGATCGCGGCGCGGAACAGTGCTTGCTTGTCGCCGAAGGCGGCGTAGAGGCTGGGGGAGTTGATGCCCATCGCCGCGGTGAGGTCGGCCATCGAGGCGCCGTCGTAGCCGTGTTCCCAGAACACCTCCATGGCACGCCGCAGGGCGAGGTCGCGGTCGAAGCCGCGCGGTCGGCCGCGTTCTGCCATGGCGCACCTTTCTGTGTCGATCGACAAATATACCCGCCCGAAATTCTGTATCGATCGATAAGAAACTCTTGACGACAGTGCCCGTCATGCGCTTGTCTATTTGTGTATCGACCAACACAAAAATAGGAGAGAGCCCGATGACGAGCACCGAGACAGTGGCCCTGGTGACCGGCGGCAGCCGGGGGATCGGCGCGGCCATCGCCCGCCGGCTGGCCGCCGCGGGCACCGATGTGGCCCTGACCTATCGGCACGACGAGACGGCCGCGGAGTCGGTCGCCGCCGACATCGAGGCGCTGGGGCGCCGGGCGGTGCCGATCCGGGCCGACAGCGCCGACGCCGCCCAGGTGGTCGCCGCCGTCGACCGCACGGCGCGCGAGCTGGGCGGGCTCGACGTGCTCGTGAACAACGCGGGCATCTTCCCGGCCAAGCCGTACGAGGAGTTCACCCTCGACGAGATCGACAACGCGCTGAACATCCACGCGCGGGCCGCGTTCGTGGCGGGCCAGGCGGCGCTGCCGCATTTCGGCGCGAGCGGGCGGATCATCTCCATCGGCACCAACCTGTCCGAGCACGCCCCCTTCGGCGGGCTCGCGCTCTACAACCTCAGCAAGTCCGCGCTCAACGGCTACACCAAAGCCCTTGCGCGCGAACTGGGTCCGCGCGGAATCACGGTCAATCTCGTGCAGCCTGGTTCCACCGACACCGACATGAACCCCGCGGGCGGTGAGCACGCCCCGCTGCAGCGCGAACACAGCGCGCTCGGCCGATTCGGCACCGCCGACGACATCGCCGAGACCGTCGCGTTCCTGGCCGGGCCCGCGGGCCGGTCGATCACCGGCGCGTTCTTCACCATCGACGGCGGCACCAACGCGTGAGACGACCGTCAGGAACCGCGCCACGGCGGTGCCTGATGATCGTTGCGTGGGGCGAGCGTCAGTGGGTGGAGCTGAAGAACTGCGCGGGGTCGAGGGTGTGCAGGCTGGTCCAGCGCGCCTCGGTCGTGGGGGACTCGGTGTTCACGCTCGCATCGAAGTAGCCCTGGAGTTCCAGTGCCAGGCGCGGATTCTCGTCCACCTGCCCGGCGATCGTGTACAGCACCGCGAGCACGTGCACGCACCGGTCCGTCCGCGCCGAGCACGAGCAGTCGACGCTGACCAGGGTCGGCGCGGGGGAGTGGCCCGCGTCGACCAGTGCCCGGTGCATCTCGTCGGTGAGCACGGTCGGATCGGGAATGATCCGCGCGATCGCGGTGGCGCTCGCGCGGTCCAGCGGTGCCACCTCGACATGCGCGACCGAGGCCTGACCGCCGCGATGCAGGTGCGCGCGCACGGTGCGTTCGCCGATCTCGGTGCGCACCCCGTGGTTGCGGGCGATGCTGCGGGCGCGCGGCAGCAGCGGTTCGGGGCGGGTCTGGCGCAGCGGTTCGGCCAGGCGCACCCAGTCCCGGCCCCAGGCTGTATATCCGAATTCGTTGTCGGCCATCAGTTCTCTCGCTTCCGGCGCAGGATGTCGACGAGGGCGTCGTCGTCGAGGCGGGCCAGCTCGGCGATGCCCGCGGCATCGGAGAGATCGGTCAGCGCCGACTTGCGGGTGTGCATGGCCGCGATGTGTTCCTCGACGGTGGTGGCGCTGGTCAGCGTGGTCACTGTGACCGTGCGGGTCTGCCCGATCCGGTGCGCCCGGTCGGAGGCCTGGGCCTCCACGGCCGGATTCCACCAGCGGTCGAAATGGATCACGTCGGCGGCGCGGGTGAGAGTGAGCCCGGTGCCCGCCGCGCGCAGGCTCAGTATCAGCACCGGCGGGCCGCCGGGGGACTGGAACTCGGTCACGATCTCCCCGCGCCGGTCCGCGTCGAGTCCGCCGTGGAAGAACGGCGCGGTGATCCCGAACTGTTCGGCGAGGTGGCGCACCAGCAGGTCGCCGGTCTTGCGGTACTGGGTGAAGATCAGCGTCGGGTCGCCGGTGTCGAGATTGGTGGCGACGATGTCGGTGCACAGGTCGAGTTTCCCGGAGCGCCCGGCGAGCTCGGCCAGGTCGCCGGAGACCAGGCCGGGATGGTTGCACACCTGTTTGAGCTCGGTGAGCGCCGCGAGCACCCGCCCCTGGCGTTGCAGACCGGACCCGAATCCCTCGTCCACGGCCCGGGCCAGCGCCGCGTCGTACACCCGCTCCTGCTCGGCGGACAGATCACAGAGCAGATCGGTGTGGATCTTGGCGGGCAGCGTGGCCGCCACCTGGATCTTCTTGCGCCCCAGCACCACCGGCTCGACCGCATCGCGCAGCCGGGCGGCCGCGGCGGCCGACCCCTCCTCGATCGGGCGCACGAACCGGCGCCGAAACTGCGTGCGGTGCGCGAACAGTCGCGGCACGGTGAGATTGAGCAGGGCGAACAGCTCGTCGAGATGGTTCTCCACCGGCGTGCCGGTGAGCGCGACCCTGGCCGCGGCGGGCAGTGCCCGCGCCGCCTTCGACACCTGCGTGCGCGGATTCTTCAACGCCTGCGCCTCGTCGAAAACCACTGTCGCCCACTCACGCTCGTGCAGAAGCGCGCCGTGCAGACGCAGCGTCGGATAGCCGGTGACCACCACCGCGCCCGCCTCGGCCGTGACTTCGCCGCCACGCCAGGCGTGCGCCTTCAGCCCGGGAGAGAATCGCGCGATCTCGTGCACCCAGTTGCCCACCAGCGAGGTCGGGCACACCACCAGCTGCGGCCCCTCGGCTCGCCCCTGCAGGAATCCGATGGTCTGGACGGTCTTCCCGAGCCCCATCTCGTCGGCCAGCACCGCACCGCCGTACGCGGCGACCGTCTCACGCAACCACCCCACGCCCCGCACCTGATACGGCCGCAATGTCGCGTCCAGCACCCGCGCGAGCTCGGTGTCCAGCGCCGCGGTCTCGCGCAGCACCCGCAATGCCCGCTCCGCCGACACGATCGCTGAACCCACCGCGTCCGGCACGGCGTGCGCCGCCGGAGGCAGCGCACCGACCGTCACCGATGCGGTGTCACCGCGGGCGAGCAGGGCGCGCCAGGCCAGGGCGGAGGGGGCGAGGGTGCCGTTCATGACCGCGAGCTCGCCGGGTGTGACGACGGTGGTCGGGATCGCGACGGGTTCGATGGCGCCGTGCTCGCCGACGGGCAGGGCCAGGACCAGCTCCTCGGGGTCGCCGAGGCCGGTCGGTGCCGGGCCGGGGGCGTGGCCGGTCCAGGTCCACAGGGCGAACAGGTGGCGGTCGGGGAGATAGGTGGCCTGGGTGGCGGGCAGAGCGGTCTCCTCTGATCGGGCGGCGGGAACGATCGAACAACGTACACTGTACCGAGTTTGTTCCCGCTTGCCAGAAAGGCGAAATCGTGCCCATCGACGGCGCCGAGAAGTCCACCGCGCAGGCCGGCCAGATCCTCGAACTGCTGTGGCGGCACGTCCTGCCCGCCAAGCCCGGCGCCCGGGGGCCCAAGCCCGGTCTCACCGTCGATGCCGTGGTCGCCGCGGGGATCGCCCTGGCCGACCGCGACGGCATCGCCAAACTCACCGTGCGCGCGGTCGCCGCCGAGCTCGGAGTGCGGGCGATGAGCATCTACACCTATGTGCCGAGCAAGGAGGCCCTGCTGGCGCTCATGGTGGACGCGGTCGCCGCCGAGGACGCGCCCGTCCCCGCCGACCTGCCGATCCGCGACCGGATGATCGCCGTGGCCACCGGCGTGCGCGCCGAACTGCTCACCCACCCGTGGCTGCTCGAGGTGTCGCCGTGGCGTCAGGTGCTCGGTCCGGGCCGGATGCGCCGCTACGAGAACCAGTTGCGCGCGATCGACGGCGCCGGACTGAGCGATCTGGCGTTGGACCGGGCGATCGCGGTGCTCACCGACTTCGCCACCGGCAACGCCCGCCTCGCCGTCGCCGCGGCCGGTGCGGCCGAGCTCCTCAGCGACGCGGACTGGTGGGCCGTGCACGGCCCACTGCTCGCCCGGATCGTGCCCGCCGACGAGTTCCCGCTGGCAGGACGGGTCGGCGCGGCGGCGGGCGAGCACCACCAGGCACCCGCGGACCCGGACGGCGCCTTCGCCTACGGGGTCGCCACGCTCGTCGACGGCATCCTTGCCGACCGCTGACCGCTGACCGCTGACCGACCGCTGACCGCTGACCGGCTGCTGACCGATGACCGGCTGCTGACCGATGACCGGCTGCTGACCGATGACCGGCTGCTGACCGCTGACTGGCTGCTGACCGCTGACTGGCTGCTGACCGCTGACCGGCTGCTGACCGCTGACCCACTGCCGACCGCCGCCGCTCACTGACCGCGGTGCGCGGAACCGCGCCGGCCACGTCAGCCCGACCCCCGATACGGCGACAGCGGGCGCCCTGTCCGGGTCGCCCGCTGTCGGGATGTTCTGTTGTCGGATGCTGTTGTTTCGGACGCGAGGAGGGGTCAGAGAGCGGGAGCGGATTCCGTGTCGATCACGGCTTCGAGCTCGCGCAAGCGATCCATGTGTTCATTCGCGTGGTGCTGGCAGAAGAGCAACTCGCCACCCGCGGGAAGAACGGCACGCACTCGGGCAGCCGCCCCGCAACGATCGCAACGATCGACGGCGGTCAGTGGGGTGCTGGTCAGGGTTCCTGGCATGACTCCTCCGTCCCGGCTCCCGGCGCTTCGTGGCCGTTCGCCTAGGTGTGGGCCCCGTGGTCACTCCACGAGGCTCGCATCCGCTACTTCCCAGCAGTGGTACGACTACTCTGTCAGACGTTCGGGGTTCAGGCTTTGTTCCCGGAAGTGAATCTTTGTGTTTTCGATAACACGACCTGCGGTTTCGCTGAAAGCGAACAGGATCAGGCCGCGGTTTTCGAGCACTCGCCGAACACCTGCGGAGCCGTTGCGCCACCTCCCACTCGAGACCGTCACTCACCGATATGTCGCTCGCTGCGGTGTTGCTCGTTACGTACCGAGCGTGACCGCCACAACGAGCGTGGAACCCGGTGTTGTGACAGCGTCTTGTTCGTCCGAACCTGTTGTCTACCCGGAGATTACCCGTGACCTCTGACACTCACACGCTGGTTCACCTGTGTACTTCCCAAGAATGGTTGCAACTGCGAAACGACGGCGAACGCAGGCCGCCGTCGCTGGCCGAGAGCGGCTTCGTCCACCTGTCCACTCCCCAGCAGGTGCACCTGCCCGCGAACCGCCTGTTCGCCGGACGCGCCGACATGATGGTGCTGTGGCTGGACCCGGACAGGTTCACCGCGCCGGTGCGCTGGGAGCCGGGAGTGCCGACCGATCCGGACTCCATGCTGTTCCCGCACCTGTACGGCCCGCTGCCGCTGGCGGCGGTGCTCGCGGCCGAGGACTACCGCCCCGGTCCGGAGGGCGAGTTCGGCACGCCCCGGCGCGGCACAGTGACGTAGGCCACATCCGGGAGCGGGCGCGACTACGCTGGACGGGGTGAACGTCGACGTCACAGCGCTACCGGGAATCGGAGTGCGCAAGGATTTCGAGGTCAGGTCGGGTCGCCGCGTCGGGGTCGTCGCGCACCGCGACGGCGACATCGACCTGATCGTGTCCAAGCCCGAGGACCCCGACGCCATCGCCGCCCAGGTGCCGCTGTCCACCGACGAGGCGTCGGTGCTGGCCAACCTGCTCGGCGCACCGCAACTGGTCGCCAAACTCAACGACGACCACCGCGACCTGCCCGGCATCACCACCCGCCAGCTCGCGGTCCACGACGAATCACCCTATGCCGGGCGCACTCTCGGTGAGACCGGGATGCGCACCCGCACCAAGACCTCGATCGTGGCGGTGATGCGGGCAGGTCAGCTGCACCCCTCGCCCGGCCCCGACTTCACCTTCACCGAAGGCGATCTGCTCGTCGTCGTCGGGACGCCGGACGGCCTGGACGCGGCCGCGAAGATCCTCACCCACGGCTGACCGCCGTGACCTCGCAGGCACTGGCTCTGGTGGAGCTCGGTGTGATCCTGTGTGCGCTGGGTGTGTGCGGGCGGGTGGCGGGCCGGTTCGGGATGTCGCCCATCCCGCTGTATCTGCTGGGTGGGCTGGCCTTCGGACAGGGTGGGTTCATCGACTTCGACGCCGCCACCGAGTTCGGTCATCTCGCCTCCGAGATCGGCGTCGTGCTGCTGTTGCTGCTGCTCGGGCTGGAGTACACCGGACCCGAGCTGATGACCGGCCTGCGGCGCTCCTGGGCCGCCGGAGTGCTGGACCTGGTGGCCAATGCGCTGCCCGGCGCGGCGGTGGCGCTGATCCTTGGCTGGGGCGCGGTCGGCGCGGTGGTGCTGGGCGGGGTCACCTACATCTCGTCGTCGGGCATCGTCGCCAAGGTGCTCGACGACCTGGGCAGGCTCGGTAACCGCGAGACCCCGGTGGTGCTGTCGATCCTGGTGTTCGAGGACCTCGCCATGGCGGTCTACCTGCCCATCCTCACCATGATGCTGGCGGGGCTGAGCCTGCTCAGCGGGCTGGTGTCGCTGGCGATCGCGCTGGCCACCATCACCGTGGTGCTGGTGGTGGCGCTGCGGTTCGGGCGGGTGGTCTCGGCGGTGCTCGACAGCGCCGACCGCGAGGTGTTCCTGCTGCAACTGCTCGGCTCGGCGCTGCTGGTGGCCGGGGCGGCCTCGGCGCTCAATGTCTCCGCCGCGGTCGGGGCGTTCCTGCTCGGCATCGCCATCTCGGGGTCCACCGCGCACGAGGCCACCAAGGTGCTCGAACCGCTGCGCGACCTGTTCGCCGCGCTGTTCTTCGTGGCCTTCGGCCTGTCCATCGATCCGGGCGCGGTCCCACCGGTGTTCGGGTGGGCGGTGCTGCTGGCGGTGGTCACCACGGCCACCAAGCTGGCCGTCGGCTGGTGGGCGGCGGGCAGGCAGGGCATCGGCACGATGGGCCGGGCCAGGGCGGGCGCGGCGCTGGTGGCGCGCGGCGAGTTCTCCATCGTCATCGCCGGCCTGGCGGTCGGCTACGGCACCGCCGACGCGCGCCTGGCCGCGCTCGCCTCCGCCTATGTGCTGCTGATGGCGATCCTGGGACCGGTCGCCGCCAGGATCGTCGAACCGGCGGTCGAATTCACCCGTCGCCGTGCGGATTCGGCGCCGGTGTGATCAGTCCACGACCCGGCGCGGCCAGGCGCCCGCCCCGTCGTAGACCAGTTCCTCGGTGCGGTACTCGATCGGCTCGCCGCCCGGTGCCACCGGTGTGGTGGACGCGGGACGCGGGGCCGTGGGCTGTGGAGCCCGGGCCATGGCGGGCTGCGCGGCCCGGGCCGCGGCGGGCGGGGTGATCCGCGCGTCGGCGGGCGGGGCCGACGGGGTCCGGCGGGCCGGGCGCGGCTGGTGCCGGGAGGTCAGCCACATCCGCGGCAGCGCCTCCTCGTTCTCGATCTCGGTGAGGCTCACGCTGATCAGCACCAGCATGGTGACGATGCTGCTCACCCCGATCAGCGGCGCGAGCAGATCCATCGCCCCGGCACCGGTGGGCGGGGCGGCATGGTGGTTGGAGTGCGCGTGCATCGCGGCCATGCCGGTGTAGTGCATACCGCACACGGCCACGCCCATGATCAGCGCGGCACCGACGGTCGCCAGGAAACCCTTGACGCGCAAGGTGAACCACAGCGCCACCACCGAGGCGACGACCGCGATCAGCATCGACAGTGCCACGGTGCCCGCGTCGTAACTCAGCGTCGCGGTCGATTTCATCGCGTACATGCCGGTGTAGTGCATGGTGCCCACGCCCAGGCCCGCGATCGTGCCGCCGCCCAGCAGCGAGCGCAGCGTCGGCTGCGGCTTGTTGACCATGAACAGCCCGATACCGACGACGACCATCGCGGTCACCGCGCTGAACAGCGTCAGCGGAATGTCGTAGCGGATGTCGGCGCCACGAATGGTGAAGCCCAGCATGGCGATGAAATGCATGACCCAGATGCCGGTTCCGCCGATGGCCACGGCCGCGCCGATGAGCCAGCCCGTGCGTCCCTCGGTCGCGTTGCGGCCGCGCGCGGCGCACTGCAGTCCGAGCAGGCATCCGGTGACCGACATGAAGTACGCGAGAACGGGGGTGATCCAGCCGTAGCTGAAGTGATAGATGTCGAGCACGCCGCGAAAACCCTCAATGCCGGTCCTGCAGACCGGCAGCAGTAGAACGAAAAAGCCGCCTGTGACGATACGGTGAAGATCGTGAATCCGCGTCACTCACAGCGCAATACAGCACTGTGGGGTTGATCACGAAACGATTACCGCCGGGCGTGGCTGGATAATACAAACCATTCGGAATGTTCATTTGGAAATAAAAAGAGGCCCGCGTCCTCCCCGGAGGGAGAACGCGGGCCTCGTCGCGAGTGACGACTCAGTCGAGGTAGTCGCGCAGCACCTGCGACCGGCTCGGGTGGCGCAGCTTGCTCATCGTCTTCGACTCGATCTGGCGGATGCGCTCACGCGTCACGCCGTAGACTTGGCCGATCTCGTCGAGGGTGCGCGGCTGACCGTCGGTCAGGCCGAAGCGCAGCCGCACCACGCCCGCCTCACGCTCGGACAGCGTCTCCAGCACCGACTGCAGCTGATCCTGCAGCAGGGTGAAGCTCACCGCGTCGACCGCGACGACGGCCTCGGAGTCCTCGATGAAGTCGCCGAGCTGGCTGTCGCCCTCGTCGCCGATGGTCTGGTCCAGCGAGATGGGCTCACGCGCGTACTGCTGGATCTCCAGCACCTTCTCCGGCGTGATGTCCATTTCCTTGGCCAGCTCCTCCGGCGTGGGCTCGCGGCCCAGGTCCTGGAGCAGCTCGCGCTGGATGCGGCCGAGCTTGTTGATGACCTCGACCATGTGCACCGGGATACGGATGGTGCGCGCCTGATCGGCCATCGCGCGGGTGATGGCCTGACGGATCCACCACGTCGCGTAGGTCGAGAACTTGTAACCCTTGGTGTAGTCGAACTTCTCGACCGCGCGGATCAGACCCAGGTTGCCCTCCTGGATCAGGTCCAGGAACGCCATGCCGCGGCCGGTGTAGCGCTTGGCCAGCGAGACCACCAGACGCAGGTTCGCCTCGAGCAGGTGGTTCTTGGCCCGGTTGCCGTCGCGCACGATCCAGTTGAAGTCACGACGCGTGGTGACCGAGAGCTTCTCGCCCGCCTCGGCGAACTCGCGCATCTTCTCCGCGGCGAACAGGCCCGCCTCGATCCGCTTGGCGAGTTCGACCTCCTCCTCCGCGTTGAGCAGCGCGACCTTGCCGATCTGCTTGAGGTAGGCACGCACCGAGTCGGCCGAGGCGGTGAGCTCGGCGTCCTTGCGGGCCTGCCGCAGCGCCTCGGACTCCTCCTCGTCCCAGACGAAATCGCCGGAGGCCTTGTCCTTCTCGGAGGGCTCCTCGGTCTCGGTCTCGGCTTCGGCGGTGTCCTCGGCGGCCTCCTCGACCAGCGCGTCGCCGTCGGTGAGCTCGTCCTCGGAGACCTCGAGATCACCGAGGTCGTCGAGTTCGATCGACTCGTCGTCGAGCTGCTCCTCGCCACCCTCGGCCGAGGTCGCCTTCTTGGCAGCGGCTTTCTTCGCCGGGGCCTTCTTGGCGGCAGCCTTCTTCGCCGGGGCCTTCTTGGCAGCGGCCTTCTTCGCCGGGGCCTTCTTGGCAGCGGCCTTCTTCGCCGGAGCCTTCTTGGCCGGGGTTGCGGCGTCGTCGGCCTCGGCGTCGGCCGAGTCGGCGGTCTGACGGGTATTCGTGGCTACCACGTACGCCCTTTCGTGACGGTCTCGTGCGGCGTCACGCCAGAGTGATTTTCCGGCGGAGCGGTCGGTCGGGTTGCACCGGCGGTGCGTCGGTCGGGTGCGGCCGGCGGAAGCACCGGCTCGAGCGCGACCGGCCGCGGCCGGAAGGTTTCACCGGCTCACCGCCGGACGTGTTCCATTGTAACGATCCAACCAGGGTACTCATGGCACGATGCCACCCAGGCGTTGCGCCGCCTGTCGTGGCGGGCTAGGGCGCGAGGCCCTGATCGATGGCCATGGCAGCGCCGACGATACCCGCGGTGTTCTTCAACACAGCCGGAATCACCGGAGTTCGGTTGGTGAGCAACGGGATCCACTGCTCGTGGTCGCGGCTGATGCCGCCGCCGGCGATGAACACCTTCGGCCAGAACAGGTCCTCGATGGTGCCGAGCACCGTGCTCACGCGACGCGCCCAGGCGGGATAGTCGAGCTCCTCGCGATCCTTGATCGAGGCGGCGGCCAGATGCTCGGCCTCGGCCGCGCCGACCAGCAGATGACCGAGCTCGGAGTTGGGCACCAGGGTGCCGTTGTAGAGCAGCGCCGAGCCGATGCCGGTGCCGAAGGTGAGCACGATGGTCAGCCCGTGCAGGTCGCGCGCCGAGCCGTAGCGGTCCTCGGCGAGCCCGGCCGCGTCGGCGTCGTTGACCACCGTCACCGCGCGCCCGCCCAGCGCCGCGGAGAACAGCGCGCGGGCGTCGGTGCCGATCCAGCCCTGGTCGATGTTGGCCGCGGTCCTGGCGTGGCCGTCGAGCACCACGCACGGCATGGTCAGCCCGACCGGGCCGTCCCACTGCGCCTTGGCCACCAGTTCGGCCACGGCCGCGGCCACCGCATCGGGTGTGGACGGTTGTGGCGTGGCGATCTTGATGCGGTCGTGGGTGAGCAGGCCGGTGGACAGGTCCACCTCCGCGCCCTTCACCCCGCTACCGCCGATATCGATGCCGAATGCGTGCCCCCGAGCGGACATGGTGCAACCCCTTGCCTGACGCGGTCGATGTGCCTGACAAAGAGTAGCGGTTGTCACTCCCGGCGACCGTCGCCGCGACATGTGATCCGATGGAGTCGTGCCCGACTACACCGCATCCCCGGCCCCGACCGTTCCCGCCACCGCCGACGACGAGCAGCTGCGGCTGCTGGCCGTCGAACTGGCCGAAGCCGCGGCCGCGCACGTGCGCGCCCGCAGGCCGCAGGTCTTCGCCGCGGACGGCCCGGTCGACGGGGCGGTGACCACCAAGGGACACGTGACCGATCCGGTCACCGTCGTCGACACCGAATCCGAGCAGCTGATCCGCGGCCTGCTCGCCGAACGCAGGCCCGCCGACGCGATCCTCGGCGAGGAGGGCGGCGGCGACGTGGGCGCCACCGCGGCGGGCGCGATCACCTGGGTCGTCGATCCGATCGACGGCACCGTGAACTTCCTCTACGGCCTGCCCGGCTACGCGGTCTCGGTGGCCGCGGTGCGCGACGGGCAGCCGGTGGCGGGCGCGGTCGTCGACGTGGCCGCCGCGACCACCTACAGCGCCGTGCGCGGCGGCGGCGCGCGCTCGGTGCGGGCCGACGGCACCGTCACCACGCTGGCCTGCGCCACCGAGGACTCCCTCGACGTCGCACTGGTCGGCACCGGCTTCGCCTACGGCCGGGCCCGGCGCGCGAGCCAGGCCCGGGTGCTCACCGAGGTGCTGCCGCGGATCCGTGACATCCGCAGGCTCGGCGCGGCGGCGATGGATCTGTGCCATGTCGCCGCGGGCAGGCTCGACGCCTACTACGAGCACGGCCTCAATGCCTGGGACTGGGCCGCCGGTGCCCTGATCGCGGCCGAGGCCGGTGCGGTGGTGCGGGTCCCCGCGGTCACCGTCGGTGGGGCCGAGGGGGAGCTGACCGTGGTGGCCGCGCCGGGGGTGGCGGACGCGCTGACCACCGTGCTCGAGCGAGCGGGCGCGTTCACCCCGCTGCCGGACTGAACCGCCCGCCGCCTCAGCAGGAGACGGTGCGCGCGGCCTCGAGCAGGTCGGGATCGATGGAGGACGAACTCGACCCGGGCGCGAGGTTCTTCAGCGAGCGCAGCACCTCTTCGGCGTCGGCGCCGGGCCGCAGCGATTCGCCGAAGGCGACGCCGAGCACCAGGTCCACGGTGTCGTCGGTGCGCGAGTCCTCGATGAGCTCGGCGCACGGGGCCACCAGCTGCACCGAGGCCGCGGCGGGCCTGCCGTTGACGCCGAAGCGGATCTGGCCGGTGCAGGTGAGGTCCCCGTTGACGTAGACCGGATCGTTACCGACCTGTGTCCCCGGCGCGCCGGCGAAGCCCAGGTCGCCCAGGGCCGAGGCGATGTGACCGGCCTGTCCGCTCTGGCCGTTGGCGTTGAAGACGCGCACCTTCGACTCCGACAGGGCGGCCGGGTCGACGCTGTCCAGGCGCGACGGGCTCACCCGCGAACCCAGCGGCGCGGGCTGGGGCGCGCTCGTTCCGGTCGGTGTGCTCGGCGCGTTGCAGGCCATCGGCTCGTTGCTGTCGTCATGGGTGCGAAACGCCGTGATCCAGACGAACAAGCTGAGCAGAGCCAGCACGAGGACGAGCACGAGCCAGAGCTCGGGCCGCCGCCGCGGGAAGGGGTTGCCGTCGCGATCGGTCGCGCTGCCTTCGGTGATCAGTGAAACCACGCGCTCACTCTACGAGTCCGGCGTGGGTGCGTGAGTGCGGGATGTCTCGGCGAGTTTCCCGCGAGGTGAAGATTCGTCGTCGGTTTCGACTCGGCCGGGTTTTGATTGCGACATTTGTCCGTAGGTCCGCTATTGTCTGCCCGCCCAGATCGAATAATCACCGGTGAAACGGTGGTCGGTCGCGGGAACAACAAGGGCATGTCCTGCGTTAACCGAACGCTGTCGGAGTTGATCCTCGCAGATCGGCGCTGATAGGCGGCCGGTGTACGTGTGAGGTGCACCACCGGCGGGGCGGTACGAACGCCGGACCCTCACGGGGTACGGCAATCGCACTGATCCGGGATATACGGAGTAAGGACTGAGGGGAAGACGACATGGCAACCGACTATGACGCACCGCGGCGCACCGAATCCGACGAAGTGTCGGAGGATTCGCTCGAGGAGCTGAAGGCCCGCCGCAACGAGGCGCAGTCCGCCGTCGTGGACATCGACGAGTCCGATACAGCGGAATCGTTCGAGCTTCCCGGCGCGGACCTGTCCGAGGAAGTGCTCAGCGTTCGGGTGATCCCGAAGCAGGCCGACGAGTTCACCTGCTCGAGCTGTTTCCTCGTGCACCATCGCAGCCGACTGGCCAGCGAAAAGGGTGGTCAGCTCATCTGCATGGACTGCGCCGCCTAGACGAGAACGACGGGTCAGCCCGCGCTCGGGAGTCCGAGCGCGGCCAGAACCCGGTCCGGCCTGCGCGTACTGATCAACCAGTACGGCGTCGGGTCGTCCGGGTCGTCGAGGACCAGCAGCGCCATCGGACCGATCCAGGCCCGGTGCTGCACATAGGCGGCGGGGTCGAGCTGACGACCCAGTGCCGCGCTCTTGGCCGTCGGTGCGACGGCCGCCGCGCGCGCGACGAAGCTCACCGGCAGATGAGCCCGGTCGACGCGCAACTCCGCGGCGCCCTCCGGCGTCACGGTGACCTCCAGGCGATGCCTGCTCATCCACAACAGAATCCAGACCGGCACCGGCGCGAGCAGCACATACGGCAACCAGGCACGCACGCCCGGGGCGCCCATGTGGATCTCGGCGGCCAGCAGTCCGGCGATCGCGAAGCCGATCGGCCACCACCACAGCGGCACCCACAATCGCTCCCGATAGGGCGACGGGCGCTGCGCGGACGGCGCGGGCCGGTCGGTGTCTGTGGTCGCTGCGTGGGGCTGGTCGGGCACCCGTCCAGAGTAAGCCACCGCGCCGGGACGCTAATCGCAAGGTCGGGCGCTCGAACGCGTAGGCTCGACCGATGTGAACGCACTTGCACCGATTCCGCTGCGGCGGCTCGATCCCGGCATCCCCGTGCCGACGCGTGCCCATCCGGGTGATGCGGGCGTCGATCTCTGTACCACCGAAGACGTGATCATCGAACCGGGCGAGCGAGTGCTGGTCGGCACCGGGATCGCGATCGCGCTCCCGGTCGGCACGGTCGGCCTGATCCACCCCCGATCGGGCCTGGCCGCCAAGGCCGGCCTGTCGGTGGTCAACACCCCGGGCACCGTCGACGCGGGCTACCGCGGCGAGATCGAGGTGTGTCTGATCAACCACGACCCGCGCACGGCCATCGAGCTGCGCCGCGGGGACCGCATCGCGCAGCTGCTGGTGCAGCGCGTCGAGCTGGTCGATTTCACCGAGGTCGACGATCTCGACGAGACCGCCCGCGGCGCAGGCGGATACGGGTCCAGCGGCGGGCACGCGAGCCTGACCGGTGAGGAGGCGTAATGGGTCTGTTCGGGAAGAAGAAGCGCGCTCCGCGCGAGGAGCAGCCCGCCTACGACGCGGCCTACGACGACGACAACTACCTCGACGACGCCTATGACGACGGCTACGACGAGGACGAGTACGACACCGACGAGTTCCCGCGCCCCGACTTCGCGCACCTGGACTTCGACGACGCCCCGACCGACGAGCGCATCTACGGCAATTTCGATCACGAGCCCGACGCCGCGGCAGGCCCCTACGACATCAGCGAGGTCACCGACGAGGTCGTCGCCCAGCGCCTCGACCTCGGGTCGGTCCTCATCCCGGTGCCCCAGGGCGGCCAGCTCCAGGTGGAGATGAGTCCCGACGGCACGCCCCAGGCGGTGCACCTGGCCACCGAGCACGGCAGGCTCACCGTCGCCGCCTACGCCGCGCCGAAGTCGGCCGGGCAGTGGCGCACGGTCGCCGCGGACCTGGCCGAATCGCTGCGCGGTGACGGCGCGAGCGTCGCGGTGGAGAAGGGCCCGTGGGGACGCGAGGTCAAGGCGATCACCGAGGGCGCCGACCTGCGCTTCATCGGTGTCGACGGACCGCGCTGGATGATCCGCCTGGTCGCCGCGGGCCCCTCGGGCGCCGTCGACGATCGCAGCCCGCTGATCACCGCGGCCCGCGCCGTGCTCGCCGACGCCGTCGTGCGCCGCGGCACCGAACCGCTGCCGGTCCGCGACCCGCTGCCCGTGGTGCTGCCGCAGGAACTGGCCGAACAGCTCGCCGCGGCCCATCAGCAGCAGGTGCTGGCCCAGCAGCAGGCCCTGGCAGCCCAGGCCGCCGCGGCCGCGACACCGCCTGCCTCGGCGCTGCCGCCGCAGCTCCCGGACGAGCCGCGTCGCGGTGCGGACGGTTCGGCGATGCAGCAACTGGGCCTGAACTAGGCTCATCCGCCTCCCCGCGACTTTTGCCGGTCGTGGGGAGGGGGTGGAATAGGTCGGCGGGCCGACGGGTGGTCTCGGGGTGGGTTCTGGGCGTACCCGGTGAGTTACCCGTGTGCTTGCGAAATCTGTTGGACGGTAGACACCGTTCGGGTCAGCTGTTCGAGGGCCGCGAAACCGGTGTTCCCGAGGACGGCCGGGTTCTCGCCCAGTTCGTCCAGGGTCACTCTGGCCAGGTCGGCCAGTGGAAGGGTGTCTGCCCACTGTTCCGCGATGGCGATGGGGTGGACGGGGTCGTCGGTCGCGCCCACCACGGCTACCGGTGTGCGCGTGCTCGCCAGGTGGTCGAGTTCGGGCCAGCGGTAGGCGGCGGCCTCGTCGAGAGCCCGGGGGAGATGGGGCCACTGCCCACGCCAGGACTGGGTGAGGGCGGCGGCCAGCCAGGGTGGGCTCGACGCGCGCATCCGCGCGATCACAGCTTCGAGGCCGTCGGCGCGCAGTTGCTCCGCGGTAACCGCGGCACTGAGCGCGGCGGGGCAGGCGGCGGTTTCGGCGCCGGTCCAGGCGGGTAATCCGGCGATGACACCGACCACCGCGGACGGGTGTTCGGCTGCCCAGCCGAGCGCCACCGCGGCGCCGAGGGAGATCCCCGCGGCCAGGACGGGACCGCGTGCCGCGGCGGCATCCAAAGCCGCGGTGTAGCTCGCGATCACGGCCTGGGGGTCCGGTTCCACGGCGTGCAACGCCCATCCGCGCGCGGCTGCGGCCGGTCCGAAAGCGCGGGCGGCGAAATCGGCGTCGGAGCCGGTTCCGGGCAGGGCGACCACGGTGACCTGGGGTGGGGTGCGCAACACAGGCCGAGCGTAGCGGCCGACCGTTTGCCCATCTACAGTGGCGGTGTACGGCCAACTAGCGGGAGAAGCGTGTCATGTCGTCAGCCAGGTCGGGATCAGGTCCGGACTCGGGATATTTCCGTCGGCTGGGCCGCCGTCTCACCGCCGATATCGGCGAGCTCGACGCCGAGGAGCTGGCGGAGACCGCCGACGCCTCCGGTGCCCGGCGCGCCGCGGATTGTTGTCGCGGTGAGGAAGCCACCATCCTCGGCAGGCTCCGCAGTGTCGAGGCGTGTCCGAAGGCCGCGGGTGCGACCGTGCAGGCCGAGTTCTTCGACGGCACCGACGCGATCACCCTGGTCTGGATCGGGCGCAGGCGCATTCCCGGGATCGAACCGGGCAGGCGCATCCTGGTCCGCGGCCGCGTGGGCGACCGCGACGGCCGCAAAGTGATCTTCAACCCCTACTACGAATTGCGCGGGAACAGCTGACGTATGCCCTCCAGCGACGACTACCGCGTGGGCGCGGACCCCGAATCGACCGTGGTGCTGCCCGTGGCCACCGCTGATCCGGTCGACCCGGACACCGACGCCGAGGTCGAGCAGGCTGAACAGACCCTGCTCGAGCAGCTCGGCGGCTTCAGCGGCCTGATCTACTCCACCCTCCCGGTCCTGGTCTTCGTGCCGGTGAACACCGTCGCCGGGCTCACCGCCGCCATCTGGGCCGCGCTCGGCGTCGCGGCGGCCGTGCTGATCTGGCGCCTGGTGCGCCACGATCCCGTCCAGCCCGCCATCTCCGGGTTCCTCGGGGTCGGCGTCTGCGCGTTCATCGCCTACCGGATGGGCGAGGCCAAGGGTTTCTTCCTGTTCGGCATCTACACCAGCCTGATCTACGCGGGGCTGTTCGCGCTGTCGATCCTCATCCGCCGCCCGCTGGTCGGGGTGATCTGGGGCGCGCTCAACGGGCACGGGAGCTCCTGGCGCAACGACCCGCGCGTGCGCAAGCTCTACAACCTGGCGACCGTGGTCTGGGTGGTCGTCTTCGGCGCCCGCTACCTGGTGCAGTCGCAGCTCTACGACACCGACCACACCACCTGGCTGGCCGTGGCCCGCATCGCGATGGGCTGGCCGCTGACCGCGGTGGCGCTGGTCGTCACCGTCTGGGCGGTGCGCCGGGCCGGGCACCTCCCGGTCGACAAGTCCGGCGCCGGAACCGATTCCGCGCCCACACCGAAGTAACCGAATCGCCGCCGGAGGTGGGGCAGTACCCACCCTGGGGTGCCTGGTTCCGGCCGGTCTCCCGGCGCACGATCAATGCGTAGGACAACAACGCACTGATCGTGAGAGGACCGGCGACCATGATGGCTTCCGAGCACCGACCGTCCGGCGCAGCCGAGAGCACCACCCCCGTGCTGTCGGAGAGCAAGCGGGTCGCCGCCGAGCTCGAGGTCCACATCGGCGCGGCCGCGCGCGGTGACCGCGAGGCCGTCGCCGAGATCGTGCGGCTGGTCCACCCGCTGGTGCGCCGCTACTGCTCGGCCCGGATGGGCGCCACCGGCCATCTCACCGTCACCGCCGACGACGTCACCCAGGAAGTGCTGATGGCCACCGTCACCGCCATCCCGCGCTACCGCGATCAGGGCAAGTCGTTCCTGGCCTTCGTCTACGGCATCGCCGCCAACAAGGTCTCCGACGCGTTCCGCCGCGGCAAGCACGTCGCCTATCCGATGGCCGACCTGCCCGACACCGCCAGCGGCGCCGCGGGTCCGGAGGAGTGGGCGATGGCCTTCGAGCGCCGCGCCGCCACCCACGAACTGATGAAGGTGCTGGCCCCCAACCACCGCGAGGTGCTGCTCATGCGGATCGTGCTCGGCTGGAGCGCCGCGCAGACCGCCGAGGCCATCGGCACCAGCCCCGGTGTGGTGCGGGTGATGCAGCACCGCGCGCTCAACAAGCTGCGCGCGGAGCTGAAGACCGCCTGAGTCAGGGGCGGATGCCGTGCCCGGCCAGCGCCAGGCGCAGGTCCTCCTCGGCCTCCACCGAGGTGACGAACAGCAGCTCGTCCTCGCCCTCGAACGGGTCGTCGGGCTGGGGCACGATGACCCGCCCGCCGCGCAGGATCGTCACCAGCGCGGTGTCGCGCGGCATGCGCAAGGTGCGCACCGGCTTGCCCGCCAGCTGGGTGTCGGCGGGCAGGGTGATCTCCACCAGGTTGGCCTGGCCCTGGCGCAGCGTCATCAGCCGCACCAGATCACCCACCGACACCGCCTCCTCGACCAGCGAGGCCAGCAGCCGCGGTGTCGACACCGCGACATCGACACCCCACGCCTCGTCGAAGAGCCACTCGTTGCGCGGATCGTTGACCCGCGCCACCACCCGGCGCACCCCGAACTCGGTCTTGGCGAGCAGGCTGTGCACCAGATTCGCCTTGTCGTCGCCGGTGGCCGCGATGACCACCTCGTAGGTCTCGAGCCCGGCGTTCTCCAGCAGCGCGAGCTCGCAGGCGTCGGCGTGCACCCAGATCGCGTCGGGGATGGCGGCCGGGTCGATGTGGTCGAGCTGGCGTTCCAGCAGCATCACCCGATGCCCGCCGCGCAGCAGTTCCCTGGCGATCGAGCGCCCGACCGCGCCCGCTCCGGCGATGGCCACCTTCATGTTCAGTCCTCGCTCACGGGGGGCTTGGCGGCCAGCGCCACGATCTCACCGACACTGCCGGAGGTGGCCGCGACATAGACCACGTCGTCGGCCTGCACGATCGTCTTGGAGTCGGGCAGCACGCCCCGCCCGAAGCGCAGCAGGAACGCCACCCGTACGCCGAGATCGCGTTCCACGTCACGCACGGTGCGCCCGGACCACTCCTCGTGCAGGGTCAGCTGGGTGATGGCCACCGCGCCGGTCGGCTCGCGCCAGGTGGTGGTGGAGTTGTCGCCGATCAGGGTGCGCAGGAACCGGTCGGTGGTCCAGGGCACGGTCGCGATGGTGGGGATGCCCAGGCGCTCGTAGACCTCCGCGCGCTTGGCGTCGTAGATCCGCGCGACGACCCGCTCCACGCCGAACATCTCGCGGGCCACCCGGGCCGAGATGATGTTGGAGTTGTCCCCGGAGGACACCGCGGCGAACGCGTCGGCGCGTTCGATGCCCGCGCGGGTGAGCACATCCCGGTCGAAGCCGACCCCGATCACCTCCTGGCCGGGGAAACCCTCACCCAGCCGCCGGAACGCACTGGGATCGCGATCGATCACCGTCACGTCGTGCCCGACCCGGACCAGGGCCCGCGCCAGCGACGAACCGACCCGCCCGCACCCCATGATCACTACGTACACCGTGCACCCTCGTTCCTTGGCCACCGCAGTGGCACGTCCGGCAAGGACCGTACCCGCCGGTCCTCCCTTCGCCCATTTTCCCCTCGCCGCCACGGCGCAAACCCGCGCCACGCCGCCGTCGCGGCCCGGTGGCGTGCGCGCGAGGGGACCGATCAACTCCTCTATGCTGACCCCGGTGTCCAAGTTGACGACGGCAGCCAAGCGTGTGCTGCTGGGCAGGCCGTTCCGCAGCGATTCGCTCGGCCACACGCTATTGCCCAAGCGTATCGCTCTTCCGGTGTTCGCCTCCGACGCGATGTCGTCGGTGGCCTACGCGCCGGAGGAGATCTTCCTGGTGCTGTCGGCGGCGGGCATCTCGGCCTACGTGTACGCGCCGTGGGTGGGTCTGGCGGTGGCGCTGGTGATGGCCGTGGTGGTCGCCAGCTATCGGCAGAACGTGCACGCCTATCCGTCCGGCGGCGGTGACTACGAGGTCGCGACCAAGAATCTGGGCCCCAACGCGGGCCTCACGGTCGGCAGCGCGCTGCTGGTCGACTACGTGCTCACCGTGGCGGTCTCGATCTCCTCGGCCGCCTCCAACATCGGCTCGGCCATCCCGTTCGTCGCCACGCACAAGGTGCTGTTCGCGGTGGTCGCCATCGCCGTGCTCACCGCGATCAACCTGCGCGGCGTGCGCGAATCCGGCAAGGCCTTCGCCATTCCCACCTACGCCTTCATCATCGGCATGGCCGTGATGCTGGGCTGGGGCCTGTTCCGGATCTACGTGCTCGGCGACGACATCCACGCCGTGTCCGCCGGTTTCGGGCTCGAGGCCGAGGACGAGCACCTCTACGGGCTGGCCTTCGCCTTCCTGATCGCGCGCTCGTTCTCCTCCGGCTGTGCCGCGCTGACCGGTGTGGAGGCCATCAGCAACGGGGTGCCCGCCTTCCGCAAGCCCAAGTCGCGCAATGCCGCGACCACCCTGCTGATGCTGGGCACCATCGCGATCGTGCTGCTCATGGGCATCATCATCCTGGCCCAGAAGATCGGCATCGTCTACGCCCACGACACCGCGCACCTGGTCGGCGCCCCCGCCGACTACCACCAGAAGACCCTCATCGCGCAGCTGGCCGAGGCCGTGTTCCACGGGTTCCCGATCGGGTTCTTCTTCATCACCATCGTCACCGCGCTGATCCTGGTGCTCGCCGCCAACACCGCGTTCAACGGTTTCCCGGTGCTGGGTTCGATCCTGGCCCAGGACCGCTACCTGCCCCGGCAGCTGCACACCCGCGGCGACCGGCTCGCCTTCTCCAACGGCATCCTGTTCCTGGCCGGCGCGGCGATCGCGTTCGTGGTGCTCTTCGGCGCCGAGGTGACCAAGCTCATCCAGCTCTACATCGTGGGCGTGTTCGTCTCGTTCGTGCTGAGCCAGACCGGCATGCTGCGGCACTGGACCCGGCTGCTGCGCACCGAGACCGATCCCGCGGTGCGCGCGAAGATGAAGCGCTCCCGGGTGATCAACGCCATCGGCCTCACCGCGACCGGCGCGGTCCTGGTGATCGTGCTGATCACCAAGTTCTTCGCCGGCGCCTACATCGCGATCGCGACCATGGTGGCCATCTTCGTGGTGATGAAACTGATCCGCCGCCACTACGACTCGGTCTCGCGCGAGCTCGACGAATCCGACTGGGACGGCGTGCTGCCCAGCCGCACCCACTCCATCGTGCTGGTCTCCAAGCTGCACCTGCCCACCCGCCGCGCGCTGGCCTACGCCAGGGCCACCCGGCCCGACACGCTCGAGGCGATCACCGTCAACGTCGACGACGCCGACACCCGCAGGCTGGTGCGCGAGTGGGAGAACAGCGAGATCAACGTGCCGCTGAAGGTGATCGAATCGCCGTATCGCGAGATCACCAAGCCGGTGCTGGAATACGTCAAACGGGTCCGCAAGGACGCCCCCCGCGATGTGGTCACCGTGTTCATCCCCGAGTACGTGGTGGGCCACTGGTGGGAGCAGGTGCTGCACAACCAGTCGGCCCTGCGGCTCAAGGGCAGGCTGCTGTTCGAGCCCGGTGTGATGGTGACGAGCGTGCCCTGGCAGCTCAGTTCCTCCACCCGGGCCAAGCAGGCCGCCGAGGGCAACGCGCCGGGTTCGGTGCGCCGGGGATTCGAAGAGCCGGGTCGTCGCGGATGAGCCGCGCGCAGGTCGAGACAGTGAGCAGGTATCCCTCGTGAGTGACTGGCGCGGACAGGAATTCGAGATCCGGCTGGGCCCGCCCGGC
The DNA here is from genome assembly GCF_042266925.1 of Nocardia sp. NPDC056064. Taxonomy (NCBI): domain Bacteria; kingdom Bacillati; phylum Actinomycetota; class Actinomycetes; order Mycobacteriales; family Nocardiaceae; genus Nocardia; species Nocardia sp. NPDC056064. The sequence continues at coordinate 1,723,110 of NZ_JBHJWO010000001.1, read as the reverse complement.
CACGGCGGATTCTGTGTCGGACGGCACGACGGCCGTGTGGTGTTCGTGCGCCACGGCCTGCCCGGCGAGCTGGTGCGCGCGCGGGTCACCGAGGACCGCGGCGGCTCGTTCTGCCGCGCCGACGCCGTCGAGATCATCGAGGCGTCCCCGGACCGCGTTCCCGCCACCTGCCCGGTCTCGGGCCCCGGCGGCGCGGGCTGCTGCGATTTCTCCTTCGCCACCCCCGCCGCCCAGCGCGCGCTCAAGACCACGGTCGTGGCCGAGCAACTGCGCAGGCTGGCCGGTATCGAACCCGAGTTCGCCGTGGAGCCGATCGCGGGCGAGGACCCCGCGGTGACCGGCGGCTGGCGCACCCGGGTGCGCCTGGTCGTCGACGACGCGGGCCGCGCCGGCGTGCACCGCTACCGCAGCACCGCCGTCCTGCCCGACCTGCGCTGCCCGCAACCGGTCGCGGGTGCCCTCGACGGCATCGCCGACCGCGCCTGGACCCCCGGCAGCGACCTGGTCGTCGCCGTCGACGGCGACGACGTGCGCCACATCGTGGAATTGGCCGCCGCCGACGACACCACCCGTCCCGGCGGCCGCCCGGCCACCCCGCGCGGCGCGACCCGCGGCCGCGGGCAGCATCCGGCCCGCCGCCGACACTCCGGTGCCCCCGCGCGCGACGACCACGGCGCGATCCGCGACCGTGCCGCGGCCCGCAAGTCGGCCACCAACGCCCCGCGCGAGGAATGGGTGCTGGCGGGCACCGGCCGCGCGGTGGAATACGTGGCGGGCAGACGCTGGGAACTCGCCGCGACCGGCTTCTGGCAGGCGCATCACCGTGCCGCGCAATGCTATTCCGACCTCGTCGCCGACTGGTCGGGCCTGGCCCCCGGCGGTTCGGGCTGGGATCTCTACAGCGGTGTCGGCGTGTTCGCCGCCCGCCTGGCCGAGCAGACCGGGCAGACCGGCGCGATCGCCGCGGTGGAATCCGCCCGTGGCGCCGTCGCCGACGGCACCGCCGCCCTGCGCGACCTGCCCTGGCTCGAACTGCGCACCGACCGGGTCGAACGCTGGGCCCGCGCCGCCACCGGCACTCCCGATGTCGTCGTCCTCGACCCGCCGCGCGCGGGCGCGGGCAAGGAGGTGGTCGCCGCCGTCGCCGACGCCGACCCGCGCCGCATCATCCACATCGGCTGCGACCCGGCCTCGTTCGCCCGCGACCTCGGCCTGTATCTCGACGCCGGCTACCACCTGGCCGAGCTGCGCGCCTTCGACGCCTTCCCGGGTACCCACCACGTGGAATGCGTGGCATTGCTCGACCGCTGACGAACGCCGCCGGGCGAGTGCCGAGACACCATGCGCGACAGCAGAGGGGGCGCACCGTGCGGTGTGCGGTGGATTCCGCCCTGCCTGTTCAGTCCAGAGCCCAGGTGACCTGCACCGTCGCCCCGATCTCGGTCTCGCCCGGCACCACCGGCACCGGGGAACTACTGGCGGCCATCCGCATCGGCGCCATGTCGCCGGCGATCTCGTAGGCGCGTGGGGGAGCGGACCCGGTGTCCTCGACGATCCGCACGACCGCGCCCAGCGCGATGCCCGCCCTGGCCGCGTACTGCTCGGCCTTGGTCTTCGCCTCGTCGAAGGCGGCATCGCGCGCCTGCGCGAGCAGCGGCTCCGGATCGGCGATCGTCCTGGTCAGCCCGCCGAGCCGGACGTCGTCGCCGCCTGCGGTCACCGCCGCGGCCACTGCCTGCGCCGGCTCGGTACTCTCGCGCAGCGCCACACTCAACCCGGTGGTGGCCAGATAGCCGGTGATCTCGGTGCGCCCGTTGTCGGTGTAGACGGTCTCGGTGCGCACACTCAACCCACTCGTGGCCATGTCCGCGTCGCCCACTCCCGCCGCGCGCAGCGCCGCCACCACCGCGTTCACGCGCTCACCCGCGCGGTCGTAGGCGGCCGCGACCGTCGCGGCCCGCGACTCGACCGACAGCGTGACCCGGATCAGATCCGGGACCGCGCGCACCGTGCCGCGCCCGAACATCGTGACGCTCGCCTGCCCGGATTTCTTGCCCACGCGCTGCTCCCGTCGGTCGAAACGATCCTGTGCTGCCCAACGTCCCACGCCCGCCCCGGGTTCCGCCGCCCGGACTCAGTAGTTGCTCGCATTGCCCGACAACGTCCGCAGCGCCGCGTCCATCTGTGCGTACGCGCCCGCCGCCAGCCGCTGCAACAAGGCCAGCTTCAGCTGCGGATGATCCGCGGCCAGCGCGTCGAAGGCGGCCGGGCTCAGCACCGCCACCCGCACCGTCGTCTCGGTGACGACATCGTTGACGAACGCCTCCCCGAGCAACAGCGGGATCTCCCCGAACGACATCCCCGCCGACAGCGTCACCAGCCGGTGCGCGTGCCCGTCGGTGCCCGCGAAGGTCATCCGCACCCGCCCGTCCAGGATCAGATACAGCCCCGAGCGCGCGTCGCCCCGCTCGGCGATCACTTCCCCGCGCGCCAGCGTGCGGCACTCGAAGTCCTGGACGAGCCGTTCCCGGTCGTCCCGGTCCAGCCCGGCGAGCAGTGGATGTTCGTCGAGCGTGAGCGACCGGTGCGCCTGCGCCCCGGCGGGCCGCAAGCGGTCCAGGACGATGTCCTCGCACCATTCGGTCGCGGTGTCGCGGTCGATGAACACCCGCCCGCGCGGGTCCGTGGGATCGAGGCTGGACACTTCGTGCCCGAGCTTGGCCTCCGGGTCCACCAGCGCCACCCGGATGTCCCGGCCCACCAGCGTGGCCTGCAGCTTCTCCAGCATCTCGCGGGCCACCGCGCTGACGTCACCGACCCGGCGCAGGTCGATCACCAGCGCGTCGAGCGAACCCGCCTTGGCCTCGATGGCCCGCACGGCCCGCTCGGCACCGGAGAACAGCAGGTCACCGTGGAGTTCGCAGACCCGGGCCCGGTCGCCGTGCGCGTCGAGCAGCCGGGCGTCCTCGGCCGGGCGCCGCAGCCGCGAGGGCACCTGCGCCACCGAGTAGTCGGCGCGGATCGCCGTGCGCGCCGAGCGGGTCACATGGCAGAAGTGCAGTTCCAGCCGCCGCGACAGCTCCCGGCAGGCGGCCACCCCGCGCACGCTGTTGCCGTGCGAGTCCAGCCGCGGCGAGTACACCGAGATCCCCAGCTGCCCCGGCAGCACCGCGATGATCCCGCCGCCGACGCCGCTCTTGGCGGGCAGTCCCACCGTCGTCACCCAGTCGCCCGCCGCGTTGTACATGCCGCAGGTCGTCATCACGCTGAGCACCCGCTCGGTCATCGGCGCCGACAGCGCACGCTCCCTGGTCCTCGGGTTGACCCCGTTGTCGGCCAGCGTCGCCGCCATCACCGCCAGGTCCTCGCAGGTCACCTCGAGCGAGCACTGCCGGAAGTACCGGTCCACCGCGTCGTCGGGATCGACGTCGAGAATCCCGACCGAGCGCAGCATGTACCCGATCGCGCGATTGCGATACCCCGTGCGCGCCTCCGACTCGTACACCGCCGGATCCATCCGCAGCTCGCGCCCCGCGAACCGGGAGTAGCTGCGGCGAACGCGCTCGAACTTCTCCTCGGCGTCGCGCCCGTGGATCAGCGAGGCCGCCGTGATCGCCCCGGAATTGATCATCGGATTGCTCGGCCGCTGGGTGTCGGGCTCCAGGCTGATCTCGTTGAACGGCTCACCCGAGGGCTCGACGTCGATGTGCGCGGCGACCCCGTCGATACCGTTGTCGGCCAGCGCCAGCGCGTAGGTGAACGGTTTGGAGATCGACTGGATGGTGAAGCCGGTATCGGTGCTGCCCACCCGGTAGACCAGCCCGTCGGCGGTGGCCAGGCACAACCCGAACGCGTCGGGGTCGACCGCGGCCAGCTCCGGGATGTAGTCGGCCGGCGCGCCCGAGCTGTCGGCGCGGCAGGCCGCGTACACCTCGTCGAGCATCCCCGCGACCACACCCGGGTCGATCGTGCGCGCAACACCCTCCGGTTCGGTCACAGCGTCACTGTAGGTCTCCCGCTCGCACCCGTCGGCGGGACGCGCGGGAGACTGCCCTCACAGCGCCCCGGGAGCCGTCGCCGGCGCCCGCACGCAGATCAGCGGCCCGCCCGGGCCCGATCGGCGCGACCGCGACCATGGAAAACGCCGACGCCGGAAGGGCCCGCGAGCCGGGGCCGGTCGCGCGGACAAATACACTGGGCGCATCAGTGATGTTGTCCGGAGGGAGCGAGTTCAGGTGGGAGTGCTGTCGCGGGTGGATTCACCCGAAGATCTGCGCCGGCTGAGCGTGCCGCAACTGCGCGAACTGGCGGAGGAGATCCGCGAGTTCCTCGTGCAGAAGGTCGCCGCCACCGGAGGACACCTCGGCCCCAACCTAGGTGTCGTCGAGCTGACCATCGCGCTACACCGTGTCTTCGACTCCCCGGCCGACCCGTTGATCTTCGACACCGGTCACCAGGCCTACGTCCACAAGATCCTCACCGGCCGCAAGGACCGCTTCGACTCGCTGCGCATGCGCGACGGCCTGTCCGGCTACCCGAGCCGCACCGAGAGCGAGCACGACTGGGTCGAGTCCTCGCACGCCTCGGCCGCCCTGTCCTATGCCGACGGCCTGGCCAAGGCCTTCTCGCTGACCGACCGCAACCGCACCGTCGTCGCGGTCGTCGGTGACGGCGCGCTCACCGGCGGCATGTGCTGGGAGGCCCTCAACAACATCGCCGGTGCCCCCGATCGTCCCGTGGTGGTCGTGGTCAACGACAACGGCCGCTCCTACGCCCCCACCATCGGCGGCCTGGCCGACCGGCTCACCGCCCTGCGCACCCAGCCCGCCTACGAGCACGCCCTCGACACCGGCAAACGCATCCTGAAAAGCATTCCCGCCGTGGGGGATTCGGCCTACTCGATGGTCCACGCGCTCAAGGCCGGGATCAAGGACGCGGTGAGCCCGCAGGAACTGTTCGGCGATCTGGGCATGAAGTACGTCGGCCCCGTCGACGGCCACGATCTCGTCGCGCTCGAGGCGGCCATGCGCCGCGCCAAGGACTTCGGCGGCCCCGTCGTCGTGCACGTGGTCACCCGCAAGGGCAACGGCTACGAGCACGCCGAGAACCACGTCGCCGACCAGATGCACGCCTGCGATCCGATCGACCCGCTCACCGGCCGCCCGCTGGCGGGCAAGAAGGCCAAGGGCTGGACCGCGGTGTTCTCCGAGGAACTCGTCGAGCACGCCACCCGCCGCGACGACATCGTCGCCATCACCGCCGCCATGCCCGGCCCCACCGGCCTGGCCGCCTTCGGCGAGCGGTTCCCCGCGCGCATGTTCGATGTCGGCATCGCCGAACAGCACGCGATGACCTCCGCCGCGGGCCTGGCCCTGGGCGGCATGCACCCGGTCGTGGCCATCTACTCGACCTTCCTCAACCGCGCTTTCGACCAGCTGCTCATGGATGTGGCCCTGCTGAAGCAGCCCGTCACCGTCGTGCTCGACCGCGCGGGCATCACCGGCCCCGACGGCGCCAGCCACAACGGCATGTGGGATTTCTCCCTGCTCGGCATCGTCCCCGGCATCCGCGTCGCCGCCCCGCGCGACGGCGCCACCCTGCGCGAGGAACTCGCCGAGGCCCTCGCCGTCACCGACGGCCCGACCGTGCTGCGCTTCCCGAAGGGCAGCGTCGCCGAGGACATCACCGCGGTCGAACGTCTCGATGGGGTCGACGTGCTGCGCCCCGCCGTCCCCGGCGGTGGCTCCACCCAGTCCCAGCACGGTGACGTGCTGCTCGTCGCCGTCGGCCCGTTCGCCGAGACGGCCATGCAGGTCGCCGAACTGCTGGCGCCGCAGGGCATCTCGGTCACCGTCGTCGACCCGCGCTGGGTCCTGCCGGTCTCCGACACCCTGGTCAAGCTCGCCGAGAACTACCGTCTCGTCGTCACCGTCGAGGACGGCGGCCTGCACGGCGGCATCGGCTCGACGATCTCGGCGCGCCTGCGCGAGGCCGGCCTGGACGTGCCCACCCGCAATCTCGGTGTGCCGCAACAGTTCCTCGACCATGCCTCCCGCGCCGAGATCCTCGACGATCTCGGTCTCACCGCCGAAGCCATCGCTCAGCGCGTCGGCGGCTGGCTCCGGTAACCCCGCCGTCCCGGGGGCTGGGCTCAGCTGAGGGGGCGCCGGGCCACCACCGCGAAGTTCAGCGGGATCCGTGGCTTGCCCTCCGGCAGGGTCCAGCCCTGCGGGCAGGGGACCAGTTCGTCGAACGGGCGCCAGTCCATGTAGGGCAGTTCCACCAGCGCCTCGATCACCAGCCCGGCGCCCACCAGCGCCCCGACGACCTCGCCCAGGTCGTGGCGCCACTCGTGGTTCGTGGTGTGGGTGATGGTCCCCGACGAATCCTCGGTATAGGTCCCCGAATCCGAATACGTGCGCACCCCGCCACCGGACAGGTAGTCGTCGGTGATCTCCCACGGCGTGAAGTCCAGCGCACCCAGAATCGGGTGATCGTCGCGCACGAGGAACACGCCACCCGGCGCGAGCAGGTCGCGAATCGAGCGCGCCCACGCCGTCAGCTCGGGCAGCCACACGATCGTGCCCGCACTCGTCACCACCACATCGAAGTGCCGCTCGATCACCGAGGACGCGAACCGCGCGTCCCCCTCCACCCAGCCGATGTCGCGCCCGTCGGCCGCCGCGATCCGCGCCGCGTGCCGCAGCGAATTCGGCGAAAGATCCAGCCCGTGCACCTCGACCGCCCCCAACCGGGCCCACGACACGGTGTCGGTCCCGATATGACACTGCAGATGCAGCAGCGACCGGCCGACGATCCCGCCCTCCGGCAGGTGCGCAGCCAGCACCGCCAGATCATTGCGCACCACCGACGAGACGGCCTGCGGGTCGCCCAGGAAGGCGTCCACGTCGTACATCCGCGACCGCACGTGCACCTCGGCCCGATCGTCCCAGTTCGCGCGATTGGCGGCGATCGCCTCGACTTCGGACACAGCGAATCTCCTTCGACGGCAACACGGCGAGCCCCACGCTAGTTCCGGGCCGCTCCAGCGTCGACGGATTTTCCCCGCCCTCATCGATCCGGCCGATCCCGCCCGATCGGCTGCGGGACCAGCCGCCTGCTACCGGTACGCCGGCTCGTTGTCCTCCCGATAGATCGCGATGGCCGACTTCATCACCCGCACCAGCGCCTGCCGCACCTGCGCGGTATCGGCGGGCCGCGCCTCGACCATCGATCCCCGCTCGGTCACCAGGTAGCGCCCGTCCGGGAAATCCATCACATGGAAGCCCTGGCCCGGTTCCGGCCGATTGTCCACCGCCGCACCCGGATACCCGGCCACATACACCAGCGTCGAGCGCGGCCGCCCGAAGAACGCGTCGGCCTTCTGCTGCGGAGTGCGCCGATCCGCCGCCCACGGGTCGTACGGCGTCTCCTCGTCCAGCTCGTCGGTGTTCATCGTGAACACGTCCCCGGAGCCCGCCGCCGCCCGCGGCAACCGCGCCACGAGCTTGTCCGGCAGCGCCGCGGTCTCGAGCAACGTCATCCGGATGTCACCCCCGTCGCGATCCACCGGCACCCGCTGCTGTTCGACCAGCACCGTCGACTGCTCGTGCACTGCCGCGAACGACCGCAGCTTCTCCCCGTCGCCGTATCCGGCCAGCTCGAACCGCGCCTCCGGCGCCAGCAGGATCCGCAGCGCGGTCTCCATCGACGCGTCCCACAGCGGCAGGATCCGCTGCGCCTCATGCTGCCACTGCCGGTCGTAGTCGTCGACCGTCTCCGCCTCGGTGTAGGTCTGCAACGGATACGGCAGCACATCGCGCTGCACCGACCGCATCAGCACCGTGAACCCCAGCGGGCTGAACTGCCACTGCCCGCTCATTCGCCGATCACCGGCGGCACCGTCCGCGCCCGCTGATCCTCCGACAGCCCGGTCAGTTCCTCGCCGTTCTGCTGGTTGATCAGGTAGTCCTTGGTCCCGACCTCGTTGTCGTCGTCGCCCTTGCCCCGCGCACCGCCCGCACCCATACCGCCCATGCCCGCCATGCCGTTGCGGCCCGCGCTCCCCGCACTCGTGCCCGCACCGGCCCCGTTCGGCTTGCCGGTGCCACCCGGCGACCCCGGCTGCGTCGCACCCGGCGTGCCACCGCCCGGCGTCCCGCCACCGGGCGACCCACCGGTGGGCAGTCCGCTGGTCCCCGCGGGTTGCGTGCCCGCGGGCGTGGTCCCCGGCGTGGTGGGCGTCGTCGGAGTGGTCGGCGTCTCCGGCGTGGTGGTGGCCGGAATCGTGCTCGACGGCGAGGTGTCGTCGTCGTTGTCGTCCCCGTCGTCGGCCGGGTCCTCGGTGGTGGGCTGCTCGGTCGTCGGCTGCTGCGTGGTGGGCTGCTGGGTAGTCGGCTGCTGGGTGGTCGGCTTGTTCGTCGACCCGTCCGGCTTCGTCCCCCCACCCGGCGTATCGGTGTCCTTGTTGACCGGGTTGTACGGCTGCGGCACCTTCGGCACCTGCGTATCGGCCTCTCCGACCGCCTTGTAGAACACCCCCCGAACCACTTCCGCCCCTTCGGCTTTCGCGGTCTCCTCGTTGTGGCTGTCCATCTTCCAGGTGGGACCGGGAACGTAGCTGAGGACCTTGCTCGTCGTGGAACTCTCGTGCGGCTGCACCCGATCCTTGGTGACCTGCGCCGCCGACTTCACCAGTTTCACCTTCTCCGCGACCATCTGCGCCGAGGTCAGCAGACTCCCGGACTTCTCCACGTACTGCGAGATCCCCTCACCCGCACTGGCCGCCGCGTTCCCACTCCACTTCTCCGCGATCGCCTTGCTGATCTCCGCGTCGTAGGTCTTGAACCCGGTTTCGAGCTGATTCCGCAACGACTCCCACCGCGTATGCAGAGTGGTGATATCCGCGACATTCATCGCCTGCACCCGCTCGTACAGATCCGACATCGTGGTCGGCTCTTCGTAATCATTGACCTGCGAGCCCTGATACTCCCCGTCGAACCCGTTCTTCAAGTCCGCCAGCCGATTCCGCGCGATCGTCGCATCCGGACTCTCATCGGTCGACCGCTCCGGTTTCGTCCCGTTCGCATACGACGACAAGCCCGCATAGGCACCGCCGACCACCGCCGCAGCCGCGAGGATTGCGGGAAGAGCCATCACTTACCCCCGTTGTCGAGATCATCGGCCTTGTTGTTCGTCGCCGCGGTCTGCGCGAGCTGCTGGTCCTCGTACTTCTTCACCGAGATCTCGATGGTGTCGCGGATCAGCTCGAGGACTTCGATGTGCTCGGTGAACGCGGTGTCGAAGTCACGCTCGCCGCCAACGGCTTTCATGCCGAGCATCTTGGCAAGTTGATCGGAGCAGTTGAAGCGGCCGAGTCCGGTGACCGTCGACAACCTCCTGAGGTCACCCTTCAGAGTTTTGAAGAGGTCGATCTGCTTGTTGCTTGCGTCACGGCAACTTTTCGCAACCGACGCGTCCAAGTAGAGACGTCCAGCCTTGGCTTCCTCATTGAGGAACTGCCATCGTGACTTTTCTTCATTTGCGGCCATGGCTACCCCCTTTTTTTGTTCAGTCAGGATCACTGTGGAAAAAGTGGAACAAGTGCATCAGCGATTGGCTGAAGCAGGTCGCATGGTTGTGCGCTGCGATTGCGTTTAGAGCTTGTCTGCAGGAGGTCTACCTGCACTAATCCAGTTTTGGTCTGGAATGCGAACGCGCAATCCTCGTCCGATTCGTAGTGACTCTGCCGGTAGTGCACTCCATTGCGTCCGGCGATTGTCATTTCCTGGAAATCGATGTTTTCCGGCTTGGCGCGGAGATCATCGATTGTGTAAATCGTTGAGTAAACCCCGACACCATAGTTCGATGGAAAGGAATCGTCCTCCCAGCTGCAAATTTTCCACCCTGGCTCTTCAGCCCCAAGGATCCCGGACCGCTTCGAACCGGGGTTCAACCCGAGCCCGGTCAACGTCGACTCGGGAATCTCCGAACACGGATCCCACAACGCCGCGGTAGCCGCCGCCACATCAGTAGTCGAGCTCGGCTGAGCCTTCCCTTCCTCTGTCGTCGAGCACCCCGCCACCGCGAGCACTCCACACATCACCGAAGCCACCACCACAGACCGTCGCCGCACGAACATCCTCCGTCTCCCCGTTCCACCGGCCCAGACCCCACGGCCCAGCCCCCGAGACGCCCGAGCGCTCCCCGCACCCGACCGCCACAGATCCCGCCCACCTTACGACATCCAACCCACCCCCTGGCCTCTGTCCCTGCCAAGCCATCGAACCTGCCCCACACCACATCGCCCGAACGATTCGTCAACCGCCCTCCTCGCCTCTCCGGGATCTCGACCCCGGAGATCCGATCAATGACAACATTGCACCTCCGTGTAGCCCTGTTGCTGTCGCCGAGACCCTTAGACGCACCGAATCACCCCCTGGTTCCGTCGAATTCACAACAGCGTCGCACCCGACAGCCTCCGCTAGGCTCGATGGTCGGCACTTCGTGCCATAGCTCATCGACCAGCAGCCTTCAGCTGGACGGCCAGAACGAACACTGCAGGTCGGGGGAGGGCAACACCCGCCGACCGGGTGGAACAAGGATTCACAGGGGTGGGACAACGATGACAAGTGCAGGCGGTGCCGGGGAAATCAACATCTCCCCCGACCAGATCAAAACCCACGCCACCAACATCACCACTGCCGGTTCCGGGCTGACCGAAGCCTTGGAAGCCGCCCAAGCCGTCTCGGCCCCCTCCGACGCCTTCGGCAAGATCTGTGCCTTCCTCGGCCCGTTGTTCGTCGACTCGGTCGAAACCGACGGCATCGACGCCATCCAAGCCGCGATCGATTCCTTCACCACCACCACCAGCACCAACCTGTCCACCGTCGTGGACTCGTTCACCACCCGCGACACCACCAACGCCGCCGCGTTGAAGTCGCAGGAGTCGGGTCTGTAATGGCTGCCAACCCGCTGATCGCAGCCAAAGAAGATTCCACCACCGCCTACAGCGGCATCAGCTGCATCGAGACCGTGACCGGTGTCTCCGACGCGATCTCCTCCGGTTCCTGGATCGAGGCAGGCCTCGGGGTCCTCGGCGGCGCCGCGGACCTGTTCTCTATGGCTGTCGACCCCCTGGGGACCCTGGCCTCCTACGGTGTCGGCTGGCTCATCGAACACTGCGAACCCCTGCAGAAAGCACTGAACTGGATCGCCGGTGATCCCGACCAGATCGAGGCCTACGCCAAAACCTGGGACAACGTCGCCACCCGCATCACCGAAGTAGCCAACACCCAGAAATCCGCCGTCGAGAAAGACGTCGCCGACTGGACCGGCCAAGCCGCGACCGCCTACAAATCCCACGCCGGCGACACCACCAACCTGCTCTCGGCCGCCTCGGGCGCGGCCACGACAGCGGCATCAGCGATCCGGCTGGCCGGCGGTGTGGTGGCCGCGGTCCGCCAAACCGTGCGTGACCTGGTCTCCCAAACGGTGGCGCGTCTGGCGGTCTGGGCGGCCGAGGCGGTGTTCTCCCTCGGTTTGGCCACCCCGGTGATCGCGGTCCAGGCCACCGCCTACATCGCCAAGACCACCGCGATGATCTCGAAACTGTTCTCCAAGCTCGCCAAGACGATGTCGAAGCTGATGCCGCTGCTGAAAAAGCTGAAATCGGCGTTCGGTGACATCTCCAAAGCGTTCAAGAAGACCAAGACCGGCGGCAAGAACGCCGACACCACCCCCGCCTCGACCAAGCCGAAAGGCAAAGGCGGCGACAGCGATTCCCCCGACACGACTCCCGCCGGAACCAAAGGCGACGACACCAGTCCCGCCTCGACCCCGGACAGCCCCAACACCCCACGCGACCCCAGCGACACCAACTCCGGCGCCCCGAACCAGGCACGCAAAGGCGATTCCCCCGACACCCAGGACGCGAAAGGCACCTGCGGGCGAATCGAACCGGTCGACATGGCCACCGGGGAGTACTTCGTCCCGATCGTCGATCTGGAACTACCCGGCATCCTGCCGGTCGTGTTGTGGCGGCGCCACCGCTCCAACTATCGCTACGGACGCTGGTTCGGCCCGTCCTGGTCGACCTTCCTGGACATGCGGCTCATCGTCGACCACGCCGGGGTCACCTTCATCGGTGAAGACGGCATGCTGCTGTCCTACCCCCACACCGCCCCCGGCCTCGAGGTCGTGCCGCAACACGGTGACCATCCCTGGCCGCTGACCCTCACCGGCCACGGCTACCGCATCCACGACCCGGAACGCGAAATCACCTGGCACTTCGCCGCGTTGGACCCCGAGTCCGAAGCCCTCGGCGACTACCCGATCGCCGGCATCTCCGACCGCCACGACAACTGGATCCGCCACCACTACCACCCCAACCGCCACCCCAGCCACCTCACCTCCTCCGGCGGCTACCACGTCACCTTCACCACCGCCGAAGACCGCGTCACCACCATCACCGTCGACGGCACCGACGAACACGGCACCCCCGTCTCCACCCTGCTACGTGAATTCGCCTACCAGGCAGGCGATCTCGTCGTAGTCACTAACAGCGTCGGGGCCACCACCCACTACACCTACGACCGCGCTCACCGCATGCTCACCTGGCGCGACCCCGACAACACCCACTTCGCCAACACCTACGACGAACTGGGCCGGATCGTCCGCCAAGAAGGTACCGACGGCATCCTCAACGCCACTGTTTCCTACGAAACCCTGCCGGCAGGGCAAGGCACCCGAACCCACGTTGTCAACTCCGTCGGCGCGTCCTGGACCTACGAATTCGACTCCCAGAAACGCCTCCTCGTCGAAACCGACCCCCACGGCGCCGCAACCCGTACGGACTACGTCGACATGGAATCACGGCGTCCATTTCGCATCGTCGAGCCAGACCTCGCGACCACGTGTGTGTACCGCGATCGCAACAACAACGTCGTAAAAATCGTTCGCCCCGACAGTACCGAGATCCGGATCAGCTACCACGCCCGCAACCGGCCAGCCACGATTACCGACGCTGACGGTGCGGTCACCACCTACCACTACGATGATCGCGGTGAACTCGCCAATTGCATCGACCCAGACGGGGTCGCGCGCCGATACACCTACCACAGCAATGGTGCACTCGAGTCGATTACCGAGTCAGGATCTATTTCGAAGACTATAGAGGTCGATTCAGCGGGGCTCCCGGTTGTGGTTGAAATCGGACTCACCTACTCGTCGCGCATCGTACGCGATCATTTCGCCCGTCCTATTGCCATCACGAACTCGGATGGTGACACCACCCAGTACACCTGGAACCCTGAAGGCCAACCCCTGATACGGATCGACCCTGATGGCCACGCTGAGGCTTGGAGTTGGAACATCAACGGGAAGATCCAAAGCCACACCGACCGTGCCAGCAATACCCAGAGCTATGCCTATGGTCCTTTCGGGATGGTGGAAAGCCATACCGGCACGGATGGTTCTGTCACCAGGTACAAATACGATACCGAACAGCAATTGACCGCTGTCATCAACCCGCTTGGCCAATCCTGGATTTACGACTACGACCGATCCGGTCGACTCATCGCCGAATCCGATTTCAATCAAGCTACCACCACATACCAATATCAGCCTACGGGCCAACTCGGGATCGTGACGCCTGCCAGTGGGGTGCCCCGCCACCTCTCCTACAATCAACTCGGCCTACTCTCCAGCATCCACGCCGAAACTGGAGAACGCCTCACCTACAGTTACAGTCCAGCGGGAAACCTCTGCACCGCGACGAGTGGAGGCGGTGACGATGAACACGTACTGCACTACAAGCGAACCCCCGGCGGGAGAATTCTGAGTCAGCAACTAGACGACCGCCCGCCTATCACGGCTCACTACGATCGTCACGGCCGCGCCGTCTTTCGCGCGACGCCGAGTGGAAAAACCACGGCATGGGATTACGACGAACTCGGCAGGGTAAAAACCGTCACTGCCGATGACCGCGCAATCGCTCTCGGCTATGACAGGATCGGCCGTTCGGTGGGCTGGCGAGTCGGGGATCTCGCCCACACTCACGCCTACGACAAGGCGGGTCATCTCACTGCCGCTGTCTTGATGCATCGCAACGGCGGCAAGATCTCCCAACTGCGGTATGACGAATATCAATGGCGCCCAGACGGATACGTCACGCAGCACAAGATCACCCATGCAGCCCGGCAGACCATGTCTCGTACCTATGACCTCGACTCTGCAGGGCGAATCACCACCCTCGCCAGTGTCGGACGAAGTGGTGCGAATATCGCCCGGTATGCATACGACGCTCTCAACAACATCACCGACGAACCATCCACCAGCCTGAGCTCCCCGCCAGTGGCGCAATCATCAGGTGCCGCCCATTCCGAAGCCGCTATGGCTACACAACCCCCTCGTGAGCATTACCGCAACCTGTTGGTACGCCGGGGTCGCACTCACTACCGCTACGACGATGGCGGCCGTCTTGTCCATAAGAAGACAACCCGCGTCTCTCGTAAACCCGACCACTGGCACTACCGGTACAATGCCTTCGACCAACTAACCGATATCTACACACCCGACGGGCAGTGGTGGCATTACACTTACGACGCGCACGGCCGCCGCGCCACAAAACAACGTATGTCCCGTGACCGTGAAATCCTGGAACGTCACGACTACAGCTGGGACCATACAGGGCTGATCGAGCAGTCCACGTCAGCAGCAGTCACCTCATGGGACTATCATCCCACCACAGGCGCCCCCCTCACTCAAACGACCTGCCACGGAATCCCGAATCTCGCCCGCGTGTTCCACCTCATTGTCACCGACCTGATCGGCACCCCCACCGACCTGGTGAACGTTGATTCGGCGTCTGTCGATGCAACCGCTGAAACCGACCTCTGGGGCCAGACCACCTGGATCGGTGTTGAAGCAACACCGATCCGCTTTCCTGGTCAACAATACGACCCAGAAACTGGTCTGCACTATAATCACCATCGGTACTATGATCCCGAAACTGGTCGCTATCTCACCCAGGATCCCCTCGGCTTGGCGCCCGCCCCTAATCCCAACACATACACGCACAATCCCGTTACGTGGATCGACCCGTTGGGGCTTGATTGTGGCGACGGGTCCGATGCGGGGTTGCCATCGCGCCGCGAAGCATTTCATCAAGCTCTACGAGATGCTGGAATACCGACCAGTCAGCAACCGGACGCGTTCAGGCGTGTACCGATGACGGACAGGAATGGTCGGCAGATTTTTGACAGCAATTATCGCGAGATAATGACGCAAGAATACGACTACACAACCCCGAGTGGCCGGCGAATTACCATCCAGGATCATAGCGCTGGACATCAGTACGGTGAAGGGGGCGTCGGCGATCAAGGGCCACACTTCAATGTCCGGCCTAGCGAGAACACTCGGAATGGTAATGTCGAAGGAACGCTCGATCACTACCCGTTCCGAAGATAGGGATACAAATGACCTGGGTCGACCTTCTCGATGACTCACGCGGGATTCGTGCAATCTTTGGAAACGAGCTGCCCTCGTTTCAAGGCTCTGCCCTGCACTCGGCGCGGCTGCATCGCGACGGACCAACGCTGAAGTTGGTGTGCGATACACGAAATTTTCCCTCCAGGCCGCCTAGAAAATGGCTTGGAGCCAACACTGCACGAATTGAGCTCTGGTTCACTGGCGTTGAAAGCGTGAGAATCGCGATAGATGCAATTACTGAGCCCATCGATTTGAATATTGCGAGAAGTTGCGTCGCCGGGTCTGATCTTATCAGGGTGACAGGAATCGTCGAAGGCGTTGCAAAAATCGAAGCAACCGCTACGAGGGTTCATTTGTCTCGAATTTCTGCACATCGATGCTAAGCATCGTAGTTGCTTCGACGAATATGGAGGTAGGATGGGCTGGATAGACTTACTCGATGACTCCCGCAGCCTGATGGGCATTTTCAAAGAGAAAGTTCCATCGCTGACGTCATCGACTCTTCATGAGATCGAACTACAGCGTGACGGCCCCCTGCTGAGGCTGAGGATCGACCTGAATGACTTCCCTGAAGATCCGCCACGCGAATGGAAGGAGGGGCGATTCGATACTGTCCAGATCGAGTTGGAACTGTCTGCGGTGGCGAATGCGGAGATTATCGGAATCAGCAATCGTTCGATTGTAGATCTAGATATATCAACAGTCGCTACCGATGGGGTGAACTCGATACGAGTACGAACATCCGGGAGTTCCTCCAGTCGCATCGATGCAATCGGAGGACGGCTGAATGTATCGAGTCTGTCCGCTTACCAAGTAGGTGGCGGGGGTGTGGATTGTATGTAATTGGGTAGTCGTGCTTGAACGATACCGGGGTGGAAATGTCAAAGGCGTCGGCCCGAGGTGAGTCCACTCACTGGATTTGCCGGTCGATTGCACGAAGGGGGGTTCGGGGTGTGCGATGGGCCTGTCGGCTGCCGCCGCTTTGGTCGTCCCGAGAGTGAACTGGAGTTCCTTGACGATGTCGAGGGGGAGACGATCAATCGCCTACTTATCTTCGCTTCGGTCGACACTCTTATTGACGCCTTCGTAAACGAATAACCCCGTAGCCGCAGACATCTCCGCATGGTATCTGTGAGCGACTGGTGGCATTATGGGCCCTTTTCGGGCCAAGGGCCGGAGTTCAATGATGGCAGCAAGTGGCTGCTTCAGGCGCGATTCTGGATCGGTAATCGAATCGCCGGAGATTCGGTACACCAAGTTCAGGCGAGGGCTATCGCCTGCATTTGAATTTGTTCGTTCCGCCCTGCCCGGGGCCTTGGTCGGTGTGGAGTTGAGCCGGCGGCACTCGGTCGACGCGACGGTGTGGATCACGGCGTCGGTGGCCGACGTCGTCGCTCGGCACAGCGGTGACGGTGCCGGGAAGGTCGTCTGGCGACATGTTCAGGTTGTTATCGAGGGCGTCACGGCCTATCGATTCCACGACGGACGCCGGGCGAATTGTGCCTTCTCGGATGGCATTCAGCTCTCGGTCGAGGAGGACCTGTGTGTACTCGACCTCAACTCTGGGCCAAGCCCTGATTGGGCACCCGACAGGGCCCGGGCCGGGATCCTGGTCACCGGAGGTCGTGTACGAGGCGATGAATCAGCCGGATCACTTTGACGGGTACTCCAGCCAGCACGTCCTCGGGCGACGTATCAGCTATAGGGTCGCCGAGATCGTCTGACACGGAGCGTCAAGTCGACGGGGTCAGGGCCTCGGTCAGGGTCGGGACGGTGAGGGTGAGCTGCCAGGGGCGGGCGCCGCCGGTGTGGAGGAAGGACTCGATGCGGGCGGCGAGGGCTTCGGGGGTGCCGACGTTCTTGTAGTCGGGCAGGGCGTCCCAGCAGAGGCGGCGGACCAGGTCGGGGGACAGGAGGTTCTCGACCGGGATGGCGTATTCGGTGGAGAGTTTGCCCATGGCGCTGCGGGCGGTGTTGAGGCGGGCCGCGGCGGCGGGATCGCGGCGTTCCCAGCGGTTGACCGGCGGGGGGCCGTCGAAGGGGAGGGTGAGCGGGGGGAGTTCTTTGTCGGGGAGGGTGCGGGCGCGTTCGACGGCGGCGAGCCAGTCGCGGGAGTAGCGGCGCTGGCGGGGGCCGCCGAAGACCGGCAGGTTGCGCAGTTGGGCGATGGTGCGCGGCTCGGCGGTCGCGGCGGCGACGATGGCGGAGTCGGGCAGGATGCGGGCGGGGGCCACGTCGCGGGCGCGAGCCAGGCCGTCGCGGGTGGTCCACAGTTCGCGGACGATGGCCAGCTGACGGGTGCGGCGCAGGGTGTGGATGCCGGAGGTGCGGCGCCAGCGGTCGGCCTTGGGGGTGGGCGGGTCCAGGGTGCGCACGTGCTCGAATTCCTCGGCGGCCCAATCGATCTTGCCCTGAGTGGTGAGATCGGCGGCGACGGTGTCGCGCAGTTCCAGGAGCAGTTCGACGTCGAGGGCGGCGTAGTTGAGCCACTCGTCGGGCAGCGGGCGGGTCGACCAGTCGGCGGCGCCGTGGCCTTTGCGCAGGGAGCGGCCGAGCAGGTTCTCCACCATGGCGGCCAGGCCGACGCGTTCGTAGCCGGCCAGCCTGCCGCCGAGTTCGGTGTCGAACAGGCGGGCGGGGCGCAGGCCGAGTTCGGCGAGGCCGGGCAGGTCCTGGTCGGCGGAGTGCAGGACCCACTCCAGGCCGTTGATCGCCTCGGCCAGCGGGGTCAGGGCGTCGGTGATCGGGATCGGGTCGATGAGGAACGAACCGGCGCCCGCACGGCGCAACTGGATCAGATAGGCGCGCGCGGAGTAGCGGAAACCGGACGCGCGCTCGGCGTCGACGGCCAACGGGCCGGTGCCCGCGGCGATCGTGGCGGCGGCCGCGGCGACCTCGCCCGCGGTCGCCAGCACAGGTGGAACCCCCTCGGCGGGGGCGAGCAGGGGCTCTGCTGCGGTGGGTTCCTCGGCGACCGGCATAACCGTGAACTCTACGTGGCGATCACGGGCGATCGGTGCGGGTATAGGTCTCCGGTCGCAAATGAGTGATACCGGCGGGCGGTAGTCCGGCCGCGAACGCGAGCACCTCGCAGAAGGCCTCCACGTGACGGCGCATCTCGGTGTTCATCGCCGTCCAGGACGCGCGCAGCTCCAGTTGATGGGCGCGCGGCGGACCCGCGATGTCGCCGTAGCGGACCGAACTGGTCGCGGTGACGGTGCCGCCGAGCGCGGTGAACGGCTCGCCGCGCGACTCCAGCGAGTCGACCAGCCAGCTCCAGGCGACCTCGGGAAGTAGTGGGTCGGCGGCGAGGGCGGCGTCGATGTCGGCCTGGATGTAGGCGACCAGGCGGAACACGCCGTTCCAGGCCTCGTCACCGTCCGGGTCGTGGAGCAGGATCAGCCTGCCGAAGGCGTCGCCCTCGGAGTCGATGGGCACCGGGCCGCCTTCGGGGTGGGTGACCTCCGCTCCGAGCGCATAGGAGAACGGCGCCAACCGTTGCGGGGGACGGATAGGCGCCAGCTCGATTCGGGGGTGCACTGTTGCGGTGCCCATCGCATCGACCGCCGCCCGGAAAGAAGCAGGCTCGCGGGGCGTTCCCCCGGTCGGTGCGGCGCCGTCGCGGATGTCGAGCGGTGTCACGAGGAGCAACCGTAGACGGTGGGCGGCCGGTGCGCGCGGAGGCGCGCCGCCGTGCGCGTGGCGTGCGGGGCGCGTTGCGAAGGATGCATTTTCCGGGCGCTGACGGTGCACGATGCGCGATGCGGAACGGGTGATGGGCGGTTCGTCCGTTTCCGGCCGGTGGGGTGGCGATCGGTGCGGTGCGTCACCGTGAGCCGGGAGCGTCGTCAGGTCACTTACTATGAGCGGTGATGAGCACTTACACCCGCCGCCGGTTGACCGATGCCCCGTTCCTGGCCGCCGCCACCGGCGCGACGCCCAGCAGGCGCCCGGTCTGGTTCATGCGTCAGGCAGGTCGGTCGCTGCCGGAGTATCGGGAGCTGCGCAAGGGCATCGGCATGCTCGAGTCGTGCTTCGACCCGGAGCTGGTGTGTGAGATCACCATGCAGCCGATCCGCCGGCACGGCGTCGACGCGGCGATCCTGTTCTCCGACATCGTCGTTCCGCTCAAGGCCGCGGGCATCGATCTCGACATCGTGCCCGGTGTCGGCCCGGTCATCGCCTCGCCGGTGCGCACCGAGGCCGATGTGCGGGCGCTGCCGCGGTTGCGGCCCGAGGAGGTGGGCGCGGTCTCCGAAGGCGTGCGGCTGCTGACCGACGCGCTCGGTGACACTCCGCTCATCGGTTTCGCCGGTGCGCCGTTCACGCTGGCCTCCTACCTGGTCGAAGGCGGGCCGAGCAAGCAGCACGAGCGCACCAAGGCGATGATGCACGCCGACCCGCAGACCTGGCACGCGCTACTCGGCACCCTCACCGACATCACCATCGCCTTCCTGCAGGCCCAGCTCGCCGCGGGTGTGGACGCGATCCAGCTGTTCGACTCGTGGGCGGGCGCGCTGTCGCTGGCCGACTACCGCGAGTTCGTGCTGCCGCATTCGGAGCGCGTGTTCGCCGAGGTCGCCGACGCGGGGGTGCCGCGCTTCCACTTCGGTGTCGGCACCGGTGAACTGCTCGGCGCCATGGGCGAGGCCGGCGCCGACGTGGTCGGTGTCGACTGGCGGGTGCCGCTGACCGACGCCGTGCGGCGGGTCGGAGCCGGAAAGGGCTTGCAGGGCAATCTCGATCCCGCGATCCTGTTCGCCGGATTCGACGCGGTCGAGAAGGAGACCCGCCGGATCGCGCGCGAAGCGGACGAGGCGATCACGCTCGGGGCGAGCGGGCACATCTTCAACCTCGGGCACGGGGTGCTGCCGGATACCGATCCGGGTGTGCTGACGGCGCTGGTCGAGTTGGTGCACTCGCTCTAGATACTCCCGGATCACCGCGCTGCGGTGGTTTGCGCTCGCTCGAGCGGGCTGTCGAGCAGTACGCGGAATGTCGCAGCTCGGCGACCCTGGGGTGATCGTGCCCGCCTCCGGTGGTGGTCCGCGCCGCAGGCGTGTGGTGACGTGGGGGGTGATCCGCCCGACAGGGTCGGAGTACGCCGGGCTGTGCGGGCGCGGCTACGGTCGAGGTATGCGGATCGCGGTTATCGGGGGCGGTATCAGTGGGCTCGTCGCGGCATACCGGCTGCGGCAGCGGCTGGGGGACGCCGCCGACATCGTCGTGCTCGAGCAGGGCGCACGGGTCGGCGGGGTGCTGTACACCGGTGAATTGGCCGGGGAGCCACTGGATCTCGGTGCCGAGGCGTTCGTCGGGCGCCGGCCCGAGGTGATCGAGCTGATGGGGGAGCTCGGCATCGAGGACCAGCTGGTGCGGCCCGCGGGCAAGCGGCCGCTGGTGTGGGCGCAGGGCGCGGCGCATCCGCTGCCGGGACGCACCCTGATGGGGATCCCGTCCGACGCCGACTCGCTGCGCGGGCTCGTCGACGAGGAGACCCTCGCCCGAGTGGCCGCCGAACCGCAGCGGCCGCTGCACTGGGAGCCCGGTGGCGACATCGACGTGCACGGCCTGGTCGCCGAACGATTCGGTGCCCAGGTGGTGGCCCGCAGCGTCGACCCACTGCTGGGCGGTGTCTACGCGGGGATCAGCGCGTCCATCGGCATCAGGGCCGCCCTCCCGACGCTGGCCGCCGCCCTCGATCGCGGCGCCACCAGCCTGACCGAGGCGGTCCGGCAGGCGATGCCCGCGCCCAGCACCGCACCGGTCTTCGGCGGGCTGCGCGACGGCTACGGTGCGCTGCTCACCGCGCTGATCGAAGCCTCGGGCGCCCGCATCGTCACCACCCTCGCGGCCACCCGGATCGCGTCCGCCCCCCGTGGCTGGGTGGTCGATCCGCTCGGCCTCGTCGACGGTGTCGTCCTCGCGACGCCCGCTCCGGTCACCGCGCGGCTGCTGCACTACGTGGCACCGGCGGCCGCCGAGGCCGCAGGCGGAATCGAACTGTCCTCCTCGGCGCTGGTCGCACTGGCCCTGCCCCGCGACACCGCCCTGCCGGACAACTCCGGCATCCTCGTCGCCACGGGAGAACCCTTGCGCGCCAAGGCCTTCACCCTGTCCAGCCGCAAATGGCCACACCTCGCCGACCGCGAGGTCGCCCTGGTCCGTGCCTCCTTCGGCCGCTTCGGCGACGAATCCCCCCTGTCCTGGACCGACGACGACCTCACCGCCGCCGCCGTCGCCGACCTCACCACCGTCACCGGCGTCCCGATCACCCCACTCGCCACCGTCGTCCAACGCTGGCCCGGCGGCCTGCCCCAATACGCCCCCGGCCACACCGAACGCATCACCACCCTGGAATCCGCCCTGGCCCCCCTCGACGGTCTCGCCGTGGCAGGCGCCTACCTCCACGGCGTCGGCGTCCCCGCCTGCGTCGCCACCGGCACCGCCGCCGCCGAGCGCATCGCGGCGACCCTCTCCTCGCGCGCCGGGTGACCGCGTGCCGGTCATCACGGATCAGGTGACCGGACATGCGGCCGAGAACCGCGTGGTCTCACATCAGCGTCGTAACGACAACCAATCCCGGTGCAGCTGAGTGATTTCCGGGGCGACCGCGTCGTAGATCTCCCACGAATCCGGCGCCGAGTACATCGGGTCGTAGGCGGCGACGCCGGGAATGTATTCGTAGGCACCGAGATACATGCGATAGGTGGCAGCGGTGAAAGCGGCGCCGGACTCGGTGAGCATGGAGCTGTCGATCTCACCGGCGCACTGGTCGAACAGGAAGGAACCGGGCGTGATCGAACGATCGCGCAGACCACCGGCGCGGGCGGTCATCTCGGCGGTCGCCTGGTCGTGCAGGACCAGCCAGGCCATGTACATCGCGATATGGGTGCCCGCGGCTTCAGGGTCGAGCCCGAGATCGTGGACGGAATCGGAGTGCCAGCTCGCGTCGTCGTAGGTCATGACGTGACGGTAGCGGTGGGGACCGACAGAGATTGCGGGGAATTCGCGGTGACGGAAAATACGCACGCGGAGACGTAATTGATCGCACGGGGTTCGGGGGGCGGAAACTCGGGGCCGCGCCGATACGCTCGGTGGCATGCAGCTCTCGCCCTCGACCGACATCGCGCTGCGGGCCGTCATGCGGCTGGCCGCCGGTGACGATTCGGGTGGGCGGGTGACGACCGGGATCATCGCCCGGCAGGTCGGCGCGTCGCCGCGGCATACGTCCAAGGCCATCGCCCGGTTGGTGGCGATGGGGCTGGTCGAGGCCCAGCGCGGGCGGATGGGTGGGCTCACGCTCACCCGGGCCGGGCGCGAGATCGGGCTCGGCACGCTGGTGCGTGAGCTCGAGGGTGACCGCGAGGTGGTCGACTGCGACGGCGCGCATCCGTGCCCGCTGATCGCGGCGTGCCGGTTGCGCAAGCTCCTGGCCGAGGCGAAGGCGGCGTTCTACGTCGAACTCGACCGCTATGTCGTCGCCGACCTGGTGTCCGGTCCCGCCGGGCGTTTGCTGCAGCTGCTCGCGCACCCTGGCGCGGGCACCGGTAATTCCCAGGAGTGAACCATGAGCACATCCGTCCGTCGCGGCGCCCCCGAACTCACCCCGGCCCACGCCGACACCGTCCGCGCGACCCTGCCGCTGATCGGCGCGAACATCGACGCCATCACCCGCACGTTCTACGCGACCCTGTTCGAGCAGCACCCCGCGCTGCGACGCGACCTGTTCAACCGCGGCAACCAGGCCCAGGGCAGCCAGCAGCGCGCCCTGGCCGCCTCCATCGCGACCTTCGCCGGCTACCTGGTCGACCCCGAGCTGCCGCACCCCACCGCGCTGCTCGCCCGGATCGGCCACAAGCACGCCTCGCTGGGCATCACCGCCGACCAGTACCAGGTGGTGCACGACAACCTGTTCGCCGCGATCGTCGAGGTGCTCGGCGCCGACGTGGTCACCGCACCGGTCGCCGAGGCATGGGACGCCGTGTACTGGATGATGGCCGACGCGCTCATCGACCTGGAGAAGCAGCTCTACGTGGCCGCGGGCGTCGAACCGGGGGAGGTGTTCCGGAAGGTCCGGGTGACCGCGCGCGCCGACGACGCGGCGGACACCGCCGTCTTCACCGTCGCCGCCACCGATTCCGGACACCCGCTACCGGAGTTCCTTCCGGGGCAGTACATCTCGGTCGGCGTCCGGCTGTCCGACGGCGCGCGTCAGCTGCGGCAGTACAGCCTGGTCGACGCTCCCGGTGCTGGCCTGCTGGAATTCGCGGTCAAGCGGGTGCAGGCGGCGCCGGGCTGCCCGGCGGGGGAGGTGTCGAATCACCTGCACGACACTGTCTTCGCCGGTGACGAACTCGAGATCACCCTGCCCTTCGGCGATCTCACCGTCGACACCGATGCCGACACCCCGCTGGTACTGATCTCGGCGGGCATCGGCAGCACCCCGATGATCGGTGTGCTCGAACACCTCGCCGCGCGCACCCCGCACCGGCCCGTCCAGGTGCTGCACGCCGACCACGCCCCCGGCACCCATCCGCTGCGCGAGCGGATGCGCACACTGACGGACAGGCTGACCGCCGCGAGCCTCGAGCTCTGGTACGGCGAGCCCACCCCGGGCGCCCACACGGGCAGGCTCGACCTCACCGGGGTCGTCCTGGCACCCGACGCCGAGGTCTACCTGTGCGGCGCCACGGGCTTCCTCGACACCGCCCGCGCCCAGCTCGCCGCCGCGGGCGTGCCCGCCGAACGCGTGCACGTCGAACAGTTCACGCCCACCGATTGGCAGGCGCTGAGCTGCCCGGTCTGAGCCGCGGCGTGTCACCGGTCACGGCGGTAGCGATAGGGCATGATCGCCCGCTGTGACCACCAGCGACGAGCACGGACACCGCACCCTCATCCTCGACCCCGACCTCGGTCCGGTCGAATTCCACGCCGATCGGGTCAGCACCGTCGTCTCGATCTTCGGCACCGACGAGAACCGGCCGTGGCGAACGGACCGGGCCACCCCGAGCTGACCGGCACGACAGTGGCACGATAGGAATCATGGCGCGACTCGATTATCAGGCTCTCAACTCCACCATCCGCTACCTGATGTTCTCGGTGTTCCAGGTGCAGCCGGGCGTACTCGGCGAGGACCGTACCGCGGCGCTCGAGGAAGCGCGGGAGTTCTTCGACGGCCTCGCCGACAAGGGCGTGGTGCTGCGGGGCATCTACGACGTGGCGGGCATGCGCGCCGACGCGGACTTCATGCTGTGGACCCACGCCGAACGCGTCGAGGACCTGCAGGCGGCCTACGCCGACTTCCGCCGCACCACCGAGCTGGGCCGGGCCAGCGCGCCGGTGTGGAGCAATGTGGCCGTGCACCGGCCCGCCGAGTTCAACAAGAGCCACATCCCCGCCTTCCTGGCCGGGGAGGACGCGGGCAACTACATCTGCGTGTACCCGTTCGTGCGCTCCTACGAGTGGTACCTGCTGCCCGACGAGGAGCGGCGCAAGATGCTCGCCGACCATGGCAAGGCCGCGCGCGGCTACCCGGACGTGCGGGCCAACACGGTGAGCTCGATGGCCCTGGGCGACTACGAGTGGATCCTCGCCTTCGAGGCCCCCGAACTGCACCGCATCGTCGACCTCATGCGCGACCTGCGCGCCACCGAGGCCCGCCTGCACGTGCGCGAAGAGGTGCCGTTCTTCACCGGCCCGCGCGTCGAGGTCGAGAAGCTCGTCACCGCCCTGCCGTGAGCTGATCCACGACGAGGCCCGGTCGAGCTCGACCGGGCCTCGGTCGTGTCTATTCGCCCTTGGGCTGCAGGCGCAGGGCGATGGAGTTGATGCAGTAGCGCTGGTCGGTGGGGGTGGGGTAACCCTCGCCCTCGAAGACGTGGCCGAGGTGACTGTGGCAGTTCGCGCACAGCACCTCGACGCGGCGCATGCCGAGGGTGTCGTCCGGGCGCAGGATGACCGCGTCGGAGTCGGCGGGGTCGAAGAAGGACGGCCAGCCGCAGTGCGAGTCGAACTTCTCGGTGCTGCGGAACAGTTCGGCGTCACAGGCCCGGCAGGTGTAGACGCCCTCGGTCTTGGTGTCGGTGTATTCGCCGATGAACGGGCGTTCGGTGGCCGCCTCGCGCAGGACGGCGTATTCCTCCGGGTCCAGTTTCGCCCGCCACTGCTGCGGCGACAGCTGGATGCGCGGCGTGGGCAACGATGAGCTCATCACTCCACGCTAATGGTTTCCGTCGACGCGCGCCGCGAGGGCGACGGCACACCGGCGGCGAACGCTACTTCAGCGCGGGCTCGCGATCCTCGACCGGCTCCTCCGGGGCGACCTGGTCCTCGTCGTGGGCGGCGGCGCGCGCGGTGACCGCCGGGGTGGCGCCGCGGGGAGCGTTCGACAGCCAGACCGGGTCGATGCCGAACTGCAGCCTGCCCTCGCGGCGCGCGGCCAGGTAGCGGTCGCCCAGGACGCAGAACACCACGATCAGCAGCAGCCCCCAGCCGAAGGTCACCCGCAGGTATTCGAGGGTGCGCCCGACGCTCTGCCAGCGGTCCGAGAGCCACTTGTCGTAGGTCATGAACCCGAAGATCGCCAGCCAGGCGGGCCAGTTGCGCAGCACCGAATTGCGCAGCACCACCGACATCAGGAACGGGAACAGCATCATCGAGTAGTACATCTGGCCCAGCGAGAGCAGCAGGAACGACGCGGTGAGCAGCACCCCGGAGAACGTGGTGACGAAGAACAGCTCGTCGTGGCGGTAGTAGCGCCACAGCAGCCACAGCGTGACGGCCACGATCGCCGCCATCAGGCCCTGGGTGAGCAGGATCAGCCAGTGCGGCAGGCCGTAGTAGGCGCCGTTGCCGCCGATCGAGCTGTTGAAGTAGTCGCGGGTTTCCGCCAGATACGGCACCACCCGGGTGAAGAACTTCTCGGGATCCGCCGACAGTGGCCAGGCGATGGCCGTCAGTGCCACCGGCACACCGAGCGCGGTGATGAAGACCTTCCACTGCCCGCGTACCGCCGCGAGCAGCAGCAACGGCGCCAGCGTCGGTTTCACCGCGATGCTCAACCCGAGCGCTACACCCGCCCAGAGATCGCGGCGTTTGAGCAGCAGGTGCAGGAACACCAGTTCGGCCAGCAGCAGGCAGCCGTTGACATTGGTGAAGACCAGCGTGTTGGTCACCGTCTCGGAGGCGAACATCGCCAGCAGCAGCGCGGGCGCCGCGATCGAGCCGAGCCCGAACTTGAACAGGCGAAGCAGCAGGTACCAGGCGATCAGGATCGCGGCGGCGTTGAGCGCGATGAACAGCCAGCGCGACAGCTCGTACTCGATGACCGCCACCGGCGCGATCAGCAGCGTCCCGCTCGGATAGTAGAGATAGTGCGGGTCGACCGAGGAGAAGTCGGCGGTGTACAGGGGCCTGCCGTTGAGGAACTCGAACGACGCGTTGTAGACCGGCCGGTAGTCGTCGGTGATGAACCCGTTGATCGCCTTGATGAAGACACGGTTCAGCACCGTCATGACCGCGAAGGGCCAGAGTGCGAACTTGATCACCTCGGCGGAGGTGCGAGCGGTACGGGGCTCGAGCTGTCGGAACAACACTGGGGCACGGTACACCGAATCGCCGGGTGATGGTGTCGCCGGACCCGTCCGACGCGCCGAAACGCCGGGGTCAGCGCGTCGGTCAGGCCGGGCAGGCGCCGCCGTCGCCGGGCAGTTTCGCCTCCGCGAGATAGGCGTTGGCGGCCTTCTGCGCGCACCCGGAATGCGCGAGCACCGGATGGCCCCAGCCCTGCCAGGTCATGGTGGCGTGCCGGGCACCCGCGACACCGAGCGCGCCGGTGACCGAGGCCGCGGGCCCGCCGACGACCGGATCGGCCACCCCGGTGAACACCAGCACCGGCATGTCCAGCTTGCTGGGCAGCGGCGGCGCGGTGGAGACCGGCCAGGCCGAGCAGACCATGAGGCCGACGGCCGCGGTCGGACCGAACACGGGGTACTTGCTCGACCAGGTCTGCAGCAGTTCGCGGGCCTTGTCCGGGGTGGGGGACTGCTGGCTGTCGGTGCACCGGTTGACGAACTCGCCGTCGGAGTTGATCGCGGCCGTCTCGCGCGCGACCAGCGCGGACAGCGGGCCGCGGTCGCCCCGGTCGGCGGCGGCGAGGATGTCGGCCAGCGCGGTGACCCGGGTGGCCTGGTCGCCGCGCGGGCTGGACAAGAACCCGGTGAGCGCGGTGGACAGGTCGGCGGCGGAGATGTCCCCGAGCTCACCGGCGTTCGCCTTGGTCATCAGCGCGGTGACGCTCGCGCGCGGATCGGCGCCCAGCGCGCAGTTGGCGGCCTTGCAGCGCTGCGCGAACGCGGTGAGCGCGGCCTCGGCGCCGGTGACGCGGGCCTCGGTCATGGTGGTGGCGTCGGCGTTGACCGGTTCGGGGGCGTCGAGCACCAGGCGGGCCAGGTGATCGCCGTAGCGCCGTGCGTAGCTCAGCGCCACTTTCGAGCCGTTGCCGGTGCCGAGCAGATTGATCTTGTCGACCTGCCACTGCTTGCGCAGCTGCTCGATGTCGTCGGCGGCGTGCGGCGCGTCGAAGGTGCCCTCGTAGGGCTGCAGGAAATCGCGGCAGGCGATGGTGGCGTCCTGGCTGTACCCGGCCACCGCGCCGACCCGGTCGTCGCTGCCGACACCGAACTGGCCGAGATCGGTGAACACCGCGCGCAACTGCGCCGGAATGCAGTCGATGGGCTGGGAGGCGCCGATGCCGCGCCGGTCCACCGCGACGATGGGCTGGGCGGCCAGCAGCGCGCTGTCGGGGCCGATCGCGAGACCGGCCAGCGTCGAGGACGAGGAACGGTCCGAGCCGGAGGTGAGCACCAGCGGCGGGGCGTCGGCGGGGGTCTGCGGCAGCCGGGCGCGCAGCGCGCCGGTGCGGAAGGTGCCGATCACAGTGCCCGCGGTGTCGATCGGGGTGGAGAACTCCGCGCAGTCGAGCACCAGCCCGGCCGGGGCGGGACCGAAGTCGAGCGAGCCGAGGGTCGCGGCGGTGCAGTCACGCCAGGCCAGGTCGGTCTTGGGGACCTCGGCGGTGGCCGGTTCCGGTGCGACGGGTGCCTCGGTCTGCGCACCGCCGCCCGCGCCCGGACGTTCGACCGCGACGCCGGGCCGATCCGACGGGCCTGCCCCACATCCCGCGAGCATGATCGACAGTGTCGCGGCCGTCGCCGCGGCCCGAGTCCAGCGCATGGGCTACACACTGCCAGGTTCGGCGCCAGGTTTCATCGACGGGCCCATCGGGCCAGGACGGTGCCGTCCTCGGCGAGGACCAGTTGCTTGCGGGCCATCGGCTGATCGAAACCGCTCGCCGACAGCGAGATTCGCCCGCCCGCCCCGCCGACCAGCACCGGCGAGGTGCTCAGGCACAGCTCGTCGACCAGCCCCGCCTCGGCCAGCTGCCCGAACAGATGCGGTCCGCCCTCGCACAGCACCCGGTGCAGATCGCGCTCGGCGAGCACCCGGACCAGCGCCTGCGCGGTGATCGCCGCCTCGCCTGCCACCACCACCTCGGCGCCCGC
Source organism: Nocardia sp. NPDC056064 (assembly GCF_042266925.1). Classification (NCBI taxonomy): domain Bacteria; kingdom Bacillati; phylum Actinomycetota; class Actinomycetes; order Mycobacteriales; family Nocardiaceae; genus Nocardia; species Nocardia sp. NPDC056064. The sequence goes on along the minus strand of NZ_JBHJWO010000001.1, from coordinate 1,694,056 downwards.
GTCGCGCAGCGCGGCGAGCCGGTCGGCCCCGGCGTGGGCGGTGGTGATGATCAGCGGCGCGGTCTCGGCGTCGGTGAACAGCTTCGCCGCGGGGTCCAGGCGCGCGCTCGCGGTGACCACCGCGACCGGCGGCGGGGACCCGTCGGCACTGCCCCCGATCCCGTGCTGGAAATGGGTCCGCCGCCGCTGCGGATCGGGGTGCGCGCCGCCATAGTTCTCCGCGCGCACGGTGCCCGCGCCGACCAGGATCACCTCGGCCAGTTCGCGCAGGATGTGGAACACCCGGTGATCGGCGTCGGTGCCCAGCCCCTTGGACACGCCGTCGACCGCGAAGGCCCCGTCGATGCTGCTCACGAAGTTGGCCCGCACCCACGGACCGGCCAGCTGGCGCGGGTATGCGTAACACCTGGCCAGTGCGTCGTCGTCGAGGTCTGCGAGCTGGGTCACATTGTGGATACGCTGCATAGGGTCCGATGCAACCACGTCCGTACGATTTGTCCATGCAAGAACGCCTCGTCGATCGCCATCCGGAGGTCCCGGCCGACCAGCTCGTCGCCCAGATGGTGCCTCCGCCCATGTTCGACGAGGTCAGCTTCGCCTCCTACATTCCCGACCCCAAGGAACCGAGCCAGGCCGCCGCGGTCCGCAAGGCCGAGGAATTCGCCGGTCAGGTGAACAAGATCCACAAGGCCGCCTCCAAGAAGAGCCTGTTCGGCAAGAAGAAGGCGATCTCGGGCGCCGGGCTGTACCTCGACGGCGGTTTCGGTGTCGGCAAGACCCACCTGCTCGCCTCGATCTTCCACAGCGCGCCCGCGCCCAAGTCCTTCGGCACCTTCGGCGAGCTGACCAACCTGGTCGGCGCGCTGGGCTTCGTCAACGCCGTCGAGCGCCTCTCCGCCAACAGCCTGCTGTGCATCGACGAGTTCGAGCTCGACGACCCGGGCGACACGACCATGGTCTCGCGCCTGCTCACCGAGCTGTCCGCCGCCGGTGTGTCGATCGCCGCCACCTCCAACACTCTGCCCAGCCAGCTCGGCGAAGGCCGCTTCGCCGCCCAGGACTTCCTGCGCGAGATCAAGAAGCTGGGTTCGATCTTCGAGCCGGTGCGCGTCGACGGTCCCGACTACCGCCACCGCGACCTGCCGCCCGCTCCCGAGCCGACCTCCCCGGACGTGCTGGCCGAACGGGCCGCCGCCACACCGGGTTCCACGCTCGACGACTACGACTCGCTGCTCAAGCACCTGAGCACGCTGCACCCGTCGAAGTACGGCGCGCTGATCACCGGAGTGAGCTCGGTGTTCATCTCCGGCGTGCACCCGGTGACCGACCAGGCCGTCGCGCTGCGCATCGTCGTGCTGGCCGACCGCCTCTACGACGCGAGCATCCCGGTGACGGTCTCCGGCGCCAAGCTCGACGAGATCTTCTCCCAGGAGATGCTCGACGGCGGCTACCGCAAGAAGTACCTGCGCGCCATCTCGCGGCTGCTGGCGCTGTCGCGATTCGAGGCCGCCGCCGCGTGATCGTCGGTGCCCGGGTGTAGCTTCTGGGCATGCTGACAGTGCCCCGAGTCCGTGCCGTGCGTGCGAGCCTGTCCGTCGCGACCGCCGTGGCCCTGCTCATCGGCCCGGCCGCCGGGCAGGTGCTCGCCGCGCCCGCACCGGCCGAGGAGAACACCGCCGCCGTCCGGTTGCTCGGGCTCTCCGGCGTGCCCAATGCCAGGGATGCGGGCGGCTATCGCACCGTCGACGGCCGGTGGGTGCGCACCGGGCTGGTCTTCCGCTCCGGCGCGCTGGACAAGGCCGCCCCGGACGATCTGGCGCGGCTCACCGCGCTGGGCGTCACCGTCGTCGACGACCTGCGCACCGGCTACGAACGCTCGCTGGCCCCCGACAAGCTGCCCGTGGGCGCGACCGGGCACTCCTACGACGTCATCGGCCAGGCACCGCCACTGATCCTGGCGGGCGCCCTGTTCGGCGGGGAGGGCATGTACCGGGCCTTCATCACCGCGCCCGGCGCCGACGAGGCGTTCGCGGCGGTCCTGCGCGGCATCATCGCCGCCGAGGGCGGGGTGCTCTACCACTGCAGCGCGGGCAAGGACCGCACCGGCTGGACCTCGGCGGTGCTGCTGAGCCTGCTCGGCGTGGACCGCGCGACCGTCACCGCCGACTTCCTGCTGTCCAACACCTACCGCAACGCCGTCCCCGGTGACCCGCTCAACGGCGTGCAGGGCGAATGGCTCGACGCGGCCTTCGACCAGGTGAACCGCTCCTACGGCAGCTTCGACGCCTACGTGCGCGACGGCCTCGGCCTGACCCCGTCCGAGATCACCGCGCTGCGTACGAAACTGCTCGCCTGAGGCTCACAGCTCGCGTTCGAAGACGAAATCGTCGTGCAGCTGGTTGCCGACGAGGAAGGTCTTGGTGCCCACCCGGGTGAAACCGTGCTTGGCGTAGAACCTCTGCGCGCGCTCGTTGGCCTGGTTGACCCCCAGCCACAGCGCCTGCGCGCCCGCCTCGCGCGCGACCGCGACCACCGCCGTCATCAGCGCCGCGGCCACCCCGCTGCCGTGATGGCCGGGCAGCACGTACATCTTGCTCACTTCCACCACCGTGCCGGGACGGACCAGCGCGTCCACCTCCGGGTCGGCCGGGCGTCCGGCGACGAGCATCGCGTAGCCGACGATCTCGTCACCCTCGACCGCCTTGAGCACCGTCCGGTCCGGATCCGAGAGGTATTCGCCGAAGCGCTCGCCGGAGAGCACCTGCTCGAGGAAGATCTCGATGTCGCCCGGGCTGGCCTCCGGCGGGCAGGCCAGCGGAAAGGTCGCCGCGGCCACGTCACTGAGCGCTTCGGCGTCCCAGAGCCCGGCCCGATCGACGACGACGGAACTGTTGGTCATCAATCCAGTACAGCACGGGTCGAGTAATCTCTCGGCCATGACGAGCGGTAGCCGCATCGGGATCGTCGGTGCGGGAGTGGCGGGTTTGGCCTGCGCGAAGGTTTTGAGCCAGGCGGGTTTCCCGGTCGAGGTCTACGACCGGGCGCCCGATGTCGGCGGTGTGTGGAGCGCCACACGCCGCTATCCGGGGCTGAGCGCGCACAACAGCAAGTACACCGGTCAGTTCAGCGACCACCCCATGCCGGAGGACTATCCGCGCTGGCCCGACGCCCAGCAGATGCAGGCCTATCTGGCCGGGTACGCGCAGCATTTCGGGCTGTCCGACGCCTTACGCCTGGGCACCCAGGTGGTGGCGGCCGACCCGGTCGACAGCGGCTGGCTGCTCGAGATCCGCGACCGCGACGGGGTGCACCACACCTCCTGCGATCACCTGATCGTCGCCAACGGCGTGCACAGCGACCCGGTGCTGCCCACGCTCCCCGGTGAGGCCGCCTTCCGCGCCGCCGGGGGACAGCTGGGCCACGTCTCGCAGTTCCGTGACGCCGAGCAGGCGCGCGACCGGTCGGTGGTCGTCATCGGGTACGGCAAGTCGGCCTGGGACGTCGCCGAGGCCGTCAGCCACTTCGCCGACGAGACCACCGTGGTGGCCCGCAGGCTCTCCTGGAAGATGCCGCGCACCTTCGGCGCCGGCATCGACTACGAACGCCTGCTGCTGACCCGGGCGGGCGAGGCGCACTTCCGCTCCCGCCTCCCGCACCGGGCCGAACGCCTGCTCGACCGGCTCGCCCTGCGCCAGACCAATATGGACCTGCTGCAGGAGCGGGTCATCCGCAAGCTGCGGCTGCGCGAGCTGGGCCTCGAGCCCGAGGGCTCGATCACCGATATCGCCACCAGCAGCGCGAGCCTGGCCACGGAGGGCTTCATCGACCAGGTCGAGGCGGGCCGCATCCAGGTCTGCCGCGACACCGAGGTCACCGAACTCATCGGCGGTCAGCACGGACCCGCGGTCCGCCTCGCCGACGGCAGCGTGCGGCTGGCCGAGCTCGTCGTCTGCGCGACCGGCTACAAGCAGGAGGTGCCCTTCCTCACCCCCTTCGTGCGGCGCGCGCTCACCGACGACGCGGGCGACTTCCGGCTCTTCCGCAACATCCTGCCCGTGGACGTCCCGAACCTGACCTTCGCCGGCTACAACAGCTCGAACCTGAGCGCGCTGGGCGCCGAGGTCGGCGCGCACTGGATCGCCGGCCTGCTCACCGGCAAATTCGTGCCGCCCATGCCGGAGCTGATGAACTCAGAGATCGACGAGCAGCTGGCCTGGTCACGCGAGCGCACCGACGGCAGGCACGCGCACGGCGCCTCGGTGAGCCCGTTCTCACTGGCGGCCATCGACGAGATGCTCGAGGACCTGGGCCGGACACTGCCGTGGAGCACCCGGGTGGGCCAGTGGCTGCGCCCGGCGCGGCCCGCGTCCTACCGGGGTGTGCTGCGTGGTCCGGTCGTCCCCGTGGCCGCGGCGCCCGCGCCGGCCGCGGTCACCGAGGGATAGCGCCCGACACGCCGGTTCGTGGTCGCGCAACGCCGCGAGGCGATACCGGCAATGGTGATAATCCTCGCGTGGATGCGCTGGATCTGAACCTGTTGCTCGCGCTGGACGCGCTGCTCGACACCAACAGCGTGACCGAGGCCGCCCGGCGGCTGCAGACCTCCACCTCGGCGATGAGCCGCACCCTGACCCGGTTGCGCGCCGTGCTCGACGACCCGCTGCTGGTGCGTTCCGGCCGGGCCCTGGTGCCCACACCGCGCGCGCTGGAGCTGCGCCACGATGTCGCGCACCTGGTCGAGCAGGCACGCGCGTTGCTCACCGCGCGCGAGGGCGGCGGGCCGGGCAGGCACCGCGACTTCGTCGTCCGGGTGGGGGACGCGGTGGCGGCGCGGCTGTCCGGGCCGCTGCTGGCCGCGGTGCGGGCCGAACTGCCCGGCGCGAGTGTGCGGTTCCTGGCCGCCGATCCCGCCGACGGGTCCGTCGCACTGCGGGACGGACGCGTCGACGTCGAGGTCGGCATGCTCGGGCGCACCGACCCGGAAACGGTGGTGCAGCGCCTGTTCGCCGATCGCTGGATCGGGGTGGCCGCCGCGCGTCACCCGTTCGCCGCGACCCGACCCACCGTCGCCGCCTACGCCTCCGCGCTGCACCTGGAGGTCTCGGCGACCGGCCGCACCCACAGCCCGATCGACGACCGCCTGGCCCTGCACGGCCGCACCCGGCGGGTCATCGCGACCGTGCCCGATCTGTCCACCGCGCTGTTCACCGTCACCACGACCGAACTGGTCTGTCCCGCACCGGAACTGCTGACCGCACCCGCCTGCGCGGCACTGGGCGCGACCGTGTTCGACATCCCGCTGCCACTGCCCGACCCCGTCGTGGCCATGGCCTGGCATCCGCGCAATACCGCCGACGCGGGCCACCGCGCGCTGCGCGAGCTCATCGCCGAGGTCCTCGCTACGCGCGCACCCACCGTCGAATTGGTCGCGCCGCCGGTCGAACTCGTCGCCGCGCGCGCCGAACCGGCCTCGGCCTAACTCTCGGGCGTCGGCGGCCCGAACACGTCCCGCCGCCCCGGCGGCAGCCCCGCCGACCGCTTCAGCTCGTCGAGCATGGCCTGCAGCTTGTCCACGTGCGCGCGTTCGATGTCGAATGCGCGGAACGTACCCGTCACCGTGATCCCCGCCGCGTCGGTGGCCGTGGGCGGCGCCGGATCGGTGGGCGCGGTGAGATCGCGATCCTTGGGCAGACCGATGGTGGGCGGATCGTATTCCACCGGCGGGGTGGTGAGCTCGGGGGCCGGGCTCGGGTTCGTCGGGGGAGTAGGCGCGTTCTGTTGTCCGGCGGCGTCGCCCGCGCCGGTGGACGTTGCCGTCGATACGTCCTGGAGCGGCGCGAGCCGAGCGGGAGGATTCGCGGCGGGGGAGCTCACCGATGCGTCGGCCGCCGCCGCGTTGGTCGGCTGGGGCGTGATCAGCCGCTGCGTGCCGGTGCCCGGTTCGTCGGGAAGGGCGGCGAAGGGAGCCGTCGAATCCGGGGCCTGGGTGACGGACGGCTCGGGCGCCGGGTGCCGGTTCGGTGCCGTGTCGAGCCGGTCCGGTACCTCCGTCGCGGTAAGTGGCGTGGTCAGGCGGTCGCGCGGTGTGAAGTCATCGAAGAGAGAATCGGCACGACGCGCCGAATCGGTGGTGAAGCCATTGCGCACGTGCCCATTTCGCGGCGCGACCGGTTCCGTGGTGGCGGTCTCCTCGGCGAAGGACCAATGGAACCCGTTGGCGGTGCCGCCATGATCGGAGTGCTCGCTACGATCCCCGGCAGTCAACCCGGCGGCACGCGGGTCCCCCGCGATGGGGCCGACACCATCGCGAGTGTCCGCCGAGAAATCGCCGCTGCTCTCGAGCGCTCCCGTCGTCGCCGATTCGTCCCGGGTGAACGCGGTGTCCGTCGGGTCCGGGACAGCCGACCGATCCGGGCTGACGGAACGGTCCAGGCCATTGGAATGGGCCGGGCTGTCGGTACGAACCCGGCTGTCGGAACTGGCCGGGCTGTCGGAGCGACCCAGCCCGTCGGTAGGGGCCAGGCTGTCGGAACTGCCCGACCCCTCGGAACGAGCCCGGCCGCGGGAACCGGCCAGGCTTTCGGAATGAGCCGGGCCGCCGGAATGAGCCAGCCCGTCCGTACGGGCCAGGCTGTCGGAACCGGCGAGGCCGTTGGAACCGGCCAGGCCGTTGGAACCGGCCAGGCTGTCGGAGCCGGCCAGGCTGTTGGAATGAGTCGGGCCGCCGGATTGAGCCAGCCCGTCGGTACGGGTCGGGCTGTCGGAACCGGCGAGGCCGTTGGAACCGGCCAGGTCGTTGGAACCGGCCAGGCTGTCGGAGCCGGCCAGGCTGTTGGAATGAGTCGGGCCGCCGGATTGAGCCAGCCCGTCGGTACGGGTCGGGCTGTCGG
>NZ_JBHJWO010000001.1:158230-1687067 GCF_042266925.1 Nocardia sp. NPDC056064 | reverse complement strand
GAGCGGGCCAGGCTGTTGGAACCGGCAGGGCTGTCGGAATGAGCCGGTACGTCCGAACGAACCGGGTCTTCGGTACGGGACGGGCCGTCGGTGAGCCGGCTTGCGGGTCGCGCGCGTTCGACACCGGTGGGGGGAGTCGATCGTGCAACTTCGGGAGCGGTTGCCGAAAGATGCTCGTCCGCAGAGGTCTCAGGCATTCGACCAGCGCCGATCACGCCGTCGACCACGACGCTGTGCGCACCCGCACCCGCACCCGCGATCGCGATCGCCGGTTCCTCGACCGACCTACCGCGATGTCCCTCGCGGCCCGACGACTGATCGTCGACCATCTCGCCGGGGTGGCCTTCGCCCGTCGTGACTCGTCCGCCGACCTCATCGTGACGTCGCTCGTCGGCAGTCCCTCGCTGTCCGGCTGCGGCGCCGCTCCGGTCCCCGTCATCGGCCGGTCGCCGATCGGCCCCCGCATCCGGGGTCCGGGTGCTGCTGAGCGCGGAGAACGACACGGCCCGCTCGGAAACCTCGGACCCCGACGGCACGGCAGTATCGGGCCCGGCGTGCCGAGAAGCAGCCGCCCCGGGCGCAGGAGACCCGTTCGAGGCGCTGTGCCCCGCCGACTGTACGGAACCGGGATCCGAAAGGCGCTGGGGTGCCGAGCGTTCGGTTGTTCCGGTATCGGTGCGAGCCGAGGCATCGACATCCTGCCGCGCGACTTCCTGTCCTCGTGTCGGCGCACCGATCCCCGCGGCCACTCCACCGGCCTTCCCTGCTTCGGCCGACGCGTCCTCCACGTCGTTGCCCGGACGTCGCGTCCCGGCATCGGAATCGATTCCGCCGGCGGCGAATCCGTTCGTCGCGGGAGCAGGGCGCCCGGTGTCGCCTCGGCGCTCCTCGGCGGTGGACCCCGCGGACGTGCCGCGCTGCGACCCGGACCGATCGAGCGACACACCGTTCCGCCGGCCGGTCCCCGTGGCGGACAGCTCATCACCGCCGGTGCCCGCAGGGGAATGCCCGGCGTGGGTGGTCGGCTCTTCGACGGGTATTGCGGCGCTGTGCCTTTCGTCCACCTCTGTGGAGAGGTCGCTGTCGCGGTCGACGGTGACCACCGCGACCCCGCTGGGCACGTGCGCCGCGCGGGGCACGGGGGTGACGGTGATCGGCCAGGTGGGATCGCCCAGGTGGTCGGTCGCGGTGGGGCGCAGGGCGGACTGCCTGCGCTCCAGTGGCGGCCGCGCGCCGTCGATATTGCGGAAGGGGTGCGGCGCAGGCGGTTCGGGTGCGACGGCTTCGGCCGCCCGCTCCGCGGCTTCGGCGGCCTCGCGCACCTCGCGGCGACTGGGGGTGGTGCGGGCGGGACCGCGGGGTCCCGGCTCGGGATCGCCGCCGTCGAGCGCGTCCAGCCGGGAACTCAACCGCGAAATGTCCTGTGACGCATGGAAAGCCCACGACTCCAGCCTGCGGATGCGGATCTGGTCGGGAACATCGTCGTCGCCGGGGAAGGGCGGAACCTCCTGCTGGACACGGGCGGCGACCACATCGAGCTTCTCGCTGACCTCACGCAGCGCCGCGGCGATACTCGCCAGCATCGACCCGATGGTTTCGTCGTGCTCCGCGTGGTTCATGCACACCCTACTTCCCGTGGTAGGCGAGCGGGCCCGCCTCGGCCGCAGCGATCATATCCACCGCTGCCGCCGCGTGCGTCGTCGTGCTGGCCTGGCCCGCCGATCGGGGACACGCCGACGCGTTTCCGGATCGGGAGGAAAAGGACACGCAACAGGCCCGGTCTGTGTATCGAAATGATCAAGATCTCGGGGACGTTCTGCGACGTCGGCACAATGAAATAGCTTGATATGCAGGTCGTGTCGCGTGTGTGATCTCGCTCACCGATCGATGACGCACCCGAGCGCGGGTCAAGGGGGCTGGCGGCGTGTCGGTCGCTGCGGGAACCTGGTGTCCAGGGCGCGGGCGAGATGCCCTTGGTGAGGGAGTGATGGTGTGAGGACGACGCGGCGCAGCGACACCCAGGTGGTGTGTGGACGACGAGCTCTGCTCGACGAGCTCGGTATCTCCGAGGGTGGTCGTCGTGCGGCTCCCGAACGAACCGGCTATGGGTGCGGCTGTCCCGAATGCGCGGCCGCGCAATGGAACACCCAGCGACTCGAGCACTGGATCTGCGGCAGGCTCACCGCCGCGGGCGCCGACGAGGCCGAAGTGGACACCCTGGTCGGCGACATCCCCGTCGACATCTACTGGCGTCGTGGCGAGCGCCGCTGCGTGGTCGAGGTGCACAGCGGGCCCCTCGACATCACCGCCGCGCGCGAACACCGGAAACGCCTGCAGGCGGCCGGAATCGACGACGTGCTGTGGGTCTGCCCGCAGGGTTACTGGGTGCCGCTGGTCCCCGCGGTCGGCGTCACCGACTTCGCTCCCGCGGCCGCGGACTACCGCATCGACCAGGGCATGCTGACCGCGGGGGAGTCGGGCTTCGCCGCTCCCGTGCAGGCGAGCACGGAATTGCGTGACTTCCTCGAGGGCTGGGTGGCCGGCGAGATCGAGTGGGGCCATCGGGATCTGACGACAGGAGGGTGGGCCGAGGTGGGCACCTGGGAACGGCATACCGCGGCGCAGGCCGCGATGATCGAGCATCAGCGCCGCGAGCTGCGCGATCAGCGCGTGGAACTGGCGGTCTCCCGCCAGACTGTGCGCGACAAGCAGAAGCTGGTGACGCGGCTGCACAACCGGATCGACCGCGCGGGGGTGAACGCCGACGCCGAGGCCATCACCCTGGCCGGGGTGCGCAGCGAACTGCTCGCCCAGCAGCGCATCGCCGCCGGTCTGCGCGCGACGATCGGGCGGATGGATCGCACCATCAATCAGTGGCAGTGGCTCACCTGCTGCGCGATGCTGCTGGTGGTCACGCTCCTGGCCGGGGCGATGGTGGTGCGCTGAGCCGCAGCGGTATCCGGTCCCACTGCCAGTCGTTGCGCAGCACCAGCCCGGCCAGGTCGAGCAGGTCCAGGCCGGTGTCGGCGCACAGCGCGGCCAGCGCGGCCCGGTCGTAGGGCGCCTGGGCCAGATCGTCGCTGACGCGCTGTTCGACCGCCGGGTCGATGGGGCGTGCGCGTAATCGGTCGGGGCCGAGCGCGCTGCCGGTCCAGGGCAGCCAGCCCCAGCCGTGCTCGTGCGCGTAGGCGCGGGCGAGGTCGCTCTCGATCCGGGTGTGGTGGAAGGCGATCCGGCCCAGCGGCACCACATCGACGAGCACGGCGCGACCGTCGGTGAGCCGCGCCGCGACCGCCGGGTAGTGCTCGTGGTCCGCGCCGTCGAAGCGATAGCTCAGCGCCACCGGTTCCTCCTGGAACGCGGCGACGGCGGGCGCGGCGTCGAGGGTGCGCAGCAGGCGGGCGGTGAGCGCGGAATCGTAGGCCACCTCGCGGCCTGCCTTGGCCAGGTAGAAGCGGCCGCGGCCGTCGTCGTCACGGTCGATGGCACGCGCCGACGCGGTGGGCAGCGGAGCGGGCGAACCCGTGGGCCACTCGATTCCGGCGAGGAGTGCGTCGAGGTCGTCGGTGTCGTCGGCAGGGGAGTGGAGTTTGGCCAGGATGCTGGCGGTCTTCTTCTGCCAGCCCAGGATTCGCTGCATCACATAGCCCGCGACCCGTTTGGCGTCGGCCTGGTCGTGCCCGGCCAGGCGCAGCTTCAGATACGACCATTCCATGGCCACCAGGTCGGTGTCGGTGGCGTAGGTCTCGGCGAGCAGCGCGTGCGTCAGCCGCAGATCGCCCGCTTCGCGCGGGTAGCGGTGGGTGAACACCGCCGCCGAACGGTGTCCGGAGCGGGCCGCTTCCCGCACGATCTGCCCGATCGCCTTGGCGTAGAGCTGGCGGACCCGGTCGCGTGCCAGGTCGTAGCGGGCGCCGATGCGGGTGAGGGTCTCCGGGCGCCTGCCGCCGATTCCCAGACGCAGCGCCACGATCCGCGCGTCGCGGGCCGCGCGCTCGGCATGGTCGACGAGCAGCTCACCGACCAGTTCGTCGAGCTCTTCCAGCTCGAACGAGACCTCGGTGGCGATATCGTGGCCGACCTCGCTCGCGGTGCTCACCGTGCAACCTCCCTCGCTCGCCTCGGGTCAGCGTAGCGGGGGACACCGACAGCTCCGGGTCAGAGCGCGGTGAGGTACTCGCTGTAGAACAGGCACAGGCCGGTCGCCGACGCGATGCCCGCCAGCACCCAGAACCGGATGATCACCGCCGTCTCCGGCCAGTTGTTGAGCTCGAAATGATGATGGAACGGGGCCATCCGGAACAGCCGGGTGTGGGTGGTCCGGAAGACCACGATCTGCAGCACCACCGACATGATCTCGGCGACGAACAGCGCGCCGAGCACCACCGCGAGCAGTTCGGTGTGGCTGGTGATCGAGAGCCCGGCGAGCAGTCCGCCCAGGCCGAGGGAACCGGTGTCGCCCATGAAGATCTTCGCCGGAGCGGCGTTCCACCAGAGGAAGCCGATGCACGCGGCGGCACCCGCGGCGCTGACCATCGCCAGATCGAGCGGGTCGCGCACGGTGTAGCAGGCGCGGCCGGGGCTGATCTCGCAGGAGTTGTCGTACTGCCACAGCGTGATCACCACGTAGGCGCCGAGGGTCAGGCTCATCGAGCCCGCGGCCAGGCCGTCGAGGCCGTCGGTGATGTTCACCGCGTTCGACCAGGCCACCACCAGCAGCACGATGAACGCGACGAAGAACAGCGAGGTGAAGGAGATGGTGCTGATGTCGCGCACATACGAAAGGTTGCGGCTGGCCGGGGTGAGCCCGGTGGCGCCGGGGAAGCGCAGCACCAGGATCGCGAACACCACCGCGGCGCCGATCTGGCCGATGTACTTGCCCGCCGCGGTGAGACCGAGGTTGCGGTGCTTGCGCAGTTTGATCGAGTCGTCGAGGAACCCGACGATGCCGAGGGCCGAGGCCAGCAGCAGCACCAGGATGCCCGACGCGCTGGGCCCGGAGGCACCCCACAGCATCCCGATCAGGTGCGACCCGAGATATCCGGCCCACACACCCGCACCGATCGCCAGCCCACCCATCGTCGGGGTGCCGCGTTTGGTGTGGTGGCTGGCCGGCCCGTCGATCCGGATCTCCTGCCCGAACCCACGCCGCGCGAACACCCGGATCAGCACCGGGGTGAGCGTGATGGTCACGACCAGTGCGATCCCCGCCGCCAACAGGATCTGCCTCAAATACTCGCCCCTCCACGTGGCCGGTCCGCGTCACCCGACCCTCCCGGCGACGCCGAGTGCCGATCCTAGGGGAGCCACCAGCACCGTGCCCGCAGAGTGACCTGCGTTACAGGCCGGTCGCCCAGCCGGGATCACCCGGTGGCTGACCAGGATGTTCGCGGGTGAAACGCAAGTAGGGCCCCGGCGGAAACCGGGGCCCTACTTGTGGTGCGCGATACTGGGATTGAACCAGTGACCTCTTCCGTGTCAGGGAAGCGCTCTCCCGCTGAGCTAATCGCGCGAGGTGGAGACGGGAATCGAACCCGTGTGCACGGCTTTGCAGGCCGTTGCCTCACCACTCGGCCACTCCACCGCGCAAAGGAGGATTGGCAAGATGCCTAACCTACCTCTCGAGCGGATGACGGGATTCGAACCCGCGACCCTCACCTTGGCAAGGTGATGCGCTACCAGCTGCGCTACATCCGCATTCACACTTCCGGAGGCTGTCGGCCTGGCGGCTTCGCTGTCCTCCGTGGTGCGATGAGAACATTAGCCGACGTTCGACGCAGACTACAAATCGCCTGGTAGACGGGCATGAATGCGAATTACACGGGTGTCGTTCAGGTCGGGGTGGGGAAGTGTTCACCGGCCTGTGGGCGCCAGATGCGCTCGCTCGGCCCTCGCGTGGTCGGATCGCGCCCAGGCGATCGACATCGAGAGACGTGGATATGCGCATCACAATATGTGTGCGCCTCGAGTGGGGGTGGAGTCGTGAGCGATCGGCGCGGACGAAAGAACGGCTGAGGATCCCGAACCCCCCGTTCACGAGGCGATTTGGTGTCATGCCGGTGCACCGTGCTAATGTTCCATCTCGTTCGAGAGGCCCGCTACGGCCACTCGAACGAAGGTTGGGTCCCATAGCTCAGCGGGAGAGCGTCCGCCTCACACGCGGAAGGTCGCTGGTTCGAAACCAGCTGGGACCACGCACAATGGCTGCCCGGACATGGTTCACATGTCCGGGCAGCCATTTTTCGTCGGCTGGTTCCGGCGCTCCCCGGCGTCGCTTGCGGGGGCATTGCGAGATGGGGAATCGGCGTCGGAGCTGGTCGTCTCCTGTCGCCGATGCGATCGTTCATAGCCCCAGTTCGGCTCCTGTTCCGCCGCGCCATGCCGGTGGACCGGAGATCGATTTGCTGAAAGTGTGCTGACGGTATCCTGTGCGCGTCCTGGACGACAGAGGCGGGCGGGCGGCCGTTCGCCTCGCGAGGTTTGGAGGTTCGCGCACACATGGTCCCGTATCGCTCGGTTCCGCGGCCGGCGGTTCTCTCGCCCGGTGTTGCACCCACGGAATTCCGTCCCGTGCTCCTGGATGCCTCGAGCCGGGAAGGGCGGCGCGATCTGGAAGCGCTGGTGGCCTCGGGTGCGGTCGGCGCGGTGCACGACACGATCGAGGATCAGCTCGACGAGCTGATCCGCAGCGAGGACCCCGCCGTCGCGCACTCGACGGATTCGCGGGCCGCGGCGCGACGGCGGATCTGTGGCGCGACCCCGCTGTGGCAGTGGGGGACGTGGGTGTTCTCCGCGTGGAACGGCCGGCTGACGCATGTGCTGCCGCGCGAGGAGTTCCAGCGGGTGCGCACCGACCGGAATCGCAACAAGATCGACCGGGCCCAGCAGCGAGACCTGCGTGCCCGGCGGATCGGGGTGGTCGGGCTGTCGGTGGGCAGCAGTGCCGCGGTGACGCTGGCCATGGAAGGGGTCGGCGGAGCGTTCCGGTTGGCCGACTTCGACACCGTGGGGCTGTCGAATCTGAACCGGCTGCGGGCCGGGATCGGTGACCTCGGGGTGTCCAAAGCGGTGCTGGCGGCGCGTCAGATGTTCGAGATCGACCCTTATCTCGACATCGAGGTGTGCGCGGACGGGCTGACCGAGGACACGATCGGGCCGTTCTTCGACGGAGTCGACGGCACCGAGCCGCTGGATCTGCTGGTGGAGGAGTGCGACACGGTGTGGGCGAAGGTCGCCGCCCGCGAGTACGCGCGCGACCGGGGGATACCGGTCCTGATGGACACCAACGACCGCGGTCTGCTGGATGTGGAGCGGTTCGATCTCGAACCCCAACGCCCCTTGCTCCACGGCCGTACCGGTGGCTCGACCTCGGCCGATGTCGCGAGAATGGACCGGGGCGAGCAGTTGTCGTTGCTGCTGACCATGGTCGACGAACCGCGGCTGAGCCCGGTGATGCGGGACGCGATCGGCGAGATGGGACGGAGCCTGTCCTCCTGGCCGCAACTCGCCTCCGGGGTGATGCTCGGCGGTGCGCTGGTGGCGGACACGGCCCGGCGGATCCTGCTCGGCGAGCTGATCCCGTCGGGGCGCACCTATATCGACCTCGACGAACTGATCCCCGCGATAGGACAGCAGCGCACTGCGGAATTCGCGCGGGTGATGGAGGCGGCCCGTTGACGGTCGACCTGCGCGATGTGGAACTGACCGGCACGCGCCTGCGGCTGCGGGACCTGCGGGCCGGCGATCTGGACGTCTACCAGCGGATCTTCACCGACCCGCGCCTCACCCGGTACATGGGCACCGACAGCATGGGCGTCCAGGCCGCCACCGCCTCGTTCGACGCGTCCCTGCGCGCGCGGGGCGAGAGCCCGCGGCGCAAGTACACGCTGGCCATCACCGCACCGGACGACGACACCATGGTCGGCACCATCGGCCTGCTGGTCGAGGACTACGGCAGCAACGCGATGATCGGCGGTCTGGTCGTGGTCCCGGAAGGGGCGCTGCGCGCGGGCGGGATCGAGGCGGGGCGACTGGTGGCTGCCTTCGCCTTCGGGCCGCTCGGGATCCATCGGGTGTGGGCGGGGCACCGCCACGATCACCCGGTGATGGACACGGTGATGTCGGGAGTGGGCTTGACACCGGAGGCTCGGCTGCGGCAGCTCTACCGCACGCAGGGCCGGTGGCACGATGTGTGCACTTATGCGGCGCTGCGACCGGAATGGGCTGCTACGGCGACCGCCGCCGAACGTCGCATCCTCGCGCTGCGGCCCACCGCGGCAAGGGAATCCGCCACCGCGGGCCGGTGAAGCCGTCGGGTGACCCTGGCGAATCGGGCTCGGGGCGTGCCGTGGCGCGATAGCATCGCGGAATCGCCCCCACCCGAAACGCGCAGCGGCCGGCGACGGGAGGCACTCCGCCGCCGGCGAGATCCGAAGTGGAGATCACCCATGGCAGTGCTGATCGACTCCGACTATTTCGCGCCGGCGGACCGCCGGGAAGCGGTCACCGCGATCCTGCAGGAGGCCGACCTCGGCGCGAACCTGCGGATGTGGGACGCGCCGGCCGAAGTGGTCAGCAGGCACCAGTCCTGGATGCTGGGGCCGATCGCGCTCACCCGCTCGGAGGTCTCCGGTCACCAGGTGTGCCGAACCAGCAGGCACGAACGCTCCACGCCCAGTGACACATTGACCGTCACCGTGCAGAACGGACAGCTGCGCAAGCACGAACAGTTCGGTACGCAGACGCTGATCGAGCCCGGCTCCTGCGAAGTGATCGACCTGGCCACCACCTTCGCCTCCGGCTGGCACGGTCTCGGCGGAACGCTGTGCCTGCAACTGTCCCGCCAGCGCCTTGGCATCTCCGTGGAAACGGTCGCCGCGGCGCACGGGCGGCTGGCCGCCTCACCGCTGTATCCGATGGTGAAGGCGCAGATCGAACATCTGGTCGGGATCGCCGACCAGCTCGAAGCCGATCCTGCCGCCGCCGCGGTAGGTGAGTCTTGCCTGGAAATGATTCGGGCACTGCTGATCTCGGCGGCGGGCCGCGGGCCCGGTGACGGCGCGGCCATCCCGGACCAGCTGCTGATCGAGCAGATCCTCGGGTACGTGCGCACACACCTGGCCGATTCGGCGCTGAAGATCCCCGGTATCGCCGCCGCCAACAACATCTCGGTGCGGCACCTGTACAAGGTCTGCGCGCAGTCGGGGATCAGCCTCGAGCAGTGGATCATCGAACAGCGCCTGGTCCGGGCCCGCGACATGCTGGTCGACCGGGGCTACGCGCACCGGTCCATCGCCGCGGTGGCCGGTGCCGTGGGTTTCCGCGACCCCGCGCACTTCACCCGGCGATTCCGGGAGGCGTTCGGGATGACGCCACGGGACTGGCGCCGCAGCGTCACCGAAGGGGACACCGCTCCGGAGTAGCCGGGGTTGCGCGCCGGGCGACGCAAGTTCGTGCGTGCAGAGTCAGTTGCCGTGCAGCCACAGCATCTTTCGTCGGCCGATTGCCCCTTATCGTTCGAATGTGGCTGCGCGAGACCGCTTCAGGAGCACGCAATCCGCCGACGGGCACCCGCTCCGATCCAGTCCGCGCCGAGGGCATCGAGAGAGAGGGGAGACCATGTCCACTATCGGCAAAGCGATTCGGGCGGCGAGGATGGCCTCCGGATTCACGCAGGCGGAGTTGGCCGACTGGATCGGGATCAGGGACGGAAACCAGATCAGCCGTTGGGAACGCGATGTGGTGACGCCCAGCGCCGACAGCGCGGGCGAGCTGAGGAGGGTACTGGGAGTGCGTCTGGACAGCTCCCCCGGAGATGCCGTGTCGTGCTGATCTGATCGCCGCTACGAAGCGACCCGGGAACTCAGGTAGCTCAGGAGGATCTGGACGTCGTCGCCGTAGTCGAGGTGGGCGGAGGAGGCGTAGAAGGTGGCCATGTCCACGCCCTGGCGGCCCAGTTGGACGAGTTCGTCGACGGTGGCGGGGTCGGTGATGCTGAGCAGGGTTCGGGTGGTCGCGCGCAGGTCCGCCCGGATGCCTGCGGCGACCGGGCCGAGCACGGAGCCGGTCAGGTCGGCGCCGGTGGTGACCAGGGTCGCCAGGTCACCGGCGGCGGCGACGGGGTCGTGGCGATCGAGGGATTCGACCGCACGCCAGAGGATTTCCTGAATGCGGCCGACTCCGTCGGCGATGCGCAGGAAATCGATGTCGACGAGGGCGTCGGCGATGACGCTGACGCCCGCGGTCCGGCCGGAGGGGTCGGCCGCGGCGGCCGCGCGGATCACCTGGGCGACCAGGACCCGATCCACGCCCGCCGCGGCCTCCACCAGCGGGGCGAGGGCGGCGTTGAGATCACGCGCGGTCTGGTGCGCGCCGCGGATGTCACCCGCGGTGACGTACTCGGGGAGCCGGGTGAGGTCGTCGAGGATGGCGGGCAGGTTCGCCGCGGTGGCGGTCCAGCCCGCGCCCAGCGTGACGGCCTGAGCGATCAGGGTGCGGGGATCGATCGTGGCGGGGACGACGTCCGCGATCGGTGCGGGATCACCGCTGAGGACCCGGCCGACCGCGGCGAGGAACGGGGAGGTGGCGGCGTCGAGGGAGCAGTACAGGTCGCCGTCGGTGCACAGGGTGCGCACCCGCTCGGTCAACGCGCCGAAGTCGCGGCTGCGCGTTCCGGCGATGCCGCGGCCGGGTTGCGGATCACCCAGCGACAGTGTCGTGCGC
Organism: Nocardia sp. NPDC056064; assembly: GCF_042266925.1. Lineage (NCBI taxonomy): Bacteria > Bacillati > Actinomycetota > Actinomycetes > Mycobacteriales > Nocardiaceae > Nocardia > Nocardia sp. NPDC056064. Next base: position 1,676,345 of record NZ_JBHJWO010000001.1, on the reverse strand, counting down.
GGGTCGCGGTGCGGGTCGGCCAGCAGCCCGACACCGACCACGCGATCGGCATCGATCGGACCGTCGCCGTTGCCGATCTCGGTGGCCAGATCGCCGATGCCGTCCGCGCCCTGGCTGTAACCGGCGAGGACGACCCGCGTCGATCCGCACAGGCCACGCAGGATCTGACGCAAGCGGGCTTCCAGGGTGCTCAGCGACTCCGCATAGCTCAGGCCCTGGTCGAAGGCGCTGGCGGCATAGGGGACATAGAGTGCCGTGATGTCCGGGCCGAGCCGCTGGCGCAGGCCGTCGCCGACGGGCCGGAGCATGCCGACGGGCACCGCGGGATCGGCGTCCGGCGTGGTCTCCCAGGTCCCCGGCCCGAAGATCGCGGTGTACGGGGTACAGGGCTGCGCACCGGGAGACTCCGCCCGGGCGATGCCGACCGCGGCGGTCCCGACCGCGACGACGGCCGCCACGACGGTGGCCGCGGCCGATCTCGACAACCTGTTCATCGTCGGATTCCTCTGTCGCCGAAGGATATTCGCGGGCTCGGCAGCGCGCCGAGCCGTCGTGGCCAATTCTGGCGACTCGCCGCCGGTTCCGTCGGCGCTTTCAGACACAGTTTCATTTCAGAATGTCCCCGGGTCGACCGTTCGTGGCCGCTTTGTGCCGTGTGAGGTTCGTTCTGTAGTGTCACAGTGCTGGTTCGAAACCGGCCGGAACCACACCACAGGGCCAGGACCGCCGTCCTGGCGTTTTTTGTGCGCCTGAACGATGACCTCACGATCGGGGAGCCGGTTTCGGTGAAAATCGCCGGCCTCAATAGCATGGATCTGCCGTACCGATCGAAGAACCTGAGGACGCCTGTGACTACCGAACAACTTGACCGCTGGAACGCTCAGGAAGCAGCCGCCGAGGCGATGATCCCGATCATCGGGACGCTGTACCGGAGCAAGGGCGTGACCATCCTGCTGCACAGCCGCTCGCTGGTGAACAAGTCGGTGATCAGCATCCTGCGCACGCACCGCTTCGCGCGGCAGATCGAGGGCGAGGAGCTCTCGGTCGACGAGACGCTGCCCTTCCTGCAGGTGCTCAGCGAGCTCGACCTCGGCCCGTGCAAGATCGACCTCGGCCAGCTGGTGAAGGCCTACCGTGCCGAGGGTGGCGACCGCTCGATCGCGGAGTTCGCCGCCGACGTGCTGGCCGACGTGCTCGACGGCAACAAGGCGCAGCCGCAGGGTCCGCGCGACGTGGTGCTCTACGGCTTCGGCCGGATCGGCCGCCTGGTCACCCGCCTGCTCATCGAGAAGGCCGGCTCGGGCAACGGCCTGCGGCTGCGGGCCGTGGTCGTGCGCAAGAGCGGCGACGAGGACCTGGTCAAGCGCGCTTCGCTGCTGCGTCGCGACTCGGTGCACGGCGCCTTCAACGGCACGATCAAGGTCGACACCGAGAACAGCACGATCACCGCCAACGGCAACGTCATCAAGTTCATCTACAGCAACGATCCGACCACGATCGACTACACCGACTACGGCATCGACAACGCCATCCTGATCGACAACACCGGCCGCTGGCGCGACCGCGAGGGCCTGTCCCAGCACCTGCGCCCCGGTATCGAGAAGGTCGTGCTCACCGCGCCCGGCAAGGGTGACGTGCCCAACATCGTGCACGGCGTCAACCACCGCGAGCTGGACCTGTCGCAGCAGATCTACTCCTGCGCGTCCTGCACCACCAACGCCATCGTGCCGCCGCTCAAGGCGATCGACGACGAGTTCGGCATCGTGCGTGGTCACGTGGAGACGGTGCACTCGTTCACCAACGACCAGAACCTGCTCGACAACTTCCACAAGGCCGATCGCCGCGGCCGTTCGGCGCCGTTCAACATGGTGCTCACCGAGACCGGCGCGGCCTCGGCGGTCGCCAAGGCCATGCCGGACTTCAAGGCCAAGATCACCGGCAACTCGATCCGCGTCCCCACGCCGGACGTCTCGGTCGCGATCCTGAACCTGCAGCTCGAGCAGGAGACCACCAAGGAAGCGGTGCTCGCCTACCTGCGTGGCGTCTCGCTGGCCGGGCCGCTGAGCCGCAACCTCGACTACACCGCGGCCACCGACGTGGTCTCGAGCGACTTCATCGGCTCGCGCGCGGCCTCGATCATCGACGCCAACGCGACCATCGTCGAGGGCGACACCGCGATCCTCTACGTCTGGTACGACAACGAGTTCGGTTACTCCTGCCAGGTGGTGCGGACCGTGCAGTACATCTCGGGCATCGAATACCCGACCTACCCGCAGGTCACCGCGCAGTCCGAGGCGCGCGAGCCCGCCACCTCGGCGGTCTAGTCACCTCTCGCGAAACGGGACCCGGCGGACTCGCCGGGTCCCGTTCGTCGTGTCCGGGGTGGACCGGGCGGGGCCGCCTGTGCATACTGATCACATGACATCTCGTCGAAAGGGCGTTCTGCGCCCGGGCCGTTGAGCCCCCGGCCGGTCATCGAACCGGCTTCCCTTCTCCCCGATCACGGGGATTCTTCCGCTGATTCCCGGCTGTCGTTCTGGCTGCGCGTGCGCGAATACGCCGTCCCCGCCGCGATGATCGAGACCGCCACTGCCCGGCGCCGCGTCGGCGACTGGGCCGGGGCCTGCGCCACCGCCGGGGTCGATGTCGACCTCGATCTGCGGGCGCTGACCCGGAGCCACGGTCGCGAGACGGCCGCGCGTGTGCGGGCCGACCTGCGGCAGCTGGCCCCGGACCTGCTGCGCTGGCATCTGCCTCGTGTCGCGCCCGACGGGCTGCTGCGGCCGGGTCTGACGATTCCCCTGGCCCGCTACGACCCCGGCGGGGGAGCCGGCGACCGGGTATCGCTGGTGGTCCGCACCGCGCCTGCCTGGGCCGATGCCGGTCAGCGGCTCGTGCTCGCGCTGTCGGACGGAACCGGTGGGTCAGGGCATCCGCATCCACGGCCGCACCGGCGCTTCCGGCTCGACCTGCACCGGCACCTGTGGGACGCGCGGCGCGCACACGAACTGCGCATGCGCGCGGGCGTACCGCACGACACCACCGAACCGGAATCGTGGGCGCTCGGTGGTCGTGACGATTCCCCGCTCCCCGTGCAGGTGCCCGACACCTGTGCCGTGCACCGCTGGGCCGCCGAGGCCGCCCTGATGCTGCGGGCCGACGGGGCGAGCGGCGGGCTCGTGCAGGTGCGTTACGGCGCCCGGCGGCAGGTGGTGCTCGACCTCACCGGGCCGTGCGTGCGGATCGCGCCCGGCTCGCCGCGCGGCGTCCGGCTGCCGGTCCTGCCCGATGCCGCCACCTGGGTCCTGCCCGATCTGGCCCTGCTCCACGCGGGCGCGATCACCGCCGATCGGCTGCATCCGCTCGTCGCCGCGGCGCTCGTACCGGGCAGCACGCCCGTCGGCTCGCGGCCGCACGCCACGAGCGGGCAGCAGGTCGTGCTCTGCCGGGGTGAACGCCACCGCATCGGCATGGTCGACGGGGTGCTCACCGCGCTGGACCACGATCCGGCCGAGCTGCGCCGCGAGGAACTACTCGTCGCGCTGACCGGCACGCCACTGCCCTGCCTGCGGGTGATCGACCAGGCGCACCGCCGCCCCGACGGGTTGGCCGGTGTCCGCGAACGACTCGATCACGGCGATATCGCCGGGGCGCTGGCCGTCGTCGAGGGCCTGCTCGGTCCCGCGGCGGCGCTGCGCGAGGGCCCACTGCTCGACGCGCTGCGGCAGTCGGCGGATCGGCGCACCACCTACGGCCTGTTCCGGGCCGGACTGTCCGCACCCGGCCAGACCTTCCCGCTGCCGCCGCGCTCGGCCCGTCGCGTGCGCGGCGGTCATCCGCGCCACGCCGTCAGATCCTGACGCGCCTGTCGCGCACCTCCCGAACTTCCCACGACCACAAGGTGATTCACACATGTCTGTTCACGCCCCGACCCGTCCTGCCGCGCAGCTCGATGTCGCCGCCGACCTGCTCGCCCTGCTCGGTGACGTACGCACCGAACCTCGCCCCGACACCCGGCTCGAAGCCCTCACCCTGGCCGTGGCCGCCGATCTGCCGGTGCTGCTGTGGGGCGAGCCGGGAATCGGCAAGACCGCCGCGCTGACCCAGCTCGCCGACTCCCTCGACCTGCCGCTGACCACCGTGATCGCCAGTGTGCACGAGCCCTCCGACTTCGCCGGCCTGCCCGTGCTCGGCGACGACCCGGCCACCCAGGGCGTGCCGATGGCACCGCCGGACTGGGCGGTGGAGCTCGCCCGCACCGGCCGTGGCCTGCTGTTCCTCGACGAACTGTCGACCGCGCCACCCGCTGTGCAGGCCGCGCTGCTGCGCCTGGTCCTGGAGCGGCGGATCGGGGCGCTGGAACTGCCCGCCGGGGTCCGGATCGTGGCGGCGGCCAACCCGCGCTCCTCGGCGGCCGACGGCTGGGAGCTGAGCCCGCCGCTGGCCAACCGGTTCGTGCATCTGCAATGGGTGCACGACCACGACGTGGTGGTCCGCGGCCTCGGCGGCACCTGGCCCCGGGCGACCCTGCCCGCCCTCGCGCCCGAAAAGCTCTCCGAGGCAGTGGCTTTCGCACGGCGTGCGGTGTGTGAGCTGCTGGCCGCGCGGCCGAAGCTGGTCCACCAGCTGCCCAGCACCGAGACGCGTCGCGGTGGTGCGTGGCCCTCGCCGCGCAGCTGGGAGGCGACCGTGCGGCTGATCGCCTTCGCCACCGCGGCCGGTGCCGGACGCGATGTGCTCTCGCTGCTGGTGCGCGGCGCGGTCGGCGAAGGCGCCGGGTTCGAGCTGCTGACCAGCATCGACCGGATGGACCTGCCCGACCCGGAAGTGCTGCTCGCCGACCCGTCGGCCGCCGAGCTGCCCACCCGCGGCGACCTGCGTCAGGCCGCGCTCGACGCGGTGGTGGCGGCGGTGCGGCAACGGCCGGAGCGGGCGCGCTGGGACGCGGCGTGGACACTGCTGGCCACCGCCGTGGAGACCGGTGCCCCGGACCTGGTGGTGGTGCCCGCGACCACCCTGGCCGCGCTGCGCCGCGACGACTGGACCGTGCCCGCTTCGATCGAGCGGCTGGCGGGCATGGTGTCGGTATCGCAGCGGGCCGAGCGTGCCGCCGCGCGGGTGGGCCGATGACCGGGGACCTGGCCGGACTGGACTCCGGCAAGCTCTATGCCGCACGGCTGCAGGCGGTTTCGGCCCGTCCCTATCTGGCGACCGCCCTCTACGCCCTGCACCTCGTCGTCTCGCGGCAGGTTCCCACGATGGGCGTCGACCGGTACTGGCGCTGCTACGTCTCGCCCGTGTTCGTGGACCGGACCCCGGTGGAGGAACTGGCCTCGGTGCTGGTGCACGAGGTGTCGCACCTGCTGCGCGAGCACCACGCGCGCAGCGACCGGTTCGCCAGGGAACACGAGCTCAGCGGCCCGGCCGAACGACTGCGGATGAACATCGCCGCCGACGCCGAGATCAACGACGACGCCTTCGGCGACGGGCTGGTGGCGCTCGAGCACGCGGTCACCCCGGCGAGCCTGGGACTGCGCGACGGGCAGCTCATGGAGGAGTACCTGCGCGAGTTCCGGCTCGGCCCGCACACCGCGGCCATGGCCTGGCTCGACTGCGGCAGCGGTGCCGACGGCGCGGACCGCGAGTGGGAGCTCGGGCCCGACGGCGCCGACGGGCTCAGCGAGCAGGAGTGCGCCGCGGTGCGTTTCCGGGTGGCGCAGGGCATCACCGGCCGTCCGGGCAACGCGCCCCGCGGGTGGCGCCGCTGGGCCGAGCGGGCACTGCATCCGCCGCAGCCGTGGCGTCAGCTGCTCGGGGCCGCGGTCCGCTCGGCGGCCGCGGCGGCCGGTGCGGGCGCGGACTACACCTACGGGCGCCCGGCCCGGCGCTCGGCGGGGCTGCCCGGGGTGGTGCTGCCGAGTCTGCGGCGCATGCCGCCGAAGGTCAGCGTGGTCATCGACACCTCGGGGTCGGTGAGTGACGCCGAACTGGGCAGCGCGCTGCTCGAGGTCGCCGCCATCGCGCACGCGGTGGGTGGTCGCCGGGATCTGGTCACCGTGTTCTCCTGTGACGCGGCGGTGCACCTGGCCGGGCCGCTGTGCCAGGCCGAGGGGATGACGCTGATGGGTGGCGGCGGCACCGACCTGCGGACCGGGTTCACCCGAGCGTTGCGGACCACGCCGCGACCGGACGTACTGGTCGCCCTGACCGACGGGCAGACCCCGTGGCCGTCGGCCCAGCCGCCCTGCCGGACCGTGGTCGGGCTGTTCCCGCGCCCGCGGACCTGGCGCGAGGACAGTGCGTACGTGCCGGACCGGCCGCCGGCCTGGGCCCGGGTGGTCGACATCGGCTGAGGCCCACACGGATTCATGCGATGTGGCGCACGTCACATTTCCGTAGCAATTCCGCGACCGGCTTTTCGTGCGCTTGGGTAAGTCTTTACTATTGGCCCGACCCTGTGTCTCGGGTCCGTTCTCGCAGCTCAGCATCTATTGCCAGTGCCATGTTCGACCGATGAACCGGGCTCCTTCGCCCGGCGAAGGAGAATGATGACCGACAATGATCCTGGCCCGACCACGACGGCGAGCTCGCCACCGGGTTCCGCGTTGAGTTCCGTTCTACGGCAAGATCTTCCGGCGTCGCTGGTGGTGTTCCTGGTCGCGCTGCCGTTGTCGCTGGGTGTCGCACTGGCCTCCGGTGCCCCGGTCGTGGCCGGGTTGATCGCGGCGGCCGTGGGCGGTGTGGTCGCCGGGCTGCTCGGCGGATCGTCGATTCAGGTCAGTGGGCCCACGGCCAGTCTGGCCGTGGTGGTCGCGGGCGCGGTGCAGCAATTCGGCTGGGCCGCCATGTGTTTCATCACCGTCGGGGCCGGGGTGTTGCAGATCCTGTTCGGGCTGAGCCGGGTCGCGCGTGCCGCGCTCGGCATCGCGCCGGTGGTGGTGCACGCCATGCTCGCCGGGATCGGTGTGATCATCGCGCTGCAGCAGGTGCACGTGCTGCTCGGCGGGACGACGGTGGGCTCGCCGTGGGCGAGTGTGCTGGCACTGCCGCATCAGGTGATGTCGGTGCACGGCGGTGGCCTGTTCGTCGGTCTGCTCGTGATCGCCGTGCTGATCGGCTGGCAGTACCTGCCGCGGCGGGTGCGGGTGGTGCCGGGACCGCTGGTGGCGGTGGTCGCGGCGACGGTGGTGTCGCTGGTCCTGCCGCTCGGTGTCGAACGGGTGCACCTGGACGGCTCGCTGCTCGAGGGCATCGGGCTGCCCGCGCTGCCGCACGGCGGCTGGGGGCCGATTCTGCTCACCATGCTCGCCGTCGCGCTGATCGCCAGCGTGGAAACGCTGCTCTCGGCGGTCGCGGTGGACAAGATGCGGCCCGAGCGGCGCACCGACTTCGACCGGGAACTGCTCGGTCAGGGCGCGGCGAACATGACCTCGGGGTTGCTCGGTGGACTGCCCGTCGCGGCGGTCATCGTGCGCAGCATCACCAATGCCAACGCGGGGGCGCGCACCAGGGCGTCCACTGTGCTGCACGGCTGCTGGGTGCTGGTGTTCGCGCTGGCCCTGGTGGGGCTGGTGCGCCAGATCCCGACGGCGGCGCTGGCCGGGCTGCTGGTGCTGATCGGGGTGCAGCTGGTGAAGCTGGCGCACATCAAGCGCGCGCGGCGCACCGGTGATCTCTACGTCTACGTCATCACGGTGGTGGCGGTGGTGGCGCTGAATCTGTTGCAGGGCATGGTGATCGGGCTCATCGCCTCGTTCGCGCTGCTGCTGTGGCGGGTGGTGAAGGTGAGTATCGAGGCCACCCCGCGCCCCGACGGCGGCTGGCTGGTCCGCGTCGAGGGGCCGTGCACCTTCCTGGCCGTCCCCAAGCTCACCGCCGAGCTGGCCAAGGTGCCCGCCGAGGCCGAGGTGACCGTGGAACTCAGCGTGGATTTCCTCGACCACGCCGCGTGCGACCTGCTCGCCGAGTGGACGGCCGAACGCGAATCCGTCGGCGGCACCGTGCATGTGGTCGAACTGGGCACCGCGCGGATGGCGCGCGCGCAGGACGGCCCGCCCGAACGTGGACAGGCGCGCAAGGCCGTCGACGAGGCGATCCGGCCGTGGCGGCGCACCGGGGGAGTCGACCCGATCGCGGCGGGCATCGCCGCCTACCACCGCGGCCACGCGCACCTGCTGCGCCCGCACCTCGACGGGCTCCGGCACCGGCCCGACACCGACACCTTCTTCCTGACCTGCGCCGATGCCAGGATCGTGCCGAACGTGATCACCAGCAGCGGACCGGGTGACCTGTTCACCGTGCGCAATGTCGGCAATCTGGTGCCGGTCGGCGGCAGCGATGTGTCGGTGGAGGCCGCGCTGATCTACGCGCTCGACAAACTCGACGTGCGCACGGTGGTGGTGTGTGGGCACAGCGGGTGCGGGGCGATGGAAGCGCTCTACGGTCAGGTGCAGGCCGGACCCGGGCTCGACGACTGGCTGGCCCACGCCCAGCCGACACTGACCGCCTACCAGCAGGGACACCCGGTGGCCGAGGCGGCGGCGCGGGCCGGATTCGGGCCGATCGACCAGCTCGGCATGGTGAACGTGGCCAGGCAGGTCGAGACGCTGGTCGCCTATCCAGCGGTCCGCAGCGGGATGCGCGAACGCGGGGTGGTGGTCTCGGGTCTGTTCTTCGACCTGGCCACCGCGCGGGTGATCGAGGTCACCGCCGAGGGGATCGCCGAGTTCGACGACCGGCGCAGCGGGTTGGCCGCGGAGCCGGTGTGAGCCCGGCCGGTGTGGGTCACACCACAGCGGGCCTGCGGTTATGGCGAGGCCCACTCTTTGTGCGGCACACTGGTTTTGCCATTTCTTTACCAATAGTTTGGATGGCCTGCCCGGTCCATCGTCGCACCGGGATTTCGTGAGCTTCACCGTGAGAAGCCGGTTCGCGGTCTCTGCCCGTACTGGACAAGTTGATCGTCGACCGACCTCGGCCGCGCGCCGAGTCGGCGAAGGAGAGTCATGTCTGTAGAAAACGATCTCGCACCGCCTCGTCCCGAGGCCGAAGTACCCGGCGGGTCTTCCCGCCCCGCGTGGCAGCGCACGCTGCTGCGCCACGATCTTCCCGCGTCCATCGTGGTCTTCCTGGTCGCGCTGCCCCTGTCGCTGGGCATCGCGGTCGCCTCCGGCGCACCCGTCGCCGCCGGACTCGTCGCCGCCGTGATCGGCGGTGTCGTCGCCGGTCTGCTCGGTGGTTCGGTCTTGCAGGTCAGTGGCCCCGCCGCGGGCCTGACCGTCGTGGTCGCCGAATCCATCGCCACCTTCGGCTGGCGTGTCACCTGTTTCATCGTCGTCGCCGCCGGGGTGTTACAGATCCTGTTCGGCCTCAGCCGGATCGCGCGTGCCGCGCTCGCCGTCGCCCCCGTGGTGGTGCACGCGATGCTGGCCGGCATCGGCATCACCATCGCGCTGCAGCAGATCCATGTGCTGCTCGGCGGGTCCTCGCACAGCACCGCGCTGCGCAATCTGCTCGAACTGCCCGGTCAGCTGCTGGACCTGCACGGTGGTGGCGCGCTGGTCGGCGCCACCGTGATCGCGGTGATGCTGGGCTGGAAACGTATGCCGCCCAAGCTGCGTGCGGTGCCGGGACCGTTGGTCGCCGTCGTGGCGGGCACCCTGCTCTCGCTGCTGCTGCCCACCGACGTGGACCGCATCGTCATCGACGGCTCGCTCTTCGACGCGCTGCAACTGCCGCACCTGCCCTCGGGCGACTGGTCGGCGGTGGCGATGATGGTGCTCACCATCGCGCTCATCGCCAGCGTGGAGAGCCTGCTCTCGGCGGTGGCCGTCGACAAGATGCACACCGGCCCACGCACCAATTTCGACCGTGAGCTGATCGGTCAGGGCTCGGCCAATGTGCTGTCGGGCCTGGCGGGTGGTCTGCCGATCACCGGCGTGATCGTGCGCAGCGCCACCAATGTGCAGGCCGGTGCGCGCACCCGTGCCTCGGCGATCCTGCACGGCTGCTGGCTGCTGCTGTTCTCGGTGGCACTGGTGGCGCTGGTCGAGCAGATCCCGACGGCCGCGCTGGCCGGGCTGCTGATCGTGATCGGCATCCAGTTGGTGAAACTGGCCCACATCCGGCTGGCCCGGCGCACCGGTGACCTGCTGGTCTACGTGGTGACGATCCTGTCGGTGGTGTTCCTCAACCTGCTCGAGGGCGTGATCATCGGGCTGGCCCTGGCCTTCGGCCTGCTGCTGTGGCGGGTGGTCCGGGTCCAGGTGAGCGCGGTCGCCCTCGACGGGCCGCGGTGGCTGGTGAGCATCGACGGTTCCTGCACCTTCCTGGCACTGCCGAAACTCTCCGGTGAGCTGGCCAAGGTGCCCGCGGGCGCCGACGTGACGGTGGAGATGACCGTCGACTTCCTCGACCACGCGGCCTTCGAGGCCATCGAGGAATGGCAGCGTCAGCAGGAGAGCAGCGGTGGCCGTGTCGATTTCGTCGAGATCGGCAGTGCGCGGATGGCCGGTGCGGCCGCCGCGCCGCCCGCGCGCGGGTTCGGGCGTCAGGTGTGGGACGAGCTGCTCGGGCCCTGGCGCACGCCGGAGCCCGGTGGGGACGTGGTGGCCGCCGGTGTCTCGGCGTTCCATCGCAGTCACGCGCACGTGGTGCGCCCGCACCTGGACGAACTGCGCGACAGCCAGGACCCGCACTCGTTCTTCCTGACCTGCTCGGATTCGCGGATCGTGCCCAATGTGATCACCAGCAGCGGGCCCGGTGACCTGTTCACCGTCCGCAATATCGGCAACCTGGTGCCGCTGCACGGCGACGATTCCGTCGAGGCCGCACTGGAGTTCGCGCTCGAGGAACTGGCGGTGCGCTCGGTGGTGGTGTGCGGGCACTCCTCGTGCGGCGCGATGAAGGCCGTCCACGCGGGCGCCGAGACCGCGGGCGGGCTGAACTCCTGGCTCGGGCACGCCGCGCCGAGCCTGGAGCGTTTCCGCGACGGGCACCCGGTGGCCGTGGCCGCCGGGGCGGCCGGATACGGCGAGGTCGACCAGCTGAGCATGGTGAACGTCGCCGTGCAGCTCGAGACGCTGCAGCGGCATCCGGTGGTGCGCCGCGCGATCGCCGAGCGCGGGGTAGTGGTCTCGGGTCTGTTCTTCGACATCGCGGGCGCGCGGGTGGTCGAGGTGACCGCGGAGACGGTCCGCACGATCGACGGGGAGCTCCCGGTCACGCTGTGATCCGGGGTCGAGCACCCGCGGCGGTCGGCTCGTAGTCTGGAACGATGATCAGCGAGCCGACCGCCGACGCCACCCGCGCCGACCTCGACTCCGGTGACCCGGGGGATTCCACCGAGGCACCGGACCGGTGGACACGTACCAAAGACCGCCTGCGCGCCTTCCGGGAACGCATCGCCGACCGCCCTACCCTGAACTTCGGCTATCGCGTCGTGGTCGGACTGGTCGGTGGCGTGGTCCTGCTCGTCGGGATCGTCACCATCCCGTATCCCGGCCCGGGCTGGGCACTCGTCTTCGCGGGATTCGGCATCCTGGCCACCGAGTTCGTCTGGGCGCATCACACCCTGCGGTGGGTCCGCGGGAAGTACCGGACCGTCATGGACTGGTACACCTCGCGCGGCTGGACGATCAAGGTGCTCGGGGCGGTGGCGACCTTCGCCCTCGTCGTCGTGACGTTGTGGCTGCTCGGCACATATTCGATGGTGGCAGGGTGGATCGGAGTCGATTGGCCGTGGTTGCACAGTCCCCTGATGTCGTGAGCACCGTCCCCGGACAGCGGCTCACCGATCCCGCGTGGGTCGCCGCGCGCATCGACGAGATGGGCCGCACCTGGGGCACCGACGTGCCCCGGGTCGCGGGCACGCTGTGGTGGTGCATGGTCGCCTCGACGCTGGTCGGGCCGATCACGCGGGCCTACGCGGTGGGCAGCCCGGCCCCGGTCGCCGCGCTCGGCGAATTCGACTGCGAGGTCCGCCCGGACGGCGGCGTCGAGCACGCGCGGTTCCGGCGGGTGCCGGTCGACGCCGACGGGCGTGCCGTGCGCTCGGATGTCGGCGGGGAGCGCGGCGCGTGCGCGGCCGAGGAGGTCGGCGACGCGCTGCGGGCCACCCTGGCCGCCGTGATCGCCCAGGTCTCGGCCGTCTCCGGGGCGGGCATGCCCGCGCTGTGGGCGATCGTGGCCGACGCCGTGGGCAACCGCGCACTCGACGCCGGCGCCCCCGAGGTGGGCGCGCGCCTGGCCGCCGATGTGGGCGCCCGGCTGTTGGCGCCGCGGTTCGTCACCGTCGGTACGCGCACCTTCGTCAAACGGATCTCCTGCTGCCTGGTCTACGAGGTGCGCGGCTGCCAGATGTGCACGAGCTGCCCGAAACGTCCCGCCGCCGAGCGGGCCGCACTCCTGGCCGAGACCGCGGGCCCGTCCAGCTGATCCGGCCGCCGTCGCCGGTCCGGCGTCGCCGGCGCCGCGCACCGTCCGGCGGCCGCGGCGCGTGTCCGCCGCACAACACGCGGCCCCGGTCCGTCGACACAGCCGGTCGACTCGCCCGATAGCATGGGCGGGTCGCAGGATGGACCCTGCGTAACTACCGGATGGACCCGGTAGACACCGACGTCAAGGAGAGCTTCCCCGTGACCACCTCTGCACCCATCAGTCCTGTCGCCCTCGTCCGGGTGCAGGCCGGGACTACCGCGGGCGCGGCGGTGCGGGAGTCGGGACTGCCGACCAAGGGCCCGGACACCATCGTCGTCGTGCGCGACGCCGAGGGCGCGCTCAAGGACCTGTCCTGGATCCCGGACGAAGACGTCGAGGTCGAGGCCGTCGCCGCGAACACCGAGGACGGCCGCAGCGTGATCCGGCACTCGGCCGCGCACGTGCTGGCCCAGGCGGTGCAGCAGGAGTTCCCCGAGGCCAAGCTGGGCATCGGCCCGCCGATCAAGGACGGCTTCTACTACGACTTCCGGGTCGAGCGCCCGTTCACCCCCGAGGACCTGGCCAAGCTGGAGTCCCGGATGAAGAAGATCGTCAAAGGCGCGCAACGCTTCTCGCGTCGCGTGGTCGAGGTCGAGGACGCCCGCGTCGAGCTGGCGAAGGAACCGTTCAAGCTGGAGCTGATCAGCGACAAGTCCGGCATCGACGACCCGGAGATCATGGAGGTCGGCGGCAACGAGCTGACCATCTATGACAACCTCGACCCGCGCACCGGCGAGAAGATCTGGGGCGATCTGTGCCGCGGCCCGCACATCCCCACCACCAAGTTCATCCCCGCCTTCAAGCTCACCCGCTCCTCGGCCGCCTACTGGCGTGGTGACCAGGACCGCGAGGACCTGCAGCGCATCTACGGCACCGCCTGGGAATCGACCGAGGCGATGGAGGAGTACCTGCACCTGCTGGCCGAGGCCGAACGCCGCGACCACCGCAAGCTGGGTCTCGAGCTGGACCTGTTCAGCTTCCCCGACGAACTCGGCTCGGGCCTGCCGGTGTTCCATCCCAAGGGCGGCATCATCCGCAAGGAGATGGAGGAGTACTCGCGGCAGCGCCACATCGACGCGGGCTACGAGTTCGTCAACACCCCGCACATCACCAAGGGCCACCTGTTCGAGGTCTCCGGTCACCTCGACTGGTACCGCGACGGCATGTTCCCGGCCATGCACCTCGACGCCGAACTCAACGAGGACGGCACGGTACGCAAGCCCGGCCAGGACTACTTCGTCAAGCCGATGAACTGCCCCATGCACAACCTGATCTTCCGCGCGCGGGGCCGCTCCTACCGGGAGCTGCCGCTGCGGCTGTTCGAGTTCGGCTCGGTGTACCGCTACGAGAAGTCCGGCGTGATCCACGGCCTGACCCGCGTGCGCGGCATGACCCAGGACGACGCGCACATCTACTGCACCAAGGAGCAGATGCACGCGGAGCTCACCACCACGCTGCAGTTCGTGCTCTCGCTGCTGCGCGACTACGGCCTCGACGACTTCTACCTCGAGCTGTCCACCAAGGACCCGAAGAAGTTCGTCGGCTCCGACGAGCTGTGGGAGGAGGCCACCGAGACCCTGCGCAAGGTGGCCACCGATTCCGGCCTGGACCTGGTGCCCGATCCCGGCGGCGCCGCGTTCTACGGCCCGAAGATCTCCGTGCAGGCCAAGGACGCGCTGGGCCGCACCTGGCAGATGTCGACCATCCAGCTCGACTTCAACCTGCCCGAGCGCTTCGACCTCGAGTACACCTCCTCCGACGGCACCAAGCAGCAGCCGGTGATGATCCACCGCGCGCTGTTCGGCTCGATCGAGCGGTTCTTCGGTGTGCTCACCGAGCACTACGCGGGCGCGTTCCCGGCCTGGCTGTCGCCGGTGCAGGTGGTCGGTATCCCGGTGGCGGAGAACTTCGCCCCGCACCTGGACGCGGTGATCGAGCGGCTGCGTGCGGCCGGGGTGCGCGCGCAGGTCGACCGCAGCGACGACCGGATGCAGAAGAAGATCTTCAACCAGACCGCCCAGAAGGTGCCGTTCATGCTGCTGGCCGGTGCCCGTGATGTGGAGGCGGGCGCGGTGAGCTTCCGCTTCCGCGACGGCACCCAGGTCAACGGGGTGCCGGTGGACGACGCGATCGCCACCGTCCTCCAGTGGATCGGTCACCGCGTGAACACCTCGCCCACCGCCGACGGGTTCGAGGTCGTCACCGCGTCGGAGACAGCATGAGCGAGAGTATTGCCTCCGAGGCGTCGGCGGGGTCGATCGCCGACGCCGGGGCCGGGCAGCCCGACCGGTTGCAGCGGCTGTGGACGCCGTACCGGATGTCCTACATCACCGGCGCGGTCAAGCCCAAGGACGCCACCGGGCACCCGTTCACCGATATCCCCAAGATGTCGGACGAGGACGGGCTGATCATCGCCCGCGGCGAACTGGTCTACGCCGTGCTCAACTTGTACCCGTACAACCCGGGGCACATGATGGTGGTGCCGTACCGCCGGGTAGCCGACCTGGAGGACCTCACGCCCGCCGAGAGCGCGGAACTGATGGCCTTCACCCAGCAGGCCATTCGCGTGATGAAACGGGTCTCCCGGCCCGCCGGATTCAACGTGGGCCTCAACCTCGGCGGGGTGGCCGGTGGTTCGCTCGCCGACCACCTGCACCAGCACATCGTTCCGCGCTGGGGTGGGGATGCGAACTTCATCACCGTGGTCGGCGGGGTGAAAGTGATGCCGCAGTTGTTGCGCGAGACGCGGCAGCTGCTGGCGGAGGCGTGGGAGGACTGACAACCGTGCTCAGCTTCTTCGGCCGCCAGACGTTTGCGAAAGCGACTGCGCCGCTGGGCAAAGCGCTCGTCCGTACGGGGCTGACCCCGGACGCGATGACACTGATCGGCACCACCGCGACGATCGCGGCCGCGGTGACGCTGTTCCCCTCGGGACACCTGTTCTGGGGGACGATGGTCATCTGGCTGTTCGTCATGTTCGACATGCTCGACGGCGCGATGGCCCGTGCCCGCGGCGGCGGCACGAAGTACGGCGCGGTGCTCGACGCCACCTGTGACCGGGTGGCCGACGGCGCGATCTTCGCCGGGCTGGCCTGGTGGGCGGTCTATCACGAGCAGAGCGAGCAGCTGTTCGTGGCGACGCTGATCGTGCTGGTCACCTCGCAGGTCATCTCCTACGCCAAGGCCCGCGCCGAGGCCAGCGGGCTCTCGGCCGACGGCGGGCTCATCGAGCGGCCCGACCGGCTGGTCATCGTGCTGGTCGGCGCCGGGTTCACCGGCATCGGCGGGTACTGGGGCATCGAGTGGCTGACGTACGCGGTGTACGTGGCCATGTGGGTGCTGGCGGTGCTGAGCATCGTCACGGTGTTCCAGCGGGTGCTCGCGGTGCGCAATTCGCCCGGCGCGCGCGTGGTCATCCCGCCGGCTCCGCAGCAGGACGCGACCGGGGGAGCGACGCAGTGACGCTGAACGAGCGAGTGAGCGACTGGGGCTACGCCGCGGGCTGGCGGCTGGTCCGCTCGGCCCCGGAACCCCTGGTGCGCAAGGTGTTCGACCTGGGTGCGGATCGGGCGGCCAAGGACGGCGGGCCGGTCCAGCTGCGCCGCAATCTCGCGCGCGTGCTCGGGGTGACGCCCGAGGAGGTACCCGAGGACCTGATCCGCGCCAGCATGCGCTCCTACGCCCGGTACTGGCGCGAGGCGTTCCGGCTGCCCAGCATGGACCACACCACCATCGACTATCACGTCGACGGGCTCGAGCACCTCGACGCGGCGCTCGACGACGGCCGCGGCGTGATCCTGGTGCTGCCGCACTCGGGCAACTGGGACATGGCCGGGGTGTGGCTGGTGCAGCACTACTCCACCTTCACCACGGTGGCCGAACGGCTGAAGCCCGAATCGCTGTTCGAGCGGTTCGTCGCCTACCGGGAGAGCCTGGGTTTCGAGGTCTTCCCGCTGACCGGCGGCGAGCAGCCACCGTTCGAGCAGCTCGCGCAACGGTTGCGCCGCAACGGGATCGTGTGCCTGATGGGCGAGCGCGATCTGACCGGTAAGGGGGTGCCGGTCGACTTCTTCGGTGAGCGCACCTGGCTGCCCGCCGGCGCGGCGAGACTGGCCATCGAGACCGGCGCCTCGCTGCAACCGGTGCACGCGTGGTTCACCACCGAGGCCGACGGCACCGAGGGCTGGGGCCTGAAAACCAGTGTGCCACTGGATGTCTCCGGTGGCGTGGCGGCGACGACGCAAGCGCTGGCCGACGCGTTCGCCGCGAACATCGCCGAGCATCCGGCCGACTGGCACATGTTGCAGCCACTGTGGGAAGCCGATCTCTCGCCGGAGCGGCTGGCCCGGATCGCCGCGGGCCGCACCGGTGGTGTCCGGTGAAGATCGGCATGGTCTGCCCGTACTCGTTCGACGTTCCCGGCGGTGTGCAGGCCCATGTGGTCGAGCTCGCGCGGGTGTTCCTCGAACGCGGGCACAAGGTGAGCGTGCTCGCGCCCGCCTCCGACGACACCCCGCTGCCCGATTTCGTGGTGTCGGCGGGCCGCGCGGTGGCGATCCCGTACAACGGCTCGGTGGCGCGGTTGTCGTTCGGGCCGATGGCCTACACCCGCATCCGGCGCTGGATCGACAGCAACGACTTCGACGTGCTGCACATCCACGAGCCCAACGCGCCGAGCCTGTCGATGCTGGCGCTCAAGATCGCCGAGGGCCCGATCGTCGCGACCTTCCACACCTCCACCACGAAATCGCTGGTGCTGAGCACTTTTCAGGGTGTGCTGCGGCCGTATCACGAGAAGATCAGCGGACGGATCGCGGTCTCCGAGCTGGCCCGGCGCTGGCAGGTCGAGGCGCTGGGGTCCGACGCGGTGGAGATCCCCAACGGGGTCGACGTGTCGGCGTTCGCGCGCGGCCCGCTGCTCGACGGCTATCCGCGCGCGGGCAAGACGGTGCTGTTCCTCGGCCGCTACGACGAACCGCGCAAGGGCATGGACGTGCTGCTGGGCGCGCTGCCGGCGCTGGTCCGGCGGCATCCGGACGTGCAGATCCTCATCGTCGGGCGTGGCGACGAGGACCGGCTGCGCCGCGAGGCGGGCGAACTCGCCGGGCACCTGCGCTTCCTGGGGCAGGTCACCGACGCGGAGAAGGCCGCGGCCATGCGCAGCGCGGACGTCTACGTGGCGCCGAACCTGGGCGGGGAGAGCTTCGGCATCATCCTGATCGAGGCGATGGCCGCGAGCACCCCGGTGGTGGCCAGCGAACTGGACGCGTTCCGGCGGGTGCTGCGCGACGGCACGGCCGGGCTGCTCACCCCGGTGGGCGATTCGGCGGCGCTGGCCGAGGCCATTGAGACCGTCCTCACCGACGAGCAGACCAGGGACCGCCTCGTGCGCACCGCCACCCAGGTGGTCGCCGGCTACGACTGGCCGGTGGTCGCCGAGCAGATCCTGCGCGTGTACGAGACCGTCACCGTCGGCGACGCCACCGTGCGGGTGGCCGGATGATCACCTTCTCCGCCACCACCGTCCTGATCCTGGGGCTGGTGGCCCTGCTGGTCCTCGCGCTCGGTGTCTGGGCCTATTCGACCGCCAACCGGCTCGACCGGCTGCACGTGCGTTCGGATCAGTCCTGGCAGGCCCTCGACGCGGCGCTGGCCCGGCGCGCGGTGGTGGCGCGCGCGGTGGCCATGGCGGTGGCCGGACCGGTCAGCACCGATCCGCTGCGCGCGGATCGCGCCACCCAGCTCGCGAGCCTCGCCGACCGGGCCGAACGCGCCGACCGGGCCGACCGGGAGACCATCGAGAACCAGCTCTCCGCGGCGCTGTCGCTGGTCGACATCGAACAGTTGCGTCCCCAGCTGGTCGCCGAACTCGCCGACGCCGAGGCCAGGGTCCTCATCGCCCGCCGCTTCCACAACGACGCCGTGCGCGACACCCTCGCGTTGCGCACCCGCCGTCCGGTGCGCATCCTGCACCTCGGCGGTACCGCACCGCTGCCGCACTATTTCGAGATCACCGAACGCGCGACCCCGGCCGCCGCGACCGGCCTGGAGGTGCACACCACCCGCACCACCGCCCGCGTCGTGCTGCTCGACGAGCAGGACCGGGTGCTGCTGCTGCGCGGGCACGATCCGATGGTGCCCGAGGTGGCCTTCTGGTTCACCGTCGGCGGCGGCGTGGAGCCGGGGGAGACCCTGCGCGACGCCGCGGTCCGCGAGATCCACGAGGAGACCGGTCAGCGGGTCGACCCGGCCACTCTGCGCGGACCGCTGTGGCGCCGCGTCGCGGTGTTCCCGTTCAACGGCGAACTCGTGCGCTCGGAGGAACTGTTCTTCACCCTGCGCGCCCAGCGCTTCGAATGGCGGCCCGCAGCGCTCGACGCGCTGGAGCGCCGCACCATCACCGATCACCGCTGGTGCGGCCCCGCCGACATCCGCGCGCTGGAGGACAAGGGCGAGGCGGTCTACCCGTACCACCTCGACGACCTGCTCGCCGAGGCCGTCGCGGCCGCCGCCGACGACACCGAACACGTCGTACGCTCGATCCGCTGAGACGCGGGCCACTCGAGCAGGCCAGCCGGGCCCGGTCGGCGCATCGTCGCTGGTCGTGGCAAGGCCAGTGGACCTCAACTGGCTATGAAGACCGAATTCGGGCGGCTCTAGAATCGACGGTGTCCACCACCGAGCGACCTGATTGGCGCCCATGACACAGGAGACAGCCGTGACTACGCCTGAGACCACCACCACCGTCGGCACCGCCCGCGTGAAGCGCGGCATGGCCGAGATGCTCAAGGGCGGCGTGATCATGGACGTGGTCACCCCCGAGCAGGCCAAGATCGCCGAGGACGCCGGTGCGGTGGCCGTGATGGCGCTCGAGCGGGTGCCCGCCGACATCCGCGCCCAGGGCGGCGTCTCGCGGATGAGCGACCCGGACATGATCGACGGCATCATCTCCGCGGTGTCGATCCCCGTGATGGCCAAGGCCCGCATCGGCCACTTCGTCGAGGCGCAGATCCTGCAGAGCCTGGGCGTGGACTACATCGACGAGTCCGAGGTGCTGACCCCGGCCGACTACGCCAACCACATCGACAAGTGGAACTTCACCGTCCCCTTCGTCTGTGGCGCCACCAACCTGGGTGAGGCCCTGCGCCGCATCACCGAGGGCGCGGCCATGATCCGCTCCAAGGGCGAGGCGGGCACCGGCGACGTGTCCAACGCGACCACCCACATGCGCACCATCCGCGCCGAGATCCGCCGCCTGACCTCGCTGTCGGAGGACGAGCTGTTCGTGGCCGCCAAGGAACTGCAGGCCCCCTACGAGCTCGTTCGCGAGGTCGCCCAGACCGGCAAGCTGCCCGTGGTCATGTTCACCGCCGGTGGCATCGCCACCCCCGCCGACGCCGCCATGATGATGCAGCTCGGCGCCGAGGGCGTGTTCGTCGGCTCCGGCATCTTCAAGTCCGGCAATCCCGAGCAGCGTGCCGCGGCCATCGTCAAGGCCACCACCTTCTACGACGACCCGGACGTGCTGGCCAAGGTCTCGCGCGGCCTGGGTGAGGCCATGGTCGGCATCAATGTCGAGGAGATCCCGCAGCCGCACCGCCTGGCCGAGCGCGGCTGGTGATCCATCGCCCGATTCCGTTCGGGCACTGAGGGTTTCGCTCCGGCGGACGTCGCATCGCGGCGTCCGCCGGAGTCGTCTCACGGGCGTTCGAGGTCGAGCGCGTCGCCGAAGTCCTCGGCATAGCCGAGCACGAGCAGGTCGCGGTCGGGCAGCAGGACGGCGAGTTCGTGCCAGGCGATGGCGTCGGGCCTGCCGTAGAGGTGGATGAGGTCGGAGACCACGGCGGCGGCCTCCTCGGCGGAGGGCGCGCTGGGCCGGTCGAAGGCCAGCAGCGCGGCGCCGATCGCGAGGTGGCGGTAGCCGTGCCCGGCCATCCGCTGGATGACGGCGTGATTGGTGAAGATGTTCCAGTCGCCGGCGAAGTAGCCGTTCGGGATGCCCGCGAGGGCGAGGTCGTCGCGGTCCACGGGCACGCGTTGCACCAGGACGGTGGCGTCGAGGGCGCGGTCGGGGGCGCTGTTGAGCCGTACGAGATCGTCGAGGTCGGCGTCGCCGGCCGCGCGGCTGCCCGCCAGTGACGGCCAGTCGACGCGGCGGCCGGGGTCGTCCAGGAGCGCGGCGATGTGGGCGAGCGTCGCGTTCTCCGCGCGGTGCACCGCCACCGGGTCCTCGAAGTCGTAGTCCTCGGCCGGTTCCGCGTCTTCCTCGAGCCGGAGCGTGGCGTGCATGCTCGTGTAGGCGCACTGGTCGGGGTCGTCGTAGGTGCACAGCAGCCGGGCGTCGGGGTAGGCGGCGCGCAGGGTCGTCAGTGCCTCACGCAGGTCGGCGAAACCGGTGACGCCGTCGAGCCGGGCGACGGTGTTGGAATCGAGGCGATCTCGCACACCGGGCTCACGGGGTTCGCCGGGTTCGAACAGCGTTGTCTGCACCACGCCATCGTGACACGTGCCACCGACACCGGGGGAGGTCACGATGACGACTGCGATTTCGTCTCCGTCATCGGCGAATTCATCGGGGGCCGTGCGGAATTGGCGGTCGAGATGCAGCGCGGCTTCGACGGGTTCATGCACGGCACCCGCCTGGCCGACCCGCTGCTGCGCACCCTGCGCTTCCCCACCCCGGAGACCGCCGTCCTGATCACGATGACCCCGCACCCCGCGCCCCCGGGCGCACCGGCCGGACCCGAAACGCGCGTGGCGGTGTGCGAGGCGGGCCGCTGGCTGTTCACCAGCTTCCACAACACCCCCGTGCGGGCCTGAGCGAACCGGCGAGGAGCTGCTACCTGGGCGTACCGTACAGTCGGTCCGTGACCCTGCTCGACTTCTTCCTGCTGGTCGTCGCGGGGTTGTTCACCGGTTTGATCGGGTTCGTCACCGGGATGGCCTCGATCGTCTCCTACCCGGCCCTGCTGGCCGTGGGACTGCCGCCGGTCGCGGCCAATGTCACCAATACCGTCGCGCTGGTCGCCGTCGGGGTCGGGGCGACCGCGAACTCCGGGCGCGAGCTCACCGGGCGCGGGACGACGCTGGTGCGGTGGGCGGTGCTCTCGGCCATCGGTGGGCTGCTCGGCGCGCTGGCACTGCTGGTGGCTCCCGAGGGGACCTTCGAGGTGGTCGTGCCCTTCCTGGTGGCCATCGCCTCGCTCGCCCTGCTGGTGCAGCCACTGGTCCGGCGGCACGTCGGCGAGCTCAGCGCGCCCTGGATCGTCCCGCTGGGCATTCTGCTGATCTCGGTCTACGGCGGCTATTTCGGCGCGGGCGCCGGGGTGATCTACCTGTCGATGATGCTGCTGTGCACCTCGGAATCGGTGTGGAGCGCCTCGGTGCTCAAGAGCTTCCTGCTCGGCATCGCCAATCTCGTCGCCGCCGTCGGCTTCGCGGCCTTCGGGCCGGTGCACTGGGGTGCGGCGCTGGCGCTGGGCGCGGGTGCCTTCGTCGGCGGCTGGTGCGGGCCGCCGGTGGTGAAGGTGATCCCGCCGGGCGTGCTGCGGGTCGGCATCGGCATCGCGGGTCTGGGGCTGGCGGCGTACCTGGCGCTCTAGCCGCGGGTTGTCGGTACGTGGCCCTAGAGTCGTGAAACATGGGTTACGACATCAGCTTTCATCCGATCGACCTGCGGCTCGTGGAGGACCGGCTCACCCCGTTCCTGGCCGGGCGCGGCAGCGACGACGACCTCGACGACCTGGTCGCCGACGCGGTCCTCCAGGCCAAGGTGCGCTTCCGGGCGAACGCGTGGGGGCTCGGCACCCTGAAAGCCTGTGCCCGCACCGATTTCGATGCCTCCCTCTACGTCTGGGGCAGGCCGTTCTTCGTCACCGCCGACGCGCCGGAGGCCGTCGCCGAAACCGTCCTGCGCTACACGAACGCCGAGGTCGGCGAGGTCGACGAGCTGGCGCGCACCCAGCTCGCCCAGCTCGACCGGGCCCTGCTCGGCCGGGTCGAACCCGACGCGAGCGGCACCCTGCCCGCCGACGAACACCTCGCCATCGGTTTCCGCTGGAAACTCGACCTGCTGCGCGAGGCCGCCGCCGCGGTGCGCGCGGGGCGGCCGACCATCCGCAATGCCGACGGCGACGACATCGACGCCGCGGACGCGCTCACCGGCAACGCCCAGTTCAGCCTCGTCGAGTTCCTCGCCGCGCTGCTGCCCGGCTGGATCCAGCGCGGCCGGGTCTGGCCGACCGAACTGGCCGAGAACGCCGCGACCGAGGGCTACGCGCCGCTGGGTGGCAACGACCCGCTGCTGGGGGTGCTGCCCGCCGAATTCCCCACGCTGACCTGGGAATCCAACTGGACCATCCCCACCAACTACGCGATCGGCGGCTACGCGGCGCCCGGCGAGATCCGGCCGTTGCGCGACTGGCTGGCCCGCAACGCCGAGCCGCTGGAGGCGGTCGGGGACCGGTGGAACGATCGTGAACTCGTGCGCCTGGCGTTGCGCAAGACCGACGAGGCGCTGGCGCTGGCCGAGCTCACCGGGTCGGCGTTCGCCGAGGCCGCCGAGATCTACATCCCGATGGAGGGCAGCATGAACTGAAAGTTTCGCTGTCCGGATGCGCCCGAGCCCGTAGCCTGGAAGAGGTGCACCATTCGGATATCGAAATCGCCATTCGCGCAACGCAAGTCGCATCCGGAGCCATTCGGGACGCGTTCCGGGAGCCGGTCACCCGGCACGCCAAACACGGCGACGACTTCGCCACCCACGCCGACCTCGCCGCCGAGCGGGCCATTCTCGACCTGCTGAGCGGCGCCCGGCCGGGGGACCGGTTCGTCGCCGAGGAGTCCGGGGTCACCGGTTCCACGGAGGGGGAGCGCACGTGGTTCATCGATCCGCTGTGTGGCACCCGCAATTTCGCGGTCCAGACCACCGCCGCCGCGGTGAACGTCGCGCTGCGTACCGGCACCGTGGTGACCGCGGCGGCCACCGCGGATCCCTTTGCCGCCGAGGTGTTCTGGACCGCGGGCGAGGGTGCGTTCGTGCGGCGCGAGGGCCGCGACGAGCCGTTGACGCCCTCGGCGCAGAGCAGGCTCGTCGATGTCGACCTGGACAATCCGTTCCCCTGGTCGACCCCGGCGCGCCTGTTCGACGCCACCGGTTTCGCCGGGCGGTTCCACGCCAGGGTGCTGTCGACCTCGCTGGCATCGGTCTGGGTCGCCGCTGGTCGCCGCGCCGCCTACGTCACCGGGGGCGACCTGCGCGACAGCGTGCACTTCACCGCAGCCATCGCCCTGTGCCAGGCGGCGGGCTGTGTGGTCACGGGGCTGGCCGGGCAGCCCTTACACAGTGCACCGCACGGGTTGATCGCCGCCGCCGACGCGGACACCCACGCGCTGCTGGTCGGGGCGGTCGCCGGGTTACGGGAGACCCGCGCGGCCGGATAGTCCGGTGAATCCGGTTGCGCGTGCTGTGATCATGGACAGGTGAGTGCAGAGGTCGAATTCGCCGGAAACTTCGAGATCCATCTGACCGTTCGTGCCGGGAGCGCGACCGACCTCGCGGCCGTGGAGAGCTTCGCGGCGCGGCGGGAGATGAAGTTCACCCATATCGTGCTGGCCCGCGGACGCGTCGCCGACCAGCCGATGCTGACCCTGCGCCACACCGGCGACCTGGCGAGCGTCACCGCGCTCGCCCAGGCGGCGGCCGCGGACACACGCGCCGCGGGACTGACCCTCGTCCGCACGAAGATCGAAGCCGACTACCGGGCGAGCGGTATTCCGGCCACCGATCGCGCCGCGCGGGAACTAGGCGCGACGTACTACTTCGAACACCACATCAAGGTCGTGCTGCCCGCGGACGCGGACCTCGCGGCGCTGGCGGGGGCCTGCGCCGGGCATCACGCGCACGTGTCGGCCAATGCCCGGCGAACGCGCGAGGACGGCCGCACCGAGCGGTTCGTCACCCAGCGGTGCAGGCTGTCCGGCAAGCACAGTGCCCTCCACCGGCTGAATCTGCTGCGCTCGGTGCTGCGCGAGCGCGGGTACGAGATCCTGTCCACCGAACAGGAATTCGTCGTCCACGACAGCGACGAATCGGTCGACGCGGGGTGGCTGTCCGACGACCCCGGCACCGTGCCGGTGACCCCCTGGCGGCATCTGTCCAGCGGGCCGTGGCGCTCCGAACAGCAACGCGTGCCCACCGAGCCACCGTCGGCGGACCGGATCGACCCGGCGAGGTTCCCGGCGACGCTGCTGCCGGTCGGCGCCGACGACGTAGTGCAGCGGCCCGTTTTCGACCCCGCCTACGCGGATCGCTGGTTCGGCATGCGGCTGAGCGAACCGTCTTTCGCTGACGACGCCGTCGCCCGGACCTGGCGGGTGGCGCGGCGCGCCGCACTGGACCACGTCCTGGCCGGGCTGGCCGACACCCTCTGGGCCGAGCAGCTGCTCGTGCGCGGCAGTGTGCTGCTGCGTGCCTGGTTCGGCGAGAACGCCAGGGAGCCCGGCGATCTGGATTTCGTGGTGCTGGACCCGGACTGGACACTGGCCGACCCCCGCACCGCCGCGGCGTTCGACGAGATCGCCACCGCCGCGGCCGCGCGGGCGGCGCGACCGGACAGCGCGGTGCGCCTCGATCCCGCCGGCGCCGTCTCCGACCAGATCTGGACCTACGACCGGGTGCCCGGCCGCCGCCTGGTGCTGCCCTGGTCGAGTACCGAACCGGGCGTTCCCGGCGGCAGTGTGCAGCTGGACTTCGTCTTCGGTGAACAGCTGCCGGAGCCGCCGGTCCGCACCGAGATCGCCCGGATCGGATCGCCCGGGCCGGGCACGGTATTGCTCGCGGCGAGTCCGCGGCTGTCGCTGGCCTGGAAACTGCTGTGGCTGGCGACCGACATGTATCCCGAAGGCAAAGACCTCTACGATGCGGTCCTGCTGGCCGAACACACCGATCTGCCCGCGGCACTGTTCCAGGCGGTGATCGCGGAGGCCGACGACGGGCCGTGGGAGGCGGACTTCGCCGACGGTGTCCGCTGGGCGCAGGAGGCCGACTGGCCCGAATTCGCCAAGGACCACCCGCTGCTCGCCGACGAACACGACTCCTACGTCTGGCGGCTGGCCACCGCGCTCGCGGCGTTGCGGCCCGAGGGCATGGCCGGTGCCGTCGACCGGCTGGCACCCGCGGAAACCCGTGGGCTCGAAGATCAGCGCTCCGCCTACCGGACCGGCGGATTGCCCGCGCTGGGACCGCTTCTCGACCGCTACCCCCGTGCCACGGTGACCCGGCTGATGACGGTGCGCGCGGTGCTCGGGCCCGAGACGTGCACGCTGCGCGAGGCCGCAGACGTGCTGACGCGCATTCCGGTCCCCGCCGACAGCGAGCTGCCGACCCGGGTCGATCCGCGCGTGATCGCCGCGGCGCTGGAATCGGTTGCCCCGGCCTGATCCTCGCCCACCCCGCGCACCGCCCGGCATTGTGTGTGTCTCAGAGTTTCCTCAACATCACTCGGTAGCGTGCGCGCCGTGGCATCGTGGCCCGCGTCGTGAGGGCGTGCGGCCCGTGCTCTTCGCCCGCAGGGGCGAGAACGAGTGACCCAGAGAAGAAGGACGAGTGGATGAAGCTTCGTAGGACCGGACGTGTGGCGATCGCTGGCCTGGCCGTAGTCGCCGCGCTCGGCATGAGCGCGTGCAGTGACGACAAGGGCACGACCACCGCCAAGCCCAGCACGAGCACCTCGAGCTCGGCCGCGGCCACGCCCAGCGCGGACCTTCCCGCGGTGCCGACCGTGGAGCAGCTCAACGAACAGCTCAACACCGCGCTGGACCCGTCGATCCCGAACGAGCAGAAGCTGGACTTCGTCCAGGGCGTTGCCGCCGACCCGGAGCTGCCGAACCGCCTGGCCCAGGCCGCGCAGGACGCCGGGGTGCAGGTGCAGGTCACCGAGGTGACCTCCTTCGGTGACAGCGTGAACGCCAAGGCGAACTTCACCGTCAACGGCCAGACCAATGTCGTCGACGTGCCGTTCGTGGCCGACGAGGGCAAGTGGAAGGTGCAGAAGGCCTGGGCGTGCCAGATGCTGGTGAACTTCGGTCAGCAGTCTCCCGCCTGCGCCTGATTCCGGCCCGCCGGGCCCCGCACGCGACCCCTCGTGTGCGGGGCCCGGCGCGTTCAGCCCGCTCGCAGGGCGGGCCGGTCCGGGTGGTCCCAGCGCAGTGTCCACGTCGCGGTCTCGGGATGGTCCTCGGCGTGCGCGGTCAGGGCGGGCAGCGTCCACTGCTGGTCGGGCGGGGTGCGCCGACGGGCCGCCGGTGCGCTCAGTTCCAGGCGCACGGTGAGATCGAAGCCGAGGTCGCGGCCGAGCAGCATCGGCCCGGCCGCCACGACCACCAGATCGGCGGGCGCGGTGCGCACCGCGGCGCGTGCGGAACGGTCGCGCCCTTCGTCCCAGAGCGCGGGCAGCCAGCGGCCGGTGTCCCGCAGCGGGACGAGGATTTCCCGGCGCAGCGCGTCGTAGTCGAACCAGGCCGTGCGATAGGACCATTCGTCGTCGCGGCCGTACTCCCAGCGCAGCGAGGCCGGACGAACGAAATCGTGCAGCGCGACGACCTCGGCCGAGCGGCCACGGGCGCCGAGCGTCGCGGCGATCCGCCGGGCCAGGTCCTGCGGCGCGGCGGCGTCGGCCCCGTCGACGGCGACCACGCGACGGCCGGGCAGGGCGGTCAGCCGGTCGGCGACGAGCTCGGCGACGGCCGCGGGGGAGATCGGGGTGAACGACGGCACGGCCCTATCACAGCAAATTCCGTGCCACTGCGCCGAGCCGGACAGACCGGACGGTCGGCGACGGGATAATCTCGGGCGCATGGCGACTATCGAAGAGGCGCTCGAGATCGAGCAGCTGGAACGCGACATCTTCCGTGGTGCGGCGACCGAATCCCAGCTGACGCGCACCTTCGGCGGCCAGGTCGCCGGCCGGGCACTGGTCTCGGCGGTGCGCACCGTCGACCCGGACTACCAGGTGCACTCGCTGCACGGCTACTTCCTGCGGCCGGGCAATCCGGAGGCGCCGACGGTCTACCTGGTCGAGCGCATCCGCGACGGCCGCTCCTTCTGCACCCGCCGCGTCACCGGCGTGCAGGACGGGCAGGCGATCTTCATGATGTCGGCCTCCTTCCACCACGGCGACGACGGGCCCGAACACCAGGACGTGATGCCCGCGGTGGAGGCGCCCGAGGGGCTGCCCGACGCCAGCGTCACCATGAGTCCCGAGCGGCTGTGGGCCATGCGCGAATGGGAGCACTGGGACATCCGTACCGTCCCGCAGGACCAGGTCGTCGCCCGCGACGGCGCGGTCTCCCCGCAGCAGGTGTGGTTCCGGTACCGGCACCCGCTGCCCGACGACCCGCTGTTCCACGTCTGCACCCTGGCCTACATGAGCGACATGACCCTGCTCGGCTCGTCCAAGGTGGCTCACCCCGGTGTGCCCACCCAGGACGCCTCGCTCGATCACGCCATGTGGTTCCTTCGCCCGTTCCGCGCCGACGAGTGGCTGCTCTACGACCAGTCCTCGCCCTCGGCGGGCTTCGGTCGCGCGCTCACCGGCGGCAAGATCTGGGACCGCGAGGGCAACCTGGTCGCCGCGGTTGTCCAGGAGGGCCTGATCCGCACCCCGCGCCACACCTAGGGCGTGAGCGGGCGCACATCGGCGCGGCTCGTAAGCTCGGCGCCTGTGAACGCAACCCCGGCCGACCGGCCCACCATCGGTGTCCTCGCCCTGCAGGGCGACGTGCGCGAACACGTTGCCGCACTGGAGCACTGCGGTGCCGAGGCGGTACTGGTGCGCCGCGAGGCGGAGCTGGCCGCCATCGACGGCCTGGTGCTGCCCGGGGGCGAGTCCACCGCCATCTCCAAGCTCCTGGTGGCCTTCGACCTGCTCGAACCGCTGCGCGCGCGGCTGCGCGACGGGCTGCCCGCGTTCGGTTCCTGCGCGGGAATGATCCTGCTGGCCTCGGAGGTGCTCGACACCAGGGCCGACGCCCAGCACCTGTCCGGTATCGATATGACGGTGCGCCGCAACGCCTTCGGGCGCCAGGTCGATTCCTTCGAGACCGACCTGGACTTCACCGGCCTGGACAGCCCCGTGCGGGCGGTGTTCATCCGCGCACCGTGGGTCGAACGGGTGGGCGACGGCGTCGAGGTGCTCGCGCGCGTCCCGCACGGTCCGGCGCAGGGACGCATCGTGGCCGCGCGGCAGGGCAATGTCGTGGCGACCTCCTTCCACCCCGAGGTCACCGGCGATCTGCGGGTGCACGAACTGTTCGTCGACCTCGTTCGTTCGGCGCGGTAACGCCCGCGGCCACTGCTCGCGTGCGGCCCGAGTAGGCTGGTTCGAGCTTGTCCGCCCGGGCAGACGCGCAACCGACCTGAAGGAAGTAGGGCATGAGCGGCCACTCCAAATGGGCCACCACCAAGCACAAGAAGGCGGGAATCGACGCCAAGCGCGGCAAACTCTTCGCCAAGCTGATCAAGAACATCGAGGTGGCGGCCCGCACCGGTGGTAGTGACCCTGCGGGCAACCCGACGCTGTACGACGCCATCCAGAAGGCGAAGAAGTCGTCGGTCCCCAACGACAACATCGAGCGCGCCCGCAAGCGCGGCGGCGGCGAGGAAGCCGGCGGCGCCGACTGGCAGACCATCATGTACGAGGGCTACGGCCCCAACGGTGTCGCGGTGCTCATCGAGTGCCTCACCGACAACCGCAACCGCGCCGCCGGTGAGGTGCGTGTCGCGATGACCCGCAACGGCGGCAACATGGCCGACCCGGGTTCGGTGGCCTACCTGTTCGGCCGCAAGGGTGTGGTGACCCTCGAGAAGAACGGCCTGTCCGAGGACGACATCCTCGAGCACGTGCTCGACGCGGGCGCCGAAGAGGTCAACGACCTGGGCGAGGCCTTCGAGATCATCAGCGAGCCGGGCGATCTGATCGCGGTGCGCTCGGCGCTGCAGTCCGCGGGCATCGACTACGACTCGGCCGAATCCGGCTTCCAGGCGTCGGTGTCGGTCGCCGTCGACGCCGAGGGCGCGCGCAAGGTGCTCAAGCTGGTCGACGCGCTCGAGGACAGTGACGACGTGCAGAACGTCTACACCAATGTCGACATCTCCGACGAGGTCGCCGCGCAGCTCGACGACGAGTGACCCGGTAGTCTCCGTCCACCGCCCCGGCCGTGAATTCGGCTGGGGCGGTGGGCGTTTCGGGCCTCAGGCCGCGCGTTCGGTGTAGTAGGCGGCCATCGCCGGGTAGTAGTCGGCGAAGTCGGGCCGCTCGGTGTGCGTGCAGGCGGCGACGAACATGTCCGCGTAGTACTCCCAGCCCGGCCCGATCTGCGCGATCTCGGCCAGCTGGTAGGACGAGGTGAGATGGTGCACCAGGCGCACTTCGGTGGCCGCGCCCGTGTCGAGCAGGCTCACCTCCAGCCGCCACACGCCGATCTGGTCGGTCGCGGACAGGCCCAGGTGCAGCGGCGGGGCGCAGTCGTCGATATTCATGGCCGTCCACGGTTCGCCCTCCTCGAACCGCATCTGCACCCGGATCGAGTTGCCGGTCCCGCCCTCGCCCTCCCAGGTGCCGTACCAGCCCACGGTCAGATGCGGATCGGTCAGGCGGGCCCAGACCTCCTCGATCGGCAGGCCGAGCGACCGGGTGATCACCAGGTCGCGGCCGTCGGTGCTCGGCAGGATCTCGCCGGTGGGGACGGGCATGCGCGGTTCTCCTCGACTCGGGTGGAGCGACGATCGGCGACGCTGTCGACGGTACGCCGCGATAACCACTGGTGTCGTGCCCGGCCCGGTCCGCAGAATGGAGTTATGACACGGATCGAGGCGGTACGCGGGGACATCACCGAACAGCGGGTCGACGCGGTGGTCAATGCCGCGAACTCCTCGCTGCTCGGTGGCGGCGGCGTCGACGGCGCGATCCACCGCAAGGGCGGGCCGGAGATCCTGTCCGCCTGCCGTGACCTGCGCGCGAGCCACTACGGCAAGGGGCTGGCGACCGGGCAGGCCGTCGCCACCACGGCCGGACGGCTGCCCGCGCGGTGGGTCATCCACACCGTCGGCCCGGTCTGGTCGGCCACCGAGGACCGCTCGGCGCTGCTGGCCTCCTGCTACCGCGAATCCCTGCGCGTGGCAGCCGAATTGGGTGCCGCGACGGTGGCGTTCCCGGCCATCTCGACCGGAATCTTCGGCTGGCCGATGGACGACGGTGCCCGCATCGCCGTCGAGACCGTCCGCTCGGCCGGGACAACGGTGGCGCAGGTACGTTTCGTCCTGTTCGATGACCGGGCGCTGGCGGCCTTCGGTGCGGCACTGACCTGACCGGAGCGGCCGGATCCCGCGCGGCGGTGCGGTTCTCGACCGGCCGCGCGGAACGGACCGCGCCCGCGCGGCCGTCGGGGAGGGGTGTCCGGGGCTCGTGTCGCTGGTCGGCGTGCGCGGCGGAATGCTCTAGACTTTCGAACAACTGTTCGTGTCTTCGAAGGGGCTGCCGGTGCGGGTGATGGGCGTCGATCCCGGGCTCACCCGGTGCGGGCTCAGCATGGTGGACAGCGGACCCGGGCGGCGCATCGTCGCCGTCGACGTCGGGGTGGTGCGCACGCCGGTGGACGCCGAACTGGCCCATCGGCTGATGGCCGTGGCCGACGCCGCCGAGGAATGGATGGACACCCACCGGCCCGAAGCGGTCGCGATCGAACGGGTCTTCGCCCAGCACAACGTCCGCACCGCCATGGGAACCGCACAGGCGGGCGGGGTGATCGCCCTGGCGGCCGCGCGGCGCGGAATCCGGGTGGCCTTCCATACCCCCAGCGAGGTGAAGGCCGCGGTCACCGGCAACGGCACCGCCGACAAGGCGCAGGTCACCGCGATGGTGACCCGGATCCTCGGGCTGAAGGTCGCCCCGAAACCCGCCGACGCCGCCGACGCGCTCGCGCTGGCCATCTGTCATTGTTGGCGGGCGCCGCTGCTGGACCGGATGGCGGCGGCGCAGGCCAAGGCGGACGAGGTGCGGCGCCGCTACGAACAGCGGCTGGCCGAACAACGGAAGGTGGTGCGCGGGTGATCGCGTCGGTACGCGGCGAGGTACTCGAGATCGCGCTCGATCACGTGGTGATCGAGGCAGCCGGTGTCGGCTACCGGCTCAATGTCACCCCCGCGACCCTCGCGGGACTGACTCGTGGCGACGAGGCCAGGCTGTACACGGCGATGATCGTGCGCGAGGACTCGATGACGCTGTTCGGCTTCGCCGACACCGAGGCCCGCGACCTGTTCGGCCTGCTGCAGACGGTCTCCGGCGTCGGCCCGCGCCTGGCCATGGCGGTGCTGGCCGTCCTGGAACCCGAAGCCCTGCGCAAGGCACTGGCCGAGAGCAATGTCTCCGCGCTGACCCGGGTACCCGGCATCGGCAAGCGCGGCGCCGAACGCATGGTCGTGGAACTGCGCGACAAGGTGAACCTGGTCCCGGTTCCCGCGGGCCCGCCCGGCGCCCAGGCTCCGATCACGCCGGTGCGTGAACAGGTGGCCGAAGCGCTCGTCGGGCTCGGTTTCCCGGCCAAGCAGGCCGAACAGGCCGTCGATACCGTGCTGGCCGACCAGCCCGCCGCGAGCACCTCGGTCGCCCTGCGCGCCGCCCTCGGACTGCTCGGCAAGAACAGGTAGCGCATGGACCCCGAATTCGAGGACGACTCCGCCGTCACCGCGGGTTTCCTGCACTCCGACGGCGAGACCGAGACCGGCCTGCGCCCCACCTCGCTCGACGACTTCATCGGCCAGCCGCGCGTACGCGAACAGCTGGCCCTGGTACTGCGCGGCGCCCGTCAGCGCGGCGCCACCCCCGACCACGTCCTGCTCTCCGGGCCGCCCGGGCTCGGCAAGACCAGCATGGCCATGATCATCGCCGGTGAACTCGGCACCGCGCTGCGCATCACGTCGGGCCCCGCCCTGGAGCGCGCGGGCGACCTGGCCGCCATGCTGTCCAACCTGGTCGAAGGCGATGTGCTGTTCATCGACGAGATCCACCGCATGGCCCGGCCCGCCGAGGAGATGCTGTATCTGGCGATGGAGGACTTCCGCGTCGACGTGGTCGTCGGCAAGGGCCCCGGCGCCACCTCCATCCCGCTCGACATCGCCCCCTTCACCCTGGTCGGCGCCACCACCCGCTCCGGCGCGCTCACCGGCCCGCTGCGCGACCGCTTCGGTTTCACCGGCCACATGGACTTCTACGAACCCGCCGAACTACTGCGGATCCTGCAGCGCTCGGCCCGCATCCTGGGCGTGCGGATCGACGACGACGCGGCCGCCGAGGTGGCCGGGCGTTCGCGCGGCACCCCCCGCATCGCCAACCGGCTGCTGCGCCGCGTGCGCGACTTCGCCGAGGTCAGGGCCGACGGCGTGATCACCACCGAGATCGCGCGGGCCGCGCTCGAGGTCTACGACGTCGACGTGCTCGGCCTCGACCGGCTCGACCGGGCCGTGCTGGGCGCGCTGGTGCGTGGGTTCGGCGGCGGACCGGTCGGGGTGTCGACGCTGGCGGTCGCGGTGGGGGAGGAGGCCGCCACGGTCGAGGAGGTGTGCGAGCCGTTCCTGGTGCGCGCCGGACTCGTCGCCCGCACCCCGCGCGGACGGGTCGCCACGGCCGCCGCCTGGGAGCATCTGGGCCTGGTCCCGCCGCCGGATCTGGTCATCGGGGCCATCGAAGTGCGTGGGCGCGAACCACAACCGAGCGCCGAGCTGCTGGACTGACCCGCCGGGACCGGACGGGCGCGGACCGGCCGGGTCGTCTACTGTCGGCGTGGTGGCAGTCCATGCGGTGGTGCAACGCCTCCCCGAGCCGTTGCGTTCCCTGCTGTTGAAGCACCGGGAACTCCTGAAATTCGCGGTCGTCGGCGCGATCACCTGGTTCATCGACACCGGGGTGGTCTACGCGGTGAAGCTGACGGTGCTCGGCGACAAGCCGCTGACCGCGCGCCTGCTCGGCGCGCTGATCGCGACCATCGCCTCCTACATCCTCAACCGCGAGTGGTCCTTCCGCACCCGTGGCGGGCGCGGCCGCAGTCACGAGGCCGCCCTGTTCTTCACGGTCAGCGCGCTGGGCATCGTGGTCACCATGATCCCGCAGGCGCTCTCGCTCTACGTGCTGAATCTGCGGGTGCCGCACGTGGATCCGACGGTGCAGATGGTCGCCAACTTCATCAGCGGCCAGATCCTGGGCGTGCTGCTGGCGATGGCGTTCCGCTTCTGGGCCTTCCGCCGCTACGTCTTCCCCGACGACCTGCGCGCCGCCGAACTCACCAGCATCCAGGGGTGAGAGGGCGTCAGTGCCTGGCCTCGGCGCGGTCGAGGGCGGTGATGACCAGGTCGACGAAGGCGTCGACCTCCTCGCGCGAGTAACCGCGGGTGCCCAGGCGGGCGTCGGTGAACCGCACCCCGCGCACATCGGTGGCGGTCAGGCTGCCGGGGCCGTTGTGGGCCAGGGTGGCGGCGACCAGGTCGAGGAAGGCGTCCACCTCTTCCTCGTGGTAGCCGCGCCGGCCGACCGCCGACAGGCTGAAGCGCATCCGGTGCACGTCGTCGGGGGTGAGCATCTCGGCGGCGGTGTCCCCGGCGCGGGCGGCGGGCACGGGGGCGCCGCCCTTCTGCCGGTATTCGAGTTCGGTCCTGACCCGGTCGAGGAAATCGTCGACCTGGTCGGCCTGGTAGCCGCGCCCGCCGAAACGGGGGGCACCGAAGTGCACGTGGCGGATGTCGTCGGCGGTGAGCGCGCCCTGACCGTCGAGGGTGGCCGCGACCAGTTCCAGGAACGCGTCGACCTCGTCGGCATGGTAGCCGCGATGACCCAGGGTCGGCATGGCGAAGTGGGTGCGGCTCACATCGTCGGGCGTCACAGCGGTCATTGTGTCAGGAGTGCCCTTCTATCCCACGGGTTTTCGTCATCGCCACAGCGGTGCGGACCTCGCCGCCGAACAGCCGCCGCCGGGCGTGACTGTACACCGGTACAATAGTGTGTCATCTTGTAACAGACACTTGTTCTCGCGGGAGGTTCGACGTGGCACCTCAACTGGACGCGGTCGTGGTGGGTGCGGGTTTCGGCGGCATCGGTGCCGCGATCGAACTCGACCGCCTCGGTCTGCGCGATTTCGTCATCCTGGAACGGGAGGGCGACCTGGGCGGTACCTGGCATGTGAACCGGTACCCGGGCCTGGCGGTCGACATCGCTTCGGTCACCTACTCCTACTCCTTCGAGCCCAACCCGTTCTGGAGCAGGCTGTTCGCCCCGGGCGCCGAGCTGAAGAAATACGCCGAGCACGTGGCCGACAAGTACGGCCTGCGCGCGCGGATGCGCTTCGGCACCGTGGTCGACGGGGCGCGCTGGGACGAGGACAACGAGCAGTGGGTGGTGAGCATCGCCGGCGGCGAGACGTTGACCGCGCGCTATCTGCTCACCGCGACCGGATTCCTGTCCCAGCCCTACACCCCGCCGTTCCCGGGCATCGAGTCCTTCGCGGGCAAGATCATCCACACCACCGACTGGGACGACACCTACGATCTGACCGGCCGCAGGGCCGCGATCATCGGTACCGGCGCCACCGCGGTGCAGCTGGTACCCGAGGTGGCCGAGCGCGTCGCCGAGCTGACGGTGTTCCAGCGCACGCCGATCTGGGTGGTGCCCAAGATCGACGCCCCGATCCCGGGCGCGGTGCAGCAGCTCTTCGACAAGGTTCCCGTCACCCAGAAGGCGGCGCGGCTGGTCAACACCGGCATGCTCGAGGCGCTCATGGTGCTCGGCGTGCTGCACTACGCGCAGGCCAAACCGCTCAACAAGGCCGCCGCGCTGCTGGCCAAGGCGCACCTGTTCGCCCAGGTCCGTGACGCCGACACCCGGGCGCGGCTGACCCCGCACTACGACTTCGGCTGCAAGCGCCCCACCTTCTCCAACCAGTACTTCAAGACCTTCAACCAGCCGCACGTGCACCTCGAGACCAATTCGATCGACCACCTCGAACCCGACGGCATCGTCACCGCCGACGGGCACAAGACCGAGATCGACACCCTGCTGCTGGCCACCGGCTTCAACCTGTGGGACGTGAACTTCCCGGCCATCGAGATCGTCGGGCGCGACGGGGTGAATCTCGGGAAGTTCTGGCGCGACAACCGCTTCCAGGCCTACGAGGGCATCACCGTGCCCAAGTTCCCCAACTTCCTGAGCCTCAACAGCCCCTACTCCTACAGCGGGCTGTCCTACTTCACCACCATCGAGGCCCAGATGAAGCACATGGGCCGGTTGTTCGCCGAGCTGTTCCGGCGCGGCGAACACACCTTCGAGGTCACCGAGCGGGCCAACGCGCAGTTCCTCGACCGGGTCACCGAGAAGCTGGGGTCCTCGGTGTTCTACGGCGGCGACTGCTCCACCGCGCGCAGCTACTACTTCAACCAGCACGGGGAGGCCGCGCTGCTGCGGCCGACCAGCACCGCCAGCGCGCACCGCGAGGCGGTCGCCTTCCCGCTCGACGACTACCGCTACGGGCACATCGCCTGAGCTCTCTGTGACCGCGCCGACCCCGGCCCGCACCCGCGGGACCGGGGTCGTTTCGCCCGCGTGGCGGGTGTCCGGTGTGTCGGCGCGGCGGAGAACTGGCAGACTGTCAGGCGTACTTGCACGTCCACCCACTGACTAGGGACTGACTTCGACGATGGACTTCCTGTTTCCGCTGCTGATCCTGGCCCTGCTCGTGCCGATGTTCTTCGGTATCCGCAAACAGAAGCGGGAGGCCGAGAAGGTCTCGAGCATGCAGGAGGGGCTGAAGGTCGGCGACCAGGTGGTCACCACCTCGGGCCTGTACGGCACCGTCGTCGACCTCGACGATTCCACCGTCGACCTGGAGATCGCCGAGGACGTCGTCACCACCTGGCTGCGTCAGGCCATCCGTGAGGTGCGTGCCGAGGAGCAGGCCACCGACGAGACCCCGGTGACCGAGGCTCCCGTCGAGGAAGCCCCGGAGCAGACCGAGACCCGGCTGACCAAGGACTGACCCGTTCCACCCCCGCCGGGGTCGTGCGATCGGTGCGCGCCCGGCCGGGCACCGCTGTGCCCATCGATCCATCCTCGACTTCCGCCTAGGAGATGACCTGCTGTGCCACCTTCCCAGGGATCGGCGCATCCGTTCCGGCTGCTCGGCGTCTACGCCGCGCTGCTGGCCGTGATCTACGCGCTGGTGTTCTTCACCGGTGACCATTCCCCCACGCCCAAGCTCGGCATCGACCTGCAGGGCGGTACCCGCGTCACCTTGACCGCGCGCACCCCCGACGGCAGCAAGCCGAGCCAGGACAGCCTGAAGAAGGCACAGGAGATCATCGAGAACCGTGTCAACGGTCTCGGCGTCTCCGGCTCCGAGGTGGTCATCGACGGCGACAACCTCGTCATCACGGTGCCCGGCGAGGACAGCCAGCAGGCCCGTGCGCTGGCCACCACCGCCAAGCTCTACATCCGGCCGGTGC
This sequence comes from Nocardia sp. NPDC056064, assembly GCF_042266925.1. Classification (NCBI taxonomy): domain Bacteria; kingdom Bacillati; phylum Actinomycetota; class Actinomycetes; order Mycobacteriales; family Nocardiaceae; genus Nocardia; species Nocardia sp. NPDC056064. The sequence goes on along the minus strand of NZ_JBHJWO010000001.1, from coordinate 1,639,327 downwards.
TGGCCGCCACCCAGCCGCAGGCGGGCGGTGCCGCGCCGCAGACCCCGGTCCCGGGCGACACCCCGCAGACCCCGGCCACCGAGACGCCCGGGCAGACGCCCGCCGAGACCACGGCGCCCGCGGACCCGAACGCCCCGGCCGCCGGTGAGCCGACCACCCCGGCCCCGCAGTCGCGCGTGTTCCCTGCCCAGGCGCCCACGCCGACCCCCGCGCCCGCACCCGGCAGCAGTGCCGCCCAGCAGCAGGCCAAGGAGATCGCCGACGCCAAGGCGCTGCGCCAGAGCACCGACCAGGCCGTGCAGCAGGTCGCCGTGGCGAGCATGGACTGCACCAAGCCCGACCCGCTGGCGGGCAACGACGACCCGGCCCTGCCGCTGGTCACCTGCTCGCAGGACGGCACCGAGGTGTTCCTGCTCGGCCCCAGCCGCATCGACGGCCAGGAGATCGCCGACGCCACCTCCGGCCTGAACTCCCAGCAGGCCCGCCACGAGGTGAACCTGGAGTTCAAGTCCGCCGGTTCCGACGCGTGGGCCGACCTCACCGGCGAGTACGTCTACAAGCGGGTCGCCTTCGTGCTCGACTCGAAGGTCGTCAGCGCGCCGCAGGTGCAGCAGGGCCCGCAGCTGGGTGGACGCACCTCGATCTCGGGCAGCTTCACCGCCGACAGCGCGGCCGAGCTGGCCAACACCCTCAAGTACGGCTCGCTGCCGCTGTCGTTCCAGACCTCCGAGGCCGAGACGGTCTCGGCGACGCTGGGCCTGTCCTCGCTCAAGGCCGGTCTGCTGGCCGGTGCGGTGGGCCTGATCGCGGTGCTGCTGTACTGCCTGCTGGTCTACCGGATGCTCGGCCTGCTCGCCGGGTTCTCGCTGATCGCCGCCGGTGTCGCCGTCTACGGCATCATCGTGCTGCTCGGGCGCTGGATCGGGTTCACCCTGGACCTGGCCGGTATCGCGGGTCTGATCATCGGTATCGGTCTGACCGCCGACTCGTTCGTGGTGTTCTTCGAACGCATCAAGGACGAGATGCGCGAGGGCCGCAGCTTCCGCTCGGCCGTGCCGCGCGGCTGGGCGCGCGCGCAGCGCACCAACCTCTCCGGTAAGACCGTCAGCCTGATCGCCTCGGTCGTGCTGTACCTGCTCGCCGCCGGTCAGGTGAAGGGCTTCGCCTTCACCCTCGGTGTCACCACCGTCCTCGACGTGATCGTGCTCTACCTGGTCACCGCCCCGCTGATGATGCTCGCCGCGCGCTCGCCGTTCTGGGCCAAGCCGTCGGTGAACGGTCTGGGTTCGGTGCAGCAGATCGCCAGGGAGCGCGGCGCCGGGCAGTCCCGGCCGAAGGAGATGTCTCGATGAGCAACGACAAGCCCACCGACGAGTCGGTGTTCCTGGACAAGGCAGAGCCCGTTCAGGGCCCGAAGCACGGCTTCTTCGAGCGTCTCTACACCGGCACCGGTGGTTTCCCCATCGTCAGCAGGCGCAAGTTCTTCTACGGCGTCGCGGCGGTGCTGCTGCTGATCTCGGTGCTCAGCATCGGGGTGCGCGGGTTCACCCTCGGTATCGACTTCGCCGGTGGTTCGCGCATCCAGGTGCCCGCCGCCGACGTGACCACCCAGCAGGTGGAGGACACCTACGCCACCACCCTGGGCCACGGACCGGTCTCGGTGCAGAAGGTCGGCTCCGGTGACTCGGCCACCATCCAGGTGCGCTCGGAGACCCTGGACAAGGACCAGAGCGCGCAGGTGCAGGAAGCGCTGCGCGCGATGCTGTCGCAGGAATCCGGCACCGAGGTGAGCATCGACGCGATCAGCATCGCCGAGATCAGCGAGACCTGGGGTGGCCAGATCACCCAGAAGGCGCTGATCGCGCTGGTGGTGTTCGTGCTGCTGACGATGATCTACATCGCCATCCGCTTCGAACGCGACATGTCGGTCGCGGCGATCGTGTCGCTGTTCTTCAACCTCATCGTCACCGCGGGTATCTACTCGCTGGTCGGCTTCGAGGTGACCCCGGCCGCGGTGATCGGTCTGCTCACGATCCTCGGTTACGTGCTCTACGACAACGTGGTGGTCTTCGACAAGGTCGAGGAGAACACCCGCGGCGTGCTGCACCTGAACAAACGCACCTACGCCGAACAGGCCAACCTGGCCGCCAACCAGACGCTCATGCGCTCGATCAGCACCACCGTGATCGGCATCCTGCCGATCATCGGCATGCTGGTGATCGCGGTGTGGCTGCTCGGTGTCGGCACGCTCAAGGACCTCGCGCTGGTGCAGCTGGTCGGCATGATCGTCGGCGCGTACTCGTCGATCTTCCTGGCCGTGCCCGTGCTGGTATCGATCAAGGAACGCTGGGGCCCGGTGGCCGCGCACACCAAGAAGGTGCTCGCCAAGCGGGCCGCCGGGGACACCCGGGTGCCCGTGAGCGCGGGTGCCGGTGCACCCGCGCCGCGTGGCGCGCGACCGGCGAACACGGGCGCGCCGCGGCCGGGTTCGCGGCCCAGCGGAAAGCGGCAGAGAAGGCACTGACGGCGACGGGCGGGAGTATCGGCATGCGAGGCAGCACGATTCGACTGATCGCCGGGCTGGCCGCGGCGGTGGTGACCACCGGGGTGGCGACCGGCTGCGCGTCCAAGAACCAGGTGCCCTCCATCGGGTACGCGGTGGACGCGGCGGTCGCCAGCTACAACGGTGGCAGCACGCTCGGCGCGACCGGCGGTGCGCAGGCGGTGTTCGGCAGGGTGCTGACCGGGTTCTTCTACACCGGACCCAACGGTCAGCAGGTCGCCGACACCGACGCGGGCACCGCCAAGGAGGTGCCCGGTGACACCCAGACCGTGCAGTACCGGCTCAATCCCGACGGGGTGTACTCCGACGGGGTGAAGACCTCCTGCGACGATCTCGTGCTGGCCTGGTCGGCGCGCTCGGGCCGGTTCACCCGGCCCGGCGACCGCGGCCCGGTGCCGCTGTTCGACGCGGCGTCCACGCTCGGCTACGAGGACATCGAGCGGGTCGACTGCCAGCCGGGTTCCAAGGACGCCACCGTGGTGTTCCGCCCCGGCAAGCACTACCTGCCGTGGCGCACCCTGTTCACCGCGGCCGAGCTCATGCCCGCGCACGTGGTGGCACAGGCCGCCGGGGTGCCAAATGTGGTCGACGCGCTGCAGGCCGGTGACGGTGCGGTGGTCGGCCGGATCGCCGACTTCTGGAACACCGGCTGGACGATGAAGCCCGGCACGCTCGATCTCACGAAGTTCCCGTCCTCGGGGCCCTACCGGGTCGAATCCTTCACCGCCGACGACGGTCTGGTGCTGGTCGCGAACGAGAAGTGGTGGGGTTCGGCGCCGGAGACCAGCCGGATCGTGGTGTGGCCGCGCGGCACCGACTACGCCGCCAAGGCGAAGGACAACGCGCTGGGCGTCGTCGACCTGGGGGCGGGCTCGGTGGACGGGCTCGCACTCGGCGGCTTCGACGAGCAGACGATCGCCGGTCGTGGCGCCGAACAGCTCGTGCTGGCCAGTGCCGGCGTCTTCGGCCGGGTCGAGGTGCGCCGGGCCTTCGCCCAGTGCGTGCCGCGCCAGGCCCTGTTCGACACGCTCGGCAAGGCGGGCGAGGTGCCCGAACACGGCCTGGGCGCCGGGCCCCTGAATTCCCGTGTCGTGCAGCAGGACTCGCTGTACTACCCGGCGGTGGCCGGGACCGCCGACCGGTACAAGGGCGCCGACATCCCGGCCGCCACCGCGACCCTGGCCTCGGCCGGAACCGCGCAGCCGACCGTGCGGATCGGCTACCTGGCGCCGGACGCGCGCCGCGCGAAGACGGTGGCGATGATCGCCGAGTCGTGCCGCGGCGCCGGCATCACCGTGGTCGACGCGGGCGCCCCGGACTTCACGCCGGCCAGGCTCGCCGAGGGCGCGGTCGACGCGGTGCTTGGCAGCACCGGGGCGGTACCGGGCCCGGCGGGCTCGACCGCGAACGTGGTCGCCTTCGCGGCGTTGCGGGCCGGTAGCGGGCTCGATGTCGGAGGTTTCGCGAACGGTCGCTACGATGCCATCACCGATCAGCTTGCGGGCGAGACCAACTCGGTCGTGACGCTGGATCTGCTCACCGAGGCCGAGAACCTGCTGTGGGCGCAGGTGCCCAGCATCCCGCTGTTCGCGACCCCGCGCACCATCGCCTTCGGCCACGGCATGCAGAACGGGATCGCCGGGCCGACGCAGGCCGGTACCGGGTGGAATATGGATCGCTGGGTGTTGCAGCGGTGAGTGGACGTGGAGAGGTGCCGATGAGCAAGCACGCGGTGGTCGAGTCCGACGACGTGGTGGTCGCCCGGAGCGAGAAGGCCGCCGACGCGGTGGCGCGACTGACCCGCTGGCACGACGACTTCCCCACGCCCGGAGTGCGTTTCGCCGATCTGACGCCGGTCTTCGCCGACGCCGAGGGTTTCCGCGCGGTGATCGACTGCTTCGCCGCCGTCGCCCCCGAGGCCGACCTCATCGCCGGTGTCGACGCGCGGGGCTTCCTGCTCGGCGCGGGTGTGGCCGCCACGCTGGGCACCGGTGTGCTCGCCATCCGCAAGGGCGGCAAGCTGCCGCCGCCGGTGGTCTCGCGCGAATACCAGCTCGAATACGGTTCCGCCGCACTGGAAATCCCCGCCGACGGTGTCGACCTCGCGGGCAAGCGGATTCTGCTGCTCGACGACGTGCTGGCCACCGGTGGCACCCTGGCCGCCGCGGCGGCGCTGTTCCACGAGGTGGGCGCCGAGGTGGTCGCGGCCGCCGTGGTGATGGAACTGGAGTTCCTGAAGGGCCGCGAGCACCAGGGCGACTACCCCGTCACCTCGATCGTCAAGCTGTAGCGGGCCGCCACATCGGCCACAGCGGCGGGCCACCCGGCACCCGCAGCTCGCCGGTGACGGCGAAACCGAAGCGCTCGTAGTAGCCGATGTTGTCGGGGTTGCTGGATTCGAGATAGGCGGCGGCGCCCTCGGCGTCGACCCGGTCGAGCCGCGAGCGCAGCAGCGCCTGCCCGAATCCGGCGCCCCGCGCCTCGGGCGTGGTGCCGATCATCGACAGGTACCAGTGCGGTTCTCGGGGATGATGCTCGGCGAGCAGGTCACCGAGCTGTTTACCGGCCATCGTGCGCCTGCCGAACGCGCGGAGGATGCCGGGCAGCGTCCGCAGATCGGCGGCCGGGGTGCCGTGCCACTGGCCCGGCGGGCCCCACAGGGTCGCGCCCGCACCCGCTGACTCGGGGTCGGTGGCCAGCTCGCAGGCGCCGAACGGGGTGTACACGTGGCGGGCCATGGCGGTGAAGAAGTGGGGCAGGCCCGCCGCCCGGCGCCGGGGATCGGGCACGATCCAGGACATCACCGGGTCGTCCTGGAAGGCCGCCGCCAAGGTGGTACCCAGCTCGCGCGCATCGGCGCGTCCGGCCTGGCGCACAGTGATCATTCGTCCCGCTCCTGTCGTCGTCGCTGCCCGGTCAACGTGGCCGGTGGCGTCGGGAGTTGCCGTGAGCGCGCTCACGCCGCCGGGGAAAAGGGGTTGGCGTGCGCGGGTGGCGCGTGTTATCAATGAGTGGTCCTGTTCCCGGCGATCGGAGCTGCGTTGATTTCTTGAGGTTGCGCTATCGGGCGGTCCGCATTCTGCGCACCGCGTTTTCCGCCGCACCTCGAGGGGATCCGCATGGGCACTCTTTCTTTTTCCGATCTCACTTTTCACTGGCCGGACGGCACCGTCGTGTTCGACGGGCTCGACGCCACCCTCGGCCCCGGCCAGATCGGTCTCGTCGGCGCCAACGGTGTCGGGAAGTCCACGCTGCTGCGGCTGATCAGCGGTGAACTGAAGCCCCTTCGCGGGTCGGTCACCGTCCCTGGTGACCTCGGCTATCTGCGGCAGGACCTGGGCATGCAGACCGGGCACCGGGTGGACGCGGTACTCGGCATCGCCGAGGTGCGGGCCGCGCTGCACCGCATCGAGAGCGGCGAGGGCACCCCCGAGGACTTCGACACCGTCGGCACCGGCTGGCAGGTCGAGGACGAGGCCGTGGCGCTGCTCGGCAAGCTCGGCTTGGACTATGTCGCGGGGTCGGTCGCCGACCTGGACCGCACCGTCGAGACACTCTCGGGTGGCGAGACCGTGCTGCTCGGGCTGGTCGCCGAACTGCTGCGCGAACCCGATGTGCTGCTGCTCGACGAACCCACCAACAATCTCGACACCGCCGCGCGCGGCAGGCTCTACGAGGTGATCCGCCAGTTCGCCGGCACGGTGATCGTGGTCAGCCACGACCGCGAACTCCTGGACCGGATGGACGGCATCGCCGAACTCCGCGCCGGGGAGATCCGTTCCTTCGGAGGCAATTTCAGCGAATACGAACGAATCGTCGAGCAGGAGCAGGAGGCCGCCAGGGCCGCGGTGCGCGACGCCCGCAGCGATGTGCGCAAACAGGCGCGCGAACTGGTCGAGGCGCGCACCAAGCTGGATCGCCGTGCCCGGTTCGCGCAGAAACAGCAGGACAACAAGCGGGTGCCGAAGATCGTCGCGGGGCTGCGCAAGAACGCCGCCGAGGTCTCGGCGGGCAAACTGCGCACCTCGCACATCGAGAAGCTGGACTCCGCGCGTGAAACCCTCGATCACGCCGAGGAATTGGTGCGGGCGGATCGCGAGATCCGGGTGCGGTTGCCCGGGACCCGGCTGTATCCGGGGCAGGAGGTGATCACGCTGGAGCAGGCCGAGCTGGCCAATGGACCGGTGGTGGACCTGCGGGTGAGTGGGCCGGAGCGGATCGCGCTGACCGGCCGCAACGGGGCGGGCAAGACCACCCTGCTGCGCCGGATCGTCGAGGAGGAGCCGAAGGTGGCGTGGCGGCTGCTGCCGCAGCGTCTGGACGTGTTCGACGAGGACCGCACGGTCTTCGACAATGTCGCCGCGGCGGCCCCGCACGCCGGTGCCGAACAGATCCGGGCTCAGCTGGCGCGCTTCCTGTTCCGTGGCGCCGATGCCGACCGGGCCGCGTCGGCCCTGTCCGGTGGTGAGCGGTTGCGGGCCGCGCTGGCGACCCTGCTGCTGGCCGAACCCGCGCCGAAGCTGCTCATGCTCGACGAGCCGACCAACAATCTCGACCTGCCCAGCCTGGCCCACCTGACCCAGGCGCTGGCCGGATTCGAGGGCGCGCTGATCGTGGTCAGCCACGACGCGCGGTTCCTCGACGACATCGGGGTGACCCGCACCCTCGAACTGACACCCGACGGACTGGTCGAATAGCGGGCGGGCCCGGCATCGGCAACGATGCCGGGCTCACCGCTACCTCTTGACGCCCGAAGTTATGGTCGATTAGACTAAAACAAGCGAACGAGAGGGAGAGTGGTTCACATGGGGTACGGACACTGGGACGACACGGCGTACCGGGCGGGGAAGACCTATCGCGCACGGCGGGGCATGGACGACTTCGGCTACACCGCCGAGATGCGGGCCAAGTCCTACGAGACCTGGTGCGCGCACCCGCTTCTCGACCCGTTCGGGGTGGACGTGCGCGAATGCCGGGACTCGGCCGAGCACGGGAACTCGCTGCCGGTGGCGGTGCTGTTCGACGTCACCGGCTCGATGGGCACGGTGCCGCGGATCATGCAGGACAAACTCGGCAAGCTGCACGGGCTGCTGAAGAATAGGGGCTATGCCGAGGACCCGCAGATCCTGTTCGGCGCGATCGGCGACGCCGACACCGATCGGGTGCCGCTGCAGGTGGGGCAGTTCGAATCCGACAACCGGATGGACGAACAGCTGCGCGCCATCCTGCTCGAAGGCGGAGGCGGCGGGCAGAAGTCCGAAAGCTACGAACTGGCCGCCTATTTCCTCGCCCAGCACGTGGCCACCGACGCCTGGGACAAGCGCGGCAAGCGCGGGTACCTGTTCCTGATCGGCGACGAGCTGAACAAGCCGCGGCTGGCCGCCCGGCACATCCGCGCGGTGGTCGGCGATCACGTGCGTCGCGATGTGTCGGTGGAGTCGATCTATCGCGAGCTGGCCGAGCGCTGGAATGTGTACTACATCCTGCCGAATCAGTCCTCGTACTACCGGGATCCGGAGATCGCCGAGCACTGGCGCGCACTGCTCGGGCAGAACTTCCTGAAGCTCGACGATCCGGCCGCGGTGTGCGAACTGATCGCGCTGACCATCGGGCTGGGAGAGGACCGGATCGACCTCGATACGGGGCTGGCCGATCTGCGCGATGTCGGGTCGGCGGGAGAGGCCGACGCGGTGGGTCGCGCGCTCGGTACCCGGCCGGGCCGGGGGCTGCGGGCGCTGCCGCCCGGAGGCCGCGATGAGCGGTGAACCGCACCTGGTCGTCGTCGATCTGGGCTTCGGTGACGCGGGCAAGGGCGCGACCGTCGACTGGCTCTGCTCGCCCGCCGCCGCGCTGGGGGTGGCGGCGGTCGTGCGGTTCAACGGCGGTGCGCAGGCCGCGCACAATGTGGTCGCCGAGGGACGCCATCACACCTTCGCCCAGTTCGGCTCGGGCACCTTCGCCGGGGTGCCGACGGTGCTGTCCGAGCACGTGCTGGTCGAACCGATCGCGCTGGCCGCCGAATCCGAGCAGCTGGCCGCGCTGGGCGTGCGCGACCCGCTGGGCCTGCTCGCCATCGACGGCCGGGCGTTGCTCACCACACCGATCCACATCGCCGCCAACCGTGCCCGCGAGGACGCGAGGGGTTCCTCGCGGCACGGTTCCTGCGGTCGTGGGATCGGCGAAACGGCTTGGTACGCCCTGGAACACGACGCGCCGACCGTGGCCGACTGCCGCACTCCGGCAGTGCTGCGGGCCAAGCTGGACCGGCTCGCGGCCCACTACGAGCAACTGATCGGGCCCAGCGCGCACGGGCACGAGCCGATCGACGCGCTGGTGGCGATGTACCGCGATTTCGCGGCGGCGGTGCGGATCTCGGGTCCCGATGAGCTCGCCCGGGCCGCGCGCCGGGGCCGGCTGGTCTTCGAGGGTGCGCAAGGGGTGCTGCTGGACGAGTGGCGCGGATTCCATCCGCACACCACCTGGTCGACGGTGGAACCCCGCAATGCCCGCGCGATGATCGCCGGACTCGGTGGGAGCGCGCGGATCCTGGGCGTCACCCGCACCTATATGACACGTCACGGCGCCGGTCCGTTGCCGACGGAGGCCGCGCTGGGGTACCCGGAACCGCACAACGGGACCGGGCCGTACCAGGGCGCGTTCCGGCAGGGGCACCTCGACCCGATCCTGCTGCGCTACGCCGTCGCGGTGTGCGGGGGGATCGACGGGTTGGTGGTCAATCACCTCGACATGCCCGGAACACTCCGTGTGGCAACGGGTTACGAGACCCTCGTGGGGCTGATCACCGAGGTCGCGCCCGGTCGGTGGCGTGACCTGGACCATCAACAGCGGCTCACCGACCAGCTCGGGACCGCGCGGCCGATTCTCACCCCGATCGACGGCGATCCGGCCACCTGGCTCGGCGAGCGGTTGGGGGTGCCGGTGGTGCTGACCGGCCACGGACCCGATCGCCGCGACCGGATCGCCCACCGCGGTGTCGCGGGCGTGTTCCCGGACGCGTCGTCCTCGGCTGTGCCCGGCGGGCGTGATCCCGCGACCGGGCCACGGAGCACCGAATCGCGGCCTGCCGCCGTGCGGTGAGGACGCGGGTTCGGGAGCCACGTGAGCGAAGTGGTTGGGGGGAGGTAAGAATCGAGCGGGGATCGCCGACCGCGCGGTTCCGGCCGCCGACCCGAGAAGGAGCGACGTGGAGCAATCCGTGGTGTCGATCGATGTGGTGACGCTGCGCTGCTGGGAGGCCGACAGCACCGTGCGCATCGGCGTCGCCCCCCGCGAGTTCGAGCCGTTCACCGGCGAACTCGCGCTGCCCGGCGTGCTGCTCGGCCGCGGTGAACGCCTCGCCGACGCCGCCCGCCGGGCCGTGCACACCAAACTGGGCGTCCCGGAATCCGCGATCGGCGCGGTCGGCCAGCTCGTCACCTTCGACGAACCGCACCGCGACCCGCGCGGCCCGACCCTGTCGATCGCCATGTGGGCCGTCGTCGCCGAGCACGCGGGCCCGGCCGAATGGGTCGGTTTCGACGAGGTGCCCCCGCTGGCCTTCGACCACAACCGCATCGTCGAGACCAGCCGCGACCTGCTGGCGGGCATGCTGTGGAAGGACCAGCGCCTCACCCGCGCCCTCACCGGTGCCGAATTCCCGGCCACCCGCGCGGTCGAATTGGCCACCGCGCTGCACGGCGCCCGCCCCGATCCGGCCAACCTCAACCGCACCCTCGCGGCCATCCCCGGCCTCGAACGCACGGGGGAGCGGCGACGGGTGAAGGCGACGGGGCGTCCGGCCGTTGTCTGGGCGTTCGCCCAGGACTGAGCGCGGTTCGCTCGATGTCCGGCATCATCGCAGGTGGAAAGCTGTTTCCGCGCCGATGCCGGGAGGCGGTGCGGGGTGAAGGTGTGCGGCATCGTCGCCGACGCACTACCGTCGCAGGCCTGTGACCCCGGGGATTCGAACACCAGGTCGGTCCGGGGACTAAAGTTGGTGGTCCGGGCGGTTGCAGCACTCGGCCGACAGGTCCGAATGCAGCGTGAGAGGCGGTGGCATGACTCGACAACTCGGCGAGGCGAAGGTTGGGCAGGAGTCCACCGGCGCCCCGCGGAACGACGGCGCCCCGGCGACCCCCGCCAAGCAATCCCCGACCGCCGCGGTCCCCAGCTCGGCCTCGCGCCGGGTCCGCGCCCGGCTGGCCCGCCGGATGACCGGTCAGCGCGGCATCGCCGCGGTCAAGCCGGTGCTCGAGCCGCTGGCGACGGTGCACCGCGAGCTGTACCCGAAGGCCAACCTGGCCCTGCTGCAGCGCGCCTTCGACGTGGCCGACGAGCGCCACGCCAAACAGTTCCGCAAGTCCGGCGACCCGTACATCACCCACCCCCTGGCGGTGGCCAACATCCTCGCCGAACTCGGCATGGACACCACCACGCTGGTCGCGGCGCTGCTGCACGACACCGTCGAGGACACCGGCTACTCCCTGGACCAGCTCAAGGAGGAGTTCGGCCAGGAGGTCGCCCACCTCGTCGACGGCGTCACCAAGCTGGACAAGGTCAACCTGGGCGCGGCCGCCGAGGCCGAGACCATCCGCAAGATGATCATCGCCATGGCCCGCGACCCGCGCGTGCTGGTGATCAAGGTCGCCGACCGGTTGCACAACATGCGCACCATGCGCTTCCTGCCGCCGGAGAAGCAGGCCAAGAAGGCCAAGGAGACCCTCGAGGTGATCGCGCCGCTGGCGCACCGCCTGGGTATGGCCACGGTCAAATGGGAGCTCGAGGACCTCGCCTTCGCGATCCTGCACCCCAAGAAGTACGACGAGATCGTGCGCCTGGTCGCCGACCGCGCGCCCTCGCGCGACACCTACCTGGCCAAGGTGCGCGCCGAGATCGTCAACACGCTGGCGGCCTCGCGGATCAACGCCATCGTCGAGGGCCGTCCCAAGCACTACTGGTCGATCTATCAGAAGATGATCGTCAAGGGCAAGGACTTCGACGACATCCACGACCTGGTCGGCATGCGCATCCTGTGCGACGAGGTCCGCGACTGCTACGCGGCGGTCGGCGTGGTGCACTCGCTGTGGCAGCCGATGGCCGGGCGGTTCAAGGACTACATCGCCCAGCCGCGCTACGGCGTCTACCAGTCGCTGCACACGACCGTCGTCGGTCCCGACGGTAAGCCACTCGAGGTGCAGATCCGCACCCAGGACATGCACCGCACCGCCGAGTTCGGCATCGCCGCGCACTGGCGCTACAAGGAGACCAAGGGCAAGCACTCCGGTGACGCCGCCGAGGTCGACGACATGGCCTGGATGCGTCAGCTGCTCGACTGGCAGCGGGAAGCCGCCGACCCGGCGGAGTTCCTGGAGTCGCTGCGCTTCGACCTGAAGTCGCCGGAGATCTTCGTGTTCACGCCCAAGGGTGATGTGATCACGCTGCCGCAGAAGTCCACCCCGGTCGACTTCGCCTACGCGGTGCACACCGAGGTCGGGCACAAGTGCATCGGCGCCAGGGTCAACGGCAGGCTGGTCGCGCTGGAACGGCAGCTGGAGAACGGCGAGGTCGTCGAGGTGTTCACCTCGAAGGCGCAGAACGCCGGGCCCAGCCGTGACTGGCAGAACTTCGTCGTCTCGCCGCGGGCCAAGGCCAAGATTCGCCAGTGGTTTGCCAAGGAGCGGCGCGAGGAAGCCCTCGAGAGCGGCAAGGAGCAGATCTCCAAGGAGGTCCGCCGGGTCGGCCTGCCGTTGCAGCGGCTGATGAGCGTCGACGCGATGACCGCCGTCGCCCACGAACTGCACTACACCGACATCTCCACCCTCTACACCGCCGTCGGCGAGCACCAGGTCTCGGCGCATCACGTCGTGCAGCGGCTGATGGCCCAGCTCGGCGGCATCGGTGACGTGGAGAACGAGCTCGCCGAACGGTCGACACCGTCGACGACGCCCGCGCGTCAGCGGGTCACCGGCGACGCGGGCGTGCTCATTCCCGGGGCGCCCGGCACGGTCGCCAAGCTGGCCAAGTGCTGCACGCCGGTGCCCGGCGACGAGATCATGGGTTTCGTCACCCGGGGCGGTGCGGTGAGCGTGCACCGCACCGACTGCACCAATGCCGGATCGTTGCAGGAGCAGTCCGAGCGGATCATCGACGTGGAATGGGCGCCCTCGCCGTCGTCGGTGTTCCTGGTGGCCATCCAGATCGAGGCCCTCGATCGCACCCGCCTGCTCTCCGACGTCACCAAGGTGCTCGCCGACGAGAAGGTCAACATCCTGTCCGCGTCGGTGGCCACCCACGGCGACCGGGTCGCGATCAGCAAGTTCACCTTCGAGATGGGCGATCCCAAGCACCTCGGGCACCTGCTCAACGTGGTGCGCAATGTCGAAGGCGTGTACGACGTCTACCGCGTGACCTCCGCGGCCTGACCCCCGATCCCGGCCCGGGCATTCGCGAGAATGCCCCGGCCGCCTCGTGTCCGGGGCACGACGGTGTTTCGCCAGAGATTTGCTGGCGTCGAAGGGGTTTGCCGAGGCAGTGAAAGGGCCCGTTTGGGCAGCAGTTGGGTTGACCGGAATCTGTTACGGTTTACTGCGTTTCAACGTTCCACTGGTCAGCCGAAACGGACTGTGATGCGGATCGATATGGCTCGGTGCACGACACGACTCACGGTGGCGATGATCGCGTTCACCGTCGCTTCGGTGACGGTGTCGACAGCTACCGCGCACGCGCAGGACATTACTCCCGCCGCGCCGTCGACGCAGGTCTCGATCTCCGCGTGTCCGGCACTGTACGCCTTGGGAATCCAGGGCACCGGCGAATCGTCACCGGATGCGGCCCCCAGTACCGACACCGGAATGCTGTCCACGGTCTTCCGCCCGCTGCTGGCCGAGGCGGGTGAGGCCGGCCTCGTCGACCGGGCCTACGTCCCCTACGAGGCGGGTTTCGGCGGTGCCGTCCCCGGCGGTGCGGTGCCGTACACAGAATCCGTGGACGGCGGTCTGCAGCGACTGCGCGCGATGGCCACCCAGGTCGTGCAGCGCTGCCCGGACACCCGCCTCGCGGTGGTCGGGTATTCCCAAGGCGCCCATGTGGCCTCGCTGTTCGCCCAGGAGATCGGCTCCGGCACCGGCGTGCTGCCCGCCGGGAAACTCGCCGCCGTCGCGCTGTTCGCCGACCCCACCCGCGCCGCGAACGCCCCGCTGTTCCCCGGCGCCCCGGGGCGCAAGGTGCCCGCCGCGGCGCCGGACACCTCGGGCGCGGCACTGGCCACGCTCGGCGAGGTCCGCCAGGCCGCGGCACCCGGTGGCGGCCTCGGCCCGAGCAGTGATCAGGCTTCCGATTTCGGTCAGCTCACCGGGCGTGTCGCGAGCTTCTGCGCCACCGGCGATCTCGCCTGCGACGCGCCCCAGGGCACGCCGCTGGTGCGCGCGGTCACCAACCTGATCAGCCAGGTGAAACTCTCCGGCGGCGACCCGATCGGCTCGCTGGTCTCCATCGCCGACGCGCTGGCCTACACCTCGATCAAAACCGCGACGACCGTGGTGAACTCCGACATCACCGGCAGCAGCCTCGCCGATGTGTCGCTGTCGCCGGGCACCTCGATCGCGCAGCGCATCGCCGACGCCGCCGACCCGCGCAGCACCCTCGACGTCGACGCGTCGTATCAGGCGCTGCTGAAACTCGGGACGCTCGGCATCCAGGCGGTGGCCACCGCGGTGAAATCGGTGCTGACCCCGGCGAATATCGCCGAGCTGGCGACCGCCACCCTGTCGAACCCGCTGGCCGGGCTCACCCTGCTCGGCACGAAACTGGCGGGCGCGGTGCCGGAACTGGTGGCGCCGACCACCGGCGCGCGGCTGGTGAGCGAGGCGTTCGGCGAGGTGCAGCGCACCATCACCGATCATCGGGAACTGCTCGACGTCACCACGCTGGTGCGGTACTGGAATACGTTGCAGCGCCACGACGGATACTCGCGGATGGCCGTCGGCGCCGACGGTGCGCCACCCACCCGGTACGTGGCAAGCTGGTTCGCGGCGGTGGCCCGCGACGCGGCGGACACCTCGGGTGCCGGTGCGGTGCCGGTCGGCGGCTCCGATCGCGGCGCGCCGGGAATATTCACCAGTCCGACCGGCGCGTCTACGAGACCCGCGGCGCCGGGTGGGGGACAATTTCCGTTCGGGACAGGAGCCGATGGCGCCTCATCCGGCGGCGCGTCGACTCCGCCTGCCGCGACACCCACTGCACCCACGACTACCCGTCCGTTCTCTGTGAACTGATCACCGAGAGGTTCTTCGATGCGAATCCATGTGCCCGGCGACGCGGAAAGGGGGGAATGTTGAAGTCGTACAACGAACTGTCGCGCTGGTATTCGGCGCTGGAGCCGGAATCCGACCCGGCCGGCCCCGCGCGTGGGGGCACCGCCGAACCGGCGGCCGACGCCGACGAAGGCCCCGCGCGATATTCGCAGCGCCCCGCGCGCGTCCCGTCCGATGATCCCTCCGCCGAGCTCGACGAGCCCACGGCCGACGCTGATTCCGGCCGCGACGCCCCCCGGAAACCCACGCTCGACACCGTGCGGGCCGCGGACCACGACCCGGCAGACGACGGAACCGACGCTGCCGCGTCGGACCACCACACCGTGGAACCCGCTGCCACAGGGCACGCCGTCGCGGCGGAACCGGCGCCGACCGAGCGCGCCGAAAACGTTCCGGCACGGGATCGACCCGCGGGCTTCCCGGAGAACGCCGACGATCTGGCCCGCCGCGCCGTCGGCTACCCGGAGCGCGACTTCCGCGACCAGGACGTGCCGCCGTACCGCCCCGCGCCGGAACCCGCGCCGCAACCGCCCACCGAACTGGGCGCGCGCCGCAGCGAATTCACCGGCGGCTGGTCGGACTGGGTCGCTCCCGGTCCCGAGGACGACTACGACGCCGAACTCGTCCAGTTCCCGTGGCCAGAGGCCGCGGCCGACGACTACGACGAGGCCCATGTCCTGGCCCCGTCGGGGTCGCTGCGCGCCACCCGTGCCCGCAACCGGACCTGGCTGGTGCTGGCGCTGTCGGTGCTGATCCTCGTGCTCGCCGCCACCGGCGTGCTGTTCCTGCTGTTCGGGCGCGGCGACGGCGACGCGGCCCAGCACGCCGCGCCGCTGCACTTCACCGCGGGCAGCCTCACCGCCGACGATCCGCTCGGTGCGTGCCCGACCGAACGCACCGGCAGCGTGGTGCGCAGCGCCGAGGCCGGTGGCACCGACTCGGGCCCCGATGTCGTGCTCGCCTTCCAGTACGCCTACTACGTGACCCGATCGGGCACCGAGGCCAGGGCCGTGGTCACCCCCGACGCCGAGGTCGCGCCCGCCGCCGTCATCCAGCGCGGGATCGACACCATCCCGGTCGGGACCACGCACTGCGTGCGGATCACCACGGTCGCCGACGACCGGTTCACCGTGGAGGTCACCGAGTTCCGTCCGGCGGGCGCCCCGGCCACCTACACCAAGCAATCGGTGCGGACCGCGCTGGTCGGCGAGCGCACGCTCATCACGGGCATCGCGGCAGGGTAAGGAGAAGCGATGACAGACGACTGGAGCCGTTGGCTCGACGAGGCCCCCGAGGGGGAACCGTCGGGCGACGCGGCGCGTGATCCGGCTCCGGTGGTGCGGTTGCGGCGCAGGACCGGAGATCGTTCCGAGGGTGCCCGCAGGCCGATCCTGGTGGTCGGCGGCTGCGGCGGCGCGGGCACGACCACGACGACGCTGGGCCTGGCAGGCGAACTGGCCGGCACCGGCGCGGCGACGGTGGCCGTCGACGCCACCGCGGCGGGCAGCGATCTGGCGCTGCGCGGGGCCGACAAGCACCTGCATCCGGTGAACCTGCAGTCCTGGGTCTACGGCCGTGGCGGTGACGAACCGGCCCCGCTCGAGGACTGCCTGTCGCGCTCGACCTCCGGCTTCGGGCTGCTCTGGCGCGATGCCACCCCGCTGCGCCGGCGCGCGACATATCTCACTGTCGCGCGTGCGCTCGACACCGGCGGGTACACGGCGGTGTACGACGGCGGCAATCCGATTGCCGGTCGGCAACTGCGTCCGCTGCTCGACGACGCCGATATCGCGCTCGTGCTGGCGATTCCGGCCCGCGTGGACGCGGCCAACCGGCTGCGGGTCACCCTGGAATGGCTCGACGACCACTACGGCGACGACGGCGCCGGTGTCGTGGCCGACACCACCATCGTTGTCTCGCACCAGTATTCACACGACGACTCGCGCGTTGCCGAGCATTTGCGCGAACATCTGTCCGGTTGGGTGCGCGAGGTCGTCGAGATTCCCTACGACCCGCATCTGGCGCGCGGCGAGCTGGTCCGGCACGGCGAACTCGCCGAGGCGACCCGCGCAGCGTATGGGAGCTTGCTCGCCGGGATGGCATCATGACGGCCGCTATGAATCTTCGTCGTCGTCGTGAACCGGCTGCCCCCGGAATCGGTGTCGTCGCGCCGCCCGAATCGCTGCGCGCGCCGATCTGGGAGCGACCGGTGCCCGGGGTGGGCCGGGCGCCGCTGGTGTGGCTGCTGGGGGTGCACGGCGGCGCCGGTGCCACCACCCTCGCCCACGTGCTGGCCCCCGCCGCCGACGCCAAGGGGCGGTGGCCCGGCGTGTTCGACCGCGAGTCGCCCTACGTCGTCCTCGTTGCGCGCGAGACGATCTCGGGCCTGACCCGCGCTCACGACCTGCTGCGCCAGCACCACGCGAACCTGGCCGGGCCCTCACTGATGCTCGGCCTGATCACGGTGGCCGCGCGGCCGGGACGGGTGCCGCCGGAGATCCGGCGTTACCGCGACGTGGTCGGTTCGCTGGCCGGGCGCGTGTGGCAGGTGCCGTGGTTCGAGGAATGGACCCTGGTCGAGTCCGAGGCGCTGCCGGTCTGGTCACCGGGCGACAGCGTGTCGGTCAAGAAACGGCGGGTGGACCCGCTCGACGAAGTACCGCTCGAGATCGGTGAACTCGGTGTCGATCTGGTGGCCGCGATCCGCGCCAGCATCGGCACTCCCGAGCCGGGGGAGGAGCGATCGTGAACGCCGGGCGATCGGGCCGCCGGTGGTGTACAAACGTGTGTCGGCGTCGAAGTGTTTGTGGCACAACACCTTTACAGTGGGAGAAAGGCACCCGATGAGCATGATCCTCCTCGCCGTGCAGGACACGTACGGCACCGTCCTGGCCCAGGTGGGTAATCCGACGCCGGAAGCTCCTCCCGGGTCGGAGAAGATCCTGCAGCTGGTCCGGTACCTGACCTGGTTCGTGCTGCTGTCGGGCATCTGCGGGATCACCTACGCGGGCGGCAAGTTCGCCTGGGAGCGCTGGACCGGCGGCGGCCTCGAGTCGCCGAAGATGGTGGCGGGCGCCATGATCGGCGGTGTCGTCGCGACCAGCGCGGGCACCATCATGAACGCGGTCATCGGTACGTGATCACTGTGCTCGCCTACAAGCAACTCCCGGCCGAGGTGCTGGCGCCGATGACGCAGCTGCTCAACTGGCTGCTCTGGTTCGTCCTGCTGTCCTGCCTGGCCTGGATGATCCTGTCGGCGGGTCGGTTGTGGATCGCGTTCCGCAGCGACCTGGCCGTCAACGACGCCTCCCACGGCGTGCTGATGAGTCTGATCGGAGCCGCGGTCGCCAGTACCGCCTCCGCGATCGCGCTGGCGTTCCTGCCGGCGTGAGGGGGAGAGTTATGACACGGCCGGTCGCGGTCGGTATCGCGCTGCTCGCCGCGACCGTGGGTTGCGGCGGTGGCGAGGCGGGCAGCGAGCTGTCCGCGGCGCCGACCGGTGTGCGCTGGGAGGGATACCAGGGTGTGTCCCTGCCGCACACCGACCAGGGCCCCGCATCGGTGAGCGACGGCGCCGCCACGGGTTTCGAGCACTCCCCACGCGGGGCGGGCCTGGCCGCACTGACCCACACACTGCGGCTGGGCCTCGCGCCGGACACCCAGTGGGCCACCGTGGTGAACCGCGAACTGATGCCGGGACCGGCGCGCGACGAGTGGGCGATCAACCGGGTCCGGCTCTCGATCACCGGGCCCGCCGCGCCCGGATACGCACCGAGATTGTTGGGTTACAAAATCACCGAATACCGCGACGAGCAGTCCAGCGTCGAGGTCTACACCGAGTACGCCGACCGCTCCCGCGTCGTCAGCCACACCACGGTCGGCTGGTACGGGGGAGACTGGCGGTTGCGGTTACCCGACCCGCAGGCAGGCGAACGACCGGTCGATGTGATCGACGAATTACCCCCCGACATCGTGAGATTGGAGGCACCACAGTGAGCGTGAAGGAGCCGGGCACGCGCGACCGCGCGTCCTTCGGCATGATCGCTTCCGGTGCCCTGCTCGCGTTGATCCTCGTCGTCGGTGCGCTGGTGTACTTCACCAGCGGCGGTGACGACGAGACCAGCAGCGCCCCGCCGCCCGCCCAGGCCGCCGGTGGCACCGGTTTCGCCGATCCGGATGTCGACGTGCTGGGCAGGCGTGTGGATGTCCCGAACAACCCGGCGGGCCAGCCGCTGGCCCAGGTGCCGGGAACGCAACGTACACCGGCGGACCCGGATTGGCTGACCGCCGCGCCGGAAGGCACCAAGAAGCCGCACGGCTGGCAGCGTGTCTACGGCGCGTCGGTGCCGTTCTCCACCTCCGACGGGCCGACCCGGATCGAGAACGGGCTCGCCGTCGGCTACGCGCGCACCCCGCAGGGCGCCGCGCTGGCCGCCGCGCAGATCACCTACCGGCTCAACGCCCGGCCCGCGGACCGGGATCTGTATGTGAAGCAGGTGCGGGTGAGCACGGCGCAGCTGGCGGCCTACGACAGCGCGCTGGCCGCCGACCGGCTGCCCGAACAGCAGCCCGAGACGGTGACCCGCTACTTCGTGGCCACGGACGCGTTCAAGATCGACGACTACGCCGACGACATGGCGATCGTGCGGCTGGCCTCGCGCGGTCCGGTCCTCGACGGGAAACAGTTCTACGCGGCCATGCGGATGATCGTGGTGTGGGACCAGGGGGACTGGCGGCTCAAGCCGTCGGCCACGACCAACACCCAGACCGAATATGTGGAATCGCTGGCGGGGTGGACGACATGGTGAGCATCGATGTGCAGCACAGCCCGGATCGATTCCCTGCGGACCATCGAGGGGTGCCAACAATGCTGAAGCCAATGCTGAGGCGGATCTTCACGATTCTCGCGGTGGTCTTCACCGTGATGATCGCGACGCCGACGGTCGCTATGGGCGAGGACTACGGATTCGACCAGGCGTGCAACGAATTGCACGACACCCTCGACAGCGTCGCCATCCCGGGGATCTCCCTCGGTGACGCGGCCTCGGCGGTCTGCAAGGCGGGCAACGCCGCCTCGCATCCGGGTGAGGCCGCCAACGCGGTCAAGGACAAGGCGTGGGACTCCACCTTCGGCAAGGTGGTCGATTCGCTGATGAAGGGCCTCGGTGAGGCACTGATCCTGGCGCTGACCTTCTGGATGAAGGTGCCCAACGAGGCGGTGAGTGATTCCGGCGCCCTGTTCACCAAGATCAACGACTACACCTATCAGATCCAGATATTGCTCTTGATCGCCTCGGTGATCATCACCGGTGGCCGCCTGGCCGAGGCCAGACGCGGGGCGGCGGTCAGCGAGGCCGCCGAATCCTTCCGGCTCTTCGCCAGGGTGGTGTTCAGTTCGTGGATGCTGGGCGCGGTGATCGTGGCGGGCACCAGGGCCTCGGACAAGTTCTCCGAGTGGATCATCCAGGACGCCACCGGCGGCAACGCCAAGAACATGGCCGAGCTGATGGTGAAAACCAGCAAGCTGCAGGCGTTCTCGCCCGGTCTGGTGCTGATCATCGCGATCGTCGGCCTGCTGGGCGCGCTCGCGCAGATCGTGCTGGCCATCGTGCGGCAGGGTCTGCTGGTGGTGGCCGCGGGCGTGCTGCCGCTGGCGGCGGCGGCGTCGGCGACCGGGACCGGTAAGCAGTCGTATCAGAAACTGGTCGGCTGGATCATCGCGTTCATGCTGTTCAAGCCGGTCGCGGCGATCGTCTACATGATCGCGTTCACCACCGCGGGTCACACCGACGAGACCACCTCCTCCGGTGGGCTGCCCAGCGGTGAGGACGCCCAGCGGATGCTGGTGGCCCTGGTGCTGCTGTGCAGCGTGGCCTTCGTGCTGCCCGCGCTGATGCGGTTGGTGGCCCCCGCGGTCGCCACGGTCGGCACGGGCGGTTCCGGTCTGATGGTGGCCGGTGGTACCGCGGTGGGCGCCATGGCGCTCGGCGCGATCGGCACCAAGGCGGTCGCCTCCCGGCCCGCCGCGGCGCCGGGCTCGGCCGGGTACTTCGCCGGTTCCGGCGGTGGACCGCGCCCGGGTGGCGCCGGCGGCACCGGCGGTGGCGCGCCACGGCCGACACCACCACCGCGCGGTGGCGGCGGCGGGACGGCGGCCGCGTCACCGAGTTCGGGGTCGGTGCCCTCGGGGGCGGCCCGCAACATGGCCGCCGCGCGCGCGGCGGCGGGCGGTACCACCCGGGCCGATCAGGCGATGGGCGACGTCGCCGGTGACCGCTGGGCCAACCGCGCACCCGACCTCGGCAGGAGCACGATTCCGCGATGACGACCTCGGTGACCGACACCTACGAGCGCCGCTCGTACGGGTTGTGGCAGAAACCGCGCAGCGCGGGCCTTTTCGGCCTGCGCTGGGAAGAGACCGTGATCGGTTTCGTCGTGGTGATCACGGCGCTGATCTGCGCGATGGTCGGCGGATTCAAATGGGGTTTCATCGTCGGCGGCCTCGGCGCGCTGGTGATGGTGCCGCTGGTGTGGCGGACGGGGGGCCGCTCGGGCTACGAGACGGGACTGATGATGTTCAACTGGATGCGCTCGCGCAAGAACGGCGAGCACGTGTACCGCGGCGGCCGGTTCTCCCGGATCCCCGGCGGTGTCACGAAACTGCCAGGGCTGCTCGCTCCGTCGAAGCTCTACGAAGGCATCGACGCCGGCGGCTACCACTTCGGGATGATCCACCTGCCCGCCTTCGCCCAGTACACGGTGGTGCTGCGCGCCTGGCCGCAGGGCCACGAGGCGGTCGACCAGCCGGTGATCGATCGCTGGGTCGCGGCCTGGGGCACCTTCCTCGCCTCGGTCGGGCAGACCAGCGACATCGTCGCGGTGGTGCCGGTGATCGATACCGTGCCCGAGACCGGTAACCGGCTGCTCAACGAGGTCTCCACGATCACCCGCCCGGAGGCACCGGATCTGGCCCAGCAGGTGATGTACGAGCTGGCCACCGAACTGCCGCAGGAGCGGGTGCAGTTGCTGCCGCGGGTGGCGATCACGTTCAAGGCCACCACCGCCGAGCGCCGCAAGAACCCGGCCGAGGAGGCCGTGGAGATCGGGCGCAGGCTGCCCGGCATCTGCGCGGCGCTGGCCGAGGCAGGCGTGCGCGCCCAGCCGATGTCGGCCGAGGAGGTCATCTCCTTCATCCGGCGCAGCTACGACCCGGCCGCCCAGGCCGATCTCGAGGTCGCCGCGGCGGACCCGGGCGGGCACGGGCTGGGCTGGGACGACGCGGGCCCGGTCTCGCACGACGAGAAGTGGGATCACCTGATCCACGACGGTGGCCGCTCGGTGACCTGGGAGATGGATGCGGCGCCCGAGGGCGCGGTCGACGAGCGGGTGCTGCAGCGGCTGCTCGCGCCCAATCCCGAAGTGCCGCGCAAGCGCATCGCAATCGTCTACCGGCCGCACTCGGCCGCCGACGCCGCCGAGATCGTCGACGACGACTTCAAGAACGCGCTCGTGGCGCAGCAGAGTGAGCGCGGCGTCGTCTC
This sequence comes from Nocardia sp. NPDC056064, assembly GCF_042266925.1. Lineage (NCBI taxonomy): Bacteria > Bacillati > Actinomycetota > Actinomycetes > Mycobacteriales > Nocardiaceae > Nocardia > Nocardia sp. NPDC056064. The sequence goes on along the minus strand of NZ_JBHJWO010000001.1, from coordinate 1,616,912 downwards.
GGCGGCCGCGACACTGCGGGTCGGCGCGACCCAGCAGGCTCGTGAGGAACAGGCCCGCGGGCACGGTGTGACCCGCTTCGGCGCGCTGGTGACGATCACCGAGCCGCTGCGGGGCGATCTGCCGCGCATCGAGGCCATCACCCGCGACCTCTCCACGCAGGCCCGGCTCAAGATCCGGCGCTGCTACCGATACCAGGCCGCGGCATTCGCGGCCTCCCTGGGATGCGGCGTGATCCTGCCCGAGCACGCGACCATTCCGAAGGCATTGGCGGGGTGAGGCGGACATGGGACGCGACTACGAACCCCCGGTGCGCGACCGCGACGACATCGCGTTGCGCCCGGTGCACCGGCCGCCGCGCATCCGCGGCGAACGCGAGCCGCGGCCCGCGGGCAGCCCGTCGCGCGTGAGCGAGGACGTGCTCGGTCTCGACGAGCGCACCGACCGTGCCGAGGGCGAGCCCGCGGCCCGGGGCTCGCGCACCGACGCGGAGCGCAGGCAGGGCGAACGCCGTGCGCGCGAGGAGGATCGGTCGCGTACCGCCCGCCCTCGCGGTGAGGACGCGCGCCCGTCCCGGCCACATCCCGAGGAACCCCGCGGCACACGCGAGGGTGAGTCCCGGCGCGCTCGCGAACACGAGTCCCGCCGTGCCCGCGAGGCCGAGGGCCGTGATTCGCGTGGCGAGGGCCGTGATTCGCGTGGCGAGGGCCGTGAGTCGAGCGATCGCCGTGACCCGAGTGGCGAGGCAGGTCGTTCCCGTGGCGACCGTGCTCGCGGACCGCGACCGGCGGGTGGTCAGGGTGAGCGGCGCACCCGGGGCCCGCGCCCCGAGCAGGCCCGCCGTGGACTGCGTGAACAGGACCACGGCCCCCGGCTCGAACACGATCGCGGCCAGGACGATCCGCGCCGTCAGCCGCGCCCGGCCAAGCCCCGGCTGAGCAAGCCGACGCGCCCGGTCAAGGCCGCGCGACCCGACCGCCCGGATGACGCCGCCGATCGCGCGATGGGCACCGGCCGGGCGGCCAAGTCCAAGGCGCGGCCGGACCGCAGGCAGGGTCCCTCGCTGCTCGACGACGCCACCCGCGCCCGCTACGAGATGATCCAGCGCGAGCAGTCCGGACTGCGCGCGGCCTGGGCCACCTTCCGCCTGCACACCGACGACCTGCGCCGCAACAACGCCCAGGCCCGCTCGGAGGCCGTGGTCGGCGACGGATTCGACCGCACCACCGCCGAACTCACCGACCGCGGCTACTCCGGTCCCGGCGGCGGCAAGATGAACGTGGTCGGCCGCCCGGTCGAATACCGGGCCACCACCGCCCAGGTCGCGGGCCTGTGGCCGTGGTCGGTCGGCGCGGGCGCGCCACTGATCGGCACCCCGCTCGGCTCGCATCTGCACACCGGCGCGCCGGTCTGCTTCGACCCGATGAACTGGTTCATGCGCGGCAGCTTCATCACCGCGCCGAGCCTGTTCGTGCTGGGCCTCAACGGCTTCGGCAAGTCCTCGCTGGTGCGCCGGATCGTGCTGGGCGGCATCGCCCAGGGCATCACCCCGCTGATCCTGGCCGACGTCAAGCCCGACTACCGCAAGATGGTGGAACTCGTCGGCGGGCAGGTCATCGACCTCGGTTACGGCCACGGCAAACTCAACCCGCTGGCCGCCGGTGTGCTGGGCGCGGTGGTGCCGCGGCTCACCGATTTCCCCGCGCTGCAACAGCAGGTGCTGCAGGATCTGCGCGCCCGGCAGGTGACGTTGATCGCGGGCCTGGTGGAACTCGTGCGTGGCGCGCGGGTGGCCGATTTCGAGGAAACCCTCATCGCCACCGCGCTGCGCATTCTCTACCAGCCGGGCCGCGGCTTCACCCCGGACAAACCGCCGATCATGGAGAACCTGCTCGAGGTGATCATCGGCGGCGGCCCGGAACTGATGCTGGACGCGGGCGCCGACGACGACGACGAATACCAGCACGCCATCAAGAACCTGCGCCGCTCGCTGCGCGCGCTCACCCAGGGCCCGTTCGGCGCGATCTTCAACGGCCAGACCTCCGTGCCGATCGACACCGGCGCCGTGGCGGTGTGCATCGACGTCTCGCACATCCCCACCGGCGACAAGAAGCTCAAGGCCGCGGTCATGCTGGCCTGCTGGGCCGACGGCTTCGCCTCCGTCGAGGCCGCGCACGTGCTGGCCGACGCGAAACTCGGCCCGCAGCGCTACTTCCAGGTCGTCATGGACGAGCTGTGGCAGGTGCTCGGCCTGGGCGACTTCATGGTCGACCGCGTCGACGAGTTGACGCGTCTGCAGCGCGGCCTGGCCACCGCGCTGATCATGATCAGCCACACCATCAAGGACCTGCAGGCCCTGGGTTCCGACGCCGCCATAGCCAAGGCGATCGGCTTCCTGGAACGCGCGCGCGCCAAGATCTTCGGCGCGCTGCCCGCCGAGGAACTGTCCCGGCTCGATTCGACGGTGCCGTTCACCTCCGCCGAACAGGAGATGGTCACCGGCTGGTCGGCGCCGCAGGCGCTCACCGGTGAGGCGTTGCGGCCGGGCCAGCAGCGGCCCTCCCCGCCGGGTACCGGCAAATTCCTGCTCAAGATCGGTGAGGATCGCCGGCCGGGCATCCCCTTCCATATGGAGTTCACGGTGTCGGAGAAGGAAAGCGGAATCCACGACACGAATCAGCGGTTCAGCGAGTTCGGGGACAACCCGCGTGGTGCACCGGACCCGTCGGCGAACGGGGGACAGCCATGATGCCGCATCGGTCCTACCGGCGGGTCTCGCCGGAGGTGCGCAAGGCCGCCGTCGAGCAGGTCGTCGCGTTGACCGACAAGCTGCGCAGCGAGTCCGAGGCGTGCCGGGTGGTGGCCGAACAGATCGGCGTGCACGCCAATTCGGTGCGCAACTGGGTGCGCGCGGCCGAGGGCCCGAGCCTGGACCGGATGGACGCGACCGCCCTGCGGCGCAAGGTGGTGCTGCTCCAGCAGCAACTGGCCGCCGCCGCGGAGATGAACCGCACCCTCGCCGACACGCTCAACGAAACCCGGCGCCGGACGTGAACACCGCCGCGGCGGACCCGGATCCCGGCGCCCGGCGCGGCACGGCAGGGGGCGCCCGATGAGCCCGCGCACGATCGTGATGTCGGCCCTCGGCGCGGTTCTCGGACTGGTCACCCTGGTGCTGGTGATCGTGCTGCCCTCCTCCGACGAGACCTGCGAGACCGGCGACATCCTGGTGGGGTCCTCGGCCGCGACCCTGCCCCAGCTCGGCGGTGACTACCCCGGCGACCCCCGAGCCGCCGCGACGAGCACCGTGCCACCGAGCTCGAATCCGGCGGTGACCGGCACGCCCTCACTGGCCGCCGGAGTCGGCCCGCTGCGCCGGACCCTGCCGCTCGAGGTGGGCACCTTCACCATCTCCGACGTGTTCGGTTCGCGCGGCGGCGATCACAAGGGCATCGACATGGCCGCCGCCGACGGCACCACGATCTACTCGGTCTCCGACGGCAAGGTCGTCGCCGCCGGTCCCGCGTCGGGATTCGGCAACTGGATCGTGGTGGACTCCGTGGACACCAACGGCCGCGCCTACTCCGCGGTCTACGGCCACATGTGGGATCGCGGCGTGCGGGTGCGCACCGGCGACACCGTCACCGCGGGCCAGCCGATCGGGATGGTCGGCTCGGCAGGCGAATCCAGTGGCCCGCACCTGCATTTCGAGATCGTGCCCGGTGGCCGCTTCACCGGTGGCCGCCAGATCGACCCGATGCCGTGGCTCGACGGCGCGCCCACCCCGGATGTCGGTGGCGCGCGGGCCTTCTCCAGCGACCCGAACTGTGTGCGCGGCTTCGGCAGCGCCGGTGGCCTGCTGGCCGACGGCAAGGTGCCCGCCGACCTGGAGATCTGGTACCGCCGCGCGGGCACCGTCTGCCCGGAGATCTCCTCCTCGCTGCTGGCCGCGCAGGCCAAGCAGGAGTCCGGATTCCGGCGCGGGCTCACCTCGCCGGCCGGCGCGCAGGGCCTGGCCCAGTTCCTGCCCGGGACGGCGGTGAGCATCAATCCCGACGACGGCAAACCGTATGTCATCGACGCCGACGGCAACGGCCGCGCCAGCGTGTGGGACGACGGCGACGCGATCATCGGCCAGGCCCGCTACATGTGCGCCATCGCGCACAAGATCGCGGGCTGGATGGCCGCCGGCAAGGTCTCCGGTGACCTCGCCGCGCTCACCCTGGCCGGCTACAACGCCGGTGAGGGCGCGGTGCTGGCCTCCGGCGGCATGCCCAATCAGGTGGCGGCGCACTATGCGGAGACCCGGCCGTATGTCACCAACATCCTGTCGATGGAACCGCAGTACCGCGCGCCCGGCGCGCAGGGCCGGTTCACCCCGGAGCAGGGCGGTGGCGGCGCGCAGATCGTCGAGGCCGCCCACGACTGGCTCGGCACGCCGTATGTGTGGGGTGGTGGCGGCGCGCAGGGTCCCAGCGGCGGCGGGTTCGACGGGCCCGGCCTGACGGCGGCGGCGGTGTTCGCGGCGTCCTCGGGCGCGGTCACCTTGCCGCGCACCGCCGAACAGCAGTGGGAGGCCGGCTACGAGGTGCCGATCGCCAAGATCGCCGCGGGCGATCTCGTGTTCAGCGACTTCGGGCGGCAGGGTCCAGCGCAGGTGGGAATCTACGCGGGTAACGGCCGGATGATCCAGGCGCGGCCCGCGGCGAGCACCCGGGGCGGCGGTGGCGTCGTCGAGGTGGCGGTGCCGGGCGACGCGCGGGCGAGGAGGGTGTTGTGACCACATCGTGTCGGACACCGGGGATAACCTGGTGGGAGAGAACACGAATCCGCACGATCCCGGCGGTGATGCTCGTGGCGGTCCTCACGACGGTCGCCGCCTGCGGCGGTGACTCCGGCTCCGCGCGCCCGGACCAGGTCACCCCGACCACCCGGTTGCTGGAGGCGGGCGCGGCGACCGATCCGACCACCGCCGACGGGGTCGCGGTGGTGGCGTTGCGCGAGATCTACACCTGGTACCCGACCACCGAACAGCCGGGTTCCTCGGTGCAGCGCGCGCGAAAATGGCTGGGGCCCAGCATGATCCGTATGCTGGACAGTTCGACCGGAGTGGCCGACACGCCGAAACCGTCGCTGCAGTGGGCGGAGTGGGCGAAGGCGAAAGCGCACGTGGAGGCGTTCACCTTCGCCTCGGGGGAGAAACCACCGGCGAGCGCGGATCCGGCGGTGGCGCAGTACAAGATCGGCGTCGAGCAGACGGTCGTCTACCCGGACGGGCGCACCGAGGCACTGCCGCCGAGCACGGTCATCGCGACCGTCGTGCAGACGCCGCAGGGCTGGCGCCTGGACGCGTTCCGCTAGCCGGCACAACCGAGCATCCGACAAGGTCCACAAGGAGGCACACGTGGCGAAGAAGAAGGTGACGGATCCGGCCGCGGTCGGACCCGATACGACGCTGATCCTGATCGTGGTCGGCTTTGCGACACTGATCACCCTCGCTGTCGCGCTGCACCTGGGCAACGCGATGGCGGTGGTGCCGCAGAACATCCCGATCAACCCGATCGCCGTGGTGGCCGATCTGGCCCGCGGCAAACTGCACTGGCCACGCGCCTCGACGGTGATCGTGCTACTGGTGATCGCCACGATCGTGGCGTACTACGTGATCCGCAACCGGCTCAGGAAGCGGGCCGTCGTCGGCAGGCTGGCGATCGACGACAAGGCCGACTACATGGGCACCGGCAGCGCGATCGCCTCGATCACCGAGGCGGGCGTGCGGGAGAAGGCGGCCCAGCTCGGTGTGCGGTTGCGTCCCGGTGACGCGCCCGGCGTGCCGATCGGGGTGGCGGTGGCCGACGGCTCGCCGCTCTATGGCTCCTACGAAGACCTGCACCTCGACATCTGGGGTCCACGTCAGGGCAAGTCCACCTCGCGGGTGATCCCGGCGATCCTGTCCGCGATCGGCCCGGTGATCACCACCTCGAACAAGCGCGACGTTGTCGACGCCACCCGCAATGTGCGCGAGGACCGCGACAGCCGCACCTTCGTCTTCGATCCGCAGGGCGTCGCGGGCGAACGCGCCAAGTGGTACTGGGACCCGCTGGCCTGGGTCGACCACCGGCAGGAGGGCTGCGAGATGCGCGCGGCCCGGCTGGCGGGGCACTTCGCCGACGCCGAACGCGGCGAGGGCGACAAGTCCGACAGCTTCTTCGACCCGGAGGCCGAGGACCTGCTGGCCGGGCTGTTCCTGGCCGCCGCCATCGCGGGCAAGCCGATCACCCAGGTCTGGGAGTGGGTCACCGACTCGCAGAACTCCGAACCGATCGAGCTGCTGCGCGGCGCCGGGCACGACTTCACCGCCGCGGGCCTGGCCATGCAGTACAACGCCGAACAGCGCACCAAGAGCGGCATCTTCGGCACCGCCAAGAAGATGATCCGCTGCCTGCAGCTGTCGAACGTGCATCCCTGGATCAGCCGGGGCAACAGCGACCGCTACCAGTTCGACGAGCTCGAGTTCATCGAGCGCAACGGGACCCTGTACTGCCTGTCGCTCGAGGGGCGTGGATCGGCGGCGCCGCTGGTCAGCGCGCTGACCGAGGCGGTCATCGACGTGGCCATGCGCAAGGCCTCGCGTTCCTCCGGCGGCCGGTTGCCGGTGCCGCTGCTCGCGGTGCTCGACGAGGCCGCCAACGTGGTGCGCTGGAAGGATCTGCCCAAGCAGTACAGCCACTTCGGGTCGCGCGGCATCGTGGTGATGACGGTGCTGCAGTCGTGGGCCCAGGGCGCGCGCTGCTGGGGTGAGGCGGGCATGAGCGCGCTGTGGTCGGCCGCCAACATCAAGGTCCTCGGCAGCGGCATCGACGACATGGCGTTCCTGCGTGACCGTTCCGAGGCGATCGGCGAATACGACTCGATCTCGCAGTCGATGTCGCAGTCGGGCAACAGCAAGAGCTACTCGCGCTCGCTGAGTTCCTCGGTGACCTTCACCGCCCAGGGCCTGGCGACCCTGCCCCGCGGCCGCGCGGTGGTGTTCACCTCGGGTCAGCCCGCGGTGCTGGTGCGCACGGTGCCGTGGTGGGAATCGGAGTACGACGCCGCGGTCCGCCGCTCGATCGAGGACAACGATCCCACCCGCAAGACCCGCATCGAGGACGTGATCGGCCAGCCGTCGGGGATGCTGGCGAAACCCATTCCGCCGGACGAGATCGGTGACATCGAGGAGGTCAAACCGCTGTGAGCAACGAGATTACGGGTGCGGCGAAGAAGCGGGTCTACGCCGACGTGTCCGAGTTCGTGGAGCAGTACCTCAGCGAGCTCTACCAGCGGCAGGTGACCGACATCAGCGACACCGTGTGGTGCCCGGAGTGGTGGCGTCATCCCGAGGCCGCGGTGCGGCTCGACGCGCTGTGGCAGGCGTGGGAGCACTACCGGATGCAGGGCGGTCCGGGGATCAGTGTGTGGTTCCTCGACCACGCCGACCCGCACATGACCAAGCTGTTCGACCCGCGCGGGCCGTTCAAGTACTGCAGTGTGCGCAACGGGCACAAGGAGATGCTCAAGCGGCTGCCGCTGGAGAACCCCGACGCGGCCCTGTGGACGGCGCCGGAGAACGGCCTGTGGGACAAGAGCCATCCGCACGGTGCCTGAGCGGTCGTGAACGCTCCCCGGTGGTGAATCGGGGAGCGGAGGGATCAGCGCTCGCGTTCGATGCCGCGGGCTTCGATGCCGCGTGCTCGCATGGGGGTGTGGCGGGTGGCCGCGTCGTGCAGGCGGATCGCGTCGTCGGGGGAGATGCCCTGGCCCATCTCGACCAGCATGCGCACCTGGCTCAGCTCCGGGGCCACGCCCGCGCGCTCCAGGTGCGCGGCGATCGCGGCGCGGCGCTCGACGGTGTCGTAACCGAGCTGCGGCGGGTTGGCCGCGACGACACTGGTGGCGGCGAACGGTGAGGACGGGTCCTTCTCCAGGCTGAGCCCGCGCTGCTGGGTCGCCTTGTTGCCCACCGACATCATGTGCTCGAGTTCCATGTTGCGCGGGTCCTTGGCCTTGAGATCGCGCGCCTCGCGCAGCTGGAGTTCCTTGGCTTCCTTGATCTTGGCCTCGACCGCCTTGGCGCGGGACTCGGCCTCTTTCTGGCCGTGTTCGCGCGACTTCAGGGCGACCAGGGTGGCCATCTGCAGCATCGTGCGCATCATGGACGCTGTTTCGCTGCCGATGTCGTCGAGTTCCGCCATGACTGCTCCCCGATGCTGCTGTGGAAGTGGACATCTGAGACTACCCCGGTGAGGACACGAGCGGAGGTGTGGCGTCCGTGTCGAGGTCGGCGAATCGGCAACGGGCCGGTCACCGCGAGGGTGACCGGCCCGTTGCCGGACTCCGGTGGGTCTCAGCCGACCTTCACGGAGTTGAACGAGATCGGGATGGCGGGCGCGCCGTCCTCGGCGCCACCTTCCACGCCACCCCCGGCGACCTTGTCCAGCGTCGCCAGACCGGGCTCGTCGATGGTGCCGAAGATGGTGTAGTTCGGCGGTAGCTGGGTGTCGCCGAAGACCAGGAAGAACTGGCTGCCGTTGGTGCCCTTGCCCTCCGGCGAGGTGCCCGCGTTGGCCATGGCGACCAGGCCGCGCTGGTAGTTCACCGGCTGGCTCAGCGCCGGGTCGGTGGGCCCGAACAGGTCGGTCGGGTACTCGTTGTCGAAGCTGTAGCCGGGCCCGCCGCGGCCGGTGGCCGTCGGGTCACCGCACTGCAGGATGCCGAAGCCGGGGGTGGCCACGATGCGGTGGCAGCTGGTCTTGTCGAAATAGCCCTGCTGGGCCAGGCTCACCAGGGAGTTGACCGTGCACGGGGCCTGCGCGCTGTTGAGCGACAGGCCGATCGGACCCTGGGTGGAGTCGATCGAGACCTTCACCTCGGGACCGTCGGTGGCCACCGAGGTGACCGCGGGCGCGGTGACCGGCTTGGCGGGCGGCTCGGTGTCGGCCGGGTAGGAGCAGTCCACCGTGGCGGGCTTGGCCGCGGCGGGCGGCGGGCCGGGGATGTCGAGCGGGGTGTTGACGAACTGCGTGGTCGGCACCGCCGACGACGACTCGGCGGCCGTGGCGTCCTCGTCGCCGCCCTTGGTGAGGAAGTACACGCCCACCGCCGCGGCGGCGACCACGACGACACCCAGGGCCGAGCCCGCGATCATCAGGCGCTTGCGCTTCTTCTCCTGCTCGGCCCGCCGGGCCAGCTGGCGCTCCAGCTTGCGCTTGGCCGCCGCCCGTCGCTGTTCGTTACTCGGCACTACCGCGTTCCTCCCGTGTCGTCGATTTCGTCTAGAGGGTAACCGGTTGGACGCGAGGGGCGCCCGTGGGGAAAACTGGATGATCGTGACCAAGACCAGCAGCTTCACCGCCCCGAAGGGGGTCCCGGACTACCTGCCGCCCACCTCGGCCGAGTTCGTCGCCGTGCGCGACGGCTTGATCCACGCCGCCCGGCTCGCCGGGTACGGCCACATCGAGCTGCCGGTTTTCGAACAGACCGCCCTGTTCGCGCGGGGTGTCGGTGAGTCGACCGACGTGGTCAGCAAGGAGATGTGGACCTTCGCCGACCGCAACGGTGAGAGCTTCACGCTGCGTCCCGAGGGCACCGCGGGTGTCATGCGCGCGGTCATCCAGCACGGCCTGGACAAGAGCGGCCAGCTGCCACTGAAACTGTGTTACGCCGGTCCGTTCTTCCGCTACGAGAATCCGCAGGCCGGTCGCTATCGCCAGCTCCAGCAGGTCGGCATCGAGGCCATCGGCGTGGACGACCCCGCCCTGGACGCCGAGGTCATCGCGATCGCCGACGCCGGGTTCCGCGGCCTCGGCCTGGACGGGTTCCGGCTGGAGATCACCTCCCTCGGTGACGAGACCTGCCGCCCGCAGTACCGCGAGCTGCTCCAGGAGTTCCTGCTCGGCCTGCCGCTGGACGAGGAGACCCAGCGGCGCGCGCGGATCAACCCGCTGCGCGTGCTCGACGACAAGCGCCCCGAGGTGCGGGAACTGACCGCGAACGCGCCGCTGATGATCGACAACCTCTCGGAATCGGCCAAGACGCACTTCGAGCAGGTCCTCGCCCACCTCGACGCGCTCGGCGTGCCGTACGTGGTGAACCCGCGCATGGTGCGCGGCCTGGACTACTACACCAAGACCACCTTCGAGTTCGTCCACGACCAGCTGGGCGCGCAGTCCGGCATCGGCGGCGGCGGCCGCTACGACGGGCTGATGGCCGAGCTCGGCGGGCAGCCGCTCTCGGGCATCGGCTTCGGGATCGGCGTGGACCGGACGGTGCTGGCGCTGGCGGCCGAGGGCAAGTCGGCGGCCGACCCGGCCCGCTGCCAGGTCTACGGCGTGGCCCTCGGGGACGCCGCCAAGGCCCGGATGGTGGCCCTGGCCGGCGAGCTGCGCGGCGCGGGCGTGAGCGTGGATCTCGCCTACGGCGGGCGCGGGATGAAGGGCGCGATGAAGGGCGCCGACCGCTCCGGCGCGAAATACACACTGGTCCTGGGTGATCGGGACCTCGCCGAGGGCACGGTGGGCGTCAAGGAGATGGCCACCGGTGAGCAGCGGCCGGTGCCGCTGGACGAGGTCGTCGCGGTGCTGCGCGCCGCGCTCGGGGACTGATCCGGCGCGGGACGGCGCGGTAGGCTGACCGCGCCGTCACCGGACCCGCCGCTGACCGGTGGAGAGGGATACAGGGTGAACGGGGATTCCGGCCGCGCGGAACCGGTCGGCATCGACCTGGTGGCGCCCGAGGTGTTCGCGCCGATGCTGCGCAGGCTCGCACTGGGCGCGCTCGGGTTCGGTGCCGTGGTGGCGCTGGTCTCGGCGATCTGGCTGGACTGGCCGTACGCGATCGTGCTGGGACTGGTCGTCTCGGTGCCTACCCTCGGCTACGTGGTGGCCTTCGGCCGCAGGCGGATGTGGTTGAGTGGCACCGAGATCCGGGCGCGCCGCCTGCTAGGCGAGCACCGTATCGATGTGGCCGACGCGACCGGCGTGCACCTGCTGGTGTTCCCCGGGCGGCTGAGCCGCATCGTGCTGAAGGTGACCGTCGGCGCCGAGACGCAGCTGGTTCCGCTGGCGATGTACACCGACGCGGGCAGCGGACGCGAACTGCACCTGCTGGGCCTGCGCAAGCTCGCCGACGCGCTGTCGGCCAGCGAGCTGGCCGCCGCGGTCGCGGTATCGGCGGTGCTGGTGGAGCAGTTGCGCGCGGAGGCCAGGGACGCGGGGCTCGGCGAACGGCCGCTGTATCGCGGCGTGCAGCTGGTGCGGGCCAAGGACGCGGTCTCGCCGGTGGTGCTCACCGACACCGAGGTCGCCCAGCTGTCCTGAGCGCGGCCGGTGTTCTCGCTCAGCCGAACAGCGCGAGCTGATCGGCCGGTGCGGGCACTGGCTGGACCAGGGGAGTGGTCGGCCCCTGCAGCCGGTGCAGTCCGTACTCGGTGAGCAGCGGATCGACGCGTTCGCGCAGCCAGGTGCGGTAGGTGGGCGCGACGGTGCCGCCGCGCGCGTAGAGCTGCCGGTAGCGGCGCATGAGGGCCGGATGCTCGGTGCCCAGCCAGCTCAGGAACCAGTCGCGGGTGGGACCGCGCAGATGCATCGGGAAGGCGGTCGCGCTGGTGGCGCCCGCCTCGGCGATGGCGGCGACGAGGGCGTGCAGATGGGCGCGGCTGTCGGTGAGGCACGGGATGATCGGCGCCGCCATGACGTGCACGGTGAAGCCCGCTTCGGCCAGCGCGCGCACCAGTTCCAGGCGGGCGCGCGGTTCGGGGGTGCCGGGTTCGAGACTGTGGTGCAGGTCCGGATCGAGAATGGCGATCGAGACCGCCACGCTGACCTCCACCTGCCGGGCCGCCTCGACCAGCAGAGGCAGATCGCGGCGCAGCAGCGGGCCCTTGGTGAGGATCGAGAACGGGGTGCCGGCCTCGGTGAGCGCGCGAATGATGCCGGGCATCAGCCGATACCGGCCCTCGGCGCGCTGATACGGATCGGTGTTGGTCCCCAGCGCCACCGCCTCGCGCTGCCAGGACCGGCGGCCCAGCTCGCGCCGCAACACCGCGGCGACATTGGTCTTCACCACGATCTCGGAATCGAAATCGCGCCCGGCGTCCAGGCCGAGATATTCGTGGCTGCCGCGCGCGAAGCAGTACCGGCAGGCGTGGGAGCACCCGCGCATCGGATTGATCGTCCAGCGGAACGGCAGCGCCGAGCTCTCCGGCATCTTGTTCAGCGCGCTCTTGCAGAGCACCTCGTGGAAGGTGATGCCGTCGAACTCGGGGGTGCGGACGGTGCGGACCAGCCCGGCCCGGGTGAGCCCGGGCAGGGCGCCGTCCTCGGCGTCGAGGGTCTGACTCTGCCACCGCACCCCATGAGTCGAACATGCGTTCGAACTGCTGTCAAGCGGCGCGCGGGGCCCGCAGGAAATCGACCAGGTCGGCCACGGTCTCGCGGACCGGGCGCGGCTGGTAGCCGAGCTCGCGTTCGGCCTTGCCGTGGTCCACGCGCGGTGCGGCGATCACCGCGCCCAGGGCCGCCTTGGACAGGATGTCGGAACCCAGCCGCTTGCTGATCGGCTCCACCACCGGCAGGATCGCGCCCAGCGCCCTGGCCGGGATGGCGAAGCGCGGGCCCTTGGCGCCGGTGTGCGCCGCGGCCATCCGGCACAGGTCGATGAGCATGGTGAGCTCGCCGCCGAGCAGGTAGTTCTCGCCGGTGCGGCCCTTCTCGCCCGCCAGGATCAGGCCCTTGGCGACATCGCGCACGTCGACCAGGTCGAAACCGCCGCCGATCATCACCGGCATCCGTCCGCGCACGGCCTCGAGCACGGTGCGGTTGAGCCGGGAGAGGCGCTCGGGGTGGTCGACCGGGCCGTAGACGCCGGTCGGGTTGACGATCACCGCGTCCAGGCCGCGCTCGATCACCGGGCGCAGCGCCTGCTCGCCCGCCCACTTGGAGCGGTCGTAGACCGGCAGGTCCGGATCGGCCGAACGCACGGTGGTCTCGTCGATGTGCCCGCCCGCGCGGTACTGGTCGAAGGCGTGGATGGAGCTGGTGTGCACAAACCGGCGGGCACCGACCTCGAGCGCGGCCTCGGCGGTCACGCGCACGCCCTCGGTGTTGACCCGCCAGGCCAGGTCGTTCTTCTCGGCGAGGGTGATCAACGCGACCAGGTGGTACACCACCTCGGCGTCGGCCAGCGCCGTGCGCATCGACGCCGGGTCGAGTACATCGCCCTCGACCCAGGTGACGGCCGGATCGGTGGTGGTCGGTGCGGCGCGGTCGATGGCCACGACGTCGTGGCCGCGCTCGACGAGCTGCGGGATCAAGTTGGTACCGAGGTAGCCGGCTGCGCCGGTCACTGCGACCTTCATGCGCCCGAGGATATAGAACAGGTTCTAGTTTTACGAGGGAATCGGGCAGATCGGCGGTGGGACGGGTCGAAACGCGTCGGGGTGTTCGGCTATATTCGGTGCACTGCGCTGTCGGGGTGTCGCGTCGGGAGTTCCGTGGCCACCGACCGCGCTACCCGGAGAAGAACTTTCACGACGAGTTGGGGGGATTTCGCATGACCGATCTCTCGGTCGAAACCGATGCTGTCACGGCCTTCGCCGCGACCAATTCCGTGGTGGCCGCGAATGTCGCCTCGGCGGGCATCACCGACGCGGCGGGCAACGTCGCCGCGATGACGCCGGTGTTCGGCCTGATCGGGGCCGACTACCTGGCGATGTTCGCGGTCGCGCAGACGCTGCAGGCCAAGGACATCAACGATCTGTCCGCCAAGTTCAGCTCGCTCTCGGACGCCGCCTTCAAGACCTCGGTGACCTTCGAGACCGAGGACCTCTCGCGCGCGGCCGACCTCGCGCGCCAGACCGCCGGGATCGGCGGCGGCGCATGAAGCCGCTGAGCGCCGACGCGGGCGTCATCACTCCCGATGCCGCCCTGGCCGCCGCCGACGCGGCCACCGAGACCGCGCTGGCCGCGGCCCCGGTCGACTACGCGAGCCAGGCCATCCTCGACGTGCCGCTGATGCAGCTGCCCGAAGACGTCGACGAGCCGATCTTCACCCTGGCCCAGAAGATCACCGACGACGCCCAGACCTCGGGCACCCTGCCCACCGCGGGCCTGCCCGGCCTGTCCGGGCTCACCGACGGTTCGGTGGACGCCCAGGACATCCTCTCCGGCGTGGCCGACGACGCCGCCACCGCCTTCGGTGACGCGCAGACCTCGATCGACGCGCTCGTCGCACCGGTCCTGGCCAACGCGCAGACCGTGTTCGACCAGGCCAAGAGCGCGCTGGGCGGTACCACCGCGGGCGGCACCACCAGCGCGGGCAACACCTCGGCCGCCACCACCACGCAGAGCGACGACCCGGTCGCCGCGCTGCTGAGCGGTCTGTCGTTGCCCGAGCTGCCCGGTGTCGAGTCGCTGTTCGAGCCGTTGCTGTCGCTGCTGAGCAGCTTCGGCTCGGGGGTTTTCGGCTCGATCGACCCCACCTCGATCCTGAGTAGCTCCTCGGCGATCATCGAGCAGGCCATGAGCGTGGCGCAGGGCGGGGTGAAGACCGTCCAGCAGCTGTGGGAGGGCCAGTCCTCCGATGCCGCGACCACGGCCAGCCAGCAGGCGCAGACCGAGGGCGAGGAGACCAGCCAGCGCGGCATCGACATCGCCGCGATCACCCAGCAGGCCGCCGCGGTCGTGCAGTCGGGCAACACGCAGCTGACCTCCATCGCCACCACCTTCGCCGCGCAGGCCGCCGCGCTCGCGCCGACGATCATGCTGCCGCCCACCCAGGCCACGCTCATCGGCCTGGCCACCGAGCACCTGGGTGAAGCGGTCACCGTGGTGAACGTGACCCGCGGTCAATTGGCCGGGCACACCGCCGAACTCAGCGGTGCGGTGCAGCAGCTCGCCGCGCAGAGCGGGCTGCCCTCGCCGGAGGAAGCGCTCTCGGCGGTGTCGGAGAACATCGGCGAACCGCTGCTCACGCAGGCGCAGGAAGCCCTCACCGGCGCCGACGACTCCACCACCGCGGCGACCACCACCACGCCGGGCACCACCACGACGCCGGGCACCACCCCGTCGGGTCTCGGCACCGGTGGTTCCACCGGCAGCCCCGGCTCGTCGCTGGGCGCGCTGGGCGTGGCCCGGGGTGGCGGCGGTGGCGCGGGTGGCAGCACCGGTGGCACACCGAGCTCGGGGACGCCGAAGTCGGCCGGTGTGCCGGGTGCCGCGGTACCGGGCACGACGGGCCGGATGATGAACACCGGCCTGGGTACCGGTCTGGGCAACACCACCGCGGCGAGCACCGGCGGCTCCAACTTCATGGGCGGCGGTAGCGGTGCGGGCGCGGGTGGCCAGCGCGGCGGCAACGACGACGAGCACGGGCGCACCGTGCAGGCCTACCAGAGCCGCACCGGCAACGACGATCTCACCGGCCCGCTCGGGGAATCCACGCCCGATGTCATCGGCGCGGTGCACGAGGACGAGCGCGACGCCGACGAAGACCGGTTCTGAGCGGCGGGTGCGCCGGTGGTCCACGACCACCGGCGCACCGCGCACTCAGCTCTTGAAGGCGTCTACCAGCTTCTTGTAGAGATCGGTGAAGCGCTTGCGCGCGGCCTGCTGCTCGCCGGTGAGCCCGTCGCCGGAGGTGGGGGAGTAGACCACCAGGTGGACCTCGCCGGCCGGGTCGTCGGGCATCAGGTCGATGATCTGGCTGCCCTTGCCGTCACCGGCGGGCACCCCGAAATCGATCTCGGCCAGCGCGGCGATCTCGTCCTGCGCCGCCGCGAGCACCTCGGCGTCGACCGTGCCGGTCACCATCTTCGCCGCCGTCTCGGGCTTGCGGTCCTTGCTCACCGCGTCCGGGCTGTGCACGGCCTTGCCGTCGGCGAACACCTGCAGCACCGGGCGCAGGTCGGTGCGCTGCGACCAGCCGTCGGGAATCGTGGTCAGGCTGACCAGCGGTAGCGGCGTCGGCTCCGCGTGGGCCGCGGCACCGAGGCCGGGCAGTGCGAGTGCGCAGACGAGCAGTCCGGTCATGGTCAGGCGCATGGGTTCCCCTCGAAAGACGATGTGTCGGTGTCGCGTTCGGGGGTCAGCGTAGCCCGGGCGGGTTGTTCAGGTCACCCGCGGAATAGGTGTCGCACGAGGACACCGCCCCGGTGCGGTAACCGGCCAGGAACCACTTCTGGCGCTGCTCGGAGGAACCGTGCGTCCAGGACTCTGGATTGACCCCGCGCCCGGCCGCGCGCTGGATCCGGTCGTCACCGACGGCATTGGCGGCCGAGAGCGCGTCGCGGATGTCGTTGTCGGTCAACGGGTTCAGGAACGGCTGACTGGCGCCCGGCGCGGGCTGCTTGTCGGCGAAGTGCGCCCAGATGCCCGCGTAGCAGTCGGCCTGCAGCTCGGTGCGGACCGCACCCGACTGCGCGCCCTTCGGGTCGCGCTGGGCCCGCCCGATGTCGCCGAGCTGGTTCTGGATGTGGTGGCCCACCTCGTGCGCCACCACGTACTCCTGGGCCAGGGGGCCGCCGCTGGCACCGAAGCGATCGGTGAGCTCCTGGAAGAAGCTGGTGTCGAAGTAGGCGGTCTGGTCGGCGGGGCAGTAGAACGGGCCGACATCGCTGGTGGCGTTCCCGCACCCGGTGCTGACGGAGCCGGAGAACAGGCGCAGCTTCGGCTCCACGTAGCGGGTACCGGTCTGCTTCGGCAGTTCCTGAGTCCAGACGCTGTCGAGGCTCTGGGTGGTGGCGACGATCCGGCAGTCGACGTACCTGTTGGCGTCGGCGCCGGTCTTGCAGTGCGCGGGCGTGCCCGCGGTGGCACCCTGGCCCGCCTGCTGTTCGGTCTGCGCGCCGGTGAAGTTGCCCAGCACCGAACCGGGGTCCCCGCCGAGCAGCAGGGTGATCACCAGCAGGATCAGGCCGCCCGCGCCGCCGCCGATGGCGAGTTTGCCGCCCATTCCGGGTCCACCGCCCGAGGATGCCCGTCCCGGATCGATCTGCATACCTTCGTTGAAGGTCATCGACGTACTCGCCTTCGCTCGGTTGTCCAGCTGTCCAACAGCATGATTCACCGTCGGCGGGCGTGGCGGACGGCGGGCATGTGTCACAAGCTTGACACGGTGACCCGGATATCGGTTTTCACTCCACGAACGTGTCTCACTACGATGGCAGTGCACCTGGTCTCCTCCGCCGGTGCGACCAGTCGTCGAAAGGAATACCGTGCTGCGCACCCACTTGGCTGGTTCGCTGCGAAGCGAGCACGCCGGTCAGACCGTCACCCTCACCGGCTGGGTGGCCCGGCGTCGTGACCACGGTGGCGTGATCTTCATCGATCTGCGCGACGCCTCCGGGGTGGCGCAGGCCGTGTTCCGCGAGGGTGCGGCGGCCGAACAGGCCCACAAGCTGCGCGCGGAGTACGTCGTGCAGATCACCGGTGTGGTGGAGCAGCGTCCCGACGGCAACGAGAACCCGGAGCTGCCGACCGGCGCGATCGAGATCGACGTCAAGGAACTGGTGGTGCTCAACGAGAGCGCGCCGCTGCCGTTCCAGCTCGACGAGACCCCCGGCGACGAGGCCCGCCTCAAGTACCGCTACCTCGACCTGCGCCGCGAGGGCCCCGCGCACGCCATCCGGCTGCGCTCAAAGGTCAACGCCGCCGCCCGCGAGGTGCTCGCCCGCCACGAGTTCGTCGAGGTGGAGACCCCCACCCTCACCCGCTCCACCCCCGAGGGCGCCCGCGACTTCCTGGTCCCCGCGCGCCTGCAGCCGGGCAGCTTCTACGCGTTGCCGCAGAGCCCGCAGCTGTTCAAGCAGCTGCTCATGGTCGGTGGCATCGAGCGCTACTTCCAGATCGCGCGCTGCTACCGCGACGAGGACTTCCGCGCCGACCGTCAGCCCGAGTTCACCCAGCTCGACATCGAGATGAGCTTCGTGCGCCAGGAGGACGTGATCCTGCTGGCCGAGGACGTGCTCACCGCGCTGTGGAGCCTGGTCGGCTACGAGATCCAGACCCCGATCCCGCACATGACCTACGCCGAGGCCATGCGCCGCTTCGGCTCGGACAAGCCCGACCTGCGCTTCGGCGTCGAGATCACCGAGTGCACCGAGTTCTTCGCCCAGACCCCGTTCCGGGTGTTCCAGGCGGAGTACGTGGGCGCGGTTGTGATGCCCGGTGGCGCGAGCCAGCCGCGTCGTCAGCTCGACGCCTGGCAGGAATGGGCCAAGCAGCGCGGCGCCAAGGGCCTGGCCTACATCCTGATCAACGAGGACGGCACTCTGGGCGGCCCGGTCGCCAAGAACCTGTCCGACGCCGAGCGCGAGGGCCTGGCCAAGCACGTCGGCGCCGAGCCCGGTGACTGCGTGTTCTTCGCCGCGGGCCCGACCAAGGCCCAGCGCGCGCTGCTGGGTGCCGCGCGCGGCGAGATCGCGCGCAAGTGCGACCTCATCGACCCGAACGCCTGGGCCTTCGTCTGGATCGTCGACGCCCCCATGTTCGAGCCGACCGCCGACGCCACCGCCAGCGGTGACGTGGCCCTGGGCTACTCGGCCTGGACCGCGGTGCACCACGCCTTCACCTCGCCCAAGCCGGAGTCGATGGACACCTTCGACACCGATCCGGGCTCGGCGCTGGCCTACGCCTACGACATCGTCTGCAACGGCAACGAGATCGGTGGCGGTTCCATCCGTATCCACCGCCGCGACGTGCAGGAACGCGTGTTCAAGGTGATGGGCATCGGCCACGACGAGGCGCAGGAGAAGTTCGGCTTCCTGCTCGACGCCTTCTCCTACGGCGCCCCGCCGCACGGCGGCATCGCCTTCGGCTGGGACCGCATCACCGCGCTGCTGGCCGGTGAGGACTCGATCCGCGAGGTCATCGCCTTCCCGAAGACCGGCGGCGGCGTCGACCCGCTCACCGACGCGCCCGCGCCGATCACCGCGCAGCAGCGCAAGGAGGCCGGGATCGACGCCAAGCCCGAACCCAAGGGCGAGGCCAAGGCCGCCGACGCGCCGAAGGCCGCCGACGCGAAGTAGCGCCACCGCCGCGGTGAGCCGGTACCTTCTGGTCAGTCCGTCCGACCAGGAGGCCCGGTGCTGCACCTGCGCGTCATCAGTCCGCCCGAGTACACCGACGCGCTGGTGCGCATGCTCGAAGCCGATCCCGGCGTCACCCATCTGACGGTGGCGCCCGGGATCGCCCTCGAACCGGCCGGTGATCTGGTCCAGGCCGATGTCGCGCGCGAGGGCGCGAACAAGGTGATCGCCGACGTCAAGAGCCTGGGCATCGTCGAACACGGCGGCATCACCCTCGGACCGGTCACCACCGTGCTCTCCGACGCCGCCGACCGCGCCGAACGTGCCACGCCGGGCGACCCGACCGACACCGTGGTCTGGGAGCAGTTGCTGAAGGAGACCCACGAGGAGTCCACCCTCAACGTCACCTTCCTCGCTTTCCTGACCATCGCGTGCCTGCTGGCCGCCATCGGGGTCTCGACCAACTCCCCGGTGACCGTGGTCGGCGCCATGGTGGTCGGCCCGGAATTCGGGCCGCTGGCGGCACTGTCGGTGGCGCTGGTGCGCCGCAACTGGCGGCTGGCGCGACGTTCGGTGATCGCGCTGGCGATCGCCTTCCCCCTGGCCATGACGATCACTCTGGCCGCGACGCTGGTGTGGGAGCGGTTCGGCTGGATCACCACCGAGCGCGTCATCGACGCGCACAATGTCGACTTCATCTACCAGGTGGGACCGTTCTCCCTGGTCGTCGCGCTGCTGGCCGGAGCGGCGGGGATGCTCTCCCTGGTGACGGCGAAATCGGCGGCGCTGATCGGGGTGTTCATCTCGGTCACCACCGTGCCCGCCGCGGGGTACGCGGTGGTGGCCGCCGCCATCGGGCAGTGGCACCGGGCGTTCGAGTCGGCCGGTCAGCTCGCGGTGAACCTGCTCGGCATCGTGGTGGCCGGGGTGGTCGTGCTCGAACTGCGCCCGCGCGCGGGCGAGGAGAGCGGCCCGGTGGGCCGGTTCCAGCGCGCGATCGGGATGCGCACGCCGCTCGACCGCTGAGCCTCAGATACGGGCCACCGGGCCCGCGGTGAGCATCCGGTAGGCGTAGGTCACCGCCATGGCGCACACCGGCCCCGCGACGAAGAGCCCGAGCCCGCACAGCGCCAGGCCGACCATGGTCACCAGCGCGATCGTCAGCGCCAGCAGCAGCGCGGCCCACAGGTTGGCGATCACCAGCTGCGCGCTCGCCTTGATCGCCTCCACCGGACCGTAGTCCTGGTCGATGACGAAGTGCATCGAGAACATGCACAGGAACCCGACGACCAGGCCGGGCAGCAGGCACAGCGACGAGGCGATGAGCGTCGCCGCGAAGGCCAGCAGCGAGGTCAGCAGGACATTGCCCGCGTTGACGAATCGGAAGAACGAGCCGAATGCCGGTGGATAACCGTCGATTTCGTAGAGCGCGCCGCGCACCATCACCGCCTGCAGCAGCCACAGCCCCACCAGCACGACCAGGAACAGCAGCAGCAGGGTGAACAGCGAGGTCGGCTCGAAGATCTGGACGACGGCGAGGAACGCGAGGTAGATCAGCACCCCGACCCCGGTCACCCCCAGCCACGGGCCGGGATTGACGCGGAAGCGTTCCCATCCGTAGCTCAGCGAGCGGCCGACATCGAGGGCTTGTGCTCCCGAATGGTAGTAACCGGGCGGCTGCCCGCCCGGCACCCCCGACACGCCGGACGCGGGGGCGGTGGCGAAGGTGGCGCTGTCCGGTTTCGGCTGCGGTGCGGGGTAACCGGGACCGGTGCCCGCGGGGCCGTACTGCGGTGCGGGCGCGCCCGTGCCGGCAATCGGGGGAGCGGGCTCGACCGGTTCGTTGCCGTACTGCGCGGCGCCGGGGCCCTCGAATTGCGGATAGCCTGCGCCACCGGCCATTCCGTGCCTGCTGTGGCCCGCGCCGGTGCCGGGCGAACCGCCCGGGCCGGACGGGGAATTCGGTGGGCCGGCGAACTGTCCGCCACCGCCGGGACCGGGCGACCCACCGGGGGAATCGCTCGATGCGGCGTACGGTGTGTCGGTCACTGTGATAGACCTTTCGACTCAACCGGTTTGCGGTGTGGCGCACAGCAGTTGACGATGAGAAAACCCGACAACCGTCGAGTGTGTCAAGCGAACAGGCACACTCGCGCAACCTCGGCGCCAACACGCCGGGTGACGCGGAAAGGTTGTGCAACCGCTCGCTAGAAGTGACCAGGTACGAGTAGCTTGAGAGGCGATGACCGCACTATTGGCCGAACGCGCCGCCGACGTCGTGTCCGCAGCACAACAGTTGCTCACAAAGCGAATGGGTGCTCCGGTGAAGCTGAGCGATCCGATGGAGCTCAGTGGCAGTGGTAGGACGACAGTCCTACGCGTGCGTGTCGCGGAGAACGCATTCTCGTTGCCGCGCACGCTGATCGTGAAACAGGTGCGCGGTACCGCGACGCAGCGGCGCACCGGGGGCATGGCTCCCGGCGTCGCCAGCATCGACGCGGCCTTCCTCCGGGAGGCGGTGTCCTACCAGTTCACCACTGCCTTGAGCCGCGAGCAGCGGCCCGGCGCCTTCCTGATCGCGCACAGCGTGCCCGACCGGTTGCTGGTGCTGTCCGACCTCGGCGACAACGCGCTGCTCACCTCGGTGCTGCGGGCCAGGGTCGAGCCCGGCACCCGCAACGCGCTGATGGCCTTCGCGCAGGCGCTGGGCCGGATGCACGCCGCGACCGTCGGCCGCGAACCCGATTTCGTCGCGCTGATGCGCCGGGTCGATTCGGTGCACCGGGTCGACGGGATCGCCCAGCAGGCCCAGGCCGCCATCGCCGATGTCCCCGGGCTGCTGCGCGCCGAGCTCGGCATCGAGGTGCCCGGGGAGATCGCCGAGCGCATCGTGCACGGCAACCGCCTGTTCACCGGTGGCCGGCACCGCGCGTTCAGCCCGTCGGACCTGTGCCCGGACAACGTGATCATGAACGACGAGGGCGCGCGGTTCCTCGACTACGAGTGGGGCGGTTTCCGCGACGCCACCCTCGACATCGCCTACGCGCTGGTCTCCTTCCCCGGGTGCCTGTGCGATTTCGAGCTCTCGCGCAGCCGCGCCAAGGAGATGGTCGAGGCGTGGCGGTCGGCCGTGGTCGGAGTGTGGCCCTCGCTGGCCGACGACGCGGTGCTCGCCGAGCGGATCCTCGAGGCCCGGCTGATCTGGGTGTGGCTGTCGACCTACTGGTTCCTGCCCGCCGACCACACCCGCATCGCGACCGCCCGCGAGCACGGCCTGTCGGTGCCGCGCTCGGAAGCGCTGATCAACCGCTGGTCGGCGCTGGCCGAGGACGCGCGCGTCACCGGTGACGACGCCGTCGGCGACTTCGCCGAGCAGGTCTCGGCCATGCTCGAGGAGCGCTGGGCGGAATAGGAGCACCCCACTTTCCGGTGCGACGGGAGTAGCGTCGGAGGTCGGATCATCCGAGGAATGGGGAGCAGCCGTGCCGAAACCGGTCAGTGTCACCGTCGTCCGTAAGCAGTCGTTGACCCCGCACCTGGTCCGGGTGGTCGGCGTGGTGGAAGACGGGTTCACGCCCAACGAATTCACCGACGCCTACGTGAAATTGATCTTCCCGGTGCCGGGCGTGGTGTACCCGGAGCCGTTCGATCTGGACACCGTGCGGGCCACGCTGGGCCCGGAGAGTCAGCCGATCCTGCGCACCTACACGGTCCGGTCCTTCGACGCGGCGACCCGCGAGATCGCCATCGACTTCGTGGTGCACGGCGACGAGGGCGTCGCGGGGCCGTGGGCACGCGATGTCGAACCAGGAGAGCGGTTCCGGCTGTTCGGTCCGGGTGGGGCGTTCGCGCCCGATCCGGCGGCCGACTGGTACCTGTTCGCCGGTGACGAGTCCGCGCTGCCCGCCATCGCCGCCGGTGTCGCGGCCCTGCCCGCCGGCGCGCCCGCGGTGGTGTTCGTCGAGGTGGGCGGGCCCGAGGACGAGATCGCCCTGGACTCGCCCGCCGAGCTGCGCGTGCGGTGGGTGCACCGCGGGGTGTCCTCGGATGCGGTGCCGAACGACCTCGCGGGGGCCAACGCGCCCCTGGTCGCCGCAGTGCGCGCGGCCGAGTGGCTGCCGGGACAGGTGCACGCCTTCGTGCACGGCGAGGCCGAGGCCGTGATGCGCAATCTGCGTCCGTACCTGCGCAAGGAACGCGAGGTCGCGCCGAAGTGGCTGTCGATCTCGGGGTACTGGCGGCGCGGGCGCACCGAGGAGGGCTTCCGGGAGTGGAAGCGGGAACTGGCCGCCGAGGGCGCGTGAGGCCGGTCCTCAGCGTGTGAGCCCGGCCAGCTTGTCGGCCAGGTGCGCGCGTTCGACGGCGTTGTCGGTGAGCAGCAGCGCCGACTCGTAGGCGGCGATCGCCTCGTCGGTGCGGCCGAGTTCGGCGAGGAAGGCGGCGCGGGCGACGTCGAGGTAGCCGTAGGTCGCCAGCGCGGGTTCGGCACCGAGCGGCTCGAGCAGCGCCAGCGCCTGCCCGGGATTTCCGGACAGGCCCACCGCGACGGCGTGGTTCAGACGGGCGACCGGCGAGGGTGCCACGCGCAGCAGCAGCCGGTACAGCCCGATGATCTCGGGCCAGTCCGTCTGCGCCCAGGTGGGCGCCTCGTCGTGCACGGCGGCGATGGCCGCCTGCACGGTGTACCGATCCGTATGTGGCAGGGCCTGTTTCACCAGTGCGATGCCCTCGGTGATCGCGGCGCGATCCCAGCGGGTGCGGTCCTGGTGTTCGAGGGTGCACAGGGTGCCCGCGGCGTCCACGCGCGCGGCGCGGCGGGCGTCGGTGAGCAGGATCAGCGCCAGCAGGCCGGTGACCGACGGGTCGTCGGGGACCAGGGCACGCATCATCCTGGCCAGTTGCAGCGCCCGGTCGACCAGGTCGGCGCGGACCAGGACCTCACCGGCGGGGGCGGTGTGCCCCGTGGTGAACAGCAGGTGGATCACCGCGCAGATGGCGTCGAGCCGCTGCGGTAGCTCCCGCACCGACGGCACCCGGTACGGGATGCCCGCCACCGCGATCTTCTTCTTGGCGCGGGTGATCCGCGCGGCCATGGTCGCCTCGCTCACCAGGAACGCGCGGGCCACCTCGGCGGTGGTGACGCCGCAGACCAGCCGCAGCGTCAGCGCCACCTGCGCCTGCGGGGCCAGCGCCGGGTGACAGCAGGTGCTGATCAGGCGCAGCCGGTCGTCGGGGATCGCCGGGCCGTCCAGCTCGGCCAGGGCGAGGTCGGCGGTGTCGTCGGCGGGCTCGTCGACGACGAGTTTCGGCAGCGCGCGCCGGAAGGTGCCCTCGCGGCGCAGCAGGTCCAGGGCGCGGCGCCGGGCCACCGTGGTCAGCCAGGCGCCCGGGCGGGCGGGCACGCCGTCGGCGGCCCAAGCGGTGAGCGCGGTGGCGTAGGCGTCCTGCACGCACTCCTCGGCCAGATCCAGATCGCGGGTCAGGCGCACCGTCGCGGCGAGCACGAAGGCCCACTCGCGCCGGTGCGCCCGCTCGACGGCGGCGGCCGTATCGGTGACCATGCTCAGCGCGGGAAGACCTTGATCGGGCGCACTTCCACCCCACCGGTCGCGGGCACCTGCGCCGCCAGCGCGATGGCCGCGTCCAGATCGGGCGCCTCGAGCAGGTAGTAGCCGCCAAGGGCCTCCTTGGCCTCGGCGAACGGGCCGTCGGTGATGACGGCGGTACCGTCGGCGTCGTGGCGGATCGTGGTGGCCGTCGCGGTCGGCTGCAAGGCGTTGCCGCCCAGGTTCGCGGCGCCCGCGATCTCCTGGAAGGCCCGGTGTTCGGCGAGCATGCCGCCGAGCTCGTCCGGCGACATGGCCGCGTGCACTGCTTCGTCGCCGTAGATCAGGACCAGGTACTGGCTCATGATGACGCTCCTTCGTGGACTCGGCGGCCCGCCGATCGGGCCGCTCTACTCCACCGACGAGCAGCCACCACCGAGATCGACAGCCGGTGCCGAGAATTCTCCTCCGCGCGGGCGCGTCAGGCGATCGGCGCACCGCGCTGTTCGAGACGTCCGCCGGCCGCGACGGCGAAGGACATGCCGTGGCGCACCCCGCTGCCCGGGTCGGTGACATCGAGGACGTAGAACCAGTCCATCTGCGTCTGCCCGGCCGTCACCTCGAGCACGCCGAAACCGTGCGAGTCCAGTTCGACGTAGCGCAGGTGGTGATTGGCCGCCCGGATGGCCTGCTCGGCGGGCACCGAGGCCGTGCGCGGCGGCATCTTCAGCAGATCGCCGACGCTGGACGAGGTCACCGACGGGACGACGAACTCCGTGCCCGCGGTCGGTCCGCCCGGATAGTTCGCGGCGTCCACCGGCAGGTCGGCGGCCCAGGAGGTGTGGATGTCGCCGGTGAGGAACACGACGTCGCTCACCTGGTTGCCGGTGATCGCCGAGAACAGGGTGTTGCGGTCGGCGGTGTAGCCGTCCCACTGGTCGCCGTTGACGGTGAGTCCGCCCTGCGGCAGCCCGAGCAGGGCGGTGACGGCCGCGGTGGTGGCCGGTTCCAGCGGCGGGAAGACCAGCGGCGCGATCATCACCGAGTTGCCCACCAGCTTCCAGCGGGTCGGCGAGGACACCAGGCCCGCGGTGAGCCACTGCATCTGGGTGCGGCCGGTGAGGGTGCGCGCCGGATCGTCGGCGACGCGCCAGCCCGCGCCCGGCCCGGCCTCCTCGTCGCGGTAGGTGCGCAGATCCAGCATGGACAGCTCGGCCAGGGTGCCGAAACGCAGCCGCCGGTAGATCTGCACCTGCCCGTCGGCGCGGGTCTCGCGCACCGGCATCCACTCCAGGTAGGCGCGGGTGGAGGCGGCCTTGCGGTCGGCCCAGGGTCCGGCGACGGCGGGGTCGTGGTTGTTCGAGCCCTCGCGCCAGGAGTTGTCGGCCGACTCGTGGTCGTCCCAGGTGCAGATGAACGGCAGCCGCGCGTGCAGGGCGGTCAGGTCGGGATCGGTCTTGTACTGGCCGTGCCGGATGCGGTAGTCGGCCAGGGTGAGGATCTCGTGGACCGGGTCGTGGCCGCGCACCGCGCCGTTGCGGCCGGTGTACTCGCCGCGCGCGTACTCGTAGATGTAGTCGCCCAGGTGCACGATCGCGTCGAGGTCGGTGCGCGCGGCCAGGTGCCGGTAGGCGCCGAACCAGCCCGCCTCCCAGTTGGCGCAGGAGACCAGGCCCAGCCGCAACCGGTCGACCTCGCTGTCGGTGGCGGGCGCGGTGCGGGTGCGCCCGACCGGCGAGGTCCGGCCGAGGGCGGTGAAACGGTAGAAGTAGTCGGTGCCCGCGCTCAGGCCGGTGGCGTCGACCTTGACGGTGTGGTCGGACCCGGCCGACGCGGTGACGGTGCCCGCGGCGGCGATGCTGCCGAACTCGGCGTCGGTGGCGATCTCCCAGCGCACCCCGGTCGCCGCGCCGAGGCCGGAGCCGGGGGTCGCGTCCTCGGCGACGGTCACCCGGGTCCAGAGGACGACCGCGCCGGGCAGCGGGTCACCGGAGGCGACACCGTGGCGGAACACCGTGTCCGCCGCGTGCGCCGGGGCGGTGCCCAGGACCGCGACCGCCGCGACGGCGGTACCGCCGGTGAACAGGGTGCGCCGGGCGAAGTGCCCGTGCGGCGCGGAATCGGCGGGGAGTGTGTTGTCGGCCACGATCAGCGATCACAGCCGACCCGGCGCCCCGGCGCAAGTCGGCGGACCGAATATTGGTCAACTGTCCACTTTCGCGTCGTCCGCGCGTCGCGGCCGGGTCGGTCCGGCGGAGCTGTCCGACCCCGTCGGTACCCTGCTCGGTGTGAGCGAGAGTCTTTTCGACGTGCCCGGCGCGCACGCCGAGCCCGAGCCCGGCGCCGACGCGATGATCCGTCGCGATCCGGGCGCGCCGCTCGCCGTCCGCATGCGCCCACGCGCCCTCGACGAAGTCATCGGCCAGCAGCATCTGCTCGGCCCCGGCTCGCCGTTGCGCCGCCTGGTGGAGGGTTCGGGTGCGGCCTCGGTGCTGCTCTACGGACCGCCCGGCACCGGCAAGACCACCCTGGCCTCGCTGCTGTCGCAGGCCACCGGCCGCCGGTTCGAGGCGCTCTCGGCCCTCTCGGCGGGGGTCAAGGAGGTGCGCGGGGTGATCGACCTGGCGCGCAGGCGGCTCACCGCGGGCGAGCAGACCGTGCTGTTCATCGACGAGATCCACCGCTTCTCCAAGACCCAGCAGGACGCGCTGCTGGCCGCGGTGGAGAACCGGATCGTGCTGCTCGTCGGCGCGACCACCGAGAATCCGTCGTTCTCGGTGGTGGCCCCGCTGCTGTCGCGCTCACTGATCCTGCAGCTGCAATCGCTGACCCCCGACGACATCCGGGCCGTGCTGGAACGTGCCGTGGCCGACGAGCGGGGACTGGCGGGGTCGGTCACCGTCACCGACGAGGCCTTCGACCACCTCGTGCGGATCGCGGGCGGTGACGCCCGCCGCGCGCTGACCGCGCTGGAGGCCTCCGCCGAATCGGCCGCCGACGGCACGGTCGACCTGGAACTCGTCGAGGCCGCCGTCGACAAGGCCGCCGTGCGCTACGACCGCGCGGGCGACCAGCACTACGACGTGATCAGCGCGTTCATCAAATCCATCCGCGGCTCCGATGTCGACGCCGCCGTGCACTACCTGGCCCGCATGCTGGCGGCGGGGGAGGACCCGCGATTCATCGCGCGCCGCCTGATGATCCACGCCAGCGAGGACATCGGCATGGCCGACCCCACGGCCCTGCAGACCGCGACGGCCGCCGCCCAGGTGGTCCAGCAGGTCGGGCTGCCCGAGTGCAGGCTCGCGCTCGCCCAGGCGACCATCCATCTGGCCACCGCACCGAAGTCCGGGGCGGTGACCTCGGCGATCGGCAAGGCGATGGCCGACGTGTCGGCCGGGAAGGCGGGCGCGGTACCGCCGTATCTGCGCGACGGGCACTACTCCGGGGCCGCCCGGCTCGGCAACGCCCAGGGCTACCGGTTCCCGCACGACGCGCGCGACGGTGTCGTCACCCAGCAGTACCCACCCGACGAACTCGTCGGCACCGACTACTACGAGCCCACCGACCACGGCTACGAACGCGAGGTCGGTCCGCGGGTGGCCCGGCTGCGCCGTATCGTGCGGGGTCGCTGAGGCGGCACGCCCAGTGGGACAGACCACCCCGGGCGATGAAAAACCACGTGCGCCGCACCGGTAGGCTGGGTATTTGTGCAGACCCACGAGATTCGCCGACGCTTCCTGGACCATTTCGTCCGCGCCGGACACACCGAGGTGCCCAGCGCCTCGCTGATCCTGGCCGACCCGAACCTGCTGTTCGTCAACGCGGGCATGGTCCAGTTCAAGCCGTATTTCCTGGGACAGGAAGCGCCGCCGTACGCGCGCGCGACCAGCGTGCAGAAGTGCGTGCGCACCGGCGACATCGACGAGGTCGGCGTGACCACCCGCCACAACACCTTCTTCCAGATGGCGGGCAATTTCTCCTTCGGCGACTACTTCAAGGAAGGCGCCATCACCCTGGCCTGGGAGCTGATCTCCAAGTCCCAGGAGGAGGGCGGCTTCGGTTTCGATCCCGAGCGCATCTGGGTCACCGCCTACGAGTCCGACCCGGAGGCCGCCGAGATCTGGCATCGCGTCGCTGGGATCCCGAAGGAGCGCATCCAGTTCCGCGACGGCAAGGACAACTACTGGGACATGGGCGTCCCCGGTCCCGGTGGTCCCTGTTCGGAGATCTACTACGACCGCGGCCCGGCCTACGGCAAGGAAGGCGGCCCCGTCGCCGACGAGGACCGCTACCTCGAGATCTGGAATCTCGTGTTCATGCAGGACATCCGCGGTGATCTGAGCCCCAAGCAGGGCCATCCGCCGATCGGCTCGCTGCCGCGCAAGAACATCGACACCGGCATGGGCGTCGAACGTGTCGCCATGCTGCTGCAGGGCGTGGAGAACGTCTACGAGACCGACCTGCTGCGCCCGATCATCGACAAGGCCGAGCAGCTCACCGGCCGCTCCTACGGCGTCGAGCACGCCGACGACGTGCGCTTCCGCGTGATCGCCGACCACGTCCGCAGTTCGGCCATGCTCATCGCCGACGGCGTGAACCCCGGCAACGACGGCCGCGGCTACGTGCTGCGCCGCCTGCTGCGCCGCATCGTGCGCTCGGCCCGCCTGCTCGGTGCCGAGCAGCCGGTGATGGCCGAGCTGATGAAGGTCGTCTCCGACCTGATGTCGCCGTCCTACCCCGAGCTGGCCACCGACTTCGCCCGCATCGAGACCGTCGCGGTCGGCGAGGAAACCGCCTTCCGCAAGACCCTCAACACCGGCGAGACCCTCTTCGACAACGCCGCCACCGCGGTGAAGTCCCACGGCGGCAAGCAGATCGCGGGCTCGGACGCCTTCGCGCTGCACGACACCTACGGCTTCCCGATCGACCTCACCCTCGAAATGGCCGCCGAGGCGGGCCTTTCGGTGGACGAGGAGGGCTTCCGCTCGCTCATGGCCGAGCAGCGCAAGCGCGCCAAGGACGACGCCCAGGCCCGCAAGCACGCCCACGCCGACCTGACCGTCTACAAGGAACTGGTCGACCGCGGCGCCACCGAGTTCACCGGCTTCGACGAGCTCACCTCCGAGGCGCACGTGCTGGCCCTGATCGCCGACGGCGTGCGGGTCCCGGTCGCGCAGGCGGGTTCCGATGTCGAGGTCATCCTCGACCGCAGCCCGATGTACGCCGAGTCCGGCGGCCAGATCGCCGACCGCGGCACCATCACCGCCAACGGCCTGAAGCTGCGCGTCAACGACGTGCAGAAGATCGCCAAGAAGCTGTGGGTGCACAAGGCCACCGTCGAGCAGGGCCAGCTCACCGAGGGCGATGTCGTGCTCGCCCAGGCCGATCCGGCCTGGCGCCGCGGCGCCACCCAGGGCCACTCCGGCACGCACATGGTGCACGCCGCGCTGCGTCAGGTGCTCGGCCCCAACGCCGTGCAGGCCGGTTCGCTGAACAAGCCCGGCTACCTGCGCTTCGACTTCAACTGGCAGGGCGCGCTGAGCGAGCAGCAGAAGGCCGACATCGAGGCCGTCTCCAACGACGCCGTCGGTGCCGACTTCCCGGTGAACACCTTCGTCACCGATCTGCCCAAGGCCAAGGAAATGGGCGCCATGGCGCTGTTCGGCGAGAACTACGGCGACGAGGTGCGCGTCGTGGAGATCGGCGGCCCGTTCTCGATGGAGCTGTGCGGTGGCACCCACGTCGAGCACTCCTCGCAGATCGGCCCGATCACCGTGCTCGGTGAGTCCTCGGTCGGCTCGGGCGTGCGCCGCGTGGAGGCCTTCGTCGGCCTGGACTCCTACAAGTACCTGGCCAAGGAGCGCGCGCTGCTGGCCGGTGTCGCGTCCTCGCTGAAGGTGCCCTCCGAGGAGGTGCCCGGCCGGGTCGAGCAGCTCGTGGAGCGGCTCAAGGTGGCCGAGAAGGAACTCGAGCGCACCAAGATCGCCGCGGTGCTGTCCTCGGCGGGGACCTTCGCCGAGCAGGCCGAGCGGGTCGGCGCGGTCCGCCTGGTCGCCGCCGCCGCGCCCACCGGTGTCGCGGCGGGCGACCTGCGCACGCTGGCCACCGATATCCGCGGCCGCCTCGGCAGCGATCCGGCGGTGATCGTGCTGCTCGGTGACGTCGACGGCAAGGCGCCGTTCGTGGTGACCGTCAACAAGGCCGCCCAGGACCTGGGTTTCAAGGCGGGCGATCTGGTCGGCGCCTTCGGCCCGAGCATCGCCGGTCGCGGCGGCGGCAAGCCGGAGATGGCGCAGGGCTCCGGCTCCGATCCCGCCGGCATCCCCGCGGGTCTGACCGCGGTCCGCGCACGGGTGGCCGAACTCGCCGGCTGATGACCACCCCCGGTTCAGCCGACGACACCGCCGCTGATCGACCGGATCCGGCGACCGACCCCGGCCGCGGGCGCCGCATCGCCATCGATGTCGGCAGCGTCCGCATCGGGGTCGCCTCCAGCGATCCCGACGGCATCCTCGCCACGCCGGTGGAGACCGTCCCGCGCGCCAAGTCCGGGCGCGCGGGCGGTCCACCCGCCGACATCACGAGAATTGCCGAGATTGTGCGGGAGTACGAAGCGGTCGAGGTGATCATCGGCCTGCCACGCACGTTGCGCGGGGAGAACGGCACGGCGGCGGGGATCGCGCGCAAGTTTGCCAAGCAGTTGCGCCGGGTGATCGACCCGATTCCGATACGCCTTTCCGACGAACGTTTGACTACGGTGTCTGCTGCACGTGCGCTGCGCGACAGTGGAGTTCGCGCACGTGGCCAGCGGCAGATGATCGACCAGGCGGCAGCCGTGTCGATCCTGCAAGGATGGTTGGACGAGCGGAGTTCGGTGTTGAAGGACGCAGAGACGACGAATGCGGTCGGAGATGATGCATGACCGACCGATG
Organism: Nocardia sp. NPDC056064; assembly: GCF_042266925.1. NCBI lineage: Bacteria > Bacillati > Actinomycetota > Actinomycetes > Mycobacteriales > Nocardiaceae > Nocardia > Nocardia sp. NPDC056064. The sequence goes on along the minus strand of NZ_JBHJWO010000001.1, from coordinate 1,585,373 downwards.
GGCCAGGGCCGAGGAACGCTACCGGGCAAGGGAAGCTGATCGGCGCTACCCCCGGCGCGACGACTGGGGCCTGGACGCCCGCACCGCGCGCACGGAGGAGGAGCCGCCGTCGGGCCCGCCCGGCTGGGACGACGAGGACGGCACCGACGTCATCCCGCGCTACGAGGACGAGCCCTACGACGAGCCCGAGCCCGAGCCCGAACCGGTGGCCCCACCGCGCCGGGTGCGCGAGCGCGCCGCTCCCGCCCGCACGCCGCGCGCGGGTGGGCGCGACGGTGCGCGGCCGAAGCCGCGTGACGGTGCCCGCGACGGCGCTCGGGCGAAGTCCCGCGAGGGCGAACGCGAGGGCAAGCGCGCCCGGCCCGCCGCGGGCCGCAAGCGGTCGCGGATCGCCTCGCGCAAGGCGGCCGAACGCAAGCGCCGCCGCCGCAACATGTGGTTGATCACGGGCGTGTTCATGGTGCTCGTGGTGGCCGGGGCCGGTTTCGCCGGCTACAAGCTGATCGGCAGCCTCACGCCGGCCGCCGATTTCGCGGGCCCGCCCGGCGCGCAGGTCATCGTCCAGGTCCATCAGGGCGATACCGCGACACAGATCGCCGCGGCCATGCACGACAAGGGCGTGGTCGCCAGCCGCGAGGCCTTCTATCAAGCGGCCGTGCGCAACTCGGGCATGAACAGTGTGCAGCCCGGCTTCTATGCGATCGGGGTGAACAGCCCGGCCGCCGACGCGGTGGCCACGCTGGTGGGTGGAAAGGCCCGCGTCGGCAATGTGATCGTCTCCGAGGGCCGGTTGCTGCACGACAAGCACGATGTGAGTACCGGGGGCCGTTACGACGGCATCTATCGCAAGATCGCGCAGGCCAGCTGCTACGGCGCCGACCAGAAGTGCGTCACCTACGAGCAGCTCGACGCCGCGGGCGCGAGCCTGGACCTGGCCAAGCTCGGCGTGCCGGAATGGGCGATGCAGGGCGTGCGCGACTGCCCGGACCGGGCGCGTCAGCTGGAAGGGCTGATCGCGGCGGGCACCTGGGACTTCGACCCGAGCGGCACCCCCGAGCAGATCCTGCGTCAGCTGGTGTCCTCGAGCGTGCAGCGCTACGAGGCCACCGGGCTGCTGCAGTCGGGAGCCACCACGGGCCTGAAGCCGTACGAGACCCTGGTGGCCGCGTCGCTGGTGGAGCGGGAGGCCAAGCCGCAGGACATGAGCAAGGTCGCCCGGGTGATCGTGAACCGGTTGAAGGTCGACCAGATGCTGCAGTTCGACTCGACGGTGAACTACACCCTCGACACCACCGAGGTCGCGACCACCAATGCCGACCGCGCCACCGAGACCGCGTGGAACACCTACGCGATGCACGGCCTGCCCATGACCCCGATCGCGGCCCCCTCGCTGGGCGCGCTCGAGGCGATGGAGAACCCCGAACCGGGGAACTGGCTGTACTTCGTCACCGTCGACAAGGAGGGCACGACGCTGTTCACCGACGACTACTCCGAGCACCTGCGCCTGGTCACCCAGGCCCAGCGCAGCGGCATCCTCGACAGCTCCCGGCCCTACGGTGGCTGAGCCGCGCAAGGCGGCGGTGCTCGGTAAGCCCATCGCGCACTCGCGCTCGCCCCAGCTGCACCTGGCCGCCTACCGCGCCCTCGGGCTGGACTGGAGCTACGAGCGCGTCGAGTGCACGGCCGAGCAGCTGCCAGGACTGGTCGACGGGCTCGGCCCGGAATGGGTCGGGCTCTCGGTGACCATGCCGGGCAAGGAAGCCGCCCTGGCCCACGCCGACGTGCGCACCGACCGCGCCGTGCTGGTCGGTTCGGCCAATACCCTGGTGCGCACCGAGGCGGGCTGGCTGGCCGACTGCACCGATGTGGACGGGGTGCTCGGCGCGCTGCGCGGCGGCGGGGTCGGCACGCTGGAGGAAGCCGTGGTGCTGGGTGCCGGTGGCACCGCACGGCCCGCCCTGCTGGCGCTGTCGGAACTGGGTTCCCGGTCGGTGACCGTGATCGCCCGCGACGCCGGGCGGGCGCGTAGCGCGGTGGAACTCGCCGAGCGTCTCGGTATGACGGTGTCGACGATCGGTTTCGACGACGCCGGGCTCGCCGCGGTCTGCGCGCGGGCGGGCGCGGTCGTCAGCACGATCCCGTCGAGCGCGGCGGCCGCGGTCGCGGAGTCGGTGGCCGGGGCGCCGGTGGTTCTCGACGCGATCTACAACCCCTGGCCGACCCCCCTGGCCGAGGCCGTGGCCGCCGCCGGGCACACCGTCGTCAGTGGTTTGCAGATGCTGCTGAACCAGGCGTACGGGCAGGTCGAGCTGTTCACCGGGCAGCCCGCGCCACGCGCGGCCATGGCGGCGGCCCTCGACGAGCTCGCCGATACCCAGAATTGATACCGGTTCTAGTTTTGGCCCGCTAAGGTGTTGCCCATGAGCGCTTGGGTGTTACGAGCCGTCGGTCTCGGCGCGTTGGTCGTCGCCTTGCGGGTCCTGCTGGGATTCGCGATGGCGACGCTGCCGACCTACGGCCTGCTGTGGCGGGTGGCCTGCCTGGTCGTGCTCGTCGGCACGGCCGTGGTGTGGGGCCTGCGCGACAGGCGCTCCGGCGGGACCGACCTCACGGTGCGCTGGCTGGCCGCCGGATTCGGTGCCGGGCTGAGCAGCAGCGCGGTGTGCTGGGCGCTGGATCAGCTCCCGCGCGTGGAACTCGGCGACAGCGGTGCGCTGTTCGAGCTCACCTCGGCCGCCTCGTTCATCATGCTGCTGATCTTCCTGCCCGCGATGGTGGGCGTCGCCGTCGCGGGCGTGCGCGCGCGACGCGCCCGCGACGCCGCCGAAACCGCCGAGATCACCGGCGAACCGGAACTCGCCACCGCCTGATCGCTGCGCCACTCGCTCGCGGTGCGGCACCGCTTCCAGTCGCGGCACGGCACGGTTCGCCGTCTCGGAAGAGGCTCGGTCGTGGTCGGCGAATCCGGTGCCCACCGCCGGGTGTGGCGGTGGGCGTTCCCGGCTCAGAGCAGGATCGCGCCGCCCGGCTTGTCCTCGCGGGCGATCGCCGAGTAGGCGGCCGCCAGCAGGCTCGGGTCCGGGCCCTCGAGGCGGCCGGGCTTGGCCAGGCCGTCGAGCACCACGAACCGCAGCACACCGGAGCGGGTCTTCTTGTCGGTCTGCATCGCGTCCATCAGCTGCGGCAGCGCGTCGGCGTCGTAGCTCACCGGCAGGCCGACACTCTCCAGGATGGTGCGGTGCCGGTCGGCGGTGGCGTCGTCGAGACGTCCCGCGAGCCTGCCCAGCTCGGCCGCGAACATCAGCCCGACCGACACAGCGGCACCGTGGCGCCAGCGGTAGCGCTCGCGGCGCTCCACGGCGTGGCCCAGGGTGTGGCCGTAGTTCAGGATCTCGCGCAGGCTCGATTCCTTGAGATCGGCGGCGACCACATCGGCCTTGACCTGGATGGCGCGCCGGATCAGTTCGGGCAGCACCGTACCGGTGGGGTCGAGGGCGGCCTCCGGATCGGCTTCGATCAGGTCCAGGATCACCGGGTCGGCGATGAAACCGGCCTTGATGATCTCGGCCATGCCCGCGACGATCTCGTTGCGCGGCACCGTCTCCAGCGTCACCAGGTCGACCAGCACGGCGCCGGGCTCGTGGAAACTGCCGACGAGGTTCTTGCCCGCCTCGGTGTTGATGCCGGTCTTGCCGCCGACCGCCGCGTCGACCATCGCCAGCAGCGTGGTCGGCACGTGCACGATGCGCACGCCGCGCATCCAGGTGGCGGCCACGAAGCCGGCCAGGTCGGTGGCCGCGCCGCCGCCCAGGCTCACGATGGCGTCGTTGCGGGTCAGCCCGATCCGGCCGAGCACCTCCCAGCAGAACCCGGCCACGGCCAGGTCCTTACCGTCCTCGGCGTCGGGGATCTCGATGCGGTGCGCGTCGACACCGGTCTCGGCCAGTGCGGTGCGCACCGCCTCGGCGGTCTCGGCCAGCGGCGGCTGATGGAAGATCGCCACGGTCCGCACGGCATTGCCCGCGGTGACGGCCTCGACGAGGTCGCCGAGCAGTCCGCGACCGATGATCACCGGGTACGGGTCGGCGGTGCGGACCTGGATGGTGGTCGGCTCTGTCACGTGCGCTGCTCCGATTCTTTCTGGTCGTTGGTGGTGCGTCTGCCGCGGCGCCGCGGCGTGCCGCGCCGGGCGCGATCGGCGCGCTCGGCCGTGCCGGGCTGTCCCGACCCGGCCCGCGTGCCCGCGGATTCCGATGTGCCGGTGCGGGTTCCGGTGTCGGCCTGGGTGCCGCGTTCGCCCGCCGCGGTACGCGCGGCGGCTTCGCGGTTGGCCGCGGCCGTCCGGATGCGCGCGCCGCCGCGGCGTGATCTGGTCCGCCGGGACCGGCGGGTGCCTGCGGTGCGCTCGCCCGCGCCGGACCGGCCCGCAGTGCCGGTGTCGGATTCGGATCGTGGTGCGGCCGAACGGTTCCGGCCGGTGTCGGCGGAACCGATCGGATCGGCGGTGCCCGGCTGCTCCGCGCGCCGCGCTGCCGCGGCCCGTGCCCTGGCCCGCCGCCGCGCCCTGGACCGGTTGCTGCCGATCCCCGGCCTGCTCGTCGAACTCGCCGGGGCAGTGGTGTTGGCGGCCTTGCGCTCGGCATCGAGGTCGGTGCGCACCGATTCCAGGCCGAGCTTGGCCAGGATCATCCGCACCACCCGGCCCGGGCTGCGTCCGTCGGTGCGTACGCGCACCGTGGCCACCTCGCGGTAGATCGGCCGCCGGATGTTCATCAGCTCACGGTATTTCGCGGCCGGGTCGGCGCCGTTGAGCAGCGGCCGGGCATTGCTCGACCCGGTCCGCCGCAGCCCCTCGCCGATGCTGATCTCGAGGTACACCACGGTGGCCCCGCGCAGCACCGCGCGGGTGCGCTCGGAGAGCACCGAGCCGCCACCGAGCGAGACCACGCCCTCGTGTTCGAGCACGGCGCGGCGCACGACCTGTTCCTCGATCCGCCGGAACTCCGGTTCGCCGTCGGTGGCGAAGATCTCCGGAATGCTGCGGCCGGTGTCGGCCTCGATCCCGGCATCGGTGTCGTAGAGCTCGACACCCAGTTCCCTGGCCAGCTTGCGCCCGATCGTGGACTTCCCCGATCCGGGCGGACCGACCAGCACGACCCGCGCGCGCGGCGTACCCCCCGCCTCGGCGGGGGGAGCCGGCTCGGGCTCGACAGACGTGGGGCCCGCGTCGTTCTCCGCGGCCCCCTGCTGCCCCGGCCCGGTCACGACGTACGGCTGTCCGCGGGCACGTGCGGGCGGTTGCCGATCCGCTTGACGTAACTGGTGATGTTGTCGACGGTCTCGGCCAGCGAATCGCCACCGAACTTCTCCAGCGCGGCCTGTGCCACGACCAGCGCCACCATCGACTCCGCGACCACACCGGCCGCGGGCACCGCGCACACATCCGAGCGCTGGTGGATGGCGACGGCTTCCTCGCCGCTGGACATGTCCACGGTCGACAGCGCGCGCGGCACCGTCGAGATCGGCTTCATCGCGGCGCGCACGCGCAGCGCCTCACCGTTGGTCATGCCGCCTTCCAGACCGCCCGCGCGGTTGGTCGAGCGCAGCACGCCGTCGGGGCCGGGACGCATCTCGTCGTGGGCCTGGCTGCCGCGGCGGCGTGCGGTCTCGAAACCGTCGCCCACCTCGACACCCTTGATCGCCTGGATGCCCATGAGGGCGGCCGCCAGGCGCGAGTCCAGCCGCTGTTCGCCGCTGATGAACGAACCGAGCCCGATGGGCAGGCCGGAAACGATGACCTCCACGACGCCACCGAGGGTGTCGCCGTCCTTCTTCGCGGCCTCGATCTCGGCGATCATGGCCGCCTCGGCCTCGGCGTCGAACGCGCGCACCGGGCTGGCGTCGATGGCGTCGAGATCGCCCGCACCCGGGATGACACCGGTGGTGTCGGCGGCGGTGCCGATCGACACCACGTGCGAGATGACCTCCACACCGAAGGCCTGGCGCAGGAAGTTGCGGGCCACGGTGCCCGCGGCCACGCGCGCCGCGGTCTCGCGCGCACTGGCGCGCTCGAGCACCGGACGGGCGTCGTCGAAGCCGTACTTGAGCATGCCGGAGTAGTCGGCGTGCCCGGGACGCGGCCGGGTCAACGGCGCGTTGCGCGCCATCCCGGCGAGTTCGGCTTCGTCGACCGGGTCGGGCGACATCACCTCGGTCCACTTGGGCCACTCGGAGTTGGCGACCTCGATGGCGACCGGGCCACCCATGGTGCGGCCATGGCGCACACCACCGATCAGGGTGACCTTGTCGGCCTCGAACTTCATGCGGGCGCCGCGCCCGTAGCCGAGCCTGCGGCGCGCGAGCTGAGCGGAGACATCCTCCGATGTCACCTCGACTCCGGCGACCATCCCTTCCAGGAGGGCGACGAGAGCGGGACCATGGGATTCTCCGGCAGTTATCCAGCGCAACACGCCGACCATCTTCCCACGTCGACACGCGTAGGTGGTGACGTGGTCCGACGTGACGAGCGGCACGTCCGCGCCGGGCCGGGCCGCGCGATGCCGCCCGGTGCCACGGCTGTGCTGCGGCGGACCGGTCCCGGGCATCCTCGCAGCGACCCGATCCGCCCCCCGATCGGCGCCGTACGCCGTGGCGGCGATCACGTCAGCGCCATCGCCGACACGGTGGCCAGGCACATGGCGGGCCCGTGGGGCACCAGCTCCCGGTGGCCCACCGAGCGCGTGCGGTCGACGGCGTGTCGCACCCGCGCCCCGACCCATCGACTGCCCAGCAGCGCGGCCGCGGCGAGGCCGGTGAGCACCGGTGCGGCGACCGCGGCCCAGGTCCAGGCGGGTGGTCCGGCCAGCGCCGCGGCGCCACCCAGCGCCACCGCCAGCTTCACATCGCCCGCGCCGAGTGTGGCGGGGGAGACCAGATGGACGACCAGGTACGGCATGGTCAGCAGTGCGGCGCCGATCACCGCCGTGGTGAGCTGACCGGTGGATCCGGCATAGAGGAAGACGGCGGCGGCGCCGAGGCCGGTCAGCGCGTTGGGCAACCGGCGGGCGTGGACATCGATGACACCCAGCAGCAAGCACCAGGCGACGAGCAGGCAATACGCGGCAGTGGTCATGGATCGATCGTGCGGGCCCGACCGCGGCCGATCGAGCCCCTCTCCGGCGATTGTGGACAAAGTCGCCGGTTGTGAACAGGCAGATCTCCAGTTGTGCGGCCGCCCGCGTTGCGCCGCGACGAGTCCCGCGTTCGGTGCCGACGTGTCGGGGGCGGGGCGGTAGCGTTGTCCCATGTGTGCTGACAACCCGGGTCCCGACCACGCGGCACGGCGTGGCGCCCTGCGGAGCCTGCTGGTGGAGAACGGCGTCGACGCGCTGCTGGTGACCGATCTGGTCAACATCCGCTATCTCACCGGCTTCACCGGATCCAACGCCGTCCTGCTGGTGCACTCGTGGGACATGCGCGGCGCCGAGGACCACACCGTGATCGGCACCGACGGCCGTTATTCCGCGCAGGTGGCCGCCCAGGTGCCCGATCTGCGCGCCGAGATCGCCCGCGCGACGGCCCGGCGCATCCTCGAACTGGCCGGGGAGTGGCAGCTGGGCCGGATGGGATTCGAGAGTCACATCGTCACCGTCGACGAGCACAAGTCCTTCCAGGAACAGCGCACCGGGCTGCAACTCGTGCCGACCTCGGGCCTGGTCGAACAGCTGCGCATGGTCAAGGACGACTACGAGATCACCCAGCTGCGCGCGGCCTGCGCGGCCGCCGACGCGGCGCTGGCCACCCTGCTCGACCGGGGCCTGATCCGGCCCGGCCGCACCGAACGCCAGGTCGCCCGCGACCTCGAGTGGGCCATGTTCGACCACGGAGCCGAGGCGATCTCGTTCGAGACGATCGTCGCCGCGGGTGCCAACTCCGCTATTCCGCACCACCGGCCCACCGGTGCCGTGCTGGCCGCGGGCGATTTCGTGAAGTTCGACTTCGGCGCGGTGGTCGACGGCTACCACTCCGACATGACCAGGACCCTGGTGCTCGGCGAGCCCGCGGACTGGCAGCGTGAGATCTACGACCTGGTCGCCCGGTCCCAGCGGGCCGGTCGCGAGGCGCTGAAACCGGGGGCCGAGACCCGTGAGGTGGACGCCGCGGCCCGGGTCGTCATCCACGACGCCGGGTACGGCCCCCAGTTCGTGCACGGTCTCGGGCACGGGGTCGGGTTGCAGATCCACGAAGCGCCGGGAGTGGCCAAAACCAGTACCGGTACACTTCTTGCTGGCGTGGCGGTGACCGTCGAACCTGGTGTGTACCTTCCCGGCCGCGGCGGGGTCCGGATCGAGGACACGCTCGTGGTGCGTGAAGGGGGCCCGGAACTGCTCACCCTCACCACCAAGGACCTGACCGTCGTCGACTGACGCCGGTCGCACCCAGACCGCAGTAAACGAACGAGGAGATCCGAGGACAGTGGCGGACACCAGCGACTTCAAGAACGGCCTTGTGCTGAAGATCGACGGTCAGCTCCAGCAGATCGTCGAATTCCAGCACGTGAAGCCGGGCAAAGGCCCCGCCTTCGTGCGGACCAAGCTGAAGAACGTCGTGTCCGGCAAGGTCGTCGACAAGACCTTCAACGCCGGCGTCAAGGTCGAGACCGCGACCGTCGACCGTCGCGACATGACCTACCTGTACCACGACGGCACCGACTACATCTTCATGGACGGTGACACCTTCGACCAGATCTCCATCGCGGAGGCCACCATCGGCGACGGTGCCCGCTTCCTGCTGGAGAACATGGGCGTGCAGGTCGCCGTGCACGAGGACGCGCCGCTGTTCGTGGAGCTCCCGGTCACCATCGAGCTGGTCGTGCAGCACACCGACATCGGCCTGCAGGGTGACCGCTCCACCGGTGGCACCAAGCCCGCCACCCTGGAGACCGGCGCCGAGGTCCAGGTCCCGCTGTTCATCAACACCGGTGACAAGCTGAAGATCGACTCGCGCGACGGCAGCTACCTCGGCCGCGTCAACGCCTGATCGTGGCGGACTCCCCGGCAGACAAGAAGGGCTCGTACAAGAAGCTCGGCGCGCGCCACAAGGCACGCCGCCGGGCCGTCGACCTGCTGTTCGAGGCGGAGGCGCGTGACGTCGACGTCTCCGATCTGCTCGCCGAACGCGCCGAGCTCGCGACCAGCGATCAGAGTGTCGCCCCGGTCCACGCCTACACCGGCACCCTGGTGGAGGGCGTCGCCGACGATCTCGATCGCGTCGACGGCACCATCGAGTCGTACCTGCAGGACTGGACCCTGTCGCGGCTGCCCGCCGTCGACCGGGCGATCCTGCGCATCGCGGTCTGGGAGCTGTTCCACGCCACCGATGTGCCGCCGGTCGTGGCGGTCGACGAGGCCGTGGAGCTGGCCAAGGAACTGTCCACCGACGACTCGCCGTCGTTCGTGAACGGTGTGCTCGGTCAGGTCGTGCAGGTCGCGCCGCAGGTGCGGGCCGCCGCGGCCGCCACCCGGGCTCCGCGTCCGGAACCCGAGGACTGACCGTGGCGAACAAGTACCTGGTGATGGTCATGCGCACGCCGCGCTTCGACGCGTCCGTGATCGAACCGCACCGCGTGTTCCTGCAGGAGCTGATCACCAAGGGGCAGCTCCAGGAGAGTGGCAAGTTCACCGACGGCAGCGGCGGCGCCTACGTCATCCTGGCCGAAAGCCTCGATGCCGCAACGGCGATCGCGCACACCGATCCGGTGCACACCACCGGTGCCTCGGAGCTGACGATCTACGAATGGGAGATCACCGCCTCAGCGTGATCCTCGTTCTCCGACAGCCGCGGATCTTCCGGGATCTGCGGCTGTCGCCGTCTCGGCCTCAGATCTGGTGCAGGCAGTACGAGACCGGGGGCCGCACGTGGACGACCGCCTCGGTCACCGCGAACTTCTTCGACGATGCCGCACAGACCTGCCGATCCTCGGCCGCGACCCGGGTGTCGACCATGAACGTTCCCGCTGTGCAGGGCACTTTGCGCAGGCGATTCAGCCAGGCGTTCTTGTTCTTCGGATCGTTGACGCATTCCCCGACGGCGACATTGAGTTGCAGGCACCAGCTCTTGCGCCGACCGGACTTACCGAAGGCGGCGTCGCCGACCGCGCACTCCTGCTTGCTCGCCGCCTGCGTCACGATCAGGACTGCCTCGGGATGGTCACAGGGTCGACGTTCGAAAGTGTCGCGGTGGCCGGGCGCCCGGGTGAAGTACCCGCAGTCCCCGGTGGCGATCTTGCGGAAGTCCGATTGCGCGAAACCGACGACGGCGAACGTGCTCACGGCGACGGCAACGGTGGCGAGCACCCCGATCCACACCCATTTCCGCCGTCCGCCGAAGAAGCGAGCATTGCGGGCCTGCTGCTCGCGGTGGCCGGGTCGTTTGCGTCGACCGGCGGGTGGTCGCCATGGCTCGGCGGTCGGACTACTCCCGTGCCCCGGTGAATTCGGTGGTTCCACCCGGCCAGCTTGCCAGAGCCGCAAGGCAACTCGGCCGGGTGGGCGTGTTCCCGACGGCCTCCGCCGGTGGGTGTACGTGGCCCGGCGGAGGCGCGACCGGCGCCGGGTGGCGCGGTGTCGGGATGTGCGCGAGGCACACGGTGATCCTGCAACCTCGAGTGGGCTCGAGGTCAAGGCGGATCAGCGGTCGGGGTGGACGACCGGGGTGAGGAAACCGGTGACCTGGGCGGCCGAGGGTTGGCCGAGGCGCCGTCCGAGGAAGTCGGGGGCGTCGGCGGCGGCGCGGCAGCGGTCCGGGTCGGTGTTCGCCGGATCGGCGGAGTAGCGGTCGCCGAACATGATGGCCCTGGCCACCTCCCGGCCCGTCCGCAGCTCGTAGACCACCACCTCGTAGCTGGCCCGGAACAGGTTGACGGTGCGGCCGATCGGCTCGCCCGGCTCCGGCGCGTACTGGCAGGTCTGCACGAGTTCGCGCAGCTCGAGCTGCTTCATGCAGGCGATGAGCTGCGCCGTGCCCGGATCGGTCGGCCGCCAGGCGCGTGCGTCGTCACGGGTGACCATGCTGCCGAGATCGCCGGAGAGATAGATCGGGCTCGGCCCGTCCCGGTCGTACTCCGCCGCGTTCGGGAACGGCGTGCGGTTCTCGCCGCACATCCGGTCGTAGTCCGACATCACGAACCGGCTCGCCTGCACGGCCGTGATCGCGAAGAATCCCGCCCCGAACAGCGCGATGAACAACACCAGCGCGACCCCTGGCCCGATCCGTACCCGGCGCAGCGCCGACTGCCGCCGCTCCCGAACCGGGCGGTTACGCCACCGCTCGAGCCACGAACCACCCACCGGGCGGCGCGCCTGCGAGGCCGACTGCCGGGCCGAGTGGTCCCGCTCGACCCAGTCGCTCCAGTGCTCGGTGTTCCCTTGCGGCGCAGAGTATTCCGAGGACTCCCGCCGCCGCGCGGTACCCGCGGCCGCCGCCCCCGCCCCGGCCGCGGCGAATCCGGCCGCCGCCCCGATCCCCGCGCTCCGCGAACTCGCCGCAGCGTCGCCGGACCGTGGCGCATCGTCGCCCTGGTGCCATGAGTCGGACTGCGGCGCATCGCCGTCCGGGTGCCATGAGTCGGACCGTGGCGCATCGTGGTCCGGGTGCCATGAGCCAGATCGTGGCGCCTCATCGTCCCCGCGCCACGAGCCGGACCGCGGCCCATCATCGTCCTCGTACCCGTCCCAGTCATCACCGTCGTCCCAGCGGTCTCCGCCACGGGACTCGGAGAACTGCCCGCCCGGCCTCAACGACCTGTCCGCGAACCGGCCGTCCGCCTCGTCCTCACCGGGCGACGAGCCATCGGCATCGGAGACCTGCTCGCCGACACCCGCCGACCGGTTCTCGAACCGGTCGTCCGCCGAGTCGTCCCACCCCTCCGCGTCATCGGTATCCGGCAATTGCTCGCCGGCAGCTGCCGACACGTTCGCGGCCCGCTCGTCTCCCAGACTCGCGGATTTGACCAGCGAAACCACACCCGCCGGCGCGGCCACCGGCGAACCCACGGCCGGACGAGCGGACGAGGAACCCTCACCGCTGTCCGCCCCCAGTGTCCTCGGTGACCCCTCCGCTCCGGATGACGCGAGAGGCGTCGTCGCCGCTGACGTGGGTGGTGCCTCGGCCTCGGATGCCGTGGTTGGCTCGTCGGTCTCCGAGCGCGCGGGTGGTACCTCGGCCCCGGTTGACGTGGATGACCCCTCGGCCCCGATTGGCACCGGTACCACCTCGCCCCTGGACGGCGCGGGCAGCGCCTCGGCCCCAGCTGACGCGGGTGGTGCCTCCGCCCTCGATGACGTGGATGACTCGTCGGTCTCGGAGGGCGCGGGTGGTGCCTCGGCCTTGGATGGCGCCGGTGGTGCCTCGGCCCCAGCTGACGCGGGTGGTATCTCGGCGCCCGACGACGCGGACGCGCTGCGAATCGGAGTCGTATCGCCGGCATCGCCGGAACCCGCCACAGCAGAACTGGATTCGCCCCGCGGTCCACTGCTGCTGCCCATCGCGTTCCCGGCGGTGGACTTCTCGGCGCCCGGAGTGTGGTCCTCGACGGTCGCCTCCTCACGCGTCACGCTCACGGCGGCGTTCTCCGGGACGGCCGCCGCGGCAGCGGATTCCTCACGCCCCGGAGTTCGGTCGCGCGGATTCGCCTCGCGCGCAGGCGGCTGCCCGCCCTCCGCATGAACGTCCACATCCGCACGCTGCGGCCGGTGGGCGAGACGGTCGATCGCGGCGAGGAAGGCCGGAGTCGCCGACTGGCCGATCCGCGAGGTCATGGGTGGTGGACCGCTCGGCTCGCGAACGGGCTCGGCCGGGGGTTCGGGGAGTTCGACCGGGGGCGGGGTCACCGGGCGGCTGGTGGTCGCGGCGTCGAGATCGGCGGGGAAACCCTGGCCTGCCAGGGCGTCGGGTGCGGGCAGCAGATGGTGCAGGTTCAGCGCGGTGAACACGCGGGCGACATCGTGGACGCTGAGCCGGACCGTGCGGCCGGTCTCGGCGTGGAAGTAGTCGTGCAGGGGAGTGGGATCGTCGCGGTCGACCAGGACGGCGCGGTAGCCGTCGGCGATGCGGGTCTCCTCGAGGGTGATGGCCGAGCCGGGCTGCGGGACCAGTGCGATCACCGCGTTCACCCAGCCGAAGATGCCCGCCTGCTGCAGCAGGTTCTTGACCGCGAAGACCTGGCGGCGCACCTGGACGAACGGATTCGGGACGCGCGTGGCGTGATACAGCGCGGCCGGTTCGTCGTCGATGGTCCACGGCCCGTTCGGCGGGGTCGCCAGAATGCCCGCCTGGCGTTCGGTGAATCCCTTCACCTCCACGACGGTGACACCCTGCGGCGTGCACACCAGCGCGTCGACCTCGACGGACCCGCCCCGGCTCTCGGCCACATGGCAGCGGAAGACAGCGACCCCACCGGCCTCGGACACCCAGTCGCGGATCGCCGTGCCGACGATCTGCTCTGCGCCTTCGAGTTCGGTTTCGTCCGCGACGACGACGATCACCACGACCCCCTGTGCAACCTTGTGCGGACTCCTACCAGGATACGACCTCCGCTAGCCGTGTCGAAACCGAATCCTGTTGCTGAACAACGTGATCGACAAGAACAATTATCGGACTCACCCCATCACATCCGGCATTCGGCCGGGAGCGCCGATTCCGGCCGGGCTCGTCCACTCCCGCGGCGGCCGCGTGACCTGGCCCGCGACCAGCACGAGCCCGCTCGGCCGGTCCACCGCCAGGAATCCGAACGGGCGATCGATCTCCACCGAGGTGATGGTCGACATCTCCTGCCGCGGAACGCCGCCCGGCGCCACCGCCACCGCGCTGACGGCCGCCGCCTCGAAGCCGTCGGCGTCGAACCGCGCGACCACCTCCTGGGCGGCCGCGTCGAGTGCGACCGGCTGCACCGCGAGACCCGGGAAATGGCCCTGGGACGCGTCCTGCGCGGCCGTGAGGCCGAACAGTGCCGCCTGCTCGAACAAGTTGTGCTTCGCCCGTACCTCGAAAGGCGGGAGCGTGAGACAGACGGCGTCGCCGCCGAAGGATTCGCGTCGCTGCACGGTGAGACAGGGCGCGACGATACCCGGGACGAGTTCGGTGCGCACCGCGACCTCGCCGTCCAGCGCCGCGAGACCGGCCGCGATCGCGCGGTCCGGGCTCTCGTCGCCGATCAGCAGGTGCACATCCAGCTCGCCGCGCCCGCGGATCACCACGCGCGTGACCGTGTCGTCGAGGACCGACACCGATCCGTCCGGGCGGCTCCCGCGGAACAGCCCGGGGCCGCGATGTCCTTGCCACGGACCGGTTTCCGGCGTGAACGGCACGTCGAGAAACGGAACGACCCACCGGGTACGCGCCAGCAACGCGGTGGCCAGGGCGAACACGGTGTCTTCGGTGATGGGCACCGGGAACTTCGTGATCAACCCGTCGGTGTGCTCCCGCGCCCACGCGTCCAGCCGTGCCGGGTCACCCAGCGCGCCCACGGTGCCCGCGGGCATGCTGCGCACCCACTCCTCGCGCAGGGTCAGCCGCGGCCGCACCCACGCGCCGATCGCGGTGGTGACCTCCTGCGACGCGTCGAGCGTCTTCAGTAACTCCAGCCCGGCCGCGTGTGCGTATTCGGCCGGAACATCAGCTGCCTCAGCCAGTTCCGTGCGTGCCCGCCCCTGCGCGCACCCGGCCAGGATGGCGAGCAACGGCCAGACCCCCGCCGCCGACACCACCGTGTCGTCGCCCCCGAACCTCGCGCACCACCGCGCCGTCAACCGATTGGCCGACCGGACGTGCGGCATCAATGGACTCCCCATGCCCCGGATCCTACGGCCAGCCACCGACATCCGGCCTGTCGTGGCCCGCCCGGCCCGGCCCGCGCGGGGCCGGATCGGGTGCGGTCGTCAGGGCCGCAACAGCACCGCCCCCAGTGCGCGGCGATCTTCCAGCCTGCGGTGGGCTTCGGCGGCCTCGGCCAGCGGGAATACGGTGTCCACGACCGGAACCAGGCGGCCGTCGGCGACAGCGGCCAGCGCGGCAGGCCGCTGGGCGGCGACCTCGGCGAGCCATGCGGTCCCCGCGCAGCCGGTGAGGGTCAGGCCGCGCAGGATCAGGTCGGTCGCGGTGAGCTGGGCGGGTGCGCCGGTGAGCCAGCCGTAGCTGAGGATGCGCCCGCGCAGCGGAGTGATCACGTCGAGCAGCGGGGTCAGCGAATCGCCACCGAGGGAATCGAAGACGACATCGATCGTGGCGCCCGCGAGCGACGCGGTGAGCTGGTCGGTCCAGTCGGGAGCCGTGTGGTCGATCACCGCGTGGGCGCCGTGTTCGCGTGCGAGACGGGCCTTCTCCGGGCCGCCCGCCGTGCCGATCACCCGCGCGCCCGCGGCAGCGCAGAGCCGGGTGAGGTAGCTGCCGATGCCGGTCGCGGCCGCCTCGACGAGGACGGTCTCGCCGGGGCCCACCCGGGCCGCGTCCAGCAGCGCCAGCGTCACCGAGCCCGGCATGAGGGCGGCGGCCGCCTGCTCGGTGCTCAGGCCGTCCGGGATGACGGTGACCGAATCGGCCTCGGCGGCAACATATTCGGCGTAGGCGCCGAAACTGCTGGTCGAGGCCACCACGCGGGCCCCGCGCAGGGACGGATCGACACCGTCGCCGAGTTCGGCCACGATGCCCGCCGCCTGGAATCCGAAGACCGCGGGCAGCGGCGCGGGGAAGGGGAACTCGCCCGAACGCACCTTGGTCTCGGGGAACAGCACCGGAATCGCCTCGGCGCGCACGAGTACCTGTCCCGCGCCGGGGCGCGGCCGGTCGGCCTCCCGGGCGACCAGGACCTCGGGTCCGCCGGTCTCGGTCATTACGATTGCCTGCATCGAGAACTCCATAAGTTGACTGCCGGTCCAGATATTGTCACGACGACGATATGGACCGGCGGTCAACTTGTCAACGGATCGGCGGCTGCCGGGAAAGCGGGTGCGATGACCGGGCGACCCACCGAACGTGCCGATGCCGCGCGCAACCGGCGCGCGATCCTCGACGCCACCGCGGCACTGCTGGCCGAACACGGTGCCGCCGGGGTGACGATGGATCGCGTCGCGGCCGCCGCGGGCGTCGGCAAGGGCACGATCTTCCACCGGTTCGGCAGTCGCTCCGGCCTGCTCTACGAACTCGTCGCGGAAGGCGCCATCGCCCTGATGAGCGCGGTCACCGAGGGTCCGCCGCCGCTGGGACCCGGTGCGCCCGCGGACGAGCGGCTGCTCGCGTTCTTCGACGCGATCACCCGCTTGTTCACCGACGACGTGGAGTTGATCGCCGCCTATCAGGCCATGCCGCCCCACCCGCGCAGCGCCGAGTTCCACGCCTTCTGGGCCGAGCACATCGCCACGCTGCTGCGTGCGGTGCGCCCGGATGTCGACGCGGAGGTCGTCGGCGCGCTGCTGCTGTCGGCCGTGGGCGGGGAGGCCGGTCAGCGGCTGGCCAGGGCGGGGGAGGCCGACCGCCTGCGCGCGGGCGTGCGCGACCTGGTCGCCTCGGTACTGCGGACCGGCTGAGCTCAGCGCACGTCGCGCGGCCGGAACTGGATGCTGATGCGTGGACCCACCGGGCGCGTGGTCTTGGGGACCGCGTGCTCCCAGGTGCGCTGACACGCGCCGCCCATCACCAGCAGATCGCCGTGTCCGGCGGTGAAACGCACGCTGGCACCGCCGCCGCGCGGACGCAGCAGGAGCGAGCGCGCGGCGCCGACCGACACGATCGCCACCATGGTGTCGGTGGTGGCGCCGCGCCCGATGGTGTCGCCGTGCCAGGCCACGCTGTCGCGGCCGTCGCGGTAGAAGCACAGGCCCGCGGTGCGGAACGGCTCGCCGAGCTCCGCGGCGTAGTACGTGCTCAGCGCGCTGCGCGCGGCCACCAGGATGCGGTCGGGCAGCGGATCGTGCTCGCCGTAGAACGAGACGAGCCGGGGGACGTCGACGACCCGGTCGTACATCGGCCTGCGCTCGGCATGCCACGGCACCCGCTCGGCCAGCCGCTCGAACAGCGTGCTCGCGCCGCCGAGCCAGCCGGGCAGCACGTCGACCCAGGCGGTGGCATCGAGCGGGGTGCGCCGGATCGCCTCGATCGGACCCAGCGCCACCGCGTCACCGTCGAACAGTGAACCTTGCAGGGGCAGCGACATGGGGACAGTCTAGCGCGTGTTCGAACATATGTTCGGATGCTCAGCGGGCGACGGTGACGGCGTCGTCGAGATGGGCGAGTTTGTCCGGATTGCGCACGAGGTAGAGGCCGGTGATCGCACCGTCGTCCAGGCGCAGCGCGGCGACGATGTCGAGCACGCCGTCGACGCGGACCAGGACGGCAGGCCCGCCGTTGACCTGCACGAACTCGGTGGTGACGGTCCCCGGGATCCGCGGGATGCCCCGCGACAGCAGCCGCGCCACCCGATCCGCGCCCACCACCGGCCGCACCACCGCCTTGACCACCCCGCCGCCGTCGGCGAGCAACACGACATCCGGCGCGAGCAGATCGAGCAGCCCCTGCAGGTCACCGGTCCGCACCGCGCGTCCGAACGCCTCGACGGCCTCGCGGCTCTCGGTGGTGCTCACCGGGCCGCGCGGTCTGCGGGCGGCGACGTGTGCCCGCGCGCGATGCGCGATCTGGCGGACCGCGTCCTGGGATTTGCCGACGGCCTCGGCGATCTCGTCGTAGCCCAGATCGAACACCTCGCGCAGCACGAACACGGCGCGCTCGACCGGCGCGAGGGTCTCCAGAACCAGCAGCATGGCCATCGAGACGCTGTCGGCCAGTGCCACGTCCTCGGCGATATCGGGCGTGGTCAACAGCGGTTCCGGCAGCCACGGCCCGACGTAGGTCTCCTTGCGCCGGCCCAGGGTACGCAGCCGGGTCAGCGACTGGCGGGTGGTGATGCGGACCAGGTAGGCGCGCGCGTCCCGCACGGTCGCGTGGTCGACGTCTACCCAGCGCAGCCAGGTCTCCTGCAGCACGTCCTCGGCGTCGGCGGCGGAGCCGAGCATCTCGTAGGCGACGGTGAAGAGCAGGTTGCGGTGGGCGACGAACGCCTCGGTGGCCGGGTCCGTGCTCATGAGGTCTTCCTGTCTGTCGCGCGAGTGGTCGTCCACCAGACGCCGCCACCCGGGGTTCTGTGACAGCTGATTCCGGTGATACACGTCACGCCCACGATCTGTCACGGGCCCACCGCCGCGGGCGTCTTGTGGTCATCCCTTCCGGCACCACGAAACGAGGACATCATGACCGCCCGATTCGACATGTTCGGCAATGCCGTCGCCACCCGCTTCGCGAAGCGTTTCGCCGCGGCCGCGCAGATCCTGGACCAGTCGCCGCTGCCCGTGACCACGAAGGAACTGGTCAACCTGCGGGCCAGCCAGATCAACGGCTGTGGCTTCTGCACCGACATGCACACCAAGGACGCCACGGCGGCCGGGGAGTCGGCGCAGCGGCTGCATCTGGTCGCGGCCTGGCGCGAGACCACCGTGTTCACCGACGCCGAGCGGGCCGCCCTGGCGCTCACCGAGGAGGCGACCCGCCTCGCCGATCATCACCGCGGAGTCTCCGACGAGACCTGGGCGGCGGTGCGCGCGCACTTCACCGACGACGAGATCGCCGCGCTGATCGCGCTGATCGGCCTGATCAACGCCGCCAACCGGATGAACGTCATCGTCCGGATGCCCGCGGGCTCCTATCAGCCCGGCATGTTCGAGGCCTTCGCCGGCTGACTCCCGGCATGCGCCGTCGCCGTGACCGTGCGGCGACGGCGGCCTCGACCCGCACGCGACGTCAGGGTCGACGATGGCGGCCATGACGACACCCTCCCCGCTTTCGACAGCCGTCGGAAGTCGACCGGCCCCGGAGCCGATCGTGAATGTGGTCACCCACCGCCGCTCCCCGGAACCGGCGCCAGGCCCGTCGACGGCCGGAAATTCCAGCGCTCGCAGGGATTTCGGTCCCGGATGTGATCGCAGCCGCAGGCCGGAGCCCCGAACCGCCCCGCGTGGTGGCGCTCACAGGTGGCGCCACCTGGTCAAAGCGTCGTCGGGGCGCTGATAAGCTGACGGGCGAGTTAGGCATCCTTTAACGGACCGTCCGGTGAGGCGGGGAAGGAGGTCGGCATGGCTGTGCCCGAACGGGCGGCCAGATCCGGCGCGGGCGAAACATCGCAGCGGCACACCCCCGAGTGGGTGGCAGGCGGCCGCGAACTGCTGTCGCCGTCGGATGTTCATCGCACCATCGCGCGGATCGCGCACCAGATCATCGAGAAGACCGCCCTGGATTCCGGCGACGCCGACGCGCCACGGGTGGTTCTCATGGGGATCCCGACCCGCGGCACCACCCTGGCCAACCGGCTGGCGGACCGGATCGAGGAATTCTCCGGCGTGCGGCCCGCGCTGGGCTCGCTCGACATCACCCTCTACCGCGACGACCTGCGCAGCCGTCCGCACCGCCCGCTCGAGCGCACCTCCGTGCCCGACGGTGGCATCGAGAACGCGCTGGTCGTGCTCGTCGACGACGTGCTGTTCTCCGGCCGCACCGTCCGCTCGGCCCTCGACGGCCTGCGCGACCTCGGCCGCCCCCGCGCCGTGCAGCTGGCCGTGCTCATCGACCGCGGACACCGCGAACTACCGATCCGCGCCGACTACGTGGGCAAGAACGTGCCCACCTCGCGCGCCGAGGACATCTCGGTGCTGCTGAGCGAGCACGACGGCCACGACGGTGTGTACCTGCATCAGGAGGCTCAGGCGTGAAGCATCTGTTGACGGTCGCCGATCTCGATCGCGGCGCCGCCACCGAACTCCTCGACGAGGCCGAGCGCTTCGAACAGGCCCTGCTGGGCCGCGAGGTGAAGAAGCTGCCGACCCTGCGCGGCCGCACCGTGATGACGGTGTTCTACGAGAACTCCACCCGCACCCGCGTGTCCTTCGAGGTCGCGGGCAAGTGGATGAGCGCCGACGTGATCAATGTGAGCGCGTCGAGTTCCTCGGTCTCCAAGGGCGAATCGCTGCGCGACACCGCGCTCACCCTGCACGCCGCCGGTGCCGACGCGCTGATCGTGCGGCACCCGGCCTCCGGCGCCGCGCATCAGATCGCGCGCTGGATGGATCAGTGGGCGCGCGAGGAGAACCGCGTCGCCCCCTCGATCATCAACGCCGGTGACGGCACCCACCAGCACCCCACCCAGGCGCTGCTCGACGCGCTGACCCTGCGTCAGCGGCTCGGTGACATCGAGGGCAAGCGGATCGTGCTGGTCGGTGACATCCTGCACAGCCGGGTCGCCCGCTCGAACGTGGTGCTGCTCGACACTCTCGGCGCCGAGGTGGTGCTGGTCGCCCCGCGCACCCTGCTGCCGGTGGGCGTGGAGTCCTGGCCGTGCCGGATCGCCACCTCGCTGGACGCGGAACTGCCCGGCGCCGACGCGGTGATGATGCTGCGCGTGCAGGCCGAGCGGATGAACGGCGGCTTCTTCCCGTCGGCGCGCGAATACTCGATCAACTACGGACTGTCCGAGCGCAGGCTGGCCCTGCTCGGTGACGACGCCGTGGTGCTGCACCCCGGTCCGATGCTGCGCGGCATGGAGATCGCCTCGGCGGTCGCCGATTCGCCGAAGGCGGCGGTGCTGCAGCAGGTCTCGAACGGAGTGCACATGCGGATGGCCGTGTTGTTCCGGCTGCTCGTGGGCCAGGAGGAAACGGTATGAGTGAGCTGCTGATCAAGAACGTCCGCCCCTACGGCGAGGGCGAGCCGGTCGACGTGCTGGTGCGCGACGGCGTGATCGCCGAGATCGGCCCCGGCCTCGACGCCGCGGACGCCGAGATCGTCGAGGGTGCGGGCCAGATCCTGCTGCCCGGCTTCGTCGACCTGCACACCCACCTGCGCGAGCCCGGCCGCGAAGACACCGAGACCATCGAAACCGGTTCCGCCGCCGCGGCACTGGGCGGCTACACCGCGGTGTTCGCCATGGCCAACACCAGCCCGGTCGCCGACTCGCACGTCATCACCGATCACGTGTGGCGCCGCGGCCAGGAGGTCGGCCTGGTCGACGTGTTCCCGGTCGGCGCGGTCACCGTGGGGCTCGAGGGCAAGCAGCTCGCCGAGATGGGCACCATGGCCGCCGGTGTCGGCCAGGTGCGGATGTTCTCCGACGACGGCCACTGCGTCTACGACCCGCTGATCATGCGCCGTGCCCTCGAATACGCGAACTCCCTGGGCGTGCTCATCGCCCAGCACGCGGAGGAGCCGCGCCTGACCGAGGGCGCCGTCGCGCACGAGGGCCCCAATGCCGCCCGCCTCGGCCTGGCCGGGTGGCCGCGCGCCGCCGAGGAGTCCATCGTGGCCCGCGACGCGCTGCTGGCCCGCGACGCCGGTGCCCGCGTGCACATCTGCCACGCCTCCACCGCGGGCACCGTCGAACTGGTGAAATGGGCCAAGTCCCAGGGCATCTCGATCACCGCCGAGGTCACCCCGCACCACCTGCTGCTCGACGACTCGCGCCTGGAGACCTACGACGCGGTCAACAAGGTCAACCCGCCGCTGCGCGAGTC
Source organism: Nocardia sp. NPDC056064 (assembly GCF_042266925.1). Taxonomy (NCBI): domain Bacteria; kingdom Bacillati; phylum Actinomycetota; class Actinomycetes; order Mycobacteriales; family Nocardiaceae; genus Nocardia; species Nocardia sp. NPDC056064. Next base: position 1,563,771 of record NZ_JBHJWO010000001.1, on the reverse strand, counting down.
CGCCGACGTGGCCGCGCTGCGGCAGGCACTGGCCGAGGGCGTCATCGACTGTGTCGCCACCGACCACGCCCCGCACGCCGAACAGGACAAGTGCTGCGAGTTCGCCGCCGCCCGCCCCGGGATGCTCGGCCTGGAGACCGCGCTGTCGATCATCGTGCAGACGATGGTGACGCCGGGCCTGCTGGACTGGCGCGGGGTCGCCCGGGTGATGAGCGAGAAGCCCGCCGCCATCGTCGGTCTCGACGACCACGGCCGCCCGATCGCCGTCGGCGAACCGGCCAACCTCACGCTGATCGACCCCGACGCCGAGTGGACGGTGCGCGGCGCCGAACTCGCGAGCATCTCGAACAACACCCCGTTCGAGGACATGACGTTCCCGGCCCAGGTGTCAGCCACCGTGCTGCGCGGCCGGGTGACTGCCCGCGAGGGCAAGGCGGTCGGGATCCGAGGAGGCCAGGAACGTGGATAGAACTCTGTGGGTGGTGGGCTGCCTTGCCCTGTTCCTGCTGTGCCTGTGGCTGATGTACCGGGCCTGGAACAAGAAGGCCGCCCGGCAGCGCGACCGCATCGGCGAACTGCCCGCGGTGCCCGCCGAACTGGGCGCGCAGCTGCTCGAGCCGACCACCGGCCTCTACCTGGGCAGCACCATCGCGCCCAGCTGGCAGGACCGGATCGCGGTCGGTGACCTGGGCTTCCGGGCGACCGCCGAACTGACGCGGTTCGAGCGCGGCATCCTGCTCGAGCGCGACGGGGCCACGCCGATCTGGATTCCGCAGGAATCGGTGACGGTCGTGCGCACCGAGCGCGGCCACGCGGGCAAGGTGATGACGAACAACGGTGTGCTGGTGATTCGCTGGACACTGCCGAGCGGAACCGAGATCGATACCGGTTTCCGCGGCGACGACAAGACGGTGTACCCGGCATGGACCGCGGATGCGACCAGGGTGACGACGGGAGACGATGAATGAGCAAGACCAAAGCGGCTCTGGTGCTGGAGGACGGCCGCGTGTTCCGCGGTACCGCCTTCGGCGCCGAGGGACAGACGCTCGGTGAGGCCGTGTTCTGCACGGCGATGACCGGCTACCAGGAAACCCTGACCGACCCCAGCTACGACCGCCAGATCGTGGTGGCCACGGCCCCGCAGATCGGCAACACGGGCTGGAACGACGAGGACGACGAGTCCGCCAAGATCTGGGTCGCCGGCTACGCCGTGCGCGACCCCTCACGCGTGTCCTCCAACTGGCGTGCCAACGGCACCCTGCAGGACGAGCTCGACCGCCAGAACGTGGTCGGCATCGCCGGCATCGACACCCGCGCGGTGGTGCGTCACCTGCGCACCCGCGGTTCGATGAAGGCGGGCATCTTCTCCGGTGCCGCCCTGGCCGGTGACGAGGAACTGCTGGCCCGGGTCAACGGCCAGGCCTCGATGCTCGGCGCCGACCTGGCCGAAGAGGTCAGCACCGACGGCATGTACACGATCGAACCGGTGGGCGAGCACCGCTTCACCGTCGTCGCGGTCGACCTGGGCATCAAGACCAACACCCCGCGCATGTTCGCCGAGCGCGGCGTGCGCACCCACGTGGTGCCGTCGAACACCTCCCTCGACGACATCCTGGCGCTGAACCCCAACGGCGTGTTCCTCTCCAACGGCCCCGGTGACCCGGCCACCCAGACCGGCGCCATCGCGCTGACCCAGGGTGTCCTGGAACGCGGCATCCCCCTGTTCGGCATCTGCTTCGGCAACCAGATCCTGGGCCGCGCGCTGGGCCGTAACACCTACAAGATGAAGTTCGGCCACCGCGGCATCAACATCCCGGTGGTCGAAGAGGGCACCGGCCGCATCTCCATCACCGCCCAGAACCACGGCTTCGCCCTCGAGGGCGAGAAGGGCGAGGTGTTCGACACCCCCTTCGGCAAGGCCGAGGTCTCCCACATCTGCGCCAACGATGGCACCGTCGAGGGTGTGCGACTGATCGACGGTCGCGCCTTCTCGGTGCAGTACCACCCCGAGGCCGCCGCAGGCCCGCACGACGCCGCATACCTGTTCGACCGTTTCGCCGGTCTCATGGAAGGAGCCTGATGCCTCGCCGCGAGGATCTGAAGCACATCCTGGTGATCGGCTCTGGCCCGATCGTCATCGGCCAGGCGTGCGAATTCGACTACTCCGGCACCCAGGCGTGCCGGGTGCTGCGGTCCGAGGGACTGCGCGTATCGCTGGTGAACTCCAACCCGGCGACCATCATGACCGACCCCGAGTTCGCCGACTCCACCTACGTGGAGCCGATCACCCCGGAGTTCGTCGAGAAGGTCATCGACAAGGAGCGTCCCGACGCCATCCTGGCCACCCTCGGCGGGCAGACCGCGCTCAACACCGCGGTCGCGCTGCACGAGCGCGGGGTGCTGGAGAAGTACAACGTCGAGCTGATCGGCGCCGACTTCGACGCCATCCAGCGCGGTGAGGACCGGCAGAAGTTCAAGGACATCGTCGCCAAGGTCGGCGGCGAGTCCGCGCGCTCCAAGGTCTGTTACACCATGGCCGAGGTCCGCGAGACCGTCGCCGAGCTCGGTTTCCCCGTGGTCGTGCGCCCGTCGTTCACCATGGGTGGCCTCGGCTCCGGCATGGCCTACAACGACGAGGACCTCGACCGCATCGCCGGTGGCGGCCTGGCCGCCTCGCCGACCGCGAACGTCCTGATCGAGGAGTCCATCCTCGGCTGGAAGGAATACGAGCTCGAGCTCATGCGCGACGGCCGCGACAACGTGGTCATCGTCTGCTCCATCGAGAACGTCGACCCGATGGGCGTGCACACCGGCGACTCGATGACCGTGGCCCCGGCCATGACCCTCACCGACCGCGAATACCAGAAGATGCGCGATCTGGGCATCGCCATCCTGCGCGAGGTCGGCGTCGACACCGGCGGCTGCAACATCCAGTTCGCGGTGGACCCCGCCGACGGCCGCCTGATCGTCATCGAGATGAACCCCCGCGTCTCGCGTTCCTCGGCGCTGGCCTCCAAAGCCACCGGCTTCCCGATCGCCAAGATCGCCGCCAAGCTGGCCATCGGCTACACCCTCGACGAGATCGTCAACGACATCACCGGCGAGACCCCGGCCTGCTTCGAGCCGACCCTGGACTACGTCGTGGTCAAGGCCCCGCGCTTCGCCTTCGAGAAGTTCCCCGGCGCCGACGACACCCTCACCACCACCATGAAGTCGGTGGGCGAGGCCATGTCGATGGGCCGCAACTTCACCGAGGCCCTGGGCAAGGTGCTGCGCTCGCTCGAGACCAAGGCCACCAGCTTCTGGACCCTCGACGACGGGCAGTGGGCGCCGAAGGATCCCAGCGACCCGGCGTCGGTGCGCGAGGCCATCGAGGCCATCCTCGCCGACCTGCGCGTGCCCACCGAAGGCCGCATCTACCAGGTCGAGCGCGCGCTGCGCTACGGCGCGAGCATCGAGGAGACCGCGCTGGCCTCCGGTGTCGACCCGTGGTTCGTCGCCGAGGTCGCCGGCCTGGTCGAGCTGCGCCAGGAGATCCTGGACGCCCCGGTCCTCGACGAGGACCTGCTGCGCCGCGCCAAGCACTACGGCCTGTCCGACCGTCAGCTCGCCGCCCTGCGGCCCGAGCTGGCCGGTGAGTCCGGCGTGCGCGCCCTGCGGCACCGGCTCGGTGTGCGTCCGGTCTACAAGACCGTCGACACCTGCGCCGCCGAGTTCGAGGCCAAGACGCCGTACCACTACAGCGCCTACGAGCTCGATCCCGGCGCCGAGTCCGAGGTCGCGCCGCAGCGTGAGCGCGACAAGGTGATCATCCTGGGCTCGGGCCCCAACCGCATCGGTCAGGGCATCGAGTTCGACTACTCGTGTGTGCACGCCGCGCAGACGCTGTCGGCCGCGGGCTACGAGACCGTCATGGTCAACTGCAACCCCGAGACCGTCTCCACCGACTACGACACCGCCGATCGCCTCTACTTCGAGCCGCTCACCTTCGAGGACGTCCTCGAGGTGTACCACGCCGAAGCCGAGTCGGGCACCGTCGCCGGTGTCATCGTGCAGCTCGGCGGCCAGACCCCGCTGAGCCTGGCGCAGCGGCTCACCGACGCGGGCGTGCCCGTCGTCGGCACCTCCGCGGCCGCCATCGACCTGGCCGAGGACCGCGGCGAATTCGGTGACGTGCTCGTCGCGGCCGGACTGCCCGCGCCCAAGTACGGCACCGCCACCACGGTCGAGCAGGCCAAGAAGATCGCCGCCGAGATCGGCTACCCGGTGCTGGTGCGCCCGTCCTACGTGCTGGGCGGTCGCGGCATGGAGATCGTCTACGACGAGAAGTCCCTCGAGGGCTACATCTCCCGCGCCACCGAGCTCAACCCCGAGCACCCGGTGCTGGTCGACCGCTTCCTGGAAGACGCCATCGAGATCGACGTCGACGCCCTGTGCGACGGCGAAGAGGTCTACCTCGGCGGCGTGATGGAGCACATCGAGGAAGCCGGCATCCACTCCGGTGACTCCGCCTGCGCGCTGCCCCCGATCACCCTGGGCCGCAGCGACATCGAGGCCGTGCGCCGCTCCACCATCGCGCTGGCCAAGGGCATCGGCGTCAAGGGCCTGCTCAACGTGCAGTACGCCCTCAAGGACGACGTGCTCTACGTGCTCGAGGCCAATCCCCGGGCGAGCCGGACGGTTCCGTTCGTCTCCAAGGCCACCGCGGTGCCGCTGGCCAAGGCCTGCGCGCGCGTCATGCTCGGCGCCACCATCGCCGACCTGCGCAAGGAAGGCATGCTGCCGCCCGAGGGCGACGGCGGCCACGTGCCGCTCGACGCGCCGGTCGCGGTGAAGGAAGCCGTGCTGCCCTTCCACCGGTTCCGTCGCGCCGACGGCTCCGGCGTGGACTCGCTGCTGTCGCCGGAGATGAAGTCCACCGGTGAGGTCATGGGCATCGACGCCGATTTCGGCACCGCCTTCGCCAAGAGCCAGGCCGCCGCCTACGGTTCGCTGCCCACCGAGGGCACCGTGTTCGTCTCGATCGCCAACCGCGACAAGCGCGCCATGGTGTTCCCGATCAAGCGCCTGCACGACCTGGGCTTCCGCATCCTCGCCACCGAGGGCACCGCGGAAACCCTGCGCCGCAACGGCATTCCGTGCGAGCAGGTGCGCAAGCACTCCGACCCGGACACCGTCGACCCCGAGACCGGCACCCCGCTGGCCTCGATCGTCGAGCAGATCCGCGACGGCGAGATCGACATCGTGTTCAACACCCCCTACGGCAACTCGGGCCCCCGCGTGGACGGCTACGAGATCCGCACCGCCGCGGTGGGCGCGAACATCCCGTGCATCACCACCGTGCAGGGCGCGGCCGCGGCGGTGCAGGGCATCGAGGCGAGCATCAACGGCGGTATCGGCGTGCGCTCGCTGCAGGAACTGCACTCGGTGCTGCGTGGCTGATCAGGACAACGAAGGAGCGGGATCGATGACGACATTCGGCAGCCGATTGCAGCAGGCCATGCGGCAGTTCGGTCCGGTGTGTGTCGGCATCGATCCCCATCCCGGCCTGCTGCGGGCCTGGGGCCTGACCGAGGACGTCGACGGACTGGAGACCTTCGCCGAGATCTGCGTCGAAGCCTTCGACGGGCGCGTCGCCCTGGTCAAGCCGCAGGTCGCCTTCTTCGAGCCCTACGGTTCCGGCGGCATCGCGGTCCTGGAACGCACCATCTCGGTGCTGCGTGCCTCGGGCACCCTGGTGCTGGCCGACGCCAAGCGTGGCGACATCGGGTCCACCATGGACGCCTACGCGCAGGCCTGGCTCGGCAACGGGCCGTTGGGTTCGGACGCGGTGACGGTCTCGCCCTACCTCGGGTTCGGATCGCTGGACCCGGCGCTGAGCCTGGCCCAGGCCAACCACCGTGGCGTGTTCGTCCTCTCGGCGACCTCGAATCCCGAAGGGGCGCAACTGCAACGGATCACCGCGCCGGACGGTCGCACCATCGCGCAGACGATGGTCGACGAGGCCGCGGCCCGCAATGCCGGACCCGGCTTCGGCTCGGTCGGCGTCGTCATCGGCGCCACCCTCACCGAGGCGCCGGACCTGTCGACCCTCAACGGCCCGATCCTGATGCCGGGCGTCGGCGCGCAGGGCGGGGGAGCGGATTCCATTCGCGCCCTGGTCACCGAGGCCAACTACGCGGCCGCCATTCCCGCGGTGTCGCGCGAGCTCCTCGGCGTCGGCCCGTCGGTGACGGCGCTGTGCGACAAGATGGCTCAGCTGCAGGAGCAGTTCGCCTTCCTGCAGAACTGACACCGAGACGAGGCCGGGGGAGCGAGACGCTTCCCCGGCCTCGTTGTTCGCCGCGCCGGTGCTCGGCGAGCCAGGGCTGTCGGCACCTTTCAGGCGAGACAAAAGGTCGCGGTCGCTGTGGCGAACAGGGTGAGTGCATCCGACGAGGCCGCCGAGCCGACGACCATCGTCAGTGCACGACCGTCGGTGGACCGGAACGCGGAGGTCACGTAGCCGAGCAGCTCACCGCCGTGCCCCCACAGTTCGGCGCCGCACGGCGGGTCGAAGCGTTGCAGGCCGAGGCCGTAGTGGAATCCCATCCCCATCGGCACCGTCTGCCGCATCTGTTCCAGGGACGACGGGCTGGTCAGCCGCCCACCCAGGAGCGCGGCGAAGAAGGCGTCGAGGTCGGTGATCGTGGAGATCATCTCGCCCGCCGCCCAGTCCAGCGAGGGATTCATCTCGGTCACCTCCACCCGGCCCATGCCGTCGATGTCGCGGTGCGCGGTGAGTGCGGGCGCCGGGACCTGCGGATCGTCGCCGGGAACCGACGTCGCGGTCAGCCGGAGTGGGGTGAGGATTCTCTCGCGGATCTCGTCGCCGTATCGCTGCCCGGTCACGTGCTCGATCAGCAGGCCGAGCACGAGGTAGTTGGTGTTCGAGTAGCGGAAGCGCTCGCCCGGTGCGAAGTACGGTGCGTGACTCACCGCGGCGGCGAGCAGATCGCGGGGCTCGTGGTGGGCGAATCGGGCGGCGCCGCGCCACCGGTTCGTCGAGCGGCCGGGTTCCTTCATGTAGTCGTAGAGCCCGCTGGTGTGATTCATCAGCTGCCGCACCGTCATTCGGTCTCCGCCGGGGATCGCGTCGGGTAATTGCGCCGCGATGGGGGCGTCGAGGGTGATCTTGCCCTCGTCCACCAACTGCAGCACCACCGTGGCGACGAAGGTCTTGGTGACACTGCCGATCCGGAACCGGCTCAGCGGGCCCGGCGCGGACTGCTCGGCCGCGCCGGCGCCGTGGTACCAGTCGCGATGCCGCTCCCCGTCCGAGACCCGCAGCACGACGTCGGCGTCCGCCCATCGCGCGGAGGCCTCGACCACACCACCCACCACCCGCCATCGTGCCGTCACGAGGACGGTGGCGGCCACCAGGACGGCAACCAGCACGGTCCCCGTGACCACCACGGCGAACCGAAACATCTTCTGTCGCATACATTTCGACGCTAGGCACCCCTCCCGCCGCCCGCGAGGGTGCATGCCCCGTGACCGGGGTGCGGAAAACCCCACCCCGACACTGCGGTGACCCGGCACCGCCCGGGTGGCTGACGCTACCGATCCTCGGCGCCCGGATTCCTAGCGTCGAAACCATGGATACGACAGCGAATTCGACCGAGCTCACCGGCATCGCGGGCTGGGCGGTCGAGCTGATGGAACGACTCGGCGGCCTCGGCGCCGGCATCGCCATCGCACTGGAGAACCTCTTTCCACCACTGCCCAGCGAGGTGATCCTCCCGCTGGCCGGATTCACCGCCGGCCGCGGCCGGTTCAGCCTGGCCGAGGTCCTGCTGTGGACCACCCTGGGCTCGGTCGTCGGCGCGCTGGCGCTCTACGGCTTCGGCGTCGCGCTCGGCCGGGACCGGCTGCGCCGCATCGTCGACCGGCTGCCGCTGGTTCGCCTGTCCGACCTGGACCGCACCGAGGCCTGGTTCGCCCGTCACGGTGACAAAGCCGTGTTCTTCGGCCGGATGATCCCGATCTTCCGCAGCCTCATCTCCATTCCGGCCGGTGTCGAACGCATGCCACTGGGCCGATTCACGCTGCTCACCACTGCGGGCAGCCTGCTCTGGAACACAGTGTTCGTACTCGCCGGCTACTTCCTCGGCGAGAACTGGCACCGCGTCGAGGACTACGCGGGCGTACTGCAGAAACTCGTGATCGTCGGCGTGCTGGCCGGCGTCTCGGTGTGGCTCGTGCTGCGGCTGCGTCAGCTGCGCGGTGAGCGTCGGGCGAGAATCGGATGATGAGCCCCGGACCGTCGCTGCACCGAACCGCGCCGCGGGCCGTCGGCGGCTACCTGCTCGGGGTGCTCGCCGTGCCGCTGGACTTGCTCGGTGTCCTGCTCGCCCCGTTCGCGATCGGACTGACCGACCGGATCGCCGATCTCGAACGGCGGCGGCTCACCGGGCTGCTCGGCGTGCGCGACACCGGCGCGCCGCACGGTCCGCGCGCGGCGGGCTATCTGGCGGCCCGCGCGCTCGTCGGGGTGCTCGCGGCGCTGGTCCTGGCCCTGTCCGGGCTCGGTGTCGTGGTGGCGGTGGCCCTGGTCTACGGCGCGACGACCGGCGCGGCGGTGCCGATCGTCGACGCGACCGAACCGGGGCAGGTCAGCTGGGGGACCGTCGTGGCCCTGGCGCTGCCGGGCGCGGTGCTGTGCTTCCTGGCCGTCCACGGCTTGCTCGGGGTGGTGCGCGCCGACGCCTGGTGCCTCCGGCGGAGCACGCGACCGGGACCGGCGGAACTGGCGCAGCGGGTCGCCCAGCTCACCACCACGCGCGCGGAGGTGGTCGAGGTGATCGACGACGAACGCCGCCGCATCGAACGCGACCTGCACGACGGCGTCCAGCAGCGGGTGGTCGCCCTGTCGATCCTGCTCGGCCGGGTCGAGCGCGAAGCCGACCCGGACCGCCGCGCCGACCTGCATCGCCGCGCGATCACCGAGACCGGGCACATCCTCGACGAACTGCGCGAGGTGTCCTGGCGCATCTATCCGGCCATGCTCGCCCGCGACGGCCTGCACGCCGCGCTCGAAGCACTCGCTGACAGAACCCCGGTACCCACCCGCCTCGACTGCGCCCTCGACGGCCGCGCACCCCGTCCGGTCGAATCGGCCTGCTACTTCACCGCCAGCGAGGCGATCACCAACGCCATCAAGCACTCCGGCGCCACCGCGATCGCGGTCGACGTCGCTCGCGATGGACCACTGGTGCGCCTGCGCGTCACCGACGACGGCCGTGGCGGCGCCGACCCGGCCGGACACGGGCTGACCGGCATCGCCACCCGCGTCACCGCGCTGGACGGCACGATGGCGGTGGACAGTCCGCCGGGCGGTCCGACGATCATCACCGTGGAGGTTCCGTGCGGATAACCCTGGCCGAGGACTCGGCGCTGCTGCGCGAGAGCCTGGCCCAGCTGCTCACCGCCGAGGGGCACGAGATCGCCGACTCGGTCGGCACCGCGACCGAACTGCTCGCCGCGGTCCGGGTGCGGCCGCCCGACCTCGTCATCGCCGATGTCCGGATGCCGCCCGACCATGTCGACGAGGGGATCAGGGCCGCGCTCGAGATCCGCCGCGAACAGCCCGGCATCGCCGTGCTGGTGCTGTCGCAGTACGTCGAGCGCAGGCACGCGGCGGAGTTCCTGACCGGCACCGGCGGGATCGGCTACCTGCTCAAGGACCGTGTCGCCGCGATCGGTGCCTTTCTCGACGCGGTCGAGCGCGTCGGCACCGGCGGCACGGCCTTCGACCCGGAGGTGGTGCGCCAACTCCTGCTGCGCAATCGCGCCGATTCTCCACTGCACCGGCTGACCGAGCGTGAACGTCAAGTGCTCGAACTCATGGCGCAGGGACTGAGCAACGCCGCCATCTGCGCCCAGCTGTTCGTCACCCGCAGTGCCGTCGAGAAGCACATCAACGCCATCTTCACCAAGCTGGACCTGCCGGTCGGCGAGGCACACAACCGCCGTGTGCTCGCGATCCTGCAGCACCTGCAGGCGGGTGTGTGAGGCCGCTCAGGCCGCCGTCGCCTGCCGATTCCGCGCTCGCCACCAACCGAGCGCGCCGAAGCCCAGCGGAACCAGCAGCGTGACGAAACCGGACACCGGATCGAAGACGAGACCGAAGCCGACGGTCACGGCGAGCACGACCAGGACCGGCCCCGGCACGAACCCGCGGGCGCGTTCCAGTTCGATCATGGCCAGCCCCAGACCGATCCCGACCACTCCGAACGCGGTGAACCAGAACGACAGCTCGGTGTCCTGATCACTGGCCGCGAGCAGGACCACGCCCATGATCGTGTGCACGGTGGCGATGAACACCAGAGCGCTGCCTGCGACGGGGAATCTAGTTCTTGAATTCATATTCATAAACCCTGCCACTAGGCTGAGCCGGTGGCAAGACCCCGCCTCTTCACCGACGACCAGGTGCTCGACGCGGCCCGCGATCTGCTCGTCGATCCGACGATCACCCGCCCGTCCATCGCGGCGATCAGCGCGGCCGCCGGGGCGCACTCCGGGTCGATCTATGTGCGCTTCGCCTCCCGTGACGAACTGCTCGCCCGGCTGTGGCTGCGCTCGATCCGACGTTTCCACGAGGGCTTCGTCACCGCGCTCACCGGGCCCGCGCCGCTGCTCGCCGCCGCGGTGTTCCTGCCGCGCTACTGCCGCGAGCATCCGACCGAGGCCAGGGCGATGAAGATGTTCCATCACGACGAACTGCTCGAGGTCGGCCCCGACGAGCTGCGCGCCGCGATCGCGACGGTGAACGACGGCATGCGGGCCGCCCTGTTCACCGCGGTAGGCGTCGAATTCGGGACCGCCGACGCGCGGTCGATCGCCGTGGCCGAGGCCGCGGTGAAGGCCATTCCGTACGGCCTGGTGCGCGACTACATCGCCAGGGCCGCCCCGATTCCGGCCTGGATCGACGAGGTCACCGTCACCGCCTCGGGCGCGGTTCTGGACCGCTTTCGTTCCCGATCGTGACGACACGCGGTACGAAATCGCGCGACACGCGGGGATTTTCGGGAAACCCCCTGGTCGCGCGGTGCCGAGTTTGCCAGGGGGCCGACACCCTGGATCGCTACCCGGTGGCTAACATCGCCCAATTCGGTATCACCGCAGGTAGATGCTTGTTTTACCGATCGGTCGGTAGGATCGGGGCAGTGGAATCCGGTGTCACCGCATCTGGTCCGCGCGTCCCATACGGCATCCGTATTCCTGCCCTGACCTGGGGGTCGGGTTCGCAATCGGCGCGCACCGTGGGTACGGTCGCACAGACCGTTCGGGTAACCGGCGGTAGATCTAGCAATGAACGATGAGACGGAGGAACCCGTGGCCCTTCCCCAGCTGACTGACGAGCAGCGCGCCGCTGCTCTGGAGAAGGCGGCTGCCGCTCGCCGCGCTCGGGCAGAGCTCAAGGAGCGCCTGAAGCGTGGTGGCACCAACCTGAAGCAGGTCCTCACCGATGCCGAGTCCGATGAGATTCTCGGCAAGATGAAGGTGTCGGCGCTGCTCGAGGCTCTGCCGAAGGTGGGCAAGGTCAAGGCTGCCGAGATCATGACCGAGCTGGAGATCGCCCCCACCCGGCGTCTCCGTGGCCTGGGCGACCGTCAGCGCAAGGCGCTGCTGGCTCGCTTCGACTTCGACTCCTGATCCAGGTGGTCGAACACACGCGGAAGGGTCGACTGGTCGTACTGGTCGGCCCCTCGGCCGTGGGTAAGTCCACGGTCGTGCGGTGCGTGCGGGAACGCCTGCCCGAACTGGTCTTCAGTGTGTCGGCGACGACCCGGGCCCCCCGGCCCGGGGAAGTCGACGGCCGCGACTACCGCTTCGTGTCCCGGGCCGAGTTCGACGCCATGATCGAGGCGGACGAACTGCTCGAATGGGCAGACATCCACGGGGGGTTGCAGCGTTCGGGCACCCCCGCGGCCCCGGTGCGGGAAGCACTGGCGGCCGGACATCACGTCCTGCTCGAAGTCGATCTGGAGGGCGCCCGGTCGGTGCGTCGGGCGATGCCCGAGGCTCTGCTGGTGTTCCTCGCCCCGCCGAGCTGGGACGAACTGGTCGCGCGGCTGCGCTCGCGCGGCACCGAGACCCCCGAGGTGATCGAGCGCAGGCTCGAGACCGCCCGGGTCGAATTGGCGGCCTGTGACGAGTTCGACACGGTGATCGTGAACGCCGAGGTGACGACGGCCTGCGAGCAGTTGGTATCGTTATTCGTTAGCACAAATTCGAGTTCTTGACCCACTAACCACCCAGGAGCCTCCCCTAGTGAGCACGGACATCACCGCAGCGCCCGCGTACGACACTCCGATCGGCCTCACCAACCCGCCGATCGACGAACTGCTCGAGCGCACCTCGTCCAAGTACGCCCTGGTGATCTACGCGGCCAAGCGCGCGCGTCAGATCAACGACTACTACAACCAGCTCGGCGACGGCATCCTCGAGTACGTCGGCCCGCTGGTCGAGCCCGGCCTGCAGGAGAAGCCGCTGTCGGTCGCCATGCGCGAAATCCACTCCGACCTGCTCGAGCACACCGAGGGCGAGTGACAATCTCTTTTCCGGAGGCGTAGAGACCATGCGGATCGTCGTCGGGGTCGGCGGGGGCATCGCCGCGTACAAGGCGTGTGCCCTCGTTCGCCGGTTTACCGAGACCGGCCACCAGGTGCGGGTCATCCCCACCGAGTCGGCCCTGCAGTTCGTCGGTAAGGCGACCTTCGAGGCACTGTCCGGTCAGCCGGTGCACACCGGCGTGTTCGCCGACGTGCCCGAGGTGCCGCATGTCCGCATCGGCCAGGAGGCCGACCTCGTCGTCATCGCTCCCGCCACCGCGGATCTGATGGCCCGCGCGGCCCAGGGCCGCGCCGACGACCTACTCACCGCCACGTTGCTGACGGCCCGATGTCCGGTGTTGTTCGCGCCCGCGATGCACACCGAGATGTGGGAGCATCCGGCGACGGTGGCCAATGTCGCGACCCTGCGCGCGCACGGCGCCAATGTCATGGAACCCGCATCGGGCCGGCTCACCGGCACCGATACGGGTCCGGGACGGCTGCCGGAGCCGGAGGAGATCTTCGGCCTCGCCTCGCTGCTGCTCGAACGCGCCGACGCGCTGCCCCGCGACCTGACCGGCCGCCGGGTGGTGATCACCGCCGGAGGTACGAGGGAACCCCTCGACCCGGTGCGCTTCCTCGGCAACCGCAGCTCCGGTAAGCAGGGCTACGCCCTGGCCAGGGTGGCCGCCCAGCGCGGCGCCCAGGTGACGCTGATCGCGGGCAACACCATCGAGCTCGCGCCGCCCGCCGCGGTCGATCTGGTCCACATCACCACCGCCGACCAGCTCAAGATCGCGGTCGACAAGCACGCGCTCGGCGCCGACGCGGTCATCATGGCCGCCGCCGTCGCCGATTTCCGGCCCACCCACGTCGCCGCCGCCAAGATCAAGAAGGGCGCCGACGAACCCGACGTGATCCCGCTGACCAAGAACGAGGACATCCTCGCCGGACTGGTCGACGCGCGCACCGAGGGCAAGCTGGCCGGGACCGCGATCGTCGGTTTCGCCGCCGAGACCGGCGACGACAACGGTGACGTGCTCACCCACGCGCGCGCCAAGCTGGCCCGCAAGGGCTGCGATCTGCTCGTGGTCAACGCGGTCGGTGAGGGCAAGGCGTTCGAGGTCGACACCAACGACGGCTGGCTGCTCGGCGCCGACGGCACCGAACAGGCCCTCGATCACGGATCGAAGGCGCTGCTGGCCAGCCGGGTGCTCGACGCGCTCGTCCCGCTGCTGCGCTGACCGGGCGTATCCACCGATTTCACACGAAAACCGTTGCGCGCCAACGAGGGTCGCGCAGTGTACCGCCGGGACAGGTGATCGCGGCGTGGCTTGGTATGAACTGGCCACCGCGTCGGCGGTTTGGAATAGTCTTGAAGAGAACGAAGTAACCCGTTGAGGGAGAGGGAATAACTGTGCGTACGACAGGTAGTCGGCTATTCACCAGTGAGTCCGTGACCGAGGGGCATCCGGACAAGATCTGTGACGCGATCAGCGATTCCATCCTCGATGCGTTGCTCACCGAGGATCCGGGCAGCCGCGTGGCCGTGGAAACCCTGGTCACGACCGGTCAGGTCCATGTCGCGGGCGAGGTCACCACCTCCGCCTACGCCGACATCCCGCGGATCGTGCGCGAGAAGGTCCTCGAGATCGGATACGACTCCTCCGCAAAGGGTTTCGACGGCAACTCCTGCGGTGTCAACATCGCGATCGGTGCCCAGTCGCCCGATATCGCGCAGGGCGTCGACACCTCGCACGAGGCGCGCGTCGGCGGTTCCGACGACGCCATCGAGCGTCAGGGTGCCGGTGACCAGGGCCTGATGTTCGGCTACGCCACCACCGACACCCCCGAGCTGATGCCGCTGCCGATCGCGCTGGCGCACCGGCTCTCGCGCAAGCTCACCGAGGTCCGCAAGTCCGGCGTGCTGCCCTACCTGCGTCCCGACGGCAAGACCCAGGTCACCATCGAATACGACGGTGACCGCCCGGTCCGCCTCGACACGGTCGTCATCTCCACCCAGCACGCGGCCGATATCGACCTGGACAACCTGCTGGCCCCCGATATCCGCGAGAAGGTCGTCGACGCCGTCATCGGCGATCTGGACCTGCCCACCCTGGACACCTCCGACATCCGCCTGCTGGTGAACCCCACCGGCAAGTTCGTCCTCGGTGGCCCGATGGGTGACGCGGGCCTGACCGGCCGCAAGATCATCGTCGACACCTACGGCGGCATGGCCCGCCACGGTGGTGGCGCGTTCTCCGGCAAGGACCCGTCGAAGGTGGACCGCTCGGCCGCCTACGCCATGCGCTGGGTCGCCAAGAACGTCGTGGCCGCCGGGCTGGCGGAGCGCGTCGAGGTGCAGGTCGCCTATGCCATCGGCAAGGCGGCCCCGGTCGGCCTGTTCGTCGAGACCTTCGGCACCGAGAAGATCGACCCGAGGCGCATCTCCACCGCGATCTCGGAGGTCTTCGACCTGCGTCCGGGCGCGATCATCCGCGACCTGGACCTGCTGCGCCCGATCTACGCGCCGACCGCCGCCTACGGTCACTTCGGCCGCACCGATGTCGACCTGCCCTGGGAGCACACGGACCGCGCCGACAAGCTGCGCGCGGCCGTCGGCCTGTAGTACCCACCGCCCGCGTGGCAGCGGACGATCCATCGACAGCAGCGGGACACCCGATCGCTCGGGTGCTCCCGCTGCTGTCGCCTGCGCACCTGGATCGCGATTTCGACTACCTGGTGCCGCCGGAACTCGACGAGATCGCCCAGCCCGGCGTCCGGGTGCGCGTGCGTTTCGCGGGCCGCCTGGTCGACGGCTACCTCCTGGCCCGCCTCCCGCGCACCGACCACACCGGCAAGATGATGCCCCTCGAACGCGTCGTCTCCGCCGAACGCGTCCTCACCCCGGAAATCCTCCGCCTGGCCACCACGGTCGCCGCCCGCTACGCGGGCACCCGCGCCGATGTCCTCCGCCTGGCGATCCCACCCCGGCACGCGAGTACCGAAAACGGTGGTGCGAAGAAGAAGTCGCCCGCGAAGAAGTCCGCCGAACATCACGTGACACCACCGCCGGGTACCGAATCCCTCACCGCCTCCCGACCCGACGCCGATCCCGCCGCGTCACCGGAACCCACGCAGCGTGCCTCCTCTCCGTCGGTCGACGTGGATTCCCCTGTGTCCGGGCCACCTGTTTCGGGCTCGGGCACGGTTCCGGGCAGCGACGAGCAGGCGACGGTCGACGCCACCGCCTGGGAGCGGTACCTGCACGGTGGTGCCTTCATCGCCGCATTGGCGGACGGTCGCGGACCGCGCGCGGCGTGGCAGGCGCTGCCGGGGGAGGACTGGGCGGCGCGGCTGGCCGAGCTCGCGGCGACTGTGGTGGCGAGTGGGCGCAGTGCGGTGCTGATGGTGCCGGATCAGCGGGATCTGGATCGGCTGCTGGCGGAATGTGTTCGGCTGGTGGGGGATTCGGCGGTCGGCTTGTCGGCGGGGCTGGGTCCGGCGGCCCGGTACCGGCGGTGGCTGGCGGTGCTGCGCGGGCAGGCGCGGATCGTGGTCGGGACGCGGGCGGCGGTGTTCGCCCCGGCGCACGACCTCGGTCTGATCGCGCTGTGGGACGACGGCGACGACACCTACGCCGAACCGCGCTCGCCGTATCCGCACGCGCGCGAGGTCGCCATGCTGCGCGCCCACGAGACCGGCGCCGCCTTCGTCGCGGCCGGATTCGCCCGCACGGCCGAGATCCAGGCCGTGGTCGAATCCGGATGGGCCCACGATCTGCTCGCCGAACGACAGGTCCTGCGGGACGTGATGCCCCGGATCAGCGCCCCGGGGGACACCGACTTCGCGCTGGAACGCGACGCGCTGGCCCGCGCGGTGCGCATGCCCGGCGTGGCCTTCGCGGCCGCCCGCTCCGCGCTCAAGGAGAACGCCGCGGTGCTGGTCCAGGTCCCGCGACGCGGCTATGTCCCGTCGCTGGCCTGCGCCAAGTGCCGTACCCCGGCCCGCTGCAGGCACTGCAACGGGCCGCTGTCGCTGCCGCAGTCGGGTGACGGCGAGGCGGCCAGCCCACAGTGCCGATGGTGCGGCATCACCGAGGCCGCCTACCGCTGCCAGGCGTGCGGGGCCAGGGCACTGCGGGCGATGGTCATCGGCGCGGCCCGCACCGCCGAGGAACTCGGTCGCGCCTTCCCCGGCGTCCCGATCCGCGGTTCCGGCGGTGGGGAAGTGCTCGACACCGTCGAACCGGGGGCCCAGGTGGTCGTCGCCACGGTCGGTGCCGAACCGCTCGTACCGGGCGGCTACGGTGTGGCACTGCTGCTCGACGGCTGGGCCCTGCTCGGGCGCGCCGACCTGCGTGCCACCGAGGACACCCTGCGCCGCTGGATGGGCGCCGCCGCCCTGGTCCGTCCGCGCGGCCAGGTCATCGTGATGGCCGATCCCGGCCTGCCCACAGTGCAGGCCCTGGTCCGGTGGGACCCGGTCAACCACGCCGCCGCCGAACTCGAGGCCCGCGCCGAAGTCGGCTTCCCGCCCGCCGTCCGCCTGGCCGCCGTCGACGGCACCACCGCCTCGATCGCCGAATTGCTCGATGCCGCAGAACTTCCCGACGGCACCGAAGTCCTCGGCCCGGTGCCACTGCCGCCGACGGCACGCAAGCCGTTCTCGGGCGCCGACAGCCCCGCCGAGGTCGAACGCATGCTGTTGCGTGTCAGCCGCACCGCGGGCGCCCCCTTGGCCCGCGCCCTGACCGCTGCCCAGGCGGTGCGCAGCTCCCACCGCTCCGACGCGCCGCTGCGCGTACAGATCGACCCGGTCGACATCGGCTGAGCGCCAGCCCACCACATCGTTACGGCCGAGCAGCGTCCACCGGTCCCGTCGAGGTCCCGTGCCCTGTCGTTCCGACGCGGTCGGCCCGAGCGGCGGTGCCCGCCGATGAATCGGGCCGGCCTGCGCCGTCACCAGTACAGGCAGGGCGTGTCCGGCATGCCCTGGAACACCCTTCGGAGGCCCCATGACGAACACCCGCGCCGAACTCTGGGCACTGGCCCACACCGAGCGGGCGGCGCTGGCCGCCGATCTCGCCGGTCTCGACGACGAGCAGTGGGCCCGGCCGTCGCTGTGCGGGAACTGGACGGTCGAGGAAGTCGTCGCCCATCTCACCGCGGCGGCGAGCCTGGGCCGCATGCGCTGGTTGCGCAGCGTCCTCGGTGCCCGCTTCGACTTCGACCTGCACAATGCCCGCCGCCTGGCCGAACACCTCGGCGCGACGCCCGCCGAGACCCTCACCCGGTTCCGCGCCGTCGTGACCAGCACGACCGGCGCCTCCGGCCACACCGCCGCCTGGCTCGGCGAAGTCGTCGTCCACGGGCAGGACATCCGCCGCCCCCTGGGTTTGGCCACCGTGCCGTCGATCGAGGCGGCCACCGCCGTCGCGGGCTTCTACGCGAGCCGCGATTTCGCCGTACCGAGCAAGACCCACGTCGACGGCCTGCGCCTGGCAGCCACCGACGGACCCTTCACCACCGGAAACGGCCCCCTCGTCAGCGGGACGACACTCGCCCTGACCATGGCCATGGCGGGCAGGCCCGCCTATCTCACCGACCTCACCGGCCCCGGCGTGGCCGTCCTGCGGGACCGGCTGACCCCCGCGCGCTGAACCCGGGCGCCCGCCGTCCCGGCAGGTGCCCGAAGCGGGCCAGCGCGCTTATAGTCAGTTGCATGACTGACTCGAAATCGCAGGTCGGGGCCAAGATCGGCAAGCGAGAACGCCTGATCGACGCGGCGATGCGGGTGTTCTACGAACAGGGCATCGAGAAGACCACCATCGCCGATATCGCGGCGGCGGCCGACGTACCGGTCGGCAATGTCTACTACTACTTCAAGACCAAGGACCAATTCATCGAGGCGGTCGTCGCCGGGCACGCCGAGGTCCTGGCCCGGACCGTCGCGGAGCTGGAGCCGCTGCCCGGCCCGGCCGAGCGGCTGCGGGCGATGATCCGCGGCTGGGTCGAGCAGCGGGAGACGGCCGCCCGCTTCGGGTGCCCGTTCGGCACGCTGGCCACCGAACTCGACAAACGCGCCGACGGCTTCCGGGGGGAACCCGCCCGGGTCATGGGGCTGCTCGTGGACTGGGCCCGTGGCCAGTTCGCGGAGCTGGGCCGTCCCGACGCCGCCGAGCTCGCCATCGCCTTCGTCGCCGCGTATCAGGGGATATCCGTGCTCACCAACACCTTCCGCGATCCCGGGCTGATGGTCACCGAGGGGGCGCGGCTCGAGCGGTGGATCGACGAGCTGGCGGGGAGCTGACGCCGCCGGTCCGGACCCGAATTCGGAAAGATCCTTGCCTTCGATGCATTGCCGATATATCGTTGATACTGTCAAGAACAACGGCAATGCCTGAGGAGGCAGTTATGCGTAACCAAGAACAGCGAGAATTCGGACACTTCGGTCGCGGTCGTGGACCCGGCCACCCGGAATTCGGTCCCGACCGGCGGGAGTTCCGCCGCGGTGGACGCCACGGCCACGGTCCCGAGTTCGGGCCGGGCTTCGGTCCCGGATTCGGCCCGGGTTTCGGGCCGGGCTTCGGTCGCGGCCGCGGTCGCGGCGGGCGGGGCAGGCGCGGTGACGTGCGCGCCGCGGTCCTGCTGCTGCTCGAGGACCGGCCCATGCACGGCTACGAGCTCATCCAGCAGATCCGCGACCGCAGCGACGACGTCTGGCGCCCGAGCCCCGGCTCGATCTACCCCGCGTTGGCCCAGCTCGAGGACGAGGGCCTGGTGCTCATCGAGAAGGTGTCCGGTCGCAAGACCGCCCAGCTCACCGAAGAGGGCAAGGCCTATGTCGAGGCGCAGCGCGCCGAGCTCGGCGACCCGTGGGCCGAGGTCGCACAGGATGTCGGCGCCCAGGCGCTGGATCTGCGCGGTCTGGTCGGACAGGTGATGGGCGCGGTCGGGCAGGTCGCCCAGGTCGGTACGGCCGAGCAGGCGGCCAAGGCCGCCGAGGTGCTCACCGAGACCCGCCGGGCCCTGTACCGCATCCTCGCCGAGGACGATGTGACCCCCGGTGACGCCACAACCCCCGAGAAGTGAGGGCGTGGTGAACCCCCTGGTCGACGTGCGCTTTCCGGTCCGGAGGAGTAAATCTTTGGGATATGGAACAGCCGCGAGGTGTGTGGGGTTGGGGAGCATCACAGGCGCGCAGGGCGGTGTCGGTCACGGCACTGGCCTGTACGGCGGCGATCGGTGTCGTTTTCGCGCCGATCGCCGCCGGTGAACCCGCGGGCTACCGGCCCGCGATCGTGCCGAGCGAGCCCGGTCCGCCGCAATCGGACCACCTGGCCGCCGCACGCTATCTCGACACCCATCCGAACGCGGTTCCGGTGGGCGTCAACGACTTCGGCTGCGTTCCCGGCGCCGAACACCCCCGGCCGATCGTGCTCGTCCACGGTACCGATTCCAGCGCGTACTCCGACTGGGCGGGCATCGGCCCGCAACTCGTGTCGGCCGGCTACTGCGTCTTCGCGCTGAACTACGGCGGGGCGCCCGGCGCCGACACCTACGGCACCGAGGACATGCGGGTCAGCTTCGCTCAGCTCGCCGGCTTCGTCGACGACGTGCTCGCCGCGACCGGCGCGGCGAAGGTGGACCTGGTCGGCTTCTCGCAGGGCGCGACCGTCAGCCGGTTCTACATCAACAAGCTCGGCGGTGCGCCGAAGGTCGGCACCTGGGTCGGGCTGGCCTCGCCCAGCTACGGCGGCGTCATGTACGGCCTGGTGCCGGTGGGGCAGGCGGTGCCGGGGCTGATGGACGTCTACGCGAAGGTGACCTCGACCGCGGCGGTCCAGCAGGCCCAGGGCGAACCGCTGATGGTGGAGCTGAACGCGGGCGGTGACACGGTGCCCGGGGTCCGCTACGTCACCGTCGGCAGCCGGGTCGACGAGATGATCCAACCGTTCGACAACATCGCCCTGCACGGGCCGGGCGCGGAGAACCTCGTCGTGCAGGACCTGTGCGCCGACGATCTGACCGGGCACTTCCACATGGTCTACGACCCGTTCGTACAGCAGTTGCTCCAGCGCGTGCTCGATCCCGTCGGCGCGCCGGCGCCGGTGTGCTCGGCGGTGCCGCTGGGTACCGGGATTCCGCAGGTCATCATCGCCGGGAACTCCTGAGGGCCGCACCGGACACGGCGGGCGGGAGCGCGCCGGGGCGCTCCGTAGAATGGGACGACCGCACATCGTCGATCCGGGAGCCGCCGTGACCATTCAGCCCGTTCGCCTGTTCGGCGATCCGATTCTGCGTTCGCGTGCCGACGCGGTCACCGAGTTCGGCGCGGAACTCGCGCAGTTGATCGCCGACCTCACCGAGACCATGCACGACGACGGCGGGGTCGGGATGGCCGCGCCGCAGATCGGGGTCGGGCTGCGGGTGTTCGTCTACGACACCGGCGACGCCGCGGGGCACGTGGTGAATCCGGAATGGTCCGCGGTGGGCACCGAGGAACAGGTCGGTCCCGAGGGCTGCCTGTCGATCCCCGGTGTGCGCTACGACGTGCGCCGCGCCGAGCGCGTGCGGGTCACCGGCGTCGACAGTGCCGGTGCGCCGGTCGAATTCGAGGCCGAGGGGCTGCTCGCGCGCTGCGTGCAGCACGAGACCGACCACCTCGACGGCGTGCTGTTCGTGAGCAAGCTCGAGCCCGGTGACCGCAAGGCCGCCATGCGGACCATCCGCGAATCCGACTGGTTCCGGGCCGGTGTCACCGTGCGCGAGTCCAGCGGTGTCGGCGGTGGCCGCTGATGCGCGTCGTCTTCGCCGGCACACCCGAACCGGCCGTGCCGTCCCTGCGCGCGCTCCTGGCGAGCCCGCGCCACGAAGTGGTCGCCGTGGTCACCCGGCCCGACGCGGTCGCGGGCCGGGGCCGCAAGGTCATGCGTTCGCCGGTGGGTCAGCTCGCCGACGAGCACGGCATCCCCGTGCTCACCCCCCGCAAGCCGAGCGAGCCCGAATTCGTCGCCGCGCTCACCGAATTGGCGCCGGACTGCTGTCCCGTGGTCGCCTACGGCGCGCTGCTGCCCCAGCAGGTGCTCGACATCCCCACCCACGGCTGGATCAACCTGCACTTCTCGCTGCTGCCCGTCTGGCGCGGTGCCGCGCCGGTGCAGGCGGCCATCACCGCCGGTGACGAGATCACCGGCGCGTCGACCTTTCTCATCGAGGCGGGCCTGGACACCGGCCCGGTGTACGGCGTGATGACCGAACAGGTCGGCCACACCGACACCGCCGGTGAACTGCTGGCCCGGCTCGCCGAGGCGGGCGCGGTGCTGCTGGAGAAAACCCTCGACGGCGTGGAAGACGGGACGCTGCAGGCGATCCCGCAGTCCACCGAGGGCGTATCGTACGCGCCGAAGGTCACCGTGGAGGCGGGGCGGATCGGGTTCGACGAACCCGCGTTGTCCCTGCACCGCCGCATCCGCGCCGTCACCCCGGCGCCCGGAGCCTGGACCGAGGTGAACGGGCTGCGCCTGAAACTCGGCCCGGTGGAACTCGTGGAGGAAACCTTGCCCGAACGCGTGATCGAGGTGCGCAAGTCCGGCGTCTTCGTCGGCACATCGACCACGGCGGTCCGCCTCGGCCAGGTCCAGCCGCCCGGCAAGAAGATGATGAACGCCCTCGACTGGGCCCGCGGCGCCCGCCTCGCCGAGGGCACGGTGCTCGGATGAGCGCCTCCGATCGCCGCCGTCGCCGCGAAGCCGACCAGCGCAGCGGCGCCACCCCCCGCGAGGACCGCAAGGTCACCGGCAAGAACATCGACGGCGGCTGGGCAGCCCGCGCCGCCAAGGGCCGCGACACCAGAAACTCCGCCACCCCCCGCGACGACGACCGCCGCCCCCAACGCGACGGCGCCACCCGCGCCAACCAATGGACCCGCCCACCCCGCGACGACGACTCCCCCCAGCGCCCGCGCTGGTCGGATGACCGCGGCGGCGACCGCCTGCCCGCCCGCCAGTGGCGCCGCGACGACGACAGACGCCAAGGCGACGACCGTCGCGGGACGGCAGGCTCCGGCCGCGACGGCGACAGGCGCCAGGGCGACGACCGTCGCGGGACAACAGGCTCCGGCCGCTCGGCCCGCAACGACAACAGGCGCCAAGACGATGACCATCGCGGGACCAGCGGCTCCGGCCGTCCCGCCGCGGGCCGTCCGGCGGACGATCGCGTGCCCGCACGGGGCCGCCGCGCCGACGACCGGCGTCGTGACGATTCCGGCGGCGGCCGCACGACCGGTGACCGGCTCGGCGGTGGGTCGCGGCGAAGCGACGAGTGGTCCAGTAGTGACCGTGGGGACGCGGATCATGCTTCGCGCCAAGGAGATTCACGTCGGCACGGCGACAGCACGCCGCGCGGGCGTGCCGAGAGCGAGGTCCGGCGCGCCGCCGGGTCCGGCGATGCGCGCGGTGACCGCGGCGTCGATCGGCGTGGCGGCGCCGGATCGGGCGATGCGCGCGGTGGCGCGGGAACTGGTGGTGGCCGGGCCGGAGAATCGCGCGGTGACGCGGGAGCCGGTGGTGCCCGGACCGGCGAATCGCGCGGTGGTGCGAGGTCCGGTGGGGGACGTCGTGGCGACGATGCGCGCGGGGGCAGGACCGGCGGGCAGCGCGGGCGCGGTGAGCGGGTCGATCCGAGTGTGCCCAGTCCGCGCAAGCGTCGCGAGAGCGGCGATCCGGCGCGTGAGGTCGCGCTGGATGTGTTGCGGGCGGTGCGGGAGCGGGACGCCTACGCGAACCTGGTGCTGCCGAAGTTGTTGCGGGAGCGCAAGATCAGTGGGCGCGATGCCGCGTTCGCGACCGAGCTCACCTACGGTGCGTGCCGGTCGCAGGGGCAGCTCGACGCCGTGATCGCGGCGTGCGCGGGCAGGCCGGTGGCCGAGATCGACGGGCCGATCCTGGACATCCTGCGGCTCGGTGTCTACCAGCTGCTGCGCACCCGCACCGGCGCGCACGCCGCCGTCGACACCTCTGTCGACCTCGCGAGGGCCGAATTCGGCCAGGGCCGTGCCGGTTTCGTGAACGCCGTCCTGCGCCGGGCGGGGGAGCGCACGGCCGAGGAATGGGTGGCCGAGCTGGCACCCGCCGACCCGGTCGGCAAGCTCGCCTTCGAGTACGCGCACCCGACCTGGATCGCCCAGTCCTTCGCCGACGCGCTCGGCGCGCAGGCGGGCGAACTCGGTGACCTGCTGGCCGCCGACGACGAGCGCCCGGTGGTGCACCTGGTCGCCCGGCCCGGCGAGATCACCGCCGAGGAACTGTCCCTGGTCACCGGCGGTGAGGAGGGGCGCTGGTCCCCGTACGCGGTGTACCTCGACGGCGGCGACCCCGGGCAGCTGGAACCGGTGCGCGAAGGCATCGCCGCCGTGCAGGACGAGGGCAGCCAGCTGGTCGCCCTCGCGCTCACTCGCGCCCCGCTGACCGGCCCCGACCAGGGCCGCTGGCTGGACCTGTGCGCCGGTCCGGGCGGCAAGGCCGCGCTGCTGGGGGCGCTCGCCGCCATCGACCTGTTCACCGTCGACGCCGTCGAACCGGCCGAACACCGTGCCGACCTGGTGCGCAACTCCACCCGGGGCCTGCCCGTCACGGTGCACGTCGCCGACGGCCGCGACACCGGCCTGACCCCCGGCTACGACCGCATCCTCGTCGACGCCCCGTGCACCGGCCTGGGCGCCCTGCGCCGCCGTCCCGAATCCCGCTGGCGCCGCACTCCGGCCGACGTGCCGGAACTGGTCACCCTGCAGCGCGAACTCCTCACCGCCGCCTGGGACCTGCTGCGCCCCGGCGGGGTCGTGGTCTACTCGACCTGTTCCCCGCACCTGGCCGAGACCGTCGGCGTCGTCGGCGATTTCGCCCGCCGCTGCGGTGCCGAACAGCTCGACACCCGCGAGTACCTGCCCGGCGTCACCGACCTCGGCGACGGCCCGTCGGCCCAGCTCTGGCCGCACCGCCACGGCACCGACGCCATGTTCCTCGCGGCCCTGCGCAAACCGGCGCACTAGCGCGCGGGCTCGTGCGTGGGGCAGGTGACATCCGTCCAAGCGCCGGCCCCACGCACGGGCGCAGAATCGAGACATGGCGATGACATGGGAAGAAGTGGTGGCGGCGGCGACCGCACTGCCGGAGGTCGAAGAAGGCACCTGGTGGCGCACTCCCGGACTGAAAGTCGCGGGGAAGGGGTTCGCCCGGCTACGGGTCGAGGCGGAAGGCGGCCTGGCACTGCTGTGCGAACCGGCCGAGAAGCAGGCCCTGCTGGCCTCCGGCGACCCGGCGTTCTACACCACCGCGCACTACGACGGGCATCCGTACATCCTGATCGACCTCACCACGGTCGACCCGGTGCAGCTCGGCGAGCTGCTCGACAGCGCCTGGTGGCTGCGCGCTCCGGCGCGGCTGCGGCGCGAGCGGACCCGCGCGTAGGGACACCGTTGTCCCGGCGGCATCAGTCCCGCTCGGAGAGTTCCCGCAGGCGGGCAAGGGTTTTCGCGAGGATCCGGGAGACGTGCATCTGGGAGATGCCCAGCTGCGCGGCGATCTGGGTCTGCGTCATCGACTCGAAGAAACGCATGGTCAGGATGCGGCGTTCGCGTTCGGGTAACCCCGCCAGCAGCGGCCGCACGGCGATGTACTCCTCGACCCGGTCGAACTGGGCCTCTTCCTCGCCGAGGGTGTCCAGCAGCGAGGCGTCGTTGTCGCGGCCGACCGAGGCCGCGTCGATCGAGGTGGGCTGGTAGGCGTTGCCCGCGATGACGGCCTGGGTGACCTCGTCGGGATCGACCTCGAGCTCGGCCGCGATCTCCTTGGCCGTCGGCGCGCGGCCCAGCCGCTGCGAGAGCTGATCCACCGCCGATCCGATCCGCAGATGCGTCTCCTTGACCCGGCGCGGGACCCGCATCGCCCAGGTGTTGTCGCGGAAGTACCGCCGGACCTCACCCATGATGGTCGGCACCGCGAACGACAGGAAGTTCGAGCCGCGGCTCAGATCGAACCGGTCCACCGCGTGCACCAGACCCACCCGCGCGACCTGCGACAGATCGTCGAACGGCTCCCCGCGCCCACTGAACTTGCGGGCGATGTGGTCGGCCAGCGGAATGCAGCGGTTGATCAGCGCGTCCCGCGCGATCGCCTGCTCGACGCTGCCCGGTTCGGTCGCCGCCAGCCGCTCGAACAGCCCGCTGACGTCGTCGTAGCCCGAGACCGGTTCCACCGGCTCCTCGGCCGGGGTCTCGGCGGCCTCGTCGGTGGGTTTCGTCTCGGCGGGGTTGTCAGGTGTTTGCTGGTCGGGCTGGTCTTCGGTGTCGTTCTCGCCGTGCACTACGCCTTCCCCCGCACCCGACGGATTCGGACAGACGTCGGGAACCCGGCCACGGTCGCGTCGAATCCCTGCTGCTCGGCGGTCACTTCGTCGCTGAGCGTGCGCAGCACGTGCCAGCCGAAGCTGCGCTGATCGGGCATGCCCTCGGTGGCGGCGATCCCGTCGACGCGCACCCGCAGTTCGCTGTCGCCCACCAGGAATTCGCAGGTCAGGTGCGAATCGGGGGCGGCGATCGCGATCAGGGTCGAGCACACCTCGTCGACGGCAAGGCGCACATCGGCGACCTCGTCGAGGGTGAAATCACTGAGTAGGACCAGGGTTTCGGCCAGCCCGCGCAGGATGGGCAGCTGAGTCAGCGATGCTGCCACGCGAATCTCCACCGGGGCGCTGTGCAGCCCTTGTTCCGCCGAAATATTGGTCACCCTATGCAGGCTACCCACATCCCCACAGGGCAATCACCATTTGGTCGCTACACTTGCCCGCTGTGTCCACACCGACGTTCTCCCGTCCCGCCCAGCCGATGATCGCCCCGTCCATCCTGTCTGCGGACTTCGCGAATCTGGCCGCCGAGGCCGCCGCCGTCGAGGGGTCCGACTGGCTCCATGTCGACGTCATGGACGGCCATTTCGTGCCGAACCTCACACTGGGCCTGCCCGTGGTGCAGAGCCTGCTGAAGGCCACCGACATCCCGTTCGACTGCCACCTGATGATCGACGATCCGGGCCGCTGGGCCCCCGGCTACGCCGAGGCGGGCGCCTACAACGTCACCTTCCACGCCGAGGCCACCGACGACCCGATCGCGGTGGCCCGCGACATCCGGGCCGCGGGCGCCAAGGCCGGGCTGTCGGTGAAGCCGAACACCCCGATCGAGCCGTACCTGGAGATCCTGCGCGATTTCGACACCCTGCTGGTGATGAGCGTGGAACCCGGTTTCGGCGGGCAGTCGTTCATCGCGAGCGTGCTGGAGAAGGCGCGCATCGTGCGCAACCTCGTCGACGCGGGCGAGCTGCGCCTGGTGGTGGAGATCGACGGTGGCATCAACACCGACACCATCGAACAGGCCGCCGCCGCAGGCATCGACTGTTTCGTCGCCGGGTCGGCGGTCTACAACACCGCCGATCCCGGTGCCGCCGTGCAGACCCTGCGGAACATGGCGACGGCGGCCTGGCTGCGCTGACGCGCGAATTCGCTCACGGGGTGCGGGTTCTGGGTGTGCCCAGGGCCCGCGCCGCCTCGATCACCGCGTCCAGCGGCGGGCGCCGGTCCTCGGCCGCGGGCGCCTGGACCCAGGTGCGGTAGCCGGTGCGCTCGTCGTCGGGCGAGGGCAGCACGATCCGGCTGCCGTGGCAGGCGACGGTGGCGTAGAGGCGGAACAGTTCGGCCGACTCGGTGGGGTCGAGGTCCTCCAGGTGGCACGGGCCGGTGAGGAAGGTCCAGCGGCGGGCCCGCGGGTGCGCGACGACCGGCCCGGCGACGCCCTCGGCCGTGAGCCGGGCGTGTACCCGCTCGCCCAGATCGCCGGGCATGGTGACCGCGCCGTGGTGCGCGCCGATCGGTAGCAGAATGCGCCGGGAATCGGGATCGATGGTCGCCGGAAGGTGGAATTCGCGCCGGTATCGGACGCACCGGATTTCCAGCGTGGAATCGACGATCGTGCTCACGCGGCACCCCCACATGTTTCGGAACTGGTGTGACCCACAGTGGTGACCGACTTCCTGGAGTGATGGACTTTCTCTGGGTCGATCAGGCCGCCGACCAGTGCCTCAGTGCAAGTTGAACAGCTGGAATCGGTGACATAACAATCTTGCTTCAATGCCTCGATGGGCGCAAGCATTCGAATCACCGTGTTTCGGGTCGATGACCGGCGGGTATTTCCAGGCTAAGGCCGCCGAAGAATTACCGGACCGGTTCGCCGAAAATTGGAAAGAATGCAGACCGCCGAATTTTCAAACGGCGGAATTTCTTCATGTCGTCATGTTTTCGATGCCTGTTCGATGCGCCCGCGTTCGCTTCCGGTGACCGTGGCGTGCCCGTGGTCCGATTCGGCCCGGTCCGCTGCCGGGCCTCACCCGCCCCGCTACTAGGCTGTGCGACGAACGGGCGCCGCCGGGAATAGCGGTCGTCCGGCTGCTGTTGGGCCCGATGGGTACGAACCACGCGACACAGGGAGTCAGGCATGTTCACAGGGATCGTCGAAGAGCTGGGCGAGATCGTGGCCACCGAGCAGCTGGCCGACGCCGCCCGCTTGACGATCCGCGGCAAGCTGGTGACTTCCGATGCCGGACACGGGGATTCGATCGCCGTCAACGGTGTGTGCCTGACCGTGGTCGACGTGATCGACGGCGACAGCTTCACCGTCGACGTCATGGCCGAGACCCTGAACCGGTCCAGCATCGGCGCCCTGACCACCGGCTCCCGGGTCAACCTCGAGCGGGCCGCCGCCCTGAACAGCCGCCTCGGCGGACACCTCGTGCAGGGCCACGTCGACGGCACCGGCACCGTGCTCGCGCGCACCCCCTCGGAGAACTGGGAGGTCGTGCGGATCTCGCTGCCCGACGCCATCGCCCGCTACGTGGTGGAGAAGGGCTCGATCACCGTCGACGGCGTCTCCCTCACCGTCTCCGGTCTCGGCCGCGACGACGAACCGGCCGCCGACGGCAACCGCGACTGGTTCGAGGTCTCGCTCATCCCGACCACCCTGGCCCTGACCGTGCTGGGCACCGCCCCGGTCGGCACCACCGTGAATCTCGAGGTCGACGTGATCGCCAAGTACGTCGAACGGCTGGCCCAGCGAGGGTGAGCGAACAGACGGCGGCCGGTCCTCGGAACCACGGACCGTGAGCCGTACTGTAGAAGTCGATACCATCCCCAAGGAGTTTCTCGGCCGCCTCGATCTGGACTGACCAGAGGGTGCGACGAAGGAGTACCCGGCGGGAGGGAAGATCGAGGCCCCCAGGGCCGAGAAACCCGCGGCCCCGGCCGCCAAGAATACGGAGCAAGCAGACGTGACCAGGTTGGACAGCATCGAGCGCGCGGTCGCCGATATCGCGGCCGGCAAGGCTGTTGTCGTCGTCGACGACGAGGACCGGGAAAACGAAGGCGATCTCATCTTCGCGGCCGAGAAGGCCACCCCGGAGCTGGTCGCGTTCATGATCCGCTACACCTCGGGCTACATCTGTGTGCCGCTCACCGGTGACGATTGCGACCGCCTGGGCCTGCCGCCCGCGTACGCGATGAACCAGGACAAGCACGGCACCGCCTACACCGTCTCCGTGGACGCCCGCGAGGGCATCACCACCGGTATCTCCGGCGCGGACCGTGCGGTCACCATGCGGCTGCTGGCCAGTGCCGAGGCCAAGGCCGACGAGTTCACCCGGCCCGGGCACGTGGTGCCGCTGCGCGCCAAGGACGGCGGCGTGCTGCGTCGTCCCGGCCATACCGAGGCCGCCGTGGACCTGGCCAGGATGGCCGGGCTGCGGCCCGCCGGCGTGATCTGCGAGATCGTCAGCCAGAAGGACGACGGGCACATGGCCCGCACCGACGAGCTGCGGGTCTTCGCCGACGAGCACGATCTGGCGATGATCTCGATCGCCGACATGATCGCCTGGCGCCGCAAGCACGAGAAGCACGTCACCCGGGTGGCCGAGGCGCGTATCCCCACCGCGCACGGCGACTTCAAGGCCGTCGGGTACCAGAGCGTCTTCGAGGAGGCCGAGCATGTCGCGCTGGTGCGCGGCGACATCGGCGACGGCGAGGACGTGCTGGTGCGCGTGCACTCGGAGTGCCTGACCGGTGACGTGTTCGGTTCGCTGCGCTGCGACTGCGGCCCGCAGCTCGATGCCGCGCTGGAGATGGTGGACCGCGAGGGCCGTGGTGTGGTGCTGTACATGCGCGGTCACGAGGGCCGTGGCATCGGTCTGATGCACAAGCTGCAGGCCTACCAGTTGCAGGACACCGGCCGCGACACCGTCGACGCCAACCTCGACCTCGGTCTGCCCGCCGACGCCCGCGACTACGGCACCGGCGCCCAGATCCTGGTGGACCTCGGCATCCGGTCCATGCGCCTGCTCACCAACAACCCGGCCAAGCGCGTCGGCCTCGACGGCTACGGGCTGCGGATCACCGAGCGGGTGCCGATGCCGTTGCGCGCCAATGCCGAGAACCTGCACTACCTGCGCACCAAGCGGGACCGGATGGGCCACGACCTGGTCGGCCTGGACGATCTCGATCTCGGCGAGACCGCGCAGTGATCTGTTCCGACTCCTCCGAAAGGCAGCAACGATGAGCGGCACCGGTGTCCCGTCCTTCGCGCTGGCACAGGCCAGAGACGTCAAGCTCGGCATCGTCGCCTCGCGCTGGCACACCGAGATCTGCGACACCCTGGTCGCCAACGCCGAACGGGTGGCGAAGGAAGCCGGTGTCGAGCAGGTGACCGTGGTGCGCTGCGCCGGGGCGATGGAGCTGCCGGTGGTGGCTCAGGAGCTGGCCCGCACGCACGACGCCGTCGTCGCGCTCGGTGTCGTGATCCGCGGTGGCACACCGCATTTCGAGTACGTGTGTGACGCGGTGACCGCCGGCCTGACCCGGGTGTCGCTCGATGCGGCCACTCCTGTCACCAATGGCGTGCTCACCACCAACGACGAGCAGCAGGCCCGTGACCGGGCCGGGCTGCCGGGGTCCTCGGAGGACAAGGGCGAGCAGGCCTGCGCCGCCGCTCTCGACGCCGCGCTCACCCTGCGCGCGCTGCGATCGGCGTGACCGTGCCGGTGGTGCGGACCTGGCGCCGGGGTGCGGATGCACCGGGACCCGGGCCGGACTGGGAGTTCGAGGTGCGGCCCCGCCGGGCCGTCCGGACCGCCGTGGTCGTCGCGATCGTCATCGTCGTCGCCTTCACCGCCGGTGGCCTGCTGCTGCGCACCGGCTCGACCGGGGTGAACTTCCGGGTCGCCGATCAGGTCGCGATGATCCTGATCGGCGTGCTCGGTGCCGGTGCGGTGCTGCTGCTCACCCGGCCGCGGGTGCGCGCGGGCGCGCGGGGCGTGTCGGTGCGCAATATCCTGGGCGACCACGAATACCCGTGGGCCTATGTGCGTGGCGCGTCGTTCCCCGACCGCAAGTCCTGGGCCCGGCTCGAACTGGCCGACGACGACTACGTGCCCATGCTGGCCATCCGGTCCAACGACAAGGCGCACGCCGCCGACGCCATCGAGCGCCTGCGCGAACTGGGCGCCCACTACACCGCCGGGGACTGACCGCTAGCGGGTGTCGCCGAGGACAGCGCCCTCCCGGCGCGGGTCCGCGCCGCCGACCCAGCCGTCGGTGCCGTCCCGCTGAATGGCACTGAGCCCGCTGGACTGCGGCGCCACCGACACCTCGTGTCCCATCGCCCGCAACTGCTGGACCAGCGCGTCGTGGTCGCCGTTGTCGGAGGCGTCGACCGCGGGATGTTCGCCGCCGACTCCGGTGACCGGGGTATTGCCCGCGCCGAAGGACACCCCCGAGACCGCCTGCTGCGGGTCGAGCTTCCAGTCGAGAATGTTGACCAGCGTCTTCACCACGAACTGGATGATCACCGCGCCACCGGGCGAGCCGGTCACCAGGGCGAGCCCGCCGCGATTGCCCTGCTCGTCGCGACCGAACACCAGGGTGGGCGCCATCGAACTGCGCGGGCGTTTGCCCGGCTGCAGCCGGTTGGCGACCGGGGTGCCGTCGGCGTCGACCGGGTCGGCCGCGAAGTCGGTGAGCTGGTTGTTGAGCAGGAACCCGTCGACGAAGTGGAACGAGCCGAACGCCGACTCGACGGTGGTGGTCATCGCCGCGGCATTGCCGTATTTGTCGACCACCGAGATGTGGCTGGTGCCGTGCTCGGGCGGCTGCGGACCGTTGCCCAGCGGCACCGGGCCCAGATCACCCGGCTTCGCCGTGCCCATACTGCGCTGCGGGTCGATGAGGGTCGACCGCTGCTTCAGGTACTGCGGGTGCACCAGCGACAGCGCCGAATTGCCCGGCAGCGGAACGAAATCCGGGTCGGCGACGTACTTGTTGCGGTCGGCGTAGGCCAGCCGTTCGGCCTCGGAGATCAAGTGCACCGCCCGCGCGTCGGGCACACCGCCGTCGGCGTCGATGTCGGTGGGGCGCAGTGCGGCCAGGTCGAAGTTGGCCAGGATGCCGAGGGTCGCCGCCACCGTGGTGCCGCCGGAGGACGGTGCGGGCATGCCGCACAGCTCGTAGGCGCGGTAGCCGGTGCACAGCGCGGTGCGCTTCTTCGCCTCGTAGTTCGCCAGATCGGTGGTGGTGAGCAGGCTCGGGGTACGCCCGCCTGCCGTGCTGCCCGCCGACTCGACGATGGCCTGGGCGATCGCGCCGGTGTAGAAGGCCCCGGCGCCGTCGGTGGCGACCGCGCCCAGCGTCTTGGCCAGTGCCGGATTGGTGAGTACGGTGCCCGCTTTCTTGGGGGCGCCGTCGGTTTCGAGGAAGTAGCCGCGCGCGCCCTCGTCGGCGGCGAGGTCGCGCGCCGATTCGGCGATCTGGCCCGCCAGCCGGGGGCTGATCTCGAAACCGTTGTCGGCCAGCTGGATCGCCGGATCGAACAGTTCCTTCCAGGCGGTCGAGCCGTGTTCGCGATGGGCGAGTTCGAGCATGCGCAGCACGCCGGGGACACCGATCGAGCGGCCGCTGGCACGGGTGTTCGGTGCCGGTTCGGTGCGGTCGGTGTCGCTGACCCAGCGCAGATAGTTCTCGGTCGCGGCGGCGGGTGCCGTCTCGCGGCCGTCGTAGGCCTCGACCGTGCGGGTGGCGGCGTCGTAGTGGACCAGGAACGCGCCGCCGCCCAGCCCGGAGGCCTGCGGTTCGACCAGTCCGAGCATCGCCTGGGCGGTGACCAGCGCGTCGGTGGCCGTGCCGCCCGCGCGCAGCACCCGGCAGGCGGCCTCGGTGGCCAGCGGATTGGCTGTGGACACGGCGTAGGTGCTGGTCCGCACGGCGGTCATGCCGGAGCGGTAGCCCGAGGCGATCTCGGGCTCGAGGCTGAGGTTCTGCGAGGTCGCCGGGCCCGAGGTCGCCGGGGCCGCCGTGACCGGGGTGCCGTTCGGGGTGCTCGCGCACTCGGCGGCGGCGGTGTCGCCGGACCCGCAGCCCGTGAGCAGGCCCATCGTGAGGACTCCGGCCGCCGCGGCCCCGATCCACGTCTGTCGCCTTGGCGTCATCCTGGCAGCGTAACGCTTTCCGGGCCGCGACCGGCCGGTTCTCGCTACCCTGACCAGATGGCGGTGGACGCGGTGCTGTTCGACTTCTCCGGCACGATCTTCCGGCTGGAGGAGGACCGGACCTGGGCCGACGAACTCGTCGACGACGACGGCATCCCCTTCGACGTGGCCGCCAAAGCCGAAGTGCTGCGCCGGATGACGGCCCCGGTCGAGCAGTTCATGACCTTCGACGCCGTGGGCCAGCATGCCTGGGACCATCGCGACCTGGACCCCGCGCTGCACCGCCACGCCTACCTCGAGGTGCTGCGCGGCTCCGGCGTCCCCGAGACCCAGGCGGCCCGCCTCTACGAACGGCTCATCGACCCGCTCGCCTGGACGCCGTACCCCGACACCGGCACGGTCCTGAAAGCCCTGTCGGCCCAGGGTATTCCGGTGGGCGTCGTCAGTAATATCGCCTTCGACATCCGCCCCGCCTTCACCCGGCACGGCTGGGACGACCTGATCGGCGCGATGACCCTGTCCTACGAGATCGGCGCCGTCAAACCCGACGCGCGCATCTTCCGCGACGCCATCGACCGGCTCGGGGCCGATCCCGCGCGGGTACTCATGGTCGGGGACAGCGCCGAGGCCGACGGCGGCGCCACCGCGCTCGGCGCGCGCTTCGCCCTCGTCGACCCGCTCCCCACCGCCGACCGGCCACGCGCCCTCGTCGAGGCGCTCGCCACCCACGGCATCGTCACCACCGGCTGAGCGCGCCCGGCGGCGGGACAGCGGGGGTTCAGCGCTGCCGGGTGAACCACGCGCGTGCCGAGGGCCGCAGCAGCAGCGCGGCGATCGCGCCATCGGCGACGATCCCGACCGCGCCCGGCGGCAGCCCGGTGAGAATGCCGGTGCACGACACCAGCGCGCCGAGCGCCGCCACACCCACCGCGGCCTGCCGGACCCGGTCGCCACCGCGCCCGAACAGCAGGATCAGCGGTACCAGCGCGAAGGTCGGCAGGTATCCCGCGAGCAACGGGACGAGCGAGTCACCGGTGCCCAGGGCCAGCGTGATCGCGATCAGCACGACCCCGACGGCGGCGGAGACCCCGGCGATGACCCGGGCGCCGCGCACCGTGCCGGGCGGCAGCCAGGGCGGAGGGGTGTCGTCGTCGAAGTCGGCGGCGGGCGGCGGTACTACCGGGGAGGTCATCGGACGTCCTTTCCGTGCGGGTCCGGAGCGCACCCCGGATCGGAATCCGGACATTTACGGTACACGGGCCCGTCCGCTCGGCTCGATGGGTTCTGTCGGACGGGGTCGATAGTCTTGACGAGTGGCAGATCCCGCGACGTACCGGCCGGCGCCGGGCACCATTCCCGTCGAACCCGGTGTCTACAAGTTCCGGGACGCGCACGGGCGGGTCATCTACGTCGGCAAGGCCAAGAGCCTGCGCAGCAGGCTGAACTCCTACTTCGCCGACGTGCTGTCCCTGCACCCGCGCACCAAGCAGATGGTGACCACCGCCGCCGCCGTCGAGTGGACCGTGGTCTCCACCGAGGTGGAGGCGCTGCAGCTCGAGTACAACTGGATCAAGGAATTCGATCCGCGCTTCAACGTCCGCTACCGCGACGACAAGACCTACCCCGTCCTGGCGGTGACGCTGAACGAGGAGTATCCGCGGCTGTTCGTCTACCGCGGCGCCCGGAAGAAGGGCGTGCGCTACTTCGGCCCCTACGCCCACGCCTGGGCCATCCGCGAGACCCTCGACCTGCTGCTGCGGGTGTTCCCCGCGCGCACCTGTTCCAACGGAGTCTTCAAGCGGCACAGCCAGATCGGGCGCCCCTGCCTGCTCGGCTACATCGACAAGTGCTCGGCCCCGTGCGTCGGCCGGGTCGACGCCGCCGAGCACCGGCAGATCGTCGACGACTTCTGCGACTTCCTCTCCGGCAGGACCGACAAGATGGTGCGCGCGCTGGAACGGCGCATGCACGAGGCCGCCGACGACCTGGACTTCGAGACCGCGGCCCGCCTGCGCGACGACGTCCAGGCCCTGCGCCGGGCACTGGAGAAGCAGGCCGTTGTACTCGGCACCGGTACCGACGCCGATGTCATCGCCTTCGCCACCGACGAGCTGGAAGCCGCGGTGCAGATCTTCCATGTCCGCGACGGCCGGGTGCGTGGCCAGCGCGGCTGGGTGGTCGACAAATCCGGTGACGCGCTCGACGTCGCCGAATCCGGCACCGAACTGGCCGCGCTGGTCGAACAGTTCCTCACCCAGTTCTACGGCGAGCAGGCCGCCCTGGCCGAGCAGAACACCGAGAGCGACGCCGTCGTGGTGGTCCCGCGCGAGGTGCTCGTCCCGGAACTGCCCGCCGACGCCGCCGAGATCCAGGATTGGCTCAGCGAGCTGCGCGGTGCCGCGGTCTCGCTGCGCGTGCCCCAGCGCGGTGACAAGAAAGCCCTGGCCGAGACCGTCCAGCGCAACGCGGGCGAGGCCCTGGCCCAGCACAAGCTCAAGCGCGCGGGCGACCTCACCTCCAGATCGCAAGCGCTGCAGGACATCCAGGACGCGCTCGAACTCGACAGCGCGCCACTGCGGATCGAATGCGTCGACATCAGCCACGTCCAGGGCACCGACGTGGTCGCCTCGCTGGTGGTCTTCGAGGACGGCCTGGCCCGCAAATCCGACTACCGCCACTACGCCATCAAGGAGGCCGCGGGGGACGGTCGCTCCGACGACGTCGCCAGCATCGCCGAGGTGACCCGCCGCCGTTTCGCCAGGCTCGCCCGCGACAGGCAGCAGCCCGTCGACGTCGAACCCGACGAGACCGACGAGCCCGCCTCACGCCCCGGCATCGACCCGACCACCGGCAGACCGCGCCGCTTCGCCTATCCGCCGAACCTCTACGTCGTCGACGGCGGCGCACCCCAGGTCGCCGCGGCCGCCGAGGTACTCGACGAGCTCGGCATCACCGATGTCGCCGTGATCGGCCTGGCCAAGCGCCTGGAGGAGGTGTGGGTTCCCGGCGAGGCCGATCCGGTGATCATGCCGCGCAACAGCGAGGCCCTCTACCTGCTGCAACGCGTGCGCGACGAGGCCCACCGCTTCGCCATCACCTTCCACCGCAGCAAGCGCTCCCGGCGGATGACGGCCTCGGCGCTGGACTCGGTGCGCGGGCTCGGCGAGGCCAGGCGCACCGCGCTGGTCACCCACTTCGGCTCGGTCGCGCGGATAAAGGACGCGACTGTCGACGAGATCACATCCGTGCCCGGCATCGGGGTCTCCACCGCGAAAGCGGTGCTCGAAGCGCTCAATTCCCCGTAGCCGGGCCGGGCGCACCACCGTCACGCAATATTGCGAGTGCCGTACGTTGTGTGTCTGCGCCCGATACCCGAACCGGTGCGGGATGATCGAAAGGCACCCAGAAACGGATCCGGTAGGACATGACACGCGTCGAATCGAACAACAGCTCGGGGGCGGCACCCGGACAGAGCGGGCCGGTCACCGACACACAGCAACCAGTAGAAGTGGTCATCGTGACCGGCTTGTCCGGCGCGGGCCGCGGCACCGCCGCGCGCGTATTGGAGGATCTCGGCTGGTACGTGACCGACAACCTACCGCCCGAACTGATCGGGCGGATGATCGAGCTCGGCGCCGCGGCAGACCCGCCGATCCGGCGGCTGGCCCTGGTCATGGACGTGCGCAGCCGGTTCTTCACCGGTGAGCTGTCCGGTGTCACCGAGCAGCTGCGCGCGGCGGGCATCCGCACACGTGTGCTGTTCCTCGAGGCCTCCGACGACGTGCTGATCCGGCGCTTCGGGTTCGCCAGGCGCAGGCATCCGCTGCAGAGCGACAGCCCCGACGGCACGCTCTCGGCCGGTATCACCGCCGAGCGGGTCCGGCTGTCGTCGGTCAAGGCCGCCGCCGACCTGGTCATCGACACCACCGAGCTCTCGATCCACCAGCTGCACCGCAAGCTGGAAGAGGCCTACGGGGCTGGCGCGCCAGCGGCACTGCAACTGACGGTGCAATCGTTCGGCTTCAAGTACGGTGTTCCCCTCGACGCCGACATGGTGCTGGACGTGCGATTTCTGCCCAATCCGCATTGGATTCCCGAACTGCGGGAACACACCGGACAGGAATCGGTGGTCAGCGACTACGTGTTGTCGAGGCCGGGTGCGCAGGACTACCTGCGAACCGGCGAGCACCTGGTCGACCTGACCACGACGGGATACCGCCAAGAGGGGAAGCGATACATGACGGTGGCAGTGGGCTGCACCGGCGGTAGGCATCGCAGCGTCGCGATCGCCGAGGCGCTCGGCGAGCGTATCGGCGACGACACCGCGCACACAGCGGTCGACGTCGTGCGCGTGGTACATCGGGATCTGGGGCGCGAATGAGTGGAGACGACACCGACCCAGCCGTCGTCGCGCTGGGCGGCGGACACGGGCTGTACGCGACACTGACCGCGGTGCGCAGGCTGACCAGGCAGATCACCGCCGTGGTCACCGTCGCCGACGACGGCGGGTCGTCGGGCAGGCTGCGCGGCGAACTCGGCATGCTCCCACCCGGTGACCTGCGGATGGCGCTGGCCGCGCTGTCCGAGGACACCGACGGGGTCTGGACCACCACCGTGCAGCACCGCTTCGGCGGCACCGGGGCGCTGGCCGGGCACTCGGTGGGCAATCTGATCCTGGCCGGGCTCACCGATGTCCTCGGTGACCCGGTCGCCGCGCTGGACGCGGTGGGTTCGCTGCTGCGGATCACCGGCCGGGTGCTGCCGATGTCGCCGATTCCGCTCGACATCGAGGCCGAAGTGTCCGGGCTGGAATCGGATCCACGGATCGGCCGGCGCGTGCGCGGTCAGGTTGCGGTGGCCACCACGCCGGGTAAGGTCCGGCGGGTGCGGCTGATTCCGTCCGATCCGCCTGCCGGTCCGGAGGCCACCGCGGCCATCGAGCACGCGGATGTCGTTGTGCTGGGCCCGGGTTCGTGGTTCACCAGCGTCATCCCGCATGTCCTGGTGCCGCAGCTGCGGGACGCCCTGGTGCGCACCGCGGCGCGCAAGGTACTCGTACTGAATCTGGCCGCGGAGCCGGGGGAGACCGCCGGCTTTTCCGCGGAGCGTCATCTGCATGTATTGTCCCAGCACGCACCGGATTTCGCGGTCGATGACGTGCTTGTCGACTCGGCGTCGGTGCCCGAGGGGCGGCAACGGGAACATGTGGCAAGAGCCGCCGAACAGTTGCGCGCACGGGTAACGTTCTGCGATGTCGCCGAGCCGGGAACGGATCGGCATCATCCCGGAAAACTTGCCGCCGCACTGGATCAGGTGATCCGGTCGCCGCGGCCGCAACTGGCAGGGCTTCGAGTCGAGGGACGGCACACGGGATCGGATGTGCGTTCCGGGTCGGTGGGAAAGGAGCGCGTCTCGTGGCGATGACAGCCGAGGTGAAGGACGAGCTGAGCAGGCTCGTGGTGTCGCAGGTCAGCTCGCGCAAAGCGGAGTTGTCGGCGTTGCTGCGGTTCGCCGGTGGCCTGCACATCGTGGGGGGCCGGGTGATCGTGGAAGCCGAAGTGGACATGGGGTCCATCGCGCGGCGACTGCGCCGGGAGATCTTCGAGCTCTACGGTTACGGCTCCGATGTGCACGTGCTGGGTGCGGGCGGGCTGCGCAAGACCTCCCGTTACGTGGTGCGGGTGTCGAAGGAGGGCGAGGCGCTGGCGCGCCAGACCGGCCTGCTCGACGTGCGCGGCAGGCCGGTGCGCGGACTACCCGCCCAGGTGGTCGGCGGCAGCATCGGTGACGCCGAAGCCGCCTGGCGTGGCGCGTTTCTGGCGCACGGGTCGCTCACCGAGCCGGGACGGTCCTCGGCCCTCGAGGTGAGTTGCCCCGGTCCGGAGGCGGCGCTGGCGCTGGTCGGCGCGGCGCGGCGGCTCGGGATCACCGCCAAGGCCCGCGAGGTGCGCGGCACCGACCGGGTGGTGGTGCGCGACGGCGAGGCCATCGGCGCCCTGCTCACCCGGATGGGCGCCCAGGACACGCGTCTGACCTGGGAGGAACGGCGGATGCGCCGCGAGGTGCGCGCCACCGCCAACCGGCTGGCCAACTTCGACGACGCCAACCTGCGCCGCTCGGCGCGCGCGGCCGTCGCCGCCGCGGCCAGGGTGGAGCGGGCGCTCGAGATCCTGGCCGACGACGTGCCCGACCATCTCGCCGCGGCGGGCAAGCTGCGCGTGCAGCACCGGCAGGCCTCGCTCGAGGAACTCGGGCAGCTCGCCGACCCGCCGATGACCAAGGACGCGGTCGCGGGCCGGATCCGTCGGCTGCTGTCGATGGCTGATCGCCGGGCCAAGGACCTCGGCATCCCCGACACCGAGTCGGCGGTGACCGCGGAACTTCTCGACGACGCGTAACAGCCGGATTCGCCACTGGCTGTGGCGAATCCGACGTTTGGGGCAGAGCGGTCATGCACGATCGCTCTGCCCTTTACTCTGGGTGGTCCATAGGCAGCTGGCGGTCCTCACGCAGCTCGGTTCTGCTGACGTGAACGGCCAGGTGGCTACTAGTCTGGGAACGGTCGGAACGAATCCGCTACAGGTGAGGAGCGACAAGTGACTGTCCGGGTAGGTATCAACGGCTTCGGCCGGATCGGCCGGAATTTCTTCCGCGCCGTGGAGGCCCTGAAAACTGTCGGCGAGACCGACATCGAAATCGTCGCGGTCAACGACCTCACCGACATCAACACCCTCGCCACGCTGCTGAAATACGACTCGATCCTGGGTCGGCTGCCCCAGCAGGTCTCCGTCGACGGGGACACCATCGTCGTGGGCGAGCAGCGCATCAAGGCCCTGGCCATCAAGGAGGGCCCGTCCGCGCTGCCCTGGGCGGACCTGAACGTGGACGTCGTCGTGGAGTCCACCGGCATCTTCACCGCCGCGGAGAAGGCCAAGGGTCACCTGTCCGCGGGCGCCAAGAAGGTCATCATCTCCGCGCCGGCCACCGGCGACGACATCACCATCGTCATGGGTGTCAACGACGACAAGTACGACGGCACCCAGAACATCATCTCCAACGCCTCCTGCACCACCAACTGTCTCGGCCCGATCGCCAAGGTTCTCAACGACGCCTTCGGCATCGAGCAGGGTCTGATGACCACCGTCCACGCCTACACCCAGGACCAGAACCTGCAGGACGCGCCGCACAAGGACCTGCGCCGCGCCCGCGCCGCCGCCCTGAACATCGTGCCCACCGGCACCGGCGCCGCCAAGGCGATCGGCCTGGTACTGCCCGAACTGCAGGGCAAACTCGACGGCTACGCGCTGCGCGTTCCGGTACCGACCGGTTCGGTCACCGACCTCACCGCTACGCTGTCCAGGCCGGTTACTGTCGAGGAGGTCAACGCCGCGATGAAGGCTGCCGCCGACGGGGCGATGCAGGGAATCCTCAAGTACAACGAGGACCCGATCGTCTCCAGTGACATCGTCACCGACCCGCACTCGTCCATCTACGACGCGCCGCTGACCAAGGTCATCGGCAACGAAGTCAAGGTGGTGTCGTGGTACGACAACGAGTGGGGATACTCCAACCGCCTGGCCAACCTTGTCGATCTCGTGGGTAAGTCTCTCTGAAAATATGACTGTCAAAACACTCCAAGACCTCCTGTCCGACGGCGTCGAAGGCCGTGGCGTCCTCGTGCGCTCCGACCTCAACGTGCCGCTCGACGAGCAGGGACAGATCACCGATCCGGGCCGCATCATCGCCTCGGTGCCCACCATCCAGGCGCTGGTCGAGGCCGGCGCCAAGGTGGTCGTGATGGCCCACCTCGGCCGTCCGAAGGGCGAGCCCGACCCGAAGTTCTCGCTGGCCCCCGTGGCCGCGAAACTCGCCGAACTGCTGGGCCGCAATGTCCAGCTCGCCGGTGACGTGGTGGGCTACGACGCGCTCTCGCGCTCGGAGGGCCTCACCGACGGTGACGTGCTGCTGCTCGAGAACGTGCGCTTCGATCCGCGCGAGACCAGCAAGGACGAGGGGGAGCGGGCCAAGCTGGCCGCCGCCT
This sequence comes from Nocardia sp. NPDC056064, assembly GCF_042266925.1. Lineage (NCBI taxonomy): Bacteria > Bacillati > Actinomycetota > Actinomycetes > Mycobacteriales > Nocardiaceae > Nocardia > Nocardia sp. NPDC056064. The sequence continues at coordinate 1,522,565 of NZ_JBHJWO010000001.1, read as the reverse complement.
TCGTCGAGCTGGTCGGCGACGACGGCGCCTTCGTCTCCGACGGCTTCGGTGTGGTGCACCGCAAGCAGGCCTCGGTCTACGACGTGGCCCAGCAGCTCCCGCACTACGCGGGCACGCTGGTCGCCGCCGAGGTCGAGGTGCTGCGCAAGCTCACCGAGGACCCGGCCCGCCCGTACGCGGTGGTGCTCGGCGGCTCCAAGGTCTCCGACAAGCTCGCCGTGATCGAGGCGCTGGCCCCCAAGGTCGACACCCTGGTCATCGGTGGCGGCATGTGCTTCACCTTCCTTGCCGCCCAGGGCCTTTCGGTGGGCACCTCGCTGCTGCAGGAGGAGATGATCGACACCTGCAAGGGCCTGCTCGAGCGCTTCGGCGACGTGCTGCACCTGCCCGTCGACATCGTCGCGGCCGACAAGTTCGCGGCCGACGCCGAGTCGAAGACCGTCGCGTCCACCGAGATCCCCGACGGCTGGATGGGTCTGGACATCGGCCCCGAGTCGGTGGCCCGGTTCTCCGCGCTGCTCACCGAGGCGAAGACCGTGTTCTGGAACGGCCCGATGGGCGTGTTCGAGTTCGAGAAGTTCGCCGACGGCACCCGCGGCGTCGCCGAGGCCATCGTGACCGCCACCGGTAAGGGCGCGTTCACGGTCGTCGGTGGTGGTGACTCGGCCGCGGCCGTGCGCACCCTGGGCCTGCCCGAGGACGGCTTCTCGCACATCTCCACCGGTGGTGGCGCGTCCCTGGAATACCTGGAAGGCAAAGAGCTGCCCGGTATTTCGGTACTGGAGGCCTGAGCCATGGCCGCACGCAAGCCGCTCATCGCGGGCAACTGGAAGATGAACCTCAACCACCTCGAGGCCATCGCGCTGGTGCAGAAGGTGGCCTTCGCGCTGCCGGACAAGTACTTCGCGAAGGTCGATGTGGCGGTCATCCCGCCGTTCACCGACATCCGCAGCGTGCAGTCGCTGATCGAGGGCGACAAGCTCCTGCTCACCTACGGTGCGCAGGACGTGTCGACCCACGAGTCCGGTGCCTACACCGGCGAGGTCAGCGCGGCCATGCTGGCCAAGCTCGGCTGCACCTTCGTGGTCGTCGGGCACTCGGAGCGCAGGCAGTACCACAGCGAGGACGACGCCACCGTGCTGGCCAAGGCCAAGCAGGCGCTGAAGCACGGGATCACCCCGATCGTGTGCATCGGTGAGGGTCTCGGCGTCCGCGAGGCGGGCACGCACGTCGAGTACAACCTCGAGCAGCTGCGCGGTTCGCTGAAGGGGCTCTCGGCCGAGGAGATCGCGAAGGTCGTCATCGCCTACGAGCCGGTGTGGGCCATCGGCACCGGCAAGGTCGCCTCGGCGGCCGACGCGCAGGAAGTGTGCGGCGCGATCCGTGGCGAGCTGGAGAAGCTGGCCTCGCCGGAGGTCGCCGCGGGCGTGCGCGTGCTCTACGGCGGGTCGGTCAACGCCAAGAACGTCGGCGAGCTGGTCGGCCAGACCGACATCGACGGCGCGCTGGTGGGCGGTGCCTCGCTCAAGGGCGACGAGTTCGCCACCCTGTCGGCGATCGCCGCGGGCGGCCCGCTGCCCTGATCGGGTATCGAACGCCGAAGGGCCGGACTCCGCGAATCGGTGTCCGGCCCTTCGTTTTCCGCGACTACTGGGCGCGCAGCACCAGGCCGTAGCCGTTGTCGTTGCGTAGCGTGAGCTGATCGGCGTCGATGGTGGCGGTGGTGCGGCCGTCGAGTGCCCGCAGGACGTTCTGCTCGACCTCCATCACGTCGGGCGCGCACATCATCCGGGTGGTGGCCACGGCGAAGTTCACCGCGTCGCCCGGGCCGACACCCGCGGTCCCGGTGATGCGGTTGCAGCCCGCCATCCCGGCGACGGTGCCGCCCTCGCCGATGGTCAGATTCGGGCTCACCTCGTCGAGCACGGTCGAGCGGATCTGACCCTCCGGGGTGAGCATGGTGGTGACGATCCAGGTGGTGCCCAGCAGCGGCCGGTCCGGGTCGACCACCTTCTTGTCGGTGAGGTGCACGGTGACGGTCTCGCCGGTCAGCGTCAGCCGGTCACCGTCGAGGCGCCAGCGCGGGCCGGATTCCAGGAACGAGTTCTGCCAGGTGTCGGCGCGTTCGCGGCCGCCCGCGCAGGCCATCAGCGTGCCCGCCAGCGGGGAGGTGCGCAGGATGTGATCGCTCAGGTCGACGGTGCCGCTGCTGGTGTTGCAGCCGGAGTTCGCCGAGATGCGCCCGTCGGCGAAGGTGAGCGTCATCGGGCCGCCGCCGGGGATGGTGTCGCCGTCGACCTCGGTGGAGACATAGGTGTGGCCCATCGGGGTCGCGGTGTCGTCGGTGGTGTCCCCGGAATCGGAGGACGAACACGCGGTGGCCGCGGTGGCGGCCAGCACACACAGCGCGGCGAAGCGGAGCAGGGTTGCCGACATGTGCGCCATCGTACGTGCCGGGTCGTCGTGATCCGGGGAGCGACGAGAGCGCGAGCAGCCGCGGCGACGGCGGTTTTCGCGCGCTGTGCGCGGAATCCATCGCCCGATCTCCCGGCGACGCCGCCGTCGCCGCAGCGGTGACGGCGTGGTCGCCGGGGATATGCTCGGCGAGTGACCAGCGCGCCCGTGAAGCCGATTTCCACCTGGGCGCCGCTGCGTTCGCCGGTGTACCGGGCGTTGTGGATCGCCCAGCTCGTGTCGAATCTGGGCACGTGGATGCAGACCGTCGGCGCGCAGTGGATCCTGGTCGACCAGCCCAACGCGGCGGCGCTGGTGTCGTTCGTGCAGACCGCGCTCGCGTTGCCGGTGATGTTGCTGTCGATCCCGTCCGGCGTGCTCGCCGATCTCGTCGACCGGCGCAGACTACTGCTCGGCGCCCAGACCGGCATGGCCCTGGCCTCGCTCACCCTCACCGTCTTCACTGCCACCGGCCACACCACCCCGGCCGTGCTGCTCACGCTGCTGTTCCTGCTCGGCTGCGGCCAGGCGCTCACCGCCCCGGCCTGGCAGGCGATCCAGCCGGAGCTGGTCCCCCGCGAGCAGATCCCGTCGGCGGCCGCGCTGGGCAGCATGAGCGTGAATATCGGCCGCGCGGTCGGGCCCGCCGTGGCCGGGGTGATCGTCGCGGTCGCCGGGCCGACGGTGGTGTTCGCCTTCAACACGCTGTCGTTCGTCGGCATCGTCGCGGTGCTGCTGGTGTCGACCTGGCAGACCAGCCCGCACACCCTGCCCAGCGAGCGCCCGCTGGCCGCCCTCCAGGCAGGCACCCGCTTCATCCGCGCCGCGCCCGCGATCCGGCGGGTGCTGTTCCGCGCGATCCTGTTCATCGCCCCCGCCAGCGCGGTGTGGTCGCTGCTGCCGGTGATCGCGCACGACCGCCTCGGCCTGGCCTCCGACGGCTACGGCCTGCTGCTGGGTGCGCTCGGCCTCGGCGCGGTCTGCGGCGCGCTGGGCCTGTCGCGGCTGCGGGTGCTGTTCACCCCGACCCAGCGGCTCGCGCTGGCCGCCGTGCTGTTCGGGATGGGCGCGGTCGCCACCGCCCTGGTGCACAACGTGGTCATCGTGGTGATCCTGCTGGTCGGCGCGGGCCTGGCCTGGCTGCTGGCCATGGCGACACTGAACTCCACCATGCAGCTGCTGCTGCCGGCCTGGGTGCGCGCCCGCGGCCTGTCGGTCTACATGCTGGTGTTCATGGGCGGCCAGGCCATCGGCTCACTGCTGTGGGGCCTGGTCGCCGGCGCCTACGGTGCCGTCACCGCCCTGCTCGTCGCGGCCGGACTGCTGGCCTGCTGCGCGGTGAGCACGATGTGGTGGCCGATCCGGCACAACGTCGAGGACATCGACCTCTCACCCGCCGCCTTCTGGCCCGAACCGCAGCTGGTGGTCGAACCCGATGCCGCCGACGGGCCCGTCCTGGTCATGCGCGGCTACGACGTGCCGCCCGCCGAGGTGCCCGGCTTCACCGCCGCCATGGCCATGGTCGGGCGCTCCCGGCAGCGGACCGGCGCCATGGAATGGCGGCTCTACCGCGACGTCGGCGTGGTCGACCGCTATGTCGAGGCGTTCGTGGTGCGGTCCTGGGCCGAGCACATGCACCAGCACCAGGTGCGCCTGACCGCCCGCGACCGGGAGATCGAGGAGACCGTCGCCCACTATTCGGCGGGCCCCGACACCGTCTCCCACCTGGTCGCGGTCGAGCCTGGTTAGACCAGTCGGCCGCAGACCACCTAGGATGAACGCCATGTCGCTGTTCCTCGATATCCTCCTTGTGATCACCAGCGTGCTGTTGGTGCTGCTGGTGCTGCTGCACCGCGCCAAGGGCGGCGGCCTGTCCAGCCTCTTCGGTGGCGGCGTCCAGTCGAGCCTGTCGGGCTCCACGGTTGTCGAGAAGAACCTCGACCGCATCACCATCTTCGTCGGCCTGGTCTGGCTCATCGCGATCCTCGGCATCGGCCTGGAGATCAAGTTCGGCTGATCACGCCGCATTCCCCCTTTTTCGCGCCCTACCGGCTGTTTTCGTGCAGTCGGTAGGGTGTCGTCATGAGTGGTGGGGGATTGTTTCCGGATGCCGTCGACGAGGACACCCAGCGGCGCCCGACGTGGTGGACGGTTGTCTCGTGGGTGATCGTCGCGCTGGTAGCGGTGTGCTGTCTCGCCTTCCTGTGGGCCGTGCTCAGCCGGGGCGACTGGCTCGATCGGGGTCTCGTTCTGGCCCTGCTCGGTCTGGTGTGGGCGGTATGGACCGTCGCGGGGTGGGTCGCCGATCGGGCCGGACGAGTCAGCCTGCTCGCACCCCTGCTCGCGGTGCTCACGCTCGGCGCGGCCTGGAGCGGACTGCCGCAGCGCCTCGGCTGGATGCTGTCGGAATCGGCATTCGAACAGGCCGCCCGCACCTGCGCGGCCGACGACGGTGACCGCCGGATCGGCGTCATCGAGGTCAGCACGATTTCCGCGGCCGACGACGGCTGCCTCCTGTGGGTGCCGCACATGGGCCTCATCGGCCCGGCAGGCTTCGCCTACATGCCGAACGGGGAACCGCCCGTGCGCACCGGCGAGTACGAGGCGAAGTACACGCACCACGAAGGGCCGTGGTACCGCTTCCGGTACTGACCTCAGCCGAGTAGCCGACGCGCCGCATCCGCGATCGCGCCTTCGCTCAGCAAGACGGTCTCGGCGGCGGGCCCGAGCGGCACGAAGCTGTCCGCGCTGGTGACCCGGGCGAGCGCGCCGGAATATCCCGCGTCGATCAGCGCCGTGAACACCGACTCGGAAACCCCACCGCTGCGGCGTGTTTCGTCGGCCACCAGCACCCGGCCCGTGGCTCCGGCATGACGGATCAGATCATCGACCGGCAGCGGATTCAGCCAGCGTAGATCGAGCACCCGCACGTGAATCCCTTCCGCGACAAGCCGATCCGCGGTGCGCAGACTCATCGGCACCCCGTTGCCGAAGGTGACGATCGTCAGATCCATACCCTCTCCGTAGACACGAGCACTCCCGATCGGCAGATGCTCCGTATTCGGCGGGGCCACCCACGATTCGTCCCCCGGATGCAGATCCCGCGTGTGATACAGCGCGATCGGCTCGACGAACAGGCACACCCGCCCATCCACCCGCGCCGCAGACACACACGTCCGCAGCATCGCCGCCGCGTCGTCGGCCCGGGCAGGCACGGCCACCACCACCCCGGGGATATCACGCAGTGCCGCGAGGGAATCGTCATTGTGGAAGTGCCCGCCGAATCCCTTCTGATACGCCAGCCCCGCGATCCGCACCACCATGGGATTACGGAACTGCCCGTCCGAGAAGAACGGCAACGTCGCCGCCTCACCCCGAATCTGATCGGCCGCATTGTGCACATACGCGAGGTACTGGATCTCCGGGACCGGCACGAATCCGGCAAGCGCGGTGCCGAGCGCTGTCCCCAGGACGGCCTGCTCATCGAGCAAGGTATCGAAGACCCGCCGCGAACCGAACCGCTTACGCAGCCCCTTCGTGACCCCGTAGACCCCGCCTTTGCGGCCGACGTCCTCGCCGAAGACGAGCACATCGGGGTCACGCTCGAGGAGATCCGCGAGGGTGTGGTTGATCGCCTGGGCGAGGGTCATCGGGTCGGATCGGTTGTCGGCTGGTGCGGGGGTATTGCCAGGGTCCACCGTCGTCCCGGCTCCGGCTCCGGCTCCGGCTCCGGCTCCGGCTCCGGCTCCGGCTCCGGCTCCGGCTCCGGCTCCGGCTCCGGCTCCGGCTCCCGCCCCGCTCACTGTGTCGGCCTTGGCCCCGGTGACGGCCCCGGCGCTGGTCGTGCCGTCAGGCCGTGGCTGCCCGGCAGTCCCTGTTCGTGCGTTGCGGCGACCTTCGCGTCGCAGGACGTCCGCGCGGACCGCGTCCGGGTGTGCCGGTGCGAGCGGCGCGATCACCGCGGCAGCGGAGTCGAGTCGCGACTCGTGAACCACCTGATCGGCGACCTCCCGGACCCGAGCACCGACCCGGTCGTACCGCGAGAGAAGCCCATCCACATCGGCGATCCCCGCCGAGATCAGATACCGCGCGGTGCCGAGCAGCGGATCACGGGCGAGATCAGCGGCGATCTCGCCCGGACGACGATAGGAGGCTTCGACATCGGACCCCGCGTGCCCACCGAGCCGCACCATCCGCAGATGCAGAAACACCGGCCTCCGCCAGGTCCGCACCAACGCGACCGCGTCCTCGGCCGCACCGAGCACATCGGGCAGATCGGTCCCGTCAGCCGCCAGATAGGTGAGTCCGGGACGCGGACCGTAAGCGCGTTCGATCCACTCCGGCGGCGTCGGCACACTGATCCCCAGCCCGTTGTCCTCACAGACGAACAGCACCGGCATCGGCACCCCCTGCTGCGAGGCGTGCACAGCGGCATTGATCGCCCCCGTGGCGGTCGAGTGATTCGCCGAGGCGTCCCCGAAACTGCACACCACCACCGCATCCGCCGGCCACCGACACGAAACACCCAGCCGCGCAGCCCGATCCAGCGCGAACGCCAACCCGACCGCCCGCGGCAGATGCGAAGCGATGGTCGAGGTCTGCGGAATGATCGACGCGGCCCGACTCCCGAACACCTTGTGCCGCCCACCGGAAATCGGATCCGCCGCGGCCGCCACCACCCCCAACAACACATCACGGACCGGATCAACCCCCGCGATCTGCCCGCACCGCTGCACGAAGAACGCCCCCGACCGGTAGTGCAACAGCGCGGGATCATCCACCCGCAACGCCGCCGCCACCGCCGCATTCCCCTCGTGCCCCGACGACCCGATGCTGTAGAACCCCTGCCGCGCCATCCCCAACCGCCGCGCCGCCAGATCCAGATGCCTACTGGTGACCTGCGAATCGAACAGCTCCAGCCCGAACGCCGCATCGATCGCGTCCGCGGCGTCGACCCGGCTCGGCGCGGGTAGTCCGGCCAGCGCGGCCCGGAACACCGCATCGAGATCGAGCCCACCCCGCACCGCTTCGCCCATCGCTCACTCCTCGCCTGCCGCCGAGTCGTCGTGCCGAGAAACCGATGCTAATGCCGGATACGCGTCGCACCCCGCAGACTCAACCGCCACCCATGACATCGAGCACTTCCGGCGCCGCGAAGAACCGCTGCCGCCCCCGGGTCACCTCGACGAGAATGTCCGCGGCGACCAGCTTCTCGATATTCGCCGTCGCCGCACGATGGGTGACCCCCAGCGCCGCCTTCGCGATATTGATGCTGATCACCGGCGACCGGAACAACTCGTCCACCAGCACCGCCAACAGCCCGGACGGAGGCGCAGACTCGCGCTGTCAACGGGGATAGCCGACCGCTGTGCGGTGGTCTCCAGGCCGACCCCGTCGGCACTCGCCCGGGAGGGCGGGTAGGGTCCGATGGTCGGGGAAGTCCGGATGGAGGAGGGGACATGACGTCAGGCGGCCCAGGGGACCAGTTCGGATATCCGCAGCAGCCGGGTCCGTACGGAACACCCCAGCCCGGCCCCTACGGTGCCCCCCAGCCGTACCCGCAGCAACCGGGCCACTACGCGCCCTCCCCGCAACCTGCCCCCCATGGCGCACCGCAGCCCTACCAGCCCGCGCCCTACGGCGCACCGCAGCCGTACACCCAGCAACCCTACGGCCAACCGAACCCCGGCCACTACGGCGCCCCGCAGCCGAATCACGCTGCCCCACAGCCTCCTTCACCCGCCGGGCCCGAAGAAAGCCCCGCGGTCCAGGCCTACCGCGCCGCAGCAGCCCAGCACATGAGCATGGGCGGCCTCCAGGTGAGCCAGAACTGGCTGGGCCCCGTCTGGTCCACGATCGGCATCGGCGCCGTCATCAAAAGCTCCCTCAACCCCATCGAACTGGCCGTCTGCGTCGGCTACGCCGGCGAAATCTCCCCCGCCACCGTCGCCGGCTTCACCCGCCAGGTAGACGAATTCGCCCGCTCCATCCGCCGCCCCAGCGCCTTCGCCGTCAAAGGCGGCGCCTGCGCAGTAGCCGCCCTCATCTCCGAACGAGTCCACCCCGCAGCCATCCCCGCCGTCACCAACAAACCCATGAGCTTCGGCACGGTAGTAGTCCCCGCCCTCATCGACCTCACCGCCCGCCACCTCCTCATCGCCCAGAACACCCCGATGATCGGCATGGCTCTCTGGGGCTCCGTCAAAAACAACGCCCGCCACTACCTCCCCGACCCCCGAGCCGTCCTGGGCTGAGCCCCGGATAGTCGGCCTGGAGCACCGTCTGCTCGGAAAGAATCAGTGATCGTCCCGCCATCAAGAGCCTGCTTCGGGAGACCGCCGAAAGTAGTGTGAGGCGTGGTCCATCGCGATCCGTCATCGCGTTCGCCACAGCCGTGACGTGTGGCCAAGGCGTGAACCGGTGACGTTCCGTCGGGAAGGTAGCCCCGAACGAGGACGGCAGCAACCGTCACGACATGGAAATCCTCTTGAATTTCCATGTCTGCACCACATGAGGTCTGAGCGCGAACACCCGCCAGATTCGTGACACCGTGGACTGGCTCAACCCGCTCGAATCGGCCGTCGACCGGGTGGTCCAGTGCGTATCTCCCTGTGGTGGAGTCGATTCGAATCTCGCGCCGATCACTTTGTCGACCTGCTGGTTCGTGGTCACGCGAGGCTTCCCCGGCCTGGGCTCATCGGCGAGTTCCTCGATGCGGTCGTGGTCGAACCGAACTCGCCACTTGCGCACGGTCGCTCGCGATACACCCACACGCAGGCCGACTTCGGTATGGGAACCACCGACAGCGCACTCGAGCAGCCATCAGCCGGTGTCGTTCGGGGCAGTCTAGAGAATCAGATGATCTTCCAGCGACATCGAGCCATAGGTGAAGATCGGCATCAGGTATTCTCGAACACCTATTCTTGAAGGTCATCTCGCCTGACTGTCAGGCGCTCCGGAGTCCCTCACATCAGCTGTCCATCACGATTATCGATTCAGGACTTCCGGGAAGGGTGATGTACACGCGTTCGATCCTTTCTGATTCATCGCCATATTGCCGGCTGTACGATTCGAATACGTGTTCTTTGGACTCGATCGGAAGTGCGGACCGCGTAAAATCTGCGGCAATGCTGAGTCCCTGGTGCATCCGAAAGTTATCCGCCACTACCGTACTATTGAAGTTCCCGATCCAGAGTCGTGGCTGAAGAAGCCACTGGGACCCATCGTTTTCCATCAGGCCGGCGCCGAACGGCTCCCGCTCCCACCAGCCGGGTATGGAAACCATGTGTAGATAGCCATCAGGCCAGGCGGCATGCCGTTGGTGGGTCAACGCTTCCTTCAGAAGTGTGAATGTGGCATATATAAGCACGCGGTTTCTGGTGGGAGTATCGTATTTATCCAAGAAAGCTACTTCGCTGTCTCGGGAATATATGGGGAGTTCGTCGAGTTGTGAGATTTTGGAATTGTCTGCGAAGTTTACAAATTCCTGTGTGTGCGCGAGCCGCTCAAACTCTGGTCGATGATCCTCAAATATCTCGGTAGTATTCACCCGTTCCACCCGTACTCTTGTAGCCAACTCGGCACCTTGTTGCCCCATCTCGGGTTACCGTCGTGGAAAGTTCCATCCATATTGCTACCTGGAGACCCTCTACCCGGCCCCTGAGCGTGCCACTGCTTTCCAGGTACTGCAGTGTTGGGGTCGTCGACTCGACCGGTCTCGCTTGGATTGTCGTCGTCGCAAATGTGAACAGCGGAGTATGTGCTGTCCGAGTACCGAAATGGGAGTCCGTCAAGGTCATCCATTGCTTTCGTGCTTTCGCAACAGCCGTGACTTGTGGCCAAGGCGTGACCGGTGATGTCCCGTCGGAACGGTAACCCCGAACGAGGACGGCAGCAACCGTCCCGACATGGGACATCCTCTCAAAGTTCGGTCCCCGGTGCTGTCCATCCGACGAATCTATCCACTATGTCCATGACTATGTCTTCGTCGAGCTCGCGATCGAGCACACGAAGCTCCATCAGGTACTCCGTCAACTCCTCGAGGACGATCTCTCGACGATTCCCTTCCGCGATTAGATCTTCTACATAGCTCGACAGTCTCTGCCGGGGATTGTCCGATGATATTGCGCTCGAGAAAACCGTCTTTGATTTCTCGAGCGTATTTCGACTCGCTCATGCCCTACTCCATTAATCCGGCTGTGAAAGTCCTTCGACGTAACTCGCCGCAGCCAGCCCCGATCTGTCGAAGGAGACGCTGTCGAACCTCGGCCACACGATCATGAACGCCGAGTCCGACACCATGTGCGGCGCCGGTTACGGCGAACACGGAGACAATCGGGTCAACCGCCGAAACGGCTACCGCCATCGCGATTCCGACACCCGTGTCGGCACCATGGACGTCGCGATACCGAAACTGTGGTCGGTTAGTTACTTTCCGGACTGGCTGCTCGAATGCCGCAAACGCGCTGAGCGGGCACTGACCTCGGTGGTGGCGACATGCTACCTACTCGGTGTCTCGACATGGCGCCGAAGTCCCACCGAGTTTCGGGTATGCCGAGCACCTACAGAATGACCTACCTAACAAAATACGTCCTAGCGAGGCTTTGAAGCATCATCTTCGTTCCACAGCGAAATAGTGTGCCCCGCGCCGTACTCGGCAATAACTCGCGCCCACGCCTCATCGGCAGATGCGGCCGATATCCGCAATCGAACTCCCGGATTATCTCCAATCCAGATGATTCCGACGTATTCACGGTTTCGAGTACTTTCTCGATCGCTGTTCATGTGACTTTCTACTTCCTTGTGGGTAGGGCCCCAGGCATGCCGCGCTATTGCAGAATTCGCCAATAATAGTCTCCTGGACGTTGGAGAACTTCGCCTATCTCGTCAGGCGACATGGAGGCAGCACCGTGAACGGTGACCCCTGTCAAATCTCCGAATCTCCCGACATCGTCGGCATACATGCTAGAGTCCGGAACTATTGTGCCATCGGGGAATCCGTGAGTGCCAGTGAAAATGTGGATGTAATCGCCCCGCATCAGTCCGTTGTTCACCAACCCCGCGAAGAGTCGTCCTTGCTGATCCTCCCGTTCGAAGTGTAGATCCGACCTCCCGCTGCGTTTGTTCCAGACTGGGAGACGACTCTGCCGAGATCGCCGATGTCACGGTTAGTTGCTGCGGCGGAATGCCTTCCAGACTCGGTGCATGGCGTCAAACCCATTGGGTCAGTTCGGGCGTTGGGATTTCGGGGTAAGAGCTCCTAACGGTTCGGTTGCTGACTCGTCGCCAACAGATCAGGGCGGCACGGAAACTCAGGAAACCGTAATGGATGTCGGCGCGGCGTTCCCACCGCACCGCCAAGCGCCGGTACTCGTGGAACAGAGAGCGAAGGTCTGCTCCACGATCGAGCGGCCAGCAGTGACTCTCGCGGGTTCCTCGGCGAGGGGTGTAGCCGGCGATCCGGCGATGTCCCAGCTCGGCACACGGCTGGGGTAGTCGTAGCCCTTGTCACCGATGAGCGGCTTGATTTTGCGGCGCGGTGGCCCCGGCCGTCCATGCAAGGGACGAACCCGATCGAGCATGAGCGGCAGCACCAGGTGGTCGTCGACGTTGGCCGCGGAGAACTCGATGGCGAGCGGGAACCAATTCCCGCAGGTCAGCACGTGATGTTGGAACCGGTCTTGGCGCGGTCTGCCGGGCTCAGTCCTGTCGCGGAGCCCCCATTTTCGCCCGCGCGTGCGAGCCGTCGATCATAACGCGGTCGAATTCGATCAACCCGGCGGCGTTGCTGCGGTTCAGGACCGCTTGGTGCATCGTCTCGAACACCCCTGCTGCCTGCCAGTCCCGTAACCTGTGCCAACACGTCGTCCCGGACCTGAACCCGAGTTCCTGGGGCAGGCCTTCCCTCCGATCCCGGTGAGCGACGCGAACAAGCCGCCTTGGATCACCAGCCTCGGGTCATGTTGGGCCGGACCCGGTGTTCCTGCGGGTTTCATCGGTAGTAGCGGTTCGATAGCCGCCCGGAACTCATCATCCACGAGCCAGGTGCTGCCACGGCGAAACATCCTGCACCGCAGTATGTCTCACCGCTGCCCGACCGAACCCGTTAGAAGCACTTACCAGGGGCTTTGCCGGTTTGCGCGAGGGTGTAGCGTCAATCATGTTGCAGGGCAACATCGTTCACCGGCAGGTTGAGAATGGCTCACTACTCATGTCAACAAACAGCATCACAAGACACTAGCTCGTTCCCTCTTCCTTCAGGGCTCGCGCGTGTTCGGCTAATTCGCTTGCGTGATCGTCCCAGTCGGGGCCAAAACTATATAGGTCTATCGCTGCCTCATTCAACAGCTCCGCGTTTTCCGGATCCTGTAGGCAAGCGAGTCGATAACTCAAATTTCGTGCCCACACCGGCAGTGCCATCCAATCCAGGCCGATTTCTCTGCGAAGCATTGCGGAAATTTCGGTTGAACTGGAGAAGGTGACGGTTTCAATAAATTCCCTCGCCGCATCCGAAACTTGCTGTTGTGAGGAGTCATTACTTTCTCGGATCAGTTCACGGGCAATCTTCGCGAGGTCGGCCATCTGCTTCATCCCATCAGTTCAGCCAATAGGTTCCAAGTCGATACACTCCATCGGGTGATTGCATAATTCGATACCCGACATTGTGACCGTTGACTACAACATTTCGTTCGAGAGGGCCGCTAAACCCGGGAGTGCCACCTTGTGGGATGGTGCCTCCGCTGTCTATATGGTCATAGACATCCGACACGATACCCTGTTCGATTTCATCTGCCGTCATACCTGTAGTTCTCAGGTCGTTCTGAACGCCGCCAGGTCCAGTATGGGCTCGATCGTATCCGTGGCCTGTGTTGAACTGCCAGCGATCGGTGCCTACTTCACCAGTGCGTTTCAGGTCCTTTCCGGTTCCTTGGCTGCCCGTGTAGTGGACCTGTCGGCATTCGCTGGGTGCCAAGCCATGCGGGTCGACCCAAGCCATCGTGTTGTGAGGGTAGGTCATGGGGTTGGCGGCGGGGGACAGTCCAAGTGGGTCCTGCGTGAGGTATCGCCCGGTCTCGGGGTCGTAATATCGATGGTAGTTGTAATGGAGGCCGGTTTCGGGGTCGTATTGCTGTCCTTGGAAACGGTGAGGCGCATCGGTGCCGACCCAAGTCGTGCGACCCCAAAGGTCGGTGGTCGTTGTCGACTCGATATCGCCTGTAGCAGGCTCGGCCAGGTGGGTCGGAGCGCCCTGAAGATTAGTGACTATCGCCCAGAACTGGTCGTCAACGGACTGGGTGAGTGGGACGTGTGTGGTGGGATGGTTCGTCCATGTGCGAGTCTGTGTCGCTGACGCAGTAGCTGTCGATTGTTCTGAAAGATGAACACCATCCCATGTGAAGGAGGTGTAAGAGCCGATATCGTGGTTGAATTTTGTTGTTCGTCGGCCCAAAGGGTCGTACGTGTAATTCCAGATCGTGCCGTCGGGTGTGCCAACTTCGATAAGTTGATCGAAGGCATCGTAGCGGTAGTGCCAGACAGCGGGCTTTCGCGATATCCGGGTCTTTTCCTTGCGGATCAAGCGGCCGGCAGCGTCGTAGTGATAGCGGGTTCGACCGGCGCGGATAAGTAGATTGTTTCGGTACTCGAATTCGGAATGGCCAGTCAGCACAGAAGCATCGGAGTGCGAGGGGATCGGCTGGCTGGGAAGCCGAGTGGTGGTGAGGTTCGAGAGAGCGTCGTAGGTGTATTGCTCAGTGACGCCGACACCCGGTGCCGTTACGTTGCCGATGCGGCCGATCACATCGAGGGTGTAGTCGCGGCGGCGGTTCGTGGTCGGCGTCGTAGTGGTGTGGGTGGTGATATATCCGTCGGGGCGCCACCCGTAGTCATCCCGTTCTATCAGGTGGGTTGGAGTGCTCGTGCGGGGGTCGAGTTGGACGAGTTCACGGCTGAGAGTGTGTCCAGCTGGGCTGTAGGTGTTGTGTTGGCCGATTCCGGTGGTGTGCCAGCTGTTCTGGCGCCCCAGCAGGTCGTGGGTGAAGTCGAAGCGGTGGCCGTGGGTGGTGAGGGCGGATACCTGGCCGGTGACGGTGCGTTCGTAGGTGGTCGTCGCTCCGCTCGGAGTCGTGTAGCCGGTGCGGCGGCCGTAGGTGTCGTGGACGTAGGAGGTGGTGGTGTGTCCGTCGACGTGTTGGGCCTGGAGCCTGCCTGCTGGTGTGCGGTCGAAGGTGACGGTGTGGATTGTGGAGTCGTGTAGGCCGTTTCGAGCGGTGATGAGGTGGCCGGTCGGGGTGTAGGTGTTGGTGATCCATTCGCCGGTGTCGGTGCTGACTCCGGTGAAACGGCCGAGGACGTCGTAGGACTGACGACGCTGTACACCGGTCGGGGTGGTGATGACGGTCGGCCGGTTGAGTAGGTCGTGGTCGGTTCGGGTGATCGAGCCGTTGTAGTCGGTTTCGGTGCAGACGTTGCCGGCGATGTCGTATTCGTAGGTCCAGGTGTCGCCGAGGGGGTTGGTGACGGTGGTGAGGCGGCGCTCGGTGTCGTGGGTATAGGTGGTGACGGTGCCGTCGGGGGCTTCTTTGGTGGCGACGAGGTCGAAGCTGCCGTAGGTGTAGCGGGTCAGCGCGCCGATCTGGTTGGTGTGGGTGAGCAGGTTGGCTTCACCGTCGTAGGTCCACGACTGGGTCGCGCCCTCGGGGTCGGTGTGGGCGAGTAGCTTTCCCTCGACCGAGTAGTGGTGGGTGTTGATGTTGCCGAGGGCGTCGGTGATTCTGGCGGGGCGGCCGAAGACGTCGCGCTCGATGAGTGTGATCGCGGTGTTGGGTTCGGTGATGCGGATCGGGAGCCCGGCGCTGTCGATTTCGATGACGGTGGTCGCCCCGGTGGAGAGGGTGATCGATGCCGGTGCGCCGCAACTGTGGTGGGTGTAGGTGGTGGTGATGCCGTCGGCGTCGGTGACGCTGGTCAGGTTGCCGTGCTCGTCGTAGGTGCGGGCGATGGTCGAGCCGTCGACGTCGGTGACCAGGGACGGGCGGTGGGGTGCGGCGTAGCCGATGGTGATCGTTTGCTGGTCCGGGCGGCGGAGCAGGACCAGGTCGCCGTCGTCGTTGTAGAGGTAGATCGTGGTGTTGGCGTAGGCGTCTACGTGGCGGACCGGTTGGCGGTATTCGTTGTAGTCGGTCAGGGTGCTCGCGCCGCGCGGGTCGATGGTGTTGCGCAGGCACAGTTCTTCGTCGAATTCGAAGATGGTGGTGGCGCCGAGGGAATTCGTGTGATGGGTGCGGGTGCGGTTGAAGCCGGGGACGTCCTCGTAAGCGAGGGTGGCCGAGAGGATTCCGTCGGTGCCGACCTGTTCGACGACGCGGCCGGAGGGGTCGTAGGTGTTGACCATCTCGGTGCCGCGGGAATCGCGCCAGGACAGCATGCGCGCGTCACTGTCGTAGCGGTACTGGGTCATGGCCCCGACACCGTTGATGACGGAGGTGAGGTTGCCTGCGGTGTAACCGAATTCGCGAACGCGAGTCGCGACGGGGGTGCCGTCGGATGCTGTTCCGGTGACGGTGAGTGCGGTGATGCGCCCGTCGGCGGTATCGATCTCGACGCGGTAGCCGCCGGTGTGGGTGATGTGGGTGGGGGTGCCGTCACCGTTGTAGTGGAAACGGATCTGGTTGTGGTGGCGGTCGGTGATCTCGGTGATGGCGTAGTTGCCGAGTTGGGTGTCGAGGCCGGCCAGGACGGGATCGGGGTGGAAGCCCCAGGTGATTTCGCGTTCGGGGTCGTGGACGTGGTAGCCGCCGGCTTCGGTGCGGGTCATCGTCGCGCGGATGCCCTTGTGCACGGGGCGGACCGGGACGTCGGGGGCGGTGTGGGGGAACTGCCAGAGTTCGCCGTCGGGGCCGACGAATTTCACGCCGACCTGATCGACGACCACGCGCATGTCCAGCGTTGCCGCCCACGACGGGCCGAACCAGCGACCGAACCGGTAGGACGAGCGGTGGCGGCGGGTCAGGACCAGCGCCAGGACACCGGGCAGGCTCACGTCGGTTTCCGGGAGGAGGAACTCGCCGGTCGCGGCGTCGACGGGGTCGCCGCAATCGATGGTTTGTTTGGTGGTCTTGTTCGCCTCCGGTGACCCGGTTTCCTTCTGGTTGGGCAGTTGGTTGTCGGTGTTGGCGGTGACGGTCGGATTGTTGGCCGGTTTGGTTTCCGGTGTTGTTGCGCTCGGGGTATCGGGGGTGGTGCCGGGGTCTTTGACCGTCGACGGAGTTGTCGGGGAATCGGTTTGTTTGACGTTCGACGGGGTCGTCGGGGAGTCGCCGTTCTTGGTGTTGGCGGGTTTGGTGGTGGTGATGTCGTCGGTGGTCTTGCCGCCCTTGGACGGGGTCTTCTTGAAGGCTTTGGCGATGTCGCCGAAGGCGTTCTTCAGCTGCTTGAGCAGTGGCTTGAGTTTGGCCATGGTTTTGGCCAGGCGGGAGAACAGTTTCGAGATCATCGCGACGGTCTTGGCGATGTAGGCGGTGGCTTGGACCGCGATCACGGGGGTGGCCAAGCCGAGGGAGAAGATGGCTTCGGCGGCCCAGACGGCGAGGCGGCCGACGGTTTGGGCGACCAGGTCGCGCACGGTTTCGCGGACCGCGGCGACGACACCGCCGGCGAGGCGGATCGCCGAGGCGGCGGTGGTGGCCGCGGTGTTGGCGGCGGTGAGCAGGTTGGTGGTGTTGGCGGCGGCGTTCTTGTAGGCGGTGGCGGTTTGGCCGGTCCAGTCGGCGACGTCGGTGGTGACCGCGGAGTTCTGGGCGGTGGCGACCTCGCTGATGCGGGCCGCGACGTTGTCCCAGGTTTTGGCGTAGGCCTCGATCTGGGCGGGGTCGCCGGCGATCCAGTCCAGGGCGTCTTGCAGGGGTTGGCAGTGTTCGATCAGCCAGCCGACGCCGTAGGCGGCCAGGGTGCCCAGGGGGTCGACGACCAGGGATACCGCTTCGGCGGCCAGGCCGACCACGCCGAGGCCGACGTCGATCCAGGAGCCGCCGGAGATGGCGTCGGACAGGTCGGTGACCGAGGAGACCAGGCTGATCCCGGTGGACCAGTCGGTGGTGTCTTCCTTGGTGGCGATCAGGGGATTGGCGGCCATCAGAGCCCGGATTCCTGCGACTTCAGGGCGGCGGCGTTGGTGGTGTCGCGGGAGGTGAACGCGTCGGCGACCGCGGTCAGGTTCGAGCTGGTGTCACCGAAGGCGGTGATCGCGGCCTGGATGGCGTCTATCCCGTCGGTTTCGACCGAGTCGACGAACAGGGGGCCGAGGAAGGCGCACAGTTTGCCGAAAGCGTCGGAGGGGGCCGAGACGGCTTGGGCGGCTTCCAATGCTTCGGTCAGCCCGGAACCAGCCGATGTGACGTTGGTGGCGTGGGTTTTGATCTGGTCGGGGGAGATGTTGATTTCCCCGGCACCGCCTGCACTTGTCATCGTTGTCCCACCCCCGGTGAAGCCCTGTGCCACCGGGTCGGAGATGCTCGCGACCTGCGGTGCCGATTCTGATCGGACCGGTCGTCGGCGCGGTGCGAGCCGGTGCGGACGATCGGTGGCACTTGGTGCCAGTCGCTCAGCGTAGCGGAATCAGGGGCGGTTTCCGGTGTGGGGAATTCGACGGAACCTCGAGGCGGAACTGTGCGTCCAAGAGTGGTGCGCGTGGCGGGATGCGGGGGTCGTCAGCATCCCGGTCGATGAAGTTGAAGGGCGACGCTCCGTGGTCGTCCAAGCGTGCATGGGGTGCGCGTCTATCCGTGCACGTCGATATCGGCCAGGCGTGCGTGGAACCTTCGGCTAAGTGTGCATACAGCGCGCTGAACTGCAATGATAGCCTGATGACCTCAGAATCGATTATCGCTCGAAATGTGCGCACCAACGTCAGCGAATCGCTGGATGACACGCGAGTGGTGGCGATTGCGGGTGCTCGGCAGGCGGGGAAGAGCACCCTGGCGCGCATCGTCGCTGCGCAGCGGGAGCCCGTCCGTGCGTTGACACTCGATGATCCGGTCACCCTGCGGGCGGCGCTCGAGGACCCGACCGGGCTCATCGAGCACGAGGGGCTGCTGGTCATCGACGAGGTGCAGCGTGCTCCGGGGTTGTTCTTGCCGATCAAAGCCGACGTGGATACCGATAGCCGGCCCGGCCGATACCTCCTCACAGGGTCCGCGCAGATACTGGCGCTGAAGGATCTGCCCGACGCACTGCCCGGTCGGATGGAGACGATCGAGCTGTGGCCGTTCTCCCAAGGCGAGCTGGAGAACGGTCCCGATCGGTTCGTCGATGCTGCGTTCGAACTCGGGCCGCGGTTGGGTCGTGACTCTGCGCTGAAACGGCGCGACTACCTCGACCGGGCAGTGGTCGGTGGTTTTCCGGAAGCGGTGCGGCGCACTGAGCGCCGGCGCGCGGCGTTCTTCGAGAACTACCTCGACACGCTCATCAAGCGTGATGTCAGCGAACTCGTCGCCGTCGAACGCCCCACTCAGGTGCGCAAGCTGCTCCAGCTGCTCGCCGCACGTGCCGGTGGTCTGCTGGTTCCTGGAACCCTGGCGGGGGACCTCGAAGTTCATCGCACCACGGTTGCCCGGTACCTGGGTTTACTCGAGGCGGTGTTTCTGATCAAGTCGATTCCCGCGTGGTCCGGCGGGCCGGCCTATCGCGCCACGGGCACGCCCAAATTGGCGTTCGTCGACACCGGAATCCTCGGTCACCTACTGGGCCAGAGCCCGAGCCGCCTCGCGGACCCCGGCGGGGCGGCCGGCACGGTCCTGGAGAACTTCGTGCTGATGGAGTTGGCACGGCAACTCACCTGGAACAGCGAGCGAGTCACACTGTGGCACTACAGGAACAAGGACAAGGTGGAGGTCGACGCCGTTCTCGAAGCGGCCGATGGACGAGTCGTTGGTATCGAGGTGAAGGCCGCTTCGACGCTGCAACGTCGGGACTTCTCTGGTCTGCATCATCTCGCCGCCCGGCTCGGTGATCGCTTCGTCGCAGGCTACGTTCTCTACACCGGCCAGCACTCGCTGCCCTTCGGTGACCGGCTCAGGGCGCTTCCGATCGATGCGCTCTGGCACTGTGCTCCTTGATGTCTTCCGCCTCGGCCGGATTGTGGAGATTCGGGAGGTTCTGTGGGTGGGGGTCGCGGTGTATTCTTGGCGCCGAACTGCGGTGCGCCGGGGGCGTAGTGGCGGGGGTTCGGCCTGTGGTGGTGGATGCCGCGCAGGCGCGGATGGGGATCTGAGGAGATTCGTGCGGAACGGTCGAGTATTGGGTGCGGCGCTTGCCGGGGTCTGCCTGCTGGGTGTCGTGGGATGTGACGAGACGGTCGACGGGACCGCTACCGCACCGACTACGACCGTGCGCGACATCGACGAGATCGAGGTCTACAACCCGTGCACCGAGCTCAGTGCTGATGTCTTGCGGGCGACGGGGGTCGATCCGGCGTCGAAGCGGACGGTGACGGATCCGCCGTCGGGGCCGGCGAGTTGGCGGGTGTGTTCGTGGTATCCGGAGGGGGATGCCTACGTCCTGACTGTTCTGTCGTCGAGTCATACGCTCGACGAGACGCGTGCCAAGGACACCGTGACCGACCTTCGTGAGGCGACGGTCAATGGTCGAACCGGGCTCGTGTTCCGTGAGAAGTCCCTTCCTACCGGATGCTATGTGGCGTTCGAAGCGGAGCAGGGAATGTTCGAAGTGTTCGTGGACTGGTTGATGAGCGATCAGCAAGATTCGGACACGTGCGCTATGGCGAACAAGCATGCCACGGACCTTGAACCACATCTTCCGAACTAGGTTCTGCTCGGTGAAGGAATCAATAGGGGGTGGGCGATAGTGGCCACTGGTATCGAGTCGGATATTGCGCAATGGAAAACACTGAAGCAGCAGGCTGTCGCTGGCGAGTTCAGCATGGAGAACGGAATAGGTGAGGCGCTCCGTGCTGCGTGCAGTACATATGCGACGAAGCTCGCCAAACTAAAAGCGGACGCCGGTCAGCTAGGCCATCTTTCCGGATACGGCGGCATTCCTTCTGCCGATGTCTTGAAACAGAAGTTCCAGAACAAGGCGATCAATGGCGAAGCCGACAACACATCCGACTCCGCGTTGAAGCGCTTGGAGCAACACATAGAAATCGCAGAACTCATGCGTGACACCTACGCCGCCGCCATCGGCAAACTCAAGGACTCCGACCAGAAGAGCGGCACCCAGCTCGGCCAGAAGGAAGGGGAGATCTGATGGTCTTCCCGTTCGCGGTGGCCCTCCCCGCCATCATCACCATCGGTGGCGCCAAGGTCTACGACAACTACTCCCAGTCCTCCGAGAACGCCGATCAGCAGAAGTCGCGGAATCAGGACGCGAACAACGAGTTCGGCAACGACAAGCAGGTCATCAGTACCGAGCGATCGATGTTGCAGGGGCGCTTCGACGGGCAGTATGCGGGGCAGAAGGTCACCAACCACGAAGACTTCGATCAGTGGTCGCATCAGGACATCTGGGATGCGTTGCAGGGCAACAACGGTAAGCCTGCCGTGAAGGCCAGTGACATCAACTCCGGTGCCAACGGGTGGCGGCGGCTCGACGAGGGGGAGGGCGGTAACGGCGGGATGCGGGAGGCCGTCAGTACCTTCCGCAAAGAAGTCGACCGTGCCATTCAGGATCACTGGCAGGGCAAGTCGGCCACGGCGGCGATGGAGAGTACGCGTGCCTACGGGACCGAGGCCGAGAAGCTCGCGCTGACCTTCGAGATGGTGGCCAACAGTATCGATCTGCTCGAAACGGCTCTGGGACACGCGAAAACGGCTGTCGGTGAACCGGAGGACGTGTCCGCCTTCGACAAGGCGGTCGCGATGATTCCGGGCACGGGGCTGCTGAAGACGGCGAAGTACCGGGCCGACGAGTCGTCGAAGGCGGCGCAGGAGGTGATGAAGACTGTGTATCAGCCTGTCGCGAAGGATGTCGACGAGCACACGCCGGTCCTCGCCCCTGCCGTGAGCACCTTCAAGTCCGACACGACCGATCCGGGCGGCGACAAGCCGAACAGCAAAGGCATCGACGATCCGTCGGACACCGACAAGCCGAAGACCACGACCACCCCGGAGACACCGACAACCCCGTCCGGGACGGACCCGGAAGACACCGATCCCGACGACACGGACGACACCGACGATCCGGAAGACACCGAGACCGAGACCCCGGAGACCACCGACCCGGACACCACCACGCCCGCGGGCACGACGCCGGACACCACGACACCGGCGGGTGTCACGCCGAGCACGCCCGGTGGCGGATCGCCACTGGGCACCGGTGGTAATCCCGGCGGCGGGTCGCCGGGTGGAACGCCGAGCGGGACACCCGCGGGCACCCCGGTCGCCGGAGTGCCCGGACAACCGGCAGGCACGGGGGCAGCGGCGCGCGGTGGCGCAGGCACGAGCAGCGGTCGCAACGGCATGCCGGGCATGGGCGGTATGGGCGCCGGTGGCGCGCGCGGCAAAGGTGACGACGACAGCGAGCACAAGATTCCCGACTACCTCATCCAGGATCGCGAGACCGAACTGCTCGGCGTGCAGCCGCGCGTGCTGCCGCCGGGTGGGGTGATCGGCGAATGACCGGGTCGACCTGGCAGATGGAAGGTCTCACCTTCACCATCGCCCTCGAAGCGCTCGGCCGCGACCGGCTGCCCTACCCGCTGAGCTGGTTCCCGCGCGATCTGGAGTTCCCCGGCGACCTCGAACGCAGTCGCGCCACCGCCGCGCAACGCCTCGCCGGACGGTTCGACGAGACGCTCTACAGCGCGCTCGCGGTGCTGCTCGAACCGGAGATGCGGATCGAAGTCTACGGGTTCTACGGGCCGGACCAGTCACAGGTGGTCCGGATCCATGCCGGAATCACCGGGCACACCGCCACTTTGGCCGTGCAGCGACCCGGCCCCACCCGCGAGTACGGCACCGACATCACGGTGAGCACCCATCAGTCGCATCGGATCGCGGCCGAGGTGATCGCCAGGGTGCCCAGGCTCTCGGCGGGGACGCACCGGCCGTTCCACGGACGGCGCAGCGATATGGAGCAGCAGACCTACGGGCGTCATCCCACCCGGCTCTCGCCCGTCGAGGAGATGCAGCGGTTCTTCCGGCGCGAACGCATCGGGATGGGGGAGATCACGGTGCTGCCCGGTTTCGCCCTCGACTCCAAGCCCACCGACGACGGTCGCGCCTTCCTCTGGCTCGACTACCCGAACGACGGCCGCTACCTGCTGCACGAGCTCAGCGCCGACGACATCTCCATCACGCCCGGCCCGCCGGACGAATTGCTGCGGCAGCTCCAGGAGCGGATCGACGCCACGATGCGCGCGCTGCGTCCGGCGCCGCGCGACACCTACTACGACGACGAGGACGATCCGGAAGCGGAGTACTTCCAGCGCAAGAGCTGGCTGGTGTGAGGGTGTCCCGCTGACAGTTGCGGTCAGCGGGGGTCGGACGACGGGAGGTTCCACCAGTCGGTCGACAGGGTGAGGTGGTCGTCCGGGGGCCAGCCCTCGTCGGTGAGGGTGGTGTCCTCCGCGGGTTCTCCCCAGGGGGTGATGTCGAGGTCCGGAGCCGGTTCAGTGGATTCGGGGGTCCGGGGTGCGGGCTGTTCGTCGGTGTTCGGGTGGGAGATCGGTGCGGTGGGTCCCGGCGGGGTGAATGTGGGCGCGGCTTCGGCGGGTGAGATTGATCGGTCGGGGCGCGGGGGTTCGCCAGGGGGTGTGGATCGGCGCGGCCGGTCGGTGGTCACCGCGGGCGTCGACAAGGGGCGTGGCCGGGTGATCGGGGCGAAGGTGACCGGGTCGAATTCGGAGAGACGGGCCGGTGCGGCAGGGCGTCGCGGGGGTCGGGCCGGGCGCGCGGCCGGTGCCGGGCGTGGGGCGGGCATCGGGGGCGCGGCCGGTGCCGGGGGCGGTTCGTGGCCGACAGCCGGTGCCCTGTCTGGCGCCGACGTGGGGCTGCGGTCCGGGTGAGCGGGTGGATTCCGTTCTTCCGGAGGGGCGGTGGTTGTCGTGGGTTCGGTCGTGGAAGGTGCTGTGGTGCCGGTGTTCTCGCCGCTCGGGCGAGGGCGGGCGAGCTTGTCGACGACGTCCTGTCTGTCCTCCTGGAGTCGCGGGTCGCTTCCCAGCGCCGCGACCGCTTCGCGCATGACCGCCGCCGCGTCCGCCACGGCTTCTCTGTGCAGGTCGACGATCATCGAAACCAGCAGCCGGGGGTCGAGATCGGCTCCGCCCTCGCCCAGTTCGACACTGTGCAGGGTGCCGTTGGCGCCCACCTCCACCCGCAGCTTGCCGTCGGCGCTGGTGGCCTTTCCTCTGGCGTCGGTGAGCGCACGCTGAAGCCGTTCGATGTGCCCGGAGACCGGATCGATATCCCCCATACCGCGCTACCTTCTCTACCCCGAATACTCCGGTGAGCCTATCGGGCCCGTGAGCAGCCGTCGACGTGCGCGTTCGATCTTGTTGCGCCGGTGCGCGGAGGCTCGCTAGCGTAGCCGTCGAACGCATGGCGAGAAACGGGGGAAAGCATGGCCGGCGCAACAGATCTGGATCTGGATCCGACACGGACACAAGAGCTCGCGACAACGTTGGGCAAGGCGCAGTCGGAACTGGCGACAGTGTTCACCGGGGAATCCGGTGACGCGGGGGTGACACTGCCGGGGACGAAGGTGCCGGACGCGGCGACGACGGCGATCGGCAAGGTGGCCAAGGCCGCGCAGACGCTGGTCGCCGAGTACGAGGCCTTGTCGAAGGCGACCTCGACGGCGGTGACGGAATTCCAGAGCAAGGACACCCAGAACGCCGGTGACCTGGGCGCGGCGCAGGCGGCGCTGGCATGACGACGCTCGGTATCGAGGAACAGAAGTCGCTGGCCGAAGCCGGGACACTGACGGTGGCACATGTCCTGAACTGGGACACCGCGACGTTGACCGCACGCGGCGACGCCTGGTCGACACAGGCTTCGTCGCTGACTTCCTTCGACGACACGCGATACCGTGTGGTGGACGCGAGCCGGGACTTCTGGACCGGTAGCGCGGCCGAGGCGATGCGGAGCAAGCACGAAGCGGTCCGCACCAGCACGAAGGCGTTCATCACGGCATTGCAGAACGGTGCCAGCGCCGCGCAAGCCGGTGCGAGCAGCTTGGAGTCGGCCAAGGGCGCGGTCGTGAACGCGGTGCGGGCCGCGCAGGCGAACGGTTACGAGGTCGGCGACGACGGCACGACCACGATCTCGGCGAGCACCCACCAGACCTTGCTGTCGCAGTTGGACGCGTCGTCGTATTCGACGGCCGCGGGAGCGTTGCAGGTGGACGCGGACGCGTCGACGACGGCAGTCAAGCAGGCGCTGGAGAACGCGCGAACGGCGGCGAGCACGGTCCAGGCGGAGATCGAGAAGGCGTTCGCGACGCTGCCGGACGGGGACCCGGCAATCGTTCTCGGCGCGCCCCAGGTGAGCACCTCCCCGAGCTTGAACACTGTGTACGCCCAGACGACCGACAATCCCTATCCCGACGCGAATGCCGAGAACGGTGCGCGGATGCCGGTCGAGTCGCCGCGGACTGTCCAGCTCGATCCAAACAAGTACACGACCGACTGGACGCCATGGGACCAGACCTGGTCGGTGCCGAGCGGAAGCATCAACGAGGGGACGAGCTATCGGGTTCGGCTCGTCGAGATGACGGAAAAGGAAATCTACAACAACGACGGCAAATCCATGATCGTGTGGGAGCCGAAGTATGAGATCCAGGAGCAGAAGATGGTCGTGCCGATCACCGGCGGCCAGGGCTACCCGGTGGCGATGCCGCCCGGAGAGTGGCGCTCCGCGTCGATCGACGAGGTCATGACCGTGCAGCGGAACAGTCCGACGACGTTGAACATCCCCGATCCCACCAAGGACATCAAGTGAGGGGCGGTCTGTTGGCGGCTGTCCTGGCCGTCGCGGCGGTGGTGTCGGCGGCGTGTGGATCCGATGACGGTGGCGGTGTCGATCCGCTGGCGGCGTTGCCGTCGTTGACGGATTTTCCGGCCGGTTACTCCATGATCGGGAATCCGGAATCCTTCGCGTCGGCGTTGCCCGGGCCGGGGGAACGATTGGCGTTCACCGATGAGCGGTGCCGGAAGCTGATCGAGCCGCCTGCGGGCGCGGGCGCGGGGGAGTCGGTGTCCTCGGGAGTGGGGTCGGCGGTGTATCTCGTGTATGTCGTCGACGCGGAACAATCGGTCGGCGACTTCGCGGACGCGGCGCGGGACTGCCGTGAGATCGGCGCGAGTTCGGAGCGGCAGACATTGGCGCTGACACAGGGGACTGCGCCGGAGGCCGGGGCGGACGCCATCGGATATCGCTACGCCGGTAGCCAGGGTGTGCGCGGGGCCGGTCAGCCGCTGGTGGAGACGCCGATGGTGCAGGAACGACTGGTGGGACAGGTCGGAGACCGGATGGTCACCGCCTCGGTGACCATATTGTCGCGGACCGGTGAGGTCGTGACCGATGCGCGGATCCAGGCCGAATCCGAGGTTCTGCGAGCGGTTTTCGATCGCACGGTGGAGCGTCTTCGCGACTGATGGTGAGGTGGTCGCTGGATCGATGCTACGGAGGGGTAGAGGCATGGAACGTGATATGGCCGCGCTGACCGGACGAGAGCGTGATTTCTTGGATGCCGCTCTCGCGAGCTGGGTGGGGATCTCGACACGGGCGCCGATTCCGGTTCGGGCGCTCGGGTATGCGGATCGGGAAGAGTTCTATCGAGATATCGGCAGGTTGCGTGGAGCCGTTGCCGATGGGGAGCGGCTGCCGGAGATCGACACGGCCAAGGTGCTTTTTCTGAGTGAGCTGGCGTTCGGGAGTGAACTGTTCGGTGCCGGTACCGAGTTCCGGATGGTGAGTACGTTTTCCGATGCGGAGGGGCTCGTGGTGCTGCGTACTCTTCAGCGCAAATTGTTCACGAGGCACGGGGCGCAAGTCTTGTTCAATGCTGAGCTCTACGCACCGCGAGTCGAGTGAGGAGAACCGCCGGGTGATCCTCGTCCTGTCAGGATGACGGGTAGGGCCGTCTCGTGTACTCGTCTTCGGTGTAGAGGGCGAAGCCGGCGAGGCAGTAGTCGCGTTCCGGGAAGCCGAAGTTCAGGGTTCCCCACGGTTGCCAGGATGTCCACACATAGCGTTCCTCCAGGGAATGGCCGCGCGGCATGTTCGTCTTCTCGATGTCGGGGTAGTGCGTTTTCACCTCGTCGAGGCTGATGCACCGGGGTTCGTCGATTTCCAGGTGGGTGAAGGCCCAGGTGCCGTCGGGGCGGCTGACACTGGTTACTTCCTCGATGGGGATGCCGCCGATGGCGACGACCGGGCCGATATCGCGGCGTCCGGTGCCTTCCAGGCGGGTGTTGTACAGCGCGTTGATCTTCTCGTTCGTCAGCGGAGCTTGGGCGGTGGTGGCACTGATCAGGCTCCAGAGATCGGTCGGCTGGATGGTGGTCGTTGCTTCGGGAGTCGCGTCGTTCCCGGAGGCGCAGCCGCTGATGGGCAGGATGAGTGAAAGTGCAGCGCATAAGACGATCTTCCTCATCGGCGGATCGCACCGCATTGATCATGGTCGTGCATATTTCCCCGTTTCCCCCGTGGAACCTTCGTGCGTCACGCTAGCGGCGCCCATATGCTGGCGCAACAGGGGAGCGATTCGGGCTCCGGGCTGCGATGAATATCGGTGGGGGTGGTCGTCTGTATTCGTAGACGATGGACAACCGAGGAGAGTGTCATGGCTGCTACGTATACGTTCGATGTGTTTTCGAGTCTCGATGGGTTCGGTGGGGTGAGTGGGGGTGATTGGGGTGGTTACTGGGGGAAGCAGGGGCCGGAGTTGTTGGAGCATCGGCTTTCGTTGTATGGCGGGGAGCAGCGGATGGTGTTCGGGGCCAATACTTATCGGGCATTTCGGGAGATTCTGGCGTCCGGGGAGGAGTCGGTGCGGGATGCGTGGGTGACGAAGATGCGGAATCTGCCTGCGACGGTGGTGTCGACGACATTGCGTGGGCCGTTGGATTGGCCGGATGCGACGGTGGTGAGTGGGGATGCGGTGGATGTCGTCGCGCGGTTGAAGGACGAATCGGGGGTGCCGTTGCGGTCGCATGGGAGTTTGTCGATGAATCGGGCGTTGCTGGCGGCGGGGTTGGTGGATCGGGTGCAGGTGACGATTTTCCCGGTGATCACGGGGAAGACGGGCGACGCTGCGATCTTCCGTGGGGCGGCGGATTTCGATCTCGAGTTGCTGGAGAGCCGGACGCTCGACGGTGATATCCAGGAGCTCGTCTATCGGCCGACCCTGCATCGCTGATCGCCGGGTGGCAGGATGGCCAGGCGTGAGAACGGCGTCATCGCCCGACTGGCTCGGCCGGTATCGAGACGGGCAGCGGGAACAGGTCTGGCATGAACTGCGGCAGCTGGGCGGCACGATCCACGACACCGCATTCGCCGGGGAAGCGCAGCTGGTCTGTGACGAGATGGCGCTGCGGGCCCGGCGCAATATCGAGGTGATCGTCGAGCGGCTGACCGAGAGCGGCTACCGATTTCACACCAACGACGACGACCAGGTGCCCGTGGTGCCGTTCATCCCGGCGACCGAGAATGCCGCCGAGCACGCGCGCTGGCTCGGGGAGCGGTTCGGTGCCGTGCCCATGACGCTGCTGTCGTGGGTGCGGCTGGTCGGGGACGTGTGGCTGGTCGGTACGCATCCGGACTGGCCGGAGTCGTCGTCGGGGGATCCGCTGGTGATCCAGGTCGAAGGGGCGCACCATCCTGAATCGTCGATCCGCGAATTCTTCGCCGAGGAGTACGAGAGGTGGAGTGAGTGGGACTCGGGAACGCGGTTCGTGCTGCCGCTCGCGCCGGATCGGCTGCACAAGGAGAACGTCAGTGGGGGAGGGCCGTATGGGATCGGGTTGCCGGACGGGTGTGTGGACGGGCTGTTCGTCGGCGAATCGACCATGCCGTTCGTGGCGTATCTGAATCGGGTGTTCGACCAGGGTGGGTTCCCCTGGCCGACGGGGTCGCCCGAGCAGTGGCGGGTGCGTCACGCGCTCCGCGCGGACATGCTGCCCTTGTGATCGTGCGTCAGGCGCGCGGGGCGACCCAGAGGGCCTCGGCCACCGCGCAGAGGTCGCCGTCGCGGGTGGAGAGGGCGACGCCGACGGTGTGTTTGCGGCCTTCGTGGTGGATCGGCCAGGCGTGGGCGATGTAGTCGGCGCCCACGGGGGCGGGGCGGAGCTGGGTGGCGGTGAGGGCGGCGGTGACGGCGCCCTTGGCCATGCCCTGGTGGACCCAGGCGGCGATGCCGCCGGGGCAGTCCAGGGCGGACCAGATGATTTCCGGGGGGAGGTGGCCGGTCTCGTCGGCAAGGCGAGGGTCGGGGGTCCAGGCGGCGGCCATGAGCTGGCTGTCGGGGACGGCCCAGGGGAACAGGCGCAGGCCGTTGCCGGGGGCGCATTCGACGCCGCAGCCGAAGCAGTCGGTGACGGGGCGTTTCGGGCTGGTGAGGGCGGCCTCGGTGGCGGCGCCGGCGACGGACCAGGAGGGGACCGGTGGCGGGGTGAGGTCGAGGGTGGCGGGGGTGGCCTGGGCGAGCAGGGTGCCCTCGGTGTCGACCAGGGCGGTGTGGCCGGGGTCGCCCGCGGTCAGGGCGAGCGGGGTGTCGACGGGGACGGCGCGGCGGAAGTCGACGCGGACGGTCTCGGCGCCGGATCGGCGGGCCAGCAGGCCGGCGACGTAACCGCCGAAGGCGACCTGCGGGTAGCCGTGCACATGGTCGGGGAAGGTCACTGCTTCGGTCTGGATCATGCTGCTGGAGTCACCCTTCCGGCCGGTCGAACGTCATCGACCATACCGAGTGGGTCGGCGGCCACCGACCGGGCGGGTGCCGAGGTGCCGCGCAGACGGAGCGATGCCGGGCTGGTGGTGCCGGGCCGTGATGGGCCCGGCACCGGAATACCTGAGGGTCAGTCGTCCTCGTGGTCGAGCAGCAGGTCGGTGGCGGCGGCCTCGTCGATGACCCAGGTGGTGGAGTCGATGCCGACAGCACCGGCGGAGGGGACGTCGTCGGGGGAGGCGCCGTTGACGGCGGCGGCGACCGCGGCGGCCTTGCCGACACCGCTGACCACGAGCATGACGTGGCGGGAACGGTGGATCGCGGGCAGGGTCAGGCTGACCCGGGTCGGCGGCGGCTTCGGGCAGTCGTGCACGGCGACGACGTAGTCGGTCTGCTCGCGGATCGCGGGGGAGTGCGGGAACAGCGAGTCGATGTGGCCCTCGGGGCCCATGCCGAGGACGGTGAGGTCGAACTCGCCGCGCTCGTCGAGCTCGGTGTGGATGAGCTGGGCGTAGGCGGCGGCGGCCGCCTCGGGGGAGCCGTAGGTGCCGTCGGAGGCGGCGATCGGGAAGACGTGGGCCGGGTCGAGCGGGACGTGGTCGAGCAGGGCCTGGCGGGCCTGCAGTTCGTTGCGGTCGGCGTCGCCGTCGGGGACGAAACGCTCGTCGCCCCAGTAGACGTAGAGCTGGGACCAGTCGATGGCCCCGGGATCGCGGCGGACACATTCGAGCAGGCGGATGCCGTCGCTGCCGCCGGTCAGCGACACCGAGGCGGTGCCGCGTTCGGCCTGCGCGGCGACGATCACGTCGACGAAACGTTCGGCGGCGGCATCGGCGAGCTGGTCGGGGTCGTCGTGGACCTCGACGGTGTTGGCGGGGAACTCGGCGCCGAGCTCGTCGTGCACGTCGATGCGCTCACTCATAGGTCACCTTCTCGATTCCGGCGAGCGCCTCGGCGTAGATCTCGTCGGCGTCGAGACGCCGCAGTTCTTCGGCGAGGCAATCGCGAGTTTCCCGGCGCGCCAGCGCAATTCGCTGATCGGGTTCGCCGGTTCGGGTCAGCGTAGCGGTCCTTCCCAACTGCGGACGAGCGATGGCGATCGAATCGGAGCCGCGGTGCAACTCCACCCGCAGCTCACCCGTCTTGCGGATGACGGGACAACTCAGCCGCGCGGCCAGCCACCCGGCGAGGGTGTCGAGCGCGGGCTCCTCGGCCAGCCCCGACACCGTCACCGCGGTGACGGGGGCGAACGGCGGTTCGTCCAGCGCGGCGGCCAGCAGCGCGCGCCAGTAGGTGATGCGGCTCCACGCCAGATCGGTGTCGCCGGGCGCGTAGGAGTAGCGGCGCTTCTTGATGGCGGCCTGCGGATCGGGGGCGAAGGTGGCGTCGGTGATCCGGCGCTTGGCCAGCCTGCCCACCGAGTCCTGCGACGGGAATTCCGGGGCGCCGCGCGGCCACCACGCCACCACCGGGGTGTCGGGCAGCAGGAACGGGGTGACGACGCTGCTCTCGTGGTTCACCAGCGGGCCCTGCAGCCGCAGCACGATGACCTCGGCCGCGCCGGCGTCCCCGCCGACGCGGATCTGGGCGTCGAGCCGGGTCTCGGCGTCGCGGTCGCCGCGGGCCAGCACGATGACGCGGCAGGGGTGTTCGCGGCTGGCGTCGTTGGCGGCGTCGATCGCGTCCTCGGCCTCGGAGGAGTCCAGGGTGCAGACCACCAGGGTGAGCACGCGGCCCTGGGTGATCACACCGTTGGTCTCGCGCAGCTGCACCATGCGTTTGGCGACGGCGATGGTGTCGGTGTCGGGCATGTCGACGATCACGGGCGCCGCCATTCCCGCCCGCTGCGCGCGAGCATCTCATCGGCCGAGACGGGACCCCAGGTGCCCGCCTCGTAGGGTTCGGGTTTGCCCTCGGCGGCCCAGTGCGCGAGCACGGGATCGAGGATGCGCCAGGACAATTCGACCTCGGCGTTGACCGGGAACAGCGACGGCACCCCGAGCAGCACGTCGAGGATGAGCCGCTCGTAGGCCTCGGGGGAGGACTCGGTGAACGCCTCGCCGTAGCTGAAGTCCATGTTCACATCGCGCACTTCCATGCTCGACCCGGGGACCTTGGAGCCGAAGCGCAGGGTGATGCCCTCGTCCGGCTGGACCCGGATGACCAGGGCGTTCTGGCCGAGTTCCTCGGTCATGGTCTGGTCGAAGGGCAGATGCGGGGCGCGCTTGAACACCACGGCGATCTCGGTGACCCGGCGGCCCAGGCGTTTGCCGGTGCGCAGATAGAACGGCACACCCGCCCAGCGGCGGTTCTCCACGTGCAGGGTGATGGCGGCGTAGGTCTCGGTGCGCGACTGGGGGTCGAAACCCTCTTCCTCGTGCAGGCCGACGACGTGTTCGCTGCCCTGCCAGCCCTCGGTGTACTGGCCGCGCGCGGTGGTCTCGTCCAGGGGTTCGACGAGTTTGGTGGCGGAGAGCGCCTTGATCTTCTCGGCGGTGAGCTGCATCGGCTCGAAGGAGGTGGGCTCCTCCATGGCGGTGAGTGCGAGCAGTTGCAGCAGGTGGTTCTGGATGACGTCGCGGGCGGCGCCGATGCCGTCGTAATAGCCCGCGCGACCGCCCAGGCCGATGTCCTCGGCCATGGTGATCTGCACGCTGTCGACGTAGTTGGCGTTCCAGATCGGTTCGTAGAGCTCGTTGGCGAAGCGCAGCGCCAGGATGTTCTGCACCGTCTCCTTGCCGAGGTAGTGGTCGATGCGGAAGACCTGCTCCTCGGGGAACACCCGGTTGACCAGGGCGTTGAGTTCCTTGGCGCTGTCGAGATCGTGGCCGAAGGGCTTCTCGATCACCACGCGGCGCCACGGCAGGTAGCCGTCGGGGGCGGTGTCGGCGGGCTTGGCCAGGCCGTGTTCGGAGAGCTGGTCGAGCACCACCGGGAACATGTTCGGCGGGATCGACAGGTAGAAGGCGTAATTGCCGCCGGTGCCGCGTTCGGCGTCGAGCGTGCGCAGGGTCTCGGCGAGGGTGGCGAAGGCGACGTCGTCGTCGAAGCTGCCCTGGACGAACCGCAGCCCTTCCATCAGGCGGTCCCAGACCTCCTGGCGGAAGGGCGTGCGGGCGTGCTGTTTGACCGCGGCCAGCACGACCGCGGCGAAGTCTTCGTCGGCGTAGTTGCGCCGGGCGAAGCCGACCAGAGCGAAACCGGGAGGCAGCAGCCCCTGGTTCGCCAGGTCGTAGATGGCCGGCATCAGCTTCTTACGGGACAGATCTCCGGTGACACCGAAGATCACCAGGCAGCACGGGCCCGCGATGAAGGGGACCCGTTTGTCGCGTTCGTCGCGCAGCGGGTTCTGCCACAGCCCCGCCTGATCCGTCGATGCTGTGCCGGCCATCGGGTCAGTTGCCCCCCGCCGCCGCGGTCAGTTCGGCGGTGGTGGCCTCGATCAGCTCGCCCCACGCGGACTCGAACTTGTCGACGCCCTCGCGCTCGAGCAGGGCGAACACATCGTCCAGGTCGATGCCGACGGCGGCCAGGTCGGCGAAGACCTGGGCGGCCTCGACCGCGTGCCCGCTGAGCGTGTCGCCGCGGACCGCACCGTGGTCGGCGAAGGCCTCGAGGGTCTTCTCCGGCAGGGTGTTGACCGTGTTCGGGCCGACCAGCTCGGTGACGTAGAGGGTGTCGGAGTAGTCCGGGTTCTTCACCCCGGTCGACGCCCACAGCGGCCGCTGCCGGTTGGCGCCCTGGGCGGCGAGGTGGTTGTAGGTGGAGGTGTGCGCGCCACCGTCGAACACGTCCTGGTACTCGGCGTAGGCCAGCCGGGCGTTGGCCACGCCCGCCTTGCCGCGCAGCGCCAGCGCCTCGGGGGTGCCGATCGCGTCGAGACGCTTGTCGATCTCGGTGTCCACGCGGGAGACGAAGAACGAGGCGACCGAGTGGATCCGGGCCAGGTCGTGGCCGCCGATCTTGGCGTTGCGCAGGCCGTCGAGGTAGGCGCCCATCACCGCGCGGTAGCGCGGGACCGAGAAGATCAGCGTGACGTTGACGCTGATGCCCTCGCCGATCACCGAGGTGATGGCGGGCAGGCCCGCCTCGGTGGCCGGGATCTTGATGAACAGGTTCTTGCGGTCGACGATCTTCCACAGCTCGATCGCCTGGGCGACGGTCTTGTCGGCGTCGAAGGCGAAGCGCGGGTCGACCTCGATGGAGACCCGGCCGTCCACGCCGCCGGTCTGCTCGAAGACCGGGGCGAGCACGTCGCAGGCGGCGCGCACGTCGTCGGTGGTCATGGTGCGGATCGCGGCGTCGGCGTCGGCGCCCTGGGCCGCGAGTTCACGCAGCTGGGTGTCGTAGCCGTGGCCCTTGCTGAGGGCGGCCTGGAAGATGCTCGGGTTGGTGGTGACCCCGACGACGCCACGGGTCGCGATCAGCTCGGCGAGATTGCCGGAGTCGATCCGATCGCGGGACAGATCGTCGAGCCACACCGAGACCCCCGCGGCCGAGAGCGCGGCGAGATTCTCGTTCTGTGCCATGGTCTTTACCCCTTCACCTTGTCGAGCGAACGCTGCGCGGCGGCGACGACGGCATCGGCGGTGACACCGAACTCGCTGTAGAGCTTCTTGAAGTTCGCCGACGCGCCGAAGTGCTCGATCGAGACGATCTCGCCCGCGTCACCGACGAACCGGTACCACGGCATCGCGATCCCGGCCTCGACGACGACCCTGGCGCGCACCGCGGGCGGGAAGACCTCGTCGCGGTAGTCCTGGTCCTGCGCGTCGAACCACTCCACACACGGCATCGAGACCACGCGGGTCGGGATGCCCTGCTCCTCCAGCGTAGTGCGCGCGGCGACGGCGAGCTGCAGCTCCGAACCGGTGCCGACGAGGATCACCTGCGGGGTGCCGGTGGACGCCTCGGCCAGCACGTAGCCGCCCTTCTTGACGCCCTCGTAGCTGGTGCCCTCGAGGGTGGGCACGTCCTGGCGGGTCAGCGCCAGCGCGGACGGGCCGTCCTGGTGCGGGGTGTCGTAGGTGTGGAAGTGCGAGGTGTGCTCGTCGGAGTCACGCTCGAGGATGGTGCGCCAGGCGTAGGTGGTCTCGTTGGCGTCACCGGGGCGGACCACGTTCAGGCCCGGGATGGCGCGCAGCGCGGCCAGGTGCTCGATCGGCTGGTGGGTGGGGCCGTCCTCGCCCAGGCCGATGGAGTCGTGGGTCCACACATAGATCGAGGGCACCCGCATGAGCGCGGCCAGACGCACGGCCGGGCGCATGTAGTCGGAGAACACCAGGAAGGTGCCACCGTAGGGGCGGGTCGGGCCGTGCAGCGCGATGCCGTTGAGGATCGAGCCCATGGCGTGCTCGCGGATGCCGAAGTGCAGGGTGCGCCCGTAGGGCTGCGCCTTCCACATGCCGGTGGAGATCGACTCCGGGCCGAAGCTCGGCTGGTTGGGCATGGTGGTGTTGTTGGACTCGGCCAGGTCGGCCGAACCGCCCCACAGCTCGGGCAGCACATCGGCGACCGCGGCCAGGAACTTGCCGGAGGCCTTGCGGGTGGCCATACCCTTCGGGTCGGGCTCGAAGGTCGGCAGTTCCTCGGTCCAGCCCGCGGGCAGCGAGCGGGTCTGCAGGCGGTCGAACAGGGCCTTGTTCGACGGGTGCGCCGCGGCCCACGCGTCGAAGTCCTGCTGCCAGGCCGCCTTGGCCTCGGTGCCGCGGATCTGGGCCTTGCGGGTGTGCTCGATGACGGCCGGGTCGACGTCGAAGGACTTCTCCGGGTCGAAGCCCAGCGCCTTCTTCACCGCGGCCACCTCGTCGGCGCCCAGCGCGGCGCCGTGCACGCCACCGGTGTTCATCTTGTTCGGGGCCGGGAAGCCGATGATGGTGCGCAGGATGATGATCGACGGCTTGTCGGTCACCGCCTTGGCGGCCTCGATGGCGGCCTCGATCGCGACGACGTCCTCGCCGCCCTCGACGGTCTGCACGTGCCAGCCGTAGGCCTCGTAGCGCGCGGCCACGTCCTCGGTGAAGGCGATGTCGGTGTCGTCCTCGATGGAGATCTCGTTGTCGTCGTAGATCACCACGAGGTTGCCCAGCTGCTGGGTGCCCGCGATCGAGGAGGCCTCGGCGGTGACGCCCTCCTGCAGGTCGCCGTCGGAGGCGATGGTGTAGATGAAGTGGTCGAACGGGCTGGTGCCCGCCGGGGCGTCCGGATCGAACAGGCCGCGCTCACGCCGGGCCGCCATCGCCATGCCGACGGCGGAGGCCAGGCCCTGACCCAGCGGGCCGGTGGTGATCTCGACGCCGTCGGTGTGGCGGAACTCGGGGTGGCCGGGGGTCAGCGAGTCCCACTGGCGCAGCTGCTCGAGGTCGGTGAGCTCGAGGCCGAAACCGGCCAGGTAGAGCTGCACGTAGAGGGTGAGGCTGGAATGCCCACAGGACAGGACGAAGCGGTCGCGGCCGACCCAGCGCGGCTCGGTCGGGTCGTGACGCATCGTGCGCTGGAAGAGCGTGTAGGCGACCGGCGCGAGACTCATCGCGGTGCCCGGGTGGCCGTTGCCCGCCTTCTGCACCGCGTCGGCGGCGAGTACACGGGCCGTGTCGACGGCCTTGGTGTCCAGGTCCGTCCAGTCGCTGGGGTAGTTCCGCTGAGTGAGGGCGCGAATGTCGTCTGTGACTGACACGACCGTGGTTCTCCTGACCTAGGTTTCGTCGACGGCGATACATGGCAGCGGCGATGGTGTCTGGATCCGGATCGCACGCGGCCGGGGTGCGTACCGATGTACAGGAATACCCTAGAGGTGCTGCTATACCGAACCGGCGCGAACCCTGGGTGTGAGTGTAGGCCCGTTCCCGGCACGCGGGGGATGGTGACCACCCGCACGGTCGCGGGGCCCTGGCGCGGAGCGGCGTCGGCGTGGGTCTACCATCGTCTGTAGTAGTGGCCGCGCCGCAGCCGCGCGCTGCTCGTTCCATTGCCGGATGAGAAGCACAGCGTGCGAGGAGAAACAGTGCGGATCGGTCACCAGCCGGGTAGTAGCGGTGCGCACGGTAGCTCGTCGACGGCGCTGGCCGATCGCCTCGCCGGCGACAGCCTGGGCGCGCGGATCGTGCGCAAGCCGCTGGCCTACATCGCGCTCACCAAACCCCGCGTCATCGAGCTGCTGCTCGTGGCCACCATCCCGACGATGCTGCTGGCCGACCGCGGCAACGTCGACATCCGGCTGATCCTGGTCACCCTGTTCGGTGGCTGGATGGGCGCGGCCAGCGCCAACACCCTCAACTGTGTCGCCGACGCCGACATCGACAAGGTGATGAAGCGGACCGCGCGCCGCCCGCTGGCCCGCGACGCGGTGCCCACCCGCAACGCCTTCGTCTTCGGCGTGACGCTGGGCGCGCTGTCGTTCGCCTGGCTGTGGTGGCAGGCCAATCTGCTCAGCGGCGTGCTCGTCGTCGCGACGATCCTGTTCTACGTCTTCGTCTACACCAAGGGCCTCAAGCGCCGGACCTCGCAGAACGTGGTGTGGGGCGGCGCGGCCGG
The DNA here is from genome assembly GCF_042266925.1 of Nocardia sp. NPDC056064. NCBI lineage: Bacteria > Bacillati > Actinomycetota > Actinomycetes > Mycobacteriales > Nocardiaceae > Nocardia > Nocardia sp. NPDC056064. Next base: position 1,485,674 of record NZ_JBHJWO010000001.1, on the reverse strand, counting down.
GTGCATGCCCGCCCTGGTCGGCTGGTCGGCGGTGACCGGCACCATCGGCTGGCCCTCGCTGGTGCTGTTCGCGGTGATCTTCTTCTGGACGCCGCCGCACACCTGGGCGCTGGCCATGCGCTACAAGGAGGACTACCGCGCGGCGGGCGTGCCGATGCTGCCGGTGGTGGCGACCGAGCAGGTGGTCACCAAGCAGATCGTCATCTACACCTGGCTGACCGTGCTGGCCACGCTGGCGCTGGTGCCCGCGACGGGTGTCATCTACGCGGCGGTCGCGCTGGTGGCCGGTGCCTGGTTCCTGCTGATGGCCCACCAGCTCTACGCCGGGGTGCGCCGCGGGGAGTCGGTCAAGCCGCTGCGGCTGTTCCTGCAGTCGAACAACTACCTGGCGGTGGTGTTCTGTGGTCTGGCCGTGGACTCGGTGCTCGGGTGGGACACCGTGGGCAGCTTCTTCGGGCTCTGATTCTTCGAGACGAACCGATGGCCGGGCCGGGTGCCCGGCCATCGGTCGTTTCCGGGGTCACCAGCGCCGGGCGAGGTGGCCGTCCGGGCGGATGAGGACGTGGGCCCCGGGGTGGGCCGCGTAGGCGGTGAAGGCGTGTCCGTCGGTGTCGACGAGGGCGCCGGGAACGTTGTTGCCGGTACCCGTCCGGTGGATCTCGACGGTGCGGATCTCGCCGAAGAGCGGGCCGCTGTCGGTGGGGGAGGCCGGTGGTTCGCCGGGGTTCGCCGGTGCGAAGCGGAGCAGGGTCGCGTGGGGGCCGCGGAAGACGTCGAACAGGCGGATCGGGCGGCCTTGCACGTCGTGCAAGGGTGCGTCGGGTGCGCGGTCACCGGCGACGAGCGGGCCGTGGTCGGTGGGGGAGCGGTAGCTGATGTCGAGCTGGCGGGTCTCGGGGCCGCGGGCCATCGCGTCCTCGGCGCCGTCGACCAGCTTGTCCAGGAGTTCGGTGCTCAGGCCGAGGATGCGGGCGGCCACCGCGCGGCGCTCCGGTTCGTAGGTGTCCAGTGGCGCCGGGTCGCCGTGCAGGGCGGCGGCGAGTTTCCAGCCGAGGTTGTAGGCGTCCTGGACGCCGGTATTGAGGCCCTGGCCGCCGGTGGGCGGGTGCACGTGCGCGGCGTCGCCCGCGAGCAGTACCCGGCCTGCGCGGAACCGTTCGGCCAGCCGGATGTTGGGGCGCCACACGGTGATCCAGCGCAGATCGCTGAGCTCGGCACCGGCGCCGGGCGCGTGCCGGTCCATCAACTCCTGGAGGGCGGCCAGGTCGGGCTCGCGATCCTCGGCCAGGGGCGCGGCGAACTGGAACAGGCGGCCGCCGGGCAGCGGTGACAGGGCGATGCCGTCGGTGGGCCGGTCGGCGGACGCGGCGAACCAGTAGCCGTACTCGTGATCGAGGGCGTCGGCGCGGACGTCACCGAGCAGCATGCGCAGGGACTCGTCGGTGCTGCCCGCGAAGGCGATGCCCAGGCGCTTGCGGACCGTGCTCGCGCCGCCGTCGGCCCCGACCAGGTAGGCGGCGCGGATCGTCTCACCGTGCTGGAGAGTGACCGTGACGCCGGTGTCGTCCTGGGTGAAATCGGTGACCGCCGTACCGAATTCGACGGTGACGCCGAGTTCGGCGAGCCGGGCCCGCAGGATGGCCTCGGTGTCGGATTGGCCGAGGACCCAGGCGTTCGGGTAGGGCACGTCCGGTGTCGGGGCGACGGGTTCGGCCATCCGGCGCTCGCCCACCGGGGTGCCGCCGAAGTAGGCGCGCATGATCGGCAGATCGCGCCCGGCGGCCAGGACTGCGTCGAGCACGCCGAGGTCGTCGAACACTTCCAGGGTGCGCGGCTGGATGCCGTCGCCGCGCGAACCGGCGAACGGCACGGCGGCCCGGTCGACGATGCGTACCGCGACGCCGCGCCGGGCCAGATCGAGGGCGAGGGTGAGCCCGGTCGGGCCCGCTCCGGTGACAACTACCTGGTCGGACATGGGAAAGCCTCCGAGACTCTTGAATGAATCACAATTCAGTGAATGTGAATTCAGTTTCACTCTTGGTACCGTCTGCTGTCAAGGAGGTGGCATCGGTGGCAGGCAGCAGGCGCGAGAAATCGGCGGAGACCGAGCAGGCGCTCAAGGACGCGGCGCGCGAACTGTTCGCCGAACGCGGCTATCTGAACACCAAGATCACCGACATCACCGCGGCCGCCGGACGTGCGGCGGGCTCGTTCTACAACCACTTCGCCGGCAAGGAAGAGCTGCTCCAGGCCCTGCTGGGCGACCTGGCCGCCGCCAGTGACGAGCGGGCGGCCGACCCCGCCCACCTCGCGGACTTCACCGATCCGGCGGCGGTGCGCTACCACGTGCGCGGGTACTGGACCTTCGCGCGGGCGAACGCCGCGGTCTTGCGGGCGATGGAGGAGGCCGCGCAGGTCAGCCCGGACTTCGCCCGCGTGATCGCGGGTTTCGGCGCCGAGCAGCGCGCCGACATCGCCGACCACGTGGCGGAATTCCCCGCGCGCGGACTCGCCCTCCCCGGCACCGTGGACGCCAGCCTGGCGATGATGTTCGCCGCCGTGGACGGCATGCTGCGCATGGTGCGCGAGGGCGCGGTGACCCTCACCGACGAGGAGGCGATCGAGTCGATCACCCGCTTCGTCTACCGCGGGCTCACCGGCCGCGACTACTGAGTCGCGCCCACCGGTTCGATAGCGCGGCGCTTGACCAGCAGGATGATCGCGAGCACCGGATAGAGCAGGATCGGCAGCAGGGTGCCGGGGTAGAAGGTCTGGTCCGGCAGGATCGCCACGCCGCTGAGCAGGGCGAAGTCGAACAGGCCGTGGATGACCGAGTTGAGGGCGTTACCCCGGCTGACCCGGCGGATCAGGTAGAAGAAATAGCCCGCCAGGCTGACGATGATCGCCTGTGGCAGCGCCGAGAGACCGTGCCCGATCGCATTGGTCAGGTGTACGGCGCCGAAGACGACGCTCGACCACAGCGCCACGCGGCCCTCGGTGAGTCCGTGCGCACGCAGCACCGTCACGCCGATGCCGCGGAAGATGCCCTCCTCGCCCCAGCCGACGAACTGGGTGGCCACCAGCAGCACGAGGACATAGACCCAGCCCTTCTCGGCCAGCGCGCCGTAGTCGATCCCGGCGGCGATGGCGACCACGAACACGATCGGCACCACCCACACCCAGGGCCGGGTGGGCCGGTCGTCGTGCAGGACCGGCCGCAACCAGCCGAGGTAGGTGATGACGCCGTAGGTGAAGGCGAGTGCGGCGCCGAGCGGGAGGATCATGCCGAAGACCACGCCGCGGGTGGTGAAGAAATCGTCCTCGCCGGACAGATGTTCCAGCGCGAGTCCGCCGAGCTGGATGATCGCCAGGTAGACCACGACGATCACGGCGAACATCGGATAGCTCAGGCGCCGGACCGTGCCCGGGGCCGCTGAGGTGGGCGTGCTCATGGACCGAATGTAGAGGCGCGGTGCCGGATCGCGGACGGGACGCGCCCGCGATCCGCCCCGGTCAGTGCCGTGCCGGCCGCGGGCGGCTCACGGCAGCAGGACGATCGAGCCGGTGGTGCGGCGGGCCGCGAGCTCGGTGTGCGCCCGCGCGGCGTCGGCGAGCGGGAAGGTGGCGCCGATCCGGAAATCGAGCGTGCCCGCGGCGATGCCGTCGAAGACATCGGTGGCGCGCCAGAGGAATTCGGCCCGGTCACGGGTGTAGGCGCCCAGGGACGGACGGGTCAGCCAGACGGAACCGGCGGCATTGAGACGCTGCGGGTCGAACGGCGGGACCGCGCCGCTGGCCCCGCCGAACAGGGCCAGGGTGCCGCGCACCCGCAGCGAGGCCAGGCTCGCGTCGAAGGTGCTCGCGCCGACGCCGTCGTAGACCGCGGCGACACCCGCGCCGCCGGTCAGCGCGCGGACGCGGTCGGCCAGGTCGTCGCCGTAGCGCAGCACCTCGGCGGCGCCCGCCGCGCGGGAGAGCTTCTCCTTGTCGTCGGTGGAGACGGTGGTGATCACCCGGGCGCCCTTGGCGGCGGCCATCTGGGTGAGCAGCAGGCCCACTCCGCCCGCGCCCGCGTGGATCAGCACCGGGTCACCCGGCTCGGGACGGAACACCGATTCGACCAGGTAGTGGGCGGTCATGCCCTGTAGGAGGGCGGCGGCGGCCACGGTCGGCTCGACGCCCTCGGGCACCCGCACCGCGACGTCGGCGTCGACGGCCACCTTCTCGGCGTAGCTGCCCGGAGCCGACGCCCACGCCACCCGGTCGCCCACGGCGAACCCGGTGACCTCCGCGCCGACCGCCGCCACGATGCCGGTGCCCTCGGAGCCCGGGATGTACGGCGTCGCCTGTGGATACAGGCCGGTGCGGAAATAGGTGTCGATGAAGTTCACGCCGATGGCCTGGGTGTCGACCAGCAGCTGACCGGGCCCGATCCGCGGGTCGGGCAGCTCCACCGATCGCAGGACCTCGGGACCACCGTGCTCGGAAACCTGAATGGCGCGCATGAGTCTCCTTTGTACACCCCCGTGTTCGACACCACTCGGGGGTGGACTCGCGACTACCGGCCGGTAAACTCTCGCCCATGAGTGCTACCACCGACGCCCCGGCCGCCGTGCGGGTGCCCGCCGAGGTCGAGAAGTCCGTCGCGAAGTTCGTCGCCGAGCACGGTGGTTCGGGCACGGCCGTGCTGCAGTACATCGGTGAGCAGGGCGTGCGCATCACCCTGGTCGGGTCCGACGGCATCCTCGGCGACCGCGTGGTGGCCGATATGGCGACCGCCAAGGCGCTGGTCGAGAAGGTCGACGGGCTGGCAGAGACCGACGAGTGGAGCCGTGAGCTGGGCTCGATCGTCACCCCGCTCAAGTCGCACTGGAAGAAGATGGCCGGCTGGGTGGCCCATCAGAAGCGCTTCCCGAAGGCGCGCAACGCCGACGTCTTCGCCGGCGCGTAGGCGTCCGAGACGAGAACAGCCCGCGATCTCGCCGGAGATCGCGGGCTGTCGTCGTTGTGGGTCAGGAAGCGGCCGGTACCGCCGCCGCGGGCACGTCGATCCGTTCGCGGGTGCGCAGCGAGGCCCACAGTGCGGCGGTCGCCGCCGTGCACGCCGCGGCGCCGCCGACATGGATCGCGACCAGCGCGGCGGGCACATCGGTGAAGTACTGGACGACGCCGACCAGCGCCTGCGCGACGACGAGGCCGAGCACGACCCACAGCCGTGTGCGGATCGCGGGGGTCATCCCGACGGCGTAGAGGCCGAAAGCCAGCCCGATCAGCAGCGCGAGGTAGCCGACCAGCAGCTGCGAGTGCAGGTGCACCAGGGGGACGATCTCAACCTGCAACCGTTCGACCTGGCGCTCGATGCTCTTGTCGCCCGCGTGCGGACCGGCGCCGGTGACCAGCGTGCCCGCGGCGAGCACGCCCGCCAGCGCGACGCCGCTGAGCGCCGTCAGCCAGCGCAGGGGAGCGGGGACCTGCACGGTCTCGACACCGTCGTCGGGCTCGCCGATCTTGGCGTAGAGCACCACCGCCAGCCACACCATGACCATCGAGGCCAGCAGGTGCACCGCGACGGTCCACCACAGCAGACCGGTGCGCACGGTGATGCCGCCGATGATCGCCTGCACGACGGTGCCGCCGGGCATCAGCCACGCGTAGGCGAGCACCTCCTTGCGCCGCCGCGCGCGCACGACCGCCAGCACGATCAGCGCCGCGCACAGCGTCACCGCGAAGGTGAGCATGCGGTTGCCGAACTCGACGGTCTGATGGATGATCGGCACCTCCGACACCCCGACCGGGGTGAAGCTGCCGGGGAAGCATTGCGGCCAGGTCGGGCAGCCCAGGCCGGAGGCGGTGACGCGCACGACGGCGCCGGTCACCGAGATCCCGGCCTGGCTGAGGATCACCGCGAAGGCGATGAGCCGCTGCACCCGCAGCGAGGGGAGCGGAAGCCGGTCGACGAGTCCCAGGAAGGCGCGATACAGCACGTCATGATGGTACTGGCCGCGGATTCCGGCCCACCGGCAGGGCTACTACAGGTCGTCGTTGATCTTGTCAGCTGAAGCGGAACAGGCGGGTGGCCAGCCAGCCGCAGACCAGGCCCCAGGCCGCGAGCACCGCGACGCCGAACCAGTCGACGGTGCCGGACAGGGCCGATTCCAGGGTGAAGGCCAGCGCGCCGGAGGGCACCAGCCGTACGAGCACGGTCACCGCGGTGTGCAGCGAGTCGCCGACGAGCACCAGGCTCGCCACGCCCAGCATGATGAACCAGAGGATATTGGCCAGGGCCAGCACGACCTCGGCCTTGAGCGTGCCGCCCAGCAGCAGGCCCATGGCGGCGAAGGTCGCCGTGCCCAGGGCGATCACCAGCGCGCCCAGCGCCAGCCCGCCGAAACCGGGCCGCCAGCCCAGCGCCATCCCGATCGCGCCCAGCAGGATCGCCTGCAGCACCACCACGATCAGCACGGCCGCGCACTTGCCCGCGATCACCCCCCAGCGGGGCAGCGGAGTGGCGCCGAGGCGTTTGAGCGCGCCGTAGCGGCGGTCGAAGCCGACGGCGATGGCCTGGCCGGTGAACGCGGTCGACATCACCGCGGTCATCATCACCATGGGCACGATCTTCTCGACCCGGTGCTCACCGAGATCGCCGAACGGCAGCAGGGTGAGCCCGACCAGCAGGGTGATCGGGATGAACATGGTGAGCAGCAGCTGTTCGCCGTTGCGCAGCAGCAGCTTCAGTTCCAGCGCGGTCTGCGCGGTGAGCATGGCCGCGCGCGAGGCGGGGCGCGGGGCGGGGGCGAAGGTGCCGGGGGCGAAGCGGCTCGTGGTGTCGGTCATCCGCGCAGGTCCCGTCCGGTCAGTTCGAGGAAGACGTCTTCGAGGCGGCGCTGGTCGATGCGGATGTCGGTGGCCAGCACGTCCATCCTGGCGCACCAGGCGGTGACGGTGGCCAGCACCTGCGGGTTGATCTCGCCCTCGACCAGATAGGTGCCCGGCGTGGTCTCGCGCGGCGAGAACCCTTCCGGCAGCGCCGATTTCAGCAGCGCGAGGTCGAGCTTGGGTGGGGCGCAGAAGCGCAGCTGGCCCGCGGCGCCGTGTGCGGTCACCTCGGCCGGGGTGCCCTCGGCGACGACCTGACCGTGATCGATGATCACCAGCCGGTCGGCGAGCTGCTCGGCCTCGTCCATCATGTGCGTGGTGAGCACGACGCTCACACCGTCACGGCGCAGGGCGTCGATGAGCTCCCAGACGATCAGGCGCGCCTGGGCGTCCAGGCCCGCGGTGGGCTCGTCGAGGAAGACGATCTCAGGCCTGCCCACCAGCGCGCACGCCAGCGCGAGGCGCTGCTGCTGGCCGCCGGAGAGCCTGCGGTAGGGGGTGCGGCGATTGTCCTGCAGGCCCAGGGTGGTCAGCAGCCAGTCGGGGTCGATCGGGTCGGCCGAGTAGGCGGCGACCAGGTCGAGCATCTCGCCGGCGCGCGCACCCGGGTAGGCGCCGCCGCCCTGCAGCATCACGCCGATGCGCGGGCGCAGCTGCTCGGAGTCGGCGATCGGGTCGAGACCGAGCACCCGCACGGTGCCCGCGTCGGGACGCACGAAGCCCTCGCACATCTCGACGGTGGTGGTCTTGCCCGCGCCGTTGGGGCCGAGCAGCGCGAACACCTGGGCGCGCTCGACGTCGAAGCGCAGGCCGTCGACCGCGGTGGTCTCGCCGTAGCGCTTGACCACGCCGTCGACGCGGACGGCCGGTCCGGAGCGTGTCGTCACGAGGTGACACCGTATTCCGTGGCCCGCTGTGACGGAGCCGACACCCCCGTCTGGGCCCGCCACGGGAGGGTGTGCCGGGTGAGCGCGAAGAACAGACCGAAGCAGACCGCGGCAGCCAGTGCGGCACCGATGATCTGGAAGACCTGGAACTCGGCACCGCGCGGCATCACCAGCAGGGAGACGACCGCCGAGAAGGCGACGGCGGGGACGCGGAAGACGGGTTGGGTGGCCCAGGCGGCCAGGGGGACGATGGCCCAGAGCAGGTACCAGGGCTGGACCACGGGGAACAACAGCACGACCGCGCCGAGCGCGACACCCAGCGCGCCCACCGGATGCAGCCTGCCGGTTCCCGTGGCGACGAGCATCCGGACCACCACATACGCCGCCACCAGCGCGGCGATCGGCCGGGTGATCGACAACAGCGCCGTGGTGTGGTCGCCCAGGCCGAGCAGCACGCCACCGAAACCGGTGATGATCCCGATGACGGTCGGCAACGACATCCAGCTGCGCACGGCGCTGGCGGTGTTGAGCGTGAAGACCCAGCCGAAACCGAGTCCGCTCAGCGAGCTCACCAGCAGGGTCGTCACGCCCGCGATCACGCCGAGCAGCAGGGCCGCCTTCAGGATGGCCTTGGGGGTGCCGCCCCAGCGTCTGGCCAGAGCCATGCCGACGAAGCCGAGGGCGATGATCGAGGTGAGTTTCACCGAGGAGGACAGCGTGATCACCACGGCACCGCCGATGAGCAGGGCGTAGGCGCGACCGTCGAAGGGTGGGAGATTCGTCGCGGTGAGCCGGTCGGGTGTGCCGCCGTCACCGTAGATCGCCCGCAGCATCAGCTCCACGCCCGCCAGCATCAGCCCGAGCATCAGCGCGTCGTTGTGCACCCCACCGACCAGATGGAACAGCACCAGCGGATTGGCCGCGCCCAGCCACAGCGCGCTCACCGGCGCCACCCCGCACCGCACCGACAGCCGCGGCAGCGCCCACACGATCAGCGCTACACCGGCCAGCGCCAGCAGCCGGTGCACCCAGACTCCGGCGATGATGTTGTCGCCGGTCAGCTCCGCGATGCCGCGCCCGATCCAGAGGAACAGCGGGCCGTACGGGGCGGGGGTGTCGCGCCAGATGGTCGGCACATTGTTGGTCAGGACGTTGTCGATGCCGAGCCCGGCCACCGGGCCCTCGACGTACGGGTCGATGCCGCGCGCGGCGATCTCGCTCTGCGCCAGATAGGAGTAGACGTCGTTGCTGAACATCGGCGGGGCGACGCTGAGCGGGATGATCCACAGCAGCAGCGTGCGATCCAGCTGTGAACGCGAGAGCCGGTGCAGCGGCGAGCCCGCCAGTCCGCCGACCGCGAAGCGGCCGAGCAGCAGCCACGCGCCGATCACCAGCACGGTGCCGAACATGCACATGGCCAGCGAGCCGGTGTGCGCGCGGGCGAAGATGCCGAGCACCCGGACGCCCGAGACCGGGTTCTGGTGCACGGGCTGCGCGCCGATGCCCAGCGCGGCGATCGCCATGAGGACGGTGCCGGTCGCGCCCATCAGGCGGATCCGGTCGAGCTGGGCCCGCTCGTTCTTGTCGAGCCCGGGCACCTCGCTCTCGTCGCGGTGCAGGACCGCCACGGTGTGATCGGGTGTCGGCACGTCGAGCCCGAGAGCCCGTCTCCCGAACGCCAGTGTCTTGCGCGCCGCGCCCTCCAGTACCGCCACGAACACGGAGCCTAGTGGGCGGGGGCGGGGCGGGTCCTGCGCCGGTCGGCTACGGCAGGTCGGCCGGTGCCGCCGTCGCCGGTCAGGACTGGCTCGTGCCGGGCGGTGCGCCGACGAGCACCACCGGCGGTTCGCCGCGCTGTGTCACGGCGGCACCGGCCACGACCGCCAGGCACAGCAGCGCCACGGCGCCCAGTGCCGCCCAGCCGATGCGCTGCGCCGCCTCCGGGGTCTTGGCCGACAGCCATTCCGGGACGAACAGGATGCCCAGGGCGCTGAGGGTGCCCGCCGCGAGGCCACCGAGGTGCCCCCACAGCGAGATGCCCGGGATCGAGAAGCTGATCACCACATTGACACCGATCACCACCAGCATCGGTGTCGGGCTCTGCCGCAGGCGCAGCAGGGTCACGGTGACCGCGCCGAACAGGCCGTACACCGCGCCGGACGCGCCCGCGGTCGCGCCGATGGACTCGGTCAGCGCCATCACGGCGGCCGAACCACCCAGTAGTGACACCAGATACACCGCGGCGAACCGCGCCCGCCCGAGCACCCGCTCGAGGTCGCGCCCCACGATGTAGAGGGCGAACATGTTGACCAGCAGATGGATCGCGCCGTAGTGCAGGAAGCCCGACCCGAGTACCCGGATCCATTCCCCGTCCGCGACCAGCCGCGGCACCAGCACCCACGCCCGGAACAGCGCCGACCCGCGATAGTTGTCCATCGCGCTACCGGCCTGCGCCGCGGTGATCACATAGACCAGCACATTCACCGCGATCAACCCGTAGGTCACAGACGGCACCGCCGCCCCACCGGCCCGCGCCCCACCCACGGTCCGCACCGGCCGCACCTCACGCTGCCCCTGCCGCACACAATCCACACAGTGCTGCCCCACCGCGGCGGGCCGCAGGCACTCCGGACAGGCAGGCCGCCCACACCGCGTACACGCGAGCCCGGTGGGCCGATCAGGATGACGCACACACGTCGTTACAGGCGGGTTCGACACCCTCCCATCGTGCCAGACCCCGACCCACCCAGCTGGACGGTTGATCACCGCGGACACACCCGGGACATCCGCTCCGGCGCTCGGTGACCGCGCGATCCGTACCGGCTCAGCGATAGTGGTCCAGGACGGCGTTCATGACCCGGTGAGAGGTAGGGGTGTCGCCGCCTACGGCGACGGTGGGGACCAGGGGCCGGTTGTCTTCGTCGACGGTGAACCCGGGACCGAGTCGGCCTTTCATGAGGGCGGGTCCGTCGGGGAGGTCGTAGCGTCCGCGTTCGTCGAGGGGGCCATCGAAACTGGATTCGGGGAGGTAGTCGAACAGGATCGCCGTGTGGACGCCGTCGAGCCGGAACGCGCAGGCGCCCAGCTGTTGTTCGTTCGCGGCGATGCTCGCGCCGAGGGCGACGGGGACCGCGCACGGATCGGCACCGGTGAGGACGCTACGCGGCAGCCCAGCGGTGGTGCCGTGCTGCGGCTGCTCGATCCATTTCCCCATCGCGGCCTCGGCCAGGCGCTCGGCGGCCGGACACGGATCGCTGCCCGCGGGCAGGTGCAGAAGCGCTGTGTACCCGACCGACGCCGGATACTTCACATCTACCCGGCACCACCGCTCGCCCTCCGGAATCGAGCGATCGCGCCTGCTGTCGCGGTCCTCGATCGTCGTGAGAGTGGCACCACCGATCGTCGTGGACTCGCTCGTATCGGGGACGACGCCCCACGCGCCGTCGAAGGTGCCCGCGACAACCGTCAGGTCGAAGCTGCCCGGACCGTCGGCGGTCGTCAGCGTCGTTGCGCAGCCCTCTGTGCGGCGTAGCCGATCGGGCCCCGGCATGCCGAGCTCGGCGAGTTCGGTCCGGGGAACCAGCGCGCATGCTTCGATCCCCCTGGCTTGCCGCAACATGTCGAAGATCTGATCGTCGGTCGTCGCTTCGACGGACCAGTACGGTGGCGCTTCTTCTCCGGCGCAGGCGACGACGGTGACGAGCATTGCGGCAGCGAGCAACAGTCGTTGCACGTGATTCCCCCTGAGAGCCGATCGGATGCCCGGCTATCGTGCCACGGCCGGGTGCGCCTCCGAGGCTCGTGGAGTCTTCGATAGAGGTGCGTTGTGGGGGCTGAAAGGGTGATGGACGGCTGTGCGATGAGTCACCTCGGGGTGGGGGTTGGGGTGGGGTGGAGGGGCCGCACCTGGGGTTTTGTCGGGGTGGGGTGGGGTGTGGGGGGCTTCTGTGCAGGTCAGGGCACCCTTTGTCAGGGGACCCTTATTAGATTTAGGGAAGTAATTCCGCCACACTGGTGTTGTGAAAACCGTGGGTTTGCGGGCAGGCGAGGACGGGACCGGTCGTAAGACGACCGGCGCCCGGTCGTCGGCGCTACCCGCGGCGACGGCGCACGAAGGGCAGACCAGGGCGGCCATCGTCCAGTTGCTGCTCGAAGAGGGGCCGATCACGGCGACGGCGATCGGCACCGCGCTCGGGCTCGCGCCCGCGGGCGTGCGCAGGCACCTCGACGCGCTCATCGACGCAGGCCAGGCACGGGCGAATCGCTCGGCGCCCTGGCAGCAGAAGGGGCGGGGCCGTCCCGCCAAGCAGTACCAGCTGACCGCGGCGGGCCGGGGCAACCTGGGCCACGCCTACGACGATCTGGCCGGGGCGGCGATCCGCCAGCTCGGTGAGATCGGCGGCGACGCGGCGATCACCGAATTCGCGCGCAAGCGGGTCCGCACGATCGTCGACGGCATCGAGCCGGTCGCCGAACACACCGCTCCCCAGATCGAGGCCAAGGTGTCCGAGATCGCGGAAGCCTTCGCCGACGCCGGTTTCGCCGCCACCACCCGCCAGGTCGGTGCCGGTGTGCAGATCTGTCAGCACCACTGCCCGGTGGCCCACGTGGCCGAGGAGTTCCCGCAGTTGTGCGACGCCGAACTGGACGCTTTCCGGGACCTGCTCGGCACCCATGTGCAGCGACTTGCGACGATCGCCAACGGCGATTGCGCGTGCACCACCCATGTGCCGTTGGTCGCGGTACAGAAAACAGCTTCCACCCCATCCGCCGCACAGCCCGCGGCGGGACGAACGAACGACTCCGGAAGGAGTGCCGAATGACGACTGCCGCCGATCAGGTGCAACCGCTCACCCAAGACGAAACCATCGCCTCGCTGGGCACGTACGGTTACGGCTGGGCCGACTCGGACGAGGCCGGCGCCAGCGCGCAACGCGGTCTGTCGGAAGCTGTCGTTCGCGACATCTCGGCCAAGAAGAGCGAGCCGGAGTGGATGCTCGACATCCGCCTCAAGGCGCTGCGCATCTTCGATCGCAAGCCCATGCCGAACTGGGGTTCCAACCTCGACGGCATCGACTTCGACAACATCAAGTACTTCGTGCGCTCCTCGGAGAAGCAGGCCGAGAGCTGGGAAGACCTGCCCGAGGACATCAAGAACACCTACGACAAGCTGGGCATCCCCGAGGCGGAGAAGCAGCGGCTGGTCTCCGGTGTCGCCGCGCAGTACGAGTCCGAGGTCGTCTACCACTCCATCCGCGAGGACCTGGAGAAGCAGGGCGTCATCTTCCTCGACACCGACACCGCGCTCAAGGAGCACCCGGAGATCTTCCAGGAGTACTTCGGCTCGGTGATCCCCGCCGGCGACAACAAGTTCTCCGCGCTCAACACCGCCGTGTGGTCGGGTGGCTCGTTCATCTACGTGCCGCCGGGCGTGCACGTCGACATCCCGCTGCAGGCCTACTTCCGGATCAACACCGAGAACATGGGCCAGTTCGAGCGCACCCTGATCATCGTCGACGAGAACGCCTACGTGCACTACGTCGAGGGTTGTACAGCCCCGATCTACAAGTCGGACTCGCTGCACTCCGCGGTCGTGGAGATCATCGTGAAGAAGGGCGGCCGCTGCCGCTACACGACCATCCAGAACTGGTCCAACAACGTCTACAACCTGGTCACCAAGCGGGCCAAGGCCGAGGCGGGCGCCACCATGGAGTGGGTCGACGGCAACATCGGCTCCAAGGTCACCATGAAGTACCCGGCGGTCTGGATGACCGGCGAGCACGCCCACGGCGAGGTCCTCTCGGTGGCGTTCGCCGGTGTCGGCCAGCACCAGGACACCGGCGCGAAGATGCTGCACCTGGCCCCGCACACCTCCTCGACCATCGTGTCGAAGTCGGTGGCGCGTGGTGGCGGGCGCGCGTCCTACCGCGGTCTGGTCCAGATCAACAAGGGTGCCCACGGCTCCAAGTCGACGGTGAAGTGCGACGCGCTGCTGGTCGACACGATCAGCCGCTCCGACACCTACCCCTACGTCGACATCCGCGAGGACGACGTGACCATGGGCCACGAGGCGACGGTCTCCAAGGTCTCCGAGGATCAGCTGTTCTATCTGATGAGCCGCGGCCTCACCGAGGACGAGGCGATGGCCATGGTGGTGCGCGGCTTCGTCGAGCCCATCGCCAAGGAACTGCCGATGGAATACGCCCTCGAGCTGAACCGCCTGATCGAACTGCAGATGGAAGGAGCCGTCGGCTGATGGCCGTGGACAACGTTGCCGAGGCCGCCGAGGCTCGCATTCCCGCGATCAACAAGGGCGAGGTCTTCACCTCGTTCGACGTGAACGCGTTCGAGGTGCCTTCGGGCCGCGACGAGGAGTGGCGGTTCACCCCGATCCGCCGTCTGCGCGGTCTGCACGACGGCACCGCCGTGCGTGACGGGCAGGCCACCGTCGAGGTCACGCCGGTCGAGGGTGTCACGGTGGAGACCGTGGACCGTACCGACGCCCGGCTCGGCCAGGCCGGTACCCCCGCCGATCGGGTCGCGGCCCAGGCGTATTCGGGCTTCGAGACCGCCACTGTCGTCTCGGTGGGCGCGGAGACCGAGGTCGCCGAACCCGTCACCGTGACGATCACCGGCCCGGGTGAGGGCAAGACCGCCTACGGTCACCTGCAGGTCCGCCTGGGCAACTTCGCCGTCGCCACCGTGGTCATCGACCAGCGCGGCAGCGGAACCTACGCCGAGAACGTCGAATTCGTGCTCGGGGACAGTGCCCAGCTCACCGTCGTCGCGGTCCAGGAGTGGAACGAAGACGCCGTGCACACCACCGCGCACCACCTGAAGCTGGGGCGCGACGCCACCGTGCGGCACTTCGCGGCCACCCTGGGTGGCGAGCTGGTCCGGCTCACCGGCACCGTGCGCTACGCCGGTCCCGGCGGCGAGGCGGAGCTGTTCGGCCTGTACTTCGCCGACGCGGGCCAGCACTTCGAGCAGCGGTTGCTGGTCGATCACTCCGAGCCCAACTGCAAGTCCAATGTGCTGTACAAGGGTGCGCTGCAGGGTGATCCGGCCTCGGCCAAGGGTGACGCGCGCACCGTGTGGGTCGGCGACGTGCTCATCCGCGCCGCCGCGGAGGGCACCGACACCTACGAGGCCAACCGCAACCTGGTGCTCACCGACGGCGCGCGCGCCGACTCGGTGCCGAACCTGGAGATCGAGACCGGCGAGATCGCCGGTGCCGGACACGCCAGTGCCACCGGCCGTTTCGACGACGAGCAGCTGTTCTACCTGCGCGCTCGCGGCATTCCCGAGGACGTCGCCCGCCGCCTGGTGGTGCGCGGCTTCTTCCACGAGATCATCCAGAAGATCGCGGTCCCCGAGGTCCGGGAGCGGCTCGAGGCGGCCATCGAGGCCGAGCTCGCCACTGTCGGTATCTGACACACACTTACTCCCCACGAAGGAATCCGAATTCGATGACCACCTTGGAAATCAAGGACCTGCACGCCGAGATCACCACGCCCGAGGGTGAGGCCAAGAAGATCCTCAACGGCGTGAACCTGACCGTGCGCTCCGGCGAGACCCACGCCATCATGGGCCCCAACGGCTCGGGCAAGTCGACGCTGTCCTACGTGATCGCCGGTCACCCCAAGTACACCGTCACCCAGGGCACCATCACCCTCGACGGTGAGGACGTGCTGGAGATGTCGGTCGACGAGCGTGCCCGCGCCGGGCTGTTCCTGGCCATGCAGTACCCGGTCGAGGTCCCCGGTGTCTCGATGTCGAACTTCCTGCGCACCGCCGCCACCGCCGTGCGCGGCGAGGCCCCCAAGCTGCGTACCTGGGTCAAGGAGGTGAAGGAGTCGATGAAGGAGCTCGACATCGATTCCGCCTTCGCCGACCGCTCGGTGAACGAGGGCTTCTCCGGTGGCGAGAAGAAGCGTCACGAGGTGCTGCAGCTGGGTCTGCTCAAGCCGAAGATCGCGATCCTGGACGAGACCGACTCGGGCCTGGACGTCGACGCGCTGCGCATCGTCTCCGAGGGCGTCAACCGCTACAAGGAGCGCGAGAACGGTGGTGTCCTGCTGATCACGCACTACACCCGCATCCTGCGCTACATCCAGCCCGACTTCGTGCACGTGTTCGTCGGCGGCAAGATCGTCGCCGAGGGCGGTTCCGAGCTGGCCGAGGAACTCGACGCCAACGGCTACGTGCGCTTCACCTCCGCGACCGCTGGAGCCTGACATGACCGCCACGGTGCCCGCCCTCGACGTCGCCCGGATCCGGGCCGACTTCCCGATCCTGAACCGCACGGTCCGGGACGGGAAACCGCTGGTGTACCTGGATTCCGGCGCGACCTCGCAGCGCCCGCTGCAGGTGCTCGACGCCGAACGCGATTTCCTGCTCACCCGCAATTCGGCGGTGCACCGTGGCGCCCACCAGCTCGCGGAGGAGGCCACCGACTCCTACGAGGACGCCCGCGTGGCCATCGCGCGCTTCGTCGGCGCCGACGCCGGGGAGATCGTGTTCACCAAGAACGCGACCGAGTCGCTGAACCTGGTGGCCAACGCCTTCGGCGACGACCGGTTCCCGCACAAGGTGGGCCCCGGCGACGAGATCGTCATCACCGAGCTCGAACACCACGCGAATCTCGTTCCGTGGCAGGAACTCGCGCGCCGCACCGGCGCCACGCTCAAGTGGTACGGCATCACCGACGACGGCCGCATCGACCTGGACTCGCTCGAACTCTCGCCCGCGACCAAGGTTCTCGCGTTCACCCACCAGTCGAATGTGACCGGCGCGGTGGCCCCGGTGGCCGAATTGGTCCGCCGGGCACAGGAAGTCGGCGCGCTGGTCGTGCTCGACGCCTGCCAGTCGGTGCCGCACATGGCGGTGAACTTCCGTGAACTCGGCGTGGACTTCGCCGCGTTCTCCGGGCACAAGATGCTCGGCCCGATGGGTGTGGGCGGTCTGTGGGGCCGTCGGGCGCTGCTCGAGCAGACCCCGCCCTACATCACCGGCGGGTCGATGATCGAGACCGTCACCATGGAGAAGACCACCTACGCGCCGCCGCCGCAGCGTTTCGAGGCGGGCACGCCGATGACCTCGCAGGTCGTCGGGCTGGCCGCCGCGGTCCGCTACCTGGAGGACCTCGGCATGGACGCGATCGCCGCGCACGAGCACGCGCTCACCGGCGCCGCGCTCGAAGGTCTGCGCGGCATCGAGGGCGTCCGGATCATCGGGCCCACCGAGAACGTGGACCGTGGTGGCGCGGTGGCCTTCGTGGTCGACGGCATCCACGCCCACGACGTGGGCCAGATCCTCGACGACCAGGGCGTGGCCATCCGCGTCGGGCACCACTGCGCCTGGCCGCTGCACCGCAAGTTCGGTGTCGCCGCCACCGCGCGGGCGTCCTTCGCCGTGTACAACACCCTCGACGAGGTCGACGCGCTGGTCCAGGCCGTGCGGAAGGCTCAGAGCTTCTTCGGAGTTGCATAGACCATGCGCATGGAGCAGATGTACCAGGAAGTGATCCTGGACCACTACAAACACCCGCACCACCGCGGGCTGCGGGAGCCGTTCGGTGCCGAAGTGCACCACGTGAACCCGACCTGCGGTGACGAGGTGACCCTGCGTGTGCACCTCGACGACGCCGGCGAGGTCGCCGACGTCTCCTACGACGGTCAGGGCTGCTCGATCAGCCAGGCCGCCACCTCGATCCTCACCGATCAGGTGATCGGGCTGCCGGTGCAGCAGGCGTTGAAGGTGGTCGACTCCTACAGCGAGATGATCTCCAGCCGCGGCACCGTCGAGGGCGACGAGGACGTGATCGGTGACGGCATCGCACTCGCGGGCGTCGCCAAATACCCGGCGCGCGTGAAGTGCGCACTGCTGGGGTGGATGGCGTTCAAGGACGCCGTCGTGCAGATCGCCTCGGCCGAAGAAGCCAAGCCTGCCATGGGAAATGGGGAAGCGTGATGACTGAGACACCGGCCGCCGAGCCCACCGAAGCCGCCGCTCCCGAGGTGGAGCTGACCCCCGAGCAGGTCCAGCACCTGGAGGACCTCGAGGAGGCCATGCGCGATGTCGTCGACCCCGAACTCGGCATCAATGTCGTGGACCTCGGCCTGGTCTACGGCATGTCCGTGGACGCGGAGAACATCGCCACCCTCGACATGACGCTCACCTCGGCGGCCTGTCCGCTGACCGACGTCATCGAGGACCAGTCCCGCAACGCGCTGGTGCGCAGCGGCCTGGTCGAGGACCTGAAGATCAACTGGGTCTGGATGCCCCCGTGGGGCCCGGACAAGATCACCGAGGACGGCCGCGAACAGCTGCGCGCCCTCGGCTTCACGGTCTAGCGCCGTCTTCTCGCAGGCCCGGATCCCACGGTGGATCCGGGCCTGCGGTGCGTTGTCACCGGGGCCGACCGGCCGGTGATGTCGGGACCGAACCCACTGTGATTCATGCCATTTACTTCTGCGCCCGGGCGAAGTCGGTGGTCAAATGAGCGGTTCCGGATTCCCGGAATTGTTTCATGAGGAGAGTTTACGAATGAGTTTCATGGGTAAGGCCGGTCTCGCGGTGGCGGCGCTCGGTCTTGCGGCCGGGTCGGTTCTCGGTGCCGGGTCGGCGAACGCGGTGCCGCTCGATCAGTGGGGCGCGCTGGCCTTGGACGCGGAATGGTCGAACGTCGGTCGCGCCGTCGACTACCCCACGCGCGCCGAGGCCGAGGCCGCGGCACTGGAGCAGTGCGCCGTGGACGGCTGCGCCATCGAGGTCACCTGGGCCAACGGTTGCCTGGCTCTGGTGGAGAACGCGGACTACATCGCCTGGGGCAAGGGCGCCGACCGTGCCGAGGCCGAGCGGGAGGCCTACCTCGCGCTGACCGAGGGCACCCCGCAGAACCTGCTGGTCAACGTCGGCTCGTCGCAGCTGGCCGGCGGCTCCCTGATCGACACGGTCTGCACCAGCAACGCCGGCTGAGCACCCCAGGAATCGGGTCTGGATCCGGTGCGGGTCCGGGCCTATCGTCTCGGTGCACCATCCATTTCCAGAGGAGATCTTTCGAATGAGTTTCACGGGTAAGGCCGGCCTCGCCCTGGCGGCGCTCGGTCTTGCGGCCGGGTCGGTGCTCGGTGCCGGTTCGGCGAACGCGGCGGGCGACCTGTGGGCGTCGGTCGCGCTCAGTGACAACGAGCCGATCTACGGCCTCAGTGTCAACCTCGACAGCGCCGAGGCCGCCGAGGCGGCCGCGGTCGCCGACTGCCACCTGGGCGACTGCAATGTCGTGATGACGTGGGCCAACGGCTGCGGTGTCCTGGTCGAGAGCAACGACGCCTTCGCCTGGGCGTCGGGCCCGACCCGCGCCGAGGCCGAGCGCAAGGCCTACGAGAACCTGTCGACCTGGACGCCCACCGCGGTCCTGGCCAACACGGGTTCGGGCGGCCTCAGCGGCGCCTACGTCGTGGACGCGATCTGCACCGCGAACGCGCGCTGATCGGTCACCGATGAGCGGGCCCGGATCCTCAGGGATCCGGGCCCTTTCGCGTCAGGGGGCCTGGTTGTCCACCACCGAGGCGATCCAGACGCCGATCATGTCCGCGGTGGAATCGATGACGACCTCGCGATCGAGTCCCTCGTCCTCCATGCCGACCGACCGCAGCGCGGTGGCGAAACCCGCGTTGAGCAGGATGAATGCCATGGTGTCGATATCGATGCCGCGGGTGGGTCCGAGCATCTGGATCAGATACAGCTTGATGATCATGCGCAGGCGCGGCTCGAATTCGGGGATGCCGCTGCCGTAGAACTGCAGGTCGGCGACCAGCGCGCGCACCAGCGGACCGTTGGCGACCAGGATCTCCACCGCGATCCGGATGACCTCGGCGACGGCGTCGCGGGGAGTCTTGTCCGCCGAGTTCACCAGCAGCCGCCCGTACCGCTCCTCGACCTGCAGGAACATGCTGTCGGTGAGCTCCTTGACGATCTCCTCGCGGTCGCTGAAATACCGGTACAGCGTGCCGATGCTCAGACCCGCCTCGGCGGCGATCTTGTTGGTCGACGTGTTGGCGATACCGCGCGTGCCGAAAAGCTGAGCGGATACCTCGAGAATGTGGCTTCGTGTCTCCTTCGCCCGATCCTGTTTCGGGCGTTTGCGCTGCTTATCGACTTGCGGTGGCATCTGTGGACCTCGGTGCAAAGAGGAGTAGAAGGTGAGTAGTCACTCATCCTAGAGTCATGATCACGAACAAACCGGAGTGTATGCCATCACATCGGCACGACTCCGGAGGAGAACCACCACCGGTGGCACCGGTCCGGTGTGGAAGGAGGAGTCGACGATGACGATCCCACTGAGCGGGGCGACGCTGTGGCAGCCCCTGCGCGATGTCCGGACGATGACCCCGCGGCTGGTCGGCCATTTCGTCGACACCGTGGCGACCTGCCGGACCCTGCCCGGGGACGCCATCGCCGGTGACGTCACGGCGATCACGCGGATGTGCCTCGAGCTCGTCAGCGGTCTGCTCGACGGGCGCGACGAGGTCGAGAAGCTCAACCGGCTGGCCGTGGCCGCCGGGGGCTGGGCGCGCGAGGGGGTGCCGATCGACACCATCCTGCACGCCTTCCACGAGGGATTCCAGCTGGCGTTCGACGCGGTGTTCCAGGACGCGGCCACCTCCGACCCGGCCGGCCTGATCGACGGATTCCGCCGGGCGACGGCCATTTCCGACCAGCTGTGCACGACGGTGACCCGCGCCTACATCCGCGAGCACCGCGACATCGCCGGCGAGCACCACACCGCGGTGCACACGCTCACCTCGGCGCTGCTGGCCGGGCAGCCGACGCTGACCATGGCGCGCGAGTGCGGGATCGCGGTGGCCGAGGCGTATTCGGTGCTGGCGCTGTCGATCCGGGAGCATCCCGACGAGCACGACCCGCGGCTCAACGGCGCGGTGGTGGCGCGGCGCAAACTGCGCCGGGTGCAGGCCGAGCTGGCGCATCGCTGTGGCGAGCAGGTGCTCTCGCTGCTGTCGGTCGACGGCGGCACCCTGCTGATCCCCGCCGAGCTGGTCGCCGAGGAGCGGCTCGACGCGCTGATCGAGGCGCTGTCGCGGGCGGCCAGGGTGGACGTGATGGCGGCGCTGGTGCCCGCGACCACGGCGGAGATCCCCTCGGCCGCGCAGCGCGCGCACGAACTGCTCGACATGGTCGAGCGGCTGGACTGCCCGCCCGCGCTCTACCGCTTCGGCGATCTCGCCCTGGAATACCAGCTCACCCGGCCGGGTCCGGGCCGCGCCCGGCTCGGGGAACTGCTGGCGCCGTTGGAAAGTCATCCGGAGCTCTACGAGACGCTGCGGGTGCACATCGCCAACAACATGAACCGTCAGCGCACCGCCCGGCTGCTGCACATCCACACCAACACCGTCGACTACCGGCTGCGGCGGGTCGCGCAGCTGACCGGGCTGGATCCGACGCACGCCTCGGGGCTGTGGCAGCTGCGCTCGGCGATGATCGCGCGCAGCTTCCACACCGGCCCGTCGGTTGTGGCCGATCCCAGCGGAACGCACCGGCCTCGGTCGGATGCCCAGAGGTGTCCCGCACCGGGACTCGGCGGCGCGCGCTCGGCCTAGATTCGGCGCCACCGGAGTGTGAGGAGGTGGCCGCCGATGCGGGGCATGCTGGTGTGCTGGATCGCGGCCGTGGTGCTGGCCCTGCCCGGAGTGGCGCTCGCACAGCCGGTCCCGGAGACGGTGGCGGCGCGGGCGCTCGCGGCGGCGCGGCCCGCACCGGACGGCTCGTACGCGGTCGCCGCCACGGCCGCGGGCCCCGGCCGGGTGATCGAGCTGACCGTGTTCTCCACCGCGATGGACCGCCCGATCACCGTGGCCGTGCTGCCCGCCGCCGATCCCGCGGCGCCCGCGGGCGCGCTGTATCTGCTCAACGGTGTCGACGGCGGCGCCGAGACCGCGGACTGGCGTTCGGGCGGCAACTGGTTCACCCGCACCGATGTCCTGGACTTCCTCGACGGCGCCCAGGCGACAGTGGTGATGCCGATCGGCGGGGGCGGCACCTTCTACGCCGACTGGCAGGCCGAGGACCCGGCCCTGGGCACTCAGCGCTGGCTCACCTTCCTCACCGCCGAACTGCCCCCGGTCATCGACTCCGCCTTCCACGGCACCGGCCGCGACGCGGTGGCCGGGGTGTCGATGGCCAGTTCGGCGGTGTTCCGGATGGCACAGGAACAGCCGCGACGGTTCCGGCTCGCCGGGTCCTTCAGCGGCTGCGTGCGCACCAGTGATCCCGCCGGTCAGGCCATGGTGTCGGCGATCGTGACCGCGCGCCAGGGCAATCCGGTGAACCTGTGGGGCGCCCCCGGTGACCCCGCCTGGGCCGCCAACGACCCCTACCTGCACGCCGAACGCCTGCGCGGCGTCGGCCTCTACGTGAGCACCGGCAACGGCCTGCCCGGCCCCCTCGACACCCTCGACGGCCCCCGCATCGGCGGCGACCCCATGAAACTGGCCGACCAGCTCCTCGTCGGCGGCGTCCTCGACAGCATCACCGCCCAGTGCACCCGCCAACTCCACACCCGCCTCACCACCCTCGCCATCCCCGCCACCTTCGACTTCCGCCCCGCGGGCACCCACTCCTGGGGCTACTGGCAACAAGACCTCCACACCTTCTGGACCGGAGCCGTCGAACAGGGCGTGTTCGCAGCTCCGTGACAGCGACTCCCGGCAGCGTCTCCGTAGGCTGGGTTTCACGGAGTGGTCCGGTGGCACAGTCGCGATCGCGGGCGTGATCAGCCGCGTGACCGGGTTCGCACGCACATTCGTGGTGGCGGCTGTACTCGGGACCGCCGCGGTCGGCGACGCCTACAACGGATCGTGCGCGGATGGCGAGCAGCGGCGTCTGGCGACGTGGCTGGCATATCTGTTGCCGCAGATCTTCTTCTACGGCATCACCGTGGTGGTGGGCGCGGCGGGCACGGCCGTTGCCCTATACCTTGCGTCCGGTTCGGGCCGGTCTCCCGATGCTGGGCTGGCTGCTGGTCTATGCGGTGATCAGCCAGATCGGGGTCGCGATCACGATGCGCATCGCGTTCGACCACGGTGGGGTCTCGGTCTATACCTACGCCGAGCTGCTGTTCCAGGTTCCCTATGGCTCTGCCGCGCTCATCGGGACCGCTGTCGCGTGCTCGGCGTTCGGCCTGGCGCCGTTCGCGCTGGTGATGCTGCAGATGCGGGTGTTCTACGCCCACAACGACACCCGCACGCCGGCGGTGCTCAACCTCCTCATGGTGACGGTCAAGGTCGGCACGCTCGTGCTGGCCGCCACTGTGCTCGGGGATCGCGCCGTGATCGTCATGCTGAGTGTCGCCGGCTCGGCGGCCTATGTGGTCGGCGCGGTGGCGGGTCATGTGATGTTGCGGCGCAGGCACGGGCTGCTCGGGTTCTCCACCGTCGCGGTCACTGTCGGCCGGGTCGTCACGGCGACTGTTCTGGCCGGGGTGGCCGGGGTGGGTGCCCTCGTGGCGGCGCGCCTCACGATCGCCGTACCCGCGACCGAGCGACTCGCCGCTCCTGCGGCCGGGGCTGTGGCCGCGATACTGGTGTTCGCGGTGGCGGCCTACGTCATCGGCATTCCCGAGTTCCGCGCGGTGCGTGCGATGCTGCGTCCGGCGTGAATTCATTGGCGGCACTCCCCGTCTCGGATGTATGGTCTGTTTGACCAAAACTTGGGAGGGGTCGTGATGATCGAGTCTGTCGGGGAATTGTGCCGGGCGATCGAGGGTGGGGCTCGGCCGAAGTATCTGGCGTTCTGGGGGCATCGGGCGCAGCGGGACGGGGGGATCGGGGCGGGGTGTTTGAGTCAGTGGTGGCCTGCGGCGTTCGTGGTGGAGGGGGTGGAGTTCGCTACGGCGGAGCATTACATGATGTGGCGCAAGGCGATGTTGTTCGGGGACTCGGTGACGGCGGATCGTGTTCTGGGAGTGGGGCATCCGGCGGAGGCGAAGAATTTGGGGCGGGAGGTTTCGGGGTTCGACGAGGGGGAGTGGGAGAAGTCGCGGTTCGGGATCGTGGTGGCGGGGAGTGTGGCGAAGTTCGGTGCGGACGAGCGGTTGCGGGAGTATCTGCTCGGGACGGGGGAGCGGGTGCTGGTGGAAGCCAGTCCGCGGGACCGGATCTGGGGGATCGGGATGACGGCCGGGGATCCGCGGGTGACGGACCCGGCGTCGTGGCGGGGGCTGAATCTGCTGGGTTTCGCGTTGATGCGGGCCAGGGAGGAGCTGGCGGAGCGGCGGTGAACGCCGGTGCGGGAGCACGGTTTCGGCGGCGCGAAACCTGTCGGTGCGGATTGCTAGTCTGTGGCGGACGCACAGTTCGGGAGGAATCGGGCGTCAAAAAGTACGAAATCCGCTGGTGTCCGGGACGAGTCCGGGCGGCACGGATTTCGCCGGACGGTCGCCGGGCGATGCGGGAAAGCTATTTCCCGAGGTAGCCGGTGGCAGTTCATGATGGGTCCGGCTTCGACCGCGAAGCCGACATTTCGATGGGGAGATTCTCTGATGTCAGTTGTGGGCAAATCCGCCCTTGGTGTGGCCGCGCTGTCGGCCGCCGCCGCGTTCACCGTGGTCACCGCCGGTCCGGCCGCCGCGGCCGAGAGCGGTGTGGCCATCGCCGAGGCGCCCGGCTACACCGCGGTCTCGCGCGACGGTGGCTTCCAGGCCGCCGCCGGTGACCTCTACGGCGCGCTGGCGCTGTCGCCGCAGGAAGCCGTGGTCGCCTCGGCGGTCAACTACGGCAGCTGGGAAGCCGCGCGCGGTGCCGCCCTGGCCGAATGCGGTGTGTGGGACTGCCAGATCGTCGTCGAGTTCCGCAATGCCTGTGGCGCTGTCGCCCAGGGCGCGGACTACCGCTTTGGCTGGGCCTGGGACTACACCCTGGGCGCCGCCGAGCGTGCCGCGGTGGACGTGCTGGGCTTCAGCGCCCCGCCGTTCCCGGACCCGGGTTCGGCCTCGCCGCGCGCGGCGGGCGTCATCCTGTCGGCCTGCACGGCCAACGTCTGATCGACGCGGGGCAAGGGGCACGCACCGTCGCGGTGCGTGCCCCTTCGTGTCAGCGGCGCAGGACCCGCCGCGCCAGCCAGTTGCCGAAGAACTGCACCGCCTGCACCCCGGCGATGATGATCAGCACCGCGACCAGCGTCACCTCCCACTGGAATCGCTGATACCCGTAGACGATCGCGAAATCGCCGAGCCCGCCACCGCCGATGGTGCCCGCCATCGCGGAGATGTCCACGATCGAGATCACCACGAAGGTGTAGCCGAGGATCAGCGGCCCGAGAGCTTCCGGGATCAGCAGGGTGAGGATGATCCGCAGCGGCCCGGCCCCCACGGCCCGCGCCGCCTCGATGACGCCCGGGTCCACCGTCACCAGGTTCTGCTCCACGATCCGGGCGATGCCGAACGAGGCGGCCACGATCATCACGAACAGCGCCGCCTCCGCGCCGATGGTCGTGCCGACCACCTCGAGCGTCACCGGGCCCAGCGCGGCGAGCAGGATGATGAACGGGATCGGGCGCACCACGTTCACCAGCACATTGAGCACCAGATGGATCGGCGTGTTGGCGAGCAACCCGCCCTTGCGGGTGGTGTAGAGCGCGGTGCCCAGCACCAGGCCGATCACGCCCGCGACCACGAAGGTCACCCCGACCAGATAGATGGTGGTGCCGATCGATTCGAACAGGATCGGCCGCAGTTTGGTCCAGTCGGTGTCCATCAGCCCGCCTTCCGCTCGAGGTCGGCCACGACGCGGTCCACCGCGTCGTCCGGCCCGTGCAGCGACAGGGTGATGCTGCCGAAGGTCCTGTCCTGCAGGGTGCTCACGCCGCCGTAGACGATCTCGAACCGCACCCCGGCCGAGCTCGCGGTGGCCAGCGCCGCGCCGACACCGGAATGGTCGTCGACATCGACGGTGACCAGGCGGCCGCCGTGCAGGGCGCGCAGCCGGTCCAGCTCGGCCGCGTCGGGCCGGTTGTGCAGGACCGTGGCCACGAACGAGCGGGTCGGCGCGGCCTGCGGGGCCGCGAACACGTCGAAGGTGGACGCCAGTTCGACGATGCGGCCCTCGGCGAGCACCGCCACCCGGTCGGCGACCGCGCGCAGCACATCCATCTCGTGGGTGATCACCACGATGGTCACCCCGAGTTCGGTGTTGATCTTGCGCAGCAGCCGCAGCACCTCGCCGGTGGTCTCCGGGTCCAGCGCCGAGGTGGCCTCGTCGGCGAGCAGCAGCGAGGGCGAGGTCGCCAGCGCGCGGGCGATCCCGACCCGCTGCTTCTGCCCGCCGGAGAGCTGATCGGGATAGGCGCGCGCCTTGTCGGTGAGTCCCACGAACTCGAGCAGTTCGGCCACGCGGGCCTTGCGCTCGGCCCGCTTCCAGCCCGCGACCTTCAGCGGGTACTCGATATTGCCCGCGGCAGTGCGCGAGCGGAACAGGTTGAACTGCTGGAACACCATGCCGATGTCGCGGCGCAGCCTGCGCACCGCCGACTCCGGCACCCCGGTGATGGGGGTGCCGGAGAGGGTGATGGTGCCCGAGGTCGGCTTCTCCAGCGCGTTGATCAGGCGCACCAGGGTGGATTTGCCCGCCCCGGAATAGCCGATCACCCCGAAGATCTCGCCCGGTTCGATCCGCAGGTCGATACCGTCGAGCGCGGTGTGCCGCTGGGCGCCCGTGCCGAAGACCTTGGTGACGGCGCGGAACTCGACGGCGGCCGCGCTCACTTGTTCGCGCGGATGCCCTGCTGCACCCGGTCGAGAATCGATTCCAGCTCCGCAGGCGGACGGGTCACGTCGACCGCGGTGTTCCCGGTGACCTCGGCGTGCGCGGCGGCCACGGCCGGGTCCTTCCAGATCTCGACGAGCTTGAGATACGTCGGGTTGGTCTTGTCCTCGGCGCGGGTGACGATCACATTGATGTAGGGCTCGGCGCCCGGGCTCTTCGGATCGTCCTGGTAGAGCGCCGAATGCGGGTCGATACCGGAGCGCTCGAGGAAGGTGTTGTTGATGATCGATCCGTCGACCGAGGCCAGCGACAGCGCGGTCTGGGCGGCGTCGACCGGGGTCACCCGCACCTTGGAGGCGCCCTTGTCGATATCGGCCGGGGTCGGCTGGGCCGAGGTGCCGGTGAGCTTCAGCAACCCGGCCGCCTGCAGTACGAACAGCGCGCGGGCCTGGTTGGTCGGATCGTTGGGGATCGCGATCTCACCGCCGGCGGGGATGTCGGCCAGGGCCTTGTGCTTCTTGGAGTACAGGCCCAGCGGCACGATGTAGGTCGAACCGATCGGGGTGAGGGTGTCGGAACTGGCCACGTTGTACTGGCCGAGGAACTGCAGATGCTGGAACAGGTTGACGTCGATCTGCTTCTGCGCCAGTGCCGCGTTGGGCTGCTGGTAGTCGGAGAAGTTGGTGATCTTCAGTGTGATGCCCTGTTCGGCGGCCTTCTGCTCGAACACGTCCCAGGCCTTGTCCCGGTCGGTGGTGCCGATGCGGACCACCGTGCCCGATTCGGCGTCGTCGGAGCCGCACGCGGTGAGGGTGAGGGCCGCGGTCGCTACCAGGACCGGGATCGCCAGTGCCCGCCGGAATTTCACTTGTACTCCCGAAAACTCGCCGAAGGTGAACCCGGCTATCGAAACCGGCCGGGCTCCCCGCGGCCAGGGTTTGATTCGGGACGAACGAAACACTCACCAAAAGCTGGACGGGCGTCTAGTTTGCGGTCAGCGGCGGGGATGCTCCACGGCCAGCCGACCGCGCCGGGCCAGATCGCGCCGGGTGGTGGCGGGCATGGGCGGCACGGTGGGGTCGGCGTCCTCGCCCGCGTTGCGCGGGTTGGGGCGCACCAGCAGCGTGACGGTCGCGGCGGGCACGAAACCGCTGCTGGTCATCAGGGCGGCCGAGGCGCTGTTGCGGTCCTCGACATCGGTGACGATGTGCTTGGCGCCGCGCGCGAACAACGCCGTCGAGCACACGTCCACCAGCCTGCGGGCGATGCCGTGACCCTGCATGTCCGGCGCGACCGCGATCCACTCCAGATAGCCCCAGTCGTTGCGGTGCTCGAATTCCATCGAGCCGAGCACGAAACCGACCACCCGATCGGAGTCCAGCGCGACCCAGCAGGCGTTGTCGGGGCTGTCCAGATGCTCGGCGACGGCCGTCAGCGACCACGACGTGTACGGCTTGGTGGTGGTGTCGAAGACCTGGTGGCCCAGATCGAGGACTTGACGCAGATGTCCCAATCCCATCGCAACGACAGCGATCGCGGTGTCCATGAGCGCCAGTGTGCCCTACCTAGGCGCCCTTGCGGGTCGCCGTCGACTTGCGCGGCGTGGCTTTCGCGGCCGTGCTCTTCTTGGCGGCGGCCTTTTTCGCGGTCTTCTTCGCGGGGGATTTCTTCGGGGCCGCCGATTCGCTGTCCCGGCGCCCCCCCGCCTCCAGACTGCGCTGCAGGGCCGCGACCAGATCGACGACCTCGGCGTCGGGTTGTTCGGCCGATTCGGTGGCGGCGGAAGTGTCGACCTTGCCCGAACCGCTGGCAATGGCGTCGTCGAGGAGTTTCTGCAACTCGATCTGGTATTCGTCGGTGTATTCGCCGGGATCGAAATCCCCCGACATGGATTCGACCAGAGTCTCGGCCATCTTCAATTCCTGCGGGCGGGGCGCGGGCGCCTCGTCGAGAGCCGGGAAATCGACCGCGCGCACCTCGTCGGGCCACAGCAGCGTCTGCAGGACGAGGATGCCGTCGCGCACGCGCAGCGCCGCGAGCCGGGTCTTCTGGCGCAGGGTGAAATGCACCAGCGCGGTCTTGTCGATGCGTTCCAGCGTCGCCGCCAGCAGTTGATAGGCCTTCGGTGTCGTGGAATCCGGCTCGAGGTAGTAGCTCTTGTCGAACAGGACCGGGTCGATCTGGTCGGAGGGCACGAATTCCAGGACCGGGATCTCGTGTTTCTCGGCGGCGGGCAGTGTCGCGAAATCGGCGTCGGTGAGCACGACCTGTTCGCCGTCGGGCGCGACATAGGCCTTGTCGATATCGGCGTACTGCACGGATTTGCCGCACACCTGGCAGACACGGTCGTATTTGATCCGTCCGCCGTCCTTGGCGTGGACCTGATGGAACCGGATGTCATGGTCCTCGGTCGCGGTGTAGACCTTGACCGGGACATTGACCAGCCCGAATGCGATCGAGCCCTTCCAGATCGATCTCATGCACCCCATCATTACCGAGTTACCGGCAACGGTCGAGCACACGGCACCGAAATGGTGCCCGGCCGTGATCCGACGGTGCTGGAATTCGTGTCGTCTGATCCAATCGTCGGGTGCACGCCGACCTGATCGTCTGCGGACTCGGCCCCGCGGGCCGGGCCGTCGCCCACCGCGCGCTGGCCGCGGGCCGGTCGGTGACGGTGATCGATCCGCATCCGGACCGGGTCTGGACACCCACCTACGCCGCCTGGGCCGACGAACTCCCCGGCTGGCTCGACTCCGGTGTGATCGCGGCGACGGTCGACGCGCCGACCGCCTGGGCAGTGCGCGAGCACCGGATCCAGCGCCGGTACCAGGTGCTCGACACCCCGGCCTTGCAGCGCTCGCTGACGCTGGACGGCGCACACGTGCTCGCCGAGCCCGCCGTCGAGGTGGGGGAGGAGACCGTCACCACCGCGTCCGGCCTGCGCTTGCGGGGGCGGGTGGTCGACGCGCGCGGTCTGGCCCGCGCGCCCGGCCGGGCCGAGCAGACCGCCTACGGCGTGGTCGTGGACCGGGCCGTGCTCGATCCCGGCCAGCCGGTGCTGTTCATGGACTGGCGCCGCGACAACGGCACCGGGCCGGACGAGCCCCCGTCGTTCCTCTACGCCGTGCCGCTCGGCCCGGACACGATGCTGCTCGAGGAGACCTGCCTGGCAGGCCGCCCGGCCCTCACCCCGGAGGTCCTGCGCGTCCGGCTCGAACACCGGTTGCGCGCCCGGGGAATCGTCCGCACCGGAACCGAACCCGTGGAGCGGGTGCGTTTCCCCGTGCAGGGCGGCAGGCCCGGCGGCGGTCGCTTCGGTGCGGCGGGCGCCCTCACCCATCCCGCCACCGGGTACAGCGTCGCCGCCGCGCTGTCCGGCGCCGACACCGTCGCCGCAGGGCACCCGCTGTGGACGGCCGAGGCCCGCGCGGTGCTCGCCCTGCGCCGGGCCGGTCTGCGGGCCCTGCTCGCGCTGCCCCCGGCCGAGGTCCCGGTGTTCTTCGAGGTGTTCTTCGGCCTGCCCGCCGACCGGCAGCACGCCTACCTGTCGGGCACCGATCTGCCGGGTCTCACGGCCGCCATGCGGGGCGTGTTCGCGGCGGTGCCGCCGCGCCTGCGCCGCACCGTCGTCACCTCGGTCCTCGGGCTAACTGGGCGGTAGCCCAGGAGAGGGTCGGGCGGCTGTCCTGAGCGGCCGCGGGAACGCCCGGGAGTTGCTACCATCCTCGAGCGAACACGCCGCCCCGGCAACGGGATCGGATGCGGGCGGGTGCGTGCCGCGACAGCGGGTGACGAGTGAGGGAGACGATCCGGTGTTCGAATTCACCGAGCGGCGCAGCCGCTGGGTGCTCGGCGTATTCGCGGTGCTCGCGCTGGTGCTCGGCGCACTCAGCGCCACCCTGTTCGACCGGGTGGACGGCGGCGGCTACACCGACCCCGGCAGCGAATCCAGCCGGGCGCTCACCGTCCTGCGCGAGGAATTCGGGCAGGGCTCGCCGAACCTGGTGCTGCTGGTGCAGACCGAATCCTCCGTCGACGATCCCGAAACCGTCTCCGCGGCAACGGCATTGGTCGCCAACCTGCACGAGCGCGGCGGGGTCATCGATGTGGTGTCCTACTGGACCACCCACCAGCCCGCGCTGCGCAGTGTCGACGGCAAACAGGGCCTGATCGTCGCCAGCGTGCTCGGCACCGAACGCGAGATCGACGACACCGTCACCGGCATCACCAATGATCTCAGCAGGCTGGACGGTCCGCTGCAGGTGCGGGTCGGCGGCTTCGCCATGCTCATGCACGAGACCGTGCTGCAGAGCAAGACCGATATCGCCCGCGGCGAGGCGATCGCCTTCCCGCTCACCATGATCGCGCTGCTGTTCGTGTTCGGCGGACTGGTCGCCGCGAGTCTGCCGCTGCTGGTCGCCGTCGTCACCGTGGTGCTGACCATGGGCACGCTGTGGTTGCTGACGCTGTTCATCCCGCTCTCGGTCACCGCCACCAATGTGGCGACCCTGCTCGGGCTCGGTCTGGCCATCGACTACAGCCTGCTGATCGTCAACCGGTTCCGCGACGAGCTGGCCGCCGGTCGCGGTCCGGCCGGTGCGGTGGCCACGACCATGCGCACCGCGGGCCGCACCGTCGCCTTCTCCGCGCTCACCGTCGCGGTCGCCCTGGCCGGGCTGCTGTTCTTCCCGCTGCTGGCGATCCGGTCGATGGGTTACGCCGGCATCGCCGTCGCCGCGCTGGCCGCGCTGGTGGCGCTGACCGTGCTGCCCGCCACCCTGCTGCTGCTGGGCAGCCGCGTCGACAAGGGCCAGCTCGGCTGGTGGTTCCTGCGGGCCCCGCGCCCGGCACCCGGTGAGGGCGCCTGGCACAAGCTGGCCACCGCCGTGATGCGCAGGCCGCTGCCGATCGGCCTGGCCGTGGCCGCGTTCCTGCTGCTGCTGGGCGCCCCGTTCCTCGGGGTGAAACTCGGCTTCCCGGACGAGCGGACGCTGCCGGAGTCGATGAACTCCCGGCAGGTCACCGAGATCATCCACCGCGATTTCAGCGAGAGCGACCAGAACACCCTGGTCGCGGTGCTGCCCGAGAGCGCCTACAGCGCCGACGGCCTGGACGCGATCGCGCGCGAACTCTCCGACCTCGACGACGTGCGCCGCGTCGACACCGCCACCGGCAGCTACGCCCAGGGCGGCCTGCTGGCCGAGCCGACCGCGGCCAACGCCCGCTTCCGCGCCGAGCGCGCCGCGTACCTGTCGATCGTGCCCGCCACCACCGATTCGCACGCCCTGGCCGCGCTGGTCGAGCAGGTGCGTGCGGTGCCGGTGCCGAGCGAGCTGCTGGTCGGCGGCGTGGCCGCGGCCAATGTCGACTCCATCGCCGCCATCGAGGACGCGCTGCCGTGGGCGCTGGGCTTCGTGATCGTGCTGATGCTGATCGTGCTGTTCCTGCTCACCGGCAGCGTGGTGCTGCCCGTGCTGGCGGTGATCCTGAGCGCGCTGAGCCTCACCGCGACCTTCGGCGCGCTGGTCTGGATCTTCCAGGACGGGCACCTGTCGGGGCTGCTGGGCTTCACCGTCACCGGTGACCTGTCGGCCACGGTGCCGGTGATGCTGTTCGCGGCGGCCTTCGGTCTGGCGATGGACTACCAGGTGTTCCTGCTCTCGCGCATCCGCGAGGAATACGACCGCACCGGCAAGAACGAGACCGCGGTGGCGCTGGGGCTGGAACGGATCGGCCGCATCGTCACCGCCGCCGCCATCCTGATCTCGCTGGTGTTCCTCGGCTTCCTGGCCTCCGACATCACCTTCATGAAGGCCTTCGGCATCGGCCTGCCGCTCGCGGTCATCGTCGACGCCACCCTGGTGCGTGGCTTCCTGCTGCCCGCCGCGATGAAGCTGCTCGGCGACGCCAACTGGTACGCGCCGGAATTCCTGCGCCGCCTGCACGACCGCGTCGGCCTGGACGAGGGCGGCCGGGCGTTGCGCCAGGACATCCCGGTCCGTGACCCGCTCGGGGTGACGGGCAGGGCCGAGGAGATCGTCGTGGTCGATCCGCTGGCCCGTGCCGAGGAGGCGCGCGCCGAAGCCGCCAGGGCCGAGGCCGAACTCACTCCCGCCGCCGGTTCCCGGGAGACCGCGGACTGACC
This sequence comes from Nocardia sp. NPDC056064, assembly GCF_042266925.1. Classification (NCBI taxonomy): domain Bacteria; kingdom Bacillati; phylum Actinomycetota; class Actinomycetes; order Mycobacteriales; family Nocardiaceae; genus Nocardia; species Nocardia sp. NPDC056064. The sequence goes on along the minus strand of NZ_JBHJWO010000001.1, from coordinate 1,452,981 downwards.
GGTCACCGGAAGGCGAGGGGCGGCAGCGACTGTGGAGTCGGTGCCGCCCCTCGTCGATCGTGGGGTCAGATGCCGCCGGTGGCGAGCAGGCCGCCGTCGACGCGCACACAGTCGCCGGTGATCCAGGCCGCCTCGTCGGAGACCAGGAAGGCGATCAGCCGGGCCACGTCCTCGGGCGCGCCCAGGCGCTTGAGCGGGTAGGCGCTCGCGGCGCGCTCCTCGTCGGCGGAGAACAGCGCGTCGGCGAACTTGGTCTTGACCACGCCCGGCGCCACCGCGTTGACGCGGATGTTCGGGCCCAGCTGCCAGGCCAGCTCCTCGGTGAGCCGGATCAGCGCCGACTTGGACGCGCCGTAGGCCGAGATCACGCCCGAGGACCGGATGCCCGCCACGCTGGCCACGTTCACCACCGCGCCGCCGTGCTCGGCCATCCACGCGCGATAGGCCTGCTGCACATAGCCCAGCGCCGCGACGACGTTCACGTCGAAGATCTTGCTGACCGCGCCCAGGTCGGCGTCCATGAGCGAGCCGTAGACCGGGTTGATGCCGGTGTTGTTGACCAGGATGTCGAGCGAGCCGAACTCGGCGACGGCGCGGGCCACCGCCTCGGCGCGCGCGTCCGCGTCACCCGCGTTGCCCGCCAGCGTGCTCACCTGGCCCTTGTGACCGAGCGCGCGCAGCTCGACGGCCGCGTCCTCGAGCGGCTCGGGTTTGCGGGCGGTGATCAGCACGTTCGCGCCGCGGCGCAGCAGTTCGGCGGCGGTGGCCAGGCCGATGCCGCGGCTGGCGCCGGTGACGAGGGCAGTGCGGCCGAGAAGATCGGTAGTCATGGCACGAGAGTAACCACGCTCACACCCGGCGGCGCCGGGTTCGGTCCTGTCGCGCCGCGGCGGTAAAATAGGTGGTTCTTGCCGCGGCCGGCGGTGCACCATGGGCCTGCGCGGCGACCATCCTGTTCCGACACGAGGAGAAGCTCTGTGATCACGGCGACCGACCTGGAGGTCCGGGCCGGAGTCCGCACCCTGCTCTCGGCCCCAGGGCCGGCGCTGCGGGTGCAGTCCGGCGACCGGATCGGACTGGTCGGCCGCAACGGCGCGGGCAAGACCACCACGCTGCGCATCCTGGCCGGTGAGGGCGAGCCCTACGCGGGCAAGATCACCCGCTCCACCGACATCGGCTACCTGCCGCAGGACCCCAAAGAGGGCGATCTCGATGTGATCGCCCGCGACCGGGTGCTGTCCGCGCGCGGCCTGGACACGCTGATCCGCGACATGGAGAAGCAGCAGGCGCTCATGGCCGAGGTGGCCGACGAGAAGGAACGCGAGAAGGCGATCCGCAAGTACGGCCGCCTCGAGGACCAGTTCTCCTCCCTCGGCGGCTACGTCGCCGAGAGCGAGGCCGCCCGCATCTGCCACAGCCTCGGCCTGCCCGACCGCGTGCTCGGCCAGCAGCTGCGCACTCTCTCCGGTGGTCAGCGCCGCCGCATCGAGCTCGCGCGCATCCTGTTCTCCGCCTCCGACGGCAGCGGTGGCCGCTCCGATCGCATCCTGCTGCTCGACGAGCCCACCAACCACCTCGATGCCGACTCCATCACCTGGCTGCGCGGCTTCCTGCAGAACCACGACGGCGGCCTGATCGTGATCAGCCACGATGTGGAACTGCTCGAGGCCGTGGTCAACAAGGTGTGGTTCCTCGACGCCGTGCGCGGTGAGCCCGACGTCTACAACATGGGCTGGAAGAAATACCTCGACGCCCGCGCCACCGACGAGCAGCGCCGGGTGCGCGAGCGCGCCAACGCCGAGAAGAAAGCGAGCGCGCTGCGTCAGCAGGCCGCCAAGCTCGGGGCCAAGGCCACCAAAGCCGCTGCGGCCCATCAGATGGTGCGTCGCGCCGAACGGCTGATGTCGGAGCTCGACGATGTGCGCGTGGCCGACAAGGTGGCCCGCATCCGTTTCCCCGAGCCCGCGCCGTGCAGCAAGACCCCGCTCATGGTCAAGAACCTGACCAAGCTCTACGGGTCGCTCGAGATCTTCACCGGCGTGAACTTCGCCGTCGACAAGGGCAGCCGCGTGGTGGTGCTCGGCCTCAACGGCGCGGGTAAGACCACCATGCTCAAGCTGCTCGCGGGTGTCGAGACACCCACCTCGGGCGGCGTCGAGCAGGGCCGCGGCCTCAAGGTCGGCTATTTCGCCCAGGAGCACGACACCCTCGACGACGCCGCCACGGTGTGGGAGAACATCCGCCACGCCTCCCCGGATGCCGGCGAGCAGGAGCTGCGCAGTCTGCTGGGCGCGTTCATGTTCTCCGGCCCGCAGCTCGAGCAGCCCGCGGGCACCCTGTCCGGTGGTGAGAAGACCCGTCTGGCGCTGGCCGGTCTGGTCTCCTCGGCGGCCAATGTGCTGCTGCTCGACGAGCCCACCAACAACCTCGACCCGATCTCGCGCGAGCAGGTGCTCGAGGCGCTGCGCACCTACGCGGGCGCGGTCGTGCTGGTGACCCACGACCCGGGCGCCGCCGAGGCCCTCAACCCCGAGCGCGTGATCCTGCTGCCCGACGGCACCGAGGACCACTGGTCCAACGAGTACGCGGAGCTGATCGACCTGGCCTGATCCGTCAGGGCCCGCAGCGGGCGGCGTTTCTTGCGTGAAACGCTGTGTCGCGACGGAACTCGCGGGCGTCGGGTGAGTTTCATCACTGTTTTCGTTGATCACCGAGAGCGGAGTGTCTAGCCTGGAATGAGCTGCTCGGCGACTCGGAGGAAGCCATGAGCGACAGTGCGAGACAGGCCGCAAGGTCGGCCAAGGGAAAGACCATCGGCAAGGCCGCGCTGGGAAAGGGCACCCGGGTGACGGGCAAGTCCCGTGACCGGTTGCAGTCCCAGCTGAAGAAGCAGTACGAGGCGGGAGCGAGCATCCGTTCCCTGGCCAGGGCCACCGGGCGCTCGTACGGCTTCATTCACAATGTGCTGGTCGAGTCACACGTCGAACTGCGCGGGCGCGGCGGCGCCAATCGCCGCAAGAATCCGGCCGACTGAGCCGCCGTCACCACCCGGGCACGGCCCCGTCGCCGCGGACCAGCAGGTTCGCGAGGCTGGCGAACAGGGGCAGCCCGGTCTTGATCTCCAGGTAGGCGAATTGTCCCTGCGGGTTGACCTCGAGGAAGTAGTACTCGCCGTCGGTGCCCAGGCGCAGATCGACCACGCCGAAGCTCAGCCCGAGCGCGCCCATCAGCGTCGCGAGGGACTTGCTGATCGCGGCGGGCAGACGCTCGTGCGCGAAGGCGACCGAGGTGTCGAGCCGGGAGTCGACCCGGCCGACACCCGCCTGCGAGTCGATGCGTACCGCCCACTCGACACCGTCGACCCACACCACGCGCAGATCCGCCTCGGCCTCCACGTAATCCTGGAAGGTGGTCGGTGTCGACCGGATCGAGGTGAGCCGTTTCAGTTCGGGGCGGGTGATGATCCTGGTCTCGGAGAACTCCCCGCGCCCGGTCCCGGTGCGCTTGTACACCACGGGGCCGCACCGGGATTCGACGAAACTGCGGGCCTCGTCGGGGTCGTTGGTGATCAGCGTCTCCGGGATGGTGAATCCGGCGCGCTGGGCGGTCTCGAGCTGCACGATCTTGCGGGCCGCCGTGCGTTCGGCCGCCGGATCGTTGACCCAGTAGGCCGGGATGGACCACAGCATGCCCTGCAGGAATCCGTCGCATTCGGCCTGGCGGAACTCGTCGTCGGCCGCGCGCACGCCGCGCGGCACCCGGCACGGATGCGGCCTGCGCCACCACACCGCGCGCACGTCGTCGAGACCGTGCACGTGCGACATCGCGCGGTTGGTGCCCGCCTTGTCGAGCCGGAAACTGCCAGTCTCGGTGGGGAAGTCGCGCAGATCCAGGCGCAGGGGATCGAGCCGGTGCTGGTCGCGCAGGGTGGCCGCGAGCGCGTCGGCATGCAGGTCGTCGGTTTCGGAGACGATGAGCACGGCATCGGTCGCGCGTTCCATGGCCCGCGCCGCTTCAGTCGAGACTGTCGCAGTTGATGCCGTCCCGGAAGGTGAACGTGGCTCCCGCGGTACCGCCCCGTTCGGCGATCCGGAGCTTGCCCGCCCAGCGGCGGGTGGCCTGGGTCAGCAGCTCGTCACCGAGGGCCTCGGACGGGTCGGTGGCCAGGGTGATCGGCCGCTCGACGAGTTCCACGCGCATCCGGCGGGTGAAGTCGGCGGTGGCGCCGGGCCGGATGTCGACGCGCACCTCCCGGGCGCCCGCCTCGGCGCGATCCTCGATGAGCCGCAGGACATCCCGGCGATCGAAGGTCCAGGTACCTCCCTCGACCCGGACGGAGATGTCGCGCTCGGACTCGGCCACCAGCACTCCGCGCAGGGCGGGGCCCCGGTCCCGGGGCGACGCGGCAGCGGGCGGGTGGACGGCGTCGGTCATGGATGGTCACTCCGATCTTGTCGTCTGCTCACAATTTGCCAGAACCCCCGAAGGTGCTTCGGATCATAGCGCGAACGTGACCGCCACCGAGCCGGTTCGCCAGATTTGCGGGGCGCCGGGCAAACCGCCGAGCGGCGCGTGATCCCCTTGCGGGGAGAGAATTTCGGACAACCGGGGCGGTCGCCCGCCTGTCGATCCGGCAATTGACCAGCTAACGAAAACGGCGACGGCGCGACGGGAGTCGCCGGGCAATTGCCCGGGAGCGATTCCCGTCGCGCCGTCGGCGCAGTTCAGAGCCCGAGCAGCTCGGGGTGCTCGGCGAGGTCGCGGAAGTGCTGTCCCGGATTCGGGACCAGCTTGCGGGTGGTGAGATCCATCGCGCCTGCCACCACGGTGATCTCGGCGGCGACGGTGCCGTCGAGCTTGACGATGCGGTGGTGGAAGCGGAAGACCTTCTCGCCCTCGCGCCACTCGGCCGCGCAGCTCACGGTGACCTCGTCGCCACCACGCAGCTCACGCTTGTACTTGATGGTCGATTCGAGGACCACCGCGCCGATGCCGCTGGCCAGGAATTTGTCCTGGGGGATGCCCGCCGCGCGCAGCAGCTCCCAGCGGGCGTGTTCGCCGTACTGGTGGTAGACGGCGTGGTTGAGGTGGCCCTGGGTGTCGAGCTCGTAGCCGCGGACGAGGACCGGTACGGAGAACGTCATACGGTGTACAACCGACGGCTTCGCCGCCGATGTTCCCGATTCCGGTGCAATCTCGGACACATCGTGGCCGGTGGTCGCATGATCAGCGGCGCTGGGCGTTGCGCTCGGCCCACCAGGCGGGCGCGTCGACGAAGTGGTTGTCGAATTCCTCCTGGGCGGCGACGAATTCGTCGTGACCCGCCTCGCCGCGCAGCAGCCGGTCGAGCAGGCGGAAGTACTCGAAGCGCTGCACGCCCGGCATCAGCGCGATGAGGATGCGCGCGCCGCTGTCGGGGGTGGCGCCGAAGGCGTGCGGCATGTGCCGGGGAACGACCAGCGAACCGCCCGCCCCGACGGTGAGGATCTGGTCGCCCGCCATGACCTGCAGTTCCCCGTCGGCGACGTAGAACAGCTCGTCGGAGCGGGTGTGGAAGTGCGGTGCGGCGCCGTCGGCGCCCTGGGTCATGGTGACCTCCAGGGTGCTCACGGCGCCGTCGCTGGCGTTGGCGTCGGTGAGCAGGCGCATCCGGACGGACTCGGTGCCGAGGGTCTCGGCGTCCTCGGGCAGGCAGAGGGCGATCTCGCGGGTGTTCGTCATGACCATTCCGTTCGTCGGTTGATAATTCGCTACCGAACTATATCCCGTCGAATAGAATCTTGTCCATGGATGAACCGAACCCGGATGTGGTGGACGCGATCGTCGCGCAGTGGCGGCGCGAGCGGCCCGAACTCGACCTGGACGCGATGGCGGTGTTCGGCAGGCTGGGCCGGTTGCTCACGGTGGCGACCGCGCGCATCGAAGCCGTGTTCGCCGACCACGGCCTGCAGCGCGGCGAGTTCGATGTGCTCGCGGCACTGCGCCGTTCGGGCGCGCCGTTCGAGCTCAACCCCTCGGTGCTCGCCGACACGCTGATGCTCTCGCGCGCCGGGATGACCGGCCGGATCGACCGGCTCGAGACCGCCGGGCTGGTGCGCCGGATCGCCGACCGGGTCGATCGCCGGGCCGTGCGCGTGGCACTCACCGAGGCGGGCCGGGACCTGGTCGACACCGTCGTGGTGGCGCACACCGAGAACGAGACGGCCATGCTGTCGGTCCTGGCCCCCGCCGACCGCGCGGCCCTGGACCGCATCGCACGAGAACTCCTGCGGGAGTGGGAAACCTGATCGCGCCGGCGGCGGATCAGTCCCAGAGCAGCTCCCAGACGGTGACCGCGGTGGGTTCCCGGGTGATCGCGGTGCGGCCGTCGGCGGACAGCTGGATCTCGGCCAGGCCGGTGAGGGAACGGTAGGTGTCGTCGGACAGTTCGCCGGTGGACAGGTCGAACAGTGTCAGTCCGCTGCGGTACACGAGCGCGAAGGTGCCATCCGCCGCGAGCGCGGCCGCGGCGACCGGACCGGGTGGCAGGGCCGCACCGGTCCGCTCCTGGTCCGGATACCAGACGCGCTGGGAGCCGTCGCGTCCGGTGAGCAAGGCGGTGCGCCCGTCCGCGCTGACCTGCACCCGGTCCACGCCTTCCACGCCGGCCGGGTGTGATCGCCCGTCCACTGTCGTCCTGATCAGCTGACCGTTCGGGTCGACCTCGAGCCGGGACCCGTCGGGCAGCAGAGTCGCCGGGACGGCAGGCGGCCCGTCGGACGGGGTCGTCTCCCGGGTGATGGTGTCGATCCACCACCAGCCCGGGGTGGTGACCCCGTCGAAGTCCCGGGGAGCGAGCACCGCGACCCGGGTGCCGTCGGCGGCGAGGTGGATCCGTTCGCACGACCGGATGCCCAGCGGCCGGGGCCACAGCGTCCGGAATTCGCCGCGCCGGTGGCCGAGGACCTCGCGCCGCAACCGGATCAGCGCGGGGTGGCGCTGCGCGGTCGGCAGCTGGTCGGCCGCGCGCAGGCAGGCGCGTGCCTCGGGCAGTTTCCCGGCGGCGAAGAGCTGCCGGGTCAGGTCGACGGCGGCGCGCACGGCGCGTTGCCGGTGCCGCCACCCCGGCGGTGGCAGCAGCAGGGGTGCCTCGACGCGCCGGGAGACGTAAAAGGTTCGCACCGTGCCGTCCTGTGTCGCGACGACGACCTTCGTGTCCCGGTCGGCCAGGACGGCGTGGGTCACCGGCGGGCCCCCGGTGACCAGGGTGCGCAGAACCCGGCCGGTGGACACCTCCGCGAGGAACACCGCGCCCGTAGCCGTGCCGACCACGGCCAGCGCGCCGTCGGCACCGGTCGCGACGATCGGCGATACCGGATCGGTTCCGGCCGAACGCGGTGGTGTCGCGGGTGCGTCCGCGAGAAGGTGGACCCCTCCGTCGGCGTCGAGGCGCCCGATGGGTGCGCCGAGCCGTTCGGTGGACGCCGTGCCGTGGACCTGGCGGTGATGGGCCGTGGTCAGCAGGCGCTGGGCCATCGGATCGTGGGGCAGCTGCCAGGGGAGCAGGTCGAGGTGCCTGCGCGACCCGCCGCCGTCACACCGTTCCAGCGCGACCGCGCCGAGGAACAGCTCGTACACCGGGTCGAGCGGGTCCGAGCGCTGCGCGTCCAGCACACCCGCCCGCATCTCGAGGTCGGTGATCGCGCCGGTCCTCCAGTCCAGCCGGAGGCGATGGTAGACCGCGTAGGGGTGGGTGGGGTCCTGCTCGACCGCGGCCCTCAGCAGCGCGCGGGCGGTACCGAGCTCACCGAGCTCCAGCCACGACAGCGCCTCGTTGACCACGGCCTCGACCGGACGCCGTGCGGGCGCGGCCGGGCGCCCGCGCGGATAGTCCGCACCGAAGAGCTTGCGGTGGGCGGCGATCAGCCGGTCGGCGACGGCGTTCATGTCGTGCGGCCGATAGGCGTAGGGCCGCAGGCACTGTGCGAGCACCTCGGCGATCTCCGGCGGCAGCGGGGGGACATCCGGTGCGGGACGCGGTGCCGGGCCGGTGCCGTCGACGAGCTGGTCCAGCAGGCGCGGCGCCTCGGTCCCGAGCATCGAGGGGCGGTGCCCGTGGAACATCGCCAGGACCGTCGCGGCCCACGACCACACATCGGTGGCCCGGTCGAGCAGCTGCCGGGTACCGGTGGACCAGGCGTGCTGCTCGGGCGAGCAGAAGGCGGGGGTGTACCCGGCGTATCCGGCGGCTACCGTCCCGGCCAGATCCACCGCCCGGCGCAGGGCCTCGACCTGCCGGGGCGCGCCCACCGTCCACGCCCTGGCCAGGCCGATATCGGTGATCTTGGCGAGCGTGCGGCCGTCGGGCTCGGGCGCGAGCAGGATATTGCCCGGCTTGACGTCCTGGTGCACGAGACCGCACCGGTGCACGTGATCGAGCCCCCACGCGCTCTGGATCGCGATGTCGAGAATCCGGGCGAGCGCGGTCGCGCTGCCCTGCGCGTAGAGCGCGCGGTCCTCGATCGCGTCGGCGAGACTGCCGCCGGGCACCCACTCGGCCAGCACCCGCGGCAACCCGCGATAGCGCGAAACATAGCGGCAGGCCACGACATTCGGGTGCTCGCCGAGTTCGAGCCAGGCGCGCGCCTCGGCCTCGAACATCGGCAGCACCGACGGGTCGGCGAAATGCTCCGCGCGCGGTGCCTTCACCGCGAGATCGACGCCCCAATCGCGGTGGTGGACCCGGTAGACCACGCCCATGCCGCCCGCGGTGATGATCGCGGTGACCTCGTAGCGCTCGTCGACCACCTCGCCCAGCGCCCACTCGTCACCCGGCACCGCCGCCGCCTCCCTGGCGGCGACGACATCGGTGCCGAGCTCGCGCAGGAACGTGCCGACGGTGCCGTCGGGATGGTCGAGCAGGCCCAGGAACAGGTGGACGGCACGGGGATCGGGCGCGCCGTCGCCGGCCGTGGCGCGGGGATCGCCCGCGGCGCGCTCGTGCATCCGGCCCAGGACCAGGGTGGCCTGCGTGTGCGGGCGCAGGCGCGGTTCGTCCTCGTGGCACGGGGTGGAGTGGTCGGCCCGCCAGGTCGCCGCGGCCGTCTCGGCGGCCCGATCGGGATCGATCCCCGCGCGCCACACCATGGCACGGAGTTCGCCGAGTTCCTCGGCCAGTGCGCCGCGGCGCGCGTCGTGGCGGTCCGCGGCGGGCAGGCTCAGCGCGTCACGGCGGCACGCCTGCACCAGGGCCAGCAGCAGAATCCAGGAGGTCCAGTAGGTGCGCATGCCCAGATCACGGGCGGCTCGACGGGTGAGATCGAGGACGAATTCGCGGCTGACCGACACCCCTCACCCTAACCGGAAGGGTTGCGGCGGTGCGGTTCTCAGTCGCGGCGGCGGACCGAGGCCTCGACCAGGTCCAGCACGGCGGAGAGATTGTCGTCGGTGTGGCCGGAGGCGATGCGCGCGATCAGGCCGTCCAGGACCAGATCCAGGTAGCCGAGCAGCACATCGGTGGGCACGTCGTCGCGCAGCGCGCCCGCGGCCTTGCGGCGTTCCAGGCGGGCCAGGGTGGCGGCGGTCAGTTCGGCCGAGCGCTGGGTCCAGCCCGCCCGGAAATCGGGGTCGGTGCGCACGCGACGGGCGATCTCGAGCCGCGTGCCGAGCCAGTTGAATTCCTCGGGGCGGGCGAGCATGTCCCGCATGACCTGCACGATGCCCTGATTGGCCGCGACCTCGGCCATGCGTTCGGCGTCGTCCTTGGCCAGGGCGAAGAACAGCGCGTCCTTGTCGCGGAAGTGGTGGAAGATGGCGCCGCGCGAGAGGCCGATGGCCTCCTCCAGACGGCGCACTGTGGCGCCGTCGTAGCCGTATTCGGCGAAGCAGCGCCGTGCGCCGTCGAGGATCTGGCTGCGGCGGGCGGCGAGGTGGTCGTCGCTGACCTTGGGCATGAGTCCTCCAACGGGAAATACACGGACCCCCGCCCCGGATGTACCGAGACGGGGGCTCTCGCAAGAAGGGCACCCGGAACGGATGCCCGTGCGGTGCAGCATCATTCGATACTGCACCACCGGGATGCGCGGTGTCAGCCGCGGATCATGTTGCGCAGCACGTACTGCAGGATGCCGCCGTTGCGGTAGTAGTCGGCCTCACCGGGGGTGTCGATGCGCACGACCGCGTCGAACTCCACCTTCGAGCCGTCTTCCTTGGTGGCGGTGACCTTCAGCGTCTTCGGGGTGACACCCTCGTTGAGCTGGGTGATGCCCACGATGTCGAAGGTCTCGGTGCCGTCGAGGCCCAGCGAGGCCGCCGACTGACCGGCCGGGAACTGCAGCGGGACGACACCCATGCCGATGAGGTTGGAGCGGTGGATGCGCTCGAACGACTCGGTGATGACGGCCTTCACGCCCAGCAGGCTGGTGCCCTTGGCGGCCCAGTCACGCGAGGAGCCCGAACCGTATTCCTTGCCACCGAGCACGACCAGCGGGATGCCCGCGGCCTGGTAGTTCTGCGAGGCGTCGTAGATGAACGCCTGCGGGCCACCGTCCTGGGTGAAGTCGCGGGTGTAACCACCCGAGACGTCGTCGAGCAGCTGGTTGCGCAGCCGGATGTTGGCGAAGGTGCCACGGATCATGACCTCGTGGTTACCGCGCCGCGAGCCCAGCGAGTTGTAGTCCTTGCGGGCCACACCGTGCGAGTCGAGGTACTGCGCGGCCGGGGTGCCCGGCTTGATCGGACCGGCCGGGGAGATGTGGTCGGTGGTGACCGAGTCGCCCAGCAGCGCCAGCACGCGGGCACCGGTGATGTCGGCGACCGGCGAGGGCTCCATCTGCATGCCGTCGAAGTACGGCGCCTTGCGCACGTAGGTCGACTTCTCGTCCCACGCGAAGGTGTCACCCTCCGGGGTGGCCAGACCCTGCCAGCGCTCGTCACCGTCGAACACGGTGGCGTAGGACTTCTTGAACATCTCCTGGTTGATCGCCGACTTGATGGTGTCGTCGATCTCCTGCGGGGACGGCCAGATGTCCTTCAGGAACACGTCGTTGCCGTCGGTGTCCTTGCCCAGGGCGTCGGCCTCGAAGTCGAAGTCCATGGTGCCCGCGAGCGCGTAGGCGATGACCAGCGGCGGGGAAGCCAGGTAGTTCATCTTCACGTCGGGGGAGATACGGCCCTCGAAGTTGCGGTTACCCGACAGCACGGCGGTGACCGAGAGGTCGTTGTCGTTGATCGCGGCCGAGATCTCCTCGGGCAGCGGGCCGGTGTTACCGATGCAGGTGGTGCAGCCGTAGCCACCGACGTAGAAGCCCAGCTTCTCCAGGTACGGCCACAGGCCGGCCTTCTCGTAGTAGTCGGAGACGACCTGCGAGCCCGGCGCCATGTTGGTCTTGACCCACGGCTTGGTGGACAGGCCCTTCTCCACCGCGTTGCGCGCCAGCAGGGCCGCGCCCAGCATGACCGACGGGTTGGAGGTGTTGGTGCAGGAGGTGATGCCCGCGACCACGACGGCGCCGTGGTCGAGCACGAAGTCACCGCGCTCGGCCGAGCGCACCTCGACCGGCTTGGACGGACGACCGGTGGCACCGTTGGCGGCCGAGTGGGCCGGGGTGTAGGTGTCGTCGGCCGCGGCGGCGGACACGGCGATCGGGTCCGACGCGGGGAAGGACTCCTCGCCCGCCTCGTCCAGCGCGGTCAGTTCGCCCTCGCCGACGTAGTTGCGGATGTCGGAGCGGAACGCGGTCTTGGACTCGCTGAGCAGGATGCGGTCCTGCGGGCGCTTCGGGCCGGCGATGGACGGCACCACGGTGCCCAGGTCCAGCTCCAGGTACTCGGAGTACTCCGGCTCGTGGTCCGCGTCGTGCCACAGGCCCTGTTCCTTGGCGTAGGCCTCGACCAGCGCGAGCTGCTCGTCGGACCGGCCGGTCAGGCGCAGGTAGTTCACGGTCTCGGCGTCGATCGGGAAGATCGCGGCGGTGGAACCGAACTCGGGGCTCATGTTGCCCAGGGTGGCGCGGTTGGCCAGCGGAACCTCGGCCACACCCTTGCCGTAGAACTCGACGAACTTGCCGACCACGCCGTGCTTGCGCAGCATGTCGGTGACGGTGAGCACCACGTCGGTGGCGGTGACGCCCGGCTTGATCTCACCGGTCAGCTTGAAGCCGACCACGCGCGGGATCAGCATGGAGACCGGCTGGCCCAGCATCGCGGCCTCGGCCTCGATGCCGCCAACGCCCCAGCCCAGCACGCCCAGGCCGTTGACCATGGTGGTGTGCGAGTCGGTGCCGACGCAGGTGTCGGGGTAGGCCTGGCCGTTGCGGACCATGACGGTGGGGGCCAGGTACTCGATGTTGACCTGGTGGACGATGCCCATGCCCGGGGGGACGACCTTGAAGTCGTCGAAGGCGCCCTGGCCCCAGCGCAGGAACTGGTAGCGCTCGCCGTTGCGCTCGTACTCGAGCTCGACGTTGCGCTCCAGCGCGTCGGCGCGGCCGAAGACGTCCAGGATGACCGAGTGGTCGATGACCATGTCGGCGGGGGAGAGCGGGTTGACCTTGCTCGGGTCGCCGCCGAGGGCGGTGACGGCCTCACGCATGGTGGCGAGGTCGACCACACAGGGCACGCCGGTGAAGTCCTGCATGATCACGCGCGCGGGGGTGAACTGGATCTCCACGTTCGGCTGCGCCGACGGGTCCCAGTTCGCGATCTCGCGGATGTGGTCGGCGGTGATGTTGGCGCCGTCCTCGGTGCGCAGCAGGTTCTCCGCCAGCACCTTCAGGGCGTAGGGCAGCTTCTCGGTGCCGGGGACGGCCGAGAGACGGAAGATCTCGTAGGAGTTGCTTCCGACCTCGAGCGTGCCCTTGGCGCCGAAGGTATCAATCTTCGTCACGTCAGCTCCACTCATGTGTGAGGGTGTGCCGCCGGCGGGGCTGTGCCGGCGGCTCGCGTCTTCGGAGGGGATCCGGCGCCGTGAGCGCCGGTTTCCTCGCGGTACGAGCCTAACAGTACGCTTGTCCTATGAAATACGCGGGGGCGGTTGTGGGTGCCGTGGCGCCGTGTTCGACCGTGGAGTCGCGTACTGTGCCTGTCGAGCGAGTCGGGGACAGACAGCAGTGACGCTCACCCTGCCATGTTGGACGCCCGTCGCACGCCAGGCGACCGAGGCTCGACAGACCGGATGGAAGATGACCTTCTACACCTTTGCGCCGATGGCCGCGGAACTGCCGCCGAACATTGTGCCGAGCAGTGTCGAATCCGATCTCGCCGACAATCACGTCGCCGCTCCCAAGGGCAAGGACCAAGAGGAACTCGCGGCGATCGTCGCTGCGGCGCGATCCGAGGGGATCCCGCTCAGTGTCGTCGTCGTTCCCGGCAATCCCGGCCACGACTCGAGCCTACGTGACCTGGCCACCCAGCTCGGCGAGAGCACCCACGGAACCGTCGCGGTCTTCAGCGACGACTGGATCGGCACCTACAGCGACAGCATCAGCCGGGTCCGGCTGGAGTGGGCCGAGGACGCGGCCAAGTACCGGGGCAATCATCCCGAGGAGGCCGTGCAGGCCTTCGTCGACCGGCTCGAGCAGCCGGAGGGCACGTCCTGGGGCGTGATCACCGCGATCCTGCTGACCCTGACCGCCCTGGTGATCGCCGGGCTCTACGTCGTGAAGGTCCGGCGCGGCCCGGACACCGAGGACCGGACGCTGTCGGCACACGCCGATGCGGGATCTGCCGGTTAACTGGTTTCCCTTCAGTCACATACCCAGACCTTCGGTCTGTTTATCGCGGGAGAAACCTGTCCTTTGACAGGCTAACTTTGGGCTATCCGCGAATTACGCCCGTGTCGTTCTGGTGCGGATGTTTCCTTTGTGAACTATGTGTCGTACGGTTGCGGTGTTCGCGAGTGGGAATGCAGTGGTACAGGGGGCATTGGTCGACTTCTGTGGTCTGTGGGTGGACTGATGCGCCGGTGACGTGTGTCGAGTCGAGTTACTCGGAGGAGCCGTGCGCGCTGCGGGCAGGCAGGACGAACCCCGTCTCTTACGGATAGCGATCGGTTTGCTGATGGCGCTGGCTGTGCTCGCCGGCGCCGGACCGGTCGCGGCGGTGCCCCCGCCACCGGCCAATCCCTCCGACGGCGAGATCGCCGGAGCGGGCGCCGATGTCGACGCGCGGGTCGGCCGGATCGGCGATCTCATCAACCAGGTCGCCGCCGCCGATCAGCAGCTGCAAGCCCTCGACGACGTGCTCGCCGCCAAGCGCGAGGCCGTCAACCAGGCGCTGGTCGACCTGCAGAGCGCGCGCGACGCCGCCGACGCCGCCGCGGCCGCGGTCGCCGACTCGCAGACCCAGCTCACCGACGCGGGCGCCAAGGTCGACGTGGCCAGGGGCGAGTTCGACCAGGTCGCCACCCAGGCGTATGTGCGGCCGTCGAGCAGTTCGGTGGTCACCTACCTGTCCTCGGCCACCCCCGACGCCGCCATGGACCGCGCGCAGGTGCTGTCGCTGGTGTCGAAGAACCAGCGCCAGGTGCTCGACGACCTGCGCCGCGCCCAGATCGCCCAGGCCAACCAGAACTCCGCCGCGCGCCAGGCCAAGGCCGATGCCGACGCCGCCGCGGGTGCCGCCGAGACCAAGAAGAACGCCGCCCAAACGGCCATGACCGTCGCCAAGACCGAATACGACACCCAGGCCGTGGCCCGCGACAACCTCCAGCGCGACCGCGCCGCCGCCCAGACCGCGCTCGACACCGCCCGCGCCACGGTGGCCGGTCTGCAGAGCCAGCGCGAGGTGTTCCTGGCCTGGGACGACCAGCGCAAGGCCGAGATCACCGCCCTGCTGGCCGCCGCCAACGCCGCCGCGGCCCGCGCCGCCGCCGACCAGGCCGCCCGCGACCGTGCCGCCCAGCTCGGGGAGGGCCAGCGCCCGCACACCCAGCTCGAATCCACCCCCGCCTCGCCCCGCAAGACCAAACCCCGGCCCACCCAGCCCCAGATCGGTGGGTCGGCGGCCGTCGAAACGGTGATCGACCGGGCGATGTCGCAGCTGGGCGTGCAGTACGCCTGGGGCGGCGGCGACGAGGACGGCCCCACCCTGGGCATCCGCGACGGCGGCACCGCCGACGCGCACGGCGACTACAACAAGGTCGGCTTCGACTGCTCGGGCCTGATGCTCTACGCCTTCGCCGGCATCGGCGTCTCGCTGCCGCACTACAGCGGCTACCAGTACAACGCGGGCACCCGCGTCGACGTCGACGAACGCGAGCGCGGCGACATGCTGTTCTGGGGCCCCGGCGGCAGCGCCCACGTGGCCCTCTACCTGGGCAACGGCAAGATGATCGAGGCCCCCGAATCCGGTGACGTCGTGAAGATCTCGCCGGTCCGCGAGGCGGGCATCATGCCCTACGCGGTGCGCGTCGTCAGCTGACGAACCGTCAGTCGGTGGTCAGATCGCGCCGCGACAGCCGCAGCGTCCCGAGCACGAAGAACGCGATGGCGACCAGCGCGAAGAACAGCAGGGCGCCGTTGGGGCTGCCGAAGGCGGGCTTGATCGTCGGATACTGCCCGGCGCCCAGTTCGCCGTTCTTGAACGGCATCCACTGCTGGACCACATTGCCGATCTTCACCGGCAGCATGGCCGTGAACTGCTCGACCCCGAACTTCCACAGCAGCACCGCGCCCACCACGACACCGGGGCGCGGGATGAGCCCGGCCAGACCGATGCCGAGGGCGCTGACGAAGAACGCGAAGACCGGCAGCGCCCACAGCAGCCGCACCCCCGCGGGGGAGGTGAGCTCGACGCGGCCCCACACGTCGGAGAACACCACCGGGAACACCGCGAGCAGCACGAGCACGGTCACCAGCGTGGTCACCGCGGCGATCAGGCCGAACACGACCAGCTTGGCGACCGGTAGCAGCCAGCGCCGGGGTTGCGCGCCGTAGACCAGTTCCGCTGTGGCGTACTTGAATTCGTTGCTGAGCGAGGACACGCCCGCCGACATGAGCACGATCGTCGAGAAGATCATCACCCAGTACCCGGCGTTGTTGGTGTCCATGCCGCCCGCGCCGTTGACCTTGTTCATCCGGGTGGCGACGGCCAGGCTCGCGTTCAGCGCCACCGGCAGCAGCACCGCGATCGGCACGATGGCCGTCCACACCGGGCTGCGCCAGGACAGCTTCGCCGCTTCGCTGCCGATCGCGCGGCCCAGATCCCTTGTCACACTCACTGTTCCGCCTCGTCGTCGCGCGCGCCGGCGCCGCGGTACTCGACGCTGCCCCTGGTCACCGTCGTGTACGCCGATTCCAGCCTGCGCGGCCCGGAACCGAGCGCCAGGGTCTCGTCCCGGTTCGCGTCGGACAACACCCGGCCACGGCCCATGATCACGATCCGGTCGGCGGTGATCTCCACCTCGGTCAGATTGTGCGAGGCCACCAGCAGGGACCGGCCCTCGGCGGCCAGGCCGGTGAGCAGCTCGCGCAGCCACAGGATGCCGTCCACGTCGAGGCCGTTGTCCGGCTCGTCGAGCACGAGCGTCCGCGGGTCGCCCAGCAGCGCGGTCGCGATGCCGAGCCGCTGCAGCATGCCCAGCGAGAACCGCCCGACCGGTCGCCGGGCGACCTCGGCCAGGCCCACCCGCTCGAGCACCGCGTCGGCGTCGGCGGCGGGGACACCGCCGAGGCGGGCCTGCCAGAGGAGATGCTGTCGGGCCGTGTGCTTCGGGTTGCGGGCGAAGGTGTCGAGATTGAATCGGATCTCGCGCATGGGCTCGGCGAGCTCACGCAGCGACCGCCCGTTGATGCGCACCGTGCCCGCGTCGGGAGTCGTCAGACCGGCGATCATGCGCATGGTCGTGGACTTGCCCGCGCCGTTGGGCCCGAGCAGATAGGTGATCGATCCGCCCGGGGCCTCGAAACCGACCTCGCTGACGACGGCTTTGCCGCCGTAGCGTTTGGACAGGCCGGACACGGTGATCATCGGGGAGTGCGTCATCGGACAGGCGTGGTTCAGTAGCCGAAGTCGGGGTTACCGGTGCAGCCGCCCATGCCCTCGCAGGTGGCCTTCCAGTCGACCTTCCACAGGCCGTCCTCGCGGACGTAGGTGTAGGTGCCGCTCGAGGCCGGGAAGCCCGCCATCACACCGGACATCGACGCGGTCATGGTGTTGCCGCTGATGTTCTTGGAGGTCGCGCGCAGCTGGATGGACAGGAAGTCGTAGACCCCGCCCTGGGACAGGATGCCCTGCAGCGCCGGGCCGACGGTCGAGCCGTGGTAGCTGACCTCCTGCTTCGGGCCCATCGGCAGGTTCGGATTCCACAGCGCGGCGAACTGCCCGGCGATGGCGTCGAGCGAGGGGTCCGCGTCGCGCAGGTAGAGGTCGGCGACCTGGGCGTCGCGCACCGAGCGGTCGGCGAGCGCGGGCGCGGCCAGACCGGTCGTCAGCAGGGCGGTGAAACCCAGGGCGGCGAGCACCGCGGCGATCTTCTTCATGACACTTCCTCCGCGAATTCGGAACGGGTGCCGCCGAGAACCTGCGGCGACAATCCGGACGCTACATTTTCAGAATAAGGATAGTCAAACCTAACTACGGTCCGCAGCGGGTTCGACCAGTGCGAACTCGCGCCGTCGAACGGGCGGGCCGCCGCGCACATGCGTAGGGTGGCGGACGAATTCGTGTCCACTCCTGGCCGGTTGCGGCGCGCCGGGCTATTACCTGGAATAGTTGGGGCGGCACGCACAGGACCAAAGCGAAAGCGGGGATGTTGGTGACTTCGACGGAAGGTGTGAGCGGGCCGAAGCTGGCGAAAGACGCCGGTACGGCTGCGACGAGCACCCTGGAGCGTGACGTCCAGACTCTCGAGAAGGCGATCTACGAGGTCAAACGGGTCATCGTCGGTCAGGACCGGCTCGTCGAGCGACTGCTCGTCGGTGTGCTGGCACGAGGCCATGTGCTGCTCGAGGGTGTGCCCGGTGTCGCCAAGACCCTGGCCGTGGAAACCTTCGCCAAGGTCGTCGGCGGGTCGTTCTCCCGGGTGCAGTTCACCCCGGACCTGGTGCCCACCGACCTGATCGGTACCCGCATCTACCGGCAGGGCCGCGAGGAATTCGACACCGAGCTCGGCCCGGTCGTCGCGAACTTCGTGCTCGCCGACGAGATCAACCGCGCGCCCGCCAAGGTGCAGTCGGCCCTGCTCGAGGTGATGGCCGAGCGCAAGCTGTCCATCGGCGGCAAGACCTACCCGATGCCCGATCCGTTCCTGGTCATGGCGACCCAGAACCCGATCGAGAGCGAGGGCGTCTACCCGCTGCCCGAGGCCCAGCGCGACCGCTTCCTGTTCAAGGTCGTCGTCGACTACCCCTCGGTCGAGGAAGAACGCGAGATCATCTACCGGATGGGTGTCACCCCGCCGGAGCCCAAGCAGATCCTGGCTCCCGAGGACATCATCCGCCTGCAGAAGCTGGCCGCCAACGTCTTCGTGCACCACGCGCTGGTCGACTACGTCGTGCGGGTCATCACCGCGACCCGCACCCCGGCCGAGTTCGGCATGACCGATGTGGCCAGCTGGATCTCCTACGGCGCCTCCCCGCGCGCGAGCCTGGGCATCATCGCCGCGGCCCGCTCGGTGGCGCTGATCCGCGGCCGCGACTACGTGGTGCCCCAGGACGTCGTCGAGGTCATCCCGGACGTGCTGCGTCATCGCCTGGTGCTGTCCTACGACGCGCTGGCCGACGAGGTCACCCCGGAAGAGGTCATCAAGCGGGTGCTGCAGACCGTCGGGCTGCCGCAGGTCGCCCCGCAGGCCGTCGGCGGTCAGGCTGCCCCGCAGCAGCCGCCGGTGCCGCAGCCGCCCGCCCAGCAACAGCCTGTGCCGCAGCCGGTGAACGGGCAGCAGTCCCAGCCCGCCGGCCACGCCGGGCCCCAGTGAGTGCTCCGGAACCCGTTGTCCGCGTGACCATGGCGCCGCACGCGCCGCCGTCGTTCCGGGCCGGTGAGCTGACCGATCCGAAGCTGGCGGCCGCGCTCAAGACCCTCGAGCTGACGGTGCGCCGCCGCCTCGACGGCGTGCTGCACGGCGATCACCAGGGCCTGATCCCCGGTCCCGGCTCGGAGCCGGGGGAGGCCCGGCTCTACCAGCCGGGTGACGATGTGCGGCAGATGGATTGGTCGGTCACCGCCCGCACCACCCATCCGCACGTGCGGCAGATGATCGCCGACCGCGAGCTCGAGACCTGGCTCGTGGTCGACCTGTCGTCGAGCCTGGACTTCGGCACCGGCCGGGTGCAGAAGCGCGACCTGGCCATCGCGGCCGCCGCGGCCGTCACCCACCTCACCTCCGGCGGCGGCAACCGCATCGGCGCCGTCGTGGCCACCGGTCAGGACCTGGTCCGCATCCCCGCGCGCAGCGGGCGCCTGCACGCGCAGACCATGCTGCGCGGCATCGCCACCACCCCGCACGCCCGCGACGGCGTGCGCGGCGATCTCAAGGCGGGCATCGAATCGCTGCGCCGCCCGCAGCGCAAACGCGGACTGGCCGTGGTGATCAGCGACTTCCTCGGTGACGTCGACTGGCAGCGGTCGCTGCGCGCCATCTCCGCGCGCCACGACCTGCTCGCCGTCGAGGTGCTCGACCCGCTCGACGTGGCCCTGCCCGACGGCGGCGACGTGGTGCTGCACGACCCGGAATCCGGGCGCACCCGCGAATTCAGCGTCACCCCCACGCTGCGTGCCGATTTCGCGGCCGCGGCCAAGGCCCAGCGTGAGCAGGTGCAGCAGGCGCTGCGCAGCTGCGGCGCGCCGGTGCTGACCCTGCAGACCGATCGGGACTGGATCGCCGATGTGGTCCGGTTCGTGTCCACCCGGCGCCACAGCCTCGGCGCCCCGAGCGGGCGGGTGCCTCGCCAGTGAGTATTTCGCATTTCACGGCCGTCGTCTGGCTGGGTTTCCTGCTCGTCGTCGCGCTGCTGGTTCTCGGCTATGTGCTGGTCCAGCGCGCCCGGCACAAGCGGATGCTGCAGTTCGGCAACATGACCGTGCTCGAGAAGGTGGCGCCCGCGCGGCCCAGCCCGATGCGGCACGCGCCGATCGCGCTGATCCTGGTCGGCCTGATCCTGCTCACCATCGCCGCCGCCGGTCCCACCGCGGTGCAGAAGGTGCCGCGCAACCGCGCGACCGTGGTGCTGGTGATGGACGTGTCGCTGTCGATGGAGGCCACCGACGTGCCGCCCAACCGGCTGCAGGTCGCCCAGAAGGCCGGTAAGGAGTTCGTCGACGGGCTCACCCCCGGCATCAACCTGGGTTTCGTGACCTTCGCGGGCACCGCCTCGGTGATGGTCTCGCCGACCACCAACCGCGAGGCCGTCAAGCACTCCATCGACAACATCAAACTGGCCGAACGCACCGCCACCGGCGAGGGCATCCTGACCGCCCTGCAATCCATCGACACCCTGGCCGCGGTACTCGGCGGCGCCGAGACACCCCCGCCCGCGCGTGTGGTGCTCATGTCCGACGGCAAGCAGACCGTGCCCGACGACAAGGACGTCGACAACCCGCGCCACGGTTTCACCGCCGCCCGGCTGGCCAAGAACAAGGGCATCCCGGTCTCGACCATCTCCTTCGGCACCGAATGGGGCACCGTCGAGATCCCGGATTCCGACGGCAAGGGCTCGCAGCGGGTGAAGGTGCCGGTCGACAACGATTCGCTGCAGGAGATCGCCAAGCTCTCCGGCGGCGACTTCTACACCGCCTCCTCGCTGGCCGAACTCACCGCCGTCTACGACACCCTCGAAGAGCAGATCGGCTACGAGACCACCCGCGGCGACGCGAGCAGGCCCTGGCTGCTGGCGGGCATGCTGTTCGTCACCGCCGGTGTCGTGGTGAGTTTGCTCTATCGTCAACGCCTGCCCTAGCACGCACCGCCCCGCGTTGTGAGTCCTCGCAGTGCCGCGACCCTGACGCGGGGCCCACGAACTGGAACAGATAGGTTGGACCCTATGTCGAACGTCACATCCCGGTCGGTCCTGGTCACCGGCGGTAATCGCGGTATCGGTCTCGCGGTGGCCCAGCGCCTGCTCGCCGACGGCCACAAGGTCGCCGTCACGCATCGCGGATCGGGGGTGCCCGAGGGTCTGTTCGGCGTGAAGTGCGATGTCACCGACAGCGATTCGGTCGATCGTGCCTTCACCGAGGTCGAGGAGCACCAGGGTCCGGTCGAGGTGCTGGTCGCCAACGCGGGTATCACCGACGACACCCTGCTCATGCGGATGACCGAGGAGCAGTTCGAGAAGGTCATCGACGCCAACCTCACCGGTGCCTTCCGCGTCGCCAAGCGCGCCAACCGCGCCATGCTGCGGGCGAAGTGGGGCCGGATGATCTTCCTCGGCTCGGTCGTCGGCATGATGGGCCAGGCAGGCCAGATCAACTACGCCTCGTCCAAGGCCGGTGTCATCGGTCTGGCCCGCTCGGTGACGCGCGAACTCGGCTCGCGCAACATCACCGCCAATGTCGTCGCGCCCGGCTTCATCGAAACCGATATGACCGCCGATCTGCCCGCGGACATGAAGGACATGGTCGAGAAGTACATTCCGCTGCGGCGGGTCGGCCAGCCCGAGGAGATCGCGGCCGTGGTCAGTTTCCTCGCCTCCGAGGACGCCCGCTACGTCTCCGGTGCCGTCATCCCGGTCGACGGCGGCATGGGAATGGGCCACTGATCCGCTAAGGATCACCCCGCGCCACCGACAAGGTGGCGGCACACCACACAGATCTCAGGGAGAACCGAAAACTCATGGGCGGACTGCTCGAAGGCAAGACCATCCTCATCACCGGCATCATCACCGACTCGTCGATCGCGTTCAGCGCGGCCGCGGTCGCGCAGGAGCAGGGCGCGAAGGTGATCATCACCGGCATCCCGGAGCGGCTGCGGCTGATCGACCGGATCGCCAAGCGCCTCCCGCAGGAGGTGCCCCCCGCGATCCCGCTGGACATCACCAACGAGGAGAACCTGGGCGCGCTGGCCGACGCGCTGCGCGAGCTGGCCCCCGAGGGCATCGACGGTGTGCTGCACTCGATCGCGTTCGCGCCCAAGACCCTGATGGGTCCGGACGCGGTGCCGTTCCTGGAGGGGCCGGGCCCCGATGTGGCCAAGTCCTTCGAGATCTCCGCGTGGAGCTACGCCTCGCTGGCCCGCGCCGTGCTGCCCGTGATGAACGAGGGCGGTTCGATCGTCGGCATGGACTTCGATCCGCGCGTGGCGATGCCGTACTACAACTGGATGGGCGTGTCCAAGGCCGCGCTCGAGTCGGTGAACCGGTACGTGGCCCGGGAAGTGGGTTACGCCAAGAAGATCCGCTCCAACCTGATCGCCGCGGGTCCGGTGAAGACCCTGGCGGCCAAGGCCATCGCCGGCACCGCCACCGACGACGCCAAGCAGCTGCGTCAGCTCGACGAGTACTGGGACGGCGCCTCGCCGATCGGCTGGGACGGTGCCGACGCGCGTGTCGTGGGCAAGTCGATCGTGGCGCTGCTCTCGGACTGGCTGCCCGGTACCACCGGCTCGATCATCTACGTCGACGGCGGCGCCAGCCACAACATGTGGTTCCCCGAGGGCTTCACCGCCAACTGATGCCGGACGCGCTGCTGCTGCTGTCCTTCGGTGGCCCCGAGGGTCCCGAGGACGTGATCCCCTTCCTGGAGAACGTCACTCGGGGCCGCGGGGTACCCCCGGAACGGCTCGCCGAGGTCGCGCAGCACTACCTGCATTTCGGCGGGGTCTCGCCGATCAACGCACTCAACCGCGAAATCATCGCCGCGCTCGAGGCCGACCTGGCCGCGGCCGGGCTGGACCTGCCGGTGTATTTCGGCAACCGCAACTGGCATCCGATGGTCGAGGAGACCGTCGCCAGGATGACCGCCGACGGCGTGCGCTCGGCGCTGGTCTTCCCCACCTCGGCGTGGGGCGGCTACTCGGGCTGTCGCCAGTACGACGAGGACATCACCCGGGCGAGGGCCGCCGTCGGCGCGCAGGCCCCCGAGCTGGTGAAACTGCGCCAGTACTTCGACCACCCGCTGCTGATCGAGTCCTTCGCCGACGCGATCACCGCCGCCCTCGCGCGGCTGCCCGCCGACCGCCGCGACGGGGCGCGCCTGGTGTTCACCGCGCACTCCATCCCGGTCTCGGCCGACATCTCGGCGGGCCCGCCCGCCGACGGTGGCCGCCTCTACAGCAGGCAGGTCGCCGAGGCAGCCCGATTGTGTGCCGCGGCAACCGGTTTCACTGACTACGACGTGGTGTGGCAGTCGCGCTCGGGCCCGCCGCAGGTGCCCTGGCTCGACCCCGACATCGTCGACCATCTCGACGTGCTGCACGGCAAGGGCGTCGACGCGGTGGTCGTGTGCCCGGTCGGTTTCGTCTCCGATCACCTGGAGGTGATCTGGGACCTCGACAACGAGGCCGCCACCCGCGCCGCCGAGCTCGGCATGGCCTTCGCGCGCGCGGCCACCCCCGGCACCGACCCGCGGTTCTCCCGGATGATCGTCGAGCTGATCCAGGAGCGCACCGACGCCGGACCGGTCCGCGAACTGGGCACCGTGCCCGGCTACGGCTGCACCGCCGACGGCGCGCTGTGCGCCCCCGGCTGCTGCGAGCTGCCCGCGCGCCCGGCCCGGCGCTGAACACAACCGGATAAACATTCGCCGGGTACCCCCAGCCGGGGGAGTAGGCTTTCCGGAGTTGTGCTCGACAGATCGGAGGACTTCCGATGCGATCGACAGCGCCCCGATACGGCCTGGTGCTCGTGCTGGCCGCCGCGGCCCTGGGCCTGACCGGCTGCGGCAAGGAATCCGGCTACGAGACCGAGCCGCCCGCGCCCACCGAACCCACCATCTCGCAGGCCTCGGTCGACGAACTGTGCGGCATCCTCGGCGGCCAGCGCGGCACCTGGCGGGCGCTGGGCCCGGAGGTCGCCCGGGTGGCCTTCACCGGTGCCATGAAGCTGTGGACGGTCCAGGACACCGTCGCCAATGCCGCGCTGTCCTACAACCGTGATGTCGTCGACACCGTCACCGACCGGACCTGCCCGGTCATCCGCGCCGACACCCTCGCCGTGCTCGCGGTCCCGACCCTGCGCACCGCCCTCGGCGGATTCTGAACCGCGGCAAACCGATTCACGGCGTGCGCCCTCGGGTGGTCAGCCCAGCGGCCCCGTCGCGGCGTGCACCGCCACCAGGCGCGCCTGGCGGATGGTGTTCCACAGCGGCCGCAGCAGCGACTCGTGCGATTCCAGCGCGCTCGCCGAGGTGGGCGAGGAGGCGGGCTCGTGCTGGGCGACGGTGAGAATCGCCGCCACGTGATCGGCGGTGTCGAGAATGCGCTTGGCGCGCAACGGGATCGAGTCGGGGTAGGCGTGCCGGGAGTAGGCGGCCAGCTGGGCTTCGATCTGTTCGCGCGGATCGGCGTCGCCTGCGCCGAGCGCGGTGGTGTGCAGTCGCATGAGCGCGTCGGCGGCGTCGCGGACCGATTCGCGCATGGTGTACTCGGCCTCGCCGAGGGACATGTCCGGGCCGCCGACCTGCGGGATGTTCGCGCTGTACACGGTCCACTGCAGGGTTTCGTCGTCGTCCCACTGCGGGATCAGCCCGGTGCCCTCCTGGCCGGGCACGCCCAGCAGCAGACCTTCCTCGGCGTCGATCGCGTCGGCGGCGAAGGCGGTGCCGACCGGTAGTCCGCGCACGTCACCGGGGGCGGGCAGGACCAGTCGCAGGGTCGCGCCCGCGGGAGCCATCGCTTCGCGGATCACCTTGAGCAGCGGCATCGCGCCGGACCCGGAGCCCGCCTCGTGCGAGGTCCACGGCAGATCGGTGCGCCCGCCGGTGACCGGGTCGCCCGCGGCGATGGTGTGCCGGGAAGCCCAGGCGTGCAACGCTTCCAGCACGTCGTCGGGCGCGCTGGTCCCGGCCAGCCAGGAGCCGGCCCACAGCGTCAGCGTGGCACTGGGAGAGCACATAATCATCGAGCATAAAGGTTCGTCGCGTGCCCTGCGCCGGGACTACTCGGGTTCGGTCACGAAGTCGATGAGCCGCTCCACCGCGCCGATCAGCGGCGATTCCAGGTCGCGGAAGGAGTCCACCGCGTCGTAGACGCGCCGCCAGCCCTGCTGCGGGGTGCCCCAGCCCAGCCGCGCGCAGACACCGGTCTTCCAGTCCTCCCCGCGCGGCACCGTCGGCCAGGCCTCGATGCCCACCGCGGCCGGGCGCACGGCCTGCCACACGTCGATGAACGGATGCCCGGTGACCAGCACGTGCGGGCCCAGACCGGTGGTCAGCTGGGTCTCCTTGGACCCGGTCACCAAGTGGTCGACCAGCACGCCGACCCGCGCGCCCGGCCCCGGCCCGAACTCGGTGAGCCGGGTGCCCAGATTGTCCAGGCCCTCCAGATGCTCGACCACCACACCCTCCACCCGCAGGTCGTGGCCCCACACCCGCTCCACCAGCGCCGCGTCGTGCACGCCCTCGACCCAGATCCGGCTGGTGCGCGCGACCCGGGCCCGCAGGCCCTCCACGCGGGTGGACCCCGAGGCCGAGCGGGCCGGCTGCTTCGGCGTGGCGGTGGGTTTCACCAGCGTCACCGGCTTGCCGTCGATGAGGAATGCCGCCTCCCGCAGCGCGAAGAGCCGGACCGTGCCGCGCCCGTCCTCGAGTTTCACGAACTCACCGTCGTAGCTGCGGTCGAATCCCACTACGGCACCGCAGAATCCGCTCGCCGCGTCCTCCACCACCAGGTCGCGCTCGGCGACCACGGTCGGTGCCGGGGTCTTCCTGGTGCGCTGATGTCCGGAAAAGATGTCGCCGTACCCGCCGCGTGCACTCACCCCCCGAAGCTACCGCGAACTGTCCACCGGCCCAACGCAGCACCGGGGGCGTTTCCTCTTGTCCGGCCGCAACGGTGTCCGAGACGGTACGGTGGTGGGGTGGCCGCAATAGTCTGGCTGATCGCGGGCATCGTGCTCGCGGCGGCGGAAATGCTCACCGGGGATCTGACGCTGCTCATGCTCGGTGCGGCCGCGCTCGGCACCGCGGGCGTCAGCGCCGCCGCGGATCTGCCGCTGTGGGGTGACGCGCTGGTCTTCGCCGCGATCGCGGGGGTGCTGTTCCTCGGGGTCCGCCCGGTCCTGCGCCGCCGATTCGGCACGCCTCCACCGATTCCGACCAATGTCGATGCCCTGACCGGCAAGTCGGCCCTGGTGCTCGAGGAGGTGGCGGCGCATTCGGGGCAGGTGAAGCTCGGCGGTGAGGTGTGGACCGCGCGTCCGCTGGATCCGAGCGAAGTGTACGAACCCGGAGTGACCGTCTACGTGATGAAGATCGACGGCGCCACCGCTGTCGTCTGGAAGGGTCCTTAAGCAATGGTTGCCTTGATCGTGGCCGCCGTCCTCGTCCTGCTGGTCGTGGTGGTGGTCTTCAAATCGATCGCGCTCGTGCCGCAGGCCGAGGCGGCGGTGATCGAACGCCTCGGGCGCTACTCGCGCACGGTGTCCGGTCAGCTGACGTTTCTCGTGCCGTTCGCCGACCGGGTGCGCGCGAAAGTCGATCTGCGCGAACGTGTCGTGTCCTTCCCGCCGCAGCCGGTGATCACCCAGGACAACCTGACCCTGCAGATCGACTCGGTGGTCTACTTCCAGGTCACCAGCCCGCAGGCCGCGGTCTACGAGATCAGCAACTACATCGCCGCGGTCGAGCAGCTCACCGTCACCACGCTGCGCAATGTGGTCGGCGGGATGACGCTGGAGGAGACACTCACCTCGCGCGACCAGATCAACAACCAGCTGCGCGGCGTTCTCGACGAGGCCACCGGCCGCTGGGGCCTGCGGGTGGCCCGGGTGGAGCTCAAGTCCATCGATCCGCCGCCGTCGATCCAGGAATCGATGGAGAAGCAGATGAAGGCCGACCGCGAGAAGCGCGCGATGATCCTCACCGCCGAAGGCACCCGCGAGTCGCAGATCAAGACCGCCGAGGGCGCCAAGCAGGCGCAGATCCTCTCCGCCGAGGGCGCCAAGCAGTCGGCGATCCTCTCGGCCGAGGGTGAGCGCCAGAGCCGCATCCTGCGTGCCCAGGGTGAACGCGCCGCCTCCTACCTGCAGGCGCAGGGCCAGGCCAAGGCCATCGAGAAGGTGTTCGCCGCGATCAAGAACGGCAAGCCCACCCCCGAGCTGCTGGCCTACCAGTACATGCAGACACTGCCCATGGTGGCGCGCGGCGACGCCAACAAGGTGTGGCTGGTGCCCAGCGATTTCGGCAAGGCGCTCGAGGGCTTCGCGCAGAACTTCGCCACCAAGGGCGAGGACGGCGTCTTCCGCTACGAGCCGTCCACCGAAGAGGTGGCGCCGGTCAAGATCGAGGACGACTCCGACGTCGCCGACTGGTTCGAGACCGCCTCCGACCCGAAGATCGAACAGGCCGTGCGCGCCGCCGAGGCCACCGCCCGCACCCCGGTCGACAGCCTCGACGCCCCCCGCCCCAAGCCGACCGCCCCCGTCGAGCCCCCGCCGCCGCTCCCGGTACCACCCCCGATCGCCCCCCAGCAACACCCGGCCCCACCCCAGCAACACCAGCCACCCCCACCACCCCAGCCCCAGCCTCCCCACCGCCCGGAGGACCCCTACGGCCGCCCCTGGCAGCCACCCCAACACGGCTGACCCAACCTCGACCGGCCCCGATGCACCTCCGCATCGGGGCCGTTCGACGTTCTACGCCATTACCTCGCCGACTCGGCCGAAGCGTTTACCGGTTCGACATGGGCCCCGCCGTGCCCATCAGGTGTCGGCGCAGCGTGATGCGGTGGTCGCGCACAGGCAGGATCACCGGTTCGGAGCCCGGCTGGAAACGCTCCGCCGCTGCACGCGCGGCGGCGATGTCGTCACCGAAGTTGACCACCAGCTCGAAAATGATTGCCATGCAAGCCTCCCCGTTTCCGAGACGGTAGCGCGGGCGAGGGCAGGGGAGGGCTCCGGGGTCCGAGGGCGGCGAAGGGCCTTGTGGCGCAGGTATCTTCGTGGGATGGGACGTGGGCGCCGGGCGGCGTGGGGCGGGCGTGGGGTTCGGTGGGTGGTCGCGGTCGTGGTTGCCGTGGTGGTGTCGGTGGCGGTGGTGAGCGCGGTGCCCCGGTGGTGGTGTGGGCGGGATGCCGACGAGTGGTTTCTGGGGGAATCGGGGCGGGTGCGGGCGTTGGCCGAGGAGATGGTGGCGTTCGAGGCCGAGGACGATCGGTGGCGGGCCGGGGGTGGGCGTGACCGGGTGGTCGGGATGTGGGGGCTGCTCGCGCATCAGATGACGGCGCTGGGTCTGGCGCAGGTGTCGCTGGCGCGTCCGGAGTGGGCGGCGCGGTACGGGCCGGTGGTCACCCGCGCGGCGACGAAGAGTCTGCTGCCGCAGTTGCGGTTCGAGTTCACCGACGCCTGGCACGGCCGGGACGGGCTGGCGGAGCTGGACAGCATGGACGGGCACGCCTACCTGTCCTATCCGGCGCTGGCGCTGGGCATGGCCCGCCTGGTGGACCCGGCCTTCCCGCCCGACCTGGCCGCTCGCCACGACGCGCTGATCGCCGCCTTCGAACGCCGCCTGCTCGCCTCGCCGACCGGGCTGCTCGACACCTTCCCCGGCGAGGCGTACCCGACCGACGTGGCCGCGGTGGCGGCGGCGATCGCGGTGCACGGCCGGGTCACCGGCACCGATCACACCGCGGTCCTCACACACTGGGCCGAACGGGTCCGTGCGGTGCAGATCGACCGGCCGACCGGGCTGGTCATCCAGCGCATGGGCACCGACGGACGCGCCCACGACGCACCCCGCGCCTCCGGAACCGGATTGGCCGCCTATTTCGCGGGCTTCGCGGACCGGTCGCTGGCCGAGGAACTGGCGAAGGGCGTGTTCGGGCAGGAACGCACCGTGCTCGGTTTCGGCGCGATCGACGAATACGGCGACGGATACAGCGGTCCGGGGGACATGGACAGTGGCACCCTGATTCTCGGAATATCGGTGTCGGCCACCGGATTCGCGCTGGCCCCGGCGCGCGCTTTCGGCCACCGTGACCTGTTCACCCGCCTGTTCCGCACCACCGACCTGTTCGGCCTGCCGCTGCAGAGCGGGGACCGCGCGCGATTCGCCACCGGCGGCGCGATCGGCAACGCTCTGCTGCTGGCCTTCCTGACCTCAGGCCCGGAGCTGGCCCGATGAACGCCACCCTGCTGCGCACCGGGTGGCGCGCGATCCGCCTGCCCGTCGTCCTCGTCGCGGCCTATCTCGTGCTGCGCGTGGTCGTGTCGGCCCTGTCCGCCCGGCACGGCTTCGGCTCACCCGACGGTCTGAGCCCGGTGTTCGTCTTCGCCGCCGCGATGCTGGTGGTGTTGCGCGTCGTGCTGCTGGTCGTCGTCCCGACGGTGCTGATCTGCCGAGTGGTGATGTGGACGGTCGACCGCTTCGTGCGGCACCCGAAGGGGCGGACGGCAACCGCCGAAGCCACGGCAGTCGATGGTTGACAGCGCCGGAATCAGGTAACGGCTCACGCCGCCGAGTACCTCTGCCGCGCAGCCTGTTTCGTGGTCCGAGAATCAGTAGGGGAGCGGCAGGAGTTCGACGAGCGAACCCCGGCCGGTGCCGGGCGGCAGCACCGCCAGCGCCTGGCAGCCGATGAGCCCCGCGAGATGGGGCGTGTGCGCGGGCCCGGTGCTGCGCCAGACACCCCCGGGATGCTGCTGGACGGGGACGATCCGGGTGGCCTCACCCGCCATGACCCCCGCGTCGGCCAGCCGGCCCCACATGGTCGGTCCGGCGGTGCGCAGGGTGAGCGCGTCGGCGACCGCGGGACCGACCGCGAGCAGAGCGGCCACGGCGGCCAGCGGATTGCCCGGCAAACCGAGCAGCACCCGGCCGTCGGGAAGCTGCGCCACCACGGTGGAACCACCCGGCCGCAGGGCGACCCGGTCCACGATGACGCGAGCACCCAGGTCGGCGAGCAGCACACGCAGGTGGTCGGCGGCGCCGCGTCCGGTCGCCCCGACCATGACCACCAGGTCCGCGTGCGATTTCAGGCCGAGCCACGAGCGCAGCAGGTCCTGGCTGTCGGCCAGATGCCACAGCCCGGTGCTCTCGATATCGCAGCAGCGCAGGAACTCCGGCAGGACCGGGCCCAGCGAATCGCGGGTCTCCCCGGGCGCGAGCGGTCCGACGGCCCGGATCTCGTCGCCGGTCATGACCACGTCGGCGCGCAGCGGTCCCCGCACGGTGACGGTCTCGGCTTCGGCGCTGAGCGCGGCGGAGGCCAGCGCGGCCGAGACCCGCGTGCCCGCGTGCGCGAGCACGGTGCCGCTGTCCCAGTG
The DNA here is from genome assembly GCF_042266925.1 of Nocardia sp. NPDC056064. Taxonomy (NCBI): domain Bacteria; kingdom Bacillati; phylum Actinomycetota; class Actinomycetes; order Mycobacteriales; family Nocardiaceae; genus Nocardia; species Nocardia sp. NPDC056064. Next base: position 1,422,646 of record NZ_JBHJWO010000001.1, on the reverse strand, counting down.
CTCGCCCTGACGGCGGGTGTCGTCCCGCAGCGGCGCCTCGGGGGCACGCATGACGACCTGTTTGCCCGAGACGGTCGTGCGCACCACGTGCTCGTCACGCAGCGTGGCCGTGGTGCCCAGCGGCGTGGCGGCCCCGGTGGCGATGCGCACCGCCTCGCCGGGGGCGAGCACCACCGAGCAGTTGCGGCCCGCGTAACGCACCTGCTGATGCAGCTGCCACCACGGTCCGGGCCCGGCGACCGCGTAGCCGTCCATGGCCGCGCTGTCCACCCGCGGCAGCGGTGTGCCCGCGGTGAGCGCCACGGCCAGCGTCGCACCGACCGCCTCGGCCACCGGCAGCTGCCGCACCGCGATCGGCGTCAGTTCCGCCGCGATCCGCGCACGCGCCTCGGCCAGACCGGCCTTCGCCACCACGCCCGCTCGTGCGCTCACCACCACGTCAGCCTCCGCCCACAGTGCACCGATAATCCGACATATCGTCCATAGATCCCGTTGCCTGTGATTTTCTGAGCAGTTGCCCTACGGTGACGTTGTCCTCACCCGGGCGCCCGACCCCCGGTGCGCACTCGGACACATCCGCGCGCCCCGGCTCAGCTGGGCCCGAACCCGCCGCTGTCGAGACTGATCATCAGCAACGCGACCGGCAGCCCGGTCGCGACGAAGGCGATACCCATGGCGACGACGAACGCCCGCGTGGCGCGCAGGCGATAGGCCTGCCAGAGCAGCACCGGGACGACGGCGAAGGACAGAATCCAGACAGCCCAGTAGCCGGGGGTATCCGTGCCGTGCCCGACCGGCGCTTGCGGACCATTGAGGCCGATCGCGTCCAGGAGTGTGAACACGACCCTCGGATAGCAGAAGAACGCGACACCCACGCCTGCCGCCGCGCCCAGTGCCACCTGGACCACGCCCAGCAGCAGCGTGCCTACCTCCCGCGCAGTCAGTGGTGGTGGCGCCCCCGCATCCCCGCTCATGACCGCATCGTAGGCGGGTATCCGGCGCGGCGCCGGTCGGGCTCAGGGCCGCACACCCCGCGCATCGAGCAGCATCCCGAGATACCCGAGTTCCTGGCTCTGCGACTGCACCATCGCCCGCGCCGACTGCTTGACGGCCCCCGACATGAGCAGCGAGTCGGCGGTGCGGGCCATGGTGATGCCTCCCGCGTGGTGGCGGTACATCAGCTGCAGGAACAGGTTTTCGGCCTCGGCACCGCGGGCCGCGGACAGGGCGTCGAGATCCGCGGTGGAGGCCATTCCGGGCATGGTCGTCGACACCGAATCATGGTGGTGGCCTGCCGTTTCCGGCATCCAGCTCATCGGCTGCGCGGACGTCGGTGCCACCCCGGCGAGCTGCGTCCAGCCCAGCAGCGTACCGATCTCGACTCGCTGGGTGTCGGAGATCTGCTCGGCCAGGCGGCGCACGGTGGGGTCGGCGCCCGGGTCCAGCCGTTCGGTCAGGATGAGCGCCTGCTGGTGATGCGCGGTCATGTCCTGCACGAATCCCAGCTCGGTCGCGGTGAGAACCGGTGCGGGCGTGGTCTTCTCGGGGATGAGCAGCGGGCGCAGCGCCGCGCCGAGCACCAGCAGGAAGACCGCCGCCGCGACACCGGCCGCCAGGCGGAGCAGCCGCGCGCTCACGACCCCACCGTCGACTGCTGGTCCGCCGGCGGGGTGTAGACGCCGTTGTCGAGCTGCAACACCATGAACCCGTTGTCCGAACAGGTGACATACAGCTGGTCCCCGCGCCACTCCGGCGGCGACAGGCACCAATCGGTGGACAGGTCACCGAAGGCGATGTCACCGGCCCTGGCCGTGAGGATCTGGGCCGGATCGATCAGGCCCTCGGCCAGCGAGCGCAGCGCCGCGGGCGCGCTCATCACCGGAATGCCGATGATCGAGGCCAGCGCGTGCGGCGAATTCCAGATCTCGAGATTGCGCCCGGTCCTGGCAGGCGGATTGAAATAGGCGATCTCGCGGACCGCGTCGGGATCGCGCACATCGAACACCCGGATGCCCGAGGCGATCCAGCCGCAGGCCAGTGCCGTCGGATTCGCGGGACGGTCGGCGGTGCAGTAGTGCGATTCGTAGGAGAACGCCGAACCACCCATGGCCGAACCGATTCCGGAGTCGATGTTCTCCGGCAGATTGATCTCGAGCTTGACCTTCGTCCGGATCCGCGGTGCCGAGTCGTCGGACACGTCGATGAGCTTCACCCCGCCGGAGCCGCCCTCGTCGACGGTGAACAGATGCGGCACACCGTCGTAGGTGACCGGCACGCTGTGCTGGGTGGCCCAGCCGTCGGTCCAGAACGTGCGACCCAGATGCGGCACCTGCGGATTCGGGTCCCGCCGCTGCACCGCGCTCACATCGAGCACCGTGAAACCGCCGAGCGCGGAGATGTAGAGGCGGTTGCCGTCAGGACTCACCCCCATTCCGTGCGCTTCGATGCCGGTGAGCCCCTGCCAGATCACCCGCGGCTGCGCGGGATCGGTGAGATCGACGGCGCTGAGGAAACCGGGCACCAGACCCGAGGCCCAATAGGTGCGCCCGTCGGGGGAGAAGCCGCCCTCGTGCGTGGTGATCGGCAGCGGCATCAGCAGATTCGAGCCGGTGCCCGGATTCAGCAGCCGCGGATGCGCGCAGTCGGAGATGTCGTAGACCGACAGGTACCCCGCCCCGAGCCCGACCGGCACACCGGTGCCGACGAGCAGTTTGCGAGTGGTGTTGACCTTCAACGTCTCCCAGGTCCTGGCCAGCATGGCGGGCTCGGCCAGCGTCGCGGTCAGCACCGGATTCGCCGGGTCCGACACATCGAGCACCTGCACTCCGGGATGCTCGCCGAGCAGCGTGCCGGGGAAGAACGACCCGACATAGGCGCAGTGCTCGAAACTGGTCGAGGTGATACCCGCCCCGCGCCCGGTGTACCCGCCGACCATCGAGATGTTGCAGCGGTAGCCCAGCGTGCTGCGCCCACTGTCCCGGTCAGTCGCGGGGACGTCGCCCTGGAGCCCGGTCTCGGGCAGTGAGCCCGGTCCGCACTCGGCGCGCGGCACCGCGGTGCGCCCCACGTCGAGGAACTCCCGCACGGTCCCGGCGAGGTCGGCAACCGGATCGGCGGCGGCGCCGGACGGCAGCCCGACGGCGGTCAACACGGCCACCGCCGCCAGTGCCGTCCAGTGACGAAGTGTCCGTACGCGCATCGTGCCTCCCCGACCGACCTGTTTCGGCACCGACTGGCTCAGACAGTTGCCGTCTTCGGATGGTAAGGCGAGTGCGGCACCCGCGCGGCCGGTTTCGGCGAATCGGCCGCTCGCCCGGCGGGTCGAATCCGCCTTCCTGTCGGTGACACGCTGTACGGTTGCTCAGGTAGCGACTGGCGCGGCGCGATCCGCCGACACCGCGACCGGAAAGGACTCGGACTCCATGTCGAACGATGTCGTAGGCACCTCGGGTGGCACGGACGGGGACGAGGACGCGGTAGCCCGGCGATCGCCGGGAAAACCCCGGCTGGACCTGTTCGTCTTCTGCGCCACCGCGATCGGCACGGTGGCCTTCGTCATCTGGGGCATCCTCGACGACGAGAGCCTGGCCTCCTTCGCCGGTTCCGCGCAGAAATGGGTCATCACCAATACCGGCTGGTTGTTCGTGCTGGTCGCCACCGCGTTCGTCTTCTTCGTCATCTGGCTGGCGATCAGCCGGTACGGGCGCATCCCGCTCGGTGACGACGACGAGAAACCCGAATTCCGCACGGTGTCCTGGATCGCCATGATGTTCAGCGCCGGCATGGGCATCGGCCTGATGTTCTGGGGCGTGGCCGAACCGCTGTCGCACTTCGTGAATCCGCCCCCGCACACCGCCGAACCGGGCAGTCCCGCCGCGGCCGAGGTCGCGATGGCCACCACGCTGTTCCACTGGACGCTGCACCCGTGGGCGATCTACGCCGTCGCCGGCCTGGCCATCGCCTACGGCACCTTCCGCAAGGGCCGCTCGCAGCTGATCTCCTCGGTGTTCCGGCCGCTGCTGGGCCGCCGCGCCGAGGGCCTCGGTGGGCGGGCGATCGACATGATGGCGATCTTCGCGACGCTGTTCGGCTCCGCGGCGTCGCTGGGCCTGGGCGCCCTGCAGATCGGCGCAGGCATGGAGTTCAACGGCTGGATCGACGGGATCGGCAAGGTCGGTCTGGTCGCGATCATCTCGGCCCTGACCGTCGCGTTCGTGATCTCCGCGGTCTCCGGCGTCGAGCGTGGCATCCAGTGGCTGTCCAACATCAACATGGTTCTCGCGCTGGCCATCGCGGCGTTCGTCTTCATCGCCGGGCCCACCCTGTTCATGCTCAACATGCTGCCCATCTCGCTCGGCGACTACGTCGAGTTCCTGCCCACCATGGCCTCGCGCACCGGCGCCGGCGACGAGGCCATGAAGGCCTGGCTGTCGAGCTGGACGATCTTCTACTGGGCCTGGTGGATCTCGTGGACCCCGTTCGTGGGCATGTTCATCGCCCGGATCAGCCGGGGCCGCACCATCCGCCAGTTCGTCACCGGCGTGCTGCTGGTGCCGAGCGCGGTGAGCCTGCTGTGGTTCGCGATCTTCGGCGGCGCGGGCATCGCCGAGCAGACCGAGCACCACAACCTCACCGAACCCGACGGCACCGTCGACTCCGACAACGCGCTGTTCCACCTGCTCGACCAATACCCGATCGTCTCGGTGACCACGGTGGTGGTGATGATCCTGGTCGGCATCTTCTTCGTCTCCGGTGCCGACGCGGCCTCCATCGTCATGGGCACCCTGTCCGAACGCGGCAGCATCGAACCGTCCCGGCTGACCGTCATCTTCTGGGGCGCCGCCACCGGCGCGGTCGCCGCGATCATGCTGGTCATCGCCGATTCGGACAATCTCGGCGGAGCACTCACCGGTCTGCAGGCGCTGACGACGGTGGTCTCGCTGCCGTTCCTGGTGGTCATGGTGGGGATGTGCGTGTCGCTCTACAAGGACCTGCGCGAGGACCCGCTGATCCTGCGCGCCGACCGCGGGATCGAACTCGTGGAGGTCGCCGTCGACAAGGGCACCGAGCTGCACGAGGGCGATTTCTCGCTGGTCACCGAGCCGACCGAGGAGCTCGACGCGATCGCGAAGGACACCGCCGCGAAGGGCGAAAGCACCGTCGAGCGGGATTAGGCGTCGAGGGGCTGCGTCGCCGCCAGTGCGACGCAGTCCCGGCGCAGCCGTTCCCGCAGCGTCGCCGCCGACTCGGCGATCGCGGCCTGGGCACGCACGTACTCGGCCCGGCCCGCCGGCGTCTCGATCCGCACCGGCTCGTACCCGAACTCGCGCAGATCGTAAGGACTGGCCCGCATGTCGAGTTCGCGTGCGGCGCAGGCCAGTTCGAAACAGTCGAGCATCAGGTCCGAACCGATCAACGGCGCGAGCTTGAAACTCCACTTGTAGATGTCCATATTGGCGTGCAGACAGCCCGGCTGCTCGCGGCGCACCTGATCGTCACGGGTGAGCGGTTCGGCATTGCGGCCGACCGCGTCCGGGGTGAAGAACCGGAACGCGTCGAAGTGCGTGCACCGCAACGACATCGACTCCACCACCGCATCCGTCCCCGCCGACCCCAACCGCAACGGCACCTGCTGATGCCGCACCTCCTCGGTCCGATACACCATCGCCCACTCGTGCAACCCGAAACACGACAGCTGCGCCGCCCGCCCCGCCGTCGCCCCCAACAACCCCGCCACGAACTCGACGGTCCCCCGCCGCTTCTCCAGATACGCCGCATCAGCGGTATGCACATCCCCACCCACCCGCCGATACCCCCGAGCCCCCTCGTACTCACCGGCCCCCCGCAACCCCACCCCGAACCCCGGATGCCACCGCCGCAACTGCGAAGGCTTGTTCCCGTAGTAGGTGAACAGGAAATCGATCACCGGATGCGAGGTCCCCGCCGCCCGCCGCTCCAGATACGGCCCCACCAGCCCATCGAGCCGCTCCCGATGCACCCGCGCCCGCTCACGCCACTCGACCTGCGGGAGTACCCGCAGGTCGGAGGCTTGCTCGAGGGTTCGGTCCGTACTCACCGGACCATTCTCCCGCACTGGTTCGTGGTGCCGGAAAGGCCCCATGATCCGGGCGGCGGCGCCCTGGTCGGTGTAGAAGGTCGATATTGGCGTCTGACACGCTTTCGGCATGCGTTCACCAATTCCGGATCGTCGTCGGCGTCAGTGGTCTCATCGGCCTCGCTCGGAGTATCGACTAGACGGTTAGCTCGCGCCGCCTGCCGACTACGGAGGAAGCTGTTCGCCTGTCCTCAATGGAAACGAACTGCCGAATTCCTGCCTTTCGGCATCGAGTCCTCTGTCGAGAGAGCACGTAAGACGATGTCGCCGTGAGATAGTTATGTGAGGCGAAGGCGTTATGAATAGCCATCTTCCGGTCGGCTGCAATTCATCGCGGGCTGAGCCTTCTCAGCCCGTCCGCGTTTCGATCGTAAAGGGAGTCCGATGTCCAAATTGGCTGAACTGCTGGTCATCTGCGGCTTCGCCGCCGTTGTTCTCGGAGGGATCATCGCTGCCCGCGTTCTTACGGCTGACCGCAACAAACGTGGGCTGAGTGCGGCGATGCTCAAAATGTACGGCTTGCTCAGTGTCGGAACGCTGGGTCTCGTACTGACCGTGCTGGACATTGACTTGGAGGCCAAGACGCCCGCGTATACGCTGCTCGGGCTGATCGCCGGCTATCTGGCAGGTGTGAAGATCGAGGCTGAGCCGACCGGCAACTCTGGCACGAAACTGTAGCAGCATGCGAAACCCCGATGCAGTTACCGCACAGGGTGATTGATCGCTCGGTGGCTCGCTTGCTGCGGCTCTTCGGATGGAATTCTGTACTTTCCAGCCCAACTCGCCGTCGATGCGGGTTTGCCGCGCCGTCAGCGCATACTGCCGGGACGGCAAGCCGGGCCGGATACGTTCATCCCGTGGAGCTACGCCTGGATGACCTCGATGCCGACGAGGGCGTTGAAGGAGTCGCAGCTGGCCCAGGATTGGTTCTGGCCGTATTGGATCGGGCCGTACTTCCAGTAGGTGAAGGGCACGGGCCAGGCTACGCAGGTGAGTTTCACCTGGTGCCAGGTCGGGAGTTCGCAGTTGGCCATGCCGCCGGTGTTGAAGATGTTGTAGACGTGACAGTTGGCCTGCCAGACGGGGACGTCGGCCTGGGCGGTGCCGCCGCCGGCGATCAGGGCGGTGGCGGTGGCGGTTGCGGCGATGGTGCCGGCAGCGAGCTTTTTCGCAGAGAACATGTCCGAACCTCCGGAAATAGATGTTGTCTGAAAGATCGCTGAGAATTCGGGAATGTTACTCGGAGTTTGCTGCTCGGTGGGGTGGGGAGCTGCGGCGGAGGGCGCGGGGGGTGGTGTTCCACCAGCGGCGGGCGGCGCGGGAGAGGGCGGATTGTTCGGCGAAGCCGAGCATGCCCGCTACCTGGCCGAGGGGGAGGTCGGTGGTGGTGAGGAGGTGGTGGGCGGTGTCGCGGCGGACGTCGTCGACGAGGTCGGCGAAGCGGAGGTTCTCCTCGGCGAGACGGCGTTGCAGGGTGCGGGGGTGCAGGGCGAGCAGGTCGGCGACCGCGGCGACTTCGATGGGGCGGGTGCCCAGGGATTCGCGGATGACGGCGCGGACGCGGGCGGCGGTGTCGGGGCGGGCGGTGGCGGGGGAGGGGAGTTGTTCGGCGAGGAAGGCCAGGGCGAGGCGGCGCAGGTTCTCGTTGACGCCGCTGAGCCGGAATTCGCGCAGTGCCCGGGGGACGCGCAGCACCGCGGCGGGGAGTTCGGAGCGGCCGAAATGGACGGGGGCGCCGAAGAATTCGCGGTAGACGTGGTCGGGGGCCGCGGGGTGGTAGGGGAGTTCGACGCTGAGCAGTCCGTAGTCGCCGCGGTGCAGGTAGGTGATCGCGCGGTGGGTGAACGCGAGGCCGAGGTCGGTGCCCTGCACGGGGCCCGCCGCGGTGGCGGGGCCGTAGAACAGGCCGGCCACGCTGGGGCGGCCGAGGGGATCGTCGGCGACGGTCAGGGTGAGGGATCGGGCGTGGACGAGCAGGTAGCGGGAGGTGTAGTCGAGCGCGTCGCCGAGGGTGGGGGAGTGCTGCACGGCCATGGCGAGTGAGCCGAGCATGGTGAGATCCTGGCGGGCCGCCACGCGCAGACCGAGATCGGGACGGTTCAGGTCGGCGGCGGCCAGTTCCAGGAGTTCGGCCATGGCGGCGCTGGGGACCAGTACGTCGTCGCTGTCGAGGACGGTGGCGGGCAGGCCGGCCTGCCGGGTGTAGCGCTCGGCGTCGCCGCCGAGTTCGGCCACGACCGCGCGCAGGCCACGGATGCCCGCCGACCGGACGTAGTCCATGTGCCCTCCCGAGGGGTGTCGCGTGAAGGTAAATAGTTGTCGTCCGAGGGCAAGACTAGCGGCGGTCGCGGCGCGAGACTGGAACCATGCCGAACACACGGATCGATGAGCACCGCGAGCCCGAGCACCTCGACGTCGTGATCGTCGGCGCGGGACTGTCCGGGGTGGGCGCGGCCTACCGGTTGCAGACCTTGCGGCCCGGGTCCACCTACGCGATTCTCGAGGCCCGCGAACAGCTGGGCGGCACCTGGGATCTGTTCCGGTATCCCGGCGTGCGTTCGGATTCGGACATGTACACCCTGGGCTACGCCTTCAAGCCGTGGCTGGGCAAGAAGCCGCTCGCCGACGGCGCCTCGATCCTGGACTACATCCGCGAGACCGCCACCGAATTCGGCATCGACCGCCACATCCGGTATTCGAGCAAGGTCGTCGCGGCGGACTTCGATACCGCGGCCGCTCGCTGGCGGCTCGAGGTCGAGGACTCCCGTGACGGCAGCCGCCGCACGATGACCTGCGGTTTCCTCTACTCGTGCGCCGGATACTACGACTACGACACCCCGCACACCCCCGCGTTCCCGGACGTGGAAATCTTCGGGGGCACGCTGGTGCACCCGCAGTTCTGGCCCGCGGAGCTGGACTACCGCGGCAAGCGGGTGATCGTCATCGGCTCCGGTGCGACGGCGGTGACGCTGGTTCCGGCCATGCTGACGGGCGAGGGCGCCGCGGCCCAGGTGACCATGCTGCAGCGCAGCCCCACCTGGATCAGCGCGGTCCCGTCGCGTGACCGCGCGGCCGAGCGGCTGCACGAGTTGCTGCCCGCCACCGTGGCGCACCGGCTGACGCGCTGGCGCAAGATCGCCTTCAGCACCGCGTTCTACCAGTTCTGCCGCCGCAGCCCGCAGCGCGCCCGCGCCCTGTTGACCAGGATGAACGAGCGGATCCTCGGCGATCCGGCGTTGGTCGCCGAGCACTTCACCCCGTCCTACGATCCGTGGGACCAGCGGTTGTGCGCGGTGCCCAGCGGTGATCTGTTCCGGGCGGTGAAGTCGGGGTCGGCCACGGTGGTGACCGACCGGATCGAGCGGTTCACCGAGGACGGCATCCGGCTCGCCTCGGGCGAGGTCCTGCGCGCCGACATCGTGGTCACCGCGACCGGTCTGCGGCTGCTGCCCTTCGGTGGCATCACCCCGCGCGTCGACGGGCGCGACGTCCCGCTGGCGGAGCAGTTCGTGTGGAACGGTGCCATGGTGACGGGGCTGCCGAACTTCGCGACCTGCGTCGGCTACACCAACGCCTCGTGGACCCTGCGCGCCGATCTGACGCACCGGCTGGTCTGCAAGGTCCTGGAGTGGATGCAGCGCACCGGTCACACCATCGTGGAGCCTCGCCCGGAGCCCGGCCTGTCCGAACAGCCGTTGCTCGACTTGTCCTCGGGGTATGTCACCCGCTCGATCGGGGAGTTCCCGCGGCAGGGTGACCGGGCGCCGTGGCGGGTGCGGCAGAACTACGTGCTGGACTCGCTGACCACCCTGCGCACCGATCTGCACCGCTCGCTGGCGGGCTCGCGCGGCGCGACCACACCCGCCGAGCCGCTGCCCCGGTAGGGGCTATTGCGATCCCGCTGCGCGCAACCGGTGAGCCCGCGGGCGGACGGCGTCATGGTGGGGGAATGACATCCGTAGAGACGAAACGCGTGGCCGATTCCGAACTGGATGACGTCTTCGGCCCGATCTTCGCCCGCATCGCCGAAGGCGCCGTCGCCCGCGAGACCAGCCGTGAACTCGCCCACGCCGAGATCGACGCCCTGCGCGCGGCCCGCTTCGGCGCGCTGCGGGTCCCGGTGGAGTTCGGCGGGTACGGCGCGAGCGTGCGGCAGCTGTTCCGGCTGCTCATCGACCTCGCCGCCGCCGAATCGAACCTCCCGCAGGCGCTGCGGGTGCACTGGTCCTTCGTGGAGGACCAGTTGCTGGCCGCCCCGGGCGCCGCGCGCGAACAGTGGCTGCGCGCGGTCGCCGAGGGCACCCTGGTGGGCAACGCGATCACCGAACCCGGGGTCGGCGCGGTCGACCGGTACCGGACCCGGCTCACCCGCGACGGTGAGCACTGGCGCCTGGACGGCACCAAGTACTACAGCACCGGCTCGCTCTACGCCGACCACATCCTGGTGGCCGCCGACCGCGACGGTGAACGGGTGGGCGTGCTGGTCGACGCGCGCGCCGAGGGTGTGCGCCAGCACGACGACTGGGATGGCTTCGGACAGCGGCTCACCGCCAGCGGCACCACCGAATTCACCGGTGTGCTCGTCGGCGAGGACCAGATCCTCGGCCCCGGCTACGGTGTGCCCGGACCCACCTACGCGACCGGGTACCTGCAACTGGTCCAGCTGGCGGTGCTCGCCGGCATCGCCCAGCGTGCCGAAGCCGATGTGCGGGAATGGGTTTCGCAGCGCACCCGCGGCTACACCCACTCCGCGGCCGATCTGCCGCGCCACGATCCGCTGGTGCAGCAGGTGATCGGCAAGTTGTCGGCGGCCGCGTTCGCCGCCCGCGCGAGCGTGCTGGCGGTGGCCGATCTGCTCGACGAGGTGCTCGCCGCGGGCGCGACCGACACCGCCGCGCTGACTGCCGTGGAACTCGCGGCCGCGCAGGCCCAGCTGGCCGTGATCGACATCGTGCTGCCCGCGACGAGTCTGCTGTTCGAGGTGGGTGGGGCCTCGATCGTGTCCGAACAGCTGCGCCTGGACCGGCACTGGCGCAACGCGCGCACCATCTCCGTGCACAATCCCGCCATCCAGAAGGCCAGGACGGTGGGCGATCACCTGCTCAACGGCACCGACCTGCCGTTCGGCTGGAGTGCGGGCGAACGGGTTCCGGCCGCCGGGGAGGACTGAGATGACCCGGCGGATCCGGTTCAACGCCTTCGACATGAACTGTGTGGCCCACCAGTCACCCGGACTGTGGCGCCATCCCGACGACCGGTCGCACCGGTACAAGGAATTGAGCTACTGGACCGAGCTGGCGCGGCTGCTCGAACGCGGGCGGTTCGACGGCATCTTCATCGCCGACGTGCTCGGGGTCTACGACGCCTACGGCGGGGACGATGTCGCCGCGCTGCGCCAGGGCGCGCAGGTGCCGGTGGCCGATCCGCTGCTGCTGGTGACGGCGATGGCGGCGGCCACCGAGCATCTGGGTTTCGGCATCACCACCGGCACCGGCTTCGAGCATCCGTTCCCGTTCGCCCGGCGGCTGTCCACCCTCGACCATCTCACCGACGGCCGGATCGGCTGGAACGTGGTCACCGGTTACCTGCCCTCGGCCGCACGCAATATGGGCGCCGACGACCAGCTCGACCACGACGACCGCTACGACCAGGCCGACGAGTATCTCGAGGTGCTCTACAAGCTGTGGGAGGGCTCCTGGGAGGACGACGCCGTGGTGCGCGACGCCGAACGCGGCGTCTACGTCGACCCGGCGAAAGTGCACCACATCGGCCACCGTGGACGGCATTTCACCGTGCCGGGCATCCATCTGTCCGAGCCGTCACCGCAGCGCACCCCGGTCATCTACCAGGCGGGCGCCTCGCCGCGCGGGGTCCGCTTCGCTGCCGAGAACGCCGAGGCGATCTTCGTCGCCGGACCGTCGAAACGGGTGCTCGCCCAGACGGTTTCGCGGATCAGGGACGCGCTCGAACAGGCCGGTCGCGACCGCTACGCCGCCCGGATCTATGCGCTGGCCACCATCGTCACCGATGCCACCGACGAGGCCGCGCACGCCAAACACGCGGACTATCTGTCCTACGCGAGCGTGGAAGGCGGGCTGGTGTTCATGTCCGGCTGGATGGGCATCGATCTGTCGCGCTACGACCTCGACGACCCCATCGGCGAGGTGCACAGCAACGCCATCCAGTCCGCGGTCGCCGCCTTCCAGGAATTCGACGACGACGGCCGGGAGTGGACGGTGCGCGACATCGGCCGCTGGGCCGGGATCGGTGGGATGGGGCCGGTGTTCGTCGGCTCGGGGGAGACCGTCGCCGATCAGTTGCAGGACTGGGCCGTCGAGACCGACCTCGACGGTTTCAACCTGGCCTACGCGATCACCCCGGGCAGCTTCGAAGACGTGGTGCGCCATGTCGTCCCGGTGCTCACCGCGCGCGGGGTCTACGCCACCGAGTACGAACCGGGGACGCTGCGGCACGCGCTGTTCGGCGCCGGTGACCGGCTGCCGGACGAGCACCGGGGCGCGAGTTACCGGGTGGGCGGCCGCAATTCGACGGCCCTGCCCGAGTCGGAGGTGCGGCTCACAGCCATTGATTCCCGCTGATCGCAACCCTGCAGCTCGCGTACGGAAAGGCGCACCATTTCGCTATGACATCGCAGAATCCCGCTTCACGTTCCACGCGTTCGGCCGCGATCGTCGGCGCCGGACAGACCGGCGTCACCGCGGCGCTAGGACTGCTCGATGCCGGCTTCGAGGTCACGCTCTACAGTGACCGCGACCAGCCGGCCCTCCGCAACGACGTTCCCGCCACCGGCACCGCCCTGGAATTCGGGGTGGCGCAACAGGCCGAGCTGGCCCTCGGCCTGGACACCTACACCGCCCGGGCACCCCGGCACACCGGGCTCAGCGTCCGCATCGCCGACCCCGAGCGCAACGAACTCATCGCCTTCGACGGCGATTTCGACGGGTATGTCGGCGTCGCCGTCGACACCCGGCTCAAGGCCGACGAGCGGCTGACCGCCTTCCGCGAGCGCGGTGGCCGGTTCGTCGTCGAACAGGTGACCCCGGAAACCCTCGACGGCATCGCGGCCGCCCACGACCTGACCCTCGTCGCCACCGGGCGCGGCGGTCTGTCGGACCTGTTCGCCGTCGGCACCACGCGCACTGTCTACGACGCGCCCCAGCGGTCGCTGCTCACCGTCACGGTGACCGGTCTCGACCACGATCCGGGCGTGTTCGCCCACCGCAGTCCGGCCGGTGGCGGGCACAGCGGGTTCTCCATCTTCGCCGATCAGGGCGAGGGCTGGTGGGGTCCGTACCTGCACAAGGACGCCGGGCCGAGCTGGGCGTTCCTGGGCTGGGCCCGGCCGGGCAGCGACTGGGAGAAGCGGTTCGGCGCCGCGGATTCGGCCGCGTCGGCGCACCGCATCGTCACCGAGCTGTACCGCGACTACATCGACTGGGATCTGCCCGAGGTGCTGGCCACCCGGGTGATCGAGGACGATCCGCACTCGTGGCTCAAAGGCGCGGTGCGGCCGGTGGTCCGGGAGGGGGTGGGTCGCACCGCGGGTGGTCATCCGGTGGCCTCGCTGGGTGACACCTCCGTCGCCTACGACCCGATCGCCGGACAGGGCGCGCAGAGCGGGCTGATCCAGGCGCAACGGCTGGTCGCGGCCGCGGCGGTGCACGACGGCGCGTTCGACGAGAACTGGATCGCCGCCCGGTACGCCGAGTTCCTCGCCGCCCGGAGCGATGCGGCGGCGAAGGTGACCCGGTTGTTCCTCAGCGACCCGGAATTCGCCGATATCGGCGGGCAGTTCTTCGCCGCCGCCGCGGTGGAGCCGCGCTTCGCGAGCGCGCTGGTCGGGCTGCTGCACCATCCGCAGCCCTTCCTCGGGGTCGACTCGGTCGAGGCCGCGGGTGCCTACATCGAAAAGGTCACCGGGGTGTCCGCCGCCGATGTCCTCGGCCGGTTCCAGCCCGCGGGCCGCTTCGAGCGGTCGGCGTTCGCGCCCGCGCTCACGCGAGCCTGAGCCGGCGACGGCCGCGGCGCCGCAGTACTACGCGTCGCGGCCGTCGGTGGGTCGCTGTGTCCTGAGGCCGTCGGCGACGGCGGTGCAGAAGGTGGCGACGAGGAGATCGAGTTCGTCGCTGTCGGCCCGCAGGCTGTCGGTGCGCCACGACAGCGACAGGATGCCGTTGAACGCGGCCCACAGGGTGGTCGCGACACGATCGGGATCGAGGTCCGCGCGAGCCGTGCCGTTGCCGACGGCGTCGCGCAGGATGGCGGCGAGTTTGCCGTTCTGCTCCCGGGTCAGCTCGGCGATACGTTCGAGCGTTTCGGGCTCGTGCGGCGGATCGGACAGGATGCGGAACTCGTCGGGGCGCTCCCGGGCGAAACGCGCGTACTCCGCCGCCGCGCGCAGCAGGCGCTCCTCGACGGAGCCCGGCGTCGCGTAGGCGGCGTCCATATAGGTGCGGTTCTCCTCCATGGCGAGTTCCGCGACCGCGGTGAGCAGCGCCGCCCGGCCACCGACCCGGTTGTAGATCGTCTGCACCGCCACATCGGCGCGCTCGGCCACCGCCTCGAGAGTGAGCGCGCCGGTGCCCTGCGCGGCGATGATCTCCCTGGCCGCCTCGATGACGGCCCGGCGATTGGCGGCCGCTCGGCGCTGGGTGCGGGTTTCGGTACTGGACACCTCGTCAGTGTAAGCGGATTCCAACAGTAGAAACCTCAACCAAGAGGACGGGTGACCTTGTGGCGACACGATCATGAACGGCTCTATGTCGCAACCCGTTTTCGCAGGCCGGCGCGGATACACTTGTCGGCACCATCTCGCTCTGGAGTTGCAGATCACCGCCCTGGACCCGGGCTCGATCGCCCGGTCGCAGTCTCGGCGCCGATATCACCGGGGAGTCGACCATTGCCCGAGCCGGAGGATTCCGCGACGCTGTACGCAGAACTGCTCGACTCGGCCCGTCGGCTGTCGTTCGACCTGCGTGACTGCCAGACCGGTACCGACGACGCCGACCGGTACGGCATGACCCCGGAGTGGTCCCCGCTCTACGGCACCCCGACCTGGATCCGGATGAGCGAACCGGAACGCAGGCGGCTCACCCGGCGCGAAGTCACCCACTTCCTCGGGGTGGCCATCTGGCTCGAGATCGCCCTGCAGATCGTGCTGCTGCGCCGCAACCACAGCGCCGACCCGACCCGGCCCGACGTGAAATTCCTGTTCAACGAATGCGCCGACGAGAACCTGCACTCGCTGATGTTCGTCGGCGCGATCGAGCAACTCGGTGAACGCCACAGCCCCCTCGATCGCGTGATGATCCTGATGGGCTGGGTGTTCCGGACCTTCGCCTGGGAGGAGGTCGCCTACGGCATCGTGCTCGCGGGCGAAGAGGTCTTCGACGTGATGCAGCGCGACTGGTCCATCGACGACCGGGTCGCGCCCGCGGTGCGCCGCAGCTCGCACGTGCACGTGGTCGAGGAGTCGCGGCACATGAGCTTCGCGCGCCAGAAGATGCGCGACCGCCTGCGCGGGGTCTCGCGGGTGCGTCGCTACGTCAGCGCCGTGCTGATCGCCTTCGGCGCGCACATCATCGCCAAGGGCCTGATCAACAAGGGCGTTTACCGCGGGCTCGGGCTGGACTGGCAGGTGGCCAGGACCGAGATCGGCCGCAACGAGCACCACCGGATGATGTTCCGCCGGGCCACCGCGCCGCTGGTGGAATTCCTCGACCGCGAAGGGCTGCTCAACGGTCTCGCCCGGAGCATCTACCGCAAGTCGAACCTCCTGTGAAAGGGACCGCCGACAGTGAGTTTCGTGATTCTCGGACACTGCTGCAAGGACGGGTCCTGTCTGCGGGTCTGTCCGCAGAACTGCATCAGCCCCACGCCCGGTGACCCGGACTTCGCGGCCGCCGAGCAGTTGTCCATCGACCCGAGCGCCTGTATCGGCTGCTCGGCGTGCGTGGACGCCTGCCCGGTGGCGGCGATCAAACCCGAAGCGGCGCTGACCGACACCGAGCGGGTGTACGCCCGGCAGACCGGTGGCTCCCGCGACGAGCTGCCGGGCGCGCGACGCACGGGCAGGCCCGAGATCCCCATCGCTCTGGATGCCGGGCGGGGCCCGCTGCGCATCGCGGTCGTCGGGGCCGGGACGGCGGCCATGTACACCGTCCGCGAACTCCTGCAGCGATCCAGCGTGGTCCGGGTGACGGTGTTCGAGCGTGGTGCGCGGGCGGGTGGACTCCTGCGGACGGCGGTGGCACCGGATCATCGGGGGATCGGGCAGCTGACCCGGTTGTTCGATGTGCCCTTCGCGGAGTCGCGGGTGGAGAGCCGCTTCGGGACCCGTGTCGGCGTCGACGTGACGATCGAGGCCCTGCGCGACCGATTCGACGCGGTGATCCTGGCTTTCGGCGCCACCACCCCGCGCACGGTCGCGGGGGCGGCGATGCCGGATGTCCACCAGGCGATCGACCTGGTGGCCGCCGCCAACGCCGTCGCGCGGGACGGTGGCATCCCGGCCGTCACGGTGACGGGACCGGTGGTGGCGATCGCCGGTGGCGGCAATGTCGCGCTGGATGTGGTGGCGAACATCGCCCAGCGGCGCATCGTCGACCGCTCGGGTGCGCCGATCGCCCGGGTGGTCGTCCTCGCCCGCTCGCCGGTCTCCCGGCCGTCGTTCACCTTCTCGGCGCTGCACGAACTGCGGCAGCTCGACGTCGACATCACCGTCGACACCGGCGGTGCTCGCCTCGGTGCCACGTCGGCTCCCCTCGACCAGTTGCTGACCGAACTCGCGCGACCCGACCGGCGGTCACGGCGGTCGGGGCTGCCGGTGGAGGTGGTCTTCGGGCGCACCGTCACCGGGGTGCGCCCGGGCGCCGGGTGCCTGTGCGTCGAGACCGAGCGCACCGGCTCGGGTGATGCGGGGGCGGGCGCGATGGTCGCGGAAGTGGATGCGACGGCCGACTCGGTTGTTCTGGCGTCGGGATTCACCTGTGAGCCGGTGCCGGGAGTGCCGCTGGGTCCCGACGGCGCCGTGAGCAATCGGGAGGGCAGGGTCGTGGACATCGCGACCGGCGTGCCGATCGCGGGACTCTACGTGGTCGGCTGGGCGAAGCGGGGTGGACGAGGTGGACTCGGCGAGAACCGGCGGTGTGCCGCCCAGACCGTCGACATGATCGCGGCGGACCTCGCCGCAGTGCCGAGTAGCCGGTAGCGGCGATGCCGAGCAGCCGGTAGCGGGGGTGCCGAGTACCCGGTGGTTGCGGCGGTGTCGTGCGGATTCTCGTCATCCGGTGTCAGGACCGGGTGACGAGCAGCGTGGCGGGAAGGCATACCTCGGCGCGGACACCGCCGTATGGGGACTCGTGGAGGCGGACCGACAGGGCGTGCTCGGCGGACAGGTGGGCCACGACGAGTAGGCCGAGGCGGCTGTCTTCGGCGAGGATGTCGACGCCGAAGCGCGGGGGGTTCGCCAGTTCGGCATTGCATTCGGTCAGACGCTCGGGTGACATGCCGATGCCCTGATCGCTGACCTCGACGACCGCGCCCGTTCCGGTGACCCGGCTGGTGACGTCGACACGGGTGGTGGCCGGGGAGAAGGCGGTGGCGTTGTCGACGAGTTCGGCCAGCAGGTGCGCGAGATCGGCCACGACCGCGCCCGGCACCGCCACCTCGGCGGTGCGGCCGATGCGCACCCGCTGGTAGTCGGCGCTCTCCCCGATCGCACTGCGGACCACCTCGCCCAGGGCGACCGGTCTGCTCCACTGCCTGCCCGGACGGACCCCACCCAGGATCAGCAGGTTCTCGGCGTTGCGCCGCTCTCTGGTCGCGAGGTGATCGAGGGCGAACAGGGTGGCCAGCACGTCGGGGTCCTGCTGGTCGCGTTCGGCCTCGTCGAGGATCCGGAGCTGGCTGTGGACGGTGTCCTGGCTGCGCCGGGCCATGTCGACGAAGACGGCCCTGGTGCCCTCGCGCAACCGCAGCTGGGCCACCGCGGCGCCCAGTGCGGCGTCGGCCGCGTGCTCGAAAGCCTTCGCCACCTCGCCGATCTCGTCGCGGCCGACCTGCGGCGCCGACACCGCGTGTGCCGGGCCCGGGTCACCCGCCCCCGCGGCGGCGAGCAGCGCGGGCAGTTCGTGGTCGGCGATGCCGAGCGACCACTCGCGCAGCCGGCCCACCCGCCGGCCGAGCCGGGCCGCCAGCAGCAACGACACCCCCGCGGCGCCGAGGGCGAGCACGGTCGTGGACGCGCCGATCAGCACACCGCGGCGGGTTTCGCGCGCCACCGACTCGTCGATCTCCGCGGCGGTACTGCGGTGCAGCGCGGCGTACGCCCGCATCAGGCCGGTGAGCACCGCGGCCGAGTCGGTGCGCCACTCGTCCACCTCGGCCGGGGCCGACCGGCGGCCGGACGGGTCGGTGGCCAGCGACGTGAGCAGGGCCGATTCCCGCTCACCGAGGGTCCGCCAGGCGTCGCCGGTGAGCACCGTGGTCAGCGCCTCCCGTTCCGCGCCGCGCAGGTCGGCGGCCAGCGCGGAGAGCGTGACGCGGTAGTGCCCCTGGTGGGCGGTGAATTCGGCGGTGCCGAAAGCGGTCCCGCCGGAACCGGCCAGCCCCACCGCGACCGTCACCGACTTGCTCAGTGAGAGCACGCCGTCGATCAGCCTGCGCGACTGCGCCACCCGGGCCGCCGTGTCGGGATCGGGCGCGCGTCGCTGGGCGTCGCGGAAACCGGAGTCGAACAGCGTCAGCGGTGCGCGGAACACCGCGAACGCCTGGGCGGGTGGCAGCGCGCCGGTGTCGATGGCCCGGCGGGCCCGGGCCAGTTTCGGCGCGTAGTCCGCCCAGAACGCCGCGATCGCGGACGAAGGCCGGTGGCGCAGCCGATCCGCGCCGATCAGGGCGGTGAATCCGGCGTCGACGCGGCCACGCGCGGCGGACAGGCCCGCCGGGCCAGGACCGGTGCCCGTGAGTTCCTGCACCGACAGCAACTGCTCGGCCGTCACCGCGACCACCAGTTCGGAGGCGGCGGGCCGGATCAGTTCCAGGTCCTCGCTCCACTGCCGGATCTGCCCGGCGGTACGCAGCTGCCCTGCGCCGACGATCAGGCCGATGACCAGCAATGTCGCGCCGGGAACCAGCGCCAGCGCCGCCAGCTGCGTTCGGACTCTGTGCTTCACCGCGAACATCTGGCCAAGATAGGAGCTCCGATCGCGGGAATCGGCCACTCTGCGCGGTCGTTGTCGAACTCGGTGCGCGATCGGCCGGGACGCTGTGAACCGACCCGAACCGCCGGGGACGCCGTGCCCGGCGGCTGGGTAGTATCGCGGCACCCTGCCGGCAGAAGTGACAGATGGTGTTCAACGACCTCGACCCGGTGACGACGAGCTTCGTCGGACGCGACGCCGATCTCGACGCGGTGCGGCGTCTGGTCGATGACGTCCGGCTCGTGTCGATCACCGGGCCCGGCGGGATGGGCAAGACACGGCTGGCCCGCAGGATCGCGGTGGCCCTCGAACCGGGCTACGACGAGGTCTGCTTCGTCGAACTGGCCGGTCTGCGGCACGCGGCCGAGGTGCCCGCGGCACTCGCGACGGCGCTCGGGCTGCACATCGGTGCCGACGATTCCGCGCTGGACCGGGTGGTGGGACAACTGGCTCCGCGCGCCGTGCTGCTCGTCCTGGACAACGGCGAACACCTGAGCGCGGCCGTCGCCGAGGTCGCGGTCGAGCTGCTGGCCCGCTGTCCACGGGTGCATCTGTTGGTCACCAGCCGGGGATCGCTGCGGGTGCCGGGGGAACAGGTCTACCGGATTCCGCCGCTGACCGTCCCGGGGCCCGACATCGCCGACCCCGCGAGACTGCGCGACTGTCCCGCGGTGGCGTTGCTGGCCGATCGGGCGCGCGCGGTCCGGGCGGACTTCCGTGTCACCGACGACAACGCCGCCGATATCGCGCGGCTGTGCCGGCTGCTCGACGGGGTCCCGCTGGCGATCGAGCTGGCCGCCGCCCAGTTGCGTTCCCTGTCGGCCCGCCAGATCCTGGACCGCTGGAGCGGCTGGCTCGCGCTGCCCGGTGCCTGGTCCCACGGTGTCCCCGACCGGCAGCGCACCGTCCGCGCGACGGTGGAATGGAGCTACCGGCTGTGTACCGCCGACGAGCGGGCAGTGTGGACGCGGCTGTCGATCTTCCGGGACTGGTTCGAGCTCGAGGCCGCCGAATACCTCTGCGCCGGAGCCGATGTCGCGACACCGATGCACGAGGTCGTCGACTCGCTGGTGGACACCTGCGTGCTGGAGCGCCGTGGTGAGGACGTCGCGCACTTCCGGCTCCCGCGGTCGATGCGGGAACTGGGCCGTGAACACCTGCGCGCGGCCGGGCTGGAGGAACAGCTCGCCCGTCGTCATCGCGACTGGTTCCGCGAGCTGGTGCTGCTGGCGGATCGCGAATTCCTCGGCCACCGCCAGCACGAGCTGGTCATCCGGCTGCGCACCGCGCAGCCGGATCTGCGGCGCGCGCTGGAGTGGTCGGTGGACACCCCGGGCGAGGCGGACGCGGCCGTGCAGATGGTGGCCTGCGTCGACGAGTTCTGGACGATGACCGGCGCCAACCGCGAGGTCCGCACGTGGCTGCATCGCGCGCTGGCCGCCGCGCCGGACAGCCCCTACGCCTCGCGCGGCCGGGTGGTGGCGGCACTGCACTCGCTGGCGATCTCGGACCGCGCGGCCGCCGAGCGCGATCTCGAACTGGCCGCCGCGGCCGCCGATCCCGGCGATCCGGTCGCCGCGGCCCGGATCACGGCCGTCCACGCGCTCGCGGCCAAAGTCGACCTGGACAACCGGCGCGCGGCCGAACTCGCCGAGCGGGCGGTGGCGGTGTTGCGCGCGCACGGCCACGAGCGCGAAGCCCTGGGCGCGTGGAACATCGCGGTGCTGGCGACCGCGGCCGACGACCCGGACGGGCGGCTGGCCGAACTGCGGGCGGCGGTCGCGCGGTGCGC
Source organism: Nocardia sp. NPDC056064 (assembly GCF_042266925.1). Taxonomy (NCBI): domain Bacteria; kingdom Bacillati; phylum Actinomycetota; class Actinomycetes; order Mycobacteriales; family Nocardiaceae; genus Nocardia; species Nocardia sp. NPDC056064. The sequence continues at coordinate 1,401,516 of NZ_JBHJWO010000001.1, read as the reverse complement.
CGAGCGCGGGGACTTCCACTACGCGTGTGTGCTGCGGTTCTCGATCAGCCTCATCGAGGTCATGCGCGGCAACCCCGACGCGGCCGCCGACGCCGCCGGCGCGGCCCTGCGGCACTCCCACCGGTGGGAGAGCCGCTACGGCGACGCCTATCACATCGAATCGCTGGCCTGGGTGGCCGCGGCGCGGGCGCGCCACCACCGGGCGGCGACGCTGTTCGGGATCGCCGCGGCGGCCTGGGACAAGCTCGGCGCGCACGCCGCGGTCGTCCTGGTCCGGCCGCACACGCGGTACCGGACCGCGACCGAGGACGCGCTCGGCGCGCCCGCCTTCGCTCGCGCCCATCGCGCGGGCTACACGATGCCGCTGTCCGAGGCGATCGAGTTCGCGCTCGCCGAAGCCGAACCGCCCGAACCCGTGCCGCTGACTCCCCGCGAGCTCGAGGTGGCGGCACTGGTCGCCGCGGGTCTCACCAACCGCGAGATCGCCGCCGAGCTGGTGATCGCGACGCGCACCGCCGACACCCACCTGCGCAACATCCTGGCCAAGCTCGGCATCGCCAATCGCACCCGGCTCGCGACCTGGATGCTGGCCCGCACCCCCGACCGGGCTTCGGGCGAGGCGAATACGTAGTTCTGCCGATTGCCGGTACGCACGATCGCCGGGCACGCTCGATCCCACATCCGTCCGGACGAGGGGACAACCGATGGGGTACAGCAGAACCGGTGTCGCGCAGGCGGTACCCGGCCCGTGCGCCCCTGCCGCGGAACTGCGGCAGGCTCTGGTGGCGGAGCTCCGGGAGACCGGGGCGATCGGGCCGGGTGACCGGCACCTGGCGACGATCACGCGGGTGTGCCTGGCGGTGGTCGACGGGCTGAATGCCGGTGCGGCGGTCGCGCCGACGATCGGCGAGCTCGACCGGTACGCCGCGCAGTGGGCGCGCGACCAGGTTCCCGTCGACACCGTCCTGGCCCTCGTGCACCGGGGAGTGGGCGTCGCGTTGCGCCCGCTGCCCGGCCAGACGATCGACGCGGCCGCTCTCACAACCGCGCTCGGTGCGGTGTCGGCCGCGATCTCGGGAAGCTACGCACGCTGTCTCGTGGCGACCGGTGGCACGTTCGTCGCGGCCGAGGAGGCGCTCGCGCGCAAGCTGCTCGCCGGCGCCGACGCCGCGCAGACCGCCCGGGGATACGGTGTGGAGCCTGCCGAGCAGTACTGGGTGCTCGCCCTCGGTATCGACGCCGCGGACGCGCACGCGGCGTCGGGGATCGACCGCCGGGTGCGCGAGCACCGGATGGTGGCGCGCGTCCGGGCCGAACTCGCCGCGGTGGGCAGCGGCCGCGCGCTGTCGGTGTTGTCGGCGACCGGTGGCACCGCGCTGCTGCCGTGGCCGCAGACGAGATCCGGTGACCTGGAGGCGATCACGAACGCGCTGACCCGCGCCGCGCAGACACCGGTCCTCGGCGCGGTGACCCGCGCCGGGCCCACGGAAATCGCCGAGGCCGGACGGCAGGCCCACGAGCTGCTGGCCCTGCTGCGGCGGCGCGGAGTCGGCGGCGGGGTCCACCGGTTCGAGGATCACGCGCTCGAATGCCAGATCGCCCGGCCCGGTCCCGCCCGCGACCTGCTGGCCGCGGTGCTGCGGCCGCTGGCCGATCATCCCGAGCTGTTTCACACGCTGCGCTGCTATGTCGACTGCGAGATGAGCAGGCGGCGCACGGCCGACGCGCTGCGGCTGCACATCAACACCGTCGACTACCGGCTGCGCCGGATCGCGGCGCTGACCGGTTACGACCTCACCGACAGCCACGACGTCTGGTACGTGCGTTCGGCCCTCGTCGTCACCGAACCGCCCGCGGCCACCGCCTGATCAGCGGAAACCCGACGCGCGCACCGCGGCGACGACCACCTCGGCGACACCGCGCATGCCCTCGACGGTCGGGTGATACGGCACCAGGGTCTGATCCGCGACGACCGGCTCGAACCATCGGACACCCGGCGGCGCGCACATGTCGTGCCCGCGCGCGGCCGCCACGGTGTCGACGTAGGTGGCGCCCGCGGCGCGCGCCTGCGCCGCCACCACACCGTTGAGGCGATCGAACGCGGCCTGGATCCGGGCCGCGCCCGCGGTGTCGAGCCCGAGCATCGCCGCGCAGGTGCGTCCGTCGGTGTAGCTCGGCCAGCCGTCGACGAAGATCGCGGCCCCGGGTGCCAGGGCGGTGATCTGCCGCAGTGCGGCCGCGTAGTCGCCTGCGATGGCGTCGATCTCGGCGTCCCAAGCCGGGTCGGCGCAGTCCCGCCCTGCCACGGTGCCGAGGTGACAGGCGACCACGTGCCGGGTGAAGTTCGCGTCGTTGGCGCCGATGTGCAGGGTCACCAGGCGGGTGGCCGGACCCAGCGCCTCGAACTGCGGTGCGATCCCCGCGCCCTGGGCGCTGGTCAGGTGGGTGATCCTGGCCGAACTGCAGGTGCGGTCGTCGAGCCGCAGTCCCAGTTGCTCGGCGACCGTGGCCGGGGTGTTCACCGTCGAGCGCGCGCACAGCGGCGGCGCGGTGAGGTCGAGGTGCTGCACGCCGGTGGTGGCGGCCCCCGAATCGCCGAGCGCGACATACTCCGCACCCGGGGGCGCCGCGACGGCGACCGGGTGCGCCGTCAGCGCCGTCGCCACGAGTCCGCAGCCCATCCCGGCGGCCGCCCGTGCCCACCGGGAAACCCGGCCATGATCGCGCATCACTGTCCTCGTTTCCTGCTCTGTCGTGCGTCGTGATCGTGCCGCGTCCCGACCGGCCACGCTATCGCCGGGGCGGATTGTCCGGGCCGGAATCCCACGGTTCGGCGGTCCGGGCTGTGTGGGTTCACACCTGTCTCGCCGGCTGGTCGTAGAGCCATTCCCGGGCCAGCGCATGCCAGTTGGCGGTCGGCTCGATCTGGCCGAGCGCGGTCAGGGTGAACAGTTCGGCACGGCGGGAGAAGACGTGCTCCGACGGCAGGATCAGCCGCCGGACCTCGCGGTGCTCGCCGGCCCGGGGGTCGGTCGCCAGCACCACGGCGCTGGTGGCGATCTCGGGGGTGATGGTGAGCTCGTCGTCGAACAGGTGCCAGCCGCTGGCCGCCCAGACGTACTCCAGGCAGTCCTCGGCCGTGACGGGGGAGTCCGGGCCGAGGATCCCGCGCTCGGTCCAGATCCGGTGGATCTCCTCGGGCCGGTGCTGCGCCGCGGCGCGCAGCACCTGGCGTTCGGTCTCCAGCGCCGCGGGCTCGATCGTGCGGTAGAGCCCGAAGTCGACGAAACCGACCCGGCCGTCGTCGGCGAGCAGGATGTTGCCGGGGTGCGGATCGGCGCAGTACTCCCCGTCCCGGAACATGCCGGTGATGTAGAAGCGGTACACCAATTCGCCGATCCGGGCGCGGTCGGCCTCGGGCAGCTGCCGGATGTGCTGGAAGGACACGCCTTCGACGAACTCGGTGACCAGCACGTTGTCGGTGCACAGCGACGCGATCGTGTCCGGCACCACGATCGACGGATGACCGCGGTACCTGCTCGCCACGCGCCGCTGGTTGGCGGCCTCGCGCCGGTAGTCGAGCTCGGCGGTGATGGAATCGCAGACCTCCTGCAGGACATCGCTGTCACCGGCGGAGGGCAGGAAGGTCTTCCACAGGCGGCGCAGGAACTGCAGGTTGCCCAGGTCGGCCTGGATCGCGCGGTCCACGCCCGGGTACTTGACCTTCACCGCGACCACGCGGCCGTCGTGCAGTCGCGCGCGATACACCTGCCCGATCGAGGCCGCCGCGACCGGGACGTCGTCGAACTCGGCGAACACCTCGCGGATCGGACCCAGATCGCCCTCGACGACCGCGCGCATCTCGGCGAACGGGTGTCGCGGTGCGCGGTCGCACAATTCGGCGAGCTTGGTCCGGAACATCTCGCGATGCTCTTCGGGGATCAGATCCAGATCCAGCACCGAGGCCATCTGGCCCAGCTTCATCGCCGCGCCCTTCATACTGCCGAGCACGGTCACGATCTGCTGGGCGGCCTGCAGCGAGGACCGGCGCCGCAGGGTGGCGCGGGCCTGCTCGGTGCGTCCGACCATCGCCAGCCGCGTTCCGACCCCGCGGGCGACCTGGCCCGCGGCCAGGCGGCCGATCCGGGTCCCGCGGATGATCCTGCCGCCGGGCAGGTCCTTGTCGGCCATCCCATCCTCCGTGTCCTTAGTGACTCAGTGTGCAGACACCGAATTCTTCGGCCACGGATGGTCGCCGGTCACCACTACGCCCTCGACTTCGTGTGACATCACAAATCCTCCCCGCCGATCACAACCCCGCGGCCCGGTGACGGTGATACCGCGCAGAGTCGGCCGCCGTCGCCCTGGCCACGCCCGCGTTCGCGGTACCGTCTCGACCGCCGGGGACGTCGACGGGTGAGGACGGTATGACACAGGGACTGACGCTGATCGCGATCGCGGCCGCGGCACTGGCCGTGACGACGGGATGCTCGTCCGAGCAGGCACCCGCGCCGAGCGCGTTGTTCGATCCGTGCACGACGGTGACCGACGACGCGCTCACCCGGGCCGGAGCCGACCCGGCCACGCGCAAGCCGATCGGCGGCGCGGACGGGTGGCGGGCCTGCGAATGGCAGCTGGGCACCGCGCAGCTGCGGGTGTACTCGACCTCGCGCAGGCCCGCCGAATTCGATGCCGCCGGTGCGGTGCTCACCGAGCTGACGGTGGCGGGCCGGACCGGACGCAGGCTCGCCGACCCCGGCGCGCTGACCTCGGCGTGCGATGTGCTGTTCGACGCCGACCAGGGCGTCATCCGCATGATCGTGGTGAATCGCGCGGATGTGCCCGAGGCCGGCGACGCCTGCGTGACGCTGAGTCGCGCCGGTGCGGAGATCGTCCCGCTGTTCCCGGCCTGAGCCGGGAACAGCGGGCGTCGAACGCCGGTGCCGCGGTGACTCAGTCGGCGTTGCGGTGGGTGGTGTCGCGCACCGTGCCGACGAACTCCTCGACCAGGTCCTCGAGTGCGACCACACCGACCGTGTTGCCCCGGCTGTCGACCACCCGGCCGAGGTGACTGCTGGTGCGGCGCAACCGCGCCAGCGCCTCGTAGAGGGTGGTGCCCGCGCTCACCGTGGGCAGTGGCCGGATGTCGGTGCGCGGGATGACCGTCTCGGGTCCGGCGGTGTCGTCGGCGACCTTGTCGAGCACGTCCTTGACGTGCAGGTAGCCCACCAGCGAACCGTCCGCCGCGCGCACCGGGTACCGGGAGAACCCGGTCTCGGCCACGGCCGCCTCGATGTCACCGAGGGTGGTGCCGTTGCCGCGCAACGGCACCGAACGCGCCTGGGCCAGCGGCACCATCACATCGCCGACGATCCGGTCGGAGGTGCCCAGCGCCTGGGTGAGCCTGCGGTGCTCCTCCTCGTCGAGCAGTCCCTCGGAGCGGGACTCGCCGATCATCTCGGCCAGTTCCACCGTCGACACCGTGGCGTCGAGTTCGTCCTTGGGCTCGATGCGCAGCATCCGCAGCGTCAGGTTCGCCGCCAGGTTGTACAGGGCGATGAGCGGGCGCGCGATGCGCAGCCAGACCAGGTGGATCGGCACCAGCAGCAGCGCGGTGCGTTCCGGTCCGGCCAGGGCGATGTTCTTCGGGACCATCTCGCCCAGCAGGATGTGCAGGATCACCACGATGGTCAGCGCGATCGCGAAGGCCACCGGGTGCAGCAGCTGATCGGGCAGGCCGAGCAGCTCGAACGGGCGCTCGATGAGATGCGCGATCGCGGGTTCGCCGACCCGGCCGAGCAGGATCGAGCAGATGGTGATGCCCAGCTGGGCCGCGGCGAGCATGATCGAGAGGTTCTCGCCCGCCTCGATCACGGTCTGCGCCTTCTTCTTGCCCTGGGCGACCAGGGCCTCGAGCCGGTCGCGGCGCGCGGAGATGAGGGCGAACTCGGCGGCCACGAAGAAGGCGTTGCACGCCAGCAGCACCACCGTCAGGACGATTCCGAACAGATCACCCATGATTGTGCTCCCGTGCCGCCAGGTGTGCCGCGTCGACGGGGATCAACCGCACCCGGTCGATGCGCCGTCCGTCCATCCGTTCCACCCGCGCGACCCAGCCGCCGCCGGTGCCGCGCGAGGCGGGCAGCACCACATCGTCACCGGTGGCGGGGATCCGGCCGAGCTGGGTCAGGACCAGCCCGCCGAGGGTGTCGTATTCGCCTTCGGGGGCGTCGTAGCCGGTCGCGCGCGACACCTCGTCGATGCGCAGCAGACCCGAGCAGTCCCAGCCGTCGGAGACGCGACGCACGTCGCGTTCCTCCTCGTCGTGCTCGTCGCGCACGTCGCCGAGGATCTCCTCGATGACGTCCTCCATGGTCACCATGCCCGCGGTGCCGCCGTACTCGTCGACCACGAGGGCGACCTGCATGCCGTCGGCGCGGACCCGTTCCATCACCTCGTCGCCGTCGAGGCTGGCGGGCACGATCGGCACCGCGACGGCCAGCCTGCTCAGCGGGATCTGCTTGCGCAGGTGCGCCGGGTGCAGGAACGCCTGTTTGACGTGCACCACGCCCAGGGTGTTGTCCAGATCGCCGTCGATGACGGGGAACCGGGAGTACCCGGTGCGCGCGGAGGCGGCGATGAGATCGGCGACGGTGTCGTCGCGATCCAGCGACTCCACCTTCACGCGCGGGGTCATCAGGTCCTCGGCGCTGCGCTCGCCGAACTCGAGCGAGCGGTCCATCACCTGCGCGGTGCGCTGGTCCATGGCGCCGCGCTGGGCCGAGGTACGCACCAGCGAGCCGAGTTCCTGCGGGGAGCGCGCCGAGCGCAGTTCCTCGGCGGGCTCGATGCCGAGCCTGCGCACGATCCAGTTGGCGGCGCCGTTGAGGAAGCGGATCAGCCACTTGAACAGGGCGGAGAAGCCGATCATCGGACCCGAGGTGAGCCGGGCGGTCGCCATCGGCTTGGCGATGGCGATGTTCTTGGGCACCAGCTCGCCGTAGATCATCGACAGCGAGGTGGCCAGCACCAGGGCCAGCACCAGGGCGACACCGTGCGCGGCGTTCTCGCCGAGCCCGGTCAGGGCCAGCAGCGGATCGAGCAGCCGGGCCAGTACCGGTTCGGCGATGAAGCCGGTGATCAGGGTGGTGATGGTGATGCCGAGCTGCGCGCCGGAGAGCTGGAACGACAGCGAATTGTGCGCCTGCTTCACCAGCCGGGAGCGGGTGTCACCCTCGCGGGCAGCGGCCTCGACGGTGCTGCGTTCCAGCGCGGTGAGCGAGAATTCGGCCGCGACGAACAGCGCGGTACCTACGGTGAGGGCGACGAAACCGAGGAGGCTGAGCACGGTCAGCACGATGGTCATCGGCGGCACCACCCGGGTGCCGGGAGAACGGACGAGCGAACGGACGCTGCGGAAAGGAGGACGCCGGGTTTGTCACCCGGCTCCGTAGAGGAGCCCTCCTGTGTGGCGCCCTTGGACGCGGGTGACAACTGGATCCTTTCGGGGTGGGGAAAGAGCGGTGCCGAGATCGGCACTGCCAATAGTAGTGGGTCCCCACCGATGATGTGTCAGCGGCGCGGGGCGGCGGTCACCGCCCGGCCAGCAGGGCCCGCGTCCGCGCCGCGAGCAGCCGGGCCGCGGCGGGGTCGAAATCGGGGCCGTCGACCGCGAGGCGACGCCCTTCGACCAGGGCGGTGAGCGGCTCGCGCGGTGGTGCGTCGAGGACCTCGATGATCGGCCGCGCGGCGCAGGCCACCGGTTTCGCCGTGCGGGCCATCTCGGTGACCATCGCCCGGGTGGGCGCGTCGTAGGCGCCGGTGTGCGCGGTCGCGGTGACGCCCGGATGGACCAGGACATAGCGTGTGCGTCCGGCCCGGTACTCCTCGGCGAAGGCGACGCCGAGCAGGTCGTTGAGCTTGCCGTTGTGCCCGAGCGCCGTGCCACCGTGATAGTCGCGGGTCAGCTGGAGGTCGTCGAGCCGGGCCGCCGCCAGCGGTGCGCCGGGCCCCGCGACATTGACGATCACCGGGTCGGCGGTCCGCTCGAGCGCGTCGCGCAGTCCGTGGCCGAACAGGAACCGGCTCAGGTAGAAGTGCGCGAAGGTGGCCTCGAACCCGTCGGTGGTGAGGGTGCGGTGCGACCGGTAGAAGCGCGCGCACAGGACCAGCGCGTCGATGCGCGGGTGGCTCGCCAGGAGTTCGGCGAGGACGGCGCGATTGCGCGCGATCGAGTCCAGATCGGCGCGCAGGAACGTGCCGCGCTCGCCCGCGGCCGCGCGGAACGCCGCGCCCTTGGCCGGATCGCGGCCGACGACCACCACCCGGTCGCCGCGCGCGAGGTAGTGGTCGGCGAGATGGCGGCCGATGCCGTCGGTGCCGCCGGTGATGACCAGGGTGCGCATGTCAGAGCGGTCCACGGCCGGTGGCGACCAGACCGGCGACCGGGCGCACGTCGCGGTGGGAGATCAGCCACCGGCCCTCGTGTTCGGTGAACTCGTCACGGACCAGGCCGATGGTGGTCCAGTCGGCGGGACGGCCGACGTCGACGCTGGTCGACCAGTGCCAGACCGTCGCGTAGGCCGTGAGCAGCGGGCGGCCGTCGGTCCAGTCGATCCAGTGCTGCCCGATCACGTGGGCGACCAGGCTGCGCCGCGCGCGCGGCACCCGGCACATGTGCGCGGTGAAGGCCGCGCCGCCGTGGAAGCGCTGGACCGGGCCGGGCATGATCCGGTATTCGATGAGGGCGTCGGGGGTGAAGCATTCGGTGAAGCGCTCGTGCTCGCCGGTGTCGGCGATGCGGAAGAACTCGTGGAAGGTGCGCAGGATCGCGCGCTCGGCGTCGAGGGTGGCGAGCAGGTCGGTGGAGGTGGTCATCGTTCCTCGTCGGGGGTGCGGTAGGCGGCCAGGAAGGTGTCGACCGCGGCGGTGGTGACCGCGCGCAGGTCGGCCGGGGGGACCGGGCGGGTGCCCAGCCGGGAGCGGCCTTCCAGCGGGCCGGTGATCAGGACCAGGAAGTGTTCGGCGGCGCGGGCCGGGTCGGCGATGCGCACGCGGCCCGCCAGGGCCAGCCGGGCGAAGCGGTCGGCCAGGGCGTCGCCCAGGCGGTCGGCGGTGCGGCTGAGCACCTTGTCGATCAGGTCGGGGGACTGGGCGACCTGGCTGTAGGTGAGCCAGCGCAGCGCGCGGGAACGCTCGTCGCAACAGCCCTCGGCCAGGCGGTAGGCCAGGTCGGCCAGTGCCGTGGGGAGCGGGGGATGCGGGTCGCGCAGGCGGTCGACCAGAGCCAGGTTGGTGGCCAGCACGGCATCGGCGGCGGCCGTCAGCGCGTGCCGGAACAGGGTGTCCTTGTCGGTGAAGTGGTTGTAGACCGTCGGCTTGGCGACGCCGGCCACCTCGGCGATCTCCTGCACACACGCCCGCGCGTAGCCGCGACGGGCGAAGACGGTGAAGGCCGCGTCGAGAATCGCCTGCCGCTTGTCGACGCGTCCGCGCTCGGTGATCGTTGCCGCCATGCCTGAACAGTAGGCCCGTTCCGCCCCCGGATTGAACCCGCGAGTTCAGAATTCTGAACTACTCGGTTTCGATCACGGTGATCGGACGGCGACGGCGGAGAATTTCCGGAAACGACAGCGGCCGACCGGAACCCGGGTTCCGATCGGCCGCCGCGCAGAGACGATCACCAGCCGCTGGGCAGCGGCCTCCCCTCGGCGAAACCGGCGGCGGACTGCACGCCGAGCACCGCGCGCTCGTGGAATTCCGGCAGCGAGCGGGCACCGGCATAGGTGCAGGCGCTGCGGACACCGGAGGTGATGTGGTCGATGAGGTCCTCGACGCCGGGACGCTCGGGGTCCAGACGCATACGCGAGCTGGAGATTCCCTCCTCGAACAGCGCCTTGCGGGCCCGGTCGAAGCCGCTGTCGGCGGCGGTGCGCGCGGCCACGGCCCGCTTGGAGGCCATGCCGAAGCTCTCCTTGTAGGCATTGCCGTCGCGGTCGACACGCAGGTCACCGGGCGACTCGTAGGTGCCGGCGAACCAGGACCCGATCATCACGTTCGACGCGCCCGCCGCCAGCGCCAGGGCGACGTCACGCGGGTGCCGCACACCGCCGTCGGCCCACACGTGCACGCCGAGTTCCTGTGCCGCCGCGGCACATTCGGCCACCGCGGAGAACTGCGGGCGCCCCACACCGGTCATCATCCTGGTGGTGCACATGGCACCGGGGCCGACCCCGACCTTGACGATGGTCGCGCCCGCCGCGGCCAGATCGCGGGTGCCCTCGGCGGAGACCACATTGCCCGCCGCCAGCGGCAGTCCGAGGCCCAGATCGGCCACGGCGCGCAGGGATTCGAGCATCTTGGTCTGATGGCCGTGCGCGGTGTCGATGACCAGCACGTCGGCACCCGCCTCCGCGAGGGCCTGCGCCTTGGCGGCCACGTCACCGTTGATGCCGACGGCGGCGGCCACCCGCAGCTGACCGGCGGCATCGACCGCCGGGGTGTAGATCCCGGCGCGGATGGCACCGGTGCGGGTCATCACCCCGGCCAGCGTGCCGTCGGGGTGGGTGAGCACGGCCAGCTGGGCGTGCGCCTCGGCGAGCCGGTCGAAGATCTCGCGCGGTGACAGGTCGACCGGCGCGGAGACGAAATCGGTGGCCGCGACCTCGCGCAGCCGTGCGAAGCGGTCCACATCGGCGCAGGCGGCCTCGGTGACCACCCCGACGGGCTTGCCGTCCTCGACCACCACCACCGCGCCGTGCGCGCGCTTGTGCATCAGCGCCACCGCGTCGGACACCGCGCTGTCGGGGTCCAGGGTGACGGGGGTGTCGGCGGTGAGCGAGCGGCTCTTGACGAACGCGATGGTCTCGGCGGCCGCGGGGATGGGCAGGTCCTGCGGTAGCACCACGAGGCCACCGCGGCGGGCCACGGTCTCGGCCATCCGCTTGCCCGCGACCGCGGTCATGTTCGCGACCACGAGGGGGATGGTGGTGCCGGTGCCGTCGACGGTGGCCAGGTCCACGTCGAACCGGGACGCGATGTCGGTCCGGTTCGGGACCAGGAACAGGTCGTCGTAGGTGAGGTCGTACGGCGGCTGGGGTCCCGGAAGAAATCGCACTCGTTCGATGATAGCTGTGTGCGGCGAGGTGTGGGCGGTACCGCACCCGGCGGTGTCCGGCGGCCGGAGGGGTCCGTGCCGCGCGGAGGGCGGCCGGTCGGATCTCCACGGTCGGCGACGTGTGTCCGGTTCGGTGCGGCGTTCGGCGACCTCAGGATGTGGCCGGTGGCGCGGCTTGGGCCCGGCTGAGCACAACCGTCGCCACACACATCACGAGCACGCAGACCGCGATGGCGAGATGACCTGCCCCGTCGGTGCGCAGCTGCTCGTTCAGCGCGGTGAGGCCGAGGAAAGCGGCGGCGAGCGGTTCGGCGACGGCCGCGGCGGGCAGTGAGGCGGCCAGTGGTCCGGCCTGGTAGGCGCGCTGCTGCAGGTAGAAGCCGACCAGGCCGGCGGTGACCAGCGCCCAGGTCTGCCAGCCGGTGAGCACGCTGCCGGGACCGTCACCGAAGAGGGTGACCACGCGGTCGGTGAGCGCGGCGGCCAGCCCGAACAGCACGCCGCCCGCGAGCCCGAGCGACAGCGCCCGCACCGCCCGGTCGCGGACCAGCACGCCCGCCAGCGTGGCGACGGCGACGATGCCGAGCAGGATCGCCAGCGGCACCGACCAGGCCCGCAGCGCGGCGTCGTCCTCACCCGCGGTGGGGTCACCGATGATCAGGAACAGCACCAGCGCGACGACCAGCGCCAGCGCCGCCCCGGCGGCCCGGCCGGTGATCCGCTGCCGGTTCAGCCGCGCGGCCATCGGCAGCGCGAACACCAGTGAGCACACCAGGATCGGCTGCACCACCAGCACCGCGCCGAAGGCCAGGGCGAGCACCTGCATGCCGTACCCACCCGCGTCCCCGACGATCCCCGCCCACCACCGCGGGTTGCGCAGCAGCGAGCGCACCAGCCCGGCGTTCTGCGGCACCGCGGCGGCCGCCTGATGCTGCGCCACCGAGGACACTGCGAACAGGAGCGCGGCCAGCAGCGCGCACCCGATCGTGGCGATCTCACGGTTCGTCACCTGCCCAGTGTCGCCGATCGATCTCCCGCGCGGCCCGATCGCCGTGAGCGAGTCGGGCCCGGATCTCCGGACACGACCGTGGCCGAACCGTAATCGGTTCGGCCACGGGGTGATTCAGTTCGGAGTCAGTTTGCCGTGCGGTTGCGGCGGGGTGCCGCACCGGCCGGACGCGCTGCTCGACGACGCGAATTCGTCGGCGTGTCGCCGCTGCGGGCGTGTCCGCCGGTGCCCGCGGGCTTGCGGGTCCGCGACTCGCCCGCCGGACGCTCCCGGCGCGGGGCGCCGCCGCCACGGCTGTGGCCCTGGCCCGCCTCGGAAGCCGCTGCGCCACCGGACCTTCCGCGCCGGGGGCGCCCACCGGTCGACGACTTCGGCGCCGTCGCCTGCACAGGAGCGGCCGGGGCGGCCAGCGCGACGCCCGAGGGCTTGCGCGCGCCGGTGATCTCGACCAGCTTGCGGTCGCCCGAGCGCACCTCGACACCGTCGGTCCGCACGCCCGCCTTGCGGGTCATCGCGGCGACGTCCTTGCGCTCCTCGTCGGTGACCAGGGTGACCACCACACCGTCCTCACCGGCGCGGGCGGTGCGCCCGGCACGGTGCAGGTAGGCCTTGTGCTCGGCGGGCGGGTCGAAGTGCACGACCAGCGAGACGCCGTCGATGTGGATGCCGCGCGCGGCGACATCGGTGGTGACCAGCACCGGCACCGACCCGTCGGCGAAGGCCGCCAGCGTGCGGGTGCGGTTGTTCTGCGCCTTGCCGCCGTGCAGCGAGCCCGCCGCCACCCCGGCACCGCGCAGCTGCTTGGCCAGCCGGTCGGCACCGTGCTTGGTGCGCACGAACATGATGGTCAGGCCGTCGCGGGCGGCGATCTCGGTGGCGACCGCGCGCTTGACGTTCTTGTCGCGCACGTAGAGCAGGTGGTGCGACATGGTGGTCACCGACGCCTCCGGCGGCGCGGTGGAGTGGGTGACGGGCTGGTGCATGTAGCGCTTGACCAGCTTGTCCACGTCACCGTCGAGGGTGGCCGAGAACAGCAGCCGCTGCCCGTCCTTCGGTGTGCGGTCCAGCAGGCGGGTGACCTGGGGCAGGAAGCCCATGTCGGCCATGTGGTCGGCCTCGTCGAGCGCGGTGATCGTCACGTCGGACAGGTCGGCGGCGCGCTGCTTGATCAGGTCGTCGAGACGGCCGGGGGTGGCGATGAGCAGGTCGACGCCGCGCGCGAGCCGGTCGGCCTGGCGCTTGATCGGCGCCCCGCCGACCACGGAGGCGACGCGCAGGCCCAGCGACACCGCGGCCTCGTCGAGGGCGCGCTCGATCTGGGTGGCGAGCTCGCGGGTGGGGACCAGCACCAGGCCGCGCGGGCGGCCCGGCTTGGCCGAGGCGCCGGTGAGGCGGGTGAGCATCGGCAGGCCGAAGGCGAGGGTCTTGCCCGAGCCGGTCGGGCCGCGGCCGAGCACGTCACGCCCGGCGAGCGCGTCGCCGATGGTGGCGGCCTGGATGGGGAAGGGCTTCTCGATGCCCGCGTTGCGCAGGGCCTGCACCAGGGCTACGGGCAGACCGAGGTCGGCGAACGTGGGTTCGGGACGCGTGGAAGTAGACAAAATGGCCTTTCGTTGGGCTGCGAATCGCGCTGGAAGAGGTCCGGCGCCGATTGACCCGGATACGCGGACGGCGTGCACGGGGTGCGGCCCAGCAGGAAGGACCGAACTCCCACGATAGGCGTGTTCGGCCACGGTTGGGTAAACACGCTGGTCAGCCGACCGATTGTGGCAACGGTTGTGTCTTGCGGCGCGAGCGGGTGGCCTCACCCGTGCGCGCTCGGCTCGGTCCGGCCGAGGATCGCCCGGTCAGCCCCGGAACAGGCGGTTGAGTTCCTGCAGCCAGGGCAGGGCAACGGCCAGGGTCGGCACCACCAGAATCGCGATCGAACCGAGGTAGGCGGCCGTGGCGACTCTCACGTCCCCGTTGACGCCGGCCAGGCGCTGGATGCGGATGAGCGTGGTCGGGCCACCGGCCGCGAGCGCACCCTGCGGCGCCGTCGACTTCGCGCACGCCACCAGGGCGCGGGCCAGCGGCTTGGGCCCGGTGACCTTCACCGCCGAATCGTCGGCGAGCAGTTCGATCAGCAGCTTGACCTGGCCCAGCGCGGCCTTGCTGCGCACCACCCGCGGGAACGCCTCGTGCACCGCGGTGAACGCCTCGAGCACCAGGTCGTGCCGGGCGCGCAGGTGGGAGCGCTCGTGGCTGACGATGGCGGTGACCTCGGCGTCGTCGAGATTGGTGAGCGTGCCCTCGCTGAGCACCACGCGCTGGCGCAGGCCGGGCAGACAGTAGGCGATGGGTTCGGTGGCGGCGAGCACGCGGATGTCGGCGGCGCGGCGCACCGGTCCGCTCTGGTCGAGCAGATCGACCAGCATGCGATGCCGGGAGCGGCGGCGGCGGGTGTGCACACCCACGCGCACGATCGAGAACATCAGGCGCGCGCCGACCATCAGGGTCAGCGCGAAGACGAAGACGTACACCGTCCACAGCGGCAGACCGAGCGCGTCGATCTCGCGGGTGGGGGAGGTGGTCGGCCTACCGTCGGGGCCGGGGACGAGCAGCAGGCTGGCGATGGCCAGCCCGGAGCCGAAGGCGCTGAGCACCGCGGCCAGCGCGATGGCCTGCCACAACACCAGGGCCGCGCGGGGTGTGCGATGCACCCAGCTCGCGCGACTGAGCAGTGCCGGTACCGGCCCGGCGAGAAGCAAGGCGAGTACGGCGAAGACTGCCGCGGTTGCGTTCATCGACTCTGCTCACTGCTGTAGTGGGGCCAGGGGCGCTCACGTCGTTGTGAGAGCCGCCAGGGAGTCTAACTGCTCTTGTCGTCGGATTCGAGCTTGGCGAGGGCCTCGCGCAACGCATCGGCCTCGTCCTTGCCCACCTGCTCGACGAAGTGCACCAGGGCGGCGGCGCGGCTGCCCGCGGCGTCTGCCTGCTGCAATGCGTCCACCATCAGGCTCGCGACCAGTTCGTCGCGGCTGTGTACCGGTGCGTATCGATGCGCGCGATCGTCGCGTCGCTGCACCACCAGATCCTTTTTCGCCAGACGCTGCAGCACGGTCATCACTGTCGTGTACGCGAGCTCGCGCCGCGCGGCCAGTGCTTCGTGGACCTGCCGCACCGTCTGCGGTTCGTCGGCCGACCACAACTGGTCCATGACCGCTTTTTCGAGTTCGCCGAGTCCTGCCATCCCCTGATTTTACGGACTCAACGACAAAGATGCGTACTACAGATTGTCGTAACGGGGGATTTGCTGGTGTGTCATTCGTCATACCCGGCCGCGCCGTGCACGTGCCGGGTGCCGATCGGCACGATCATCGGCCTGCCCGAGACCGGGTCGGTGAGCACGGTCGCCTCGAGCCCGAACACCTCGGCGAGCAACTCGGCGGTGATGATCTCGGCGGGCTTGCCCCGGGCGACGATCCGGCCCGCCGCCATGACGACGAGCTCGTCGCTGTAGCGGATGGCCAGGTTGAGATCGTGCAGCACCATCACCACGGTGCGGCCCAGTTCGTCGTGCAGCCGGTCGACCAGGTCCAGCACCTCGAGCGAGTGCGCGAGGTCGAGGTAGGTGGTCGGCTCGTCGAGCAGCAGGATGTCGGTGCCCTGGGCCAGTGCCATCGAGATCCAGGCGCGCTGACGCTGTCCGCCGGAGAGTTCGTCGAGGGTGCGTTCGGCCAGATCGGCGATGCCGGTCTGGGCCAGCGCGGCCGAGACCTCGGTCTCGTCGTCGGCCGACCACTGCCGCAGCCAGGACTGGTGCGGATGCCTGCCGCGCGCGACCAGATCCGCGACGGTGAGCCCCTCCGGCGCGACCGGGGTCTGCGGCAGCATGCCGACCACCTGGGCCACGTCCTTGGTCTTCATGGTCGAGATGGCTTTGCCGTCGAGCACCACCTGACCGGTGCGCGGGCGCAGCAGCCTGCCCAGCGACTTGAGCAGGGTGGACTTGCCGCAGCCGTTGGGCCCGATGACGGTGGTGACCACGCCGGGCGCGATGTCGAGACTGAGCCCGTCGACGATCAGCCGGTCGCCGTAGCCGAGGGAGACGGCCTCGGCGGCGAGACGGTGGGCGGGGGTGGTCATGCGACGGTGGCCTTCCGGTTCATGCGGACGAGCAGGTAGAGCAGGAACGGTCCGCCGAGCGCGGCCGTGACGATGCCGACCGGCAGGTCGACGGGCAGCAGCGCTCGGGCGATGATATCGGCTCCGGTGACCAGCGCGGCGCCGGTCAGCGCGGAGGCGATGAGCGGCTCGCCGGGGGTGCGCAGCAGCATCCGGGCGATCTGCGGGGCGGCCAGGGCGACGAAACCGACCGGGCCGACCACCGCGGTCGCGACCGAGGCCGACACCACCGCCGTACCGATCAGCAGCGCCTGCTGCGACTGGATCCGCACGCCGAGCACCCGGGTCGAGTCCTCGCCGAGCCGCAGCGCGGCCAGGGTCCGGGCCGAGCCGATCGCCACCACGGCGACGACGCCCAGCGCCAGCGCGGCGGGCACGAGCCGGGCCATGTCGGTCGAGTTCAGCGAACCGTTGAGCCACAGCTGCACGCGCGCGGCGTCGGTGAGGGTGGCCCGGGCGAGCTGCCAGGTGATCACCGACATGAGCACG
This sequence comes from Nocardia sp. NPDC056064, assembly GCF_042266925.1. Lineage (NCBI taxonomy): Bacteria > Bacillati > Actinomycetota > Actinomycetes > Mycobacteriales > Nocardiaceae > Nocardia > Nocardia sp. NPDC056064. The sequence goes on along the minus strand of NZ_JBHJWO010000001.1, from coordinate 1,384,735 downwards.
GTGTTGACGCCGATGCCGATGAGCACCAGCCGGAATCCGGTGATCCCGCGTTCGCCCGCGCCGCCGCGGCCCCACGCCAGGAGATAGATGAGCATCGCGGTGAGCAGGCCGCCCGCCAGCGCGGCCAGTGGCCCGCCGACGGTGGCCAGCAGACCGGTGGTCGCACCGCCGGTGCCGACCATCACCGCGACCGCGCCGACGCTGGCCCCGGCCGTGATTCCCAGCACATCGGGACCGGCCAGCGGGTTGTGCAGGATCGACTGCATGATCGCGCCGGACAGGCCCAGCGCCGCTCCGATCACCACGGCGGTGAGCGCGCGCGGCAGCCGCGAGTCGAGCACGATGAACCGCTGCGAGCGGCTGCCCCCGCCGCCGAGCACGTCGAGCACCTTGCCCAGCGGGATGTTCGTGTCGCCCACGGCGATATCGGTGCAGAACAGCACGAACACCAGCGCGGCCAGCGCCAGGACGGCGCCGAGCACGACCGGCCGCAGCACGAAGGAGAAGGGTCCGACCCGCACCGCAGGACGGACTTTGCGCAGGTCGACGGACTTGTCGGTGGTGGTCGTGCTCACAGGCTCACCAGTCTCTTGCGGCGCACCAGCGCGATGAAGAAGGGCGCGCCGATCACGGCGAGCATGACCCCGACCTGGAGTTCGCCCGGCCGGGCGACCACGCGTCCGGCGACGTCGGCCACCAGCAGCAACAGGCCGCCGATCAGGCCGGAATAGGGGATCAGCCAGCGGTTGTCCGGGCCGGTGATGGTGCGCGCGATGTGCGGCACCACCAGGCCCAGGAACGCGATCGGGCCGATCGCCGCCGTGGCCGCGCCGCTGAGCAGCACCACCGCGACCATCCCGAACGCGCGGGCCCGGCCCACGTCGACGCCGAGGCCGCGCGCGACGTCGTCACCGAGGCTGAGCAGGTTCAGCGAGGGCGCCGCCGCGACGGCCATACCCAGCCCGACCACGAGGAACGGCAGCACCTGCCAGAACACGTCGGCCTCGCGTCCGGCGACGGTGCCGACCACCCAGAAGCGGTAGGTGTCGAGGGCCACATTGTCGAGCACGACGATGGCATTGGTCATCGCCTGCAGGAACGCCGTCATCGCCGCACCGGCCAGGACCAGCGACAACGGGCTGGCCTTGCCGCCGCCGATGGACGAGGCCCCGAACACGATCAGCCCCGCCACCGCCGAGCCGGCGAAGGCGAACCAGATGTACTGGTTGGGCGCGGTGAAACCGAACAGGTAGACGCTCAGCGCCGCCAGGAACGCCGCACCGGCATTGAGTCCGAGCAAACCGGCATCAGCCAGCGGATTGCGGGTATACCCCTGGATGAGCGCGCCCGCGATGCCCAGCGCCATCCCGGCGAACAGGGCCAGCGCGGTGCGCGGCAGACGCAGCTCACGCACGATTTCCTCGGCGGTGGAGCGGGCCGGGCAGCTGAACGGGCCGCCGTCGCAGCCGAGCGCGTGCGCGAGCGCGTCGAACACCGTGGCGGGCGAGAGCGAGCGCGTGCCGATGGCGATGCTCGCCACGACCGCGACGGTGAGCAGCGCGACGAGCAGTAGAAGCCCGGTCAGACGACGGCGTCTGACGGTGCCTGGGTGGATCACGGCGACGAACTTCTCCTGCCTCGAGCCGGACACGACTTGTGAAGTCTGGTAAGCCTAACCTATGTTCCCTGACATCATCGTCACGGGAACCAACCGTTCGAGGAGGTTCGATGCCCGAGCCCGTCATCATCACTACGTCCCGCACCACCGCTGCGTCGTTCGACCGCGCCTGTGCCCGGTTGCAAGCGCTGCAACCGGAGCATCCGCGGGTCTATGCGGTGGCGGCGATGGTCGGCCAGGGCAAGCGGCGCTGGTGGCATGTGCCCACCGGCCTGTCCGAGGGTCGCGTCGAGCTGATGTACCGCCGCCACGCCGCGGAGATGATCAACGACGACATCGCCGCCGAGGTGGTGGCGACCGCGCTGATCCACGCCGTGGTCGGCCGCGTCACCGCGCTGTTCGTCATGTCGGCCCAGGCATGGGACCCGGGCCGCGACAATCTGTGGATCCACCACGACAACGACGGCGGCATCGACTGGGCGGGGCTGTCCGACACCACGATTCGCGTCGTCGCCGGTGATCCGGAGGCGGCCGAGCCGGGCACCGTCGCCCTGCCGTGCGAGGCGGCGATGGCGGTGTGGCTGGCCCAGCGCTGCGCCTCGGCGCTGATCCCGCTGCAGTCGGTGCTGAGCCGCTGCTCGGGCCTGTCCGCGCGCCGGTTCTGGTCGCTGGTCGGCGAATCCGTCGTCGGCGCGGCCACCTACGTGCCCGACCTGGCCCGCGCCGACGCGAGCGCGGGTGCCCGGCGCGGCCAGCTGCTGCTCGGCGCGTTCGAGGAGCGCGGTCTGCCGGTGCGCCGGACCGGGTGCCTGCAACGCTGAACCCGTCAGCTCCTCGCGGACGCGGTGAGCGCGGTCGCGAGGGTGTGGAACGAGCGCAGGAGCAGCTCGCCGTAGTGCTCGGGATCGGGCATCATCGCCGCGCTCGTGGTGAAGGTGAGCGCGATCTCCTCGCCCTGCGCGGTGATCAGGTGCCGCAGGCCGTCGCCGTCGAGCACCGGCAGCGCGCCGACCGCGCGCACCACCGGCAGACCGCAGAAGCTCAGCGTGTCGCTCACCGGCGCCACATTGCTGATCGTCGTGTTGCACATCGGCACGGTATCGGTGCCGTCGAAGTGCCGTTGCGCGCGGGCCCAGCCCGCGGCGCGCAACAGCAGCGCGGGCGCGGTCTCCACCAGCCGGTCCGCGCGCAGCACGGCCGGGTCGGCGGCGCGCTGTTTGGCCCGGTTCGCCGACTGCCGGATCGCTGCCAGCCGCGCGGCCGGATCGGCGATGTCGGTGTGCAGGTCGACGATCATCTGGGTCAGCCGGTTGCGCGAATCCCAGTCCGCCACACCGCGCATCGACCTCGGCACCATGGCCGCGAGCGAGCCGGCGGGTGTCTCGCCGTGCCCGGCGAGGTAGTCGGCCAGGGCGCCGGCGACCGTCGTCAGCATCAGATCGTTGATCGTGACCCGCTGGGGCGCGGCGGCTTTGGTGGCGCGCACCTCGGCCATCGGGATCGGCACCAGGTGGAAGGTCGTGGCCGAACGGATGTCGCGGTTGAAGCGGGTGGCCGGGCGCAGGGCGGCGGGTTCGTGGATGTCACCCGCCGCCACCGCGGTCGCCAGCTCCGTCGCGGCGCGGCGATGACGCCGCAGCCCGGTGACGAAGCGGACGGGCTGCGTGCCCAGCGCCGTGACGGTGCGCGCCACGGTTCGCAGGGTGGACGGCTCGTCGAGCCGCAGCGCGGGTGCGGGGCCGTTCCCGAACAGGAGCTGTTCGAGCGCGCGGGTCGCGACACCGTCGCCGACGCTGTGATGGAACTTCAGCACGATGATCGTGGTCGGGCCCGGCATCGCGGGCACGTCGTCCACCCGGTCGAGCACCTGGATCTCCCAGGGTGGCCGCGTGAGATCCATGCGCGCCGAAGTGATCTCGGCGATGCGCGCCCGCGCCTCGGCCCAGGTGCGGACATCGGTGCTGCGCCGCACGTGCTCGCGCACCGTCATCGTGGGATCGGGCACCCAGTACGGCAGGTCCAGGTCCAGCGGCACGCGCCGCAGCCGCCGGTGGAACAGTGCCGCGTGCCCGAGCCGCGCTCGTGCCCAGTCCAGCAGTTCGTCGCTGGTCGGCGCCCGGCTCTCGGAGGCGTCCGCGAAGTAGACCGCGACGATATGGGACAGGTGCCGGTCGGTCTCGTCGTAGACGAACACCGCGTCGCGGGGACGCAATTGCTCGGCGCCGACCCGCAGTTCGGCGTTCACAGGCCCAGCGCCGTCGCCATCACCGGCCAGGACGCGTGCAGGTCGTCCTCCCAGTAGCCCCACGAGTGGGTGCCGGTGGGCCGGATGTTCACGGTGACATTCGTGCGGCCCAGCTCCCTGGTCCGCTGGCCCATGGCCGCGGTGCACAACGCCGAGGCGGCCTCGATGCCGCCGCCGACGAGCATCTGGTTGGTCAGGATCGAGTTCGCGTTCTTGCCGGTGATGTGCACGCGCGGATTGGCCAGGGTGTCGTGCGGGCCGGGCAGGCCGGTGCCGCTGGAGATATAGATCGGGACGTCGGGCAGCCGGTGCGCCTGCACGTACGGATCGTGCTCACGCCAGGCGGCGTCGGTGACCGGGCCCCACATGTTCGTCACATCGCCGCCGCCCATCCGCACGACCAGCGAGACGAAGGCGCGTCCGATCGGATCGCTGGTCATCGCGCAGCCGCTGTAGGAGGCGACACTGCGATACAGCTGCGGCGCCTGGATGGCCAGATCCAGCACCGAGGTCCCCGCCATGGAGATCCCGGCCAGGGCATTGGCGCCCGTGGTGGCGAAGGCCGCGTCGATCACCGGCGGCAGTTCACGGGTCAGGAAGGTGGTCCACATGTTGTGGCCGTTGTTCTCCAGGTTCTTCGCCAGCCCGGCATCGGGCGCCAGCCAGTCGGTGTAGTACGAGAACGCGCCCTCCATCGGGATCACGACATTGACGTGCTTGTCGGCGAAGAAGCCCGCCGCGTCGGTCTGGCCGGGCCAGTTGGCCGAATCCTCGCCGCCGCCCGCTCCGTTGAGCAGATACAGCGTCGGGGCCGGGGCGGCGGTGTCGAGCGGGCGCAGCACCCGCAGCGCGATGGTGCGATCCATCGACGGGGACCAGACCGCGAGATCGACGGTCTGGCCGGTGCGCGTCTGGCTCACCAGGTACGCGCCGGGCGCGGCGACGGCCCGCGGCGCGTCGGTGACAACGGGTGCCGTGGCGACGGCCACCGCGCACGCGGCGGCGGCGAGACCACGGAGGAGGGGAGTGTGCATGGTGCCTGCTGACTTCTCTGAATGACGAACGGGGCCCGCGGCATCGGCCGCCGGGCCCCGATCGCCGGCTGGCGACGGTCGGCGCGTGGCTACGGGAAGAAGGCTTCCACCGAACCCAGGAAGACGGCCAGCAGGCCGTCGCCCTCGGCGGCGGAACCGAGTCCCGCGATGGCCGCGGTCAGCAACTCACTCAGCGAACCCATGATCGAACTCCTTGCCTTGGATTACTTGCCCGGGGTGGGGGTGCCGCCGCTGGCGGTGATCAGCGCCTGCACGAAGGGCAGCGCGGCATTGCTGAGGCTGCCCGCGCCGGTCTGCAGAAGTTCGTAGAGAGAACCCATTTTTTACTCCTGATTTATCGAAAGGTGAATCGGGTGCGAGTGCACCGGATCAGGGGAAGAACGCTTCCACCGAGCCGAGGAAGACGGCGAGCAGGCCATCGCCTTCCGCCGCGGAACCGAGTCCCGCGATCGCCGCGATCATGATTTCTTCCAGTGAACCCACAGTGGATCTCCTTGCCTCGGATACTGGCCACAATCAGCTCGGCTGCTGTGACGCCGGTAACGTATCGCCGTCGCCGTTGTGTGGCAACCGAATGTTTCACTCTCGGTGATTCGTTCATATTTTTCTTTCCCGATGGAAGCAGCTCGCCGGTTGCGGTGTAACGCTGCGGAACTAGGTGTGACCTGTGGTTGCATCGACTGTCTGGCACAGTTCGGGCGGCTTTCGCGGTGAACGGCGGTGTTCTCGAGTGGGTCTGTCAATGGGGATGGATTCGGTGGGTGATGGTGCTGATCTGCGGTGGATCGGGATGTGCTGCCGGGCGGTGGGGCTCGTTCCGGGGTGGTCGGTCCCGTGCTGGCGGTGTTGGGTCCGATTGGTGGTCGTCGGTGGGCGGGGTTGTCGAATGGCTTGCTGACCCTGATTTCAGGGGCATGAGAATCGGGGTGGGTGGGCACTTCTCATCGATTCGACGATCGCTGCTCGGTGATGTCGATAAGCTATCGCTGTGGCGCGAATGTGCTTCGGGTGCGGACTGGGTGAAGTCCGCCCCCGAACCGTTCTCCGGTGCTATTTTTCGGTTGGTCGGCGTATCACCACGCACCGCGATCGATACCTGGAGAAAGGCTGATATTTCGTAGTAGCGGGAAGAATCCGCGATTTCCGCGGCGCAGGGAAATTGTCAATCCGGCTGAATCCGGCTCCGCCAGATCCGGGGTGGGATTCCCGCCACGAGATCGCGGCCGCGCAGAACCTGGATGCGCCACGGCGTGAGCCGCAATACCTGAAATGTGAGGTCTTCCGGGCCCCGCCAGAATTGTGCCGGGTCGTAACCCGCGCCAGGCGGGCTGCCGTGGCGATACAGGTCCCACACGTGTGCCCGTTCGTCCGCGTCGTCGGTCCACGCGGCAACCGTGTCGAAGGCGACGGTGTTCTGCGCCGGGCTCCAATAGGAGAACGTCACATGGCGGCGAAGGTGCGGACCCGGGTGCGGCTGTTCACGGTGTCGGTCACGACGCCACGGTGCCGGGACCGGCTTCGGATCCCCTCAGGATCGGCTCGAGGTGCCCTCGGCCGCCTGAAACACGAACGGGGAGACCGGATGTCCCGGCCTCCCCGTCGTCACGAGCGTGCGCTCAGGGCACGACTTCGACGATGTCGCCCGGCTCCAGCCAGTCGTAGTGCGCCTTCGCGCCTTCGGGCGTCAACCGGATGCAGCCGTGGGACTGCTCCTCGGTGGGGCCGATGTGATAGGCGATGTCGCCGTTGAAGAACACCGCGTACTCCATCGGCGCGTTGTGCAGGGTGCTCCAGTGGAACGGCTTCTTGAACGCCACCTTGAACACCCCGGTCGGCGTCTCGTAGCCGGGACGGCCGTGCGACATCGGGCTCGGCCCGAAGGTGACCTTCCCGTTGTCCATGAGCCAGGCATTGTTGGTCGACAGCTGCAGGCACGCGCGGGCCTGCTCGCTGCACGGCGCCACCACCGGCTCCGGTTCGGGCTCGGGAATGATGGCGGGCACACCGGGAACATCGGGCCCGCCCGGCCACAGCGGTTCGGCCTGCACCGGCGCCGCGACCGCGGCCCCGACCGCCGCCGCGCAGATCGCCGCCCGCACGGCCCACCGGGGAATACGACTACTACTCACGAAATCTTGCCTCTCTCGCCGCGCCCACCCCCGGTCGTGATGCGACCCGGAAACGAGCTCTCAACATCGACACAAGCCTCGGAAACATAGAGGTACCGATGATCATGGAGTATTGCGATCGTGTTGAGCAAGCGAACCGGCGAAAGCTAGCCCTGCCGCCTGCGCACCATCTCCGCGATCCACACCGGCGCGAACGGCGACGTGCAGCCCGGCGAGGTCGGATAATCCGCCAGCACCCGCAACCGTTCGCCGATCTCGATCGCCCGCGCGCGATACTCCGCGTGCTCGATCCCGATCTGCGCGAGAGTCTGGTTCATCGCCCACTGCAACCGCTCCGGCGCGTCCTGCATCCCCGCCTCGATGAGATCCAGCAACCCGTCCAGATCCAGCCCCTCCGCCTGCTTCACCACTCGCTCGCTGGTCAGCGCCCACCCCGCACTCGCCACCACCGGATCGGCGTCCCCGAACCACGCCACCCGCAACTCCTCCGCGTGCGGACTCTTCTTCACCACGTAATTCACCAGCCAGTCATGCACTTTCGGCGTCCGCGCCGCCCGCAACATCCGGTCCAGCTCCTCCCGCGAGAACGCCTTCGGCCGACAGATCAGCAACGCCAGCAACCGCGCCGAACTGTCCCCGGTGCCCCACAACTCCACCGCCAGCTCCTGCTGCGTCTTCAACCGCTTCGCCACAGCCCGCAGCTGGGTGAGATTCACCCCGTGCTCGTCCCCGTGCTTCTCGTTGACCGCCCGGATCTTCGGATCCTCCAGCGCCGCCAATTCGGCCATCACCTCGGCCAGGTGTGTCTCGGTCACGGAATCCTCCTGGTCGTGGGGCTGGATGCGCTTCGACGGTAGTCCGCGACGGTCGTGCCGGAAACACGCCAACCCGCACACTTGACCACTTAGGTAAGCCTGACCTATGCTCATCTCGGCGTACGGATGAGCCGGTGGTCCCGAGGGCTGCGGTCGACCCCCTCATTCATGCCGCGGCGGGCTCCGTCTTCGTGACGGGGTCCGCCGCATCGTTTTGTGGTGACAGGCGGGCGCGGCTGATAGGTCATGGTGTAGACCGGAGGCCATGAGTGAACTGTCGCTGGCCGATCTCTCGCCCGAACTGATGAACGAGGCGAGCAAAGGCACCTTCACCGATCTGATCGGATTGCGCTACACCGAGATCTCCGCCGATCGGGTGCGCGGGGAGTGGGAGGTGCGTCCGCAGCTGTTCCAGCCCGCGGGCATCCAGAACGGTGGCGTGTACTGCACCGTCATCGAGACGCTGGCCAGCGTCGGTGGCGGGGTGTGGTTCGGGGACCGCGGGTCGGTGGTCGGGGTCAACAACAACACCGACTTCCTGCGCGCGGTCAGCAAGGGCGTGCTCACCGGGGAGGCCACGCCGATCCATCGCGGCCGCACCCAGCAGCTGTGGGTGGTGGTGATCACCGACGCCGACGGGCGCACGGTCGCGCGCGGTCAGGTCCGGTTGCAGAACCTGTCGGCCTGACCGGCCCGGCGCGTCACCCCTCGGTGGTGACGCGCCAGCCGCCGCGGTCGAGCACGTGGGTGATCAGGGCGCCGATGTTCCACGCGTCGTCCTCGCCGCGGTGGTGCCTGCCCTCGAGCGGCAGCTCGGCGATGCCCAGCGCGCCCGCCATGCCCTGGCGCCTGCGCAGGCCGTAGGACTCGGCGAAGACCTGCTTGGCATTGGTGTGCCACGGGCCGAACGGATAGGGCACCCCGGTCTCGGCGCACTGGACGAAGAACTGCTTGCGGTCGTAATCGCCCCAGCTCGCCCACGGCCGTGTCCCGGCCGCGAAGTCCGTCGTCAGGATGCGGCACGCCTCGGCGAACTCGACACCGGTGTCGACCTGCTGCTGGGTCAGGCCGGTGAGTTCGGTGCAGAACTCGCCGACGGTGGAACGGGTGGGGCGCACGAGGATGCCGTGCTTGCTCACCCTCGTGTGGGTCGCGAGGTCGACCACGGTGAGGCCGATCTCGATGATCTCGCTGGTCTGGCCGGGCGGGGGAGAACCCGTCCAGCAGGTGGCCTCGATGTCGACCACGTTCAACAGTCCGGAATCCGTCCGCATGTCCGTGACGGTACGGGTGGGTTCGCCTGGGCTCCACCGGTTTTCCCGGTCGGTGCGCGACGCGGCCGCGCGGTGGGGGTCCGCTGGGCGGCGGGTTCGGGACGGGCATGCCAGAATATCTGGTCACCCGCCTAGTCCATCGCCGAGGAGAGACCCGATGCGCCTGTCGCCGCACGAGCAGGAACGGCTGCTGCTGAGTTACGCGGCCGAACTGGCGCGCCGCCGACAGGCCAGGGGGCTCAAGCTCAACCATCCCGAAGCCGTCGCGCTGATCACCGATCACGTCCTCGAAGGCGCCCGCGACGGGCGGACCGTGGCCGAGCTGATGTCCTCGGGCCGTTCGGTGCTGACCCGCGACGACGTGATGGACGGCGTCCCGGAGATGATCCACGACGTGCAGGTCGAGGCCACCTTTCCCGACGGCACCAAGCTCGTCACCGTGCACCACCCGATCGGATAGGCGAGGGCCATGATTCCCGGTGAGTATCTCTGTGCCGAGGGCATGATCGAGCTGAACGCGGGCGCGGTGCGCGTGCGGCTCGAGGTCGTCAACACCGGCGACCGGCCGGTGCAGGTGGGCAGCCACGTGCACTTCCCGCAGGCCAACGCCGCCCTGGACTTCGACCGCGCCGCCGCGTACGGCCACCGCCTCGACATCCCGGCGGGCACCGCGGTGCGCTTCGAACCCGGTCTGCCGCAACGGGTCTCGCTGGTCCCGCTGGGCGGCACCCGCGAGGTGTACGGCATCAGCGCGGACGCGCCGGGCCGCCTGGACGCGACCAGTCAGGAAGAGAACCGATGAGCGAACTCAGCCGCGCCCGCTACGCCGAGCTCTTCGGGCCGACCACCGGCGACCGGGTCCGCCTGGCCGACACCGACCTGTTCGTCGAGATCACCGAGGACCGCAGCGGCGGACCCGGGCTGGCGGGCGAGGAAGCCGTCTTCGGCGGCGGCAAGGTGCTGCGCGAGTCGATGGGCCAGTCGCGGGCCACCCGCGCCGACGGCGCGCCCGACACCGTGATCACCGGGGTGATCGTCATCGACCACTGGGGCGTCATCAAGGCCGATGTCGGCATCCGCGACGGCCGCATCTGCGCCCTCGGTAAGGCGGGCAACCCCGACACCATGTCGGGGGTGCATCCGGATCTGGTCGTCGGTCCGTCCACCGAGATCATCGCGGGCAACGGGCGCATCCTCACCGCGGGCGCCATCGACTGCCACGTGCACTTCATCTGCCCCCAGCTGCTCGACGAGGCGCTCGGCGGCGGCATCACCACCCTCATCGGCGGCGGCACCGGCCCCGCCGAGGGCTCCAAGGCCACCACCGTCACCCCCGGGTCCTGGCACCTGGCGCGGATGATGGAAGCGCTCGACCACTGGCCGATGAACATCGTGCTGCTCGGCAAGGGCAACACCGTCAGCAGCGAATCCATGTGGGAGCAGTTGCGCGGTGGCGCTTCGGGATTCAAGCTGCACGAGGACTGGGGCTCCACCCCGGCCGCGATCGACGCCTGCCTGAAGGTCGCCGACGCCTCGGGCGTGCAGGTGGCGCTGCACTCCGACACCCTCAACGAGGCCGGATTCGTCGAGGACACCCTCGCGGCCATCGCCGGACGCGGCATCCACGCCTACCACACCGAGGGCGCCGGCGGCGGGCACGCGCCCGACATCATCACCGTCGCTTCGCATCTCAATGTGCTGCCCAGCTCCACCAACCCGACCCGGCCGCACACCGTCAACACCCTCGACGAGCATCTCGACATGCTCATGGTCTGCCACCACCTGAGCCCGTCGATCCCCGAGGACCTGGCCTTCGCCGAATCCCGCATCCGTCCCTCGACCATCGCCGCCGAGGACCTGCTGCACGACCTGGGCGCCATCTCGATGATCGGCTCGGACTCCCAGGCCATGGGCCGCATCGGCGAGGTGGTGATGCGCACCTGGCAGACCGCGCACGTGATGAAACGCCGTCGCGGAGCCCTGCCCGGCGACGGCGCCGCCGACAACGCGCGCGTGCAGCGCTACATCGCGAAATACACCATCTGCCCGGCGGTCGCGCACGGCCTCGACGACGAGATCGGATCGGTGGAGGTCGGCAAGCTGGCCGATCTGGTGCTGTGGGAGCCCGCGTTCTTCGGGGTGCGTCCCCACGCGGTGCTCAAGGGCGGGATGATCGCCTGGGCGGCCATGGGCGACGCCAACGCCTCGATCCCCACCCCGCAGCCGGTGCTGCCGCGCCCGATGTTCGGGGCCGCCGCCCCCGCCGCCGCGGCCACCTCGCTGCATTTCGTCTCCGAGCACGCGATCGACGACGGGCTGGCGAACCGCCTCGACGTGCGGCGGAAACTGGTGCCGGTCAAGAACGTCCGCCGGGTCACCAAGGCCGACATGCCGCGCAACGACGCCATGCCACGCATCGAGGTGGACCCCGACACCTTCACCGTCCGCGTCGACGGTGAAGTCTGGACCGAGGCGCCGGCCACCGAACTACCCATGGCCCAGCGCTACTTCCTGTTCTGAGACATGGCGGCTGGCGCCGCGGGGCTCTCGGCCTGTTCCCTCGGCCTTCCCTCCCTCCGGGTACTCCTTCGTCGCACCCTCCGGTCAGTCGAGGCCGAGACGGCCGAGAGCCTCCTCGTTCAGTCGAACGAGCAGCCGGTGACCGGCTTGTCCGCCAGCCGGTCGAGCAGGTAGGTCACCGCGTTGTCGGGGCCGAAACCGTCGATGATCTCCGGGCCGAAGTGGTTCGGGATGGTGAATCCCGGCAGGATCGGCGGCAGTTCGTTGGTGCGGAAGGTGACCGTGGCGCCCTGGCCGCACCAGTCCTCGGCGAGGCGGCGGGCCTGGCCGTAGGGGACGGTGTCGTCGTTGCGGCCGCTGGTGACGAACACCGGCGTGGTGGGCTTGCGGCTGCCCAGGCGCAGTTCGGCCAGGACCGGCCCGGCCTCGGGGATGCCCGCGAGGTGCTCGGTGAGCGAACGGCCGTCCACCGTCAGCGAATTCGTGCGCAGGAACGGGTGGTAGACGATCAGGTCGGCCACGCAGGAATCGCTCAGCGTCGCCAGCATGGCGCGGCCCTCGGGCGAGGTCACCCGGTCGACCGCGCGCTGGAGTTCCGGGTAGCGCGCGAGCATGCCGTTGACCGCGAAACCGATGGCGCCACCGATCAGTGCGCCGTCGATCTGCTTCAGGATCTCACCGAGATCGGCCACCGGGCCACCCGCCCAGGTGCCCTTCAGATTCAGCTCCGGCGCGTACTCCGGGGCCAGCTCCGCCGCGGCCGCCGTGGCGCCGCCGCCCTGGGAGTAGCCCCACAGCACCAGCGGGGTGTCCGGGCCGACACCGCCGAGCGCGTTGGCCGCCCTGGCACCGTCGAGAATCGCGTGCCCGCTCTCGAAACGGTTGGCGTAGGTGTGGATTCCGGGGGTGCCCAGGCCGATGTAGTCGGTGATCAGCACGCGGGCGCCGAGCGCGCTCCACACCGCCGAGGACGGCAGTTCCTGATTGGCCGACAGGCCCAGCGCCGGATCGGCGGTCACCGAGACACCGGTGGAGAACGCCACCGACATCGCGCAGCGGTCACCCTGTCCGGAGGTGCCGGGGCCGATCACCACGGTCGGGCGCGGGCCGGGGCCCTGCCAGGGATTGGTGGGCTCGATGTAGGTGCCCGACACCGCGACCGGCGACCCGTCCTGCAGCCGCGAGGTGTACATGACGTGCTGGGCCTGCGTCGGCCAGCCCGTCGCCGTCGGCGGCGTCGCCAGAATGGTCATCGGCTGCGTCTTCACGATCGCGCCGGGCGCCTCGGGCAGCTGCGCGGGCGGCACGTAGAACGCGCTGACCGGCTCGGCCACCGCCGGTCCCGCGCCGACCAGGTGCCCGGCCGCCGTCGCCAGGCACACCAGTGCCGTCATCGCCACACGACTCACCGCTGAGCGTGATTGCTGCATTCCACTCTCCATCACCGTTACCCCCGCCCTGTCACGGGTGTGTCCTGGGCCGCAGAACCGGTCGGGCATGATGTACGTCACCGGAATCTGAAACCGATGCGACAGTAACACGGTTACTGTTCGGTACGAAACGGTGCCGTGCGGCCCCGGTCAGGGCGGGTGGGAATCGCGCGGCTAGGCTCGGCGCGATCCGAACGGGGCGGGTGGACAGCGCGCCCTGCCGTGTAGCGCCGGGGAGCCCCGGCAGGAGGGGACCGCAGCCATGGACGACCTGAACAACGCCGCCGACGAACTCTCGCGCTGGGCCGAGGATCTGGAACGCAAAGCACAGCGATACCAGGAACTGCACGGCAAGATGACCGAGGTCAGCGTCACCGACACCTCGGCCGACGGCCGGATCAGCGTCACCGTCGACGCCAACGGCTCCACCACCGGCATCACCCTGGCCGCGGCCGTGCGCGGCATGGACCCCACCGCCGTGGCGGCCGAGCTCATGGCCTGCACGCACCGCGCCCAGGCGCGGCTGCGCGACCAGGTCACCGGGCTGGTGCACGACATGGTCGGCACCGACGAAGCGGGCGAGGCCATCGTCGGCCAGTACGCCGAGCGCTTCCCCGACGCGGACGCCGAGCCCACCGCACCCCCCACGCCGCCGGCCCCGCCCGCGCCGCCCGCCGCCCCGGCCGCGCCGTGGCCCGCCGCCTCCGCACCGGAGACCCCCGCCGGTCGCAAGCCCGACCGGGACCGGGTCGTCGCGCCGGAGGAGCCGTCCGAGGAGGACATGTTCTTCCAGCGCAGGTCCTGGTTGCAGTAGTCGCGCGCGAATTCCCGGGCGGCGAGGGAACCGATTCGTGGTCTGCCGCGTCCAACCTTTTCGACAAGTGTTCCGGTACGGGCGAGCTCATTGTGACCAGGAGGATTCAGCGTGACGTGTGCGGTGAATGTCAGTGTCGATGCGATCAGAACGCACGCCGCGACGGTGGACGGCGTCGCTTCCGGCGTGGCCGAGGCGGTGCAGGCCGCGAGCTATCTCGCGCGCGCCGACGACGGCTACGGCGTGTTGCCGAAGCCGCTCGTGTGGATGCTGCTCGACGACCTGCACGACCAAGTCCTCAGCGCGATGGAGCAACTCGGCACACTGACCGCCGAGATGCCGGGCAAGCTGCGTACCGCCGCCGACACCTTCGAATCCTGTGACACCACACGGGCCGGTGACATCACGACCAAGACCACCGAGATCGAGAGGAACGTGTAGCCATGGGCGAAGCCAACGCCGTGGGCGCCTTCCTCAACGAGGTGACCATCCCCGGAACGGTCAACAACTTCGACGACGGTGCCGCGCCGGACAACGATCTGCTCGCCAACGGGGTCGACTATCGGGACAGCTATTACCAGGAGGACAATCCTGTCCTGAAGAATGTCGGCCGCTGGAAGATCGACGAGAGCGACGAAGGCGACAAGTCGCTCGATCCTGGTGTCATGAAGGGCACCCTCGTCGGTGACGTCATGGAGAACGGTTACGGCCTCCAGCAAGCACTGACCACCGACGGCTCGCTGATGGACAAGGCCGAAGCCATCATGAAGGCGTCTTCGACCGGCGCCGATGTCGTCGACACGGTGAAGATGTTCACCAAAGCCATCAAGGGCGCCACGACGCTGGCGAAGTTCGATCCGTTCAACTTCCTGGGATCGCAGCTGATGAGCTGGATGCTCGAACACGTCGAGCCGATGCGGAAGACCCTGGAATCGCTCACCGGCAGCCCCGATATGGTTCAGGCGTACTCCGATTCCTGGAAGAATATCGGCGCGGCGCTGACCACGACCGCCCAGCAGTATGCCGCGGCGGTCGATTCGGGAATCGGCGCGTGGGCCGGCGCGGCGGCTGATGCCTATAAGGCGAGCGCCACGGAATTGACCGGCAAGATCGCGGAGAACGCCGCGCTCGCCGGGATCCTCCAGGATGCCAACGATGGAATGAAGCGCATCGTGGAGGCGGTGCGCGGTGTCGTCGTGGAAGTCCTCAGCAATCTGGCAGGCATGCTGGCCGAGATCACCGCCCTGCTGATCGCGTCGGCCGGCACCGCGAGCCCGGCGCTCATCGCGCGCGCCCTGTTCGACATCTCGGCCTCCGCGCTGACGATCAGCGCTCTGCTCAAAGAGCTTTCTTCGGCTGTGGTGTCGTTGAAGGGAGTCGTCCAGGCGGGTGTGCAGACGGTGCGGGGAATCGTGGAGATCCAGACCGCCAAGGCATAGCGATGGCACACTGGCGTCCATGACCGACAACGACTGGGCAGGCGTCGACCGGTATCTCGTGGACGCCCTCGTCGGAACGGAGGGCGCGCCCGCGCTGGCAGCCAATGCCGACGCGGGCCTGCCGCCGATCGACGTCTCGCCACCACAGGGCAAGTTCCTGCATCTGCTGGCCAGGACGGCGAACGCCCGCCGCGTGCTCGAGATCGGCACGCTCGGCGGGTACAGCACCGAGTGGCTGGCCAGGGCGGTCGGGCCGGAGGGCACCGTGGTGACGCTGGAGTTCGAACCGCGGCACGCGAAGGTGGCGCGGGAGAATCTGGACCGGGCGGGCATCGGGGACCGGGTGGAGATCGTCGTCGGTCCGGCGCTGGACACGTTGCCCGGTGTCGCCGAAGACCTGACCCAACCGTTCGACCTGGTGTTCATCGACGCCGACAAGGTGAACAACTCGAACTATGTGCAGTGGGCGCTGCGGCTGACCCGGCCGGGTTCGGTGATCATCGTCGACAATGTGGTGCGCGGTGGCGCGGTGGCCGACGAGCGGACCGAGGACCCCAACGCGCGCGCGAGCCGCGAGCTGATCGACCTGCTCGCCGCCGAACCCAGCCTCGACGCGACCGTGATCCAGACGGTCGGATCGAAGGGGTGGGACGGTTTCGCCTACGCGGTGGTCAACGGTCCGGCCGCCTGAATCGGCCCCGGTTCAGCGCAGGCGGACCGGTAGTTCGCGCAGGCCGCGGATGAGCGTGCTGGTCTGCCAGTGCGGATTCGACGCGGGGTCGGCGAGGCGTAGTCCGGGATAGCGGCGCTGCAGGGCGGTGAAGGCGATCTCGGCTTCCAGGCGGGCCAGCGGTGCGCCGACGCAGAAGTGGATGCCGTGGCCGAAGGCGAGGTGTCCGCTCGCCGGGCCGTCGACGGTGAGCGCGTCGGGATCGCTGAACCGGGCCGGGTCGCGATTGGCGGCCGAGAGCGCGACGTAGACGAGCTCGCCCTCGGGAATCTCGGTGTCGCCCACCGTGACCGGCTCCGCGGTGAACCGCACGGTCGCCATGTCGACGGGGCCGTCGAAACGCAGGAACTCCTCCACCGCCGCGGGCACGCCCGCCGGATCGGCCACCAGCGCCCGCCACTGATCGGGGTGGCGCAGCAGCGCGTAGACGCCGTTGCCGATCAGGTTGACGGTGGTCTCGTGCCCGGCGACCAGCAGCAGGAACGCCATGGCCACCAGTTCGTGGTCGGTGAGTCGGTCGCCCTCGTCGTCGGCGAGCACCAGGTGCGAGAGCAGGTCGTCGGCGGGGTGGGACTGTTTGGCACGCACCAGTTCCGACAGATAGCGGGTCATCGCCTTGGCCGCCGCCGAGCGCTCCTCGTCGGCCTCGCCCGGCACGCCGACCAGGGAACGGGTCCAGGACTGGAAGTCGGCGCGGTCGGCGAAGGGCACGCCGAGCAGTTCGCAGATCACGGTCACCGGAAGGGGATTGGCGAAGACGTCCATCAGGTCGACCTCGGCCGCGGTGGCCATCGCGTCCAGCAGGTCCTCGGTGATCTGCTCGATGCGTGGCCGCAGGCCCGCGACCCGGCGGGTGGTGAAAGCCTTGTTCACCAGTTTGCGCAGGCGGGTGTGGCCGGGCGGATCGGTGCTGAGCATGTGGGTGAGCAGTACCAGGGACTCGGGGTCGATCGGGTCGGCGTCGCGTTTGCCGTCGAGAATGGCGGCGGCGCGGGCCATGTCCTTGCGCAGGCGCGGGTCGGCCAGGGCGGCCCGCGCCTCCGGATAGCCGACGATCACCCAGCGCACCACCTCGTCGGGGAAGCGGACCCGGTGGACGGGGCCCGCCGCGCGCCAGCGGCGGTAGTGCGCGTGCGGATCGTCGAAGAATTCGGTGCCGAGGGACTCGATGCGGCTCGGAGCGGAGAGGTCGGCCATGTATCGACGCTACCGACCGGTACCGGGCATGTCGACGTCTATCGTGCGGCTCCGGCACGGAACACCGTGGTGCGGAAGGGTATTCGCGTGTTCAGCGAGCACCGGCGCGGAGCACGACCTTGCCGTCGCGGCCGGGGGTCTCCGACAGCGCCGCGGCCTCGGCGGCCCGATCCAGCCCGAACTCGGCCTGCACGTCCAGTCGCAGGGTGCCCTCGGCGGCCAGTCCGACCAGTTCGGTGATCAGGCGCAGATAGTCGGCCGGGTCGATCTCGGCGCTGCGCTGCTGACCCCAGAACCCCTTGATCACGGCCTGTTTGAAGATCACCGCGCCGGTGTCGACGATCAGCGGCTGCCCCGAGAGCGCGCCGAAGGAGACGAGTTCGCCGCGCGGGGCCAGCAGCGACAGCAACGCGCCCGCGGCGGGCCCGCTGACCTGGTCGACACCCCGGACGATCGGCTCACCACCGGTGAGCTCGGTGGCGCGTTCGGCCCAGTCCTCGGTGTCGGTGTCGACCACCGGGCCGAAGCCGAGCCGCCCGAGCGCCTCGACCGAGGCGGGGGCACGCACCAGGCTCAGCACGTGGACGCCGCGCTGCCGGGCGAACAGGTTCAGCTGCCGTCCGACCGCGCCGTTGGCGGCGTTCACCGCGATCCACTGGCCGGGCCGCACCCGCAGGTCGTCGAGCAGCATGAGCGCGCTCAACGGCATGGCCAGCAGCTGGCAGGCGGTCTCGTCAGGCACCGAGGCGGGCAGGGGGACGGCGCGGTCGGCACGGGCGAGGAAGAAATCCGCCCAGGCGTGCTGGATTCCGGCCAGGGCGACCCGCTGCCCGACGGCGAGCCCTTCGGCGCCGGGGCCGAGCGCGTCGACGACGCCGACCGCCTCGGTGCCCGGAACGGCGGGCAGCGGCGGCCGGTAACCGTAGACGCCGCGGATGATCGCGAGGTCGTGATTGTGGATCGGCGAGAGCGTCATGGCGACGCGGACCTCGCCCGGGCCCGGCTCCGGGGTAGGCACCGTCGTGGCGGTGAGGACGTCCTTCGGATCGCCGAACCGGTCGATGACCACTGCCTGCATGTCCGCCTCCGTGGTGGTAGCGAGTTCCGCACGAGCACGATCACCGTCCATTCTGGCACCGGCGGCGGGCGCCACGCCGGGTGCCGCCGCACCGGCGCGGCGCGGAATCGGCCGCGTCGGTCCCGCGTGCCGGGCGGTCGGGCTGCTTGACTGCTGGGCGTGACATCGCAGCACGCGCGCGGCGCCGGGCGCCGGACCGTTCTGGCAACGACGACCCTGGGCCTGCTGTGCGGGCTGGCCGCCTGGCTGCTGTTCGAGTGGTGGGCCAGCGACATCGACGGTTTCGTCGTCTACGACGCGAGCTACGAACCGCTACCGGAAGCCCCGCTCGACCACCCCGCCGAGAGCGGGAGCGCCGGGGTCGCCGACCTCCCGCTGCGGGTCGGTCTGGTGGCGGTGCCCGCCGTGATCGGACTCGTCGCCGGGTGCCTCGCCGCGGCCTGCGGGGTGCGGGTGCACAGGTCTGCCGTCGCCGGGTGAGGCGGCCGAGTGTCGCGAGGCTCTAGGCCGCGGCGCGGCGGAATTCGGCACGCCAGCGGCGCAGGCCGGGGATGTCGGGGCGGGAGAGCAGATCGACCCGGACGGGCGTGATGTCGCCGTCGGCGAAGGAATCGATCTCGGCGCGGGTCAGCGGCCAGGGCGGGCCCGCGGTCGGCGCGGTGGTGCTGACATCGGCGACGACCAGCAGCGTCGCACCCGGCGCCAGCGCCGCGCGGATTCCGTCGATCGCCGTCGCGTGGACCTCCGGGGGCAAGGACTGGACGGTGATCGACTCGACCACCAGGTCGAAGGCACCCCGCCAGGCAGCGGGCGGATTCAGCAGGTCGGCGACCGTATAGGTGACCGGCGATTGCGGGAAGCGCGCCCTGGCCTCGCGGATCGCGGTGGCGGCCACGTCGAAGGCGGTGGTGCGGAATCCTTGCGCGGCCACGTGTTCGGCGTCGGTGCCGTACCCGCAGCCGACCACCAGCGCGGTACCGCCGGTCGGGCCGGTGCGCTCGGCGAACCAGTCGGCCAGCAGCGGATTGGGTTCGTCGCGATCCCACGGCACCACCGAGGTTCCCGCCGCGGCTTCGACATACAACGGTTCGAACCACCCCGTCGGATCGTCGGCGGCGAGGGCTTCGGCGGCGAGACGGCGGTCGGCGGGCAGCGGCTCGGAAGTCATCGCTCCACTGTCCCGCATACCCGCCGACCACGTGCGCACCGGGCAGGTATCGGGCGACCCGGTCGCAGAACGACGATGGGGGAGAAGTCAATACGCCGCAGGGCGGACCCGGATCTCGCCGCTCTGCGACCGGAGATCGCTCGTGTGGGCGACGACCGGGACCGCGCGACTTCCTAGGCTCGATCCATGGCAGAGGCACTCGGGACCCGGACACCCACGGCATCGTCCGGGCGGCGCATCGCCGAGATCGACATCCTACGCGGCTTCGCGCTGTTCGGCATCCTGATCACCAATGTCATCGTGGCGACCACCCTGTGGACGGCGGTCGGTCCCCGCGACAAGCCGGTGTCGCTGTTCGACGGCACCGCCGACCAGCTGGTGCGCGCCACCGTCGACGCGCTGTTCACCGGCCGGTTCTATCTGCTGTTCGCCTTCCTGTTCGGCTACTCGTTCACCTTGCAGATCGCCGCGGCCGAACGCGCCGGTGCCGCCCCGGCCCGCCGGTTGCTGCGCCGGTGCGCCGCGCTGCTGGTCATCGGGCTGCTGCACGTGTACTTCCTGTGGGTCGGCGACATCCTCACCCTCTACGCCGTGCTGTGCCTGATCCTGATCTCGCTGCGCAAACTACGGCCGCGCACCGCGGTGATCACCGGCGTGGTGCTCTATCTGCTGTCGTCGGTGTTCAGCTTCCTGCCCGGGCAGGGCAGCATTCTCGGGCTGAGCGAGTTCATGAACCTGCCCGCCATCGCGGCCGACTACACCGGCACGATCGGCCAGACCTTCGCCGTGCAGACCGGTCTCGCCCCGGCGTTCCTGCTGCTGATCTGGATCGGGCAGGGCGTGCCGAGCCTCGCGATGTTCCTGCTCGGAACGGCCGCGGGCAAACGCACGCTCTTCGAGGACACCGAGACCCTGCGTCGCTGGTCGCCGCGCGTGCTGCTGCTCGGCTTCGGCCTCGGCCTGCCCATCTCGGCCGCGACCTTCGCCGACGCCATGCACTGGTGGGACGGTCCCGACCTGGTGCACGGCCTGCAGTACCTCGTCGCACCCGCCATGACCTTCGCCTACGTGGCCCTGGTGTTGCGGTTCGCTCGCTCGGCCCGCACCGGCCGCGTCGCCGCGCTGCTCGCGCCCGCGGGACGGATGGCGGCCACCAACTACATCGGGCAGTCGGTCGTGCTCATGCTCGTCTACACCGGCTACGGGCTCGCCCTGGCCGACGACATCGCGCCGCTCGGCGTCGTCGCCGTCGCCCTGGTGACCTTCGCGGCGCAGCTCGCGCTGAGTTCCTGGTGGTTGCGCGGGCACCCGTACGGCCCGGTGGAATGGGTGCTGCGGGCGGCGACCTATCTGCGGGTCCCGCCCTGGCGCAAGCCCGCGACGACCTAGCGTGCCTGCGTGGCGGCGGCCCTGGCGGCGAAACCGTCGCACAGGGCGTCGAGGCCGAGGAACAGCAGGTCCTCGGAGGTGAGATCGCTGACCCCCGCGCCGTGCAGGTCCATCAGGGCGGGCGGCACCGGGAAGGTGGGCTTGCCGTCGAGGAGGTCGCGCAGGCCGTTGGTGTCGTCGGTGGCGGTGCGCTTGCGGGCCAGCAGCGAACCGCCGACCACCGGCAGGCTCGCGCCGGAGATGTAGTTCCACACGGTGAACGCCATGGTCGTCGCCTCGCGGGTGGACACGTCGAGCGCGCGCAGCCCCTCGACCAGCCAGGCCAGACTGGCCAGACCCTGTGGGCCGAAGCTGTAGCGGGGCACCGCGAAGGTGAGCAGCACCCACGGATGCTGCTGGTAGAGCTGCCAGTCGATCTCGGCGGCGATGCGGACCCGGTCGCGCCAGGTCCAGTCCTTGCCCGCCGGATCGGGGTAGGGGTGACGGGCGGCGATCTCGTCGGTCATCTCCGCGATGAGCTCGTCCTTGCCCGCCACGTGCCGGTACAGCGACATGGTGCCCACATCGAGCCGGTCGGCGATGCGGCGCATCGACACCGCGTCCAGGCCGTCGGCGTCGGCCAGGGCGATCGCGGTGTCGACGATCGCGGTGCGGGTGAGCTTCGCGTCAGTCATCCCATGACTCACTTTCCGTTTTCCACTTCTGTGCGTACACTGTACCCGTTCCCCGCGTACGGTGTACGCAAACCCCTGGAAGGATGTCGGAATGACGAAGCTGGAACCGGCGCTGCCCACCGCGGCCGTCGGTGGACGCCGCGCATGGCTCGGTCTGGGCGTGCTGCTGCTGCCGGTGCTGCTGGTGTCGATGGACATCTCGGTGCTGTTCCTCGCCATGCCGACGCTGACCGTCGACCTGGATCCCAGTGCCTCCCAGCAACTCTGGATCCTCGACATCTACGGCTTCATGCTGGCGGGCCTGCTCATCACCATGGGCAATCTCGGCGACCGGATCGGCAGGCGCAACATCCTGCTCGCCGGTGCCGCCGTCTTCGGCCTGGCCTCGGTACTGGCCGCCTTCGCGCCCAGCGCCGCGGTCCTCATCGCCGCGCGGGTGCTGATGGGCATCGGCGGCGCGACGCTGCTGCCGTCGAGCCTGGCGCTGATCTCCAACCTGTTCCCCGACGCCCGGCGCCGCGCCACGGCCATCGGCATCTGGACCGCGTTCTTCGCCGGTGGTTCGGCCGTCGGGCCGATCATCGGCGGGCTGCTGCTGCACCACTTCTGGTGGGGCTCGGTGTTCCTGATCAACATCCCGGTGCTGGCCGTGCTGCTGGTGTTCGGCCCGTTCCTGCTGCCCGAACACCGCTCGGCCGCGCTGGGCCCGATCGACCTGCCCAGCGTCGCGCTGTCCATCGGCGGCATCCTGCCGCTGGTGTACGGGATCAAGCACATCGCCGCGGAGGGCCTGGACCTGGTCTCGGTGCTGATCGGGGCGATCGGCCTGGCGCTGCTGGTGCTGTTCGTGCGCAGGCAGCGCAGGCTGGCCGAACCGCTGCTGGACCTGTCGCTGTTCGGCAGGCCGCTGTTCCGGGTGGCGATCGGCGCGAGCACCGTGGGCATGATGTCGCTGGCGGCGATGAGCTACCTGACCAGCATCTACCTGCAGTCGGTCACCGGGCGTGACGCGCTGCAGGCGGCGCTGCTGGGCATCCCGATGGCGGTCGCGGTGTTCGTCTTCTCGATGAGCGGCGCCAAGGTGGGCCTGCGCTGGGGTGTGCGGGCGGCGTTCACCCTGGCCCTGACGCTCTCGGCCATCGGCAACCTGATGCTGCTCGGCGTCGGGGTCGACGGCGGACTGATGTGGTACGTCGCCGGCTCGGTGATCGCCGGTGTCGGCTACGGCATCTCGTTCACGCTCGTCTCCGACGTCGCGGTGTCGGCAGTGCCCGCCGAACGGGCGGGCTCGGCCGTCGGCATCTCCGAGACCAGCTTCGAACTCGGCAACTCGCTGGGCCTGGCGCTGCTCGGTTCGCTGGCCGCGCTGGTCTTCCGCTCCGGCGGCGACTTCGGGGAGACCCTGGGGGAGACCGTCGCGCACTCCGGCGACGACGCCGGGCTGATCGCGGCCGCGCGCGAATCCTTCGTCAGCGGCATGCACGTGGCCACCACCGGCGGCGCGCTGCTGCTGCTCGGCATGGCCGTGGTGGCCTGGCGCTCGGCGCGCACCGGCCGCTGAGGCGAGGACCGGGCGTGGTGGCCCTCGCGCCCGGTCGCCCTCGGCGGGCGGATGTCCGGTCCGGTTGCCTAGGATCGACGAATGCGAAACGAGGGTGCGGCGGGCCTGGCGACATTGCTCGCCCTGGCCGACTCGCGCCTGCCCATCGGCGGGCACGTGCACTCCGGCGGGGTCGAGGAGGCGGTGTCGGCGGGGTTGCTGCGTGACGCGGCGAGTGTCGAGGTGTACCTGCGGCGCCGGATCGCGACCTCCGGTCTGGTGAGCGCCTCGCTCGCCGCCGCGGTCTGCGCGGGCACGCTCGCCCCGGAACGCGCCGAACTCGAAGCCGACGCGCGGACCCCGTCACCCGCGGCCCGCGCGGCCTCCCGCGCGCAGGGGCGCGGTCTGCTGCGGCTGGCCAAACAGCTCTGGCCGCAGCATGATTGGCTGCCCGCAGGGGTGCGGCCGCATCTGTCGACGGTGTTCGGCATGGTCGGCGCCGCCTGCGGGGCCGACCCGCGCGAGCTGGCGGGCGTGGTCGTCTACACCACCCTCACCGGCGCCGCGACCGCCGCCCAGCGGCTGCTCGCCCTCGATCCGGCCGCCGTCGCGGCGGGCACGATGCGGCTGGCGCCGCTGTGCGACCGGATCGCCGCCGAGGCCGCCGCGGAACTCGCCGCACTGTCGGATCCACTGCAGGACGCGCTGGCCGAACGTCATCTGCTGCGCGACATGCCCCTGTTCGCCTCGTAACCACCCATCCAGAACGGAGAACCACCCATGCCGCCCCATCTGATCGACGGCGAACCGCACGACCACAGCCACGACCGGCCCAAGCGCGACCGCGCCACCGGTGAGGCGCTGCGCATCGGCATCGGCGGCCCGGTCGGCTCCGGCAAGACCGCGCTGGTCGCCGCGCTGTGCAGGCAGCTGCGCGACGAACTGTCCCTCGCGGTGCTGACCAACGACATCTACACCACCGAGGACGCCGACTTCCTGCGCCGCCACGCGGTGCTGCCCGACGAGCGCATCACCGCCGTGCAGACCGGCGGCTGCCCGCACACCGCCATCCGCGACGACATCACCGCCAACCTCGACGCCATCGACGACCTGGTCGCGGCCAACCCGCCGCTGGACCTGATCCTGGTCGAATCCGGTGGCGACAACCTCACCGCCACCTTCTCCTCCGGCCTGATCGACGTACAGATCTTCGTCGTCGACGTGGCGGGCGGGGACAAGGTGCCGCGCAAGGGCGGCCCCGGCGTCACCTTCTCGGACCTGCTGGTGGTCAACAAGACCGACCTCGCCCCGCTGGTCGGCGCGGACCTGGGTGTGATGGAACGCGACGCCGCCAAGGTGCGCGAAGGCCGCCCGACCGCGCTGATCTCGCTGACCGACGACCCGGCCGCCACCCCCGTGCTGGCCTGGGTGCGCGAGCAGCTGCGCGCCGCCGCCGAGCAGGACGCGGCCGCCGGCGTTGCGCACTGAACTGAGCATCGTCGCCGCACCGGGCAGACTGCCGCGCATCGACGCGGTCGGCGGTCTGGCCGGGCGGCACACCGGCACCGACACGGTGCACCTGATCGGCACCGCCGCCACCCCACTGGGCGGGGACGAACTCGACATCCGGATCGTGGTACTGCCCGGTGCGCGCCTGGTGGTCCGCTCGGTGGCTGCCACCATCGCCCTGCCCAGCACCCGCACCCCGGAATCGGTGGCGCACTGGTACTTCGAGGTCGGGGCCGGTGCCGAACTGGATTTCGATCCGGAACCGACCATCGTGGCCGGTGGCGCCCGGCATCACGCGGTGACCACCGTGCGGCTGGCACCGGAGGCGCGCCTGCGGTTGCGCGAGCGGGTCCAGCTCGGCCGCAGCGGCGAGGACGGCGGCGCCTGGCGCGGCGACCTGTGCGCCGATCTCGGCGACATCCCGCTGCTGCGGCACCGCCTGGAACTGGGCGCGGATACGGGCACCGACGACCGGCTCAGCGCGCCGCGCGCCCTGGACAGCGAACTGCTCTACCCCGACGACCGGCCCGCCTGGGCGGGCAGCCTCGACGCGGTGCGCCTCCCACTGGCCGCCGGCGGCTCGCTGGCCACCCGCACGAGTGCCCGCCTGCACGCGGACGCACCCGGCGGCGCGGTGTCCGTCGCACGTCCGGGTGTCACCTCGGCGTGAGAATGTCGACCGGCAGTCGGCACGCGATAAGGCCACCTCGGCGTGAGAACGGCAACGGCGGTGGGAACCGGGCTCGCACATCCCTGTTCCCACCGCCGTAGCTCGTTCTAGGCGCTGACGAGCTCCGCGTCGCTGTCCACCGCGTCGGGCGCGGCGGCCCGGGGCGGAGCGAGGAACCCGTTCGCCGCGCCCACCGCGGCACCGACACCGGCACCGACCACGGTGATCGGCACCGACACCGCCATGTAGGCGGCCATGCCACCCAGGATCGGGCCCGCGACCAGGCCGATCGGCAGGAACGGGATGCCGGCGACCAGCCCGGCCACCGCGCCGCCCGTGCTCGCCATCATCGCGAAGGGGATGGCCACCGTCGAGCCGACCGCCGCACCCCGGGCCGCGGAACCGAGGGTTTCCGAGGCGATCCGGTCCGAGCGGCTGCGCTCGAGCCCGACCGAGTCGAGGAACGTCGCCAGGTTGGCCTCGGTGGTGGCGGCGGCGTCGTTGATCTGGATCGAGGTGTCGACCGGCACGAAGTCCGGCACCGGGACCAGCTGGTCACCGAAGCGGAACTGGCCGGGCGGCGGCAGGATCGGCGGCACCGGCGCGACCGCGGTCGGCGCGTGCAGCGTGCCCACCGGGGACAGGTAATCGGTCTCCGGGCCGGACCGCGACCACTGCAGCGAGCTGCGCGTGTTCTCCGGCATCTGCTGTCCCACGAAGGGGGTGGCATTGGGTGCCACCGCGTCGAACTCCGGCGCGGCCGGATGCTCGGGCTGGGTCACCGCCGCCTGCGCGGGATCGGCGTTCGCGGTGCCCGTGCCGATCAGGGCCATGACCAGGGGGACCGCTCCGGCCGCGACAACCGAACCGACTCGCTGTCGCTGCGGGCTCGGCGCCCTGTGTTTCCCCGTCGCCATAGATCACCTTTCATCCTGGGGATTGGTCACACATATGACGTCCGGCATTCGGACCGGTGCCGGACCCGGATGGGTCCGAAACACCGGCGTGCCGCAATCCTGGTGTGCTGAAAGGTAACCGGAAGGGAGTGGGAGCTAGCCGACCTCGCGCCGGCCCGGCCCCTTGCCACCGACACCCGCGGTCGGTTCACCGAGGTCGGCGGCCAATTGTCTGGCCTCCGCCCGGTCGGCATTGACCTCTTCGATCGCCAGCCGCGCGAACACCCACTGCTCGGTGGCCGCCATCTGACCGCGGTTGCGGCCCAGGAACGAGACGAACCAGCCGATCACGGTGACGATGCGGCTGCGGTAGCCGACCAGGTAGTACAGGTGCAGCGCGAGCCAGGCCAGCCACGCGAGGAACCCGCTGAACTCGAGCTTGCCGATCTGGCAGACGGCGTCGAAGCGCGAGATCGTCGCCATCGAGCCCTTGTTGAAGTACTTGAACGGCTTGCGATCCGCGGGCGCCTCGCCCTTGAGCCCGGCCTTGATGGCCTTGGCCGCGTAGGTGGACCCCTGGATGGCGCCCTGCGCCTGCCCGGGGACGCCCGGCACCGACATGAGGTCACCGACCACGAAGACGTTCGGATGCCCCTTGACCGTGAGGTCGGGCTCCACGACGACCCGGCCCGCCCGGTCCACCTCGGTGCCCTCGGAGCGCTCGGCGATCATCTTGCCCAGCGGGCTGGCCTGCACACCGGCCGACCACACCTTGCAGGTGGCCTCGATCCGGCGGGTGCTGCCGTCGGCGTCCTTGACCACCACGCCGTGCGCGTCGACATCGGTGACCATGGCGTTGAGCTGGATCTCCACGCCCATCTTCTCCAGCCGCTTGGCGGCCTTGGCACCCAGCTTGGGCCCCATCGGGCCGAGCACCGCGCCCGCGCCCTCGAGCAGGATGACGCGCGCGTCGCGGGGATCGATGGTGCGGAAGGTGCCGTCGAGCGTGCGATCGGCGAGTTCGGCGATCTGCCCGGCCAGTTCGACACCGGTCGGGCCCGCGCCGACCACGATGAAGGTGAGCAGCCGGTCGCGTTCCTCCTGCGTGGTCGCCAGTTCGGCCTGCTCGAACGAGCCGAGGATGCGCGCGCGCAGCTCGAGCGCGTCGTCGATGGTCTTCATGCCCGGCGCGTAGGTGGCGAACTGGTCGTTGCCGAAGTACGACTGCTGGGCGCCGGTGGCGACGATCAGGCTGTCGTAGGGCGTGACGGTGTCGCGGTTGAGCAGCCGCGAGGTGACCTGCTTGTTCGCCAGGTCGACATCGATGACATCGCCCAGCAGCACCTGCGCGTTCTTCTGCTTGCGCAGCACCAGCCGGGTGGCCGGGGCGATCTCGCCGGTGGACAGGATGCCGGTGGCCACCTGGTAGAGCAGCGGCTGGAACAGGTGCGTGGAGGTCTTGGAAATGAGAGTGACGTCCACGTCGGCCCGGCGCAGGTGCCTGGTGCCGAACAGGCCGCCGAACCCGGACCCGATCACCACCACGTGGTGGCGGCGCTTCCCGACAGACTGAGTGCTCATCGTCCTGCTCCTCGACAGACTGGGGCGGCGTTCACTGCGTTCGCAAGATCGACAATACGGGACCGGCCCGATCAGCGACCGGCAAGCAGGAGTTCGGCCACCTTGGTGTCGGTCTCGGCGCCCTCGGTGTACCCTCCCTCGGAGCCGAGCGAGTTCATGATGGCCAGGGTGTAGCGTTCGCCGTCGCCGGCGACGCCCACGGAGTTGACCACCCAGCCGTCGGCCTCGGCCGACCAGCCGTTCTTCAGGCCCGGCCGCATCCGCGAACCCGCGCCCCACACGCCCCAGTGCTGGTTGGAGTCCACCGAGCGCATCCGGTCCAGCAGGTAGGCCAGGTCGTCGGGGTGCATGGTGTCGAGGATGGTGTTCATCAGCCGGTCCAGGTCGGCGGCGGTGCACTTCTGGAACGACCAGTCCGGGAACAGCGCCGAATTGGTGGGCTGCGGGATCAGCGAGACCATGCCATAGGAGCGGAAGGCGTTGTTGTAGGCCATCCGGTCGAAGCCGATGTACTTGTTCCAGAGGATGTCGGCGGCCTGGTCGTTGGAGGTGGCCAGCATCGATTCCAGGTTGGTGCGGTCCTCGGGGGACAGGCCGATGGCGCCGACCCGGGCCCGGTTGAGCAGGTCGGCGGCGATGGCCAGCTTGATGGTGGACGCGGTCCACACCTGGTTCTCGGCGTGCTCGTTGGCGTAGAGGCCGCCGGTGCGCCGGTCGCGCAGCACGTAGCCGACCACGCCGGGACGACCCGCCAGGTAGGCGTCGACGCGGGCGATGCGCGCGCTCATGTCGGCGTCGAAGCCCGACACCTGGGTCAGCGCGGGTGGCGCGGCCTGGGCCGGGGCGACCAGCACGGGCACGCCCGGGGTCAGGACCGCCGCGGCGGCGAGGAGACAGGCGGTTGCTGCGACCCGGGAGACGACGCGGGTGGCGGGGGAACGGTCACGCACGAGAGACCACCCTGGCACACCCGGCGCCCGAAAGCACTACCCGCGGCGAAATCCGATGTGTGACAGTCCCGTTGCGTCGCGCGCGGGTGGCTCAGTGATGCGCGGCGTGCGGGGTGGCGATGGTGCAGCCGTTGAGCCGGTGGCAGTGTTCGAAGGCCTCGCTGTGCCGGTTCAACGGCCAGGAATGCAGCACCTGATCGGCCCCGAAGCTGCGGGAGTTGATCAGTTCCCAGCGGTCGCCTGCCCGCCGGACGACGAACCCGGCGCGGGGTACCAAGGGGATTACCTGCGCGATCATGAACCGAACCAGCCTTTCGCCCGCGGCCGAACTGTCCCACCCGAACCGCCACGATCCCACGCCCGTCCGGCGCCGCCGCGCAGGCACGACGCGAACGCGTTGCGGTGTGGCGTATTTCACTGACCCCTTGCGGTGGTGGCCCGGGCCCGCACGATTGCGCGTCGGTCGCTGGGCGTATAAACAACGGATGCCGCTGCACCTCCATCGCGCCGAACGCGCCGACGCGCTGGCCGACGGACTGGGGCAGGTGCTGGCCCACGCGCCCGCCGACCCGTTCACTCCCGAGGTGGTCGCGGTCCCGGCCAAAGGCGTGGAGCGCTGGCTCGCGCAGCGGCTGTCCGGCGTGCTCGGTGTGGCCGGCACCGGTGACGGCATCGCCGCCAATATCGCCTTCCCCGCCCCGGCCGCGCTGGTGGCCGAAGTGCTCGCGGCGGCGAGCGGGGTGGCGTCGGAGGACGATCCGTGGGCAGGCCAGCGGCTGGTGTGGACGCTGCTCGGGGTCCTGGACGAGGTCGTCGAGCAGCCGTGGGCGGCGGTACTGGCCCGTCATCTCGGCCTGCCCGGTGCCGGCTACCGGATCGGCCGTCGCTATGCCACCGCCGCGCACCTGGCCACCCTGTTCGACTCCTATGCCGCGCAACGGCCGTCGCTGCTGCTGGACTGGGCGGCCGGTCGTGACACCGACGGCGCGGGCAACCCGGTCCCCGTCGACCTGTCCTGGCAGCCGCTGCTGTGGCGGGCCCTGCGCACCGCGGTCGGGGCGCCGGGTCCCGCCGAACGGCTCGCCGACGCCTGCGCCCGGCTGCGCGCCGAACCCGGCGCGGTCGACCTGCCCGACCGCCTGTCGGTCTTCGGCCTGACCCGCCTGCCCGCCGACCAGCTCGCGGTGTTGACCGCGCTGGCCGAACACCGCGAGGTCCACCTGTGGCTGGCCCATCCCAGCCCCGCCCTGTGGACGGCACTGTCCGCGTCCGCCCGTCCGGATGCCCCGTCCGAGCTGCCCTGCGCCGTGGCGCCGCCCCGCGCGCTGGACGATTCCGCCGACGCCGTCGCCCACCCCCTGCTCGCGGGACTGGCCAGGGACGTGCGGGAACTCCAGCGGCGCTTGCATCCGGTGCTGGACAGCGATGTTCACCTGCCGGGTGCCGACTCGGCCCCGGGCCTGCTCGGCGCCGTGCAGACCGCGCTCCGGCAGGACCGGGCACCGGTGCCCGGTGCCGGGGCCGACGGCAGTGTCGAGGTGCACGCCTGTCACGGACCGGCCCGGCAGGTGGAGGTGCTGCGCGACCTGCTGCTGGCGGCCTTCGCGGCCGATCCGGCGCTGGAGCCGCGCGATGTGCTGATCATGTGCCCGGATGTCGAGGCGTTCGCGCCGCTGGTGCGGGCCGCGTTCGGCCAGCGTGGCGCCGGGGCCGTGGACGTGCCGGGCGAAGGCGAGCATCCCGCGCACCAGTTGCGGGTGCGGCTGGCCGATCGCGGCCGCGCGGTGACGAACCCGATGCTGGCCGTGGTGCTCGAGCTGCTCGACCTCGCCGACGGCCGCGTCACTGTGACGCAGGTGCTGGACCTGGCGGCGAGCGAAACCGTGCGCCGCCGCTGCGGTTTCGACGACGACGACATCGAGCGCCTGCGCGAATGGGCCGCCGAGTCGGGCGCGCGCTGGGGCGTGGGCCAGCGTCAGCGCGAGGCGTTCGGCCTGGCCGACTTCGCGCAGAACACCCTCAACGCCGCGGTGGACCGCATCCTGCTCGGCGTCACCGCCGACGAATCCGGCGACGACTGGCTGGATCTGGCGCTGCCGCTCGACGATGTCGACTCCAACGACGTCGACCTGGCCGGGCGCTTCGCCGAATTCGTCGACCGGCTCGCGGTGTGCCTGCGCGATCTGCGCGGACCCCGGCCCGCCACCGAGTGGACCGCGGTGCTGCTGCGCGCGGTCGAACTGCTCACCGATGTGCCCGACGCGCAGTCCTGGATCCGCACCGAGGCCCGCCGCGAGATCGTCGCCGCCACCGAACACGCGGGCGCCACACCGCTGCGGCTGGCCGACGTGGCGGTCCTGCTCACCGGTCGCCTGGCGGGCGGACCCGGGCGCGCCAACTTCCGCACCGGCGAACTCACCGTGTGCACGCTGGTCCCGATGCGCTCGGTCCCGCACCGCGTGGTGGTGCTGCTCGGCCTCGACGACGACGTCTTCCCGCGCCCCGGCACCGTCGACGGGGACGACCTGCTCGCCCGCGACCCGCTGCTCGGCGAACGCGACGCCCGCAGCGAGGACCGTCAGCTGCTGCTCGACGCCGTGCTGGCCGTCGGCGAGCGACTGCTGGTGCTGCACACCGGCGCCGACCCCGTCACCGGTGCGCCGCGCCCGCCCGCGGTCCCGGTCGCCGAACTCCTCGACGTGCTCGCCGCCCATGTGGGCCCGGACGCCATGTCCGCCGTCCATATCCGGCACCCGCTGCAATCCTTCGACCGGCGCAACTTCGCACCGGAGCATCCGCGCAGCTTCGACACCGTCGCCCTGGCCGGTGCCCGCGCCGCCGCCCGGCCCCCGCGGCCGCGACCCCCGCTGCTCACCGAACCCCTGCCGCCGCTGCCGCCCGCCGACGTGGCGCTCACCGAACTGATCGCCTTCGCCGAGCACCCGATCCGCGCGTTCCTGTGGCAGCGGCTGGGCCTGCGCGTCCCGGAGGAATCCGAGGACATCGCCGACCAGCTGCCGATCGAACTCGACGGCCTGGCCAAGTGGGATCTGGGCGAACGCATGCTCACCGCCCGCCTCACCGGCGCCGACCCGGCGGCCCTGCGCGCGGCCGAATGGCGCCGCGGCACCCTGCCGCCCTTCGCTTTCGGCGCGAAGGTGCTCGACGAGGTGGAGGGCACGGTCGACACTCTGGTCCGCACCGCGCTGCCCGACTACGAGGCCGCCCCGCGCGCGGTCGACATCGCCGTGGACCTCGGCAACGGCCGCACCCTGTCCGGCACCGTCCCCGAGGTGCGCGGCGAGACCCTGGTGCGCACCACCTTCTCCCGGCTCGCCCCGAAACACCGGCTGGCCGCCTGGGTCTCGCTGCTGGCCCTGGCCGCCACCGAGGACCGGTCCTGGCGGGCGATCAGCACCGGGCGCGGGCAGTTCCGCAGCAGGCCGGTCACCCGGTCGGTGCTCGTCGCTCCGGAACCGCTTGCGGCGCTGGCGATCCTGCGCGATCTGGTGCGGTTGCGCGAGGAGGGACTGTGCGAACCGCTGCCGGTGTCCCCGGCCGCCACCGCCGCCTACGCCGAACGGCGGGTGCGCGGTGACAGCATCGCCGACGCCCTGCTCGCCGCCGAACACGCCTTCGACGGCGGCCCCAACGGCCCCGACAAATTCGGCGACCACACCGACCGCTACCTGCGCTACGTCTGGGGCCGCGCACCCCGCTTCGACCGCTTCGCCGCCGACGCCGCGCGGCCCGGCGAGCCGGAGAGCACCCGGTTCGGCGCGCTGGCCCGCCGCTGGTGGGCGCCGCTGCTGACCGCCGAGACCCTGGGGCAGCCATGACCGGAACCCTGTCCGCCCCGGCCGCTTTCGACGCCACCGGCCCGCTGCCCGAGGGCACCACCGTGCTCGAGGCCAGCGCGGGCACCGGCAAGACACACGCCATCGTCGGGCTGGCCGTGCGCTACGTCGCCGAGACCGGGATCGCGATCACCGAACTGCTGCTGGTGACCTTCAGCCGCGCCGCCACCCAGGAGCTGCGCGAACGCACCAGGGAGCGGTTCGTCACCGTGGCCGCCGCGCTGGCCGACCCGGACAGCGCCCGTGCCCACCCCGACGACCTCGTCCGCGCCCTGGCCGCCACCGACCCGGCCACCCTGCGCCTGCGCAGGCACCGATTGCTCACCGCCCTGGCCGATTTCGACGCGGGCACCATCGCCACCACACACTCGTTCTGTCAGCGGATGCTCGACGAACTCGGCCTGGCGGGCGAACACGATCCCGGCGCGCGCCTGGTGGAATCGGTCGACGAACTCGTCGCCACCGTCGCCGACGACCTGTACCTGGCCCGCTACGCCCGCGACCGCGCACCCTTCACGCTGCGCGAGGCCCGCACCCTGGCGCTGGCCGCGGTGCACGACCGGCACGCCGAGCTGGCTCCGCGCACCGACGGCGCGGCGGGGGAGCGGGTCGCCTTCGCCACGGCCGTGCGCGCGGAGACCGAACGCCGCAAACGCCGGGCGGGCCTGCGCGATTTCGACGATCTGCTGGTGCTGCTGCACGAGGTGCTCGCCGATCCCGAGCACGGGCCACGGGCCAGGGCCCGCATCCGGCAGCGGTACCGGGTCGCTCTCGTCGACGAGTTCCAGGACACCGATCCGCTGCAATGGGACATCCTGCGGCTGGCCTTCCACGAACACGCCACGCTGGTCCTGGTCGGCGACCCGAAACAGGCCATCTACGCCTTCCGCGGCGCGGAGGTGCTCAGCTACCTCGATGCCGTCGCCCTGGCCGGGCATCGCAGCGAACTCACCCGCAACTGGCGCAGCGACGCGGGCCTGCTGCGCGCGCTCGACCACCTGTGCGGCGGCGCCGAACTCGGCCACCCGGAGATCAGCGTCTACCCGGTGACCCCCACCCGGCCCGCCACCCGCCTGCACGGCGAGGCCGAGGTCATCACCCCGCTGCGCCTGCGGGTGCTGCCGCGCACCGGCGCGGGCCCGCGCAACCGGTCGGGGTTCCCCTCGGTCGGCAGGCAGCGGGCGAAGGTGGCCGACGATCTGGCCGCCGACCTGGTTTCATTGCTCGAATCGGGCGCCATGATCGAGGCCAAACCCGAACGCGGCGTGGATCATCCGCTCACCGAGGTCGGCGACGGCCGGGTGCGCAGGCCGATCGGTCCCGGTGACATCGCCGTGCTGGTGCGCACCCGGACCCAGATCGACGTGGTGCGCGCCGCGCTCGACCGCGTCGGCGTGGCCTCGGTGCTCGCCGGTGGCACCAGCGTGTTCGCCACCGCGGCCGCCACCGACTGGCTGTGGGTGCTGCGCGCGCTGGAACAGCCGCATCGCGGCGACCGGGTCCGGCTGGCCGCGTGCACACCGATCCTCGGATGTACCGCCGCCGAGATCGATGCCGGGGGCGCGGATCTGGTCGGTCGGGTGTCCACCCAGCTGCGCGAGGCCGCCCGGCTGTTCGCGCGTGCCGGATTCGCGGCCGTGTTCGACAAACTGGCCACCGACACCGATCTCGCGCCCCGGCTGCTGGCCGTGCTCAACGGCGAGCGCGAGCTCACCGACCTGCGCCACCTCGCCCAACTGCTCGACGAGGTGGCCGTCGCCGAAGGGCTCGGGCTCACCGCGCTCACCCGCTGGCTGGCCGACCGCGTCCGCGACCCGGAGGCGGGCAGTGTCAGCGGACGCAGCCGCAGGCTCGATCGCGATGCCGCGGCGGTCCAGATCGCCACCGTGCACGCCAGCAAGGGACTCGAGTTCCCGATCGTCTACCTGCCGTTCGCGTGGGACAGCGCCAAGAACCCGTATCCGGCGACGCTGCTGTTCCACGACGACAACGGCACCCGCGTCCTCGACATCGGCGGCAAGGAGGCACCCGGCTACGGTGAGCGTCAATTGCGCTGCGAGGCCGAGGAATCCGGGGAGGAACTGCGGCTGCTGTATGTCGCGCTGACCCGGGCCATGTGCCAGGTCGTGGCCTGGTGGGCACCGGCGGTCACCACCGCGGCCGCCCCGCTGCACCGGATGATCCTGGGCAGGCGCCCCGGATCGGCGCAGGTACCGCGCCGCGCCGACATCCCCGCCGACACCGCCGCGATCGAGCGCCTCACCGAGTGGGCGGCCCCGGCGGGCGAGGTCATCTCGGTCACCGCCGTCGACCGGCCCGAGGATGTGGCACCGCGCCGGGTCCGCACCGAACTGCCGACCGGGGAACTGGCCGCCGCCACCTTCACCCGCACCCTCGACCAGCAGTGGCGCCGCACCTCCTACTCCGCGCTCACCGCGGGCGCGCACGACCTGGCCGGCGTGGGCGCGAGTGAACCGGAGGACGGTCCCGGCCCCGACGACGAACCCACCGACGCGCCCCTGGACACGCTCACCGACAGCACCGCCGCGCCGTCGCTGATGAACGCGCTGCCCTACGGCGCCGAATTCGGCACCCTGGTGCACGGCGTGCTCGAACTGGTCGACACCTCCGCCCCGGACCTCGCCGCCGAGGTCCACGCGCAGTGTGTGGCGGCCGTCGAGCACACGATGGCCGAACTCGATGTCGATGTGCTGGCCGCCGCCCTGCTCGAAGTCCTGCGCACCCCGGCCGATTTCGGCTCGCTGGCCGCCGTCGCCACCCGTGACCGCCTGTGCGAACTGGAATTCGAGCTCCCGCTCGGCGGCGGCGACACCCCCGGCGCGGGCGCGGCCACGATGCACGCGATCGCGGCCCTGCTGCGCGCCCACCTGCCCGAAGGCGACGACCTGCACGGCTACGCCGAGCACCTCGCCGCCCTGCCCGACACGGTGCTGCGCGGCTATCTCACCGGCAGCATCGACGCCGTCCTGCGCGTGCCCGACGACGCGGGCGAACACCGCTACCTGATCGTCGACTACAAGACCAACCGCCTCGGCACCGGCGATCTCACCGTCGAGCACTACCGCCGCGAGCACATGCTGGCCGAGATGATCCGCTCCCAGTACCCGCTGCAGGCGCTGCTCTACGCCGTGGCGCTGCACCGCTACCTGCGCTGGCGGCTGCCCGGCTACGACCCGGCCCGCCACCTCGGCGGGGCACGCTACCTGTTCGTGCGCGGCATGATCGGCGCGGCGACCCCGCCGGGACACGGTGTCTTCGACTGGTATCCGCCCGCGTCCCTGGTGGTGGCGCTGTCGGATCTGCTGGCGGGCGGGGAGGGCCGATGACCTCGATCCAGGTGGCGCAGCGCGGAACCGGGCTGCTGCGGGTGTTCAACGAGGCCGGCATCCTGTCCGCGGCGGATGTCCACGTCGCCGTGCGGCTGGGGCGGATGGGCCGCGAGGACAGCGAGGACGTGCTGTTCGCGGCGGCGCTGGCGGTGCGCGCGGTGCGGTCCGGGTCGGTGTGTCTGGAGCTGGCGCGGATGCGGGAGATCGGCGTCGACGCCGACGAAACCCGCGACACCGCACCGGGAATCGACCTGGCCACGCTGCCCTGGCCCGACGAGGACCGGGTGTTGACCGCCCTGCGCGGGAGTCCGCTGCTGACCGGCGGACAGGCCGGGCCGCTGCGTCCGCTGCGGCTGGTGGAAGCCGACGCCGAGGGTGGCGCGCTGCTCTATCTCGACCGGTACTACCAGCAGGAACAGACCCTGCGGCGGGTGCTGGTCGAACGCGGCGCCGACCATCCGGTGATCGACACCGCCCTCGTCCGCGCCGAACTCGACCGGCTCTTCGCCGACCCGCTCGGTGTTGGTCCCGACCGGCAGCGGTTGGCCGCGGCCCTGGCCGCCACCCACTGGACCACCGTGGTCGCCGGAGGGCCGGGCACCGGCAAGACCCACACCATCGCGCGCATTCTCGCCCTGCTCACCGCGCACCGGCGCGCCACGCCGAAACTGCCCGCGCTGCGCGTCGCGCTGGCCGCGCCCACCGGCAAGGCGGCGGCACGCTTGCAGGAGGCGGTCCGTGAACAGGCCGCGGAGCTGGGCCTGCCCGAGCTCACCGCGTCGACCCTGCACCGGCTGCTCGGCTGGCAGCGCGGCCGCACCACGAGATTCCGCCACCACGAACACAATCGGCTGCCCTACGACGTGGTGGTGGTCGACGAGACCTCGATGGTGTCGCTGACCATGATGAGTCACCTGTTCTCCGCGCTGCGCCCCGACACCCGGCTGGTCCTGGTCGGCGACCCCGACCAGCTCGCCTCCGTCGACGCGGGCGCGGTGCTGGCCGACCTGGTCGCCGGGCCGGTCGGCAGCACGCCGAATCCGGCGCTGGCCGAACTGCTCGGGCCGGGGGTGACCGGGTCCGGCGACGGGCGATCGTCCGCGGGCGGCTCCGCGTCCGGTGACAGGCCGGTCGATGCCGTGGAGCGAGGTGGTGCGGTGGTGGATACCGCTGGGCCACACGGTGATCCGGAGTCGCTGAGCGCGCTCGAACAGCGCCGGTTGCGGGGCGGGATCGTGCGGCTGACCAGGGGACGGCGCTTCGGTGGAGCGATCGCCGACCTGGCGGTCGCGGTGCGCGCGGGTGACGCGGACGCGGCGCTGGCCATTCTGCGCGCGGGCGGCGACGACGTGTCGTTCTGTGCCCCCGACGACACCGCGGCGGTGCGCGTCGACGTCACCGGGGCGGCCCTCGCTGTCACCGCGGCGGCGGAAGCGGGCGACGCGGTGGGCGCGCTCACCGCACTGGAATCGCACCGGCTGCTCTGCGCGCACCGGCAGGGCCCGTTCGGCGTGGAACGCTGGGACCGGCTGGCCGCCGA
Source organism: Nocardia sp. NPDC056064 (assembly GCF_042266925.1). NCBI lineage: Bacteria > Bacillati > Actinomycetota > Actinomycetes > Mycobacteriales > Nocardiaceae > Nocardia > Nocardia sp. NPDC056064. The sequence goes on along the minus strand of NZ_JBHJWO010000001.1, from coordinate 1,347,267 downwards.
CTGGGCCGCCGCCGGGGGCGCGGGACCCGAAGGGGCGCAGGCGGTCTGGTATCCAGGACAGCCGCTGCTGGTCACCGCCAACGATCACGAGGCCCGCATCTACAACGGTGACACCGGCGTGATCATCCGTCGTCCCGACGGTTCGCTGCGCGCCGCCCTCCAGCGCGGCAGCGAACCGTACCTGGTGCACCCCACCCAGTTCCCGGCGGTGGTCACCGTCTTCGCGATGACCATCCACCGCAGCCAGGGCAGCCAGTACGACACCGTCTCGGTGGTGCTGCCCGAATCCGAATCCACCCTGCTCACCAGGGAACTGCTCTACACCGCCATCACCAGGGCGCGCGGCCACGTGCGCATCATCGGCACCGAGGAATCCATTCGCGCCGCGATCGGGCGCCGGGTGCTCCGGGCCAGTGGCCTGTCCCGGAGCACCGGCGGCTGATCAGCGCGCCGTACTGCGCGAGAAGTTCCACGCCCACCACGGCTCGCTGTCCAGATCGGCCAGGATCGGGGTCTCGATGTCGGTGCGCAGCGGGTCGGGAAGCTCACGCAGCGCGGGCAGCACATCGGGGGAGAGCTGACGCAGGTAGACCGTGTCGAGCCGTTCGCCGTCCTGCCAGCGGGCGATATTGCGGTCGGCGACGAACCCTTCCGGGTTCACCACGGCCAGCGCGATGAGCGTGCCGAGCGCGGTCCCCACCGCCGCGCGCGAGACCCAGCTCCAGCGCAGCCGCGCGATCGCCACCAGCACGAGCACATAGACCAGACCCACCCACAGCTCGCACAACTGCACCAGCAGCCGCAGCACGGTGAACCCGTAGGCCTGCTGATAGGTCCACATCCGGCCCAGCGCCGACCCCACGATGACCAGGGTCAGCACGCTCAACGCGCTCAGCAGCACGCGCAGCCAGCGCCGATCGGCCGCGGACTCCTGGGCCGACCAGTGCAGCACGGCGAAGATCACGCCCAGGGTCAGGATGCTCACCGCCGACAGCTGCCAGAAACCGCTGCGCGCGTACTGGGCATAGGTGAGCCCGGCGGTCCGCTGCACATAGTCGTCACCGCCGAACAGCGCCACGAACTGCGCGCCGACGAACGCACCGAACAACACCGTCAGCGCACCCACCGGCAGCACCCACTCCCCGCGCGACCACAACCGCCGCGGCCGCGCCGCCGCCGTGGCCGCCTCGGGCGGACCCGCCAGCAGATACAGCGCACCCAGCGCCCCCGCGCCGACCGCCCCGAACAGCAGGATCCACTGCCACGCCGACGCGCCGTCCACCTCGGGCACCAGCCCGCTCAACAGCCCCGCGAAGGTCGCGTCGGCCCCACCGAGCAGCGGCACGAACACCACGAGCAACGCCGCCGTCGCCGCCACCGACACCCCGTAGCGCTGCCAGCCGGCCTTCGCCGGCCTGGCCTGCGCCGCACGGACCCCGGAGAACGCCCACGGCACGGCCCCGAACACGGCCAACGGCACCGCGAGCATGTCGTACACCGTTCCCCGCGCACTCCGCCGCCCCAACACGGCCAGCGACCCGGCCACCGCCGCCCCCAACACGCACAACACGAACAACCACCCGGCGGCCCGCACCGCCCCGACCCCCAGCAACACCAACGCCGCCGCGGCCCACCACACCCGATCCCGCCACCCGGGCCGAACCGCCCCACCCACCGGCCCGCCCGTCAGCGACCCGGGCGTGCCGGGCGCCGCCGCCGTCAGGGGGAGTGCCGGATCGGTCGCCGGTCGCTTCTCGTCGGGGCCGGTGCCACCGGCGGGATCGCCGTCGACGGCCGAATCCTTGTCCGGGACCGGACCAGCGGAGGCGTCGACGGCTTTCGCCGGGGGCGAGGTGTCCGTGGTGTCGGCGGCCGCGCGGTCGGGCTTCGTCGCGGCTGATGTGCCGGTCGGGGTGACCGACACGCCGGTCGGCTGGGGTGCGGTGGGTTTCGGGTCCGGCGGGGTGGGCGTCGCCGGCGCGCTGTCGGTCGCGGGGCGGCTCCTGGCCCGGTAGTCGACCGCGCACAGGGCCGCGGTGACGGCGGCGCCGGTGACGAGCCAGCCGATGCCGGGGCGGTCCATCGGGAGGACGGAGGCGCCGACGATCCCGGCGACGGCGGCGGCGGGGAGGACACCCGCGGGCCGCGCCACCCGCTGCCACCGTGCCGGAACCCGCGGTATCGGCGGCGGTGGAGGCGGCATCGGCGGCATGGACGTGCTCGATTGCCATTGTGCCGCCCGCAATTGGGCCACCCCACTGGTCCGCACCGCCGCCGCCGTCGACCAGCCCGCGGTGGAGGAGTCCGGGTCGTCGAGCACCGCGGTGGCCGTCCCCACCGAACCCGCGCCCGCAGCCTGCGCCGAGCCGCCCTCCGGCGCTGTCGGGCCGCCTGAAGTCGCAGTGCCGCTGGGCGATGTCGGGCCGCCTGGAGTCGCGGTGCCGCTGGGCGCTGTCGGGCTGCCTGGAGTCGCAGTGCCGCTGGGCGATGTCGGCACGGCTGGAGTCGCGGTGCCGGATGGCGGCGTCGGTCCGCCCGGTGTCGTGGCGCCGTCCGTCCGCGTCGGATCGGCCGCAGCCGCACTGGCCTCCGGTGGTGTCGGGCCGGCGGGAGCCGCACTGGCCTCCGGTGGTGTCGGGCCGGCGGGAGCCGCACTGTCCTCCGGCGGTGTCGGGCCAGCGGGAGTCGCACTATCGCCCAGTGGTGTCGGGTCGGCCGGAGGTGCGCTGTCGCCCAGCGGTGTCGGGTCGGCCGGAGGTGCGCTGTCGCCCAGTGGTGTCGGGTCGGCCGCAGGTGCGCTGTCGCCCGGATGTGTCGGGTCGGCCGTGGACGCGGTATTGCCCGAAGTCGCCGATACGGCAGAGGTGGCCGCGTCAGCCGATGTCGGCGCGGCGGCAGGGGGTACGGGATCGGACGGTTGTCGGTCGGTGTGGTCGGGTGTGGTGCTCATGGTCCCCTCCGGTGGATGTGCTGGATCGTCCCTGGACCGGGTGGTCAGGGAGCGTGATCGGGAAAAGGTCAGGTGGTGGGCAGGACGACGCGGATGCGGGAGCCGGGGTCGGCGACGGCGATGGTGCCGCCGTGCAGGTCGACCACCCAGCGGGCGATGGCCAGGCCGAGGCCGGTGCCGCCGCCGTCGGTGCGGCCACCGCGGGTGAAACGGTCGAAGACGGTGGCGCGGTCGGATTCCGGGATGCCGGGCCCGTCGTCCTGGATCTCGAGCACGGTCGCCCCGGCCTGTGCGGTGGCCGACACGCGCACCTCGCCGCCGGACGGGCCGTGCCGGGCCGCGTTGTCGAGCAGGTTGAACAGCACCTGGTGCAGCCGGGCCCGGTCGGCGTACACGGTGGTCGCCGCGGGCCGGATCGAGGTGGTGAAGCGCACCCCGCGACCCAGCGCCGCCGTCATCACCTCGGCCTCGGCGATCACCTCGGCCAGCAGCGGTGCCAGCGGCAGGGTTTCGCGGTCGAGGGTGAACGCGCCCGCCTCGATACTGGACAGGTCGAGCAGTTCCGAGACCAGCAGTCCGAGCCGTTCGGTCTGGGCCAGCGCGGTCCGCAGAGTCGCCGGATCGGGCTCGCTCACCCCGTCGACCAGGTTCTCCAGCACGGCGTGCAACGCGGTCACCGGCGTGCGCAGCTCGTGCGACACATTGGCGATGAGGTCGCGGCGCTGCCGGTCGGCGGCGGCCAGGTCGGCGGCCATCTGGTTGAACGCGGTCGCCAGCTGACCCACCTCGTCGCGCGAGGTCGCGCGCACCCGGAAGCTGTAGTCGCCGTGGGCCATCCGCCGCGCGGCCGCGGTCATCTCGCGCAGCGGGCGGGTGATGCCGTGGGCCAGGAACTGCGAGGTGACCAGCGCGATGATCACGGCGGTGAGCGTGGTGAAGGTGGGCAGCCAGCCGATCCGGACCCAGAAGTAGGCGAAGGCGAGCGCCCCCGAACTCACCATCAGCACCGCGAGTTTGAGCTTGATCGACCGCAACCGGTCCAGCGGGCGCGGCAGCCGCTCGGCGACCAGGTCCAGCAGCGCGGTCATCGCGCGTCCAGCGCGTAGCCGACACCGTGCACGGTGCGGATGAGATCGGCGCCGAGCTTGCGGCGCAACGCCTTCACGTGACTGTCGACCGCGCGGGTGCCCGCCGCGTCGGACCAGTCCCAGATGTCCTCGAGCAGCCGCTCGCGCGCCAGTACCGCCCGCGGCCGCTGGGCCAACCGGGCCAGCAGATCGAACTCCAGCGGCGTGAGCCGCGCCTCGGCCTCACCCCGCCAGACCCGGCGCTGATCCAGGTCGATGCGCAGGTCACCGACGACGATGCTGGTGTCGCCGCGCTCGGCGGCCCGCTCCACCCGGCGCAGCAGCGCGTGCACCCGGGCGGCCAGCACCCGCATCGAGAACGGTTTGGTCAGGTAGTCGTCGGCGCCGACGCCGAGGCCGACGAGCTGATCGGTCTCGTCGGTGCGCGCGGTGAGCATGAGCACCGGCACCGGCCGTTCGGCCTGGATCCGGCGGCACACCTCGAGCCCGTCGAAACCGGGCAGCATCACATCCAGCACGACCAGATCGGGTTCTCCCGCGGCGGCCGCGGCCACCGCACCCGGTCCGTCGTGCGCCAGATCGACGGCGAAGCCCTCGGCGCGTAGCCGCGCCGCCACCGACTCGGCGATCGTCACCTCGTCGTCCACGACCAGGACCCGGCGCACCGCCTGTCCTGTCGTGCCCCCACTGAGTTCCATGGCTGAGACCCTAGCGAGCGGGTGTGGAGAGGGCTGTCCGCAGTTGTGGAGATTCTGTGTGGACCGAGCCGCTGTCAGAGGTTCGGGAACAGCCCGGGCAGTTCCATCGCGTAGGCGAGGTCGTCGCGGGTGCCCAGGGTGACCAGCAGCAGCCGGATCATGGTGACCCTGGCCTCCGAGGCCAGCGCGGGATCGGGATCGCTGCCGGGTTCGGTGCCCACGGTGAGCCGGTAGACGATGTACTCGCACACGTGCAGGGCCGCGTCCAGGTCCAGGGGGCTGGGCGCGGGGCGGCCGAGCTCGCCGAAGGTCTTGCGCACCAGATCGCGGATGTCGTCGAGGGCGCGTTCGCGATAGGCCGAGACCGGCGAGCCCGGATCGTGCAGCTCGGCGAACAGCGGCCGCAGCATCGGCCCGTGCCCGCGCGCCCAGTCGACGTAGGCGTCGATGAGCCGGATACCCAGCTGCACCGGTTCGTCGGTGCCGGTCAGCGCCGCCCTGATCCCGCCGACCAGGCCGTCGTTGGAGGCGTCGAGCACCGCGCGCAGCGGCTCGGAGGCATTGCCGAAATAGCGGTAGAAGGTCGGCCGGGCCAGGCCCGCCTGCTCGATGATCTGGGCGACGCTGAGTCCGCGCGAACCGTTGCGGGTGAACACATCAGCGGTCGCCGAGATGATCCGGGCGCGGACCTCCTCGGCCTGCTCCTCGGTCTGCGGTGGCCGCCCACGACGCGCAGCGGTCGGATCTGCGGTCATCGCACCTCCCTCACAGCCGTCGAACCTCGACGGAAAGCTTGACACGGGACCGACCCCGGCTATTAATCTAACACTAGTGTTCAGCAAATAGCCGAACGAGCGCGACTGCTCCGCGCGACCCATCTGTTGAGGAGAAGGGCCGACAATGACGACAGCCCCCGAGCTGACCGCCGAACCCACCGCCTTGCCGACCAGTCTGGTCAAGCCCCTGTTCGATCGCGGTGTCGCCGGTGGCGCGCCCTCGGTGGCGGTCTTCGCGCCGGCCACCGGACACAAGATCGGCGACCTGCCGCAGTCCTCGATCGCCGACATCGACCGCGCCTTCGCCGTGGCCAGGCACGCGCAGCGCGACTGGGCCAAGGTGCCGGTCAAGGAGCGCGTGGAGATCGTGCGCCGCTTCCACGACATCGTGCTCGCCGAGCAGGACACCATCCTCGACATCGTGCAGACCGAGACCGGCAAGTCCCGCCCGCACGCCTTCGACGAGGTCGGCGACGTCGCGCTGAACTCGCGCTACTACGCCGCCGTCGCGCCCAAGCTGCTGGCCGACCGCAAGCCGCGCGGCGTGCTGCCGGTGCTCACCTCGGTCGAGGTGCACCACCGGCCCAAGGGTGTCGTCGCGGTCATCTCGCCGTGGAACTACCCGCTGGCGCTGTCGGCCTCCGACGCCCTGCCCGCCCTCATCGCGGGCAACGCCGTCGTGGCCCGCCCGGACAACCAGACCGCGCTCTCGGCGCTGTGGGCCATCGACGCCGCCGAGCGGGCGGGCCTGCCGCGCGGGCTGTGGCAGGCGGTCCTCGGCCGCGGCCGTGAGATCGGCGGCGAGGTGATCGCCCGCGCCGACTACGTCGACTACACCGGCTCCTCGGCCACCGGCCGCACCATCGCCCAGCAGGCGGGCGAGCGCCTGATCGGCTACTCGCTCGAGCTCGGCGGCAAGAACCCGCTGCTGGTGCTCTCCGACGCCGACGTGTCCAAGGCGGCCAAGCTGGCCGTGCGCGCCAGCTTCGCCTCGGCCGGTCAGCTGTGCGAGTCGATGGAGCGCATCTACGTCGACGCCTCGGTCTACGACCAGTTCGTCGCCGAATTCGTCGGCAACGTCAAGAACATGTCGCTGGGCGGCGAGCTCGACTACAGCCGCGACATGGGCTCGCTGACCTTCCAGCGTCAGCTCGACACCGTCTCCGCCCACGTCGACGACGCCGTCGCCAAGGGCGCCAAGGTGCTCGCCGGCGGCCGCGCCCGCCCCGACCTGGGCCCGTACTTCTACGAGCCGACCGTCCTGACCGGCGTCGAGCCCGGGATGACCGTGTACCGCGAGGAGACCTTCGGTCCGGTCGTCTCGATCTACAAGGTCGACTCCGACGAGGCCGCCGTCGAGGCCGCCAACGACACCGCCTACGGCCTCAACGCCAGCGTGTGGAGCAAGGACATCGAGCGCGGCAAGCGCGTCGCCGCGCAGATCAACGCGGGCTCGGTCAATGTCAACGAGGGCTTCATCGCCGCGTGGGGCAGCGTCGACGCACCGTCCGGTGGTCTCGGCATCTCGGGTCAGGGCCGTCGCCACGGTCCCGAGGGCCTGCTCAAGTACATCGACACCCAGACCGTCGCGGTGCAGCGGGTGCTGCCGATCGCGCCGCTGCCCGGCATGTCCGAGCAGATGTGGGCCAAGACGATGACGCTGGTCTTCGGCGTCATGAAGACGCTGCGCCAGAAGTAGCAGCGAGAACAGAAGCAGGGGTAGGTAGCCAGATGAAGTTGGAAACGGTCGCGGGCAAGCGGGTGCTGGTCACCGGTGCCGCCATGGGCCTGGGCAAGCTGTTCGCCGAGCACGCGGTGCGCGAAGGCGCCGACGCGGTGGTGCTGTGGGACGTCAACGAGATCGCCCTGCGCGAGACCGCCGCCCAGCTCACCGCCCAGGGCGGCAAGGTGCACCCGTTCGTGGTGGACGTGTCCTCGCAGGACTCCATCCGCGAGACCGCCGAAGAGGTCCGCAAGGCCGTCGGCGGCATCGACATCCTGGTGAACAACGCGGGCATCGTGCGCGGCAACACCTACTTCTGGGAAACCGAGAACCGCACCGACATCGACAAGACCATGGCGATCAACTCGCTGGCGCCGATGTACATCGCCCTGGAGTTCCTGCCCGGCATGGTCGCCGGTGCCGGTGAGGCGCGCATCCTCAACATCGCGTCCTCGGCCGGTCTGGTGGCCAACCCGCGCATGGCCGTCTACGCGGCCTCGAAATGGGCGGCGCTGGGCTGGTCGGACTCGGTGCGCCTGGAGCTCGAGCAGGCGGGCCACGCGCACGTCAAGGTGACCACGGTCTGTCCGACCTACATCAACACCGGCATGTTCGACGGCGCCAAGGGCATCCTGTTCACCCCGATGCTCGAGCAGAACGAGGTGGTCGACACCTCGTGGTCGGAGATGAAGAAGGGTGGCGCCCTGGTGGTGCTGCCGTGGACCTCGCGGATGAACCGCGCGCTGACCGGCCTGCTGCCGATCAAGATCCGCGACCTCTACCTCAATGCGGTGGGCGTGTACCACTCGATGGACCAGTTCACCGGCCGCAAGTAGACATCCGGTGCCGCTGCCCCCGCCGACCCGTGAATCGGCGGGGGCAGCGCCGTTTCCGGCATCGGGCGCCGGGTTGCATCGACTGCCCCTGCTACCGATCACGCGCGATGCGGCGAGGTGGCGCGATCACATCGGCCGGGTGCCGATCGCGACCGTCGCGTAGTACCGCTCGGACTGTTCGATCCGGGGCACCAGCCCGTGCGCGACCAGCGCGGCGTCGGCGGCATCGATCTGCCCGTTCCCGATCTCGATCAGGACCGACCCGCCCGGTCCCAGCCAGCGGGCGGCTCCCGCGACCACGCGGCGGAACACGTCGAGCCCGTCGGCCCCGCCGTCGAGGGCGACCAGCGGCTCGTGCTCGCGGGCCTCGGGCGGCAGATCCGCGACCCGGGAACTGGGGACATACGGCGTATTCGCCAGCAGCACATCGACGCGCCCGCGCAGATCGGCGGGCAGCGCGTCGAACAGGTCACCGGTGAACACCGGGGCGCTCACCGGCGCGAGATTCGCGCGGGCGCACGCGACGGCGACCGGATCGATATCGGCGGCAACGAGTTCCACACTGTGCCCGCGCGCGGCCAGCTCGCCGGTGGCACTGAGCCCGAGCGCGCCGCACCCGCAGCACAGGTCGACGACACAGACCTGCTCGGACCCGTCCGCGACCCCCTGCACGGCCTGCTCCACCAGGAACGCCGTGCGCTGCCGCGGCACGAACACCCCCGGCCGCACCCCGACCCGCAACCCGCGGAACTCGACCCAGCCCAGCAGGTACTCGAGTGGCGTCCCCGCGACCCGCTGCCCGACGAGGTCGTCCAGCCGGGCCGGGTCACCGGCGGCGGCCTCGATCAGCAAGGCCGCCTCGTCCTCGGCGAACACACAGCCCGCACCCCGCAGCGCCGCGATCACCGGACCGGTCGTGGAATCACCCATGCGGAGATTGTCCCGTGCCGGGCAAGCGAATTACCGGTGGCTCAGCGGGAGCTGTCGAGTTCGAAGGTGCGGGTGGCGTCGAGATAGATCCCGCGCTGGGCACTGCGCGCCGGCGGCGGCAGCTGCGAGACCAGCTGCTCGAGCGAGGTCATCGCGCCCACGACATTCGTGCCAGCCACGATGAAATCGGCGACCGCGCGGCGGATGTGGTTGGGCGAGGTCACCACCACGGCGCTGGTCGCGCCCAGATCGCGCAGCAGCCGGGTGCTGAACAGCGCGTTCTGCACCGTCGACCCGGCCCGGTCCTCCACGTGGATGCGATCGGCGGGCAGGCCGCGCCCGATCAGCCAGCGCCGCATCGCCTCGGCCTCGGAGATCCCGTTCTGCGGGTTGCCGCCGGTGACGACGACCGGCGAGAACGGCGCGGCGACCGCCTGGATCCAGGCCGCGGTGAGCCGGTTCTCCAGTTCGGGGCGCAGCGCGCCGTCGGGCAGCAGGCCGTAGCCCAGCACCACGATGCCGGTCTGCGGACCCACCAGCGCGGGCAGCGGATTGGGCAGCGTGGAGACCGCGGCGGTCACCGCGCGCAGCACCCGGTCGGTGCCGGCGGCCATGCCCGCGTCGACGGCGCCCAGGCGGCCCAGCGCCTCGCCCACCGCGGCCGGATCACCCGCGTAGTGCGACCAGATCGCCTGCAGTGCCAGCGCTTCGGCGTCGTGCGGGTCGGCGGCGATCAGGGCGCGCAGATCGGCGCGGCCCGCGGCGTCGTCGCCGTCGAGGAAATGCTGCTGGGCCGAGTTGTAGAGCGCGGTCGCCTCGCCCTCGGCGCCGGCCGGGCCGACCCCGGCGGTGGTGAGCGCGGCCACCACGGCGGCGGCCGCGGCCACCTGCTTCCAATGCCTGGAGATCTTCACAACAGTCGACACCCTTCCCGCGAACGGATCGGTACGTGCTGGCAGAGCTGACGGCAGAGCTGCCGACACAGTACGGGCGGTCCCGCGCGGCGCCGGGGAGGCTCGGCCGTTCCGCGCGTCGCGGCCCGGCGGTCCGGTGCCCGCCCGGCGGCGGATAAGCTGACCCACCGTGGATACCGCTTCGCTGACCGGCAAGGAACTCGCCGCCGCCATCAACGCCGACACGAAGGAGCGCGCCGCCGCGCTCACGACCGCGGGCACCGCCCCGACGCTGGCGCTGATCGTCGCCAACGACGACCCGGCCAGCGCCTGGTACGTGAACTCGCTGCGCAAGGCCGCCGAACGCCTCGGCATCGCCTGCGAGCGCATCGATCTCGGCGCCGACGCGAGCGCCGAGACGATCCGCGCCGAGCTGAGCGCGCGCAGCGCCGACCCGGCCACCGACGCGATCATGTTGCAGACCCCGCTGCCCGCCGGTGTCGCCCTCGACGACGTGAGCTCGGCCATCGCCGCGAGCAAGGACGTCGACGGCGTGAGCCCGCTGTCGCTGGGCCTGCTGGCCTCGGGCCTCGACGGCTTCGTGCCCGCCACCTCCGAGGCGGTGGTGGAGCTGCTGAAGCATCACGGCATCGCGTTGCGGGGCAGGCTGGTCACCGTGGTCGGGCGTTCCAACATCGTCGGCAAGCCGCTCGCGCAGCTGCTGCTGGCCGAGCACACGACGGTCACCGTGGCGCATTCGCGCACCGCGGATCTGGCCGCCGTCACCGCGCCCGCCGAGATCGTGGTCGCCGCGGCGGGCCGGATCGGGCTGGTCACCGGCGAGCACATCGCCGAGGGCGCCGTCGTGATCGACGTGGGCACCAACGAGGCCGCCGACGGCGGCATCGTCGGTGACGTGGACGCCGCCTCGGTCCTGGGCAAGGCCGCCGCGCTGAGCCCGGTCCCCGGTGGCGTCGGCCCGGTGACCACCGCGCTGCTCATGCGTCACGTGGTCGTCGCGGCCGAGAAGGCCCGCGCCTGAACGGCTTTCGCCCGGTCTAGCGCGCGGGCCCGATCGAGGTGATCAGGGTCTTGCCGCCGATCTCGGCGGTGCCGACCAGCTGCGGGTTGTAGCGGATCGGCACCTCGTCGGGCCGGTATTCGGTGATCGTCACCTGGTAGCGGCCGTCGGAGCCCGCGGGCGAGATCGCCAGGCAGTGCGTGGTGCCGACCGGAATGGTGTCGATGCCGGCCTGGATCTCGGAGCCGGTGGGCAGCGCGGCATTCGCGGCCACCAGGGTGCGTGCCTGGTCACCGGAGCGCGCCACGTAGTAGGCGTGCTGGAAGGCGAGGATGGCCGCGATCCCGTTCTCGGTCCCGCCGGGCCCGTTGCCCTGCACCTGGCTGCCGATCTGCTGGGGTGGGCAGGCACCCGCCGCGGGAGCGGGCACACCCTCGTCGATGGGCGTGCTCGACGCGGTGGATTCCGGTGCGGGACCGCTGAACTGGAACCAGCCCCCGCCGATCAGCACCGCGCCGGCGATCGAGGCCGCCAGCGGGGCGGCCCAGCGCGGCATGCGGCGACGGCGCGAGCGGTCGATCATCCGGGCGAAGACCTCGTCGTCGCCGAGGTAATCCGGTGCGGGACGGTCGTTTTCGGGTTCCGGCTCGTCCTGCGGCTCCCACGGTGCGCGCGCGGGCAGCGGCTCGGGAGCACCGACGGGCTCGGGGGCGCGGGTGTCGGGGGTGATGATCGGCAGTTCGTCGGTGTCGGGGCCGTTGTCGGGCTCCTCGATGGCGAACGCGGTGTCGGCGAGCGCGTGGCGCGCGACGGGATCGAAGCGTCCACCGACCACCGGGAGCCGATCGGTGGGGAAGCTGTCCTCGGTGAGCACGGCCGAGACCGGGATCACCGGAATCCCGGCGGGGGTGGTCGGCCCGCCTTCGACCCGGTGACGGGGCCGCCGAGCCCCGGTCGGTCTGTGTGCATCCGGTCGATCCATCGCCCCACCTTCATCAGGCTGTCGCCGTCAGGTCTGTCTCGCAACGATTTCGTTACGAGGCACGATACTGCGCTGACGGTGGGATCGCCGAATGCCACGAGCGATTCGCGTCACCAGTGGATGTAGACCTGATCGCCGATGCCGACGTTCTCGTAGTACCAGGCGGCGTCGTCGGGGGCGAGATTGATGCAGCCGTGGCTGACATTGGCATTGCCCTGCGAGTCCACCGACCACGGCGCCGAGTGCACGAACACCCCGCCCCAGGTGAGCCGCACGGCCCATTCGCCGTCGATGATGTAGCCCTCGGGCGAGTCCAGCGGGATGCCGATGGTGCGCGAGTCGAAGACCAGCGAGCGGAACTTCTCCAGCACCGGGAAGGTGCCGGTCGGCGTCTCGAAACCGGGCTTGCCCATCGAGGCGGGCATCGTCCGCACCACCTGGCCGCCGATGCTCACGGTGAAGGTGTGCGCCGACATGTTCGCCTCGGCGTAGACCCCGCCGTTGGTCTGGAATTCGGTGCGCTGGGTACCGAATCCGACCGAGATCGGTGAGCTCGCGGGCAGCGTGCCCGCGGCGGTCCACTGCAGGTGGGTGTCGTCGAGCCAGGCGAAGGTGCCCGGCAGTGCCTCGCCCGCGCGGACCGAGGCGGCGCGCTCGGCGCCCGCCCGATCGGTGACGGGGGCGGCGAAGGAGAACGTCACCGGGGCGGCGATGCCGACGACCTGCCCGGCGGCGGGGGATATCCCGGTGAGCCGGGCGTCCGGTGTGTCGGCGACGACGGCCGCGGACGCGGCTCCGGACCAGAACACGGCCAGTAGTGCCGCCATGATCGGGACGAACAGGAAACGAAGTGCGCTCCTCATAAACGCCACCCCTTCACTCACTCGTAGGCGGACACCAAGTCTAGGCCGCCATGATCAACTCGACCTATCGAAGTGATAACGGCCGCCCGGCCCGCCGGAGTGTCGTCTTGTGTTCGTGCTGGTGAGGCACTCGAAAAATCGTTCCCGGTTCGAGACCGGAGCTCAGTGCGCGCGACCCGGCCGGGGCAGCGGCGTGGGCTCGACGGCCAGCGCGGCGTCGAATTCGGCTCTGGCGGCGGCGATCTCGTCGTGGTGGCGCACCACCCAGGCGCCCATCTGCGCGCTGATCCCGCCCAGATCCGCGCCCAGCGGGGTGATCGAGTACTCGACCCGGGGCGGCACGGTGGGATACACCGCGCGGCGCACCAGCCCGTCGCGTTCGAGATCGCGCAGCGTCTTGGTGAGCATCTTCTGGGTGATCCCGTCCAGGCGCCTGCGCAGCTCGTTGAACCGCACCGGACCCTCGGCCGCGCGCAGGGTGCCCAGTACCAGCAGCACCCATTTGTCGGCGAGCACGCCGAGCAGTTGCCGGGCGGGGCAGTCGCGCAGGAACGCCTCGACGGAACTCGCCCGCTCGGTGGTATCCATGAGGTACCACGGTATCCGAAAGGTGCCTACTTCCCGAAGGAGACCGCACCCCGCAGACTCGATCACATGTGGCAGATGGTGCAGACGGTGTTCGGCGGTCCCGAGGTGTTCGAGCGGGAGGAGGCGCCGCGACCGGAGCCGGGTCCGGGGGAGGTGCTGCTGCGGGTGGTGGCCACGAGTGTGAACGCGGCCGACCGCAAGGTGCGCAGCGGCCGCAACGACAAGCTCGGCGCGCCACCGCTGGTCCTCGGGCTCGATGTGTCCGGGGTGGTCGTCGCACGCGGCGCGGGCGCGGCCCGGTTCGCGGTCGGGGAGACGGTGTTCGGCATGGTCTTCGGTGGCGCCAATGCCGAATACGTGGTGGCACACCAGGATCGGCTGGCCGCGGTCCCCGCCGGGCTCGACCCGGTGACGGCCGCGGCGCTGCCGGTGGCCGGGCTGACCGCGTGGCAGGCGCTGGCCGCGGTGCAGCCCGGTACGCGGGTGCTGGTGCACGCCGCCGCCGGGGGAGTGGGCCACCTGGCCGTGCAGATCGCCGTACGCCGGGGCGCGCGGGTCGTCGGTACCGCGCGACCCGAACACCACGGGTACCTGCGCGATCTCGGTGCCGAGGATGTGATCGATTACCGCGCCGTGGATTTCACCACGGCGGTGGGTGAGGTCGACCTGGTGCTGGAGACCATCGGTGACGACCACACCGAGCGGTCACTGCGGGTACTCGGCCCGGACGGCCGCGTGATCGCCCTGGAAGGGCCGGTGGCACACCGGGATTCCCGCGTCGAACGGTTCTTCGTCGAGCCGTCGACCGCCGCGCTGGACGACCTCGCCGCCGCTGTGGGCGGGGGTGAGCTGACGGTGCACCTCGCCGCGATCCTGCCGATCACCGAGCTCGCCGCGGCGCATCGGCGCGGCGAACTCGGTGGGGTTCGCGGCAAGATCGTGCTCACCGCGGAGTGAACTCAGCCGCGCACGGCACGCAGCACGTCGCCGTGCAGGGCGTCGGCGCGCGCGGCGATGGTGTCCACGCGCAGCAGAGCGGCGGCGAAGGAATCGCCGAGGGCGGCGGGCAGCGAGGCGACATTGATCTCGATATTGAGCTGCGAGCTCAGCGCGGCGGAGCGGGCGGCGTCGGCGGCGGCACCGATGTCGGTGACCACGTTCGGGTTGCCGATCGGGAGCAGTTCGGCGGCCAGCGACAGGATCTCGTCGGCCTCGTCGACGACCGCGGCGGGCACCCGGGCGGCCTCCACCAGCGCGGCCTCGATCGCGGCGGTGCGCGCGGCCTGCTCGGCCTCGGAGTCCTTGGGCAGCTTGTAGGAGGCACCGACCGCGGTGAACGCGGCGGCGTCGGCGTCGGCCAGGGCCAGCGCGCGGGCGCGGGCGGCGTCGGCGGCCTCGATGATCCGCTCCACGACCGGCTTGTGCTCGGCGTCCTTGGCCCGAGTGGTGTAGCGCGCCACCATCGCCACCAGCGCCGCGGCCTGGGCGGCGTGCAGCGCGGCCACCGCGCCACCGCCGGGGGCGGGCACCTTCGCGGCCAGATCCGACAGATACTGCTCGATGTTCACCGCACCGAAGGAGGGGGCGAGCTGCTGCGGCGAGACGGTGGGCTGCGACACGACGGGGTGGCCTTTCGATGCGGCGAGAACTGCGACGGTGATCGTTGTCAACGCTACCGGGTGCCCGCCCGGGAACCCCGCCCGACCAGCACCTGTGCCGACAGACCGACCGGTCGGGGTCCGTCGGGTGCCCGGGGCTATGTTGGGTGTCATGCGCATCGGATTGAGCATCAACTACTCGGGCGGTTTCAAGGAGGTGGCGGCCGAGGTCGCGGACCTGGAACGCGCCGGTCTCGACATCGTCTTCGTGCCCGAGGCGTACTCGTTCGACGCGGTGAGCGCCCTGGGTTACCTGGCCGCTCGCACCGAACGCGTGCAGCTGGCCTCGGGCATCCTGCAGCTCTACACCCGCACCCCGAGCCTGACCGCGATGACCGCCGCGGGCCTGGACTTCGTCTCCGACGGCCGTTTCATCCTGGGCATCGGCGCCTCCGGCCCGCAGGTGATCGAGGGCTTCCACGGTGTGCCCTACGACGCCCCGATCGGGCGCACCCGCGAGCTGGTGGAGATCTGCCGCAAGGTCTGGCGGCGCGAGAAGCTCAACTACCAGGGCAAGTACTACCAGATCCCGCTGCCCGCCGAGCGTGGCACCGGCCTGGGCAAAGAGCTCAAGCTGATCAATCGCCCGGTGCGCGAGGACATCCCGGTGCTGCTGGCCGCCCTCGGCCCGAAGAACGTGGAACTGGCCGCCGAGGTCGCCAACGGGTGGCAGCCCATCTTCTTCCTGCCGGAGAAGGCGAACGACGTCTGGGGCGACGCGCTGGCCGCGGGCAAGGCCAAGCGTGACCCGGCGCTCGGCGCGCTGGACATCTTCGCGGGCCCGCCGCTGGCGATCGGCGAGAACGTCACGCCGCTGCTGGAATTCGTCAAGCCGCACCTGGCCCTCTACATCGGCGGCATGGGCGCCAAGGGCAAGAACTTCTACCACACCCTGGCCACCAAGTACGGCTACGGCGCCGCCGCCGACCGCATCCAGGAGCTGTACCTGGCCGGCGACAAGCAGGCCGCCGCGCAGGCCGTGCCCGACGACCTGGTCCGCGACGTGTCGCTGATCGGTACCGAGAGCTTCGTCAAGGAGCGCGTCGCGGCCATGGCCGAGGCGGGCGTCACCACGCTCAACGTCGTGCCGCTGGCCGAGGACGCCCCGGGCCGGGTCAAGCTGATCGAGCAGCTGCGCGGCCTCTGCTGACCCACCGCGCGCACGACGACGCGCCGCCGTCCGGAACTCCGGACGGCGGCGCGTCGTCGTTGTTCAGGACGTGAACGAGGCCAGCGCGGCGGCCAGGGTGGTGTGCATGGCGAAGACCTGGTCCAGGCTGGTCATCTTCAGCTGACGGCTGGTGGCCGGCCCGTCGGCGACCACCGCGATCGAGGTGGTCTCACCCGCCCGCTGATGCGCGGCGACCAGGGTCGCCATCCCGGCCGAGGCCAGGAACCCGACCGCGGTCAGGTCGATCACCAGCGTCGCCGGTTTGTCCGCGAGGATGGCCTCGATGGTGGCGTCCAGCGCGGGCGCGGTGGCCAGATCGACCTCGCCGGTCACGGTGAGGACCGTGACGCCGTCGTGTACCGCCGTGGTGGTGGTCATCGTGTCCGTGAGGGGATACGCGTCTCCGGATGAGTTGGTCACAACTCCAACAACACACAAGTTCGCCCGAATACGCAAGCCCGCGCCCGCGCCGCCGCCGCGATCACGGCCGCGCGCCGACCGGATCGGGCGGGCGCGCGGGCTCGTCACGGCGGCGGGGGCGCAGGCGATCGGCGGCTGTCGCGAACAGCACCCCGGCCACCATGCCGTAGGCGAGATTGTGGGTCGAGACCGTGACGGCCACCGTCACCAGCATCGCCGCGGTCTCGGTCACCGGTACCCGCCGCACGGTCTTCGGGGCCAGCGATCCCCAGTCGACGGTGCCCGCCGCGACCACCACCATCACTGCCGCCAGTGCCGCCATCGGGATGCGGGCCACCAGCCCGCCGAGCCCGACCACCAGCGCGAGCAGGAACACCCCGGCCAGCAGCGTGGAGATCCGGGTGCGTGCCCCGGAGATCTTCACATTGACCATGGTCTGGCCGATCATGGCGCAGCCGCCCATGCCGCCGAAGAACCCGGTCACGAGATTGGCCAGGCCCTGGCCCCAGCCCTCGCGGGTCTTGTCGGAGCGGGTGCCGGTCACCTCGTCGACGAGCGTGGCCGTCATCAGCGATTCGAGCAGCCCCACCAGCGCCATGGCCAGCGCGAACGGCGCGATGATCCACAGCGTCTCGAGATTCCACGGCACCGCGGGCAGCCCGAGCGCCGGCAGGCCGGTCGGCAGCGCGCCCTCGTCGCCCACATCGGGCACCCGCAGCGAGAACACCATGGTCACCGCGGTCAGCACGATGATCACCACCAGCGGCGCGGGTACCGCGGTCGTGAGCTTGGGCAGTCCCACCAGCGCCACCAGCGCGACCGCGACCATCGGATACACCAGCCACGGCACCCCGATCAGATGCGGCAGCTGCCCCAGGAAGATGAGGATGGCCAGCGCGTTCACGAACCCGGCCATCACGCTGGGCCGGATGAAGCGCAGCAGCCGCGCCACCCCGGCCACGCTCAGCACCACCTGGATCAGCCCGGCCAGCAGCACCGTGGCGACCAGGTAGTCGATGCCGTGCTCGCGGGCCACCGGCGCGATCACCAGCGCCACCGCGCCGGTCGCCGCGGAGATCATGGCGGGCCTGCCACCGGTGAACGCGATCGTCACCGCCATGGTGAACGAGGCGAACAGACCCACCCGCGGATCCACCCCGGCGATGATCGAGAACGAGATCGCCTCGGGGATCAGGGCCAGCGCGACGACGAGCCCACCGAGCACTTCGGTGCGCAGCTGCCGTGGCGTGCGCAGCGCGGTGAGGACCGGCCCGTCCCACCGGGAAGGGGAGGCGCCCATGTCGTGCTCCGTTTCTGGTGTTGCGGCCGGCCGGTCCGGCAGCCGATAACCTTAACCATGGCTGAGGTCGCCCTTCCGACCGGTCGGAACGGGTATGCGGGGTGGGCCCCCGGCCGTCTCGGACTAGTCGTACTGTGTGGGCGTGAACATCGATGTGACGCCTTTACCGGGGATCGGCGTATGCAAGGACTTTCCGCTGGCGGAGGCTCGTCGCCGGATCGGCGTGATCGAGCACCGCGACGGGTCGGTGGACCTGGTCGTCTCGCGGCCCGGCGACTACGACACCACCACCTCGATTCCGTTGTCGGTCACCGAGATCGGGGTACTGGCCGGACTGCTCGGCGCGCCCCAGGTGGTGCAGAAGACGCCGACGCTGCCCGTGGTCGGTGAACTGTCCACCCGCCAGTTCGCCATCGACCGGGGCAGCCCGTTCGACGGTCGCCCGTTGCGCGACACCGAGATGCGCACGCGCACCAAGGCCTCGGTCGTCGCGGTGGTCCGCGCCGGTGAGGTGACCCCTTCGCCGGGAACCGATTTCACCTTCATCGCCGGTGATCTGGTGGTCGTCGTGGGCACCGAAGCGGGCCTGGAAGCGGCCGCCCGGCTGCTCGACCAGGGCTGACTGTCGGCGACGATAGTAAAGAGAAGGTAAGGTATCGCCTAGCTGAGGTTAGGTGATCGAATGAATGTAGATGTGACTTCCCTGCCGGGAATCGGTGTGCGGAAAGAATTTTCGCTGACGAAGGTGGACCGCCGCATCGGGGTGGTCGACCACCGCGACGGCGGAACCGACCTGATCTTCACCAAGGTCGGAGACGCGGACACGACAGTGCAGATCCCGCTGTCGGATACCGAAGCCCGGACGCTGGCGAGCCTGCTGGGCGCGCCGCAGCTCGTCGCGCAGCTGCGCGAGGAGCACCGTGAACTCGACGGCGTGAGCACCCGCTCGCTGCCGGTCCCGCCGAACTCGCCGTTCGCGGGCAAGCGCCTGGGTGACACCGAGATGCGGACACGGACCCGCGCCTCGATCGTCGCGGTCCTGCGCGCGGGGCAGGTCATCGCCTCGCCGGGACCGGAATTCGGGTTCGCCGGGGGCGACGTGGTCGTCGTCGTGGGAACCAATGCCGGGCTGGACGCCGCCGCTTCGATCCTCTCCGGCGGCTGAGCCCGTGCAGATGAGTGGAACAACGCTGGCATTGATCCAGCTGGGGGCAGTGTTCTTCGGATTGGGTGTGCTGGGCCGGATCGCGGCGCGTATCGGCCTCTCACCCATTCCGCTCTATCTGATCGGTGGCCTGGTCTTCGGCACCGGCGGACTCATCGAGCTGCACGAGGTGGAGGACTTCATCCACCTGGCCAGCGAGATCGGTGTGGTCCTGCTGCTGTTGCTGCTCGGCCTGGAATACACCGCCGGTGAACTCGTCACCGGGATGCGCAAATCCTGGCCCGCGGGCCTGCTCGACCTGGTGCTCAACGCGACACCCGGCGTGATCGTGGCGCTCATGCTCGGCCTCGGGCCGACCGGCGCGATCGCCATGGCCGGTGTCACCTACATCTCCTCCTCCGGCATCGTCGCCAAGGTGCTCAACGACCTGGGCCGCCTGGGCAACCGCGAGACGCCGACCATCCTGTCGATCCTGGTGTTCGAGGATCTGGCGATGGCGGTGTACCTGCCGGTGCTCACCGCCGTGCTCGCCGGTGTCGGCTTCGTGGCCGGGCTCACCACCGTGGGGATCGCGCTGGTCGCGGTGACCGTGGTGCTCGTGGTGGCGCTGCGCTACGGCAAGTACGTCTCGGCGATCGTGGCCAGCGAGGACCGCGAGATCTTCCTGCTCAAACTGCTCGGTTCGGCGCTGCTGGTGGCGGGCATCGCCTCGGCGGTGCAGGTCTCCGCGGCGGTCGGTGCCTTCCTGCTCGGTATCGCGATCTCGGATTCGACCGCGCACGACGCGACCAAGATCCTCGAACCGCTGCGCGACCTGTTCGCGGCGATGTTCTTCGTGCTGTTCGGCCTGAGCACCGATCCGGCGAGCATCCCGCCGGTGCTGGGCTGGGCGATCCTGCTGGCCGTGGTCACCACCGCGACCAAGATCGCCACCGGCTGGTGGGCGGCCAAACGCGCCGGTGCCTCGCAGCTGGGCCGGGCCAGGGCCGGTACCGCCCTGGTGGCGCGCGGTGAGTTCTCGATCGTCATCGCCGGTCTGGCGGTGGCCGCGGGCGCGGTGCCCGACGAATTCGCCGCGCTGGCCACCACCTACGTGCTGCTGATGGCGGTCATCGGCCCGATCGGCGCGCGCGTGGTGGAACCGGTCATGCGCCTGATCGTCGGCCGCAAGCAGGCCGTGCAGGTGGACCCCGTCTCCGAGTGAGACCCGTTCGTGGCCCCCGCAGCGCGTCGCTGCGGGGGCTTTCGGCGTTCTCACGGCTCGATCAATCCGGCGCGGATGGCGTAGCGGGTCAGGTCGAGCCGGTCGCGCAGGCCCAGTTTCTGCAGGATGTTGGCCCGGTGCCGGTCCACGGTCTTGACGCTGATCACCAGTTCCCCGGCGATCTCGCGCGCGGAGTAGCCCTCGGCGATCAGCTTGAGCACCTCCTCCTCGCGCGGGGTCAGGATGGTCTCGGGCAGCGTGGAGCCCTGGCGGGCCAGGTGCAGATAGTCGCGCACCAGCGCGGTGACGGCGCCGGGATAGAGGAACGACTCACCGCGCATCGTCGCCCGGCAGGCCTCGATGAGGTCGCGGTCGGCCACCGACTTGAGCACGTAGCCGGAGGCGCCCGCCTTCAGCGATTCGAAGAAGTACTGCTCGTTGTCGTACATCGACAGCATCAGGATGCGCACCGACTGGTGGGTCCTGGTGATCTCACGCGCGGCCTGGATGCCGGTCATCCTCGGCATGGCGATATCGAGGATGACCAGGTCGATCTCGTCGTCGGCCAGGGCGGTGACCGCGTCGAACCCGTTGGCGGCCTCGGCGACGACGAGCAGGTCCGGCTCGTTGTCCAGGATCATCCGCAGGCCGCTGCGCACCAGCGCGTGGTCGTCGGCCAGCAGGATGCGGGTGGGGGTGTTCACGCGGGCACCCCCTCGCGGCGCGCGGCCACCGGGATGACCAGTTCCACCGCGGTGCCGCCGGTGGCCGGGGAGGTGATGGTCAGGGTGGCGTCGATGAGCATGGCGCGCTCGCGCATGCCGCGGATGCCCGCGCCGTCCTCGACGGCGCCGCCGCGTCCGTTGTCGGTCACCTGCAGGATCACGCAGTCCTCTCGGGGTTCGATCACCAGGGTCACTTCGTCGGCGCCCGCGTGGCGCAGCACATTGGTCAGGCTCTCCTGCGCCACCCGGTAGCAGACCAGTTCGATGTCGGGGTCGAGCCTGCTCAGCGCCGGGTCCACCTCGCGGCGCACGGAAATGCCCGCCGACCGGGTGAATTCGTGGCACAGCGCGGTGATCGCGCTGGGCAGGCCGAGGTCCTCGAGCACGTCGGGGCGCAGCCGTGAGGCGATGCCGCGCACCTCGTCGAGGCAGCCGCGCACGGTCTCCTGGGCCGCCTCGACCTCCTCGCGCAGACCTGTCGGCGCCCGGTCGACGACGCGTTTGAGCCGCAGCAGCGCCACCGTCAGGCTCTGGCCGATCTCGTCGTGTAGTTCCCGGGCGATACGCCTGCGCTCGCCCTCCTGCGCGGCCAGCGCGGTGCCACCGGCCACCGAGCGCTCCGATTCGAGCCGGTCGAGCATGGCGTTGAAGGTCTCGATGAGCTGATGGAAATCGCCGCTGGCGGGCCGGTCGACGCGGGCCGCGCGGCGCGGCGGATCGACCCGGCGCATGGAGGCGACCAGCTCGTTGAGCGGGGCCAGGCTGGTGCGCAACGCGACGGCGTTGGCGGTGAGGATCACCGCCAGCCCGATGACGAGCACCGGGACCTCGGTCAGCCGCAGCCGGGCCGAGACGGTGGCGGGCGAGAACGCCAGGACCAGCGTGCCGAGAGTGAAGATGACGCCGTTGAGCAGGCAGATGCGCCAGAACAACGCCGTCACCGGCGTGCTGATTCGCTGCTCACGTCCTGCTCGCAGCGCTGCGAGACGGTTCATGCCACCAGCATGCTGGCGCCACTCCTTTCTGTCCATGGGGCGCCACACCCATCACCACCGCCGATCCGGGCTCGCGCCCCGCGCACAAATGGGTGTCAGGGCCGATGGTGGGTCCGCGCGCGCCGATCGAGACTCGATGCAGACGCAATCGACCGTGCCAGGAAGGACCGCTGGGGATGGACATCGACCGGACGACGATCCCAGGGGCTGGCGTGCTGCACAGCTTCCGCACCCGTGGTGGCGCCCGATTCGCCCTGCTCACCGAGTCGGCCGGCGCGCGTCGGCTGCTCGGCTACACGGCGGGCAGTGACGAACCCACGGTCGACATCGCCTTGGAGCCCGACGAGGCCGACCAGGTCGCCGAGCTCATGCACTCGAGCCCGCTCGGCGACCGGCTCGCCCGCCTCGAGCAGCGGCTGGACCTGCTGACCGGGAAGCGAGCCCACCCTTGAGCACTGTCGAATCCCCACGGAGCCACGCCATGCGCGCACGCGATATCGCGATGAACCTGCCGACCGTCCGCACCTCCGACCCGGTCGCGCGGGCGGTGCGGTTGATGGTGGTCAACCGGTTGCCGGGCCTGATCGTCGTCGACGAGGCGGACCGCCCGGTCGCGGTGCTGCCGGGAACCCAGGTGCTGCGCCTGGCGATCCCGGCCTCCTATCACGACGACCCGACCCTGGTACGCACTATCGACGAGGTGCACGCCGACCTGTTCTGGCAGGAACCCGGCAGCCTGACCGTCGGTGACTGCCTGCCCGACGGCGCGGTCAAACCGGCCACCGTCACCCCCGACGCGACCCTGCTCGAGATCGCGATCCTGATGGCGCGCAAGCACAGTCCGCTCATCGCCGTGGTCGACCGTTCGCGCACCCTGCGCGGCGCGATCACCCTGGAACGGCTGCTGACGAGCCTGGCCGTCGTCGGCCCCGGCGACTGAGGGGTCCGGGCCGATGGCCGCAGCCCTCGCCGTGCTGATCTTCGTGGTGGCCTTCTTCTTCATCGCCACGGAGAAAGCCGACAAGGTCAAGACCGTCCTGATCGCCGCGGGCCTGATGGCCGTGCTGGGTCTGATCCCCGGCGAAGAAGTGTTCTTCTCACCGCACGAGGGCATCGACTGGAACGTCATCTTCCTGCTGCTCGGGATGATGATCATCGTCGGCGTCATCAAACAGACCGGCCTGTTCGACTATCTGGCCATCTGGTCGGCCAAACGCTCCAGGGGCAATCCGTACCGGCTGATGGTGATGCTCATGCTCATCACCGCGATCGCCTCGCCCTTCCTCGACAATGTCACCATCATCATGCTGGTGGCCCCGGTGACGCTGGTGGTGTGCCGCAGGCTCGGCATCGCCGCGCAGCCGTTCATCATCGCCGAGGTGCTGGCCGCCAATATCGGCGGCGCCGCCACCCTGATCGGCGACCCGCCCAACATCATCATCGCCAGCCGCGCCGGCCTGACCTTCAACGACTTCCTGGTGCACATGACACCGATCGTGGTGATCACCTTCGTGCTGTTCGTCGCGCTGACCCGGGTGCTGTTCCGCTCGGCGCTGAGCACCGATCCCGGCTCGGTCGAGGCGGTGATGGCCCTGCAGGAGCGGCGCGCCATCCGCGACCCGAAGCTGCTGGTGCGCTCGCTGATCGTGCTGACCGGCGTGGTGATCGGCTTCTGCCTGCACAGCGTCGTCCATGTGGCGCCGTCGGTGATCGCGCTGGTCGGCGCGGGCGTGATGGTGCTGGTCTCGCGCCTGGATCTCGGTGACATCCTGCAGGAGGTGGAGTGGCCGACGCTGGTCTTCTTCATGGGTCTGTTCGTGATGGTCGCCGGTCTCGTGCACACCGGGGTGATCGCCGCGATCGGCAATGCCGCGACCGACCTGGTGGGCGACAACTTCTTCGCCGCCGCGACCGCGCTGGTCTTCGGCTCGGCCCTGCTGGGCGCCTTCGTCGACAACATCCCCTACACCGCGACCATGGCGCCGGTGGTGGAGGACCTGGTCGCGGGGGCTCCGGACCCGGAGACCGGGCAGTCGCTGTGGTGGGCCTTCGCCCTCGGCGCCGACTTCGGCGGCAACGGCACCGCGGTGGCGGCCAGCGCCAATGTGGTGGCCCTCGGGATCGCGGCGCGGGCGGGTCAGAAGATCACCTTCTGGCAGTTCACCAAGTACGGCGCCCTGGTCACCCTGCTCAGCAGCACGATCGCGTGGATCTACGTGTGGGTCCGCTATTTCTGAGGTACGTGCCGGGTGACCAGGCGGTGCGCCAGGCGGGCGGCGGTGCGGGCGGTGCGGGCGTCGATATCGAGGCCGGGGTTGAGCTCGGCGATGTCGGCCACCGCCAGCAGGCCGCTCGCGCTCACCTGATCGCACACCGCCTCGATGGTGGACAGCGCGACACCGAACGCGGCCGGGGCGCTCACACCCGGCGCGACGGCGGCGGGCAGGACATCGAGATCGACGGTGAGATACAGCAGGTCGATCCCGGCCAGGAACTCCGCGACGAACGAGGCGACCCGGGCGGGGTCGGTGCAGTCGTCGTCGAGGAGGTAGCGCGCGCCGAAGCGGTCGGCGGTGGTGAACAGGGCGGCGGTATTGCTCGGCTGGCTGATGCCGAGCACGGCGTAGCGCACGTCGGCATCGGTCTCGAGGATCTGCCGGAACGGGGTGCCGGAACTGGCGACCGGGTCCGGGCGCAGGTCGAAATGCGCGTCCAGGTTGAGGATTCCGGCGATCGCGCCGGGGGTGCGCCGGGCGGAACCGGCGAGGCCGAGGTAGGTACCCACGGCGACCTCGTGTCCGCCGCCCAGCACCACCGGGAACTCCCGGGCGTCCAGCAGCGCCGACACCGTGGCTCCCAGCCGTTGCTGCGCGTCCTCCAGCCCGTCGGTCACCGCGATCGTGCCCGCGTCGGCGGCGCGCAGGGGAGTGGGTAGCGCCATCGGCGCCAGGGCCCTGCGCAACGCGTCCGGTCCGTGGACCGCGCCGGGCCGGCCCTTGTTGCGGCGTACCCCTTCGTCACTGGCGAAGCCGACGAAGACACAGGCGCCGGGCTCGCCACCGGGCGTGTACGGGGTGACCACCTGGTGCCAGCGCAACTGGTCGGGGTCGGTGCCGTCGATACGGCCGGTCCAGGCGTCGTCGGGAATCACGGGACCTCAGTTCGTCACGACGAGTGCGCCGCCACGCCACACCCGGCTGATCAACGGGACACCGGGACGGTAGGCCAGGTGCAGATGTGCGGGCGCGTCCAGGGCGATCGCGTCGGCCCTGGCACCGGGGGACAGCACGCCGATATCGGTGCGCCGCAGGGCTCGCGCGCCGCCCGCGGTCGCCGACCAGACGGCCTCGTCGGGCGTCATGCCCAGCTCGCGCACCGCCAGCGCGAGACAGAACGGCAGGTTCGTCGTGTAGCTGGTGCCCGGATTGCAGTCCGCGCCCAGGGCGACGGTGACGCCCGCGTCGAGCAGGGCGCGCGCGTCGGGATAGCGGTTGCGCGTGCAGAAATCGGCGCCGGGCAGCAGGGTGGCGACGGTGCCGCTGCCGGACAGGGCGTCGATATCGGCGGCCTCGACATGCACCACGTGATCCACCGACGCCGCACCGAGCTCCACGGCCAGTCGCACTCCCGGACCGTGGTGCAGCTGATTGCCGTGCACGCGGGGTACCAGCCCGTGCGCGATCCCGGCCGTGAGGACGGCGCGGGCGTGGTCCTCGTCGAAGGCGCCCTGCTCGCAGAAGACATCGATCCAGCGGGCATACGGCGCGCACTCCGGGATCATCCGGTCGACCACCAGGGCGACGTAGTCGTCGGCGCGTCCGGCGTACTCCGGGGGTGGGACGTGCGCGGCGAGCAGCGTCACCTCGTCGGTCGCCGCGCCCGCGATCCGGACAGCGCGCAGTTCGTCGGCGACGGTCTGCCCGTAGCCGCTCTTGCATTCCACGGTGGTGCTGCCCGCGCGCAGCGACTCCGCCAGCAGTCGCCGCAGGTTCGCGGCGAGTTCATCGTCGCTCGCGGCCCGGGTCGCGGCGATGGTGGTGCGGATGCCCCCGGCGGCGTAGGGCCGCCCGGCCATGCGCGCGGCGAACTCCGCGGCCCGGTCCCCGGCGAATACCAGGTGCGCGTGCGATTCGACGAAACCCGGCAGCACCGCGCGCCCGCCCAGCGCGATCCCGGTGTCGGCGGCCGGGGCGGCGGCGCTGTCACCGACCCACACCACCCGGTCGCCGTCGAACACGATCGCGGCGTCGCGGCGCAGGCCCAGCGGCCCGTCGCCGAGCGCGGGATCATTGGTTACCAGGCTGCCGATCTCGCTCAGCACGGTGGTGGACACGGGTCCTCCTCGCTGCGGGATACGCGCCGGACGGGTTCGCCGAGCGCTACTGTGCGGCTGCACACTCAGGTTTAGCCGAAGACCGCGGGCAGCACCCTCGCGCCGCACCGGATCAGGTCCGGGCACGGTGCCCCGTGCCCGATCATGGGCTCACTCCGCAGCGGCGAGCGGAGACGTCCGAATGGTCCGGGCACGGTGCGCCGCGCCCGATCGTGGGCCCGCTGCGCAGCGGCGAGCGGAGACGTCCGAGTCGAGGGGAGAAGCGTTGTGAGCATCGATCCGAGCATCACGCCGGTCGTCGTGGGGACCGGTCCGGTGACGCCCGCCGAGGTCGTGTGGGTGGCCCGGGAGGGCGCCGGAGCGCGTTTGTCGGCCGAGGCGCTGAGCGCGATCGCGGCCAGCCGCGCCCGCATCGAGGAACTCGCCGCCGACCCGCGACCGATCTACGGCGTCTCGACCGGCTTCGGCGCCCTCGCCGTGCGCCACATCCCGCCCGAGCTGCGCAGCCGGTTACAGCGCAGCCTGGTGCGCTCGCACGCCGCGGGCTCCGGCGCCGAAGTGGAGCGGGAGGTGGTGCGCGCGATGATGCTGCTGCGCCTGTCGACCCTGGCCACCGGGCACACGGGGGTGCAGCCCGTGGTCGCCGAGACCTACGCGGCGCTGCTGTCGGCCGGGATCACCCCGGTCGTCCACGAGTACGGCAGCCTCGGCTGCTCCGGTGACCTCGCGCCGCTGGCGCACGTGGCCCTGGCGGTCATGGGGGAGGGCACCGTGCGCGACGCCGAGGGCACCGCGCGGCCCGCCGCGCACGCGCTGGCCGCCGCGGGGATCGCGCCGGTCGAGCTCGCCGAGAAGGAGGGCCTGGCGCTGATCAACGGCACCGACGGCATGCTCGGCATGCTCGTGCTCGCCTGCCACGACCTGCGCGAGCTGCTGCGGCTGGCCGATGTCACCGCGGCCATGAGCGTGGAGGGACTGCTCGGCACCGACAAGGTCTTCGCCGCCGACCTGCAGGCCCTGCGCCCACACCCCGGCCAGGCCGTCGCCGCGGCCAATATGACCCGCCTGCTGGCGGATTCGCCGATCGTCGCCAGCCACGCGACCCCGGACTGCACCGTCGTGCAGGATGCCTACTCGCTGCGCTGCGCACCCCAGGTGGCCGGCGGCGCCCGCGACACCCTCGCCCACGCCGAACGCGTCGCCGCCGCCGAACTGGCCGCCGCCGTGGACAATCCGGTGGTCACCCGCGACGGGCGGGTCGAGTCCAACGGCAACTTCCACGGCGCCCCGGTGGCCTATGTGCTCGACTTCCTCGCCATCGTCACCGCCGACCTGGCGAGCATCAGCGAGCGCCGCACCGACCGCTTCCTGGACAAGGCCCGCAATCACGGCCTGCCCCCGTTCCTGGCCGACGACCCCGGCGTCGACAGCGGCCACATGATCGCCCAGTACACCCAGGCCGCCCTCGTCGCCGAACTCAAGCGCCTGGCCGCCCCCGCCTCGGTCGACTCCATCCCGTCCTCGGCCATGCAGGAGGACCACGTCTCGCTGGGCTGGTCGGCCGCCCGCAAACTCCGCCGCGCCCTCGACGGCCTCACCCGCGTCCTCGCGATCGAGGCCCTCACCGCCGCCCGCGGCCTGGACCTGCGCACGCCGCTCACCCCTGCCCCCGCCACCGCCGCCGTCATCGCGGCCCTGCGCACCCGCGTCCCCGGCCCCGGCCCGGACCGCCACCTCGCCCCCGACATCGAAGCCGCCGTCGACCTCGCCGCCTCCGGAGCCCTGGTCGCCGCGGCCGAATCGGTGACGGGCCCGCTCGGCTGACCACCGTCTCTCTGGTCGCCGCGGCCGAGTCGGTGACGGGCCTGCTCGGCTGACCACCGTCGCTCTGGTCTCCGCGGCCGAGTCGGTGACGGGCCTGCTCGGCTGACCACCGTCGCTCTGGTCGCCGCGGCCGAGTCGGTGACAGGTCCGCTCGGCTGACCACCGGCTCGCCCTGGCCGTCGCGGCCGGGTCGGTGGCCACGGCTGACCATCGATCGGGCTGGCACACCGGGGCCGGTAGGCGCGGTCCGATGCGCGGCAGGACCGACGCCGGTTACGTGCCGACTCCGGCCGTCGACCCGATCTCGGTCAGTCCGTGCAACACCTCCGGCAACGGCCCTTCGTGCAGCACGCCGAGCCGCTGCGTGGCCCGGGTCAGCGCGACATACAGTTCTGCCGCGCCACGCGGACCGTCGAGGATGATCCGCTCCGGGTCGACCACGAGCACCGCGTCGTATTCGAGCCCCTTGGTCTCCGACGCCGGAATCGTCCCCGGCATCCCCGGCGGCCCGATCACCACGCTGGTGCCCTCGCGCTCCGCTTCGGCTCGCTCGAATTCCGCGATGGCCTCGGGCAATTCGCCGGCGGTCACCGCCCGCGACCACGGCGCCACACCGCAGGCGCGCACCGACTCCGGCGGCCGCACCTCGGGCGCGAACTCGGCCAGCACGGCGGCCGCCACCGCCATGATCTCGGCGGGTGTCCGGTAGTTCACCGACAGCGGGCGATACACCCACCGGCCCGGCACATACGGCGCGAGCGTCTCGTCCCACGAGGTCGAGCCCGCCGCGGACCGGCGCTGCGCGAGATCGCCCACGATGGTGAACGACTTGCCGGGGCAGCGGCGCATGAGCACCCGCCAGTCCATCGCCGAGAGTTCCTGGGCCTCGTCGACCACGATGTGGCGGTAGGTCCAGTCCCGGTCGGCCGCGGCCCGTTCGGCCAACTCCCTGGTGTCGCGTTCGACGAACCGTTCGGCCAGGTCCTCGCCGAAGAGCATGTCCTGGGCGAAGAGGTGGTCCTCGTCGTCCATCATGTCCTCGCGCGAGACCATGTTCTCCAGCACCGCCGCCGCGTAGGCCGCCTGCTCCTTCGCTTCCTTCTCCGCGGTCCGGTCGACCGGCTCGTGCGGGCCGAGCAGGTCGATCAGCTCGTCGAGCAGCGGCACATCCGCGACCGTCCACGCCGTGCCGTCGGCCCGCGCCAGCACCGGGTCCGCCCCGGCCGCGGCCAGCCGCTCCGCGGAGGTGTACAGCTCGGCCAGCAGGGTCTGCGGGGTCAGCACCGGCCAGAGCTCGTCGACGACGGCGGTGAACGCCGGGGTGTCGGCGAGTTCGGTCAGCAGATCGGTCCGGACCTGCTCCCACGCGTCGCGATCCGAGCGGCTCAGCCAGCCCTTGCCGATGCGCCCGATCGCCCGCTCGGTGAGCGCCCAGGTGAGCACCTCCAGGAAGACGGCGCGGGCCTGATTGTGCGGGCGCCCGCTCGCGCGCGCCTCGTCGCGGGCCCACTCGGTGATCCCGGCGTCGATGCGCAGGCGCACATCGGCCAGCTCGACCGAGATCGGCTCGGCGGGCAGCCGCTGGCGATCGGCCACCGCCGCCGCGAGCACCGGCAGGATCGCCGCCGAGCCCTTGATCCGCGTCGCCTCGGGGGAGTCCTCGGCGGTGACCTCGAGCCCCGGCAGCAGCCCACCGGTGGTCGTGAACACCACATTCGTCTCGCCCAGCGACGGCAGCACCCGCGAGATGTGCTGCAGAAACGCCGGATTCGGCCCGACCACCAGCACACCCTGGCGTTCCATCCGCTCGCGCTGGGTGTAGAGCAGATAGGCCACCCGGTGCAGTGCCACCACGGTCTTACCGGTGCCCGGCCCGCCCTCGATCACCAGCACGCCGGGATGGTCGAGCCGGATGATCTCGTCCTGCTCGGCCTGGATGGTGGCGACGATGTCGCGCATGCCCTCCCCACGCGGGGCGTTCACCGCGGCCAGCAGCGCGGCGTCACCGTGCTCCCCGGCGGCGGGCCTGCCCAGCACCTCGTCGGTGAAGCCGGCCACCCGCCTGCCCCGGGAGTGGAACTGGCGCCGCCTGCGCATGTTCTCCGGGTTCGCCGCGGTGGCCACATAGAACGGCCGCGCGGCCGGTGCCCGCCAGTCCAGCAGCAGCGGCTCGAAATCGTTCGCCTCGTCGAACAGGCCGATCCGCCCGATGTAGGAGCGCTCACCGCCCACCGCGTCCAGCCGCCCGAAGCACAACCCGTTGTCGGCGATATCGAGCCGCTTGGCCTCCTTGGCCAGCGCGCGCACCTCGAACTCGCGTTCCATCGGCGACCCCCCGTCCCCGCGCAGCGCCGTGACATACCGGCCCCGCACCCGCGCCCGCTCGCTGTCGAGCCGCGCGTAGAGCCCGTCGACATACTGCCGCTCGGACCGTAGTTCCTCGTCGTACCCGTCCCCGGACATGTGCTCCTCACCGTGCTCGTTGCGCCTGAGCCGACGATTGTGCAGCATCACCGGGGCCTTGCCGCAAGCCCCGGTATCCGCTATATATTGAAAGTGGAAAGGAGCGTGTTCCTCCTATTCCGCTCCTTCCGCTCCCGCTCCGTCCCGGGAAAAACCCGCATCCACCGCCGTCGCGTCGGCCGTGACCACCCGTTCGACCGGCTATGGTGCGCTGGCACAGGCACCCCGCGTACGAGTCGGAAGGATGCACCCGTGGAGACCACGACAGCCGCGAAACTCGAACTGCTGCACCGGAACCTGGCCGCCGCTCGCGAGCCCTCGGGGGCCGCGGGGGTGGCGAAACGGGCGGCCAAGGGGATTCCGGGGCCCCGCGAGCGGATCGACATGCTGCTCGACCCGGGCAGTTTCGTCGAAATCGGCGCGCTGGTACGGCAACCCGCCACCGCGAACGCCCTCTACGGCGACGGCGTGGTCACCGGACGCGGCACCGTCGAGGGCCGACCCGTGGTGGTGATCGCCCACGACCAAACGGTTTTCGGCGGCTCGGTCGGAGAGATGTTCGGGCGCAAGGTCTCCGCGGCCATGGACGCCGCCGCCGACATCGGCTGCCCCTTCGTGGCGATCAACGACTCCGGCGGCGCGCGCGTGCAGGACGCGGTCACCTCGCTGGCCTGGTACGCGGCGATGAGCCGCAAACAGCTGCGGCTGTCCGGCGTGGTGCCGCAGGTCTCGATCATGCTGGGCAAGTGCGCGGCGGGAGCGGTGTACTCACCGATCAACACCGACGTACTCATCGCCACCGAGTCGGCGTACATGTTCGTCACCGGGCCGGAGATCATCCGCGAGACCACCGGCGAGGAGGTCACCCTCGACGAACTCGGCGGCGCCTACCACCAGGCCGAGCGCGGCAACATCCACCACGTCGCCCCGGACGAGGCGAGCGCCTTCGCCTGGGCCAGAACCTATCTGGGCTACATGCCGACGAGCTGCTTCGAACAGCCGCCGGTGATCAACCCCGGCCTCGAACCCGGACTCACCGCCGCCGACCGCGAACTCGACACGCTCATCCCGGATTCCGACCGCGCCGGCTACGACATGTACGACGTGCTGCTGCGCGTCTTCGACGACGGCGAGTTCCACGAGATGGGCGAGAACGCCGCCCGCAACCTGATCACCGGCTTCGCCCGGGTCGACGGGCGCAGCGTCGGCGTGGTCGCCAATCAGCCGCTGGTCGCCAGCGGCGCCATCGACGCGCGCGCCTCGGACAAGGCCGCCCACTTCATCCGCCTCTGCGACGCCTTCGGCCTGCCGCTGGTCTTCGTCGTCGACACCCCCGGCGTGCTGCCCGGCGTGGAGGAGGAGAAGATCGGCGTGATCAAACGGGGCGGCCGGTTCTTCTACGCCGTCGTCGAGGCCACCGTGCCCATCGTCACCGTGGTCGTGCGCAAGGCCTACGGCGGCGGGTACGCGGTGATGGGCTGCAAACAGCTCGGCGGCGACGTGAACCTGGCCTGGCCGACCGCGCGGATCGCGGTGATGGGTGCCGAGGCGGCCGTCGGCCTGACCCAGCGCCGCACCCTCGACGCCATCCCCGAGGCCGACCGGCCCGCGCTCCGCGCGCAGATGGTGGACTTCTACAACGCCACCATCGCCACCCCGTGGACCGCCGCCGAACGCGGCTACATCGACGCCGTCATCGAGCCCTCGGCCACCCGCCGCGAGATCCGCAAGGCCCTGCACCTGCTGCGCGACAAGACCGTGCGCCACGGTCCGCGCAAACACCGCCTCATGCCGCTGTAGCGGATTCAGCTCTCCCACATCGGGATACGCACGCCGCGCGTACGGGCGACCTCGGCGGCGTGCTCGTACCCCGCGTCGACGTGCCGGATCACCCCCGAGCCCGGATCGTTGGTGAGGACCCGCTCGAGCTTGCGCGCCGCCAGTTCGGTGCCGTCGGCGATGCAGACCTGCCCGGCGTGCAGGGACCGGCCCATGCCCACCCCGCCGCCGTGGTGGATCGACACCCACGAGGCGCCGGAGGCGGTGTTGAGCAGGGCGTTGAGCAGCGGCCAGTCGGCGACCGCGTCGGACCCGTCGGCCATCGCCTCGGTCTCGCGGTAGGGCGAGGCGACCGACCCGGCGTCGAGGTGGTCGCGACCGATGGCCAGTGGCGCCGACAGTTCCCCGGCGGCGACCATCTCGTTGAAGCGCAGCCCGGCCCGGTGCCGTTCGCCGTAGCCGAGCCAGCAGATCCGGGCGGGCAGGCCCTCGAACCGCACCTTCTCCCCGGCCAGGGTGAGCCAGCGGCGCAGATGCTCGTCGCCGGGGAACAGCTCCAGGATCGCGCGGTCGGTGGCGGCGATATCGGCCGGATCGCCCGAGAGCGCCACCCACCGGAACGGGCCGCGCCCCTCCTCGAACAGCGGCCGGATATAGGCGGGCACGAACCCGGGGAAGGCGAAGGCCCGCTCGCACCCGCCCTTGCGGGCCTCGTCGCGGATCGAGTTGCCGTAGTCGAACACCTCCGCGCCCCGGTCCAGGAAGCCGGCCATCGCCGCGACCTGCGCGGCCATCGACGCCTGCGCCTCGTCGGTGAACCAGGCCGGGTCCTTCTCGGCGAGGCGGTGCCAGTCCTCGAGGGCGACGCCGAGCGGCAGATACGACAGCGGGTCGTGCGCGGAGGTCTGGTCGGTGACGATGTCGATCGGCGCGTCCATGGCCAGCAGCCGGGGGAACACCGCGGCGGCATTGCCCACCACGCCGATCGAGAGCGCACGCCGTTCGTCACGGGCCGTGATCGCCAGGGCCAGCGCCTGTTCGAGTGATTCGGCCGCCGTGTCGAGGTAGCCGTGCGCGATCCGGCGGTCGATCCGTGCGGGATCGCACTCCACACACAGCGCCACGCCCTCGTTCATGGTGATCGCCAGCGGTTGCGCGCCGCCCATGCCGCCCAGCCCCGCGGTCAGGGTGATGGTGCCGGCCAGAGTGCCGCCGAAGCGTTTGCGCGCCACCGCGCCGAAGGTCTCGTAGGTGCCCTGCAGGATGCCCTGGCTGCCGATGTAGATCCAGGAACCGGCGGTCATCTGGCCGTACATCATCAGGCCCAGCTGCTCGAGCCTGCGGAATTCCGCCCAGTTCGCCCAGTCGCCGACCAGATTCGAGTTGGCCAGCAGCACCCGCGGCGCCCATTCGCTGGTGCGGAACACCCCGACCGGCTTGCCCGACTGCACCAGCAGGGTCTCGTCGGAACCGAGGGTCTCGAGGGTGCGCACGATGGCGTCGAAGGCCGCCCAGTCGCGGGCCGCGCGGCCGGTGCCGCCGTAGACGACCAGGTCGTCGGGGCGTTCGGCGACCTCGGGATCGAGATTGTTCATCAGCATCCGCAGCGCCCCCTCCTGCTGCCAGCCGCGGGTGTGCAGCCGCGGCCCCCGGGGCGCGGCGACCGGGCGGGGACCGTGGGTCGGCGGGACGGCGTCGGTCATGAGCGTCCTCCTGGGCAGTGAGTGTGTCCGGGGTCACAATCTGCCGGATGGGGGCATGGTCCTGCGTCGGCGGTGGGCTGTCAAGCGTGCCGGGGGGCGCGCCGAAATGAGGCGCGCCGGGAGCTCTTTACAAGTGGTGTCGAAATGTCTACTGCCACAGGGGATCTCGAAAAATGTGACGCTGCCCACTGTAACGCGGGCGAATCGCCGGGCTGTTCTGGGAAATGTGCCAAACGGTCCGGCGGGCGCTTTCGGGAGATCTCCCAATGGTGTCTTCTCGGTTCGCGTCGGCGCGCACGGAGTGCTATTTGTTTGGTTACCGGCGAGTAGAGCCGTGTCGGCCACAATGTCGTGGCGCCCACACCCTTCGGTATCCACCGACCCCTGACCCAGCGAACGCGTTGTGCGCGTTCATCGTCCGTTCATCACCGGCACGACATCGCGTGTCACCCTTGCGCTGCCGCATGCGAAAAACGTTGCGCCGCAAGGTATCTCGAGGTAATCGAGTTGACATACGCACATTTGCGACTACGGTCTGTCACAACAAATACGCGAAACTCGTTGTAATACTTGACGATTGGATGCCTCGCTACGATACTTTCGGCACCTCCAGGCGACCGAGATCCTCCGGCCCGGCAGCAACGAGATGTCGATACCCGGTGACGACTCCGCCCCCTCCCTCCCTCTGCTCCGGTTCAGCGCCGGGGTGCAGCCGACTGCCGTCGTGACCACACCAAAGGAGTTCAGCGCTATGGACAATCACGCGCTACCGTCCGAACCCCGGGAGCACTCGGGCGAGCAGGTGGCGGTCATCGCGAGACCGTCACCGCAGGACCAGCTACCGCTGGTCACCGCCCGGTTGCGCGAAATCCTGCTCACCGGTGCGGATTTCGACGCCATCTACCGGCACATCCTGGCCGCGCCGGGCAAGCGCGTGCGCGCCCGCCTGGTACTGGCGTCGGCGGGACTGCTGCCCGAGGCGGGCCAGGCCGCGACCTCACCCGCCGACGCGGTCGACCTGGCCTGCGCGATGGAGATGTTCCACGAGTCCTCGCTGGTCCACGACGACATCTGTGACGGATCCCTGCTGCGGCGCGGTGCCCCGTCGGTACCCGCCGCCTTCGGGGTGCGGATCTCGGCCAGGGCCGGATTCCACCTGGCCGGCGCCGGCCTGCAGGTCGTCGCGCGGGTACTGGCCGACAACCCGGTGGTCTTCGCCGGGGTCGGGCAGGCACCCGGCATCACCTACGCCGACCGGCTCTCGGACCTGTCCTACGGCCAGCTCATCGAGACCCTGCCGCCCGCGGTCGACCAGGCCGCGCTGCGCCGCCACTACGAGACGGTGGCCGCCGCCAAGACCGGCACGCTGTTCCGCCTGTCCTGTTCCTACGGCGGCACCGCCGGTGGCGTGGAGATCGAACGGCTGCACGCGCTGATGGAGTACGCCGACCAGCTCGCGATGGCCTTCCAGATCATGGACGACGTCCGCGACATCGAAGGCGGCCCGGCCCTGGGCAAGGACGCGGGCGGCGATCTGGAACGCCGCGTGCCGACCTGGCCGGTGATCGAATGGCTCGGCCTGCGCCCGGGCGCCGAGCAGCTGTGGCTCGACCCGGCGACGCCGAGCACCACCCTGCAGGACGACCTGGTCGACAGCGGCGCCACCCAGGCCGCCCGCTCGGTGGCGATCTCCGCTGTCGAGACCGCGAGCAAGGCGCTCGAGGTGTTCCCCCCGTCCCCCGCGCGCGAGGACCTGCGCGAACTCCTGCAGGAGGTGATCTCGCGATGAGCGGGACCCGAGTGGGCACGCTGATCCGCGGGCTGCGGACACTGCGCCGTGCCCCCGACATCGCCGCGTTGCGCGCGGCCGCGACCCCCGCCGAGCTGGCCCGGCTGGCCCTGATCCCGGCCGGGCGCAACCTCGGCATCTCGGTCGGCTTCCTGCCCGCCCACCAGCGCGACGAGGCCACCGCGGCCCTGCTGGCCTGCCGCGTGCTCGACGCCTACGAAGACCTCGCCGAGCGCGACACCGCCGCCGAGGCGGTCCGCGCGGCCGCCGACTACCTGGCCGGACGCAGCGCCACCGCCCCGGCGGCACTGCCCACCGTCGCCACCGAAGCCCGCGACAGCGAGGCCGTCGACCGGGTGCTGGCCACCCGTATCGCCGACATCAAGGCGCTGATCACCGCGCTCTCGGCCGACGGGCGCGCCCGGGTGGCCAGCGTGCTGGTGGACATCGCCGACGTGATGGCCCGCAATATCGAGTCCGCGATCCCGCGCCAGGCCTACGGCGAGGGCGTGCTCGGCCGGGTGACCCACTACGCGTGCACGCTGGTCGCCGACGGGGTGCTGCCCGAGGACGACCTGCGCGAGCTCACCGGCTGCGTGGCCGTGATCGCCCAGTCGGCCAACGACCTGCGCGACAACGAGTTCGAGATCTACGGCGTGACCGACCGCGAGGAACTCACCCGCACGGTGATGCTGCAGTTGCTGACCCCCGCGCTGGGCGGCTTCGCGCTGCTCGCCCGCCTCGGTCCCGGCACGCCGAGCCGCGGTGCCCGGGCGGCCATGGCCTACATGACCATCACCACCAACGCGTTCCTGTGCAAGGTCGTCGGGGCGCCCTCGCCCTACCGGCGCCCGGTCGCCGCCGCCGCGGCCGCGGCCTGCTCGCCGGTCTACTGGACGAAGATGCTCGAGCGGCTGCGCCGCACCGCCGACGGAGCTATCCACCAGATGCTCGACGCCGCACCGGAATTCGCCGCCGGTGCCGGCCGCGGCACCGATGTGCTCGCCGCCGCCGACCCGGTGGGCGGGCAGACCTCGCTGGTGCCGCTGATCGTGGACACCACCTTCGCGCTCGTGCAGACCCTGCCGGAGGAGCCGCTCACCGGCGAACTGCCCGACGCGCAGATCCGCACCATGATGATCGCCGATCATCTGGCCTTCGGCGCGATGGAACGGGTCCCCTCCCATCAGCCCGAGGCGATGCTCGCGCTCGCCTCGCGACTCCAGCTCGCCGCCCTCGCTCCCAGTCCCACTGTCACCACTAACCAAGGAGCTCTGCTGTGAGCACCGGAACAAATGTCACCTCGTCCGAACAGATCCCGTTCTCCCGGCGGGTGTTCAAGCTCGAGTACGCCTCGAACATCGGGCCGCTGCTGCACATCGCGCTGTGGATGGGCATGACCGCGGCGGGCCTGTTCGTGCCGATCGCCGGGAACTGGTACATCGCGATCCCGCTGATCATCGTGCTCTCGCTGCTGAACCTCTCGCTGACCATCGGCGTGATGCACATGCACACCCACCGGCCGCTGTTCGTGGCGAAGTTCCCGAACCGGGTCGTCGACATCCTGTGCTGTCTGCCCGGCAACCTCACCGCCGCGGAGATGCGCGAGGTGCACGTGCTCAACCATCACCGGTTCAACGACGGCCCCGGTGACGTCACCGCGACCACCGGTATGGAGAAGGGCCTGCCCGCGATCTGGTACTGGGTCCGCTACGGCACCATCGTCAAGCTCCACACCGTCAAGACGGTGTTCGCCGCCAACCCGGCCCCGCGCCGGCGCCGCACCCGCCACCAGTTCATCTTCGACCTGATCGTCTACACCGCCGTGATCGCCGGTGTCTGGTACGTCGCGGGTACCGAGCGCTTCGTGCTGTTCTACTGGGTGCCGTTCTTCATCACCCAGGTCAACGCCGGCTACTTCGCCTGGCTCAGCCACGCCCCCGCCCGCGGCTTCTCCGACGAGCCGAGCAGCTCGCTCAACAACGCGGGCAACATCCTGAACTTCCTGATCTTCAACCAGGGCTACCACAGCGTGCACCACCGCTACCCGGGCGTGCACTGGAGCCAGATCCCGGACAAGATGGCCTACATGCGTGATGTCGATCCCGGCGTCATCGTGCCGTACTGGATGGTCGCGCAGTCCGGCTGGCGGCTGTTCTGGCCCGGCGGCTTCCTCAACGAGAAGTTCGGCACCCAGTGGAAGGCCAAGCTGGAGAAGCGGCTGGAAGAGGGCACCGTCCGGTCCAAATACCTGCCGTGGTTCGCATGGATCTGATCACTCCCGAGCAGGCGCGGGGCGTGCTGAGCACCCCCGCGCGGCTGGTCCCCTTCCTGATCTCGTTCACCGTCTACGGCATCGCGGGCATCACCGTGCCGCTGATGCTGCTCTTCGCCGGCGGCTGGTGGCTGCCCAAGACCGTCGACCGCGGGCCGCACCTGTCCACGGTGCCCGCCCTGGTCATCGACGTGGTGCTGCTGGCGCTGTTCGGTCTGCAGCACTCGGGCATGGCCCGGCCCTCGTTCAAGGCCTTCGTCACCCGCTGGGTGCCCGAGGCGCTCGAGCGCACGGTCTACATCTTCATGGTGTGCCTGGTCATGTGGACGATCATGCTGGCCTGGCAGCCGATCCCGCAGGTGCTGTGGTCGGCCGAGGGGACCCTCGGGCTCGCCCTCGACGCCGGGTTCTGGATCGGTTTCGTGCTGGTGTACGCGGCGACGCTGCTGCTGAACCATTTCCACCTGCTCGGCATCAGCCAGGCCTACCGGCAGTACGTCATCCGTGTGCCGGACGCCACTGTCGATCGCCTGCAGGTCAACGGGGTCTATAAACTGGTGCGGCACCCGCTGATGACCGGATTGCTCGTCTCTTTCTGGTTCGCCAGTGAGTTCACCGTCGGGCACCTGGTGTGGGCGCTCGGCCTGACCGGATACATCGTGCTCGGCACCTATCTCGAGGAGCGTGATCTGATCGCCCGCTTCGGCGCTTCCTACCGCGCCTACGCGGCGCATGTTCCCGCTTTCTTCCCCTCGGTGCGTAGTCTGCTGAACCGTACGCCGCGCGAGCCATAGCCACCCTGCCCGCCGGAGTTCGGAGAGGAAACGACGTGAGACACAACTCCCCAGCGACCGCCCTGGCGCAGGGCACCGGGCAGGCCGTCGCCAAGGCGATCCTGCTCGGCGAACACACCGTCGTGCACGGTACGCCGGCGATCGCTCTCCCGCTGCCCGCCCTGCCGGTGCGGGCGGTGGCCCGGCCCACCACCGGGTCCGGGATCGCCGCGTCGGGATCGTTCGGATTCCTCGCCGGAGCCGCCGCGCCCGCCACGCCGACCCCGTCCGGGCCGCGCGTCGCGGTCGAGGAGGCGTTGCGGCGCTGGGGGATCGAGGCCGAGACCGTGGAAGTCGTGGTCTACTGCGACATTCCACTGGCCCGCGGCCTCGGTTCCAGCGCGGCCTGCGCGGGGGCCGCGGTGCGCGCGGTCGCCGATCTGTACGGCCGCGAGCTGGACCCGGCGGCGCTCTACGACCTGGTGCAGTGCGGCGAGCAGGTGGCCCACGGCCGGGCCAGCGGCATCGACGCCAGCGCGGTGCTGGCCGACGGGCCGATCCGGTTCCACGCGGGCACCGCCCGGCCGATCGACGTCGGCATGGACGCGGCCCTGGTGATCGCCGACACCGGCGTCTCCGGGTCCACCCAGCAGGCGGTCGCCGATGTGCGCCGCAGGCTGGCCGCCGACCCGCGCGCCGCGCGGCGGCTGCTGGACCGCGCCGCCGAACTCATCGACGCCGGTGCCGGTGCGCTCTCGGCCGGGCAGACCCGCACCCTGGGCGCCACGATGCTCGAATTCCAGGACCTGCTGGGCGAACTCGGCGTGAGCACCCCGCACATCGACACCCTGGTCGCCGCCGCGCTGGCCGCGGGCGCCCACGGCGCCAAGCTCACCGGCGCGGGCCTGGGTGGCTGTGTGCTCGCGCTCACCGACACCGACGCCGCCCCCTCGGTGAGCACCGCGCTGCGCCGCGCCGGTGCGGTGCAGACCTGGACGGTCCGCACCGCCGGGCTGCGCGCGGGCGCCCTGTCCCTGTCCGCCTCGACCCCGGAACGCGGTATCCCCTCATGACCTCTCCCGCCACCGACGGTGCCGCCACCGCCGTCGCGTATCCCAACATCGCCCTGGTGAAGTACTGGGGCAAGCGTGACGAAGCGCTGTTCCTGCCGGTCACCGGCAGCCTGTCGATGACGCTGGACATCTTCCCCACCACCACCTCGGTGCGCCTGATCGACGGCCCCACCGACGCCGTCGAGTTCAACGGCGCCGCGGCCACCGGCACCGCGCACACCCGCATCGAGAAGTTCCTCGACCTGGTGCGCGCCAAGGCCGGGCGCGCCGAGCGCGCCGAGGTGATCACCGCCAACGCCGGACCCACCGGTGCCGGCCTGGCCTCCTCGGCGAGCGGCTTCGCGGCCCTGGCCACCGCCGCCGCGGCCGCCTACGGCCTCGACAACGACGGCCGCGCGCTGTCGCGGCTGGCCCGGCGCGGCTCCGGCTCGGCCTCGCGCTCGATCTTCGGCGGCTTCGTGGTGTGGCACGAGGGCGAGGGCGACGGCGAGGCCGGCGACCTGAGCTCCTTCGCCGAGCCGATCGGTGGCGACGACCTCGATCCCGCGCTGGTGGTGGCCGTCGTCGAGGCGGGCGCCAAGGCGGTCTCCAGCCGCGACGCCATGCGCAGCACCACCGCCACCTCGCCGCTGTACCGGCCGTGGGCGGAGTCCTCGCGCGCCGACCTGGCCGAGATGCGCGCCGCGGTGCAGCGCCGCGACCTGCCCGCCATCGGCGAGATCGCCGAGCGCAACGCCCTGGGCATGCACGCGACCATGCTCGCCGCGCGCCCCGGCATCCGCTACCTGTCCCCGCACTCGCTCACCGTGCTGGACGCGGTGCTGGCACTGCGCGCCGACGGGATCGCCGCCTACGCCACCATGGACGCGGGCCCCAACGTGAAGGTGCTGTGCAGCCGCGCGGATGCCCCGCACGTGGCCGCCACCCTGGATTTCCTCGGTGACTTCGTCACCACCCGGATCGCGCACATCGGTCCCGGCGCCACGCTCAGCGCGGGCGGCGACCGGTGATCAGCTGTCGCGCGCCGGGCAAGCTGTTCATCGCCGGGGAGTACGCCGTGGTCGAACCGGGCCACCGTGCGGTGCTCACCGCCGTGGACCGCTACGCCACCGCCACGGTGACCCCGGCCGCCGCGGCGACCCTGCGCTCGGATCTCGACGGCGGCGTCAGCCTGACCTGCCGACGTCACGGTGACGGATTGACCCCCGGCACCGACGACGGCACGGTCCCGCCCGCCTTCGCCTACGTCTTCGCCGCCGCCCGCATCCTCGACCGCCTGTGCGCCGAACGCGGCCTAGAGACCGGCCACTACGACCTCGAGGTCCGCGCCGAACTCGGTGACAGCGACGGCCGCAAGTTCGGCCTCGGCTCCAGCGCCGCGGTGACCGTGGCGACCGTCGACGCGCTGGGCCGCTTCCACGGCCTCGGCCTCAACACCATGGACCGCTACCGGCTGGCCATGCTCGCCACCCTGGCGGTCAACCCGCGGGCCTCCGGCGGCGACGTCGCGGTGAGCACGTGGGGCGGCTGGCTGGCCTACGCCTCACCCGACCGCGCCCACGTCGCCGAGCTGGCCGTCGGCGGGGTCGACACCGCCCTGCGCTCGCCCTGGCCCGGCCTGTCGGTGCGTCCGCTGCGCACCCCGACCGAGCTGGCCCTGCAGGTCGGCTGGACCGGCAGCCCGGCCTCCACCCCGGCCCTGGTCGCCGGGCTGGGCGAGCGGCAGCAGCGGCCGGGGGAGCGGGCGCACTTCCTGCTGCGCAGCAACGACTGCGTCGAGCGGCTGGTGACCGCGATCGAATCCGCCGACGCCGCCGCCGTCTGCGCGGAGATCGACTGCGCCCGCGAACTGCTGCTCGACCTGGACGCGGGCACCGGCCTGGGCATCATGACCGACCGCCTGCGTGCGCTGTGCGCGGCGGGTGCCGCCGTGGGCGCCGCGGCCAAGCCCTCCGGCGCCGGCGGCGGTGACTGCGGGATCGCGCTCATCGACCGCACCCGCGACACCGCGATCACCGCACTGACCGAGCGCTGGATCGGCGCGGGCATCCGGCCGCTGCCGCTGCGCACCCATCCGTTCGAGGGAGACAGCCAGTGATCGGTGACCGCAAAGACGACCACGTGCGCCACGCGGTGGCCCACCGCCGCGGCGTCACCGGCGGCAACGACTTCGACTCGGTGGCCTTCGTGCACCACGCGCTGGCCGGGATCGACAGCCGGGACGTGTCGCTGGGTGTCGAGTTCGCCGGAAAGCGCTGGGACACCCCGCTCTACGTCAACGCGATGACCGGCGGCAGCGCCCACACCGGCGAGATCAACCGCCAGCTGGCCATCGCCGCCCGCGAGACCGGTATCCCGATCGCCTCGGGCTCGATGAGCGCCTACTTCCGCGACGACGCGATCGCGCCGACCTACCGGGTGCTGCGCGCGGAGAACCCCGACGGGTTCGTGCTGGCCAATGTCAACGCCAACGCCACCGTCGACCAGGTGCACCGGGCGATCGAGCTGCTCGAGGCCGACGCGCTGCAGATCCACCTCAACGCCGTGCAGGAGGTGGTCATGCCCGAGGGCGACCGCGCCTTCGACGCCTGGCCCGCGCGGATCGAGGAGATCGTCGCCGCGGTGGACGTGCCGGTGGTCGTCAAGGAGGTCGGCTTCGGGCTGAGCAGGCAGACCGTGAGCTGGCTGCGCGCCGCGGGCGTGGCGGTCGCCGATGTCGGTGGACGCGGCGGCACCAACTTCGCCCGCATCGAGAACGACCGGCGCGCCGCGGCGGACTTCGCGTTCATCGAGAACTGGGGCCAGTCCACCCCGGCCTGCCTGCTGGACTGCGCCGGCCTCGACGGGATCGACATCGCCGCCTCGGGCGGCATCCGCACCCCGCTCGACGTCGCACGCGCCCTGGCGCTGGGCGCCACCGCCACCGGCGTGGCCGGGGTGTTCCTGGAGACCCTGGTCAGCAACGACACCGAGGCGCTGATCGGCACCATCGGCACCTGGCTGACCCAGCTGCGCAGCATCATGACCGTGCTCGGCGCGCACACCCCGGCCGACCTGGCCGGGTGCGACGTGCTGATCAGCGGCGAGCTGGCGGCGTTCTGCGCACTGCGCGGGATCGACGCGGCCGCCCTTGCCCACCGGAGCCCCTGGTGGCGTGAATCGAAGGATCGAGAAGGAGTCACCCATGAATGACATGTCGTATGCAGCCGTCCCGCTGCAATGGGTGGGGCCGCTGCGCATTACCGGCAACGTCGTCGACGACGCCGTGGAGGTCCCGCTGGCGACCTACGAGACGCCCCTGTGGCCCTCGGTCGGGCGCGGCGCCAAGATCTCCACGCTGGCCGAGCGCGGCATCGTGGCCACCCTGATCGACGAGCGGATGACCCGCTCGATCCTGCTCGAGGCCGACGACGCGCTCACCGCCTACACCACCGTGCAGCAGCTGCAGTCGCGCCTGCCGGAGTTACAGGAGGTGGTCTCGGGCAGCAGCCGCTTCGCCCGGCTGATCGACCTGCACCACCAGATCGCGGGCAACCTGCTGTTCCTGCGCTTCGAGTTCACCACCGGCGACGCCTCGGGCCACAACATGGCGACCCTGGCCAGCGACCACCTGATGGACCACATCCTGTCGAGCTACCCGGGCGTGCGCTACGGCTCGATCTCGGGCAACTTCTGTACCGACAAGAAGGCCACCGCCGTCAACGGCATCCTCGGGCGCGGCAAGAACGTCATCACCGAGCTGCTGATCCCGCGCGAGGTGGTGCAGAAGCGGCTGCACACCACCGCCGCGCAGGTCGTGGAGCTCAATATCCGCAAGAACCTGATCGGCACCCTGCTGGCGGGCGGAATCCGTTCCGCCAACGCGCATTACGCCAACATGCTGCTGGCCTACTACCTGGCCACCGGGCAGGACGCGGCCAATATCGTCGAGGGCTCCCAGGGCATCACCCATGCCGA
Organism: Nocardia sp. NPDC056064; assembly: GCF_042266925.1. Lineage (NCBI taxonomy): Bacteria > Bacillati > Actinomycetota > Actinomycetes > Mycobacteriales > Nocardiaceae > Nocardia > Nocardia sp. NPDC056064. Next base: position 1,303,312 of record NZ_JBHJWO010000001.1, on the reverse strand, counting down.
GGACCGCGACGGCGACCTGTACTTCTCGTGCACCCTGCCCAACCTCATCGTCGGCACGGTCGGCAACGGCAAGCACGCCTCCTTCGTCGACGAGAACCTCGAGCGCCTCGGCTGCCGCGCCGATCGCGAGCCCGGCGCCAACGCCCGCAGGCTGGCGGTCATCGGCGCGGCGGCGGTGCTGTGCGGCGAGCTGTCGCTGATGGCGGCCCAGACCAATCGTGGCGAGCTGATGCGCGCCCACACCCAATTCGAGCGGTCCACCACGAGCAACGGAACGAAACGATGACCACACCCTCGGTCGGCATCCACGACCTCTCCTTCGCCACCACCCACTACTTCCTCGACCACGCGGTCCTCGCCGAACGGCTGGGGGTGGACCGCGACAAGTTCTACCTGGGCATCGGCCAGGAGAAGATGAGCGTCGCCGCCGCCGACGAGGACATCGTCACCCTCGCCGCGGCCGCGGCCGCGCCCATCCTGGAGCGCCACGGCACCGACAACATCCGCACCGTGCTGCTGGCCACCGAGACCGGCGTCGACCAGTCCAAGGCTGCGGCGCTGTACCTGCACTCGCTGATCGGGCTGCCCAACACCGCCCGCGTGGTCGAGCTCAAGCAGGCCTGCTACGGCGGCACGGCGGGTATCGCCTTCGCCGCGGGCCTGATCGCCCGCGACCCGTCGCAGCGGGTGCTGGTGATCGCCGCCGACATCGCCAAGTACGAGCTGGACACCCCCGGCGAGCCCACCCAGGGCGCGGCCGCGGTGGCCATGCTGATCAGCGCCGACCCGGCCATCGTGGCACTGGACCCGCAGTCGGGCCTCTACAGCGCCGACATCATGGACTTCTGGCGGCCCAACTACCGCTCCGAGGCCATCGTCGACGGCAAGACCTCGGTCAACGCCTACCAGAAGGCCGCCCAGGAAGCCTGGACCGACTACCGCCGCCAGGGCGGGCGCGAGCTCACCGAGTTCGCCGCGTTCTGCTACCACCAGCCCTTCACCAAGATGGCCTACAAGGCGCACAAGCACCTGCTCGAGAGCCAGGGCTTCACCGCCGACGGCGCCGACATCGCCGCCGCCATCGAGCTCACCACCCGCTACAACCGCACCGTCGGCAACAGCTACACCGCCTCGCTGTACCTGGGCCTGGCCGCGCTGCTCGACCACGCCGACGACCTGACCGGCAAGCCGCTGGCCTTCCTGAGCTACGGGTCCGGCGCGGTCGCCGAATTCTTCAGCGGCACGGTCGTTCCCGGCTACCGCGAGCACCTGCGCACCGCCGCCAACACCGAGGCCATCGACTCCCGCGAGCCGATCGGCTACGAGGACTACCGCGCCCTGCACGAGGCCGTGGCACCCACCGACGGCGCCTACCACGCCACGCCGGCCCAGACCGGTCGCCCGTACCGGCTGGCGGCGATCTCGGGACACAAGCGCATCTACGAAGCCAGGTAACCCATGAGCGAGCACACAGCCCCGGCGGACGCCGTCGGGGCAGTTCGGCACACCCGGATACTGATCGTCGGCAGTGGTCTGTCCGGTGTCGGCACCGCCATCCGGCTCACCCAAGAGGGCATCACCGACTTCGTCGTGCTCGAGCGCGGCGAGGACGTCGGCGGCACCTGGCGTGACAACACCTATCCCGGGGCGGGCTGCGATGTCCCGTCCCACCTGTACTCGTACTCGTTCGCGCTGAACCCGAACTGGTCGCGCTCGTTCTCCCCGCAGGCCGAGATCCACGAGTACATCCGCTCGGTCGCCGACCGCTACGGCGTGCGCGACAAGCACGTGTTCGGCTGCGAGATGACCGGCGCGCGCTGGAACGACACCGAGGGCCACTGGGAGATCACCTCGACCCGCGGTTCCTACACCGCCGAGGTCGTGGTCTCGGCCGCGGGCGTGCTCTGCGAGCCGAATCTGCCCGACATCAAGGGCATCTCGGGTTTCGAGGGGGAGATCTTCCACTCCGCGCGCTGGAACCACGACTCGGATCTGACCGGCAAGCGGGTCGCGGTGATCGGCACCGGCTCGTCCTCGGTGCAGATCGTGCCCTCGATCGCGCCCGTGGTGGAGCGCCTCGACGTCTACCAGCGCACCGCCACCTGGGTGCTGCCGCACGCCACCCGGCCCTACCTTTCGGCCGAGCGCTGGGCGTTCCGGCGGGTGCCCGGCCTGCAGCGGCTGCTGCGCGGGATGATCTACGCCAACCGGGAACTGTTCGTGCTGTTCCAGGCCAAGTACCCGAAGGCGGCGGTGCTGCTCGAGATCGTGGCCAGGGTGAAGATGTTCCTGGAGGTGCGCGATCGGGAACTGCGCCGCAAGGTCACCCCGAAGCACCGGCTGGGCTGCAAGCGCATGCTGGTGTCGAACAAGTACCTGCCCGCCCTGGGCCGCGACAATGTCGAGCTCGTCACCGACGGAATCGCCGAGGTGCGCGCGCATTCGATCGTGACCGAGGACGGCACCGAGCGCGAGATCGACGCCATCGTGCTGGCCACCGGCTTCCACGTGACCGACTCGCCCACCTACAACCTCTACGTCGGCCGCGAGGGCCGCACCCTGTCCGAGGTGGCCGACGCCGAGGGCTACCAGACCTACAAGGGCACCGCCGTCGCCGAGTTCCCCAACCTGTTCCTCATGCTCGGCGCCAACTCCGGGCTGAACTACACCTCGCTGATCTACATCATCGAATCCCAGATCGCCTACCTGGTCGACGCACTGGCGACGATGCGGGCGCGCGACCTGCGCTCGGTGGAGGTCCGCAAGGACGTGCAGGCCGACTACAACCGCGACCTCGACACCAAGATGGCGCGCAGCGTGTGGGTCTCGGGCGGCTGCGACAGCTGGTTCCTCGACTCGCGCGGCCAGAACGCCACGCTGTGGCCGGATTTCAGCTTCAAGTACCGGCGGTTGCTGCGCACCTTCGACGTGGACGCCTACGAGACCACCCCGAGGACGCGATGACCGACACCAGCACCACCAAGCGGCACTACCGGGTCGCGATCATGGGAGCCGGTTTCGCGGGCCTGGGCCTGGCGATCCAGTTGCAGCGGCAGGGACACACCGATTTCGTCGTCGCCGAGCGCGGTGACGAGATCGGCGGCACCTGGCGCGACAACACCTACCCCGGCGCGGGCTGCGATGTGCCCTCCCAGCTCTACTCGTACTCCTTCGCGCTCAACCCGGACTGGACCCGGTCGTTCTCGAACCAACCGGAGATCCACCGGTACATGTGCGAGGTCGCCGACCGCTTCGGTGTGCGCGACCGGATCATGCTCGGGTGCGCGGTGACCAGCGCGCGCTGGAACGAGCAGACCGCCCGCTGGGACGTCACCACCACCCAGGGCGAGTTCACCGCCGACTTCGCCGTGTCGGCGGCGGGCCCGCTCAGCTCGCCCAAGCTGCCGGACATCAAGGGCATCAACGACTTCCAGGGCGCGATCTTCCACTCCGCGGCCTGGGACCACGAGGCCGAGCTGGCGGGCAAGCGGGTCGCGGTGATCGGCACCGGCGCCTCCGCCATCCAGATCGTGCCCGCCATCGCCCCCGAGGTCGGCCGCCTCGACCTCTACCAGCGGTCCGCGCCCTGGGTGCTGCCGCGCGTCGGGCACCGCTACACCGCACTGGAACGCTTCGCCTACCGCCGGATTCCCGGCGCGCAGCGCGCGGTGCGCACGGCCGTCTACTGGCTGCGCGAGTCGTTCGTACTGTGGCAGGCGAAGTTCGCCTGGGCGGCCGCGATCGTCCAGCTGGCGGCCCGCGCCAAGATCCGCTGGGAGATCAGCGATCCCGTGCTGCGCGCCAAGGTCACCCCGGGATACCGGCTCGGCTGCAAGCGGATGCTGATCTCCAACGACTACTATCCGGCGCTCGCGCGCGACAATGTCGACGTGATCACCGACGGAATCGCCGAAATCCGTGCGCATTCCATCGTCACCGCCGACGGCACCGAACGCGAAGTCGACGCGATCGTGCTGGCGACCGGATTCCGGATCACCGATTCGCCGACCTACGACATGATCACCGGTCGCGACGGACGCACATTGTCGGAAACCTTCGATGCCGAACCCATTACCGCGTACAAAGGTTCGGCAGTCGCGAATTTCCCCAATGTGTTCGTCATGATGGGCCCGAATTCCGCATTGAGTTACACCTCGGCGATTTTCACCATCGAATCGCAGATCAACTACATCGTCGACGCGCTGACGACCATCGAGCAGCGGGGACTGCGCACGGTCGAGGTCCGCGCCGAGGCCCAGGCGGCCTACAACCACGACCTGCAGCGCAAGTTCGACGGCACGGTCTGGAAGGAGGGTGGCTGCACGAGCTGGTTCGTCGACGAGAACGGGCACAACGCCACCCTGTGGCCGGACTTCAGCTTCAAGTTCCACCGGATGCTGCGCCGCTTCGACATCGAGGCCTACGACACCACCACCCGCTGAGGGTGCGCGGGGCTGGTAATCGTTATCAGATCTGAATGCTTTTCAGATCTGGCAAATGCCTCGCAAATGAGAAATGTTCACCTGACCGGCGGTCCTGCGTGGTGTTACGCAGAACCGCCGTTTCGGGTTATCACCTTTTCGTGACGAACTCCGCTCGCCCCCCGATCCGGGATGTACGTTGAGGGCCGCACTAGTTCGCTGGATCCCATTCGGGTAACGGAGAGGGCGGAAATGGCTACAGTGACTCGGCAGTACTCCGCGGCGAAATCTTCGATGGCGCCCTCGACTCTGGTGACGCTCGGCTTGATCCTGCTCATTCCGGTCCTGGCCACCGCGGGCCCGATCGCGGCCTCCGCGCTGATCGCGCGCTACGCCGGCCTCGGCTGGTCGGGCTGGTCGGTGTACGCGGTGATCGCCCTGGTGGTCTGCGGTTCGGTCGCGGCCTCGATGTGGGCCTTCCGGCTGGCGTGGCGTCGCGCCGCCGCCCTCGAGTCCACCGATTCCCGCTCGCGCTAGGAGCTCCGCATGCAAACACATCGTCACGCGGCGCTACCCGCCGCGCCCCTGATCGACCCGATCGCTCCCGGCGACGGCGAATGCCTGCGCCTGCGCATCGTCGCCCGGATCGACGACGACGGCCGCTGGGCGAGCACCGCCACCCGCCTGCTCGGCAGCGGCCTGCGCCGCTGGCGCGACCGGCCCGACATCGCCGAGCATCCGGCGCTGTGCCGGTGGTCGCGGATCCAGGATGCCCAGCAGATGCTCGAACCGCCCTGTCTGCGAACGGTTTTCGCGGCGCTGGCGATCGGGGAGGAGCTGGCCTCCGGGGACGCGTGCGCCGATTTCGCCACCGCGATCATGCTGCTGTCGAGCTGCCCCGCCGAGGCCATCGTGCAGTCCGACCCGCTCGGTGCCGCGCGCACCATCCGGTTCTCGGTCTACGCCTTCCGCGACGACGACCTGCCGCTGGCCGAGGATCTGATCACCACGAGCCTGCGGACCTGTGGCGTCGTGCTGGCCCGCCGCTGCGCGGTGCTCCCGGCGGCCGCCACGCCCCGGCCCGCGCCGCCCGTGTCGGCCGCGCCGCTGCCCGAGGCGATGGTCATCGGGACCGGCACCGCCGCGAGGTGAGCGCTCAGGCGTCGCGCAGGGCGCGGTAGACCGCGGCGCCGACGAAGGCGCCCAGCGTCTCGGGGGTCCAGGTGTCCTCGTCGGCGAGCAGGCTGCGCACCGCGCTCTCACCCGCCGAGATCCACAGTTCCACCAGCACCGGCAGTTTGGTATCGGCCTCGGCGGTGCCCCAGGCGCGCAGAGTCGGTCGCAGCAGGGCGGTGCAGCGCGAGAGCACCAGGTCGCGGCCGTGGCCGAAGGAGGTGGCGACATCGGGATCGGGATTGCCGTAGGCCAGGCGCCAGGAGTCGGGATTGGCGGCGACCACCCGCAGCAGCGCCTGGAAACCGTCGACGAAGACCGCTTCGCCCGCGTCCACCGCGCGGCGCGGGGTGGCCTCGAGGACACCGTCGATGATGCGGCGCTCCTCGCGCGCGATGAGCTCGTGCAGCAGCTCGACCCGGTCGGCGAAGCAGGAGTAGACCACCGGGCGGGTGACCTTCATCCGGTCGGCCACGGCGGCCATGGTCACCGCGCCGATGCCCTGCTCGACGGCGATGGCCAGGGCGGCGTCGAGCACCTGCGGCCGTCGGCGTTCCGGCCCGAGATGGGCGGCGCGGCGGCGCGGCTGCACGGTCGGGTCGGTGGTCATCGGGTCCAACTCTAGCAGTGCCGCGCGCCGTCACCGGAACGTTTCCTACACGACTGTAGGATAATGATACGGTGGCGTAGGAATTGCTCCGGTGGCCGAGCGGCGCCGGAATCCCGCGATCAGGAGTCACCGATGACCCAAGGGCTGTTCAATCCGAAGACCTGCGACTTCGCCGAGTTCGACGCCGAGACCCGCCGGTTGCTGCGGGCGACCGTCGACTGGTTCGAGAACCGCGGCAAGGCCGCGCTCAAGCGCGACGACCGCGACCGCGTCTGGTACTCGGAATTCCTCGACTTCGTCAAGCGGGAGCGCGTGTTCGCCACCTTCCTCACCCCGGCCGCCGAGGCCGCGGGCGATCCGAACAAGCGCTGGGACACCGCGCGCATCGCCATGATGAGCAAGATCCTCGGCTTCTACGGCATGTCCTACTGGTACGTCTGGCAGGTCACCATCCTGGGTCTGGGCCCGATCTGGCAGAGCGACAACGCCACCGCGCGCCGCAGGGCCGCCGCTGGGCTGGACTCCGGGGAGATCTTCGCCTTCGGCCTGTCGGAGAAGGAGCACGGCGCCGACGTGTACTCCACCGACATGGTGCTCGACCCCGATCCCGCCGGTGGTTTCCGCGCGCACGGCGGCAAGCACTACATCGGCAACGGCAATCTGGCCAGGATGGTCTCGGTGTTCGGCCGCCGCGCCGACAAGCCGATCATCGACAGCGCGCAGGCGCTGCGCGCGGCGCCCACGGAGGACGATTACGAGGGGTATCTGTTCTTCGTCGCCGATTCCCAGCACGAGAACTACCGGCTGCGCCGCAATGTGGTCGACAGCCAGATGTATGTGGCCGCCTTCGATCTCGAGGACTACCCGGTCGCCGAGGAAGACATCCTGCACCGCGGTTCGGCCGCCTTCCACGCCGCGATGAACACCGTCAACGTCGGCAAGTTCAATCTGGGCTTCGGCGCGATCGGCGCCTGCGAGCACGCCTTCCACGAGGCGATCGACCACGCCGAGAACCGGGTGCTGTTCGGGCACCGGGTCACCGAGTTCCCGCAGGTCCGCACGCTGGTCACCGAGTCCTACGCGCGGCTGGCGGGCATGCGCCTCTACAGCGAGCGCGCCATCGACTACCTGCGCTCGGCCTCGCCCGAGGACCGGCGCTACCTGCTGTTCAACGCCATCGAGAAGATGACGGTGACCCGGCAGGGCCAGCGTGTGATCGAGGACCTCGCCGATGTGATCGCCGCGCGCGGCTTCGAGAACGACATGTACTTCCCGATGGCGATGCTCGGGCTGTTCGGCCTGCCGCGCCTCGAGGGCACGGTGCACGTGAACATGGCGCTGTCACTGAAGTTCATGGCCAACTACATGTTCCATCCCGCCGACGCCGGCCTGGCCGCGCTCGCGCTGCTGCCCGGCGCGGGCACGGTGTCGAGCGGGACCGTCCGCACGGTGGCCGGGGCGCTGAGCTGGTCGAGCAGGCGCCTGACCCCGCAGGTGGGCAAGGTGGTGCCCAAGTTGCGCGCCGAACTCGGCGGCGCCGACTACCCGGCGATCGGCACCCGCCGCGACGCCACCGACGACGAGTTCCTGTTCCGGCAGGGCCCCAGCAGCGGGCTGGGCCGGATCCGCTTCGCCGACTGGCGCCCGGTGTTCGAGCGGTTCGCGCACGTGCCGAACGTGGCGGTGTTCCTCGAGCAGGTACTGGCCCTGCAGGCCCTGCTGGCCGCCGCCACCCCGACCGCCGAACAGCAGCGCGACGTCGACTTCCTGTTCGCCCTCGGCGAGCTGTTCACCGCGGTGCCCTATGCCCAGCTCATCCTGGAACAGGCCGCGATCGAGGGCACCGACACCGATCTGCTCGACCAGCTCTTCGACGGGTTCGTCCGCGAGTTCTCCCGCAACGCGCTCACCCTGCACAGCAAGCCCAACGCCACCCGCGCCCAGCAGGTCCGCGCGATCGACCTGGTCCGCCGCCCGGTCGCCGACGCGGCCAGGGTGGAGCGGGTGCTGGCCGCGGCGCGCGCGGTGGCGGGGACCTACCGGATGAACCCGTGAGCTCAGCGCGCCGGTAGCTGATCGAGGTGGTCGCGGCGGGTGCCGCGCAGGGGATTGGCGGTGGGGAAGGTGATCGAGGGCAGCGTCACCCACATGCGTACGCGGGTGCCGGTGTCGTCCTGGTGGAACTCCAGATCCTCGGTGAGCACCCGCATCATCTCCACGCCGCGACCACGGAAACCGGGATCGGTGGGGGTCGGGATCCAGCGGCCCGAGTCGGTGATCTCGAGGACCACCCGGTCGCCCTCACAGGTGGCGGTGAGGGTCACCCGGCCGGGTTCGCTGTCGCGGTAGGCGTGTTCGACGCTGTTGCTGCACGCCTCGTTGGCCGCGGCGACCAGGTCGGCGGCCAGATCGTGCGGCACGGCGGCGGTGGCGAACCAGCGGTAGAGGGCGCGTCGCAGACCGGTGAGTTCGGCGGCGGCGGCGGGGATGTCGATGCGCAGGGGTTCCGGCGGCTGGCGGTAGACGACCATCGCGACGTCGTCGTCGTAGCCCGCGGCCGGGGCCAGGCGCGAGAGCACCGCGTCGGCGACATCGCGGGGCAGGGCCGCGCCGGTCTCGCTGAGCACGTCGGCGATCTTGACGAAGCCCTCTTCGATGTCGTACCCACGCTGCTCGACCAGGCCGTCGGTGAACAGCACCAGGGTGGCCCCCGGCGGCAGCGCGGTGGTGGCCTCCGGCCTGCGCGGGGTGTCGAAGGTGGCCAGCGGCACCGCCCGTCCACCCTCCAGGACCCGGCCGGGTCCGCCGGGCGGGGCCAGCACCGGCGGCATGTGCCCGGCATTGGAGTAGCGCACCATCCCACGGGCGGGATCGAGCACCGCCGCGCACACGGTGGTACACATCGCGCCGGGGATCCGCGCGGCCACGGTGTCGAGTTCGGCCAGCAGCTGGGCCGGGCCCGCCCCGCGCAGCAGCAGCGCCCGCGCGGCGGTGCGCAACTGGCCCATCACCACCGCGGCCGAGAGCCCACGGCCGACGCAGTCGCCGACCACGACACCGATGGTGCCGTCGCGCAGCGGCACCACGTCGTACCAGTCGCCGCCGATCTCGAGCGGCGGCAGCGCGGGTTCGTAGTGCACCGAGAACCGCGGCGGCAGCTCGATCGGGCCGAGCATGGCGCGCTGCAGGGTCAGCGAGGTAGCGCGCGCCTGATCGAAGTTGCGGGCACGCTGCAGGGCCACGCTGAGATGCCCGACCAGCAGCGAGTACAGCGCCCAGTCCGCCGCGCTCACCGCGCGCGGGGTACCGAAACGCACCCACAACGCGGCGTCGCCGGTCTCGCCCAGCGGTGCGACGACGGCCTCGACGCCCTCGTCCTCGGTGGTGACGGCCGACAGGCCGCGCGCGGTCTGCCTGCGGGCCCGGTCCAGCAGCCCGCGAACCTGCTCGTCGAGCGGCACCTCGGCGCCCATGCCCTCGCGCACCGGTGTCGCGGTGGACGACGCCGACGCGGCGGTGAGCTCCGGTCCGGCCCCGCTCGGCGGGGCGCCGCAGGAGTACACGTCGGGCCGTCCGGTCCGGCTCGGCCACACCGCGACCAGCGCGGTCTGCGCGCCCATGGTGCGGCGCAGTTCGTCGAGCCCGACGGCGAGCACCTCCACCATGCTGGTGGCGGCGCCCACGGCGGTGGCCAGCCGCGAGGCGGCCTGATCACGGGCCTGCGCGTCGTGCTCGGCGGTGACATCGCGCACGGTGCCCACGAAGATGCGCTCGTCGTTCTCCTGGTGCACCAGCGAGCTGGCGCTCACCGCCAGCCACCGCTCACGCCCGTCACGGTGGCGCACCGGCGTCACGAAACGTGAAGCCTCCGTACCGATCTGGGGATATCCGGCGCGATCCGACAGTGCCCACGGATGCGGCAGCGTGAACGGCACCTCCTCGGCGCCGTAGCCGGTGAGCCCCCCGAAGGCCGAGTTCACCTCGATGATGGTGCCGTGCTCGTCGGCGACGAAGAACCCGTCCTGGAGCGATTCCACCAGCGCGGTGCGGAACGCGTCGCGCCCGGCCAGGTCCTCGGCGCGGGAACGCTGCTGCTCGTAGCGGCGGGTGCCGTCGAGATAGCCACGGGTGGCGATGTCCAGGGCCGCCATCGTCTGCAACAGGAACTCCAGCGCCACCTCGGCACGGCGCGAATCCGCCTGCGCCTGCGTGAACTCGGCGACCGCGCGGAAGTGGTGCTCGGTGAGGTCGAGCAGGCTGATGCCCTCGACCAGGGCGCGCCTGCCCAGGTCGTAGCCCTCGGAGAGCCCTTCCTGGCCGGGCGCGGCGACATGGCGGCGTAAGGCAGCCGAATAGTCGTCGAGAAATGCGGCCAGGCCTGCGCTCATCGCCAACCTCTCATGGGCAGGCGCCGCGGAATCGGGCCGCGAGCACCAGTGCGTCGTCGGTGTCCTTGGCATCGCGGGCGAGCAGGTCGTTCGCGATGGCCGCGGCCGGGCGGGCCAGATCGATCGATTCCGGGCCGACCGCCACGATCCCGTCGGTGGCCATCAGCAACAGGTCGCCGGGGCGGATCGGCAGGGTCTGCGGTTGCAGGTGCGAGGGCAGCCGGTAGCCGACGATGCCGCCGGTGAGCAGCATGGTCGCGCGCAGTTCCGGACCCGCCGGACCCAGCGTGAGCAGCCGCGACTCGACATTGCCGACGCCGAGCCACTGCAGCGTCTCACCCGGCCCGATCAGGGCCAGCGAGACCGCGGCGCCGCGGGTCTCGACCATCGCGCGATGGCACAGCACCATCAGCACGTCCAGCGGTTCGCCGCGATTGTCGGAGAGGATGACCGCGGCCCGCTCGGCGGCGTCGGCGGCCGCGCCACCGTGCCCGAGGCCGTCCAGGACGCCGAACAGCACCCCGCCGTCACCGGTGTCCAGGACGAGTGCCCGGTCCCCGGAGACGTCCTGACCGGGCAGTGCCCGACCGGCCGTCGACCATTCCGTGCGGCCGATGATCCCGTCTTCATGCACCGTCGGGTACCCACTTCCACATCTCGATCAACGTCCCGCGTCCCGGGGCGGAATCGATGGTGAGCCGGTCCATCAGACGGCGTGCCCCCGGCAGGCCGAGACCGAGTCCACGGCCGGTGGAGAAGCCGTCCTCCAGGGCACGGGGGATGTCTCTGATGCCGGGTCCCTGGTCCTCGGCCTGGACGATCAGCGCACGACGGCCGTCGCGCTGATCGACGAGCAGCCGGATCTCGCCGCTGCCCGCGTAGCTGGTGATGTTGCGCGCGATCTCGGAGATGGCGGTGGAGATCATGGTGCGATCGGTGAGGGTGAAGCCGAGTCGGGCCGCCAGCTCGTGTCCGGCCTGGCGTGCTGTCACGATGTCCTCGGACACCTTGACTGCGATCGCAACCTGCTCAGCGGCCACTGTCACGACCGTCTCGTCGGCTGCGGGGATGCCGGTTCAGCCAGGCCAGGCCCTCCTCGAGGTCCAGTGCGGTGTGCATGTCCTCGAAGGTCAGGCCCAGCTGGACCATCGCGAAGGCGACCTCGGGCTGGAGCCCGACGATGACCGTCTCCGCGCCGCGCAGCTGGGTCATGTGCGCGATGGTGCGCAGCGAGCGCGCGGCGAAGGAGTCCATCACGTCGATCGCGGTGACGTCGACGATGATCCCGGTCGCGCGGTAGCGGCTGACCTGCTTCATCAGGTCGTCCTGCAGGCGCTCGGTGTCGGAGTCGGTCAGGGCCGACTGCACCGAGGCGATCAGGTACGTGCCCTGTTTGAGAATGGGAACCGGCATGGCGGAGGTATCAGCGCCCGTCGCGCTCGCCGAGGCGCTCGGTCACGCGCGAGACCTCGTAGCCGAGCAGCCGCTCCGCTTCCTCGATGCCGCCCTGCAGGTCGCCGACGGCGTTCATCTTGGACAGGTCCAGGCCGATGGTCACCAGGGTGAGCGCGATCTCCGAGGACAGGCCGGTGATGATGACGTTGGCGCCCATCAGGCCGGACGCGTCGACGGTCTGCACGAGGTGGTTGGCCACCACGGAGTCGATCGCGGGCACACCGGTGATGTCGATGACGACCACCTTGGCGCGATTGGCGCGGATGGCACGCAGCAGCTGCTCGGTGAGCTGACGCGCGCGCTGGGAGTCGAGCACACCGATGATCGGCAGGATGAGCAGCTGCTCGCGCACCTGCAGCACCGGGGTGGACAGCTCGCGGATGGCCTCCTGCTGGCGGCTGATCACGCGCTCGCGCTCCTGCACGAACGAGACACCCACGGTGTTGGCGATGCGGTTGGCGGCGGGCTCGTAGGCGTCGAGCACCTGGTTGAGCATCTCGAAGTTGGACATGTACTTCGAGAACAGCGAGCGGGCCAGCACGTCGCGCAGCAGCAGCACGATGCCGAGGATCTCGTCGGTCTCCACGCCTCGGGGCACGATGCGTTCGGACAGATCGCGGGCGTAGGCCTGCAGGGCTTCGACGCTACCGGTCTCGAGCACCTCGACGTAGTTGTCGAAGATCGAGGTGGCCTCGGAGAAGATCTCCTCCGGGGTCATCGCGGTGAGCAGCTGGGCCTCGGTGATGCGCCGGGCCCATTCCTCGCGCAGGGCGGTGCGATTCTGCCGGAGGTGTTCGACCAGCTGGGGGAGCAGGTTGTCGACAGGGCGCGCAGGCAGCGAATCCGCCGAAAGACTCGTGGACACCTCGGACATGGAAACTCCTGCCCCTTTCGACGACATTCTCCGTGCGCACGGCGCGCATCGACTCGAGCCTACTCATACCCCACCGGTGGTGCTGCCCAAACGTGCGGGTTGCGCGGCGGCGTCCGGCACATCGGGAGCAAACCCGCGTTCCAGGGCCCGCAGCGCGCGATCCAGGTACACGGTGAGGTCCGCGTCACCCCGCTCCACCCACGTGTCGTAGGCGGCGCGGGCGGCGGCCAGGGTGGTGCGCCCGACCGCCAGCGGCACCAGATCGTTCGCGGTGGTGCCCAGGCGGCGGGCGGCGAACTCGCCGACCGCGCGTTCCCAGGCGTCGTAGTGCGCGCCCGCGCCCGCCGAGAGCGCGGGCACCGCCGAGACCAGGCGCATGCGGGTGCGCAGCTCGGGGATGTCCTCGGCGCGGTAGCGGTTGGCGGCCACCACGATCCGGCGCACGGCCGCCATCATCGGCTCGTCGTCGGGCACGCCGGCGAAGGCTTCGCGCAGGTCCTGGACCTCGTCGTCGAACTGGTGCCACAGCACTTCGGCCTTGCTGGGGAAGTAGCGGAAGAAGGTGCGTTCGCTGACACCGGCCTCGGCCGCGATGCGTTCGACGGTGATGTCGTCGAAGCCGTGCTCGGCGAACAGGCGCATGGCGATGACTTCGAGTTCGCGGCGCGTGGTGCGCGGTGGGCGGCCGCGGTGGGCACGCGGCGTCGGGGCGGACATGGATACAGCGTAGGGACGAAACCTCGCCCCCTTGATTATGTCAGTGGCTGACGTTAATCTTCGGTCATGTTCGTGGCCCACCTCACATGGCCCGAGGCGGGTGCATGCGCCGCCGCGGGAGTGATTCTGCTCATCCCGCTCGGCGCGACCGAGCAACACGGCCCGCACCTGCCGCTGTCCACCGACAGCGACATCGCGTCCGCGCTGTGCGCCCGCGTCGCCGCCGAGCGCGCCGACGTGCTCGTCGCCCCGGCCGTGCCCTACGGCGCCAGCGGCGAACACGCCGGTTTCCCCGGCACGCTGTCGATCGGGCAGGCGGCCCTGGAACTGCTGGTGGTGGAACTGTGCCGCTCCGCCACCGACACTTTTGCCCGCATCGCCCTGGTCAACGGGCACGGCGGCAATGTCGAGGCGCTGCGCCGCGCGGTCACCCTGCTGCGCGCCGAATCCCGCGATGTGCGGCTGTCCTCGCCCGGCTACCGCGGCGACCCGCACGCCGGGCGCACCGAGACCTCGATCCAGCTCGCACTGGACCCCGAGCGGGTGCGCGCCGACCTGGCCGCGCCGGGGGACACCCGCGCGCTAGCCGAGCTGCTGCCCGAACTGCGCGCCGGTGGTGTCCGTGCCGTGAGCCCCAACGGGGTCCTCGGCGACCCCACCGGGGCCGGGCCCGAAGAGGGCGAAGCCCTGCTGAAGCTCGCCACCACCGCACTACTGGACGACCTGGGCCGCTGGTGGCCGCAGGACCACGAGGAAGGACCCCGTCGATGAATCCCTGGTTCGAGACCGTCGCCGAAGCGCAGCGCCGCGCCCGCAAGCGGCTGCCGAAATCGGTGTACGGCGCGCTGATCGCCGGCTCGGAACGCGGCCAGACCATCGAGGACAACCAGACCGCCTTCACCGAACTCGGCTTCGCCCCGCACTGCGCGGGCCCGATCGGCGAACGCGACCAGTCCACCACCGTGCTCGGGCAGCCGATCTCCATGCCGGTGCTCATCTCGCCGACCGGCGTGCAGGCCGTGCACCCCGACGGCGAGGTGGCCGTGGCCCGCGCAGCCGCCGCGCGTGGCATCGCGATGGGCCTGAGCTCGTTCGCGAGCAAGCCGGTGGAGGAGGTCGTCGCGGCCAATCCGTCGACCTTCTTCCAGCTGTACTGGTGTGGCGACAAGGACCAGATCCTCGAGCGGATGACCCGGGCGAAGACGGCGGGCGCGGTCGGGCTCATCCTCACCCTGGACTGGTCGTTCTCGCACGGCCGCGACTGGGGCAGCCCGGTGATCCCGGAGACGCTGAACCTGCGCGCCATGATGAAGTTCGCCCCGCAGACCCTCACGCGCCCGCGCTGGCTGGCCACCTACCTGCGCTCGGGCAGCATCCCCGACCTGACCGCCCCCAACATGGCCGTCGGCGGCGGCGCGGCGCCCGGCTTCTTCGGCGCCTACGGCGAGTGGATGCAGACCCCCGCCCCGGACTGGGACGACGTGGCCTGGATCTGCGACCAGTGGGACGGTCCGGTGCTGCTCAAGGGCGTCATGCGGGTCGACGACGCGCTGCGCGCGGTCGACGCGGGCGTGGCGGGCATCTCGGTGTCCAATCACGGCGGCAACAACCTCGACGGCACCCCCGCCGCCATCCGCGCGCTGCCGGTCCTCGCCGACGCGGTGGGCGACCAGATCGAGGTGCTGCTCGACGGCGGCATCCGTCGCGGCAGCGACGTGGTCAAGGCCGTGGCGCTGGGGGCGCGCGCCGTGCTGATCGGCCGCGCCTACCTGTGGGGTCTGGCGGCCAACGGCCAGGCCGGGGTGGAGAACGTCCTCGACATCCTGCGCGGCGGCATCGACTCCGCGCTGCTGGGCCTGCGCAAGACCTCGATCACCGACCTGACCCGCGACGACATCGTGGTCCCGGCCGGTTTCGCACGCGCGTTGGGGGTGCCTACGGGGGAAAAGCATTCCGGCAAGCGGGATTTCACGAACAGCACGCAGGATGTCACCGCCGCCTCCGCTGGCTAGGATCGCGTTCGGCCGCCGCGGTGGCGGCCGCGACGGGAGGGGGAAGTCGTGGACGTGGCAGCGAGCGAGCGGCGCGGCCGGATCATGAAGTCGCGCAGGGTGTCCTACACCCTGCCCGCGGTGGTGGCGATGGCGCTGGTGTCGGCCGGGTGCGCCACCACCCAGCATCCGGCCCAGCGCGCCGCGACCACCACGGTCACCACCACGACGAAACCGCCGGTGACCACGACGACACCGCGGCCCACCACGACCACCCGCACGCCGTCCTCGACGACGACCACCGCGCAGCCCACCGCCGTCGGGATCTGCCTGGACACCACCACCAACACCCGCGTGGCCGACTCCCAGTGCGACACCTCCGACATCAGGTACTCGCGGTTCTGGTACCAGCACACCGACACGTTCCTCTATCCCGCGGTCGGCGCCGCGGTGGTACTGGCCGCCGGGAGCTTCCTGCGCCCGACCGGCGGGACCGTGTACGAGCGGGGCGCGCCGGTGGACGGTGGCTCGATCACCCGCGGCGGGTTGGGTTCCAGCAGGCCGGACACCGGCGGGTCCGGCGGCTCCTGACCGGTTCAGGCCCCGGCGGGGTCCGGATTCGGCTGACGTAGCTCGGGTGCGGCCGCGCCGTTGCCGCGATGGTGGTCGACCAGGACGTCGTAGATCTCGGCCAGCGCGGTGAGCTGGCCGCGGTCCAGGACATCGATCATGTGCCTGCGCACGCTGCGCACGTGAGCGGGCGCGGCGGTGGTGAGCAGCTGCCCGCCCGCGGTGGTGAGCCGGGCGACGGTGCGGCGCGCGTCGTGCGGCATGGTCTCGCGCGAGACCAGGCCGCGCTTCTGCATCCGGGTGATCTGATGCGAGAGCCTGCTCTGCGACCACTCCAGCGCCCCCGCCAGATCGGCGAAGGTCAGCCGCTGACCCGGCGCGTCGGCCAGATAGACCAGCACCGAGTATTCGACATAGCTCAGATTGGCCGCCCGGCCCGCGTCGCGTCCGATCGCCGCGGCGATCAGGTCGCGGGTTCGCACGTAGCCGAGCCAGGCGCGCATTTCGACATCATCGAGCCACTGTGGATCCGTCACGATCGAGCTCCAGATTCTCCGGTGCAGGCTTCGGGGTGGAACGGTGCACGCCCGCCACCGCCCGGAGAATGGGTAGCACCGTTTGGGTTGAACGTGCAACCTCGACCTTGGTTCGGCTCGACCGGCGCGGGTCACAAAGGGTCGCCTTACCTGCGGCGCTGTGCCGGCGGGTGGATAGGCTGCGGACTGCTTTTGTGACCAGCCCCGGCTGGTGCTCCGCCGAAACGCGGTGCCCGCCCTGCCCGAAGGAGTGCGATCCGTGACCGCGCCGGAGTTCCGCTATTCCGATCTGCTGCCGATCGGCGCCGACGAGACGCCCTACCGTCTGCTCACCACCGAGGGGGTCAGCACCGTCGAGCACAACGGGCGCACCTTCCTGCAGGTCGAGCCCGAGGCGCTGCGCCTGCTCACCGAGACGGCGATCCACGACATCAGCCACTACCTGCGCCCCGCGCACCTGGCGCAGCTGCGCAAGATCATCGACGACCCGGAGTCCTCGGGCAACGACCGTTTCGTCGCGCTGGATCTGCTCAAGAACCTCAACATCTCCGCGGGCGGCGTGCTGCCCATGTGCCAGGACACCGGCACCGCGATCGTGATGGGCAAGAAGAGCGAGGGCGTGCTCACCGGCGTCGACGACGCCGAGTGGATCAGCCGCGGCGTGTACGACGCCTACAACCGGCTGAATCTGCGCTACTCCCAGCTGGCCCCGATCACCATGTGGGACGAGAAGAACACCGGCTCCAACCTGCCCGCGCAGATCGAGCTGTACTCGACCGAGGGCACCCCCGACAACCCGGTCTACAAGTTCCTGTTCATGGCCAAGGGCGGCGGCTCGGCCAACAAGTCGTTCCTGTACCAGGAGACCAAGGCCGTCCTGAACCCCGAGCGCATGCTCGAGTTCCTCGACGAGAAGATCCGCTCGCTGGGCACCGCGGCCTGCCCGCCGTACCACCTCGCCGTGGTCATCGGCGGCACCAGCGCCGAATTCGCCTTGAAGACCGCGAAATACGCCTCCGCGCACTACCTGGACAACCTGCCCACCGAGGGCTCGATCACCGGTCACGCCTTCCGCGATCTCGAGCTCGAGGAAGAGGTCTTCCAGCTCACCCGCGAATTCGGCATCGGCGCCCAGTTCGGCGGCAAGTACTTCTGCCACGACGTGCGCGTGGTGCGGTTGCCCCGCCACGGCGCCTCCTGCCCGGTCGCCATCGCGGTGTCCTGCTCGGCCGACCGTCAGGCCCTGGCCAAGATCACCAAGGACGGCATCTTCCTCGAGCAGCTCGAGACCGAACCGGCCCAGTACCTGCCGGAGCAGACCGAGGACATCCTCGGCGGCGACGTGGTGAAGATCGACCTCAACCGCCCGATGGACGAGATCCGCACCGAACTGTCGAAGTACCCGGTGAAGACCCGCCTGTCGCTCACCGGCCCGCTGGTGGTGGCCCGCGACATCGCGCACGCCAAGATCAAGGAACGCCTCGACGCGGGCGAACCCATGCCGCAGTACCTGCGCGACATGGCGGTCTACTACGCGGGCCCGGCCAAGACCCCCGAGGGCTACGCCTCCGGCTCCTTCGGCCCCACCACCGCCGGGCGCATGGACTCCTACGTCGACCAGTTCCAGGCCGCGGGCGGCTCGATGATCATGCTCGCCAAGGGCAACCGCTCGGCCCAGGTCACCAAGGCCTGCCACGAGCACGGCGGCTTCTACCTGGGCTCCATCGGTGGCCCCGCCGCGCGCCTGGCGCTGGACTGCATCAAGAACGTCGAGGTCCTGGAGTACCCCGAGCTCGGCATGGAAGCGGTCTGGAAGATCGACGTCGAGGATTTCCCGGCCTTCATCGTCGTCGACGACAAGGGCAACGACTTCTTCGCCGAGACCTCCAAGCCCCTCGCGCTGCGCGTGCGCACCCGCTCCAAGGAACGCGTCTAGCCGACGGCGTGTCGCGTGTAGTGTGACGCGCGACAACGCAGCCCAGGGTGACGGGGGTTCGGATGACAGCCACCGGGGTTCCTGGCGGACGGATGGCGCGCGGCGCGAAGCTGGGGCAGCTCGCCGCGGGCCAGGCGGTGCGCGGGGTCGGCAGGCGGCTGTCGATGATCGGGCGCACCGAGGAAGCCAGGCAGGTGCTGGCCGAACGCTCGGCCATGACCGCCGCCCAGCAGATCGTCGCGGTGCTCGGGAGCATGAAGGGCTCGGCGATGAAACTGGGGCAGATGGCCTCGGTGCTCGACCTGGACTTCGTCCCCGAGGCGCATCGCGACCAGTTCCGCAAGCAGCTGGCCGCGTTGCAGGATCAGGCCCCCGCGGTGCCGTTCCCCAAGATCCGCCGGGTGATCGAGGACGATCTGGGGCCGCTGGGGCGCGTGTTCGCCGAGTTCGACGAGACCGCGATCGCGGCGGCCTCCATCGGCCAGGTGCACCGCGCGCGGTTGCGTGACGGGCGCGAGGTGGCGGTCAAGGTCAAGTACCCCGGTGTCGAACGGGCCGTGCACGCCGACATCGGCAACCTGGAGTTCCTCGGCAAGATGGGCCGCTCCGTGCTGCCCAGTGTGGCCGACACCGGCGTGCTCGAGGAGATCGCCGACAACCTGCGCAGCGAACTGGACTACCTGCGCGAGGCGCGCACCCAGCACCGCGTGGCCCAGCGCTACCGCGGCCACCCGCTGGTCCAGATCCCCGACGCCATCGCCGAGTACTGCACGCACAATGTGCTGGTCACCGAGTTCGTCCACGCGCGCCCCTTCGCGCACATGCAGACCCTGCCCGACGCCGACCGCGACCGGATCGGCGAGCTGATCTACCGCTTCTACATCGGCACCCTCTTCGCCGAATACGAGTTCTGCGGCGACCCGCACCCGGGCAATGTGCTGCTCGCCGAGGACGGCAGGCTCGCCTTCGTCGACTTCGGGCTCTACAACGAGATGGACCCCGTGCACGTCGATTTCGAGCGGTCGTGCCTGCGCGCGGCCGCCGAGGGACGCCCCGAGGACCTCTACGCGGCCTGGGTCGAGCGCGGCATCATCGACCCGGAGGCGGGGGTCACCGTCGAGGAGTGCCAGTCGTATGTGTGGGCGGTGACCGGCTGGCATCTGCTCGACGAGGAGGTCACCATCACCCCCGAACTGGCCACCGGCGCGGTCCTGCTCGCCGTGGACCCGCGCTCCTCGGAGTTCCAGGGCATGCACCGCCAGTTCCTGCCGCCCGAACACATCTTCTCCCGCCGCGCCGACCTGTTCACCTTCGCCACCCTCGGCCAGTTGCGGGTCACCGCGAACTGGCACCTGCTGGCCCGGGAATGGCTCTACGGCGACGAGGCGCACACCGAGATCGGCCGCGAATTCGAGCGGTGGCGGCGTCGCGCCCGCTGACTTCCGGCCACCCGCCCGGTCGATAGACTTCCCGCTATGACGACTGTCCTCGGCCGGGTGGCCGACCGGATCCTGGTGACGACGATGGCCGCCGCCGTGGTGACCGCCCTCGGCGCGGGCCTGGCCGACGCGCAGCCGGGCGCCCGCGAGCAGTCCCAGTCCGCCGCGGGCACCGAGGGCCTCGACCCCGCCCTGGCGGCCGCCTACACCCTCGCCGAGCAGCAGGCCCACGCCGAGGGCGTCCCGCTGTCCATCACCTCCGGCTACCGCACCCCCGAACAGCAGGAACAGCTGTGGCAGGACGGCCTGGCGACCTACGGCGACCCCGCCGAGGCCCGCCGCTGGGTCCTCCCGCCGGCCGAATCCACCCACGTCTCCGGCCACGCCATCGACGTCGGCCCCCAGACCGGCGCCCACTGGCTCGAGACCAACGGCAACCGCTGGGGCCTGTGCCGGACCTTCGACAACGAGTGGTGGCACTTCGAGTTGGTCACCGTGCCGGGCACCGCGTGCCCGCCCACGGTGCCCGACGCGAGTCAGCGCTGAGGCAGGCCGGCGAAGAAGGTTCTGATGTCGGCGACGTGGGCGGTGGGTTCCTCCATGGCCACGAAGTGGTTGCCGGGGTTGCCCTCGGGCCAGTGCGTGATCTTGTTGTCGCGCTCGGCGAGCGTGCGCATCAAGGGGGAGCCGCCGCCGTAGACGCCGGTCGGGACGAGGTTCTGGCCGATCGGCCAGCCGAAGCCGCCCTCGCGCAGGCCCTCGTACATCGGCCACGACGAGCTGCCGGTGGTCTGGGTGAACCAGTACAGCGCCGCGTTGGTGAGGATGTGGTCGCGGTCGATCACGTCCTCGGCCAGCTCCGCCATCGGCGTGAACTCCTGGAACTTCTGCATCATCCAGGCCAGCAGCGCCACCGGTGAATCGTTCCAGCCCAGCGCGAAGGTCTGCGGTGCCGCCTTCAGCAGTGCGTGATGGTCGACGCCACCGGTCATCCACTGCTGCATCTCGGCCCACTGCGCCTGGTCCGCGGGCGACATCGACGGCACGTCGGCCTCGGTCGGCATGCCGATCCCGCCGTCGAGGTGCACGCCGATCACGTGCTCGGGCGCGGCCAGGGCCAGCTCCGGCGCGATGTAGGCGCCGAGGTCGCCGCCCTGGGCGCCGTAGCGGTCGTAGCCGAGGCGGTCCATGAGGGTGGCCCACATGCGGGCCACCCTCGCCGTCGTCATTCCGGTCTCCGTCGGTGCGGCGGAGAAGGTGAAGCCGGGCACCGAGGGGATCACCACGTGGAAGGCGAGTTCGGGGTCCAGGCCGTGGGCGCGGGGATCGGTGAGTGGGCCGATGACACGGGTGAACTCGACGAACGAGTTCGGCCAGCCGTGGGTGAGCACCAGCGGCATCGCGTCGGGTTCGGGCGAGCGGACGTGCAGGAAGTGCACGTCGAGTCCGTCGATCTCGGTCAGGAACTGCGGGAACGCGTTGAGCGTGGCTTCCTGTGCGCGCCAATCGAATTCGCCGGCCCAGTACCGCGCCAGCTCGCGCAGGTATGCCGCGGGTACGCCGCGCTCCCATCCGTCGCCCGGCAGTTGCGCGGCCCAGCGGGTCCGGGTGAGCCGGTCGGTCAGATCGTCGATGTCGGCCTGCGGGATGTCGATGCGGAACGGGCGAATGGTGCTCATGGGGTGGGTGCTCCTCGATCTCGTCGGTGTGATTCCGACTCTAGAAGTCATATAGGACAGTTCCGGTCCTAGTTGTGCGGAAGAATCCACACCATGACCGACACCGCCGCTCGCCTGCTCCGACTGCTGTCCCTGCTGCAGATGCCCCGCGAGTGGCCGGGCAGCGAACTGGCCGAGCGCCTGGGCGTCACCGATCGCACGGTGCGCCGCGATGTCGACCGGCTGCGCGAACTCGGGTATCCGGTGGTCGCGGCGATGGGCGCGACCGGGGGATACCGCCTCACCGCGGGCTCGGCACTACCGCCGTTGGTGCTCGACGAGGAGGAGGCCGTCGCGGTGGCCGTCGGCCTGCGGGTGGCGACCGGCCAGGCCGTCGCCGGCATCGAGGACGCGTCGGTGCGCGCGCTGACCAAACTCGAACAGGTGCTGCCCGCCCCGCTGCGCCGCCGGGTGCGCACCGTCGGCTCGGCGGTCGCGGTGCGGGTGGGCGACGGACCCACCGTCGACCCGGAGGTCCTCACCGTTCTCGCCGCGGCGGTGACCAACCGCGAACGCCTGCGCTTCGGCTACCGGGACGCGGCGGGCACCGTCTCCCGCAGGCACGCGGAGCCGCGCGGCGTCGTCGCCTCGGGCCGACGCTGGTATCTCGTGGCCTACGACCTGGACCGCGACGCGTGGCGCAGCTACCGCGCCGACCGCGTCGAGGACCCGCGGGCCACCGGCGCCCGCATCGCCACCAGGGAACTACCCGCCGCCGATCCGGCCGATTACGTCGCCGGTCGCCGCACCGATTGGGGCACCCCGGAGTATCGGGCCGAGGTGTCCATCGACGCGCCGCTCGCGCGCGTCGCGGGCCGCCTCGGTGAGGAACCGGGCACGCTCGTCGCCGACAGTGCCACCACCTGCCGCCTCACCGGCACCCGCGACGACGACCCCGCCTGGCTCGCGGCCCGCCTGGCCACCCTCGGCGTCGCCTTCCGCCTCCACGACACTCCCGAGCTCGCCGCCCACCTCCGGGACATCGCGGCTCGCCTCACCGATGCCCTCACCCCGCCGCATCGGTGATCACCGGGCTCGCCCGCCCGGGTCGCCGACGCGAGGCCCGGACCGGTGAGTACCGGACTCCCTCCGCCGGGGTACCGACCCGAGGCCCGGTCGGGACCGGTGCGGCGGTCGCGTTCGGCAGGCTCCGGCCGACAGGTGTCAGCCGACCCGCGCGGGTTCGCCCGGCATGCCCTCCAGGGTGAGCCCGCCCTCGATGGTGTTGGGGACACGGCGGCGGTTGGGCGAGCCCAAGGCCGTGGTCAGGTCGCCGCCGTCGTGTTCGGCGAGCAGTTCGCCGCTGTCCCAGACGAGCAGGGTCGCGCTGACGGTGTTCTCGGCGGTCGAGTGCGCGAGATCGTAGTGCGCGCAGCCCGGCACGTGCCCGTAGGTGATCCACAGGTCGTAGCCGGTCATGAACAGGTCGAGATCGAATTGCACGCTCAGGCCGAGCAATTCGCTGCGGCCGTTGTCGTCGACACCGGCGAACGCCTCGTCCAGCGCGAGCAGCCGGGGGGCCTGTGGGTCGGCGGAATCGAGCATGACGTGCGCGGCGGCGAACAGCGGCAGGTGCAGCGACACCGACTGCTCGCCACCGGACAGGGCGCTGTGACGGGCGACGGTGAGCTTGTCCTCGGTGCCGTCCCCGGAGATGAGCGTGAACGAGAACACCCGCCACGTGCGGTAATCGAGGGTGGCGGCGAGGATCTCGGGATAGGAACGCTCCGGATGGGCGCTGCGGGCCGCGCGGATCTCGGCGGCGAAATGCGCGCGCACCGCGCCGAGATCGTCCTGGCTCAGCGCGGCGGTGTCGCGGTCGAGCAGCTTGCACATGGCCCGCGCCGCCTCCGACAGCCCGTCGGCGAGTACCCAGTGCACGCCGATGGTGTTGCCCGAGGACATCCGCCGCTGCTTCATCTCCGCGCCCATCCGGGAGATGAGTTCGCGTGCGTCGGTGGTGCGTTCGTGGATCTGCTGGGCCAGGCCGGTCAGTAGCGCGTCCTCCAGGATGCGGCGTTCGGCGTCGGTGAGCAGCAGTTCCTGGTCACGGCGGGCAGCGTCGATGCGGGCGGCGAAATCGGCGAGGGCGGCCTGGCCGTTCTCGTCGTGCACGGCGACCACGGTGAGCCCGTCGGCGGCGTCCCAGTGCAGGCGGTAGTCGCGGCCCGAGGCGGTCAGCGCCGCGTCGAACTCCTGGAGCGCGGCGGTGACCGCGGAGCGGGTGGACTTGCGGCCCGCCTCGGTCGCGCGCACCGCGGTGGTGGCGGTGTCGAGATCGGTGAAGAGCGCGGCCACCTCCTCGGGCAGGACGACCGGATCGGTCTGCGGGCCCGCGGCGACGATGCGGTACTGCAACTGCTCCGGGGTCAGCCAGGCGGCGTCACCGGCGGGCCAGCGGTGTTCGGTTCCCGCGCCGAGCAGCCCGAGCAGGTCGGGCCGGGCGTAGGGGGCCAGCGAGCGGACCTCGGCCAGCACCTCGGTGAGCGCGGTGGTGAGGGCCTCGTTGGCGGTGCGGTAGGCGGCTTCGGCGTCGCCGACCGCCTCGATCGCGGCATTGGCGGCCTTGCGCGCGGCCCGCTGCTCGGCCTTGGCCGCCTCGATGGCGGCGCGGGCGGCCTCGAGGTCGCGGTCGATATCGGCGGCGCTCGCGCCCAACGCATCACGCAGGGTCTCGAGTTTGCGCTGCTGCTCGGTGAATCCGAGCCGGGCGGCCTCGGCCTCCTCGGCGAACGCCTCCGCCAGCGCGCGGGCCTCGTCGTGGCGGTCGGCGCCCTCGCGTTCGCGTTCGCGCTCCCGCTCGTGTTCGGCGCGCAACCGCAGCAGCCCGGTCCCGGTGTTCTCGAAATGCCGGATGGCGGCGGCCAATGCGTCCAGTTCGCGGGCCTCGCGCGGGGTGCGATGGGCCTGCGCGGCGGCACGCACCTTCTTGTCCAGGGCGGTGACCTCGGCGACGGCCTGATCGAGCTCCCGCTCGGCCTGCGCGGCCGCCTCCACCCGCGAGCGCATCAGACCGGCGGTCTCGGCGACGGCGCGCAGGGCGGCGGTCACCGCGGCCGGGCGGGGGAGTGCCTTGACGGCCGTGGACAGCGCCGTCGATTCCGCTGTGGCGGCCGCTTCTTCGGACTTCGCCGCCTCGAACTCGGCGGCCGCGGCCTCGATGGCCACCTCGATCTCGGCCAGCCGCAGCTCCCGCCTGCGCGCCCGCGCGGTGGCGCCGAGGAACTCGGCCTCGGCCTTGTGATGGCGGCCGACGAGGACCCCGGACCGGAACTCACCGGCCGTACCCAGCACCACGCCCGCCGTGCTCAGCGCGGTCAGCGCGTCCCCGCTGATCGCCGTGGCGCCAGGGGTGCAGGCAACCGCGTGATGCGATGCCTCGTCCCCGGTGCCCCTCGGTGAATCGATCCCGCCCGCGCTCGCCGGAGTGTGTGCGGCGAACACCTCGTCCGGAACCTGGGTAGCGGCCGCAGCGCCGGTCGGACCAAGGCCAGTGGCAGACGCCCCGGTGGGCGCGACGGATGCGCTCGGGGCTGGGGCGTGCAGGGCGACGGATGCGAGTACCGCCGCGACAGTTTCGGTGGGGACAGTCAGCTCGGGCGAATCCTCTTCGACCACCAGGACATCGGCGAGAGTGCGGCCGGTGGGCCGTTGCTCGACGGGCAGCGGGAGCAGGAAGTGGTCGGATTCGACGTGGCCGGGCAGGTCGGGGCCGCAGATCCAGGCGTCGAGCAGGCCGCTGGATTGCAGTGCTGCTTCGATCGCTGCGGCGTCCGTGGCGGAGACCGTGTCGGCGAAACGGACGAGCCGCCACAGGGGAGCGCCCGGAAGGTCTTCACGGACGCCGGTTCTGGCGGGGTGCGGTGGGGGCGCGTCATCGTGCTGGGCGGCGATCTGGGTGCGCTCGGCACGCAGGGCGTCGCGACGGGCCGCCGCGGCGCTCGCGCGGGCGCGGGCCTCCTGGCGCCGCGTGCGGATCTGTTCCTGGAGCGGCTCGCAGTACTCGGCCAGAATCTCCGGCGCGGAAGGGCTTTCGTCACTTCCCGCGGCGGCGACGGCAGCGGTGAGCTGGGCGAACAGCGCCGTGGGCTCCGCGGGGGCACCCTCGGCGCCCCGCCGGATATCAGGGGTAAACACCTGCGCGTTGGCCTTCCACCAGGATCGCAGCGAGGTGGCGGATTCGGTGCGGGCCAGGGCGACCGCGGCTTCGGCGTGTGCCACTTCGGCGGCCGCGGCCTCGCGTAATTCCACCGCGCGTTCGGCGAGGCGTTCGGCGCGGGTGCGTTCGGCGGCGGCGGTTTCCCACTTGCCCACGGCCTTGCGGACCGCGCGGACATCGGCGTCGCGTTCCTCGGCGTGGCCGCGGACCGCGGCGGTGAAGTGGTCGCTCCGGTCGTCGGCCGGGGGAGTCCACTCGATACCCGCTTCCTCGGCGGCGGCGCGCACGGCGTCCTCCCCGCGGGCCAGGGCGGCCGCGGCGGTGCGGACGGCCTCGGCCGCGCGCTCGGCTTCCTCGGCGCGGCGTTGCAGGGTCTGTCCGGCCTCGGCGGCCTTGTCGCGGTGCGCGGCGGCGGAGGTCTCCAGGCGGCGGACGGCGTCGGCGAGGTCGTCGAGTTGCTGTTTGCCCTCGTAGGCGCTGGAGCGCTGCAGGTTCTCCCGGTCGGCGATGGCCTGCTCGTAGGCGCGGTCGGCTTCCTCCGCGCGGGTCTCGGCCTCGGCGCGGTCACCGTCGCGGCGGGTGCGCAGGGCGGTGGCCGCGAAGACGGCGGTGGCGGCATTGGTGACCGCGTCGAGCCGGGTCCGCACCTGGTCCACATCGGTCTTGGCCTGCACCGCGAGGTACTTGCGGTAGACATCGACGAACGTGCGGGTGGCGGTGTCGGCCTGGACGAGCCCGTCGAGGGTGCGCCCGACCTCCTCCATATCGCTGAACGAGCGGGCCGCGTCGAGGATCAGCTGCTCGTCGAGCGGGCGCAGACCGTCGGTGAGCGCCTGCGAGAGGCCGCGCGGGTCGAGGTTCTTGGCCAGCTGTGGGCGGCGCAGCGTGAGGATCAGATTGATCAGCTGGTCGTAGCGCTGCACGCCGAGCCCGAACATGCGCGCGTCGATCGCGGCGCGATACTCCACCGGCCGGTCGACGATGGCGTCGCCGCCGATCTGTTCGGCGAGCTGCTTGCGGGTCAGCGGCCGATCGTCGGGACCGATCAGCGAGAAGTCCACTCCCGCACGGCCGTCGGCCACGAAGTACCAGCGGGTCACCTTGTCCGAGGAGCGGGTGGCGCGCATGCCGATGCCGACGGTGACCACCTCGGGGTCGTCCCAGCCGCCGCGCGCGAACTCCATCCACACATAGGAGTAGGCCGATTCCTGCTTGCGGTAGAGCAGATTCGACTTCATGGTGCGCTCTTCACCGGCGAACGGGTTGAGCCTGCGCGGTTCGATCCGGCCGTCCAGGACGAACGGGAACAGCACCTCGAGCGCCTTGGTCTTGCCCGAACCGTTCGGGCCGCGCAGCACCAGGCGGCCGTCGGCGAAACAGAACTCCTGGTCACGGTAGTCCCAGAGATTGACGATGCCCGCGCGGGTCGGGACGAAACGTACTCCGCCGTGGATGAGCGACATGGCTCAGTTCCCTCCCACTCCGGTGCCGCCGGTGTCGGCGGCCGTGACGAACAATTCCTCGGTCTTGCGCACCCGCACGGTGACCACCGCACCCCGGTACCGGGCCAGCGCGGGCAGCACCAGCACTCCGTCCGGCACCGGCCGCACCAGGCGCAACCGGGCGAGCAGGGCCAGCACCTCATCGGTCAGCGCGCCGGGGTCGGCCTGCCATTGCGCGGCGAAGGTGGCCCCGTAGCGGTCGGTCAGCGCGGTGACCGTGGACCGCACCCAGGTGTGCTCCAGGAACGGCAGGACGGCCGGTTCGCTGTCGTCGAGGTCTTCGTCGGTGTCGGAGTCGGGCTCTTCGGCCAGCGGGGCGAAGACGCCCGAGGCCGGGATGGCCGCGTCGAGCTGGGCGATCAGCGCGTCCTCGGCCGGATCGGGGGCGGGCAGGCGCGGCAGGGGATTGTCGAGATCCAGGACGGCGTCGGCGATCTCGCCGATCAGCAGCAATGCCACCTGGGCGAGGGTGCCGGTGCCGGGGAAACGGGTGTCGGAGAGCCTGCCGGAGGTATCGATGAGCGCGACACCCTCGGCCCGGCGCTCGGCCCGCAGACCCGTGCAGTACTCCACCTCGCCGACCACCCGGTCCTGGCCCAGCAGCGCGCGTTCGGCGGGGGAGAGGTCCTCGAGATAGACCACCGGCCGTTCCACCAGCGCGCGCCGCACCCGGCGGGCCTGGTCGGCGGCGGTCTGC
This sequence comes from Nocardia sp. NPDC056064, assembly GCF_042266925.1. Lineage (NCBI taxonomy): Bacteria > Bacillati > Actinomycetota > Actinomycetes > Mycobacteriales > Nocardiaceae > Nocardia > Nocardia sp. NPDC056064. Next base: position 1,275,126 of record NZ_JBHJWO010000001.1, on the reverse strand, counting down.
TCGGCCTCGTCGGCGAGCAGACCGCGCACACTGTGCAGGTGCTGCAGCGCGCGCGGTGGCCGGAACAGCGCGAAGACGACGGGCCGGTCGATGTCGTAGAGCGCCTCACCCGCCTCCGGATCCGACGCCCAGCCGCCCGCGTCACCGTCGGCCAGGGTCAGCGCGCCGCGCGCACCGAGCCAGCCGACCGCGTCGACGAAGGCGTCCCGGTCGGCTGCCCGCTCGGTGGACAGCTCCAGCCCGTCGATCCGGCCCGCGTAGTCGGCCACCTGTTCGGCCAGTTCCGACAGCGTGATCTGGTCACCCGCGCGACCCAGCGCGGCCAGCGCCAGCGCGAGATAGGCGTACCGGCGACGGTCGAACACCCGGTCGTTGACGCTGCGCGCCGGACGCGCGTCGTCGAGCCGGTCGTGCACGGGAAAGAGCCGGGCCGTGGTCTCGGTGACCTCGAGCCGGTACCCGAACAGGTCGGCCAGGTCCTCGCGCAGCTCGGTGGCCCAGCGCCGCACCAGCGGCAAGGCGATCCGGTCCGGGTACACCCGGGTGATCAGGTGATTGGCCAGCACCACCCGCGCGGCCCGCTGATAGCTGTCCAGGGCGAGCGCGTCGATCCGTCGTGGCTGCTTCATCGGACCCCACCTCGCCGCTGGGTGGCGCCGATCCCGCGCGGGTGGCTCGTCGAACCGTTCATCGGGACCCACCGCGCTTCACCGTCGCCCGCACGTCGAGCCGGCGGTTGTTCAGGTGCAGCAGCCCGGCGGCGGTGCGGATCACCGTCGATCCATCGCACGGACGCACCGTCAACGTGACGCCGTTGTCGGAGCCGGTGGTGCCCTCGACCCGGCCGCTCACCGGCACCCACGCCGTCGACGCCGCGTCCAGCAGCCGCAACAGCACCTCGGTCTCGCGCTGATCGAGGACCCGTTCGTGCACGTTGCCCCCGGCCAGCGACGCCGCGGCCGCCGCCCGCTCCCGCTGCGCGGACAGCTGGGCCTCGCGCAGCCGCCGGATGCCCGCGTCGTTGCGCGCGATCCGGGCCGGTGCGCCCGCGGCCGGGGCCCGGCCGGTCTCGGCGAGGGTGCGCGAGATCTCCAGCGGCGGTGCGTCCCACCAGGATCGGTGTGCCGGGATCAGCTCGGCATCGGGATGCTCGAGTGCGAAGTGCCGGGGCCTGCCCAGCCCGAACACCGCGTCGTAGAGCGCGTGGGCGCCCGCGGTGGTGGGGGTGTCGACGAACCAGGCGGCCAGATGCCGCAGCGCCGACTCCCGGCTGACACCCCCGCGCCGGGTCTCGGTGACCCGCCGCAACAGCGACAGCACCGCCGCGATCGCGCTCATGGTGGCCTCGCGCAACCGGTCGGCCTCACAGGTCTCGCCCGGCTCGCCCGCGGTGACGAACCAGGTGCGCAGCCCGTCCCAGCGTGCCCGCCAGTCCGCCTCGCGCTCGGCCGCGCTCACCAGCACCCGCTCGTCACAGCCGGCCGCCCGCCGGATCAGCTCCTCGACGCCGGTCTGTTCGACCTCGCCGATCGCCGCCGCCAGCCGCGGCGCGAACCGGGCCAGATCCATGCTGAACTCGCGCATGTGCGCCAGCAGCGCGTCCTTGTGCGCCAGGAACGACTCCGAGGTGATCTCGGTGGTGCGCACCAGATCGCCCAGCGACAGATAGAAATGCGCGGCCCGCGCCGCCATGTCGGTGAGAGCGGCGTCGAGCCTGCGCAGGGTGGTGTAGACGCGTTCGGCGTCGCCGTCGCGGTTGGCGGCGGCCAGGGTGCGCAGGTCGGCGAGCAGTTCGGGCAGCACCAGCCGCGACAGCGAGGCGTCGTCCATCCGGGCCGCCAGCACCCCGGCCACCGCCCGGTAGGCCTGGAAACCGGCCTGGGCGAACTGGTAGACGTAGTGCCGGTTGCGGTACTCGGCCAGGGTGGCCGCCCTGGTGCCGTCGTAGCTGCGTTCGAGCACACCCCAGCGGTGCAGCTGCTCGAGCAGCGGGCCGATCTCGGCCGAGGGCAGCGGCACCCCCGCCGGGGCGTCGCCGCGGCCGCCCGCCTCGGTGCGGGCGATCCAGTCGGCGACGTCGTCGGCGTGCAGCAACACCACGTAGGCGGCGCGGGCGCTGTCGAAGGCGCGCAGCACCCGCAGGTAGTCGGCGCGCTTCTCGGCGGTCGCGAACGAGAACAACCGCAGACGCTCGTCCCACAGGGCGGGGACGGCGCTGGGCAGGCCGTCGGCGGAGTCGGTCACCGTAGAGAGGGTAGTGGGGTCCGATCCGTGCTCCGTCCGACCGGTCCCGGATCGGCGCGCCCCCGCCGGCGCGCTCACCCGACGTTGAGTGAACGCAGCTGTTCGAGGAACGTCTGGGTGCGCGGGTCGCCAGGGAACCGCTCGATGATCTCGCGCGCGGCTTCCCCGGCGATCCAGGCCAGCGACGGCAGCGACTTGCGCCCCGGGCTGAAGGCCGCCACGCCCTCCTCGACGGCACGCTCGAGATCGCGGTCGCGCACCGCGACCACCGCCAGGGTCAGCCGCGCCTCCGAGACCCGCATCGGGTTGCGCACACTGCCGTCGGGCCGGGTCGAATCGCGGATCACCTGGTGCGCATAGCGTTCGGCGAGCCGGTCCTGGCCGGCCACCCGGCAGCAATCCATGGCGTAGAAGTCGAATTTCGTTGCGTCGATGACGAAATGATTGTCCAGGTCGGCCGGGTGACCCATCCGCGACAGGATCGCCCTGCCCTCGTCGAGCGCGGTCTGCACCGCTCGCCGGTCGCCCAGCCGGGCCCAGCCCTTGGCGCGCTGCGCGGCCAGCTGCACGCCGACACTCATCGCGGTGGTGCCGGGCATCGCCTTCTCCGAGACCTCGATGGCGCCGCGAAAGTTGCCCTGGGTCAGCGCGAACCACGCCGACATCTCCGCCGCCCAGCCCACGATCTCGGGATTGCCCGCCTCCCGGCCCAGCGACTCCGCGGCCCGGCGGGTGGCCTCGGCACCGCCGCGGCGGCCCAGGTCGTAGTCGACGCAACCGACCAGCAACGCCACCCACCCTGCCAGAACGAGGATTTCGCGATGCTGGCCCAGGGTGAGCCTGCCGTCGAGCAGCGAGGTGATCCGGCGCAGCCAGGCGGTGCCCTCGGCGTGCAGCGCGTACGGTTCGGCGTAGGCGTATTCACAGCAGAGCCGTTCGGCGGTGATCCGCACCGCGTCCAGGGTCGCGCTGTTGACATCGGACATCCGGAGCCTGCCGATGAACTCCAGAGTGTCCATACCCGTTGCCGATAACAGCTCGTCATCACGGTTGGGCCGGGCCTTGGGGAAGAACGCCGCCGTGACGGTGTCGAACGCGGCCGCGATGATCGGCGCGTAGAACTCGTCGGGTCGTGATTCCCCGGATTCCCAGCGGCGCCAGTTGCGCAGCAGAGTACTGTCCGTTGGCAGGTTGTGGGAGGACTTGGCACGCATCGCGCGGACGGCATCGGCTTGCGACCACCCCCTCGCGTCACGTTCCGAGCGCATCCGGACAGCCCAGACGGGTCGATCATCAGTTGCGGTCACGGCGGTAGTATCCCACCAGTTAACCTTCGGCGTCCCGAATAGGGCATGTAGATGTCATCGGTTTGACATCTGCTGCCGCGGGCCACGATTGCGCATGCTGGTAGCAGGTGCTCGGCCCGAGACCGGACGCCCGCTCCGCAGGAGAGCTTGCGGGGCAACGCAGTACCCCCGCGCGGCGCACGGCGCGGCGCGGGGGGATCCGACAACAGAACAGCGATCCCTATCCAACGGAGGTTCGGGTGGAAGCGTTGATCTATGGATACTTGCGTGACGATCTGGCCGAGGGCCAGGGCGATCAATTGGAGGATGCGCTACGTAGCCTCGCGCGTACCGCGGGAATGTGTTTCGCCGCCACGTTCCACGAATCGACCGCGGGTGACGGCGCCGCGTTCGCCGAACTCACCCAGGAACTCAAGCGCGCCGACGCGCACCACGTGGTGGTGCCGTCCCTGGATCACCTTGCCGGCCAGACGATTCCCCGTGACCTGCTGATCGCCAAGCTGGCACACGAGGCGGCCGCCCAAGTGCTCACCCTGGAGGTGTGACCATGTCCGGTTCCGCAGGTTCCGAACCACCACATCGGTGAGTGGGCCGTTCCCGCCGCACGGCCGGGCGCCTCGCGCGCCCGGCGGCGGCCCGGGGACTCACAACCCGAAACTGCCCGGTCCGCGTCTGCGCAGGTACTTCTCGAACTCCGCGGCGATGGCGTCACCGTCGATCTTGGACATCGTCTCGTTGAGATCGAGCGCCGCGTCGCCGCGCTCCTCGAGCGAGCGCACGTACTCGTTGATCTCCTCGTCGCCGACGGTCATCTCGTTGACCGCGGCCTCCCACTCCTCGGCCTGGGTGGGCAGCTCACCGAGCGGCACCTCGATGTCGAGCACCTCCTCGACGCGGTGCAGCAGCGCGATCGTGGCCTTCGGGTTCGGCGGCTGCGACACGTAGTGCGGGACCGCCGCCCAGAACGACACCGCGGGCACCCCGGCCTTCACGCACTGATCCTGCAGCACCCCGGTGATGCCGGTCGGGCCCTCGTAGCGGGTCTGCTCGAGGCTGAAGCGCTCGGCGGCCTCGGGACTGTAGGCCGACCCGGTCACCGGCACGGGACGGGTGTGCGGGGTGTCGGCCAGCAGGGCGCCCAGGATGACCACCGTCTCCACACCGAGCTGCTCGATGAACTCCAGCAGGTCGTTGCAGAAACTGCGCCACCGCATATTGGGCTCGATTCCGCGCAGCAGCACGACGTCGCGCTCGCTGCCGGGCGGTGAGCACACCGACAGCATGGTCGAGGGCCACTGGATCTCCCTGGTCACCCCGTCCACCTGACGTACCGTCGGCCGGTTCACCTGGTAGTCGTAGTAGTCCTCGGAATCGAGTTCGGCCAGCGGCTCCGCGTCCCAGAGCAACTCGAGATGCTCGACCGCGCCACTGGCGGCGTCACCGGCGTCGTTCCAGCCCTCGAAGGCCGCAACCAGCACGGGATTGCGCAACGTCGGCAGTTCCGTCTCGGGGGTTTCACTGGCATCCACCCGGTCAGCCTAGTGTCTCGGGCGAATTGTTTTGCGGTGACCGGCGCTGTTGCGTGTTTCGGCGCGCGGCTGTGGCCGGGGCCACTCGATTCACCCGCAGTGGTCTCGGGCGTCGGTGCCGACCATTAGTCTTGGATACATGTCTGCGTCCTTGCCCACCGGGTTCGATACCACGCTCCTCGACACGCTGCGGCGGCGTGTCGTCATCGGCGACGGTGCGATGGGCACGATGTTGCAGGCCGCGGATCTCACGCTCGACGATTTCCGCGGCCTCGAGGGATGCAACGAGATCCTCAACGACACCCGTCCCGACGTGCTCGCCGACATCCACCGCGCCTACTTCGCGGCCGGTGCCGACGCCGTGGAGACCAACACCTTCGGCTGCAACCTACCCAACCTCGCCGACTACGACATCGCCGACCGCATCCGCGACCTGTCCGAGCGCGGCACCCGCATCGCCCGCGACGTGGCCGACGAGATGGGCCCCAGCGCCGACGGCACCCCGCGCTACGTCCTTGGCTCGATGGGCCCCGGCACCAAGCTGCCGACGTTGGGCCACGCGCCCTACGTCGCGCTGCGCGACGCCTACACCGAGGCCGCCCTCGGCATGCTCGACGGCGGCGCCGACGCGATCCTGGTGGAGACCTGCCAGGACCTGCTGCAGGTCAAGGCCGCGATCACCGGCAGCCGCCGGGCCATGATCGCGGCGGGCCGCCGCATCCCGATCATCACCCACGTCACCGTGGAGACCACCGGCACCATGCTGGTCGGCTCGGAGATCGGCGCGGCGCTGACCGCGCTCGAGCCGCTGGGTATCGACATGATCGGCCTGAACTGCGCCACCGGTCCCGACGAGATGAGCGAGCACCTGCGGCATCTGTCGCGGCACGCGCAGATCCCGGTGTCGGTGATGCCCAACGCCGGTCTGCCGGTGCTCGGCGCCAACGGCGCGGAATACCCCTTGACGCCCGAGGAGCTCGCGGTCGCCCTGAGCGGTTTCGTCTCCGAGTTCGGCCTCGGCCTCGTCGGCGGTTGCTGCGGCACCACCCCCGAGCACATCCGCCAGGTCGCCGAGGCGGTGCGCGAGGTCGAGACCACGCTGCCCGCGATCGACCAGCGCCGCGCGCCCGAGCACGAACCGGCCGTGTCCAGCATGTACACGGCGGTGCCGTTCGAGCAGGACGCCTCGATCCTGATGATCGGCGAGCGCACGAACGCCAACGGCTCCAAGGCTTTCCGCGACGCCATGCTGGCCGAGGACTGGCAGCGCTGCCTCGAGATCGCCAAGGACCAGACCCGCGACGGCGCGCACATGCTCGACCTGTGCGTGGACTACGTCGGCCGCGACGGCACCCGGGACATGAACGAGCTCGCCTCGCGCCTGGCCACCGCCTCGACCCTGCCGATCATGCTCGACTCCACCGAACCGCCCGTGCTGCTGGCAGGGCTGCAGCACCTGGGCGGCCGCTGCGCGGTGAACTCGGTGAACTACGAGGACGGCGCAGGCCCGGATTCGCGGTTCCAGCAGATCATGCGCCTGGTCTCCGAGCACGGGGCCGCGGTGGTCGCGCTCACCATCGACGAGGAGGGCCAGGCCCGCACCGCCGAGACCAAGGTGGCCATCGCCGAACGGCTCATCGAGGACATCACCGGCAACTGGGGCCTGCGCGAATCCGACATCATCGTCGACACGCTGACCTTCACCCTCGGCACCGGCCAGGAGGAGTCGCGCAAGGACGGCGAGGAGACCATCAACGCCATCCGCGAGCTCAAGCGCCGTCATCCGCAGGTGCAGACCACGCTGGGTCTGTCCAATATCTCCTTCGGCCTGAACCCGGCCGCGCGCCAGGTGCTGAACTCGGTGTTCATGCACGAATGCGTCGAGGCCGGACTGGATTCGGCGATCGTGCACGCCTCGAAGATCCTGCCGATGAGCCGGATCCCCGACGAGCAGCGCGAGACCGCGCTGGATCTGATCTACGACCGCCGCACCGAGGACTACGACCCGCTGCAGAAGCTGATGGCCCTGTTCGAGGGTGTCTCGGCGGCCTCGTCGAAGGCCTCGCGGGCCGAGGAACTGGCGGCGCTGCCGCTGTTCGAGCGGTTGGAGCGGCGCATCGTCGACGGTGAGCGCAACGGGCTGGACGTCGATCTGGACGAGGCGATGCAGTCGGTGCCGCCGTTGCAGATCATCAACGAGACGCTGCTGTCGGGCATGAAGACCGTCGGTGAGCTGTTCGGCTCGGGCCAGATGCAGTTGCCGTTCGTGCTGCAGTCGGCCGAGGTGATGAAAACCGCTGTCGCGCATCTGGAACCGCACATGGAGGCCACCGACGACTCGGGCAAGGGCCGGATCGTGCTGGCCACGGTCAAGGGCGACGTGCACGACATCGGCAAGAACCTGGTCGACATCATCCTGTCCAACAACGGCTACGAGGTGGTCAACCTCGGCATCAAGCAGCCGATCGCGACCATCCTCGACGCCGCCCAGGACAAGAAGGCCGACGTGATCGGCATGTCCGGGCTGCTGGTGAAGTCGACGGTGGTGATGAAGGAGAACCTCGAGGAGCTCAACACCAAGGGCGTGGCCGAACAGTTCCCGGTGCTGCTCGGCGGCGCCGCGCTGACCCGCTCCTATGTGGAGAACGACCTGACCGCGGTCTACGACGGCGAGGTGCACTACGCCCGCGACGCCTTCGAGGGCCTGCGGCTGATGGACGAGATCATGACCGTCAAGCGCGGCGGTGGCCTCGATCCCGACAGCCCGGAGGCCATCGAGGCCAAGCAGAAGGCCGCCGAGCGCAAGGCCCGCCACGAACGGTCCAAGCGGATCGCCGCCGAGCGCAAGGCCGCCGAGGTGCCGATCGAGGTGCCCGAGCGCTCGGATGTGGCCGCGGATCTGCCCGTGCCCACCCCGCCGTTCTGGGGCACGCGCGTGGTGAAGGGCCTTCCGCTGCAGGAGTATTCGGGCCTGCTCGACGAGCGCGCGCTGTTCCTGGGCCAGTGGGGGCTGCGCGGGCAGCGCAAGGGCGACGGGCCGACCTACGAGGAGCTGGTGGAGTCCGAGGGTCGTCCGCGGCTGCGCGCGTGGCTGGACCGTTTGGCCACCGAGGGCGTGCTCCAGCACGCGGCGGTCGTCTACGGCTACTTCCCGGCGGTCTCCGAGGGCGACGACGTGATCGTGCTCACCGAGCCGGAACCCGATGCGCCGCAACGGTATCGGTTCACCTTCCCGCGTCAGCAGCGCGACCGGTTCCTGTGCATCGCCGACTTCATCCGCTCCCGCGAGAAGGCGCGTGAGACCGGGCAGGTCGACGTGCTGCCGTTCCAGCTGGTCACCATGGGTCAGCCGATCGCCGACTTCGCCAACGCGCTGTTCGCCGGGGACAACTACCGCGACTACCTCGAGGTGCACGGCATCGGCGTGCAGCTCACCGAGGCGCTGGCCGAGTACTGGCACCGCCGGGTGCGTGAGGAACTGACCCTGGACGGGCAGTCGGTCGCCGACGACGATCCGGCCGACATCCAGGACTACTTCAAGCTGGGTTACCGCGGCGCGCGCTACTCCTTCGGCTACGGCGCCTGCCCGGAGCTCGAGGACCGCGCCAAGCTGGTCGACCTGCTCGAAGCGGGCCGGGTCGGGGTCACGCTGTCGGAGGAACTGCAGCTGCATCCGGAGCAGTCCACCGACGCGTTCGTGCTGCTGCACCCGGAGGCCAAGTACTTCAACGCCTGAGTCACCGCGCAGGCAAAGCACTTCAGCACGTAGGATTTTCACAAAGTTTCATCCCGCTGTGGCGCGGAGGGCTGGACGACTCGGCGAAATCGCATGGAGGGGCGCACATGACATCGGATCGGTTGATCGCGGGACGCTATCGACTCACCGACCCGATCGGCACCGGTGCGATGGGTGTGGTGTGGCGTGCCACCGATGTCCGGCTGCGCCGCACCGTCGCGGTGAAACAGCTCCTGCTGGCCCCGGGCCTGACCGGCTCGCAGGCGCTGGAGGCCAAGCTGCGCGCCATGCGCGAGGGCCGTATCGCCGCGCGCCTGCACCACCCCAACGCCATCACCGTCTTCGACGTCGCCGAAGAGGACGGCCAGCCGTGGCTGGTGATGGAGTACATGAACGCGCCCAGCCTCGCGGTGAAGCTGGCCGGGGGCGCGACCCTGCCGCCCATCGAGGTCGCAGGCATCGGTGCCCAGGCCGCCGCGGCGCTCTCGGCCGCCCACGACGCCGGGATCATGCACCGTGACGTGAAACCGGCCAACCTGCTCGTCGGGGACAACGGCACCGTCAAGATCACCGACTTCGGCATCTCGCACGCCACCGGTGACGTCACCGTCACCGCCACCGGCTTCCTCGCCGGCACCCCCGCCTACCTGGCCCCCGAGATCGCCCGCGGCGACAATCCCAAGGCCGCCGCCGACGTGTTCGCCCTGGGCTCCACGCTCTACGCCGCCGTCGAGGGCGCGCCGCCGTTCGGCGAGGGCGACAACCCCCTGGCCGTGCTGCACGCGGTCGCGCGCGGGGTGGTCCCGGAACCGAAGCAGGCCGGTCCGCTGGGCCCGGTGCTGATGTGGCTGCTCACCGCGTCCGCCGAGGACCGTCCGAGCATGGCGCAGGCCCGCACCGCGCTCGAAGACGTGGCGGCGGGCCGGGTTCCGGTGCTGCCCGGTGCCCCGGCGACGAAGGTGCTCCCGGTCGGCGAGGCGGCCACCACCCTGCTGCCGCGCCCCGGCGCGAGCGCCGGGGCGGCCAGGGCCGGACTGCTCGGCAGCGGCCTGGCCCTGGCCAAGTCGGCCCGCTCGGCCATCAGCGGCCGGGTCGCCGCGGTGCAGAGCCCGATCGGGCAGGCCGCCGCGGGCGATCCCGGACTGCTGCGCCCACAGGACGCCGCCCCCGGCGCCGCCGCACCCGCCTCTCCGCTCGCCACCGGGTCCGGCCGCCCACCCGCCTTCCCGGCACCGCCCGCCCGCACCGACTCGGCGAACAACAATCGCGCGGTCCTGCTGCTGGCCGCGGCGGTCGCCGCCTTCACCGTCATGCTCGTTGTCCTGGTGGTCACCCGCGACCGCGGCGGTGACCAGGGCACGCAGGCCCAGAACCCGCCCTCGCCGATCACCGTGACGACCATGGTCGACGGCCGGGTCGACACCGTGGTCATCGTCCCCGAACAGGAGACGATCACGGTCCCGGCCACCACCGCCCCGGGCGCGTCGAGCACACCGGGAGCCTCGAGCAGCGCGCCGTCCACCTCGGGCGCGCCCGGCTCCACCTCCTCGCGCCCGTCGAGCACCACCATCACCACGACTCCGTTCGGCCCGCCGACCCCGGAGCGGATCGGCCAGTTCATCGCCGGCTACTACGGCATGCTGCCGGGCAATATCGGCGGCGCCTGGGCCCAGCTGGCACCGGCCTACCAGGCCCAGACCGGCGGCTACGGCGACTACTCCTCGTTCTGGTCGACGGTGCGCTCGGTCAGTGTCGGTTCGATCACTCCCAGCGGCCAGAACAAGGCGGTCGTCTCGCTGACCTACCACCTCGCCAACGGCACGGTGACCTCGGAGAACCGGTGGATCCAGGTCACCGGCGACGCGGGTCACCTGCAGATCACCGGGTCCGGCGTCTGATCCGCACCGGCTACCCTGGACCCGGCCCGGCGATCGCCGACGGCCACCGGCGACGAGAACGAGGCGGGACCACCGAAGTGAGCGCGCGACCGGCCGCGGTGCTGTGGGACATGGACGGCACGCTGCTCGACTCGGAGAAGCTGTGGGACATCGCGGTGCGCGAACTCGCCCGCGAGCACGGCACCGAGCTGACCGACACCGTGCGCCACGCGCTGATCGGCGCCTCCGGCCCGAACGCGCTGCGCATCCTGTTCGACGGCATCGGCGTCGCGATCACCCCCGCGGTACTCGCCGCGGCGGGGGACTTCCTGGAACGACGGGTCACCGAACTGATGCTCGGCCCCATCCCGTGGCGGCCCGGCGCCAAGGACGCGCTGGCGATGGTGCGCGCGGCGGGCCTGCGCTGCGCCCTGGTGACCAACACCAAACGCTCGCTCACCGAGTACGGCCTCGACACCCTCGGCCGCGATTTCTTCGACCTGTCGGTCTGCGGTGACGAGGTCGAACACGGCAAGCCCGACCCGGCGATCTACCGCCGTGCCGCCGAACTGCTCGGTGTCGACCCGGCCGACTGCGTCGCGATCGAGGACTCGCCGACCGGTGCGCTGGCGGCCCAGGGCGCCGGCTGTGGCCTGATCGTGATTCCCTGCGAAATCGCTGTTCCCGAGCTTCCCGGGCGGGTGTTCCGGGAAACTCTGGTGGGTTTGTCGGTCGCCGATCTGGGTGCCGCACTCGCCGCGCGGGTATGAAGATCACGTTCTAAAAATGTTGTCGCACAGCACAATTCGCAATATTGTGAGCTGCCCGGAATAGGCCGGATTTGGCGAAACCGGCGGCGCGAGCCGGGAAGTTACCGCACACTGAATGCATGACAGGCACGCGGGGGCTTGACGAAATCGTCGATATCGCACGGTATCCGCTCACCGATCTCGGTGGTCCGGGCAGGCAGGCGGCCGTCGCCGCCGCGCGTGCCGAACTGGCCGAGGACGGCTGCACGGTGCTGCGCGAATTCCTCCGGCCGGAGCTGCTGGCGACGCTCCAGGCCGAGGGCGAGCGGATCGCACCGCACGCCCACTTCAAGGTCGAACGGGTCAACGCCTACAACATCCCGCTCGACGCCGACCTGCCCGCCGATCATCCGGCGCGCATCGTGCTCGACCGCGGCAACGCCTTCGTCGCCCGCGACCACATCCCCGCCGACGCGCTGATCCAGCGCCTCTACACCGACCCGGTCTTCCAGCGTTTCGTCGCCGACTGCTTCGAACTCGACGACCTGCACGAATTCGCCGATCCGCTGGCGGGTCTGTGCCTGAACGTGGTCGAGCCCGGAATGTCGCACCCCTGGCATTTCGACACCAACGAATTCACCGTCAGCATGCTCACCCGGCGCCCCGAATCCGGTGGCGTCTTCGAATACTGCCCCAACATCCGCGACCCGCACGCGGAGAATCTCGACGATGTGCGGGCCGTGCTCACCGGCACCGGCGAGCGGTTCATCCGCGCGCTCGAACTGCGCCCCGGCGACCTGCAGCTGTTCAAGGGCCGCTTCTCCCTGCACCGCGTCACCGAGGTGGCCGGTACGGGACAACGACATTCGGCGATCTTCGCCTACACGGACCGGCCCGGGGTGATCGGCACTGTCGAACGCACCAGGCAGCTGTTCGGCCGTGTTCTGCCCGACCACGTGGCCGCCGCGGCCGACGCCGTCCGAGGTGACCGACTGCTCGACTGAGAGGAACCGCCCATGTCCGTCCCGTTGGACACCAATGGCAAAGCATCCTTCGACGACATCTACGAAAGTCCTGATCCGCGGGCGTACTTCGCGCGGATGAACGAGCTCGACTACCGGATTCCGGAACTGGCCAAGCCGCACTTCCAGGACCAGTTGCGGCAGTTGCGGGCGGCCCGGCCCGACCGGATTCCGACCGTGCTCGATCTCGGGTGCTCCTACGGGGTGAACGCGGCCCTGCTGCGGACCGATACGACGGTCGACGAACTGGCCGGCCACTATCGCGACCACGCCGACACCGACCGGATCGGCCTGATCGCCGCGGACCGGGAGCGGTTGCGCACCGACCTGATGCCCGACGTACGCTTCGTCGGGATGGACGCCGCACGCCCGGCGCTGACCTACGCCCACGCCGCCGGATTCCTGCACGACTACGTGCACGCCGACCTCGAGGCCACCGAGCCCACCGAGGCACAGCGACGTGTGCTCGCCTCCGCCGATCTGGTGATCTCCACCGGATGCGTCGGCTACATCACCGAGAAGACCCTGTCCAGGGTCGTCCAAGCCGATCCGCGCAAGCGACCGTGGATGGCGCACTTCGTGTTACGGATGTTCGATTTCGGTCCCATCGCCGAGGAACTGGCCGCGCTCGGCTATCGCAGCGAGCAGCGTCCGGGTATGTTCCAGCAGCGTCGGTTCGCCTCGGCACAGGAACGCGAACAGGTGCTGGATGCGTTGGCGGCCAAGGGAATCGACACCACCGATCACGAAGCCGAGGGCTGGCTCTACGCCAACCTGTTCCTGTCCCGCCCGCATCCCATCGAGACCTGAGGACCTGGATTGAACCAACCCACGTTCGCCGCCGAAGACACCCTGCCCCGGGTTCCGCTGCCCACACTGGAAGACAGTGGCGCGCGGTTCCTGCAGTGGTGTCGGCCGCTGCTGAGCGCCGAGGAGTACGCCACCACCGAGGGCGCGGTAGCCGAGCTGCTGCGCCCCGGCGGGGCCGGGCGCACCCTGCACGCCGCACTGGCCGACTACGACGCCACCCCCGGGGTGGGCAGCTGGCTCGACGAGTTCTGGCCCTCGCGGTACCTGGGCCGTCGCGACCGGATCGCGCTCAACGCCAACTTCGTGTTCCTGTTCCGCGACGACACCCCGCTGGCCGCCTCGACGGTCGCGAGCCAGGCCGAGCAGGCCGCCGCGCTCATCGGCGCGGCCGTGGACTACAAGCTGGCCCTGGACGCCGAGCGGGTGCCGCCGGTGACCCAGCGCGGGCAGCAGCTGTCGATGTGGCAGAACGAGTACCTGTTCTCCGAGACCCGGATCCCGGGCGAGCAACAGGACACCGTACGCAAGCCCTACAGCGACGAACAGCCCGGCCCCTCCGACGCCCGGCACATCGCGGTCTTCTACCGCGGCAACATCTTCCGGATGGACGTGGTCGGGCCCGACGGCGCGCCGTACGCGTTCGCCGATCTCGTCGACGGACTGCGCGCGGTGATCAAGGGCGGCACCAAGCCCGCCGCCACCGACACCGCCGTCGGCCATCTCACCACCAAGGCCCGCGCCGAGTGGGCGCGCAGCCGCGCCGCCCTGCGCACCGAGCCCGCCAATGTCGCCGCCTTCGACACCATCGAGACCGCCCTGTTCGCGGTGTGCCTCGAGGACTTCGCCCCGCGCGACGAACTGCACGCCTGCGATCAGCTGCTGCACGGTGACAGCGCCAACCGCTACTTCGACAAGTCGGTGTCGTTCATCGTCTTCGCCGACGGGCAGGCCGGCATCAATATCGAGCACTGCGGCCTCGACGGCACCACCGTGCTGTCCTTCGTCGACGCGCTGCTCGAGCGCACCGCCCAGGACCATGCCGACACCAGCGGCGCGCGGGCCCAGGGACTGCCGCCGGTGGAGCCGGTCGAGTTCGTCCTCGACTCCGCCGCGCGCGCCGATATCGCCGCCGCCGGGGCCGACTTCGCCCGTTTCGCCGCCGACACCGCCACCTCGCTGGTGTCCTTCGACGACTTCGGCACCGCCGACGCCAAGAAGCTGGGCATCTCACCCGATGCCTTCGCCCAGCTGGCCTATCAGCTCGCCCACCGGCGCAGCAAGGGCCTGACCGGCGCCACCTACGAGTCCATCGCCACCCGCCAGTTCCGCAACGGCCGCACCGAGGCCATGCGCGTGGTGACCCCGGAGATGGTGGCCTTCGTCGACGCCATGTCCGACGACTCGGTGGACCGCGAGACCAAGCTCGCCGCCGCCCGCACCGCCGCGGGCGCGCACGTCGGCCGAGCCAAGGAATGCCAGGCCGGACAGGCTCCCGAGCAGCACCTGTGGGAGCTGCAGTGGATCCAGCGCCGCCGCGGCGCCGAACTCGGCGTCGCCGACGAGCACATCGCCCTGTTCGACAGCCCCGGCTGGACGATCATGCGCGACGACTACCTGAGCACCAGCTCGGCGCCCTCGCAGTACATCCGCTACTTCGGTTTCGGCTCAACCAGCCCCAAGTGCATCGGCATCGCCTACGTGCTGCTGCCCGACCGCTGGAACATCTACCTGGCCACCCCCAAGTCGGTGTCCGGCGAGATGTACGCCTTCGCCGACCACCTGCGCGCATCGGTGGCAGACCTGCGCGAACTGCTGGCGAGCGAGTCCTGACCGGTTCCCGCGCACCGTCACCCCCGCGGTGACGGTGCGCGGGAAAACCGCTGTGCACGGTGTGAAACAATCGACCACCGTGAAGAACTTCGAATCCCTGTTCGCCGAGCTGACCGAGCGTGCCCAGACCCGTCCCGAAGGGTCGGGCACCGTGGCCGCGCTGGACGCCGGGGTTCATTTCCAGGGTAAGAAGGTGCTCGAGGAAGCCGGGGAGATCTGGCTGGCCGCCGAGCACGAGAGCGACGAAGCCCTCGCCGAGGAGATCTCCCAGTTGCTGTACTGGCTCCAGGTGATGATGGTGGGTCGCGGGCTGAAGCTCGAGGACGTGTACCGACATCTGTGACGGCTGATCCGTCCGGTCGACACCTCCTCCACTTCTCCCCGAAAGGACCACCCCCATGTTGCGCGTCGCCGTTCCCAACAAGGGCTCGCTGTCGGAATCCGCCACCTCCATCCTCACCGAGGCCGGCTACCGCAAGCGGACCGATTCCCGCGATCTGACCGTGCTGGACCCGGCCAACCAGGTCGAATTCTTCTTCCTGCGGCCCAAGGACATCGCCATCTACGTCGGCTCCGGTGAGCTCGACCTCGGCATCACCGGTCGTGACCTGGCGCTGGATTCCGGCTCGCCGGTCAGCGAACGTCTCTCCCTCGGCTTCGGCCGCTCCACCTTCCGCTACGCCGCTCCCGCCGGCGAGCAGTGGAAGGTCGAGGACCTCGCGGGCAAGCGCATCGCCACCTCCTACCCGAACCTGGTGCGCGCCGACCTGGCCCGCTTCGGCATCGAGGCCGAGGTGATCCGCCTCGACGGCGCGGTCGAGATCTCCATCCAGCTCGGTGTGGCCGACGCCATCGCCGACGTGGTGGGTTCCGGCCGGACCCTGCGTCAGCACAACCTGGTCGCCTTCGGCGAGTCGCTGTGCGATTCCGAGGGTGTGCTGATCGAGCGCACCGGTTCCCCGCAGGACGACCGCGCCCGCAATCAGCTCATCGCCCGCATCCAGGGTGTGGTGTTCGCCCAGCAGTACCTGATGCTGGACTACGACTGCCCCAAGTCGCTGCTCGACGAGGCCGTCGCCATCACCCCGGGCCTGGAGTCGCCCACCATCTCCCCGCTGGCCGACCCCGAGTGGATCGCCGTGCGCGCCCTGGTCCCGCGCAAGCAGGGCAACGAGCTCATGGACCGCCTCGCCGACCTGGGCGCCAAGGCGATCCTGGCCACCGACATCCGCTCCTGCCGCGCCTTCTGAGCACGCCGTCGTCCGGACCTCCCCGAGTACGCTGAACGGAGAGGTCCGGACAATCGGTGATTGGAGCGGATATGTCGAACAAGAACGAACACGAAGAGAAGATCGAGAAGGAACAGGTCGAGCGCGAGGAAGAACGCCGCCGCCTGGAAGAGGAAGAAGAACGCCGCCTGCAGTAGCGGCCCACCCCTGACCCCCACTCCCGGACAGCTACGGGGAGTGGGGGTTTCGTTTGCCCCGAATCGGTGCTACGTTGGCCGGAGAAGCTAAGTTACTCACCGGTAACAAGCTGTGATGCTGTAGTGGGGAGCGGGGGAGGCATGAGTACTGCGACGATCGTGTTGGGGGTCATCGGGGCCGTCATCACGGTGTTCTGCTGGGCGACGCTGGCGGTCGGGCTGGGCCGGATGCTGCGGGTGTTGCGGGCCGGTCAGCCGGACGGGACGCGCTGGCGGCCGATCGTGCCGCGGGTGCGGACCGTGGTGGTCGAGGTCGCCGCGCACACGCGGATGAACAAGTTCCGGAGTGTGGGCTGGGCGCACTGGCTGGTGATGGTCGGATTCCTGCTCGGGATGGTGTTCTACTTCGAGTCCTACGGGCAGACCTTCGATCCGTCGTTCGGGTGGCCGGTGATCGGGCACACCGCCGGATATCACCTGCTCGAGGAACTGCTCAGCATCGGCACGATCGTGGGTATCGTGACGCTGATCGTCATCCGGCAGCGCAATCACCCGCGCAGGCCCGAGCGGCTGTCCCGGTTCGGCGGGTCGAACTTCCTGGCCGCCTATCTCATCGAAACCATCGTGCTCGTCCACGGTTTCGGCGATGTGCTGGTGAAAGCGGGCAAGATCGCGACCTACGGCGGCGGGCATCTCGCGACCGACTTCCTCACCCTGCAGGTGGCCCGGTTGCTGCCCGCGAGTCCACTGCTGGTCTCGGTCTTCGCCTTCGTCAAGATGCTGGCCGGAGCCGCGTTCCTCTATTTCATCGGCCGCCACCTGACGTGGGGTGTTGCCTGGCACCGGCTTTCGGCGTTCTTCAACATCTACTTCAAGCGTGAGGCCGACGGGGGAGTCGCGCTCGGCGCGGCCAAGCCGATGATCTCCGGCGGCAAGGTTCTCGACATGGAGACCGCCGATCCCGACGCGGACATCTTCGGCGTCGGCAGGGTGGAGGACTTCACCTGGAAGGGCCTGCTGGATTTCACCACCTGCACCGAGTGCGGGCGGTGCCAGTCGCAGTGCCCCGCCTGGAACACCGGAAAACCGTTGTCGCCCAAGCTGTTGATCATGTCGCTGCGGGACCACACCTACGCGAAGGCGCCGTATCTGCTCGCCGGTGGTGACGCGGCCAAGATCTCCGAGGCGGCGCGGGCCGAGGCGGAGCGTCCGTTGATCGGTGGCGAGGACGTCAACGGTGTCATCGACCCCGAGGTCTTGTGGTCGTGCACGAGTTGTGGTGCGTGTGTGGAGCAGTGCCCGGTCGATATCGAGCATGTCGATCACATCATCGATATGCGCCGCTATCAGGTGTTGATCGAGTCGGAGTTCCCCTCCGAGCTGGCCGGGTTGTTCAAGAACCTGGAGAACAAGGGCAACCCGTGGGGTCAGAACTCCAAGGACCGCCTGAACTGGATCAAGGAAGTCGATTTCGACATCCCGGTCTTCGGTAAGGACGCCGACAGTTTCGACGGTTACGAGTACCTGTTCTGGGTCGGTTGCGCCGGCGCCTACGAAGACCGGGCGAAGAAGACCACCAAGGCCGTGGCGGAGTTGCTGGCGACGGCGGGCACGAAGTTCATGGTGTTGGGTGCGGAGGAGACCTGCACCGGTGACTCGGCGCGTCGTGCGGGTAACGAGTTCTTGTTCCAGCAGTTGGCGATGCAGAACATCGAGGTCATCAACTCGGTGTTCGAGGGTGTCGAGCAGTCCAAGAAGAAGATCGTTGTCACGTGTGCGCATTGCTTCAACGCGTTGAACAACGAGTATCCGCAGGTCGGTGGCACCTATGAGGTGGTGCATCACACGCAGTTGCTCAACCGGTTGGTGCGGCAGAAGAAACTGGTGCCGGTGGCGTCGGTGTCGCAGAACATCACCTATCACGATCCGTGCTATCTGGGTCGGCACAACAAGATCTACAACGCCCCGCGTGAGTTGATGGAGGCGTCGGGCTCGACGTTGGTGGAGATGCCGCGTCATGGTGAGCGGTCGATGTGTTGTGGTGCCGGTGGCGCGCGGATGTGGATGGAAGAACAGCTCGGTAAGCGGATCAATGTCGATCGTGTCGATGAAGCGTTGTCGACGAATCCGACGAAGATCGCGACGGGTTGCCCGTTCTGCCGGGTGATGTTGACCGATGGTGTGACCGCGCGTCAGGAGCAGGGCCAAGGCGAGGGTGTCGAGGTCGTCGATGTCGCGCAGTTGATGCTGGACTCGATCACGCGGGTGGATGCGGCGGAGTTGTCGGCGAATCTGGTGGTCATCCAGGAGCCGAAGGCCGAACCCGAACCCGAACCGGAGCCCGAACCCGAGCCGGTCGCCGAGGTGGCGGAGGCTGCGCCGAAGGCCGCTCCGACCGGTGGTGGTTTGGGTATGAAGGGTGCCGCCAAGGCTCCCGGTGGTGGCCTCGGCATGAAGGGCGCCGCGAAGGCGCCTGGTGGTGGTCTGGGTATGAAGGGTGCTGCCAAGGCGCCGGGTGCGAGGGCGCCTGCTGCCGAAGCCGCTCCGGCCGAGGCTGCTCCGGCCAAGGGCCTGGGCATGAAGGGTGGCGCGAAGGCTCCGGGTGCGAAGGCCCCCGCGGCTGCCGCCGAGGATGCTGCTCCGGCCGCCGAGACCACGGCTTCCCCGGTCAAGGGTCTGGGCATGAAGGTCAAGGGTCTGGGCATGAAGGGTGGGGCGAAGGCCCCCGGTGCCAAGGCCCCGGCTGCGGGTGCCGCTGCGGCCGACGAAGCCCCGGCTACGGACGCCCCGGCCTCGGATGCTGCGGCTTCGGCCCCGTCGGAAACCAAGCCGACGGTCGCGGCCAAGGGCCTGGCCATGAAGTCCGGATTCAAGCGGCCTGGGGTGCGGGTGCCGGGTGGGGTGGAGGCTACTTCCGGTAACGGCTGACGTGGATACGGGCTCGGCTATCGGGGAGGGTGGTGGCCGGGCTCGGGGTCGGTGGTGGTGGGGGAGATCCGTTCAGGGTGAACGCAATCCGTGTGCTGGGAGAAACCCGTTGCTACCTTGCGTTTCTCGATGAGGAACAGCAAGGAGTCACCGTGTCCCAGACACAACCCGAGCCGCGGCCGGGCAGCACATTCACCTGGAACGAGGACTGGCTGGCGACCGTCGTCGGGCTGGCCCTGCTCGCGCTCGTCCTGACAGGGGCGATCCCGGACTGGCTGGTGCCGTGATGAGCGAGCCGAAGACCACTTCCGAAACCGCCGCGCTGCAGGCGAACCCGCGACCGACCACCGCCGATGTCGTGACCGGCCTGCTGGTCGTGCTCGCGCTCGGCGCGCTGACCAGGCTGTTCGACACCCAGGTCCCGCAGTGGGCGGTGGACACCCCCTTCCAGCGGGTCGCCAAGACGGTCGAATACCCGGTGTACGCGATCGCGATCGGCCTGGCCGGCAATGTGATCCTCACCAAACTGGGCCTGCGCGAACGTCTCTCGGCGGGCTTCCGCACCGAGTTCTTCATCAAGACCGGTGTGGTGCTGCTCGGTGCGTCGATCAACCTGAAGATCCTGGTCACCGCGGCCGCCCCGGCGATCGTCCAGGCACTGGCCCTGATCACCCTGGTGTTCGGTTTCACCTGGTGGTTCGGCGGCCTGCTCGGCCTCGACGACAAACTGCGGGCGCTGCTGTCCTCGGCGGTGTCGATCTGCGGCGTGAGCGCGGCCATCGCGGCCGCGGGCGCGGTGCAGGCCCGGCGTGAGCAGATCGCCTACGCGGCCTCGCTGGTGATCATCTTCGCCCTGCCCTCGATCTTCCTGCTGCCCTGGCTGGCCGACGTGCTGGGGCTCTCCGACGCGGTCGCGGGCGCCTGGATCGGCGGCAATATCGACACCACCGCGGCCGTCGCGGCGGCGGGCGCGCTGACCGGTGAGGACTCGCTCAAGATCGCGACCATCGTCAAGACCACCCAGAACGCGCTCATCGGCGTCGTCGCCATCGCGCTGACCGCCTGGTTCGCCTTCCGGGTGGAACGCACCCCGGGTGCGGCGCGCCCGCGCCTCGGCGAATTCTGGGCCCGGTTCCCGAAATTCGTGCTCGGCTTCCTGGCCGCCTCGGTCATCGGCACGCTCTACCTGCAATCGGTCGACAAGGCCACCGGCGCGGCGCACATCGCCGTGGTCAACGACCTGCGCACCTGGTTCCTGATCCTGGCCTTCGTCTCCATCGGCCTGGAGTTCTCGGTGCGCGGCCTGCGCGAGGCGGGCTGGCGGCCGATCGTGGTGTTCGGCTCGGCGGCGGTGGTGAATCTGGTGGTGGGCCTGGGCCTTTCGGTGCTGCTGTTCCACGACTTCACCGTCTGACCGGGTCGGCTCAGGTGTCCTCGGCGGGCCGGACCTCCGGCACGCCGAGGGCGACGGGTTCCGGATTGTGCCGGGGCCAGCCGGGATACGGCGGCGGCGTCCCGCCGTACTCCGGGCACAGCGGCTTGAAATCGCAGAACTTGCACAGCGCGTTGCGCTGGGCCGGGAAGTCGCCGGTGCGGCCCGCCTCGAGGATCGCCTGCCACAGCGCGGTGAGAATGCGCTCGAAACGGTCGAGTTCCTCGCGGTCGGGCGCGTAGGTGAGCAGGATCTTGTCGGCCAGGTAGATCAGGCGCAGCTGGGCGGGCACGATGCCCCGGGTCCGCAGGATCACCAGGGCGTAGAACTTGAGCTGGAACAGCGCGCGGGCCTCGTGCAGCGGACCGGGGGAGCGGCCGGTCTTGTAGTCGACCACCCGCAGCAGACCCGACGGCGCCACATCGATGCGGTCGACGAAACCGCGCAGCGGCACATCACCGTCGAGATCCACCTCGACCCGCTCCTCGAGCGACTCCGGCTCGAACCGCCGCGGATCCTCGAGCTCGTAATAGCCTTCGACGAGCCGCCGCACCTCCGCGAACAGCGCCTCCGGCCCGCCCTCGGCGACCAGGTCGTCGAGACCCTCACGCCCGGCCCGCACCCGCTCCCACGCGGCCGGGACCAGCGCGGCCGCCTGCTCCGGATGCCGCTGCTCGGCCGGTAATCCGAACAGATCCTCGAGCACCGCGTGCACGACCGTGCCGCGCACCGCGGCCCGTGACGGCGGCTCCGGGATCCGGTCGATCGCCCGCAGCCGGTACTTCAACGGGCACTGCTTGAAATCGCTTGCCCGCGAAGGCGACAGCGCCGGGCGCGACCGCCGCGCCGGGGCATCGGCGGGGTCGTCGGCGAGGGAAACAGGCACCGGTGCTGACATACCCCGCAGGGTATCGGCACCCACCGACACCGAGCGTGCGATCACGACCCACCCGGTCGCGGTCACCCCGTGCGGTGCGGTGATGACGCAGCCTGGCAGGCTGAAGGTTTCCTTCCGAGAGAAATGGAGATCCATGACGGCCAGACGAACCGGTCCGTTCACCATCGGGGACCGCGTGCAGCTGACCGATGCCAAGGGGCGCCTCTACACGGTGCTGCTGGAGGAGGGTAAGGAATTCCATACCCACCGGGGTGGCATCAAGCACGACGACCTCATCGGCACCGACGAGGGCACCGTCGTGAAGTCCACCAACGGCACCCCCTATCTGGCCCTGCGCCCGCTGCTCGTCGACTACGTGCTGTCGATGCCGCGCGGCGCGGCCGTGATCTACCCCAAGGACGCCGCCCAGATCGTGCACGAGGGCGATGTGTTCCCCGGTGCCCGGGTGCTCGAGGCCGGCGCCGGGTCGGGCGCGCTGACCTGCTCGCTGCTGCGCGCGGTCGGTCCCGAGGGCGAGGTGATCTCCTACGAGATCCGCGACGACCACGCCGAGCACGCCGTGCGCAATGTGGAGACCTTCTTCGGCGGGCGCCCGGACAACTGGTCGCTGACCGTCGCCGACGTCGCCCAGTACGAAGGCCCGCAGGTCGACCGGGTGGTGCTGGACATGCTGGCGCCGTGGGACGCGCTGCCCGCGGTGTCCAAGGCGCTGGTGCCCGGTGGTGTGCTGATCGTCTACGTGGCCACCGTCACCCAGCTGTCCAAGGTCGTCGAGGCGCTGCGCGAGCAGGAGTGCTGGACCGAGCCGCGCTCGTGGGAGTCGATGGTGCGCGGCTGGCATGTGGTGGGTCTGGCCGTGCGTCCGGAACACCGCATGCAGGGGCACACGGCGTTCCTGGTGAGTGCGCGCAGGCTGGCCGAGGGCACGGTCACGCCGAAGCCGCAGCGGCGTCCGTCGAAGGGCTGAGTCCGGCCGGTCGCGCGCGGGTGAGCACGCGCGCGACCAGTAGGCCCAGCGCCGCGCAGGCCAGCCAGCGCGCGCCCTCGGCGGTGATCCCGAAACGGGTGGCCTGCAGCAGCGCGCAGCCCGCCGCGATCACCGCGAGTACCGTCGCCGCCGACCAGCCGCCGCGCACCGGTCGTACCGCGTCGTCCCACCAGCGCAGCGGGGTGTTCTCCAGACCGCGCAGGGCGAGGAACAGCACGGCGGTGCCCAGGGCGGTCAGCGCGAGCTGGGCCGCGGAGAGCAGCCAGAAGCCCGGCTGATCGGGGTGGGTGCGGTGCCACCCGGCGAGATGGCCGAGCACCAGGACGGTGAGCAGCACCGGCATGTGCCACAGGTACAGCGTCATGGCGCCGGTATTGCCGATCACCGTCACCCACCACACCCGCGGGCGCGCGGCCAGGCCCCGCAGCCACGGCGCCGCGGCGACCGCCGCACAGCACAGCACCACCGCGTGCCCGGCCAACAGCAGTGACGGCGGCGCCAGATTCGACAGCCGCTGCCCCGGCACGGTGACCAGGCTCAGTTCGTACGGCCCCAGCGCCACCAGCAGCACATCGGCGACGAACACAGCCCCCGCGAGCGCCGCGGCGGTGCGCCGGGCGAGCACTCCGCGCAGATACCCGATGCCGAGCACCGCGGGGATCAGCCAGACGAGGAAGTTCACATAACCGAGCTCGGCCGGGCCGCCGGTGAACCGCACCACATCGATCACCGCGGCCGGCAGCGCCAGCGTGCCGACGGTGGCAAACATCCGGCGACCGGTCGTGACGAGCGCCGCCAGCGCCGGAGTGCAGGCCAGCACCACCAGATAGACGCCGAGAAACCAGAGCAGCTGGACGCTGGTCACCGCCAGTGGACGCTGCCAGCCGGCCGGCAGCAGCCGCTGCGCCACCGTCACCAGCACGGCCGAGGCCACCAGGAAATACCCCAGCGGACGCACCAGCCGCTGCGTGCGCCGGAACAGCCACCCGCCCCACGAGGTTCCCGCCGCGATGCCGCGCGCACCCGCGGCCACGCCCGCGAAGAAGAACAGCGGCAGCACCTGCAACACCCAGGTCAGCGCCTGCAGAGCGGGCAGATCGGCGAGCACGTTGCCGAACTCCACCCGATCGCCCGACAGCACCACCGTCAGCATCAGGCAGTGCCCGGCGACGACCACCAGCAGCGAGGACAACCGCACCAGATCCAGGAACCGGTCCCGATCGGCCGGCGTGTGCGCCGCGACAATCGCGACACCGGGAAACACGTTCATGGCCGGAACGATCGCAGAACGCGTGTCACCGGTACAGCGCAGAACTACTCAGACGGCCGTTCGGGCGTGAAAAACCCCGGGTCCGTCACAGCGGGCCCGGGGTGCGTCACACGGGCTCAGGCGGGCGCGCAGGGGGCCTGGGCGAAGCCGAGCAGCAGGCAGCCGCTGTTGTCGGAGATCTTCCAGGTGCCGTCGACCTGCTCCCAGGTGACCGGGAAGGCCGGGGCGGTACCGTGCGGGGACGTGATGGTGACATCGGCGGTCGCGGTGTTTCCGCTGGTCACGACGTTGGCGACATCGAAGGTGAGGGTGTAGCCGGCGAGCATGCCGTTCATCTGATCGATGTTGGACTTGCGCGCCTCACCGTTGACGATGAGCTTCGACTTGTCCTCGGTGGACACCGCCGGGTCGCCGAACTTCACCAGCGTCTCCTTCAGCGTTTCGGCGCTGGGGGTGCCCGCGTTCTGGCCGGACGGAGCCGGAGTTGCCGAATTGCTGGACGGAGCGGCCGCGATACTGGTACTGCTGCTGGTGGCCTTCGTCGAGGAATCATCGGAGTCGCCGCAACCGGTCAGCCCGACGGTCACGGCGAGTGCCGCGGCAGCGGCAGCGACGGTGACACGGACTGTGCGGGTAGGAAGGAGCATGCTCAGCAACCTTTCGGCTCGTTGGCGAGTGCGTTCGCCGGGTGCCCCCTCGGTGGGGTGTTAGGGGAGCCTAACACGCGGGCGGACGGGGGCGGATAGGGTCGTCACCGTACAAGATGTGATCACGACGAAACCATGTCGGAAAGCGAGAACGGACCGCGCCCGGTAGCGTTGAAAGACCGGGACTGGGAGGAGCAGCATCATGAGCCCCAACGAGAATTCGGATTCGGCGGCCTGGCGAGAGCTCGAGGCGGTACGCGCCGAGGCGGCTGCTCTTCGCAGACAACTCGCCGACTCGCCGGATCGCGCACGCGAATTGGAAGCACGGATCGATTCGCTGACCATCCGCAACGGCAAGTTGATGGACACGCTCAAGGAAGCGCGTCAGCAGCTGATCGCCCTGCGTGAGGAAGTCGATCGCCTCGGACAGCCGCCCAGCGGCTACGGCATCGTCATCCACACCTACGAGGATCAGACCGTCGACGTCTTCACCTCCGGTCGCAAGATGCGCCTGACCTGCTCGCCCAACATCGACGTCGCCACGCTCGAATACGGCCAGACGGTCCGCCTGAACGAGGCGCTCACCGTGGTCGAGGCGGGCAACTTCGACGCCATCGGTGAAATCGGCACGCTGCGTGAGATTCTCGACGACGGCCGCCGCGCGCTGGTGGTCGGTCACGCCGACGAGGAACGCGTGGTGTGGCTGTCGGGCCCGCTGTCCAAGATCGCCGAGTACGACGACATGGACGACCCCGATTCCCCCATTCGCAAACTGCGCCCGGGTGATTCGCTGCTGGTCGACACCAAGGCCGGCTTCGCCTTCGAGCGCGTGCCCAAGGCCGAGGTGGAAGACCTTGTGCTGGAAGAGGTTCCCGACGTCGACTACACCGACATCGGTGGCCTGGGCCGTCAGATCGAGCAGATCCGCGACGCGGTGGAACTGCCGTTCCTGCACAAGGATCTGTTCCGCGAGTACGCGCTGCGCCCGCCCAAGGGCGTGCTGCTCTACGGTCCGCCCGGCTGCGGTAAGACGCTGATCGCCAAGGCCGTCGCGAACTCGCTGGCCAAGAAGATCGCCGAAGCCCGTGGTGAGGACGCCAAGGAAGCCAAGTCCTTCTTCCTCAACATCAAGGGTCCCGAGCTGCTCAACAAGTTCGTCGGTGAGACCGAGCGCCACATCCGGATCATCTTCCAGCGGGCGCGCGAGAAGGCCTCCGAGGGCACCCCGGTGATCGTGTTCTTCGACGAGATGGACTCGATCTTCCGCACCCGCGGTTCGGGTGTCTCCTCCGATGTGGAGACCACCGTTGTGCCGCAGCTGCTTTCGGAGATCGACGGTGTCGAGGGCCTGGAGAACGTCATCGTCATCGGCGCCTCCAACCGCGAGGACATGATCGACCCCGCGATCCTGCGGCCCGGCCGCCTGGACGTGAAGATCAAGATCGAGCGGCCGGACGCGGAGTCGGCGCAGGACATCTTCTCGAAGTACCTCACCGAGACGCTGCCCCTGCACGTCGACGACGTGCGCGAGTTCGACGGCGACAAGGCCGCCTGCGTGGACGCGATGATCGAGAAGGTCGTCGACCGGATGTACGCCGAGAGCGACGACAACCGGTTCCTGGAAGTCACCTACGCCAACGGGGACAAGGAGGTCCTGTACTTCAAGGACTTCAACTCCGGCGCCATGATCCAGAACATCGTGGACCGAGCCAAGAAGTACGCGATCAAGTCGGTGCTCGACACGGGGAACCCGGGTCTGCGCATCCAGCACCTGTTCGACTCGATCGTCGACGAGTTCGCCGAGAACGAGGACCTGCCCAACACCACCAACCCCGACGACTGGGCGCGGATCTCGGGCAAGAAGGGCGAGCGGATCGTCTACATCCGCACGCTGGTGACCGGCAAGAACGCCTCGGCGAGCCGGGCGATCGACACGGAGTCGAATACGGGTCAGTACCTGTAACCATCACCGATCCGACCGGCCGCGTTCCGTACGGGAACGCGGCCGTTCGTCGTTTCGTTCGTTTATTTTCCGGAAAACGCTGCGCTCCCAAGTGTGGATAGGACATGCTTCACATGTTCGTCCCACCTGATGAGGACTCGTACCCGAGGAGTGTTGCCATGACCGGTTCGGCCGCCGATTTCCTGACCGAAGTGATCCTGCTGACGATCCAGAACCTGTTCAGCTCGATCAGCGCGGGCTGATCACCCGACCCACGACGAGGGCCGCGACTCCCAGCCGGGAGTCGCGGCCCTCGTCGTTTCCTCAGCCCTGGGTGGTGGTCACCGCGTCGAAGACGACATCGGCGACCGGGGTGCCGTCCGGGCCGCCGCCGACCACACCGGCGTCGGCGATGGTGGTCAGGGCGTCCAGGCCGCCGGTGACCCGGCCGAACGGCGTGTAGTTCGGCGGCAGCTGGGTGTCGCGGTAGACCAGGAAGAACTGGCTGCCGTTGGTGCCGGGGCCCGCGTTGGCCATGGCGACGGTGCCCGCGGGGTAGACCGCGCCCGCGAGGTTCTCGTCGCCGAACTGGTAGCCCGGCCCGCCCCGGCCGGTCGCGGTGGGGTCGCCGCACTGCAGCACGTAGATGCCCTCGGTGGTGAGGCGATGGCAGCGGGTGTGGTCGAAGTAGTCTTCGCCGGCGAGGAAGACGAACGAGTTCACCGTGCGCGGGGCGGCCGCGGCGTCGAGGTCGACGGTCACGGGGCCGCAGGTGGTGTTCAGGGTGGCGGTGTACGAGGACGCGGGGTCGATGGTGAGCGGGGGCTCGACCGGCCACTGCTTGCCGTTGGGCTGGCCCGCGGCGGCGGGGACGCAGCCCGGGATCACCGCCTGCCGGACGGGCGCGGTGTGGGCGGCCGGTGCCACGGCCGCCAGGGTCGCCACGGCGGCGGCGAGGCCGACGACGGCACGGCGGAAGGATCGGTCCTGCGATGGGGTGCTCACCTGGACGGTGTCTCCTCGGGCTTGGGGTGGAACCGGACGATGTACCGCGCATCCTGCCAGTAGCCGTCGTCACACGCGCGGGGACCGCCGGATCGTCACGAGGACGCAGTACAGCGGGCTACTACGCTGGGTCCCATGACGTCTGGGCACACCGAGATCTGGCACAACCCGCGCTGCTCCAAGAGCCGCAACGCCACCGCGCACCTCGACGCGACGGGTGTCGACTACACCGTGCGGCGCTACCTCGACGATCCGCCGACCGTCGCGGAACTGCGCGCCGTGCTGGCGCGGCTGGGCGCCGAACCCTGGGACATCACCCGCACCGGCGAGGACGTCGCCAAGGAACTCGGACTCGGCGGCTGGGGCCGTACCGACGCCGATCGGGAACGGTGGCTGGCCGCACTGGCCGAGCATCCGAAGCTGATCCAGCGGCCGATCGTGCTCACCGCCGACGGCGGCGCGGTGGTCGCCAGGGACGAGGAGACCCTGCGCCGCCTGGACTGACCGTCGTTCGCCCGAAGGTAGCCATCGGTCCCGCGGTGGGCGGGTGCTCACCCGAGGTCTGTGCCTCGCCCGTCTTCCTCGGCCAGCAGGCCCGGGAGCAGGAGGCGGGTGTCGGGGACGAACGGCCGGGCCGGATCCCGCAGCAGCGCGCGGAATTCGGCGATCCCGCACCACCAGCCCGCGGCGATCTCGGTGGGCTGGTGGTGGATCGGCCCGTCGTAGCGCACCTCGTAGCCGAACAGGTGGCACCGCAGCAGGCGACCCTCCCAGCTGCCGTCCCAGGAAGCCTTCGCGCGCAACGGCAGCCGGGTGCCCGCGGGCAGGGCGATGCCGAGTTCCTCGCGCAGTTCGCGGACCGCGGTGTCGGCCGGGTCCTCGCCGGCGTCCACCACACCACCCGCCAGGCAGTCGTGCAGACCCGCGAAGACGAGTTTGCTGTCGGTACGCCGGTGCACGTACACGCGGGCGCCGTCGCCGGAGCGGACGAGGACACCGGCGCTGGCGTGCCACAGTCCGTCGCGGTAGACGGTGCCGCGCTCGGCGGCACCGATCACCTGTCCGGCGGCGTCGTAGACGGCGAGCAGTTCCGATTCCGGGTGCGCTGACACCGCCCGAGGGTAGCGCCGTTCACCGGCGGCGCGGTTTCGCTCCCGGCCGAGGTGCCCTGGCGCGGGCCGCGGTGGTGGCAGCCGCTGCCGCGGTGGCGGCCTCCGCGGCGAGCACCCGCCGGATGACGTACTGCTGCGCACACGTCCACACCGCGTTCGTGGCGAAATACACCAGCACCACCACCGGCATGATCGCCCCGCCGACCAGCGCGCCCGCCGGGAACACCCACAGCGACAGCACCCGCAGCACGGCCGCCGTGCCGTCGGTGCCCACCGGGGCGAGCCGGGCGGTGAGATGGCTCGCCACCGCGGCGAGCAGCGCCAGCGGGACGGCCAGCGCCGCCACCGCGACGATCAGTTCGCCCCCGCCGAAGACGGTCGCCGAGAGGGGAGCGCCGAAGAGATGGGCGTCGAGGAAGGCGCCGACCTCGGGGGCGCCGAACAGATAGTTGGCCGTCGCGCGATTGACCTCCTCGGTCAGCGGGGTGCTCGTCGAGGCGAACGGGCCGATCGCGGACGCGCCGGTGCGGTCGAAGGAGCGCAGCACATGGAACAGCCCGAGGAACACCAGGGCCTGGCCCAGCAGCGGGACGAAGCCCGCGAACAGGCGCACACCGTGCGCACGGTGCAGATCGCGGATCGCGGCGGCCTGCGCGCGGGGGTCGTCGCGATGGGTGCGGCGCAGGCGGTCGATGCGTGGTTGCAGCGTGCGCAGGGTGGCCTGTGACCGGGCTTGGCGCAGGGCCGGGATCACCAGCAGCGCGCGCACGGTGACCACGAGTGCCGCCACGGCCAGCAGCCAGGCGAGGCCGTCGGCCGCGCCGAGGGGGAGGGCGAAGAGCCGGTGCCAGCACCACAGAAGGGCGGACACCGGGACATAGACGATATCGAGCATGACGGAACGACCTGTCCGGACGGCGTGCGGGAACGCACGACAAGGGGAGTGGGATCACGAATCCGACAGGGACGCCGACGGCGGCCTGTCAGTGGTGATCGGCTCCCGGTGCCCGCGGCCGGGGACGGCCCGGGGTGTCCGGATTGCTCTGGGGGAGGAAGGAACCGCGCAATCTGCGCTGGGCGGAGCGGGGTGGACCCGCGGTGGCGACCCGGACCGGCAGGTGCCTGCGGGTGGTGATCGCGGCGAGCGCGCAGACCATCGCCGCGGCGACGGCACCGAAGGCCAGTGCCCGGGTGGCCTCGCCGCCCGGTACGGTGAGCAGCACGATGGCGGGCAGCAGGCACGCGAGAACCGCGTACGCCATCACCATCGCCCGTGCCTGCATGGTGGCGAGCATACCCGGCCGGTCGCGGCGGCCCGGATTGCTGGAACGCGATGTCACGGGCAACGGCCGTCCGCGTATCGTGGGGGCTGTGACTGCACCTTCCGCCCATGCCGAGCAGCCCGTCGGTGACGGGCGCGCGACCCGCTGGCACGGGCACAAGGCCCGCCGCCGGGCGGAGATGATCGACGCCGCCGTCGAGGTGATCGAACAGCACGGCGTGGAGATCTCGGTGCAGCTGATCGCCGAACACCTCGCCCTGCCCCGGCCGGTCGTGTACCGGCACATCGGTGGCCGCGCCGAGCTCGACGCGCTCGCCCGCAGGCGCATCCTGGAACTGCTGCTCGCCGAACTGCTGCCCGCCCTGCAACCCAACGGCACCCTCAAGGACGCGGTACGCGGGGCCATCGGCACCTACCTGGACTGGATCGAACTGCACCCGAATCTGCACCGGTTCCTCGGCGACGCGCCCCAGGAGGGCGGTGCGAGCCTGTCCGGCGCGGGCCGGGAGGTCGGCGGTCAGCTGGCCGACATGTTCGCCGCGACGCTCGCCCGCTTCGGCATCGACCCGGCCCGGGCCCGGCCGATGGCCTTCGGCATGGTCGGGCTCGTCGACGGTGTCGTGGCCAGCTGGCGGGCCGAGCCGGAACCGGTGCTGGGCGCCGAGCAGATCCAGGGCATCCTCACCGAGTCGGTGCTGTCGCTGTTCGAGGGCAACGCGCGCAGTCTCGGCGTACCGCTGCAACGGGATTCGCTGGTCGCCGACCTGCTGGTGGCCCCGGACGCGGCGCCGCCGCCCGAGGCCCGCCTGCGCTGATCAGTTCGTCCGCGCCAGCAGGCGATAGCCGCGGTGCCACAGCCACTCCACCGGTCCACGTTCGAAGCGGCGCAGCCACAGGTGGGCGAAGGCGGTGATCGCCAGGATGACCACCAGGTAGATCGCGATCGTGAAAGGCACCCGCGCGTCGGGGGAGACGCGCGCGGCGAGCCCGAGACCCCAGCCGTAGCACAGCATTCCGGCGATCAGGTTCTGCAGGATGTAGCAGCTCAGCGCGGTGCGGCCGACCTCGCTCAGCCGGGTGCCGGTGAAGCCGAGGCGCGGCCTGCGCAGGTAGAAGGCCGCGACCGCGGCGAGGATGCCCAGCGAGACCAGCGGCGCGGTGCCGTAGCGGGTGAACAGCACCAGATCGCCGCCGAGGAAGCCGCCGGCCACGAAGTCGACCGGGGCCGCGACACCGAAGCCGACGATCATGAGCCACTTGCGGATTCGCGCGCCCTCGGGCCGGAAGACCCCGGCGCGGTAGAGCCGCGCGCCGAGCAGGAACAGGGCCACCGACATCGGGAAGATGATGATCGCCTCCACCCGGAAGGCGAGCGCGTGGTCGAGGCGGAACAGCACCAGATCCCAGAACGAACCGTCGGCGTAGGGATTCGGGTCCAGTGTGGACGGTTCGCGGTCGTCGCCCTCGGGTTCGAAGGCCAGGGCCACGGCCACGAGGGTGAGCAGGGTGAGGTGGATCGAGGTCGCGACGATCACCCAGCGGCGTTGGGCCCGTTCGCTCGTCGCCAGCAGGTAGGCCACCACCAGGCCGGTGACCGCGTACCCCATGAGCACGTCGAATTCCGCGACGAGCAGGAAGTTCAGCAGGCCGTCGAGGAACAGCAGCGCCGCGCGCCACGGGTAGCTGCCCGGCCAGCGCCTGCCCGCGCGCTGGGCCGAACTCTGCTGGATGGCCAGCCCGATGCCGAACATCACCGTGAGCAGGCCGAGGAACTTGCCCTGCACGAGCTGCTGCAACAGCCGCTGCGACCACATCCAGCCGTCCTCCGCGGCCGTACCCAGCCCGTCGATGTAACCGATGAGACCGGCCGGGTCGGTGAAGATCCAGATATTGGTGCCCAGGGTGCCCAGAATCGCGATGCCGCGCAGGACATCCAGGGCGAGCAGCCGCCCCGGCCGCGGCCGATCGGTGGGGGCGAGCTGCTGCAGGGTTTCGCTCATGGACCGAGTATCGCGACGTCGGCCGCGCCGCGGATCGCTCACGAGGACCACCCCGGGTCCTCCGACCGGCGGACCCGGGGTGCTGGCCGCCGACGGGCTGAGCTGGGCGGGGAGGGCGCTCGCGGCGAGATGCGGGTGCGGGCCGGGCGCGTCGCCTAGGCTCGACAGCATGCAGCGCATCATCGGAATCGAGGTCGAGTACG
This sequence comes from Nocardia sp. NPDC056064, assembly GCF_042266925.1. Taxonomy (NCBI): domain Bacteria; kingdom Bacillati; phylum Actinomycetota; class Actinomycetes; order Mycobacteriales; family Nocardiaceae; genus Nocardia; species Nocardia sp. NPDC056064. The sequence goes on along the minus strand of NZ_JBHJWO010000001.1, from coordinate 1,242,889 downwards.
GCATCTCGACCCCCACGGAGCCGACGGCCAACCCGATCCTCACCTCCACCCAGGCCGTGCTCGCCTACGCGGCCGCCGAAGGGGTGCCGCGAGCCAAGCGGACCCGCTGGGACTACGAGGTGGAATCCCCGCTGCGTGACGCGCGTGGTTTCGACCTGAGCCGGATGAGCGGACCCGCTCCCGTGATCGACGCCGACGAGGTCGGCGCGGCCAACATGATCCTCACCAACGGCGCCCGGCTCTACGTCGACCACGCGCACCCGGAGTACTCCGCGCCCGAGGTCGTCGACCCGCTCGACGCGGTCATCTGGGACAAGGCCGGCGAGCGGGTGATGGAGGCCGCCGCCCGGCACGCCTCCAGCGTCCCCGGCGCCCCGCGCCTGCAGCTGTACAAGAACAACGTCGACGGCAAGGGCGCCTCCTACGGCACCCACGAGAACTACCTGATGAGCCGCGACACCCCGTTCAGCCACATCATCGCGGGCCTGACCCCGTTCTTCGTCTCCCGGCAGGTCATCTGCGGGTCCGGCCGGGTCGGCATCGGCCAGTCCGGCGACCACGCGGGCTTCCAGCTGTCCCAGCGCGCCGACTACATCGAGGTCGAGGTCGGCCTGGAGACCACCCTCAAGCGCGGCATCATCAACACCCGCGACGAGCCGCACGCCGACGCCGACAAGTACCGGCGCCTGCACGTGATCATCGGCGACGCCAACCTGGCCGAGATGTCGACCTACCTCAAGGTCGGCACCACCGCCCTGGTGCTGGACCTGATCGAGGCGGGCGAGGACCTCTCGGAGTTCCAGCTGGCCCGCCCGGTCACCGCGGTGCACCAGATCAGCCACGATCCGAGCCTGCGCGCCACCGTGGCGCTGGCCGACGGCCGCGAGCTGACCGGCCTTGCGCTGCAACGGCTCTACCACGAGCGGGTGGCCAAGTTCGTCGACCGCGAAGGCAACGACGACCCGCGCGTGCGCGACATCGTCGACAACTGGGCGATGGTCCTGGACCTGCTCGAGCGCGACCCGATGGAATGCGCCAACCTGCTCGACTGGCCGGCCAAGCTGCGCCTGCTCGAGGGCATGCGCAGCCGTGAGGGCCTGGGCTGGGCCGCGCCGAAACTGCACCTGATGGACCTGCAGTACTCCGATGTGCGCCTGGACAAGGGTCTCTACAACCGTCTGGTCGCCCGCGGCTCGATGAAGCGCCTGGTCAGCGAGCAGCAGGTGCTCGACGCCATGACCAAGCCGCCGACCGACACCCGCGCCTACTTCCGCGGCGAGTGTCTGCGCCGTTTCGGTGCCGATATCGCCGCCGCCAGTTGGGATTCGGTGATCTTCGATCTCGGCGGCGATTCGCTGGTGCGAATCCCCACCCTGGAGCCGCGCCGGGGCACGAAAGCCCACGTCGGCAAGCTGCTCGACGCCGCGGAATCGGCCGCCGAGCTCGTCGAACAACTCACCCACTGAGGCGATTCCCGGCACGGTAGGGCGACAATCCGATCGCTAATAGACCACCTTGTCGGATCCGCTCGGTAGGGTTGAGGGACTGGCACGAACATCGTGATGAGGAAGAGGAGGTCGGCGGCCATGGCACAAGAGCAGACCAAGCGCGCCGGGGGTGGCGACGAGGACGAGGGCCCCGAGGGCGTCGACGCGGCCGGGCAGGAACGCCGCGAGAAGCTGGCGGAGGAGACCGACGACCTGCTCGACGAGATCGATGACGTGCTCGAGGAGAACGCCGAGGACTTCGTGCGGGCATATGTGCAGAAGGGCGGCCAGTGACCTCAGGTGATCCGTTGCGCCTCCACGCGGGGCAGGCTCTCTCCTCGTTCACCGAACACCTGCGGATGCATGCACCGGACCTGTTGCCCGGCAACAGGTTCGGTGCCTCCGACCTGAGCGCCGGGGCGGACTTCGCGCCGCACGGCACCACGATCGTCGCGGTCAGCTACCGCGGCGGCGTGCTGATCGCCGGCGACCGGCGGGCCACCCAGGGCAACCTGGTGGCCTCGCGCGACATGGAGAAGGTCTACATCACCGACACCTTCTCCGCGGCGGGCATCGCCGGCACGGCCGGGCTCGCCGTGGAGATGGTGCGGTTGTTCGCGGTGGAGCTCGAGTACTACGAGAAGATCGAAGGCGTGTCACTGACCTTCGACGGCAAGGCCAACAAGCTGTCGAAGATGGTGCGCGACAATCTCCCGGCCGCCATGCAGGGGCTGGCCGTGGTGCCGCTGCTGGTCGGGTTCGACGACCAGGTCACCGACCCGGACAAGGCGGGGCGGATCGTGTCGTTCGACGTGGTGGGTTCGCGCAGTGAGGAACGGTTCGGCTACACCGCGGTCGGTTCCGGCTCGATGTTCGCCAAGTCCTCGCTGAAGAAGACCTACCGCGCCGGTCTCGACCACGAGCAGGCGCTGCGGATCGCGGTCGAGTCGCTGGTCGACGCCGCCGACGACGACACCGCCACCGGTGGGCCCGACCCGCTGCGCGGGATCTACCCGACGGTGGTGCTGATCGACGCCGACGGCGCGGTGGAGGTCTCCGAGGACGAGCTCGCCGCGGTCGCCACGGCGATCGCGGTCGACCGGGCGGCCGCACAGAACGGGGGTGCCAGCGCATGACGCTGCCTTACTACGCGTCCGCCGAGCAGATCATGCGCGACAAGACCGAGCTCGCCCGCAAGGGCATCGGCCGGGGTCGCAGCGTGGTGGTGCTGGTGTACGACAAGGGTGTGCTGTTCGTCGCGGAGAATCCGTCGGCGACGCTGCACAAGATCAGTGAGCTCTACGACCGCATCGGGTTCGCGGCCGTGGGCAAGTACAACGAGTTCGAGGCGCTGCGCCGGGGCGGCATCCTGCAGGCCGACCTCAAGGGCTACCAGTACGACCGGCGCGATGTCACCGGCCGGAGCCTGGCCAACCTGTACGCGCAGAGCCTGGGCTCGATCTTCACCGATCAGCTCAAGCCCTACGAGGTGGAGCTGTGCGTCGCCGAGGTGGGCTATCCGGAGCAGTCGCCGACCTCGGTGCTGTACCGGATCACCTTCGACGGCTCGATCGTCGACGAGCGCGAGTACGTCGTGATGGGCGGCACCACCGAGCCCATCGTGACCGCGCTCAAGGCGGCCTACAAGCCGGGATTGTCCCTGGACGCGGCGCTGAAGGTGGCGATCGGCGCCCTGCAGGCGGGCCAGCCCGAAGCCGACAAGGACAAGCGCTCGCTCGGTGGCGCCTCGCTCGAGGTGGCCACGCTCGAGCAGGCGCGGCCGCGGCGGGCCTTCCGCAGGCTGCAGGGCCCGGCCCTGGAGAAGGCACTGGGCAGTGCGCCGAAGGCGAAAGCCGTGAAAGAGGCGAAGCTGCCCGAACCCGAGGACGACGCGGGGGAATAGCCCGCCGTCATGATCACGCCGGGCCCGCGGACCACCACGGTTCGCGGGCCCGTTCGCATGCGCCCGAGGCGGCGGGTGACACTGTCCGAATCGTTGTGAACACGTATGCAGATGGGTTGTCCGGAGCGCCGCGCGGGCACTGCTCATGGCTGTAGTGTCGATGGTGTGCAGCGACGAATCATGGGGATCGAGACCGAGTTCGGTGTGACATGCACCTTCCACGGTCACCGTCGGCTGTCCCCCGACGAGGTAGCCCGGTACCTGTTCCGCCGGGTGGTGTCCTGGGGCCGTAGCTCTAATGTCTTCCTTCGCAACGGTGCCAGGTTGTACCTCGACGTCGGATCACACCCGGAGTACGCGACCGCGGAATGCGACAGCCTGGTGCAGCTGGTCACCCACGACCGGGCCGGTGAGCGGGTCCTGGAGGACCTGCTCATAGACGCCGAACAGCGTCTCGCCGAAGAAGGCATCGGCGGCGACATCTACCTGTTCAAGAACAACACCGACTCCGCGGGCAACTCCTACGGCTGCCACGAGAACTTCCTCGTGGTGCGCGCCGGCGAGTTCTCCCGGATCTCGGACGTGTTGCTCCCGTTCCTGGTCACCCGCCAGCTCATCTGCGGTGCGGGCAAGGTGTTGCAGACGCCCAAGGCGGCCACCTTCTGCCTCTCGCAGCGGGCCGAGCACATCTGGGAGGGCGTCTCCTCGGCGACCACCCGGTCGCGCCCGATCATCAACACCCGCGACGAGCCGCACGCCGACGCCGAGAAGTACCGGCGCCTGCACGTGATCGTGGGCGACTCCAACATGGCCGAGCCGACGACGATGCTCAAGGTGGGCACCGCCTCGCTGGTGCTGGAGATGATCGAGGCGGGCGTCTCGTTCCGCGACTTCGCCCTCGACAATCCGATCCGGGCGATCCGCGAGGTGAGCCACGATCTGACCGGCCGTCGTCCGGTCCGGCTGGCCGGTGGCCGGCAGGCCAGCGCGCTCGAGATCCAGCGCGAGTACTACGCCCGCGCCGTCGAGCACCTGCGCAATCGCGACCGCGATCCGCAGGTCGACGCGGTGGTGGACCTGTGGGGCCGCACCCTCGACGCGGTCGAGGCGCAGGACTTCGCCAAGGTCGACACCGAGATCGACTGGGTGATCAAGCGCAAGCTGTTCCAGCGCTACCAGGACCGCTACAGCATGGAGCTGTCCGATCCCAAGATCGCCCAGCTGGACCTGGCCTACCACGACATCAAGCGTGGTCGTGGCGTGTTCGACCTGCTGCAGCGCAAGGGCCTGGCCAAGCGGATCACCGAGGACGAGGCCGTCGACGCCGCGGTGGAGACCCCGCCGCAGACCACCCGGGCCAAGCTGCGCGGTGATTTCATCACCGCCGCCCAGGAAGCGGGCCGGGACTTCACGGTCGACTGGGTGCATCTGAAGTTGAACGATCAAGCGCAACGCACGGTGTTGTGCAAGGATCCGTTCCGGTCGGTCGACGAGCGGGTCGACCGGCTGATCGCCTCGATGTAGGCGAACCCCCGAGACGGGGGGATGTCGACGGGACCGGTGGCGCAAGGGAGCGATGCGTAGGCGCCACCGGTCCCGTCGTGTGTCCGGACCCGCCCGTCAGCCGGTGACGGCCACGCTCGCGTAGGTGCCGCGCAGTCCGGCGACGAACGAGGTGAGCGCCAGCTCGAAGCTGTCGTCGTCGATCTCGTCGGCGATCGCGCGCAGCAGGTGCGCCTGATTGAGGTGCGGGTAGCGGTCCCGGTAGACCTGCACGTCGTCGGCGAATCCGCCCGCGAACGAGCCGACCGTCGAGCCCATCACCAGGTAGCGGGTGGCCGCGCCGATCATGGTCGCGTAGCGCGGCGGCCAGCCCGCGCCGACCAGGCCGCCGTGTACCGCGTCGGCCGCGCGCAGGTTCTCCGCGCGCCTGCCGGGGCCCGCGGCGAGGTACGGCACGAAATTCGGGTGCGCGACCAGCGCCGAGCGGTAGCTGCGCGCCCAGGCGGCCAGGGCGTCGTGCCAGGGCAGGGTGTCGAAGGCCGAGGTGTCGACGTGGCTCATGATGCCCGTCGCGATGTCGTCGAACAGGTCGTCCTTGTTCGGGTAGTGGCCGTAGAGCGAGGCGGCCTGCACGCCCAGTTCGGCGGCGAGCTTGCGCATGGAGACCTCGGCGAGGCCGTCGCGGTCGATCAGGGTCAGGGCGGTGTCGCGGATGCGTTCACGGCTCAACAGCGGTACGCGCGGCCTCGCCATGCGCCACTCCTTGTCTGCTCCGGGGTCGGGTCGGAACGCTATCACCGATCGCCGACCGGGCTCTTGCATAACCGAACGGCGTTAGGTTACGGTGCCACCGTTAAAACTAACACTGTTCGGTTCAGGAGTCGTCCCCGATGGATCTCGCACTCAGCCCCGCCCACCACGATCTGCGCGAACTCGCCCGCACCTGGGTGGACAAGGAGGTCGTCCCGTACGCCACCGAGTGGGACCGGGCCGAATCGGTCGATCCGGCGATCGTCGGCAAGCTCGGCGCGCTGGGCTTCCTCGGGATCGGGATCGACGAGGAGTACGGCGGCTCCGGCGGTGACGCGCTGGCCTACTGCGTGCTGCTCGAGGAACTCGGGCGGGGTGACAGCGCGGTGCGCGGGATCGTGTCGGTGTCGCTGGGGCTGGTCGGCAAGTCGATCGCCGCCTACGGGACCGAGGAACAGAAGCGCCACTACCTGCCGCCGCTGTGCGCGGGCGAGCAGCTGGGTTGCTTCGCGCTCACCGAGCCGGGCACCGGCTCCGACGCCGCGAACCTGATCACCCGCGCCACCCGCGACGGCGACGACTGGGTCATCGACGGCACCAAGATCTTCATCACCAACGGCACCTGGGCCGATGTCGCGCTGGTGTTCGCGCGCACCGGCGGGCCGGGGCCCAAGGGCGTGACCGCCTTCCTCGTCCCGACCGACGCGCCCGGCTTCGGCCGCACCGAGATCAAGGGCAAGCTCGGCCTGCGCGGCCAGGCGACCGCCGAACTCGTCCTCGACAAGGTGCGGGTGCCGGACGCGCTGCGACTCGGTGCGCAGGGCGAGGGGTTCCGGATCGCCATGGCCGCCCTGGACAAGGGCCGGATGGGCGTCGCGGCCGGGTGTGTCGGGGTGGCGCGGGCGTGTCTCGAGGCCGCGGTGCGCTACGCGGGGGAGCGCGAGCAGTTCGGCAAGCCCATCGCCGGCTATCAGCTGGTGCAGGAGCTGCTCGCCGACATCGCGGTGGAGACCGAGGCGGCGCGGCTGCTGGCCTGGCGCGCCGCCGATCTGGTCGACCGGGGCGAGCCGTTCGGCACCGCGGCCTCGATGGCCAAGCTGTTCGCCTCCGAGACGGCGGTCAAGGCTGCCAACAACGCGATCCAGGTGTTCGGTGGCTACGGCTACATCGACGAGTACCCCGTCGCCAAGTACCTGCGCGACGCGCGCGTGCTGACCCTCTACGAGGGCACCACCCAGATCCAGAAACTGCTCATCGGCCGCGCCCTGACCGGCGTGAACGCCATCGTCTGACCCCAGGAGTACGAACAATGACCCGTAGAACCGCCTTCGTCACCGGCGCCGCCCGCGGCATCGGCGCCGCGACCGCGGCCCGGCTGGCCGCCGACGGCTGTGCCGTCGCCGTCGTCGACCTCGACGCCGACGCGGCCGTGCTCACCGCCGGGAAGATCAATGCCGCGGGCGGCACCGCGATCGGCGTCGGCTGCGATGTCGCCGACGAGACCTCGGTCGCCGACGCGGTGGCCCGCACGGTCGCCGATCTCGGCACGCTGGACGTGCTGGTGAACAACGCCGGCGTGCTGCGCGACAACCTGCTGTTCAAGATGTCGGTCGAGGACTGGGACACCGTCATGGCCGTGCACCTGCGCGGAGCGTTCCTGTGCAGCAAGGCCGCCCAGCAGCACATGGTCGAGCACGGCGGCGGCGCCATCGTCAACACCTCGAGTGTGTCGGCGCTGGGCAATCGCGGACAGGCCAACTACGCCGCCGCCAAGGCGGGCATCCAGGGCATGACCCGCACGCTGGCCATGGAACTGGGCCCGTTCGGCATCCGCGTGAACGCGGTCGCGCCCGGGTTCATCGCCACCGAGATGACCGCGGCCACCGCCGCCCGGATCGGCGTGAGTGCCGAGGAACTCCAGTCCAAGACCGCCGCGATCACCCCGCTGCGGCGGGTCGGTACGCCCGAGGACATCGCGAACGTGGTCGCGTTCCTGGCCTCGGACGACGCGGGGTTCGTCACCGGCCAGACCGTGTACGTCGACGGCGGACGCCGTCTCTAGATCGCAGGAGATCAGCATGCAGCGCACAGTTTTCACCGATGAGCACGAGGCGTTCCGCAAGACCGTGCGGGCCTTCGTCGAATCGCAGGTCGTGCCGGTGTACGACCAGTGGTACGAGGCGGGCATCGTCCCGCGCACCTTCTACCGCTCGCTGGCCGAGCTGGGGGTGTTCGGTATCGAGGTGCCCGAGGAGTACGGCGGCGCCGGGGTCGACTCGTTCAAGTTCCAGGCGATCCTCATCGAGGAGACCGCCAGGGCCGGAGTGTCTTTCGGTGGGTCGAGCGTGCACGTGGGGCTGTGCCTGCCCTACCTGAAGAACCTCGCGAGCGAGGAACAGAAGCAGCGCTGGCTGCCGGGCTTCGTCACCGGCGAGATCATGTTCGCCATCGCCATGACCGAACCGGGCACCGGCTCGGATCTGGCCGGGATGCGCACCACCGCGCAGCTGTCCGAGGACGGTACTCACTACGTGCTCAACGGCGCCAAGACGTTCATCACCGGCGGCGTGCACGCCGACCGGGTGATCGTCTGCGCGCGCACCGCCCCGCCGACCGAGACCGACCGCCGCCACGGGATCTCCCTGTTCGTGGTCGACACCAGCTCCCCGGGCTACACCGTCGGCCGCAAGCTCGACAAGCTGGGCCTGAAGGTCTCCGACACCGCCGAACTCTCGTTCACCGAGGTGCGGGTGCCGGTGGCCGATCTGCTCGGCGAGGCCGACCAGGGCTTCCGCTACCTGGGCCAGAACCTGCCGCAGGAACGGCTCTCCATCGCCGTCGGCGCCTACGCCCAGGCGAGGGCCGCGATCCGGTTCGCCCTCGAATACACCCGGGGCCGCACCGTTTTCGGTCAGCCGGTGGCGCAGTTCCAGAACACCAAGTTCGAACTGGCCGCCTGCCGGGCCGAGGTCGACGCCGCCGAGGCCGTGGTCGACCGCGCGCTCGAGGCCCTCGACCGCGGCGAACTCACCCCCGCCGACGCCGCGTCGGCGAAACTGTTCTGCACCGAGGTGGCCTCGCGCGTGATCGACCGCTGCCTGCAACTGCACGGCGGCTACGGCTACATCACCGAGTACCCGGTCGCCCGGCTCTACGCCGACAACCGCGTCAACCGCATCTACGGCGGCACCAGCGAGGTGATGAAGATGATCATCGCCAAGGACATGGGCCTGTGACCGGCGTGGCGTACCTGGTCGACGGCCTCCGCACGCCGTTCGGCCGCTACGGCGGCGCGCTGGCCGAGGTGCGCCCCGACGACCTGGCCGCGCACACGATCCGCGCGCTCGTCGAGCGGCTGCCCGCGGTGGACTTCGGCGCCGTGGACGATGTGGTGCTGGGCTGTGCCAATCAGGCCGGGGAGGACAACCGCAATGTCGCCCGGATGGCGGCGCTGCTGGCCGGGCTGCCGGTGACGGTGCCGGGGGTGACCGTCAACCGGCTGTGCGCGTCGGGCCTGGACGCCGTGGCCTCCGCGGCGCGTGCGATCCGGGCCGGGGACGCCGATCTGGTGATCGCCGGTGGCGTCGAGTCGATGACGCGAGCGCCGTATGTCATGGCGAAAACCGGTGCGCCGTGGGACCGTTCGGCCCAGCTGGCCGACACCACCATCGGGTGGCGGCTGGTGAACCCGCGGATGCGGGAGCGCTACGGCACGGACTCGATGCCCGAGACGGCTCAGCACGTCGCCGACGACCACGGCATCGCGCGCGCCGACCAGGACGCGTTCGCGCTGCGCTCCCAGCAGCGCGCGGCGGCGGCGGTGGCCCGTGGCCGCCTGGCCGGGGAGATCACGCCGGTGCCGGTGCCGCGGCGCCGGGCCGAACCGGTGCTGGTCGACCGGGACGAACATCCCCGCGAGACCAGCCTCGACGCGCTCGCCGCCCTGCGCCCGGTGGTGGCGGGCGGGTCGATCACCGCGGGGAACTCCTCGGGCGTCAACGACGGCGCCGCCGCACTGCTGCTGGCTTCCGAGGACGCGGTGCGCCGCTACGGGCTGACCCCCTTGGCGCGGGTCGGCGCGGTGGCCGCCGCGGGTGTGCCGCCGCGGACCATGGGGATCGGCCCGGTGCCCGCCGTCGAAAAACTGCTCGCGCGAACCGGTCTGGCGATCGGTGACATCGACGTCATCGAACTCAACGAGGCCTTCGCCGCCCAGTCCCTGGCCGTGCTGCGCGGGCTGGGACTGCCCGACGACGCCGAGCACGTCAACCCCAACGGCGGCGCGATCGCCCTGGGCCACCCCCTCGGGGCCAGCGGTGCACGCCTGGCCCTCACCGCCGCCCGCGAACTCGCCGAGCGCGACGCGCGGCACGCCGTGGTCACCCTGTGCGTGGGCGTCGGCCAGGGCTCGGCCGTGCACCTCGAGCGCCCCTGACACAAGGAATGCCTGTGAACGCCACCCTCTCCCTGGCGAGCATCCTCGCCGAACCCGCCCGCCGTCGCCCCGACCACCTCGCGCTGATCGAAGGCGAGCAGCGGATCACCTTCGCCGACCTGTGGCGGCAGGCGCGCGAACAGGCCGGTGCCCTCATCGCGCGCGGGGTCCGCCCCGGTGACCGGGTGGCGCTGCTGTGCCCGAACACCGCCGACTTCCCCCGCGCCTACTTCGCCGTCCTCGCCGCGGGCGCGACCGTGGTCCCGGTGCACCTGCTGCTCACCGCGCCCGAGATGGAGTACGTGCTGCGCGACAGCGGGGCGACGCTGCTGATCTGTCATCCGATGGTGGCCGAGACCGGCGCCGCCGCGGCCGAGGCGGCGGGCATCGACCTCGTGGCTCCCACGGAGCTCACCGGCGAGGCCATCGCGGCGTTCGTCTCGCGCAGCCCGCTCGACACCGCGGTCGTGTTCTACACCAGCGGGACCACCGGCACCCCCAAGGGCGCCGAACTCAGCCACCTCAACATGGTGATGTGCGCGACGGTGAACACCTTCGACGCCAACGAGATCCACCGCGACGACATCGCCCTCGGCGCGCTGCCGCTGTTCCACGTCTTCGGGCAGACCGTCTCGATGAACTCGCACTGGCGCATCGGCGCCACCCTCGTCTTGCAGCCGAGATTCGACGCCGCCGCGGCCATCACGCTGATGGCCGCTGAGCGGGTCACCCTGTTCCACGGCGTGCCGACCATGTACTCGGCGCTGCTGGGCGCGGCGGGAGACATGCCGGAGCTGCCACCGCTGCGGTTGTGTATCAGCGGTGGCGCCGCCCTGCCCGTCAGCGTGCTGACCGACTTCGAGCGGGTCTTCGGCGCGCAGGTGCTCGAGGGCTACGGCCTGTCGGAGACCTCGCCGACCGCGGCGGTCAACCAGCCGATCCACGGCACCGAACCCGGCACCGTCGGGCACCCGGTGTGGGGCGTCGACGTGGAGATCGCCGATCCCGCGATCGCCGACCGGATCGTGCTGCTGCCGGTGGGGGAGACCGGTGAGGTGGTGGTGCGCGGGCACAACGTGTTCAGCGGCTACACCGGCAGGCCGGAGGCGACCGCCGCGGCCGTCGTGGACGGCTGGTTCCGCACCGGCGACCTGGGCACCCGCGACGCGACCGGCCGCATCCGGATCGTCGACCGGATCAAGGAGATGATCCTGCGCGGCGGCTTCAACGTCTATCCGACCGAGGTGGAGGCCGCGCTGCTGCGGCATCCCCGGATCGCGCAGGTCGCGGTGATCGGGGTGCCCGACGAACACTACGGTGAGGAGATCGTGGCGGTCGTCGTGCCCGACGGTGACCTCACCGGGCAGGAGGTGATCGAGTTCGGCAGGCGGCAGGTCGCCCGGTACAAGTACCCGCGCCGCGTCGAATTCGTCACCGAGCTGCCGCTCGGCCCCACCCACAAAGTTCTCAAGCGCGCTCTGCGCCGACGTTTCGGAGGAACGGAATGACCACGGACTTCGCCGATTTCGACGCCCTGCGCGCCGCCGCGGGCACCGAACTCGGGCCCAGCGACTGGATCACGATCGACCAGGACCGGATCGACCGCTTCGCCGAGGCCACCGGCGACCACCAGTGGATCCACGTCGACCCCGAGCGGGCCGCCGCGGGCCCGTACGGCACCACCATCGCGCACGGATTCCTCACGCTGTCGCTGATCGTGCCGATCACCCAGCAGATCATGACCGTCAGCGCGGCGAGCGCGGCGATCAACTACGGCCTGGACCGGGTGCGGTTCCTCACCCCGGTCCCGGTCGGCTCGCGGATCCGCGGGCGGCTCACCCTGACCGAGGTCACCGACGTGCCCGGCGGCGTCCAGGCGCACCGGCGGGTGACCGTCGAACTCGACGGCGCCGAGCGCCCGGCCTGCGTGGCCGACGCGATCGCGCGCTTTCTGCGCTGAGCCGCGGCGGCGCCGGTGCACAACTGTGCGCCGACGCGCCGCCGCGCGGGCCCGACCATTACCCTCTATCGCGTGGCGATATCCAAGGTCGAGCGGCTGATGAATCTGGTCATCGCGCTGCTGTCGACCCGGCAGTTCCTGAGCGCGGAGCGCATCCGCGCCAGCGTGGCCGGTTACGAGGACTCCGCGACCGACGAGGCGTTCAGCCGGATGTTCGAGCGCGACAAGAACGAACTGCGCGACCTGGGCATTCCGCTGGAAGTCGGTCCGGTCGGGCGGTTCTCGACGCTCGAGGGGTACCGGATCAACCGGGACGCCTACGAGCTGCCCGACATCGACCTGTCCAGCGAGGAGGCCGCCGCGGTCGCCGTCGCCGTGCAGATGTGGGCCTCGCCCGAGCTGGCAGGCGCGGCCGAGGGCGCGCTGCTCAAGCTGCGCGCGGCCGGGGTCACCGTGGAGACCGACAATGTCGGCGTCTCGGTGCCCGCGGTGCCCGCGCGCACCCGCGGCTCGGAACCGGTGCTGCGCGCACTGCTCGCCGCGATCGACGCCGGGCGGGCCGTGCGCTTCGGGCACCACAGCGCCGTCACCGATCCGTTCGTCACCCGCGATGTCGAGCCGTGGGGCGTGGTGACCCGGCACGGGCGCTGGTACCTGGTCGGCCACGACCGCGAACGCGACGCGGTGCGCACCTTCCGGCTCTCCCGCATCGGCGGCGAGGTGACGCCCTACGGTCCGGACAATGTCGTGCGCAAACCCGAACACACCGATCTGCGCGCGATCGTCGACCGGGTCACCGGGGACGCGCCCGTCACCGGGACCGCGACCGTGTGGGTCGCCAAGGGGCGCGGCCGCGAACTGCGCCGCATCGGCACCGAACGCGAGACCCGCGACCTGGGCGGCCGCCCAGGCACGGTGCTCGAGGTTCCGGTGCGCTCGCGCGACTGGGTCGCCCGGCTGATCACCGGCCTCGGCCCCGACGTTCTGGTACTGGAACCGCCGGAACTGCGCGCCGACGTGATGAACCGGCTACGGTCGGTACTCGACCACACGGAGGTGACGTCGTGAGTTCGCGCCTGTCCCTACGCCTTTCACGCCTGCTGAACATGGTGCCCTACCTGCTGGCGCACCCGGGGATCAGCGCGGCCGAGGCCGCCGCCGAACTCGGCGTGACCACCAAACAGCTGATGAGCGACCTCAACCAGCTGTGGATGTGCGGGCTGCCCGGCTACGGGCCCGGCGACCTGATCGACCTGTCGTTCTCCGAGGAGAGCATCGAGGTCACCTTCTCCGCGGGCATCGAACGCCCGCTGCGGCTCACCTCCACCGAGGCCACCGCGCTGCTGGTCGCGCTGCGCTCGATCGTGGAGATGCCGGGCATGGTCGACCCGACCGCCGCGCACGCCGCCATCGCCAAGATCGAATCGGCCATCGCCAGCAGCGACGCCGCGGTGGCGGGCAAACCGGCCGCCGCCCCGATCGAAGAGCCGGTGGTGGCGACCGTGCGCTCCGCCCTCGCCGACGGACACGCACTGCGGCTGGTCTACTACTCGGCCAGCCGCGACGAGGTCTCCGAACGCCTCGTCGACCCGATCCGGGTGGTGCTCGTCGACAACAACAGCTATCTGCAGGCCTGGTGCAGGCAGGCCGAGGGCGTGCGGCTGTTCCGCTTCGACCGCATCGAGGACGCCACCGAACTCGACGAACCCGCCCGCCCGCCCAGCCACGCCGCCGCCGACGCGGCCGCCCTTGACCTGTTCCAGGACGACCCCGACGTGCCGCTGGCCCGCCTGCGCATCCGCGCCGACTACGCCTGGGTCCTCGACCAGTACCCGATGCACCGCATCGAGTCGCGCCCCGACGGCAGCATCGAGGCGGGCATGCGCTTCGCCTCGGCCGACTGGATGGCGCGATTACTCCTGGGCTTCGGGACCGGCGTGCGGGTACTCGGTCCACCGGAGCTGGTCGCGGCGGTGCGCGAGCGCGCCGACGCCGCCCTGGCCGCCTACGCGGCCGCGGGATTGTCCGGGGAGACCGAACCGGCGTGAACCAGCGAGTACTCGTCCTCGGCGCGGGCAGCGTCGGGGTCTACATCGGCGGTCACCTGGCCGCCGCGGGCATGGAAGTGATCTTCGTCGGCCGTCAGCGCGTGCTCGACGACATCGCCGAACACGGGCTGCGCCTGACCGACCTCGACGGCGGCAGCACCGAGGTCGCTCCGGACCGCTTCGGGCTGGCGCTGGCCCCCGACGAGCCGGAGAAGGCCGACCTGGTGCTGGTCACCGTGAAATCCGCGGCCACCGCCGCCGCGGTGCGCACGGTCGCCGGGCGGCTGCGCCCCGGCACCCCGGTGGTGAGCCTGCAGAACGGCATCGGCAACGACACCCTCATCCGCGAGATCCTGCCCACCAGCCTGGTGATGGCGGGCATGGTCATGTTCAACGTGGTCCACCGCGACCAGGGCCGGTTCCACCGCGCCAGCGACGGCATCGTCGCCATCCAGGACGACCCGGTGGTCGACCGGTTCGCCGACCAGTTCCGTGCCGCGGGCGTGCCGCTGCGCCGCTACCGCGACCTGCGCCCGGTGCAGTGGGCCAAGCTGCTGCTCAATCTCAACAACCCGATCAACGCGCTGTCGGGCAAGCCACTGCGCGAGGAACTCGGCGAGCGCGACTACCGGCGCTGCCTGGCGCTGGCCCAGTCCGAAGCGCTCGCGGTGATGAACACCGCGCGAATTCGGCCCGCCCGGCTGACCCCGGTGCCGCCAGAGGTGATGGTGCATCTGCTGCGCGTGCCCGACCCGATCTTCCGCCGGGTCTTCGGCCGTGTGCTGGCCATCGACCCCCTGGCCCGCTCGTCCATGGCCGACGACCTCGCCCTGGGCAGGCGTACCGAAATCGCATGGCTGTGTGGGGAAATCGTGCGGCTCGGCGAGATGGTCGGCAGGCCGACCCCGGTGAACCGGCGGCTCACCGAGCTGATCCGGGTGGCCGAATCCGGCGACGCCCGGCGCTTCGGTGGGACCCGTCTGCTGGCCGAGCTGACCGGGGCCGTCGCGGACGCCCGCGGTTGAACTCGTGGCGAACATCGCTGCGGCCAGGCGGCCGCCCCTCACGCGACGCGGGTAGCATCGGTACTCACCACAGTCTTTGGAGGTAACTGATAATGGGAACGTTCAGCTGGACGCACCTGCTGATCATCGCGTTGCTGTTCGTCCTGCTCTTCG
Source organism: Nocardia sp. NPDC056064 (assembly GCF_042266925.1). Taxonomy (NCBI): domain Bacteria; kingdom Bacillati; phylum Actinomycetota; class Actinomycetes; order Mycobacteriales; family Nocardiaceae; genus Nocardia; species Nocardia sp. NPDC056064. The sequence continues at coordinate 1,227,625 of NZ_JBHJWO010000001.1, read as the reverse complement.
GCGCGAAGCGGCTTCCGGACGCGGCGCGGGGCCTGGGCCGCTCGCTGCGCATCTTCAAGAGCGAGGTCGGGCAGATGCAGTCGGAGTCGACCACCCCGGCCCCGCAGGCCGCCACCCCGGCCGCGCCGCAGCAGCTGCCCGCGTCGGCGCCGCAGGCACAGGCACCGATCGTCGACCAGCAGCAGGGCCACAAGACGCTCTGACCTCGGCGTTCTCCCCGGGGTGGCACCGACCGCTCCGGGGTTGAGTGCTGTTTCGCGAGCATCCCGACGTCGAGGGTTAGAGGCCACCACCCACCATGCGCATTCCGTTCGATCCCCGGCGCAGCAAGCGCAGGACGAATCCCGACGGCACCATGTCGTTGGTCGAGCACCTGCAGGAACTGCGCACCCGGCTGTTGCTGGCCCTGGCCGCCATCGCGGTCACCACCCTGATCGGGTTCTTCTGGTACGCGCACTCCTTCCTCGGCATCGAGAGCCTGGGCGAGATCCTGCGCGGCCCGTACTGCGCGCTGCCGGAATCGGCGCGCGCGAGCCTGAGCCCCGACGGCGCCTGCCGCCTGCTGGCCACCGCGCCGTTCGAGCAGTTCATGCTGCGGTTGAAGGTGGGCTTCACCGCCGGTGTGGTGCTCGCGGCACCGTTCTGGCTGTATCAGCTGTGGGCGTTCATCACCCCGGGCCTGCACGCCAAGGAACGCAAGTACGCGGTGGGCTTCGTGCTCTCGGGCACGGTGCTGTTCGCCGCCGGCGCGGTGCTGGCCTACCTGGTCGTCTCGCACGCCCTGTCGTTCCTGCTGACCATCGGTGACAACGTCCAGATCACCGCCCTGAGCGGTAGCGAGTACTTCGGGCTGATCATCCAGCTGCTGATCATCTTCGGCGTCAGCTTCGAGACACCGCTGGTGGTCATCGGGCTCAACCTGGTCGGCGTGCTGCCCTACACCAAGCTCAAGGCGTGGCGGCGCGGCATCATCTTCGGCATGTTCGTCTTCGCGGCGATCGTCACCCCCCAGGACCCGTTCTCCATGCTGGCGCTGGCGATCGCGCTGACCGTGCTGTTCGAGTTCGCGGTGCAGTTCGCCCGGATCAACGACGCGCGCCGGGCCCGCCGGGCGGGCAGCGAGGAGTGGGGCACCCTCTCCGACGAGGAGGCCTCGCCGCTGGGCACCCCCGACCCCGTGGCGCCCGCGCAGTCGGTGGACGACCCGCAGAAAACCCCGCGCCCGGTGTCGGACTACTCCGATACGCTCTGACGGGTGACCGATTCTCCCGCGCGGGCCAACGAGTTGGCGCTGTTCGCCAGCGAAATCTCCTTCGAACTGGACCCGTTCCAGCGGACCGCGTGCGCGGCGCTGGAAGACGGGCACAGTGTGCTCGTCTGCGCCCCGACCGGTGCGGGCAAGACCATCGTCGGCGAGTTCGCGGTGCACATGGCGCTGGCCACCGGCGGCAAATGCTTCTACACCACCCCGATCAAGGCGCTGTCGAACCAGAAGTTCGCCGATCTGACCGCCCGCCACGGCCGCGACAGCGTCGGCCTGCTCACCGGCGACCAGTCGATCAACCCCGACGCCCCGGTGGTCGTGATGACCACCGAGGTGCTGCGCAACATGCTCTACGCGTCCTCCGACGCGCTGCACGGGCTGTCCTATGTCGTCATGGACGAGGTGCACTACCTGGCCGACCGGTTCCGCGGCGCGGTGTGGGAGGAAGTGATCCTGCACCTGCCGCCGGACGTGCGGCTGGTCAGCCTGTCGGCGACGGTGTCCAATGCCGAGGAGTTCGGCGCCTGGATGGAGACCGTGCGCGGTGACACCGCCGTGGTGGTCGACGAGACCCGGCCGGTGCCGCTGTGGCAGCACGTCATGGTCGGGCGGCGCATGTTCGACCTGTTCGACACCAAGTCCAGCGATCAGAAGGTCCTCGTCGACGAGGACCTGGTGCGCTTCATCAAGCAGCGCGAGGCCGCCGACCGGATGCAGGGCTACGGTGGGCCGCGCGGGCGTGGGGGCCGGGGTGGTTTCCGGCCGCTGCCGCGCCCGGAGGTGCTGGCCCGGCTCGACGAGGAAGGGCTGCTGCCCGCGATCACCTTCATCTTCAGCCGCGCGGGCTGCGACGGCGCGCTGGCCCAGTGCCTGCGCGCCCGGCTGGACCTGAGCAGGCCCGGCGACGCCGAGCGCGTCGACGCGATCATCGAGAAGCACACCGGCGACCTGCCCAAGGGCGACCTCGAGGTGCTCGGTTACTGGGAGTGGCGCGAGGCGCTGCACCGCGGACTGGCCGCCCACCACGCCGGCATGCTGCCCGCCTTCCGGCACACCGTCGAGGAACTGTTCGTGCAGGGTCTGGTGCGCGCGGTGTTCGCCACCGAGACGCTCGCGCTGGGCATCAACATGCCCGCGCGCACCGTGGTGCTCGAGCGGCTGGTGAAGTTCAACGGGGAATCGCACGCCGAGCTCACCCCGGGCGAGTACACCCAGCTCACCGGGCGCGCGGGCAGGCGCGGCATCGATGTCGAGGGGCACGCGGTGGTGCTGTGGCAGCCCGAGGTCGACACCAGCGCGGTCGCCGGTCTGGCCTCCACCCGCACCTATCCGCTGCGCAGCTCGTTCCGGCCCGGCTACAACATGTCGATCAACCTCATCGACCGGATGGGCGCCCAGGAGGCCCGCGCCCTGCTGGAGCGGTCCTTCGCCCAGTTCCAGGCCGACCGGTCCGTCGTCGGCCTGGTCCGCGGCATCGAGCGCAATCAGGGCGCGCTGCGCAAACTGGAGAGCCAGCTCGGCGGGGTCGACGGCGGGTTCATGGAGTACCTGTCGCTGCGCGAGCGGATCAAGCAGCGCGAACGCGAGATCCAGCAGCAGGGCCGGGCCGACCGGCGCGGCGCCGCGGTGAAGGCACTCATCGAGCTGCGCCGCGGTGACGTGGTGGCCATCCCCTCCGGCAAGCGGGCCGGGCTGGCGGTGATCCTGGAACCGGATCAGACCCCCGGCGACCCGCGGCCGCTGGTGCTCACCGAGGACCACTGGGCCGGGCGGGTGTCGGCCGCGGACTTCCCCGTCCCGGCCGAAGCGCTCGGGCACATGCGCCTGCCGCGCCGGGTCGACCACCGCACCGCGCGCATCCGCCGCGATCTGGCCTCGGCGCTGCGCAGCACCGGCATCTCCGCACCGGGCAGGCGCAGGCGCAACGACCACACCCGCGGCGGCGAGGACCGCGAACTGTCCACCCTGCGGCGCAGCCTGCGCTCGCATCCCGCGCACAGCAAGCCCGACCGCGAGCAGCTCAGCCGCATCGGCGAGCGCTACAGCAGGCTCGCCAGGGAGACCGAGACGATGCGCCAGAAGGTTGCCGCGACGACGAATTCGCTCGCGCGCACCTTCGACCGGATCGTCGGCCTGCTCGAGGAACGCGGATTCGTGGCGCACGGCGAGGTGACCACCGAGGGCAGGCGCCTGGCCCGGATCTACGCCGAGAGCGATCTCGTGGTCGCCGAGAGCCTGCGCCAGGGCCTGTGGCGGGGACTCGGCCCGGCCGAACTGGCCGCGGTGGTGTCGGCACTGGTCTACGAGTCCCGTTCGGAGAACGGCTACCTGACCGCCGCCGGACCCACCGAGCCGATCCGGCGGGCGGTCGGCGCCACCATCGCGGTGTGGACCCAGCTGCGCGCCGACGAGGCCCGCCACAAGCTCCCGCCGACGCGCGAGCCGGATCTGGGCTTCGTCACCGGCGTCTACAAGTGGGCGCACGGAGACGCATTGGCCGAGGCGTTGCTGGCCAGCGGCGACCAGGGCAATCCACTCTCGGCCGGCGATTTCGTGCGCTGGTGCAGGCAGGTGATCGACCTGCTCGACCAGATCCACAACACCGCCGACGACCCGGAGATCGCGGCCACCGCGGCCAAGGCGGTGCGCGCGGTCCGGCGGGGTGTCGTCGCGGTGGACGCCGCGTGATCCGGACGGCTGTGATTTGATTTCCTGACGTACCGACCGTGATGGCGGAGTCGTGCGAATGCGGCTGGCCTGGCGCGGGGGGCTACCGTATGTACAACGATGCGAGTGGAGGCGAGTGGATGAGCGGCCCGTACGGACCGAACGGCCCAGGGGAGGGAAGCAACGATCCCACCCAGCACTGGGGGGGTCAGCAGGGGGCCGGTGGCGCCGGTCCCACGCAGCATTGGGGTGGTGCGGCCCAGCCGCCGCAGCAGCCACAGCAGGCGCAGCCCACCCAGCACTGGGGTGACCCGAACGCCCAGCAGCCCCAGCAGCAGTGGGGCCAGCAGCCGCAGCAGCCCGCGCCGCAGCAGCAGTGGGGTCAGCCGCAGCAGCCGCAGCAGCCGACCGGCCCGCAGCAGCAGTGGGGGCAGACCCAGCCGCCGCCGCAGGACTGGAACGCCCAGGCCGCCAACGCCCAGCAGCAGTGGGGGCAGCAGCCCCAGCAGCAGTGGGGTCAGCAGGGCGCGCCGCAGCAGCAGTGGGGTCAGCAGCCGGCGCCGTCCGGTGGCAAGAGCAAGGGCCTGCTGATCGGCCTGATCGTGGCCGGTGTCCTCGTGGTCGCCGCCGTCATCGGTCTGCTGCTGGTGCTGCTGTCCTCCGACGAGCTCGACAACGCGGCCGTCGAGGACGGTGTCGCGCGCGTGCTCAAGGAGTCCTACGACATCGCCGACGTCACCGATGTGTCGTGCCCGTCGGGTCAGGCCGTCGAGGTCGACGCGACCTTCACCTGCGACCTGAAGGTCAGCGGGGAGGCCAAGCAGGTCACCGTGAAGATCACCAAGGACGACGGTACCTACGAGGTCGGCCGCCCGAACTAGGCTGTCGCACCGCGCTTTCCGGGCCGTCCACGCACGCGTGGGCGGCCCGGTCCCGTTCAGAGCTCGAGCGCGGTGATCAGCCGGGCCACCGGGCTCTCGGCGTTGTAGGCGCCGGCCAGGGCCAGCAGCGCGTCACGGTCGACGGGTCCGGCGGGCAGGGTGTCGGGGCGCGACAGGATCACCTCCGCGTCGCGCACCACCTGGACCACCGGGGCGGCGACCTTCAGATAGTCCTGGGCGGCGACCAGTTTCGCGCGCACGCCCTTGGCCAGGTCCGAGCCGGGGTCGTCGACGGCGGTGAGCAGCGCGTCGAGGGAACCGAACTTCGAGATCAGCTGCGCGGCGGACTTGTCGCCGATCCCGCTCACCCCGGGCAGGCCGTCGGAGGCGTCGCCGCGCAGGGTGGCCATGTCGGCGTAGGCCGGGCCCGCGTTCTGTTCGGGCACACCGTATTTCGCCGACACCTCCGCGGGCCCGAACAGTTCGGCCTTGGCCAGGCCGCGGCCCGCGTAGAGCACGCGCACCGGCGGGGCCGGGTCGTCGCGTACCAGCTGGAGCAGATCGCGGTCACCGCTGACCACGATCACCGGATCGGTGCGCTCGCGGCTGGCCAGCGTGCCCAGCACGTCGTCGGCCTCGAGACCTTCGGCGCCGCCGGTCGCGATGCCCGCGGCCGCGAGGACCTCCAGGATCATCTCGACCTGCGGGGTGAGCGTGTCGGGCACTTCCTCGGCGCCGGGCGCCGCGGCTGCGCTGGTGTCGAGGCGGTGCGCCTTGTAGGAGGGCACCAGTTCCACCCGGAACGGCGGGCGCCAGTCCAGGTCCAGCCCGACGACGAGTCTGCCGGGCCGGTGCTTGGTGATCAGCGAGGCGACCATGTCGGTGAAGCCGCGCAGCGCGTTCACCGAGCGGCCGTCGGCGGCACGCAGTTTGTCGGGGATCGCGTAGTAGGCGCGGAACCAGAGGCTGGCGCCGTCGAGGATCAGCAGGGGTCCGCGGGAGGTCTCGTCAACGGTCACACCGGTGATTGTGCCCCGTCGACGGGCGCGGGTGCGGTCGCGACCCGGACCGGACCGCGTGGCACGATCCGGTCACCGATTCTGCGAGCGGTGCCCTCGCGCGGGTAACGTCGCGTCCTATGAGCGCGCACACGGAGGCAAGGTTCGCGGCGGAGGTCTACGGCAGGCGGCTGGAGCAGGCGGTCGAATCGATGCGCGCGGCGCATCTGGACGCCCTGCTCATCACGCCGGGCCCCGACCTGCAGTATCTGATCGGTTCCCGGGCCCAGTCCTTCGAACGGCTGACCTGCCTGGTCATCACCTCCGACGGGGCCACGCCGTCGGTGGTCATCCCGAAACTCGAACTGGCCTCGCTGGAGGGCTCCGCCGCCGGGGAACTGGGCCTGCGGGTGCTGGACTGGGTCGACGGTGTCGATCCGTATCAGCTGGTGCACTCGACCCTGCACGCCGGATCGCGCATCGCCGTGGCCGACGCCATGCCCGCGCTGCACCTGATCCCGCTCGCCGAGTCCACCACCGGGCTGCCCGCCTCGGCCACCCCGGTGCTGCGCCGGTCGCGGATGATCAAGGACGAGGCCGAGATCGAGGCCCTGCGCCGGGCGGGCGCCGCCATCGACCGGGTGCACGCGCGGATGGGCGAATTCCTGCGGCCCGGCCGCACCGAGGCCGAGGTCGCCGCCGACATCACCGCCGCGATCATCGAGGAGGGGCACACCGAGGCCGCCTTCGTCATCGTGGGCAGCGGCCCGCACGGCGCCGACCCGCACCACGAGGTCTCCGATCGCACGATCGAGAAAGACGATGTGGTCGTCATCGATATCGGCGGCCCCGTCGAGCCCGGCTACTACTCCGACTCGACGCGCACCTACGTGCTCGGCACCCCGGGCAAGCAGGTCGCCGACCAGGTGGCGCTGCTCGAGCAGGCCCAGGCGGCCGCGGTGGCCGCGGTCCGGCCGGGCGTGACCGCGGAATCCATCGACGCCGCCGCCCGCACCGTGCTCGCCGAAGCGGGCCTGGGTGACGCCTTCGTGCACCGCACCGGCCACGGCATCGGCCTGTCGGTGCACGAGGAGCCCTACATCGTCGCGGGCAACGACCTGGTGCTCGAGCCGGGCATGGCCTTCAGCATCGAACCGGGCATCTACTTCCGGGGCCGCTGGGGCGCGCGCATCGAGGACATCGTGGTCGTCACCGAGGACGGCGTGGAGCCGATGAACCAGCGCCCGCACGGCCTCACCGCACTGTGAACCGTTCGGCCGCGGCCTATTTCAGCGTGCTCGACGAGAGTACCCGGCGCACCTGGATCGCCACGACCACGCGCGTCGGGTTCTCCCGCGGCACCCGGTAGCGCGCGGTGTAGCGGCGCACGGCCTCGGCGACGTCCTCCGGGGCGTCCAGCACCGTCGCGGGCCCTTCCAGCGTCAGCCATCGCGCGCCCTCGACCTGGCTGACCGCCGCGTACCCGCCGCGCGCGGCATTGCGTGCCTTCACCGAGGCGCCGTCGGTGATGACCCGCGCGATCCCGCTCTCGGGGTCCCAGGTGAAGCCCACCGCCACCACGTGCGGAGTGCCGTCGGCGCGCAGGGTGGTCAGGGTGGCCAGGTGACGCTCGGTGACGAAGTCGAGCGCGGCGGGGGAGAGCTGGGCGGTGGTCGTCGGCATGGAACGACGGTAGTACCGGGTGATCGTGCGGCGCCGCGCGGGAGCACGCAACGCGCGGCGGGGCGTAGCGCGCCGGGCGGTCTCGGGATGACAGGTAGCGGACCCCGGCGCACCGGGTGACAGACTGGGCGCATGGGAAAGCAGACGGACGGTCCGGTCCTGATTCTGGGCGGGCGCAGTGAGATCGGTGTCGAGATCGCGCGCAGGCTCGCGCCCGGGCGCGTGGTGATCCTCGCGGCCCGCCGCGCCGACGCGCTGACCGAGGAGATCGAGCAGGTGCGCGCCGCGGGCGCGAGCGCCGTACACACCGTCGAATTCGACGCCGACGACACCGCCGCCCACGCCCCGCTGCTGGAGAAGATCGCCGCCGAGCACGACGGCATCGCCACCGCGGTCCTGGCCTTCGGCGTGCTGGGCGATCAGGCCCGCGCCGAACAGGACCCGGCCCACGCCGTCGCGGTCGTGCACACGGACTACGTCGCCCAGGTCAGCGTGCTCACCACCCTGGCGAACCTGCTGCGCGCCCAGGGCAGCGGGCAGATCGTGGTGTTCGGGTCGATCGCCGGGGTGCGTGTGCGCCGGGCGAACTACGTCTACGGATCGGCCAAGGCGGGCCTGGACGGCTTCGCCAGTGGTCTCGGTGACGCCCTGCACGGTACCGGTGTGCAGCTGCTGCTCGCCCGGCCCGGTTTCGTCATCGGCCGGATGACCACCGGTATGGACCCCGCGCCCCTGGCGAGCACCCCGGGTCAGGTCGCCGACGCGGTGGTGCGCGCGCTGGGCAAGGGCGCCACCCAGGTGGCCGTTCCCGGCAGCCTGGCCGTGGTGTTCTTCGTGATCAAGTGGGTGCCGCGGTTCCTCTGGCGCCGGGCGCCGCGGTGACCGAGCCCTGGACCGGCCACCCGATCGTGGTGACCGGGATCGGCGCCGACGGCTGGACCGGGCTGGGCGAACCGGCCAGGGCCGCGATCACCGGCTGTGAGGTCGTTGTCGGCTCACCGCGTCAATTGGGGTTGCTCCCGCCGGGCCCGGCCGAACGGGTGCCGTGGCCCTCGCCGCTGCTGCCCGCGCTGCCGGACCTGTTCGCCCGCCACCGCGACCGCCGGATCGGCGTGCTGGCCAGCGGCGATCCCATGTTCTACGGCATCGGGGTGACCCTGGCCCGCCACTTCGGCGCGGCTGCCCTGCGGGTCTTCCCGCAGCCGTCCTCGGCGTCGCTGGCCTGCGCCCGGCTCGGCTGGCCGCTGGCCGAGATCCCGGTGGTGAGCGTGGTTGCCCGTCCGTTGCCCACGGTCGTGCCCGAACTGGCCGACGGCCGTCGCGTGCTGGTGCTCAGCGAGGACGCCGACACCCCCGCCCGGCTCGCCGAGTTGCTGCGCGACAACGGGTTCGGCGGCTCGACACTGACCGTGCTCGACCAGCTCGGCGGCCCGGGCGAGGCCCTGCGCGCCGGTACCGCCGCCACCTGGGCCCATCCGCCGGGCGACCCGCTCAATATCGTCGCGGTCGAAACCGTCCTCGATCCGGGCCACCGCCGTGACACCCGCCTGCCCGGCCTGGCCGACGCCGCCTACACCGGCGACGGTCAGCTCACCAAAGCCGAGGTCCGCGCCCTGACCGTCACCGCCCTGGCCCCCGTGCCGGGGGAACTGCTCTGGGATGTCGGCGGCGGTTCCGGCAGTATCGCCATCGAATGGTGCCGGACGAATCCGCGCTGTCGCGCGATCACCTTCGAACAGCTCCCCGCGCGCCGCGAACAGATCACGCGCAATGCGCACGCGCTCGGTGTGCCGGGCATCATGGTGCGCGGCGAAGTGCGCTCGGAGATAGCCGACACCGATTTCCCGGCGCCGGACGCGATCTTTCTCGGCGGCGGGCTCACCCAGGACGGCCTGTTCACCCGGTGCTGGCAGCACCTGCGCCCCGGCGGCCGGCTGGTCGCCAACGCGGTCACCGCGGAATCGGAAGCGCTGCTGCTGGACTGGGCCGGCGTCCACGGCGGCGCGCTGCGCAAATTCCAGGTCTACCGTGGTGAACCGCTCGGCGGGTTCACCGCCTGGCGCCCGCACCTGCCGGTCGCCCAGTGGATTGTCACAAAAACCGCTGGTTGATCGCGCGGCGACGATCACGGGCAGATCACACGCAGATCACGGCGGGTCCGTTCGCGCAGGGTCTCGCGGCCGTGAAAGTTACGAACCGAAGGTGTGAGTTGCGTGCCTCGGGGGTAGGGTCGTGGCCGTTCCGGGGAAATCCTCCCGGTTCGATTTCCGTGATGGGGAGAGACATGAAGTATTCGAAGCTCGCCGCCCCCGCGTTGCTGGCCGTCGCCGCGACCGGCATCGCCGCCGCTCCCGTGGCCGCCGAACCCGCCGCCCCGGCCCCCGCCGTACAGGAGCAGGCCGCCCCCGCCGTGCAGGGCACCGACCGCGGCATCGGCTACCGCGCCGAGATCGTCGACGCGGGCGCCTCGATCGTGACCACCGTCACCGGTGGCACCTTCGCGCTGGCCGCCGACGCCACCGCCGTCACCCTGACCGACGCCGCGGGCGCGGTCGTCGCGACGGTGCCGCTGTCGGGCACCGTCGAGGGCGCGGCCACCGAGATCGCCGCCACCGTCGACGCCGACGGCACCCGGCTGACGCTGACCCCGAAGACGGTCGCCGCCAAGGACATCAGCTCGCAGCAGTGGTTCATGGCCGAACTGCAGCGCGCGTCCACCGGCGCCCTGGTCGGCGCGATCATCGGTGCGCTGCTCGGCGCGATCGGCGTCGTCACCATCATCCCGGGCGCCATCATCGGCGGCGTGATCGGTCTGCTCGTCGCCGGTGGCCCGTCGCTGGTCGACGCGGGCTCGGCCTACTTCGGCGGGCAGCCCTGAGGGTCCTGATCCTCGGCGGCACGGGCGAAGCCCGGGAGCTGGCCCGGATCGCGTCCGGCGAGCAGGGACTCGACATCGTGTCCTCGCTCGCCGGGCGGGTCGCCAACCCTCGGTTGCCCGTCGGTCCGGTCCGTGTGGGTGGGTTCGGTGGTGTCGAGGGCCTCCGAACCTGGCTGCGCGAGAACGCGATCGATGCCGTCGTGGACGCGACCCATCCCTTCGCCGCCCGGGTGAGCGCGCACGCGGCCACCGCCGCGCGTGAACTCGGCATCCCGGCCCTGCACCTGCGCAGGCCCGAATGGACCCGGCGCCCCGGCGATCTGTGGACGCGGGTGCCCGATCTGGCCGCCGCGGCCGCCGCGCTCACCGCCTACGACGCCAACGTGCTGCTGACCATCGGCCGCCAGGGCGTCGGCGCGTTCGCCGCCTGCGCCGGGCACCGGTTCGTCATCCGCTCCATCGACGCGCCCGAGGCACCGTTGCCCGCGCACTACGAATTGCTGCTGGCGCGTGGACCGTTCACCTTCGACGAGGAGCTGGTGCTGATGTCGCGGCACCGCATCGACGTACTGGTCACCAAGAACAGCGGCGGCGAGCAGACCGCGGCCAAGATCGACGCGGCCCGCACGGCCGGGCTGCCGGTGATCATGATCGACCGGCCCGCCCTGCCCGCGGGAGCGGTCGTGGTGGACGAGGTCGCCGAGGCGGTCGACTGGCTGCGCGTCACCGCCTCGCACGCGGTGTCCTGAGGTCAGTGCGGTTTCGTGCCGGCGAAGATCGTGGGCAGCCCGTCGAACCATTCCAGCACCGCGCGCTCGTAGGCGATGCCGAAGGCGAGGGTGGCGCGCTGGTTCGGGGCCAGCCCGGCGGGGTCCTCGTCGAGGTAGCGGTCCAGGCGATCCTGGTGGATGTCCTTGTTGGCGGCGATGATCCGGTCCCGGTGCGCCGGATCGAGATGTTCGCCGAACGACAGTGTGAGCAGCAGCGGCACCCGGATGGTCTCGGCGCCGGGGTCGCGGGCGATCCACTCGGCGAAGGCCTCGCGACCCACCTCGGTGATCCGGTACGGCGTGCGTTCGCGCGCGCCGCGTTCGCCCTTCGTCACCAGGCCCGCGGTGTCCATGCTGGACAGCTCGCGATACACCTGGCTCTGGGTGATGGTCCAGAAGTCGCCGATGCGTTGCTGGGCCTGGGTCGCCAGGTCCCAGCCCGACATCGGACCCTCGTGCAGAAAGCCCAGTAGCGAGGCCGCGGTGGAGTTCAGCGGGCGGCGTCGAGTCGCGGTGCCGGTCAACGGTCGTCTCCCTTCGAACTACATTCCTAAGTGGAACGTTACGCCTGGTACCTCCGGGAAGTGAACACCCGGGTGCCCTCGGGGGTGTCGAACGCGGTGGTCGTGGACGCACCGATGATCAGCAGGGTACGCATGTCGACCTCGTCGGGGTCGAGTTCGCCCAGGGTGAGCACCCGCACCGACTCCGTCGGCCCGCCCACGTCGCGGCCCAGCACCACCGGGGTCTCCGGCGCCCGATGCGCGAGCAGGATGTCGCGCATGGCGCCGACCTGCCACCGTCGCTGCGAGGATGCCGGGTTGTAGATCGCGATCGCCATGTCCGCCGCGGCCACCGCCGCGAGGCGCTGCGTGACGACGTCCCACGGCTTGAGCCGGTCCGACAGCGAGATCATCGCGTAGTCGTGGCCCAGCGGCGCGCCGACCCGGCTGGCGACCGCATTGGCCGCGGTGAGTCCGGGCAGCACCCGCACCGGCACATCCTTGAACTGCGGCTCGGCCGAGACCTCCAGCACCGCCGCGGCCATGGCGAACACCCCGGGATCGCCCGAGGACACCACCGCGACCCTGGCACCGCGCTTGGCCAGATCCAATGCCATGGCGGCGCGCTCGGATTCGACCTTGTTGTCGCTGGCGTGCCTGCGCTGACCGGGTCGCTCGGGGACGCGATCGATGTAGGTGGTGTAGCCGACCAGATCGGTGGCGGCGGCGAGCGCTTCGGTGACCTGCGGTGTGGTCCACGCGGTGTCGCCGGGGCCGAGCCCCACGACGACGACCTCGCCGACCCCGGCCCGCGCAGGCGCGGTATCGGGACGAGCGGTGGTCGGATCAGCCTGCGCGGGAGCAGCATCGGTGTGGTCGGACGACGTAGGCGCGGCGTCGGTGTGGGTGGGTGCCGTGGCGGACGATGTCGTCACGGCGCCGATGGAGTGCGCGTGTGGGGCCGACCGGGTGGCGATGGGTAGCGTCGGGGCCGGGCCCGGCACCACCGTGATCGCGAAGTACGGCACCTCGGACTCGTCCACCTCGGCCGCGGCGAGCACGCGTTCGCGCGTGCTGCTGGCGCGTTCCACGTAGTAGGCGTCGGCGAGCCGCCCGGAGTCCGAGAGTGCCTGGCGCACACCGGGAAAGGTGCGCCCGAGTTTCATGATCGCGGCCGCGTCGGTGTGGCGCAGGCGCTCGGTGAGCTCGTCGACGGGCATCGTGCCGGGCAGCACGGTGAGCACCTGCTCACCCTCCACCAGCGGCGTGCCCAGGGCGGCCGAGGCGGCGCTGACCGAGGTGATGCCGGGGACGATCTCGGCCTCGAACCGGTCGGCCAGGCGGCGGTGCATATGCATGTAGGAGCTGTAGAACAGCGGGTCACCGGCGGCCAGCAGCGCGACGCTGCGGCCCGCGGCCAGGTGGACGGCCAGGCGGGCGGCGGCCTGCTCGTAGAACTCGTCGATGGCGCCCTGGTAGCCGCCGGGGTGGTCGGTGGTCTCGGTGGTCACCGGGTAGACCAGGTGTTCCTCGAGCTGACCGGGCCGCAGATACGGCGCGGCGATGGCGCGGGAGATGCTGCGGCCGTGGCGCGCGGAGTGGAAGGCGACCACGTCGGCTTCGCCGATGACGCGGGCGGCCTTGACCGTCACCAGTTCCGGGTCGCCGGGACCCAGGCCGATACCCCAGAGTTTGCCGGTGCTGATCTCGCTCATTCCTGTTCGCTCGCGATCGCGTTGAGTGCCGAGGCGGTGATGGCGCTGCCCCCGCGCCTGCCGCGCACGGTCAGGAACTCCACCCCGCCGAAGTCGATGAGCGCCTGCTTGGATTCGGCGGCGCCGATGAAACCGACCGGGATGCCGATGATCGCCGCCGGTTTCGGCGCGCCGTCGTCGAGCATGTCGAGCAGGTGGAACAGCGCGGTGGGGGCGTTGCCGATGGCCACGACGGCCCCGTCGAGCCGGTCGCGCAGCAGGTCGAGCGCGGCCACCGAGCGGGTGTTGCCCAGCTTCGCGGCGCGCTCGGGGACACGCGGGTCGGCGAGATTGCACAGCACCGGGTTGTCGGCGGGCAGCCGCTTGCGGGTGACGCCGGAGGCCACCATGTTCGCGTCGCACAGGATCGGCTTGCCCGCGCGCAAGGCGGCGCGGGCGGCGGCGACCACACCGGGGGAGTAGGCGATGTCGCAGGCCAGGTCGACCTGCCCGCAGCCGTGGATCATCCGGACCACCACGCGTTCGACGTCGGCGGGGAACCCGGCGAGATCGGCTTCGGCGCGGATCGTCGCGAACGAGCGCCGATAGATCTCGGCCCCGTCGGTGAGGTAGCTGGCACGCACGTCGGACATGCCGACAACCCTAGAACCTGGGTGGGACGCGCCGGATCTCAGGTGCGCGGCCGCTCCAGGATGCGCGACATCACCAGCGAACTGCGGGTGCGCCCGACCCGCGCGTTCTCCCTGATCCGTTCGACGGTCACCTCGATCTCGGCCATGTCGGTGGCCATCACGTGCACCAGCGCGTCGGCCTCGCCCGCGATGGTCCACACCCCGACGACCTGCGGGATCGGTTCCAGGGTGCGGCGCAGTTCGGCCGGGGAGATGTTGTCGCGGTAGTACACCTCGACGTAGGCCTCGGTGGTCCAGCCCAGCGCCGCCGGGTTGACCTGGGCGGTGAATCCGGTGATCTGCCCGCTGGCCACCATCTTGTCCACGCGCCGTTTCACCGCGGGCGCGGACAGCCCGACGACCGCGCCGATCTCCTGGAAGGAGGCCCTGGCATGGGTGAGCAGCCGGGCCAGGATGCGTCGATCGATGTCGTCCACGGCACTCCTCGCGGGTCGGGCGCAATATTTCCCCATTTTCGCATCGATATCCGCAACGAATCGGTGTTCCTGGCGCAACGAGACGACATTTATCGTCGAAGTCATCGATCCGCGCAGCCACCGGGAGCCCTGATGACCGCCGCAGCCCCTCTCCGCCGACCGGTAGCCGCGCGGGTGGCCACGCCCCGCCGCTACGTCATGTGCCGTCCCGACCACTTCGCTGTCACCTACGCGATCAATCCGTGGATGAACCCGGCCGAACCGGTGGACCGGCCGCGGGCGCTGGCGCAGTGGGAGATCCTGCGCGCGGTGCTCGAGGAACACGGGCACAGCGTGGAGACGGTGCCCGGCGAGCCGGGGCTGCCCGACATGGTGTTCGCCGCCAACAGCGGCATCGTCATCGGCGGGCACGCGCTCTCGGCCCGCTTCGCCCATCCCGAGCGCGCCGCGGAAGGGCCCGCGTTCCACCGCTGGTTCGCCGCCAGGGAACTGCGCGAGCTGGCCGCCGCGATCGAAACCAACGAGGGCGAGGGCGATTTCACGTTCGCGGGCACCCGCATCCTGGCCGGGTCCGGGTTCCGCTGCTCGGTGGCCGCGCACACCGAGGTCGAGCGGTTCTTCGGCGTACCGGTGGTCTCGCTGGAATTGGTCGATCCGCGCTTCTACCACCTCGACACCGCGCTGATGGTCCTCGACGACACCACCATCGCCTACTACCCGGCCGCGTTCTCCCCGGCGTCGCGTCAGGTGCTGGCCACGCTGTATCCGGACGCGATCCGCGCGGCGGAGGCCGACGCGTTGTCGTTCGGCCTCAACGGGGTCAGCGACGGGCACCACGTCTTCCTCGACCCCGGCGCGACCGGCCTCGCCGCCGCCCTGCGCGACCGCGGCTACGCCCCGGTCCCGGTGGACATGTCCGAATTGCGCAAGGGCGGCGGCGGGGTGAAGTGCTGCGTGCTCGAACTGCACAGCCGCCGCGACACGACCGCGAGCTAGCCGGGACCCGCCGCCGCCCGGCCACATACTGGGCGGGTGGCACACCCGGAGCCGACCACCGCCGAGCGGCGCGCGAGCTGGACCGAGCTGTTCTTCGACCTGGTCGCCGTCGCGGGCATCGGCCAGCTCACCCACCTGCTGCACCGCGGCCCGTCCTGGGGTGAGTTCGGGCTGTATGTGCTGCTCTACCTGGCGTTCTGGGTGGTGTGGGCGTGCGTCACCGTCTACAGCAATGTGGCCGGTGACCAGGCGCGCACCGCGCTGGTGTTCGGCTGCATGTTCGGCCTCGGCGTGATGATGGCCGCCGTCGCGGGCGTGCCCGACGAGCACGCGAACGCCTTCGCGGCGATGTATGTCGTGGTACGGATCGCGTCGTCGTCGGCGTGGGGGCGCGGGCAGCTCGTCGTCGACTGGCCGATCGCGCAGATGGGGCCGGGCATCCTGCCGTGGATCGTGTCGCTGTGGGTGCCCGCGCCGTGGAAATTCGTGCTGTGGGGTGTCGGCCTGGCGATCGATCTGTGGATCATGTTCGCCGTCGACGCCGAGTCCTACCTGACCGAGGCCCAGCGCCGGATGACCGCGCGGCTGCGTCGCGATCGGCGGGGCCGCGATCGGCGGGGCCGGGCGGCGCGCGGACCCGCGACGCGGCTCACGGCCCTGCGCGCCGATCCGGCGCACCTGGGCGAGCGGCTCGGGCAGTACCTGATCATCGTGCTCGGCGAGGGCGTCATCTCGGTGATCGCGGCGGTCTCGGCGGAGGAGTGGACCGTCGCGGTCGGCGTGATCGGGGCCGGTGCCTTCCTGAGCCTGATCGCGCTGTGGGCGCTGACCCTGAACTACGGATTCGTGCCGCGGATGATGTCGGCGGCGCCCTCGACGACCGACCTGTCCCGGCACCGGGTGATGGCCGACCACTGCGCGCTCAGCGGTGCGGTGGCCACCGTCGCGGCCGGGCTCGGGCTCGTCGCCGCGCACCCCTCCGGGCATCTGCCCGCCGGGGTGGGCTGGGTGCTCGGCGGCGGCGCGGCCGCGTTCTTCCTGGTGTGCGGGATGGGTGGGGTGCCCAGTGCCGGGGCGCGCTGGCTGTTGCGCTGGCCCCTGCCGTGCCTGGTGCTCGCCCTCGTCCTGGGCTGGGCGGCACCGCATCTGGGCGCGGTGTGGCTGGTGCTCGGGGTGATGGTGCTGCTCGGCGCGGCGGTGCTGTCGGAGGTCGTGCGTGTTCGGGGAACCGGGGAGCGCACGGCGGCCCCGTAGGCGTCCGCGTGCGCCGGTCGATGCCGGCGCACGCGGAGCGGCTCACTCGAACTCGGTGCCGCCGTCGCGCAGCAGGTACGCGTCGGAGACGATCTTGCCGATGGCGCGCCCACCCAGCTCCGGCGCGTGCCGCTCGGTGGCCGGGCGCACGACCAGACCCTCCCGGATATTGGCACCGTCACCGCTGACGGTCTCGGTGCCCTCCGCCAGTTTCAGCAGCAGTTCGGCGTCGTAGGGCCCCTCGTAGAGGACCGGAACGCGGGCGACCGCCAGGTCGAGATCGTCGAGCAGCGTGCCGATCTCGTGATGGTCGAGCCAGCGCACCGGCCCGCCGTCGCGGTCCACGGCGATATCGAACAGCCCGAAGCCCAGCGACTCGTCGTGCGCGGCCGAGGCACCGTAGTGCAGGTCCTGCACCCCGGCGCCGTACACCTCACCGAAGAACCCGACCCGGTCGGCACCGAGCGCGTCGGCGACCGCGCGGGCGGCGGCGTCGAGCCGGTGCGCGCGCACGGCCCGCCAGTACAGGTTGCCGTCGGTGGCGGTCAGCGACAGCGACCGGCCACCGACACCCTTGGACGACACCAGGATCCGGTCCCCGTCGCGGACATGGGTGAGCAGGCAGGCCGTGCCGTGGATCTTCTCGGTGGCCACCACCGGCTCCCCGGCGGCGAAGATGCCGGGAAAGCGTTTGATGTTCTCGACGTCCACCCAGCGCAGCAGATCGGGCGCGGACTCGACCTGTCCCGACATCGAGACCGGTACCGGCGGTACCCATTTCACGACGCCGAGCCGCTCCGCGAAATCGGTGCGCTCGGTCGCCGCCGCGGCCAGGTCCACCCCGGCCAGCGCGGCGGGCGTGCAGACGATGCCCTGCGAGACCTCCCCGCGCAGCCGCACCGCCTTGACCCGGTCCTTGCGCGAGCCCGCGAGCTTTCCGGTGAGCCCGAGTTCGGCGATCAGCGCCTCGGGCAGCACCGACTGTTCCGGGATGTAGACCGCGTGATCGCCGGTCGTGAACTGCCCCTTGGCGACCACGGCCCGGTACAGGCCGACCTGGGCGAGCTCGAGCCGGTCGGCGTTCGGATGCGGATGGACGGTGAGCCGTTCGGCGGTGACTTGCAGTGTGGACATGGGTACCCCCTCGTTGCGAGGAAGCCAGCATAGGAATCCACGGTGTTTCACGTCGACCGGATTTCGGTGCGGGTGTGCTTGTCGCGCAGTCGATATCGCGGGGTCGGTGTCGTGGAGGAGGGCTCCTGGGCCCGCGCCGCCGGTTTCCGGGCAGGTCAGGCGGTTGTCGGGTCCACCCGCTCCAGTCGGTAGTGGTCACCGTCGGTGGCGATCACATCGGTGACCGGCCCCGTCGGCCTGCCGCAGCGGCGCTCACAGCCGGACCAGTGCTGGCGGCCCGCCACGGTGACCTCCGTGGCCGGGACCAGCAGGTCCACCGGAGTGACCGCGTCGTCCGCGCGCACCCGGCCCGCGTCCACGGCCGCGGTCAGATCCGCGCGGACATCGGTGTGCGACTTGGCGCAGCCGGGCCTGCCCGCGCAGGCGCTGGCCTGCAACCACGGCGAACTCGCGTCGAAGATCAACCCCATCGGCGCCAGCACCCGCACCACGGTCTCGGCCGGTCCCTCCGCGAGATCGGTGAGGACCACGCTGCGCCACGGCGTGATGTACAGCGGATGTTCCACGGCGGCCAGGAATTCGGCGGTGCGCGCCGAGAGCGTGCCCAGCGGGACACCGGCGCCGAGGGTGACCAGGCCGTCGTCCTGGTCGAGCCAGCCGATCGGGATGGCGTGTGCCGCACCGAGTTCCAGGGGTTCACCGGCGGGGGAGAGGTCGAGCACCTCGGTGACCTTCTCGACGCCGCCGGGGATCTCGTGCAGGCGCCACTGCCCGGATTCGCCGCTGCCGCGCAGGTCGAGGAAGCCGCGGGCCGCGTCGAGCATCACCTCGACGGCCGCGTTCGCGTCCACCCGCACGCCGGTGTCGGTGCCCGCGAGCAGCAGCGCGAACCGGTCGGCGGCGACCGCCTGGACGCCGATGTCGCCACGCAGCGTGCTCACGTCGCCGCGGCCGTCGTCGAGGGTGAACAGCACCCGGCCCGGCAGCTCGGCCAGCCGCGGGTCACCCAGCAGGCCGGTGTCGAGGTCGGCGGCGAGCCCGTGCACCTCGGCGAACCCACCCACCCGGCCCGACAGCGGCGAGGCGACGATATTGCGCACCCGCTCGTGGGTGGCGCTGGGCAGCAGCCCGGCGGCGTCGAGCCGTGACGCGAGCTCGCCGGGGTCGCGGACCTGGCGCAGCTGGATGTTGCCGCGCGAGGTGAGTTCGAGATTGCCGTTCCCGAGATCGCGGGCGGCATCGGCCAGCGTCTGCACCTGCTCCGGCGTCAGCCGGCCGCCGGGCACCCGGATGCGCGCGAGCGGCCCGTCGGCGGCCTGATGCAGGCGCAGCACGCCGGGGCACGAGTCGGGAGTACTCCTGGTCATGATCCGTCCAGCCTACGACCCGGCCGATTGGGGGAGACGCGAGCGGGTAGGTCCCGGGTAGGCCGGTCCGCGTGGCCGGTTCACCTAAGGTGGACAGCGGTCCGTCGCCCGGGTTGATCACTCCAGGAGAGGTCGTCGCATGCTGCGTGAGTTCGTGGACAAGCGGGTCGTGCCCGCGCTCGACCGGGTCGCCCACGCGCAGGCACCGGTGGTGGGCCGGTATGTCGACTGGCTGGCGAAACGGCATCCCGACGACGCGCCGGTGGATCTGCTGCAGCGGCTCTCCCGGCAGTACCTGGTGGTGGTGACGGCCAGCGGTGTCACCGTGGGGCTCACCGCCGCCGTGCCGGGGGTCGGCACGCTGTTGAGCCTGGCCGCCACCGGCGTGGACACGGCCGTGTTCCTGGAGGCGTCGTCGGTGCTGTCGGTCGGCGCGGCCGCGGCCTATCAGCTCGACCCCGACGACCCGCGCCAGGCGCAGCTGGTCTCGAAGGTGGTCCTGGGCGAGGCGGGGACCAAGCTGCTCGACGAGACCGCGGGCCACAAGACCGGGCAGTGGCTCGGTGTGGTCACCGATCACATCCCCGGCCTGGCGAGCATGCCCGATTCGCCCGCCAAGCGGTTCATCGTGAACTACCTGGTCAAACGCACGCTGCTGCTGTTCGGCACGATCATCCCGGCCGGGATCGGCGCGGTCATCGGCGGCGTCGGCAACAACGCGCTCGGTCAGATGGTGGTGGCCAACGTCTACCGCAACCTCGGGACGGGCTCGCCGGAGATGGTCGGGCGCGGTACCACCACGGACTCCGGCGTTTGACCTTCGAGTCGCTCGAACCCCGATGATCAGCCGGTGCCCGAATCCGAGCTGATCACCATCGGCGCCTTCGCCCGCCTGTGCGGCCTGAGCGCCAGTGCCCTGCGCTTCTACGCCGATGCCGGGGTCCTCGTCCCCGCCGTCGTCGACGAGGCCACCGGCTACCGCTACTACGCTCCCGACCAGACCGGCACCGCGCGCCTGATCCGCCGCCTCCGTGCCCTGGACATGCCGCTACCCGCCGTCGCCGCCGTCGTCACCGAGCCCGACGCCGACCGCGCCACCGCTCTCGTCGCCGCCCACCTCACCGCCCTCGACGACCACCTGGCCTCCTTGCGCACCGCGGCCGACGCCGCCCGCGCGTCCCTGGACCGCAGTGCGTTCGTCACGCCGACGCCCCCCGCCGACGCCCCCGGCGCGGTGCGGTCGCCGGGTTCACAGATCGGGACGAGCCGGTCGGTCGAGGCCGCGAGTGGAACAGCACCCGGTCGTGCGAAACCCCGCGACACGGCGTCGGCCGAGCCGGATGCCGTCCGCGTGCGTGGGCCCGTGCTCGCCGCCGCGCTCGACCAGGTCGCCACCGCCACCGTCGTGGACCCACGGCACCCGGTGCTCGACAGCGTCCATATCGAAGCGGGCCCGGCGGAACTGGTCCTCACCGCCACCGACCGCTACCGTCTGGCGACCCGCGGCGTGCGCGTCGACAAGGCCCCCACCGCGCCCTGGGCGATCACCGTCGACGCCGCGGACCTGCGGGACACGGTGTCCTGGCTGCGCCGCCGGCCCACCGTCGTCCTGCGCCCCGACGCCGCCGGTCTGCTCTGCACCACGGGCGACGCACCTGTCACGGCCGACACCGGCGGACCGGAACACGGCGGCGCAGGGGATCGGAACATCGCGCGGGCGAACCGGATCGGTCCCGAATCCGAGCGCCGGTGCCGGTCCTCGGCCGAGGAATTCCCCGACTACCGGGCGATGCTGGCGGCGCTACCCCCGGTCCGGGTGCGCGTGGTGGTGCGGCGATCCGCGCTGCTGGGCGTGCTCGAATCGGTACAGGCCGCCACGGTGACGCTCGAAGCGATCCCGGGCAACCTCCGGCTCACCGACGGGGAGTTCGCCCACACCCTCACCGCCACCGTCACCGGCCCGACCATGACCATCCACTTCGCCGTGACCACCCTCTATCCGGCGGTGGCGGGCGCGGTCGGCCCCGACCTCATGCTCGACCTCATCGCCCCCGACCAGCCGGTCCGCGTCCGCTCCGCCGACGACGGCACCCTGCTCACCCTGGCGATGCCCCGCCGCCCCGAATCCGCCGACCCGGCAACCCACTAGCCGACGTCGCACAGTCCTGCCGAAAGGAACTCCATGACCACCCCCACCACCGACCCCGTGATGACCCGGATCACCGCCGCGGTGACCGAATCCCGTTCGGGCGACACCGATTCCGCCCGCGCCACCCTGGTCGCCCTGTGGTCCGAGATCGGCGCGGCGGGCGACCCCCTGCACCGCTGCACCCTCGCCCACTACCTCGCCGACCTCCACGACCATCCGGCCGAGGCCCTCGCCTGGGACATCCGCGCCCTCGACGCCGCCGACACCCTGACCGACGCCCGGCTCACCGAACACCACGCGGGTCTGCGGGTCGCGGGGTTCTACCCGTCGCTGCACCTCAACCTGGCCGACAACTTCCGCCGCCTCGGTGCCTTCCCCGCCGCCGGCCACCATCTCGACGCCGCGCGCGCCCACGTCGACGTCCTCGCCGACGACGACTACGCGACGATGATCCGCCGGGCCCTGGACGAGGTCGCCGCCGCCGTGGCCGCCGGGGACACCGCCGCACGCCCCACCCCCTGATCGGTCGTCCGGGGACCGGACGCGGGCTGGAAAGTTGTGGCGGCGGTGGGGCCGTTACCATCGTCATGCTCGGCGGGCGTCGAGGAAACCGGTGGAAATCCGGTGCGGTCGCGCCACTGTGAACAGCCAGACCCTCTCCGGCGAGCACACGACAACCACCCCGTTGGGCGCGTCACCCGAGGAAGGTCTCACCCTGTGATCCTGCTGCTGTCCACCTCCGACACCGACCTGCTGAGCGCGCGCGCGAGCGGCGCCGAGTACCGGTGGGGCAACCCCGCCCGGCTGCTCGTGGCGGACCTGCCGGAGCTGCTCGACGGCGCCGACCTGGTGATCGTGCGCATCCTCGGCGGCAAACGCGCCTGGGAGGAGGGTCTGGACGCGATCCGGGCCAGCGGGGTGCCGATGGTGGCCCTCGGCGGCGAGATCGCCCCCGACGCCGAACTGATGGAATGCTCCACCGTGCCGGTGGGCGTGGCCGCGGACGCGCACAACTACCTCGCCGCCGGTGGCGCGGAGAACCTGCGTCAGCTGCACCACTTCCTGTCCGACACGGTGCTGCTCACCGGCCACGGCTTCGAACCGCCGGTGCAGCTGCCCAGCTGGGGCGAGCTCGAGCGCTCGGCCCGCATCCTGGAACCGCACGCCCCGACCGTCGCGGTGGTCTACTACCGCGCCCAGCACCTGGCGGGCAACACCGGCTACATCGACGCGCTGTGCACGGCCATCGAGGCCAAGGGCGCCCGCGCGCTGCCGGTCTACTGCGCCTCGCTGCGCACCGCCGAACCGGAACTGCTCGAACTGCTCGGCCGCGCCGACGCGCTGGTGGTCACCGTGCTCGCCGCGGGCGGCAGCAAGCCCGCCACCGCCTCGGCCGGTGGCGACGACGAAGCCTGGGACGTGGCCGCGCTGGCCGCCCTGGACGTGCCGATCCTGCAGGGCCTGTGCCTGACCAGCGGCCGCGCCCAGTGGGAGGACAACGACGACGGCCTCTCGCCCCTCGACGTGGCCACCCAGGTGGCGGTGCCGGAGTTCGACGGCCGCATCATCACGGTCCCGTTCTCGTTCAAGGAATTCGACGCCGACGGCCTGTCCACCTACGTGCCCGACGCCGAACGCGCGGCCCGGGTGGCCGGTATCGCGGTGCGCCACGCGCGCCTGCGCCACATCCCGGCCGCCGACAAGCGGATCGCGATCATGCTCTCCGCGTACCCGACCAAGCACGCCCGCATCGGCAACGCCGTCGGCCTCGACACCCCCGCCTCGGCCATCCGCCTGCTCACCGAACTGCGCGCCGCGGGCTACGACCTCGGCGAACCCGGCGAGATCCCCGGCCTGGAGCAGGCCGACGGTGACGCGCTCATCCACGCCCTGATCGCCGCGGGCGGCCAGGACCCCGACTGGCTCTCGGCCGAACAGCTCGAGGGCAACCCGATCCGCATCGGCGCCGCCACCTACACCCGCTGGTTCGACTCGCTGCCCGAGGATCTGCGTGAGGCCGTGGTCGAAGCCTGGGGCCCGCCGCCCGGCGAACTCTACGTCGACCGCTCGGCCGACAAGGACGGCGAGATCGTCATCGCCGCCCTGCGTTTCGGCAATGTGGTGCTCATGGTGCAGCCGCCCCGCGGCTTCGGCGAGAACCCGGTCGCCATCTACCACGACCCCGACCTGCCGCCCAGCCACCACTACCTGGCCGCCTACCGCTGGCTGTCCGCGCCCGACGGTTTCGCCGCCGACGCGATGGTCCACCTCGGCAAGCACGGCAACCTGGAATGGCTGCCCGGCAAGACCCTGGGCATGTCCGCCTCCTGCGGCACCGACGCCGCCCTGGGCGACCTGCCGCTGATCTACCCGTTCCTGGTCAACGACCCGGGCGAGGGCACCCAGGCCAAGCGCCGCGCCCACGCCACCCTGGTCGACCACCTGATCCCGCCGATGGCGCGCGCCGAGAGCTACGGCGACATCTCCCGCCTCGAGCAACTGCTCGACGAGCACGCCAACATCTCCGCCCTGGACCCGGCCAAACTGCCCGCCATCCGCCAGCAGATCTGGACGCTCATGCGCGCGGCCAAGATGGACCACGACCTCGGCCTGGCCGAACGCCCCGAAGAGGACGTCTTCGACGACATGCTGCTGCACGTCGACGGCTGGCTCTGCGAGATCAAGGACGTGCAGATCCGCGACGGCCTGCACATCCTGGGCCAGGCCCCCGAGGCCGAGATGGAACTCGACCTGGTGCTGGCCATGCTGCGCGCCCGTCAGCTGTGGGGCGGCGAGCAGAACGTGCCCGGTCTGCGGGAAGCTCTCGGCCTCAGCGAAGCCGGTGACGAGGCCCGCGAGCGGGTCGACGTGGTGGAGGCCCGCGCCCGCGAACTCCTCGCCGCCCTCCAGGCCACCGACTGGTCGGCCGACGCCGTCGACACCCTCGTCGGCGACTACGCCACCGCGATCCTGGCCGGAGCCGACGCCACGGCGGCCGACGACACCACCCGCCTCGACGCGGTGAAGACGGTCCTGCGTTTCGCCGCCACCGAAGTCGTGCCCCGCCTGCGCGAGACCAGCGTCGAGATCGCCCGCGTCCTGCACGCCCTCGACGGCGGCTTCATTCCCGCGGGTCCCAGCGGTTCGCCCCTGCGCGGCCTGATCAATGTGCTGCCGACCGGCCGCAACTTCTACTCCGTCGACCCCAAGGCCGTCCCCTCGCGGCTGGCCTGGGAGACCGGTCAGGCCATGGCCGAATCGCTGCTGGCCCGCTATCGCAGCGACCACGGCGAGTACCCGAAGTCGGTCGGGCTGTCGGTGTGGGGCACCTCGGCCATGCGCACCTCCGGCGACGACATCGCCGAAGTGCTCGCCCTGCTGGGTGTGCGCCCGATCTGGGACGAGGCCAGCCGCCGCGTCACCTCCCTCGAGATCATCTCCCTCGAGGAACTCGGTCGTCCCCGCATCGACGTCACCGTGCGCATCTCCGGCTTCTTCCGCGACGCCTTCCCGCACGTGCTGGCCCTGCTCGACGACGCCGTCCGCCTCGTCGCCGACCTCGACGAGCCCGCCGAGTCGAATTACGTGCGCGCGCACTCCCAGTCGGATCTGGCCGAGCACGGCGACACCCGCCGCGCCACCACCCGCATCTTCGGCTCCAAGCCGGGCACCTACGGCGCGGGCCTGCTCCAGCTCATCGACTCCAAGAGCTGGCGCACCGACGACGACCTCGCGCAGGTCTACACCACCTGGGGCGGCTACGCCTACGGTCGCGACCTCGACGGTGCCCCCGCCGCCGACGACATGCGCACCGCCTACCGGCGGATCGCGGTGGCCGCCAAGAACACCGACACCCGCGAACACGACATCGCCGACTCCGACGACTACTTCCAGTACCACGGCGGCATGGTCGCCACCGTGCGCGCGCTCACCGGCAAGAACCCCGAGGCCTACATCGGCGACTCCACCCGCCCGGATGCCGTGCGCACCCGCACACTCTCGGAGGAGACCGCCCGCGTCTTCCGCGCCCGCGTGGTGAACCCGCGCTGGCTCGAGGCCATGCGCCGTCACGGCTACAAGGGCGCCTTCGAGATGGCCGCCACCGTCGATTACCTGTTCGGCTACGACGCCACCACCAATGTGGTCGCCGACTGGATGTACGAGAAGCTCACCGAGAGCTACGTCTTCGACGAGGTCAACCGCAAGTTCATGGAGCAGTCGAATCCGTGGGCGCTGCACGGCATCGCCGAGCGGCTGCTCGAGGCCGCCGAGCGCAAGCTCTGGGAACACCCCGAACAGGAGACCCTGGACCGGCTGCGCCAGATCTACCTGGAGACCGAGGGCGAACTCGAGTAGTTGCCGCCGGACTGTAATGCGTTCTAGTCTGAGGCGTATTACGGCGTAAGAAAGGGTGGCGATGAGTAGCTCTCCGGCGTACTTCACGCACACGGACGGAGTCTTCCGGCCGACTCCGTTCTCGATGAGCCTGTGGGCACCGAGCACCCTGTCCGGTCCGCCGGTCTGTGGGCTGATGGCGCGCGAGGTCGAAGGGCGGTACTGCACCGACGGCTTCGTCCCCGCGCGCCTGACCGTCGACCTGCACCGGCCGGTGCCCGCGGTGCCGCTCACCGTCGCCAGCGAGGTCATCCGCGACGGGAAGCGGGTGCGCGCGGTCTCGCTCGAGCTGCGCGCCGAGGACGCGGTGGTGGCGCGGGGCAGCGCGCTGCTGCTCAAGCGCTCCACCCAGCCGCCGGGGGAGGTGTGGCGGCCCGAACGTGATCGTCCGCTGCCCCCGCCCAGCGCACTCGCGATGATCGACGAGGCCATGCACCTGTTCGGCAGCGACGGGCACGCCGAGGGCTGGTCACCGAAGATGACCGAGCATCAGAACGACACCCGCAAACGCAAATGGGTGCGCAACATCCCGGTGGTCGACGGCGAGCCGGCCTCGCCGTTCTGCTTCGCCGCCATGACCGGCGAGCAGACCAGCCTGGTCACCAACTGGGGCACCGAGGGCATCGGCTTCATCAACACCGATGTCTCGATCACGTTCTCGCGCATGCCGATCGGGGTCGACATGGGGATCGAGGCGGAGAGCCACCTCAGCGACGAGGGGATCGCCGCGGGCGCGGCGGTGCTCTACGACGAGCAGGGTGCCTTCGGTATCTGCACCACCACCGCGCTGGCCAACGAGCGCCGCCAGATCCGCGGCGCGGTGATCGACGAACTGGCCGACACGATCCTGGCCGCCGGGCAGCCGGTCACACCGGATCGAGGCCGCTGAAAGCCAGCCCCACCGTGGTCGCGCACAGCACGGTGCCGACCGCGGTGGTGGCGAGCAGGTAGCCCAGCGCCAGCAGCCGGGCAGGCGGTAGCAGTGCCAGCACCACCGCCGGGATCAGCAGCACCGCCAGGGTGGCCGCCCAGCTGAGCCAGAACGCGGTCGCGATCGGCTCGAGCTCGGCGAAGGCGACCGGGCGCGGCACCGGGACCTGCCAGGCGTCCTGCACCGCGAATGTCGCCGGGACCAGCACGAACACCGCCACGAACACACCGAGCCCGACACCCCAGCCCGCCCGCCACCGCACCTGCTCCACCCGCGTCACCTTCCCGTCCCACACCGGCCCTGCCGCTGCCATGCTGCCTCGAGTGGGCCCACCGCGCGCAGATCCACCCGTCCGGTGGCGATTCCCGGCGCTGCTCAGGCGACGGTGACCAGGAGTTCGTCGGCGAGCGTCTCCACCTTCACCACGCCCTCGTCCAGATACAGCGTCGCCGCCCGGGGCCTGCCGTCGGCGAGCGCGACCACCGACACCGCCTCCACCCGGGCACCGGCGAGCCCGGCATAGGGTTGCTCGCCGGTGACATCGAAGGCGGTGTACTTGCCCGAGGCGGCCACGTACTCGATATTGACCGGATCGACCAGCGGCTCGAACGGATCGCGCCACCGCGCCGCCCGGATCCGCAGCTCCTCGCCGTCGTGTCCGGCGTCGAGCAGCAGCGTCGACCCGTCGTGGAAGGTGAACTCGATCGGCCCCTCGGTGCGGTCGACGTCCGTGCCGAGGACATAGAACATCCGGCGCACGGCGACGATCGTCGCGTCGACGGCGGCCGTGAGCGCGTCGCGGCCGTGTTCGTCGTTGTCGGACATGGGTTTTCCCCTGACAGTCGATCACCGGGCGGATGAGTCATCATGTCGCCGCAGCTCACCGGCACGCAACTCCGCCCCGGCGTGTTCGCCGTCGGCACCGCGCGCTCGTAGAGTGGATCCATGGCGGACTCCCCTCCGGACGGCACCGCGGTGCGTCGCGCGGCCGGGTTGCTGGCCGGGCGCGGGGTCGTGGTGGTCACCGGCGCCGGGCTGTCCACCGACAGCGGCATCCCCGACTATCGCGGCCCGCAGTCCCCGCCGCGCACCCCGATGACCTATCAGCAGTTCGTCGGCGACGCCGCCTTCCGGCAGCGGTACTGGGCCCGCAACCACCTGGGCTGGCGCCGGATGGACGCCGCCCGCCCCAATCCCGGGCACCGCGCGCTGGCCCGCCTCGAACGCGCCGGGATCGTCGCGGGCGTCATCACCCAGAACGTCGACCTGCTGCACACCAAGGCGGGCACCCGGCGGGTGATCGACCTGCACGGCACCTACGCCGGAGTGTGCTGCCTGCGCTGCGGAGCCAGGATCTCCCGGCTCGGCCTCGCCGACCGCCTGGAAGCGGCCAATCCCGGCTTCGCCGAGGACGTCTCGGCGACCGGCATCGAGGTCGCGCCCGACGCCGACGCGGTGGTCGCCGACACCGGCCGCTTCCGCATGCTCGACTGCGCGGCCTGCGGCGGCATGCTCAAACCCGACATCGTGTACTTCGGCGAGAACGTGCCCGCCGCCAGGGCCGCCGCCGCGCTCGCGCTCGTCGACAGCGCGCGGGCGCTGCTGGTGGCGGGCTCGTCGCTGACGGTGCTGTCGGGCCTGCGGTTCGTGCGCCGCGCGGCGAACAACGGTGTGCCGGTGGTGATCGTGAACCGCGGCGACACCCGCGGCGACGACCTGGCCACCCTGCGGATCGAGGCGGGTTGCTCGGAGACCCTGTGCGCGTTGGCCGACCACCTGACCGCGCCGGGGCAGCCCGAACGCGGCGTCGGTGAAGGGTGCGGTCCGCTCGGCGGAATCGGGCGATCCGGGGTGAAATCGGCGGTCACTTGATCCCTCCCTGTCGCGGCCGGACGCGGCGTGGGTAAGCTCGGCGCACCAGTGCATGAAGAGTTCCACCCGCGGCGCGATGCTTTCCTCGCAGCGGGGTTGTCGGCCCTCGTGTGGGCCGAATGATCGACCCCCACTTGCCAGCCGATCAGAACCAGGGCTTTTCCATGACCGATACCGTCGTTGCCGAACCACGCCTCACGCACCGCCAGACACTCACCATCCTGTCGGGCCTGCTATTGGGGGTGTTCCTCGCCGCGCTCGACCAGAACATCGTCAGTGTCGCGATCGTGCGGATCGCGAACAGTCTCGACGGGTTCGACGAACAGGCGTGGGCGACAACGGCGTACCTGATCACCGCCACCGTCACCACCCCGCTCTACGGCAAGCTCGCCGACATCTACGGCCGCAAACCGTTCTACCTGATCGCCATCGCGGTGTTCGTGATCGGTTCGGCGGCCTGCTGCTTCGCCACCACCATGTACCAGCTGGCCGGGTGCCGGGCGCTGCAGGGAATCGGCGCCGGCGGGCTGATGTCGCTGGCGTTCACCATCGTCGGCGATATCGTGCCCGCGCGCGAAAGAGTCCGCTACCAGGGCTATTTCCTCATGGTGTTCGGGATCGCGACGGTGCTCGGGCCGGTGGTGGGTGGATTCCTGTCCGGCTACGAGAGTCTCGGCGGGATCGAGGGCTGGCGCTGGGTGTTCCTGGTGAACGTGCCGGTGGGCGTGATCGCGTTCCTCGTGGTCGCGAAGGTGCTGAATGTCGCGCATGTGCGCAGGCCGAGCCGGATCGACTGGTTCGGCGCCATGACCCTGGTGATCGGTGTGGTGCCGCTGCTCATCGTGGCCGAACAGGGCCGGATGTGGGGCTGGACCTCGCAGAAATCGCTGCTCTGCTACGGGATCTGCGTGGCCGGTCTGCTGCTGTTCCTGGTGGTGGAGTACCTGATGAAGGACGCGGCGCTGATCCCGCTGCGCCTGTTCCGCAGCTCGACGTTCAGCATCGCCATCCTGGGTGGGTTCCTGGTGGGTGTGGCGATGTTCGGCGCGATCACCATGGTGCCGCAGTATCTCCAGGTCGTGCGCGGGTTCTCACCGACCGAGGCCGGTCTGCTCATGCTGCCGCTGGTGCTGGGCATCATGGTGGGCTCGCAGTTGTCGGGCCTGATCACCAAGGCGAGCGGGCGCTACAAGGTGCTGCCGGTGCTGGGCGCGCTCATCCTGGCGATCGGGTGCGCGCTGTTCGCCCGGGTGGACTTCGACGGCCCGCTGTGGCAGCCGCTGGCCTACAGCGCGATCATGGGTTTCGGGCTCGGCGGCTGCATGCAGACGCTGGTGATCGCCGCGCAGAACGCGGTGGGGCGCACCGAGATGGGCGTGTCGACCGCGGCGGCCACCTTCTTCCGTCAGCTCGGCGGCACCCTCGGCGTCGCGGTGTTCCTGACCGTCCTGTTCGACCGGCTGCCCGGCTCGATCCTGAGCGCCTTCGGCGGGCAGCTGCCCGCCGGTTTCGACGCCGAGCAGCTCGCGGCCCTGCAGAGCAACACCAGTGGCATCGCGGCCCTGCCCGACGAGCTGCGCATCCCGATTCTCACCGGCTTCACCGATTCGATGCACAGCGTGTTCTTCCTGGCCGCCGACCTGGCTGTGGTGGCGTGCCTGGTGCTGGTGTTCATGAAAGAGATTCCGCTGCGCGAGGATCCGGTGCCCGGCGAGGCCGCCGAGGCCACCCTGCTGCGCGATGTGAGCCTGCACGACGCCCAGGAGATGGCGGGCCAGCTGCGGCCCGCCGCCACCGGGCGGGTGATCGCGGGGCTGCTGCGGCGCGACGACGCGCGCCCGGTGTCGGCGGCGATCCTCACCCTCATCGACCAGCACGGACGCCAGGTGGCGCGCGGCAGCGGCGACGCCGACGGCGCCTATGTCATCGAGGCGCCGGAGCCCGGCAACTATGTGCTCATCGCGGCGGCGCCGGGACATCAGCCCGAGGCGGTGAGCGTGTCGATGGGCGAGCGCGCCCAGCACGTGGACCTCATGCTCATCGGGGCAGGCGAGCTCACCGGTGTGGTGCGGTCCGCGCGCCGGGGCGAGCCCCTGTTCGGGGCGACCATCACGCTCACCGACGCCGAGGGCGATGTCGTCGGGGCGGCCATCACCGGCGAGGACGGGGTGTACGTGTGCCGCGATGTCGTCAGCGGGACCTACACGCTGGTCGCGGTGGCCGACCACATGCGCCCGGCCGCGGTCGCGCTGACCGTGCCCGACACCGGCTCCCTGCACCACGACATCGATCTGGAGCCGATGGCCATCCTGGTCGGCTCGGCCTGGGTCGACGGTGACCGTCCCGTCGCCGACGTGCAGATCACCGTGCTCGACGCCGGGGGTGACCCGGCAGCCACCACCCGCACCGACGAGAAGGGCCGCTACCTGGTGCCGGACCTGCCCGAAGGGGAGTACACGGTCGTGGCCCGCGGCTACCCGCCGACCGCCAGCCAGGTCTCGGTCACCCGCGGTGAGATCACCCACGACGTCACCCTCGGCTACGACAGCGAGGAGTCGCTCCACCGTCGCTGACCGCTCACACGGCCGCGGGCTCGAGGCCGCGCAGCAGACGGGCACGATAGGTGCGCACCGCCGCGACGACGGCGAACACCGCCGTGAGCGCGCCGAGCACGATGCGGACCGAGTGCGCGACCTCGATCTCCCGCACGGTCCGGCGCAACTCCTCGACGGTGTGCTGGTCGCGCTCGTCGAACAGGATCGTCCAGCGTTCCCACAGGTACAGCGCCGACAGCAGGAACAGGCCCGACACCAGCGTCACCAGTGAGGCCACCGTCCAGGCCCGCGCGGTGCGCGACCACAGGCTGGCCGCTGTCGCCACGATCGCGGTCAGCGTCAGCACAGCACCCAGCGGGCGCATGACGCTGCCGACGGAGACCGCCGCGGTGAACTCCTCGCCCACGACCAATGAGTGCGGAATGTCGTGGAAGTAGTTGGGATACAGGAACACCGTCTCGGCGAGCATGGTGCAGAACACCAGTGTCGCCAGCACGGCGTAGAGGGTGAGGACGGTCAACGAGACGGTGAGGTTACGCATCCCTCCAGCCAAGCCCGAATCCGTCCACGACACATCCGGTCCCACCCCTGATCCCACCTCAGGGTGTCCCTAGGGTGCCGGATGCGAGGCCGGCCGCCACGGGATGCGCCCGTTCCCGTCCCCGGTACTCGTGCGCTGCTCGGACCAGTCCCACAGCGGCTGCAGCGCCTCGGCCAGCAGCGCCCCCTCGGTGGTGAGTTCGTAGGCACCGCGCGGCCCGTCCTTGCGGGTGAGTCCGGCGGACTGGAGTTGCTGCAACCGGTCCGACAGCATGCTCGACGAACAGTTGCCCATCCGCCTGCGCAGGTCGAGGAAACCGAGCGGCCCGGGCTCCAGTTCCCAGACGACACGCAGCATCCAGCGCTGCCCGAGCAGATCGATGGCGGCCAGGATCTTCGCCGACGGCTCGGCCGGGGCACCGTCGTCCGCTGTTGCGCTTCTCATTCAGAAGCACGATAGTTGCTTCTGAATCAGAAGCATGCGACGCCGTGCGGGTCGGCGGGAGGAGACGATCGATGGAACGGGTGCAGCGGCGGGTCGTGTTGGTGACCGGGGCCTCGCGCGGAATCGGCGCGGAAGCCGCGGCGCAGTTCGGGGCGACCGGAGCGCATGTCGTGGTCAACTACCGTGAGAAGCGCAAGCGGGCCCAGGCCGTGGTGGACGGGATCGTCGCGGCAGGCGGCAGTGCGTCGGTGCTCGGTGCGGACGTGTCGGACCCGGCGGCGGTCGAGGGCATGGCCGCCGAGCTGGGGGAGAGGTTCGGGCGCCTGGATACCCTGGTGCTCAACGCTTCCGGGGGACTCGAACGCGACACCGATCCCGGGTACGCGCTGCGCTTGAACCGGGATGCCCAGGTGCGCTTGGCGGTGTCGGTGTTGCCGCTCATGCCCGAGGGTGGACGGATCGTGTTCGTCACCAGCCATCAGGCGCATTTCGTGCACGAGCAGGGTGAGGTGCCCGTCGGGTACGCCCCGATCGCGCTGAGCAAGCGGGCGGGCGAGGACGCGCTGCGGTCCCGGATCCCCGAATTCCGGGATCGCGGAGTGGGGTTCACGGTGGTGTCCGGCGACATGATCGACGGCACGATCATCGTCCGCCTGCTGGAACGCCGCGACCCCGGCAGCGTCGCCGCGCGCCGCGCCGCGGGCCCGCTCCCGACCGTCGAGGAATTCGCCCGCGTCATCGTGCGCGCCGGCACAGCACCCGCCATCCACGGCCAGACCTTCTACGTCGGCGGTGACGACTTCCTCACCGCCACGGCCCGGTGACCTCATCGGGCAGTTGATCACCAGGCCCTGGTGACGGTCTCGCCCGGGAGCGGACCGCCACCAGAGCGTGGTGATCGCATGTCCAGGCTCAGGCGGGGGTGGTGGCTTCGCGCTGGAGTTCGAGGGCGATGTCGATGAGCTGGTCTTCCTGGCCGCCGATGAGTTTGCGGCGGCCCGCTCGGACGAGCATCTCGGCGGCGGAGACGTCGTAGCGCTCGGCCTGGCGTTCGGCGTGGCGCAGGAAGCTCGAGTAGACACCCGCGTAGCCCATCATCAGGGCCTGGCGGTCCAGCAGGCATTCGGCGGGCATGGCGGGCCGGACGACATCCTCGGCGGCGTCGGTGACGGCGAAGAAGTCGACGCCGGTGGTGATGCCGAGTTTGTCGCAGACACCGATGAACGCTTCGACGGGCAGATTGCCGGCGCCCGCGCCGAAGCGGCGGGCGGACCCGTCGATCTGGGTCGCGCCCGCGCGCACCGCGTACACCGAATTCGCCACGGCCAGACCGA
Organism: Nocardia sp. NPDC056064; assembly: GCF_042266925.1. Classification (NCBI taxonomy): domain Bacteria; kingdom Bacillati; phylum Actinomycetota; class Actinomycetes; order Mycobacteriales; family Nocardiaceae; genus Nocardia; species Nocardia sp. NPDC056064. The sequence goes on along the minus strand of NZ_JBHJWO010000001.1, from coordinate 1,194,186 downwards.
GGTTCTCGTGGCCGTGGAAGCCGACCTGGGCGTCGGTGCCGAGTTCGGCGACGAGCGCGCCGACACGATCCGAGACCTGGTCCAGCACCAGCGCTCCGGCGGAATCGACGACATACACGCACTGGCAGCCCGCGTCGGCCATGAGGCGGGCCTGCTTCGCCAGCGCCTCCGGCGGCTGGGTGTGGGACATCATCAGGAAGCCGACGGTCTCCAGGCCGAGTTCGCGGGCGTACCCGAAGTGCTGGAGGGAGACATCGGCCTCGGTGCAGTGGGTGGCGACCCGGCAGATCGTGGCGCCGTTGTCCCGCGCGAGGGCGATATCTTCCTTGATGCCGACACCGGGCAGCGTGAGGAAGGCGATGGCGGCGTTGTTCGCGGCCTCGGCGGCGGTCCGGATGAGTTCCTGTTCCGGGGTCTTGGAGAACCCGTAGTTGAACGAGGACCCACCCAGCCCGTCACCGTGGGTCACCTCGATGACCGGCACTCCGGCCCCGTCGAGCGCGGTGACGATGTCGCGCACCTCGTCCACGGTGAACTGATGACGCTTGTGGTGCGACCCGTCGCGCAGGGACGTGTCGGTGACCCGGATGTCGAGATCGGCGGAAAATACCATGGTTTCGCTCCTTACACCCGGGCCGAGAGGATCTGTCCGGCGACGACTTCACCGACGCGGGTCGCGGCGGCGGTCATGATGTCGAGATTGCCCGCGTACGGCGGCAGGAAGTCACCCGCGCCCTCGACCTCGACGAAGACCGAGACCTTCGCCAGCCCACCGGACACCACCGAGGGTTCGTCGAACTGGGGTTCGTTGAGCAGTCGGTAGCCGGGCACATAGGTCTGGATATCGGCGACCATCCGGTGGATCGAGGCGCGGATCGCGTCCTGGTCGGCGTCCTCGGGGATGGCGCAGAAGATGGTGTCGCGCATGATCATCGGCGGCTCGGCCGGGTTCAGGATGATGATCGCCTTGCCCCGCTGCGCGCCGCCGATGGTCTCGACGCCCTGGGAAGTGGTCTTGGTGAACTCGTCGATGTTCGCGCGGGTGCCCGGCCCGGCCGACACCGACGACACCGAGGCCACGATCTCGGCATACGCCACCGGCACCACCCGCGAGACGGCGGCCACGATCGGGATGGTGGCCTGCCCGCCGCAGGTGATCATATTGACGTTCGGGGCGTCCAGCAGCGAGGCCAGATTCACCGGCGGCACCACCGCCGGGCCGACGGCGGCGGGCGTGAGATCGACCGCGCGGATACCGAGTTCGGCGTAGCGGGGCGCGGCGGCCCGGTGGACGTAGGCCGAGGTGGCCTCGAAGATCAGCTCGGGTTTCTCGTCTCGGGCGAGCAACCAGTCCACGCCCTCGGCCGAGGTCTCCAGCCCCAGCCCGCCGGCCCGCTTCAGCCCCTCGCTCTCGGGGTCGATCCCGATCATCCAGCGCGGCGTGATGGATGCCGACCGGAGCAGTTTGTAGAGCAGGTCGGTGCTGATATTGCCGGATCCCACGATCGCGGCATCGACGGTCCCGTGGGACACGGTCGCCTCCTGAAGAGTTGGGAGCGCACGGCGCTCGGGATGAATCAGACGAAGCGCAGGTCCACGGCACCGAGCCCGGTGAACTCCGCGCGGAAGGCGTCACCGGCCCGGACATCGATGGCCCTGGTACAGGAGCCGGGCAGCACCACATCGCCCGCCTTCAGCCGCACCCCGAAGGTCGCGACCTTGCGGGCGAGCCAGGCCACCGCGATGAGCGGATCACCGAGCACGGCGTCGGAGCGCCCCTCGGCGATGACCTCGCCGTTGCGGGTGAGCACGGCGTCGACGGCGGTGACGTCGATGTCACCGGGTGCCACGCGGCCCCGGCCGAGCACGAACCCGGCCGAGGACGCGTTGTCGGAGATGGTGTCGCACAACCCGATCCGCCAGTCGGTGATGCGGGAATCGATCAGTTCGATGGCGGGGGCGTAGGCGACGGTGGCCGCGCGGACATCGTCCTCGGTGCAGTCCGCCCCGGGCAGGTCGGCGCCGAGCACGAAGCCCACCTCGACCTCGACGCGGGGCGCCAGGAAGGTCGCGGTGTCGACGGGGACGTCCTCGAACAGTTCCATCTCCGCCAGCAGATGCCCGTAATCGGGTTCGTCGACGCCCATCATCTGCTGCATGGCCGCAGACGACAGGCCGACCTTGTGCCCGACGATCCGGCCACCGTCGTCCAGCTTGCGCCGGATATTGAGCAGCTGGATCTCGTAGGCGTCGACCACGTCGATCCCCGGGTACCGGTCGGCCAGGGGCGCCACCGCCACCCGGTCCCGTTCGGCGCGCGCCAGTTCGGCGGCGAGCTCGCCCCGCACGCTCGTTGTCAGCATCCTGGCTCCCTCTTGTCGTCCGGTGATGCGCACTCATCCTCGGGGCCGCGCAGCCCGTCGGCGCCGGGCGTTCCCGCTGGATGGGCGGGAATCGCGGTGAGTCCGCCGGGAACCAGCGCGCACGCTGCCACCAGCACGACGGTCATGGCCGTGATGGTGGCGAACACCAGGTGGATCGCCGCCGAGAGGGCCTGCGGCGTGGCCGCTTCCGTGTCGCCGAGCCGCGCGTTGACGATCGCGCCGAACACCGCCACCCCCACCGCGCTGCCCAGCGACCGCGCGAACATGGTCGCCGAGGTGACCACCCCACGCTCGGACCAGCGCGCACTGGTCTGCGCCGCGATCAGCGTGGGCGTGGCGACCAGTCCCATGCCCGCGCCGACCACGAAGCACGAGACGGCCACCTGCCACAGCGGCGAATGCGCGCCGAGCAGCAGCGTCGACGCCGCGCCGAGCGCCGCGACGGCACTGCCCAGCACCGCGCACGCCCGGAAACCGAAGCGCAGATACACCTTTCCGGCCTGCGCGGCCGACAGCGGCCAGCCCAGCGTGAGCGCGCCGGTGACCAGTCCCGCCACCAGCGCACTCGACCCGAGCACGCCCTGATTGAACAGCGGCACATAGGTCGTGAACCCGAACAGCAGCGCACTGCCCAGCACCGCCGCCACGCCACCGGCGACCACGACCCGCCGGGTGAACACCCACAGCGGCAGAACCGGCTGTGCTGCCCGCGATTCCACGATCACGAACAGCAGCAGCGCCAGCGCGGCACCGCCGAAGACGGCCGCCGAGGTGGGCGACCGCCAGGCCCAGGCGTGGCCGCCTTCGAGCAGGCCGAGCACGAGCGCGCCGGCACCGGCGGTCAGCAGGGCCGCGCCGGGGTAGTCGATGCGGCGCGGCTGCCGGGGGACCGATTCGTGCAGGTGCCGCATCAGCATCCAGCCCGCCGTCGCGGCCAGCGGCAGGTTGACCAGGAAGATCCAGCGCCAGCCCAGATAGTCGGCGCAGATCCCGCCCAGCAGTGGGCCGGTCACCGAGGCCACCGCCCACACCCCGGCCAGATAACCCTGCACGGTGGCGCGTTCGGCGAGGGAGTAGAGATCGCTCGCGATGACCATGGTGGTCGGCTGGATCGCGCCCGCGCCGATGCCCTGGACCGCGCGGAACACGATGAGCGCGAGCATGCTGCCCGCCAGCCCGCACAGCAGCGAGCCCAGCGCGAACACCACGACACCGCCGAGCATCACCGGTTTGCGGCCGTACGCGTCGGCCAGCGCACCGTAGATCGGCACGGTGACCGCCTGGGCGAGCAGGTAACTGGTGAACAGCCACGGGAACAGCGCGAAATCGCCGAGGTCGTCGGTGATCGCCAGGACGGCGGTCGCGAGGATGGTGGAGTCCAGCGCGACCAGGCCGGTGGCGAGCATGAGCGCTACGAGCACGGGGCCGCGGTCCGAGCCGAAACCGACCTCGGAGCGCAGGGTATCGGTGGCCAACGGGCACCTCTCAGAAGCGGATGCGGACCTGATCGGTGCTCGGCCGGGCCTGACACGCGAGGGTGTAGCCGGCGTCGATGTCGTCCTGGTCGAGAACCGCCGACGGGGGCGTGTCCACCGCGCCGTCGAGGACGGTGCACGCGCACGAACCGCATTCCCCTTCCCGGCAGGAGTAGGGCACGTCCAGGCCGTCGGCGAGCATGACGTCGACCAGGGTGCGCGAGCGCGGCCAGCGCAGGGCGTGCACGGTGCCGTCGAGTTCCACCTCGACATGGGCGGCGTCGGCCTCGTCGGCGGGGTCGAGTGGTGCGGGCGCGGCGAACGGGTCGCCCGAGAGCGAGACGAACACCTCGGTGGTGATCCGTTCGCGGGGCCAGCCCGCACCCGACAGCGCCTCGGTGACCGCCGCCATGAACGGCCCCGGCCCGCACACGAACGACTCGTAGCCCGGGTACGGTGCCGCGAAACGCGCCAGCTGGGCCGCGCTGGGCAGTCCCTGCAGCGATTCGAGCCAGTGCACGACGGTGCAGCGGTCCGGATGACGGCCTGCCAGCTCGCGCAGGGTCTCGGCGAAGATCACCGATTCCGGGCCACGGTTGGCGTAGAACAGCACCACCCGGCCGGTGCCCTCGACCAGGGCCGAGCGCAGGATCGACAGCACCGGGGTGATGCCGCTGCCCGCCGCCCACAGCAGCAGATCGGTGTCCAGGGAGGCCGGGGTGAAGCTGCCCTGCGGTGGCAGCACATCGAGGGTGTCGCCCACGGAGACGTTGTCGCACAACCAGTTCGAGCCGTAGCCGTCGGCGGTGCGCTTGACCGTCACCTGCGGCGGGTCTCCGGTGAAGGGGGAACTGGCCAGCGAATAGCAGCGGGCCACCGGTTCGGGGCGCTCGCTGGGGATGCGCAGGGTGAGGAACTGGCCGGGGCGGTAGGCGAACCGGCCGGCCGCCTCGGCGGGCACGTCGAAGACGAGTGAGCGCGCGTCGGCGGTCTCCTCGATCACCGCGGCCACCCGCAGCGTCACCACCCGTGGAACCTCGGCCGTCGTCACTGGTGCCCTCCTCGATCACAGAACCGGTGTGCGCACCCACCGTCGCAGCGCGGCACCCGGGTGGAACGGGCTGTTCCCGGTGGCCGGGAGATCGCCGCGCGGGTGCCCGCTGACCGGGAAGACCAGGGCGGACGCGAGGCCCGGCGACCCTAGCGTCGCGGTCGTGGACACTCGATCTTCCGGGGGCGCCCGATGAACCGCATGCAGCACACCGTCGCGCTGGTGACCGGCGCGGCAGGGGGAATGGGCCGCGCCCATTGCCGTCGGCTGGCCGAAGAGGGCGCCGACATCATCGCCGTCGACATCGACTCCGCCGCCGACGGATTGGCGGCGACGGCGGCCGACGTGGCGGCGGCAGGCCGGGTCTGCGTGACCGCGGGCGCCGACGTGCGCGACCAGGCCGCCCTGGATGTGGCCGTCGCCGACGGCGTGGCCTCGCTGGGCAGGCTCGACGTCATCGTCGCCAATGCCGGGATCTACGCCGATCTGGCCCCGTCCTGGGAACTGACCGACCAGGCCTGGCAGCGCACGCTCGACATCAACCTCACCGGCGTCTGGCACACCGTGCGCGCCGCGGTGCCCGCGCTGACCGACGGCGGCTCGATCGTGGTGGTCAGCTCCACCAACGGCCTGGTCGGGGCCGCCGGTGCCGCGCACTACGCGGCGAGCAAACACGCCGTGGTCGGCCTGGCCCGCACCCTGGCCAACGAGCTGGGCCCGCGCAATATCCGGGTCAACACCGTGCATCCCGGGTCGGTGGCCACGCCGATGATCCTCAACGACACGGTCTACGCCAAACTCTGCCCCGACCTGCCGCACCCCACGCGGGCCGACGCGGCCGCGGTGCTGGCGCGCCGCACCCTGCTGCCGGTGCCCTGGGTCGACCCGGTCGACGTCAGCAATGCCGTGCTCTTCCTCGCCTCCGCCGAGTCCCGTTACGTGACGGGAACCCAGCTCGTGGTGGACGCCGGACTGACTCAGAAGGTGTGACATGGGACGAGTTCCGAACAAGATCGCGCTGGTCACCGGCGCCGCCCGCGGCATCGGCCGCGCCCAGGCCATCCGGCTCGCCGAGGAGGGCGCCGACATCGTCGCCGTGGACCTCTGCGGCCCGGTCGACTCGGTCCTGACCCCGCCGGCGAGCGCCGCGGACCTCGCCGAGACCGCCGCCGCCGTCACCGCCACGGGCAGACGCGTCGTCACCGCCACCGTCGACGTGCGCGACGGCACCGCGTTGCGCGACGCGGTGGACGCGGCCGTGGCGGAGCTGGGTGGGCTCGACATCGTCTGCGCCACCGCCGGAATCAGTTCCAGCGGCAGCGCGCTCGAGCTGACCGAACAGCAGTGGCAGACCATGATCGATGTCAACCTGACCGGGGTGTGGCAGACCTGCAAGGCGGCCACCCCGCACCTGATCGCCCGCGGCGGCGGCGCGATGATCCTGACCAGTTCGATCGCCGGACTGCGCGGCCTGGTCGGGGTCGCCCACTACACCGCGGCCAAGCACGGTGTGGTCGGGCTGATGCGGTCGCTGGCCAAAGAGCTGGCCCCGCACCATGTCCGGGTGACCTCGGTGCATCCCACCAATGTCGACACGCTCATGATCCAGAACGACTCGGTGCGCCGCGCGTTCCGCCCCGACCTCACCGCCCCCACCCGGGAGGAGTTCGCCGAGGCCGCGGTGACCATGAACATGCTGCCGATCCCGTGGGTCGACCCGGTCGACATCGCGAACGCCACCCTGTTCCTGGCCTCCGACGAGGCCCGCTACATCACCGCCGTGACCCTGCCGGTCGACGCGGGCAGCACCCAGCGCTGAAACACACGACAGCGGGGGCCTGGTCACCAGGCCCCCGCTGTCGTGTGTGTTCAGACGCCGCTGTCCTTGCGGGTGAGGAAGGCCAGCACCGCCGACTCGAATTCGTTCTTGCGCTCGATCATCGCCCAGTGCCCACAGTTCGGGAACACGTGCAGTTCGGCGCGCGGGATGGTCCGCATCGGGATGAGCGCCATGTCCAGGGGGCTCACCCGGTCGTCACGGCCCCAGGTGATCAGCGTCGGAGCCTGCACCTTGTGCAGCATCGCCCACGGCGGGGGCGCGTCGGAGGCCTCCATGGCGCGCACCATCATGGCGAAGGCGGCCTTGCTGTACATGCGGCGGGCACTGTCGAGGGTGGCCGGATCGGTGGCCTGGGTCCAGCGTTCCTCGACGAGTTCCTCGGTGACCATGGCCGGATCGTGGACCATCGAGTGCAGCCACTGGATCAGCCGTTCCCGGGTGGGTTCCTCGGTGAACTCCTGGAGCAGCTTGATGCCCTCGCCCGGGCCGGGGCTGAACAGGTTGCGGCCGATCCCGCCGATGGTCACCAGCTTGCCGACCCGGTCCGGGTGCGCGATGGCGTAGTTCAGCGCCACGCCGCCACCCATCGAATTGCCGATGATGTCGACACTGTCCAGGCCCAGCGCGTCGACGAAGCGGACCACCGCGTCCAGCGCGGTGACCATCGGGTGCCCGCCGAAGTCGTCGCTCACCCCGAAGCCGGGGAATTCCAGGATCAGGCAGCGGAACTTCTCGGCGAAGGCCGCGAGATTGCCGCGGAAATTGCGCCAGCCGGTCACGCCGGGGCCCGAGCCGTGCAGCAGCAGCAGCGGGGGACCGTCGCCGATCTCGTGATAGCGCAGGACACCCGCGTCGGTGCGGAGTTCCTTCAGGGTGTCGGTGTAGCTCGGGTCCGTCATCGCGGGTCCTCCGGGGAGTGGTTCGGGTGCGGGCTCACGCGTGGGTGCCGCCGTCGATGCGGATCTCGGTGCCGGTGATGAAGGCGCCGTCCTCGGAGACCAGCATGGCGATCACCCCGGCCACCGCGGTCGGGTCGCCCATGCCCGCACCGCCGGACTCCCGGTCGGTCGGCAACACCGGCGACAGCTTCGAGAACAGCGCCCAATCCGCGTCGGCGGGAACGTATCCCGGGGTCGCGTCGGTGATCCCGGACTTGATGCTGCCCGGCGCGACACACACCGCGCGCAGGCCCTTGCCGCCGAATTCCAGCGCCAGGGCGTGGGTGAAGGACTGGATACCGCCCTTGCTCGCCGCGTAGGCGGCCATGTACGGATGCGCGAAGGCGGCCGAGGTGGAGCTGAAATTCACCACGCTCGCCCGGGAGTTCGCGAGCAGGGCGGGCAGTGCCTCGCGGACCACCAGGAAGGTGCCGGTGAGATTGACCCGGATGATCAGGTCCCACAGGTCCAGGGAGGTCTGTTCGGTGTGCGAGGCGCGCAGGATGCCCGCGGCGTTGACCAGGGAATCCAGGCCGCCGAGGGTGTCGACCGCGCTGCGCACGCCCGCGATCACCGACTGTTCGTCGCCGATGTCGAGGGTCAGGGTGGCGAGCCGGTCGGCGGTGCCGCGCTCGGTGGCCTGGGCGTGGGTGGCGGCCAGGCCGTCGGCGGAGACGTCGGCGCCGACCACGCGGGCGCCTTCGTCGAGCAGCCGCAGCACGGTGGCCTGGCCGATACCGGAAGCGGCGCCGGTGACGAGGGTGCGATGGTCGTCGAGTCTGTGCATGAGAGGGCCTTTCGGGTCGGTGGCTCAGCCGAGCCGGCCGGGCACGGGTTCGTGCCGCAGCTGGTCGGTGGCCAGAGTGCCTGCGCGAACGGCGTTCTCGATCGAGTCGCGCAGGGCGGGGCAGGTGGGGATCGAGCCGCTCGGTTCACCGAGGGCGGCCCGGCGGGCGAACTCCGGGCACGCGGACTCGGCGTCGTCGAGCCATTGGACGCTGGTGTGGCTGGGACTGAACTTCTCGGCCAGCACCTTGTTGCCGCAGGTGGCGCACTGCACGGGTTGCATGATCGCCCCCTCAGCGTTGTCCGGCGGCGCGACGCGCGGCGATGTAGCCGAACACCATCGCCGGGCCGATGGTGGCGCCCGCACCGGCGTAGTCGTTGCCCATGACCGCGGCCGAGGTGTTGCCCGCGGCGTAGAGGCCCGGGATGGCGGTGCCGTCGGCGCGCAGCACCCGGGCGTCGGCGTCGTAGACCAGGCCGCCCTTGGTACCCAGGTCGCCGATGCGCACCCGCAGCGCGTAATACGGCCCCTTGTCCAGGACGTCCAGGGCGGGGGTCGGCAGGGTGGGGTCGCCGTAGTAGTTGTCGTAGGCGCTCACGCCGCGGCCGAAGTCGGCGTCGTGACCGGCGCGGGCGAATCCGTTGAAACGCTCGACGGTCTCGTCCAGGGTCGCGGTGGGAACACCGATCGCGGCGGCGAGCCCGGCCAGATCGGGCGCGCTGTGGACCAGCCCGGTCGAGGTCCACGAAGCGGGGAACTTCTGGCCGGGCACGATCCCACCGATCGGATAGCGGCTCTTGGCCTTCGCGTCGAAGATCAGCCAGGCCGGATCGTGGCGCCCGGCCAGTTGCGCGTGCACGAAGGTGACATACGGGGCGGCCTCGTTGGTGAAGCGCGCGCCGGTGCTGTCGACGATGATCGAGCGCGGAATCGACCGCTCCGACACCAGCACCTGATTGATGCCCTCCGGCCGCTGGAACGACGGCATCCACCAGGCGTCGTCCATCAGGTCCACGGCCGCGCCGACCTGCTCCCCGGCGACGATCCCGTCCCCGGTGTTGTCGGTGGAGGCCGCGCTGAAATTGTCGCGTCCGCCTTCGGGCAGGTAGCGCTTGCGCAGCGCCTGGTTGTGCTCGAAACCGCCGGTGGCCAGCAGCACACCGTCGCGGGCCCGGATGCGGATCTCGCGCCCGTCGCGTTCGGCCAGAACGCCCAGGACCGCGCCGGTGTCGTCGGTGATCAGCGAGCGCAACGGGGTGTCGAGCCACAGCGGGACCCCGGCGTCACGCAGGGCCAGCCGCAGCCGGGCGATCAGTGCCCGGCCGAGGGTGTCCATGTGCCTGCGCAGCACGATCGCCTTGATCGCGCGCAGCCCGGTGAGCAGCGCGGTCCAGCGGGCCTTCCAGGTGCGGGTCACCATATTGAGCTGGACGAAGTCCTTGGAGGTGATGAACAGGCCCGGCGGGGTGGCCAGGGCGGCCGCGCGAAGCAGGTCCTCGTCGGCGCCGAGCTGCTTCAGGTCCACCGGCAACGGCTCGATCGAGCGGCCCGCCGGACGACCACCGGGCGCCTCGGGGTGATAGTCGGAATATCCGGTGCACCACTGGAACCGCAGGTGCGGGCTGGTCTCCAGGAATTCCAGCATGCGCGGGCCCTCGTCGATGAAGGCGTCGAGATTGGCCGAGGGCACCCGGTCACCGACGACCGCGTCGAGATAGGCGCGCACGTCGGCGCGGGCGTCACCCAGGCCCTCCCGCCGCAGCACCGGGTTGTTGGGCACCCAGATGCCACCGCCGGAGAGCGCGGTACTGCCGCCGTACACCCCGGCCTTCTCGATGACCAGGGTGTCCAGGCCGCGGTCGGCGGCGGCGAGCGCGCCGGTGAGCCCACCCGCGCCACTGCCGACGACGAGGAAATCGACTTCGTGATCCCACTGCTGTTCGGTCATGGCGGCCTCAGCTCGCGACCATGTCGTCCTGCGACCAGAACGCGCGCATACTCGCGATGCGCGCGTCCTCGTCGAAGGTCATGACATCGATCGGCTCGAGGGTGAAGCTCTGGTCGCCGAAGCGGGTGACCACCCGGAAGCTGAACGCGGCGCTGTCGCCCGCGACCCGCACGGCGAACAGTTCGCTGGATCGTTCCAGCTGCTCGAAGGATTCGTAGAACGTGCGGATCGCCGCGTGGCCGACGTGCGGTTCGCTGCCGACCGGGTCCTCCACCGTCGCGTCCGCGCGGTAGAGGGCGACGATGTCGGCAGCGGATCCGCTGCCGACGGCCTCCACGTAGGCGCGCACGGTCGCGCGGATGTCGTCGGCTGAAGCCATCGTCTCGCTCCTGAGATATCGAAAGGGGTTGGTGGTGTGAACGGAACCACACCCGGTGGCCGGTCGGCGGTGGTCCGTCCCGGCCAGCGGGAAGGGATCAGTCGCCGAGGATGTGCCGGACGGCGAGGTGGCTGAACAGCATGGACGCGCCGATCGGATTGCCGCCGCCGGGATAGACCTCCCCGCTCACGGCGGCCATGGTGTTGCCCGCGGCGTAGAGACCCGGAATCGGCGCGCCGGTGCGGTCGAGCACCCTGGCCGCGGAGTCGGTGCGCAGGCCGCCCTTGGTGCCCAGATCGGACAGACCGAACGCGGCCGCGTGAAACGGGCCCTTGTCGATGCTCACCAGTGGCGGTTCGCCGTTCGAGAACGCCCGGTCGTAGGCCTCGTCGCCGCGCCCGAAATCGGGGTCGACGCCGGAGGCGACCATGTCGTTGAACCGGGCGACAGTGGCCTCGAGATCCGCCGCGGGCACGCCGATCTTTTCGGCCAGGCCGGCGAGGGTGTCGGCGGTGTGCCACAGCCCGGCCGCGACGTACTCCGCGGTCTCGACCATGGACACATTGGTGGCCTTGATCGGCGGGACCTCGCCTTCCTTGTCGTCGTAGATCATCCAGAACGGCAGCCTCAGGCCGCGTTCGCTCATCTGCCGGATCACCTCGCGTCCGAGCCGGTCGTAGGGCGCCGACTCGTTGACGAACCGGTGCCCGTCCTGGTCGACGAAGATGCCGCCGGTGAACCACAGCGCGAAGGCCGACCGCCCGTCCGGATGGGTCAGCCCCGGCGACCACCACGCCTGATCCATCAGATCGGTGTCGGCGCCCGCCGCGATGCCCGCCTGATGGGCCAGCCCCTGATTTCCCCAGGGCCCCATCGTGTCCCGCGCCTCGCCGGGCACGCCGTACTGCGCGCGCAGGGCCTGGTTCTGCTCGAAGCCGCCCGCGGCGAGCACCACCCCGCGCCGGGCCCGGATGGCGTGCCGGGCGCCGTCGCGTTCCACGATCGCGCCGGTGACCGCACCGTCCTCGACGACGAGCTCCACCAGCGGTGATCGCAGGTGCAGGTGGGCATGGGGGTAGGCCGACAGGGCGCGCAGGAAACGCCCGATCAGCGCCTGCCCGCCGATCAGCAGCTCCGGTAGCGGGGCGCCGAGCCGGTCGGTGTCGAGCGGGCCGCGCAGCGATTCCCGCAGCAGGCCGAGCTCGGCGGCGGGCAGCGGGGTCGGCATGATGTGGCGCTGCCCGTCGAGGCGGGCCTTCGGGGCCTTGCCGAAGTAGTCGGGCCACGGCAGCATCTGGAAGGCGAAATGGTCGTCGGCTTCCAGATATTCGATGAGGTCACGGCCGCGGCGGACGTAGGTCTGCTGGAGTTCGTCGGGGGTGCGATCGCCGACGACGGCACGGTAGTAGGTGAGCGCGTCGTCGAGGGTGTCGTCGGTGCCCGCCCGCTCGAGCACCGGATTGCACGGGAACCACACCCCGCCGCCACCCGAATAGGCGGTCGTGCCGCCGAACTTGTCGGTCGCCTCGACCACCGCCACGCTCAGTCCCTCGCGGGCGGCGGTGTACGCACCGGCCAAGCCACCGCCCGAGCCCGCGACCAGCACATCCACCTCGTCGTTCCAGTCCACCACTGTCTCCTCCTGGTACCACCTCGAATTGCCGACGACGGTAGGGCCGGTGCCGGGGTGGGCGGAGCGGATCGTCCCGATGACCGGGAGGCGATCGATCCGGCCAGGTGTGCCGGTCAGCGGGAAGACCACCTGCTCGGGGCGGGCGCGCGGACCTAGCGTCGCCGCGGAGAACCGGTCTCCATCGAAAGGTAGGCACTGTGAACCCCGAGACCCCATCGGCCTCCGCTCCCGGCCCCGCCGACGTCGACGTGGTCGTCGTCGGCGCGGGCATCGCCGGTCTGTACGCCCTGCACCGATTCCGCGGCAGCGGGCTGTCGGTGCGGGTGTTCGAGGCGGGCGAGGGCGTGGGCGGCGTCTGGTACTGGAACCGCTACCCGGGCGCGCGCTGCGATGTGGAGAGCGTCGACTACTCGTACTCCTTCGACGAGGCGCTGCAACAGGACTGGGAGTGGAGCGAGAAATACGCCACCCAGCCCGAGATCCTGGCCTACCTCGAGCACGTCGCCGACCGGTTCGACCTGCGTCGCGACATCGAATTCGCCACGCGCGTCACCGATATCGTGCTCGACGAGCAGACCCTGCGCTGGCAGGTCGCCACCGACACCGGGCGCCCGGTCACGGCGCGGTTCGTGGTGCTGGCCACCGGCCCGCTGTCCAATGCCAACACCCCCGCCATCGACGGCCTGGACACCTTCGCCGGGCAGGTGCTGCACACCTCGCACTGGCCGCACGAGGGGGTCGATCTCACCGGGCAGCGTGTCGGTGTCATCGGTACCGGGTCCTCGGGCATCCAGACGATTCCGTGCCTGGCCGAGCAGGCCGCGCGCTTGCACGTCTTCCAGCGCACCGCGAATTACAGTGTGCCCGCGGGCAATACGCCGCTCAGTGCGGCCGATCGCGCGGCGCAGCAGGCGGACTACCCCGAACGCAGGCGGTTGTCGAGGGCCAGCGGCGGCGGGTCACCGCATCAGGCGCACCCGCGGTCCGCGCTGGCGGTGAGCGAACGGGAACTGCGCGACGCCTACGAGAAGCGGTGGGCGCTGGGTGGTGTGCTGTTCAGCAAGACCTTCCCCGACCAGCTGGTGGACCTCGCCGCCAACGACACCGCCCGGCTGTTCTGGGAGCAGAAGGTGCGCGCCGTCATCGACGACCCCCGGGTCGCCGAGCTGCTCATCCCGCGTGATCACCCGATCGGCACCAAACGCATCTGCACCGACACGAACTACTACCAGACCTACAACCGCGACAATGTGGAGCTGGTCGATCTGAAGTCGACGCCCATCACCCGCATCGACGCCGACGGTGTGCACACCACCGACGCCCACTACCCCCTGGACACCCTGGTGCTGGCCACCGGATTCGACGCCATGACCGGATCGGTCGCGCGGATGAACATCGTCGGACGCGGCGGCGAATCGCTCAACGCGGCCTGGCGCGAGGGGCCGAAAACCTATCTGGGACTGGGGATGACGGGCTTCCCCAACCTGTTCAACCTGACCGGACCCGGCAGTCCCTCGGTATTGGCCAATATGGTGCTGCACTCGGAACTCCACGTCGACTGGGTGGCCGAGGCCATCGCCTTCCTCGACCGCAGGGGAGCGGTGGCGCTGGAGGCCCGGCCCGACGCGGTGGCCGACTGGGTGCGCGAATGCGCGGCGCGGGCGGCGGGAACGCTGATGACCCAGGCGAATTCGTGGTATCTGGGCGCGAACATCCCGGGCAGGCCACGGGTGTTCATGCCGTTCGTCGGCGGGTTCGGCGTCTACGGCGAGATCATCGCCGAGGTCGCGGCCGCCGGCTACAAGGGCTTCGACGTCATCGAGGGGTGAGACACAGCGACGGGGTGGTCCGATCAGAGCGGACCACCCCGTCACCGTTCAGGCCGCGAAGCCGCCGAACCCGCCGCGATAGAACAGCAGCGGCTTTCGGTCCTCGGCCGCGCGCAGGGCACCGATCCGGGCCAGCACCACCGTGTGATCACCGGCGTCGTGCTCGAGCTCCACACTCACCTCGATGTGCGCCAGCGCCCCGGCCAGCGCGGGCGCGCCGTTGCCCGCCCGCTCCCACTCGACCCCGGCGAACTTGTCCGCGCCGCTCACCGCGAACCGACGGCACAGCGCGCTCTGCTCCTCGGCCAGCACATTGACGCACAGGGCGCCCTGCGCGCGCAGCAGCGGCCAGTTGGTGGAGGTCTTGGCGGGGCAGAACGACACATACGGCGGATCCAGCGACACCGACACCACCGACTGACAGGTGAACCCGAGCGGGCGGGTCCCGTCGTGGGCGGCGATCACCGCGACGCCGGTGGCGAAATGGCCGAGCACCCGGCGCAGCTCGGCGGCCGGGATCCCGGCCTCGACGATGACGTTGTCTGCATTCATACCCCCACCCTCGATGCCGCGGGGTGGCCTGCTCAAGAGGTTCTCCCGGTCAGCGGTTGTCGACGGGCCGAGCGTGTCAAGCATGGTTGCTACCATGCACCGATGGCGACTCCCGACCCCGATCCCGGCGTGCCCAACCTGCCGCCGACCAGCTGGGCGGTGCTCGCCATGCTCTCCTACGAAGAGGAGATCTCCGGCTACGACCTGAAGAAATGGGCCGACTGGAGCCTGCGCTACGTCTACTGGACGCCCTCCTACAGCCAGATCTACGCCGAGCTGAAGAAGCTCGAACAGCACGGCTTCGCCAGCTCCCGCCTCGACCACGACAACGCCATGCGCGGCAGGCGCCTCTACCGCATCACCGACGCGGGCCGCGCCGCCGTCACCACCTGGTGGAACAAGGCCCCCGTCGACCCGTCGGTCCTCAAACACCATGTGCTGCTGCGGGTCATGTTCGGCCATCTCGGCTCCCCGGAACGCCTCAAACAGATCCTGCGCGATCACATCGCCGACGTCGACCAGCTCGAACAGCGCGCCGCCATCGACGCCGAGGCCGCCAAATCCGAACCCGGCTGGGCCTATTCGCAGATCGTGCTGCAATGGGCCCAACGCCACTACGCCGCCGAACGCGAACTCGCCGAACAACTCATCGCCGACATCGACGCCGCCGCCACGGTCCTGGCCGGCGCCGAACACGACGACCGCACCGACTACCCCCACCCCACCCCCGGCCGCTGGCGCGAAATCGAACAGCGCGTCCGCGAGGAACACCAGGACGCCGACCCCGCCGACCAGTGACTGCCGGCTACGCGCGCGATCGCTGCGAACAGCCCTGTTTCCCGCCGATGACATCGCGCACCATCGCCCACACCGTCCGGCGTGCGGTGACGGTGGCGCTCAGGGAGGGGATGGTGAGGAAGCCGTGGAACAGGCCGTCGAAGCGGCGGTGGCGGACCGGCACGCCGTCGCTCGCGAGGCGTCGAGCGTAGGCGTCGCCCGCCGAGCAGGGTGGGTCGAGTTCGGCGGTGACCACGACCGCGGGCGGCAGTCCGGCGAGGGAGGACGCCCGGGTGGGGACCAAGCGGATGTCGTCGGTGCCGTGGGGGGCGTACTGCTGCCAGTACCAGCGCATGGCGCGGGTGGTGTTGTAGTGGCCGGTGCCGAAACGGCGGTAGGAGTCGGTGTCGAAGTCGTCGTCGATGACGGGGTAGAGCAGGATCTGGGCGGTCAGTGGGGGGCCGCCGTGGTCGCGCACGGCGAGGGCGACGGTGGCGGCGAGATTGCCGCCCGCGCTGTCCCCGGCCAGTGCGATCCGGGCCGGATCGCCGCCGTATTCGCCCGCGTGCTCGGCGGCCCAGCGCAGGGCGGCGAGGAGGTCGTCGTGGGCGGCGGGGCCGGGATGTTCGGGGGCGAGGCGGTAGTCGACCGCGATCACCAGCGCTCCGACACCGGCGGCCATGGCGCGGCAGAACTCGTCGTGACTGTCGAGATCGCAGAAGACGAAACCGCCACCGTGCGCGAAGACGATCACCGGCAGGGCGGTGTCCGCGGTCGGCCGATAGACCCGGAGCGGCAAGAGTTCGCCGGGGCCGTCGATGGTGATGTCGCGGGCGGTGTGCATGTCGGGAAGGCGTTGCAGCGCAGGGCGTCTGGCCCGGATCGCGGCGCGGACCTCGGCGGCGTCCATGGCGGCCACATCGGGGAACCCGGCATCGAGCGCGGCCAGCACGGCGGCCACCTCGGGATCGGGGACCGCCCCCGGTCCGGTGGTCGGGAATTCGCGGACGGTCACGGGTCCTCCTGGAGATCGGCGACGGGATCGGTGCTGGTCCACCGGGGTCCCGGTCACCGTAGGGGCGGTGACGACCGGCGCGAACCTCGTTCTCCCACTGGGCGGAAACCCGCGCCGCCGCGGCATCGAGCCCTGTCTACCGTCGGCGGATGAGCACCGTCTATGTGATCGACACCGTGGTGACGAAACCGGGCCGCGCCAGGGAATTCGTCGACGCCTACCTGCGCGACTACGCCCCCGGCGCACGGGATCGCGGGATGCGCCTGGAACGGATCGTGGTGAGCCCGCCGGTCTGGTTTCCCGACGCGTCGAACACCGTCATCGCGACCTGGACACTCGACGGCGCGCACGGCTGGTGGGAGATGACCTGGCGTGGCCGTCCCGACGAATCCGTGCGCCGATGGTGGACACGGGCTCAGGAGTGGATCCTGGAACGCTCCCGCGCCACCGCCGCGGCCGCGGACGATGTGGACGGGCTGAACCATGTATGAGGTGATCCGGCTGGTGCACCTGGCTCCCGATGCCGATCGGGACGCGCTGATCGCCGACCTGCGTGCCGGTGTCGGCACCGCCCGGCACGCCCTCGTCCAGCCGACCCTCCCCGGTGTCCGCAACGGCGGTGACGTCCTCGTGCACGTGCGTTTCGACGACGCCGCGGGCTGGTCGGCGTGCGCCACAGAGCTCGATGACGTCCTGAGCCGCGGCACCGTGACCCATGTCGACGGCGCCGAATACATCGGCGGCACAGCGGGTTCCGCCGCACCCGGTACCCCTGCCACGGTCCACCGGGTCCTGCTGTTGCGCGTCGCGCCGAACACCCCGCCCGCGACCGTGCGCGCCTTCGAAGCCGACCTGCTCCGCATGCCCGGCTACCTCACCACCATCCGTTCCTGGCAGCTCAGCACCGTGCGCCGTGCCGTCGGATCGGTGCCGTGGACCCATGTCTGGGAACAGGAATTCACCGATCTCGACGGCCTGCGCGGCCCCTACCTGATGCACCCGATCCACTGGGCCCACGTCGACCGCTGGTTCGATCCGGAATGCCCGGAGGCGATCGTGCGCGACCGCGTCTGCCACAGCTTCTGTGCGAACGAACCGCGCTGACCGCTGCGGACTCAGGCCGTGCGCGTCACCTGCGGATAGGCGTGCGGCCGGGGTGCGGGACCGCCGGTGAGCGGGCGCGGATGCTGTTGCAGCGTCGGGCGCACCCGCACCCGGCCGTCGTCGACATGCCGCCAGATATTGAGCGCCGTGGTCCGCACCGGTGCGGCGAGACGGTGGTCGAGCAGCAGCCGGTCGACCGGCCCGCACACCGACACCGCCGCGACGGCCGGCTCGCCGAGCTCGCCGATGGGTGCCGCGAGACAGCCGAACCCGGGCAGCGATTCCTCGCGCTCGACAGCGACACCGTGCGCGCGCACCTTCGTCAGCTCCGCGTCGAGATGCGCCCTGCTGACGACCGGACCGCGCGTGCGGGCACCGGACTGCCCGGCCAGCGCCTCGGCCACCCGCCGTTCGTCGGAGTGCGCCAGGATCGCCCGGCCCACCGCCGTGCCCGCCGCGGGCCGCCTGCCGCCGACCCGGGTGGGCACGGCCGCCGCCAGATCGCCACCGACCTTGTCCAGGTACACCACATCCGGGCCGTCGAGCACGGCCAGATGCACGACGAACCCGGTGACCCGGTGCAGTTCGTGCAGGAACGGCATGGCCGCGCGGTGCAGCCGGTCCTGGTGCACGGCCAGCGAACCCAGCTCCATCAGCCGCAGGCCCAGCTCGTAGTCACGCCCCTCGCGGCGCAGCCAGCGTAGTTGCACGAGCCGTTCCAGCATGCGGTGCGCCGAGGACCTGGGTAGGCCGGTCCGGCGCACGATCTGGGCGAGGGTGAGCCTGCCCGGCCCGTCGAAGGCGTCGAGCAGCAGGGACGCGCGATCGAGGATCGCACTGGGGGTGGTGGCCTCGGCCTGGATGACCATGGAGCGCTCCATTCGGATCTACGAGCGGATGCCGAGTCGCATATTTCGATTAGGCATATACCTATTGATACCATCTGTTGTGTGCGTTGTCACACGAATCGGCGAGGTGAATCGACGACGAAGGCCCCCGATCCGGCGCGGGTGCGCGGATCGGGGGCCTTCGGGGCTGGGCGGGTTACATGGCCGCCAGCGGTTCGCTGCCGGACCAGTCGTGGCCCCAGTAGCTGTCGGCGGTGATCTCCTCGGCGGTGTAATACCGTTCGTCGACGCGCATGCCCTCGGTGCCGAACTCGATGTCCCAGCCGCCGGGGGCGCGCACGTAGAACGACACCATCTTGTCGTTGGTGTGCCTGCCCAGCGTCGAGGACACCGAGAAACCGTCCTTGGTCACCCGGTCCAGGGCCTGCCCGACGGCGTCGAGACTGTCGACTTCGACCATGATGTGCACCAGGCCGGGCGCGCCACCGTGCGGTGCCGGGCACAGCGCCAGGCTGTGATGCCGCTCGTTGACGCCCAGGAACCGCACCCGCATCGGCCCGAACTCCGGCGGCGCCGGAATCCGGAACGCGCCGCGCGGCAGGAAACCGAGCACCTCGGTGTAGAAGCCGAACGCCCCGTTCGGGTCCATGGTCGGCAGCACCACGTGACCCAGGCCCTGCGCCCCGGTGACGAACTTCGCGCCGAACGGAGTCACGACCGGGCTGTGGTCGAGCACCGCGCCGTGGAACACCTCGAGGGTGGCGCCGGTCGGGTCCTCGAAGGTGATGACCTCCTCGACCCGGCGCGCGTCGGCCTCCTCCACCGAGAGCGGTTTCACCGCGATCCCCGCGGCCGTCACCGCCTCCTGCACCCGGACCAGCGCCGCGTGATCGCGGACCTCCCAGCCGATGGTCACCACGGCGTCGGTCTCGCCCGGCACCACGGTGAGCCGGGCCGATCGCTCGTCCATCCGCAGATACAGCGCGTCCTCGTCCGGTCCGCTGCCCTGCGCGAAGCCGAGCACGTCGAAGGCGAAACTGCGCCAGCGGTCCATGTCGGCGGTCTGGATCTTGACGTAGCCGAGGCCCTTGATGTCTGTCATGTCGTGTGTCCTTCGTGGTGGTTCGGTCAGATCATCGAGCGCAGGTGATCGGCGGGCTCGAGGCCGAGGGAGCTCAGTGCCGAGGCGTGGTAGACCGTGCTCGGCACGTGGATGGCGTGGGCCAGGCCGACGTGCGCGTCGCGCCAGTAGCGCTGCAACGGTTTGTCGGTGCGCATGGCGTTGCCGCCGGAACGGGCGAAGATCTGGTCCACCGCCGTCACCGCGCGCCAGGCCGCGCGCACCTGGGTGCGCCGCACCGCCGCGCGTTCGGCGAAGCCGATCTCCTGGCCCGCGTCGACCAGGTCGAAGATCCGGTCGGCGTTGGCGAGCAGTTCCTGACGGGCGGCGTTGATGTCGGCGGCGGCCTCGCCGATGGCGAACAGCACGTACGGGTCGTCCTTGACGGCGGTGCCCTGGGCGCCGACCCGGTCGCGCTGATAGTCCAGGTGCGCGGCCAGCGCGCCCTCGGCGATACCGACCACCGCCGAGCTGATGCCCAGCGGGAACATCGTCGACCACGGCATCTTGTAGAGCGTCTCGGTGACGCCGTACTCCTTCTGCGCGGTGCCGTCGATGACGTGATCGCCGTTCATCACCCGGTAGTCGGGCACGAACGCGTCCTTGACGATGATGTCCTTGGACCCGGTGCCGCTGAGCCCCACCACATTCCAGGAATCCTCGACGATGGTGTAGTCCTGGCGCGGCAGGATCATGTGCAGCATGGTCGGCGGCAACGCCATCGACCCGTCGGGGTTGCCGAGCATGGCGCCCAGGAAGATCCAGTCGCAGTGGTCGGTGCCGGAGCTGAACTGCCAGCGGCCGTTGAAGACATAGCCGCCGTCGACCGGGCGGGCGATGCCGGTGGGCGCGTAGGGCGAGGCCATCCAGGTGTCGTGGTCGTCGGACCACACCTCGTCCTGGACCTTCGGGTCGGCGAAGGCCAGCTGCCAGGGATGCACGCCGACGATGCCGGTGATCCAGCCGCTGGCCGGGTCCAGTGCGGCGGTGGCCATCACCGTCTCGGCGAACTCGCGCGGGTGCGCCTCGAATCCGCTGTACTTCTTCGGTTGCAGCAGCCGGATCGGGCCCGCCTGCTTGAGCAGCTGGGCGGTGGCGTCGGGCAGTTGCCCGAGCCGCTCGGCCTCGGGTGCCTGTGCGCGCAGCTGATCGGCGATCGCGGCGATGTTGTCGAGAACCTTGGTCATCGGAGGTGGTGCTTTCTGTCGGTGGGGTGGCGGGTCAGGACAGGGTGTTGATGACGGCGCCGCGGGCGATGTTGTCGGCGACCTCGGCCTCCCAGCTGGTCACCGCGCGCTCGGTGTCGATCTCGAACTCGAAGCGCTTGGTCATGTCGTCGGTGACGTCCTCGACGTCGACATAGAACTGCTTGTACCAGCGGCGCAGCTGGTAGACCGGCCCGTCCTCCTCCGACAGCAGCGGATTGTCGATGGGGGCCTTGTTCTTCCAGATCGCCACGTCCTGCTCGAAGCCGTACTCGACGCCCTGGGCGAACTGGGCGGCCATCGCATTCGCGTCCGCGTCGGACATGCCCTGCGGCTTCTTGACCATCGCGCCGTACTGGAGCACGAAGGAGTTCTCGCTGACCGGGTAGTGGCAGTTGATGAGCACCGTCTCGATGGTCATGCCGTTGGCCTCGCTCCAGAGCCAGTCGATCATGTAGGACGGGCCGAAATACGAAGCGTCCGAACGCAGTGTCGAGTTCGGATCGTCGTAGCTGGTGCCGACCTCGATGTCGTGACGCGGGGTCGAGCGCATGTACTGGGTGGCGACCGGACCCTCGAAGACGTTCTTGAAATAGCGCGGGAACGCGTAGTGCACGTAGAAGAAATGCGCCATGTCGACGACGTTGTCGACGATCTCGCGACAGTGCGAGCCTTCGATGAGCATCGAGTTCCAGGTCCAGTCGGTCCACTCCGGGGTGCCGTAGCCCTCGATCTCGGGGATGGTCACCGCGTCGGTGGGCGAGCTGGCCTGCGGGTCGTGCCAGATGTAGAGCTGGCCGTTGCGTTCGAGTGTCGGCCACGAGCGGGTCTTGGCCAGCGGCGGCACCCGGCGCGCGTAGGGAATCGCGGTGCACTTGCCGTTGCCGCCCCAGCGCCAGTCGTGGAACGGGCAGGCGATCGAGTCGCCCTTGACGGTGCCGTGCGCGAGATTGCCGCCCATGTGACGGCAGAAGCCGTCGAGCACGTGCAGCGCGCCGTCGGTCTCGGACCGGAACACCACCAGCGTGGTGCCGAAAGCCTTGACCTCGTGCGGCTTTCCGTCGCGGAATGTCGAGAGCAGGCCGAGGCAGTGCCAGCCGCGGGCGAAGCGGGTGGGCGCCGCGGCGGCCTCGATCCGGCGGTATTCGGCGGTGGCGTCCAGCGGGCGGCCGTTCGGCGGGTTCTCCGGCATCGAAACCTCCATGGTCTGACGGAGCGGGATGAGCTGCGCCGATGGTCGCGCCGCGAGCGGGTACCCGTGCCGCCGTGTTCCCGGTCAGCGGACATGTTTTCGGCGCGGCCGAGCGGTGTCCCGATCAGCGGGAGAGGAACGGGTCACAGCCCGCCCGTGGTTCTAGCGTGACGGCACCTGCCGAAGAGAGGACTGCTCATGGGTGACGTCGCGATGGTGCTCGAGACCGAGGCGATCCGGGTGTTCGCCGCGGCGGCGCGCTCGGACAATCCGGCCTACCGGCTCGCCGACCGGCCGGTGGTCCCACCGACCTTCCTGCCCGCCGACGGCGCCGCCGGCGACCGCACCGAGACCGACCACCGGTTCTTCGGCCCACCCCCGCGCGCGGGGGACCGGCTCACGGCCATCCTGGCGGCGGCACCGACCGAATCGCTGACCCGCTACTTCGACCGCACCGGCGGACTCGTCGCCGAATCCTGGGCGGCCGCCGAAGCGCTGGTGGGCGACCCGGCGACCGCCAGGGCCGGCGCGCAACTGGCCACCTACGCCACCGACTGGCTCGGCGCGGAGAACATCCGCCGCTTCCGCACCAGGGCCACCCGGGCCCTGTCCTCGGGCGAAGTGCTGACCTGCGCCGGGCACATCACGCAGAGTTACCTGCAGGACGGCGAACCCCGCGTCGACGTCACCCTGTCCGGGGCCGACGCGGCGGGCACCGTCGTCGTCCGCGCGTGGGCCAGCTTCGCCCACGCCCGACCCTGAGCAGGAGCGTCATGCCCGACACCACCCCCGACCTCGCCGCCCGCATCGCCCGGCTCGAGGCCGTCGCCGCCGTCACCGCGCTCAAGCACCGCTACTTCCGCGCGTGTGACGCCAAGGACCCGGACGGCTTCCTCGGCTGTTTCGTGCCCGGCGCCGAACTCGACTACGGCTCCCTGGGCAAGCACGACGCCGAGGGCATGGCCGCGCTGTTCGCCTCGATCGCCCTGCGTCAGGTCGACGGCGGACCCGCGGTGCTCGACATGCACCACGGCGTGCACCCCGACATCACCGTGCACGACGACACCACCGCCGAGGGTCGCTGGACCTTGAAGTTCCGGCAGGTCAACCTGCTCACCGGCACCGAATCGGTGGCCACCGGCGAGTACGCCGACGAGTACCGGCTCGTCGAGGGCCAGTGGAAGATCGCGCGCAGCACCTTCACCCAGCTGTGGTCGATCACCCGCCCGCTCGGCCCGGACGTTCGCGTGAAAAACGGCTGAATCGCCTCCGGACAGGCGTCTGGAATGGTGGAGTGTTCATAATGCACATCAACGTTCGGAGGTAGTTCGACATGACGCGACGCTACGAAGGCAAAGTCGCCTTCATCACCGGCGCGGCCCGCGGCCAGGGCCGCGCCGAGGCGGTCCGCTTCGCGCAGGAGGGCGCGAACATCATCGCGATCGACGCGTGCGCGGAATTCGCGAGCACCCCGTATCCGGGCGCCACCGAGGCCGACCTGGCCGAGACCGCGCGCCTGGTCGAGGCCGCCGGTGGCAAGATCGTCGCGACCAAGGCCGACGTCCGGGATTTCGACGCGCTCTCCGCGGCCCTGGCCGAGGGCATCGAGCAGCTCGGCCGCCTCGATGTCGTCGTCGCCAATGCCGGGATCTGTTCGGCGGCGCTGTCCTGGGAGATCACCGCCGAGCAGTGGCAGGAGACGGTCGACGTCAATCTGACCGGCGTCTTCCACACCGCCAAAGCCGCGGTGCCGCACCTGATCGCGCAGGGCGAGGGCGGCGCGATGGTGTTCATCAGCTCGGTGTCGGGCCTCAAGGGCACGCCGTTCACCGGGCACTACGTGGCCACCAAGCACGCCATCACCGGCCTGGCCAAGACCATGGCCAACGAGCTCGGCGAGCACCGCATCCGGGTCAACACCGTGCACCCGGCCGGGGTGGCGACCGGCATGCAGCTCCTCGACATGGGCCCGCTGCTGGAGAAGTACGCGCACACGCTGGCGCCCATCTTCATGAACGCGCTGCCCACCTACATCACCGAACCGTCCGATATCGCCGCGGCCGTGGCCTGGCTGTGCTCGGACGAGGCCGCCCAGGTCACCGGCGCGCAGATCCCCGTCGACATGGGCAACCTGAACCGCTGACCGCACCGGATTGGTATTTTTATACCGCTCGCTCTAGGGTGGTATAAAAATACCGACTGGAGGCGTGATGGTGGAGTTGAAGTCGCCCGCGGAGATCGAGCGGATGCGGGTGACCGGCCGGTTCGTCGCCGACGTGCTGGCCGGGGTGCGCGCCGCGGCGGCTGTCGGGGTGAATCTCCTGGAGCTGGAAGCGTATGTGCGGGAACGCATTCGCGAGCGCGGCGCGGTGTCGTGCTACTGGGACTACGCGCCCTCGTTCGGGCGCGGGCCCTTCCGCAACACCGTGTGCCTGTCGGTCAACGACGCGGTGCTGCACGGGCTTCCGCACGACTACGCGCTGCGCGACGGGGACGTGCTCACCGCCGACCTGGCCGTCTCGATCGACGGCTGGGTCGCCGACGCCGCGGTGACCACCATCGTCGGCACGCCCTCGCCCGCCGACCAGCGCCTGATCCGCGCGACCGAGGACGCCCTGGCCGCCGGAATCGCGGCGGCGCGACCCGGCGGACGCCTCGGTGACGTCTCCGCGGCCATCGCCGGGGTCGCGCGCGACTACGGCTTCCCGGTGAACACCGAGTTCGGCGGCCACGGCCTGGGCCGCACCATGCACGAGGACCCGCACGTCGCCAACAGCGGCCGGGCGGGCCGGGGCTTCCCGTTGCGGCCCGGCCTCACCATCGCCATCGAACCGTGGTTCGCCGCGGGCACGGCGAAGGTCGTCACCGACCCCGACGGCTGGACCATTCGCTCGGCCGACGGTTCCCGCTGCGCGCACAGCGAGCACACGATCGCCATCACCGGCGACGGCCCGCGCATCCTGACCATGCTCGACTGAGATGCCCGGCGCGTTCGGCCGGGGATGCGGTCAGGCGGATTCGGCGACCGGCTCGGCGCGGTAGATCCCGGCCAGCTCGGTCAGTGGGATGTCGAGGGCCTCGGCCAGTCCGACGACCGTGCCGAAGGCGGGGGAGGGCAGGCGACCGGACTCGATCTTGCGCAGCGTCTCGGGGGAGATACCCGCCGCGAGGGCCACCTCGGCGAGCTCGCGGTCACCTCGCGCGGACCGCAGACGACGGCCGAGGCGACGGCCCGCTTCGACCTGGGCGGGGCTGAGGGGGAGACGCACCATGGGTTCGAGGGTAGGGGCGGTATTTAAATACCGCAAGCTGTCGCTGGTCCTACCGGCGGGTGGCGTCGACGAAGGCGCCGTCGGTGAGCAGCGGGACGGTGTGATCGGCGTCGAGGTCGACGGCCAGGGCGACATCCTCGGCGAAGCCGATCGCGGCGAGTTCGCGTCCGGAGGCGCTGTCGCTGATCAGCGCGTCCACGGCCGGTGTGCCGCGGAAGGTGCTCGCGGCGGCGTCGGCTTCGGGGGACAGGGTGAGTCCGTGCTCGCGCAGGGCCGTCACCAGTGCGCCCGCACCGAGCCAGTCCTCGATCGCGGGTCGCACCACGTCGGTCCCCGGCCACTGTTCGCCCGCCGGGACGACGGCGATCGGCCGGTCCGGGTGTCCCCACCCGTCCTGGTTCGCCAGCCACCGCGCCACCGCGCTCGCGTTGCGCAGACTCGCGGCCACGACCGGGGTGTCGCGCACGGTGGTGGCGATCGCGGAACCGTTGGGGGAGGGCAGGACCAGGCGCTCGGTGAACGGTGCCCGGCGGATCGCGGCGGGCGAGAGCGACCACGGTGTCGTGGGACCGGCCTCGCGACGGCCGACGGCCAGCGCCGCGCGGTGCTCCTCGGCGAACGTCCGAGCGGACTCGTCACGCCATCGATAGGGGTACACCGCGGTCCCGGCCGCCGTCGCGAGCGACACCGAGGTGGTGAACGAGAGTACGTCGATCACCACCACGCACGCGGCACCCGTCCCGATCGCCGCGGCTCCCGCGCGACCCCATTCGACCCGGACACCGAATCCCTGCTGCTGCGCCCACTGTGGCGACACGAAACCCTCCCGCTCTCCGGACGAAACTCCCAGTCCATCACAGAGTTCCGGCGTGCGCGAGGTACGCCTGCGGATCGGGCGTACGGGCGTGGGCACCTCGGGGCGGCGGCTGTCCTCGGCGGACCGGGGATCAGCGCACGTGGGACGGGGTGAGGTCCAGCGGTGCCGGTGGGCGCAGGCGGCGCAGGGTGCCGTCGATGCTGGTGACGTAGACCGACCAGCCCGCGCCGTCGCGGGCGAGGCGGGCCGAGGTGGGGCCGATCGGCGGGGGATCGGGGACGAGATCCTGCGGGGTGGTCCAGCCGGTGGCGAGGGTGCACCAGGTGCCGCTGGTGGTGTCGAGCTGGTAGACGCTGCCCGCGTAGTCGCCGGTGACGAAGGCCAGTCCGGACGCGGTGAGGTCGAGATCGTCGAGGCCGGGCAGCAGGCCGTCGGCGAGGGTGGCGATCACGGTGGGACGGTCGGGGGCGTCGAGGGGGACGCGCACGATCTGGGAGGTGGCGATGTCCTCGGTGAGTACCGCCTGGTGATCGGCGGTCAGGGCGAGGCCGTTGGGGCGCGGCACCGGCGACCAGGCGAGGGTGAATTCGCCGGTGGCGGGGCGGTAGCGGCTGATGCCGACCGGCGGCCAGGGCACCGAGAGCTGGGAGATGAGCAGGTCGCCGTCGGGCAGCAGCAGCAAACCGTTGGGCTGCACCAGGTCCGGTACCAGGACGGTCACCGCGCCGGTCGGCAGGTCCAGCGCGCTGAGCGTGCCGCCGCCGGAGGGGGTGCTGCCGTCTCCGGTGAGGAAATAGAGGGTGTCACCGTCGAGCCGCAGCCCGGCCGGATGGTCGAGACCGGTGAGCAGCGTGGTGACGGTGCCGTTCCCGTCGATGTGCAGCAGCTCGCCGCGCACGATACCGCTGAGATAGAACCCGCCCCGGCCGTCGGATTCGAGGTTCTCCAGCCCACCCAGGTCGGCGGCGAGCGTGTCGACCTGCCAGCCCGCGGCGCAGGCGGGCGGACCTGCCTGCGCCGGTGCGGCGGTTCCCCACCCGAGCAGAGCGGTCAGAGCGAGTGCCGATGCCGCACAGGGGATTCCCCGAGATCCACGCATGCCCCGCAGCCTACGGGGTGACGTCGGTCCTCGCCGGATCGTCGCCGAGCCAGGCGGCGAGGAGCCCGGGCGCTGCCGCGTCCGCGGCCAGGGCTTCCCGCTCGCCTGCCGTGAGCGCGAGCGCGGCGAACTCGGCCCGACAGTGGTCGCGCCGGTCGGTGTCCTCCGCGGCGACCGCGAGTTCGGCCAGCGCCGCGTAGGCCCTGGCCCGGTCGGTGGCGGCGGCCGTGGCGGTGAAGCGGCGCAGGCCGGTTTCCAGGGCCCGGGTGGCGGCGCGATCGTCGTTCTTGAAATCCCGCAGGATGCGGGCGTTGTCGAGCACCTTGGCCAGCCCGGTGAGAGCCTTCGAGCCGCCGTATTCGAGCTCGGCGGGTTCGTCGCGCTGGATGACGATGATCGTGTTGCCGACCGGATCGACCAGGCTGAACCGTGACTGTCCGGGCCGGAACCGGGTGATCCGGGGACAGCCCTTGGCGGGCACCTTCCCGTAGTGCGCGCGCAGTGCCGCGGAGTACTCGGCGTGCCGGGCGGCGACATCGTCGACCATCAGCAGGGCGCCGACCTGCTCGACGGGCAACTCCACTCCGGCGGGCGGGGAACTGAAATGCAGGCCGCAGCCGTGCTTTTCGACGGCGCCGTAGACGTAGGGGCGGGACTGTTCGTAGGTGACGGTGTAGCCGAGTGCGCGATAGAAGACGAGGGTGCCGGGCAGATCGTCGCTCCAGAGCATGGGCACCGCAGTATCAGTGGTCACCGAGTCGACCCTACGAACAGTTCCGCGATGGCGCCCGTACCGATTCCGCCCGGATCGCCGGGCCCGCCCGCGGCCGCGCCGCTAGGCTACGGATATGACGAACCGCCTGGGTGAGGCCGCTACCGCGGACTACGTGCAGCTCACGACATTCCGCAAGGACGGCACGCCGGTGGCGACGCCGGTGTGGGCGGTGGAGCGCGACGGGAAGCTGTATGTCTGGACCGTCACCGACAGCTGGAAGGTCAAACGGATCCGCCGCAATCCCGAGGTCACCGTGCAGGCGTGCAACGCCCGTGGCAGTGCCACGCACGGCGCGGTCGTCACCGGCACCGCCCGGGTGCTCGACGGCGCCGAAACCGAGCAGGTGCGCTCGTGGCTGCGCCGCAAGTACTGGCTGACCGGGCCGCTCGTGCTGCTGGCCAGCAACCTGCGCCGCGGCAAGGACGGCACCATCGGCATCGAGATCACGCCCGCCTGATTTCCCCGAACCCGTATCCGGTACCGCCGGTATCGGATACTGTGGGGCGCATGGCCGAGAAACGCAACCGCGCTGTCATCGTCGCCGGCGCGCGCACCCCGTTCGTGCGCGCGTTCACCGACTTCACCCGCCTCGACAGCATCGCCCTCGCCGGCGCGGCCGTGCGCGGCCTGCTCGACCGCAGCGGGATCGCGCCGGGGGAGATCCAGTCGATCGTCTGGGGCGGGGTGGTGCTGCCCAGTCACGCGCCGAACATCGCGCGCGAGGTGGCCCTCGATCTGAACCTCGACTTCGGCTGCGAGGGCTACACGGTGACCCGTGCCTGCGCCTCCGGCCTGCAGGCCGTCACCTCGGCCGCAGCCGCGATCGAACGCGGCGAATACGACATCATGATCGCCGGCGGCAGCGATTCCACCAGCAATGCCGAGATCAAGCTGCCGCAGAAGGTCGTGCACGCGGTCGCGCCGGTCGCGCTCGGAAAACCCAAGGCCAAGGACTATCTCGACGTGGTCCGCCAGCTCGCGCCGTTCACCGACGTGCTGCCGCGTCAGCCGAAGATCGCCGAGCGCACCACCGGGGAGGTGATGGGCGAGTCGGCGGAGAAGATGGCCCGCATCAACGGCATCAGCCGCGCCGACCAGGACGCCTTCGCCGCGCGCTCGCACCACCGCGCCGCCGCCGCGATCGCCTCCGGCCGCTTCGACGACGAAGTGGTGCCGCTGACCACCCCGTCGGGCACCCGGATCGAGACCGACGGGCTGGTCCGGGCCGGGACCAGCATCGAGAAGCTGGCCACCCTGCGTCCGGTGTTCGCCACCGACGGCACGGTCACCGCGGGCAATGCCAGCCCGCTCACCGACGGCGCCTCGGCGGTGCTGCTGATGAGCGAGGAGAAGGCCCGCGCCCTGGGCTTCACGCCGCTGGCCGCGTTCCGGTCCTGGAGTTTCGTCAGCGTCGACCCCGCCGATCAGGTGCTGCTCGGCCCGGCCATCTCGATGCCGCGCGCCCTGGACAAGGCCGGGCTGTCGCTGGCCGACATCGACCTGGTCGACATCCACGAAGCCTTCGCCGCCCAGACACTGTCGGTGCTGAGCATGCTGGAGAGCTCGCGCTGGGCCAAGGAACGCCTGGACCGCGACGAGCCGGTCGGTTCGGTCGACATCGACAAGCTCAATGTGCACGGCGGCTCGATCTCGCTGGGCCACCCCTTCGGCGCGACCGGCGCGCGCATGGTGACGACCATGGCCAACGAGCTGGCGCGGACCGGGAAAGAGACCGCGCTGCTGGGGATCTGCGCGGCCGGCGGGATCGGCGCTTCGGCGGTGCTCGAACGGGTCTGAGCACGCCCGAAGCCGGGAGTCCCACCGCCACAGCGGGACTCGCGCTGCTATCGGTGCGCGAGCGCGCGGTAGCGGCTGAGTTCGGCCGCCGCGTCCAGCATGTCGACGCCCTGGTTCGTGAGCTTGTGCTGCCAGCGGTCCAGGGCGGCGGCGAGCGCTTCGGTGCTGCCCGCCGAGCGGATCTGCCGGACGACGTCGGCGATGTGGCCGAGCAGGTAGCCGCCGCGGCGGAGCAGGTGGGCCAGTTCGGCGTCGCGCAGGTCGGTGGGGCCGTAGCGGCGGTAGCCGGTGGCGGGATCGCGCTCGGGGGTGAGGATGCCCGCGTCCTCCCAGGCGCGCAGGGTCGCCGGAGTCACCTGCAGGCGGTGGGCGAGTTCGCCGATGGTGCGGGTGCCGGTCGGGAGCGTGTGCTCGGCGCCGGGTCCGGTGGTGAGGTGGCCGACGGCGCGGCGGACGGCGGTGAGCGTCTCGCGGTCGCGCAGCAGCCGGGCGTGGCCGCGATCGATGATCGTCAGCGCCTTGTCGATGTCGTCGCCGTGCAGGGCCAGCATGATGGCCCCGGCCGTCGCGTGGCCGAAGGCCGCGATCAGCGCGAGGTAGGCGCGCAGTGCGGCCGCGTGTGCCTCGGTGTAGATCCGGTAGCCGGACGGCGTGCGGTCGGCCGCGGGCAGGAAGCCCGATTCCTCGTAGTTGCGGACCGCCTGGGTCGAGAGGCCGTGCTCGCGGGCCAGGTCGGCCGGTCGTAGGTTTCTCACTGGTTGGAGACTTTACGGCACCCGAACAGGTGGTATCCGGTCGAAGTTTCCACCGATCTTTCAACGATACGATCGAGACACATGAGCCAGGAAATCACCACTTTCGTCCCGTCCTCGTGCGCCGTGCTGGCGCTGGGAGAGCCCGCCCACCGCGAACCCGGTTTCGCCCTGCTCCGCAACGAATTGTTCGCCCGCCTGGTCGCGCACGGCTTCCGGTCGATCGCCCTCGAATCCGATCGCGTCGCCGCCCTCGCGGTGAACGACTACGTGTGCGGTGGGCCCGGCACCCTCGACGAGGTGCTGTCGGCGGGCTTCTCCCACGGCTTCGGCGAGACGGCGGCCAACCGCGAGCTGGTCACGTGGCTGCGTGCGCACAACGCGGGGCGGCCCGCCGCCGAACAGGTCACCGTCCACGGCTTCGACGCGCCGATGGAAACCATGAGCGCCCCCAGTCCGCGCCGCTACCTCGAATTCGTCCGCGACTACCTGGATCTCGACCTCGATGTCACCGACCTCGCCGGCGCGGACGAACGGTGGAGCCGCACCGAAGCGGTCCTGGACCCTGCCCGCTCCCCGGGTGCGACCCCCGAGGCCGACCGCCTGCGCGTGCTGGCCGACGACCTGCTCGTCACCCTGCACACCCGGGCACCCGAACGGATCGCCACCACCTCCTACACCGAATGGCGCAGGGCGGCAACTCATCTCACCGCCGCGCTGGCGCTGCTGCGCTATCACCGGGTGGCCGCCCAGCCCCTGGAAGCCTCGGCGCGCTGGTCCCGCCTCTCGGCCACCCGCGACGCCCTCATGGCCCAGAACATCCTCGACCTCCGCACCGACGAAACCCGCCGCGGCCCGACCCTGGTCTACGCGCACAACCTGCACCTGCGCCGCACCCCGAGCACCATGCGCATGGGACCCATGGACCTCACCTGGGCCGGTGCGGGCGAGATCCTCGGCGCGCTCCTGGGCGAGCAGTACACGGTGCTACTCGGCAGCCTCGGCCGCAGCGCCACCCTCGGCCTCCCCGATCCCGCACCGGGCACCTACGAGGCAGCGCTCCAGGACGACACCGGAACCTGGAGTCTCAGCGCGACATCCACCCTCCGCCCGGCGCAGACCCGCACCGACACCACTCCCGACCAGGGCTACTTCCCGCTCGACCCGGACACCATCGCCGGAGCCGACGCCCTCCTGCACCTGAGCGCGGGTCGGCCGACACCCGACGCCGGCTATGAGCACTACATCGATCGCGCGCGCCGCGGGGCACTCGGGTAACCGGGGGACGATCCGGCGACGTTCAGGACGCGGCCAGCTCCTCGAGGTACTCGGCGACCCCGTCCTCGTCGTTGCTCGCCAGCACCCGATCGGCCAGGGCGAGCACTTCGGGGCGGGCGTTGGCGGGGGCCAGTGCGGTGCCCGCCCAGGTGAGCATGGCGATGTCGTTGGTGGCGTCCCCGGCGGCCGCCACCTCGGCCAGGTCGATGCCGTCGACGGCGCACAACCGTGCCAGCGCACTGGCCTTCGACACGCCCGCCGCGGCCATCTCCATGTACGGCGCCCCGGAATGGGTGAGCTCCACCCCGCCGACGCCCGCGGCGGCCGTGGCCCGGTACAGTTCCGCGCCGGTCACCTCCGGATGCCGGGCCACGATCTTCACCATGGGCTCCGATCGCGCGGGCAGCACGTCGGCCACCGTCATCTCCCGCGGGTCGCGGTGGTGATCGGTGAAGGCGCACAGCGCGGCGTAGGCGGGTTCGGCGACGAACTGGCTCACGGTCGCGCCCACCGTCGCGAACACGACACCGGGAATCAAGGCGCGGATGCGGGTCATCGCGGCCACGGCGGACTCGGCGTCGATGGCGACGGTGTCGACGATCTCGGGCTCACCGGTGGCCAGGTCCAGCAGCACGGCGCCGTTGGCGCACACCACCTTCCCGCGGAAACCGCACGATTGCGCGAACTCGTGCACCGAGTGCCGGGCCCGCGCGGTCGCCCACACCACCTCGATCCCCGCCCGCTGGGCCGCGGCCATGGCAGCGGCCGTGCGCGGCGAGATGCTGCGGTCCGAACGCAGCAGGGTGCCGTCGAGGTCGGTGGCGAACAGCCGGATGCGAGTCACCCGACCATGCTGTCACGACCGGCTGGAGCCCCGGTCGAGCGGTGGATCAGGTGGCCTGACTCACCGAGGACATGTGGAAATCGGGGATCCGCAGCGGCGGCATGGCCGCCCGGCTGAACCAGTCCTTCCACTCGCGCGGCAGGGTGACCTGGGTAGCGCCCGCCTCCGAGACCCGGCGCAGCAGATCCAGGGGACTCTCGTTGAAGCGGAAGTTGTTCACCGCCCCGGTCACCTCCCCGTTCTCGACCAGATACACACCGTCGCGGGTCAGGCCGGTCAGTAGCAGCGAGGCCGGATCGACCTCGCGGATGTACCACAGGCAGGTGAGCAGCAGCCCGCGTTCGGTGCGGGCGATCATGTCGTCCAGCGACGCGTCGCTGCCGCCGGTCAGCAGCAGGTTCTCGCCGGGAACCGTGGCGGGCGCGTCGAATTCCGCGGCGGTGGCCCGCGGATAGACCAGCGACTCGATCACCCCCGACCCGATCCAGTCCACCCGCCGCGCCGGCAGGCCGTTGTCGAACACCGACAGCGCCTCCGAAGACGACGGGGTCGCCACGAACGGCCGGTACTCCAGACCGTTCGCGCCCGGATCGGAGTACAGCGTGAGCGGAATGTCGGTGAGCCGTTCACCGATCCGGGTGCCGCCCGCGCGGGCGAAGGCGGTGTGGCCCTCGTGCGCGCCCCGGCCCTCCATGCTCCAGGACAGGTAGATCATCAGATCGGCCACCGCCGAGGGCGGCAGCAGCGTCTCGTAGCGGCCCGCGGGCAGCTCCACCCGGCGCCGCGCCCAGTCGAGCCTGCGCGAGAGCTCGGCGAGCAGCCCGGGAGTGTCGACATCGGTGAAATCGGTGGTGCCGACCCCGACCCACGCACTCGCCAGATCGGTGCCCTCGCCGCGTTTTCCGTTGATCTCCACCGAGCCGGTGGGCTGGCGGAACCGGCGCCGGATACCGGTGGAGGTGCCCAGCCAGGTGGTGTGCACCTGGTGGTGGGCGAAGCCGTAGAGGCGGTCGGTGCCGTCGAAACCGGTCGACAGGTCGCGGGCCAGGCCGGTGAACACGTCGATCGCGGTGGTGCCGGGCGCGTCGTCCCAGGTGGCGGTGTCGTCGTCGGCCGGTTCCAGCAGCGGCACAGCGTCGCGGGCCGGGGTCGCCGCGCGGGCGGCCTCCTCGCTCGCGCGCACCACGGCCTCGATGTCGTCCGGATCGACACTCGTGGAGCTGATACTGCCGACCCGCGCGGAGTTCGGACCGTCACGCAGGATCGAGATCACCGCCCAGTCCCGCGAGACCGAGGAACCGTTGGTGGTCATCGAATTGCCCGCCCAGCGCAGCGATGCCTCGTGCGCGTCGGTGACGATCACGATCGCCTCGTCGGCCTTGGACGCCGCCAGCGCCCGCTCGACCACCGCGCCCGCCGGGAACACACCCGCTCCGGTCACTGTCCGCCCTCCGTCCGGGTGTTGAGAATATTGACCCCGCGCACCAGCACCGAGGGGCAGCCGTGACTGACCGCCGCCACCTGACCCGGCTGGGCCTTCCCGCAGTTGAACGCCCCACCGAGCTGCCAGGTACTCGGCCCGCCGACGGCCTCCATCGACCCCCAGAAATCGGTGGTCGTGGCCTGATAGGCGACATCGCGCACCTGACCGGCCAGCTCCCCGTTGCGGATCCGGAAGAACCGCTGCCCGGTGAACTGGAAGTTGTAGCGCTGCATGTCGATCGACCAGGATTTGTCGCCGACGATATAGAGCCCGTCCTCGACCCGGGAGATGAGTTCGGCCGTGCTGGTGTCGCGCACCGGATCCGGTTGCAGCGACACGTTCGCCATCCGCTGGATCGGCACGTGGTGCGGGGAATCGGCGTAGGAGCAGCCGTTGGAACGGTCCAGACCCAGGCGCGGGGCGAAGACCCGGTCGAGCTGATAGCCGACCAGCACACCGTCGCGCACCAGATCCCAGCGCTGCCCGGCCACCCCCTCGTCGTCGTAACCGACGGTCGCCAGCCCGTTGACCTGGGTGCGATCCCCGGTGACGTGCATGATCGGCGTGCCGTAACGCAGCGTGCCCAGCTGGTCGGGAGTGGCGAAAGAAGTGCCCGCGTAGGCGGATTCGTAGCCGATGGCGCGATCGTATTCGGTGGCGTGGCCGATGGATTCGTGGATGATGAGCCACAGATTGGTCGGGTCGATCACCAGATCGGTGGGCCCGGCGACGACGCTGGGCGCCTTGACCTTCTCGGCCAGCCAGCCGGGGATCCGCGCGAGTTCGCCGGTCCAGTCCCAGGTTCCGTCGGCGCCGGTGACGTACTCCCAGCCGCGGCCCGCGGGCGCGGCGAGAGTGCGCATGGTCTCGAACACCCCGGCCGCCGAATCGACGGTCACCGCTTCGAGTTGCGGATGCAGACGCACCCGCTGCTGGGTGATCGCCGAGCCCGCGGTGTCGGCGTAGAAACTCTGCTCCTTGACCTGCAGCACCGAGGCCGTCACGTGGTCGACACCGTCGGCGCTCGACAGCCGCTCCGAATAGTCCTGCAGCAGCGCCACTTTCTCCGCCGTCGGCACCGCGAACGGGTCCAGGTCGTAGGCCGACACCCAGGACACGTCGTCGTAGCGTGGCTCGTCGGCGAGCTCGACACGCTCCCGGTTGAGCGCGCGCAGGGTGCGCGCGACGGTGACCGCGCGGCGCGCCACCTCCGCGGCGGTCTCGGGGGTGAGCGCGGCATGGGAGGCGAAACCCCAGGTGCCGTCGACGATCACGCGCACCGCCAGCCCCACCTCGGTCGCGTCGGTGACCGCCTCGACCCGGCCGTCGCGCAGCCGGATCGATTGCGTCACCAGGCGTTGCACCCGCAGGTCGGCGTGCTCGGCACCGGCCGCGCGCGCCGCCGAGAGCGCCGCCTCGGCGAGGGCGCCGAGACCGAGCGCGCGGAACTCCTCGTCCACATCCCTGGAAGTCGTGGTATCGCTCACCGGACCTACGCTAGCCGGTGGCACCGACACACGGGCGCCGTGCGCGCGAACGTGTCCGCTGCCAGTGCGGATTTCGCGCCACCGCGCGCGAAAACCCGGTCCCGGCAAGCGCCGACGCGGACGCGCGGGACCGCGCTCCTCCCGCCGGGAACAGCGCGGATGCCGTAGGGTGCCCGCCGTGCCGCCTTCCGCCCTGCGTGATCGAAAAAGGGAACGAACCCGCCGTGCGATTCTGCTGGCCGCGGTCGACTTGTTCGAGGCCGGCGGCTATGAGGAGACGACGGTGGCCGACATCGCGGCCGAGGCCGAGGTCGGCACCCGGACCTTCTTCAACTACTTCGCCAGCAAGGAAGAACTGCTCTTCCCCGAACCCGACGACCGGGTCCGCGCGGCGGTGGCCGCCATCGCCACCCGGCGCCCCGGCGAACGCCCGGTGGAGGTGCTGCTGCGGGCATTGCGCGCCGCGGGCGACAACCTCGGCGAGCACCGCGCGGGCGACCTGAGCTCGCGCATCGCCGCCTTGCGCGCGCAGGTCTCGCGGACGGTGCCCGCGGTGAGCGGGCGCGCCGCGCACGCCCAGTTGATCGCCCAGCGCGAGATCGCCCGTCAGCTGCACGCCGCCTTCCCCCACGAACTCGACGAGATCGGTGCCGCGGCCCTGGTCGGCGCGGTGGTCGGTGCCGTCTCGGGCGCTCTGACGGTGCTGTTCCAGCAACCACAGCACAGCATCGAGGACGGCGAACACCTGCACCGCAAGATCCACGAGACCACCTCGCGGGTCCTGCAGCCGTGGCTGACCGCCGCGGCGCCGGTCGAACCGGTCCGCTAACCGAACTGCTGCCAGCCCAGCCGGATCACCATCACCACCACCACGACCAGCAGCACGATCCGCACGAAGCCGGCGCCGCGGGCCAGCGCCATGCGCGAACCCACCAGCGCACCGGCCACGTTCGCCACCGCCATGCCCGCCCCGAGACCCCACAGGATGTGCCCGGTCGTGCCGAGGAACAGCAGCGCGCCCACATTCGACCCGCAGTTGATCACCTTCGCCATCGCCGCCGCCCGCACGAACTCGGTGCCGAGCAGAGTCGCGAAGGTGATGATCAGGAAGGTGCCGGTGCCGGGCCCGAGCAGGCCGTCGTAGAGGCCGATCAAGCCCGCGGCCAGCCCGACCACCAGGATCACCTTGCGCCGCGTCGGCGGATGGGTGGCCATCGTCATGCCCACCGAGGGACGCAGTGTGACGAACACCGCCACCCCGACCAGCACCACCATGACCAGCGGGATGAACAGGTCGCGGTCGATCAGCGAGACCGCCGCGGCACCGCAGGCCGCGGTGATGGCCGCGATCACCGCACCGGGTATCAGCACCGCCCACTGCATCGGGACCCGGCGCGCGAAGGTCACCACCGCGGTCGCGGTGCCCGAGAGCGCGGCCAGCTTGTTGGTGCCCAGCGCGGTCTGCGGGGCGATCCCGGGCACGACCAGGAACAGCGTCGGCAGGATGATCAGCCCGCCGCCACCGACCACCGCGTCCACCCAGCCCGCCGCGGCCGCCGCCACCAGCAGGACCGTCCAGTCTCCGAGTTGCACCCCACCAGGCAATCAAGATCACGCGGGGAAAGCCAGCCCACGCCTAGGCTGGGCCGGTGCGCCGCTTCAGCCTGTGGCTCCGCGACCGACCCGTGGTCGCCGATCTGCACTTCGCGATCATCCTCATGGTGCTCGACGCCTTCGGGGTGGGCGGCGAGCAGCATCCGATCGTCTACCTGGCGTTCTCGGTGGTGCTGCCGCTGCCGTTGATCCTGCGCCGGGTCTATCCGCGCGCGATGGCGGCGGCGATGTTCGTGCTGTCGCTGCTGTGCACGCTGGTCACCGCCGCGCAGGGCGGCACCACCACGACCGGGCACATCGGGCTGCTCGGGCTCGGCGTGATGCTCTACACACTGGTGGCCTACGTCGGGCGCCGTGACGGGCTGATCTTCCTGCTCTGCCTCGGGATCGACCTCGGGCTCTCGCTGCTGTTGCTGCGCGAACCGGAGGGCGGCGACATCGTGCTGGTCGGCGCGATCTACGCGCTGTGCTGGACGCTCGCGGAATTCAACGGTGCCCGCCACGCCTACGACGCCGAGGTCGCGGCCAGGCTGGCCGTGGCCGACTACGACAAGGAACGCCGCGCCCACGACGCCGTCGCCGCCGAACGCACCCGTATCGCCCGCGAACTGCACGACGTGGTCGCCCACGCGGTGAGCGTGATCATCGTGCAGGCCGACGGCGCCAAGTACGCCCTGCGCAACGACCCCGACAGCGCCGAACGCGCCCTGGCCACCATCGCGGGCACCGGCCGCGACGCCCTGCGCGAACTGCGCCGCACCGTCGCCCTGCTGCGCACCGAGCACGCCCCGGAACTGCTCCCGCAGCACGGCAGCGCGGGCATCGCCAAGCTGGTCGAGATGATGCGCGAGACCGGGCTGGCCGTCGACCTGGAACTGGCGGGCGAACTCGACGACATCGCGCCCGAGGTGAGTCTGGGCGTCCACCGGATCGTGCAGGAATCGCTCACCAACACCCTGCGCCACGCCGGAGCCAGTCCGAAGGCCGTGGTGCGGGTGCACCGCCGCGACGACGAGGTGGTGGTCGAGGTCACCGACAGCGGCGGCGTTCCGGTGCAGCCGAGCGCGGCGCCCGGGGGCGGAATGGGCCTGGTCGGGATGCGGGAGCGGGTCGCGGTACTGGGCGGCACGCTCTCGGCGGGCAGGCTCGACGACGGGCGCTGGCAGGTCCGCGCGGGTCTGCCACTACGGACCGACCAGGACTGAATCGGCCGTTAGGGTAGGGAAATGCCGATCAGCGTGCTCGTGGTGGACGATCAGGAACTCATGCGGATGGGCCTGAAGATGGTGCTCGGGGCCCACCCCGACATCGAGGTGGTCGGCGAGGCGGGCAACGGCGACGAAGCGGTGCGCCGGGCGGGGGAGCTGCGCCCCGATGTGGTGCTCATGGATGTGCGCATGCCGGTCGTCGACGGCGTCACCGCCACCGGCCGCATCGTCGCCGCCGGTGACGGCGTCCGCGTGCTCGTCATGACCACCTTCGACCTGGACGAACACGCCCTGGGCGCCCTGCGCGCGGGCGCCAGCGGCTTCCTGCTCAAGGACACCCCGCCCGAGGACCTGATCTCGGCCATCCGCAGTGTGGCCGCCGGGGACGCGGTCGTCTCGCCCAAGGTCACCAAGCGCCTGCTCGACCGCCTGGTCGCCGACGACCCGGCCGGCCTGCGCGACCCGGGCGTGCTCGACGTGCTCACCGCCCGCGAACGCGAGGTGCTCGAGCAGATCGCGGCGGGCCAGTCCAATGCCGAGATCGCCGCCGCGCTGTTCCTGTCCGAGGCCACGGTGAAGACCCATGTCGGCCGCGTGCTGACCAAGCTGGGGCTGCGCGACCGGGTGCAGGCGGTGGTGCTGGCCTACGAGACGGGCCTGGTCCGGCCGGGCGGTTGAGCGGGCCGGGAGAAAAATCGGGCGCTCGTGCGTTGTAGAGGCAGATCGTCCGAAAGGATCGCCCATGACCGCCGTGCTGTTCGTGCTCTACCTCGTCGTCGAGATCGCCGCCCTGATCGGTCTCGCCCAGCTGATCGGTGTCGGCTGGGCGCTGCTGGTGCTGGTCGCGGTGTCCGGCGTGGGTCTGCTGCTGCTGGGCGCGCAGGGCAAACGGGTGTTCGACCGGTTCCGGCGGGCCGCGCGCGGGGAGGTCACCGCGGAGAGCGCGGTCGCCGACGGACTGCTCGTCGCCACCGGCTCGGTGCTGCTGTTCGTGCCCGGCCTGGTCACCGGACTCGTCGGCCTGCTCGCGCTGTTCCCGCCCACCCGCGCGCTGCTGCGCCCCGTGCTCGAGAAGCTCGGCACCCGCCGCTTCGGCCCGCTGCCCTCCTTCGCACCCTCGCAGTATCGCGGGATGGTCGTCGACGCCGACAGCGGCGATGTGGTCGACGGGGTGGTCGTCGGACAGTGGTACGACGACGGACACACCAGCGGCCCAAGGGCACTGGGCTCCGCCTGAATCCCGGCGATGCCGCCCGGCGGCGCGCGAGGGTCTACAGTGTCCGGATGGCCACCGAGCAGATCACCATCACGGTGAGCGAGCAACTGGCCGACGCGGTGCGTAGAGCGAGCACTGCTGCCGGACAGTCCCTGTCGGATTTCACCGTCGCCGCCTGGCGACTCGAACTGATCGCCGCCGAGGCGGGTGGGCACACGCCTGCCGGTCTGCGCCACGGCGACGTACACGCCCTGCTGTCCCTGCCGACCTGACGATTCGCCGATACGGCAGACTGGGTCACCGTGAGTACCCAGTTGCTGATCGGCGGTCGTTTCTACAGTTCCAGCTCCCCGGACGCGACCGCCATGGCGGTCACCGACGGCACCGTGGTGTGGCTCGGCGCCGAGGCGCCGGGCCGTGCCCTGCACCCCGACGCGGAGATCGTCGACCTCGACGGTGCCTTCGTGGCGCCCGCGTTCGTCGACCCGCACGTGCACCTGACCGCGCTCGGCCTGCAACTGACCGGACTCGACGTCAGCGCGACGGCCTCGCTGGCCGACCTGCTCGCCGCGGTCCGCGCGCACGCCGCACGACAGCCCGACGGGGTGATCATCGGCGAGGGCTGGGACGACACCACCTGGCCGGAGGGCAGGCCGCCGACCGTCACCGAACTCGACGACGCGGCGGGCCCCGGCAGACTGGTCTACCTGGCCCGCGTCGACGCCCACTCGGCGGTCGCCTCCTCGGCGCTGCTCGACGCCGCCGGGCCGCTCGGTGAGGGGTTCACCCGCGGTGAGCCGGTCCGCGCCGACGCACACCACCGCGTGCGCGCCGTCGCACTCGCCGAACTCGGTCGCGCCCAGCGTGATTCGGCCCGCGCGGCCGCCCTGGACGCGGCCGCGGCCGCGGGCATCGTCGCGGTGCACGAATGCGCCGGACCCGACATCTCCGGCCGTGACGACGTGCGCGAACTGCTCGCCTTCGACCACGGCGTGCAGGTGCGCGCCTACTGGGGCGAGGCCGTGCGCACCGCCGAACAAGCCCGCGCGCTCGTCGCCGAACTCGGCGTGCACGCCCTCGGTGGTG
The DNA here is from genome assembly GCF_042266925.1 of Nocardia sp. NPDC056064. Classification (NCBI taxonomy): domain Bacteria; kingdom Bacillati; phylum Actinomycetota; class Actinomycetes; order Mycobacteriales; family Nocardiaceae; genus Nocardia; species Nocardia sp. NPDC056064. Next base: position 1,153,381 of record NZ_JBHJWO010000001.1, on the reverse strand, counting down.
ACCTGTTCGTCGACGGCTCGCTCGGCTCGCACACCGCGCTGCTGCGCGAGAACTACGCCGACGCGGCCGGCTGCGGCAAGAGCTTCCTCGATGCCGACGCCGTCACCGCACACCTGCGCGCCTGCACCGAGGCGGGCATCCAGGCGGGATTCCACGCCATCGGCGACGCCGCCGTGGACACCGTGGCCGCCGGATTCGCCCGCGTCGCCGCCGAACTGGGCGGACCGGCGGTCGCCGCGCGCGGGCACCGGGTCGAGCACGCCGAGATGATCGACGCCGCCGCCATCGCCCAGCTCGCCGCCGTCGGCGCGATCGCGTCGGTACAGCCGGTCTTCGACGCCACCTGGGGTGGGCCGGACGGCATGTACGCCACGCGGCTCGGCGCCGAGCGCGCCGCGGGCCTGAACCCCTTCGCCGCCATGGCCGCCGCGGGCATCTCCCTCGCGATCGGTTCGGACGCTCCCGTCACAGTGATGAATCCCTGGGAGCAGATCCGTGCGGCCGCCCACCACCGCACACCCGGCCACGGGCTCTCGCCGCGCGCCGCGTTCGCCGCCGCCACCCGGGGCGCCTGGCGTGCCGGTGGAGTCCGGGACGGTGTGGCGGGCACGCTCACGCCCGGCGCACCCGCGTCCTATGCGGTGTGGGACGCCGGTGACCTCGTCGTCGCCGCGGCCGCCGACACCGTCCAGCGCTGGTCCACCGACCCCCGCTCCCGCGTGCCCGGCCTGCCCTCGCTCGAGCCCGGCGCCACCCTGCCCACCTGCCTGCGCACCGTGCACAACGGCACCACGATCTACACCGCCTGACCGGCCGACCTCGCGAATCACGGAGCCGCACACCATGATCGACCCCGCCACCGGCCACCGCTCCGACGCCGCGGCCGGCACACCGGGCGAGCCCGAAACCCCGCACCCGGGCCCCCGGCAGACCTCCGCCCCGGGCGAGTCGGTGGGTCAGCGCGTCTCGTCCACGGCCCACGGTGCTGCCGAGGAGTCCGGTGGGCGCACTGCCGAGTCTCTCGGCCCGATCGCGACGGGGCCGCGTGACTCCTCGTCGGCGAGCGGAGCCGCGGAGGCGACGCGCTCGGACGCAGTGCGTACCGAGTCCGCCGACGATCCGGCGGTCGGGGACCGGCGATCGGGCCCGGGCGGTCGGTGGAATCGGGCGCTGTCGCTGCGCGTACTCACCGCCGTGGTGGGCGGGCTGCTGCTGTACGGCAGCTTCCCACCGCGCCCGTGGTGGTTCCTGGCGCCGGTCGCCATTGCCCTGCTCACCCTCGCGGTGCGCGGCCCCGGCACGCTGCGTGGCGGTTTCGGGTACGGATTCCTCGGCGGACTGGCCTTCTTCCTCCCGCTGCTGCCGTGGACCGGCATCTACGTGGGGCCGGTGCCGTGGCTGGCGCTGTCGACGGCCTGCGCCGTCTTCTTCGGGCTGTGGGGTGTGCTGGCCCGGTGGCTGAGTGCGCTGCCCGGCTGGCCGGTCTGGCTGGCGCTGGCCTGGACCACCGCCGAATGGGCCAGGTCGAACGTCCCGTTCGGCGGATTCCCGTGGGGGCGGGTCGCTTTCGGCCAGGCCGATGGCTGGTACCTGCCACTGGCCGCCTACGGTGGCGCACCCCTGATCGGGTTCGCCGTCGCCCTGACCGGCACCGGCCTGGCCGCGCTGGCGCTGCGCGTGCGGGCGTGGCTGCGCACCCCGGCGCCCCGCACCGCCGACCGGGCGGTTCGCCGCGGATTCGCCACGGCACTGATCGCCGTGGCGGTCATGCCACTGGCCGGCGTGCTCCTGCGGCCGACGCTGCCCGCTCCGGACGCGGGCCATCGGTCGGTCACGGTGGCCGCCATCCAGGGCAGCGTCCCGCGCCTCGGCCTGGACTTCAACGCCCAGCGCCGCGCCGTCCTCGACAATCACGTGCGCCGCACCGAGGAACTCGCCGACGAGGTCGCCCGGGGCAGCGCCCCACGCCCCGACGTCGTCATCTGGCCGGAGAACTCCTCCGACATCGACCCGCTGCGCAATGCCGACGCCGCCGCCCTCATCACCCGTGCCTCCCTCCGGATCGGCGCCCCGATCCTGGTGGGCGCGGTCCTGGTGAACGGTGATCGCACCACCACCAACTCGGTGATCGTCTGGAACGGCGCCCAGGGCCCGGGGGAGCGGCACGACAAGAAGATCATCCAGCCCTTCGGCGAATACCTGCCGATGCGAGGTTTCTTCCGTTTGTTCTCTTCCTATGCCGATCGCGCCGGATATTTCGTTCCGGGAACAGGTGACGGAACGGTCACGGCCGCCGGGATTCCGATCGGCGTGGCCACCTGCTACGAAGTCGCCTTCGATCGGGCATTCCGGGAATCTCTGGCATCGGGTGCGCAACTGCTGACCGTGCCGACCAACAACGCCACCTTCGGCGAGAGCGAAATGACCTACCAGCAATTGGCGATGTCGCGGGTGCGGGCGGTCGAACACGGCCGGGCCCTGGTGGTCGCGGCGACCACCGGCGTCAGCGGGATCATCACCGCCGACGGCGCGCTCGCCCAGCAGAGCGCGCAGGTGGTCCCGGCCGCTCTGGTGGCGAGCCTACCGTTGCGCGACACGTCGACAATCGCTTCGCGAATCGGCCCAGCCCCGGAACTGGCTTCCGTTATCCTGTGCGCGATCGGCGTCGGACTGGTGTTTTTCCGTCGCCGCCGAGCGAATCCGACGCGAGATGCTCGGAGTTCGGACAATTCTGAATAAGCGGTTTGTTTCAACCCGGGGGAAGCGGGCGAAAGTCGCCGCTGTAGGGGTGTAATCCGTTGAGCTCGAAATAAATCCACATCGGTAGCCATCCGGCTGCCGGAGTACTCCGAATCATGGGCGTGGAAAAGCCACGCCCTGGGCCCTCTTGTGCCCGGGCGCTGCTCGGGGAGTCGTGACACAAGGCAGAACGGAGTGCTTGATGAGTTCAGTGGCCACCGACCGCGTCAGCTCATGCGTCACCGACGGGGATGTCGGCCAACCGTTCGCCCTCTCACCCGGCCAGACGGCGCTCTGGTACGCGCAACGGATCAGGCCCGACATCCCGCTCACCATCGCCCACTACGTCGAACTGCACGGCGCTCTCGACGTCGGCAGGCTGCTCTACGCCGTGGAGCGCTACGGTGCCGAATCCCAGGTCGGACACGTCCGCCTACTCGAGGTCGACGGGGTACCCCATCAGCGGGTCGACCCCTCCTGGCGGCCCGGCTGGGCTCGGATCGACCTTCGCGGCGAACCCGACCCCCGGGCCGCCGCACTGCGCTGGATGAACGATCACGCCAGCACGCCCATCGACATGGAGCGCGAACCGCTCACCATCAATGTCGTGTTGCGGGTCGGTGACGAGGACTGGTTCTGGTACGAACGCGGTCACCACATCGTGATCGACGGTTACGGTGCGATGAACGCGCTCACCCGCACCGCCGAGATCTACACCGCCGTCGGCGAACAGCGGGAACCGTCCGTGTCCCGGGCCGCCGCGCTGGTGGATCTCTACGCCGACGAGTCCCGCTACCGCGAGTCGAGCCGGTTCCGCGCGGATCGGGAATACTGGATGGAGCAGCTCGCCGGGGTCGGCGAGCCGATGACGCTGTCCTCGGTCACCGCCGCGGGCGACACCCACGATCCGGGCAGGCACCGGGCCACCGCGGTGCTCGCGCCCGAGGTCGACACCCTGCTCACCGACGCGATCGCCACGCACAGCTCGGCCAATTCCGCGCTCATCGTCGCCGCGCTGGCCGCCTACGTCCGCTCGGTCACCGGCGATCCCGACGTGGTGCTGAGCCTGCCGGTCTCCGCGCGCACGACGGTCGCGCTGCGCCGCTCGGCGGGCGTGGTGTCGAACGTGGTGCCGCTGCGGGTGCGTTTCGACGAGCACACCACCGTCGCCGACGTGGTGCGCCAGACCGAACTGCAGATCACCGGCGCGCTGCGCCACCAGCGCTATCGCTCCGACGACATCCGCCGCGACTGCGGCTACTCGCGGGACGCCCGCGGATTCTTCGGCCCGATGGTCAACATCATGCTCTTCCACGACGAGCTGAAGTTCGACGACATCGCCGGTCAGTTGCACGTGCTCGCCACCGGTCCGGTCGAGGACCTGTCGATCAACATCTACAACGGCGACGGCGGCCGCATCCAGCTCGACTTCGAAGCCAACCCCCGGCTCTACGGCGAAGCCGAGGTCGCCGCCCATCACGGCCGGTACCTGGACTTCCTGGCCCGCTTCCTGGCTGCCGACCCGGGCACCCCGGCACAGGCGCTGACCGCGATCACCGCCGCCGAGCAGACCACGGTGCTGCGCACCTGGAACGCCACCGAGATGCCGGTGCCGCCCGCCACCCTCGTCTCGCTGTTCGAGGACCAGGTCCGTCGCAGCCCGCACGCCGTCGCGCTCGAATTCGGTGACCGCGCCATCGGATACACCGAATTCGGCGACCGGGTGAACCAGCTCGCCCGCGAGCTCGTCGCCCGCGGCGCCGGACCGGAGACCACGGTCGGGCTGTGCCTGCACCGCAGTATCGAGATGGTGATCGGCATGTACGCGGTGCTGGCGACCGGCGCCGCCTACCTGCCACTGGACCCCGAACACCCGGTCGACCGCATCGACGCCGTCCTCACCCAGGCCCGTCCGGTGTTCGTGCTGACCGCCGCCCGCGACGGGGTGTCGCTGCCCACCGGGACGGTGCGCCTGGATCTGGACACCCTCGACGTCACCGGCCACAGCATCGCCCCGATCACCGACGCCGACCGCCGCGCGCCGCTGCGGGCCGACCAGCTCGCCTACGTCATCTTCACCTCCGGCTCCACCGGCAGGCCCAAGGGCGTCGGCATCACCCACGCCGCGATCGTGAACCGGCTGCGCTGGATGCAGGCCGAGTACACCCTCGACCACACCGACGCGGTGCTGCAGAAGACCCCGGCCACCTTCGACGTGTCGGTGTGGGAGTTCTTCTGGCCGTTGCAGGTGGGTGCCCGGCTCGTCGTCGCCGCGCCCGACGGGCACCGCGACCCGGCCTACCTGGCCCGCATCATCACCGAGAAGTCCGTCACCACAGCGCATTTCGTGCCGTCGATGCTGTCGCTGTTCGTCACCGATCCGCGCGTGCGCGGCGGGGCCGGACTGCGGCGGGTGTTCTGCAGTGGCGAGGCGCTGCCCGGCGCCACCGTCGCCGATTTCCACGCCGCCCTGCACGGCCCCCTCGGTGGTCCGGAGCTGCACAACCTCTACGGGCCCACCGAGGCCGCGGTGGACGTCACCTACTGGCCGTGCCCGGCCGAGGCGAGCACGGTGCCGATCGGCTCGCCGGTCTGGAACACCCAGACCTACGTGCTCGACGCGCACCTGCGGCCGGTGCCGCCCGGGGTGGTCGGTGAGCTGTACCTGGCCGGCGTCCAGCTGGCCCGCGGCTACCTCGGCCGCCCCGACCTCACCGCCGACCGGTTCGTCGCCAACCCGTTCACCCCCGGCACCCGGATGTACCGCACCGGTGACCTGGCTCGATGGCAGGTCGAGACCGGCGTGCTGGAGTACCTGGGGCGCACCGACTTCCAGGTCAAGATCCGCGGCCTGCGCATCGAGCTCGGCGAGATCGAATCCGCGCTGCTCGCCCGGGACGGAATCGCTCGCGCGGTCTGCGTGGCCAGGGCGAGCCGCACCGGCGAGGACGAGCTGGTGGCCTACGTCGTCGCGGCCGCGGGTGCCCCGGCGCCCGATGTCACCGCGCTGCTGTCGGGACTGCGGCGTGGGCTGCCGTCCTACATGGTGCCCTCCGCGCTGGTCGTCCTCGACGAACTGCCGCTGAGCGCCAACGGCAAGGTCGACCGCAAGGCGCTGCCCGCGCCGGCCTCCGGAGTGCGGCTCACCACCGGTGCCGCCGCGCCGCAGACCGAACTGGAATGCGCGCTGGCCGAGATCTTCACCGAGGTCCTCGCCCTGGACGGCACCGAGATCGGGGTGGAGGACAGCTTCTTCGACCTCGGCGGCAACTCGCTGGTCGCCGCGCGCGCGGTGGCCCGGATCAACACCACCCTCGACGCCGACCTGACCATCCGTCACCTGTTCGAGGCGTCCACCATCGCCACCCTGGCCGCCTACATCAGCACCCACCGGCCCGAAACCTCCACGCCCAAGCTGGTTCCGGTGCACCGGCCCGAGCGCGTGCCGCTCTCGCTGGCCCAGCAGCGGCTGTGGATCCTCAACCGCTTCGCCGAACACGCCGCCGCCTACAACATGCCGCTGGCCCTGCGGCTGACCGGACCGCTGGATCTGGGTGCCCTGCGCGCCGGGTTGCGCGACGTGCTCGACCGGCATGAGAGCCTGCGCACCAGCTTCCCCGAAGGGCCGGAGGGCCCCTATCAGCTGATCCAGCCCGCCGTGGCCATCGACCTCGAGCCCGTCGACGCGATCGCCGCCGACGTGCCCACCCTCGCGGCCGAGGTCGCCGGTCGCGGCTTCGACCTGCGCACCGAGACCCCGCTGCGGGTGGCGCTGTACCGGGTGGGCACCGACGATCACCTGCTGCTGGTGGTGCTGCACCACATCAGCGGTGACGGCTGGTCGGTCGCCCCGCTCGCGCGCGATCTGATGGTGGCGGTCGGCGCCAGGGCGGGCGGCACCGCACCGCAGTGGACGCCGCTGCCCGTGCAGTACGCCGACTTCGCACTGTGGCAGCGCGAACTGCTCGGCGCGGAAACCGATCCCGAGGCGCCGCTGGGCAAACAGCTCGGGCACTGGCGCCAGGCGCTGGCCGGCCTGCCCGATCAGCTCGATCTGCCCCTGGACCGCCCGCGGCCGCTGCAACGCGACACCGGGGGCGACACCGTCGCCTTCACCCTCGACGCCGAGATCCGGCGCGCGGCAGCCGATCTCGCCACCGCGCACGGGGTCAGCATGTTCATGGTGCTGCACGCCGCGCTGGCCACCCTGCTGTCGCGGCTGTGCGCGAGCACCGACGTCACCGTCGGCACGCCGATCGCGGGCCGGTCCGATCCGGCGCTCGACGAGCTGGTCGGCATGTTCGTCAACACCCTGGTCCTGCGCACCGAACTCGATCCGGCCGCGGGCTTCGACCGCGTGCTGGCCCAGGTCCGCGACACCGATCTGGACGCTTTCGCCAACCCCGACGTGCCGTTCGAGCGGCTGGTCGAACTGGTGAACCCGGAGCGCTCCACCGCCCGGCACCCGCTGTTCCAGGTGATGCTGTCCTACGACCGCACCCCCGAACTGCGCATCGAGCTGCCCGGCGTGGCCGCCGAACTCGTCCCGCTCGAGACCGGCGTCGCCAAATTCGACCTGCAACTCGAGGTGCGCGACAACCACGACGACGGACCGCTGGAGGCCGAATTCGGCTTCGCCACCGATGTTTTCGACCGTGGCACGGTGGAGTCGATCGCCCGGCGGTTCACCGCCCTGCTGGCCGCGGTGATCGCCGACCCGACCACCCCGATCGGTGATCTCGACCTGCTCGACCGCCGCGAGATCGCGCGGCTGGTTCCCATCGCCGGCGCCCCCGCGGAGCCGGCGGGCACCCTGGCGCGGCTGTTCGGCGACACCGCCCAGCGCCTCGCCGACGCCGTCGCCGTGCGCTACCTCGGCTTCGACACCACCTACCGGGAACTCGACGAACGCTCGAACCGGCTGGCGCGCAGCCTGATCGCGCACGGTGCGGGCCCCGAGGCCGTGATCGCGGTGGCCCTGCCGCGCAGCCTCGAATCGATCGTCGCCATCTGGGCGGTCGCCAAGACCGGCGCCGCCTACGTGCCCGTGGACCCGGCCTACCCGGCCGAACGCATCGCGCACATGATCGGCGATTCCGGCGCGGTGCTCGGGCTCACCCTGCCCGAGCACCTCGCCGCCCTGCCCACCACCACCGGCAAGCACCGCCGCGCCCCGGAATGGCTGGTCTTCGGCACCGCCGACTTCGAGGCCGACTGCGCGAGCCGCGCGGCGGGCCCGGTGACCGATGCCGACCGCAGGCATCCGATGCGGCCGGGCCAGCCCGCCTACCTCATCTACACCTCGGGCTCGACCGGCACGCCCAAGGCCGTCGTGGTGACCCACGCGGGCATCGCGTCGCTGGCCAGCGAGCAGACCCAGCTGTTCAAGGTGAGCGACGCCTCGCGCACCATGCACTTCTCCTCGCCCAGTTTCGACGCCTCGGTCCTGGAACTGCTGCTCGGTTTCGCCGCGGGCGCCACCCTGGTGGTCGCCCCCGCCGACCTCTACGGCGGGGCGGAGCTGGCCGCGTTCCTGCGCTCGGAGCACATCACCCACGCCTTCATCACCCCGGCCGCGCTGGCCACCGTGCCCGCCGGGGACTTCCCCGAGCTGGGCACGGTGATCGTCGGTGGTGAGGCGTGCTCCGACGAGCTCGTCGCCACCTGGGCGGGCCGCTACCGGATGCACAACATGTACGGCCCGTCGGAGGCGACCGTCGCCGTCACCGCCAGCACGGCCATGGTGCCGGGGGAGCCGGTGCCGCTCGGCGGTCCGGTGCGCGGGATGCGGCTGTTCGTGCTCGACGCGCGGCTGCACCCGGTGCCGCCGGGCACGCCGGGCGAGCTGTACGTCTCCGGGCCCGGCCTGGCGCGCGGCTACCTGGGCAAGCTCGCGCTCACCGCGCAGCGCTTCGTCGCCAATCCGCACGGGCGGGTGGGGGAGCGGATGTACCGCACCGGTGACCTGGTGGTCGCCGACGGCACCGGGCGGCTGCGTTTCCTCGGCCGCGCCGACGACCAGATCAAGATCCGCGGCTTCCGCGTCGAACTGCGCGAGATCGACCACGTCCTGCGCGAGCACCCGGGGGTGCGTTCGGCGCTGACGCTGGTGCACGTCGACGAGCAGGGCCAGCAGCGGCTGGCCTCCTATGTCACCGTCGACGGCCCGGTCGACCCCGCCGCGGTGCTCGACACCGCCCGGGGCAGTCTGCCCGGGTACATGGTGCCCGCCGCGCTGACGGTGCTCGACCGGATGCCGGTGACCCCCGCGGGCAAACTGGACCGCAAGGCCCTGCCCGCACCGGAATTCGCCGCCGCCGGTGGCTCGCGCGCCCCGCGCACCCACCTGGAGATGCGGGTCGCGGCGGTGTTCACCGAGGTCCTCGGACGCCCCGTCCCCGGCGCCGAGGACAGCTTCTTCGACATCGGCGGCAACTCGCTGCTGGCCACCCGGCTCGCCGCGGCGCTGCACGCGGATTTCGAGGTGGACCTGCCGGTGCGCCAGATCTTCGACGCGCCCACCGTGGCCGGTATCGCCGGGCTGATCGCGGAAGCGCCCCGGACGCAGCGGGTGGCGCTGGCGGTACACACCCCGCGCCCGGGACGCATACCACTGTCGCTGCCGCAGCAGCGGCTGTGGTTCCTCAACCGATTGTCCCCCGAATCCAGCGCCTACAACATCGCATTCGTCTTGCGAATCGGCGGAGATCTGGACATCGGCGCCCTGCGCGCTGCGCTCACCGACCTGGTGGCCCGGCACGAGGTGCTGCGCACGGTGTTCCCCGAGGACCTGTCCGGCGCCCAGCAGGTGGTCCTGCCGCTGGCCCAGGCGGTGCCCGTCGTGGAGGTCGTCGACACCGACGCCGAGGGCGCGCGGGCGGCGCTGACCACCCTGGCGCGCACCGGGTTCGACCTCACCCGCCAGACCCCGCTGCGGATCTCGTTGCAGCGCACCGCCCCCGACGAACACCTGCTCGGCGTCGTCGTGCACCACATCGCCGCCGACGGCTGGTCGCTCGGCCCGCTCACCCGCGATCTGGCGGTGTCCTATGTCGCCAGGGCCGCGGGCTCGGCCCCGCTGCGCGAGCCGCTGCCGGTGCAGTACGCGGACTTCAGCCTGTGGCAGCGGGCCGTGCTCGGTGCCGAGGACGACCCGGAGAGCATCGCCGCCACCCAGGCCGCGTACTGGCGCGAGGCGCTGGCCGAACTGCCCGACGAGCTGCCGCTGCCCTTCGACCGGCCGCGTCCGGCCGAGCCGGTCGGCGAGGCGGGCACCGTCACCTGCGCGGTGTCGGCACCCCTGCAGGACGCCATGGCGGAACTGGCCTCCCGGACGGGCGTGAGCCTGTTCATGGTGGTGCGCTCGGCGCTGGCGGTGCTGCTGCGCGGGGTCACCGGCGGGCGCGACATCCCGATCGGAACCCCGGTGGCCGGGCGCACCGACGTCCAGCTCGACGAGCTGGTCGGCATGTTCGTCAACACCCTGGTGCTGCGTTCCGACGTCGACCCCGACCGCAGCTTCGCCGACCTGCTGCACACCGACCGCGACACCGAACTGGCCGCGCTGGCCAACGCCGATCTGCCGTTCGAGCGGGTCGTCGACGCGCTCGGCCGCGACAGCAGGGCCAGCAACCGGCATCCGCTGTTCCAGGTCGCGCTGAGCATGCAGGACGACCCGACACCGGAACTGGAGCTGCCCGGCCTGCGCCTGAGCGCCGAGGAACTCGACATCGCCCGCGCCAAGTTCGACCTGGAACTGCGCGTCGCGCCCGGCACCGACGAGCGTCGCTACGAATTCGTCTACGCCGCCGAGCTTTTCGACGAGGCGACGATCCAGACGCTGGCCGAACGGTTCGTACAGATCCTCACCCAGGTGACCGCCGACCCGCGGCAGCTGGTGCGCGAACTCGATCCGCTCACCGTCACCGAGCACCGCACCCTGGTGCCCGCGCAGGGACCCGCCATGGTGACCCCGATGGTGTTGTCCGACATCGTCGAACGCGCCGCCACGCTCTTCCCGGACCGGCCCGCGCTGCGCTGGTTCGCCGGGGGCAGCGTCGCCGGGGAGATCGGCGAACTCGACTACGCCGACGTCGCCCACCGGGCACACCGGCTCGGCCGGGCGCTGATCGCGCGGGGCATCGGCACCGGCGACCGCGTGGCGGTCGGGCTCACCCGTTCGCTGGACTGCGCGCTGGCGATCTTCGGGGTGGCCTCCAGCGGTGCCGCGTTCGTGCCGGTCGACCCGCGCTACCCGGCCGACCGGGTGCGCCACATGCTCACCGACTCCGGTGCCCGGGCGGTGCTCACCAGCAGCGCCGACGCCGAGGCGCTGCGCGAGGCCGCCGGGCCGCTGGACACGCAGTGGCTGCTCATGGACGACGAGACCCTGCACACCGAGCTGGCCGGATACCCGGGCGCGCCGATCACCGACGCCGAGCGGGTCCGCCCGGTGCGACCGGCCGATCTGGCGTATCAGATCTACACCTCCGGTTCCACCGGTCTGCCCAAGGGCGTCACCGTCACCCACGGTGGTCTGGTGAGCCTGGCGGTGGACCTGCGCGAACGCATGGGCCTCGACCGTTTCTCCAAGACGTTCTTCTTCTCCACCCCGAGCTTCGACGTCTCGGTGCTGGACATGCTGCTCGCGGTCTACTCCGGCGCCGAGATGGTGATCGGCCCGATCGACATCTACGGCGGCGACGAACTCGGCGCGCTGCTCGAGCGCGAGCACGTGACCCACACCTTCCTCACCCCCGCGGTGCTGGCCTCGATCGACGCCCAGCGCTGGCCGCTGCCGCACCTGCGCGGGCTGATGGCCGGTGGCGAGGCGGTGCCGCCGGACCTGGTGGAGAACTGGGCGCCGGGACGGCGGTTCGTCAACGCCTACGGGCCCACCGAGTTCACGGTCATCGCCGCCATGTCCGAACTGCGCGTGGGTGTTCCGGTGACCATCGGCACGCCGGTGCGCGGCTCGCGCGCGCTGGTCCTCGACGAGCGGCTGCGACCGGTCGTCGTCGGGGTGCCCGGCGAGCTCTACATCGGCGGTGCGGGTATCGCCCAGGGGTATCACCGGCGTCTCGGCCTCACCGCGGGACGGTTCGTCGCCGATCCGTTCGGCCCGGCGGGCAGCCGCATGTACCGCACCGGCGATGTCGTGCGCTGGACGCCCGCGGGCGAGCTGGACTACCTCGGCCGCAGCGACCACCAGGTGAAGGTACGTGGATTCCGGATCGAGCTCGGCGAGATCAGCGCCGTGCTCGGCAGCCACCCGGACGTCCGCTTCGCCCACACCGAGGTGCGCACGATCGCCGGCGACGACCGGATCGTGGCGTGGGTGCAGCTCGCCGAGGGCACCGATCCGGCCGAGCTGGCCGCCGTGCGCGGCCACGCGGCGGCGCGGCTGGCCGGGCACATGGTGCCCGCCGCGCTGACCCTGCTGGACCGGGTGCCGCTGACACCGGTCGGCAAACTGGACCGCGGCGCGCTGCCCGAGCCGGAGTTCACCACCGCCGCGGGCCGGGCCCCGCGCACGGAATCGGAGCGGCTGGTCGCCCGGGTGATCGGTGAGCTGGTTGGTGTCACCGAGGTCTCGGCCACCGACAGCTTCTTCGACGTCGGCGGCAACTCGCTGCTGGCCACTCAGCTGGTGGCCCGGCTGGCCGCGGCCAGCAATGTGCGGCTCGAGGTGCGCACGGTGTTCGCCGCGCCCACCGTCGCCGAACTGGCCGCGCTGATCGAGTCCGGTCCCTCCGGCGACGACGGCCGTCCCGAGCTGGTGCGGCGGTCGCGTCCGGAACGGATTCCGCTGTCGGCCGCCCAGCACCGGCTGTGGTTCCTCAACCGGTTCAACGCCGGTGCGGGGGGCGAGAGCCAGTCGGTGGGTGCCTACAACATCCCGGTCGTGCTGCGCCTGCACGGCACCGTCGATCTCGACGCGCTCATCGCCGCTTTGCACACGGTGCAACGACGGCACGAGACGCTGCGCACGGTGTTCCCGGAGAACGCCGGCGAGCCGGAGCAGCTGGTGCTCGATCCGGAGATCGCCGCGGTGACCCTGTTCCACGCCACGGCGGCACCGCACGAAGTCGACAGTGCCGTCACCCGGTTCGCCACCCCCGGTTTCGATCTGGCGTCGGCGGTCCCGATGCGCGCGGCGCTGATCACCGTCGACCACACCGGGCTGCCGGTGCCCGCCCAGGCCAAGCTGGCCGTGGCCGGGTCCAAGGAGCACGTGCTGGTGCTGGTCGTGCACCACATCGCGATGGACGGCTGGTCGCTGGAACCGCTGGCGGCCGAGGTGGCCGCGGCCTACCGCGGCATCCGGGCGGGCGAACCGTTCGGCGCGGAGATCCCGGAGATCCAGTACGCCGACTACACGCTGTGGCAGAACGAGCTGCTCGGCACCGAGGACGACCCGGACGCGCTGATCAGCAAGCAGCTCGCGCACTGGCGCGGCGTGCTCGACGGCCTGCCCGAACTGCTCTCCGTGCCCGCCGACCGATCCCGCCCGCCGGTGCCCTCCTACCGGGGCGGCACCGTGGACTGCGCGGTCGACGCGGCCACCCACCGCGCGCTGCGCAGCATCGCCACCGCCAACAACGTCAGCATGTTCATGGTGCTGCACGCCGCGCTCGCGGTGCTGCTGCACCGGGTCACCGGCACCGACGACATCGCGGTGGGCACCGCGAGCGCGGGCCGCGGCCATCCCGCGCTCGACGCGATGATCGGCATGTTCGTCAACACGCTGGTCCTGCGCACCGAAGTCGCCGACGACCAGGCCTTCGTCGAGCTGCTGCGCACCGTGCGCGACGGTGATCTCGACGCGTTCGCGCACGCCGATCTGCCCTTCGAACGGCTCGTCGAGGTGCTCAATCCGGCCCGGTCGCAGGCGCATCACCCGCTGTTCCAGGTGATGCTCTCGGTTCGCAACACCCCGGTGCGGATGCTGGAGCTGCCCGGCCTGCGGATCGAGGCGGTAGACACCGACGCCGGCATCGCCAAGTTCGACCTGCAGTTCACCTTCCAGGAGACCCAGACCGCCGACCGCGTCGGTGACGGCATCGCCCTGTCGGTGAACTACGCCGCCGACCTGTTCGACGAGGTCACCGCCCGCAGGCTCGGTGACCGGCTGGTGCGGCTGCTCACCGCGGTGGCCGCCGACCCGAACACCGCCGTCGGCGACCTGGCCCTGCTCGACGCCGTCGAGTGGACCGCGCTGGCACCGGTCCACGGCGCCAGGGCCGACCGCCCGGTCACCCTGCCCGTGGTGTTCGGTGCCGCGGTCGCCCGTTCGCGGGACGGCGTCGCGCTCAGCGCCGGCGACACCGTGGTCACCTACGACGCCCTCGACCGCTGGACCAACCGGCTGGCCCGGGTGCTCATCGGCCACGGTATCGGCCCGGAAAGCCTGGTGGCCCTCGGTATTCCGCGTTCGGTCGAATCGGTGGCGACCATGCTCGCGGTCGCCAAGGCGGGCGCGGCGTTCGTGCCGGTCGACCCGAACTACCCGCCGCAGCGGATCAGCCACATGCTCACCGACTCCGGCGCGGCCCTCGGGCTCACCCTGCTCGCGCACCGCGACCGGCTGCCCGGTGACACCCGCTGGCTGGTGCTCGACGACCCGCACACCCGGGCCACCGTCCTGGGCACCGACGACTCACCGATCACCGACGCCGACCGGATCAGGCCGCTGCGCCTGGCCAACCCGGCCTACGTCGTCTACACCTCCGGCTCGACCGGCACGCCCAAGGGCGTGGTCGTCACCCACGGCGGCCTGTCGAACTTCGCCGCCGAGACCGCCGACCGGTACGACGTGCGCCCGGGCAGCCGGATCCTGCACTTCGCCACCCCGAGTTTCGACGGCGCGCAGCTCGACATCCTCTTCGCGCTGGGCGGCGCCGCGACCCTGGTGATCGCCCCAGCCGGGGTGATCGGTGGCGAGGACCTGCGGCAGTTGTTCATCCGGGAGCGGATCACCCACGCGTTCATCACCACCGCCGCGCTGGGCACCGTCGACCCGGCGGGCGTGCACTCGCTCGCGCACGTGCTGGTCGGCGGCGAGGCACTACCGCCGGACCTGCTCGCCCGCTGGGCGCCGGGACGCAACTTCTACAACGTCTACGGTCCCACCGAGACGACCATCGTCACGCTGATGCCGCAGCCGATGAGCCCGCAGGGGCCGATCACCATCGGCGGCCCGATCCGCGGGGTCGCGGCCACCGTGCTCGACCGGCGTCTGCACCCGACGCCGATCGGGGTCACCGGGGAGCTGCAGCTGGCCGGTTCGGCGCTGGCCCGCGGCTACCACAACCGGCCCGGCCTGACCGCGCAGCGCTTCGTCGCCGATCCGTACGGCGCTCCCGGCGAGCGCATGTACCGCACCGGTGACCTGGTGCGCTGGCGGGCGGGCGCGAGCTCGGCGCTGGAGGTGGAATACGTCGGGCGCACCGACCACCAGGTGAAGGTGCGCGGTTTCCGGATCGAACTCGGCGAGATCGATGTCGCGTTCGGCAGGCACCCCGAGGTCGAGTTCGCCCTCACCATCGGGCACACGACCGCGGCCGGTGTCACCGCGCTGGTGTCCTATGTGAAGGCGCGGGCCGGTGCGGCGCCGACCGTGGCCGAGCTGACCGAGCACGTGGGCGCGCACGTGCCCAACTACATGGTCCCGCAGGTGATCATGCTGCTCGACGAGGTGCCGCTCAACCCGGTCGGCAAGCTCGACCGGGCCCGGCTGCCCGAGCCGGTGTTCAGCACCACCGAGGGCTACCGCGCGCCGGTCACCCCCGCCGAGGTGGCGCTGTGCGCGGTGTTCGCCGAGGTGCTCGGGCTCGAGCGGGTGGGTGCCGAGGACGGGTTCTTCGAACTCGGCGGCAACTCGCTGCTGGCCACCAAGGTCGTTGCCGCGCTGCGGGACCGGGGCTACGACATGCCGGTGCAGATGATGTTCGGCGACGCCAGCCCGGCGGGCATCGCACAGCGGCTCGACTCCGGCGACGCGGCCGCGGTGATGGCCGCGGCCACCGGGCCGGTGCTGCCGTTGCGCCCGTCGACCGGCCCGCACGACACCCCGCTGTTCTGCGTGCACCCCGCGATCGGCCTGTCCTGGTGCTACGCGGGCCTGCTCGCGCACCTGGCCCCGCAGCGCCCGCTCTACGGCCTGCAGGCCCCGCACGTCTCCGGCGACGACAGCTTCACCTCGATCCCCGAGGCCGCGGGACACTATGTCGCCCACATCAAGTCGATCCAGCCGCACGGTCCCTACCACCTGCTCGGCTGGTCGCTCGGTGGCCTGATCGCGCAGGAGGTGGCGGTCCAGCTGCAGGAGATGGGCGAGGACGTCGCGCTGCTGGCCATGCTCGACAGCTACCAGCTCGGCGACCGCTGGCTCGACACCGCGCTGCCCAGCGTGGCCGACATCCTCGGCGAGTTCGGTGCCGATCTGCTCGACGGGGCACCCCTGCCCGCCGATCTGGATCTGCACGAAGCGGCGGATCTGCTGCGGTCCCAGCCGGGCCCGTTCGCCGCGCTCTCGGTGGACAACCTGCAGCGGCTCTACACCGGTTACGCCGACGGCACGGTGATGGCCAACAAGTTCCGGCCGCGCCTGTTCGACGGCGACCTGCTGTTCTTCACCGCCGCGGCGGACGAGATCAACGCCGCCGACCCCGGCCGCTGCGCCGAGGCCTGGCAGCCGTTCGTCACCGGCAACATCCACAACCACGACCTGCCCTGCAGGCACGCGGCGATGACCACTCCGGAATCGCTGGCGGCGATCGGCCCCGTGCTGCATCGCCACCTCGACGCGGTCCCCGAGATCACCGTGTGCGGCGGCGGCCAGAAGGAGATGCGTCCGTGAGTCTGGCGGTAGAAGTGCGTGGCCTGGCCAAGAGTTACGGCAAGGTGCGCGTACTGAAGGAGATCGACCTGGAGATCCCGGCGGGGACCGTCCTGGGCCTGTTGGGACCCAACGGCGCGGGCAAGACGACGACCGTGCGGATCGTCACCACCCTGCTGCGACCCGACGCCGGTTCCATCCGCGTCGCCGGGGTCGACGTGCTGGCCGACCCGGCCACCGCACGCACCCGCATCGGGCTCTCGGGCCAGTACGCGGCGGTCGACGCGAACCTCACCGGCTACGAGAACCTGCGCATGGTGGCGCGCCTGTACGGCATGTCGCAGAAGCAGGCGGTGGCCAGGGTGGAGGAACTGCTCACCGCGTTCGGGCTGGACTACGCCGCGGGCAGGCGCGCGGGCACCTACTCCGGCGGCATGGCCCGGCGCCTGGACCTCGCGGGCGCGCTGGTGGCCCGGCCGCCGGTGGTGGTGCTCGACGAACCGACCACCGGCCTGGACCCGCGCGGCCGGCTGGACATGTGGAAGGTGATCGGCGACCTCGTCGACGACGGCACCACGGTGCTGCTCACCACCCAGTACCTCGAGGAGGCCGACCTGCTCGCCGACCGGATCACCGTGATCGACAAGGGCGGGGTGATCGCGCGCGGCTCGGCCGACGAGCTGAAGACCTCCATCGGCGGCGACCGGCTCACCGTCACCCTCGCCGCCGGGCAGAGCCCGTGGCCCGCGGTGTCGGTGCTGCAACAGGTGGGCGTCGGCGAGCCGATCCACGAACCCGGCACCGACGAGGTCTCGGTGGTGGTCGGCAACGGCTCGCGCACCATGGTCGAAGCGCTGCGCCGCCTCGACGACGCCGGCGTCTGCGTGCTCGACGCCAACGTCGTGCGGCCCACCCTCGACGACGTGTTCCTGTCCCTCACCGGAACCCCGGCCGCGCCCGCCCCGGAACCCGAAACCGACGATGTGCAAGAGGAGATCCTGTCGTGAGTGCCCCGGACCTCGCGGTCGACGACTACGAAACGCGCGACCTGCCCATCCAGCAGCCCACCCCGCGCCCGGCGGTGCCCGTCGACGCGCAGCCGCGCGCCCGCTTCCTGCGCGACAGCGGCATCGTGGCCTACCGCAACCTGCTCACCATCCTGCGCGTGCCGACCCTGCTGGTCACCGCCACCGTGCAGCCGCTGATGTTCGTGTTCCTGTTCGCCTACATCTTCGGTGCCTCGCTCGGCGGCGACCAGTACCGCGAGTTCCTGCTGGCGGGCATCTTCACCCAGACGGTCGCCTTCAACGCCGCCTTCACCACCGTCGGCCTGGCCGGTGACCTGCAGAAGGGCATCATCGACCGGATGCGCACGCTGCCGATGTCGCGGCTGGCGGTGCTCATGGGCCGCACGCTCTCGGACCTGGTGGTCAACATCCTCAGCCTGGGCGTGATGGTGATCTGCGGCTACATCGTGGGCTGGCGGATCAACGGCGGCATCGCCGACGCGGCCCTGGCCTTCGGCATCATCCTGCTGTTCGCCTTCGCCATGTCCTGGGTCGGCGCGCTCACCGGCCTCATCTCGCCGACGGTGGAGGTCGCCCAGAGCGCGGGCCTGATCTGGATGTTCCCGCTGTCGTTCATCTCCTCGGCGTTCATCTCCGCCCAGACCCTGCCCGGGCCGCTGCGCACCATCGCCGAATGGAACCCGATCACCGCCGTCTCGGCGGCGGGCCGC
The DNA here is from genome assembly GCF_042266925.1 of Nocardia sp. NPDC056064. Classification (NCBI taxonomy): domain Bacteria; kingdom Bacillati; phylum Actinomycetota; class Actinomycetes; order Mycobacteriales; family Nocardiaceae; genus Nocardia; species Nocardia sp. NPDC056064. The sequence goes on along the minus strand of NZ_JBHJWO010000001.1, from coordinate 1,135,064 downwards.
AAGCTGTTCGACAACGACGCCCCACCCAGCTTCGGCACCCCCACCGGCTGGCCCGCCGACAACTGCGTGCTCTACGCGGTGATCTGCTCGCTGGTCATCCTGGCCGTCGCCATGCCCGCGGCGCTGCTGCAATACCGCAAGGTCGCCAGCCACTAGCCGGAGACGCCGAGGGCCGCCTCCCCGATCGGGAGGCGGCCCTCGGCGTATCGATTCTCTGCGCTACCCGCGGCGGCGGGTCTTGAGCAGGTCGAGGCGCTCCTTGAGCAGCTCCTCGAGCTCTTCCTTGCTGCGACGCTCCAGCAGCATGTCCCAGTGGGTCCGCGGCGGCTTGACCTTCTTGGTCTCCACCGAGGTGCCCTCCATCAGCTGACCCTCCTGGCCGTTACGGCACAGCCAGGTCGGCGGGATCTCCGCGTCGTCGGCGAACGGGACGTCGAACTCCTCACCGTTGTCGGTGCGGTAGCGGGCGATCCGGCGCGGGGCCAGGTCGTGGTCGCGATCGGTCTCGTAGCTCACCGCTCCGAGCCGACTGCCTCGGAGTACGCGATCTGCCATGTGTGCTCCCTGTCTTTGGCGGCTGGCGCCGCGGGTTCTCGGCCCCCGGGGCCTCGATTCTTCCCTCCCTGCGGGTACTCCTTCGTCGCACCCTTCGGTCAGTCCAGAATCGAGGCGGGCCGAGAACCGGCTTGTTCTACGTCAACGCGCTAGAAGTCTGAACTGTTCCATTGTAGTCGCTGCCCGCTGAGCGAGACCTGCGCGGCGGAACCCGGGCCGGGCGGCTAGGGTTTCGCAGCATGTCGCGCAGTCGCCTGCTGTCCTGCCAGTGGTGTGGGCGGGAGATCGTGGATTCCGAATCGGGTCGTCGTCGCCGGTATTGCCGCCAGTCGTGCAGGCAGCGGGCCTACGAGCACCGGAGCAGTCTGAAGGGGACCGGGATTCCGGAGGACGCGGTGGTGCTGTCCGCCCAGGAGGTCACCGACCTGGCGGATCGGTGGTTCGCTGCCCGCTGCGCCGCCGAGGACGTGGCCACCGCGGTCGGTGAGGGCGCCGACGCGGCCGAACTCGCCCAGCTCAGCGCCACCCTGGTGGAGCTGGCCCGCGAGGCCGAGCGGTTGCGCTGACCGCTACCGCGGGGCCGTGACCCGGGCGCGCCGGTACACCGCGGTGACACCGCCGCCGACGAACAGGGCCACCGCCGCGGCCGCGGCGAGGGTGCCCGCGTCGGGTGCGGTGAGCGGCTGGCCGCGCAGGGCCTGCCAGAGCACCAGCGTCAGCAGCCCGAAGTAGCCGATCACCGCGACCCCGAGCAGCGCGGCGCGGGTGGACTCCGCGCGCAGCCAGCGGTGGCGCGGGGCCAGCGCGGTCAGGACGACGGCCAGCACCAGCAGCACCTGGATGCCGTGCAGCCCGACGAAATGCGGGACGCGCAGATCACCGCCGGTGGTACTCCAGTGGGTGATCGGCATCGCGCCGAGCCCGTCGCGAGCGGCGTCGGCCGCGGCATCGGGCTTCACGGTGTGGCCCGCCATCAGGCCGACCACGGTGCCGTCGGACTGCCGGACCAGTTGCGGGCCGGTGAAACCCATCAGGTAGCCCAGCATCATGCCGGTCACCGCCAGCCACAGCCCGGCCTTGAGCGCGATCCGGGTCGGCCGGTCGGCGAGCTTCTGCCACGAGATGATCAGTGCCAGTACCAGAGTCGCCAGGAACAGGCCGGGCACCCCGGAGGCGAACACCTGCTGACCGATCCGGTTCACCGGATCGGTGGCGGTGTTGAAATGACTGAATGTGCCCCGTGCGGCCTGCAACGCGATGAACCCGACATCGGCGATCCCGGTGACCGCGATGATCGTGCCCAGCCACCACGTCACCCGCCTGCCGCGATGCGGCAACCGCAGGATCCAGGCCAGCGTCAGCCCGTACACCGCGAACGCGAGACCGAACTTGGCCGGTTTGAGCCAGACCGACTCGCCGAGCAGTTCCCGGTCGTCGACGAGCATGCCGATCGTCGACACGAGGACGAGCGTGGTCATCACCGCGGCGTTCACCAGCAGCGGCAGGTGCCAGGGCGCGGCGTCGCGGGGCCGCGCGGCCGTGAACGGGAAGCGGGGCAGGGAGCGGGGGAAATCCATCGTCGCCATGGTTCGACGGTAGGAATCCGGTGTGCCCCAACACCTCCCGCTGCGGAGCGGGATCCCCGCCCGTACCCGGGTAGGGGGTCGGCCTTACCCGGGTTCTAGGGGTCAGATCCCCATCCGCCAGATGGCGGCGTCGACCGCGCGCGGCGAGATCGTGGCCAGGGTCTGCAGGACCCGGGTGTAGCGCGGGTAGAGCTCGATCGGGCGGGTGCGGATCGCGGTGAGGATCCACGCGGCCGCGTCCTCGGCCGACAGTGCCGCCGCGTCGTCGTATTTGCCGGTGGGCGCGATCATCTCGGTGCGCACCAGCGGGAACCCCAGCGTGGTGACGTGCACCCCGCGCGCCCTGGTCTCCGCGCCGAGACTGCGCCCGAACGCGCCGAGTGCCGCCTTGGACGCGTGGTAGGCGGTGAACAGCGGCATCGACCCGGCCGCGACACCCCAGGTCGCCACATTGACGATGTGCCCGTCGCCCACTTCGAGCATGGACGGCAGCAGGCCCATGGTGAGCCGGGCGGCGCCGAAGTAGTTCAGCGCCATGGTCCGCTCGTAGTCGTGGAAGCGGTCGGTGGCCTCGGCCGCGCCGCGGCGGATCGACCGGCCCGCGTTGTTGACCAGCACGTCGATCCGGCCGTACCGCTCGAGCAGGGTCTTCACCAGTTCGTCGGTCTGCTCGGCGTCGGCGAGATCGCAGGGGATCATCTCGGCGTCGCCGCCCTCGGCGCGCACCGCGTCGCGGACCGCCGCCAGCGGCTCGGGGGTGCGGGCCACCAGGATCACCCGGGCGCCCGCCCGGGCGAGGGCATGCGCGGCGGCCTTACCCACACCGGAGGACGCGCCGGTCAGTACCACGGTCCGGCCCGCGATCTCGTGGCGTTCACCGAGGACCAGCTGGGCCAGCGCGCGGGGGAGCGCGGGCGGATTGAGCAAGACCGATCGGGCGAGTTCGGTGAACACAGGATCTCCTGTCGGATGATGACACCGGCTAATTTACTAATAAGTAAATTACAAAGGGGTCAGGCTGGAGTCAATCGCGGGCCCCGGCCGATGGTTGGATGGACCGGTGAGCACAGCCGGAACCAAGGGCGTCCCGCGTCCCGAACGCGAACAGCAGATTCTCGACGCGGCCGCGGCCGAGATCGGCCGCGTGGGCTACGCGGGCCTGTCGCTGGCCGATGTCGCCGCGCGAGCCGGGGTGTCCAAGCCGCTGGTCTACACCTATTTCCACTCCAAGGAGGGCCTCTACATCGCGTGTGTCGAGCGCGCGGCCACGGTCCTCTACGACGCCATCGAGGGCGCGATCACCGGCCCCGGCGGCCTGTCCAAGGCCGAGCGCACCCTCGACGCGATCTTCGCGGCGCTGCAACCGCGCCCGCACGACTGGACCGTGCTGTTCGACCGCTCCCACCCCGACGACGGCCCGGTCGCCGAGGCCTCCCGCGCGGCGCGCAGGCGCATCGCCGCGCAGGCGGCCCGTGGCGTCGCCGACGCCATCGCCGCGGTGGACATCACCGATCCGGTCGACCTGTCCGCGCTCACCGACGTCTGGATGGGCGCGGTGACCTCGCTGGTGCTGTGGTGGCTGCGGCACCCCGAGCAGACCGCGGCCGAGATGACCGCTCGCTGTCACCGCCTGCTCGGGGCCCTGCGCGCGGACCGCTGACCACCGGTCACACCTCGACGGCGTCCTCGGGCAGCAGTTCGGCGAGCAGGGGCGCCCACTCGTAGCGCCGGTGCGGAAAGCACCGGTCGAGCAGATCCCGCATGATCGCGGGCGCGATCGAGGCACCGGGGGAGGCCCCGAGCAGCCCCGCGATCGTGCCGTCGGCGCCGGTGACCAGTTCGGTGCCGAACTCGAGCACGCCACCACGGCGGGGGTCCGGCTTCACCAGTTGCGCCCGCTGGCCGGCCTGGACCAGTTCCCAGTCGGCGGGGTCGGCGGTGGGATAGAACCGCTGGAGCTGGGCGAACTTGCGGCGCGGCGAGGCCAGGAGCTGACCGATCAGGTAGCGGACCAGGCCGAGGTTCTGCAGTCCGGCCGCGACCAGCGGCACGATGTTGTGCGGGCGGATCGTGGTGAACAGATCGGTGAGCTTGCCGTAGCGCAGCAGCCGGGTGCTGAAGGTGGCGTAGGGCCCGAACAGCAGGGCGCCCGTGCCGTCGACCTCGCGCCGGTCCAGGTGCGGCACCGACATCGGCGGCGCACCGAGATCGGCCTGGCTGTAGACCTTGGCCCGGTGCTCGGCCACCACTGCCGGATCGTCGGTGCGCAGGAACTGCGCGCCCAGCGGGAACACCCCGTACCCGCGCACCTCGGGCAGCTTCGCGCGCTGGAGCAGCCGCAGCGCGTAGCCACCCGCCCCGACGAACACGAACCGGGTCCGCACGGTGAAGCGCCGCCCGCTGCCGAGATCGCGCCCGCGCACCGTCCACAGGCCGTCGGCGTCGCGCCGGAGCCCCGTGATCTCGCGGTGCAGCCGCACGGCATGACCCGCGTCGGTCATGGTCGACAGCAGCGACCAGGTCAGCGCGCCGAAGTCGACATCGGTACCCGCGGTGTGCCGGGTGGCGGCCATCGGCTCGTCGACGGCGCGTCCGCGCACCAGCAGCGGGGCCCAGTCGGCGATCACCGCGCGGTCCTCGGTGTAGTCGAGTCCAGCGAACTCCGGGAGCGCGCTGAGCGTGGCGTGGCGTTGCCGTAGGTAGGCGATGTCGCGTTCGCCGAACACCACGGTGACGTGCGGGGTCGCGGTGAGGAAGCAGCCCGGATCGAGTTCGCCGCGATGCGCCAGGGCCGACCAGAACCGGCGCGACAGCGCGAACTGGCCGGCGATCCCCGCGGCGCGGGTGCCGTCGGCCGGGTCGGGCATGTAGTTGAGTTCGCACAACCCGGAATGGCCGGTGCCCGCGTTGTTCCACGGATGACTGCTCTCCGCGGCGGGCTCACCGAGCCGTTCGAACAGCGCGATCGACCAGTCCGGCGCCAGCGTGCTCAACAGCGCGCCGAGGGTGGCCGACATGACGCCGCCACCGATCAGGACGGCGTCGAGGACCTCGGCGGATTCGCGCGGTGTGGATGTCGTAGCGGCCATGATCGGAAACCTCCCGTATGCGATGTCCGACCATCGTCACGCCGCCTACAGTGATCCGTCCAACACGGAATCACCGGGGATATGATCCGGATATGGATGATTCGGCCGAGCCCGGCGCGCAGGCACTGGCACCGCTGCTGGCCGCCTTCGACGCCGCGGCCACCGACGGCCACTTCACCCGTGCGGCCGAGCGCCTCGGGATGCCGCAGTCCTCGCTGAGCCGCCGGATCCGCGCGCTCGAACAGGCCCTCGGGGTGGCGCTGTTCCAGCCGGTCGGGCGCGGCGTCACACTGACACCGCAGGGCCGCGACCTGCACGAACAGACGCGGGGCGTGGTCCGCGCCCTCGATGACGCGGTGCACCGGGTGCGCGCCGACGCCGACCCCGACAGCGGCCTGGTCCGCTTCGGTTTCCCGCTCACCCTGGGCCCGGTGAGCATCCCGTCACTGCTCGCCCAGTTCCACACCCGCGCGCCGCGGGTCCGCCTGCATCTCGTGCAGGCCCACGGCGAGGAGCTGGCCGAACAGGTGCGCGAGGGCAGGCTCGACCTGGCGGTGATGATCCCGCCGCCGCCCGACCTGCCCTCGGTCGACCTGGGTCGTCAGCGCATCGAGCTGCACGTGGCCCGCACGCATCCGCTGGCCGCCCGCACCAGGATCGACCTGGCCGAGCTCGCCGACGCGGCCTTCATCGCCAACCCGCCCAGCTATCACCTGCGCGCACTGCTCGACACCTGGTGCGCCGCAGCGGGATTCACCCCGCGCGTGCTGTTCGAGATCACCGAATTCGAGACCGTGCGCGCGCTGGTCGCCCTCGGGCTCGGGGTGGCGCTGCTGCCCGTGGCGGAGCTGCCGCAGCCGGATCTGGCGGTCGTGCGCATCGATGGCGAACGCGACCGCGAGATCGGCCTGGTCTCGGGAGACCATCGGCCGACACTCGCGGTCGCGCGGCTACGGGAGTTCCTGATCGAGCACGGGGACGCGATCAGCGGGGTGTGAGGCTCAGTCCTGGGCGACACCGGCGTCGACGCCACGCGCGGCGAGCCACGGGTGCGGGTCGATCGGGGCGCCGTAGAGCGAGCCGTCCGGCACGTGCACCTCGTAGTGCAGGTGGGGACCGGTGGAATTGCCACGGTTGCCGACGGTGGCGATCACATCGCCCGCCTTCACCTGCTGGCCGGTCTGGACGAGGATCTCGTTGACGTGACCGAACACGCCGATGGTGCCGTCGTCCTGCTGGACGCGGACCCACAGGCCGAAGCCGGTGGCGGGACCGGTCTCGATGACGGTACCGTCGGTGACGGCGAAGATCGGCGCGCCGATCGGATCGCCGAAGTCGATGCCGTTGTGCGCGGTGCCCCAGCGGGCGCCGTAGTACGAGGTCAGCCGGCCGTTGACCGGGCGGACCGTGTGCGGCCGCGGCGCGATGAACGGGATCTCGGGCAGGGGCAGGGCGACCGCTTCGCGGTGCTCTTCCCACGCGATCGGGGCGGAGGCGGGTGCCTCGCTCTGCGGGCCCTGGGCCTCGGCGGGAGTGTACGAGGTGAAACGGTAGGGCGACTGGCCCTGGGCGACGGCCTCGGTGCTGCTGGCCGCGATGGTGGTGGGAGCCGGGGTCTCGTGGTCGCCGAAGGTGGCGACGGAGGTGCCGACGAGCGCGGACAGGGCCACCGCACCCGCGACAACGCCTCCCCAGCGACCGGCGAAGGCGTCGGAGACGCGAGCAGATAACGGGTTGGTCACGAACATGTCTCGAACGTATCGAAGCCGTGACCTCGGCGGCGAATCCTGTGGCTGCGATCACGAACCGCTATAACCCCAGTTGATCTATAACGGCGACATAACGAACTGTCTACATTCCGATGACGACCGGGGGAAATGCGTCGAGTCCAAGATCATTGCCGGACCTGCGGAAACGGCGCACACTGATTCAGTGGACGCTAACGGAGTTCGGGCCATCACCGCCCTGTCGGACCCCACCCGGCGCGCGATCTTCGAGTCGCTGCCCCCGGGCGCGCGGTCGGTGGCCGAGCTCGCCGCCGCCACCGGGATCACCAGCTCGGCCGCCTCCCAGCACCTGAAGGTGCTGCGCGAAGCGCACCTGGTGGCCATGCGCCGCGACGGCAACCGCCACCTCTACTCCCTGGACCCGCGCGGGCTCAGCGACGCCCGCGACTATCTCGAGCGGTTCTGGCCCAGTGCGCTGGCCGCCCATGCCGCCGCGTTGCGCGATGCCACCGGCGGCTTCCCCGCTCAGCCGACCCGGCGATAACGGGAGGACTTGGTCGACTCGGCCCAGTCCTGCTTGTCCAGCTGCGCGTCCACCGCGGCGAGCACCTCGGGCACGCCGATGCGCAGCAGGCCGCTGTCGGGCGTGCGGGCGTCGGGATCGCCGACCTGTCCGGCCCAGAGCACCGCGTGCCTGCCCAGCAGATGCGCCGGTGGTCCACCCCGGCGCGGCGGTGTGGGGCCGAACAGCAGTACGGTCCGGGTGCCGAAGGCCGTGGCCAGGTGCGCGACGCCGGTGTCGCCGCTGATCACCAGCGCGGCCTCGGCCACGGTCGCGGCCAGATCGGTGAGGTTCTGCCTGCCTGCCAGCACACGGTCGTCGGGCAGGCCCGCCTGGGCGGCCACCTCCCGCGCGATCTCGCGTTCGAACGGGTCGCCGGTGAGGACCACGCCCCGGCCGAGGACCAGCAGATGGCGGACCACCGCGGCGAAGCGCTCCGGCGGCCAGCGGCGGGCGGGGGCGCCCGCGCCGATGTGGACGACCACGCTGTCGCGGCGGCTGATGGAGGCCACCGGCGGGACCAGCCCGAGATTGCGGCGATCCGCGGCGATCCCCTCGAACTCGAGCAGCTTGCACCAGCGGTCCACCACGTGCACGTCCGGATCCCAGCGCGGGCCCGCCAGTTTCGGCAGTTCGGGGGTGCGGTGCCCGATGATCCGCGCGGCGCCGGTGTCGGCCAGGGCCCGCGCGCTCGCGCCGTCGGGGCCGTGCAGGTTGACGGCCAGCTCGGGGGCGGGGCCGTCCCAGATGAGGGCGGCCGGATCGGCGGTGGGCACGAGTTCGTCGACCGAGGAGATCAGGTCGACGACGCGCTCCAATCGATGCGGAGCAGCCAGGATGATCCGGCTGCGTGGTTCGGCCCGGCGCAGGGCACGCAGAGCCGGGACCGCGGCGAGCAGATCACCGAGGCCCCGAGCTTGCAGCACGAGTACAACCGACACTTCTTTGTGCTACCCGACGGCTGTGCGCACCAAACGTTCGTGCAGGTGTGGCCGTCGTCGCCGTCGGCGCGGTCGCGACACGATCACAGCTCCAGCTAATGCCGGGAAAACCAGAGCAACCGGGCATAACATCTCGTCATGACGACAAATACCGTGTTGGAGAGTCCAATCGCGGCTCTTGCCAAGAAGACCTGGCAAACAATTCTGGTCACCGGCCTCCTCGCGGTGGTGCTGGGCATCATCGTCCTGGTCTGGCCCGGTCCGTCGCTGCTCGTGGCGGGCGTGCTGTTCGGCATCTACATGGTGGTCAGCGGCATCTTCCAGCTGATCGCCGCCTTCACCCACCTGCCCAGCACCAGCTTCCGGGTGCTCTCCTTCATCAGCGGTGTGCTGTCGCTGATCATCGGTGTGTTCTGCTTCCGCGACGACCTCACCTCGATCGTGCTGCTGGGGCTGTTCATCGGCATCAGCTGGTTGTTCCGCGGGGTGGCGATGCTGTTCGCCGCGATCGCCGAGAAGGGCGTCCCCGGCCGCGGCTGGCAGATCTTCTACGGTCTGCTCAGTGCCATCGCCGGTGTGGTGCTGATCGTGTGGCCGATCAGCTCCGTGGCGACCCTGGTCCTGGTGGTCGGCATCTTCCTGATCATCATCGGCATCATGGAGATCATCACCGCCTTCGGCGTCCGCAAGGACGCGCATCTGCTCGACGCGCAGGTGTAGGACAGCCGCGCGAGTCCGCCGCGACCGGCCGGTGCCTTCGGGTACCGGCCGCTGTCGTCTCTACTACGCTCGGCGTTCATGGATTTCGTTTACAACCTGGTGGTTGTCACGCATCTGCTCGGGATGGCCGCCGTGGTGGGTGGCTATGTCGCCGGGCGGCCCGCGGTCTCGGAACTGATGGTGTGGGGAGCGCGCGCTCAGCTGATCACCGGCATCGTGCTGGCCGGGCTGGCCTCCGGCCTCGACTCGCTGGACAAGGACCCGAACACCACCAAGCTGGCGGTGAAACTCGCGATCGCGGTGGTGGTCTGCGCGTTCGCCGAGATCGCGCGGGCCGACGCCAAGCGCGGCGAGCGAGCCGACTGGATGACCGACGCCGCGGGTGGGCTGGCCATCCTCAATGTGCTCGTCGCCGCGCTCTGGGTCTGAGCCGGCGGGCCCGCGTCAGCTCGCGGCGCGGGCCAGCTTGGCCAATTCGACCGTCGCCGAACGGAGTTCACCGATCTCGGTGAGCGGCTGGGCGTAGCCGACGCGGGTCCGGGCCACGCCGCGGGGTGTCTCGACGCGCAATTGCAGGCCGTAGCGGTCGGCGCGTTCGCAGCTCGCGGCGGTGGCGTCGGGGAACCCGCCGAGATGGCGCGCCATCGCCAGCAGCGCCTCGGCGTGATCGGCGTTGAGGTGCGCGATCCCTGGTGCGGCGCGGGGCACGATCGGATCCGGTTCCGCGGCGAGGTATTCCGCGGCCGAGGCCGAATCCATCCGGCCGTAGCCACCGACCCAGCGCACCCGCTGGACCCGCAGCACCCACAGGGTGAAGTCGCTGTAGTCGATGTAGTACTTCGCCGCGGGGATCGCCGCGAGATGCGCGGCGCGCGCGGCCTCGGCCTCGGCGCCCACGGGCCGCTCCACCACGCCGGCGAGAGTGATCCTGGTGCCCGCCAGCGGATCCGCGGGAATGTCGGGGGTTACGATCGCGATGCTGGCGCGCGGGTCGGCGGCCAGATTGCGGCCGTGCTCGGCCAGCCGCGAGACGCTCAGCACGGGGGCGCCGTCGAGCAGGCCGTAGGTGATGAACGAGGCCCACGGTGCCCCGTCGGCGGTGAGGCTGGCCAGGGTACCGATATTGGTCGCGGCCGCGATGGTTCGTGCCTCCTCGGCGGCGGAGGGCTGTGCCTCGTTGGCCAGGGGAGTGGTCGGCAGCGGGATGGCGGGTGCGTCGCCGGGGTCGCCGTGGTCGAGAGTCATGGCCACAGCGTATCCACCCGGGCCGCTCTGCGGGGGGCGCTCGACAGCCACCCGCGCAGCGCGCGGTAGACCGCCTCGTGGTTGAGCAGGCTGAAATGATTGGCCGAGGGGACGTGCAGACCGTTCACGCCGTCGAGCGCGATGCGGCGGGTGCGGCCGCGCCCGGAGCCGCTGCCGCCGAGCACCAGGCCATCACCGACGATGCGGCCCACCGGATGCCGCGGACTGCGGGTGATCGTCGCGGTGACGAAGTAGTGGTCGGCGTGCGCGAGCAGCGGCACCTCCTGCACCGCGCGGGCGCGCAGGGCGTCGGCGTCGAGGTCGCGCCAGTCCTCGTCGACCAGCGAGCCCTGGCGCAGATCGCGGATACCCGCGCTGCGCCTGCGCAGCAGCGCGCCCAGCGGGCGGGTCTCGGGCAGCAGGTCGAACGCGGCGGCGGCGTAGTGCGCGATCTGTTCCAGCGGCGCGCCCAGGTGCGGCGAACCCAGGCAGACCACCTGCCGGACCGCGCGCACCCACTGCGCGTCCTGCCGGTCGGCCAGATGGCAGGCGCCGCGGGCGACGAGCCCACCCATCGAATGACCGATCAGGCAGATCTCGTGCACCGGCAGCGGCCAGTGCGCGACGAGCCGGTCGAGCAGCGCGGCCAGCTGGGCGGCGTTCTCGGAGATGTGCAGGCCGGTGTTGTAGCGGACGTAGACCGGTGTGTAGCCGAGGTCCTCTTCGAGCAGTTCGCCGTAGGCGGGCCTGCCGCCGAGCCCCCAGGCGTGCTCGGTCTCCACCAGCCCGTGCACCAGCACCACCAGCCGGGAGGTCGGCACGGTGACGTGCGCGGGCAGCTGCTCGGGCGGCACCGGCACGCCGTCGACGCGAATGGTCATGGGGGAGGCCAGGATCGGTGCCTGGTCCTCGAGCGCGTCGCCGATGAGCCCCTGGAGCGCGGCGAGCACACCCGCACCCCACACCGTGCGCGACGGCGCGGGGACACCGGGCACCTGCACCGCGCTCGCCACCTCGCCCACCACGAACCCCGTGCCGCCGACCACCGCGTAGACGCTGTCGGTGATCGCGTCGTGCACGACCTTGACGGGGTCGGCGGCCACGCCCACTCCGGTGCGTACCGCCGCGAAGACGCGGTCGGAGATGGCCCGGTGGATGGCCGCGATCCCGTCGACCGCGCCGACGAACTCGTCGCCTGCCAGCCGCGTGAGTGCCTGTACCTCGGCCTGGGGTTGGGGGAGCTGCTCCGTCACGGGTTTGAGAGTACAACTGTGCACTGAAAAGCGGGGAGTTCGGTGCGGATTCGGGAGCGATGAGCGACCGGCGCGGGGTCGGGTGGGACCGGTCACAAACTGCATGCCGATACGAAGATATGCGCATCAAAACATGTATGCGGCTACATCGAACCGTGGGAAAAAGAACGGCAAGGACGGGGGAGGGACCGTCCTTGCCGTGCAGGCGATCACACGTGGTGGACGATGGCGTACCACAGCGCACCGCACGCTCCGGCCACGAACAGCGGCGAGAGCACCCAGGTCTCGACGCGATTGCCGGTCCGCTCGATGACGGGGATGCGGGTGCGGAAGGGGAAGGGCCACAGCAGGCGGCAGCCGCGATCGGTGAGACAGTCGCCGAGCAGGTGGGCCAGACAGCCCAGGCCGACGCAGATGGGCAGCCAGGCGGGCCGGTCGACGATCCAGTGGTCCACGGCGAAGGTGCCCGCCGAGGCCAGCACGATGACCGTGCCGTAGGTGCGCAGGCTCTTGCCGGGTGGGCACAGGTGCAGCGAGCGCACCGCCAGGGCGAGCAGGAAGAACACCAGCCCCAGGGTGAACGGTCTGCCGAGCCAGTGCTCGCCGGCCCAGGTGGCCCCGACCGCGGCGACCACGAACAGCAGCGAATGGGTGCCGTGCCGGTGCCCGCCGGAGATCCAGGAGATGAAACGGCACAGGTGATGGGTCACCGGACCGAGCACGTGCGAGATCGTTCCGCTCGGATGATCGGCGTCGGGCAGCAGGGCCGCACCCGCGGTGAGCAGGGTGCCCATGATCAGTTCGGCGATCCCGAATCGGGTTGTCTCGCTGTCGAACAGGGGGAAAGCGGCGACGGTGAGCGGCAGGGCCGCGGCGGTCCCCGCCCAGGCCAGCGCGCCACTCGTCGCGTGTGAATGTCCAAGCACCCCTGAACGTTAGAGGACCTCACTACCTCGGCGCATATGCCGAGGACGGCGGGGAATGCACGGCGTGGGCGGTGCGTTGGGGACCGGTATGAGCGCATTCAACGACCAGGTGATCGCCGAGTTCCGCGCCAACGGCGGCCGGGTGGGCGGCATGTTCGAGGGCCGCGACAACATGGTGATCATCACCACCACCGCCGCGAGATCGGGCCGCCCGATCACCAACCCGCTGGTCTTCCTGCCCGACGGCGACCGGATCGTGCTGATCGCCTCCAACGGCGGCGCCGACAAGCATCCGGCCTGGTACCACAACCTCCTCGCCGACCCGGTGCTCACCGTGGAGGTGCCCGGCGAGACCTACACCGGCAAGGCCGAACTCGTCGACGATCCCGAGCGCACGCGACTGTTCGACCGCATGGTCGAGCTGCTGCCCGGTTTCGCCGAGTACCGGGAGAAGACCGACCGGGTCATTCCGGTCTTCGCCGTCCACCGCACGAGTTAGGCGCGCGCTCGAGCCGAAAGGTTGCGGGGTCGCGAAGCCGCTGGTTGCATCGCCCGGGTGACCGAAACCATCGACGTACCCCGCATCGTGCACGCCTCCCGAGAGGTCGCGGCCGGTGCCGCCGTGATCTTCGAACTGATCGCCGACCCCGCCCAGCAGCCGCGCTGGGACGGCAACGACAACCTCGCGGAGGCGGTGACCGGCCAGCGGGTCCACGCCGCCGGTGACGTGTTCACCACCACCCTCACCAACGGCGCCGACCGGGACAACCACATCGTCGAGTTCGTCGAGGGCCGCCGCATCGCCTGGAACCCGTCCGAGCGCGGCAAGATCCCGCCCGGGCACCTGTGGCGCTGGGAGCTCGAGCCGATCGACGACACCCACACCCGGGTCACCCACACCTACGACTGGACCGAGCTGCACGACGAACTGCGCCAGGTGCGGGCCAAGGCCACCACCGCCGACAAGCTGCAGGCCTCGGTGGACCGCCTCGCCGCGCTGGCCGAGTCCGGCGCCTGAGACGATCGCGACAGCGAAACACCCTGTGACTCCCGAAGAGTCACAGGGTGTTTCGCTGTCAGCGGGCTAGCGGGCCAGGTCGAACCGGTCCAGCTCGCTCACCTTGGTCCACGCCGCGACGAAGTCGCGCACGAACTTCTCCTTCGCGTCGTCGGTGGCGTAGGCCTCGGCCACGGCCCGCAGCTGCGAGTTCGAGCCGAACACCAGGTCGACCCGGCTGCCGGTCCAGGTGACCGCGCCGGTGGTGCGGTCCTTGCCCTCGTAGACGTTCTCGTCGCCGGCCGAAGGGGCCCACTCGGTGCCCATGTCGAGCAGGTTGACGAAGTAGTCGTTGGTCAGCGTGCCCGGCCGGTCGGTGAACACGCCGACCGAGGACTGCTGGTAGTTGGCGCCCAGCACGCGCAGGCCACCGACCAGCACGGTCATCTCCGGGGCGCTCAGGGTGAGCAGGTTGGCCTTGTCGACGAGCAGGTACTCCGCCGGGATCTGGGCGTCCTTGGCGAGGTAGTTGCGGAAACCGTCGGCCGCGGTCTCGAGCGCCGAGAACGACTCGATGTCGGTCTGCTCCTGGGTGGCGTCGGTGCGGCCGGGCGTGAACGGCACCGTCACCGGGAATCCGGCGGCCTGGGCGGCCTGTTCGACGCCGACCGCGCCGCCGAGCACGACCAGGTCGGCGAAGGACACCTGCGCCCCGCCTGCCCCGTTGAACGTGTCCTGGATACCCTCGAGCACCCGGATCACCTGCGCGAGCTCGTCGGGCTGGTTGACCTCCCAGCCCGCCTGCGGCTGCAACCGGATCCGGCCGCCGTTGGCGCCGCCGCGCTTGTCGCTGCCCCGGAACGAGGAGGCCGCGGCCCAGGCGGTGGTGACCAGCTGGGCGACGCTGAGCCCCGAGGCCTGGATCAGGCTCTTGAGTCCCGCGATGTCGCTGTCGCCGATGAGCTCACCGGTGTGCGCGGGGATCGGGTCCTGCCACAGCAGTTCCTCCGAGGGCACCAGCGGGCCGAGGTAGCGGCTGACCGGGCCCATGTCGCGGTGGGTGAGCTTGTACCAGGCGCGGGCGAAGGCGTCGGCGAACTCGGCCGGGTTCTCCAGCCAGCGCCGGGTGATCGGCCCGTAGATCGGGTCCACGCGCAGCGACAGGTCGGTGGTGAGCATGACCGGGGTCTGCTTCTTGTCCGGATCGAACGGATCGGGCACGGTGCCCGCCCCGGCGCCGTCCTTCGGGATCCACTGGTGCGCCCCGGCCGGGCTCTTGCTCAGCTCCCACTCGTAGCCGTAGAGCGTCTCGAGGAAGCTGTTGTCCCAGCTGATCGGGGTGGGCGTCCAGATGCCCTCCAGGCCGGAGGTGATGGCGTCGGCGCCGACGCCGGTGCCGAAGCCGCTCTTCCAGCCCAGACCCTGCTCCTCGAGCGGGGCGCCCTCGGGCTCGGGGCCGACGTGATCGGCCGGGCCCGCGCCGTGGGTCTTGCCGAAGGTGTGGCCGCCGGCGATGAGCGCGGCGGTCTCCTCGTCGTTCATGGCCATCCGGGCGAAGGTCTCGCGGATGTCGATCGCGGCGGCGAGCGGGTCCGGATTGCCGTTGGGCCCTTCGGGATTGACGTAGATCAGGCCCATCTGGACGGCCGCGAGGGGGCGTTCCAGGCTGCGCTCACCGGTGTAGCGCTCGTCGCCGAGCCAGGTGCGCTCGGGACCCCAGTAGACGTCCTCCTCCGGTTCCCAGGCGTCCACGCGGCCGCCGGCGAAGCCGAAGGTCTCGAAGCCCATCGACTCCAGCGCCACATTGCCCGCGTAGACGATGAGGTCGGCCCAGGACAGCTTGCGGCCGTACTTCTGCTTCACCGGCCACAGCAGCCTGCGGGCCTTGTCCAGGCTGGCGTTGTCGGGCCAGCTGTTGAGCGGGGCGAAACGCTGCAGGCCCGCGCCCGCGCCGCCGCGACCGTCACCCACGCGGTAGGTGCCCGCCGAGTGCCAGGCCATCCGGATGAACAGCGGGCCGTAGTGGCCGAAGTCGGCGGGCCACCAGGGCTGCGAGGTGGTCAGGATCTGTTCGATGTCGGCCTTGACCGCGGCCAGGTCGAGGGTGGCGAATTCGGCGGCGTAGTCGAAGTCCGCGCCGAACGGGTTGGCCACCGGCGGGTTCTTCTGCAGGATCGAGAGATTGAGCTGATGGGGCCACCAGTCGGCATTGCTGCCGCGCGCGTCGGCGGCGGCGAAGGGGCGATGCGACGCTACGGGGCAACCACTTTCACCCGGTTCCGTGTTGGCTTCCGCGATGGGTGGGTGTTCCTCGGGCACGGTGATTCCTTTCAGGGAAGTGATCGTGAAGACGAGCAATCGGGGCACAGGCCCCAATAGATGACCTCGGCCTCGTCGATGACGAAGCCCTGGTCATCGGGCACGGTCAGACACGGCGCATCGCCGACTGCACAGTCGATATCGACGATCACGCCACAGGATCGGCACACCAGGTGATGATGGTTGTCACCGACACGGGTCTCGTACCGGGCGACGGTGCCCATGGGCTGGATCCGCCGGAGCAGGCCCGCGTCGGTGAGAACCCGCAGCACGTCGTAGACGGCCTGCTGGCTCACCGTGCCGAGGGATTCCCTGACCCGGCCGATGATGACGTCGGTTTCGGCATGGGGCTGGTGATGCACCGCGGACAGGACCGCCAGGCGCGGCGCGGTGACGCGCAGCGATGCCGCGCGGAGCATCTGCTCGAATTCCGACTTACTGGACACATTCCAGATTATGACTGATTCCAGATCAGAAGGGAAGGTTTTCGGGCGACGAGTTGTGCCGGCAATCTGGGCCCCGCCCGCGCGGGGCCGCTATCCTGCCGGAGTCCGTTCCTCGAACAAAGGTTGGTTTCACGGTGAATGCGGTGGTCGATGCACCCGATATCACGTCGAAGGTAGGGCACTACTACCGGATGGACGGCACGTACGAAGTGGGCCGGGAGAAGGTCCGCGAGTACGCCAGGGCGGTGCAGGACTACCACCCGGCGCACTGGGACGAGGACGCCGCCGCCGCGCTCGGCTACCGGGGCCTGGTCGCGCCGCTGACCTTCGTCTCCATCCCCGCGATGGCGGCCAACCGGAAGCTGTTCGAGACCGTCGTCGTCGGTTACGACACCTTCGTGCAGACCGAGCAGGTCTTCGAGCAGCACAAGCCGATCGTCGCCGGGGACCGGCTGATCACCGACGTGGAACTGTCCTCGGTGCGCCGCATCGCGGGCAAGGACCTGATCACGGTCACCAACACCTTCACCGACGAACTCGGCGAGACCGTGCACGTCATGCACACCACGGTCGTCGGCGTCACCGGTGAGGAGGTGGACCCGGCGATCACCACCGCGGTGGAGAACATCATGGTGCACGGGGTGAGCATGTTCGGCCGCGCCGCCGAGCCCGTCGACGACGGTGGGGAGGTGCCGCGCCGTCCCGAGGGCGAGCTGCGGCTGTCCACCGCCGGGTCGACCCGCACCCCCGGCACCACGCTGTCGTTCGACGACCTCACCGTCGGCGCCGAGGTGACACTGCGCGACGCCAAGCTCACCCGCGGCGACCTGGTGAACTACGCCGGTGTCTCCGGCGACAACAACCCGATCCACTGGGACGAGCGGGTGGCCGGGCTGGCCGGGCTGCCCGACATCATCGCCCACGGCATGCTCACCATGGGCCTGGGCGCCGGGTTCCTCTCGTCCTGGTCGGGCGACCCGGGCGCGGTCACCCGCTACGGCGTGCGGCTGTCGAACTACACCGTCGTCGACCGCGAGCTGGGCGGTGACGTCGAGTTCACCGGCAAGGTGAAGTCCCTCGATCCCGAGAACCGCAGCGCGGTCATCCTGATCGTGGCCAAGTCCGGCGGGCGCAAGATCTTCGGTCTGGCCACCGCCGACATCCGCTTCCGCTGAGCGGCCCGGCGCCCGGATTCAGCCCGCGGCGGCGGTGGACACCGTTGCCGCGGCGCCGGATTCGGGCGTCACCGGGTGCACGCGCACCCGGGTGCTGTTGACCGCGGCCGCGCCGCTGAGCACGTCGGTGCGCGCCGGGTCGTGCAGCAGATTGACATTCGCGCCGCCGTGCGCGGCCGCGACATTCCAGCCGACGCCGGGTTCGCGATGCCCCCAGCCGTGCGGGATCGCCACCACGCCGGGCCGGATGTCGGCGCTGATCTCCACCGGCACCACGATCGCGCCCGCCGCCGACTCGACGGTCGCGGGCGCGCCGTCGACGAGACCGCGGGCGGCGGCGTCGTCGGGATGCATCAGGACCGTGCAGCGGTCGCGGCCCTTCACCATGGATTCGATGTTGTGCAGCCAGGAGTTGTTGCTGCGCAGGTGGCGGCGGCCGATGAGTTGCAGGTCGTAGCCGTCGGTGGGGGCGTCGACGGTGTCGATGGCCTGGCGGGCGGCGGTGAGGAAGTCCTCCGGCGCGAGCTGGACCAAACGGTCGCGGGTGCCGATCAGCGTGCGCAGCCGCGGCTGCAACGGGCCCAGATCGATGCCGCCGGGCGCGCGGCGGATGCGGTCGATGGTCAAGCCCGCGCGTCCGCGCCGCAGGATGCCGTACGGACCGGCCGCCACCGCGGCCGCGGTCAGCCGCAGCGGGCTGAGCTGGTCGAGCACGCCGGTGAGCGCGCGGCCGGTGAACCGGCGGGCGGGCAGCGGCACCAGTTCGGTGATCAGCCGCGCGAGGATCTGCCAGTCCTCGAGGCCGTCGGCGGGCGGCTCGAAGACCCTGGCGTCGAAGCGGGCGTTGTTGCGGACGCTGAACACCGGGAACACCACGTCGAGTTCCTCGCGTTCGAGCGCGGACACCGGGGGCAGGATGATGTCGGCGTGCCGGGTCGTCTCGGTGACGTACATGTCGACGGCGACGTAGAACTCCAGCGAGGCCAGTGCCTCGTCGAGCCGCCCGCCCTGCGGTGTCGACAGCACCGGGTTGCCCGCGTAGGTGATCATCGCCTTGATCTGTCCGGGGCCCTCGGTGCGGATCTCGTCGGCCAGGACCGTGGCGGGCAGTTCGGTGCGGAAGGACTTGTGGGTGCCGGACCGGTCGGTCCAGGCGCCGTACCCCATCGGCAGGTACTTGCCGAACCGGAGGGCGTCGACGAGCGGGGTGGCGAACATCTGCCCGCCCGGGCGGTCGAGATTGCCGGTGACGGCGTTGATCGTGTTCACCAGCCAGTGCGTGAGCGTGCCGGTGACCTGCAGGCACACCCCGAGGCGGGCGTAGAGCACCGCCGACGGGGCCGCGGCGTGGTCGCGGGCCAGGCGGCGGATGGTCTCGGCGTCGACGCCCGCGTGCGGGGCCATCCGTTCCGGTGTCGTGTCGGCGACCAGGGCGGTGATGTCGTCCCAGCCCGCGCACTGGGCCCGCACGGCCCGCTCGTCGCACAGCCCCTCGGCGACGAGGACGTGCAGCATCCCCAGCAGCAGGTACAGGTCGCCGCCGGGCCGCACGGCCACGTGCTCGTCGGCCAGCCGGGCGGTCTCGGTGCGCCGCGGATCGATCACGACGACCGTGCCGCCGCGCTTGCGGACATCCTTGATGCGCTGCTTGGCGCCCGGCATGGTGGTGATCGACCCGTTGGACACCGCCGGGTTGGCGCCGAGCACCACCAGGCGCTGGGTGCGGTCGATATCGGTCACCGGCATGAGCACATTGGCGCCGAACATCCGCCACGCCACGAACTCCTGCGGGAACTGGTCGATCGAGGAGGCCGAGAAGAAGTTCCTGGTCAGCAGTGCGACCCGCAGCGCCGCCCCGTACAGCACCGAGGAACTGTGCGCGGCCGGGTTGCCCATGTACATGCCGATGGCGCTGGGCCCGTGTGCCGCGCGCACGGCCCGCAGCCGCTGCCCGATCTCGCGGAACGCCTCGTCCCAGCCGATCGGTTCGAAGGTGTCACCGACCCGGCGCACGGGGGTGCGCAGCCGGTCGGGGTCGTGGTGCAGCGCGCCCAGCGCGGTGGCCTTGGGACAGAGGTAGCCGCGCGAGAGGACGTCGTCGGGGTTGCCCTCGATACGGGTGACCCGCGTGTCCTCGACCGTGACCAGAATCCCGCAGTGCGCCTCGCACAGGCTGCACTGCCGCGCGATCGTCTTGCTCTCCACCGTTTTTCCCCCTCGTCGCCGGAACCGCCGCGTCTCACGCTAGCCCGGTGGCGCGCGCCACAGATCCGACCACGGTCGGATCTTTCCGGCTCTCGTGGTGCCGCGGCGGTACGGTGAGCCCGGGTAACGATCTCCGGCCCGGTCCCGACACACCAGCGAACCGTTTTCCGCCCAGTGAGGAGCAGAAATGTCGCGTTCCCCCGTCCGCGCCGGCCTCGTCGCCGCCGCGATCTCCGCTGCCGCCGTCACCGGCCTGGCGCCCCTGGCCGCCGCCCAACCCAGCTACTACGACCCGGTCATCACGCCGTGCGGTCACCTGTTCCGCACCCCACTGGAGGCCCCGCGCCCCGGTACCGACGTCTACTGGAGCCCCTTCGGTACCGGCGGCATCGTCTGCTACGACGACGGGACCGGCATGGAGAACTACTACCAGCGCGACCCGTGGGGCCGCTGGCACGACATGAACGAGCTCACGCCGGGCCACTTCTTCTATGTCGTCTTCGATTCCAGCGTCCCCGACCAGGCCACCTGGGGCTGATCAGCCCTCCCGCAGGACCGCGGCGATCCGCGCCAGCGCGGCCGGGTCCGTCATCCGCCAGTGTGTGGTGGGGACGGCGTGGTTGTGCACGGTGCCGGTGACGGCGGTGCGCCAGGACCCGGCGGCGATGGTGCCGGTGGGATCGTCGCCGGTGGCGGTGAAGAAGGTGATGTCTCCCTCGAAGGGGCGGGGGCGGTAGGCGGCGTCGAGGGGGATCGCGTCGAGCGCGGCGGTGAGGACACGTTCGACGCGTTCCTGGCCGAGACCCGCGAGCGGGGTGGTGCTCTCGGACAGGGCCCGCGCCAGCTCGCTGACATCGCCCGCCGCGTCGAGATCACCGATGTCCCCGGCGAATCCGCCGAGCAGATCGGCGGTGCTCGCGGCGCCGGTGCGCGCGGGTGCGGCGCAGGTGAGCGTGCTGTCGAGCATGGCAAGCAGGGCGACCTGTTCGCCTTCGGCCTGCAACTGCACCGCCATGGCGTGCGCGAGCACCCCGCCCAGCGACCAGCCCAGCAGGTGATACGGCCCCTCGGCCTGTACCGCGCGCAGGTGCTTGACGTAGAGCCGCGCCCACTCCTCGATCGAATCCGGCAGCGGCTCGGCCGAACTCAGCGCCGGGGACTGCAATCCGTAGAGCGGGCGGTCGGGGTCGAGGTGGGCGGCCAGGCCGCCGAAGGACCAGGCGACACCGCTGATCGGATGCACGCAGAACAGCGGTTCCCGGCTGCCGGTCGTGCGCAGCGGGAGCAGCACGTCGAAGGCCGCGTCGGTGCCCGCGCTGTCGGCGCCCGCCGCGCGCAGGGCGGCGAGCAGACCCGCGGGCGTCGGCGCGCTGAAGATCCAGGTGACCGGGATGGTGGCGGCCATCTCCGTGCCGAGCTGGGCGGCGAGCCGGGTGGCGCTGAGCGAGGTGCCGCCGAGCTCGAAGAAGTGGTCGTCCAGGCCGACCCGGTCCACGCGCAGGACCTCGGCGAAGACCTCGCACACCGTCCGCTCGACGGCCGAGCCGGGCGCGCGATAGGCGCGGGCGGCGAGGTCGGGGGCGGGCAGGGCGGCGCGGTCGAGTTTGCCGTGCGGGGTCAGCGGGAGGCTGTCGAGCACCACGACGGTGGCGGGCACCATGTGCGCGGGCAGGGCACGGCCCGCGGCCGCGACGACCTCGTCCGCCGCGACCCGATATCCCTGTGCGGCAACGACATACGACACCAGCGCGGTCGCGCCCGACCGGTTCTCCCGTCCGACGGTCACCGCGGCGGCGATCTCGGGCCGTCCGGTCAGCACCGCGTCGATCTCGCCGGTCTCGATCCGGAAGCCCCGGATCTTGAGCTGGAAGTCGGTGCGGCCCCGGTATTCCAGCTCGCCCGTGGCGGTCCAGACCGCCAGGTCGCCGGTGCGGTACAGACGGCCGCCGGGGGTGAACGGGTCGGCGACGAACCGTTCGGCGGTGAGGTCGGGGCGGCCCAGATAGCCGGTGGCCAGCTGGCTTCCGGCCAGATACAGCTCGCCGGGGACACCGACGGGAACCGGGCGCAACCACCGGTCCAGGACGTAGACGCGGCTGTTCCAGACCGGCGTGCCGATGGGCACGCTCACGGTGTCGGCGGCGGTGACCCGGTGACTGGTGATCGAGACCGCGGCCTCGGTCGGCCCGTAGAGATTGAACAGCGCCACCTGCGGCGCGGCCGCCGCGACCCGACGGGCCAGGTCCGCGGGCAGGGCCTCACCGATGGCGAGAATCCGGCGCAGGGTGCCGGGTATCCGCACGGTGAGCAGGGCGTCGAGCATCGAGGGCACCGCGTGCAGGGTGGTGACGCCGGTGCGTTCGGTGAGGTCGGCCAGATAGGCGGGGTCGCGGTGCCCGCCGGGCGCGGCCAGCACCAGGCGCCCGCCGCAGACCGCCGCCGACCAGAACTCCCAGACCGACAGGTCGAAGGTCGCCGCCGTCTTCAGCAGGACCGCGTCACGGCGGGTGAGCCCGAATTCCGCGGTCTTCCAGCGCAATTGATCGACGATGGCGGCGTGCGACACCGCCACACCCTTCGGGCGCCCGGTCGATCCGGAGGTGAAGATGACATAGGCGGTGTTGCCCGGGCGCAGCGGGGCGTTGCGGTCGTGGTCGTCGAGCGGGGTGTCGCGGTAGGCCGAGAGATCGAGCCGGTCGACGACCACGATCCGCGCCGTGGGTGCCGTGAATCCGGTGGCGGCGTCGGTGAGGACGAGCGCGGGCTCGGCGGTGTCGAGGATGTAGCGGGTGCGCACGGCGGGCTGGTCGGGGTCGATCGGCACATAGGCCGCGCCGGCGGCCGCGACCGCGTACATGGCCACCACCAGCTCGGGTGAGCGCCGCATGGCCAGAGCCACCCGGGTCTCCGGGCCTACGTCCGCGGCCACCAGGTACCGGGCCAGCCGGTTGACTCGCGCGTCCAGCTCGGCGTAACTCCAGGTCGCCGAGTCGGTGACCAGCGCCTTCGCGCCGGGAGCCGCCGCGACCGTGGCGGCCAGCAGCGACGGCAGGGTGGCCGCCGTATCCCGCCGGCGCGCCGTGCGATTCCAGCTGTCCAGGATCGTCGACCGTTCGGCCGGGGCGAGCAGGTCGATGGTGTGCAGCGGTGCGCCGGGATCGGTGAGGACCGCGGTGACGAAGCGGGTGAGCCGGTCCAGGAACCCGCGCACGGTCGCCGGGTCGAACAGGTCGGTGGCGTAGGTGCAGTAGCCGGTGATCCCGGCCGGTGCGCCGTCGGCGGTGTAGCGGTCGGCGAGGATCAGATGCAGGTCGAACTGCGACAGCGCGCGGTCCGGTTCCACCGATTCCACGGTGACACCGGGCAGTTCCATGCGCACCTCGGCGAGGTTCTGGAACGACAGGCCCACCTGGAACAGCGGATGCCGTGCGGTGGAGCGGGCCGGGTCCAGAACCTCCACGAGCCGCTCGAACGGCACGTCGGCGTGGGCGAAGGCCCGCAGGTCCTCGTCGCGCTGGCGGACGAGCTGTTCGGCGAAACTCGCCGTGCCGTCGACCCGGGTGCGGAAGACCACGGTATTGACGAACATGCCGATGAGATCGTCGAGCACCGCGTCGCCGCGGCCCGCGACCGGGGTGCCCAGGGCGATGTCGATGGTGCCCGACAGCCCGGCGAGCACGACCGCGAGCGCGGTGTGCACGGTCATGAACAGGGTCGCGCCGTGCGCGCGCGACAGTTCGGCCAGGGCGGCGTGGGTGGCGGTGTCGAGGGTGAACGGTTCGCGGCCGCCCGCGTACGACTGCACCGCCGGGCGGGGCCGGTCGCGGGGGAGTTCGAGCTGATCGGGCAGCCCGGCCAGTGCCTCGCGCCAGTACGCGATCTGGGTGGCGCCGAGCGAGTCCGGATCGGAGTCGGCGCCCAGCAGCGCCTGCTGCCAGAGGGCGTAGTCGGCGTACTGCAGTGCCAACGGTGCCCAGGTAGGCGGATTGCCGCGGACCCGCGAGGTGTAGGCGGCCACCAGGTCGCGGGTGAGCGGTCCACCGGAGAACCCGTCGGCGGCGATGTGGTGCACCGTCAGGGCGAGCACGAACTCGGTGGGTGCCGCGGTGAAGAGGGTGGCCCGCAGCGGCACCTCGGCCGTGACATCGAAGGTGGTCGAGATCAGCTGGGCGACAGCACCGTTCACGTCGGCGGTGGTGTCGTCGACGGTGAGTCCGGGCACCTCGGGATGGCCGACGGGCAGCACGACCTGGGTCGGCGTGTGCTCGACGGCCGGATACACCGTGCGCAGGATCTCGTGCCGGGCCACCACATCGGCGAAGGCCAGCCGCATGGCCGCGGTGTCGAGCGCGCCGGACAGCCGTAGCACCACCGGGATGTTGTAGGCGGCGGTGCCGGTGTCGAAGCGGTTGAGGAACCACATGCGCTGCTGCGCGGGCGAGAGCGGCAGCCGGTCGGGCCGCGCCTCGGCCCGCAGTGCGGGGCGGCGGTCCTGCCTGGTCAACCGGGTGATCTCGCGGGCGCAGGCGGCCACGGTCGGCGCGCCGAAGAGCACCCGCACCGGGACCCGCAGGCCCACGGCGGCACCGAGCCGCGCGGTCACCCGGGTGGCCAGCAGGGAGTTGCCGCCGCGTTCGAAGAAGTCGTCGTCGGCACCGACCCGGTCGACGCCGAGCAGCTCGGCGAAGACGTCGGCCACGAGCCGTTCGGTGCCCGCCGCGGGCTCCCGGTAGGGCCGGGTGGTGAACACCGGCGCGGGCAGCGCGCTCCGGTCGACCTTGCCCGCCGCCGAGAGCGGCACCCGGTCCAGCACGACCACCGCCGCCGGGACCAGATGGGAGGGCAGCAATGCCGCCGACCACCGGATCACCGCGGCGGAGTCGAGCTCCCGGCCGGTCACATACGAGACGAGCACGGTCTGCCCGGCCGGGTTCGTGGCGCCGACGGTCAGCGCGAACCCGATGCGCGGATGCCGCAGCAGCACCGCGTCGACCTCGCCGGGCTCGATCCGGAAACCACGGATCTTGATCTGGAAATCGCCGCGCCCCAGGTATTCCAGGTCGTGGCCGCCGCTGCCGGGCACCCAGCGGACCAGGTCACCGGTGCGGTACATCCGCTCGCCGGGCGCCCAGGGATCGGCGACGAAACGCTCGGCCGTGGCACCGGGGCGCCCCCGATAGCCGCGGGCCAGGGCGGACCCGGCCAGATACAGCTCACCTGTCACACCCACCGGCACCGGACGCAGCCGCCCGTCCAGCACGATCGCGCGCACCCCGGGTACCGGCCTGCCGATGGTGACGCGCGCGCCGGCGTCCAGTGGTGCGTAGCTCGCGCCGATCGTCGCCTCGGTGGGCCCGTAGCCGTTGAGGAAGCGGCGGCCGGGCTGCCAGGCGGCCAGCAGCTCGCCGGTGGTCGCCTCGCCGCCCGCGGAGACACAGACGAGATCCGGGAGATTCGCGGGGTTCAGTGTGCTCAGCAGGGCGGGGGTGATGATCGTGTGGGTCACCAGTTCCGCGCGCAGCAGGTCGGCGAGTTCGTCGCCGCCGACGGTGTCGGCCGGGGCGACGACCAGGGTGGCGCCGCGATGGAAGGCGGTGGTGATCTCCTCGATCGACTGGTCGAAGCTCGGCGAGCAGACGTGCAGCATCCGGTGGTCGTGGCGCAGGTCCATCAGGGCGGCGGAGTGCGCGACCAGGGCGCCGAGCCCGGCGTGGGTGACGGTGACGCCCTTGGGTTTTCCGGTGGAGCCGGAGGTGTAGATGACATAGGCGGCATGGCCGAGGCGCAGCGGTGCCCGCCGGTCCCGGTCGCGCACGCGGGTCGCCGACTCGGCCGCGACGCGCGCCCGCACGGCCGGGTCGTCGAGCACGAGGGTGCGTGCCGTCGCCGGTAGGGCGCTCGCCCTGGCGCCCACGGTGAGGACCAGGGTGGCGCCGGAGTCGTCGAGCATGTGCCGGACCCGGTCGGCGGGATAGTTCGGATCGACCGGGACGTACACCCCGCCCGCCTTGGCCACCGCCCAGAACGCCAGCAGCGAATCGTAGGAGCGCGGGATCGCCACGGCGACCACGGTTTCCGGTCCGACACCCTCGGCGACGAGGACCCGGGCGAGCCGGGCGGAGTCCGCGTCGAGGGTGCCGTAGGTGTGGGTGCGGCCGTTGTCGCGCACCGCGATCCGGTGCTGGCCGTAGCCGGTGCCGCGCACGAGGAGTTCGGGCAGGGTACCGGTGGGGCGGGGAGCCGCGACATCGCCGAGGGCGAGCAGGGTCGTGTGTTCGGCACGCGTGGTCAGCGGCAGATCGCCGACGGGCGTGTGCGGGTCGCGCGCGAGCGCGGTGAGCACGGTGAGCAGGCGCCTGCCGAACGCGGCGGCGGCGGTGTCGTCGAAAAGCTCTGCGGAGCAGGACAGTTCGAGAGACGGGCTCGCCTCGGGTGCCACCAGGGCGAGCTCGCCCGCCACGGCGGGCTCCTCGATGTCCAGGCTCACCTGGTTCGTGACGGCGCCGGGACCGGCCGGCGCGGTCAGGTCGCCGAGCGGCAGGCCCGCGTGCGCGAGCGCGGCGGACTCGGCGCGGTGAGCCCGGGCCAGCAGGTCGGTGAAGGGCTCGGCGAGGTCGATCGCCGTGCGGACGACCACCGGGTGCGGGGTGGAGGTGGTGACGAGGATGTCGTCGGAGCCGGTCAGGCGGGCCAGCACGACCGCCAGCGCCGAGCGGGTCAGCGCCGAGCGGGTGACGCCGGTGGACTCGGTGAGCAGGCTCAGATCCCGGCGCACGGCAGGCGGGAGGGTGACCCGGGTCCGGACGCGATCCGTGCCAACGGGCGGTGCAGCCGCGGCGACCGCCGGAGCCAGCGCGAGACGGGCGGGCGGGTCGGCCAGGGTCTGCTGCCAGAACCGGGCGCGGGTCAGCGGATCGGCCGGGTCCGACGCGAGCCGTTCGACGATCCGGGACGCGACGTGGTCCGGGGTGGTGACCAGTGCGTCCAGCGCGGTGCGCAGACGGTCGGTCACCGCCTGGGCGGCGGCCTCGGTGACGAGATCGCGGCGGTACTTGAGCTGCACCCGGGTCCGCGCGCCGAGGAACACCAGCACGGTGATCGGGTAGTGGGTGTGGTCGGCGCCGCGCAGGTCGTCGATGCGCAGCTCACCGAGTGCGCCCCCGGCCCGCTGGAGTCCCTCGACATCCACGGGGAAGGACTCGAAGGCGAGCATGGTGTCGAAGAGCTCACCGAGCCCGGCCACCCGCTGGATCGCGCCGAGCCCGAGATGGTGGTGATCCAGCAGCGCGGCCTGTTCGGCCTGGACCGCGCGCAGCAGTTCGCCCGCGGTGCCCTCGACGCGGACCCGCACCGGGACCGCGTCCACGAACAGGCCGATCATCTCGCCGACCCCGTCGAGGTGGGGCGGGCGGCCCGACACGGTCGCGCCGAAGACGATGTCGGTGTCGCCGCCGGTCGCGGCCACGACCAGCCCCCACGCGGTCTGGAACACGGTGTTCGCGGTGACCTCGGTGGTGGTGGCGAGGGCGGTGAGCGCGGCGGTGTGTTCGGTGTCGAGAGCGAACTCGCACAGGCCGAAACCGCTGTCGGTGGCCCGCGGCCGGGGGAGCGCGGGCGCGAGTACGGTCGGGCGCACCCCGGCGAGGACCTCGGCCCAGGCCCGCTCGGCCAGCGCCCGGTCCTGGCGGGTGAGCCAGGCCAGGTAGTCGCGATAGGGCCGCACGGCGGGCAGCGCCGCCGGGTCGCCGTCGGTCGCGTAGAGGACCAGCAGTTCCTTCATCAGCAGGGGCATCGACCAGCCGTCGAGCAGGATGTGATGCCCGGTCAGCACCAGGTGGTGCCTGCCGGAACCGGTGCTGTACACCGTGAACCGCAGCAGCGGCGCGCATTCCGGATCGAACCCGGCCCGTTGGTCGTCGGCGAGCAGCGCGGGCAGCTCGGCCGCGGCGATGCCGTCGACGACGCGCAGCGGCGCGGGCACCTGCCCTGCCACCAGTTGCACCGGTGTCGCGTCGGCCGCGGTGACGAAGGCCGACCGCAGATTCGCGTGCCGCGCCAGGACGGTGTCGGCGGCGCGGCGCAACCGGGCGAGGTCGAGCGGGCCGGTGAGATCGGCGACCAGCTGGATGACATAGGCGTGCACCGACTCGTCGAGCAGTTCCCCCAGCGCCAGCAGCGACTGCTGCAACGGCGAGAGCGGTAGGACCTCCACCAGATCCGGTGTGCGGGTGCGCCAGCCGTCGAGGTCGGTCTGCGCGACCCGCACCAGCGGGGCGTCCGACGGGGTGAGACCACCGGCCGCCGGATGCCGGGTGTGCTCGGCGAGGGCGGCGAGCGTGCGGGTCCACGTGTCGGCCAGCTCGCGCACCGATGCGGCGTCGAGAATGCCGGTGGCATAACGGAATTCGGCTTGCAGGCGCGGTCCGGCGTCGGTGCCGACGGTGATCGCGGTGATGTCGACGACGGCGTGCGCGGGCAGGGTGGGGTCGTAGGTGACCGTGAGATCGCCGAGATCGGCGGTCGGCAGCCAGGATTCGTCGCCGGTGGGGTGGGCGGCGGTGCTCGCGCGGCCGAGGTAGTTGAAGCCGATCTGGCCGAGGTCACCGGCGCGCAGGTCGGTGGCCGCCGGGTCGAGACGGCGCAGCAGGCCGAAGCCGATGCCGTTGCCGGGCACCGCGCGCAGTTGCTCCTTGACGGCGCGCAGCGTGGTCGCGAGGGCGTCGCCGGTGTTCGTGGTGAGCGCGGTCAGGTCGAGCAGTTGCGGGTGGACGCTGGTGAACCAGCCGACGGTGCGGGTCAGATCGGCGCCGGGCAGCAGGTCTTCCTCGCGGCCGTGGCCCTCGACCCGCAGGCGCACGGTGTCGGCGTCGACACCGCGGCGCGACCGCCACTCGCGCACGGACAGGGCCAGGGCGGCGAGCAGGGCGTGGTCGGCACCGGCGCGGTACTGCGCCGGCAACGTGGTGAGTACCGCTTCGGTCACCTCGACCGGGACCCGCACCGTGACCGAACCCAGGCTCGATTCGGTGTCCAGTGCCGGGTCGAGGGCGCGGTCGCCCAGCAGCGGGTCGGGTGCGGCGAGCACCTCGCGCCAGTAGCCGAGTTCGGCGCGCCGGTCGACGCCAGCCAGCCCGTGCGCCCACCGGCGGAACGAGGTGCCCACCGGCGCGAGCGCGATCGGCTGTCCGGCGCTGTGCTGGGCCCAGGCCAGGACGAGGTCGGGCAGCAGGATGCGCCAGGACACTCCGTCGATGGCGTAGTGGTGCGCGGCGACGGCGAGCACGTCGCGGGCCGCGTCGCGGCGGACCCACGTGCAGGCGAACATCCGGCCCGCCGCCGGGTCGAGCGCGGCCAGTGCCGCATCGAGCGCGGCGGTGCCGAGGCGGGCCAGCTCCGCGCCGGTGGCGGCGCCCGCGTCGAGTTCGGTGACCAGGCTGTCCGCGGTGACGGTGTCCGGGCCGAGTGTCTCGAAACGCCAGTCCCGGCCGTCGTGACGCAGGCGGGAACGCAACATGTCGTGGTGGCGCAGGACGGCGTCGAGCGTGGCGAGCAGGCCGGGCCGGTCGATCCCGAGGGGCAGGGCGAGGGTCATCGTCTGGGCGAACCGGTCGCTGGTTCCGCTGTCGAGGAACTCGGCCAGGATCGGTGTCAGCGTGAGGTCGCCGACGCCGCCGCCGGGCAGTTCGGCGAGCGCGGTGACCGCCGGGCCGTCGACGGTGGCGATCGCGGCCAGTGCCGCGACGGTGCGGTGCTCGAACACCGCGCGCGTGCTGAAGACCAGGCCCGCCGCGCGGGCGAGCGAGACCAGCTGGATCGACAGGATGCTGTCGCCGCCGAGCGCGAAGAACGAATCGTCCACCCCGACCGTGTCCACGCCGAGGACCTGGGCGAACAGGGCCGCCAGTAGCGTCTCCCGCTCGCCGCGCGGCGCACGGCTGGGCGCGGTCGCGACGGCGGGCTCCGGGAGCGCGGCCCGGTCGAGTTTGCCGTTGGTGGTCAGTGGCAGCGCGTCGAGCGCGACGATCGCCGAGGGCACCAGGTGCGCGGGCAGGTGCCGGGCCGCGTAGTCGGCGAGCTCGGCCGGGTCGGGTGAACGATCCGGGGCCGCGACGACATAGGTCACCAGGGTGGTGGCACCGGTCGCGGTCGAACGGCCGACGGTCACCGCCGTGGCGACTTCGGGATGCGCGGTGAGCACGGCGTCGACCTCGCCCGGTTCGATGCGGAACCCGCGGACCTTGAGCTGGGTGTCGGCGCGGCCGAGATAGTCGAGTTCGCCGTCGCGGCGCGACCGCACCAGATCGCCGGTGCGGTACAGCCGGGTGCCGGGCGGGCCGAAGGGATCGGCGACGAAACGCGCCGCGGTCGTGCCCGGCTGCCCGTGGTAGCCGCGGGCCAGTCCGGGACCGGCCAGGTACAGCTCGCCGGTGACCCCGGGCGGCACCGGGTGCAGCCGTGCGTCGAGGATCAGTGCGTGGGTGTCGCGCACCGGTGTGCCGATCGTGATGGGCTGTCCGGCGGTGAGTTCGGCGTAGGCGGAGATGATGGTCGTCTCGGTCGGCCCGTAGCCGTTGAGATAGCGGCGGCCCGGCTGCCAGGCCGCGAGCAGTTCGGGAGTGGTCACGTCACCGCCGACCGAGACCACGGCCAGGGCAGCCGGGCCCGCCGGGTCGAGGGTGCCGAGAACGGCGGGGGTGATGATCGCGTGGGTGACGGCCTCGGCGGCCATGATCTCGGTGAGTTCGACGCCACCGGCGATCTCGGCGGGCACGATCACCAGCGTCGCACCGGTGCCGAAGGCGCACAGCCATTCCAGGACCGACGGGTCGAAGCTGGGCGAGCAGATGTGCAGGAAACGGTGCTCGGCGGTGAGATCGTAGCGCCGGATCGCCTCGGCGAGCAGGCTGCTCAGCCCCGTGTGGGTGACGGTGACGCCCTTGGGCAGACCGGTGGACCCGGAGGTGTAGATGACGTAGGCCGGGTGCTGTGCGCGCAGCGGTGCGCGCCGGTCGGCATCGGTGACCGGGGTGGCCGGGTGGGCGGCACAGGCCCGCGTGACGGCGGGATCGTCGAGGGCCAGCCAGGTGATCTCGCCCGCCGGACGGTACGTGGTGGTGGTGATGCCGAGGGCCGCACCGGAATCGGTGATCAGGTGCTGGAGCCGCTGGGCCGGATAGTTCGGGTCGACCGGTACGTAGACCCCACCGGCCTTGGCGATCGCCAGCGCGGCGGTCACCAGGTCGGCGGAGCGGGGCAGGGCGACCGCGACCGGAACTTCGGGACCGACCCCGTGCGCGATGAGTTCGCGGGCCAATCGTGTACTGCGCGTGTCGAGTTCGCCGTAGGTGATCGAGGTGCCCTGGTGACGGATGGCGATCCGGTCCGCGCCGAGGGACACACCCTGGGTCAGCAGGTCGGGGAGTAGTGCCGGGGTGGTGCCGGAGTCCGGGGTGCGGGCGGTGAGTGCCGCCGCTTCGGGCGCGTCGAGGATCTGGAGGTCGCCGACCGCTGCTCGCGGGTGGTCGGTCATCGCCGCGAGAAGGCGTAGGAGGCGTTGGGCGAATGTCGTCGCCGTGGAACTGTCGAACAGGGCAGCGGCGTAGGAGAGGTCGGCGGTCATGTCGCCGGTCGAGGTCGTCCGTACGGTCAGGGCCAGTGCGCAGTGTGCCGCGTCGACCAGCGGTGCCGGGGGCTCGGCCTGGAGGGAAGGTGCCGGGCGCTCGGCTAGGAGGGAAGGTTCCGGGCGCTCGGCCTGGAGGGAACTGGTCGGTGCCGCGGTGGGCCTGCCCGCGGTGGTCGTGTCCGCGGTGGTCGTATCCGCCGGAACGAGGCGGCTGCTGGCGTGTGGGGCTGCGCTTGCGGCGCAGGGAGGATCGGTCAGCAGCAGTGCGTGGATGACCGGCGTCGGCGAATCCGGGCCACGCAGGGCCGCCGATTCCATGGCGGAGAGATGCTGGTGGGTGCGGGCCTGGTGGGTGACATCGGCGGCATCGCCGAGCAGGTCCTCGACGCGGCGCGCACCGGGGACACCGAGTCGCAGGACCATGGGCTGCCCGGTCTCGGGGGACGGTGTGGCGATCGCGATGTCCCCGGAACCCGAGAGGCGCGCCAGCAGCGCGGCGAAGGCGACGTGGGCGACCGTGGGCACGGTGGTGCCGGTGTCCTCGGCGAGCCGCCGGATGTGGTGCTGGAGATCGACGGGGATGTCGACGGCGACGTGCTCGTCCGTGGTCACCGGGGTACGTGGACGCGGGCGATCGGTGGGCAGATCGAGGTCGGTGGGCAGCTCGGTGAGGACCTTGCGCCAGTGGGTGATTCGGGCCAGAGGATCGTCACCGCGCGACAGGGTGTCGAGCAGCGCGGCGGTGGTGTGCTCGGGGGTCCGGGTGAGGGCGTCGAGGACGGTGCGCAGTCGCTGCGTCAGCGCGTCGGCGATCGCGGAATCGACGGTGTCGCGGCGGTATTGGAGACCGATACGGATACCGTCGCCCACTTCGACGCCGACGGCTACCGGATAGTGGGTGGCATTGGCCGCGGTGACACCGGCGATCTCGAGACCGTCGAGCGCGCCGTGCGCGGCCCGCAGGCCCTCGGTGTCGACGGGGTAGGACTCGTAGGCCAGCAGCGTGTCGAACAGTTCGCCCGCACCGGCGGCGCGCTGGATGTCGTTGAGCCCCAGGTGATGTCCGTCGAGGACGGCGACCTGCGCGGCCTGCACCCGGGTCAGCAGCGCCCGCAGCGACAGGGCCGGGTGCGCGGTGACCCGCACCGGAACGGTGTCGGCGAACAGGCCGACCATGGCGTCGACACCGTCGAGCTGGGGCGGACGGCCCGAGACGACCGCGCCGAACACCACGTCCGCGCGGCCTACCGCACTCGCCAGCACCAGACCCCACGCCGTCTGGAACAGCGTGTTGACCGTGACCTCGTGGGCGGCAGCGCACGCGGCGAGCACCTCGGCCTCGGCGGCCGACAGTTCGACCGTGCTGGTGCCGTACCCGGCCGACCGATCCGCGGGCGCGGCGAGGACGGGGGCCAGCAGCGTCGGGATGTGCCCGGCCAGCGCATCCGCCCAGGCCCGCAGGGCGGCCTCGCGGTCCTGGCGCGCGAGCCAGACGAGGTAGTCGCGGTACGGCCGGACCGGCTGGAGCAGGGCCGGGGTGCCGTCGGCGGCGTAGCAGACGAGCAGTTCGCGCATGAGCAACGGCATCGACCAGCCGTCGAGGAGCAGGTGGTGCGCGGTCAGCAGCAGATGCGTGGCACCGGCGGGCGTGCGGTAGACGGTGAAGCGCAGCAGGGGCGCGGTCGACAGATCGAAGCCGATCCGCGCCTCGGCGGCCAGCAGGTCGACGGGCTCGGCCGCGGTGGTCTCGGTGACCCGCCACGGCACGCTCACCCCGTCGATCACGAAACCGACCGGGGTGCCCGCCGCGCTGGTGCCGAAGGCGGTGCGCAGGATCGCATGCCGGTCGAGGACCGTCTGCGCGGCGCGGCGGAGCCGTTCGGTGTCCACCGCACCGGCCAGTTCCACGGCCAGCTGGACGAGATACGGGTCCGCCGTGGACATCTGGGCCAGGAACAGCAGACCGAGCTGCAACGGGGCAGGCGGCACGACGTCGACCAGGCCGGGCCGGTCGGCGTGCCAGGCGTCGAGTTCGGCCTGGCCGACAGACACGAGCGGCACGTCGGCGGGGGTCAGCCCGCCCGCCGCGGGATGGTGGAGGTGATCGGCGAGAACCGTCAGCGCGGCCGTCCAGCACTCCGCCAGCTCCCGCACCGCCGCCTCGTCGAGGATTCCGCTCGCGTAGGAGAACGAGGCGCGCAGCCGCAGGTCGGTCGCGGTGCCGGTGGCCAGGGCGTTGATGTCGATCACGGCGGCGGCGGGCAGCGCGGGGTCCTGGTCGGCGGGCGGTTCGCCCCAGCCGGTCGTCGGCAGCCAGCTGTGATCGGTGTGCGCGTCCGGTACGTCACCGGCGGAGATCCGGCCGAGATAGTTGAAGCCGATCTGGCCCAGCGCGCCGTCGAGCTCCCCGGCGCGGCCGGTGTCGAGGTGCCGGAGCATGCCGAAGCCGATGCCCTTGTGCGGCACCGCCAGCAGTTGTTCCTTGACCGCCTTGACCACCGCCGCCGTGGCCGCCGCGCCGTGCCAGGCGGCGTCGGTGTCGATCCCGGCCAGGTCGAGCGCGACCGGGTACATGCTGGTGAACCAGCCGATCGTGCGCGTGAGATCGGCACCGGGAACCGCGGATTCCTCGCGCCCGTGGCCTTCCAGCCGCACCCGGGTGGCGGCGGCGTCGATGCCGCGGCGGGCCCGCCAGGTGCGGGTGGCCAGGGCCAGCGCGGCGAGCAGACCGTCCTCGGCACCGGCCCGGTAGCGGGCGGGCAGGTCGGTCAGCAGGGCGTGGGTGATGTCGGCGGGTACCTCGACGTGGAAGGTCCGCACCGACGCGGCCGTGTCGACGGCGGGGTCGAGCGGCCGGGCACCCAGCAGCGGGTCCGGGACCGCCAGAGTGCGGCGCCAGTGGTCGAGTTCGGGCCGGCGCCCCGCCGCCGCGTCGGCCAGCCCGTGGGCCCACCGGCGGAACGAGGTACCCACCGGCGGCAGCACGATCGGCCCGCCCGCGCGGTACTGCGCCCACGCCGCCACCAGATCCGGCAGCAGGATGCGCCAGGACACGCCGTCGATCACCGCGTGATGCGCCGCCACGACCAGCGCGCCCGGCCCGTCGGGCCGCGAGAGCCACCCGAAGGCGATCATCCGCGACGAGCGCGGATCCAGCTGCGCGAGCGCCGAATCCATGGCCTCACCGGCGAACATCGCCAGCCCGGCCGCGTCCGTTCCCGCGGGGACCTCGTGGTGGACGAGCAGCTCGCCGACCGCCACGGTGCCCGGCGCGGGGACGTGCAGCCGCCACCGCCCGTCGACCCGGCGCAGGCGCGCGCGCAGCAGATCGTGGTGATCGATCAGCGCGGTGAGGACGGCTTCCAGTCCGGCGCAATCGATGCCGGCGGGCAGGGCGAGCACCATCTGCTGGCTGAACCGGCCCGGGAGCCGATCGTGGGCGAGGGCACCGGCCAGTACCGGGGTCAGCGGGATCTCGCCGACGCCACCGCCGGGCAGCTCCGTGAGCGTCGGTGCCGATTCGGTGCCGAGCTCGGCCACCCGCGCCAGCCCGGCGACGGTGCGATGCTCGAAGACCTGCTGCGGGGTGAAGGCGATCCCGGCGGCTCGCGCGCGGGTCACCAGCTGGATGGACAGGATGCTGTCGCCGCCCGCGGTGAAGAACGAGTCCTCGGCGCCGATCTCGCGCACACCCAGGATCTGCGTGAACAGCTCGGCGATGCGCGTCTCCACCGGCCCGTGCGGGGCGCGCGATCCGGCGGTGCCGAACACCGGTGCGGGCAGCGCGGCGCGGTCGAGTTTGCCGTTGGGCGTCAACGGGAGCTCGTCGAGCACCACGACCAGCGTGGGCACCATGTGCCCGGGCAGCGCCGCGCCGGCGAAACGGATCACCGCCGCGGTATCGACCGGGACACCGTCGCGGGCCAGCACATACGACACCAGCACCGTCGCGCCGGAATCGGCGGTCACCCCCAGGGTGACGGCGTAGTCGAGATCCGGGTGGGCGGTCAGGGCGGCGTCGATCTCGCCGAGCTCGACCCGGAACCCGCGGATCTTCACCTGGAAATCCGAGCGGCCCAGGTACTCCAGCTCGCCGTCGCCGGTGCGGCGCACCAGATCACCGGTCCGGTACATGCGCGCCCCGGGGGCCAACGGCGCGGCGACGAACCGCTCGGCCGTCAGCCCCGGCCTGCCCAGGTAGCTCTGCGCCAGCGCGGGACCCGACAGATACAACTCGCCGACGACCCCCGGCGGCACCGGCCGCAACCGCGCGTCCAGCACCATCGCGCCGATGCCGGGGAAGGCGGCGCCGATGGTGACCGGTTCGCCCGGCCGCAGCGGCGCGCTGCCGGTGGCCAGCACGGTCGCCTCGGTCGGGCCGTACCCGTTGCAGAAGGCGCGCTCGCCGACCGCCCACCGCTCGACCAGCGTCGGCCCGAACGCGTCACCGGCGACGACGACGGTCCGCAGCGTGTCCAGCCCCCGCGGGTCCACCGACTCGAGCGCCGCGGGCGTGATGAGCATGTGGGTGACCCGCTCGCGCTGTATCAGCGCCGCGAGCTCGGGCCCGCCGAACACCGACGGCGGGGAGACCACCAGCGTCGCACCGGCCTGGAAGGCCACCAGCAGTTCGAGCACCGAGACGTCGAAGTTCGGCGAGCACACGTGCAGCACCCGATCGCCCGGGCCCACGTCGTAGCGTTCCCGCGCGGCGGTGACCAGCGCGCCCAGACCGGTGTGGGTGACCACCACGCCCTTGGGCCTGCCGGTCGACCCGGAGGTGTAGATGACATAGGCCGGATGCTGATCGGTGAGCACCCGCACCCGATCCAGATACGACACCGGGTGCGCGGGCCGGGCCGCGACGAGGTCGCGATCGGGCGCGGTATCGATCGTCAGCCACGTCACCGCATCGCCGAGCATCGTCCGGTGCGCCGCGCGGGTGAGCCCGACTCGCGCCCCGGAGTCGGCCAGCAGGTAGGCGATCCGCTCCGCGGGCAGGCCCGGATCGACGGGCACATAGGCCGCACCGGTCTTGGCGACGGCCCAGATCGCGGCCACCGATTCGATCGAGCGCGTGAACCCCAGCGCCACGACGTCACCGGGACCGAGCCCGCGCGCGATCAGCTCCCTGGCCAGCCGCGAGGAGTACTCGTCGAGCTCGGTGTAGGTGAGGGTGCGCCGTTCGCCGTGGGCGGGGGAGTAGCACAGGGCCACCGAGTCCCCGGCGGTGTCGACCGCCGCGGTCAGCAGCTGCGCGAAGAGCGGTGCGCTCGTCTTGCGGTTTCCACGACCTCGCGGCGCACGGCGAACTTCACTCATCCGGGGTACTACATCCTTCTGCACAGCGGGCCCGCGGCAGCGCCGCCATCGGCGAACCCGGGCCGGATTCGGCGACCATGACACCACAGGTCAGGGTGTCACGACCACACGACCGGTCTGTTATGCGGCACCGAGTGCCAACCAGGCCGGAAATTTGTGCGGATGGCACGATAACGGGGACGGTTTTTGTTCAACGGACGGGAGCGGGCGCGATGGCGTCGTACGGATCGCTGGTGTGGGTCGGCCAGGCGCTCGGCCCGCTGACCGCCGGCCTCACCGAGGACCTGATCCGGGCCACCGAGGAGTTGATCTCGGTCCGTGACCTGGCCTTCGACCTGGCCGAGATGCGTGCGGCCAGCATCGCGGAGAACGTGAGCCTGGTCCAGTACGTCCTGGCCAACAACATCGACCCCGCCACCGTCGCCCCGCCTGCCGCCGCGGCCGCCTACGCCCAGCGACTGGCCCGCCGCGGAGTGCCACTGACCGCCCTGCTGCGCGCCTACGGGATCGGTCAGTACCGGCTGCTCGACGCCGCCATCGGGGTGATCCTCGCCGTGCCCGGCCGCGAACAGGCCACCCGGGTCGCCGAGCTGCTCGCCTTCGCGGGCACCTATCTGGACCGGCTCAACTCCTCGATGGGCCGGATCTACGAGACCGAACGCGATCGCTGGCTCAGCAGCCGCCAGGCCGCCCGTCAGCAGTGGATCGCCCGGCTGCTCGACGGCGACGGCGAGATCGACGCCACCACGGCCGAGACCGCGCTGGGCTACCGCCTGGACCAGCGGCACCTGGCCGCCGAGCTCTGGGCGGCTCCCGCCACGCCGGGGCCCGACGCCGTGCGGGCGCTCGAGCAGGCGCGCGAGATGCTCTCGACCCGGCTGGGTGCGGGCGGCACCGAACTCGCCTCGGCGACCGGCGCGCGCGATCTGCGTCTGTGGCTGCCGGTCGGCGGACCGGTCGACATCTCCGCGATCGCCGCGACGATCGCCGAGGCCGAGTTGCCGGTGCGGGTGGCCCTCGGACCACCCGGCGACGGCGTTCCCGGCTTCCGCTACTCGGCGCGCGGAGCGGCCAGGGCCAAGGCGCTGGCCGTGTCCGCCGGGCCGGGTGCCCCGCCGGTCGTGGACTTCGACGCCGTCGCGCCCTTCGCCCTGCTCGTCGACGACACCGGCGAGCTCACCGGCGTCGTCGAGCGCATCCTGGGCCCGCTGGCCCGCGACACCACGAAGATGGCCCTGCTGCGCCACACGCTCGATGTGTTCCTCGCCGAGTCCAGGAGTTACTCGCGCACCGCGCGGGTGCTCGACGTCCACCGCAATACCGTCCAGTACCGCATCCAGCAGGTCACCGGGCGGTACGGCATCGCCGTCGACACCGACACCTTCGACATCCGCTTCGCCCTCGGCGTGTGCCGCTGGCATCCGCAGGTGCTGACCCGGACATTCTGACTCCGGCCGGTTTGTGCGTGACGCACAGTCACGTCTTCCTGTTCCGGAGGCCCGAATTCCGGATATTCCGGACACCGAACCAAGCGCTTGCTACGCTCGCGCGATGATCCCCACGATCGTCTGGGGCACCGGCAATGTGGGCCGTGCGGCCATCAGAGCCGTGGCTGCCCATCCTGTGCTGGAGCTGACGGGTGTGCTGGTCCACAACCCGGACAAGATCGGCCGCGACGCGGGCACGCTGGCCGGCCTCGACACCGAGCTGGGGGTGCGGGCCACCGGGGACATCGACGCGCTGCTGGCCACCGCGCCCCGCGCGGTCGTCTACGCCGCCTCCGGGGACATCCGCCCCGACGACGCGCTCGCCGACATCGTCCGGGCCATCCGCGCCGGCGCCGTCGTCGTCACCCCGGCGCTCTACGCCCTCTACGACCCGCGCAACGCCCCCGCCGAGATCCGCGATCCGGTGCTGGCCGCGATCGCCGAGGGCGGCGGCTCGCTGTTCGTCTCCGGCGTCGATCCCGGGTGGGGCAACGACATCCTGCCGCTGTTGATCAGCGGCGTCGGCGGCAGCATCGACGTGGTGCGCTGTCAGGAGATCTTCGACTACTGCACCTACGACCAGCCCGACTCGGTGCGGTATCTGGTCGGCATGGGCCAGCCGATGGACTACCAGCCGCCGATGCTGCTGCCCTCGGTGCCGACCATGGTGTGGGGTGGCCAGATCCGGCTCATGGCCCGGGCCCTCGGCGTCGAACTCGACGAGATCCGCGAGACCCTGGACCGGCGTGCACTCGATGCGACGGTGCAGACGGTGCAGATGGGGGAGTTCGCGGCGGGCACACAGGGGGCGGTGCGGTTCGAGGTGCAGGGCATCGTCGACGGTGAGCCGCGCATCGTGATCGAGCACGTCACGCGCATCCACGCCGATTGCGCGCCGGACTGGCCGACACCACCCGACGGCGACGGCGCGCACCGCGTGATCATCGAGGGACGGCCGCGCATCGAGGTCAGCATCGAGGCCTCCGACGAGGGCGGCAATCGCGCGGCGGGCGGAAACGCCACGGCGGTGGGCCGATTGGTCAACGCGATCGACTGGCTGGTGGCGGCCGAACCCGGCCTCTACGACGCACTCGATGTGCCGCTGCGCGCCGCGGTCGGCAAACTCGGAAGGAAGACACCATGATCATCGACGTCCCCCAGGGCAAGGACCCGATCGGTTACGTCTGGGGCGAGATGGTGCCAGGCATCGGGGTCGCCGCCGCCGCGTTCTCGCTGTCGGTCTACGAACACTCCACCCTCGGCCTGCGCGAATTCGAGGCCGCCCGCCTGCGGATCGCGCAGATCAACGGCTGCCTGTTCTGTCAGGACTGGCGCACCGAACGCGACGGCGCGAAGGTCGAAGCGGAGTTCGCCGACGCGGTCACCCACTGGCGTGACACCGACCGCTTCGACGAGCGCACCCGCCTCGCGGCCGAATACGCCGAACGCTACGCCACCGACCACCACGCCCTCGACGACGAATTCTGGACCAGAATGCTCGCCCACTACACCCAACCCGAAGTAGTGGAACTCAGCATGAGCATCGGCTCCTGGCTCGCCTTCGGCCGCCTCAACCGAGTCCTCGGCCTCGACACCGCCTGCGTCCTCCCCGGCCACTGAACCCCACTAGGCTGCGGGTGTGGCTTCTTCCTCGGTGGTGTTGATCGATACGGTGGCCTGGGTCCTGATCGAGGACGGGCGGATTCTGTGTGGGCGGCCGCGGGGGAAGGATGTGTTCTTCATTCCGGGTGGGAAGCGGGAAGGGGCCGAGACCGACCTGGAGACGCTGGTGCGGGAGGTGGCCGAGGAACTGGCCGTCGAGCTGGCGCCTGACAGCGCTGTGCACGTGGGGACCTACGAGGCGGCGGTACCCGGGCACGACGGCACCGTGGTCCGGATGGCCTGTTACACCGCGGACTATCGCGGCGTGCTCACCGCGAGCAGCGAGATCGAGGCCCTGGCCTGGTTCGGCGCGGCCGATCGCGATCTGGTGCCGCCGGTCGATCAGCTGCTCTTCGACGACCTCGCCGCGGCGGGGCTGCTGCGGTGATCTCCCCGGCCTGACCGGCCGGAAATAAAACGAGACGTTGCGTCTTGACAGTCGCGGCGACGCGGTGCACACTATGAGTCATGAACGAGACGGACCGTCTCGTCTAGACAAGGAGTCGCCATGCGCACCGCTGCCCCCCGTACCTGGTTCATCACCGGCGCCAGCCGCGGCCTCGGTCGCGCCTTCGCCGAGGCCGCTCTGGCCGCGGGCGACCGGGTCGCCGCGGCCGCGCGCACCGGCTCGGCCCTCGACGAACTCGCCGCCGCGCACCCCGGCCGGGTGCTGCCGCTGGTCCTCGACGTCACCGACCGCGCCGCCGTCGTCACCGCCGTCGACGCCGCGGTCGCCCACTTCGGTACCCTCGACATCGTCGTGAACAACGCGGGCACCCTGTCGATGGGCATGATCGAGGAGTTCACCGAAGCCGAGGCCCGCGAACAGATGGAGGTGAACTTCTTCGGCGCGCTCTGGGTGAGCCAGGCCGTGCTACCGCACCTGCGCAGGCAGGGGTCCGGGCACATCGTGCAGGTCTCGAGCATCGGCGGCCTGGCCGGGTTCCCGCTCTCGGGCATGTACGCGGCCAGCAAGTTCGCGCTCGAGGGCATGAGCGAGGCGCTGGCCAGGGAGGCCGCCGATTTCGGTGTGCGCGTGAGCATCCTGCAGCCCGGCGGCTACTGGACCGAGCTGTACTCGGCCATGCGCAACACCACCCCGATCGCGGCCTACGCCCCGCTGCGCGCCCAGCTCGAAGCCCAGTGGGCGGAGGGTTCCGTCGACAGCGCGCCGAGCCTGGCCGCCGAGGCCCTGCTCACACTGGTCGGCAGCGACAACCCGCCGCTGCGCCTGCTGCTCGGCGACATGGTCTACGACCTGGCCTTCGACCTCGCCCGCGCCAAGATGGACGACTGGTCGGCCTGGGAGAAGACCAGCCGCGCCGCCGAACACGCCGTGGCCGCGCCCGATCCGGCCTGACCCCGGACACACGTCGACCCTCCTGTCCCGCATCGTCGCGGAGCAGGAGGGTTTTCGGGTATGGCCCGCCGGGTACTAGGTGGTGACCGGAGTCCGGGTGGCGCGGTCGATGAGGTACTCCACGAGGTGGGTGAGTACCGCCTTGGCGGACGGCCGGTCGCGCGCGTCGCACAGGATCACCGGGGTGTTGGGATCCAGGTCGAGCGCGTCGCGCACTTCGTCGACGGTGTAGCGCGGGGCGCCGTCGAAGCAGTTCACCGCGATCAGGAACGGCAGCCCCCGCCGTTCGAAGAAGTC
This sequence comes from Nocardia sp. NPDC056064, assembly GCF_042266925.1. Classification (NCBI taxonomy): domain Bacteria; kingdom Bacillati; phylum Actinomycetota; class Actinomycetes; order Mycobacteriales; family Nocardiaceae; genus Nocardia; species Nocardia sp. NPDC056064. Next base: position 1,093,567 of record NZ_JBHJWO010000001.1, on the reverse strand, counting down.
CACGGCCGCGAAGGAATTGCTCAGCCGCCGGGTGTCGGCCAGCACGATCGCGCCGAGCGCGCCGCGGCACAGCTCGTCCCACAGGAACCAGAACCGGTCCTGGCCGGGGGTACCGAACAGGTACAGCACCAGATCCCGGTCGATGGTGATACGGCCGAAGTCCAGCGCGACGGTGGTCGTGTGCTTCTGCTCCACCCCCGACAGGTCGTCGACACCGGAGCTGACCTCGGTGATCAGCTCCTCGGTGCGCAACGGGGCGATCTCGCTGATCGAGGAGACCATGGTGGTCTTGCCGACGCCGAAGCCGCCGGCGATGAGGATCTTGACCGAGGCGGCCAGGTGCTGGCCCCCCGCGGACGTCGGGTCAAAGTTTTCGGATGCCATCCAGAACCGCTCGCAATACGTTGAGGTCACCGGCACCGGCCTCGGCCTGTACCGGAGCCCGGAAGATGAGGTGCCCCTCGCCGATGAGATCACCGACGAGGATCTTGGTCACCGCCAGAGGAAGTTTCAGCACGGCCGAGACCTCGGCCACCGACTGCGGACGCTTGCACAGCTGTGCGATCGTCGCGTACTCGGGTTCCGGGCGTCGCAGAGTGGGGGCGGGATGCACCGCCACCACCACCGTGAGCATGTCCAGATCGTGCGCCGCACCCATGGTCCGGCCGCGGGTCACCGCGTACGGCCGGACGAGAGGTCCGGCCGCGTCGTCGAACCACGGATCGCCGAGTCGAGTCATGGTGCCGCGTCCTAGAGTTCGGCCAGACCGTGCCGCGGTTCGGTCGACAGGTAGTTGCCGACCCGCTGCACGGTGAGGTTCATTTCGTAGGCGACCATGCCGAGATTCGCCGACTCGGTGGCCTGCAGGGCCAGGCAGGCGTTGTCACCGGCGGAGGTGACGAACAGGACGGCGCGATCGAGTTCGATCACCGCTTGCCGCACACCGCCGCCGTCGAACCGGCTGCCCGCGCTGCGCGCCAACCCGTACAGGGTCGACGACATGGCGGCGAAATGTTCGGCGTCCTCGCGCTTCATCTGCGAGGAGCGACCGAGCAGCAGCCCGTCGGTGGACAGCACGACCGCGTAGCGGACCCCCGCCAGCCGGTCGACGAGATCGTCGAGCAACCAGTTGAGATCACCTGGGTGGGAAGAGTTCACCTCAGCCTTCCTGTTCGTCCTGATTCGATTCCGTCAGGGGTTTACGGCCCTGACGGGTGCCGTTCTCGATCGCCGACATGATGTCGCGCGCCTGTTCGGCCGATCGCGGCCGCTCCGGCGCCCGGGGCGCCTCGGCGGCGGGCTCGGTGAGTTCGGGGGCGATATTGGCCTGCCGGTTGCGGCGCGGCAGCGCGGGCCGCTCGTCGCCGGGATGCTGCTGCGCGGCAGGCGCTTCCGGGGCGGGTGCCATCGGTCGCGGCGGGGTGGGCGGCTCGGCGACCAGCGTCGCCACCGGCGCGGGCGCCGGTTCGATGGCGGCCACCACCGGTGCCGGTTCCGGGGCGGGCGGCAGGCCACGGCGCAGCGGGCCGGTCATCGCGGGCGGCAGGGTCGAGGGGTCGGCCTCCCCGGCCAGCAGCTGCTGCGGGATGAGCACGATGGCGCGGATGCCGCCGTAGTCGGATTCGCTCAGGCGCACCGAGACCCCGTGCGCGGTGGACAGGCGCGCGACCACGAACAGGCCCAGGCGCGAGTCCGAGGACAGCGTGCCGACACCGAAGTCCGGCGGATCGGCCAGCATGTCGTTGTAGCGGGCCAGGTCCTCGGCGCTCATGCCCATGCCCTGGTCGGTGATCTCGATGACCACGCCCTTGCCGACGATGTTGCCGCCCGCCTCCACCCGCGACTGCGGCGGCGAGAACGCGGTCGCGTTGTCGACCAGCTCGGCGAGCAGGTGCACGAGGTCGGCCACCACGGTGCCCACCACGTTCACCTCGGGCAGCTTGGTGACGCGCACCCGCGCGTAGTCGAGGGTCTCGCCGATGGCCGAGCGCACCACGTCCATCACCGGAATCGGGTTGCGCCACTGACGCCCCGGACGGCCACCGCCCAGGATGATCAAGTTCTCGGCGTTGCGGCGTTCGCGGGTGGCCAGGTGGTCGAGGCGGAACAGCGTCTCGAGCAGCGCCGGGTCCTCCTGGCGCCGTTCGGCTTCGTCGAGGATCTCGAGCTGGCGGTGCACCACGATCTGGCTGCGGTGGGCGATGTTGAGGAACACCGCGCGCACACCCTCGCGGGTGCGGGCCTCGTCGACGGCGGCGCGCAACGCGGCCGAGGCGGCGTGCTCGAAAGCCTTGGCCACCTGGCCGATCTCGTCGTGGCCGAAGTCCAGCGTCGGGGTGGTCTCGGCGGCGTCGATGTCGCCGCCCTCGCGCAGGGTGCGCATGGTGGCGGGCAGCTGTTCGTCGGCCAGTGCCAGGGTCTCGGTGCGCAGCCTGCGCAGACGGCGGATGATCCGGTTGGCCAGGATCACCGCGATGAGCAGCACCAGCACGGTCAGCGCGAGCACACCACCACCGGCGAGCGCGGCGTTGACCTCGGCGCGGCGCGCGGTGTCCTGGGCCAGGCGCTGCACCTCGCGGTTGTGGCCGGTGTAGGCGTCGAGCAGGCCGCGGTTCACTTCGGCCGCGGCGGTCTGCCATTCGGCGGTGGTGAACGGCAGCGGGGCGAGCGTGGGCTGCCTGGCACCGGCGGCGGAGGCGGCCGACAGGGCCGCGTACCGCTGGGCGATCGCGTTCTCCATCTCGCCGAGCTGCTGCCAGGCCGCCGAGGAGGTCAGCGCGGCCAGCGCGGTGCGCTGCGCCTCGGTGAGCTCGGCGGTGATGTTGGCGACTTCGTTGTGGTAGAAGCCGCTCTGGCGGGTGAACTCCTCGAGCGGGATACCCGACGCGCCCTCGGTGGCCACCAGCGACAGGCCCAGCGCGTTGCTGCGCGACATCGACTCCGCGGTGTTGAGCACGCGCAGGCCCTCGGCCACACCGGAAGCCACCACGGCGTCGGGGGCCGCGCGCTCGGCGACCTTGGTGCCCTGGGTGAACACGTCGAGCAGCCGGTTGTAGAAGGTGTAGGCGTCGGCCGGGGGGAGCATCCGGGCGTCGGCGCCACCGCGGACACCGCTCAGATGCGTGCCGAGGGTCGCGAAACCGCCCTTGTCGTCACCGATCTCGGAATCGTCGACCTCGCGGATGCCCTCGGAGATGTCGATGAGCGCCTTGAAGGCGGCGTCGAGGCGCGCGCGGGCGGGCGGGAGCGCGGTTGCCGCGGTCTCGTCCCCGGCGAGATGGGCCAGGGTGAGCTGGCGTTCGGACTGCACCGATTCGATCAGCTCGCGGGTGAAGGGTCCCGCGGCTTCCATCTCCGAGGCCCAGGTCTTGGCCTTGTTGCTCTCTTCGACGAGATAGCCCGCCGTACCGACGCCGACCACCACCAGGGTCAGACTGGGTACAAGAGCGATCGCCAGAATCCGGGTGCGAACACCGAGTCTCGCTAAGAACATCGCCATAACGTAACGGAATCGTTGCAGATCTGTCGTGCGTGTCTCGCTGAGCGGGATGTGATTTGGATTGCGGCGGAACGATTTTGCTATGTGCGGGTACGGCGAGCGCGCCCCGCCGGCTGAGCCTCGATGGCCCAGTCGGCGGGGGCTCGCCGTGGCCTGGCGGTACCGGGAAGATCCCGCCAGGTCAGGTCGAGGGGGCGCCGCTACAGCGTGCGGTCGGCGCCCGTGCGTGGGGGCGGTCCGGCGGCCAGCGCCGCGTTCTCCGCGTCGGTGAGCCTGCGTGCGCGCAGCACGAACCGCATGCCCGCGCCGGCTTCGAGCGAGTCGGTGCCCGCCTGGCCGCGCACCGCGTCCACGGTGAGGTGGGTGCCCTTCCAGCATTCGAATTGCTCGGGGCTGATCCAGAACTCGGTGTGCCAGCTCAACCGGCCCAGCAGCACGTCGTCCTTCTCGATCGGGAACTGTTTGGCCGATAGGCACACCGGGGTGAGATTGTCGTCGCGGCATTCGCCCGCCTGGCGGAACAGCACGGGACCGTTGTCCTCGATGAGCCGCCGGAGCAGGGTCTGGGCGCGTTCGGTGATCTCCACACGGTGTATCCGGTTCTGCATCAGAACATCCCGAGTTTCGTCGTCGAGTAGCTCACCAGCAGGTTCTTGGTCTGCTGGTAGTGGCCGAGGGTCGTGGTGTGGTGTTCGCCGGCGGCGTGCGCCGGGTGGGTGTGCGAGGAGTTCGTCCAGATCTGGCGCGCGTCCAGCCCGCGGGCGAGCCGATGGGCGGTGGTCAGGTCGCGGGTCCAGATCCCCGCACCGAGGCTGTGGCGGGTGTCGTTGGCGAGACGGATCGCGTCGTCGGCCGTGTCGAAGCGGGTGACCGCGACGACCGGTCCGACGATCTCCTCCTGGAAGATCCGCATCGTGTTCACACCCTCGAAGATCGTGGGTTCGATGTAGTACCCACCGGGCAGTCCGTCGACCTTGCGTGCTTCCCCTCCAGTCAGCACGCGGGCGCCTTCGGCTCTGCCGATGTCCAGGTAGGACAGGATCCTCTCGTATTGATCGTTGCCGGTCTGCGCGCCGATCATCGTCTCGGTGTCGAGCGGATGACCGGACACGACGGCCTCGGTGCGGGCGATGCAGCGGGCGAGGAACTCGTCGTAGATCGACGAATGGATCAGCGCGCGTGACGGGCACGTGCACACCTCGCCCTGGTTCAGGGCGAACATCACGAACCCTTCGACGGCCTTGTCGAGATAGTCGTCGTCGGCGGCCATGACATCCGGCAGGAAGATGTTGGGGCTCTTGCCCCCGAGCTCGAGCGACACCGGGACGAGATTGTCCCCGGTGTCACGCAGGATCAGTCGCGCGGTGGCGGACTCGCCGGTGAACGCGATCTTGCCCACCCGCGGGTCGCGCGCCAGCGGTCTGCCCGCCTCGAGCCCGAAACCGTTGATCACGTTGAGCACTCCCGGCGGCAGCAGGTCCGCGATCAGCTCCACGATCAGCAGCAGCGAGGCCGGGGTCTGCTCGGCGGGCTTGACGACCACGCAGTTGCCCGCGGCCAGCGCGGGCGCGATCTTGGCCGCGGCCAGCAGGATCGGGGAGGTCCAGGGCAGGATCAGGCCGACCACGCCGAGCGGCTCGGGGAAGTGGTAGGCGACGGTGTCGTCGTCGATCGGGGAGATCCCGCCCGCCTGGGCGCGCAGCGCGCCGGCGAAGGCGCGGAACCGGTCCACGGCCAGCGGCAGGTCCACGGCGAGGGTCTCGCGGACGGGTTTGCCGTTGTCCCAGGTCTCGGCCACGGCGAGCGGTTCGGCGCTGTTCTCGAGCCGGTCGGCGATCGTGAGCAGGATGTCGGCGCGTGCGGTGACCGAGGTCGCGGCCCAGCCCGCGCGGGCGTGGTGGGCGGCCTCGACCGCGCGGTCGATGTCGGCGGCGGTGGAACGGGCGACGGCGCAGAAGGTCTCGCCGTCCACCGGGGAGGTGTTGTCGAAGTACCGGCCTTCGACGGGGGCGAGCCAGTCGCCTCCGATGAAGTTGTCGTATCGGGCGGCATAGCTGACTATGCCGGTATCCGATCCGGGCTTGCCGTAGATCATGCGCCTCGCTCCTCGCGACCTGTGCGTGGTGGCTCACACTATGGTCGGCGAAGGTTGGTACGAGGTTGGTGACGCTGTCGTCGCAGGTCAGGACTGGCGCGCGGTGTAGAGCCGGGCGGTGACGACGGCCCGGCGGACGTCGTCGCGGGGCAGCAGCCGCAGGGCGTGTTCGTGGATGGCGATGTCGCCGGGGCAGCGCTGGCCGAAGGCCACCGCGTGCTCGGGCCGGTCGCTGGTGAGCACCGCGTTGCGGATGCCGACATCGAGGTGCGCGCGCCACTGCTCCACGCCGGGCAGATCCGAGCCGGGCAGCAGCGGCCCGCGGTACAGCCACAGCGCCGAGGTGAGGTCGCCGCCCTCGATGGCGGCGAGCAGGTCGACCGCGTCGCAGGAGATGGCGCCGGTGAGCATGTAGCGGCGGTTGGCGATCTCGCCGCGGGTGGCCCGGCGCAGGTGCGAGACATCGGCTTTGAGGGTGTTGAGCGAGACGCCGCGGTCGCCGTAGACCGCGGCGTGCAGCTGTTCGGGTGTGTAGCCCTCCGGTTCCAGCGCCAGCAGGGCCAGGATCTCGAGCTGGCGGGGCGGCAGCGGGACGGGTCTGCCGTCGCGCAACAGCCGTGCGGCGCCGAGACATTCGAGCCGCACCCCCGGCGCGGGCGCGGGCGCCTCGGCGCGCAGCATGGTCTCCACCGCGGTGACCAGGGCGCGCACCGAGGTCATCACCATCGGGTGCGAGCGCTCCCAGGTGGAGGACAGGTCCAGCACCCCCACCTGCCTGCCGTCGGGGCCGTGGATGGGGGCGGAATAGCAGACCCAGCCGTGCAGGGCCGCGACGAGGTGTTCGGCGGAGAACACGGTGACGGCCTTGTCGTCGTGCAGCGCCAGCGACAATCCGTTGGTGCCCATGTGGCTCTCGTCCCACACCCCGCCGGGCGCGAAGTTCACCTTCTCGCCCTGGCGGCGCAGCATGCGGTCACCCGCGGTCCACAGGATGGTGCCCGATTCGTCGCTGACCACCGCCAGATAACCGGATTCCTCGGCCATGCCACGCAATTGGCCCGCGAGCTCGGTGACCGGCCTGCGCAGCGGAGACTCCGACCAGCGGTCGCTGATGTCGTTGAAGCCGGGGGCGACGGTCTGGCCGGGGTCGACGGTGTGCAGGGAACGCTGCCAGGATTCGGCGACCTCGGTGCGCACCGGGCCGGTGTCGCGGGGCAGCCGCATCGGCCGCGAGGGCGCCGCGAGCCGGTTCCACTGCTTCTCCAGGGCGCCACGGTAGTCCGAGAGCCGTTCGGGCCTGGACGGTCCGGCGATCGGGTCGTCGTGTGCGCCCACGTTCACTCCCTGCTCGTCGGTGACGCACCGGTCCGCGACGAGAACCGGTGTGGCGCTTCCTGTTTATCAGGTGCGCCACCGCGGCGCACACCGTTTGCGGCAGGACGTCCGGTCCCCGCGAGCGGTGGCGCTATTTGTTGAGGAACAGCCCGGCGATGTCGGCGTTCTTGATCGGGGTGTCGACATTGCGCTGGCCCGCGCACAGCAGATCGACCTGCACGATCATCGAGTCGACGAGGGTGCCCGCGGGCTCGTTGTCGGTGCCGTTGCGCTGTTTGATCGCCTTGGTGATGGTGATCCGCTTGGTGTCGGCGTCCTGGTTGACGTAGTCGCGGCAACTGGTCTCGCCGCCCTGGTTGAGGACGCGCTCCACCTCGGCGCACCCGCCGGTGAGGGCAGCCAGCACGGCCACGCCCACCGCGACGGCGCCGGTTCGGGTGCTGGCGTGCATGGTTCCTCCTGGAGGGTCCGCTGTGCGCCCGTGCGCACCGAGTCGGCTACAGCGTAAGCGGTGGGTCTCAGCTGCGGTGGATCCGCAGCGGAACCAGCACTTCCTCGGGAGTCAGCGAGCCGTGGTGGCCGATCATCAGCGTCTGCATCGGCTCGGTGGTACTGCGGATCACGCCCGCGTCCCCGGTGGCCAGCACGACCAGATCGCCGATCCGGGCGGCCGCGTCGGCGGTGACCCGCGGCCCGAACCAGCCCGCCTCGATCGCCTCGGCGCGCGTGCGAACGACGAACCGGTCACCGAGCACACCGCGCCAGGTGTCGGCGACCCGGTCGAGCGCGCCCGCCTCGGTGTAGACGTGGCGGGCCCGCGGTTCGCCCGCCAGCGCCACGACATCGTCGGACAGGTACGGATGGGTGCCGAAGTCGACGCGATCCACCAGCTCGACCATCCCGTGGTCGGCGGTGACGATCAGCGCCGAGCGCGGGGGCAGTACGGCCGCGAGCTCGGCGGCGATCCGGTCGACATTGGCCAGTTCGTAGCGCCAGGCCCGCGAGGCCGGGCCGCGGGCGTGGCCGGTGGAGTCGAGATCGGCGTGGTAGGTGTACACCAGCGTCTTCGGTGCGGAGGTGAGCGCCTGGGCGACACCGTCGACGAGATCACCCACCGAGAACGCGGCCCGGAAACCGCCACCGCGCCAGCCCGCCTTGGTCAGGCCCGACCCGTCCTGGTAGCCCGGTGCCACCTGGACCGCGGCGATGCCCGCGGCGCTCGCGCGCTCGAAGACGGTGGTACACGGCTGGATTCGCTCCGACGGGAACGCGGTCATGGCGTCGACCTTCGGGCCGTCGCCCACGAGCTGCCAGCGCAGCATGTTGAACAGCCGTTCCTCGCCGGGCAGCCGCACCTGGTAGCCGACCACGCCGTGCTCGCCGGGCGGGACACCGGCGCCGAGGGTGGTCAGGCTGGTGGCGGTGGTGCTCGGGAAACCGGTGGTCAGGGTGGCGGGCGGCAGTCCGGACAGGAACGGCGCGGTGGCGGCTTCGGCGGCCAGCGCCGTCGCGCCGAGGCCGTCGACCAGCAGCACACACACGTGGTCGACATCGAGGGCGAGCCCGAGCCGGTCGGTTTCGCCGGGAGCGCCGAGGCAGGCCAGGACGGAGGGGAGGAGATCGGCGAGCGAGCCGTCGCCGTACCGCGGAATCAGAAGGTTGTGGTCGGTCACGCCTGCCCGGTTTCGAATCGGCTGATCAGTCCGTCTCGGAGAACGAACCGCCAGGTGGTACGCATCGATCCCCAGCGACTGTTGGTGTAGTCGGCGGTGAGTGCCAGGCCGTCGTCGTCGACCGATTCGACGACGAGATGCCCGTTGGCACTGAAGATCTCGGCTTCGGTCCACTGTGCCAGATTGCGTTCGACCCCGTCGTCGGACATGGTCGCGTCCTCGGTGAGCACACCGTAGAACCGGTCGGTGTCCTGCAGGTTGAGCGCGTCGACGAACGCCTCGACCACCGGGTCGAGTTTCGCGGTGCCAGTCATCCGGCCTCCTGGTCGAGTCGAAAACGCATCGGCAGAGCGGGTGCTACCCACTCTAGGGGAGTGACCAGGCCGGATCACGGGAATAACGGCGGCGCGTCAGGACTCGGTGGGCGCGGTCGCGACGAGTGCGGTGAACCCCCGCATGATCGCCTCGACCAGCTCGGGTGTGCTGGCGCCGAGCTGGGCGCTGCGATTGTCGAGATGGCCGTCGAGCCACAGCGAGGCCAGGCCGTGCGCGAGGCCCCACCAGGTGATGGCGAGGGTGGCGGCCCGGTCGGCGGGCAGCACGCCCGCGGCGACGCCCTCGGTGACGGTGTCGGCCAGGATCTCGAAGGCCGCGTCCCCGGCCGCGTGCGCGTCGGGGTGCTTGTCCGGCTGGGAGAGTTCGGGCCGGAACATCAGCCGGAACTGGGCGGGATGTTCGCGGGAGAAGCGGACATACCCCTCGGCCAGCGCCGTGAGCGCGTCGAGCGGGGCGGACGCCTGCGCTCGCGCGGCGGCGAGGTCGGCGGCCAGCTGCTGGAACCCGTCGACCGACAGCGCCGAGAGCAGCGCGGCGCGGTCGGCGAAGTGGTGGTAGGGCGCGCCGCTGCTGACCCCGGCCTCCCTGGCCACCCGGCGCAGGCTCACCGCAGCCAGCCCCTCGGTCTCGATCAGGCGCAGGCAGGCGTCCATCAGCGTGGCCCGCAGGTCGCCGTGGTGGTACTTGGTGCGCTTCACGCTGCGAGCGTAGGCCAGACCGGGGCCGCGATCGGCACTGGACAGGAAATCTATGCGGTGTTTAGATTATTTGAGCACCGCTCAGATCGAGCGGTTTCCACGAAGGGTGAACACCATGACCACACGGGTACTCGTCACCGGCGCGACGGGATTCGTCGCCGGGCACGTCATCGCCGAACTGCTCGAGCACGGGTACGCGGTGCGGGGGACCGTGCGCGACCTCGGCGCGCACGCCAAGCGCGCCCACCTCGCCGAACTGTCCCGGCGCACCGGCGGCGAGCTGGAGTTCGCCGCGGCCTCGCTCGACACCGACGCGGGCTGGGCCGAGGCGGTGACCGGGTGCGACACCGTGTTCCATGTGGCCTCGCCGTTCCCCTCGGCGCCGCCCGCGCACGAGGACGACCTGATCGTCCCGGCGGTCGAGGGCACCCTGCGGGTGCTGCGGGCCGCCGCGGACGCGGGCGTGCGCCGGGTGGTGCTCACCTCGTCGGTGGCCGCCGTCGCCTACGGCCACGAGGTCGACGCCGTGCGCACCGAACAGGACTGGACCGTCCTCGAGCGGGCCGCCGCCTATCAGAAGAGCAAGACCCTGGCCGAACGCGCCGCCTGGGACTTCGCCGAATCACACCCCGGCGCACCGGAACTGGTCGTACTCAACCCCGGCATGATCCTGGGACCGCTGCTCGAGGCCAGGACCAGCACCTCGCACGTCCCGGTGCAGCGGCTGCTGGGCCGGGAGGTGCCGGGGTCGGCGCGCACCGGCTGGACCCCGGTCGACGTGCGCGACCTCGCGGTGGCACACCGTCTGGCCATGGAAGTGCCCGCCGCCGTGGGCAACCGCTACATCTGCGCGGGGGAGCCGCTGTGGATGCGGGACCTGGCGCTGCTGCTGGCGCGTGACTACGCCGCGCAGGGATTCCGGGTGCCGACCCGATTGCTGCCGGACCTGCTGATCCGGGTGGTCGCGCTGTTCGACAAGAGCGTCCGGCTCACTCTGCCGACCCTGGGCCGCACGGAATGGGTCAGCGCGGACAAGGCCCGTCGCGAACTCGGCTGGACGATGCGCCCGATCGAGCAGACCGTCCGCGACACCGCCGACAGCCTGATCGCCTTCGGGATCGTCACCGCTGCGGGCGGGCGCACCGCACGGCAGGCCCAGACCGCCGCGCGCGGTTAACGCCACTCCTGGCGTTGCAGGTCCAGGATCACCGGGCGCATGAGTGTGGAGACCTCGGGGTCGACCGCGCGCCGATCGGGAGCGAAGGCGGTGGCGGCGGCGAGAGTGGGCCCGTCGAGCGAACGCAGTGGGCCGGGGGTCCGCAGGGTGGGCACCGGGGTGTCGGCGGCGGCCAGGACGAATCCCCAGTCGCCGAAGCTCGGGACATCGACGTGATAGGGCGCGGTGCGCAGCCCGGCGGCGCGCACCGTGGCGTCGATGGTCCAGAACGAGCGCGGCGCGAAGAACGGGGAACCGGACTGCACCACCATGCGCGCGCCGGGTGCCATCGCGTGCGCGGTCATCGCGTAGAACTCCTCGGAATACAACTTGGCCACCGAGGTCTGGTCCGGGTCGGGCAGGTCGACGATCACCGCGTCGAAATCCCGTGGCGCGCCGCGCAACCAGGAGAACGCGTCGGTGGTGACCACCCGCACCCGCGGATCATCGAAGGAGTGTTCGTTGAGCGCGGTGAGGCGGGCGTCGGTGCGGGCGAGCTCGATCATCGCCGGGTCGAGCTCCACCAGCGTCACCTGTTCGACATCGGGGTAGCGCAGGATCTCGCGCAGGGCCAGCCCGTCGCCACCGCCGAGCACCAGCACCGACCGGCGGGTCCCCGCGAGCACCGGATGCACCAGCGCCTCGTGATAGCGGTACTCGTCGACGGAGGAGAACTGCAATCCACCGTTGAGGAACAGCCGGGTGTCGGTGGTGCCGAACGGGGAGAACGATTCGGTGAGCACGATCTGCTGATACGGCGTGCGGGTCTGCCAGACGATCGGATGCGCGAACAGCGCCTGCTGCGCGGTCGCCTCGAACCGGTCGGCGTAGAGATAGGCGCCGGTGAGTCCGGTGGCCACCACCAGGGTGGCGGCCACCAGGCTGTGCCGGGCGGGCCGGGTCATCCGGTCGCGGAAGAAGAAGAACGCCAGCGCCAGCCCCGCGACGGCGTTCACGACGCCCACGACCAGGCTGCCACGGATCTGGCCGAACACCGGCAGCAGCAGGAACGGGAACGCCAGCCCGCCCAGCAGGGCGCCGACGTAGTCCGCGGCGAACAGATCGGCGACAGCGCTGCTGGCCTCCTGCTTGCGGACCTGCTGCAACAACTCCATCAGCAGCGGGATCTCCGCGCCGACCAGCATGCCGATCACGGCCGCCGCCACGATCAGGGTGCCGGTGTAGATATTGAGCCAGGCGAAGCTGGCGTAGAGCGCGGCGACCGAGAGCCCGCCGACCACCGCCAGGGCCAGCTCCACCGCGACGAACGCGGCGGCGGCGCGGCGGCGCAACGGTTTCGCGGCCAGCGCCCCGACCCCCATCGCGCACACCATCACGCTCAGCGTGATCGAGGCCTGCGCCGCGGTGTCACCGATCAGGTAGCTGCCGAGCGTCACCAGCGACAGCTCGTACACCAGACCGCAGGCGGCGCAGACGAACACCGTCGCCAGCAGCGCCGCCCTGGCCAGGCGGTGCCGCGGCATCAGGTCAGACCCGCGGCCACCACCAGCGCGACCGCCACGTGCGCCGACGCCGTCACCCACACCGCCGGATGCGGTTCCGGGTCGGCGACCACGGCCCGGAAGTCACCCGGGGTGAGCGCGTCGAGCAGCACGAACGCCACCGCCATCGCGGCCAGACCGATCACGCCGTAGATCGCGCTGGCCAGCAGCGCCTGCGCGATACGGCCCTCGGAGGTCCAGATGGCGGCCGCGACGATGATGCCGACACCGAACAGGTTGGAGGCCAGCAGGATCGCGGCATTGCGATTGCGTTCGATCCAGATCTGGGCGCGCAGGTCGCCGGGGGTGAGCAGGTCGACGAGGCCGAAACCGACGGCCATCAGCACGATTCCCACCGCGGAATAGGCGAGCGCGGCGCCCGCGTCCGCCGCAAGGTCGGCGAGCATGAGTGTTCTCCTTCTACTTGCCGCCGGAATCGCTACCGCCGCCGCGGTAGTCGCCCGCGGCCGAACCGCTGGTCCAGCTGTAGCTGTTGACGTGCGAGTGGTGCCTGCGGATGCCGTTGGCGAGACTGTCGACCAGGATCAGCGAACCGCCCGCGTGTGGGGACACCGCGATCAGGTCGTGGGCGAAGCGCAGGTAGTGGTGCTCGCCGGTATTGCGCTGGTCGCGCGGATCGGTCGCCTTCGCGATGGCGGCGGCCACGACCGCGGGCGCCCCGCCGGTGGTGAACGCGATCCCGTCGTTGGCCTGGTCGAGCGTGCGCGCCCGCTGGTACTTCTCGGCCACGAACTCGCGCGGATCCTCGTCCCCGGTCACCACGACCACCACGATCACCGCCACGATGGCGACGACCACGGCGCAGATCCCCGCCACGATCCATCTGGTGCGATTCATCGTCACGCTGTGCGAAACCCTCCCCCGTACACGAACTGCGCGGACTGTATCACCCGGCCCGGGAGCGTCGAAAACCGTTGCGCCGGTCGCGCACTGGTCAGCCGGCGGCGGGCAGCCAGTCGCGGGCCGGATCGTATTCCAGCCAGCGGCGTTCGCCCGCCGTGCGCACCAGGACGGCGAGCAGGGCGTCCACCTGCGGCGACGTGGGGCGGGACCGCCAGATCAGCGACCACGCGTACAGCGGTGTCGGATCGACCAGCGGGATCGCGCGGACACCGCGGACTTCCGGTGTCTCGACGTCGGCGGGGAGCAGCACGAAACCGCGGGGGTCGGCGGCGAGCGCCGAGAGCATCGGGGCCAGGCCGAGATTCGGGGTGGTGCGGTGTTCGGCGATCCCGAAACGCTCGGCGAAGCGGGCCAGGAAATCGAGGCGGACCAGGGCCGCGGGCGTATGCAGGACGCTGTCGCGCAGCTGGTCGGGGCGCAGTTCGGGCGCGGCGGCCAGCGGATGGTCCGCGCCGAGCAGGACATCGACCGGTTCGAGGCGGATCAGGCGATGGGTCAGGCCGGGCGGCAGCGGGGGATGGACCCGGCCGAAACCCGCGTCGATGTCACCGTGCGCGAGTGCCGCGGCGACGGCGGGCAGGTCACGACCGTGCCCGGGTTCCAGCGGCGGCGCACCCGGGGCGGTCGCGAGACCGGCGAGGCTGCGCAGCGGTGCGTAGAGGTGGCCCCACACGTCCACGCGCACGGGACGCTGCTCGTCGAGCAGGGCGGCGACGGCCCGATCGTTGGCTTCGAGGGTGTCCTGTGCGCCGGGCAGGAAGCGGGCGCCGTCCTCGGTGAGCCGCACGCCCTGATGGTCGCGGTCCAGCAGCCGCACGCCGAGGGTCGATTCCAGCCGCGCCACCCGTTTGGACAGCGCCTGCTGACTCAGCCCGAGCGCCGCCGCGGCATGGCCGAAATGCCGTTCCTCGGCGACGAACACGAACGCGCGCACCGTCGCGAGATCCAGATCCACAGTCGTCCACCCTAGCCGGACAGCCGTGCTGCCAGCGGCGACAACCGATCGTTGTCGGGTGTGCCGCCCGGTTGTTGGCCGGTGGACACGGTGCGCCGGTTGCCTGGGGTCATGCAGCGTTTGATTCCGACAGGCGACCCCCGGCGGCCGGTCGCGTTCACCGAGGCGGCCGAACCCGTGCCGCGACCCGACGAGGCGCTGGTGCGCGTGGGGGCCTTCGCCCCGAACCGGGGTGAGACGTTCCTGCTGGAGAATCCGCGCCCGGACCTGTTGCCGGGCAAGGACATCGCGGGACTGGTCGTGCAGGCCGCGGCCGACGGCTCGGGTCCGTCGATGGGAACCCGGGTGATCGGTCATCCGGCGCTGGGCGGCTGGGCCGACTACGTGGCGGTGCCGACCGACTCGCTCGCCGTGCTGCCCGACGCCCTCGACGTGGTGACGGCGGCCGCCCTGCCGCTGGCCGGGATCACGGCCCTGCGGTTGCTGCGCGCGGCGGGCCCGGTGCCGGGCGCGCGCCTCCTGCTGACCGGGGCCTCCGGCGGTGTGGGTCACTACGTCACCGAACTGGCCGCCGCGGCGGGCGCCGAGGTCACCGTCCTCACCGCGACACCCGAACGCGGCGAACGCCTGTCCGCGCTCGGCGCAACCCGGGTGGTGCACGAGATCGCGGCCGCGACAGGCCCGTTCGACATCGTGCTCGAGTCGATCGGCGGTGCAGCGACGGCCGCGAGTCTGGCACTGCTGCGACCCGGTGGCACCCTGGTCTGGTTCGGTCAGGCGAGCCGCACCCCGGCGACCCTGAACTTCTTCGATTTCTTCGCCGGTCCGGAGAACGCGACGATCCGCCACTTCCACTACGCGGGCGGACCCTACGGGCGCGATCTGGCCACCCTCGTGCGGCTGGTCGCCGAGGGACGACTGCATCCCGAGATCGGTGAAGTCGCCGACTGGTCCGAGGCCGCGCGCGTGCTCGTGGACCTGCGGGAGCGCCGGATACGCGGCAAGGCCGTCCTGACCACGAGCGCGGGCCGATGATCGCCGAACTGGTCGACGCCCTGTTCAGCCGGGCCACCGCGGCGGGCATCGATCCCCATGACTACCGGCGGATCTGCGCCGATATCGGCACCCCCGCCGAGTGGGCGCCCACCTGCGTCGCGGCCGCCGACCACCACCGGAACACTCCCGGATCGGCGATCACGCGGGGTCACAACCTGCTCCTGGCGGCCCGCTGGTCGCACCTGGCCACACTGGTACCCGACGACGATCGCGCAGTCGCCGCGGCCGCCGCGGACGCGGCCGCCGAACAGGGCTACTCCCTGCTGGACCCATCCACTCGCCGGTGCGCTGGCCCCGGCTTCACCGGAATCCTGCGCGGTCCCGCAGCCGCCGCCGGCACGGTGATCGTGGTGCCCGGCCTCGATTCGAGCAAAGACGAATTCCATCTCCTGGCAGACGCACTCGTGGCCCGCGGCCTGCGCGTCCTCGCGATGGACGGTCCCGCCCAAGGCGTCAATGCCGCCACTTCGACGCTGGATCGGGACTATCCGGCCGTCGTCGCCGCGGCGATCGACACTCTGGGCGTCACCCGGGTCGGCATCGTCGGTCTCAGCCTCGGCGGCTTCTATGTCGCGGCGGCCGCGGCGCGCGACCCACGCATCGTCGTGGCCGCCACCGTGAGCGGCCCCTACCGGCTGGACTGGCCGCACCTGCCCGACCCGGTCCGCGACCTGATGACCCGCCGCGCCGGATCACGCGCCGCCGCCGCGGACTTCGCCGCCACCGTCGACCTCACCGACCTGGCCCCGCGCGTGCGCTGCCCACTGCTGGTGGTCGACGGCGACGACGACGTGATCCCCGGCGTCACCGACGGCGCCGCCCTGGCCCACGCCGCACCGCGAGGCCGCTACCTGCGCATTCCCGGCGGTGACCACCTCGTCGGCAACCACCGCTCGGCCTGGCTGCACACCCTCGCCGACCATCTCACCGAAGGACTCGCATGAACCGCTACACCGACCGCGTCGCCCTCGTCACCGGCGGCACCAGCGGCATGGGCCTGGCCACCGCGCGCAGGCTGATCGCCGAAGGTGCCCAGGTGATCGTCACCGGCCGCACCGCGGACAGGGTGCGCGCCGCGGCCGCCGAGCTGGGCCCGCAGGCGACCGGAATCGCCGCCGACACCGCCGATCTCGGCGCACTCGACGCGCTGACCGACACCGTCGCCACCCGCTTCGGTCGCCTCGATCTGGTCTTCGCCAACGCCGGTGCCGGCACGTTCGCGCCGTTTCCCGAGATCACCGAGGAACTCTTCGACCGCGCGGTCGCGGTGAACTTCAAAGGCGTCTTCTTCACCGTCCAGAAGACGGTGCCGCTGCTGGCCGCGGGCGGATCGGTGGTGCTCAACGCGTCGTGGACCCTGCACCGCGCCGACAGCGCGCTCACCCTCTACGCCGCCACCAAGGCCGCCGTGCACAACCTGGCTCGCACCCTGGCCACCGAACTCGGGCCGCGCGGGATCCGGGTGAACTCGATCAGCCCCGGCTACATCGACACCCCCATGTCCGCGGGCGCGATGACGGAGGACTTCGCGGCCATGGCGGCGGGCCGGGTGGTGACCGGCCGGTTCGGCACGGCCGAGGAGGTCGCCGCCCTGGTCGCCTTCCTCGGGTCGGCCGAGGCGTCCTATGTGACCGGGCAGGACATCATCGTCGACGGCGGCCTGGTGGCGGCCTATCCGGGCTGACCCGGGCTGCGCCAGACCAGCGTGTAGCGCCACAGCAGGCGGCGGCGGAGCTGGGCGCCGGGGAGGTGCGTGGCAGCGGCCGCGCGGATGGCGGACAGGGTGTCCTCGGGGTCCCGGATGGTGACCTCGGGGCCGCCCGCCGCGGCACGGTGGCGGCGGTCGGTGATCCAGACCGCGGGCAGCAGGGGGAGATAGGCGATATCGGTGAGGGGGTGCATCTTCCAGAGGCCGACGACGGCCAGGACGCCGCCGGGGGCGACCAGAGCGCGCAGGGCGGCCATGCCCTCGGCCAGGGGGACGTGGTGCAGGGTGGCCACCGCGGTGACGACATCGAAAGTGTCGTCCACATCGCGGAAGTCGGCCTTCTCGTAGTGCACGTTCGCGGCGGGCGGGGCGGCGGCGATGGCCTGGCCGTCGAGGTCGACGCCGAGGACCGCGTCACAGCGGGTCGCCAGCTTGCGCGCGAGAAGGCCGTCACCACAGCCGATGTCGAGTGCCGTGCGGGCGTGGCCGGGTACCTGATCGAGGATCCAGGGATGGTAGTGGGTGTTGTGGTTCCAGTAGGGGTCCGTCGGCATGACCGGTCAACGGGCAACGCCCGCGCGGGGTTCCGGACCGGCCCGGAAAAGCGTTGTGCGCGCGGCGGGCTCAGCCGGCGGACGCCGCGTGCTCCGAGAGCCACCCGGCGAAACCGGTGAGGTCGTCGAGAACGATGTCGGCGCCCGCGGCGCGCAGCCCGTCGGCGTCGTACGGACCGGTCGTGACCCCGACCGCCAGCACCCCGGCGGCCTTGGCCCCCCGCATGTCGCCCGCGTGGTCGCCGACGAAGACCTGTGCGGACTGGGCGGTGAGGACATCGGCCTTGCCGGTGGACCACAGGTCACCGGCGAGGTGGTCGACCTGCCAGCCGAGATGCTCGACATGCAGCCGCGCGTGTGGCTCGAACTTGCCGGTGACCACGAGCGCCCGGCCTCCGCGCGCCCGCACGGCGGCGAGCGCGTCGGCCGCGCCGGGCAGTGCGGGGATGCGGTCGATCACGCCGGGGTAGAGCTCGCGGTAGCGGGTGACCAGGTGCGGGATCAGATCGTCGGGGGCGCCTGCGTCACCGAGCAGGGTCGCCAGCGGCGGGCCCAGGTGCTCGGCGAAGTGCGCGCCGATCATGGGCAGGTCGAACTCGGCGGCCAGGGTGTCGATCGCCACGGCCACCCCGGGACGCGAGTCGATGAGCGTCATGTCCAGATCGAAGCCGACGGTGAGGGTCACGGGCCGAGCCTAACCAGCGTCACCGCGATGCTTCCGTGCCGGTCCCGGGCGGCCACTCGGTGTCGACCGGACCGCGGATCGCCCGCGTCACTGATTCACGTGGAACCCCCGATGCACTGGCTGCCGAAAACCGATGGGGGAGAACCACTGCGGCCAGGCATCGCAGGCGAAGCGGGATCGTGCCAGGTCAGAGCGATTTCGATGGGCGCCGAAAACTGTTGCGCGCAACCACGGTCCGCCCGTTTGCGTCGAATGCAATCCGGCACCGTCTGCCGATTCGCCCGGCGCACACCGGAACAGGACGCCATCCCCTCGGGAACCACGTCCTGTTCCGGACGGATCAACTGCTGGCGGCGGCGGTGAACGGCGCGATCGACGGCGGCGCGACCGGCCGCGACGGATGCCGCCACACCCCCTTGCGCTCCAGGATCGGCAGCACGCCCTCCCCGAACCAGTACGCCTCCTCCAGGTGCGGGTACCCCGACAGCACGAAATGGTCGATGCCGATCGCGGCGTACTCGAGCAGCCGGTCGGCGACCTCGGCGTGTGAGCCGACCAGCGCCGTTCCCGCGCCGCCGCGCACCAGCCCGACCCCCGCCCACAGGTTCGGCGAGATCTCCAGGCTGTCGGTGCGGCCGTTGTGCAGCCGCGCCATCCGGCGCTGCCCCTCCGAGTCGCTCTTGGCGAGGTTGGCCTGGACCCGCTCGATCTCGCCGGGCGCGATCCCGGACAGCAGCTTGTCGGCCTCGGCCCACGCCTCGGCGGCGGTGTCGCGGCTGATCACGTGGATGCGCAGCCCGAAGTCGACGGTGCGGCCCTCGATCGCGGCCAGCCCGCGGATCCAGTCCAGCTTCTTCGCCACCGCGTCGACCGGCTCGCCCCAGGTCAGGTACGTGTCGGCGTAGCGGGCGGCGATCGGCCCGGCCGGGCCGGAGGACCCACCGAAGAACACCGGCGGCACCGGATCGGGGCGCGCGCCCAGCACGGCATCCTTGACCTGCAGGTATTCGCCGTCGAAGCTGAACGGCTCGGTCGACTCCCACAGCGAGCGCACGATGTGCAGGAACTCCCCGGTGCGCGCATACCGCTGGGTCTTGTCCAGGAAGTCGCCGTAGGCCTCCTGTTCGCGCTGCTCGCCGCCGGTGACGACATTGAGCAGCAGCCGCCCGCCGGAATGACGCTGGAAGGTCGCGGCCATCTGGGCGGCCAGCGTCGGGCTGACCAGGCCGGGGCGCAGCGCGACCAGGAACTTCAGCGTCTCGCTGGTCTGGACCAGCATCGCGGTGGTCAGCCAGGCGTCCTCACACCAGGCGCCGGTGGGGGTCAGCACGCCCTCGAAGCCGTTGTCCTCGGCGGCGGCGGTGAGCTGGTTGAGATAGCGCAGGGTCGCGGGCCGGTCGCCGGACATGAAGCTGCCGTGTCCGCCCGCCATCAGCCCGCGCGAGTCGCCGTAGGTGGGCAGGAACCAGTGGAACGTCAGCTGCTGTTCGGTCATGCCACCGATGCTGACCGGCCCGGCCGGTCCCGTCACCGATTGCGCTCACGCTGCGCCGAAGTGCCGGTCCGGACCCGAACCGGCCACGGAACTAGACGTAACTATGCGAAACACGTAACCTCGAAGCAGGCTCGGGCGACGGTGCCCGGGCGGCGACGACCCTTACGAAACGAGTTTCCTCAATGACGCGGCATGTCGACGTACTGATCATCGGCGCTGGCCTGTCCGGAATCGGCACGGCCTGTCACCTCACCCGCGAGCAGACCGGACGCAGCTACGCGATCCTCGAGCGCCGCGCGAACATCGGTGGCACCTGGGACCTGTTCAAGTACCCCGGCATCCGCTCCGACTCGGACATGCTCACCTTCGGCTTCGGTTTCCGCCCCTGGATCGGCACCAAGGTGCTCGCCGACGGCGCCAGCATCCGCCAGTACGTCGAGGACACCGCCAAGGAATACGGCGTCACCGACCACATCAACTTCGGCCGCAAGGTCGTCACCGCCGACTTCGACCGCAGTGCGGCCCAGTGGACCGTCACCGCCGTGATCGAGGAGACCGGCGAGACCGAGACCTGGACCGCCAACGTGCTCGTCGGCGCCAGCGGCTACTACAACTACGACGAGGGCTACCAGCCCACCTTCCCCGGTCAGGACGACTTCCAGGGCCAGATCGTGCACCCGCAGCACTGGCCCGAGGACCTGGACTACACCGGCAAGAAGGTCGTCGTCATCGGCTCCGGTGCCACCGCCATCACGCTGATCCCGTCGATGGCCGACAAGGCCGCCCACGTCACCATGCTGCAGCGCTCGCCCACCTGGATCCAGGCGCTGCCGTCGGACGACCCGGTCGCCATCGGCCTGAAGAAGTCGCGCGTGCCCGACGCGATCGCCTACAAGATCGGCCGCGCCCGCAATATCGCGCTGCAGCGCGCCAGCTTCCAGCTCTCGCGCACCAACCCGGAGCTGGCCAAGAAGCTCATGCTGGCCCAGGTGCGCCTGCAGGTCGGCAAGAACGTGGACCTGCGCCACTTCACGCCCTCCTACAACCCGTGGGACCAGCGCCTGTGCGTGGTGCCCAACGGTGACCTGTTCAAGGTGCTCAAGAGCGGCAAGGCCGACATCGTCACCGACCGCATCGCCACCTTCACCGAGAAGGGCATCCGCACCGAGTCGGGTCAGGAGCTCGAGGCCGACATCATCGTCACCGCGACCGGCCTGAACGTGCAGATGCTCGGCGGCATCACCCTGAGCATCGACGAGCAGCCGGTGAAGTTCAACGAGACGGTCGCCTACAAGAGCGTGCTGTACTCCGACATCCCGAACTTCCTGATGATCATCGGCTACACCAACGCCTCCTGGACCCTCAAGGCCGACCTGGCCGCCGCGTACCTGTGCCGGGTGCTCAACATCATGCGCGACCGCGGCTACACCACCTTCGAGGTGCACGCCGACCCCGAGGACATCGCCGACGAATCGCTCATGGGTGGCGCGCTGACCTCCGGCTACATCCAGCGCGGCAACGACGCCATGCCCCGCCAGGGCGCGCGCGGCGCGTGGAAGCTGGTCAACAACTACTACCGGGACCGCACGCTGATGCACAAGGCGCCCGTCGACGACGGCGTGCTGCAGTTCAGCAAGGTCGGCACCACCGTCGCACCCGGCGAGAAGGTCGCCAACGCCTGACCCGGGCAAACCCCCGACGGGGCCCGGCACACCACCGTGTGCCGGGCCCCGTCGTCTGTGTCGCGGTGGGTTCTGTTCCCGTGGGCGAACTTTCAGCGTCTCCCGTACTATCGCGGGCGAGGGACACCGCCCGGGGAGAACGAAGGAGGACGGTGTGGGAGTCTGGGAGTGGATACGGCGCTTCGCCGCGACGACACCGGGTGTCGTCGGCGCGGTGCTCGTGATCACCACGATCACCTGTCTGCTGGCCGGATCGACCGTCGGCGGGCAGCTCGACGCGAAGATCGAGCGCACCGATCAGGTCCTCGACCGCACCGAGCCCCTGGCCTTCGCCGCGCAGAGCCTCTACGTCTCGCTGTCGGCGGCCGACGCGGGTGCGGCCACCGCGTTCCTGTCCGGCGGCATCGAATCCCCGCAGGTGCGCGACACCTACGAGCAGGCCCTGGCCGACGCCGCCGCGGCACTGGCCGAGGCGACCGCCGGGGCCACCGACGCACAGAGCCGGGCGATCGTGGCGCGCATCGCCGCCGACCTGCCGACCTACACCGGCCTGGTGGAGACCGCCCGCGCCAACAACCGGCAGGGCTTCCCGGTCGGCTCGGCCTATCTGCGGCAGGCCTCCGACCTCATGCAGACCTCCCTGCTGCCGCAGGCCGAACAGCTCACCGAGGCCCGCTTCGCGGCTGTCCGTGCCGACCAGGACCGCGTCGGCGCGCTGCCCTGGACCGGGGTGCTGCTGTTGCTGCTGGTCCTGCTCGCCTGCGCGGTGGGCTCGGTGCTGTTGCTGCGCCGCACCAACCGGCTCGTCAACGCCGGGGTGGCGCTGGCCGCGGCGGCCACGCTGCTGGCCCTGCTGTGGACCGCCGGTGCCACCCTCGCCGCCGCCCGGGTGCTCGACACCGGTGACGACGGCGCGGGCGCGCGGGTCGAACACCTGGCGGGCGCGCGCATCCTCGCCCAGCAGGCCCGCACCGACGAAACCCTCGCCCTCATCACCCGCGGCGACATCACCGCCCCGGAGAAGGCGTTCCAGACCCACACCACCGAGCTCGCCCAGCGCCTCACCGAGGCGGGTGCGGGCGACTCCGCCGCCGATCGCGCCCTGACGAAGTGGACCGCGGGCCACAACGCCCAGCGCACCGCCTACGAGAAGGCCGACTACGCGGGCGCGGTCGCCCAGGCGATCGGCACCGCCCCCGACAGCTCGGCCACCAGCTTCGCCCACCTCGACGAGGAACTGCGCGGCGCGCTGGCCCAGGCCCGCACCGATCTGCGCGACGGCGTCGACGACGCGGCAACCCTGTTGACGCTGAGCCCCTTCGGCACGCTGGCCCTGCTGCTGGCGGCGGCGGGCGCGGTGATCACCGGCCTGTGGCCCCGGATCAAGGAGTTCCTGTGAACATCCGACGTCCCCTGCTGGCGGCCGCCCTCGCCGTCGTCGCCGTGCTGGCCACCGGGTGTGGTGACGCGCCCGCCCCGTCCGTCATCGCCGCCACCGCGGTCGCGCCCCCGCTGCCCGGCGCCGAGGAGATCACCTCCGCGCCGGTGGAACAGGGCGGTGGCATCTGCGATACCGAGGGCACCCTCGCCCCCGGCGCGCAACCCCGTCCGGGGGCGATGCCCGCGGGCTCGACCATGGCCGCGATCGTGGCCAACGGACGGCTGCGGGTCGGCGTCGACCAGAACACCTACATGTTCGGTTTCCGCAATCCGGCCACCGGCAGGCTCGAGGGTTTCGACATCGACCTGGCCAGGGAGATCGCCCGCGACCTGTTCGGCGACCCCGACCGGATCGAATTCCGTTCCGTGACAGCCGCCGAGCGCATCCCGCTGCTGCAGGACCAGAAGCTCGACATGATCGTGCGCACCTTCTCGGCCACCTGCGAGCGGCGTCGCGAGGTCGGCTTCTCCAGCGCCTATTACGTGGCCGCGCAACGGATCGTCGCCCCGCGCGGCTCCGGGATCGACTCCGCGGCTGCGCTGGCGGGCAAGCGGGTGTGCGTGGCCAAGGGCACCACCGCGGCCGCCCCGCTGTTCGCGCTGGCGAAACCGCCGTCGGTACTCGGGGTGACCAACTGGACCGACTGCCTGGTCGCCTTGCAGCAGGGCACGGTCGACGCGATCAGCGGTGACGAACCGATCGTCGCGGGACTGGTGGCCCAGGACCACAATCTGGCGATCGTGGGGGAGTCGATCGGCACCGGCGCCTACGCGGTCGGCGTGCCCAAGGGCGACGACGACCTGGTGCGCTTCGTCAACGGCGTGCTCGACCGGGCCCGCGCCGACGGCACCTGGCAGCGCATCTACCAGCAGCATCTGGCCGCGCTCGGCCCCTCGCCCGGGCCGCCCGCACCCCGGTACGTCGGATGACCTCGCCGATACTCGGTACCGCCGAGATCGATCGTGAACTGTCCGCCCGCACCGCCGAACTGGCCACGGTGACGAGCACCCTGCTGGAACTGGACCGGCATCCCGGACTGGTGCTGGTGCGCCGCTACCCGCCCGCCGGGGAGACCGCGCGCCGCTGGGCGCCGGTGGAACGGGCGCTGGCGGCGCTGTGGGAGGACCTGGGCCGGGTGCGCGCCATCCTCACCGAGGCCGAGACCGTCCGCGCGGGGCGGGCCCGGCTCGACGAGCGCGCCAGGGCACGGCTGACCCTGCTGCTGCGCGGGCGCCCCCACGAGATCGACCGGGTCCCGATTCCGCTGGCTCAGCGCGGGCTCACCGGCCCGAGCGAAACCGTGGTCACCGTCGGCATCGCGGACTGCCTGGACCGCATGCGCGCCGCGTTCGCCTTCGTCGTCCCGTTCGCCGAAGCGGTCGAGGCCGTGGACCGGCAGGTCATCGGCGTGGTGGCCCCGCTGCAACAGCGCGTCGAACAGGCGCACGGCGCCCTCGACGCCGCCGCCGAACCGCTCGCGGCGCTGCTGCGCCGGGCGGGCACCGATCCGCTCGGTTTCGGCCCGGGCGAGGTCACTGCCGAACTGGCCGCGCTCACTGCCCTGGTCGACACCGAAACCGTGCGGCACGCCGACCATCTCGCCGTCGCGGCCGACCTGCCCGCCGCGCTCGCCGCGCTGCGCGAAGACCTGTCCGCCCTCGACGCCCTCCAGCGCCGCGCCGCCGACGCCGCGCGCCGCGCCGAGCACCGGATCGCCACCGCCGAGATCCCGGCGGGCGGCGAACCGGTGGAGCGCCTGTCCGGCGAACTGGACACCCTCGGCACCGCGCCCACCCGGCCGACCGTCGAACACCTGCTCGCGCTGCGCGCCCGCGTTCGGCACGCGCGTGAAATCGCCACGCGGCGAGCGGAATTGGCCGACGGACTGCTCGACCGCCGGGCCGAACTGCGCGGTAGGCTCACCGCCTACCGCGCCAAGGCGGACCGGCTGGGTCTGAGCGAGGATCGCGATGTGCTCGCCGCCGACCGGATCGCGGACGGGCTGCTCGGGCGGCGTCCGTGCGATCTCGCTGCGGTCACCCGCGCGGTCGCCGACTATCGTTCGATCATCGGGGAGAAAGCGGGGCGGAGAGCATGACATGTAGTGAACCCGGGTGCGGGGGCGCCGTGGAGGACGGCTACTGCGCCGTCTGCGGCACCGCACCCGTGGCGAGCGCGGCCCCGGCCGCCGAGGTACCCCCGCGCTCACGCACCACCGCCCAGCCCCGCGCCGGTGCTCCCGTCACCCCGGCCCGCGCGCCGGGCACCTGCGCCGAACCCGGCTGTGCCGGAACGATCGCCGACGGCTACTGCGAGATCTGCGGCACCGCCCCGACCGCCGCCGGGCCCCTGCCGACCGGCACCGGCACTGCGTCGGGCGGCACCGCCGCCGCGCCCAC
Organism: Nocardia sp. NPDC056064; assembly: GCF_042266925.1. NCBI lineage: Bacteria > Bacillati > Actinomycetota > Actinomycetes > Mycobacteriales > Nocardiaceae > Nocardia > Nocardia sp. NPDC056064. The sequence continues at coordinate 1,068,314 of NZ_JBHJWO010000001.1, read as the reverse complement.
CGGCACCGTGTACAGCCCCTCGGCACCCACCATCAGCGAACGCGGCCGCACCTCGAGCCGCTCGGTGCGCACCCGCAGCGGCTCGGCCCGCTCGGCCGCGCGCGGCAGACTCGGCGCCGGACTCGTCGAAGTGCCCCCGGTGCCGCGCGTGGACCCCGCCACCGCCGTGCTCACCGACCCGCAGGTCCCCGAATCGGACCGCTACTGCGGCAAGTGCGACAAGCCGGTCGGGCGCGGCCACGACGGCGTCGCCGGGCGCACCGCCGGATTCTGCCCGCACTGCGGCACCCGCTACTCGTTCGTCCCGCGGTTGCGCGCAGGCGATCTGGTCGGCGGCCAGTACGAGGTGGCCGGTGCCCTCGCCCACGGCGGGCTCGGCTGGATCTACCTGGCCACCGACCATCGCGTCAACCGGCGGTGGGTGGTGCTCAAGGGCCTCATCGACACCGGTGACCCCGACGCGCTGGCCGCGGCGCTGGCCGAACGCCGCTTCCTCGCCGAGGTCGACCATCCCAATATCGTCAAGATCCACAACTTCACCGAGCACATCGACGCCGCGGGCGACCCGGTCGGCTACATCGTCATGGCCTACGTCGGCGGCACCTCGCTCAAACAGATCCTGCGCGCCCACCGCGCCGCGACCCAGACCTTCCTGCCGCCCGCCCAGGCCATCGCCTACGTGCTGGAGATGCTGCCCGCCCTGGGCTATCTGCACGCGCGCGGCTGGGCCTACTGTGATTTCAAGCCCGACAACGTGATGCAGACCGAGGAACGCCTCGAGCTGATCGACCTCGGCGCCGTCATCGCCATGGACGACACCACCAGCCCCATCTACGGCACCCTCGGCTACCAGGCCCCCGAGATCGCCGAGACCGGCCCCACGGTGGCGACCGAGATCTACACCGCGGGCCGCACCCTGGCCGTACTCATGATGCGGGTGCCGTCGGTCGACGGCCGCCTCGGACCCCTGCCGACCCCCGAGACCGAACCGCTGCTGGCCGAACACGATTCGCTGCACCGGTTCCTGCTGCGCGCCACCGACCCGGACCCGCTGCACCGCTTCGCCTCCATGAGCGAGATGGCCGATCAGCTCACCGGCGTGCTGCGCGAAGTCCTCGCCACCGGCGACGGCATCCCGCGGCCCGGCATGTCGAGCGCGTTCGGCCCGGCCCGCGCCGTCTTCGGGATCGACAGCGCCACACCCGAACCCGCCGCGCTGGTGGCCGGTCTGCCCGCCCCGCTGGTCGACCCGGGTGACAGCGGCGCCGCGCTGCTGGCCACCACCGACGACGCCACCCCCGCCGAACTCGAGCAGGCGCTCACGGCCGGACTGCGCGCGGTGGTCACCGGCACCGGGGAGTCGACCGACATCCCGCTGCGCCTGGTCCGCGCCGAGCTGGAGGCAGGCGACACCGCCGCCGCGCTGGCCCGCCTCGACGCCCTCGGCCCCGACCTGGAATTCGACTGGCGGCCGGTCTGGTACCGGGCCCAAGCCGCCCTGCTGACCGGCGACCACACCACCGCCGCCCAGGACTTCGCCTCCGTCTACGCGGCGCTGCCCGGCGAAGCGGCCCCCAAACTGGCACTGGCCGCCGCCCTCGAACTCGAGGCGCGCGCCGGCGAGCCGGACACGATCGACGAAGCGGGCCTGCGCCGCGCGCTGGCGCTCTACGATCTGGTCTGGCGCACCGACCACACCTACCTCGCGGCGGCGTTCGGCGCGGCCCGGCTGCGCCGCGCACTGGGCGAGCGCCCCGGCGCGGTGACAGTGCTCGACCAGGTCGAGCGGTCCTCGGCGATGTTCACCGAGGCGCGGGTGGCGGCCGTGGAAAACTTGCTGGCCGACCGCGATCCGGGGGAGCTGGACGAGACGCTGCTGCGCGAGGCGGGGCAGCGGGTCGAGGATCTGCGGCTGGACTCGCGCAAGCGGGCCGCGCAGGTACGGATGGCTGTGCTGGACGCGGCGCTGACCTGGCTCCGGTCTGGGCAACGGCCGCAGGCACCAGGCAAGCTGTTGGACGTGGAATTCACCGAGCAGGGAGTGCGGACGGGGTTGGAACGATGCTTGCGGACACTGGCGCGCGACGCCGAGGACATGTGGACCCGGTTCCATCTGGTGGACCGGGCGAACGCGGTGCGGCCCAGGACCACGCTGTGAACGCGCCGGGCTGTCCGGACTGTGGGGGGTCGGCCAGGGCGGGACACCGCTTCTGTGAGGGCTGCGGCCGGGAGCTCGGGGTGCGCAAAGTCGCCATCCCCGTGCACGATCCGGTCGCGGTGCCCCAGTGCTCGACCTGTGGGGAACGGCGCTACGAGAGCGGGCTGTGCGTGCAGTGCGGCAGCCCCAAACCGATGCCCGACCGATTCGAGGACGACCTGGGCGCGGTCTACCTGCTCACCGATCGCGGGATCAGCCACTCCCGCAACGAGGACGCGGTCGCCGCGGCCGTGCGCGAGGGCGACGGCATCCGGGTGATCGTGGTCAGCGACGGCGTCTCCACCTCGCAGGACCCGCAGGCCGCCTCCGGCACCGCGGCCCGCACCGGTGTGGACGCGGCCCTGGCCGCGCTGGCCGACGGCCGCTCCGACACCGACAGCGTGATGGCCGGGCTGGCCACGGCCACCGCCGCCGTGCGCGGCATGTCCCGCACCGCCGAGTACGCGCCGTCGTGCACCTACGTCTCGGCGATCGTGCGCGACACCCCGACGGGCACCGAGATCACCGTCGCCAATGTCGGTGACAGCCGGGCCTTCTGGCTGGCCGCGGGCGATCCGACCGCCTCGCGCAGGCTCAGCGTCGACGACTCGTGGGCCCAAGCCCTCGTCGACGCGGGCGCGATGGACGAAGAGGCCGCGATGCACGACCCGCGCGCCCACACACTGCTGCGCTGGCTCGGCGCCGACGGCAGTGAGACACCGTGGTCGGGCAACTGCCTGCAGCGCATGACCGTCACCGAACCCGGCACCCTGCTGCTGTGCAGCGACGGCCTGTGGAACTACCTGCCCGACGCGGTCGCGCTGGCCGGGTTCACCGTGGAGACCTCACCGCAGGCCGCGGCCCGCGCGCTGGCCGACTTCGCGCTGAACAGCGGTGGCAGCGACAACATCACCGTCGCGCTCGCCCCGGTACCGGTCCCGGGCGTGGCGGCACCGGCTCCGGGAGCGCTATGAGTTCGGCAGAGACCGCGGGGATCTCGATCGCCGTCGACCAGAACGAGTTCCTCGCCGAGGGCGCGAACGTGGTCGACGCGGTGCTGACGGTGACCACGGGTCCCGAGCTGGCCGCCGTCGCCACCCCGCCGCCGCGGCTGGAGATCCTGATCATCGACTGCTCGGGCTCGATGGGCAACAAGCAGAAGTTCGAGCACGCGCGCGCCGCCACCCGCACCGCGATCGACGAGATCCCGGACGGCACCGCCTTCGCGATCATCGAGGGCACCGAGGCCGCCCGGCTGATCTATCCGGCCGACGGCCGCCTGTCCGCGCCCGCCGATCGCGCCCATCGCGGCGCGGCGCGCACGGCGCTGGGCACGCTGCGTCCCGACGGCGGCACCGCCATGGGTTCCTGGCTGGCCCTGGCCCGCCAGGTCGCCGCCGCACACCCCGGTGCCCAGGCGCACGCGATCCTGCTCACCGACGGCAAGAACGAGCACGAGACGCCCCAGCAGCTGGCGACCGAACTCGACCGCGCCGAAGGGCTTTTCGTCTGTGACTGCCGCGGTGTGGGCGCCGACTGGGCCGCGGCCGATCTGCACACCATCTCCTCGAAGTTGTCCGGCGACGCCGACATGGTCGCCGACCCGAAGGATCTGGCCCGCGATTTCGCGGCCATGATGCGCTCCTCGACGGCCCGGGTGATCCCCGAGCTCACCCTGCGGGTGTGGACACCGGCGGGCGCACGGGTGCGGATGGTCAAGCAGGTCGCCCCGGTGCTCGAGGACCTCACCGCCCGGCGCACCGACACCGGCGCGCAGGTGGGGGAGTACCCGCTGTCGTCGTGGGCGGCCGAGGAACGCGAATACCACCTGCGGATCGAGCTGGAACCGGCCGCGCCGGGTCGCGAGAAGCTGGCCGCGCGCCTGACCGTGCTGGCCGGTGCCGAGGTGCTCGGCCAGGGCCTGGTACGCGCGGTGTGGACCACCGACACCACGCTCTCGACCCGGATAAGCACACGGGTCGCGCACTACACCGGTCAGGTCGAGCTGGCCCAGGCCGTGCGGGAAGGTCTGGCCGCGCGGCGCAGCGGTGATCTGTCCACCGCCACGGCCAAGCTGCGCCGGGCGGTGGAGCTGGCCGCGGCCTCCGGGCACGAGTCCACCGCCAAGCTGCTGCGCGGAGTGGTGGAGGTCGACGACCGCGACGGCACGGTGAAACTGCGCGGTCAGGTCGCCGCGGCCGACGAACTCGCGCTCGACATCCGCTCGACCAAGACGGCACGGGTGCGCCCGGAGGGAGGCTGACATGCCGGTGTGCGCGGACGGGCACCAGTCGCGGGCCATCGACTACTGCGATGTCTGCGGTTCGGCGCTGACCGGCGGCCCGACCCCCGATCCCGCCGCCGCGTTGCGGCTGTGCCCCTCGTGCGCGACGCCGACCAGCGGCCGGTTCTGCGAGGTGTGCGGACACGATTCGGCCCTGCCCGCCGCCCCGGCCGCGGGCAGGCCCGGCGACGCCACCGGCCCCGGCGAGCGAGCGCCCGCGGGGACCCGCTGGGTCGCCCGCGTCTTCGCCGACCGCGAGTTCTACACCAGGGTGCAGGCGCGCAAGGGCCCCGACGCCGAACGCGTCGCCTTCCCCGAGACCTACCCGGAGCGCCGGATCGAGTTGCGCGGCAGCCAGATCCTGATCGGCAAGCGCTCGACCTCGCAGGGCATCGTCCCCGAGATCGACCTCGGCATCGCCCCGGCCGACCTCGGGGTCTCGCGCGCGCATGCGATGATCCGGGTGGACGAGACCGGCGCGCTCACCGTCACCGATCTGGGATCGACCAACGGCACCAGCCTCGACGGCGCCGAGACGCCGATCGTGGCGCAGGTGGCGGTCGCCGTGCGCGACGGCAGCCGGATCCATGTCGGCGGCTGGACGACCATCGCGATCAGCGCCGAACCATAGACGTATCTGTTCACCGAACCGTAGGGTCTGGAGATCATGACGAAGTTCGACGGGAAGACCTGCCTGATCACCGGCGCGGCCAGCGGCCTCGGGCGCGCCACCGCGTTCGCGGCCGCCGCCAAGGGCGCTGACCTCGTGCTCACCGACATCACCGAGGACACCCTCGCCGCGACCGCCGCCGAGCTGCGCGCCCAGGGCGCCACCGTGCACCTGGCCCACGCCGCCGATGTCAGCGACCACGCCGCCGTCGTCGGCCTGGCCGCGCACACCTTCGAGGCCGTCGGCCGGGTCGACATCGTGATGAACGTGGCCGGCATCGCCACCTGGGGCACCGTCGACAAGCTCAGCCACCAGCAGTGGCGCCGCACGGTCGACATCAACCTGATGGGCCCCATCCACGTCATCGAGGAGTTCGTGCCGCCGATGATCGAGGCGGGCCGCGGCGGGCACATCGTGAACGTGTCCTCGGCGGCCGGGCTGTTCGGCCTGCCCTGGCACGCGCCCTACAGCGCGACCAAGTTCGGGCTGCGCGGCGTCTCGGAGGTGCTGCGCTTCGATCTGCGCCGCCACAAGATCGGGGTCAGCCTGGTGTGCCCCGGCGCCATGGCCACCCCCATGGTCGACAGCCTCGACATCGCCGGGGTCGACCGCGACTCCGAGGCCCTGCACAAGGCCATGAAGCTGTTCCTGCGCCACGCCGTCACGCCCGACCAGGCCGCCACCGCGGTGGTCAAGGGCGTCGAACGCAACCGCTACTTCGTCTACACCTCCCGCGACATCCAGTTCGCGCACTGGGGCCAGCGCTACTTCCCCTACGGCTACACCCTGGCGATGCGCGGTCTCAACAATGTGATGACCAACTACGCGACCAAGAACGCCCTGGTGCGCTGACCTGCGCGCCTACCCGGCCAGGTCGGCGGGATCGGTGTTGGCGCCGCACAGGATGACGCACACCCGTTCCCCCGGCTCCGGCCGGTAGACCGGGCCCGAGCCGGTGTCGAGCAGGGCGGCCAGCGCGGTGGCCGCGCCGTGCTCGACCGCGATCCGGTGCTCGGCCCACAGCTGCCCGCGCGCGGCGCGGATCGTGTCGTCGTCGACGAGGACCGAGCGCACATCGCCCTGCTGCGCGGCGGCCAGCGCCATGGCCGACACGTTCGGCGCGCCCAGGGAATCGGCGGCGATCGAGTCCACGCTGACCTGGACCGGCCGTCCCGCGGCGAGCGCGGCGTGCAGCGACGAGCACCCGGCCGGTTCCACCGCGATCGTGCGCACCCCGGCGTGCCGGGCCGCGACCGCGGTCCCGGTGAACAATCCGCCGCCCCCGACCGCGACCAGGACCGTGTCCAGATCGGGAATCCGGGCGGTGATCTCGCGCAGCAAGGTGCCCGCCCCGGCGGCGATGAGCGGATGGTCGTAGGCGTGCGCGGCCAGCGCGCCGGTACTCGCGGCGAACTCCTGGCACGCCGCCAGGGCCTGCTTGTATTCCGGACCGATCAGTCGTACCTCGGCGCCGTAGTCACGAAGTCGACCGATTTTCACCGGCGGCGCAGTCTCGGGCAGGAACACCGTCGCCGGCACCCCGGCCGCGCGGGCCGCCCAGGCACACGCCAGCCCCGCGTTGCCGCCGGAGGCGATCGTCACACCGGCGTCGGGCAGCGTGCCCGCCGCCGCGTGCGCGCGTACGAAGTTCTGCGCGCCGCGTGCCTTGAAACTGCCGGTGAACTGCAGGAATTCCAGCGCGAACCACAGCGGATCCGGCCCGGGACCGGCCGGTGCGACGGTGACCGGACGGACCAGTCCGTCGATCCGGGCCGCGGCCGCGGTGATGTCGTCGTAGGTGGGTGTCACTCCTCGACTATGCCACCGGCGCCCTGCGTGTCGCGGCGTGTCGAACCGCCTGGTGAGCGGCGTGATTGTTACGAGGGGTTTACGCCGTGCCCGGTCTGGGTAAATCACAGATTGGTAACAAGCTCGAAGGCGGGATGTCGTGTCGGATCGGGGACGCGAATTCCCTACCGAACCGGCGCACACCCCGGCGTGTCAGCAAAGGATGTGCACATGAGCGAGCGAACTGAGCGATCGATGGTCGCGCCGCGCGAGAGCGGGGTGCGGGCATGAGCGCGAACCTGATGATCGTGGACGACGACGTCCAGATGCGCGGGAGCCTACGCCGCGCGATGGAAGACGAGGGCTATGCCGTCGCCGAGGCCGGCATCCCGGCCGACGCCCTCGACCGGCTCCGCAACGACGGGCCGCCGGACCTGATGATCGTGGACCTGATGCGCGGCGAGACCGACGGCTTCGACTGCATCCGGGAGATCCGGCGCGACCACGACGTGCCGATCATCGTGATCAGCACCCGCTACGACACCCACGACGTCGTGGCGGCCCTGGAAGCGGGTGCCGACGACTTCGTCAGCAAGCCGTTCGAGATCAAGGAGATCACCGCCCGGATGCGCGCGTTGCGGCGCCGGGCCAGGATCACCGCCGATCGCGACGCGACGCCCGAGGCCGTGCTCGACGCCGACCCGGCCGCCCCGCTGGTGCTCGCCACCGACGCGGGCGCGGTCCGCCGCGGCGACGAGGAGATCCACCTCACGGTCACCGAATTCCGGTTGCTGTGCGAATTGGCCGAGACCCCGGGGCGTGTGCTCAGCCGATCCGTACTGCTCGAAAGAGTCTGGGATCAAGGATTCTTCGGCGACGAACGCATCGTCGATGTCCACGTGCGCCGACTGCGCACCAAAATCGAACGCGATCCCTCGGATCCGCGCATCGTCGTCACCGTGCGTGGCCTGGGCTATCGCCTCGACGTGCAGTCGCAGTAAACGATTCGTCATACAACCGCAAAGAGCTCGACACAAAGACCGCAAAGTCGAATGGACATGTTAGATATATGCCAACGTCCACCATGTCCCTCGAGCCCACGGCCAACCCGGCGGAGCGCGGTTCGGAAACGATATTGCGCACGCCGCGGCTGGGTGACGGAGCCCAGTTGTGGCGGATCGCCCGCGATTCACAGGTGCTCGACGTCAATTCCAGCTACGCCTATCTCCTGTGGTGTCGCGATTTCTCGGCCAGCTCCCTGATCGCCGAAATCGACGGTCACGCCGCCGGATTCGTCATCGGCTACGTGCGGCCCGAATCCCCGGACACCCTGTTCGTCTGGCAGATCGCGGTCGACGCGGAATTCCGTGGACGCGGCCTGGCCGCGAGAATCCTGCACGCATTGCTCGATTCGGTGGCCGATGCCGGAATCACCACGCTGGAAACCACGATCTCACCCGGAAACACCGCCTCACAGGCGTTGTTCTCCGCGGTGGCCCGGGAGCGCGGCGCGCAATTGCGCGTCGACTCCCTGTTCGAAGAGAACGATTTTCCCGATTCACACGAGGCCGAACAGCTGTATGTCATCTCACCTGTTCAGCGCCAGGAGGAACGACGATGATCACGACCACCGACACCAGCATTTTCGAGGCCATGGAATCGAATGTGCGCGGATACTGCCGTGACTGGCCGTCCGTCTTCACCTCCGCCCAGGGCGCCTGGCTGCGCGACGAGCAGGGGCGCGAATACCTCGATTTCTTCGCCGGCGCGGGCGCGCTGAACTACGGGCACAACAACCCGATTCTCAAGCGCGCGTTGATCGACTACATCGCCAAAGACGGCATCACCCACGGCCTGGACATGTCGACCGTGGCCAAACGGGAGCTGCTCGAGACCATCCGCGACACCCTGCTCTCGCCGCGCGGTCTCGACTACAAGGTGCAGTTCCCCGGCCCGACCGGCGCGAACGCCGTGGAGGCCGCGCTCAAGCTGGCCCGCAAGGTCACCGGCCGCAAGACCGTGCTCAGCTTCACCAATGCCTTCCACGGCATGACCCTGGGCGCGCTGTCGGTCACCGGTAACGCCGCCAAGCGTGCCGGGGCCGGGGTGCCGCTCGAGCACGCCACCCCGATGCCCTACGACGGCTACTTCGACAACACCATCGAGGACTTCGGCTGGATGCAGCGCGTCCTCGACGACAGCTCCTCGGGTTTCGACCGCCCCGCCGCGGTGATCGTGGAGACCGTGCAGGGTGAGGGTGGCGTCAACCTGGCCCGTGCCGAATGGCTGCGTCACCTGGCCGGGCTGTGCGCCGCGCGCGACATCCTGCTCATCGTCGACGACGTGCAGATGGGCTGCGGCCGCACCGGTCCGTTCTTCTCCTTCGAGATCGCCGGCATCACCCCCGACATCGTGACGCTGTCCAAGTCGATCGGCGGCTACGGCCTGCCGATGGCGCTGGTGCTGCTCAAGCCCGAGCACGACCAGTGGGCCCCGGGCGAGCACAACGGCACCTTCCGCGGCAACAACCCGGCCTTCGTCACCGCCACCGCCGCGCTGCGCGAGTACTGGTCCGACGACAAGCTGGCCCAGCAGACCGCCGCCAACGGCGACTACGTGGCGCGCACCTTGTCGGCGGTCGCCGACCGGCACGAGGGCGTGTCCACCCGTGGCCGCGGCATGGTGCACGGCATCGTCTTCGACGACCCGTCGCAGGCGGCCAAGGTGTGCCGCACCGCCTTCGAGCAGGGCCTGCTGGTGGAGACCTCGGGTTCGATGGACGAGGTGGTGAAGCTGCTGCCCCCGCTGACGCTGCGCAGCGACGAACTCGACAAGGGGTTGTCCGTGCTGACCTCCTCGATCGACACCGTGTGTGGGGGTGCCGCATGATCGTGCGCACCACTGCCGATATCACCGGCACCGAACGCGATGTGGCAGGTCCCGGCTGGCGCAGCAAGCGCATCGTGCTGGCCGGTGACCGGGTCGGTTTCTCCTTCCACGAGACCACCATCGAGGAAGGCACCGTCCACGAGTTCCACTACCAGAACCATGTGGAGGCCGTCTGGCTGGTCGAGGGCGAGGGAAGTCTGCTCGATCTCGACAACCAGCAGGTCTACCAGCTGGGCCCCGGCTCGATGTACCTGCTCGACGGCAACGAACGTCATCAGGTCACCGCCCGCACCCGCCTGCGGATGCTGTGTGTGTTCAATCCGCCGGTCACCGGCCGCGAGGTACACGATGAGAACGGGGTGTATCCGCTGATCGTCGAGGAGGATGCCCGTGTCTGACCGGCTCGACCGTTACCCCACCCGGTTGGCCGAGCCCGCCCCCCATGTCGAGCGCACCGATCTGACGGTGTGGGGGCGGGTCACCTCGCCGGAGCTGGCCGGCTTCGACGCGAACGGTTTCGCGACGATCCCCGCGCTGCTCAGTCCGGAAGAGGTGGCCGCCTTCGGCGCCGAGATCGGCCATCTCGCGGCCGATCCGCTGCTCTACGGCGACGAGCGGGTGATCACCGAATCCGGCAGCGGACAGGTGCGTTCGGTGTTCCAGGTGCATCAGCTCAGCAAGCCCATCGCCGGGCTGCTGGCCGAATCACGGGTCGTCGGCCTGGCCGAGGAGATCCTGGGTTCGGCGGTGTACCTGCACCAGAGCCGGGTGAACTACATGCCCGGCTTCGGGGGCAACGGTTTCGGCTGGCATTCCGATTTCGAGACCTGGCACGCCGAGGACGGGATGCCCGCGCCGCGGGCGGTGAGTCTGTCGATCGCGTTGACCGACAACTACCCGTTCAACGGCAGCCTGATGGTCATGCCCGGTTCGCACCGCACCTTCGTGCCGTGCCTGGGTGAGACACCCGACGGGCACTACCGGGAGTCGTTGAAGCAGCAGCGGATCGGCGTGCCGACCACCGACGACATCACCTTCCTGGCCGCCCGCTACGGCATCACGCAGTTCACCGGCAAGGCCGGGTCGGCGCTGCTGTTCGATTCGAATGTGATGCACGGGTCGTCGAACAACATCACGCCCTATCCGCGGTCGAACATCTTCCTGGTGTTCAACAGTGTCGAGAACGCGCTGGAGGAGCCGTTCGCGGCGCCGCAGCCGCGTCCCCGGCACATCGCGGCCCGGGATTTCACGCCGGTGCGTGAGTACGCGCCGGGGCTGGCGGGGCAGGTGCGCTAGAGGATCCGGGGTAGCCCGGACAGCTCGGACAGGGAGGCCGTGGCCCGCGGATCGTCGGGGGCCGCGGCCTTCCACCATCGTTCGGCGGCGGCGCGGTCGCCCGCGCGCAGGGCCAGCACGCCGAGATCGTAGGCGGCGGCGCTGTGCCCGGCCCTGGCGGCCTGGGTCCACAGCAGGCGGGCCGAGTCGTGTTCGCCGCGGTCGTGCATGGCGGTGCCGAGATCGTGCAGCGCCCGCCCGAAACCGGGCTGATCCGGCGGGGGCGGGGGAGCGGTCGAGATCGGCGGCGGCTGCTCGAGCGTGGGCGGGTCGGCCGCGGCGACCGTGGTGAGTTCCACGACGAGTTCGTTGAAATCCGGCGTGCCCGGCCCGGTGCTGCACCACAGCGTGGACCCGCCGTCGGGCAGCAGGTCGACGACCATGCCGTAGTTGCCGGTCCAGGACTGCTGCCCGCCCTCGCCCGCCACCCATACCGGGGTGAGGGTGAACAGCGCGTCGGGGGCGTCGGCGGTCACCTCGATGTCCACGCCCTCGGTGAGCGCGTCGGCCCAGATGTCCACGCCCGCCAGGGATTTCCCGTTGTGCCGCACATGCCCGTCCTGCACGCTCAGGCCCAGCCCGAGCCCGGAGACCTCCGCGGGCGGCATCACCGACAGCGCCCGCAGCCGCACCGCCGTGGTTCCGGACGGCAGCGCCTCGGCGTACATCGGATACACCGCCGCGCCACACCAGTCGATCGGGTCGGCGCCGGTGTAGCGCTGTTCGAGTGGCAGTGGATCGAGCGGATGTCGCGCGCCGGGATCATTCATCGGTGCAGCCCACCCTTTCCGCCTGACGAACCCCCTCGCGGCACCGGTCCGGTCCGCGGTTGCGCGCTATACCGTACCCGGGTCCGCGCGGCACCGCGAGTGATTCGCGACAACGTCGTGGCGGCCCGCTGACCTGCTGTGGGTGCCGGATCCGGCGCGTGGCAGCGGGATTCGCCAGGACGTAGCCGGACCGATCGGGCCGGGGTCAGACCGCGACCGACTCGCCGATCTCCTCCTCGACCGCGGCGGGCGCGACCGGCCTCGGCGCCACCCGCGCCTCGTGCCGCCCCGCGATCAGCACCAGCGCCACGCCGACGGCCAGCCAGCCGAACAGCCCGAGCAGCCGCGCGCCGTAGCCCGCGCCGCCGTCGAAGTAGAGCAGATTGCGCAGCCCCTCCACGAAACCGGCGCCGTTCCAGAACGAGTGCAGCGCACCGAAGAAGCCGTTCTGCAGTTGCGGCCCGTACACCCCGCCGGAGGTGGTGAAGTTCAGCATCACGAACAGCGTGATGAGCGCGAGTGTGGTCCAGCGCTTCAGGAAGGTGTGCAGCCCGATGCCGATCAGGATGATCCCGCTGGTGTAGAGCCAGGCGAAGCCGAACACCGCCGCGTACCCGTGGTCGATCACGTCGAAGACCCCCGCGGCCACCACGACCCCGATCAGGCTGACCACCAGCGCCGTCACCACGCCCACCGCGGCGCGCACCCGCATCCGCAGCGTCGCGCCCGCCGCGCCGATCACCGCGACACTGCCGTAGGCGCCCACACTCAACGCGACCAGCAGGAAGAACAGCCCCTGCCCCGACGGGTCGCCGTCGGCCTTGGCCGTCACGTCGGTGACCACCAGCGGCACGCCCTGATGATCGGAGACCTGCCGGAAGGCGAGCTCGGCGGCCATCGCGGTGGTGTCCGAGCCCGCCGTGGCAACCAGCAGCTCCGGCCGGGTCGCGTCGGGGATATAGGCGCCGATGAGTTCGCGCTCGTGCAGCTTGTCGATCGCCGCCGCCTTGTCGGGCACCGTGACGACATCGAGCCCGGCCCCGCCCCTGTCCTTCATCGTCTGCGCCAGCACCATCGCCTGCGGCGAGTCACCGACGACGGCCAGTTCCAGATGGTTCGGCGTGGGCTGGTGGAAGGCGCCGAGATAGGCGAAGGCCATCCCGAGGCACATCAGCAGCGGCGTCAGCAGGTGCCCGGCCAGATGCCGGAACTGGGTGCGAGTCATCGACGAGGTTCTCCAAACAGTTGGTAAATGCAACTATAGATTGTTGTAGGATACAACTATGAGTGCGCGAGACACAAGGGCCGCCGATGTGGACACCATCCAGCGAGAGCTCACCGCCTTCGCCCGCCGCGCCCGCGGCCGTGCCGCCGAACTGCACCCCGAGCTGAGCCTGGTGGCCTACAGCATCCTCGACCTCGTCCTCGAGCGCGGCGGCTGCCAGGCCACCGACCTCGCCGAACAGTTCCTGCTCGACAAGTCGACCGTCAGCAGGCAGGTGAGCGCCCTGGAGAAGCAGGGCTACCTCGCGCGCGAGGTCGACCCCGGCAACCGGCGCAACCATCTGCTGCGCGCCACCGAGGCGGGTCGCGCGGTGGCCGTCGCCGCCGAACGCCGTCGCCGCGAGGCCTTCACCGACCGATTCGCCGAGTGGACCGACGCCGATGTCGCCGCGCTGGCCGCCGCGCTGGTCCGCTACAACCGCGGCGACTGAGCGGCATCGCGCGAATCCGGCGGTCGACCCGGTGATCCCCGCCGTGACGAGGTGATTCGGCATCCGCGTGGCTATCGCGCCCGTCACCGTCGGCCCCGGTCGGTTCCGCGACCAGGCACGCGAGTCGGTATAGTCGCCGCGGATGAGTAGTGACACCACCCACCCCGCGCAGCAGCGAACCCCACGCCCGATCAACCGAGCATGGTGGCTGGTGCCGGTGCTGCTCACGATCGCCTCGGTGATCTACATCGAGCTCCCCGGCTGGCCGTTCAAGGGCTATTCGGGCGGCTTCATCGATCTCCAGGTCTACCGCCTCGGCATCGAGGCGATGCGCGACGGTGCCGACATGTACGGCCAGCTGCCCAAGACCACCGCGGGCATCGGACTGCCGTTCATCTACCCCCCGTTCGCGGCCATCGCCCTGGCCCCGTTCGCGCTGCTGCCATGGGGCGCGGCCAAGATCCTCTACGTGCTGGCCTCGATCGCCGCCGTGGCCTGGACGCTCTACCTGGTCGCGCGCCGCTACCAGCCCGCCAGCTTGCAGGCCGCGCTGTTCGTCACCGCGTGCGCGCTGCCGGTAGCGATGGTGCTGGAACCGGTGCGCTCGACCATCGACTTCGGCCAGGTGAACCTGCTGCTGATGGTCCTGGTCGCCACCGACTGCCTGCTCCCGAAGACCCGCTACCCGCGCGGCATGCTGATCGGCCTCGCCGCCGCCATCAAGCTCACCCCGGCCGCGTTCGTCCTCTACTTCCTCGTCCGCAAGGACTACAAGGCCGCCGCCACCGCCGCGGCCACCGGCGCGATCGCCACCATCGCCGCGTTCGCGCTGCTGCCCACCGAGTCCACCCGCTACTGGTTCGGCGGCCTGGGCAATGTCTCCGGGCTCAGCGGCTCGGCCTTCCACACCAACCAGTCCATCCAGGCCGTGCTGGCCCGCCTGCAGATCACCGGCCTGCCCTTCGACGCCCTGTGGCTGTTCTTCGGCGCCCTGCTGCTGGCCCTGGTCGTGCTGGCCATGCGCAAGGCCGCCGACGCTCCCGCCATCGCCCTGTCGCTCAACGCGGTGTTCACGCTGCTGCTCTCGCCGATCTCCTGGTCGCACCACTGGGTCTGGATCGCCCCCGCGCTGCTGGCCATGGTCTGCCAGGCCCGCACCCTGCCCGCCGCGGCCGCCCGTGGCTGGTACGCCACCTCGGCCGTGGTCGCCTTCGTCTTCGTCGTCGGCCCGCACAGCCTGCTGCCCGACGGCGAACACCGCGAGACCGCCTGGGACTGGTGGCAGCACCTCGTCGGCGACACCTACGTCTGGCTAGCCGTCGCCCTGGTCGTGCTGTTCCTCGTCACCGGCCGCCGCCCGGCCGGCACCCCGGACACACCCACCCCCGTAGAGGAACCCGCCCGCGCGCGCTGACCCCCGAGCGCACCCGGGAACTCGCGCGCCGGGAGGACTTCCAGCCCGGTCATTCTCGCCACCACCTGAACCGCGCCGTCGAATGCCGCTCGCCCGGCGGGTGATTCGGCCGGGTGCCTACGTGTGGCGACACCGTGGTGGTGGCAGTCGCGGGCGGCGGGACGGGCGCGGTGACGGCCCGTGTGATCGGATACCATGCTCACACCCTCTCGGTCCAGCAACCGGCCGGCAGAGTCAGTGTCGCGCTGTGGCGCTAGTGATCGGAGACTGTCGTGCACACCGTGGGATTCGTGCTGTCCGAATCAGGTGGGAGGCGGTGAAAGCGGATCTCTTCCCCGACGAGACCGCCCCCGGATCACGCCGCAGGCTCCACATCCTGCTGGTCGAGGACGACCCCGGCGACGCCGTCCTGGTCGAGGAGATGGTCGCCGACCTGACCCCGCGCCTGCGGCTGGACTGCGTGCGCACGCTGGCCGAGGCCGGTGAACGGTTGCGCACCGAGGTTCCCGACTGCGTGCTGCTCGATCTGCACCTGCCCGACGCCAGCGGCCTCGAGGCGCTGGCCCGGATCCGCGCGGACAACGACCAGGTCGCCGTCGTGGTGATGACCGGCCTGGACCAGGAGCACACCGGCCTGGCCGCGCTGGCCTCCGGCGCGCAGGACTACCTGGTCAAGGGCCGGGTGGAAGCGGAACTGTTCGGGCGCGCGGTGCGCTACGCCATCCAGCGCAAGCAGGCCGAACGCACCAGCGCCGCCCTGCAGGCCAGCCAGATGCGCGCCCAGGAGAACGCCCGCCTCGAACGCGGACTGCTGCCGACACCCCTGCTGGGTGCCGACCACGCGGTCGAGGTCGTCTCCCGCTATCGCCCCGGCCGCGACCACTCCCTGCTCGGCGGCGACTTCTACGACGTGGTGCAGGCCCCGGACGGCCTGGTCCACGCGATCATCGGTGACGTCTCCGGCCACGGCCCCGACGCCGCGGCGACCGGGGTCGCGCTGCGACTGGCCTGGCGCACACTGGTGCTCAGCGGCGTCACCGGAGCCAGACAGCTGGACCTGCTGGAGGAGGTCCTGGTCGCCGAACGCGCCGACGAACAGACCTTCGCCACCGCCACCAGCCTGCTGCTGGACCCGGCCGCCGCCAAGGTCCTGGTCCGCCGTGCGGGCCACCCGGGCATGATGCGCCACAGTGCGCGGGAGGTGGGCTGGATCGAGGTCCCCGGCGGGCCCGCCCTCGGTTTCGTGCCCGGTCACGCGCAGTGGCCCGCGCACGAGGTGAGCCTCGACGCCGACGCCGGGCTGATGCTGTTCACCGACGGCCTGTTCGAGGGCCGCATCGGTGACGGCAGCGAACGGCTCGGCGAAGCCGGACTGCTCGACGCGGCCCGCACGCTGCGGGCCGGGCAACCGGAGAGCTTCGTCGACGCGGTGATCGCGCGGGTGGCGGAATTGTCCGCCGCGGCAGGCGGTCTGGACGACGACGTGGCCGTGCTCTACATGCGATGGCGCCAGACGGGAAGACAGTGATGACACGCACGAAGAAAGACGGTTCCTCCCGGCTGGTCGGCCGGATGACGGCGCAGGGCTGGTTCCAGCTGGTGTTCGCGCTGATGATCTTCGCCGTGATCGTGGGTGCCGCGGCGGGCGCGCAGGTCATCGCGCACACCAGCCGGGTCACCGATCGGCTGCTCGCGCAGACCATGCCTGCCGCCACCGAGGCGTCCCGGCTGGAGAACGCGCTGGTGAACCAGGAGACCGGTATCCGCGGCTACGCCAGCACCGGTGACCCGCAGTTCCTCGAGCCCTACACCACGGGCAGACAGGACCAGGCCCGTGCCGCCGTTCGCCTGCGCGAACTGCTCGCCGACTACCCCGAGCTGCTCGCCGACCTCACCGCCGTGGAACTCGCCGCCCAGCAGTGGCGCGGCGAATACGCCGAACCGGTCGCCACCACCGCACTCGCCGACACGGCCGTGCGCACCGACCCCGCGGTCGCGGTGCGCGGCAAGACCCTCTTCGACACCCTGCGCGACCGTCTCGCCGCGCAGGACACCGATCTCACCGCCGCTGTCGACCGGGCCAACGCCCAGCTGGAATCGGCGCGCACCACACGCAATCTCGTGCTGTCGGGCATCGTGGCCGCCTTCCTGCTGACCGGGGTGCTGCTCACCGTCCTGGTACGGCGGCTGGTCGTCGCGCCGTTGCGCTACCTCACCGACTCCTCCCAGCGGGTGGCCGCCGGCGAATTCGACGCCCACATCACCGCGGTCGGGCCGTCCGACATCGCCCAGGTGTGCGAGGCGGTGGAGTACATGCGCCACCAGATCGTCGCCGAGCTCGCGTCCACCCGGGTCCAGGAGGCGGCGTTGCAGCAGCAGGCCGAGGAACTGCGCCGCTCCAACGCCGAGCTCGAGCAGTTCGCCTACGTCGCCTCCCACGACCTGCAGGAGCCGCTGCGCAAGGTCGCCTCGTTCTGTCAGCTGCTCGACAAACGCTACGGCGACAAGCTCGACGAGCGCGGCAAGCAGTACATCGATTTCGCGGTCGACGGCGCCAAACGCATGCAGATCCTCATCAACGACCTGCTCACCTTCTCCCGGGTGGGCCGCATGTCCGACGGCACCGAACCGGTCGAGCTCGACCGGACCCTCGACGACGCGCTCTCGGCGCTGTCGGCGAGCATCGAGGAATCCGGGGCGAAGATCGACCGGCCCGAATCGCTGCCCCGGCTCGTCGGCGAACCGACCCTGCTGACCATGCTGTGGCAGAACCTCATCGGCAACGCGATCAAGTTCCGCAGCCCCGACCTGGCACCGGTGATCACTGTCTCCGCGGCGCCCGCTGCCGAGGACGACCAGCAGTGGGAGTTCTCGGTGTCGGACAACGGCATCGGTATCGCCCCCGAGTTCGCGGAGAAGGTCTTCGTGATCTTCCAGCGCCTGCATTCCCGGGATGCCTACGGGGGCACCGGAATCGGCCTGGCCGTCTGCAAGAAGATCATCGAATTCCACGGCGGCCGGATCTGGATCGACACCGACCACCGCGACGGCACCCGCCTGTGCTTCACTCTCCGGGCCGACGCGCCCGCCCTGCCCACCCGCACCGCCCAGAAAGAGGCCATCGCATGACCGACCCCGGCCAGCCGATCGACATCCTGCTCGTCGAGGACGATCCCGGCGACGAACTGATGACCCGGGAAGCCTTCGAGGACAACAAGATCGGCAACACCCTGCACGTGGTGCGCGACGGGGAGGAGGCGCTGGAGTTCCTCTACCGCACCGGCGCCCACGCCGACGCGCCGCGGCCGGACCTGATCCTGCTGGACCTGAACCTGCCGAAATACGACGGCAGGCAGGTGCTGGAGAAGATCAAGGCCGACCCGGAGCTGACCCACATCCCCGTGGTGGTGCTCACCACCTCGGCGGCCGAGGAGGACATCCTGCGCAGCTACAAGCTGCACGCCAACGCCTACGTCACCAAGCCGGTGGATCTCGACCAGTTCATCGCCGCGATCCGCCAGATCGACGAGTTCTTCGTCCAGGTCGTGCGCCTGCCCCGGGTGCAGGCGCCGCGACCCAGGAACTAGCTCGCGGAGGTGCGCGCCTCGGCGGCGATCGCGTCGTCGAGGGTGTCGTAGACGGCGAGCAGCTTGTCCAGCCCGGTCAGCTCGATCGGCCGGGCGACCTCGCGCGAGGCCACCACGCGCAGCTGCTGGGGCGCGCCCTTGGACACGATCAGCAGGGCGCTGAGCCCGGCCGAGCCGAGGAAACCGACCTGGGTCATGTCGACCACGAGCGTCTTGCCGCCCTCACGTGCCTTCTCCAGTGCGGCCTGCAGCTGCGGCGCCGAGGCCATGTCCACTTCACCGCGCACGGTGAGGATCTCGAATCCGTCCTGTGCGCGTACCTGGACGTCGAGGTCACTGAACCTGTCTTCAACGGTCACCGGAGGTCTCCCTGATCAGCTTCGCCGGTTCGGCGGACTCTGCGAGCGATTCTCGCCTAGGGAACCTACCCTATCCGGTTGGCCCGCAATCCCGGCCGTGACCGGCACGGTACCCTCGGCCTGCGGAGGGAGCGAGCGGCCCGTCGGGACCGGCCCTGCGTGGAAAACGGTGGTGCGGGTACCGCCGGAACGTGAGAGTGGTTCGGGTTGCGCCCCGGACCAGGTCGATGGGAAGGGAGGCTGCGATGGCGACGGCCACGTGTCGACCGGAGAGCACCCCGGAATCGTTCCAGGTGGATTTTCCCGCCGAGGCCGCGCGACTCGCGCAGGTGCGGCACGCGTTGCAGCAGTGGCTGGCGCAGGCGCCGATCAGCCCCGTGCTGGCCTACGACGTCGTGCTGGCGGCGGGGGAGGCCTGCACCAACGCGATCGAGCACGGCCACCACGGCGACGGCGAGACCGTGCGGCTGTCCGCCGTGCTGACCGGGTCGCACGTGCGCGTGGTGGTGGCCGACCGGGGCCGGTGGATGACACCGAACCCGGCCGCCGATTCCTCGCGCGGCCGGGGCCTGGCCATGATGCGTGCCCTGAGCAGTAAGTTCGTGGTGCAGCCGTCGGCCACCGGCACCGTGGTGGACATGCTGATCCCCCGGGAGGGGAATCAGGCCACCCGCTGATCGCCGGTCTCGGCGGCGCCGTCCTGCAGGCGGCGCAGCACCCGGGTGAGCTTGCGCGAGATGCTCATCTGCGAGACGCCCAGACGCTCGGCGATGTCGGACTGGGTGAGCGAGTCGTAGTACCGCCACACCAGCAGCTGGCGGTCGTCCTCGGACAGGGTCTTGAGCAGCGGGGCGACGCTGAGCGAGCGTTCGGCCAGCTCGAAGGACGGGTCCACCGCGCCGAAGGTGTCGGCGATGCTCATGCCCTGGCCGCTCTCGGAGTCCTGCACGCGCACGTCGAGGCTGCGGGTGTGGTGGGCCTCGGCGGCGGCCATCGCGCGCGTGATGTCGGTGACGTCCACACCCAGCTCGTCGGCCAGCTCGTAGGCGGTGGGGGAGCGGTCGAGTTCGCGGGTGAGTTTCTCGGTGGTCGGCCGGATCTGGGCGTGCAGCTCCTTGTCGCGGCGCGGCACGTGCAGCGCCCAGGTGCGGTCACGGAAGTGCCTGCGCACCTCACCCATCACCGTCGGCACCGCGTAGCCGAGGAACGGCGAGCCCTGCGTGACGTCGTAGCGATCGATCGCCACCACCAGGCCGACGCGCGCGGTCTGCAGCAGATCCTCGAAGGTCTCGCCGCGGCCGGTGAACCGGCGGGCGATGTTCTCGGCCAGGGGCAGGCAGGTCTCGATGATCCGGTCCCGCAGCTCGGCGTGCTCGGCCGAGCCGGGGTCGGTCGCCGACCACTGCACGAACAGCGGTTCCGGGCGGTCGTAGGTCACGGTGGGGTTCATCTGATCAGCTCCTGGCCTTCGACTGGTCTGTCGGGTGACTGCAGGATTGCCCTTTGCGCGCCGATCAAACGCACGGATTCGACGAACAGTGCCCGCCGCGGCGACTCCGGAAGCGAAATGTGCTCGAACTCATCGGATGTCGCCGGCGACGGGCACGCCGGTTCGCGGGTCTCAGATCCCGGCCAGTCCCGAGGCCAGATCGGGGATGCCGAGGGCGTGTGTGACCTGGTCACGCACGTCGGGGCAGTGCTCGGCGGCCGCCGCGTCGACGACCTGGCGATGCCGGGCGACCGAGATGTTGACCGCCCCGTTGCGCAGCGCCCAGTTATGCACCACCCCGTTGTATGTCGCCTTGGCCACCGTGGTGTTCTGCTGGTCCCAGTCGCCCACATCGGCACGCAGCATGTCGCACAGCTCCGTCGCCGCGGCCGCGCCGATCATCGGCTCCTCGGCGGGTCCCGGATCCTGGCCCGGCCCTTGCGGTTCGGTGCTGGTCGCGCACGAGAGCAGGCCCACCGCCGCGAGGGCGGCGAGTGTCACGAGACGGGCGGCGGTGGAGCGGGAACGGCGCTGGCGTGTCATGGATTTCCTCCGATCGACACTGGACGACTGGTCTGCTGGGCGTATTCCCGGGATGTGGGTGAGCAATCAACGCGCCCCGGCGCCCGGTACCGTTGCCGGACGGTTCGGAGACCCGTCGGTCGGGTATCCGGGCAGCGGTAGCGTCGAGAACACGAGGGGAAATCCACCATGGCGAATCCGTCCGACAGATCCATGGCGGCCCGGCAGATCCGCAACACCGCACTCGGGTTGACGGTGCGGGCCGAGATCAGCCAGCTGCTGATGTTGCGCACGGTCGCGGAGGCGGCCGCCATGGTCGCCGGGTTCGTGATGGACGAGGTCACCGATCTGCGGGTGGCGCTGGACGAGATCGCCACCCGCCTGATGGTGCACGCGGTCCCCGAGACCGAGATCCGCTGCGAGTTCACCGCCGACACCGCGGGCATGCGCGTGCGCGTCGAGGGGATGTCCACCGTGCCCGACCCGATCGACCAGTCCGACATCGGCTGGCAGGTCCTGGTGGCGAGCACCGACCACATCGAAATCGGCTGCGGCGATTTCGACCCCGAATTCGAGGGCTACCCCATCACCGTCTTCTTCACCCGCGCCCGTCTCCCGACGAAACCTCCCCGCGCCTGAGCCTCACCCGGCCGGGCAGTCGATGTCCTCGGTGGGCAGCGTGCCCCGCACGAGACAGTCCCCGATCCGACTCCGGTACCTCCGGCACACGACCTCGGGAACAGACGCGAAGATGAGCGCATGCGTCACACCTCTCGAACCGCCGTCTCCCCGGAAGGCCCGCGCCCGTGCTGCGTCTCGTGATCGCGGCAGCGATCCTCGCCCTGCTCCACCTGCTGTTGCACCGCAGACTCGTGCGCGCCCCCGGGCTGACCGGCCGCTGGGCCCAGGCGGCCACGGGCACGCTCGTGGCCGGGTGGGTGCTCGCCGTCGCCGGAACCCTTGTCGGCGCGGAGATCTCGCCACATCCCTGGCGGCCGCTGGGCTTCCTCGGATTGACCTGGCTCGCCGCGGTGTTCTACCTGCTCCTCGGTCTCGCTGTTCTCGGCATCGCGCTCCTGGCCCTCCGTCTGATCGCCCGATTCCGGGGCGCGCCGAGCGACCACGCCCGCCGCCGGTTCCTCCGGGCGGCCACGGCCGTGGTGGTGGCCGGGTCGGTCGGCCTCACCGCCTACGGACTCGTCGAGGCCGCGTCACCGCGCGTCGTGCACGAGACAGTCGCCCTGCCCCGCCTGCCCGAACAGTTCCGTGGCCTGCGGGTCGCGGTGGTCAGCGACCTGCACCTGGGCCCCGCTCGCGGCGCCGGGTTCACCCGCCGGATCGTCGACCTGGTCAACCGTGAACAGCCCGACCTGATCGCCGTCGTCGGCGACCTCGCCGACGGCACCGTCTCCCGCGTCGGCGACGACCTGGCACCCCTGGCCGACCTGCGCGCACCGCTGGGCGTCTACGCCGTCTCCGGCAACCACGAACAGATCTCCGACGATGTCGGCGACTGGATGCGGCACTGGACATCGCTGGGCCTCACCGTGGTCAACAACGCCCGCGTCGAGGTCGAACGGCAGGGCGCGCTCATCGACCTGGCAGGCGTCTACGACTACAGCAACAAGGCGCCCTACCGCCCCGATCTCGACGCGGCACTCGCCGGACGCGCACCGGACCGCTTCGTCCTGCTGCTGGCCCATCAGCCCAACCACATCGCCACCGCCGCCGCGGCCGGCGTCGACCTGCAGGTGTCCGGCCACACCCACGGCGGCCAGCTGTGGCCGCTGCGCACCATCGTCGAATGGGTCCACGACACCGAGGTCACCGGCCTGGACACCGTCGACGACACCACCCTGTTCACCACCTACGGCGCCGGTGCGTGGGGCCCGCCGGTCCGGGTGGGCGCCCCACCGGAGGTCCCCATCCTGACCTTGGTTCCCGCTCCGGCCACACCCTGAGCGGGCCCCGACGGCGTGTCGCCCTGATTACCGCCGCCGACAGCGGTTATGTCCCTTGTGTCGGGCCCTCGCGGCACACGATCGACAACAGGGACGAGAACCAGCATGTATGTGCGAAAAGCAGTCGTGACGACGGGAATGATCCTGGCTGTACTCGGGGCCTCCACGGGCTGTGGCGAGGTCGAGAAGGCGGTCAACAAAGGCGGCGACACCCCGTGCAGTGAGTACACCGCCCAGGACGGGGACAAGAAGAACACGACGGTCACGAAGTTCCTCGAGGAGAAGCGCGACGACAACGCGGCGCCGGACCAGAACACCGTCGACCTGGCCGTCGCCGCGATCGACCTCATGTGCGGTGCCCAGGCCAACCCGGACACCCCCATCCGGGAAGCCGACCTGAGCGGCGTACTGGTCCCCAAGTAGGCAGGCCCCACCCATCGGGATTTCTCTACGATCGACCGGTGACCGATCACTCCGCTGATACCCAGTTCGACCTCACCCGGTTACGGACCTTCCTGGCGGTCTACCGGGCGGGTTCGATCACCGCGGGCGCGCGCCGGGTCGGGTACTCCCAACCGGCGGTCACCCAGCAATTGCAGGCACTCGAGCGGCACCTGGGCAGGCCGCTGTTCGAGCGCCTGCCCCGCGGTGTCGCTCCCACCGCCGCGGCCCACGACCTGGCCGCGCGGGTATCCGGCGCCCTCGACACCCTGACGGCCGTGTTCACCGCCGAGCACCCGGACGCCCCACCCGTCCCGGAACCACCGGTCCTGCTGGGCGGCCCCGCGGACTTCCTCGCGATCGTCGGCATGCCCGCCCTGGCGCCTCTGATCGCCGAAGGTATCCGGCTGCACGTGCGCACCGGCCTGACCGACGACCTGCTGGCCGACCTGCGCGCGGGCACCCTCGACCTGGTCGTCGCGACCCAGCGCCCCCGCGGCCGGACCCTCATCGCCGACGCCCTCTGCGACGAGACCTTCGCCCTGGTCGCGGCGCCCCAGCTCGCGGCGCGCATCGACCCCGACCAGCTCGCCCGCCACGACCCCACCGCACTCGCGGGCCTGCCACTGCTCAGCTACGCCGCCGACCTGCCGATCCTGCGCCGCTACTGGCGCCACGTCTTCGGCACCCGCCTCGACGCCGAAGCCGCCCTCGTCGTCGACGATCTGCGCGCGGTCCTCACGGCGGTATGCGCCGGCGCGGGGATCAGCGTCCTGCCCCGCTACCTGTACGGAGCCGAACACGCTGCGGGCCGCGTCGTCGAACTGCTCGACCCGGCGGATCCGCCGATCAACACTGCCTTCCTGGCCCGCCGTCACGGCGCCACCACCCGGCGAAATGTCGACAAGGTGGCCCGGCACCTGCTCGCCGAGGCCCGGCGCCGGTGAACCGGACCCATCGAAATTCTGATAGCAGACATCGGAAATGCTATTGGTGAACGCCGGCACGGCAGGTCTAGGTTCGACATCGAAAGCCAACCCGAAAGGCGGACCATGTCCAAGATCCTGTTCGTGATGACCGGCGTCGACTACTGGACCCTGGCGGACGGAACCCGCCATCCCACCGGATACTGGGCCGAGGAATTCGTCGTCCCCTTCGAGATCTTCGAGCAGCACGGCCACGACATCGTCGTCGCCACCCCCGGCGGCGTCGTCCCCACCGTGGACCGCTCCAGCCTGGCGCCCGAAGCCGACGGCGGCCGGGAAACCGCCGACCACCGAGCCGAAATCATCTCCACCAGCACGGAATTGAACAACCCCGTCGAACTGGAAGGCGCCCAGCTCGCCGACTACGACGCCGTCTTCTACCCCGGCGGCCACGGCCCGATGCAAGACCTCGCGACCGACCCCACCTCCGGCGCACTCCTCATCGCGACCCTGGACGCCGGCAAGCCCCTCGGCGTCGTCTGCCACGCCCCCGCAGCCCTCCTGGCCGCGACCCGCCCCGACGGCGCCAACGCCTTCACCGGCTACCGCCTCACCGGATTCACCAACGCGGAAGAAACCCAGGCCGGCTTCGCCGACCGAGCCCCCTGGCTCCTCCAGGACCGCCTCACCGCCGCCGGCGCCGACTTCACCGAAGCCGCCCCCTGGACCCCACACGTGGTCACCGACCGCACCCTCGTCACCGGCCAGAACCCCGCCTCATCCGCAGGCGTCGCCGAAAAACTCCTCACCCTGCTGCCCTGACGTATCCACACGAGGCCCTGCTGGACCGGCTTCCGGTCAGCCGAACGCCACTACGAGAACGGGATGCTGTTCCCGGGTCGGTTCATCCACCGGCAACGCGCGCGGCGGCTCGTATTCATCACCGGTTATCCGATCTCGCTAGCGTGGTGGTATTCGGAAGGAGCCCGGCGTCATGGAATTCCGACATCTCGTTTCGTTCATCACCATCGCCGAAGAATTGCATTTCGGTCGTGCGGCGCAGCGTCTTCATCTGACCCAACCGAGTCTCAGCGCCCAGCTGCAGAAGCTGGAGAAGTCACTCGGTGTCCGACTGGTCGCCCGTAACTCCCACGAGGTGCGGCTGACCCCGGCGGGCCGGGAGTTCGAACTCCAGGCCCGCCGGATCATCGCCCAGCTGGACCGTGCGGCCCAGGCCGCCAAGGCGACCGCCGAGGGGCGTGCCGGCAATCTCAACATCGGCTACAACCTGCCCGCCAGCAGGCACGTGCTCCCCGAGGCGCTCACCCGGATGACCGAACGGCATCCCGACATCGCGGTGTCGCTCTGGGAGAAGCGCACCGGACCCCAGCTGGCCGCGCTGGCCGACGGCTCGCTCGACCTGGCCCTGGTCTACGGCCACCCGAGCACCGCCGATTTCCGGTATCGCAGGCTGCTGCATCGGGTGCCACTGGTCGCCGTCGTGGGCCGTCGGCATCGCTGGGCCGACCGCCCCGGTGTCCCGTTCGCGGAGTTACACAGCCAGGACTGTGTGCTGTTCGCGCGCGAACAATGTCCGGCGATGTACGACACGATCCTGCGGGCGGCGGCCGAGACCGGGATCTCGCTCAATGTCACGCATTCGGCCGACGATCCCGGCGCCACGGCGCACATGGTGTCTGTCCGGCCGCTGGTCGGCTTCGCGTCGCTGCCGCGTGCGATGTCGATGGGAATGGGTGTGCCGGGCAGTGGTTCGGTGGCGGTGAAGTTGGTCGACCCGGTGCCGACCCTGGATGTGTACGCCGTGTGGCGGGCCGATCAACAGAATCCGGCCGTGTCGCTGTTCCTGGAATGCCTCGACTCGGCACAGGTCGATGATGTCCGCGCCTTGTCGGCCTGAACCCGTCGATCCCGGCTGATCGCGCCCTGCCACCTCACTTCAGTCCCGAGCGGACGAAGGCGTCGACGATGTGGCGCTGCAACACCAGATACAGCAGCAGCACCGGCAGGCAGGCCAGACTGGCCAGCGCCATCATCGGACCCCACTGATCGCCCTCGGTGCCCATGAAGCTGCGCAGACCGAGCTGGAGGACGTCGTTGGACTGACGCAGTACCACGGCGGGCCAGAAGTATTCGTTCCAGGCGTTGATGAACAGCAGGATGCCCAGCGCCGCGAGGGCGGGCCGCAGATTGGGCACCACCACCGTCCACAGGATCGCCCACGACGAGCGGCCGTCGATCTCGGCGGCCGCCACGAGCTCCTTGGGGAAGGCGTTCATGTGCTGGCGCAGCAGCAGCACGCCCAGCGCCGAGCACAAGGTGGGAAGCACACAGCCGATCAATGTGTTGATCAGCCCCATCCGGTTGAGCAGGATGTAGTTGGGCAGCATGGTGACCTGGAACGGCACCAGCCAGACCCCGACGAACGCCAGGTACATCAGCCGCTGCAACGGGAAGGTGTACATGGCGAACGCGTAGGAGGCCAGCAGCGCGATCAGCAGCTGCCCGGCCGCCGACAGGATCGCCACCACGAAGGTGTTGACGATCAGCCCGGCCACGTCGACCTTCTGCGCCGCGTCCACATAGTTGGCCACCGACAGCGGCCACGGCAGCGGCGAGAGCGAGGTGACGTCCTCGGGCCGCCGCAGTGCGGTCGCGAACAGCCAGTAGATCGGGAATACGCACACCAGCGCCGTCCCGGCGAGCAGCAGATGGCTGCCCGCCAGGCGGAGTCGGTCAATCATCATGAACAGCAACCTTTTCCGAGATCCAGACCAGGACGGCGGCCAGCAGGCCGAAGCCGGCGAACAACAGCACACCCGCCGCGGCGCTCAGGCCGGCGTCGAAGCTGTGGAACGCGTAGTCCCAGAGCAGGTAGTAGATGTTGGTGGTGGCCTGCGACGGCCCGCCCTGGGTCATCGAGTCGATGAGCGGGAAGGACAGGGTGGGGCTGAGCAGCACGGTGGTGAGCACCAGGAACAGCAGCGTGGGCGAGAGCAGCGGCAGGGTGATCCAGCGCCGGATCTGCCCCGGTGTCGCGCCGTCGACCCGCGCGGCCTCGCTGTAATCGCCGCTGATCCCGGCCGATCCGGCCCACACCACCAGCACCGCGAACCCGAGCAGTTGCCAGCCGGTGATCACGATGATCACCGGCTGCGCCGTGTCCGCGTCGTAGACCCAGTTGCGGCCCGAACCGAGCAGCTGGTCGGCGAAGCCGGAACCGGGATGCAGCAGCCAGCGCCACACCGCCGCCGCCGCGACCGGCGCGACGAGGAACGGCGCGAACACCAGCGCCTGATAGAACGTGCGGGCCCGGCCCCGCACCCGCCTGCTCGCCAGCGCGATCAGCACCGGCAGTACCACCGTGAACGGCAGCAGGCCCAGGATCAGCGTGGCGGTCCGCCACAGCGAACCCCAGAACGCCGGAAGGTTCAGCAGCCGTTCGTAATTGGCCGTGCCGACCGGTTTCATCGGCGCGGTCGGCAGCAGGTTCCACGAATAGGTGGACAGTTGCACCGCCTGCACCAGCGGTTGGTAGGTCCACACCACCAGCAGGATCAGTGCGGGCGCCAGATACAGGTAGGGCGCGATCAGGCGGGTCGCGCGGCGCCGGGTGACCCGGCGCGGACCCGGCGCGGGGGCGACGTCCGCCGCCCGCGCCGGGTCCTGCCTGTCGTCGACGACGAACATCTCACCGCGTCCGCGCGGCGATCGCCGCGAGCTGATCGAGCACCTCGGACTCCGGCCGGTCGTAGACCGGAGTCGCCGGGGTCGCCTCGATGGCGGTGGCCAGCATGGTCGAGCCGACCAGATCGATCCGGCTGTACCCGAATCCGGTGAAACCGCGGTGCCTTCCAGCCGGGGCGAGGGGATCGATCCGGTACGACAGCGCGGGCCCGATCCACACCGGGATACCGGCGACCGCCGCCGCGGCAGTCAGATGGTTGTGCCCGCAGAGGATCATCCGCACGTCACTGCCCGTGAGCACCGCGGCCAGCCGGTCGGCGTCGGTGAGCTTGAGGAAGTCGACCGTGGCGATCGGCGACGGCACCGGCGGATGGTGCAGCACCAGCACCGTGCCGCGCGGGGCAGGCGTGCGCAACCGCGCCGACAGCCAGGCCAGCTGGTCGACCTCGAGCCTGCCTTCGTGCCGCAGCGGCGTGGTGCTGTCCAGCGCGATGATCCGCACACCAGCCACCTCGACGACGCGGTCGTGCGGCAGCGCGGTGTCCACCGAGCCGGGTTCCAGCCCGAGCAACTCCTCGCCGAACGCGGCGCGCTCGTCGTGATTGCCCATCACGTAGACGATCTCGGCGCCGATCTCGGCCGCGACCGCCTCGACGGCCGCCCGTAGCCGCCGGTACGCCTCCGGTGACCCGTTGTCGGACAGGTCACCCGAGAGCACCAGGGCATCCACGTGCTGCCCGGCCTCGCGCAGGTGGGTGAGCACCTGCGTGAGGTTCGCGTCGGTGTCGACGACACCGTGGACGAGCTCACCGGTGGGCCGCAGGTGTGTGTCGGTGAGCTGGACGAGGGTGAACTCGCTCATGAGACCGGCAGGAGTTTGGTGCCCTCTGCCTGCGCAGCGGTCAGCGTGGACTGGGGATCCTTGCCCTGGAACACCACGGCTTCGACGGCGTCCATCATGCCGTCGCGCATCTGGAGGTAGTTGTTGCCGGGCATGGAGACCCAGGGCTCCATGTCGGCGAGCTGGGCGACGTTCGGCTTCAGCAGCGGGTTCTTCGCGGCCCAGTCCTTCAGGCCGTCGGCCTGGTCGAGCAGGCCGGTGCGCAGCGGCAGGTAGCCGATGTTCTGCGCGATCTTCACATAGGACTCCTCGCTGGTGAGGAACTTGATCAGCTCCCAGGAGGCGCGCTGCTCGGCCGGATCGTTGGACAGGATGTGCAGGCCCGCACCGGAGTTGGTGGGCACGGTCGGCTTGCCCGCGAAGGCGGGCATCGGCGCCGACTGCAGGTTCCACTTGTCCTTGGCGCCGGTGACGAAGGTGCCCTGGATGGCGCTGGTCTCGAGGATCATGCCGATCTCGCCGCGCGCGAACGCCTCGTAGCCCTGCTTCTGATTGAGCTTGGGCATGCTGCCGGAGTTCACCAGATCCTGCGCCATCGCGGTCACCTCGACGGCGGGGGCCTCGGCGTAGGTGAGGGTGCGCCGGTCCTGGGAGATGACCCGGCCGCCGTTGGAACGCACCAGCGACTGAAAGCACCAGTCCTTGGCGGTCTTGGTCAGGCAGTCGATGTACACCCCGCCCTTGCCGGTGCGGTCGGTGATCTGCTTCGCCGCGGTCGCGACCTCGTCCCAGGTGGCGGGCGGGTCGGCGGGATCGAGCCCGGCCTCGGTGAACAGCGACGCGTTCAGGTACAGCACTGGGGTCGAGAACACGAACGGCACACCGTAGGTGTGGCCGTCCCAGTCGTCGAGGACCCGGGCGCGTGGGGCGTAGGCGTGCTTGCCGTCGAAGTTGCGGGTCACCTCCTGCTCGCCGAACAGGATGTCGAGTGGCTTCGCCTGCAGCTGGTGCACGGTGAAGTCCAGATCGGAGAAGCCGAGCTGGGCGACGTCGGGCGGGGTGCCCGCGACCATCTGGTTCTGGATGCTCGAGATGGTGTCGGTGGCCGGGTTCGGGCTGTTGCCCTGCGGCTTCTGCGCGGTGACCTCGATATTGGGGTACTTCTCGCCGAAGTCGGCGATCAGCGCGTCGAACGTGTCGGTCCAGGCGCCCGCCATGCCGTAGTTGTAGGACTCGAACACGATCGAGACCTGCTGATCGGGTGACAGCTCGGGAATCTGCGCGGTGGTCGTGGTGTCCTCGGACACGGTGCCGCTCAACCCGCAGCCGCTGAGCGCGACGGCGGTAGTGAACACCAAGCCCAGCACGGGCAGGGTGCGCTTCATGGTGGTTCTCCTCATCGACGGGTCGTGCGGAAATCAGGGGACGGGCACGGCGGCCGCGTCCTGGCTGGGTACCGAATCCCGGTGCGGCGCACGCCAGGTCAGCCGCAGGCCGGTGCCGGGATCGAACAGGTGGATGTCGGCGGGGTCGACCCGCACGGCGATGTCCGCGCCGACCCGGACCCCCGACGGGCGCGCGGCGCGCACGCACAGGCTGGTCGTGCCGGTGTCGAGGTGCACGAGTTCCTCGCTGCCGAGGTTCTCGACCATGCGGACCGTGCCGCGCACATCGCCGGCAGTGGCGTCGACGCGCAGGCGTTCGGGACGGATGCCCGCGATCACCGCGGTGGTGGTGTCGAGATCGCCGGTGATGTCGAGCGCGGCGTCCACACCATCGGCGGTCACCCGCAGGCCGCCGGAACCCGCCTGCACGACCGCGGGGAAGAGGTTCATCGGTGGCGAGCCGAGGAACCCGGCGACGAAGGTGGAGCGCGGCTCGTCGTAGAGCTCGGCGGGGGTGCCGCACTGCTCGACCCGGCCCTCGTCGAGCAGCGCGATCCGGGTGGCCATCGTCATCGCCTCGACCTGGTCGTGGGTGACGTAGAGGAACGTCGCGCCCAGGCGCCGGTGCAGCGCGATGAGTTCCGCGCGGGTCGCGCTGCGCAGCTTGGCGTCCAGATTCGACAGCGGTTCGTCCATCAGGAAGGCTCCGGGGTCGCGCACCATGGCGCGGGCGAGCGCCACGCGCTGGCGCTGCCCGCCCGACAGCGCGACCGGCTTGCGGTCCAGCAGCGCCGACAGTTCCAGCGTGCCCGCCACTTCGCCCACCCGGCGGGCGATCTCGGCGCGCGGGGTGCGCCGCGCGCGCAGCGGGAAGCCGATGTTCCCGGCCACCGACAAGTGCGGGTACAGCGCGTAGCTCTGGAACACCATGGCCAGGTCACGCCGCTGCGGGGCCGCGTCGGTGACATCGGTGCCGCCCACCAGGATCCGGCCCGCGCTGGGCTCCTCCAACCCGGCGATCATCCGCAACAGGGTGGACTTGCCGCAACCGCTGGGGCCGAGCAGGACCATGAATTCACCGTCGGCGATGTCGAGGCTCACCTCGCGCACCGCGTAGTCGGTGTCGAACTGCTTCGACACCGACTCGATCTGCAGTCGTGCCACGTCTCTCCTTCAGGCCGGTCCGGTACCGGTGGTGATCCACCGCACGAACTGCCTGGTCCTGTCGACCAGTTCCGGCACGGGAGTCATGCCGCCAAGTCTCGGCCGGCGAGCGTGCCGGAGCCGGGGCGATAGTGAACGTCGATCGGTCCAGTCGTCTCGCCATGCGCCGGCGGCACCACGGGCGCCGCACCGAGGTACCGGCCGCAGTAGTTTCGACAGATGACCGCGACCTCCACCGCGCTGTACCGCGGGACGCACTGGGACGAGCAGGGCCGCTGGTTCTACGAGTTGCTGTGTGCCGACGGCAGCACCGACCTGCTGCCCGGTATCGGCACCCGGCTGGCCTTCCGCGTCACCGGCGGCGAACGATTCTGCCTCGGGTACGACGGCTTCGGAGCGGGGAAGCGGGGCAGACAGGCGTGTCCGCGCCGCGCGGTCGCGGAGTCCGGCAAGCAGTGCGCGCAGTGCCGGATCACCGAGGGCTGGTCGGTGGTGCACGGCCATCGCGGGCCGCTCACCGCCCTGCCCGCGCAGATCCAGGGGTATGTCGCGCAGCCACACCACCTCTACATCGCCTACTTCGGCGATGGCATGGCCAAGGTGGGGACCGCCTCGGCGATCCGGCGGCACCGGCGCCTGTTCGAACAGGGTGCGCTGGTGGCCCGGTTCATCACCGATTCCCCGGACGGGCTGCACGTGCGCGAGCTCGAACGAGTCGTCTCGGAGCGCGCCGGTCTGCGCCAGGCAGTCGCCGGGGTGACCAAGACACGCATCCTCACCAAACCGCTCCCGCCCTGGCCGACCCTGGAGGCCGCGGTCACCGAGGCGGCCGCACACGCGGCGAGCACCCTGCCTGCCGACATCGTGCGCACCGACACCGCCTGGTCGGGTGGCCGCGACTTCTACGCCACGATCCGGGCGCGCGGCCGATTCCCCGATGCCGTCGAATTCACCGAGAACACCGGCGAGTACGTACTGAACGCGGTGACCGCGCACGGCCACACCATCGCCTGCGCGGACGAGGCGGGCGCCACGGAACTGGTGCTGGTCAACGACTCCCGGCTCATCGGCAGACGGATCGAACTCGACGCCGCCATCACCTCGGTGGCCGCCCCCGCCCAGACCAGCCTGTTCTGACCACACCGATCACCGCGGTCTTCCACATCTCGACTGCCACACCGACGAGCGAGTCCTCGACACCGACTTCAGCTCCCGTCCACGATCCGTGGGCCCGTGCGAAGTGGGCCAACTCCTCGTCGCAGCGGCGCGCCGAGGTGCCCTGACGGCGCTGACCGCCGAGCACAGCAGGTCGCGGAAGATCCTCGCCGAGTTACGCTGTGTCCACAGCCTTCGGGGTCGCGTGCCCGGAGCTGCCCGAGCGGGTGACGGGGGACTCCGGCACAGTATCGCCATGGGTTCCTCGGTCGCTGATTCGCTCACTGTCGCCACGTTCAACGTGAACGGAATCCGCGCGGCACGGCGTCGTGGATTCGACCAGTGGTTGCAGGCGCGGGCGGTCGATGTGGTCGCGTTGCAGGAGTTGCGTTGTCCCGCATCCGAAGTGGGCACCTTCCCGGGCTATTCGGCGGCGGTGGACGTGGGTTCCGTGGCCGGTCGAAACGGTGTGGCAGTACTGACGAGGGTTCCCGCCGCTGCCGTGCGGACGTGGGTGACCCACCCACCCAGGGCCCGCGGACTCGGCGAGTTCGCCGCACAGGGACGCTATATCGAGGTCGACCTGGCCGACCGGCCGGTGACGGTGGCCTGTCTGTATCTCCCCAAGGGTGGTCTGCCCTCGCATCTGCAGCGCCCGGGATCGATGCGCGAGCAGCCCGACGGTGGGGTCAAGTACGAACGGAAGCAGAGGTTCCTCGCGGCCTTCGCCCGCGAAGTGCACCGGAACCGGCTCGCGGCGCTGAGCGCGGGACGCGAGTTCGTCCTCACCGGAGATCTGAACATGGCGCACACCCACCACGATGTGACCAACTGGCGTGCCGCTCGCACGATGGACGGATTCCTGCCTGCCGACCGCGAGTGGTTCAGTTCGATTCTCGGCACACGCCGGCTCGTCGACGTGGTGCGCCAGGTACACGGCGATCACCCGGGCCCACTCACCTGGTGGAGCTGGGCGGGCCGATCGTTCGCCAAGGACGTGGGCTGGCGAGTGGACCACCAACTCGCGACCCCCGGTCTCGCCCGCCTCGCCACGTCTGTCGTCGTCGACAAGGAACCCTCACCCGCCGAGCGGCTCTCCGACCACGCCCCACTCGTGGTGACCTACTCGGCAACGCCTGACCGATAAGTGCTGGTGCCCTGCCCGCATAGCAACCGAGCTCCGTGGACTCGCAGCTGTCGCGAGCAGGCATCGTCGAACCACCGAGGTCGGTGCGCTGCGTGCGCTGATCCTCACGACCACCTCGAACGAGACCACCTCCCTCTGGCCTCGATCGACAATGAATCCTGGCGGTACATGTCGACGAACCGTAGTGTCGCAGCGAGTCCTGTGTCGGTGAAATTTTGACGTCACCAGTGCACATGGGGTGTGTGATGGCGCGGGATCGAGCGCCCTTCGGAAGGGGTCAACGACCATCCGGCGGTGGGTTGCCCTCGAAGTATGCGTAGCCAGTTGGATCTATTGGGCGTGCCGGCACTCCACGTAACTCCGCAAGGATCTTCCGCCACCTGCCACGCTCGGCGATCAGCGCCATCAGGGCGCCTTGGCGGATCGCGATCACAGTCTCGGTCTCGCCAGGGTCAGGGTCGCGATCCTTGAACTTGGCGATTTGCGCTTCGAGCTGCGCGATCTCACCTTCGATTGCTGTGTGCACAGCCTCGGCGGCGGTGATCAGTTCCGTGGTTGACGAGAGTGCCGATGCGAACCTCTCGTTCGCAGCCGACAAGTCCTTGCCCTGTCCGAACATCAGCTCATTGTTGCCATCGGCGGCCCGCCGTAGTGCTTCGACACGCGATTCCGTGGCGGCGATCGGTGGAATGCTGACGGTTCTTCGTCCTGCTGGCCTCGAGCACAAGAACGCGGTCCACCGTCATCTGGGGTGGAACTCGCCTGAAACAAAAATGCACGGATGGTTGTCGCCGAAGCGAAACCATCCGTGCATCTACTGACTGTGTCCGGAGGGGGACTTGAACCCCCACGCCCTAATACGGGCACTAGCACCTCAAGCTAGCGCGTCTGCCATTCCGCCACCCGGACTTGCTGGTGTGCCAAAAGATTATCCGACGCGGTGCAGGAATCCAAATCGCCTAGGTGACCTGCTGTTTTGCCCACTGGGCCCACTCCTGGTTCATGCGGTGGAAGCGTTCGCCCCATTCGATCGCGAGGCGACCGTTGGTGGCGAGGGGGGCGGCGGTCCAGTCTGTGGTGGATCTCACGGTCTCCAGGGTCGCGAGGGCGGCGGTGGAGCGGGATTCGAGGGCGGTGAGGTAGGTGGCGGCTTCGGTGGGGGTGAGGGCGTCGAGGAAGAAGACGCGCAGGAGGGTTTCGTTGCGGGCGGGGGGTGGCGGTGTGGGGTCGGTGAGCCAGGCGTGGAGGTCGGCTCGGCCCTGGGCGGTGATGGTGTATTCCTTGCGGCCGCGGGGGCCCTCGGCGGAGACGGTGATGCGGTCGGTGGCGGCCAGTTTGGTGAGTTCGGTGTAGATCTGACTCTGGGTGGCGGGCCAGACGTTGGCGAGGGATTCCTTGAAGCGGCCGAGGAGGTCGTAGCCGCTGGCGGGGCGGTCGGCGAGCAGGCCGAGGAGGGCGTGACGGAGGCTCATGGCTGTCAGCTTACCTTCCAATCTCGACATGTTACTGTGGGAACGTCCTAGTTCGACATGTCCGAATAGGAATGTCGATGTCGAGAGTGGAGAACCTATGTCCTACCTGCGCGCTTTCGCACCGTGGATCGTGTACGCGGCGGTTCCCGGCGCGTACTGGCAGTGGGCGGCGCTGGCTGCCGCGATCATGGCCTGTGCCGACGTGGTGGTGCGGCGGCGCCGGGGTGCCGGGTTCGACGCACTGGTGATCGAGCTCGGGACGGCCGCGTTCTTCGCCGCGCTCACCGTCCTCGCGATCGTCGCCCCGGAGACCCCGCTGCACGTCTACTCGCCCGCCCTGTCGAACGCGGCGCTGGCGCTCATCGCGGGCGGGTCGCTGGTCGCCCGGGTGCCGTTCACGATGGGTATCGCGAAACAGACGACGCCACAGGAGGTCTGGACCCAGCCGCTGTTCGTGCGGACGGCCTACGTACTCACCGGGGTGTGGACGGCGTCCTTCGCGGTCGGTGCCGTCGTCCTGACGGTGCTCGCGCACGCCGAGACGGTGGTGCGGCTGCTCGCGCAGGTACTCGTCTTCGCGGTGCCGATGATTTTCACGAAGCGATACGTGGCGAACGTGCGCGCGAAAGCGGCGCGGCTACGTGAGGGGTGAATCGGTCGCGGCGGCACCCCGACGAGCTAGACCTCGATCCGTGACCCCACGATCACCACGCGATCACGGGGGAGCCCGAAGTACTCGGCGGCGTCGGCGGTCAGCAGTGAGGTCGCGATGAACAGGCGTTTGCGCCAGGCGGCCATCGTGGGCTCCGGACCCGCGACGAGTTCGATCTTCGACAGGAAGAACGAGGCGTCGTCGAGGTCGATCGGGCCTTCGGTCTGGTCGGGGTCGAGCAGGCGCAGCGCCGGAAGGACGCTGGGCTTCTCCATGTACCCGTAGCGGATTCCGACGTGGACCATGCCGTCGACGAAGCCGAGATGATCGAGGTCGATGCGCTCGCCATCGGGCACCCGCGGCACCGGGCAGGTGATCACCGAGACGATGACGACATGCTCGTGCAGCACCTGGTTGTGCTCGACATTGGCGCGCAGAGCCAGTGGCGCGGTGTCCTTGCCGCGGTTGAGGAACACCGCGGTGCCGGGTACCCGGTGCAGGGGTGGCCGCGCCGACTGGATCTCCTCGACGAACGGGCGCAGCGGCCCCTCGGCCGCGGTCCGCGCCCGGGTGACGACCGCGCGCCCACGCTGCCAGGTGATCATGACGGTGAAGGCGAGCACGCCGATGAGCAGCGGCAACCACGCCCCGTGCACGATCTTGGTGAGGTTGGCGGACAGGAACAGCAGGTCGACCAGCAACAGGGTGCCGCCACCGAGAACGAGGAGCCAGGTCGGTGCGCCCCACCGGATCCGCGCCACGCACAGATACAGCAGTGTCGTGATCGTGATCGTGCCGATGACCGCCATGCCGAACGCGAAGGCCAGCGCCGCCGAGCTGCGGAAACTGAACACCAGGACCAGCACGGCCACCATCAGCACCCAGTTGATCCACGGCACATAGACCTGCCCGATCTGCGAGGCCGAGGTATGGGTGATCCGCAGCCGCGGCAGATAGCCGACCCGAACCGCTTGCGAGACCACCGAATAGGCGCCGGTGATCACCGCCTGGGAGGCGATCACGGTCGCCGCGGTCGCCAGGACCACCATGGGCAGCCGGGCCCACTCCGGCGGCAGCAGGAAGAACGGGCTGCTGATCGCGGTCGCGTCGCCCAGGATCAGCGCGCCCTGCCCGAAGTAGCTCAGCGTGCACGCGGGCAGGACGAGTCCGAGCCAGCCCCAGGTGATCACGCGGCGGCCGAAGTGGCCCATGTCGGCGTAGAGCGCTTCGGCGCCGGTGACGGCGAGCACGATGGCGGCCAGGGCGAAGAAGGCGACACCGAAGTTGCCCGCGAGGAACGACAGCGCGTAGGTGGGCGAGAGGGCCTTGACGATCTCTGGGTGTTCGGTGATCCCGAGCAGTCCGAACCCGCCGATGGCGACGAACCAGGTGATCATCACCGGACCGAAGAACCGTCCGACGATCGCGGTCCCGAAACGCTGAATACAGAACAGCGCCACGATGATCACCGCGGTGATCGGCACCACCCACTCCTCGAGTCCCGGCTCGACGACCTTCATGCCCTCGACCGCCGACAGCACCGAGATCGCCGGGGCGATCATGCTGTCGCCGAAGAACAGCGCGGCACCGAATATCCCGAGCGCCGCGAGGGTGAACGCCGAGCGCCTGCCCTGGGCGCGACCCCACCGGCGCAGCATGGTGATCAGCGCCATGATGCCCCCCTCGCCGTCGTTGTCGGCGCGCATCACCAGGGTGACGTAGGTCAGCGTCACGATGATCATCACCGACCAGAAGATCGTCGAGACCACGCCGTAGACGTTGTCGGTGGTCAGTGGCACCGGGTGCGGATCGGCCGGGTTGAACACGGTCTGGATCGTGTAGATCGGGCTGGTCCCGATATCGCCGAACACCACACCCAGGGCGCTCACGATCAGCGCCAACCGGACGACTTCCCTGCCTCCGGGACGGTGCGTCGGCACCGGCGCCGCGGACACTGCGCGCACGAATTCCTCCAGATCATCGGTTGTCGCGCCATCATGCCGCCGCCACCAGCGGTTTCCCGAGGATCTTTGCGATATCTATACGCCCTGTCCGTCACACCCGGCCGAATACCGCACGGCGAGACACTGAACCAGTAGGCGCGAACCTGCGTGCGAAGACGGTGATCATCGCGGCGACGACGATCATCGCGGTGCTGGTGGCGGCGGTGGCGAGCCAGCCGAACCACTCGACCGACGCGGCACCGAAGGCGGTCCCGAGGCTGCCGCCTACGAAATAGACCAGCATGTACGCGCTGTTGAAGCGTGCCGGTGCGGCGGGATCGATCGCCAGGACCGTGCTCTGGTTGGCCACCTGGGCAGCGAACAGTCCTGCGTCGAAGACGGCCAGGCAGGCCAGTGTCACCGGGGTGTTAGCGAGGCTGAATCCCGCGATGGCCGTGGCCGTGCCGGCCAGGACCAGACCGACGAGGATCACCCGGCGAGCGCCGTCCCGGTCGGTCCGCACGCCCGCGATCGGTGTGGCCAGCACGCCCGACAGACCCGCCAGCGCGTACAACCCGATCCGTTCGGCCGAGTACGAGTACGGCGGCTCCGAGAGCGCCACCGCGATTCCGGCCCAGACCGCGCAGAACGCGAAGAACCACAGGAAACCGCGCACAGCGGCGACACGCAGCGTCGCGTGCCGGGCGAACAAACCGGGCAGGGAACGCAGGGTCGCGAGGTAGCCGCGCTCTGTGCGGCCGGGCGTCGCGGGAAGCACCACCAGGCAGCACACGGCCAGCAGAGCGCAGACAGCGGCGAAAACGAGCAGCATCGCGCGCCAGCCCAACTCGTCGCTGAGCCACCCGCCGACGATCCGGCCCGCGAGGATGCCGACCGAGATCCCCGCGGTCACCGTTCCCAAAACCGTTGCCCGGCGATGCGGTTGCGCCGACCGGCCCGCCACCGAGCTCAGCCCCGCCCCGACCGCCGAACACG
Organism: Nocardia sp. NPDC056064; assembly: GCF_042266925.1. Taxonomy (NCBI): domain Bacteria; kingdom Bacillati; phylum Actinomycetota; class Actinomycetes; order Mycobacteriales; family Nocardiaceae; genus Nocardia; species Nocardia sp. NPDC056064. Next base: position 1,029,507 of record NZ_JBHJWO010000001.1, on the reverse strand, counting down.
CTCCCACCGTGCCGATCACCGGACCGAGCACGGTGACAGTGCCCGCGGCGGCACAGGCCACGAGCGCACCCGCGAGGACCGCGAACTGCGCGGCGAGGACGCGTCCCGGGGCGAACCGGTCGACCAGCGGCACGAGCAGAGCGAGGCCGACCATGTACCCGACGGGCCCGCAAGCGAGCGCGATTCCGACCGCGGCGATCTGCGTACCCATCGAGTCCGCCACATCCGCGATCGCCGGTTGCAGTGGATAGATGGTCGACGTGCCGACGGCCGCCGCGACCGCCATGAACAGAATGACAGGCCCGCGAAGACCGGTCGTTGTGAAAGTCCCAGCGCTGGTATCGGTATGCACCCGATCGACGCTAGGTTCGCGCGATCCGCCCTACCGGCGGGAATGCGCCCTGATAGTCGGCGCCGGATCGGCGCGGGATGTGGTGGAGGGTGGGGTCCAGGTGGGGTCGCGGCCGAGTAGGGCGGCGATGTTGTCGAGGGTGGGGCGGGTGGCGTTCTCGGGGTGGCGGGGGGCGTAGGCGCCGTTGGGGCCGGTGAGGGGGCTGTCGGGGGTGGTGATCGCGCGGGCGATCGGGAGGGCGGCGGTGGCGAGGTGGTCGGGGACGTGGCAGGGGCGGTCGAGCGCGCGGGCGAGGTCCCAGCGGTGGGTGAGCATGTCGACGAAGTGGATCGACAGAACGCGGGTGGTCGCCACGGTGCCCGAGGACGGCAGCTGGATGTTCTGGCCCGCTTGTTCCATCGCGACCACCCAGCGGGCGGCGCTGTGTGCGAAGGCGGCGCGGGGGTCGTCGGGCCGTTCGGTTCCCGCGCCGAACTCCAGGCCGCCGCGCTGGAGCGGGCGGGTGCGGTCTTTCGCGCCGCCGTGCTCGACACGGTGCCCGAACGCGCGCCCGGTCCGGCGCGACTGGCCGCCCTGCTCGACGCGTGGATCGGCTACCTGGCCGAATGTCCCTTTCCCGGCGGCTGTTTCGTCACCGCGGCATCGAGCGAACTCGACGGCAGGCCGGGGCCGCTCCGCGACCGACTGGGCACGGTCGTCCGTGACTGGCGGGCGTACCTGAGCGAGGAGATCGCGGTGGCGGGCACCGCGGACCGCCCCGCCGACGAACTGGCGACCGTGCTCATCGGCATCTCGATGGCGGTCAACCAGGAGATCCAGCTGCTCGACGATCCCACCGCCGCCCGGCGTGGACGTATCGCCATGCGGGCCGCGGTCGGCCTGCCCGCGGAGTGATCCGAAGGGCATCGAGCTGTCCGGACTACCCTGTCCGAAATGACCTCCGTTCTCCTGCAACGTGCTCTGACCGACCCCGGGTACGCGGGGCTCAGGTCGCTGCCGGAGCGAGTCGAAGTTCTCCTCGGAAACCTCGAGGCACCGCCTCGACTGGGTGCTCACCTGCGGGCGGTTCACGAAGTGGCGTGGCGATTGGCCGACTGGGTCGGCCGATCTCACCCTGAAATGGAGTTCGACCGGGAGACAATGCTGTTCGGCACCGCAACGCATGACATCGGCAAGATTTTGCACCCCGATGAGCTGTCGGGACCAGGCACGGCTCATGAACAGGCTGGTTACGAGCTTCTCCTCGCGCGAGGTTTCGACGAGGAGGCGGCTCGCTTCGCCCGAACTCACGGATCGTGGACCCGGCCCGAGGTCAGAGTGGAAGACCTGCTTGTCAGCCTGGCCGACAAGGTGTGGAAGGCCAAGCGTGTTCCCGAGCTCGAGCAGTTGGTGGTCCAGCACCTTGGTGCCGTCGACGGTCGACCGCCGTGGCAGGTCTTCATGACCCTCGATGATGGGCTCGACCGGATCGCCGCGGACGCCGACGGGCGACTCGCCTTTCAGGCGAGCTATCCGGTCAGTGCTTGATCCTATTCGGTGATCCGGCTTCGGATCTGGCCTCTCGACTGCCGAGAACGCGGATTGTCGCCCCATCGGGGGCGTCGAATCTGTCCATTGCCGTAGCCCATATGCTGCCCGTGCACTGGCACTGATAGCACTCTCCCCGCTTACGGCGGCTAACATCCGCGTAGCCCCCTGTACCCGAACGAAAAGGAATCCCATGGCACGCAAAGTCGTAGTCAGCCTTGTCGACGACTTCGACGGCACTTCCGAAGCCGACGAGACAGTCACTTTCGCGCTCGATGGTGTCGACTACGAAATCGACCTGTCCGATACCAACGCCACCAAGTTGCGCGAAACGTTCGATCAGTGGCTCCCTTACGCGCGGCGGACCGGGCGCGCGAAGAGCGCAGGTCGACCGAGCAAGAAGGCGTCCGCCGGTACGCCGTCCGGGCGCACCGACCTCTCCGAAATCCGCGCGTGGGCGGGGAAGAACGGGCACAGTGTGTCCACTCGTGGACGGATCTCGGCCGACGTCATCGCCGCCTACGAAGCGGCGTCCGCCTAGACGCGTCGTTTACCGGGCCGGTCGTGGAATTCCGGCGCCGGTGCGGACCTGGTGAACGAGTAGCGGCTCAGTTGTCGCGGACTCGTTCATGCAGGGTCAGCAAACGGTGATCGAATCGATTGCGGAACTGGGGAATCTCTTTGCTGATCGGACGCAGCTCGGCGACCAATTGGGTGGCCAGAGCGCGCAATCGAACGTTGGATTCCTGTGAACGCCACCGCAACAGCCGGAAGGCCTGATCCGATGTCAGCCCGTAGATGAGCATGAGCGCGCCTTTGGCCTGCTCGATCGTTTGGCGGCCCTCGTAGGATTCCGCGATTTCCTGGTCGGTGACATCGTCGATGAGGTCGGTGATCTCGATGTAGTAGACGAGGATGCCGATGATCGCGTCCTGATCGTCGTGGATCAGATCGGTGACCGCGATGACCTCGTGCTCGAAACCGGAGGTGTCGATGATGCGGTGCCTGATCGAGAACAGTTCACTGTTCTCGATCATGGTGGTGATCGCGCCCGCGACGCGCTCGCGGTCGTCGGGATGCTGGTGCGACAGCAGGAGCTCGGTGGTCGGCTCGACCTGGCCGGGGGAGTAGCCGTGCATGGCGGCAACCTCGTCGGACCATTCCCAGCGTTGCTCGCCGAACCAGAACCGGAAACTGCCGATGGGCTGCTGGGTTCCCGCGCCGATCACCGCCTCGACCTCGGCGACGCCGCCGGATGACAGGTTCGGCTCGACGGCGGCCTCGCTGAGGAGCTCTTGATCCATGGGGGTCACCGTTTCAGTGAGTGCGGGGAGTTCACGGGGTGGCACGCATGCGCTCGATTCGGTCGAGCAAGGCTTCGAGGCAGTCCTCGAACTCGGCGGTGCCGTGGTCCTGGGACAGCTTCGGTTGCAGGCGATACAGATTCGGGAACTCGGCGAGGGTGCCGGCGGAGGGCGTGTGTTCGGCGCCGGGTATCGGCAGGTGGCCCGCGGCCTCGAGCAGCAACTGCCCGAGCAGGAAGGTCGTGAAGGAGCGGTAGGCCGCGACCGCCTCGTCGTCGTCGAAACCGTAGGACAGCATCGCGTCGAGGAACGCCTCCATCCACCGCAGGTGGCCCAGCGGCGGCCGCGCCCAGGGCGCCTCCGGTGCGAGCGCGGCGGGCGGGGAGAACGAGTCCGCCTCACGCAGCACGATTCGCCGGACCCCGTGGGCGAGGCGCACCAGAAAATCCTGCCAGCCGCTCGACGACGACGCCTCCAGCAGGCACTGGCCGATCGCGTCGTCGGCCCCGGTGTCACGTTCGCCGACGGAACCCTCACCGCACATTCGTCACAATCTAGCGTCCGGCGTTTACCTTGTAAACTCCGCAGCTCAGGCGCGGTTTCTCGGAGGAATCGGGGCGGTGTCGGGCGCGGCGGGCGGCGCCGGCCGCCGACCCGCGCCCGTCGGGTGTTTAGGGACTGGGTGGGCGGTGAAATAGTCTGACCGTTGGTCTTGCTTCGACGCGAGTAGTGAGGGGATGTTTCGGTGGACGAACATCACGACGATCGCGTAGAGGGTTCGGCGGAGTCGCCGGACCCTCGCGGTTCCGAATCGGGCGACAACGAGCGGGCGACCCTGAGCCGCCGCCGGATCCTCGAGGTCGCCATCGATCTCGTCGATCAGGAAGGTCTGCGCAAGCTGACCATGCGCCGGCTCGGGTCGGCCTGCGGGGTCGAGGCGATGGCGCTCTACCGCTATGTGCACAGCCGCGAGGATCTGCTCAGCGGCATCGTCGCGCTGCTGGTCGACGATCTGCACGAGCACCAGCTCGCGGCGCGCCGCCAGGAAGACGGCTGGCAGGACTTCCTGGTGCGGCTCGCGCACGGCGTGCGACAGATCGCCCTGGACCATCCGGAACTGTTCCCGCTCGTGGCGACCAGGGCACCGGAAGCGCCGTGGGTGCGCCCACCCTTGCGCAGCCTGCGCTGGATGGAGACCTTCCTGGACACCTTGCTGTCCTACGGCTTCGACGACGACGCCGCGGTCTCGGCCTACCGCTCCTACACGACCTTCCTGCTCGGCCAGCTGCTGCTGGAAGTCGCCGGACGCGCGCCGGGCGCACCGTCGGAGCCGGATCGCTCGGTCGCCGATCACCTCTCGGGTTTCCCGAACCTGTCGCGCCTGGAATCGAAACTGGCCGAGGACCACAGCGCCCTCGAGTTCGACGAGTCACTGGAATCGCTGCTCGATCGCCTGGAGCGAACACTCCCGGTCGAGTGACCGGCCCGCCGATGGGCTACTTCAGATGCTCGTCGAACCGGTCGATCGGGATCTCGGGCGTCCTCGGGTCAGGGCAGTAGGCCGAGGGCGGTGCGGCCGATGACGTCGAGGATCGCGTCGGTGTTGGGGGGATGGAGTTGGCCGGTGCGGACGTCCCGGTAGAGGCGTTCGAGTTCGTTGCGGCGGCTGATCGAGGAGGCGCCGACCACCTGGACAGCGATGTCGACGACGTTCTTGGCCGTCCTGGTGGCGAATTCTTTCGCCGAGAAGAGGCGGGGTACCGCCCACACGCCGTGGTCGAGGCCGGCGTCGGCGTCCCTGGTGGCTGTTTCGAGCAGGGCGTAGGCGGCGTCGAGCTGGATTTCGGCTTCGGCGATCTGGCGTTGGACCGCCGGTTTGGCGGCGTGGGTGTCGACACCGGGGACCAGTGAGGGCCGGGTGGTGGCTTGCAGGATCGCGACATCGAGTGCGCGGCGGGCGATCCCGAAGTAGACATTGGCCACCAGCGGCAGGTACCAGCCCAGGATGCCGTTGATCAGCGGCGGGTAGGCGCCGCCGGGCGCGTGTGTGCCCGCGACGGTCACGGCTTCGGCGCGCGCGTCGTCGAAGACGGTGTCGTCGCTGCGGGTCGCTCGCACGCCGAGGGTGTCCCAGGTCTGCTCGGTGCGGACTCCCGGCTGGTCACGGGCGACGAACAGGTGCACGATGCGCGGGTCGGCCGGGTCGGAGTCGTCGCGGGCGTGGATGCCCACCGAGGTCCAGGCCGGACCGAGCGAGGTGAAGGTCTTGCGGCCGTCGATGCGGTAGGACCCGTCGGGCTGGGGGCGGGCGGTCACGAGCGAATCGTCGAGTCCCACGTCGTTGCCGCGTTCGCCGTGCCCGGCGGCGAAGACTTCACCGTCGCGGACCGCGGCGAGCAACCAGCCGAAATCCTCGGTGCCGGAGACGGTCAGTGCGGTCGCTGGTCCCGTCCAGTACAGGTGCATGTTCACCGCGAGCGCGGTGGCGGGCGCCCAGTACGCCAATTGCCGCTGTTCTCTGGACAATTCGCTGAGCGACAAGCCGCGCCCGCCGTATTCGGGAGGCAGTGCGGCGCGGAGGTAGCCCGCGGCGCGCAGTTCCTCGAAATCCTCGGTGAAGAAAGCGTTCTCCGCGTCGTAGGTGGCCGCGCGGGCATGGAACCGTTGGTAGTCCCCGATGCCGAAGAAGGCGCTCGGCGCGGCGGTCGCGGACAGCGGGGAGGTGGTGCTGGCAACGACGGTGGGGGTGACGGTGCTGGTCATCGCTGGTCTCCCGGGTTTCGCCACGTCGGCGAGGTCGATGGATTACGCGAATCGGGTGTGGCTCCGAATACGGATAATTGTCTCGGGCGGAGCCGGCCGGGTGAAGCAATAGAATCGGCCGGATCACATCCCGCTCCGGTGCACGACCCGGGAATGGGCGACCGGTCCGCCAGAAGTACTGCCGCGCGCCCACGGTGGGTATCCGGCGGCGGTGTTCGGTCACCGCACGATGCTGATCCGTGCCCGGGGGACGGTCACTGTGTTTGCCGGGACGGTGCGATACGCCAGCGCCGGGCGCGCTCGTACTGGGTCGACAGGCGGGCGAACGCGCCACCGGTGAGCAGCAATTCGTCCGGTGTGCCGAACTCGGCGAGCCCGCCGTCCTCGAGCGAGATCACGCGATCCGCGGAGGCCAGTGTGGCCGGGCGGTGGGCGATCACGATGACGGTGCGGTCCGGGTCGTCGCCGAGATTGGCGATGGCCTGGGTGACCGCGGCCTCGTTCTCGGGATCCAGGGCCGAACTGGCTTCGTCGACGAGGACGATCCGCGCCCTTTTGAGGACCGCTCGGGCGATGGCGACCCGTTGACGTTCACCGCCGGACAACTGGGCCCCCGCCTCACCCACCCGCGTGCGCCACCCCTCGGGCAGGCGCTCGATCACCTCGTCGAGCCGCGCGGCGCGGGCGGCGTCGTCGAGTTCGTCGAGCGTCGCGTCGGGTCGTGCCAGGCGCAGATTGTTCTCGATGGTGTCGTCGAAGAGGTAGACGTCCTGGAAGACGATCGCGATCTCGTCGAGCAGGACCTCCGGGTCGAGCTCGCGCACGTCGACCCCGCCCACACGGACACTGCCGGAATCGACGTCGAAGAAGCGGGCGACCAGACGGGTCACGGTCGTCTTGCCCGACCCGGACGGTCCGACGAGCGCGGTGGTGGTGCCGGGCAGGCACCGCACCGAGACATCGCGCAGGGCAGGGCTGTCGCTTCCGGGGTAGGTGAAGGTGACATCGGACAGCTCGACCTCGGCGGATTCGATGCGCCGGACCGGGCGGACGGGCACCGGCAGGGCCGGGGTGGCGAGCAGGGCTTCCAGGCGGGCGATCTTGTTCGTCATCGCCCGCAGCGCCCCGATCAGGTCGATGAGATTGCCCAGCGGTTCCAGGAAACGCGCGGCCAGGACGAGCAGGGCGATCGCCGCGGCGATTCCGATGCGGTCGGTGAGTACCAGCGCGGCGGTCAGCGCGAGGACAGCGACGAATCCGGCCATGATCACGCCGGTGTAGACGAAGAACGGCTGGCGCGCGCGCCGCATGCCGGCGCGGTAGGTCTCGCGATGGTCGACGAGTGCCTCGTGCATGCGCGGTGTGCCCTGCGCGTAGCCCGCGGCGCGCAGCACGGGCTGTGCCTGACCGAGTTCGATCGCGCGGCCCGCCACACCGGCCGAGGCCCGCTCCAATTCGATCTCGGCGACCTCGGCGATGCGGCCGGCGCGTCGCAGCGCCCAGTACGCGCACAGCGCGATCACACACAGCAGCAGCGCCATTCGCCAGTCGACGACGAACACCACCGCCACCACCGTCGCGGGCAGCAGGGTCGCGGTGATGGCGGGTCCGGCGACCGTCACGGCCAGGTGCGCGGCGTCGCCCACGTCGGCGGTCACCCCGCGCGCCAGGCGCGTCTTGTGCTCGGCGGTGAACCAGCCCAGCGGCAGCGTGCTGACGTGCCGCATCAGGCGCTGGCGCAGCTGGACTCCCAGCGTTCCCGCCGCCGCGAAGCCGAGCGGTGTGGTGATGACGCTGAGCACCGCGTAGACGATCGCGCCGATCGCGCCGAGGACGAGCCACGGTGTCGCGGCGGACAGGTCGGGCTCGGGGCGCACGAGCACGGCCAGGATCGGGACGAGCAGCCCGAGCAGCAGCCCCTGGATGACGGCCTGTGTGGCGGTGAGCAGCCACAACCCGGCCAGCAGCCGCGGCTGCGGAAACAGTCGGTACAGTCGGCGGATCATGCGGGAATTCCCTCCTGGGCGGCCCACATCCGGGCGTAGAGCCCGCCGCGAGCGAGCAGTTCGTCGTGCGTGCCGATCTCGACCGACCGGCCGCGATCGAGAACGAGGATCTGATCGGCACCGGCGATCGTGTGCAGCCGGTGGGCGATCACGATCAGTGTCTTGCCGATCGCCAAGGTAGCCAGCGCGTCCTGGACCGCCGCTTCGCTGTCGGGGTCGAGGGCGGCGGTGGCTTCGTCGAGCACGACGATCGGCGCGCCGGACAGGATCGCCCGCGCGATCGTCAGCCGTTGACGCTCGCCACCGGACAATCCGCCGCCGCCACCGTCGAGCAGGGTGTCGTAACCGTCGGGCAGCCGCTCGACGACGTCGTGGATGTGCGCGGCCCGCGCGGCCCGGCGGACCTCCTCGTCGGTGGCGCCGGGCCTGCCGATGCGGATGTTCTCGACGACGCTGTCGCGCAACAGCGCGACGTCCTGGAACACCAGCGACATCGACGCCAGCAACTCCGCCGAGGGAATCGAGCGCACGTCGACCCCGCCGATCCGGATCGCCCCGCCGGACACGTCGTAGAAGCGGGGCAGCAGACTGGCCAGGGTGGTCTTGCCCGCGCCGGAAGGCCCGACGATCGCGGTCACGCTGCCCGGTGCGCAGACGGCGTCGACGTTCGTGATCGCCTGGTGCACACCGTCGTAGGAGAAGCTGACCCGGTCGAACTCGACGCCGAACTCGCGGGGAATCCGCGGTCGCGCGGGTTCGGGCAGCGGCTGCCGCGCGAGCAGGCGTTCGATGTTGGCCGCCCCCATACGGCCCTTGCGCACCCCTTGAGCCGCGGAGACGGCGGGCAGGATCGAATTCGGCAGACCGACCGCGATCACCAGGAACGCCACCAGATCGGCGACACCGAGCGAACCACGGTCGACCAGGATCAACCCGGCGGTCGCGACCGCGGTGAGGACGGCCATCTCCGAGCCGAACAGCCGTGAGACCGCCGAGCTGTAGCGGACCTCGCCGACCCATACCGCGAACGCGTCGGCGTACTCCTGGACCGCGTCGTCGAATCGGCGCAGCACCCGCCCGCCGGTGCCGAACGCCTTGACCACCTGGATACCGTCGGCGTATTCCACACTCGCCGTGCTGATCCGGCCTTCGGCGGCGATCAGCCGGTTCATGTGGGTGGTCATCGATCGCATCGAGATCCGGTAGCTGATCCCCATCGTCGCGAGCACGCCGAACGCGACGAGCGCCATACGCGCATCGACGAAGAAGAGGTACCCGGCGCCGACCGCCATGACGGTGACCGCGCCCGTCAACTGTCCCAGGGCGTGCGCGATGACCTCGTGCATCTCCTCGAGATCGCCGGTCATCGCCCGCTTCACCGCACCGGACCCCGATGCGCGGAACCAGCCCAGCGGCAGCGCGCCGAGATGGCGCACGATCCGCGCGCGCACCGAGTGCAGGATCGCCGCGTCCGCGAAATGGCCGATGCGGGAGGACTGGACGAACAGCAGCAGCCACACACTCGCCCCGGCGGCGCCGATGCCGACCCAGGTCCACAGGGCCGTGCCGTCGATGCCGGCGGGGTCGTCGAGCATGATCCGCGCGATCTCGGCGACGGCGATGTAGGGCACGAGGCCCGCCGCCGCGCTCACACCGGACAGCATCGCGCAGAGGATCAAGGAGCGGCGGATCGGAGCGAGCAGGCGCATCAACGCGCCCGGTCCCGCCAGTCCTGGCGTGTGCGGGGAGGTCATGAGGTAATCCTAACCTCATGAGTGAATCTCATTCAATGGATTGCCTGTCAACAACCCGCAAAGGTCGCCGACGCGGGCGCTAAGGAGTCGTAAGGACGCCACGCCGGGCCCGATGACGGGAGTTGACTGCCTCCGGGCGCTCCATCGGGGAGCGCGAGGAGGTCGGAATGTCTGTCGTGGTGTTCACGGTGCTCACCGTGGCGATCTTCGCCCTGCTGGGCCTGATCCAGCGCGGGGTGGAGAAGCTGTGATCGCGAACCTCGTCGGCCTCGTGCTGGCGCTTCTCGTCGCCGTGTTCCTGATCGCGGCGCTGCTGTTCCCCGAGAGGTTCTAGGTGAACACGACAACAGCGGGGATCGTCTTCGTGGCGGCACTGGCCGGCACGCTGGCCCTGGTCCATGTGCCGCTCGGCGACTACATGTACCGCGTCTACAGCAGTGACCGGCACTCGCGCGCCGAACGGCTGATCTACCGCGCCATCGGCGCCGAACCCGAGGTCGAGCAGAGCTGGCCGGTCTACGCGCGCAGCGTGCTGGCGTTCTCGGCGGTCGGCATCGTGTTCCTGTTCTTCTTCCAGCTGGTCCAGGGCGCGTTGCCGCTGCACCTGAACGACCCGGGCACCGAGATGACCCCGGCACTGGCCTGGAACACCGCGGTCAGTTTCGTCACCAATACCAACTGGCAGAACTATTCCGGCGAATCCACCCAGGGTCACCTGGTGCAGATGGCCGGGCTCGCGGTGCAGAACTTCGTCTCCGCGGCGGTCGGCATGGCGGTGGCGGTGGCGCTGGTGCGCGGCTTCGCCCGCCGCCACACCGGTGAGCTCGGCAACTTCTGGGTCGACCTGGTGCGCGGCACCCTGCGGATCCTGCTGCCGATCGCGTTCGTCTTCGCGATCGTGCTGGTCGCGGGCGGGGTCATCCAGAACTTCCACCTGCACGATCAGCTCGCGCAGACCGTCGGCGGCGCCCAGCAGAGGCTCACCGGCGGGCCGGTCGCCAGCCAGGAGGTGATCAAGGAACTCGGCACCAACGGCGGCGGCTTCTACAACGCCAACTCCGCGCATCCGTTCGAGAACGCGAGCACCTGGACGAACTTCCTGGAGATCTTCCTGCTGATGGTGATCGCCTTCTCGCTGCCGCGCACCTTCGGCCGGATGGTGGGCAGCGCCAAGCAGGGCTACGCGATCGTGGCCGTGATGGGCACCATCGCGCTGGCGAGCATCGCGCTGACCAACCTGTTCCAGCTCCAGCACCACGGCACGGTGCCGACCGCGATCGGCGCGTCCATGGAAGGCGTGGAAACCCGTTTCGGCGTGGCGAACTCGGCCACCTTCGCCGGGGCGACCACGCTGACCTCGACCGGCGCGGTGAACTCGTTCCACGATTCCTACACCAGCCTCGGCGGCCTGATGACGATGTTCAACATGCAGCTGGGCGAGGTGGCGCCCGGCGGTGTCGGCTCCGGTCTGTACGGCATGCTGATCCTCGCCGTCATCACGGTGTTCGTGGCGGGCCTGATGGTCGGGCGCACACCGGAATACCTGGGCAAGAAGATCACCCCGCGCGAGATCAAGCTGGCCGCCGCGTATTTCCTGGTGAGCCCGCTGATCGTGCTGATCGGCACCGCCGTCGCCATGGCGATGCCGGGCCAGCGGGCGAGCATGCTCAACGGTGGCCCGCACGGACTCTCGGAAGTGCTCTACGCCTTCACCTCCGCGGCCAACAACAACGGTTCGGCCTTCGCCGGACTCACCGGCAACACCGAGTGGTTCAACACCGCGCTCGGCCTGGCCATGGTGTTCGGCCGGTTCCTGCCGATCATCTTCGTGCTGGCCCTGGCCGGTTCGCTGGCCCAGCAGGGCCCCACTCCCGCGTCGATCGGCACGCTGCCGACGCACCGTCCGCAATTCGTCGGCATGGTCGTCGGAGTCACCGTGATCCTGGTCGCGCTCACCTTCCTGCCCGCCCTCGCGCTCGGGCCGCTCGCCGAAGGAATCCACTGAGATGACAAGTCCCACCCTCGAAACACCGGCCGCACCGCGACCGGAGCGCCGCACCGAGAGCGTTCGCCAGGGCGTCCTCGATCCGCGACTGCTGCTCACCTCGCTACCCGGCGCACTGCGCAAACTCGATCCGCGCACGCTGTGGAAGAACCCGGTCATGCTGATCGTCGAGATCGGCGCGGTGTGGTCGACCGTTCTCGCCGTCGCCGATCCCAGCTTCTTCGCCTGGGCGATCGTGATCTGGCTGTGGCTGACCGTCGTGTTCGCCAACCTGGCCGAGGCCGTCGCCGAAGGACGCGGCAAGGCCCAGGCCGACACCCTGCGAAAGGCCAAGACCGACACCGTCGCTCGCCGCCTGGCGAACTGGACTCCCGGTGGCCGTGTCATCGAGGAGAGGGTCGCCGCGCCCGAACTACGCCGTGGTGACCACGTCGTCGTGGAGGCGGGCCAGATCGTTCCCGGTGACGGCGATGTCGTCGAAGGCATCGCCGCGGTGGACGAATCGGCCATCACCGGCGAATCCGCCCCGGTCATCCGGGAATCCGGCGGTGACCGCTCGGCCGTCACCGGCGGCACCACGGTGCTCTCGGACCGGATCGTCGTCGAGATCACCCAGGAGCCCGGCGCCAGCTTCATCGATAAGATGATCGCGCTCGTCGAGGGCGCGAGCCGCCAGAAGACACCCAACGAGATCGCCCTGAACATCCTGCTCGCCGCGCTCACGATCATCTTCGTGTTCGCCGTGGCCACCCTGCAACCGCTGGCGATCTTCGCGAAGGCGAACAACCCGGGGGTGCCGGACGGCCCGGCGCTGGACGCGCACGGCATCACCGGCATCGTGCTGGTCTCGCTGCTGGTGTGCCTCATCCCGACCACCATCGGCGCGCTGCTCTCGGCCATCGGCATCGCGGGCATGGACCGGCTCGTGCAGCGCAATGTGCTGGCCATGTCCGGGCGCGCGGTCGAAGCGGCGGGCGATGTGAACACCCTGCTGCTTGACAAGACCGGCACCATCACCCTCGGCAACCGGCAGGCCGCCGAATTCGTCCCGATGCCAGGGATTCCCGACGACGAACTCGCCGACGCGGCGCAGCTGTCCAGCCTGGCCGACGAGACACCCGAGGGTCGCTCGATCGTGGTGTTCGCCAAACAGGTGTTCAACAAGCGTGAACGCACCACCGGGGAACTGCCCGGTGCCACCTGGGTGGAGTTCACCGCGCAGACCCGCATGTCGGGTGTCGACCTCGCCGACGGGCACCGGCTGCGCAAGGGGGCGGCCGGTGCGGTGATCGAATGGGTGCGTGGCCAGGGCGGTTCGGTCCCGGAGCAGGCCGCGCGGATCGTCGACGGCATCTCGGCCGCGGGCGGAACGCCGCTCGTGGTGGGCGAGGTCAGGGACGGCACCCCGCGGCTGCTGGGCGTCATCCATCTCAAGGACGTCGTCAAACAGGGCATGCGGGAACGGTTCGACGAGATGCGCCGCATGGGCATCCGCACCGTCATGATCACCGGCGACAACCCGTTGACCGCCGAGGCGATCGCCGACGAGGCCGGCGTGGACGACTTCCTCGCCGAGGCCACCCCGGAGGACAAACTCGCCCTGATCAAAGCCGAGCAGGACGGCGGCCGCCTGGTCGCGATGACCGGCGACGGCACCAACGACGCCCCCGCGCTGGCCCAGGCCGATGTGGGGGTGGCGATGAACACCGGCACCTCGGCCGCCAAAGAGGCGGGCAACATGGTCGACCTGGACTCCGATCCGACCAAACTGATCGAGATCGTGGAGATCGGCAAACAGCTGCTGATCACCCGTGGGGCGCTCACCACGTTCTCCATCGCCAACGACATCGCCAAGTACTTCGCCATCATCCCGGCGTTGTTCGTGGGGTTGTTCCCCGGCCTGGACGCGCTGAATGTCATGCGCCTGGCCAGCCCGCAGTCGGCGATCCTGTCCGCGGTCGTCTTCAACGCGATCGTCATCGTCGCGCTGATCCCGCTGGCCCTGCGCGGTGTGCGCTACCGGCCCAGCGACGCCTCGGCACTGCTGAGCCGCAATCTCACGATCTACGGCCTGGGCGGCATCATCGCGCCGTTCCTCGGCATCAAGATCATCGACCTGTTCGTCCAACTCCTCCCCGGGATGTCCTGAAATGCGCATGTCGACCTGGATCCGTCAGCACCTGGCCGCGCTGCGCGCCCTGCTGGTACTGACCGTGATCACCGGAATCGTGTACCCCGTCGCGGTGTTCGCGGTGGCCCAGCTACCCGGCCTCGACGACAAGGCCGACGGCTCGCTGCTCGAACGCGACGGAAAGCTGGTGGGCTCCAGCCTGATCGGGCAGTCGTTCACCGGCGCCGACGGCACCGCGCTGGTCCAGTACTTCCAGAGCCGGCCGTCCGCCGCCGGGGACGGCTACGACCCGCTGTCCACCGGCGCGAGCAATCTCGGCCCGGAGGACATCGTCGACACGGCCGAGCGTCCCAGCCTGCTGACCACCGTGTGCACGCGGTCGAAGGAGGTCGGCGACCGTGAGGGGGTCGACGGCGCCCGGCCGTACTGCACGGAAAGCGGTGTGGGCGCGGTGCTCTCGGTGATCGGCCCGCGCGACGGCGACGGTGACGTGTCGCGGCCGGTCCAGGTGGTCAGCGTCAACGAACAGTGCCCGGCGAGTCCGTTCCTGACCACGTACCGCGGGGTCGCGGTGGAGTGCGCGCAGGTGGGGCAGGACTACTCGGTGGGCCGGATCGTCCCGATCGCCGGTGCCGCGCCCGCCGATCCGGCCGTGCCCGCCGACGCGGTGACCGCCAGTGGCAGCGGGCTCGATCCCCACATCTCCCCGGAGTACGCGGCCATCCAGGTCGACCGGGTGGCGCGGGCACGCGGCATCAGCCCCGCGCAGGTCGTCGAGCTGGTCGACGCGCACACCGAGGGCCGCACGCTCGGTTTCCTCGGTGCGCCGCGTGTGAACGTGGTCGAACTGAATCTCGATCTCGACCGGCGCCACCCCGCCGGCGCCTGAGCGCGGTGCCGCGCTCAGGCGGACTGCCCGCTGTACACCGCGAGATTGATCAGCAGCGCCATCAGCAGCGCGAGCGCACCGAGCACCCCACCCACGATCGCGTCGGTCCGGTTCGTCGCGAGCCCGCGTTCCACCCGATCGCAGCCTACGTAGCAGGCGATCAGGGCGGCGATGGAACACGGGATCGCGAGGAACTCGCTCAGCAACGGCACGAACGACAACCCCAGCCCGAGCACACCCAGCACGAGCGCGGCGAGCCCGACCCCGTTACGCGGAGACGACGGGTGGACTCCGGAATCGGGCGGCACCGCCCGAGCATAACGGTGCCGCCGGGTCCGGACTCAGAGCGCGGCTTCGTCCAGCCGCATGATGTCGGTGTCGAGGGCACCGAGCACGACCCGGTCGGCGGACAGCCGCGGCAGGACCTGCTGGGCGAAGAACGCGGCCACCGCGATCTTGCCCTCGTAGAACGCCTGCTCCGCCGGGGGCTGCGCGGTCGCCAGGGCGGCCGCGGCGATGTCGGCATTGACCAGCAGACGCCAGCCGATCACCAGGTCGCCCACGGCCATCAGGAAGCGGACCGAGCCCAGGCCGACCTTGTACAGCTCGGTCGGCTGCTCCTGGGCGCCCATGAGGTGGCCGGTCAGGGTGGCGGCCATGGTCTGGACGTCATCGAGGGCGGTGGCGAGCAGCTTGCGCTCGCCCTTGATGCGCTCGTTGGCCGAGTCGGCGTCGATGAACTTCTGGATCTGGCCGGCCACGTGGGCCAGGGCCACACCGCGGTCGCGGGCGATCTTGCGGAAGAAGAAGTCCTGGGCCTGGATGGCGGTGGTGCCCTCGTAGAGCGAGTCGATCTTGGCGTCGCGGATGTACTGCTCGATCGGGTAGTCCTGCAGGAAGCCGGAGCCGCCGAAGGTCTGCAGCGAGTCGGTCAGGTACTGGTAGGCGCGCTCGGAGCCGACACCCTTGACGATCGGCAGCAGCAGATCGTTGACGCGGGCCGCCAGCTCGGCATCGGCACCCGAGACGTGCTGTGCCGCTTCAGGGTCCTGGTGCGCGGCGGTGTAGAGGTACACCGAACGCAGGCCCTCCGCGTACGCCTTCTGCGACAGCAGCGAGCGGCGGACATCGGGGTGGTGGATGATCGTGACGCGCGGGGCGGCCTTGTCGGTCGACCGGGTGAGGTCGGCGCCCTGCACGCGGGTCTTGGCGTACTCGAGCGCGTTCAGATAACCGGTCGAGAGGGTGCCGATGGCCTTGGTGCCCACCATCATCCGCGCGTTCTCGATGACCTGGAACATCTGAGCGATGCCGTTGTGGACGTCGCCGACGAGCCAGCCCTTGGCGGGCACGCCGTGACCGCCGAAGGTGAGTTCGCACGTCGCGGAGGCCTTGAGGCCCATCTTGTGTTCGACATTGGTGACGAACACGCCGTTGCGGTCGCCGAGTTCGCCGGTGGCGGAGTCGAAGTGGAACTTCGGCACGAAGAACAGCGACAGCCCCTTGGTGCCGGGCGCCGCGCCGTCGGGCCGGGCCAGCACGAGGTGAGCGATGTTCTCGAACAGGTCGTCGGAATCGGCCGAGGTGATGAAGCGCTTGACGCCCTCGATGTGCCAGGAACCGTCCTCCTGCTGGACCGCCTTGGTGCGGCCCGCGCCGACGTCGGAGCCCGCGTCGGGCTCGGTCAGCACCATCGTGGCACCCCAGCCGCGCTCCACGATGAGCTTCGCCCAGTGGCGCTGCTCGTCGTTGCCGATGCCGTCGAGGACATCGGCCATCACCGGCCCCATGCTGTACATGTGCGCGGCGGGCTGGGCGCCGAGCACGAACTCGGTGACCGCCCATTCCAGCATCGC
Source organism: Nocardia sp. NPDC056064 (assembly GCF_042266925.1). Classification (NCBI taxonomy): domain Bacteria; kingdom Bacillati; phylum Actinomycetota; class Actinomycetes; order Mycobacteriales; family Nocardiaceae; genus Nocardia; species Nocardia sp. NPDC056064. The sequence continues at coordinate 1,012,920 of NZ_JBHJWO010000001.1, read as the reverse complement.
GGGCGCCGCGACGCCGCCGATCGCCTCGCTCTTGCCCAGCCGCCACCACTCGGCGTCGTACCAGGCGCGGACCGCGCGCTTGAACGGCTCGGGCAGCGTCACGGTGTGGGTGGCCGGGTCGAAGGTGGGCGGGTTCCGGTCGGTGTCGGCGTAGGGCGCGGCCACCGGGCCCGCGGCCAGCTTGGCGGCCTCGGCCAGCACCGAGCGCACGGTGTCGGCATCGAGATCGCCGAAAGCGCCTGTGGCGAGAATGGTTTCGATGCCGTAGACCTCGAAGAGGTTGAACTCGAGATCGCGCACATTGCTCTTGTAATGACTCACAGATGGTGCCTTCTTGGTTGACGGACATGCGAGATGTCCGCGAGGTGACCGGGCGGATCGACGCGCCCGGGGACACTGTGCGCGATGCCCGACAGTCCGGGCAACGAAAAGTCAACGGTGGTTAAGTGACCGGTGCCGTCACGCGGTGGCGCGTCGCGGGCGTCCGCTGGATGCTCAGCCCCACCGCGACGAGAAACTCCACGAGATCGCCGCGACGGGTGAGGCGGGGGTTGCGCACGGCTTCGATGACCACCGTGGTGAGCGCGCGGACCAGCATCCGGGCCACCGGCGGCGCGAGCTCTGGCCTGGCCGCGATGAGTGTGCGCGCCCAGCGGGCGATGGCGTGCTGGCGGATGGTGCGGTAGCGGCGTTCGGCGGCGCCGGGCAGGTGCCGGGATTCGCTGACGGTGATGGCCAGCAGGTCGGGGTCCTCGGCGCCGAACCGGACGAATTCGCGGGTGAGCGCGTCCAACGCGACCTCGGGCGGCCGGTCGCCGCCGGTCGATCCGTCGACGAGCCGCACGATCGACTCGTCGTGGCTGCGCACGATGATGTCGAGGAGTTCGGCCTTGCTGTCGAAGTAGTGGTAGACGGCGGGTCCGGTCACGCCCGCGGCTGCCCCGATGTCGTGGATGCTGACCTCGGGGAATCCGTGCCGGGTGAACAGTCGCGTCGCTTCGGCGAGAATGCGCTCGCGGCGTGGTCCGGCCTGCTCCGCGCCGCCGGAGTGGGGTGTCCGGGCGGCGCCGCCGGAAGGTTCCGGCAGGTCGGTGGCGACGACCGCCCACAGCGCCGCGCGCAGGACCCGGGCCGCCACAGGGGATGGCAGTTCGACTCGGTGGTAGGCGGGACTCACGGCCACCGACAGTGCGCACCAGCTCAGGCACTCCACCTGCGCCCCGGACAGCTCGGGCCGTCGCGCCCGGATCGCGCGCCGCAGATGCCCGGTGATCCGGGTCGCCCGCAGCAGGACCGCGGCTCGGTCGCGCCGGCCCAGGTGCCGGGATTCGAGCTGCCACAAGCGCGGCAGGCCCCGCCGGGTCAGGGCGATCTCGACGAGCGCGGTGATGACGGCGTCGTCGGCGTGCGGGGAGCGGGCCGCGGCGTCCAGGCGGATCAGTGCCTCGTCGAGCCCGGCGAGCACACATTGGCCCAGCAGATGCTGCTTGTTGCGGAAGTGCCGGTAGAGGGCGGCGGGGGTGATGTGCACGGCGCGGGCGATATCGGCCATCGAGGTGTCGTGGTAGCCGTGATGGGCGAAGGCGTCGAAGGCCGCGGCCAGGACCGCCGCCCGGCGATTGCGCGGGCGGCGGCGGTGGTCCGGCTGGGCTGTCCGCACGGGGTCAGCCGGTCGGGGCCTCGGTGCGAGAGCTACGGTCAGGCCCTTCTTGTCGTGGTGCCAGGTGGATCGCGGTGTCGCGTCGACCGGGATCGTGCCGCCCGCCGAGGGCGCGCCCAGGATGGCGAACAAGATCAGATTAACAAGGATGCCGATCGCACGGCCGTGACGATGATGCGCGGGTGGACTGGTGTGATCATCGGCGCGGAATATTGACGTGGTCCGCCGCGAGAGTAATGTTAGCGCTGTGTACATAACTCTCGTCCGGAAGGAGAAGGCATGTTCGCGGTGACGCTCGACGGCTACGGGGGACCGGAGGTCATGCGGTGGGCGGAGGTCGACGACCTGCCCGCGCCCGGTCCCGGTGAGGTGACCGTGGAGGTGGTCGCGGCGGGGGTCAACCGGGCCGACATCATGCAGCGACAGGGGTTCTACCCGCCGCCGCCCGGTGCGAGCGACATCCTCGGCCTCGAGGTGTCCGGGGTGATCGCCGCCGTCGGCGCCGAGGTCGACGGGTGGCGGGTCGGCGACGCGGTCTGCGCGCTGCTGGCGGGTGGGGGGTACGCCGAACGGGTCAATGTCGCGGCGACGCAAGTACTTCCCGTGCCCGCAGGGGTGAGCCTCACCGCCGCCGCGGCACTGCCCGAGGCCGCCGCGACGGTCTGGTCCAATATCGTCATGGCCGGTGGCCTGAGTGAAGGGCAGACGCTGCTCGTGCACGGCGGCGGCAGCGGTATCGGCACCCACGCCATCCAGGTCGGCCGCGCGCTCGGCGCCCGGGTGGCGGTGACGGCGGGTTCGGCGTTCAAACTCGACCGCTGCCGCGAACTCGGCGCGAACACACTGATCAACTACCGCGACGAGGACTTCGTGAAGGTGGTCACCGCCGAATACGGCGGCGCCGACGTCATTCTCGACATCATGGGCGCGGGCTATCTGCGGCGCAATGTCGAGGCCCTGGCCGAGGACGGCGACCTGACGATCATCGGCTTGCAGGACGGCTCCACCGCCGAGCTGGACCTGGGTCTGATGCTGTTCAAGCGAGCCTCGGTGCACGTGACGAATCTGCGCCGCCGGGCAGAAGCGGGTCCGGGGTCCAAGGCCGAGATCATCGGCCAGTTGCGCGAGAAGCTGTGGCCGCGGGTGGCCGACGGTTCGGTCGTGCCCGTCGTCTCGGCCGAGATCCCGATCGCCGAGGTGGCCGCGGCGCATCCGCTGCTGGACTCCGCGGAATCCGTCGGGAAGGTCCTCCTGACCGTTCGCGAACCTCGAGACCCGGTCATCGGCGACTCCTGCGGTGTCGCCTGAGGCGGGTCCGCAGGAGCAGACTGATATGACGCCCGGCACCGACTACGCAGGAGAAGAGCACGCATGAGCAAGCGCATCTTGAACGTCGTCACCAATGTCGGCGACTTCGGCGACCCGTCGCATCCGACCGGCCTGTGGTTGTCCGAACTCACCCACGCCTGGCACGTCTTCGAGCAGAACGGATTCGAGCAGACGCTGGTCAGCCCGGCGGGTGGGCCGGTGCCGCTCGAGCCCCGGTCGCTGAAATTCCCCAACTACGACAAGACCGCCAAGGCCTGGCGCGCCGATCCCGCCCGGATGGCCCTGCTCGACAACACCGCCGCCCCCGACGAGATCGACTCCGCCGACTACGACGCCATCTACTTCACCGGCGGGCACGCGGTGATGTACGACTTCCCCGACAGCGCGGGCCTGCAGCGCATAACCCGCGAGATCTACGAGCGCGGCGACATCGTCTCCTCGGTGTGCCACGGCTACTGCGGCCTGCTCAACACCCAACTCTCCGACGGCACCCATCTCGTCACCGGCCGCAAACTCACCGGCTTCGCCTGGCAGGAAGAGGTGCTGGCCCGGGTGGACAAGCTGGTCCCGTACAACGCCGAGGAGGAGATGAAGAAGCGCGGCGCCCGCTACGAGAAGGGCAAACTGCCGTTCCTGTCCTATGCCGTGGTCGACGGCAATCTCGTCACCGGCCAGAATCCCGGATCGGCGAAGGAGACGGCCCAGAAGGTCTCCGCGCTCTTGTGATCGGGGTCCGCGGGGTGATGTCACACCACGCGCTCCGGGGGAGTGGGGGATCAGTGATCGGCGCGTAGATAGCGGTGGGCGAGGGCGATGATCTCGGTGATGAGGTCGTCGGCGAGTGCTGTGATGTTCTCGGCGTCGTGGTGCAGCAGTGCGTGGGTGGCGCCGTACCAGGCGCCGTAGATCAGGTTGGCGGCCATGGCCGGATCCGGGGCATCGGCCGGCGGGTCGGGGCGCTCGGCGATGAGCCGGCGGAACGCCTCGGTGTGGGCGTTCTCGGGGGAGACCTGCACCGTCGTCTTGGCATTGACCGGGGTGTGGTCGTAGAGCACGTCGTGCAGTTCGGCGTGTTCGACATAGGCGCGGACCGCGTCGGTGAGCCAGGCGTCCACGCGGCCGATCCAGTCGTCGGCGGGCAGCTTCTGCGCCGCCGCCTGCTGACGCGCGACCAGCCGGTCGATGAACCGCGCGCGCAGCGCCACCATGAGGTCGTTCTTGGAATTGAAGTGCACGTAGAGGGTGCCGATGGCGACATCGGCCCGCTCGGTGATCTCGTCGAGGCGCGCGGCGGCGATGCCGCGTTCGATGAAGACCTGCTCGGCGGCGTCCAGCAGGTCCGCGCGGCGCTCCTCGGCGGGTTTGGTTCGCGGCCTGCCCGGTGTGGAACGGCGCTGGCTCATTGCGGGGACTCTACACGGGCCCTGCGGCGTGGACCGAGGTGAGTGAGGCTCCTTCGGTATCTTCGTGGAGCGGGTGCCGGGGCGCTACGGTGAGGTCTTCGGTGGCAGCGAGAGGGGTCGAGTGATGCGGTTCGGGTTCATCTCGCATGCCGTGGGCGAGGGTGATTCGGCATCGATTCTGAACGAGGCCGTCGCGGCCGCGGTGTGTGCCGAGGAGTGCGGGTTCGATTCGTTCTGGGTGGCGCAGCACCATTTCGGGGCGCAGCGGGCGCACTGCCCGTCGCCGCTGGTGTTGCTGGCGGCGGTGGCCGGGCGGACGAGCCGGATCAGGTTGGGCACGGCGGTGATGATCGGGTCGCTCGAGGATCCGATCCGGCTGGCCGAGGACGCGGCGATGGTGGACGCGCTCAGTGGCGGCCGGCTCGAGCTGGGGCTCGGCGCCGGGGCCGACGCGGCGACCGCGCACCGGTTCGGCCGCAGTCACGACGACCGGCACGAGCGGTTTCGTGAGACGCTGCACGCGCTCATCGAATTGTTCGGTCCGGCAAGCGATCTGGTGCCCGCCGCGCCGGGCCTGCGGGATCGGCTGTGGCTCGGGACCGCCTCGGACGGCGGGTTCGACCTCGCCGCCGAACTGGACCTCGGTGTGCTCACCGGCCGCAGTTCGTCGCCGCAGGGTCCCCGTGACGAGATCGCCGCCGAGCGGGTGGCGAAATACCGTGCCGCGCAACAGGTGGCCGGACGAGTGGCGCGGGTCGGGGTCTCCCGGTCGGTACTGTGCGCCGAGTCCGCGGCTACCGCGTTCGAGCACATGCGGCCCGGCATCGAGCGATGGGTGACGACCTCGATCGCGGCGGGCCGGTTCCCGCCGGAGTTCACCGCCCGCGACTACATCGACACCGGGCACGGCTACCTCGGCACCGCCGCCGAGGTAGCCGCCGCGATCCGGCGCGATGCGGTGGTCCCGGACGCGACCGAGTTCCTGTGCAACGTGCAGCCCGCCGCCCCCTCGCCGGAGGCGGTACGGGTCAGCATGCGGCTGTTCGCCGACACCGTCATCGCGCGGTGGACAGATCCGGTAGCGCCTCGATCCTGACGACCGTGTCGGCGAGCTCGTCCAGGACGCGCTCGGAGTGCGAGACCAGCACCAGAGCCATGCCGTCGTCGGCGATGTCACGCAGGATCGTCATGATCGTGGCCGCCGAGTCGTCGTCGAGGGCCGCGGTGGGTTCGTCGGCCAGCAGCAGCCGGATGTCGCCGACGAGCGCCCGGGCGATCGCCACACGCTGTGCCTGCCCGCCGGACAGTTCCCCGGGCAGCCGCCGCGGATCGATGTCGGCCAAGCCGACACGGGCCAGCGCGGTGCGGGTGATCGCCAGTGACTCGGCGGTGGCGATCCGCGTGCGCAGGCGCGGGCGCAGCGGTTCGGTGACTCCGCGATGGATCGGCCTGCGCGGATCGAGACTGCCCACGGCGTTCTGGAACACCATCCCGACCTGGCCCGCCGGTGGCGGCCCGTCCTCGCCGTCCCAGACGAGCCGGCCCGAACCGGGTGCCTCGATGCCGGCGAGCAATCGCAGCAGGGTGCTCTTGCCCGCGCCGGACGGCCCGGCCAGGCCGACGATCTCGCCGGGGCGCACCGTGAGATCGACCGGGGCCACCCCGCCGCCGCCCGGATAGCGTTTCGTCAGCGCGCTCGCCCGGAGGACAGGGGCCTTGTCCGGCACAGGTTTTCGGGACGGAACACGCGGGGTCTCGACGGGAAGCTCGACCGACGTTTCGGTGACGGTGCCGTTGTCGACCACGTACACCCGGTCGGCGTATTTCCGCACCAGGCGCAGGTCGTGGCTGACGATCAGCAGCGCGGCGTTTCCGGCGGTCAGCGCCGTCATGACCCGGTGGGCGTTGGTGTCGTCCAGGGCGGAGGTGGGTTCGTCGGCCAGGACCAGCGCGGGATCGAGGGCGCGCGCGGTCGTCACCGAGCCGCGTTGCAGCATCCCACCCGACCAGGTGAACGGTCGGCGGCGCACCCGCTGTGCCGGCTCGGGGATGTCGACGGCGGCGAGATCCTCGACGATCCTGCCCTCGGGCACGCGGCGGCGGGCGATGCGCCAGGGCTGGGCGATATTGGTGCCCACCGACATGATCGGATCCATGGCACCGAAGGGGTCCTGGCCGACGAAGCCCAGGACCGTCCCGCGCAGGCGCCGGAAATCGTCGCCCGACACCGGGGCACCGTCGATGAGCACGGTGCCCTCGACGCGGGCACTGCCTGCGAGGGTGCCCAGCAGGGCGCGCAGGATGGTGGTCTTACCGCAGCCGCTCGGCCCCACCACCGCCACGGTCTCCCCGCGTCGCACCGTGAGCGAGACATCGCGCAGCACCGGATCGGCCGTGCCGTAGGCGACGGTCAGCCCGCGCAGTTCGGCGATCACACTCATGGAGTTCCCCTGTCGTCGCGCAGGCCCTCGGCGATCAGGTTCGCCGCGGCGGCCATGGCCAGAATCGCCACCGCGGGCGCGATGAGCAGCCACGGTGCCGCACCGAGGAATCGGCGCGCGTCGCCGAGCATCGCGCCCAGTTCGGCCTCGGGCATCTGCACCCCGAGACCGAGGAACGACAATCCGGCCAGTGCGACCACGATGCCGCCGAGCCGCAGGGTCGCCACGATCAGGAACGGGCCGAGGACGGCGGGCAACAGATGCCGGACCCCGATCGCGGGCCTGCTCACCCCGGCCACGCGCGCCGCGACCACATACGGCCGGGCGCGGGCTTCCAAGGTGAGCGCCCGCGCGACGCGGGCGTCGGCGGCCCAGCTCGCGATCACGAGCGCGAGCAGCAGTTCGAGATAGCCGGGACCGAGCAGGCCGACCACGGCCAGCGCGAGCACCAGACTCGGGATCGCCAGCACGACATCGACCACCCGCGACACCGCCCGGTCGATCCGACCGCCGTAGAGCCCGGCGCCGAGCCCGACCAGCAGACTGATCGTCGCCGACCCGGCAAGCACGACAAACGCCGACAGCAGCGACAACCGCAGCCCGTGCATCACGCGAGCGAACTGATCCCGCCCGTAATGGTCGGTGCCCAGCCAGAATTCGGCGTTCGGCGCGACCAGTTTCGCGCCGTAGTGCGGTTCGTTCGGCGGGTACTTCGCCAGCAGCGGGCCCACGGCCGCCAGCAGCAGCAACAGTCCCAGCAGCACGGTGCCCGCGAGCACCGACGGCGGCAGACGACGACGGGTCACGCGGCGACCTCGATCCGGCGATCGATCACCGCGGACAGCAGGTCGGCGACCAGGCTGCTCACCACGTAGCTCGCGGTGGCGAACACGGTGAAGGCCTGGATGACCGGCAGATCGCGGGTCTTCACCGACTCCACCACATACGCGCCGAGCCCCGGCCAGGTGAACACCGTCTCCACCACGGTCGCGCCGCCCAGCAGCACGGCGGTGCCGACCGCCAGCGCGTGCAGCGACGGCACGGCACTGTTGGGCAGCCCGTGCCGCCACAGCAGCCGCCACCGCGACGCGCCCCTGGCGCGCAGCACGTCCGCGGTCGGTGACTCGAGGAAGGCCAGCAGATTCGCCCGCAGCAACCGCGACCAGGAATCCGACAGGCCCACCGCCAGGCAGACCGCGGGCAGCCACACCTGTGCCCAGGTGCCGTCGAGCGCGGCCTTGCCGAAGCCCAGCCCGACCACGAACACCTGGATCAGCAGCAGCGCCACCACGAAACTCGGCACCGAGGTGAACACCAGTGCCAGCCAGCGGGTGCCGTGATCGGGCCACCGCCGTGGCGACCGGGCCGCGATCACGCCCAGTGCCACCGACAGCACCACGGCCACGGCCAGCGCCGACGACGCCAGGATCAGGGTGGCGGGCAGCCGTTCGGCGAACTCACCGGCCACCGGCCGTCCCGAGACGAACGACAACCCGAGATCGCCGCGCAGCACACCCCACAACCAGTGCGCGTACTGCTCCGGCGCGGAGCGGTCCAGATGCAGGGTCTGCTCGAGGTCGCCGATCTGCTCCGGTGTGGGTTCGGGAACACCCTGCGCGACCAGGATCATCCGGGCCGGGTCGCCCGGCGCCAGCGGTAACAGTGCCCAGATGAGCACGCTGGCGCCGAGCAGGGTCAGCACGGCCTCGACGACCCGGCGGCGGGCCCGGGCGAGTGGACGCACCCTCGCCCGTTATTCGCCGGTCCGGCTGGTGAGGTGCCTGCGGACGTTCGACACCCGGTAGTCGGCCCATTCGGGGCCGGTGACCACGGTGAAGTACTTGAACGTCCCGGCCACCACGTAGGCCTGGTCGCGCACCAGGATCTCCTGGGCGCGCGCCAGCAGCGCGTCACGTCGCGCGGTGTCGAACTCGCCGCGCAGTTGCGCGCCGATCGCGTCGATCTCCGGGTTGCTCACGCCCTGGGCGTTCGACGATCCACCGGTGGTCCAGCGCACCAGGTAGGGCTGGATCGGGTCGGCGGTGCCGGAGAGCGAACCGCTCAGCGCCACCGAGGATTCCCACGCGCCGGGGTCCTTCTTGACCGCGGCGGAGTCCTCGGCATTGTTGATCTGCAGATCGAAACCGGCCCGCGCGACCTGGTCCTTCATCGCGATCGCGACATCGTTGGTCTCCGGGCCCTGGGCCTGGGTCACGAACCGCACCACCAGCTTGCGGCCGTCCTTGGCGCGGATGCCGTCGGCGCCGGGCACCCAGCCCGCCGCGTCCAGCAGGCGCTTCGCCTCGTCCAGGTCGTGGACCTGGTTGTCCTGGGCGAACGACATCGACGGCGGGTACAGGCCGGTGGCGGCCGCGAACTGGCCGTTGCCGACGTCTTCGGCGATCCCCGCGTAGTCGATGGCCGCGGTGAACGCCTTGCGGACGGCGGTGTCGGTGAAGATGCCCGCCTTCAGGTTCATCTCCACCAGCAGCGACTGCAGAGCCTGCTCGGAGGACAACACGTGCATATCGCTGTCGCCGCGCAGTTCCAGCTTCGCCGAGGTGGACGGGTAGAACGCCATATCGGCCTCACCGCTGCGCACCCCGGCCAGCCGGGCCTGCTCGTCGGGCACGACACGGACGGTGACGCCCTTCAGCGGCGGCGTTCCCTCCCAATGCTTCTGGTAGGGGGCGAGCACGAGATTGTCGGGGCTCCACGCGGTGATCGCGTAGGGTCCCGAGTACGCGCCCGCGCCGACGATCTTCGCCGAGTCACCGCCCGCGGCCTGCACGGCGGCGACATCGTAGATCTGCAGCGAGTTGTCGCGCGCGGCGAGGGCGGCGGGCACCATGGCGTTCGGCGCGGGGGTGGTAATGACCACCTTGGTGCCGTCCACGGTCACCGTCGTCGCCTTGTCCAGGTACACCCTGGCCGCCGACGATTCGGCGATCTGCCGGGTCAGGGCAGCGGCCACGGCGGCGGCGTCGACCGGCTTGCCGTTCTGGAAGGTGACACCGTCGCGCAGCGTCACGATCCAGCGGGTGTCGCCCTCGCGCACCACCGATTCGGCCAGCCAGGGCGCGATCTCACCGGACTCGGTGACCTGCAGCAGGTTCTCCGCGACACCCCAGTCGAACAGCCAGTTCGTGCCGGTGCCCGCCGGGTCGAGACCGGCGATCTTGTAGGAGTTGTAGATGGTCAGGGTGCCGTCACCGGCTTCGCGCAGCGCCCGTGCCGCGGCGGCACCACCGTCGGTGGCCTCGCCCGCGCATCCGGTGACCATCAGGGTGGCCGCGAGCAGCGCGGCCAGCACGCCTGCGGCGCGGGAACGGCGCCGCCGCCCGGTCCGGGCATGGTCGGACAGCCGCAGGGCATCGTGCCTGCGGCGAGTGAGCACTCGCATTTCTCATCCTCGTGAAGCTAGATCCTGAAGCGGTGCAGGTATCCTGGCTCCCGGATCAACGCTCGCCTTCGGCCTTCCAACCCAGGAAGGTCGTGGCCATGGATGAAGGTCTGCTCCTCGGTCACAGTTGCGGGACAGCCCCGGATTCGCACCGGTGTTCCCTGCGGAAGTGAACCTAGCGGACGGGGCGCGCCGGTGGGGGAACGGGCGGGGTCAGGTCGCTGTCGCTGACGGTGTATGTCAGCGGGGGATAGGTGAAATCCGTCTCGGTGTTCTCGCGTCGTCGCAGGGCATAGAACTCGCGTCGCTGTTCGTCGTCGGCCGTGGTGAGGGGCGCACCCCGGTGCAGGTAGGGGTGTCCGTCGCGGAAGTGGAGAACAGTCTTCGATGTCCGGAAGGTGACGCCCAGCCACTCGTTCTCCGTGGTCCGGGCGGCCGTGTCCAGCACGATCTTGTGCCGGAGGAGCCGATTCGTGGCGACCGAGAACACCACGACGCCGTGGTGTGTCAGGGGGATGTCGAATCTCTCGCCGGAGTTCTTCGGTTCGACGATCAGCGTCCGCGGCGGGAGCTCGGGATGCCGGTAGCAGGAGAAGACGGCGATGAACGACTCGTCGGCCAGATCGAGGGCCTGATCGGAATGGCTGCCCATGGTCGCGTAGGCATTGGTGTAGCGCTCGGCGAGCGCGTTGTCGAAGGCTGCCGGGAGTTCGGCGCGGGCCTGGATCCGCCGGGCCAGACGCTCGTGCACGGACGCGAAGTGCTGGGCGGGACGGCCGTAGCGCGCGGTGGTACGGACGAGCGGGATGCCGCCGGTGGCATCGACTCTGGTCAGCACGGCGCCGCGGCGGCCCTTGCCGAGGTCTTCCCAGTCGACGGAGGCGGCGAGTGCGGTGAACAGGTCGTCCTCGACCGGCAGCGGGTAGGTGACGATCCCGTCCGGGAGGCTAGATCCGGGGAGCAAGGTAGTCCCCGGTGTTCATGCTGAAGCGGAACCGGTCGCCGTAGTCGATGAAGGACACGGACCGGTTCTCCTCGGCGTAGAGCTCGCGCAGCGCGTCCATGCCGTCCTCGGTGGGCGGCTCCAGCGGGATCAGGCCGGTACCCGGGTCGAGGAAGGTGCGGCCGTCGCGGTGCACGGCCTCGGTGGTCGAACAGCGCACCACATAGCCCAGGCGGGTCGGCAGCAGCGCGGCGTCCAGCGTCGACGGCCGGATCTCGTGGGTGTAGAGGCGATTGGTGGACAGCGGTATGAACAAGACCGAGCCGGGGTAGAGGGTGACGCTGAATCGTGCCGGGAGGCCGGTCTTCTCGGCCGGATTCTTGAGGCGGAAACGCAGGCTGGTGAGCCCGCTGACACCTCGCACGCCGTAGTCGAACGGGTCCTCGGGCAGGGGCTCGAGCTCGTCGAGGCCGTCGTAGAAGGTGCAGAAGGCCATGATCCCGTCGACGGGCATGTCCTTGGTCTTGTCGGCGTGGGCCGAGATCTTGGCCTTGGACTGTTTGCGCTCGGCCGTGGCGTGCGTGTTGTGATAGATCTGCGCCAGCACGTGATTGAGCGGGGCATGCCCACGGAAGATGGTGTCGGCCTCCTGGTTCAGGGACTCGACGATGCTGGTATCGGTCGCGCGGAAGGTCTCGGTCGGGCCCGAGAGATTCGTGGAGCAGCGCAGCAGGCGGAAACGCAGATCGTCACCCTCGCGCGTGACGGGCGTCAGATAGATCCCGGTGCGATGTGCTGTGCCCGTCTTGGTGGATTCGGTCAGCGACTGGAACGTGTGTTCCGCGCTGATCCGGCCGAAATGGTCGTCGTCGAGGTCGAAGAACCGGCGATAGTGCACGCCAACACCGTGCACCCGAACCGGCACCCGGCCCGCGTCGACGCGCGACCACGAATCCTCCGCGGCGACACCGTGCGACAGCTCGCGGATCACCGACACCCGCGCGGCGGACCGCAGCGAACGGCCGCTGATCGCCGACAGGTCACCACAGAGGTACACGGCCTTTCCCGCGAGATCGACGGAACCGGTGGCGAGATCCACCGGCCCCATCACCACTCCGGGGAAATCCCGGACCACCGCACTGTCGCGCATCTGCGCGGGCGCCACCAGCACACTGCCCGCCGCATCGATCCGAGCCTCTGCCATGGACATCGAGCAGTCCCCCCGTCGTTCCCCGACCTCACCGTGCGCCGACAGCCCGCCCCTGCACTGTGTTTCGACACGCGAGAACCAGTCTGCCGTTCGCAGATTAGCGGATCTACTCGTCGCGGTGTTCGGCTGCGCCGACGGCACCCTGCGGGTCTCCCTCGGCATGGACTGTGGGAACTGGACTGGGAGCACACCTTCGGGTGAACCGGCCTGCCGTCATCAGTGCACGGCGGGTACCCGGTCCACGGAATCGTCTGCCGCCCGGTCGGTTCGGGTGATCAGGAAACCGAAGGCGGCCGCGAGGACGTACATCAGCACCGAATAGACGGCGGCGGGGATCGCGGCCTCGGAGCTTTCCAGGACACTGAGCGCGATGGTCATGGCCACGGCCGTGTTGTGGATGCCGACCTCCATCGACGTCGCGATCGCCTGGGGGCGGGCCAGCCGGAGCAGGCGGGCGCCGGTGTAGCCCAGGGCGAGGCTCGACAGGCAGAACAGGGCGGTGACCAGGCCGACCTGCCGCGCGTAGTCGGCGACATCGTCGCGTTCGGCCACCAGCGCGCCGACCGAGACCAGGGCGAGCACGCCGACGGAGAAGATACGGACCGGCCGATCCGCGGCGGTCGCGAAGGCGGGGGAGAAGCGGCGCACGATCATGCCGATCGCCACCGGCGCCAGCACGATCGCGATCACCTGCACCACCTTGCCGAACTGCAGGCCGACTTCACCGTCGGCACCGAAATAGCCGATGGCGAAATTGGTGATGATCGGGACGGTGATGGCGGCCAGCACGGCGTTGATCGCGGTGAGCGTGATGTTCAGGGCCACGTCACCGCGGAACAGGTGGCTGTAGAGATTGGCGGTGGTGCCACCGGGCGACGCGGCCAGCAGCATCATGCCGATGGCCAGCAGCGGCGCCAGGTCGAACAGTTCGATCAGGCCGAACGCGAGCGCGGGCAGGGCGAACAGTTGCAGGGCCAGCGCGACCAGCACGGCCCTCGGTGAGCGCCCGATCCGGCGGAAGTCACCGATGGTGAGGGTGAGGCCCAGCCCGAACATGATGATGGCGAGCGCGCTCGGCAACCCGATGGTGATCAGGGCGGAGGATTCCATTGGTCAACTCTCGATTCTCGGAGGAGAGCGCAGACGCGCGGCGGGGAGGTGGTCGCCCACGCCGCAATGTAATCGCCGCTTACATGACTGTCAAGCGACCGTGGCGACGGCCTTCCACCACGTCACGACGCGCTCGACGACAGGCTCCGGAGTGCGGACCCATTCGATGTGCCCATTGCTCGCGCCGGGCGGAACGTCTGTGGCGCGGTAGTCCCAGCGGGTCGCCGCACCGGGCTCGAACAGCGTGCGGGCGAAGTCGTCGATGCCGGATTCGGGTGCCAGGGAATCGTTTTCCAGCGCGATCACCAGGGCGGGGATGTCGATGGGGCGCTGCGCCGGGAACGGCGGCCGGCCGGTGAGCACCATGCGGGCCCACTCACGCATCATGGTGCGCGCACCGGGGGCGCCGAACGCGGGCGGCGGAAGGTAGCCGAACGCCGCGGTCAGCGCCGGGATCATGGCGGCCATGGCGGCGACGTGCAGGCCGTATCCGGCGAAGTGCCGGTGGTGCGGGAGGCAGCCGCCGATCGTCACGAGCCCGTCCACGCCGGGGTGGTTGATCACGTGCCCGGCGGCGAGCTGGGCGCCGAGGCTGTGGCCCAGCACGATCACCGGTCGGGTGGGATGGTGGCGGCGGAGCTGGGTCACCGCGTCGGTGATGGTATCGATCTCGTCCGCGTAGGACCAGTCGTGTGCGCGCGCCGCGCGGGGCCCGCCGCGCTCGAACCCGCGGCGCGGCAAGGCGTGTGCGTCCCAGCCGTGCTCGCCGAACGCGCGGACCACCGGGGTGTAGAAGCGGGAGCCGATGGCCATCGCCGGTGCGATCAGGACGATGGGAGCCTCGCTGTGCGGGTCCATCGATGCGCCGATGTCGGTGCTGGTCACTCTGTGCTCCTCGGGGTGTTCACGCTGTCGACCGCGCGCTGTGGAACCCCTAATGTAAGCGCTGAGTACATCGACGGGGGCGGGCGGGTCCTCCGGGAAGCCGGATCGCCCTGGCTCCTGCGGGTCCGGATCTCGGTGCAGGTCGCGCTGTGATGCCGACGTGCAGCTGGTGGCTACTCGTCGACGGCCGCGGCGGGGCGTAGGTCGAGGATCGAGTTGATCGTCGCGCGGACCCGGTCGGTGAGTTCGCCGGGCGCGCCGACATCGAACTTCCCGTGCAGGTACAGGAAAGCCAGGCCGTGCACCAGCGCCCACATCGCGGTCGCCAGCGCTTCCTCGTCGGACTCCGGAAAGGCTTGCCGCACAATCGATCGCACGTATTCGTGGATGGCGGTGGTGGCCGCGACCCGCTCGGGGCTGGTGGGGTCGCAGGGCTCGGAGAACATGGCGCGGAAGAGCCCGGGACGTTTCAGGGCGAACTGGATGTAGGCGACAGCGATCGCGGTGAAGTCGTCGGCGTTTCTGGGCGCGGGGTTGGCGGCGACGAGATCGGCCGCGAGTTCCCGGTATCCGACCGCCGCCACCGCGGCCAGCAGGGCGTCGCGGTCGGCGAAATGCCGGTAGGGCGCCGCCGTCGAGACGCCCGCGCGGCGCGCGGCGGCGCGCAGGGAGAGCTCGCCACCGTCCTCTTCGAGCAGCTCTACTGCTGCGCGAACGAGCGCGGCCGGGAGGTCGCCGTGGTGATACGGCGCGTTCTGCGGTGCCATGGAGTCAATTTAACAACCGCGTGCCGACAGCGATCCGCCTGTCGAGCGGTTCGGGCACCGCAGAACGCCGAATCGAGACCGGGATCAGTTCAGCGCCGTCTTCAGCGCGTCGATGGCGAGGGCACGGGCGACATTGGCCGCGCGGGTGTCGCGCAGGCTGTCCAGCAGCAGGAAATCGTGGACCATGCCGGCGACGCGGACGGAAGTGACGTCGACGCCGGCCTCGCGCAGTTTGTTGGCGTATTGCTCGCCTTCGTCGCGCAGGACGTCGGCTTCGTCGGTGATCACCAGCGTGGGAGGCAGCCCTTTCAGGTCCTCCAGTGAGGCTTGCAGCGGGGAGGCGTACTTTTCCGCGCGTTGGGTGGGGTCGGTGGTGTAGGCGTCCCAGAACCATTTCATGCCGTCGCGGGTGAGGTAGTAGCCCTCGGCGAACTGCAGGTAGGAGGGGGTGTCGAAGTCGGCGTTGGTCACCGGGTAGAGCAGGACCTGGGCTTTGAGGTCGATGCCGCCGCGGTCTTTGTTCATGAGGGCGAAGACCGCGGACATGCAGCCGCCGACGGATTCGCCGGTGACGGCGATGCGGCTGGTGTCGAGTCCGTGTTCTGCGCCGTGTTGGAGGACCCATCGGCCTACGGCGTAGTTCTGTTCGACCTGGGTGGGATATCCCTTTTCGGGCGCCCGGTCGTAGACGGGGAAGACGCCGGCCGCCCCCGCGCCGACGGCGAGTTCGCGGAAGAGGCGGTCGTGGGTTTTGTCGTCGCCGAAGACCCAGCCGGCGCCGTGGATGTAGAACACGACGGGCAGGGAGCCGGTGGCGCCTTTGGGGCGGATGAGGCGGGTGCGGACGGTGCCCCATTCGCCGGCGTCGACGTCGACCCATTCCTCGTCGACGTCCGGGCGTGCCACGCCTTCGCCGCTCTGCAGGTCGACCAGGATCTGGCGGCCCTGTTCGGGTGGGACTTCGTAGATGCGGGGGTGCGGATCGGTCGCCTCGGCGAGCTCTTTGGCGGCCGGTTCGAGGTAGGGGGTGATCGGGGGCGGAAGCGCGGTCATTCGTCTCTCCCTTGATGAAGGTCAAGCCGCGGACCGCCCGCCACTGCGGGCGAAAAGTCGACTACGGCAGCTTCTTTCGGCAGGTGGAACACCGGGAACCAACTTCTGGCAGTTGGTGATTTGCTCGACTGTTGCCACTATTCCCCCTCGGCGACGGGGGTGTCAAGGACCATTGTGATCACCGTCCACATTGCTCGGAATCACGGCTCGATGGGCCGGAGTGTGCGGTGCGAGAGGGGTTGTCGACAACAGATGTTATTGTTGTTTACATAAATCGAGACCAGCTGATGTATACGATGCTTACAGGTGCTGGCGAATCCCTTCGGCATGCCGGTCGTCGAACTGCGCACCGTGGGACGCAAGTCGGGTCAGCCCCGGTCGTGCTACCTGACCAGCCCGGTGCACGACGAGCAGCGGGTGGTGCTCGTGGCCTCCAAGGGCGGCGACGACCGCGACCCGGACTGGTACCGGAATCTGCGCGCCACGCCCGAGGCGGAACTGGTGATCGTCGGTCGGCGCCGGAAAGTGCGTGCCCGAACCGCGACTTCCGCGGAGAAAGCGGTGCTGTGGCCGCAGATCACGGCCGCCTACAAGGGTTATGCGAACTATCAGAAGCGCACGAGCCGAGACATCCCGGTGGTGATCTGCGAGCTGCTCGGGGAATAGCCGTGCCGACGGCGACGGGCGGCGGGGGCTTCGTGCAGAATGTGATGGTGGATGTTGGACCGAGGACGGAGTTCGGGGTGCTGGTCGCAGTGAGATCGATGGGTGTCGCGACCCCTGTCCGCGGTTAGTTCGATGTCGGATCACGATGCGGGCCGCTACGACGCCGTCGAACGGCTGCGCCGGAAGTGGGAAGAGGCCAAGGCCGAGGACAACGGGTCCAATGTGGTCCGGTTGCCGCGGCGGCCACGGCGCGGCAGGCACGATATCGGCGACGCCCGGCAGCGGCCCTGGGGGTCAGGGGCCGTCGACGATCCGGCGCCCACCCGGCCGGTGACCCGCGCGGAGCTGGAACGCGAATCCGGATCATGGCTGGCCGCCGCGGCGCCGCCGGAGGACGGCGAGCGGGAGAACACCGTGGTCGACTTCGAGGAATCGCGGCGTCGACGCGCCGATTCCGGGGCCAGGGCCGTGCGGCCGAGGGTGATGCCGCGCAGAATCGACAACGGCGAGAAGCGTCAGGGTGGCGAGAGCGATCCGGCGCCCGGCGGACCCGGCCGATAGTCCGCGTCGCCTCCTGATCGGACACCGATGAGTTTCGGACGCGGAGGAGGTCTACACGGGTATGAGGAAACTGATCTACGGGATCGGCGTGTCCCTGGACGGCTACATCAACGACCGCGACGGCAAGATCGACTGGACCGACCCGGACGACGAACTGCACCAGTTCCACAACGACCGCTACCGCGAGCTCGAGATCGCGCTGCACGGCAGGCGCCTCTACGAGCTGATGGCGGAGTACTGGCCGCACGTGCCCGCGGACGCGCCGCCCATCCAGCGCGAATTCGGGGAGCTGTGGACCGCGAAACCGAAGGTCGTGTTCTCGCGCACGTTGCCGGAGGTCGAGTGGAACAGCACCCTGGTCACGGACAATGCGGTCGAGCGGGTGCGCGAGCTCAAGGCAGGCGGCGACGGGATCATGGAGGTCGGCGGCGCGAGCCTGGCCGCCGCGCTCATGCCGCACGGGCTCATCGACGAGTACCAGGTCTACGTCTCGCCGATGATCCTCGGTGGCGGCACACCCATGTTCCCGCCGCTGGATCAGCGTATCCCGTTGCGTCTGGTGCAGACGCGGCATTTCGCGACCGCGGAGCTGCTGCGCTACGTCGTGGCCTAGCGGAAGTAGGGGTAGTCCTGGATCCAGTGGAAGCCGCGGCTGCGCAGGGTGAAGCTGTCCGGGTCGACGCGCGCGAGGGTGATCTCCACCGGACGGTCGTGCAGGGTTCCGCGCAGGGAGAGCTGGTCGGTGCCCGGCCGGTCGGTGGTGAGTGTCGCGAAGGGCCGGGTCGCCGCCTCGGCGGAGAGTTCCAGGTGTCCATCGGGTAGGAAGCCGGATCGGACGGTGATCAGTTCGCCGTTCATGCGCTGGTAGGTCGCCGTGCCGGGGCGATCGAAAACCAGGCGCTGCCACCGGGTTTCGTCGGTGGTGAGCGGCGCGACCGCCGCGCCGTCGAGGACGAACGCGCGGACCTCCCAGATTCCGTACAGCTCGGAGCGGGGGCTGGCGGCACCGTATTGCTCCTGCCAGACGACCCAGCGGTCGTAGCCGCTGCCCAGGGCGACCCAGAGGCCGAGTGCCGCCACGAGCCAGGCCGCGCGGCGATTCCGGCGCGCGTCGGCGAACAGGGCCGGTGCGCGCAGGGGGCCACACGCGCGTTGCCGCAGGAACAGGTCGGTCAGTTGACGCACATACGGGGCGAGCAGGATCAGGCTCATGACCAGCAGGTGTCCGGAGAGCAGTTTCTCGGGGATGTCGAAGGTCAGGTTCAGCAGCAGGATCTGCGCGGTACTCGCCAGAGCCAGCGTGGCGCCGAGCACCGCGGTCCGGGAGACGAACAGCAGCAGCCCCGCGACGACCTCGACCGCGCCGAGGGTCATCTGATAGGCGGGGGAGCCGCCGACCTGCAACCACAGCACCGAGGCGGGGCTCAGCTCGCCGTAGGGCTGGAGCAGTTTCGCCAGACTCGGCGCGGGCATCTGGGTGGGGATGAGCTTGGCGAACCCGAACCCGATCATCTGCCCGCCCAGACACAACCGCAGAAACAAGGTGAACCAGGCCGACAGCCGCGGGGCGCGGGTGCGCGCGTCCACGGCCGCGACTACGGCAACAGCTTCGAACAGGCCGCCGCCAACGAACGCAGCATCGACGGCCGTCCAGACGGCGGTGGCGACCGTGGCGACGAGCAGCAGGCACAGCACCAGGACCCAGACCGCGGTCTGGTCACCGGCACCCGAATCCGTGCGCAGGGTCGCGTCGACGCCGAAGAACGCGCGCCCCACCCAGCCGGTGAGCGGGTCGGTGAACGGGATGTTCCACGGCCCCGGGTATTCGCGGATCCAGCGGCCCGCGATACCGAGCAGCGCGAACGGGATATAGGTGGTGAGCAGGCAGTACAGGCCGAAGTAGACGACGGCGAACCGGTACGCGACCATCGACGGGCGGCGCCGGTTCGGTTGCGCGACCGGGGTTTCCGTCTCGATCACCACTGCATCCTCGGGTCTTCGGTGGGGTCGGCGTACGGGTCGGGGCAGCCCTGGTCGACGGCCGACGGGCGCAGTTCGTAGTACCAGGGTTCGTTGGCGTAGGTCTGGCACAGGCCGTAGGCGGCGCCGTGGCGCGAGAGCCACGTCGTGGCGGCGGTGGGGCCGAGGTCGACCGCGTCGCCGGAGACGTGCGCCGAGCGGTCGGGGGTGGCGACCCACCGGGCCGCCTCGGTCTCGGAGCCGTACTTCGCGACCGCCTCCCGCAGGAGCCGGCGCTGGTCCGCGGCGGTGCGCCAGCCGCTGGTGACGACGACCTCGACGCCGTCGGCACGGGCATCGGTGGCCGCCTGCCGCAGCGCGGCGAGCAGAGTCGGGTCGAGGTTGGTGACGGTCGGGATGTCGTCGGTGAAGACCGTGGCGCCGGGGGTGTCGTGGGGTGCGTCCAGATGGAGATCGACGAACGGTGTCTTCTCGAGGGCGAGGGAATCCGGCAGCCGGTCCGCGACGATCACGGCCGTCGCCGCGACGGACGCCACGACCGCGGTGCCGATGATCCAGCGGGCCCGGCGGCCGGTCTGTGCTGGTCGGTGAGTTCTCATGCCCCGAGTCAAGAACGGCGAGTGTTGCCGGGCCGTATGCGGTTTTCGATACGCGGACCATATGTACCGGTGCCTAGCATCGGGGTATGCGTGTGCTCATCGTCGAGGACGAGCCCTACCTGGCCGAGGCCATCCGGGACGGTCTGCGCCTGGAGGCGATCGCCGCCGATATCGCCGGTGACGGGAACACCGCGCTGGAGCTGCTCGCCGTCAACAGCTATGACATCGCCGTGCTCGACCGCGACATCCCCGGCCCGACCGGCGACGAGGTCGCCGCGCGGATCGTCGCCTCCGGTCGTGGGACGCCCATCCTCATGCTCACCGCCGCCGACCGGCTCGACGACAAGGCCAGCGGTTTCGAGCTCGGCGCCGACGACTACCTGACCAAACCGTTCGCGCTGCGCGAGCTGGTGCTGCGATTGCGCGCACTCGACCGCCGCCGCGCCCACCACCGGCCACCGGTGCGGGAGATCGCGGGTCTGCGGGTGGACCCGTTCCGGCGCGAGGTCTATCGCGACGGCCGCTACATCGCGTTGACCCGCAAGCAGTTCGCGGTGCTCGAGGTGCTGGTCGCGGCCGAAGGCGGCGTGGTGAGCGCCGAGGAACTGCTGGAACGGGCCTGGGACGAGAACGCCGACCCGTTCACCAACGCCGTGCGGATCACCGTCTCGGCCTTGCGTAAACGCCTGGGCGAGCCGTGGATCATCGCCACCGTCGCCGGAGTCGGCTACCACATCAGTGCGGACGCGGGGCATGGCTAGGGCCCCGGGTCTGAGCGTGCGGCTCAAGCTCACCCTGAGCTACGCGGGATTCATCATGGTCGCGGGCGCCCTGGTGCTGGCGGCCGTGCTCGTGTTCTACCTGTACTTCCTGCCCAACGGCTGGATCTATGCCCCGACCGGGGAATTCCTGATCGACCGTTCGCTGCTGCTGCGCTCCTTCGCGCCGTTCATGGCGGTGGCGCTGCTGTGCCTGCTGGTGTTCGGGCTGCTGGGTGGCTGGCTGCTCGCCGGCTGGATGCTCGCGCCGCTGGCACGCATCACCGCCGCGGTCGGGGCGGCCGCGAACGGCTCACTGGCGCACCGGATCCGGCTGCCGGGCCGCCGCGACGAACTGCGCGATCTCGCCGACACCTTCGACACCATGCTGGCCCGGCTCGAAGCACACGTCGGCGAGGCACAGCGCTTCGCCGCCAACGCCTCCCACGAACTGCGCACCCCGCTGGCGATCACGAGAACGCTGCTGGAAGTGGCCGCCGCGGATCCCGGCCACGACAGCGCCGAACTCGTCGAACGGCTGTCGGCGGTCAATGCCAGAGCCATCGACCTGACCGAAGCGCTGCTGCTGCTCAGCCGGGCGGGCGGGCAGTCCGCCACCGAACTCGTCGACCTGTCGCTCGTCGCCGAGGAAGCCGCCGAAACGCTGCTCCCGCTCGCCGAAGGGCACGGCGTCACACTCGATACCACCGGCGAGCGCGCCCTCACCCTCGGTTCACACGCCCTGCTGCTACAGCTGACGACCAATCTCGTGCACAACGCCATCGTCCACAATGTGCCCGAGCGGGGCACGGTGTGGGTCGCCACCGGCACCTACCCCGGCGGTGTCGCGCTCACGGTCGAGAACACCGGGCCACCGCTGCGCCCGGAGCTCGTCGCGATCCTGGTGGAACCGTTCCAGCGGGGCTCCGATCGTGCCCGTGCCCACCACACCGGCGTCGGTCTCGGCCTGGCCATCGTCGACAGCATCACCCGCGCGCACTCCGGGACGCTGACGCTCACACCGCGCGCGGCGGGCGGACTCCGGGTCACCGTGTGCCTGCCCGCGCCCGGCCGGGCTCAGTTCGGGAGCGTGCCCGCGCCGATGGCCAGGTAGGCCGTCATCGAGACGAGCAGGAACCAGCCCGCGCCCTGCCACGGCCGCCAGCTCCGGTCCGCGCGGAACCGCAGGAAGGTCTGCACGAGTGCGCCCAGACCACCGGCCAGCAGGACGAGGGCGGGGCCGAAGAGCACGGCCGTCTTGGCCGCGTCGTCGCACAGGCGCGACTCCGCGGCCGCGCAGGCGTCCCGGTTCGCCGCCCACACGGTGGCGAGTACGCAGACCACCGCGGCCACCGCGATCACCGACAGGCCGTAGATCACCGCCTGCCGGAAGGTCCGGTCGCCGGGTTCACGCAGGTCGTCGGCCAAAACGGGCACCTCCCGGGCACTGGGCTGCGGGTCTTCCTTCCATCAGAGCACAGGACACGCGAACGCGCGACGATCACCGGACGTGGGGTCCGGTGATCGTCAGCGCGCGGGTCGGGTGGTCACCGCGTGCGCGCGGGGAGGGTGCCGCGGCGCTCGTAGGCGATCCAGGCGAAGATCGCGGCGAGCACCAGCGGGAAGATCGCCATCTCGGGATGGCCCGCGATGAACGCCTGGGTGGCGGCGGCCAGCACGGTGAGCACCGACAGCCCGGCGGCGGCCAGGGCGCTCAGGCGCGGCACCATCAGGCCGATGCCGCCGGCGACCTCCACGACGCCGATGAAGACCAGCAGCCCGAGCGGGATGGTGAGATTCTCGGGCGGGTTCTCCATCAGGGTGCGCGGGATGACGAGCTTCGGGCCGCCCGAGGCGATCACGAAGAACAGGCCGAGCACGATCTGCAGGGTCCACAGGACGCGGTTGCGGATCTTCCCGGGGCGGTAGGTGGTGGTGTCGGTGAGGGCGGAGGCGGTGGCGGTGGCGGTGGTCATGTCGTGTCCTTCGGATCGGTGCGCCGGGTGGGTGGCGCGGTTATCGGTTAGGACGGGGCGTCATCGCGGAATTCATCGGCGGGGGCGAGGAATTTCCGGCGGGCGGGTATCACCGCAGTTGCGGAGGCGCATCGAAGCGGCGACGGCCCCGTTTCCCGGCGCCCTGCGGGCCTAGGCTCGGCCTGGCCCCGATCGACTCAGCCGAGGAGGTTCGTCATGCCGAAGTACCTGTGGCGCGTCAGCTATCTCCAGGACGGGGCCGAAGGGCTCCTCGCGCAGGGCGGCAGTGCACGCCGTGCCGCGATCACCGAGATGGTAGAGAGCGTCGGCGGCGAAGTGGAGGCCTGTTACTTCGCCTTCGGCGAGGACGACCTGTTCGTCATCGGTGACGTCCCCGACGATGTCGCCGCCGCCGCGCTCGCCATCCGCACCGCGGCCGCGGGCGCCGCCGTCTCACACACGATCGGCTTGCTGACACCGGAACAGGTCGACGAAGCCGTCGCCAGGGAAGTCACCTACCGGCCACCCGCGTAACCGATCCGGAATTCCGCGATATCCGGCGCTGAATTTTCCGGAGTGGCACAGCCCATACCGGACGAGCAATGGTGTCCGGGAATACGTGCTGATGCTGTTCGCCCTGGCCGGGGCGGTGCCGGTGTTCGGCGCCGGTGCTGTTTCGGTGGACGGAATTCGGTGAGTGTGCTCACAGGAAATAGTCCTTTCGCGGTGCCGATCCGGTGTTCTACCGGTGCTACCGCGAATTCGGCACGGCGAAGTTGAGAATTGTCTGTGTATTCCGGTCCGGGCTCTCCGGAAGCATTCAGTAAGGTCGTTCATGGTGACGGCCTGACGATGCGGCCGCGTAGGGGAGTCGGAAGGAGTGCGGAGAATGAGTCGTTCGGGGCCTGGATACGACGCGTGCCGGGACGCGATCGAACTCGCCGTGCGTGCGCCGTCGGTGCACAACACCCAGCCCTGGCGCTGGCGGGTGGGCACGGACCGGGTGGACCTGTTCGCGGACTTCGGGGCGCGGCTGGCGGCCACCGACCCGCTGAATCGCGCGCTCATGGTCAGCTGTGGCGCGGCGCTGCATCATCTCGATGTCGCCTTCGCCATGCTCGGCTGGCGCGCCGAGATCCAACGCCTGCCCGATCCCGATAGGCCCGACCATCTGGCCACCGTCCGCCTCACACCCCAGGCCCCGACACCCGCCGACATCCGGCGGGCCGCGGCCATCCTCGAGCGCCGATCCGACCGGCGCCGATTCCCCGGGCCGCCGGTCGCCCCCGCCGACCTGCGTGCGGTCTCGCGCTGCGCCAGCCGGTACGGGTCGGCGGCCCGCCACGTCCCGGACCGGCTGCTGCCCGACCTGGCCGCGCCCATGCGCCGTGCCGCCGTGCGGCACGCGGCCGACCCGGAGTACCTGGCCGAGCTCGCCCAGTGGAGCGGCTGCCACGGCGCCTCCATCGGGGTGCCCGCCCGCAACGCGCCCGCCGCCCGGCCGTCCGACGACATGCCGGTGCGCACCTTCGCCGGCACCGAACTGCGCGAATTCACCGACGCGCCCGATTCGGCGCGCTGGCTCGTGGTCTGCACGCCCAGCGACCACCGGCTCGCGCAGTTGCGCGCCGGCGAGGCGACCAGCGCCATGCTGCTCGAGGCGACCGCCCGTGGGCTGGCGACCAGCCTGCAGTCCGAGCCGCTGGGCATGCTGGACCTGCGCGACGAGATCCGCTCCACCGTGCTGCAGCGCTGCGCCTACCCCCACGTCATGATCCGGGTGGGCGCCATGCCCTACGCGGCGGCGCCGCTCGAGTCGACGCCGCGACGCCCGGTCGACGAGGTCCTCGACGCCGCCTGAGGCCGCCTAGCTGTCGAGGTGCAGGGCCGGGACGCGGATGACCGCCCACACCGCGAGCGCGGTGGCGGCCAGCACGTGCAGCAGATAGGCCGTGCACACCGGCACGATCCCGTACTCGGCCATCCACTGTCCCAGCGGAATCAGCGCGACGAGGTCGGCGGCGAGCATGAGCAGCGCCAGCAGCAGCGCCGGTGGCGCCCACGCGGGCACCGGTTCCGCTGTCCCGGGCGGTGTTTCGGCTGCGGGGGTGGTCGCTGGAATCGAGCCGGGGCGAGCGGGCATGTCGGTGACCATGGCGTCCTCGGGATTCGGTGCGGGTGCCGCGGATTTGCTGACCTGTCACATGTTCGAGACGACGCCCGATCCGGATCGGTCCCACCGGGAAAGACCTCCGGCCCAGCCGCCCGGGATCACGGCAGCGGTCGGTCCGGCGGCCGGACGACCCGCGCGACGGGCTTGTGGCCGTGCGGACCGAACAGGTGCAGGATCTCGACGGCGTCGCCCTCGGGTCCGAACCAGTGCGGGATCAGGGGATCGAACTCGGCGGTCTCGCCCGGGCCGAGCAGGTGTTCGTCGTCGCCGAGCAGCAGCCGCAGCGTGCCCGCGAGCACGAACAACCAGGCATGGCCCGCGTGGGACACCAGGCGCGGTTCGCGGGGGCCGAGTACGTGTTTGAAGACCTGGACACGTCCCGGGTAGCCGGTCAGCGGCACCACGACCCCGCCGCTGGCGTGGTGGTGCGGGCGCAGGTGCATGCGTGGATCGCCGGTGTCGGGTGCGGCCACGAGCTGATCCAGCGCCACCCGGTAGAGCTTGGCCAGCGGGAGCAGCAGGTCGAGAGTGGGCTGGCGGTGGCCGGTCTCCAGCCGGGACAGCGCGCTCACCGACAGGCCGGTCCGCGCGGCGACGGTCGCCAGGGCGAGTCCCCGTTCGCGGCGCAGTGCCCGCAGCCGAGGGCCGATGGCCGCCACGATCTGCGCCGTCTCCGCATCCATGACGCCATGTTTGCAGATTCCGCAAAACTGCTGGGACTGCCGGTTGTCCACTCGGCACCATCGACGCGACCCGGCGAGCGGCCGGACGTGGTGGAGAGGTGGTCCGGTGACGGAGACGATGACGGCGGGGAGGCCCGCGCCGAGCGCGCGCAGACGGTGGACGGTGCTGGCGACCTGCGCGCTGGCCCTGTTCCTGGTGGGGCTGGACACGACGATCGTGACGGTGGGCCTGGCCGAGATCGGCCACGGTCTCGGCGTGGAGCCCGACCGGCTGGCGTGGGTGGTCGACGCCTACACCGTGACCTTCGCGAGCCTGCTGATCACCGCGGGTGCCCTGGCGGACCGCTTCGGCAGGCGGCGGGTCTTCCGGATCGGGCTGGTCGTGTTCGCGACCGCCTCGCTCGCGTGCGCGCTGGCGCCGTCGCTGGGATTCCTGGTCGCCGCCCGGGTGGTCCAGGGCATCGGCGCGTCGATGCTCACGCCGGTGGCGCTGGCGATCGTGGTGAACGCGATGCCCGATCCCCGGGAGCGGGCCAGGGCGATCGGTGTGTGGGGAGCGATGTTCGGGCTGAGCATGGCGGTGGGCCCGGTCACCGGCGGTGCGCTGATCGCGGTGCTCGATTGGCGGGCGGTGTTCTGGATCAACGTCCCGGTGGTCGTGGTGGCGCTGCTGCTGGTGCGCGCGGTGGTGCCCGAATCGCGGGCGCGACGGGCGCGGCCGGTCGACCTGCCCGGGCAGGTGCTGCTGGTCGCATTGCTCTGGATCGCGGTGGCGCTGCTGATCGAGGGCCCGCGTCTCGGGTGGACCGCGCCGGTGGCGATCGCCGGGTACGCGCTGCTGATCGCGCTGACGGTCACGTTCGTGCGGGTGGAGTCGCGCAGCCGGGCGCCGCTGATCGAACCGGGCCTGTTCCTGGTCCCGCGCTTCGCCGGGGCCATCGTGGGCGCGGTCGCGGTCTTCGTCGCCTTCAGCATGACCCTGCTGCTGACCACCCTGTTCCTGCAGGGCGCACAGGGCTGGAGTCCCGCCGCGGCCGGTGCCGCCACCCTGCCGATGGCGGTCGCCGCCACGGTCTGCGCGCCGCTGTCGGGATATCTGGTCGGACGGCTCGGCCCCCGGCTGCCGCTGCTGCTGGCGGGCGGCTGCCTCGGACTGGGCGGAATGCTGCTGCTCGGGCTCGGCGCCGGGATGAACCTGCCGCTGCTACTGGTCGCCTACCTGCTGATCGGAGCCGGGGTGGGTTTCGCCAACGCGCCCATCACCGACACCGCCGTCGGCGGACTTCCCCCGGAACGGGCCGGAGTCGCCGGGGGGACGGCCTCCACCGCCCGCCAGCTCGGCATCGCCCTGGGGGTCGCGCTGGCGGGCAGCCTGGTCGCCGATGTCGACCCCGGCCGGTTCGCGGCCGCCGCGGTGCCCGGCTGGGTGATCGTCGCCGTCTGCGGCGTGGTGCTGCTGGTGGTCGCCGGGTCCTACCGGCGCGCGTCCTGACGCAGCGCGGGCCGCGCCATCCAGTCGGGGCTGTCGATCGTGGCGACACGGACCTCGCCGGCGATCTTCTTCAGCACCCCCGGCTCGAAGAGCTCCCGTGAACTGCTGGTGATCGTGCCGGTGGTGTCGAGCACGGCGCCCCAGCGATCGGCCAGGTGCGCGTTCACCGCGTCGACCACCTGACTGCGCACCCGATCCCAGCTCAGCGCAGGGGGAATGTCGTGCACGGTTCCGGTGCACAGCCAGTCGTCCAGCGTCATCCCGAACAGTTCCGGCCAGTCGTCGGTGTAGGTGGTCATCGCGCTCCTCGTCGTCGGTTGCCCGACGATCGTAGGCCCGTCATCCGAAATCGACAGCAGGGCAGGGGTATTCGCGCGACTCGCGTGAGGTGGGTGTACGTGGGGGATACGGGTGGTACGACTGTCTGGACCGGGTTCAGCCATCCAGAGGGAAGGAACGCTCATGTCGCTCGGCGGGAAGAAGCTTCGATCGGTGGTCGTCACGGCGGTGCTCGCGGGGTCGGGACTGGCGGTGGCGCCGGTCGCCGCGGCCGAATCCGGACTGCTCGGGGACGCGATCACGCTGACCAGTGCGGGGGTGTGCGTGGGGCACATCCACTTCGAGACCGTCTTCGGGACGGAGACCCCGTACTTCGGCCTGGTCAGCGCACTGCACGGGCTCGGGCCCTGTTCGGTCGAGGCCGCGGTGCACTGGCGCAATCTCGACACCGGTGCCGGCGGCACCGTGCGGCACCGGATCTACGGAACCGGCGGCACCCAGATCGAATTCGATCCGGGGGCGGGACACATCACGGGCACGATCACCACCGACGCGCCGCACAAGCCGGGATCGTTCGAGTTCCAGCGGCAGACGCCGTAGGGAATCCCTTGCGGCCGAGGGCGCGCTAAGGTAAGCCTAGGCTTATCCGTCGCGTGAAAGGAATCTCCTTGTCCCTCGTGATTCTGTTCGGGTCCGAACTCGGTACCTCCGAGGCCGTGGCCGAGCACCTCGCCGATCAGGTCGCCTTCGACGGCGCGGTGTCGGTGTACGACATGGCCGACTTCGACCCGCGCGATCTGGACGGCGTGGAGTTCTTGATCGTCGTCTGCTCGACCTACGGCGACGGCGAACTGCCCACGGCCGGTGAGGCATTCTTCGACCGCGTCGAGATCGTGCGGCCGGATCTCACCGGCCTGCGCTTCGCGGTCTTCGGCCTCGGCGATTCGGTCTACGGCGACACCTTCAACCGCGGTGGCGAGCTCGCGGCCGAGAAGCTCGCGGCCCGCGGTGCGGTGCAGGTGGGCGAGCACGCCCGCCACGACGCCTCCACCGAGATCAAGCCGCGCGAGCTGGCGAGCCGCTGGGTGCGGACCCTGCCGATCCGCACCCTGATCGCCTCCTAGGCGCCGGTCAGGCCGTGACGGCTCCGTGCGCGGCCGAGCTGACGAGCTTGCGGTACTTGGCCAGCACTCCCGAGGTGTACTTCGGCGGGAGCGGCTCGAAACCCACCGCGCGGGCGGCGAGTTCGCGCTCGTCGACCTCGACGTCGAGACGACGGCCCGCCACATCGAGGACGATCGGGTCGCCGTCGCGGACGAAGGCGATGGGCCCGCCGTCGACGGCCTCGGGCGCCACGTGTCCCACGCACAGGCCGGTGGTGCCCCCGGAGAAGCGGCCGTCGGTGAGCAACAGGACGTCCTTGCCCAGGCCCGCGCCCTTGATCGCACCGGTGATGGCGAGCATCTCGCGCATGCCGGGTCCGCCCTTGGGGCCCTCGT
The DNA here is from genome assembly GCF_042266925.1 of Nocardia sp. NPDC056064. NCBI lineage: Bacteria > Bacillati > Actinomycetota > Actinomycetes > Mycobacteriales > Nocardiaceae > Nocardia > Nocardia sp. NPDC056064. The sequence goes on along the minus strand of NZ_JBHJWO010000001.1, from coordinate 984,050 downwards.
AGCGGATGACCACCACATCGCCCGCGACGATCGTGCCGTCCTCGAGCGCGTCCATCGCGGCACGTTCGCCGTCGAACACGCGGGCGGTGCCCCGGAAGACGTCGGAGTCGAAGCCCGCGCTCTTCACCACGGCGCCCTCGGGGGCCAGCGAGCCGTGCAGGATGGTGAGGCCGCCGGTGCGGTGGATCGGGTGGTCGAGCGGCCGGATGACCTCACCGTCGAGGCCCAGCTCGATGCCTGCCAGGTTCTCGGCCATGGTCCGGCCGGTGACCGTCATGACGTCACCGTGCAGCAGCCCCGCGTCCAGCAGTGCCTTGAGCACCACGGGGATTCCGCCGACCTTGTCGACATCGTTCATGACGAAGCGCCCGAACGGCTTGAGATCACCCAGGTGCGGCACGCGTTCACCGACCCGGTTGAAGTCGGCGAGGGTCAGGTCCACCCCGGCTTCGCGGGCGATGGCCAGCAGATGCAGCACCGCGTTGGTGGACCCGCCGAGCGCCATGACGATGGTGATGGCGTTCTCGAACGCCTCCATGGTCATGATGTCGCGCGCGGTGATGCCGCGGCGCAGCAGCCCGACGACCGCCTCACCGGACTTGCGCGCGTACTCGTCGCGGCGCCGGTCCGGGGCGGGCGGGGCGGCCGAGCCGGGCAGGCTCATGCCGAGGGCCTCGGCCGCCGAGGCCATGGTGTTGGCGGTGTACATGCCGCCGCACGCGCCTTCGCCCGGGCAGATCGCGCGCTCGATCTTGTCGACCTCCTCGCGGCTGATCAGCCCCTTGAGACAGGCGCCGACGGCCTCGAACGCGTCGATGATGGTGACGTCGCGGCCGTCGACATTGCCCGGCATGATCGACCCGGCGTAGAGGAACACACTCGACAGGTCCAGGCGCGCGGCCGCCATCAGCATGCCCGGCAGGCTCTTGTCGCAGCCGGCCAGCAGCACCGAGCCGTCCAGGCGCTCGGCCATCATCACCGTTTCCACCGAGTCGGCGATGATCTCGCGGCTGACCAGCGAGAAGTGCATGCCCTCGTGGCCCATCGAGATGCCGTCGGACACCGAGATGGTCCCGAATTCCAGCGGATAACCGCCCGCGGCGTGCACGCCTTCCTTGACGGCCTTGGCCAGCCGGTCCAGCGACAGATTGCAGGGGGTGATCTCGTTCCAGCTGGACGCGACGCCGATCTGCGGCTTCGCCCAGTCCTCGTCACCCATGCCGACGGCGCGCAACATGCCGCGGGCGGCCGTTTTCTCGAGTCCGTCGGTGACATCACGCGAGCGGGGCTTGATATCGACCGGCTTGTCGGTGTCGTGTGCCATCTGGTCAGCCTACGGGCCGGGCGATCACGGCAGCGTCCAGAACACACGCGTCACCGCGTAGAAGAACGCGGCAGCGAGGGTCAGGAAACCGAGCGAACAGATCAGGCCGGTCACTTCGGTGCGGGGATCGTGGCGGCCGGAGGTCATCCAGAATCCCAGCGCGCGGTTGACGATCGGCATCACCACCCAGGTGAGCAGGGCGACCGAGAGGATATTGCCGACCAGCAGACTGATCCACAATGGCGCGTCCGGCCACATCTCGTCGATGGCCAGCGTCAGGATCACCACCGTCGGATACAGGCCGACCAGGACCGACAGGGCGGTTTTCCAGGCCGCGGGGCCGTTGTCCTCGGCGGCCGGACCGGGCGGAAACCACGAGCCGTAGGGATTGGTGATGCGGTGGACCTCGAAATCGCGGAAGTCCGGCGCGTCGGCCAGTAGTTCCCGGCGTTGCGGTGAATCGAGCCAGCGCTGGAGATTCTCGGCGGAGGTGAACGAATAGATGGCGGTCCATTCGTTCTGCACGCCCGGAATCGGCCGGTGCAGCGCGGACCCGCGAAAGCCGGGAAAGGTGCGTTCGGCCTCGGTCATCCGGTCCTGCCAGGCCAGGAATTCCGTTTCCCTGGCGGGCGCGACCGGATGCGAGACCACGACGGTCGCCACCGCGTCGTCGGGTTCGTCGACCAGCACGTGCTGGGTGGACGGCTGTGCGAACAACCCGCTGCCACGGGCCAGGAGTTCGTCGCGGGTGTCGGAGCCGAGCCAGTGTTTCAGGTGGTCCAGGTCGTCGAAGCGGTACACGACCGACCAGGCCGATCGCGCGTCGCCGGGTGGGGTCACCTCGGCGCCGAGGAAGCCCGGACACTGCGCGGCGGCGTCGTTGACCTGTGCCTGCCAGCGCTGGAACTCGGCCTCCCGGTCGGGTCGCAGGTGCTGGGTGATGACCACAGTCGCCGGGGCGGACATCTCAGTACGGGTGCTTGTCCGGTTTCTCGGCCCAGCTCTTGTACGCCTCGGCGCCCAGGTCCCGGCGGAACTGCTCGATCCGCACCCGCCGCTCGGCGAAGGGTTTCGTGAAGTCCTCGTACTGGTAGGCGTCGTCGAAGCCGATAGCGCTGGTGTCCTCGAGGTCGCTGGCGAAATGCACGGCGTCCAGGCGCGCCCAGTAGATCGCGCTCATACACATGGGACAGGGCGCGCCACTGACGTAGATCTCCATTCCCATCAGCATGCGCGCGCGTTCGGGGACGCTGTCGGCCGAACCCGGCGGCCGCGGGACCAATTCCAGGGTCGACTCGTTCTGGTGTTCTCTGGCGATGGAGGGCGACCATTCGTTGAGCACGCGCGCCGCCGATCGGATGGTCTCTATCTCGGCGTGCGCGGTGATGTCCCCGGTGAGCAGCACGCGATTCTGGCCGCGGGCGACGATCTCGCCGTCTTTCGCGATCACCGCGCCGAACGGGCCGCCCCAATCGTTCTCGACGGATTCCCTGGCCAGCCGGCAGGCTTCTTCCATCAATTCGTCCGGTGTCATCGGCTGCACCTCACCAAGTGATCGTCACCGAAATGCAAGGGGGCTGAACATCGAGCGTATCCCGGTGATCCGAGCCCACGCAACGCTCGCCGTCAGACCTCCCGGTCAGCCCCGGGGGTGTGGACATCGAGCCAGCGCAGCATGCGGTCGACCGCGTCGGCGGCATCACCGGACGCGCCCGATTCTGCCCATTCGGTGAGCGCGGCGAAGGTGGCCGCCTGATAGGCGGTGGCCAGGGCACGGCAGATGGCGGCGGGGGCGCCGGGCAGGCGGCGTGCGAGATACGCGGTGAGCGTGTCGATCCAGGGTTGATAGATCGCGGGGGCGGTGGCGGCGAGGGCGGGTTCGGCCGAGATCAGGCGCAGCCAGTCCGGAGCCAGTTCGTGGATCTGGGGATCGCGCGAGACCGACTCGACGATCGCGGCACGGACGACGACGGCCACGGGGTCGTCGTCGCCGGCGCGGGTGAGGACCTCGCGCAGCCGGTCGGTCGCGGGGGCCACGCCGAGCCAGGCGATCTCGGCGCGGGAAGGGAAGTGGCGCAACAGCGTCCGGGTGCTGATGCCGGTCGCCTCGGCCAGGTCGTTCCAGTTCGTGGCGGCGAAGCCGCGCGCGGTCCACAGACGCAGCGCGTCGGCGGCCACCGCGCGGGTGTTCAGCACGGAGGGGCGGCCGGGGCGGCGGCGATCGGGCCGGGTCACGCCGAAAGCCAAACAGTTTTGGCGAAGTGTGTCAATATTGCGGCGGAGCAGACCCTCAGAGGAGATAGAGCATGGAATTCGTCAACGCGTCCGCCGTGGTCACCGGTGGTGCGTCGGGCCTCGGCCTGGCCACCGTGCGGGAACTGCACGCCCAGGGCGCGAAGGTCGTCATCGTCGACCTCGCCTCGTCCAACGGCGCGGCCATCGCGAAGGAACTCGGCGACGGCGTGGTCTTCGCGCCCGCGGACGTGACCGACGAGACGGCGGTGTCGGCGGCACTGGACGCGGCCGAAGCGCTGGCACCGCTGCGGATCACGGTGAACTGCGCCGGGATCGGCAATGCGATCAAGACGGTCGGCAAGAAGGGGGCGTTCCCGCTGGCCGACTTCACCAAGGTCGTCAACGTCAACCTGTTCGGCACGTTCAATGTGATCCGGCTGGCCGCCGAGCGGATGGCGGCCACCGAGCCGGTGGGCGAGGAGCGCGGCGTCATCGTCAACACCGCCTCCGTCGCCGCCTTCGACGGGCAGATCGGCCAGGCGGCCTACTCCGCGTCCAAGGGTGGCATCGTCGGCATGACCCTGCCGATCGCCCGCGACCTGGCAAGCTTCAAGATCCGGGTGGTCACCATCGCGCCCGGCCTGTTCCGCACGCCGCTGTTCGAGACCCTGCCCGAGGAGGCGCTGCAGTCGCTCGGCGCGCAGGTGCCGCATCCGTCGCGGCTGGGTCAGCCGACCGAATTCGCCGCGCTGGCCCGCCACATCGTGGAGAACCCGATGCTCAACGGCGAGACCATCCGCCTCGACGGCGCCATCCGCATGGCGCCCCGCTGAGCCTGCCGAAACGCCGAGACCGGCCCGAAGCGAGTGCTTCGGGCCGGTCTCGTGCCGTCGGGGCCGGTGTCAGCGCACGGGCAGGGCGGCGGGCTGGTCGAGAACCGCGGCGAGGTCGCGGCGGGCCAGGTCGTACTGCTCGGTCAGGGTGGCGACGAGTTCGGCGGTGCCGAGGCCCGCGGTGATCGCGCCGATGCCCTGGCCGGCGCCCCAGACATCCTTCCAGGCCTTGGCGTCGGTGCTGGAACCGAAATTCATCTGGGAGGGATCGGATTCCGGCAGGTTGTCGGGGTCCAGGCCCGCGGCGACGATGCTGCCGCGCAGGTAGTTGCCGTGCACGCCGGTGAACAGGTTGCTGTAGACGATGTCGGCGGCGGCGGAGTCCACGATCATCTGCCGGTACCCGTCGACGACATTGGCCTCGGTGGTCGACAGGAAGGCCGAGCCGACGTAGGCGAGGTCTGCGCCCGCGGCCTGGGCGGCCAGGATCGAGCGGCCGTGCGCGATCGCGCCCGAGAGCAGCAGCGGGCCGTCGAACCAGGCGCGGATCTCCTGGACGAGCGCGAAGGGGGACTGGGTGCCCGCGTGCCCGCCCGCGCCCGCGGCGACCGCGATCAGACCGTCGGCGCCCTTCTCGATCGCCTTGCGCGCGAAGCGGTCGTTGATCACGTCGTGCAGGACGATGCCGCCGTAGGAGTGCACCGCCTCGTTGATCTCCTCGCGCGCGCCCAGGGAGGTGATCACGATCGGCACCTTGTGCTCCACGATGACCGCCATGTCGGCTTCGAGGCGGTCGTTGGAGCGGTGCACGATCTGGTTCACCGCGAACGGCGCCACGATCGCCTCCGGATGGGCCGCCTGGTAGGCGGCGTTCTCCTCGGTGATGCGGCTGAGCCAGTCGGTGAGCAGGGCGGCCGGGCGCGCGTTGAGCGCCGGGAACGAGCCGACGATGCCGGCCTGGCACTGGGCGATGACGAGCTCGGGACCCGAGGCGATGAACATCGGCGACGCGACGACGGGCAGGGCCAGGCGGCTGGACAGCCAGGTCGGCAGGGCCATGGGGTACCTCCGGGAGGGTCGAGCGGCGCGTGGCCGCGGCAAGGCGATGCTGCCGACCGTATTGCGCCCCGCCGCCCTATGCAACGAGTTGCATAAAAAGGTGTCGACGATCACGGGGCCGGTGACCATCGGCCCGCGATCAGGGGCCCAAGTGCCGTTCGCACCGGGCCCGCCGGGGGAGAAGACTCGGATCATGACCGACAGCAAAGCCACCAGGGCGATCCTGGCACCGGATCTGTCGACGATCAGGGCGGCGCTGGAGCGAGCCAGCCGCGCGCCCTCGATCCACAATTCCCAGCCGTGGCGCTGGGAATTCGACGGAACCCACCTCTACCTCTACCGCGACGACCACCGGCAGCTGACCGCCGCCGACCCGACCGGACGGCAGCTGGTGATCAGCTGCGGTGCCGTGCTGCACCACCTGCGCACCGTGCTGGCCGCCGACGGCTGGCGCACCGACCTCGACCGGCTCCCCGACCCCGGCCGACCCGACCTGCTGGCCCGCTTGGACTTCCGGCCCTGGGCCGATCCGCCCGAGGGCGTGCGCGCCCGCGCGGCGGCGATCGAGCGCAGGCGCACCGATCGTCTCCCGCTGCTGGCCCCCACCGGCTTCGGCGAGGTGTGCCGCGCGGCGCGGATGCTGGCGAGCCCGCACCGGATCGAGCTGGACGTGCTGTCCGGGCAGGCGCGGCCGGTGCTGGCCGAATCCTCGCGCGAAGCCGACGCCAAACGACGCTACGACATGGGCTATCAGGCCGAACTGCGCTGGTGGACCGGACATTCGGCCGACACCGAGGGCGTTCCCGGCACCGCGCTGCTCGCCGCGGACGAGACCGCGCAGGTCCCGATCGCCCGCGCCTTTCCCACCGCGCCGGTGTCCGCGCGCCGCGGCGGTCTCGAGGATCGGGCCGAGCTGGTGGTCTTGAGCTCCGCGGGGGACGGCCCGGCCGACTGGCTGCACGTCGGCGAGGCGCTGTCGGCGGTGCTGCTGGAGTTCACCCGTGCAGGCGCGGCCACCTGCGCCCTCACCCACATCACCGAACTGCCCGGCGCGCGTACCGCACTGGAGACGATGGTCGACGGCCACGGGGTGCCGCAGGTGCTGATCCGGGTCGGTGCCGCCCCGGCCGGTGACGTGCCCGGCCCGCCGACCGCGCGCAGGCCCGTCGACGAGATCCTGACCGTCCGCCCGGACACGGCCGCGGCCGTGGGCTGACGGTCAGGCCAGCGGGGCCGACCAGCGCAGGGTCGTGCCGCCCTGCTCCCGCGGCCCGACATGGAATGTGCCACCCACCTCGGCGGCACGGGCCGCGAGATTGGCCAGCCCCCGGCGGTGCGTGGTCTCGGCGGGGATGCCGATCCCGTCGTCGGAGACCTCGATCGTGACGTCGTCGCGCACCGTCAGTTCCACCGCGACGGTGCTCGCCCGCGCGTGATGCACCGCGTTGCTCAGCGCCTCGCGCAGCACGGCCTCCACGTGGTCGGTCAGCGGTGGCTCGAGCACGGTGACCGGGCCCGCCAGGCGCACCGTGGTGCGCACGCCGCTGTCGGCGGTCATCCCGGTGATGATGTCGTGCAGGCGCTTACGGTAGGTCGCCGAGTCGGTGGTGGTGTTGGACTGCAGGTCGAAGATCGAGTGGCGGATGTCGCCGACGATGGCCTGGATGTCGTCGATGGTGTCCTCGAGCCGGTTGCGCACCTCGCCGCTCCTGGCGCGCTGCATGGTCGCGTGCAGGGACAGGCCGACGGCGAACAGGCGCTGGATCACGTGATCGTGCAGCCCGCGCGCGATCCGGTCGCGGTCGGCGAAGACGTCGAGTTCGCGCATCCGGCGCTGGGTGTCGGCCAGTTGCAGGGCCACCGCCGCCTGATCGGCGTAGGTGGTCAGCAGGGCCTGATCGGACTCACCGGGCAGCACGGCACCGGCGGGAAAGACCGAGGTCAGTACGCCGGTGACGATGCCGTGCGCGCGCAGCGGCAGGGTCAGCACCGGTCCGAAGCGGTCGGTCGAGACCAGGATCGGGATGTCGGCCGGGGAATGCGTGGTGACCGCGCGCCCGGAATGGAAGGCCTCGCCGGTGTGCCGGTCGGCCAGGGGGAGCGGGGTGCCGATCAGGCGCTCGGCGTCGGCACCGGCCGCGGCGACCACCACCAGTTCACCGATCTCCTCGGGCGGCACATCCGGGTCCTCGGGCAGCGCGAGAAAAGTACAGGCCGAGCCGGTGAGCGCCTGGCCGCGTTCGGCGACCAGGCGCAGCACCTCGGCGGACGGGCTGCCCGCCAGCAGTTCGGTCGCGACATCGCGGATGGCCTCCAGCCACTGCTGGCGCACCCGCGACTGCTCGTAGAGGCGGGCGTTCTCGATCGCGATCCCCGCCGCCGCGGCCAGCGCCTGCACCACCACCTCGTCGTCCTCGGTGAACTCCTGCCCGCCTGCCTTCTCGGTGAGATACAGGTTGCCGAAGATCTCCTCGCGCACCTGCACCGGCACTCCGAGGAAGGTCCGCATGGGCGGGTGATGGTCGGGAAACCCCACCGACGACGGGTGCCGGGACAGGTCGGTCAGCCGCAGCGGGCGCGGGTCGGCGAAGAACAGCCCGAGCACGCCGTGCCCGCGCGGCAGGTCCCCGATCAGCACCCGGGTGCGGTCGTCGATGCCCTCGTAGACGAATTCGGAGAGCTGGTCGCTGGTCTTGTCGGCGCTGCGCACACCGAGCGCGCCGTAGCGCGCGTCGACGAGTTCGATGGCGGTGTGCACGATGGTGCGCAGGGTGTTGTCCAGGTCCAGGCCCGCGGTCACCACCAGCATGGCCTCCATCAACCGGTCCATCCGGTCACGGACGTCGACGATCTGGGCGATCCGGTCCTGCACCTCGCCGAGCAGCTCGCGCAATCGCAACTGGGACAGGGTGCGGGCGACCGGTGGCAGGCCGCCGACCCCCGGCGCTTCGTCCATACCGGGATTCTCGCACGTCCGGGTGGTGGGCATCGTGAGGTCAGCGCCGCCGCGACGGGTCGAGATCGGCGGCCATCACCGCGGCCTGGGTGCGCCGCTGCACGCCGAGCTTGGTCAGCAGCCGGGACACGTAGTTCTTGACGGTCTTCTCGGCGAGGAACATGCGCGCGGCGATCTGGCGATTGGTCAGGCCCTCGCCGAGCAGGGCCAGCAGGGTGCGTTCCTGATCGGTCAGGGTGGACAGCGGGCCGGTCTTCTCCTCGGCCTCGGCGCGCAGTTTGGCCATCAGCGCGGCCGCGGCGCGATTGTCCAGCAGCGACTTGCCCGCGCCGACCTCGCGCACGGCGTCGATGAGCTCGAGGCTCCGGATGTCCTTGACCACATAGCCGCTCGCCCCGGCGAGGATGGCGTCGAGCATGGCCTGCTCGTCGGTGAACGAGGTGAGGATCAGGCAGCGCAGCGTGGGTTCGGCCGAGAGCAGTTCACGGCACAGTTCGATCCCGCTGCCGTCGGGTAGCCGCACGTCGAGCACCGCCACCTCGGGACGCAGGGCGGGGATGCGGGCCAGGGCCTGCGCGCAGGTGCCCGCCTCGCCGATCACCTCGAGGTCGGGCTCGAGCGCGATCAGATCGGCGACGCCGCGCCGGACGATCTCGTGGTCGTCGACCAGGAATACCGTGGTCATCGCGAGTCCTCCTCGGAGTTCGGCGCCGGTGTCTCCATTGTCCGCCGCGGGCGGCCGGTGGGCGTCCTCGGTACGAGTCTGGTCGCCGGTACCCGTGACGGGGAGGGGCGAAGGTCACCCGGAGACGGGACCAGTGGCCCCCGACGGGCGTTCGCGCAGGACATCGGTGAGCGGGCGGCGCGGGGTGGGAGCCGGCCTGGCCGGATCGGGGGCGGAGCCGACCCGCACCACGACCTGCGGGACGCCGGGGTGCCCGATCATGCTGCCGAGCAGGCGGCGCGCGGCGACCAGTTCGGTGACGTGGGTCAGCGGACAGGTGGCCAGCCCGTCCGCGGTGCAGGCGAGCAGCATCGCGGACAGGGCCTCCCCGGTGCGTAACCAGCTCATCGGGGATTCGTCGGTCGCGGTGAGCACCGTGAGCCGGGCGCGGTCGTGCAGCTCGCCGCGCCGCGCCGAGGGGCCTGCGGCGGGGAAGTCCCTGGCCACCCCGACACGGGCGCGTTCGGAGTCGGAGACCACCGCGGTGGGCGGGATGCCTTCCCTGGCCCCGGGATGGCCGGTCCACCAGCCGATCTCGGCCTGGTACTGCGGATCGTAGGCGCGCAGCGAGGCGGTCTGCTCGGAGGCGAGGGCCAGGCGCGGGCGGGCGTCCTCGGGCAGGACGTCGAGAGTCAGCCCATGCGGGGTGACGACCTCGTCGAGCGCGCGGCGGACCGAGGCCCAGCCGGCGGGTTCGGTCATCGGGAGCCGGTCGGTGTAGCGGTGGGCGATCGCCTCGGCGCGGCGGAACAGTTCCACCGGTGGATCCGGCCACGGCCGGAAGGTGAGGGTGGCCAGCAGATCCGGCCGGGCGGGGTCGGGCAGGCGGTCGGCCTCGGCGTGCACGCAGTGCGCCGCGAAGGCCGTGCGCACGTGGTCGAGCACCGCGCCGCAGCTGATCACCGCCTGGCGTCCGTGCGGATCGGCCGCCCCCAGCAGCCGGTCGGGGTCGCGCAGCAGCTGCAACCGGTCACCGTCGAGGACCCACCGCCACGGCTGGGTGTTGTGTACCGACGGTGCCCGGCAGCCGAGCTCGACGGCCGCGCGGATCGTGGACAGCCCGGGAACCGGATCCTCGCTCATACCAGTCAGTGTGCTCCTCCGATCGGGTGTGCCGAGACGGTCTTCGCGCCCTTGTTCCGGGGACCGAGTGCCCTGGCGGCGAGGTCAGCCGGGATGCACGACCATGACCGGGCAGTCGGCGTGCTGGACGAGCCAGTTGCTGGTGGACCCGAGCAGCAGCCCGCGGAATCCGCCGCGGCCGCGACTGCCGACGACGAGCAGCTGCGCCGTGCGCGACCAGTGCGCCAGCCGTTCCCTGGGCCCGAACACCTCGACCTCGCGTCGCACCGGCACGTCCGGGAACTGCTCGGTCCACCCGGCGAGCCGTTCGGCCAGCAGTGCCTCCTCGGCGACGGCCAGGTCCGCGATCGGCAGTTCGAGATAGCCGGTTCCGGCGAACTGCCCGCGCGACAGATCGCTCCACGCGTGCACGGCCACCAGCTCGGCCCCGCGCTGGGCGGCCTCGGCGAACGCGGCGCCGATGGCGGGCTCGCCGACATCGCTGCCGTCGACACCCACCACCACGGGCCCGTCGCGTCCGGGATCGGGCCCGCGCACGATGACCACGGTGCCGTGCGCGTGCGCGGTCACCGCGAGCAGCGTCGAACCGAGGTGGGCGAGTGTGCCCGCCGAGTCGCGCACGCCGAGGACCACCAGGTGCGCGTGCGCGGAGGCGGTGACGAGGGTGCGGGCGGGGTGCCCGGCGGCGAGTTCGGTGGTGACCGTCAGGCCCGGTGCGGCGGCGAGCGCGTCGTCGCGGGCGGTGGCCAGGATGCGCTCGGCGGCCAGGTGGATGTCCTGCATGGTGGCGTAGATGAAGGCGTCGTAGGCGCTGCGCGGGGTCCGGTCGGCGATCGGATCGGTGCAGTGCACGAGGTGCAGGGCGCGGTCGCGGTCCGCGGCGACACGGGCGGCCCACCGCACGGCCGTGGTCGATCCGTCCGAGCCGTCGATCCCGACGACGATCGCGTCCGCACCGTGCGGACTGTCACTGTGCTGTGTCATGTCCGTTCCCCTCGGTCGGTGACGGTGTGCCTCCACCGTGCCACGCGGCACCGGCCGGGCGCGACGGTCACGGTTCGCCGCGGTCTCGTCGGCCTCCGGAATTCGCACTCTACGACCGGTGGCCCGGCGATTCCGGCACCCGGACGCCGGTCGCGTGTCCCCGGGGAATCCGGAATTCCCTGTCGGACGGCCGGGTCCGTGGTCTAGTACCGGTATGTGCGGTGCGGCGCGGCGGCTGGTGAGCAGGCGGGGGATGCTGGGCGGAATGCTCGGCGGCGGCGCCCTGGTGGCGCTGGGCGCGGCCACGGCGTCGGGAGCCCCCGCCGACGCTCGCACGATCGCCGCCCGGCAGCGTTTCTTCGGCACCGACACCGTGGACGCGGGCACCGGCGAGGTGCGCCCGGACCGGGTGGTGCTGTCGTGGGTGGGGTGCGCGACCTACGCGGTGGCGTTCGCGGGCACGGTGCTGCTGCTCGACGCGTGGGTGCCCCGATTGAGCAGTGCGGGGTATGTGCCCGCTACCGCGCAGGATCTGGCGGATCTGCGGCCCGCCGCGATCCTGATCGGGCACGGGCACTTCGACCACGCCGGTGACGCGGGCCGGATCGCGCAGGCGAGCGGCGCGGTGGTGCACGGGACGGCCGAGCACTGCGCGACCATCCGCGCCCAGGTCCCGGACCCGGGGTTCGGCACGGTGGCGCTCGGTGACGCGGCCACCGCGCCGGGCAGCGTCCACGAGTTCCGCGTCGGCGACATCGCGGTGACCGCGGTCCGGCACCTGCATTCGGGCCCGACCGCGCCCGACCCCGTGCAGGGCTCGGCACCGTTCTTCCCGGTGCCGGACCTGTGCGCCATCGCCCAGCACCCACCCACCCTCGACGATCTGCGCGTCGGGCTGCCACGACTGCGCGACGAGGAAGGCGGCTGCCTGCTGTACCAGCTGCGCACCCCCGGATTCTCGCTGGTCTGGCACGATTCGGCCGGACCGCTCCTCGAGAAGGCACCCCAGGTGTTCGACGTCTTCGCCGGCCTCGCGCCCACCGATCTCCAGATCGGCGCCATCCAGGGTTTCAACCAGCTCACCAACGGCCTGCGCGACCCCCGCACCTACATCGAGGCCCTGCGCCCCCGGCTGTTCGTCCCGGCCCACCACGACAACTGGCTCCCCGGCTTCACCGCCCCCGCCGCCACCTACACCGCCACCCTCCACGCCGAACTCGACCGCATCCCCGCCGAGCACCGCCCGGAACTACGTTCCCTGCTCGACCCGACGGACTACATCGCTCCCGCCCGACTGACTTTCCAGATCTGAGCACCCCGACGACGGGGCTTCGACACTGCCGGTCGACGGCGCTCGCCTACGTCGCCGCCGACCGGTGAGTATCAGCCGCGTTTGGGTCGCAGAAGATCGGTGCCGTTGCGGAGGGTCGCCGACACGGCCGTGCGCCACCACGGGCGGCCGATGTCGGGGTCCTTCCCGGCGCCCATCCGGTGCAGTTGATCGGTGTACCACTGCAGGTCGAGCAAGCTCTGGATCGGGCGCAGGCGTGCGAACCGGTCGGCCAGGGGGAGGGTGACGGTGTGGCTGGGGAGGCGGTCGATGGTGTCGTCGAGGACGGCGCGACCCGCGGCGGGGAGCAGGCAGACAGGCCGGCCGATGCCGACGACGTCACAGTCCCCGGCGGCGACCGCCGAGGTCATCGCGCTCGGTGTGCGGAAACCGCCGGTCACCGCGACCGGCACCGTGGCGGCGATCCCGGCGACGGTGCGCGCGTACTCCAGGAAGTACGCCTCGCGCGCGATCGTGGACGCCGCCGCACCCATCATCGCGGGGGATTCGTAGGACCCACCGCTGATCTCGATGAGATCGACCCGCTCGGCGGTGAGCGCGCGCACCACCTCGCGCGACTCGTCCTCGGAGAACCCGCCGCGCTGGAAATCGGCGGAGTTGAGTTTCACAGCGACGGCGAAACCGGGGGAGACGCGCGCGCGGATCGCCCGGACGATCTCGAGCAGGAACCGCCTGCGGCGCACGGGATCTCCGCCCCACTCGTCGGTGCGCCGGTTCGCCGACGGCGACAGGAACTGGGTGATCAGATAGCCGTGCGCGGCATGGATCTGCACACCGTCGAACCCGGCCTCCTCGGCCACCGCGGCAGCCGTGTCGAAACGGGTGATGATGTCGTGGATCTCGGCTCCGGTGAGCTCGCGTGGCGTGCTCGCGCCCGGTACCCCGGCGGCGATCGCGCTGGGCGCCACCGGGCGCACCCGGCCCAGCGGATTCGATTGACGCCCGGGATGATTGAGCTGCATCCAGATCGCGGTACCGGTGCCCGCGCAGGTCCGCGCCCATGCGCGCAGCAGGGCCAGGTCGCGGTCGTCCTCGATCACGACATTGCCGGGCTCGCCGAGATGACGGCGGTCCACCATGACATTGCCGGTGACGACCAGGCCGTATCCGCCTGCCGCCCACTGCCGGTACAGCCGGACCAGGGCCTCGGTGGGCCGGTGGTCGGCGTCGCCGAGGGCTTCGCTCATCGCCGATTTCATCAGCCGGTTGTTCAGGGCGGCGCCGCACGGGAGGTCGACCCGGTCGGCGAGGGTGAGCTGGGTGGTCTCGGTCATCGGGCGCGCACCGCCGCAGTGCCGGGGCGAGCGTGCGCGCCGAGCAGCCGGGTCGCCACCGTGGCGAAGACCCGCTGATACGCGGGGCCGAGCAGCCGGACCAGCCCGTCGAGTGCGACGGCGTCGTAGCCGATGAGCACCCGGGTCCTGCGGGCGCGCACGCCGCGCAGGATGGTGCGAGCGGCGGCCTCGGGGCTGGTCGGGGTGAGTTTCTCGGTGAACAGGGTGCGCAGGGCGCTCATATCGGTGCCGGTGCTCGAGGTGGCGCTCGCGACGATGCCGGTCTTCACACCGCCCGGATGCACGCAGGTGACGGCGACCGGGTGACCGGCGATGCGCATCTCCTGGCTCAAGGCCTCGGTGTAGCCGCGGACCGCGAATTTGGCGGCATTGTAGGAACTCTGGCTCGGCACCCCGAACAGGCCGAAGATGCTGGAGATATTGACCAGGTGCCCGTCACCGGAGGCGATCAGGTGCGGCAGGAACGCTTTCGTGCCGTGCACGACACCCCAGAAGTCGACGTCCATCACCGCCTCGAGATCCGGATAGGGCGTCTCGTCCACGGTGCCGAACTTGGTGATGCCCGCATTGTTGACCACCAGGTTCACCGTCCCGAAGTGGGCCGCCACCTCGTCGGCGTAGGCGTGCACCGCCGCGCGATCGGCGACATCGAGGACCCGCTGGTGCGGGCGGCCGCCACAGAGTTCGGCGGTGCGCGCCAATCCGGTGGCGTCCACATCACTGAGGGCCAGCAAGGCACCGTGCGAGGCGAGTTCGACGGCCAACGCCCGGCCGATGCCAGAGGCGGCGCCGGTGATCACGGCGACTTTGCCGGTGAAGTTCTTCATGCCGAGCCACGGTAGTTACCAGTCGACCGCATTACAAGTCATATGACTGATAAATGTGGATTGCCGGTAGCATCGCGGGGTGTCCAAACAGTCGCGTACCCAGCCCGAACGCCGTGCGGCCACCGTCGAAGCCCTGCTGCGGGCGACCATCCAGGTGCTCACCGAGGGCGGGTACGCCGCACTGTCCACCCGCCGGGTCGCCGAGCGGGCGGGGGTGAGTCAGGGCGCGCAGCAGCACTATTTCCCGACGAAGAACGCCCTGGTCTTCGCCGCGCTCCAGCGGATGGTCGAGGAACTCGCGGCCGACGCGCGGGCCACTCCGCTGCGCGCCGCGGACGAACGCGACCGGGCCGAGGAACTGCTCGACCGGCTCTGGGACCTGCACACGCTGCCCGTCTGCCCCGCGGTCCTGGAACTGCTCAATGCCGCTCGCACCGACCCGGACCTGGCCGAACTGGTGGTCCCGGTGACCCGAGCGGGCCTGCTGGCCATCCACGAGGTCGCCGCGGCCGCGCTGCCGACCTACGCGCGCTCGCCCGGTTTCCCCGATTTCGTCTCGGTCGCCGTCTCGACCGCACGCGGATCCTCCACCCTGGCCGCCATTCCCGGCTTCGACGATCTGCACCCGGCCTGGCCGCGTGTGCGCGCGCTGCTGATGGGTGTTCTCGACACGCTGGAGCCCGCGCCGGTGCGATGACTCAGCGGCGCGGGGCCGCGGGGTGCTGCTGGGCGAGTGCGCGCCGGGATTCCTCGTGCAGGATCTCGAGGAGTTGTTCCTCGAGCGCGACGAATTCCGGGGTGGTGATCAGCGACAGGTCGCGGGGGCGGGGGAGGTCGACGCGCAGTTCGTGGCGGACGGTCGCGGGGCGCGCGGACAGGACGACGACGCGGTCGGACAGGTAGACGGCCTCGCGGATGTCGTGGGTGATCATCAGGACCGTCCAGCGGTAGCGCTGCCACACGTCCTGCAGCCAGGACTGCATCTCGGTGCGGGTCAGCGAGTCCAGGGCGCCGAACGGTTCGTCGAGCAGCAGCGGTTCGCGCTCCTGGACGACGGTGCGCAGCATGGCCGCTCGCTGCCGCATCCCGCCGGAGAGCTGTTCGGGCCGGGCGTCCTCGAATCCGGCCAGGCCGAAGGCGGGGAACAACTCGCGGGCGCGGCGGCGGGCCTCGGCCTTCGGCACGCCCTGCACCCGCAGGCCGAGGACGGTGTTGTCCAGGACCGAACGCCAGGGGAACAGCAGGTCCTTCTGCGGCATGTAGGCGCAGTGCGCGCCGGTGCCGGGACCGTGGAACCGGATGCTGCCGGAATCCGGCGACTCGAGACCGGCCAGCATGTTGAACACCGTGCTCTTGCCGCTGCCACTGGGCCCGATCACCGTGACGAACTCGCCCGCGCGCACGCTGAACGACACCCCGGCCAGCACGTCGAGCCGCTCGCCACGCCTGCCCTCCTGCGGGAACGACTTGGTCAGACGGTCGACGACGATGCGGTCGTCTCCGGCGTCAGTCATGCCTGCTCCTGTTCTGCGCCCGCGACCACGGCGCGACGAGGCGCTCGATCGCGAAGGTCGCCAGGTAGAGCGCGATACTGAGCAACGCCGTCACCAGGACCGCGGCCAGCACCAGGTCGGTGCGGAAGGAATTCTTCTGCAGGCTCATGTAGATGCCGAGACCGACGCTGGCGCCGACGTATTCGGCGAACACCGCGCCCACCACCGCATAGGTGATCCCGATGCGCAACGCGGTGAAGAACCGCGGGATCGCCGAGGGCAGCCGCACATACCGGAACACCTGCACCCGCGAGGCGCCCATGCTCCGCAGCAGCGCGCCCGCCTCGCGATCGGCCGCGGCGAACCCCTCGATCAGCCCGATGGCCATGGGGAAGAAGGTGACCAGCGAGACCACCAGGATCTTCGGCAGCAGCCCGAAACCGAACCAGATGATCATCAGCGGCGCGATCGCGATGATCGGCACCGTCTGCGAGGCCACGAACAACGGCACCAGCGCCCGCCGCAGCCACGGCGAGAAGTCCACGACGATCGCCAGCACCCAGGCCAGCGTCAGCGAGACCGCGAACCCGAGCAGGGTGACCTGCAGGGTGGCGGCCGCGTGCGTGGCGATGTCGTCGCGATGGGCCCAGCCCTGCTCGGCCACGCGCATCGGCGAGGGCAGCACCTGCGGACGGATCCCGCTGCTGGTGACGTAGACCTGCCAGAGCACGACCAGCGCCGCCACCGTGAGCAGCGACGGCAGCGCCCACCGCAGACCCGCCCACGCGGACCGGGGCCGCGGCTTCGCGTGCGGGTCAGGCGGTGCCGAGGTACTCATCGGTGAAGTACGTCGACCAGTCCGGCTCGGTGGTCAGCGGCCTGCCGTCGGGACCGGTGAGCAGCCCGCTGCGGTAGAGGAACCCGGAATTGGCCGCCCACTGCTGCACGGTCTGCGTGCCGACCTTGCCGTCGGCGTCCTTCATGAACTGCTCGGCCAGCATGCGCTGGCTCTCGAAGACCAGTTTCTCGTCGGTGAACGCGCCGGGGTTGGCGTCCAGGAGATCCTGGGCGGCCTGGTCCGGGTTGTCGGCGGCGAACTGGTAGCCGCGCTGCAGTGCCTGCACGAACTTCGCGGCGCGCTCGGGATTCTCAGCCAGCCAGCCCTCGTTGGCGTCGATCACGATGGCGTAGGAATCCGGGAAACCGAAGTCGGTGTAGCGGAAGTACCGCATCGGGGTGCCGTGGTGTTCGGCCTCGATGCCCTCCCACGCCAGGTAGGAGACGGTGAAGTCGGCCTTGCCGGAGTAGACGGCCTCATACGCCGACGATCCCAGCGTCACCGAGGTGAAATCGCCGGTGCCACCGGCATTGCGGATGACCTGCTGCAGCGCCTCCCGCTCGCCCGGGTCACCGAACCCGGCGTAGGTCTTGCCGTCGAGATCCTTCGGGCTCGTCAGGTCGGCGCGGTCGGCGCGCACGCCGATTCCGGTGGCCCAGTGCTGCAGCGGCGCGAGCACCGAACGGACCTGCGCGCCCGAGGCGCGCGCGAAGGTCGACGAATTGTGGGTGCTGATGCCGAACTCCGCGTTCCCGGCGTCGATCACGGTGTCGACGGCGGTGTTGTTGTACGGCAGTACCTCCACGTCCAGGCCCGCGTCGGCGAAATAGCCGCGCTGCAAGGCCACATAGAGGCCGGTGTGGTTGGTGTTCGGTGTCCAGTCCAACGCGAAGCGGATGGTGTCGCCGGACCCGCCGCCCGATCCGCAGGCGGTGAGCACCGAGACGACGGCGACGGAGGCGAGCACGGCCGCGAGCGCGCGGCGCAGACGGGCGCTCATCCGGCGGGCCAGGGCTGCGGGTGCAGGGCGGTGTCCCAGAACAGCAGTTCGTAGCGCACCGCGAGGGTGAAGGCCGTGGCCATCGCCGCCCGCTCGCGCGGACCGGCCGACTCGGCCGCCGCGTCCACCAGCGCGCGGGCGGTGGCCGCGGACTGCTGGAACTCCTCGGCGCCGTAGGTGGTGACCCACTGCGCGTACGGATGCGCGGGATCGGCGGCGATCACCTGCGCGGCGCTCGCGGCCAGCTCCCGGCCCACCTCGGCGTAGATCCAGAAGCAGGGCAGGGCCGCCGCGGCGGCGACGGCGTAGGAGTCGGTCGCGGCGGTGGCGATCAGGAAGGAGACATAGGCCAGGCAGGTCGGCGTGTGCTCCGGTTCGCCCTCGCGCGGCGGCAGCACGCCGCCGGTGAGCAGCTGGTCGTGCATGGCCGATTCGACGGTGGCCGCGGTCGCCGAGGAGTTCGCCCAGAAGGCCGCGGTCTGCGGATCGGGCGACTTGGCCGCCAGCAGGGCCAGCGCCTTGGCGTAGCCGGTGAGGTACAGCGAATCCTGCTCGATGTAGACGCGGAAGGCGTCGAGCGGCAGGGTGCCGTCACCGAGACGGCGCAGGAATTCCAGATCGTCGATCGCGGTGCGCAGCGCTGTCGTCTGCTCCCAGAGCTCGTCGGTGAATCTCTGTGTGGTGGTGGTGTGGGCGCGCAACACCGTGACATCCCTTCGTCAGCATTACCTGAACAGGTTCCCGGGTCTGTTCTCAGCCTTGCGGTCGCAAAGCACCCCGTGTCAGAACTCGACCGACCCTAGCAGCGACCGCCGACAAGCGGGGAATGCCGTTCGGCGGCCGGTCACCGCGGCCGGGCCCGCGGGAATGGCAGTGCGTGCCAGATCACATTCGGTGCCAGGAGGAATGGCCCGGGCCGGCGCGGCGTGATAGGAGATTCGTCATGGCCAGACCCCCGGAGATCGAATCGGTACCCCGCCCGGCGCGGACGCACAGTCCGTCGGCGGACGGCGCCGAGCGCTCGGCGTACCGATTCGATCTGGACGGTCTGCGGGGTCTGGCGATCGCGTTGGTCGTGGTCTTCCACGTGTGGTTCGGGCGCGTGTCCGGCGGGGTCGACGTCTTCCTCGTGCTGTCGGGCTTCTTCTTCACCGGCATGGTGTTGCGCCGGGCGCAGTCCCCGGAACCGGGTTGGGCGACCGGGGTGCTGCGGCGCACGCTGCGCAGGCTCGTCCCGGCCATGGCGGTCGTGCTGGCCGCGGTCGTCGTCGCCACCGTGCTGGTGCTGCCGTACACGCAGTGGTCCACGGTGGCGGCGCAGGTGCTGGCCTCGCTGTTCTACTACCAGAACTGGCAGCTCGCGCTGACCTGGTCGGACTACCTGGCCGCCGATCCGTCGGTGAGCCCGCTGCAACACCTGTGGTCGATGGCGGTGCAGGGGCAGTTCTATCTGGCGATACTGCTCGTGATCGGGGCCGTCGGCTGGGTGTGCGCGCGGCTGTCGCGGCCGCATCGGGTCCGGCTCGTCGTCGGCGCGGTGGTGGTCGCGGGCGCGCTGTGCTCGTTCGTGTTCGCGGCCCACGGCATGACGACCAGGCAGGGCTGGAACTACTACGACACCGCCGCCCGCGGCTGGGAACTGCTGGCGGGGGCCGCGCTCGCGGTGCTGGCGCCGTCGCTGCCGCGGTCGCGGTTCGTGCGGTCGCTCGCGGCGTTCCTCGGTGTCGCCGGTGTGGTGCTGTGCGGGTGGATCGTGCTCGACGCCGCGAACCGGTTCCCCGGTCCGGCCGCGTTGCTGCCGGTGGGCGCGGCGGTGGCGGTCATCCTGTCCGCGTCGGGACTGCCGGTGCGGGACTGGCCCGCGGTCAATCAGCTGCTGGCCCACCCCGCCATGCGATGGCTCGGCGACATCGCCTACCCGCTGTACCTGTGGCACTGGCCGATCCTGATCTTCTTCCTCGCCGAGCGGGGACATCCGCGCGCCGGTCTCGTCGGCGGGGCCGCGGTGATCGGGGTGTCGGTGCTACTGGCCTGGCTCACCCACCGCTGGGTCGAGGAACCGCTGCGACAGCGTGGCGCGGTGCGCCCGGTCGGGGGCGCGCGACCACGCAGGCTGGTCACGGCCGGGGTGGGTGTGCTGCTGGTGGCCACGATCACGGCGGCGGCCGGGTGGCAGTACGCCGTGGTCCGGGTCAACCCGTCGGCCGCGGTCGGCGTGCTCGATCCGCAGCGGTACCCGGGCGCCGAGGCACTGGCCGCGGGCGCGCCCGTCCCCGACGCGCCGATGCGGCCCACGGTCTTCGAGGCACCCGCCGAGCTGCCTCCGCCCACCGTCGACGGGTGCATCGCCGACTGGGACACCCGCGACCTGGTCACCTGCACCTACGGCGACCCCGACGCCGAGCGCACCCTGGCCCTGGTCGGCAGTTCGCACGCCGAGCACTGGCTGCCCGCCCTGCAGGTCCTGGCGACCGAACACAGCTTCCGCATCCAGGTGTATCTGAAGATGGGCTGCCCGCTCACGCTGGCCGAGGACGCCATGTACAAGGGCGAGGCGAACCCGGACTGCCGGGACTGGTCGGCCGAGGTGATCGACCGGCTCGACGCCGACCGCCCCGACTGGGTCTTCACCACCGGCACCCGCCCCCGCGACACCGGCGGTGACGAGACCCCGGGCGATTACCTCGACGTGTGGACGGCCCTGTCGGAGCGCGGCCTCAATGTCATCGCCGTGCGCGATACCCCCTGGTTGCGTCGCGGCACCGTGCGCTACAAGGCGGTCGACTGCCTGGCCGGTGGCGGTGACCGCAGCAGCTGCGGCATGGCCCGCGAGGACGCGCTCGATCCGGTGAACCCCGGACTCGAGCCCGCCTCGGCGTTTCCCAGCGTCTTCCCGATCGACCTGAGCGACGCGGTGTGCGAGCAGACGCGCTGCCTGGTCGAAGAGGGCAACATTCTCATCTACCACGACGAGCACCACCTCACCGCCAGCTATTCGCGCTCGCTGGCGGGACCGCTCGGGCGCGAACTGCAACCGTTGCTCGGCTGGTGGTGAGCCGCGCCACGGTGGGCCGCCGCCTCACCGTCTGAGCGTCACCGGCGCGGTACCGTGCTGCTCAGGGGTGTAAAAGGAGGTTCCCGGTGGCAGCTGGCCGACGACGGTTCCTCGTGGCTGTGAGCGTGGTGGCGGCGGTGCTGGGAGCCCGGGCCGCCGAGCTGTCGGCGCCCGCCGAGCCGGTCGTCAGCGAGGTCGTGGCACACCCGCAGAGCGTCCAGCGCATCGCCTACGGCAACGAACCGGACACCTTCGGCGACCTCTATCTCCCGCCGACCGCCAGCACCCGGTTGCCGGTGGTGGTGCTCGTCCACGGCGGCGGCTGGACCCAGGGCCGCACGCTGGCCCAGTTCGACGCGCACGCCCGGGCCCTGGCCCGCGAGGGGGTCGCGGTGTGGAACGTCGAATACCGGCGCGTGGGTGGGGGCGGTGGCTGGCCGGTGACCCTCACCGATGTCGACGACGCCGTCACCGCGCTGGCCGACACGGTGGCACCGCGCGTGGGCAATCTGCTCGACCTGGGGCGGGTGCACCTGGCCGGGCACTCCGCCGGGGGCCAGCTCGCGGCCTGGGTCGCCGGGCGCTGGTCGGCGCATCCGCCGCGGCATCCGGAGATCCGGATCCGCAGCCTCACCCTGATGGCCGCCGTCCTGGACCTCGACTCCGCGGTCACCGACAACCGCGACGCCTTCGTCCCGAAGTTGCTCGGTGGGACGCCCGGTGAGGTCCCCGACCGTTACCGCGACGCCTCGCCCATCCACCAGCTGCCCGCCGCCGCCATCCGCGTCACCGCCCTGCACGGCGCGAACGACCGCGTCGTCGTCCCCGCACAGAGCATCCGTTTCGTCGAGGCCCTGGCCCGCGCGGGCATCGTCGCCGATCTCCAGATCCTGCGCGGCACCGGTCACGGCGAATTCGCCGACGCCACCTCCGCGGCCTGGAACACCGCCCACCGCAGCATCCTCGCCTACACCGCCGCCGACTGACCCCGGCCCTCGGGCAGCAACTGCAGGATGCCCGCGGCGGCCCGCCGGAACGGCTCCTCGGACTGGGCCCCACGCGCGAGCACATAGGCGCCCTGCCGCACCGCGAGCACGGTCGTGGCCAAGGCGTCGACATCGAGTGCGCTGTCGAGTTCCCCGCGCGCCACCCCCTCGGCGAGAACCTCCCGGATGCTCTCCTGGATCCAGGCGAACATCGTCGAAATCGGCTCCAGCAGAGCGGGATCGGCCACCACCGCGGAATCCTGCACGAGCCGCCCCAACAGGCCCGCGATTCAGGCCGAGACCGGCGGCACCATGGCGGCGCTGCAATGGTTGATCGGTATCTACACGATTCCGCTGGCCGCGTTGCTGCTCAGTGCGGGGGTGCTCGCCGATCGGATCGGTGCGGGCAGGCTGTTCCTGTGGGCACTCGGTGGTTTCACTGTCGCGTCGCTGGCGTGTGCGCTGAGTCCGACGCTGCCGGTTCTGCTGGGGTTCCGGTGCCTGCAAGGTGTTTTCGGTGCGGGGATCCTGCCGACGACCTTGGCGCTGATCACGCGTCTGCATCCCGAACCGGCGCGGCGGGCGCGGGCGATCACGGTGTGGGGTGCGACCGGAGGGATCGCGCTGATCGTGGGGCCGGTGGGTGGAGGTGTGCTGACCGAGGTGCTCGGGTGGCGGTCGATCTTCCTGGTGAACGTGCCGATCGGGTTGGTGGCGTGCGTGGCGGTCGACGGGCCGGACAGGCATGCCGGTGCTGCTCGTGGGCACCGCCATCGTCGGATTCGGTTGCGGGCTCTTCGGTCCCAGTGCGAACGGCGCGGCCATGGCGTCGGCCGATCCGGACTTCGCGGGCTTGGCCTCCGGGGTGCTGAACACCGCGCGTCAGGTGGGGATGGCGGTGGGTGTGGCGGCACGGCTTTTCGGCGCCGGCGATCGGGGATAATCGGCACATGATCGGACCGGACGGCGCGGCGGCGCGGGTGCAGGTGGAGCGGGTGCTCGGTGGGGGAGAATCGCTGGCTGTCGGGCGATTCCGGTATTGGTTCGTCGAGCATCGGTGGGAGTGGTCGGACGAGGTCGCCCAGATGCACGGGTACCCACCCGGGACGGTTCCTACACTCGACATGCTGCTGGCGCACAAACATCCCGACGACCGGGACCGGGTCGCGGCGATGCTCACCTCCATCGACCGCGTCGGCACCTTCTCCAGCCACCATCGCATCATCGACACCCGGGGACAGCAGCGCGATGTGCTGGTGGTGTCCGAACCGATGGTCGACGATTCCGGCGCGGTCGTCGGAACCGCCGGCTACTACATCGACGTCTCCGGCTCCGCCGCCGAATACCGGCGCGAGGCCATCGACACCGCGCTGCCGGATCTCCTGGCGGCCCGCGCCGAGATCGAGCAGGCCAAGGGCGCGTTGATGCTGGTCTACGCGATCACCTCCGACCAGGCCTTCCAGGTGCTGCGCTGGCGCTCCCAGGAGACCAACGTCAAACTGCGCACCATCGCCGAACGGGTGGCCGCGCGGCTGCCGCAGATGGCCGGCGGTGACGCCGCGCTGCGCACCCGCCTCGACCACCTCCTGCTCACCGCCCACGAAGCCTGATCGGCGATGTCCATCAGCACCTGCAGCGGGCCTGATACCGCGGCGAGCAGCGGGGCGGTGCCGTGGTCCATGGCGATCGGCGGCCTCGCCGCTGCCTACTCGTGGGCCGAAGGGTCGGGCAGTCGCGGGTCTGGCCCGGGAACCGGCGGAAACGGTTCGGGCTCCGGGGACGGGGGCGGGACGGGTGGCGGTGACGGGGTGGGCCGCGGCGGGGGAGTGGGTGACGGCGTGGGTGACGGTGACGGATCGGGTGGTGACGGCGGCACCGGGTCACCCGGGGTGGGCGGCACCGGGTCCGGGCCGGGGCCGGGTGGGAACGGGGGCGGTGGAGTGGGTTCGGTGAGGCGGAGTGGAGTCATGCTGTCCTCCTGAGTGGTGGTCGGCGCGGGAATTCCCGCGCATCCGGCCTGCCGGGTCGACACTGTCGTCATGCCCTCTGCCGATGTCGCGAAACAGCTCCGCCGCCGGTGACGGCGAGGTGTGCGCCCGGGATGTCGCCGCCGACGCTGCCGACCGCGATTGAGGGATCGAGTGTGGGGTACGCGCCGGTCATGGAAATCGTGGTGATCGTCGCGCTGGTCGTTGTCGTCGCGGTGGTTCTGCTGGCCCGCAAGCGCACTCCGCGCGGGCCGGACGAACCGGAATCGACCGGCAACGACCCGAAATGAGCCGTCCGCCGCCGAGGCGGTGACAGCGGCAGTGACCCGTGCCAGAATTGGATCAGGTTGAGACCCCAGCCGATCCCGGTCGCTGTGCTGCCACGACCGACCGGAACTTCCTTCTGACGGAGGTTCGATGGCTGTCGTGACCCGTCGTCGGCATGCGAGCCGACTGCGCTGGTATCGAGGATCCACCCAGGCGAGCATGGTGCAGCGGTTGCGCCGGCGGGGCGAACCGGGCTGCTGGGTGATGGTCGCCGGAGCCGAACTCGACGCCGCGCACACCCCCGAGCTGCGCGCCCTGCTCGAACGGTCCCGGCGCTCGGGTGCGCGGATGATGGTGCTCGACCTGCGCGGCACCGATTTCCTCAGCATCCGGGTCGCCGCCTCGCTCGCCGAGGCCAAGCGTGTGGCCGCGCGCCACGACATCGATCTGCGCCTGGTCACCGGCAGGCCGGAGGTGGAGCGGGCGCTGGACCTGGTCGGCGTGCGTCCGCTGTTCCGCTACTACACCTCGATCGAGGCGGCCTCCGCGCCGGCGCGCTGAGCGAGCGGCGCGCGCAGCGAGGTCTCGCCCCGCCTCCAGCGGCCCAGCACGTGCTCGGTGAAACGGTCCTCGAGCAGGTTGGTCACCTGGATCCCGAAGACGATCTCGCGGGCCGCCGCGGGCTCGGCCGCCAGCAGCGCACCGATCACCTCCCGGCGCATCACCTGCTCGTGCACGGCATCGGCCTCGACGTGCTCGGTGTAGAAGCGCGCGCACGCCGGGTGGGGCAGCAGGTCGCGGGCCAGGTCGGCCAGCCGGCGCGACGCCGGGGACGAGGTGATCTCGACCGACGCGAAATGCCCGACCGAGGCGGCCCGCAGCCCCCGGTGCAGCCCCAGCAGCGACATCATGTCGACCAGGGCCAGCATCGGCGCGGGCACGATGTCGAGGTAGTGCAGGTAGCCGGGGTCGAGGTCGGCCCCGGCCAGCAGGTCGGCGAACAGTTGCGCGTGCACCCGCTCGCCGCGGCCGCCGCCGAACTCGTCGAACTCGACCGCGACCAGCGCCGCCTTCGCCTGGCCCCGCAATCGCGGGATCACCCAGGCGTACGGGTCGGCCTCGATGTGGTGATAGATCGAGCGGTGCACGAAGTACTCGCGCAGCAAATCGGCGGTGCCGCGCTCGGCGAGGAATCCGGCGATCCCCGTGCCCTCGGCCGCCGGTTCCAGCAGCGGGGCGAGCTCACCGTCGACATCGTCGCCGCCGTCGACCCCCGCCCGCAGCGCCGCGAGGAACTGCCGTTCCAGCGCGGCGCGCACACCCAGCAGCCCGGGGTCCCACTCCCAGCCGTCGTCGACCGCGGCGAATCCCTGATAGTGCAGTTCGTAGCAGGTGTGCAGGGCGAGCAGCAGATCCTCGCCGAAGGGATCGAGCTCACCGACCGCCGGGACCGGCGAACCCGGTGCGCGGGTGAGCGATTCGACCAGCCGGGCCGAGAGCTCGCCGCGCGGGGCAGGCAGTGCGCGCTGCGGCGCCGCGGCGGTCATCGTGCCTCGTCGGTGCGGGCGCCACGCTGTCTGCGCCGGTGGCTGGTGTCGCACAGCGGGTAGATCGAGGAGCGGCGGCACAGGCACAGGGCGACCCGGAACCGGTCGCAGTGCAGGACCTCGCCGTCGGCGGTCACCAGGTCGACGGGCCCGTCGATCAGGGCGGGACCACCGTCGACGAGCACCACCCGCCGTGGCTCACTGCCGGTCCCCGACGACGGACGACTCTGTGCGGTCAATGCGGATCACCACCAATTCCTCCTCGTCCTGCCCCGGCCGGATATGGCCGCGCTCGGCCAGCCACCGCTCCCGCGACCGCAGGACCGGCCCGAACGGCACCGTGCCCCCGGCGACCACCTGGGCGGCGACACCGCGCCCCCGCAACTGGCACAGACTGCGGTCCGGATCGCTGATCGCCGAGTGCACGATCAGCCCGCACCCGCGGTCGGTGAGCAGATCGGGCAGCGTGTGGCACAGCCGGTCGAGCACGCTGCGACCGTCCGGACCGGCGTCCCAGGCCAGCGCGGGCCCGCGCGCCCGGGATGCGGCGGCGGGCACATAGGGCGGGTTGGCCACCACGAGGTCGAAGCGCGGCAGCCGCAGCGCGGCGCTGAAGTCACCGTGCAGCAGCTCGACGGCGATGCCACGCACCCGGCAGTTCAGCCAGGTCGACAGGAGCGCCGGCCACGACAGGTCGATGGCGGTGAGACTGCCCGCACCGGCCGCCGCGGCGGCGAGCGTGGCCACCCCGGTACCGGCGCAGGCGTCGAGCACCCGGGCGCCGGGAATCCGGGGCAGATCGCGCAGGGCGCGACACAACAGCCAGCTGTCGGCCTGCGGGCGGTACACACCGGGGGCTCGGATCAGACGCATGGCGGTTGTCCTGTCGTCCGGTCGATCGATGGGGTGGTGCTCAGAGCGAATGCCCCGGCTCCGCCGAGGTAATCAGCGCACCCGGTTTCGGTGCGCACGCCGGGGTATTACCCGGGCACAGCGTCGGACCTCGGGTGAAGGAGCGCATCGGTGGGCGAACACGCACTCACGGTCGGTGTCGAGGAGGAGTTCCTGCTGACCGACCCCGCCACCGGGGCACCGGCCCCGAAGAACACCGAGGTCGCCGCGGCGGCCCGCGAGGCCGGGATCGACCTGCAACTGGAACTCACCAGCTGCCAGGTCGAGACCAGCAGCGACGTGCACACCGACATCGGTGACCTGCTGGCGCAACTGCGGCTGTCGCGTCGCCGGGTGGCCCAGTGCGCGGTCGACCACGGCGTGCACCTGCTCGCGGTCGCCGTGCCGCCGACGGTGCCCGAGGGCTACCCGGTGACCGACACCGACCGCTACCAGCGGATCGCGCACACCTTCGGCATGATCGCGCACGAACAGGGCCTGTGCGGGTGCCACGTGCACGTGGGAGTCCCGGATCGCGAGACCGCGGTACTGGTGGGCAATCATGTGCGGCCCTGGCTGCCGGTCCTGCTGGCCGTCACCGCGAATTCGGCGATCTACCGGGGCAGCGAGACCGGTTACGCCAGCTGGCGCAGCATTCTGTGGCGCCGCTGGCCCAGCGCGGGACCGCCGCCGTATTTCACCTCGCTGGCCGAATTCGAATCGATCGTGGCGATGATGCGGGCCGGCGGCAGCATCCTCGACAACAAGATGGTCTATTGGGACATCCGGCCCTCGGAGTCGTTTCCCACCGTCGAGATCCGGGTGAGCGACGTCCCGGCCACCGTCGGGGAGTCGGCGCTGCTGGCGGCCCTGATCAGAGGGCTGGTCGGCACCGGATTGCGGGCGATCACCCGCGGCGACATCGGTCCGGCCGTTCCGGGAGAGCTGCTGCGCGCCGCGTATTGGAACGCCGCCCGCTTCGGGCTCGACGGCAACGGGCTCGATCTGGTCGACGGCCGGGTCGTTCCGCAGCAGCAGCTGCTGGCCCGGCTCGTCGCCCACATCGAGCCCGTCTTGCACGACTGTGGCGATCATGCCTTCGTCACCGAGGCGATCGCCGCGCTCACCGCCCGGGGTAACGGTGCCCGTCGACAGGTGCGCGCGCTGCGTGAGCGGGACGCCGTCGCCGACGTGGTCACCGAACTGGTCCGGGCGACATTGGAGGGCTGAGCGGGCTCAGTGCCCGCGCTCATCGGTGAGGTCGAGCCCCTCGGCGGCCTTGACCCGGCGATGCTCGGCGACCACGATGACGATCCCGGCGACGAGGCAGATCGCGCACACGATGCCGGCGATCGCGGCCCAACCGGCGAAGCCGTAGCCCGCCGCGGTGAGCGTGAGGCCGACCAGCACCAGTCCGAGGCCGATGAGGATGAGACCCGGCCAGTTACGGGTGTCCTCGATGGATTCTCCCGCGTGCGAACGGGTGGTGCGCTCGTCGTCGGGGAAATTGTGCGGCTGCGGAGAGTTCATCGCAGGGTCCTTCCGGATCGGAGGGGGTCAGCGGTCGGGGGTTCGCCCGCGTTCGAGCAGTGGCCACACCAGCCAGGTACCGAGGAACAGCGCGCTGAACACGACCCCGGCCGCCACGGCGGCGACGGTGCCCGCCACGATGCCGAACAGCAGCACCGCGACGCCGACCAGCGCGATTCCCAGCAGGATCACCCCGCCGATCGCGACGCGATGGGTGGAGGCGACCAGCCAGGCGATGCGGTGGCGCCGGAACAACAGCCGGTGCGCCGCCACCGGGGCGACCAGCAGCACGGTCGCGCCGATCGAGGCCGCCACCACCACCAGATACAGCACCTTGATCGGTGTGCCGGTGGTGACGAACTGCGGCTGGAACGGCAGCACCATCAGAAAACCGGTGAGCAGCTGGACTCCGGTCTGGACGACGCGCAGCTCCTGCAACAGCGACGCCCAGTTGCGGTCGAGCCGTTGCGTCTCGGTCTCGCCGCGGGCGTCGAGGTTCCAGGAATAGTCGTCCATCAGGTGACCTCCTGCCCACTGCCCGACGGCCGGGAAACCGGGCCGTCTCACCGGGCAATACCCGCTCGGTGCGGCGGCAATCGGGGCGGGGACCGCCGGGGGCCGCCCGAACGGACGGCCCCCGGCGGTGTGCGCTCAGTCGCGGAAGGCGTCCTTGACCTTCTCGCCGGCGTTCTTCAGATCGGATTTCGTCTGATCCACGCGACCCTCGCGCTCCAGATCCCGGTCGTCGGTGGCCTTACCCGTGGCTTCCTTGGCTTTGCCTGCCAGTTCCTCGGCCTTGTTCTTCGCCTTGTCAGCAAAGCTCATCGTGGCAATTCCTTTCAGACAGTTGCTCGGCCATCTCGTGACCGTGGGCCGTCCTGGGGACCCATTCAGGGCGATACCCGGGTCCTCACATCGCAAACAGCCGCGGCTGTCGGCGCTGCGCCGCGCACGGTGTCGCGCATGATGGGGGGATGGCCGAGCAGGTGAGCGCATGCGCGCGGTGCTGATACTGATCGTCGTGCTGGCGGTGGCGCTGGTCGTCGGGGACCGGGTGGCGGTGGTGGTGGCGCAGAACGAGATCGGCAGGCGGGTCGCCGCGGCCTACGACCTGCCGCAGCCGCCGCGGGTGGTGATCGGCGGGTTCCCGTTCCTGACCCAGGCCGTCGACGGGCACTATCCCGAGATCGACATCCGCGTCGGGGACTGGACCGGCGAGGACATCACCGTGCGCGACCTCGATGTCCGGCTGACCGAGGTGACCGCACCGCTGACGGACCTGCTGAACCGCCGCACCGAGAACCTGGTCGCCGCCACCGCGACGGCCACGGCCGTGGTGCCCTACGACAGTGTGCGCGGTTTCGCACCGGACGGGGTGGAGTCGGTCGCACCCGGCCCGGACGGGCTGCGGGTCACCGGGACGTTCCCGGTGCAGGGCCTGTCGATTCCCGCGATCGTCGTGGTCACGGTCGCCCCGGCCGACGACGGGATCGAGGTCACCCCGGTCTCGGCCCAGTCCACCGCCGGTGGCCCGGCCATCCCGCTGAGCCTGCTGCGCAGCGTGCTGACCTTCACCGTGCCGCTGCGTCAGCTCCCGCTGGGCGCCCGCCTCACCGCCATCGAGCCGGGCGCCGACGGCCTGCACGTCACCGCGGTCGCCCACGACGTCCCCTTCGCCGACGCGCCCTGAGCCCGATCACCCGGAACCGGCCGGGCTCAGCGCGGGGCGATCCGGAACAGCCCGCTCATGGTGCCCTGGTAGAGCGTCCGGTCGGGGGCGATGGTGCCCACCATCTGCAGGGTGTTGTGGATCGCGGTCGCGCCGATCGGCTGCTCGGTCTCGACGCGGCCGGTGGCGGCGTCGATAACGGCGTAGTGGAAGGTGTCGGTCAGTCCGGCGCTGCCGGTCGGGATCACGGTGTGCCGGGTGACGGTGTAGATCTTGCCGTCGGCCACCGACAACCGCGGAACGGCCGCGGAAAGCGCCGAATTGGTCCACACCACCCGGCATCCGGCGCCCTCGACATCCACCCGCACCATCCCGCCGGTGAACGGCGCGCTCGCCGGTTCACTCGGCCCGGCGCCCTCCGGCACGGCCGGATACGGGTAGCCGTAGGTGCTCGCCACGAACAGGCTGGTGCCCGACCCGATGGGGGAGTTCTCGGTACCGTCGACCGTCGGCACCGAGCACACCGGCGCGCCGGTGGCGGTGTCGAAGACGAGCAGGTTCTCCCGAGGCACCGCGTTGTCGGTGATCGCCAGGTACTCGGTGCCGCTGCCGGGGCCGAAGAAGGTCGGCGTGGCGCCGGTGCCCCAGGACAACTGTCCCGGCTTGCGCGCGGGGCCGCGATCGTAGGGCCGGCGCCACACCACTCGCGGTGCGCCCGCGGCGTCCACGTCGACCAGATACAGCGCGTGCGTGGTGGCGATCGCGACACCCTGCGGCGCGGAGGAGATGCTGTTGGCGACCTGCTCGCCGGGACCGAGCACGATCGAGTGCACGGCGCCGGTCGCCGGGTCGGCGAACCCGGCCGCGGCGTTGTCGGTGGCGAACCAGACCCGGCCGTCGAAGTCGGGCATCACCGAGCTCACCGCGTCGCAGTCCCCGCCACCGCAGTGTCCGGTGACGGCGGCGGAGATCTCGGTGGCCGAGTCGACGAAGACGGTCCAGCCGTCGCCGTCGTGGCGGTGCCCGATGCGCAGCAGTTTTCCGCT
The DNA here is from genome assembly GCF_042266925.1 of Nocardia sp. NPDC056064. Classification (NCBI taxonomy): domain Bacteria; kingdom Bacillati; phylum Actinomycetota; class Actinomycetes; order Mycobacteriales; family Nocardiaceae; genus Nocardia; species Nocardia sp. NPDC056064. Next base: position 953,069 of record NZ_JBHJWO010000001.1, on the reverse strand, counting down.
GCCGTCGACGGTGACCATCCGGTCACCGTCGTCGAGGTAGGCGTACACGCCGCCGAGCAGGCTGCCCTTGGCCAGGTCGAGCGAGGCCAGCGGCTGCCCACTGGCCGGATCGAGCAGGAAGACCGTCGGGGCCCGGTCGACGATCTTGGTGCACAGTGCCTGCGGCAGGCCGTCGGCGCCTTGCAGGATCGTCGGGCACGCCGCGGCGAGCTCACGGAACTCGCCGACGATGTTCCCGGTGCCGGGCCCGGCGAACGGTGTGGCGTCGGAGGATTCGGCGTCGCCGTGCATGGTCGCGGTGCCGAGCGGGCCGAGGTGGGGATTGGCCGGGGGGAGGGTGCCGAAACCCGCGGTCGCGGTGCCGGTGGAAACGGTCAGCACTGCGGCCGCGGCGAGCGCGGCGATGGCGGCCGCGCGGCCCAGTCGATCGAACACGGGCGACTCCCTGACATCTCGGTGCCGAATATTCGAACTACAGCGAACGAATATTCGCATGGCAGTCGAGAGTAGAAGCGCCCGTCGCCGATGGCAAGACGTGGGGGCGACTACCGCGCCGGGAGGGCGGGCACCTGTTCGGTGGTGTGCGGCGGGGGCGGCGGGGTGCCGTCACCGAAGGGCCTGCCGCCGAGTTCCTCGCGGTGGTGCGGGGTCAGCCAGTTGGCCAGATCCGGTCCCGCCGGGACGATTCCGGTGGGATTGATGTCGCGGTGCACCACGTAGTAGTGCTCTTTGATCTGCCCGAAGTCCACGGTGTCACCGAAACCGGGCGTCTGGAACAGGTCTCTGGCATAGGCCCACAGCACCGGCATCTCGGTGAGCTTGGTCCGGTTGCACTTGAAGTGGCCGTGGTAGACCGGGTCGAAGCGGACCAGCGTGGTGAACAGCCGCACGTCGGCTTCGGTGATGGTGTCACCGACCAGATAGCGCTGGGTGCGCAGCCGTTCCGAGAGCCGGTCGAGCGCGGCGAACAGGCGCGCGTAGGCGATGTCGTAGGCGTCCTGCGCTCCGGCGAATCCGCAGCGGTACACACCGTTGTTGACATCGCGGAACACCTCGCGGTTGATCTCGTCGATCTGCTCGCGCAGGGCCTCCGGATACAGCTGGGGCGCGCCCGGCCGGTGGTGCGCGGTCCACTCGGTGGAGAAGTCGAGGGTGATCTGGGCGTAGTCGTTGGTGACCACCTGCCCGGTCGGGATATCGACCACGGCGGGCACGGTGATCCCGCGCGGATAGTCGGGGAACCGGGCGAGGTAGGCGTCGCGCAGGTGGTGGATGCCCAGCACCGGATCCACTTCGCCGGGGTCCAGGTCGAAGGTCCAGCTGAGTTTGTCGTGGGTGGGTCCGCACAGGCCCAGCGACAGCACGGGTTCGAGCCCCAGCAGCCGGCGCACGATGAGCGTGCGGTTGGCCCACGGGCAGGCCCGCGCGGCGACGAGCCGATAGCGCCCGGACTCGACCGGATAGCCGTCCCGGCCGTCGGCGGTGATGCGCGTGGTGATGTAGTTGGTGTCGCGGCGGAACTCACCGGCTTCGACGTAGGTCCCCGCATCCGTTTCGCTCACCGCTCCAGTCTCGCAGACGCCGCGGTCCACGGCCTCGCCCGTGGAAACGCGGTGTGCCGTTCCCGCGATTCGCCGCGCGGGTGCGACACAATGTCGCGATGCGGACATTTGCCCGGATGTTGCACGCTGTTGTCGCCGGTGTCGTGGTGGGGGTCGCGGCCGGTCACGGTGTCGCGACCGCCGGTCCCACCGGAAGCTCGGATCTGCTGCCCTGGTCGGCCACCGGACCCGACGGCGTCCAGGCCGCGGGCGCGGCCCTGGCCGACGGCATCACCGGCACGGTGCTGTGGTCGCGCGAGGCGCACACCCCGGTACCCATCGCCAGTATCGCGAAGGTGATGACGGCCGTCGTCGTGATCGCCGCCAACGACCTGGAACGTCCCGTGACCGTCCCGGCCGAGGCATTCTCCTACTGCGGCAGACACGGCGGCAGTACCGCCGGGCTCAGTGCCGGTGAGGTGCTCACCGCCCGACAGTTGCTCTACGGCCTGCTGCTGCCCTCGGGCTGCGACGCCGCCTACGCCCTGGCCGAGTCCTTCGGTCCCGGCCAGGGCGGATTCATCGGCCGGATGAACGACACCGCGCGCGTGATGGGCCTGGGCGGAACGCAATTCAGCGATCCGAGCGGGCTGCCCGAACCGCACGACTACTCGACGCTGTCCACACCCGCGAACCTGGTGACCCTGGCCGTGCGTGCCATGACCATGCCGGTCTTCCGCGAGATCGTCGCCGCCAGGGACTTCTTCGTCCCCGCGGGGCCGGGCAACCGGGAACATTCCTGGGAGACGACCAACCGGCTGCTGCGCGAGTACCCGGGCACCATCGGCATCAAGACCGGCAACACCGACGCCGCGGGCCACTGCCTGCTGTTCGAGACGGTCCGCGCGGGCATCCCGCTCGTCGGCGTCGTCCTGCACAGCTCCGATCACAGCAGCATCGTGGCCAAGCAGGACGCCGAACGCATCCTGAACTGGGCCTACGACCCGATCCTGCGCGTACTGCCCGCCGCGGGCTGATCATCGCCCGTCACCGGGGGCGGCGGAGGAGCGGCGCCACGGCGTACTCGCCAGTACCGTGTGCCGGGTGAGTTCGATGATCAAATCGCCCGGCACGCAGGGACGGCCGGGCGTGGCACTGGCCGCCGTGGTGGCGGTGGTGTTCGTGACCTTCCTCGACACGACCGTGGTGAGTGTGGCGCTCGGCGCCATCCGCACCGATCTGCTGGCCGACGTCACCGGCCTGCAATGGGTCGTCAACGCCTACACGGTGGTGTTCGCCGGATTGATGCTGGCCGGCGGCTCGCTCGGTGACCGCTGGGGCCGCAAGCGCGTGATGATCGCCGGTCTGGTGATCTTCTGCGCCGGGTCGGTGGTCTCGGCGCTGGCGAGCAGCGTCGCGGTGCTCATCGCCGGGCGCGCGATCATGGGTCTCGGTGCGGCGGCGTCGGAGCCGGGCACCCTGTCGGTGCTGCGCCACATCTTCCCCGAGAGCCGCACTCGCGCGAAGGCCGTCGGTGTGTGGGCGGCGGTGTCGGGTCTGGCGCTGGCGGCGGGCCCGGTGCTGGGCGGGGTGCTGGTGCACGCCTACGGCTGGCGCTCGATCTTCTGGTTCAACCTGGTGATCGGCGCGGTCGCGCTGGTCGCGGCCCTGTGGTCGGTGCCCGAGAGCGCCGATCCCCGGCAGGAGCCGGTCGACTGGGCGGGTGCGGTACTCGGCGCCACCGCCTTCGCGACGGTGATCTACGCCGCCACGGTCGGTGCGGACTGGGGCTACACCGCGCCCTCGGTGCTGGCGTTGTTCGCGGTCGGCGGGCTGGCGCTGATCGGGTTCGTCCTGGTCGAGAAGCGAGTCCGCGCACCGATGCTCGATCTGCGCTATCTGCGGCTACCGGTGGTGCGCAGTGCGCTCGTGGTGGCCTTCGCCGTCTACTTCGGGATCTTCTCGATCTTCTTCTTCACCGCGCTGTATCTGCAGGTGATGAAGTCCTATTCGGGGGCGCGCACGGCCGGGATCTTCGCGCCCATGGCCGTCACCATCGTGCTCGGCGCCCTGGTCGCGGGCTTCTGGGTGGCTCGCCGGGGCGCGCGTCTCCCGATGATCCTCGGCTGTGTGGTGGGCGCCGGGGGCATCCTGCTGACCCGCTGGGAGCTGGCGGGCACGCTGCACGATCCGTGGCTGGCCGCGGCGATGGGTGTGGCCGGGCTCGGTTTCGGGATCGCGGTCGTGCCGCTGACCTCGGCGGTGCTCTCGGGGGTCCCGCCCGAGCATTCGGGCATGGCCGCCGCGGCGACCAATACGATGCGCCAGATCGGTTCGGCCTTCGGCGTGGCGGTACTGGGCGCCCTGGTGAGCGGGTTCCTGTCCGCGGATCTGAAGGCCAGGATGACCGAACTGGGCCTGCCGACCACCCTGCAGTACGACGCCATCCAGGCCGTCGAGCGGGGCGGAATGCCGGAGGGCACCAACATCACCCAGTATCTGCCGTACTGGTCGAAGGTCTCCGAGGCGTTCGAACTGGGCAAGGTGGCCTTCCACCACGGGCTCGAGGTCGCCCTGCTGGTGTCGGCGATGATGATCCTGCTGGCGGCGGCGTTCGCCACGGTCGACGGGGTGCGCCACCGCGCCGACATCACCTGAATCCCGCTCGGCGGGATTCTATTCCGGGACGCGGGCGATCCGCCCAGCTCAGGGCCGCTGCGCGGGGTTCGTCCGCGCGCCGCGCGCCCGTGGCGGTGTCCGCGGCGGGTCGATACTCGGCGGGCCGGGTTCATCGCCCGGCACGACGCCGTCGACCGTCGCGCACCGAACGGAAACCCGCATGAGTCTCGAATTCCTCTGGTACATCCCCAATCAGGTCACCCCGGGACACCGCGGCGAACCCGTCGCCGCCGACCACAACAGCCTGGACACGCTCACCGCGCACGCCAGGGCCCTGGAGGCCAACGGCTGGAAGGGCGCCCTGCTCGGCACCGGCTGGGGCCGTCCCGACACCCTCACCGTCGCCGCGTCGCTGGCCGCGCGCACCGAGACCTTCGAACCGCTCATCGCCATCCGACCCGGGTACTGGCGGCCGGCGAACTTCGCCTCCGCCGCCGCCACCCTCGATCATCTGACCGGCGGCCGCGTGCGGGTGAACATCGTCTCGGGCAAGGACGATCTGGGTGCCTACGGTGACAGCGAAGGCGACCAGGCCGACCGGTACGCCCGCACCAGGGAATTCCTGCAGCTGGTGCGCAAGCTCTGGACCGAGGAGAACGTCACCTACCGCGGCGAACACTTCCAGGTCACCGATTCCACCGTGCAGCCGCGCATCGTCGTCCGTGGCGAGCGCCGTCACCCGACCCTGTACTTCGGTGGCGCCTCCGCGGCCGCCGAACGCGTCGCCGCGACCGAGGCCGATGTCCAGTTGTTCTGGGGCGAGCCGCTCGACGGCGTCCGCGAACGGATCGAACGCCTGCGCGCGCTGAGCGCCGAACTGGGCCGCGAGCACGCGCCACTCGAATTCGGCCTGCGCATCACCACTTTCGTGCGCGACACCACCGAGCAGGCGTGGGCCGACGCCGAGGCCAAGGTGGCCGAGATGGCGAAGAGCGCCGGCGGCGAACAGCCGCGCCGCCGGGCCGCGGTCGGTCAGCAGCGGCTGCTCGACCTGGCCGCGCGCGGCGACGTCCTCGACGACAACCTCTACACCGCGCCCGGCCGCTACGGCGGCGGGGGAGCGGGCACGACCTGGCTGGTCGGCTCCGCCGAAGACGTCGCCAAGTCGCTGCGCCGATACCGCGACCTCGGCATCACCCACTTCGTCCTGTCCGACACCCCCTACCTGCGCGAGATCGAACGCCAGGGCTCCCAGCTGCTGCCCCTGCTGCGGGACCGACCCGGCGAGGACTCAGTCGCCGTCGGCGAAGGGTAGCCGGTCGGCCGTGCAGGTCGTCGTCGCCGGAACCTCGAGGTCGACGAGGTAGCGCTCGCGCAGCTCGCTCACGCAATCGCCGGTCGGCTCGTGCCCGTAGCCGTCGGTGACGACCACCAATCGGGCGGCGCCGAGCGCCTGCGCGGCGCGTTGGGCGCCCGACAGCGGTGTCGCCGGATCGAATCGGTTGTTCACCAGCAGCGCGGGCACGGAGGAGCGCAGGGTCCACGGGCCCCGATAGCGTTGCGGGAAGCCGTCCGCGGGGCTCGGCCAGGTCGCGCACGGCTGCCGGAGGTAGAGCCAGAACGGCCCGAAGAACGGGGACCGCGCGGCGCTGTCCGCGGCGAACTCGGGCCAGCGGTGGGCCAGGCCGCCGACGGAATTGTCGGCGCAGGAGATCGCGACGAAGGGGTCGAGGAAGTCGCCGGTGAGGGCGACCGCGTCGAGGACCTGACGGACCGTCGCCGGATCTCCGTCCGGTCCCGCCGCGAGTTCGCGCAGCAAGGCCGCCAGCGCGGGCCAACCCTGGTGCGGGCGGTAGAGCAGCATGGCGTGTGCCTGGACCAGGTGGCCGTGGGTCACCGAGACCGACTGCCCGCCGGTGCCGACCCGGATCGGTGCCGCGGCGGACTGTTCGAGTAGCGCGGTGTCGCGGGCCAGGACCTGTTCGGCGGGTCCACCGCCGAACGGGCAGCGCGCCTCACCGGCCGCGGCACACAGCCGGGCGAATTCGGTACGCACCTCCTCGGTGCCCTGGGCCGTCCGCGCGATATCGGCGCGGCTGTCGAGGGTGTAGCCCTCGGGATCGACGATCGAGGACAGGTGCAGGGCACGGACCCGATCGGGGAACAGCGCGCCGTAGGTCATGCCCAGGTAGCTCGCGTAGGAGCCGCCCTCGTAGGTGAGCGCGGGGTCGCCGACGGCGCGCCGCAGCAGCTCGAGGTCGCGTGCGGCATCGGCGGTCGTCAGATGGGCGACGAGCTCGCCACCGAACTCCGCACAGCCCGCGGCGAATCGGGCACTGTCGTCCTCGACGGCCCGCTGTTGGCGCGCATCGGTCGGCGGAACCGGCAGACCGAGCCAGAAGTCCCGCTGCGCCGCCGGGTCCGCGAAGCAGCGCAGCGCGGCGCTGCGCCCGATGCCGCGCTGATCGAAGGTGACCACGTCGAATCGCTCGCTCACCGTGCCCGGGAACATCGCGCCCCCGGCGGCCCAGTCGATCCCGGAACTGCCCGGCCCGCCCGCCGCGGTGAACAGGGTGCCGATCCGGTGCGCGGGATCGAGGGCCCGCTGCCGCACCACCGCGAGTTCCAGGACCGGGCCGTCCGGGCGCGCGTAGTCGAGCGGGACCGGTACCCGCGTGCAGTCGTATGCCGCCAGTGCGGGTTCGGCGCAGGTGGTCCAGGTGATCTCGGGGGTGGGGACGGCGTCGGCCTGGGCGGCCAGGCTCGCGGCCGTGGCCGCCGGTGTGGTGGTCGCCGGGCCGCAGCCCGCGGCCAGCAGGGATGTCACCGCGAGGGTGGCGAGAACTCGGGTAGCGGACATGGATTCATGATCGAGCGGCGCGCGACCGGTGTCGTCCCCCGTTCGGCGGACCCGGACCCTGAGATCAGGCGGAGTGGGCCGCGCCGAAGGTGTCGTACCCCGCTGCCAGACTCGGACCGTGCGATGGGCGATAGCGGAGTCGGGTGACGGTGGCGCGCGCCTGTGCCCGCTCGACCAGGAGGGCGCCCCCGCCGGGCCGGTGCTCACCGAAGCGTCCCTCGCCGAGGCCGTGCGGTCGCGTCCGGAGGTCGAGCGGTGGGTGTGGCGGTCGACCGCCGAGATCTACCGGCCCTTGCTGGCGGCCGGGGTGCGGGTCGAGCGCTGTTACGACGTGCAGGCCGCCGAAGCGTTGCTGATCGGGCACGAGGAAGGCCAGTCCGGGCAGGCCAGGTCGCTGGCGGCGGCGTGGGCGCGTCTGCACCGCCTGCCGGTTCCGCCGGACGCGCCCGCGCGGGCCGCCGAGACGGAGCCCTCGCTGTTCGACTCCGCGCCGGTACCGCTGCCGCCGGGCGTCGACGAATTCGACGCGCTGCTGGCGGTGTACGCGGGGCAGGTCGCCCGGACCGCGCGCACCGAACATCCGGACCGGATGCGGTTGCTGCTGGCGGCGGAGTCGGCGGGCATGCTGGTCGCCGCGGAGATGGCGCGGGCGGGGATCCCGTGGCGCGCCGACATCCACCGCGAACTGCTCGACACCCTGCTGGGCGAACGCTTCGCGGGCGGTTTCGAACCGCGCCGGATGGCCGAACTGGCCGACGAGGTCTCGCGGGCGTTCGGGATGCGGGTGCGGCCCGATCTGCCCGCCGAGATCGTGCGCGCCTTCGCCCGCGCGGGGATCGAGGTGTCCTCCACCCGCAAATGGGAGTTGCAGCGTGTCGACCATCCCGCGGTCGCCCCGCTGCTGGCCTACAAGTCGCTCTATCGCGTGCACACCGCGCACGGCCGGTCCTGGCTCGACCAGTGGGTGCACGGCGGCCGGTTCCGTCCCGAATACCTCCCCGGCGGTACGGTCTCGGGCCGCTGGACCACCAACGGCGGTGGCGCCCTGCAGATTCCGAAGATCATCCGCCAGGCCATCCGCGCCGACCCCGGCTGGACACTGGTGGTCGCCGACGCCGCCCAGATGGAACCACGCGTCCTGGCCGCCGTGTCCCGCGATCCCGCGCTGATGGCCGCCGCGGGCCGCCGCGAAGACCTCTACGCCGACCTGGCCGCCCGCGGCTTCGGCGGCGACCGCGCCCGCGCCAAACTCGCCCTGCTGGGCGCCATCTACGGCCAGACCTCCGGTGACGCCCTCACCCACCTCGCCGCCCTGCGCCGCCGCTACCCCGCGGCCGTGGCCTACGTCGACGACGCCGCCCACGCCGGCGAGGAGGGGCGGCTGGTACGCACCTGGCTGGGCCGCACCTGCCCGCCGGTCCTCGCCGAGGACACCCTCGCCGGCTTCACCGGCACCCCGGCCGCCCGCGCCCGCGGCCGCTTCACCCGCAATTTCGTGGTCCAGGGCAGCGCCGCCGACTGGGCCCTGCTGGTCCTGGCGGGCCTGCGGCACGCGCTCACCCACGCCGGATTGCGGGCCGAACTGGTGTTCTTCCAGCACGACGAGGTGATCGTGCACTGCCCGGCCGAGGAGGCTCCGGCCGTCGTCGCGGCGATCGATACGGCATCCGACACCGCGGGCCGGATCGCCTTCGGACCGACCCCGGTGCGCTTCCCCTTCACCACGGCGGTCGTCGACTGCTACGGAGACGCCAAGTGAGGTCACATCGCCGCCGGGCAACCGCGTCGCGGGAGACACCCTGGCGGTTCCCGTGTGGTGGTACCCGGGTGACGGGCTGCGCGGTCGAGAGCCTTGGGCCGGTTAGCATCCGGTATGCCCGTGACCGTGATGCCCGAGTCGCCGCGATGAGCGTGGCGGGCTGGCGCGGCGCGGGCGCTCTGATCCGGCCGGGGGTGCTCGCGTTCGCCGGGACCATCGGCGCGACCGACCGGCACGCCCACCACGCCGTCCAGATCATCGACGCCCACATCCCGGTGACCGTGCGGGACGGCGAGAACACGCCGCACACCGGTACCCGGGTGATCATTCCCGCCGACACCGAGCACCGCATCGAAACCGGCGGCGCGACAGGCGTCGTCGTGTTCCTCGACCCGGATTCCGCGGCCGGTCGCAGCGCCGGGCAGCGCGCGTCCACCGGGTGGACGGGGACTTCGACGGTCTCCGGGTCGCGAGGAGCCGAGATGCCGATGGCCGGGATCGTCGACGAACTGCTTGCGGAACTGGGAGAGGCAACCGGCGGCGAGATCACGGCGGAGCGGCACCCTGCCGTCCGCGCGGCCGTGGCCGCCCTGCCCGCGCTGGTGGCCGCGGGTCCGGTGCGTCCCGGCGAGGTCGCCGCACTGGTCGGACTCTCGCCCAGCCGGCTCACGCACCTGTTCAGCGCCCAGGTCGGGCTGCCGCTGCGCCGCTACATCCTGTGGCTGCGCCTCATGAACGCCGTCCGCTCGGCCGAGCCGGGCCGCGATCTCACCACCATCGCGCACGCGGCGGGCTTCGCCGACAGCGCCCACCTCACCCGCACCTGCCGCGAGATCTTCGGGCTGCCCCCGTCGGCGCTGTCGCGCACCGTCGAGTGGGACCTGGGCGCGGCGGACAGCCGAATCGTTCAAGCGGACAACGGGGTACACCGCCGAGGCTGAGAGCCATGCACACCGCTCTCCGCCGACTCGCCCGCTACGGGTACGTCCCGTTCATGCTGCTGGGCCTCAACGGCATCGGCATCACCCTGGCCGCCACCCACGCGCCGAAACCGTGGCTGTTGCTCGTCCTCGCGACGGCGATCGCCACCTCCTTCGCGGCCGAACGCCTCATCCCCTACGACGACACCTGGAACGGCGCCCAGCCCGACAGCACCCGCGACCGCGTCCACGCCGTCGTCAACGAAACCCTGATCCTGGTGAGCACGGCACTGATCCCGCTGCTCGCCGCCCTCGTCCCCGCCCCCGGATTCTGGCCGGACACACTGCCTTTCGCGATCCAGGTCCTCTTCGCGATCCTCGTCGCCGACTCGGGCATCACCCTGGTCCACCTGGCCAGCCACCGGATCGGCGTGCTGTGGCGCTTCCACGCCGTGCACCACAGCGTCACCCGCTTCTACGGACTCAACGGCCTGATGAAGCACCCCCTGCACCAGAGCGCCGAGATGGCCGCCGGTGTCGCGCCGCTGATCCTGATCGGCCTGCCGGTCGACGTCGCCACCGCCCTCGCGCTGGCCGTGGCGATCCAGCTGCTGCTGCAGCACTCCAATGCCGACTACCGGGTCGGGCCGCTGACATACGTGCTCGCGCTCAACGAAGGCCACCGTTTCCACCACCTGAAATGGCCCGGCATCGGTGACGTCAACTTCGGCCTGTTCACCCTGATCTGGGACCACCTGCTGCGCACCTACAGCTACGACCCGCGCCGCCGCTTCAGCTCCGATCAGCTCGGGATGGCCGCGCACCCGGACTATCCGGTCGGCTACCTCGACCAGCTGGCCGAGCCCTTCCGCCGCCGCTAGCTCGTGCTCAGCGCGCGGGCGCCGGTGGCGATCGCGGTGGCCTCGGCCAGGTCGAGGCGCAGTTCCCGGTCCGGTGCCCGCGCCGGTCCCTCGTGGTGGGTGACGCCCTCGGCGGTGATCACGTAGTGCAGCACGGTCTCGCCGATGTGCACCGTGACGGTGCCCGCGGGCACCAGTTCGGCGACCGCGCGGCCCAGCGGCAGGGCCAGCCAGTGCGCGCGCACCGCGTCGGTCGGCTTGCGCTCACCGAGCAGGGGCGCACCCCAGGCCGAGAGCGCGTCGAGCACCGGCCGCAGGGCCTGACCGGATTCGGTCAGCTCGTAGCTCGAGCGCATGCCGTTGCGGTGGTGGGTGAGCAGGCCCTCGCGCTCGAGATCCTTGAGCCGGGTGGCCAGCATGTCGGTGCTGATCCCCGGCAGGTCGGCGAACAGATCGCTGTAGCGGCGCGGCCCGGAACACAGTTCGCGGACGACGAGCAGGGTCCACCGGTCACCGACGAGGTCGAGGGCACGGCTGACCGCGCAGTAGTGGTCGTAGCTTCGGCGTGGCACGTGTACTACTTTAACCAGTGGCTTGGAAAAACCAAGTGAAATCTTGGAAATACCAAGTAATGTGTGCGGCAACCACGGTCCGGAGGGATGTTCATGCAGGTCAAGCAGTCCAGCAAGCTGTCGGGAGTGTCGTACGAGATCCGCGGCCCGGTCGCGGAGGAGGCCGCGCGGCTCGAGGCCGAGGGGCATCACGTCGTCAAGCTCAACACCGGCAACCCGTTGATCTTCGGCTTCGACGCGCCCCCGGACCTGCTGCAGGACATGGTGCGCACGCTGCCGTCCTCCACCGGCTACACCTCCTCGAAGGGCCTGCTCTCGGCCCGCCGCGCGGTGGTGCAGTACTACCAGACCCTGGGCGTCCACGATGTCGACGTCGAGGAGGTCTTCCTGGGCAACGGTGTCTCCGAACTGATCATGATGGCGATGACCGCCCTGCTCGAGAACGGCGACGAGGTCCTCGTGCCCGCCCCGGACTTCCCGCTGTGGACCGCCGCGACCGCCCTCAACGGCGGCACCCCGGTGCACTACCTGTGCGACGAGGGCGCCGACTGGTACCCCGACCTGGCCGACATCACCGCCAAGATCACCGACCGCACCCGCGCCATCGTCCTGATCAACCCCAACAACCCGACCGGCGCGGTCTACCCGCCGCAGGTGCTGCGCGAGATCCTCGAGATCGCCCGCAGGCACAACCTCGTGGTCTTCGCCGACGAGATCTACGACAAGATCTACTACGACGACCTCGAGCACACCGCCGTCGCCTCGCTCGCCCCCGACCTGCTGTGCCTGACCTTCTCCGGCCTGTCCAAGAACTACCGCGCCGCCGGTCTGCGCTCGGGCTGGCTGGTGGTCTCCGGCCCCACCCGCCACGCCGCGAGCTACCTCGAGGGCCTGACCATGCTGGCCGGTCTGCGCCTGTGCGCGAACGTGCCCGCCCAGCAGGCGATCCAGGCCGCCCTCGGCGGACATCAGAGCATCTACGACCTCACCCTGCCCGGCGGCCGCCTGCGCGAACAGCGCGACCGCGCCTGGGAAGCGCTCAACAGCATCCCCGGCATCTCCTGCGTGAAACCCCAGGGCGCGCTCTACGCCTTCCCCCGCATCGACCTGGACATGTACCCCATCCACGACGACGAGAAATTCGTCCTCGACCTGCTCCTGCAGGAGAAACTCCACATCGTCCAGGGCACCGGCTTCAACTGGCCCCGCCCCGACCACTTCCGCATCGTCACCCTGCCCCACGCCGACGAACTCGAAGCCATCATCGAACGCATCGGCCGCTTCCTGGCCACCTACCGCCAGTAGCGGCCGGGGGTTCGGCTCACCCTGAATCCAATGATGGCCGGGGGTCGCCGCGGATGGTTTTCTGTGACCAGAAAGTCCTGGTTCGAGCGAAAGGCCTCCGTATGTCTGTCGATGACACCGCTGTTCCCGGGACCGCCGTGCGGGTGGTCCGGCGGGGTGCGCACATCGGTGCGCAGATCGACGGCGTGCGGCTCGGCGGCGACCTCGACGCCGCGACCGTGGCCACCGTGCGGGCCGCGTTGCACGAGCACAAGGTGCTGTTCTTCCGCGGTCAGCACCACCTCACCGAGGACGGGCAGTACGAGTTCGCCCAGCTGCTCGGCACGCCGACCACCCCGCACCCCACCGTCACCTCCGCGGGCGCCAAGAGCCTGGCCATCGACTCGCATCAGACCCGCTCCAATGTCTGGCACACCGATGTCACCTTCGTGGACCGGGTGCCCAGCGCCTCGATCCTGCGCGCTGTCGCCCTGCCCAGCTACGGCGGTTCGACCACCTGGGCCTCGACCGTGGCCGCCTACGAGGCGCTGCCCGCGCCGCTCAAGCTGCTGGCCGAGAACCTGCGCGCCCGCCACACCAACCGCTACGACTACGCCGCCGACATCGAGGACCGTCCCGACGACAAGGACCGCGCCTACCGGCACGAGTTCGAGTCCACCTACTTCGAGACCGAGCACCCGGTGGTGGAGGTGCATCCGGAGACCGGTGAGCGCGCCCTGCTGCTGGGCTGCTTCGTCAAGGAGATCGCCGGTCTGTCCGGCAACGAGTCGCGCGCGCTGTTCCGGCTGTTCCAGGACCGGGTGACCCGCCTCGAACACACCACCCGCTGGGACTGGTCCCTCGGTGACGTCGCCATCTGGGACAACCGCGCCACCCAGCACTACGCCGTGGACGACTACGACGGCAGCGAGCACCGCAGGCTCACCCGCATCACACTGGCCGGGCCGGTCCCGGTCGGGGTCGACGGCACACCGAGCACGGTGATCGCCGGCGACGCACAGTCCTATGTGCGCACCCCACTGCCCCGCGCGGCCTAGGAATCGACCGCTACCGCAACACTTCCGGCGCCGTGGTTCCCCGGCCGAGCGCACCGTATGGATTACCCTTCGACGACACGACCGTCCGGTGATCACGCGCGAACAGGTCTCCACCGGCCCGGCCCGACGAGGGGATTCCCGTGAATTTGTGGAACTATGTCCGGGGGCGCGGGGAGGTGCTGACGTTCCTCACCTACCAGCACGCGTCCCTGGCCTTCCAGACGGTGCTGGTGGGCACGGTGGTCGCGCTGCTCATCGCGTTCGCCGTGTATCGCCTGCCGCTGGGCTCGGCGCTCACGCTCACCTCGAGCCGTGTCGCGCTGACCATCCCGTCGCTGGCCCTGCTGGCCCTGCTGCTGGTGCCGTTCGGTCTCGGCGTCGTCCCGTCGTTCATCATGCTGGCGTTCTTCGCGACGCTGCCGGTGATCGGCAACGCGATCGTCGGGCTGCGGTCGGTGCCCGCCACGGTGATCGAGTCCGCGCGCGGAATCGGGTTGCCGCGCTGGCGGATCCTGCTCACCGTCGAGTTCCCGATCGCCTGGCCGGTGATCCTCACCGGCATCCGGGTCTCCACCCAGATGATCGTCGGTGTGGCGGCCATCGTCGCCTATGTGCTCGGCCCCGGGCTCGGTTCGCTCATCTTCAACGGACTCTCCCGCCTCGGTGGCGCCAACGCTCTCGAGATGGCGCTGACCGGCACCATTCTCATCGTCGTGATCGCGTTGGTGTTCGACGCGCTCCTCGTCCTGCTCGGACGCCTCACGATCGCCAAAGGACTGTCATGACCGATGTGACCAGCCAGCCCGCCCCGGCGGCACCGCAGCGCAATGTCACCGGCGCCTCGATCACCCTCGACGGTGTCGTCAAGCGCTACAAGGGCCAGGACAAGCCCGCGGTGCAGCGCCTGGACCTGGAGATCGACGCCGGGCACATCGTCGCCTTCGTCGGCCCCTCGGGCTGCGGCAAGACGACCACGCTCAAGATGATCAACCGATTGATCGAGCCGACCGAGGGCCGGATCCTCATCGACGGCCGCGATGTCACCCGGGAGGACCCGGACAAACTGCGCCAGTCGATCGGCTATGTCATCCAGTCCGGCGGCCTGTTCCCGCACTGGACGGTCGCCAAGAACATCGGCGCCATCCCGCGCGTGCTGGGCTGGGACAAGAAACGCATCGCCGAACGCACCGAGTACCTGCTGGACCTGGTGGGCCTGGACCCGGCGACCTTCGCCGACCGGCTGCCCAAGGACATGTCCGGCGGCCAGCAGCAGCGCGTCGGCGTGGCCCGCGCCCTGGCCGCCGACCCGCCGGTGCTGCTGATGGACGAACCGTTCGGCGCGGTCGACCCGATCACCCGGGTTCGCCTGCAGGACAGCCTGATCGCCATCCAGCACGAACTCGGCAAGACCATCGTCATCGTCACCCACGATTTCGAGGAGGCCACCAAGCTCGGCGACAAGGTACTCATCCTGTCCGAGGGCGGGCACGTCGAGCAGTACGCGCGCCCGGAGGAGATCCTCACCGATCCGGCGACGCCGTTCGTGGAGGAGTTCGTCGGCTCCGGCGCGAAACTGGCCTACCTCACCGTCTCCCGGGTGCGCGATGTCGACTACGACCCGGTCACCACCGCCCGCATCGGCGAATCGGCGCCCGCGGTGATCGAGCGCGCGAAGGCCGCCGGGCACACCTGGGTGGTGGTGGTCGACGCGGCCGGGCGGCCCCGCTCGTGGCCCTCGCTGACCGAGGTCGCCAGCAAGCCGGAGGTCTCGGACTACCTGGACCGCAGGCTGCCGGTGGTCGCCGAGTCCTCCACGCTCAACGACGCGCTCGACGCCATGCTGGCGGCCAGCCAGGGCGCCACCCTGGTCACCGACGGGCGCGGTGCGGTGGTGGGGTCGCTGAGCATCGGCTCGGTGACCGACGTGATCCAGACGAAACTGGCCGAAGGACACGCCGCCGAGCAGGAACCCTCCTACGAGACCTACGTGGACGGGTCCGATCCGACACCGACCCCCGTCGTCGCGGCCGACGACGCACCCGGAACGGCCGAACCGTCGTGAACCGGCTGCGCCGCCTGCCGATCGACGTGTGGTTCGAGCCGATCATCATCGTGGTGATCGGCCTGGGCTACCTGTTCTGGTACCGGTCCACGACCTTCACCGCCACCGAACAGGCCTCCCTCGGCTGGGCCAACCTGCAGACCACCATCGTCGAGCACATCCGGCTGACCGTGGTCGCCACGCTCATCGTGGTCGTGGTGGCGATCCCGCTCGGCATCGCGCTGACCCGCCCGGCGCTGAAGCGGCTGGAACCGATCGCGGTGAACGTCGCCAATATCGGGCAGGCCGCGCCCGCGGTGGGTCTGCTGGTGCTGTTCACCTTCTGGCTCGGCACCGGATTCCGCACGGCGATCGTGGGTCTGGTGGTCTACGCCATCCTGCCGATCCTGCAGAACACCATCGTCGGCCTGCGCCAGGTCGACCAGCGCACCATCGAGGCCGCGCGCGGCATCGGCTTCTCGGCGACGCGCACGCTGGTGCAGGTGGAACTGCCGCTGGCGGTGCCGGTGATCCTCAACGGCGTGCGGACCGCGCTGGTCATCCTGGTCGGCACGGCCACGCTGAGCACCTTCATCGGCGCCACCAGCCTGGGCACCCTGATCACCACCGGGGTCACCCTGTTCCTGCCCAAGTTGCTCATCTCCGGCGCGGTGCTCGTGGGGCTGCTGGCGTTGATCATCGATTGGCTCGGCCGGCTCGTGGAGCTGGCCGCGACCCCGCGAGGTATCGCATGAGGCGGGCACGGTTCGGCGCGGCGCTGGCCGCCACGATGACATTGCTGCTCACCGGCTGTGGCCTGGTGAGTTCCTCGGGCACCTTCCACGACGCGAGCCTGCCCGGCGGGGAACGGCCGCTCGAGGGCGCCTCGCTGGTCGTCACCTCCAAGAGCTTCACCGAGGGTGTGCTGCTGGGCAAGATCACCGCGACCTATCTGGCCGCGGCGGGCGCCTCGGTCACCGACCTGACCGGTGCGCCGGGTTCGGCCTCCTCGCGGCAGGCCCAGCTCAACGGCGACGCCGACGTGCTCTGGGAGTACACGGGCACCGGCTGGGTCAACTACCACAACCAGACCGAGACCATCGCCGACCCGCAGGAACTGTGGCAGCGCGTGCACGACGTCGAGAAGGCCGACTACGACCTGGAGTGGCTGCCCCCGGCCAACTTCAACGACACCTACGCCTTCGCGGCCTCGACCCCGACCGCCGAACGGCTGGGCGTGCGGACGCTGTCGGAGGCCGCCGCTCTGCCGGTGGCCGAGCGCACGTTCTGTGTCGACGACGAATTCTTCAGCCGCTCCGACGGTTTCATCCCGATGCTGGAGAAGTACGGCATCCCCTACAACACCCCGAACGGCGTGCCCACCGGCAATGTCACCCGGATGGACGCGGGCGTGGTCTACACCGCGACGGCCAAGAGTGAACCCTGCAACTTCGGCATGGTCTACACCACCGACGGCCGGGTGAAGAACCTGAATCTGACCGTGCTCGAGGACGATCGCAAGTTCTTCCTGCCCTACAGCGGCACCGCCGTGGTGCGCGGGGAGGTCATCGAAGCCCATCCGGAGCTGCGTACCCTGCTCGGCACCATCTCCGAACGCCTCACCGACGACCTCATGCAGGAACTCAACGGCCGTGTCGACATCGACGGCGAGGACCCCGCCGATGTCGCCTACGACTGGCTGCGCAGCGAGAACCTGATCGAATAGCCGTTCACGCCGTCCCCAGCACGGCCTCGGGGACCGGCGCGAAGATCGCCCCGAAGTAGGCGGTGAGCCCGGCCGTGTCGGCGGGGCAGGCCGTGTGGCCGAGGTAGCCGTCGGGCCGCACGAGGAACACCGCGCCCGGTCGGGCCCGGTACTGCCGGGCGAACTCGCCGTCGGTGTCCCGGATGATCGGCAGTGCGGTCGGCCCGATCGTGGTGTCCGGTGCGGCGACGAGATAGGTGTCGACCCGTCCTTCGGTCAGGGTCCGCAGGAACCGTGTGTGCCGCTCGATCGTGTCGAGTGCTGTTCCCTCGCAGGCGCCCTCGACATACCAGAGCGCGGTGTGGCCGGGGCCCGCGAGCAGGGGGAGCAGGCGCAGCGGCGAACTCACCGCGTCGCGGGTGAGGCCGGTCGCGTCCGGGGCGCGGGTGCCCGGTGCGGGTTGCCCGGGCGCGGCGGTCACGATCGGGCTGTCGGCGTAGTCGATCAGCAGCTGGGCCTCGCGCAGCAGTACCCGGGTCGCGTCCGTCTCACCGGCGCCGATGCCCTCGCGCGCGTCGCGCACCGTGCGCCCGACGACGTCGGTGCCGACCGGTCTGCGTTCGGCGTCGTAGCTGGCCAGCAGGGTGGGACTCGCCGCCTCGGCGACCGCGAGCGCGAGTTTCCAGGCGAGATTGTGCGCGTCCTGGATGCCGGTGTTCATGCCCTGCGCCCCGGTCGGTGGGTGGATGTGGGCCGCGTCGCCGGCGACGAACACCCGTCCGCGGGAGTAGGTGTCGACGATGCGATGACTGATCCGGAACACCGAGGACCAGCGCAGGTGCGAGGCGGTCGTCGGTTCCGGTGCCAGCCGGTCCAGGACCGCCTGGATGGCGGCCAGATCGGGGGCGGTCCCGGCGCCGAAACCGTGCTCGACCCGGTCACCGCCCACGGCCGCCGAGATCTCGAGTTCCGGGGGCACCCGCATCGACACCCGGTAGCGGTGCTTGCCCGGTAGCGGGATGCATACCAGCACGTCGTCGGTGGCGCCGTCGGTGCGGTGCGTGGCCCGCACGGCGTATCCGCGCGGCTGCGTCCAGTCCAGTTCGACATCGCCGAGCATGTACTGCTCCTCGAACGCCGCGCCCTCGAAGCTCAGGCCGAGCGTCTTGCGGACGGTGCTGTGCGCGCCGTCGCAGCCCACCAGGTACCTGGCCCGGATCGTGTGCTCGCCGTCTGGTCCGGTGAGCACGGCGTGCACGCTGTCCTCGTCCTGGGTGAACCCGGTCAGCGCGACACCCCGTTCGACGTGTGTTCCCCGGGCGGCCAGGTGCTCCCAGAGGATGCGTTCGGTCTCGTACTGGGGCAGCCCGACGAAACCGAACGGGATCTGCGGTGGCAACGCCAGTTCCATCCGGCCCGCTTCGGCCCCGTCGACGTACACGAGCTGCCCGCGCAACTGGATCGAGGCGTCGAGAACCTCCCGGAGTATCCCCATGGCCTCGAACAGTTCGAGGGTCCTGGGCTGGATGCCGACGGCCTTGGCGTAGCGCGGGGGATCGGCCTGCGCGTCGACGATCCGGCAGCGCACACCCCGGCGCACCAGTTCGGCGGCGGCCGCCGATCCCACCGGACCGGCCCCGACGATCAGCACATCGGTATCGAACATGCGACATCACCTCACGATGGAAGCCCCCGCCTCATGCTGTCCGCTGATCGTACGCCCACCCCCTTCTCCGGCGACTTTCCATACTATTAGGTATGGGGGAATGTACTTCATAGTATGGTCGGGCGATCTGCCGCGATGTGCGCCAGACGCCGCGAATCTCCCGTCAGGAGGCCGACATTGGCCGATTCCGTCCGAGACCGAGCCCACGAGATCCCGGCCGCGGGGCCGTGTCCGTCGGCCTTCCGCTTCTGGCAGGCGCGGCGCGGTCCCGCGGTCCGTCGCGTCGAGCGGATCGTCACGGCGGTGACGCGCCGCCCGCTGTTCCCCGATGACGAATGGGCGGCAGCGCTGTGCGCGGACCTGTTCACCGGCGACCCCGTCGCGGAACGCTTCGTCGCCGAGGTGCTGCACGGCGAGATCGGGCCGACGGCCGGTCGCCGGATGCTGGAGACCGCCCTGGCCGACGGCATCGCGGCGGTGCCGGATGCCCCCGACGCGCTGCGCGCGCTGTTCGCCGAGTTCGAGACGGTCCCCGAGTGGGTCGTGCCCGAACTGGTGGAACAGGGCGCCGCGATCTGGCGGCGCTGGGGCACGATGCTGTTCAGCTTCGCCGGTGCCGAGACCCTCGAGATGTACACCGAGGCCGCGGTCGCCACCCCGCTGTCGCTGGCGGGCGGCTATGCCGGAGACAGCGCACTGCGCCGCTTCCTGGAGACCACCCGCTTCTGGATGGACGTCTCCGCCAGCGACGCCCTGCTCACCCCCGGCTCGACCGGCCGGGCGACCGCGCTGAAGGTGCGGGTCATGCACGTCGCGGTACGGGCCAAGGTCGCCGCGCATCCCGAATGGGACATCGACCGGTGGGGCCTGCCGATCAGCCAGACCTACCAGACGCTGACCCTCCTGGCCGGGAGCGTGACACCCGGCCTCGGCCTGTGGGCACTGGGCTACCAGACCACACCGTCGGAAATCCGTGCGCTGCTGCACTTCCAGAAATACCTGGGTCACCTGCTCGGCGTGCGCGTGCGCTGGTACCCGGAGACGGTCACCGACGCCCTGCGCATCCTCGCCATGACCATGGCGGCACGGTCCTACGACGCGGGACAGCACGGCACCGAACTCATCGAGTCCTACCCGGCGGCCTTCGCGCCCCGCGACGGCCACCGCGGCCTCACCCGCCTGCGCGAGCACTACAACTACCGCATCAACTCCGTCTACGCCGCCCTGTACATGACCCCCGGCACCCGCCGCCGCTACACCATGCCCCCCGCGTTCCCGTGGATCCTGATCCCCGTCCTGCGCTTCCCGCTGATCACCACCATGGAACTCACCCGCCGCCTCTGCCCACCCTTCGCCCGCGCCCACGAACGCCTCATGCTCGCCCACCGCGAGAACTGGTACCGCACCCAGATGCACGGCCGCGAAGCCACTTTCGCCGCCACCGGAGCCCTCCGCCGATGATCCGAGCGTCAGGCCGGTGGTTGTGGGGTGGTGATGAAGCGGAAGAACTCGCGGCGTTGGGTGGGGGTGGGGGTGGGGAGGTTCTGGTTGCCGTGGACGAATCCGATGCCGGCGAAACACATCAGGGCCGCGCGCATCCGGGCCTGGTCGGGGGACAGACCCAGCTCGGTCAGGGTGTCGGCGAGGGTGTGGAAGATCCGCTGGTCCAGGGCGCGGACCGCGTCGGCCACCTCGGGGCGGGTGCGCGCCCAGTCGCGGACGGCGAGTTCGATCTGCCAGACGCGCTCGCCGGTGAGCAGCTCGCCCATGCGGGCCAGGCGCTGCTGCGGCGGGAGTTCGTCGAGCCCGCCGAAGCCGCGGGCCGCGTCGTTGCGATCGGCGCACCAGTTCCGGGCGGTGGTCTCGAGCAGCTGATCGATACCGTCGAAATGCCAGTAGAAGCTGCCCTTGGTGACGCCGAGTTCGTCGCAGAGTTTGGCGATGGTGATCGCGGCGGCACCGTCGCGCAGCAGCACACGCAGGGCCGCGTCGGTCCAGTCGGTCACTCCGAGCCTGCGCGCCGCGCCGCGGGCCGACGCCGCTTTGCGGGTGGACACCGGCGGGGCCGGTCGCGAGGTCTCGGTCATGCTCGTCTTTCCGTCGGCAGCACCGCCAGCCTAGCCGCCGGTGCGGGTCATTCCGGGGCGGGCGTCTTCGGTGGCCGGGTGCGCCGTGCCGTCGTCTGATCGATCCGCGGATCCTCGGTCACGGGATAGTGTTTGACGTACTCCGACAGGAACGCCTGCACGGTCGCGGTGGCCGGAATCGCCAGCAGCGCGCCGACCGGACCGAGCAGCGCGCCACCGGCCAGCACCGCCAGCAGGGCGATGGCCGCGTTCACGTCGACCGTGCGGGCGGTGATGCGCGGCTGCAGCAGATAGTCCTGGACCCACTGGTAGACCACCGCGAACACGATGACCCACACCGCGTCCAGCGGATCCACCGTCAAGGCCACGAGCACCGGCAGGATCGCCGCGATATAGGTGCCGAAGGTCGGGATGAACGCGGAGACCACACCGAACCAGACACCCAGCGCGATGGGGTTGGGCAGGTGCAGGATCGCCAGGAACGCCCCGTGCGCGATCGAGGAGATGATGGCCAGCAGCACCCGCGAGAACAGATAGCCGCCGGTCTTGTCGATGGCCAGGTCCCAGGCGTGCAGGAAGGTCTCCTGACGCGCGGGCGGCAGCAGCGAGCACATCGTGCGCCGCACCCGCGGCCCGCCCGCGGTGAGGTAGACGCTGAACAACGCGATGGTCAACAGCTGGACCAGCCCGCCCAGCACGGTCGTCGACACACCCCAGGCATTGTCGGCGGCGGTGCGCGCGTACCCCTCGATGAGGTCGGATTCGCGCAGCAGCCGCTGGCTCAGGTCGTGCATGGTGAACTGCTGGCCGAAGGTGCGGTTCACCCAGCGGATGCCGTCGTCGAGCAGGTGCGGTGTCTCGTGCGCCAGGTTCGTCGTGGTCTCCACCAGCAGCGTCACCAGCGCGGCGAGGAAGCCGAGCACGCAGAGGAAGGTGGCGACGAAGACCAGGCCGGTGGCGAGCCCGCGCGGCATCCCGCGCCGCGCCAGCAGCGCGACGGCCGGTTCCATCGCCAACGAGACGAACAACGCCACCAGCAGGATGATCAGGATGCCGATCAGCCGGTGGAAGGCCCAGTCGGCCAGCAGGAACAGCCCGAAGAAGACCAGGCCGAGGATCATGGCCCGCGGCAGCCACGGCGGCATCCTGGGTGGGGTGCGTGCCGGTGGGGTGTCCGGGGAGTCGGTGTCCACGGCTCCCAGTGTCACCCCGGACCGGCTCGTGACCCGGTATCGACGCGGCCGCGCGCCCGGCTGGGTAGATTCACGGGCATGGAACCCGGCGCGCCCAGCCGCACCGCACTGGCCACGGCCTATGCGCGGGCCTACCACCAGGTCGTCGACGAGCCACGCGTGTTCACCGACCCGCTGGCCGAGCGCATTCTCGGTGTCACCGACGCCGAGCTGGCCACCCTGGGCACGGCGAGCCCGGACCATCCCGGCCACGCGGGCGCGAGTCATCGCCCGCGCAGGCTGTTCATCGCCGCGCGTGCGCGTTTCGCCGAGGACGCGATCCGTGACGCGGTCGCGGCCGGCACCCGGCAGGCGGTGATCCTGGGCGCGGGCCTGGACACCTTCGCCTGCCGCAACCCGTATCCGCGGCTGCGGGTGTTCGAAGTCGACCATCCCGGCACCCAGGCATGGAAGCGCGACCGCCTGGCCGCGGCGGCCATCACCCCGCCCGAGACCCTCACCTTCGCCCCCGTCGACTTCGAAACCGAAACCCTGGCAACGGGATTGGCGGCCGCGGGTTTCGACCGCTCGGCACCGGCGATCTTCGTCTGGCTCGGCGTGGTCGTCTACCTGACCAGCGCCGCCATCGACGCCACCCTCGACTACCTCGCCGGCCAGGCCACCCCCACCGACCTGGTCCTCGACTACGGCACCCCACCGGCCACCCCCGCCGACCACACCGCCCTGCGCGTGCGCGCCGCCCGCGTGGCCGCCCTCGGCGAGCCCTGGCTCAGCTACTTCACCCCCGCCGACATCACCGCCCGGCTCCGCCGCTACGGCTTCACCCACATCGAGGACCACCCCGCCCAGAACCTCATCACCACCTACACCTCCCTGCTCGACGTCACCTTCCCCGGCCCGCACCTCATCCGCGCTACCCGCTGACCGGCCCGAGCATCTCCACGCCGTGTTCCTCGGCGAGGGCGAGGACCTCCTCGATCGGGAAATCGCCCGCCGCGGCCCGCGCGGCCGCTGCCCGGGAGAACCCCTCCATGGTGGCGCCGGGGGAGTGGACGACGAAAGCGACGGCCTCGCTGGAGGATTCGTTGCGGATGGTGTGGGGCGTGCCGCCGGGGAGCGGGACGACATCGTGCGGGCCTGCGGTGAAGCGGCGCGTGTGGCCGGGTTCGCCGAGATAGAAGGTGAATTCGCCGTCGAGGACGTAGTAGATCTCGCTGGGCGCGTGGCGGTGCAGGACCGGCGGGCCGCCGCCGGGCGGCATCCGGATCTCGACGGCGAAGATCTGGTCGCAGGTCTGCGCGCAGGTGGCGAGCACGGTGAGTTCGTCGGTACCGAGACGCCAGTGCTCGGCGGCATCGCGATCGACAGGTAGCATGTCCATATATCCGAAGATAGACAGGAGCCATGTCGATGTCAATGGATCGGCCGCTGACCGGGGGCAGGCCGCGGGCCGTGAACACCGCCGTCCTGCTGCGCGAGGCATTCCAGACCCTCAACGACCGGGTGCTCACCCGGCTCGCGGACTCCGGCCACGCCGCGGTGCGCCCGGCCCACGGTGTCGTGTTCCAGCATCTCGACGACACCGGGACGACGGTCAGCACGCTCGCCGAACGCGCGCAGATGACCAAGCAGGCGATGGCCGAGCTGGTGCTGCACCTGGAACGGCACGGCTATGTGGTGCGTGAACCGGACCCGGCCGACCGCCGCGCCAAACTGGTGCTGCCGACCGGTCGTGGCCGCGAGGTGGTGGCGATCGCGCAGGAACTCGTCCCGGCGATCGAGGCCGACGTGGCGGGGTTGATCGGCGCGGAGGGGCTCGATCGGCTGCGCGCCGACCTGCGCGCGATCATCGACGGGTGACGCTCAGTCCGGGCGGGAGAACACCGCGACCAGGAAGTCGGCGTCGTCGGTGAACGGGCGCAGATCCCACGTCGACAGCAGCACGTCGGCGCGCAGACCCGCCGCGGCGGCGTCGGCGAGGAATTCCGGGAAGGCGTAGCCGCGGTCGGCGCCGAAGCCGGTGACGACGCGGCCCGCCGGGGCGAGGTGACGGGCGAAACCGGCAAGCACCGCGGCGCGGGTCGAGGGGGCGACGAAGGTGAGCACATTGCCCGCGCACACGATGGCGTCGAAAC
Source organism: Nocardia sp. NPDC056064 (assembly GCF_042266925.1). NCBI lineage: Bacteria > Bacillati > Actinomycetota > Actinomycetes > Mycobacteriales > Nocardiaceae > Nocardia > Nocardia sp. NPDC056064. The sequence goes on along the minus strand of NZ_JBHJWO010000001.1, from coordinate 928,769 downwards.
CCGCACCGGGCAGGTCCAACTCGGCCAGGTCGCCGACCAGCCAGGTGGGGCCGGGATGATCCGCGCGCGCCGCCTCGATCAGCACCGGGTCCACGTCGACGCCGACCACCTCGTGCCCGGCCCCGTGCAGATGGCCACCGATGCGGCCCGGCCCGCAGCCCGCGTCGAGCACCCGGCTGCCGCGCGCCAGCATGGCGTCGACCAGCCGCGCCTCGCCGACGATGTCCTGGCCCTGGGCGGCCAGCGCCCGGAATCGTTCCACGTACCAGGTGGAATGGTTCGGGTCGGCGGCGGTGAGTTCCTCCCAGCCGCTCGGTGTGCGCTCGCCCATCTCGTGTCCTCCTTCGCCGGTTCTCCGGGCCCACCCTAGAGGCGTGCCGCACAGGTTGCCGCGTTCCGGCGCGATCGGTTACGGTGGCGGCAATCCGAAGGCGCTCTCCAGGAAACATCGTCGCAGAGTGGGAGCCCCGCCTCAGCAGAGCAGGCGTGGAGTGGGCGGCACGACAACGCACGCCCCTGTCCTCTGGAGGATTCCATGTCTTTGCCTGTCGGTCTCGGCCTGCCCATCGCCGATCCCCGCACCCTGCCCGAGTGGGCCCGGCGCGCCGACGCGGCCGGGTTCTCGACGCTCGGTCTGCTCGACCGCGTCGTCTACGACAATCCCGAACCGCTGGTCACCCTGGCTGCGCTCGCGGGCGTGACCACCCGCATCCGCCTGCAGACCGAGGTGCTCATCGCCCCGCTGCGTGATCCGGCCCTGCTCGCCAAACAGGCCGCCACCCTGGACCTGCTCTCCGGCGGGCGATTCGCCCTCGGCCTCGGTGTCGGCGGTCGCGAGGACGACCACGAGGCCACCGGTACCGAGCTGCGCACCCGCGGCAGGCGCCTCGACGAGCAGCTCGGTGTCCTGCGGCGGCTGTGGGCGGGCGAGCCGTTCAGCCCGACGTGCGGTCCCATCGGCCCGGCACCGACCGTGCCCGGCGGCCCTGAACTGCTCTTCGGCGGCTTCCAGCCGGCCGCCATCGACCGCGTCGGACGCTGGGGTGGCGGCTTCCTCGCGGCCGCCGCGCCGTCCTGGGCGGGCGGTCTGTTCGAGCTGGCCCGGCGCTCCTGGACCGACCACGGCCGACCCGGCGCCCCGCGGATCGTCGCCCAGATGAACGCCGTGCTGGGCCCGCAGCCTCTGATCGACCAGGCGCGCACCGCGATCCTCGACTACTACGAGTTCAGCGGCCGCGCCGCCTACATGGCCGAGGGCCTGCTCACGACCCCCGAGCAGATCCGTTCCGGCATACAGCAGTTCGAGGACCTCGGCGCCGACGAGATCATCCTGTACTGCTACGGCACCGACCCCGATCAGGTCGACCGCTTCGCCGAATTCCGCTGACCGGCGTCACCCTCTGAGACGCAGCACCGCGAGCACGCGGCGGTGATGGGTCTCGGAGGGTGGCAGGTCGAGCTTGGCGAAGATATTGCCGATGTGCTTCTCCACCGCCCGCTCGGTGACCGAGAGCGCGGCGGCGAGCGCGCTGTTGGTGAGCCCCTGGGCCATGAGCTCCAGCACTTCGCGCTCGCGCGGGGTGAGCCGCGCGAGCGAATCCTGTTGCCGGGACGCGCCCATGAGCTGACTCACCACCTCCGGATCGAGCGCGGTGCCGCCGGTGGCGACGCGCTGGAGCGCGTCGACGAAATCGCGCACGTCGGCGACCCGGTCCTTGAGCAGGTACCCGACCCCGGCCGCGCCGCCGGCGAGAAGTTCGGTCGCGTACCGGGTTTCGATCCACTGCGAGAACACGAGCACACCGGTGAGCGGATACTTGCGGCGCAGTTCGATGGCGGCCAGCAGGCCCTCGTCGGTGAAGGTCGGCGGCATCCGCACGTCCACCACCGCGACATCGGGCGCGTGCGTGCCGACCACCTCGCTCAGGGTCGTCGCGTCGCCGACCATGGCCACCACCTCGTGGCCGCGTTCGGTGAGCAGCCCGGCCAGCCCGTCGCGCAGGATGGCGCTGTCCTCGGCGATCACCACCCGCAGCGGGTGGTCGGCGGCGGTCACTGCGGGCCCGCCGTCGGCAGCAGCAGGGTGACCACGGTGGGTCCGCCCGCCGGGCTGCGCACGGTCAGCGAGCCGTCGACGGCTGTGGCCCTGGCGGCGAGACCGGCGAGCCCACTGCCGTCCGAGGTCGTCGTGCCGGGGTCGGGAGCACCGCCGATGCCGTCGTCGCGCACGGTGACCGCGAGGGTGCGGATGCTGTCGGGCAGCACCGAGACCTCCGCGCGGCTCGCGTGCGCGTGCTTCACCACATTGGTGAGCAGTTCGGCGACCGAGAAGTAGGCGATGGCCTCGATGGCCGGGCTCGGGCGTTTCGGCAGCTGCACCCGCAGCGTCACCGGGACCGCGCAGCGGGCGGTGAGGGTTTCCAGCGCCGGGCCGAGTCCCAGTTCCAGGGCGGGCGGGTGGATGCCGCGGACCAGTTCGCGCAGCTCGGTCAGCGCCTCCTTGGACGAGGCGTGCGCGTCGGCGATCAGATCGCGCGCGTCACCGCCCGCGGCCATCCGCTCCTCGGCCCGGCCCAGGGCCATGGCGATGGTGACCAGCCGGGCCTGGGTGCCGTCGTGCAGGTCGCGTTCCACCCGGCGCAGAGTGGCGGTCGCGTCGTCGACGGCGGCACGGCGGCTGGCGCGCAGTTCGGCGAGCTGGTGGTCGCGGGCGGTCGCGGCCAGCAGGTGCACGGTCAGCAGACGGTGCAGCCAGCACACGCTGCGGATCAGCCACGGCAGCGCGAAGCACAGCACGATGCCCGCCGCGGAGAAGGCCAGCGCGCGCGGCCAGGTGTCGACGTAGAACGATCCGAGCTGGAAGAGACTGTGGTGCTCGACGCCGTTCTCGTCGACCTGCACCGGGTCCACCAGCGCCCACGGGATCACCGAGATCGCCGTGAAGCCCACCATGGCGATCACCGTGAGCACCACATACCCGACACCGACGCCGAGCACGGCCTGCGCGAGCAGGAACAGCGTGGCCCGCCAGCTCGCCCGGTCGGTGAACGCGCTCTGCAGGAAGCCGAACAGCCCCGGCTTGCGCGCGAAGTCCGGCGGCGCCTCGACCGGGGTGCCGAGCAGTTCCCGGCCGAGCACCCGGTAGAGGCGTCCCCAGATCCGGCCGCCGAGCAGGATCAGCGCGAGCAGCGGGATGCCGATCAGGAAGATCGACGCGTAGAGCCCGCCGCCGAAGCCGAAGAACAGGTAGCACACGGCCGCGCAGCCGAGCACGAACGCCAGGATCAGGTAGGCGAATTCCTTCCAGGTCCTGGCCCGGAACGGGGCGCGCAGCACGGCGACGACCGCGTCGCGCACCCCGTTGCGACGCTGTGGCGGTGGGGCGGGGATCACGACGGTCGGTGCGTCGGCGGTGTCGAGGACCAGGGTCGGCTCGGCGGGTGTGTCGGTCATGAGATCCATGGTTGTCGGCGCGCGGCGCGGATTCGAGGGAGCTGTCCGCCGAATCGGTGGTGTGGCTGGCCACACCCGCACCGCTCAGCCCGGCATATCGCGCGGCCTGCGACGGCCGGACTGGTCGGCGAGCAGGTCCTGGTAGAGGATGCTCAGGTCGACCGAGTCGGCGGTGTCCTTGCGGGCGTGCGCGCCGCGGTCGACCTGACGGTGCAGGGCCTCCATGGTCTCGTCGAGCTGGGTGGCGACCTCGGCGGCCTGGGCCAGATCGCTGCGCAGGTTCGGGGGCACCTCGCCGCGGTACTTGTAGTAGATCTTGTGCTCGAGGCTGGCCCAGAAGTCCATCGCGATGGTGCGGATCTGGATCTCGACCGGGATCTGCTCGGTGCGGTCGGAACGGAACACCGGGATCGAGACGATCAGGTGCAGACTCTGATAGCCGTTGGGCTTGCGATGGGTGATGTAATCGCGTTCCTCGAGCACGGTGATGTCCTGCTGACCGGCCAGCATGTCCCGGATGACACCGATATCGGAGATGAAACTGCACACCACCCGCACCCCGGCGATGTCGAGCACGTTCTCCCGGATGGCGGCCAGGTTCATCGCGTAGTTCTTGCGCCGGATCTTCTCCAGCACGCTCTCGGGCGATTTGAGCCGCGAGCCCACGTGCTCGATCGGGTTGTACTCGTGGGTGTTGTTGAAGTCCTCGCGCAGGATGTTGATCTTGGTCGTCACCTCGTCGATGGCGAACTTGTAGCCGAGCATGAAATCGACGAACTGCGCGCGCAGCTCCCGGAGATCGTCGACGGCGACCTGCTCACCGTGACCGAGCAGATCGTCGTCGGGCGTGTGGTCCAGCTGCCAGGGCTTCATCGAGTTCCATTGTGCCCGGTCCGTGGCAGTGCCCTCCTTTCCGGGCCGTCGGGCCCTGATCAGCCGGGCTGCCCGAGGTCGATGACGGTCGCGGGCGGGGTGTCGGCGTAGAGCTCGTCGATCCGCGCGGCGTATTTCTCGGCGATCACCCGGCGCTTGAGTTTGAGGGTGAGGGTCACCTCGTCGCCGCCGGCTTCCCAGAACTCCGGCAGGACGCGGACGCGCTTGATCTGCTCGACCCGCGACAGCGTGGCATTGCCGGCGAGGACGCCGGACCGGATGGCGGCGCGCACACCCGGATCGACGGCCAGCGCCGCCGCCGAAGCGTCGGCCAGGCCGTGCGCGCGGGCGTAGGGTTCGGCGGATTCGGCGTCGAGGACGACGAGCGCGGTGTTGTAGGCGCGGCCGTCGCCGATCACGGCCATCGTGCCGATCAGCGGGGTGGCGGCCTTGACGGCGTTCTCGATGGTGGTCGGCGACATGTTCTTGCCCGCCGCGTTGATGATCATCTCCTTCTTGCGATCCACCACCCGCAGGTACCCGGCCTCGTCGACGCGGACGATGTCGCCGGTGTGCAGCCAGCCCTCGGGGTCGATCGTCTCGGCGGTCTGCTCGGGCCTGCCGCGATAGCCCTTCATCACCAGCGGTCCGCGCACGAGCAGCTCACCGTCGGCGGCCACCCGGGACTCCATGCCGGGCAGCAGTTTCCCGACGGTGCCGAGCACGGCGTCGCGCGGATGGCTGACGCTGCAGATGCACGCCAGCTCCGACATGCCCCAGATCTCGGCGATCGGCAGACCGAGCCCGGCGAAGAACCCCAGCGTGCGCGGCGGGATCGGGGCCGCGCCCGACAGCGCCCAGCGCACCCGGTCCAGGCCGAGCGCGGCCCGCAGCTCGCCGAGGACGAGTTCGTCGGCGGTGGCCCATTCGGCGGCGAGTTCGGCGGGCACCGGCTCGCCCGCCAGCTGGTGTTCGCTGCGTCGCGCGGCCACCGACAGGGCCCAGCGCAGGGCCTGGCGGCGGGTCTCGTCGGGCTCGGCCGCGACCTTGAATTCGATAGCCGCCATGAGCTTCTCCCACACGCGCGGCACCGCGCCCCACACCGTCGGGCGCAGGTCCACCAGCGCGGCCGCGATCCGCGTGGGATCGGCGACGCTGGTCACCTGGGTGCCGAGGACCTCCTGCACGTAGAGGGCGGTGAGCCGGTCGGCGATGTGGGCGGTGGGCATGAACGAGGTGATGGTGTCACCGAATTCGATGCCGAGCACCTCGGCGATGCCGTGGACCTGGAACAGCAGGGCGGCGTGGGTGGTCTCCACACCCTTGGGCGCGCCGGTGGTGCCGGAGGTGTAGATGAGGGTGGCCACGTCGCCGGGGCGGACGGCCTGCCAGGCGGCGTCGAAATCGAAGCCGGCGGGGGCGGCTGCGAGCAGTTCGGCCACCGACAGCGTGCCCTCGGGCGCGTCGTCGACACAGACGATGTGCTCGACCCCCGCGCCCACGGCGGCGACGGCTTTCGCGTACCGCGGTTCGCAGATCACCACGCGCGCACCGGCATCGGTGAGCACGTGGGCGAGCTGGTCGGGGGACAGCGTGTTGTACACCGAGAACGAGGTGGCGCCGAGGTGCTGGGCCCCGACCTCCAGGGGATAGAACTCCACCCGGTTGCTCATCATCAGCGCCACGGTGTCGCCGTGGCGCACACCGAGCCCGGCCAGACCGGCGGCCACGGCACGGACCTGTTCGGCGTAGCCGGCCCAGGTCAGGGTCTGGGTGTCGCCCGGGGTGCGCAGGGCGACGGCGGCGGGGTCGATGGTGGCCGTGTGCTGGAAGGCTGCGGGCAGGGTGGCGAAACGGGAAATGCTCACGAGGCGAAAGCTTTCTGGTTCAGGCCCGCGGTGACGGGGCCGAGATGATCGAGGACGAGAAGGGCCGCCGCGGTGCGTGATCCGCCGCGGGTTTCCGTCATGTGCGGCTCTCGATGGCCCGCACGAGCTCGTGGACGCGCGGATCGGCGGCCAGCCTGCTGTCAAGGACCACATTGATCGCCCCGCGCAGCAGCGCGTACGGCTCCCAGCCGCGCGGCGCGATCGTGCGGGGCGCCCGCCGGGCGATGCCGTCGGCGATGGTGCGCGCCGCGTGCGCGGCGCTGATCCGCACATCCAGGGGCCAGGGCAGCAGGCTGTCGAGTTCGCGGCCGAGGTCGTCGGCGTCGAGCATGTCGTGGGTCATGGCGGTGTCGACGATGCCGAAATAGGCCACGCCCGCGCTGGCCCCGCTCGCGGCCAGTTCCACGCGCAGCGCGCGGCCCAGCTGCTCGACGGCGGCCTTGGTGAGCATGTACGGCGAACCGCCCATCCCCGGCGCGAAGGCCGCGCACGAGGACACCACCACGACATGCCCGCGGCGGCGCACGATGTGGTCGAGGGCGGGGTGCACGGTATTGAACACCCCGGTCAGATTGATGGCCACGACCCGGTCGAAGTCGGCGGGGTCCATGGTGCGCAGAGTCGCGGGCACCGGGGTCACCCCCGCATTGGCCACCACCACGTCGAGGCGGCCGAAGCGCTCGATCACCTCCGCCACAGCGGCGCTCATCCCGGCCCGGTCGGCCACATCGGCGCCGATCCCGAGCGCGGTGGTGCCGAGTTCGTAGGCGGTGCGCTCGGCGGCCACCGCGTCGATATCGACCAGGGCGAGCAGGGCTCCCCGGGCGGACAGGACCCGGGCGAGTTCCCGGCCGATGCCCTGGCCCGCGCCGGTCACCAGCACGACCTTGCCGCGCACGGGGTAGGAATCGCCCGGCCCGCGGCCGGGCAGCGACAGCCCCATCATGCGGACACCTCGTAGTTCGCGGCGTCGAATCGCCGGGTGCGGCGGCGGTATTCGAAGCTCCAGTTCGGGTACAGCCCGGCATTGCCACCCTCGGCCGTGGTGTAGTAGCTGCGGCAGCCGCCGGTGAGCCAGACCGTGTCGGCGCTGCGGGTGCGCATCTCGGCGACGAACTCGTCCTGCACCCGCTCTCGCACCTCCACCCGGTGCTGCCCGGTGGAGCGCAGGGTGCTCAGCGCGTCGACGATGTAGGCGATCTGGGATTCGATCATGTAGATCGCCGACTGGTTCCCCGCGGCGCCGAACGGTCCGAGCGTGCAGAAGAAATTGGGGAAACCGGCGACGGCGGCGCCCAGATAGGTCTGCGGGCGTTCGGCGTACAGCTCGGCGATGGAGCGGCCGTCGCGGCCGGTGATGCGTTCGAACGCGGTGGGCAGCGAGGTGAATCCGGTGCCGTAGATGATGGTGTCGACCGGGATCTCCGCGCCCGCCGTGGTGCGGATCGAATGCGGGCGCACCTCGGCGATGCCGTCGGTCACCACCTCGACATTGTCCTGGTCGAGGGCGGGCAGATACGCGTCGGAGAAGATCGCGCGTTTGCAGCCGATCATGTAGTCGGGGGTCACGGTGGCGCGCAGGCCCGGATCGGTGACCTGACGACGCAGCTGCATCCGCCCCAGCAACTCGTAGGGGTGCCGGAAGCGGTTGTCCACGAACCCGACCAGCCCGAAGCCCTCGATCAGGGTGTACCAGGTGCCCCGAATCGCCTTCTGCGCCAGTGGCAGACGCCGTAGCAGCAGCCGTTCGAGTCCGAGGGTGGGCCGGTCCATGCGCGGCACGATCCACGGTGCCGAGCGCTGGAACACCGTGAGCGAGTCGACCTTCGGCTGGATCTCCGGGATGAACTGCACCGCCGAGGCGCCGGTGCCGATCACCGCGACACGTTCACCGGTCAGCTCGTGGCCGTGGTCCCAGTGCAGGGAGTGGAAGGTCTTGCCCGCGAAGGTCTCCAGGCCGGGCAGTGACGGGTATTTGGCCTCGGCGAAGATGCCCGCGGCGGAGAGGAAATAGTCGGCGGTGAGGGTGCCGCGCGAGGTCTCGATGCGCCAGCGGGTGTGCTCGTCGTCCCAGCGGGCGTCGAGGAGTTCGGTGCCCAGGCGCAGGTGCCGCACGATGTCGTGGCGTTCGGCGACGGTGCGCAGATAGTCCAGGATCTCGGGCTGTCTGCCGTAGGTGCGTGACCAGTCGGGGTTGGGGGCGAAGGAGTAGCTGTAGAGCTGGGAGGGGACGTCGCAGGCGCAACCCGGGTAGGTGTTGGCCTGCCAGGTGCCGCCGAGTTCGTCGGCGCGGTCGAGGACGACGATGTCGTCGAAGCCCGCCTCGCGGAGCTTGATCGTCAGGCCGAGGCCGCCGAAACCGGCGCCGAGCACGACGATGTGCCTGTGTTCTGTGGTCATGGGGGACCGGGCCTTTCGCGGTCAGAGGTCCAGCGTGAGCGCGTCGCCCGCGGCGCGGGAGACGCAGGTGAGCAGGTGGTCGGCCCGCTCGGTGGGCAGCAGCAGCCGGTCGCGATGGTCGACGGCGCCGTCGAGGACGCGGGTTCGGCAGGTGCCGCAGAAGCCCTGGCGGCACGAGTAGACGACATCGGGCCGCACCCGCCGGATCGCGTCGAGCGCGGTCTCGGTGCCGCTCACCCGCACGGTGTCACCGCTGCGGGCCAGGGTGATGTCGAAGGCGCGGCCGTCGGTCACCGGGCGCGCCGAGAACAGTTCGGTGTGCAGCGAGGCAGCCGGATTCGTGGTGAACAGTGTGCGCTGGGCGAGCTCCAGGACCGGGGGAGGACCGCAGAGGTACACCGCGGCACCCGGTGCGGCGGTGGCGAGCAGGGCGGGGATATCGGGTGTGCCGGACTCGTCGTCCGGCCGGATGTCCGTGCCTGCCGGGACCTCACCGAGGAACGGCATGCTCTGCCGGGAACGGCCCAGATACACCAGGTGGCCCCGGCTGCCGGCCGCGCGGGCCATGGGCAGGATCGGTGTGATGCCGATGCCGGCGGCCACGAACAGGTACGACGGTGCCGAACCGACGAAGGTGAACGCGTTGCGCGGGCCGCGCAGCCGCAGCGGGTCTCCGGCGCGGAGGGCGTGCATCTCCACGGAGCCACCGTCACCGTCGGCGATGCGGCGCACCGCGATGCGGTAGCGGTACCGGTCGCCCGGATCGCCGCACAGCGAGTACTGACGCTGACGCCCCGACGGCAGGAACACATCGAGATGCGACCCCGGCCGCCACGCGGGCAGCGGCCCACCTCCGGCGCGGCGCAGGCGCACGCTCACCACGTCCTCGGCCTCGGCCCGCACCGACTCGACCACGGCGTCGATGTCGAACCCGGTGCGCCGCACCGGATGTGGTGGCGACAGCGCCGGCCGGGTGAACACCTTCTTGTAGGCGTCGACGGCGACGCCGAGCGCACGCACGCTACGGGGCGCGGTCACGACGGGCCCGCTCACCCGCGCGCCGCCGGCGAATGCGCCAGATAGCGCAGCGCGTTGTCCATCGAACCCAGCTGGGAGGGATGGAAACCCGGCCGCAGATACCGCGGCATCTCGGTGACGAAGGTCGTGAAACTCGGGATGACCCCGCGCACGGTGGCGCTCACGAACTGCCGGGCCCAGGACCGTCCCTTGTCCGGGCTCGGATCCTTGCGATAGAGATAGGCCGTCGAGATCACGAACAGCGGCAGCAATGTGCCACTGGCGAGCAGCCCGGTGCGCACCCGGCGGGCGTAACCGCCGTCGACGTGCATGTACGCGTCGAACACCACACTGCGATGCTCGACCTCTTCCGCGCCGTGCCAGCGCACCAGATCCAGCATCGCCGGATCCATCCCCAGCTCGGCGAGCACCTCCGATTCCAGCAGCCACTCGCCGATCACGGCGGTGAAATGCTCCATCCCCGCGAACAAGCCGAGCCGCTCTTTGAGCCACTGCTCCTTCGCGCGCCCGGTCAGCCCCTGATCGCCCAGCACCCGGTCCACCAGCCAGGCCACCGCCGAGACATAGGACTCCACATCGAGCCCGATCGACTGCAGGTGCCTGCGCGCGCCCTCGTGACTGCTGGCGTGCATGGACTCCTGCCCGATGAAACCGGTGACCTCCTCCCGCAGCCGCTCGTCGTCGATATAGGGCAGAGCCTCGGCCAGGCAGGCGGCCATCGCTCGTTCGCCTTCGGGCAGGACCAGATGCATCACATTGGTGACGTGCGTGGCCAGCACTTCCCCGGGGATGTAGTGCAGGGGCACCGACGAGAAGTCGAAATGCACATCCCGCGCCTGAATCGCGTGCGCTTCTTCCTGATAGGAGCGCGCCGTTGCACTGTTATCAGCCATGCACCGACCGTACAGTGCAACAAAAAGTATCGCAATGTTGCATCGGGTCGGCCTGCTACGGTCGTGGGGTGCTGTCCACCGCCGCCACCTCGGGTGATTCGCCCACCGCCGACTCCGTCGAAGAACGCATTCTCGACGCCGCGCTCGTGCAGTTCGAGCGGGTCGGCGTGCGCAAGACGACGATCGAGGACATCGCCAGGGCCGCCGACGTCGACCGCGCCACCGTCTACCGCCGGATCGGTTCCCGCGACGACGTGGTCCGCGCGGCCTTCGGGCGCGAGGTACGCAGGCTGCTGGCCGACCTCGAGGAGATCCCGGCCCGCCACGACACCTTCGACGACATCGTCGTGGACGTGTTCACCACCGTCATCACCCGCTGGCGCTCGCACGCCCTGGTCGAGCGCCTGCTCACCCTGGAAGCCGACCGCATCCTGCCCCAGCTCACCGTCGACGGCGCCACCTTCTTCCTCCTGTCGGTCTCGGCGTCCACCGAGATCCTCGCGAAAGTCCTGGAAGACAACAGATTCCCCGACATCCCCGACCTCACCGCCCGCGTCGAGGTGGTGTGCCGGGTGGTCCACTCGCTGATCCTGCAACCGGTCGGCACCCTCGACACCGGATCCCCCGAGGCGCTCGCGACCTACGCCCGCGCCCACATCGTGCCCATCCTCACCCGCTGACCGCCGCCGTCACGGTTGGGCCACGACGCGATTCCGACCTTCCCCGGCGCGCTACGACACCAATGCCCAGCCTGACGGCTTCGTCACGACCGCGACGGCCGGTCACCGGGGATCAGCTGCGGACACCGCAGGAACTGGTCGTGAACGGTTGCGCCGGTGGCGGCGGTGGCTCCGGCGACTGGGGTTCGGTCGACTTCGGATCGGTCATCCCCGGTAGCTGAGGGTTGACCACCCCGGGTTTGCCCACCCTTGTGCAAGCGTGCGATGGTGGGAGGTGAAAGGAAAACTGTGACTGCGACTACACCTCCCCTCACCGCGGCCCTCGGCCCGCGCGCCCTGGCCAACCGGCAGCGCATCGTCGCCGTCGCCGGGGACGAGCTGCGGCGCAATCCCTCCGCCAGCATGGAGGACATCGCCGCGGCCGCGGGCATGGTCCGCCGGACGCTCTACGGGCACTTCCCGACGCGTGAGGCGCTCATCGACGGCATGCTCGACGAAGCCTTCGAGCAGGTCGGGCGGGCGTTGGACCGCGTCGACACCGGGCAGCCGCCCGCGGTGGTGGTGGCCGATCTGGCCGTCACGCTGTGGGCGGTCGGCGACGAATTCTGCCTGCTCCTGCGCTTGGACGAGGCGTCGTCACGGGCCCGCGCGGCCGACCGGCTCGCCCCGGTGCGCGGACTGGTGGTCACCCTCGTCGAGGACGGTCAAGCCGACGGCACCTTCGCCGATCACCTGCCGCCCGCCGCGGTGGCCCGCGTGCTCACGGCGCTGGTGCTCGAGCTGCTGAACGCGCGCGGCAACGGGGAATGGGACAGCGTCGACCCGGCCAGGGACGCGGCCAGGGCCTGCCTGATCGCCGCCGGTGTCGACCGGGTCACCGCGGCCGGAATCGCCCTCACCGTGGCGGAGAAGCACCGCCGCTGACGCTCGTCGGGCGCGGATGTGAGTCCCGGCACGATACCCCTCCGATCACTTGCACGCCTTTGTGCAAGAGGCGTACTTTCACACATGGGTGCAATTGCACGCAGGTGTGAAAGAAGCCGAAGGAGTTCGAGATGACCAGTCAGGTGGCAGATGTTCGGATGACCTACGCGACCCGGCCTTCCGTCGGCCGGGCGCCCGTCGAGATGCCCGCTGCGGCGCTGCGCGGCATCGGTGCGGTGCGCGTGCTGTTCGGTCTCGTCGCGTTCGGCGCGCTGATCGCGGGATTCGACGGGGGTACCGGCATGGCCGTGCCTGTCCTGGCGGTGGTCGGCGCCGTCTCGGTACTGCAGGGGCTGGCCACGGTGATGGCCACGCCGCGGCTGCTGCGCGATGACCGCGCCGTGCTCTCCTCGGTCGCCGCCGACGCGGTGCTGGTGGTCCTCGGCGTGGCCGCGCTGATGGTCGGCTGGGACCAGTTCACGGTCGCGGGCGCGGCGGTCGTGCTCGGCGGCGCCGTGATCGCGGCACTGTCGGCCGTGGCGGTGGCCGTGGTCACCGCGCTGGCCGAGGGTCGCTCGGCGGCCTGAGCGAAGACGCCGACGGCGCCACCGGGATTCCGGTGGCGCCGTTCGTCTTTGCGGTCAGAGGAAGCGGGCGATGAGGTCCTTCATGACCTCGTTGGCGCCCGCGTAGATGCGCGAGATGCGCCCGTCGGCCCACATCCGGGCGATCGGGTACTCCTCCATGTAGCCGTACCCGCCGTGCAGCTGGACGCAGCGGTCGATCACCTGGGTCTGCTGTTCGGTGGTCCAGTACTTGACCATGGCGGCGGTCTTCACATCGAGCACGCCGCGCAGGTGCTTGTCGACGGCGGCGTCGACGAAGGTGCGGACCACCTCGGCGACGGTGGCGCACTCGGCCAGCTCGAAACGGGTGTTCTGCATGGCGAACAGCGGCTTGCCGAAGGCATTGCGCTGCTTGACGTAGTCGAGGGTCTCGGCCACCGCGGTCTCGATGGCGGCCGCCGCGGCCACGCCGCAGATCAGCCGCTCCTGCGGCAACTGCTGCATGAGCTGGACGAAACCCTGGCCCTCGGCGGTGCCGAGCAGATTGGCCTTGGGTACGCGCAGCCCGTCGAAGAACAGTTCGGTGGTGTCCTGGCCCTTCTGGCCGATCTTCTTCAGCAGCCTGCCGCGCTCGAAGCCCGGGGTGTCGTCGGCGACCTCGGCGACCACCAGTGACACGCCCTTGGCGCCCTGTGTGGGGTCGGTCTTGACCGCGATGATGAGCAGATCGCAGTTGCGGCCGTTGGAGATGAACGTCTTCGCGCCGGTGATCAGGTAGTCGTCGCCGTCCTCGATCGCCTTGGTGGCGATGTTCTGCAGGTCCGAGCCGGTGCCGGGCTCGGTCATCGCGATGGCGCCGATCCATTCGCCCGAGGCCAGTTTCGGCAGCCAGCGCCGCTTGTTGTCCTCCGAGGCGTAGGCCAGCAGGTAGTGCGGGACGATGCCGGTGTGCACGCCGAGCTGCATCGAGGAATCGCCGCCGCGCACCTGCTCGGTGAACAGCACCGCCTCGTGCGCGAAGGTGCCGCCCCCGCCGCCGTACTCCTCGGGCACCGACATGCACAGCAGGCCCAGCGCACCGGCCTGTCGATAGACCTCACGGCTGGGGTAGCCCTGCGCGGCGAACTCCTCGCGATGCGGCGCGACGGTCTCGGCGAAGAAGGTGCGGGCCAGTGCGGCCAGGTCCTGCAGCTCCGAGCCGGCGGCGCTGCCGGGCTCGGTGTCGACGGTGCTCATCGGGATCTCCTCATTGTGGATGGACGTGGCACCAGAATGGCGATGCTGTTGGCGAGATGTCAATAGATGGATCGAGTGATTGACAAGAAGCCGGTGGTGCGCGATCGTATCCGTTGGTTGGACATCCAACTATCGGACCACCTCCGACCCTTGTGCGCCGCGCGCACACCCGACGAACAGGACTTTGATGGTTCGCGAACTGACGCATTTCCTCGGCGGAACCCACGTCCAGGGCACCTCGGGTGCCTTCGGTGACGTGTTCGACCCCAACCTCGGCCGGGTGCAGGCCCGGGTGCCGCTGGCGAACGCGGCCGAGGTCGAGGCGGCCATCGCCGACGCGGCCGCGGCGCAGCCGGTGTGGGCGGCGTTCAACCCGCAGAAGCGCGCCAGGGTGCTGATGAAGTTCCTGACCCTGGTCAACGACGAGATCGACAGCCTGGCCGCGCTGCTGTCGTCCGAACACGGCAAGACCCTCGCCGACGCCAAGGGCGACATCCAGCGCGGCCTCGAGGTGATCGAGTTCGCGGTGGGCATCCCGCACCTGCTCAAGGGCGAGTACACCGAGAGCGCGGGCACCGGCATCGACGTGTACTCGATGCGCCAGCCGCTCGGTGTCGTCGCGGGCATCACCCCGTTCAACTTCCCGGCCATGATCCCGCTGTGGAAGGCGGGCCCGGCGCTGGCCTGCGGCAACGCGTTCGTGCTCAAGCCCTCCGAACGCGATCCCTCGGTGCCGCTGCGCCTGGCCGAGCTGTTCGTCGAGGCGGGTCTGCCGCCGGGGGTGTTCAACGTGGTCAACGGCGGCAAGGAGGCCGTGGACACGATCCTGCGCGACCCGCGGATCAAGGCCGTCGGCTTCGTCGGCTCGACCCCGATCGCGCAGTACATCTACGAGACCGCGACCGCCAACGGCAAGCGCGCCCAGTGTTTCGGCGGCGCCAAGAACCACGCGATCGTGATGCCCGACGCCGACCTCGACGATGTCGCCGAGCAACTCGTCGGCGCGGCCTACGGCTCGGCCGGTGAGCGGTGCATGGCGCTGTCGGTGGCCGTACCCGTGGGCGAGGAGACCGCGGACCGGCTCGTCGAGAAGCTGACCGAGAAGGTCCGCAAGCTGAATGTGGGCCGCTCCGACGACTCCGGTGCCGATTTCGGCCCGCTGGTCGGCGCCGACGGCGTGGACCGGGTCAACGGCTACGTGCAGATCGGCATCGACGAGGGCGCCGAGCTGGTGGTGGACGGCCGCGGGCTGACCGTCGACGGCGCCGAGGACGGCTTCTTCGTCGGCGCGAGCCTGTTCGACAAGGTCACCGCCGACATGCGGATCTACCAGGAGGAGATCTTCGGCCCCGTCCTCACCGTGGTCAGGGCCGGCGACTACGAGCAGGCGCTGCGCCTGGTCGACGAGCACCAGTACGGCAACGGCGTCGCGATCTTCACCCGCGACGGCGACACCGCCCGCGATTTCGCCTCCCGCGTGCAGGTCGGCATGGTCGGGGTGAACGTGCCGATCCCGGTGCCGATCGCCTACTTCACCTTCGGCGGCTGGAAGGGCTCGGGCTTCGGCGACCTCAACCAGCACGGCCCGGACTCGATCCGCTTCTACACCAAGACCAAGACGGTGACCCAGCGCTGGCCCGCCGGGCTCAAGGAGTCCAACGCCTTCGTCATCCCGACGATGGACTGAGGCGGCCATGTTCACTCTCGATGCCGACGAACGCGCGATCGGGGACACCGCCCGCCAGTTCGCCGACGAATTCCTCGCGCCGAACGCGCTGGAATGGGATGAGCACAAGCACTTTCCGGTCGACGTGCTGCGCAAGGCGGGCCCGGTCGGCTTCGGCGGGATCTGCGTGCGCGAGGAGGTGGGCGGCTCCGCGCTGCGCCGCCTGGACGCCGTGCGGATCTTCGAACAGCTCTCGACCGGATGCCCCGCCGTGGCGGCCTACATCTCGATCCACAACATGGCCGCCTGGATGATCGACGCCTACGGCACCGACCAGCAGCGGCACCGCTGGCTGCCGGGCATGTCGTCGATGGAACTGCTGGGCAGCTACGCGCTCACCGAGCCCGGCGTCGGCTCCGACGCGGCGGCCCTGAGCACCAGGGCCGTGCGTGACGGCGACGACTACGTACTCACCGGCGCCAAGCAGTTCATCTCCGGCGCGGGCGCCAACGACGTGTACGTCATGATGGTCCGCACCGGCCAGGACGGGCCACGGGGCATCTCGGCGCTGATCGTGCCCGCCGACACCCCCGGCCTGACCGTCGGCCCGAACGAACGCAAGATGGGCTGGAACGCACAGCCCACCCGGCAGGTCGTACTCGACGGGGCCCGCGTGCCCGTCGCGAACCTGCTCGGCGAGGAGGGCGCGGGTTTCTCCATCGCGATGCACGGGCTCAACGGCGGCAGGCTCAATATCGCGGCCTGCTCGGTCGGTGGCGCGCAGGCCGCGCTGGACAAGACCGTCGGCTATCTCGCGCAACGGCACGCCTTCGGCAAGGCGCTGGCCCGCAACGAGGCCCTGCAGTTCGAGCTGGCCGACATGCGAACCGAGCTGGAGGCGGCGCGTACGCTGCTGTGGCGCGCCGCCGCGGCCCTGGACGCGGACGCCGCCGACAAGGTGGAACTGTGCGCGATGGCCAAGCGGTTCGCCACCGATGTCGGCTTCGAGGTGGCGAACAAAGCCTTGCAGCTGCACGGTGGCTACGGCTATCTGCACGAATACGGCCTGGAGAAGATCGTGCGTGACCTGCGGGTCCACCAGATCCTCGAGGGCACCAACGAAATCATGCGAGTGGTCGTGGCCCGCTCGCTGACAGGAGCGGCATGACCGACGAACCCGAAGTGCTGATCACCGTCTCCGACGGTCTCGGCCGCATCACCCTCAACCGGCCCCGCGCCATCAACGCCCTGAATCATCCGATGGCACTGGCGATCCTGGACGCGCTGCGGGCCTGGGCCGACGACGACGCGGTGCGCGCGGTGGTGGTCACCGGTGCCGGGGAGCGTGGGCTGTGCGCGGGCGGCGACATCGTCGCCATCCACGCCGACGCGAAGACGGGCACGGCCGGTGCCTCGTCGCCGACCGGGAAGTTCTGGCGCGACGAGTACATCCTCAACGCGCTCATCGGCCGCTTCCCGAAGCCGTACGTGGTGATCATGGACGGGCTGGTCATGGGCGGCGGCGTCGGCCTGTCGGCGCACGGCAGCCATCGCATCGTCACCGAACGCTCGCGCATCGGCATGCCCGAGGTCGGCATCGGGTTCGTCCCCGATGTGGGCGGCACCTACCTGCTTGCACGCACACCGGGCGAGATCGGCACCCACGTCGCCCTGACCACCGCCCGGATGAGCGCCGGTGACGCCATCGCCGCCGGTTTCGCCGACCACTTCGTGCCCGCCGAGTCGGTGCCCGAGCTGCTGGACACCCTGCGCACCGAGACCGTCGAGGCCGCCATCGCGAAGTTCGCCCAGCAGGCCCCGGCCTCGGAACTGGACGCGCAGCGCGGCTGGATCGACACCTGCTACCGCGCGGACACGGTCGAGGAGATCGTGGCCGCCCTGCAGGCCGAGGGCTCACCCGAAGCGGCGGCCGCCGCACAGGACATCCTCGCCAAATCACCGGTGGCGCTGAAGGTCACGCTGCGGGCCCTGCGTGCGGCGCGCGAGCTCGACAGCCTCGAGGACACCTTGCGCCAGGAGTACCGGGTCTCGATCGCCTCGCTGAGCTCGCACGACCTGGTCGAAGGCATCCGCGCCCAGGTCATCGACAAGGACCGCGAGCCGAAGTGGCGGCCCGCCACCCTCGCCGAGGTCTCCGATCAGCGGGTCGCGGCCTACTTCGCCGCGCTCGGACCGGCGGAACTGGATGTCACCACCCCGGAGGCACAGGGATGACGAAAAAGACGATCGGTTTCCTCGGGCTCGGCCACATGGGCGCGCCCATGGCGGCCAATCTGGTCGCGGCGGGCCACGACGTGCTCGCCTTCGACCCGGTTCCCGCCGCCCGGGACCAGGCCCGTGCCGACGGTGCCACCGTGGTCGCCACCGCCGCCGAGGCGGCGCGGGACCGCGATGTGGTGATCACCATGCTGCCCAACGGCAAGCTGGTGCTCGACGTCTACACCGAGCTGCTCCCGGCCGCCCGGCCCGGCACGCTGTTCATCGACTGTTCCACCATCGATGTCGCCGACGCCAGAGCCGCGGCGCGACAGGCGGTCTCGGCCGGTCATCGTCCCCTCGACGCCCCGGTCTCCGGCGGAGTCGCCGGGGCCAGCGCGGGCACGTTGACCTTCATGGTCGGTGGCGCGGCCGCCGATTTCGCCGACGGGCTCGCGGTGCTCGAGGTGATGGGCGGCAAGGTGGTGCACTGCGGGGAGGCCGGCGTGGGCCAGGCCGCCAAGATCTGCAACAACATGCTGCTCGGCATCTCCATGATCGGTCTGTCCGAGGCGCTGGTGCTGGGGGAGCGGCTGGGCCTGAGCCATCAGTCGTTCTTCGATGTGGTGTCCACCGCCTCCGGGCAGAGCTGGGCGCTGACCAGCTACTGCCCGGTGCCCGGACCGGTGCCCGCCAGCCCGGCCAACAACGACTATCAGCCCGGTTTCGCGACCGCGCTGATGTCGAAGGATCTCACCCTGGCCGCGAACGCGTTGCGCGCCAACGGCATCGACGGGCAGCTCGGTGAGCTGGCGGCGGCGATCTACGAACGGTTCAACCAGACCGACGCGGGCCGGGACTTCTCGGCCATCGTCACCGATATCCGGGACCGCTCCGGCGAGTAGTTCCCGGCTGGGCCGCGCCGCTCAGGCTCCCATGAGCCCGATATTGCTGTCGAGCAGCGCGGCCTGTTCGGCCAGGGCCCGGTCGTCGGGCGGATCGCCGACCTGGCCGAGGAGATCGGCGCGGGTGACGACCACCAGTCCGCCGTCGCCGACATCGGGACCGGTCCTGACCTCGACATGGCCTTCGGTGAGGACCAGGCGCGCGTCGGCGGAGGTCGTGTTGATCAGGCGATGCAGCAGGGCGCTGGTGATGGTCTGCCCTGCGGGATTCTCGGTCATGATCGGGTCACTTTCGTCGTGGCGATCGTTCGAGCCGGGGGTCGGCCGGTGTCATCGCGTTCAGCATACGCGCGGCTACCGGCCCGCCTCCCGCTCGCGCACCCGCAGCGCGCGGCCCAGGTGGTCGCGCTGTTCGATCACCAAGCGGCGCAGCGCGCCCGGTGCGTCGGTGTTCGCCGCGAGCCAGCCGTCCACGTCGTCGAGCGTGTCGGCGGCGGGGAACAGGCCCAGGACGATACGGCGGGCGATCTCGATACTGCGCTGATCCCAGACCTCGCGCAGCGCGGCGAAGTAGCCGCTGTCGTAGCGGGCGATCAGGTCGCGGCGGTCGGCGGCCCGGAAACCGGCGATCTCGGCGTCGAGGTGGTCGTTGGTGAGGGTCGTGTCGCGCAGCACCGCGTCCCAGGAGGCCGCTTTGACCGGCGGTTCGGGACGGGAGGCGAGGGCGCGGCGGTGGGCGGTGCGGCCCGAGGCGGTGTCGTCGTGACTCAGCTCGGCGTCCAGGTCGGCCGCGCTCGCGTGGCCGGTGGCGGCCAGGGCCGTCCACAGTGACCAGCGCAGGTCCGGGTCCAGCGCCAGTCCGTCGGGGGCGGGCTGCTCGCCGAGGAGCAGAGCGCGGATCTCGAGGGCGCGCGCGGCGTCGGCGGTGGCGGCGCTCGCGGTCGCCCGGGCCAGCGCGAGCTGCGCCCCGGAGCCCGGAGCCGCGGAAGACAGGGCGTTCCAGCAGGATTCGAGCCATTCGGCCTGCCACCGGCGCTGGGCCTCGGCGGGCAGATAGTGCGCGATGGCGAAGGACGCGTTAGCCAGTACGGCCGACAGCAGCGCGGTGTTCGGTTCGGCCGGGGCGAAGTCGCGGGCCATGCGCAGATAGCGGTCGACCGGGAGTTCGGCGTCGCGGGTGGCGTTCCACAGCGCCGACCAGATGAGGCCGCGGGCCAGCGGGTCGGTGACCCGGTCGAGCGATTGCTGGACGGTGTCCAGCGAGGCGGGGTCGAGGCGGACCTTGGCGTAGGTGAGGTCACCGTCGTTGAGCAGCCGCAGGGGCGCGGGGGCGAGGTCGATCGGGGTGCGTTCGTCGACGAGGTCGAGTTCCACCCGTTCGCGGCGCACCAGATCGCCCGCGTCGTCGAAGTCGTAGAGGCCCACGGCCAGGCGGTGCGGGCGCGGGTCGGTCTGCACGATGGCGTCGCCGTCGACGGTGAGGGTGGACATGCCGGTGGTCTGCAGCCAGGCGGCGGCCCAGCCGGTCAGATCGCGCCCGGATTCCGCCGACAGCTCGGTGAGCAGGTCGGCGAGGGTGGTGTTGCCGAAGGCGTTGGTACGGAAATAGCGGCGGGCTCCGGCGAAGAACTCCGCACGGCCCACGTAGGCGACCAGCTGCTTGAGCACGCCGGCGCCCTTGGCGTAGGTGATGCCGTCGAAATTGAGCTTGGCCGCTTCCAGATCGGTGATGTCGGCGACGATCGGGTGCGTGGTGGGCAGCTGGTCCTGCGAATACGCCCACGCCTTGCGGCGATCGGCGAACGCGACCCAGGCGTCGGTCCACTCGGTGGCCTCGGCGGCGGCCAGCGCGCCCATGTAGTCGGCGAAGGATTCCTTGAGCCACAGGTCGTCCCACCACACCATGGTGACCAGGTCGCCGAACCACATGTGCGCCATCTCGTGCAGGATCGTGTTCGCCCTGGCCTCGTACTGGGCGGCGGTGGCCGCGCCACGGAACACGTACGCCTCGGTGAAGGTGACCAGGCCGGGGTTCTCCATCGCTCCGAGGTTGTACTCGGGAACGAAGATCTGGTCGTACTTGCCCCACGGGTACGGGTAGTCGAAGGCGTCGGCGAAGAAGTCCAGGCCCTGTTTCGTCACCGTGAGGACGGTGTCGGCATCGAGGTGACGGGCCAGCGAGGCGCGGCAGAGCACACCGAGCTCGACGGTGAGATCGTCACGCGTCCACGAGGATTCGACGCGGTGGTACGGCCCCGCCGCGATGGCGGTGAGGTAGGTGGAGATCGGCAGGGTGGGGGAGAACTCGACGCGCTGATCCGCACCGAGGGCTTCCACCGTGGCGGCGGGCCGGTTCGACAGCACCTCCCAGCCTGCGGGCGCGGTGACGACGAAGGTGAACGGCGCCTTCATGTCCGGCTGCTCGAAGCAGGCGAAGACGCGGCGCGCGTCGGCGGGCTCGTACTGGGTGTAGAGGTAGGTGGCGCCGTCGACCGGGTCGAGGAAGCGGTGCAGGCCCTCGCCGGAACGGCTGTAGGCGGCGGTGGCGCGCACGGTGACCTCGTTGGTGTCGGCCAGGCCGTCGAGCGTCAGGCGCGCCCCGTCGTAGTCGACGGCGAGGTCGCGGCCGTTGAGGGTCACCGAGTCGACGGCGAGGCCGAGGAAATCGAGCCAGGTGCGGGTCGTGGTGGCGTCGAATCGCACCGTGGTGACGGTGGTGAAGCCGGGACGGTCCTGGTCGGGCGCGCCCGAGAGGTCCAGTTCCACCCGGTAGTCGCCGACGGTGACCGCGGCTGATCGCGCGGCGGTCTCGGAGCGGGTCAGGTTCGCGGTATCCACGCCTCGATCCTGCCAGCCGTGGCGGTTTCGCGGTCGGTGGCCGGTGCGAGTCCGGCCAGGATCGGGGCCACCGGCGGTGACCGCACTTCGTCCGGGGTCCCGATCTCGGTGACGCGCCCGCCGTCCACGACGGCGATCCGGTCGGCGCGGGCGAACAGTCCGGGCAGATCGTGGGTGATGAGCAGGATCGCGGCGCCGGTGCGCTGCCGGTAGTCGTCGAGGTGGTCCAGAATCGTCTGCGCCAGCGCCAGATCCAGCGCGGTGGTGATCTCGTCGCACACGAGCACGCGCGGGTGCGCGGTGAGTGCTCTGGCCAGGGCGGCGCGCTGGAGCTGGCCGCCGGAGAGCCCGGCCGGGTGACGGTGTGCCTGGGCGGCGTCGAGATCGAGGGCGCGCAGCAGCTCGAGCGCTTCGTCGCGTGCGTCGGCGCGGCGGAGTCCCCGGAGCCGGACCGCGGTGGCGGCGACCTGGTCGAGGACCGGGCGGCGCGGGTCGAACGAGGCCGCCGATTCCTGCCAGACGTACTGCACGGCGGCGATCTGGGCCCGCGCCCGGCGGCGCAGCGGCGGCAGTGATTGGTCATCGAGCCGGATCTCGCCGCGATCGGGCGGCACGAGCCCGGCGATACAGCGACCGATCGTGGACTTGCCCGCACCCGAGCGCCCGATCACGCCGAGCAGCTCGCCGTGGCGCAGGTCGAGGTCGATCGCGGTGAGCGTCGGCGAATTCCGGTGTGACACCGACACTTCGCGCAGCCGCAGCGCGGGCCCGGTCGGCGCGGTCGAGGGGCCGGGATCGGAACGGGTGACCGCGTCGACGCGCGAGCCGTGCCGCGTCGAGCCGCCACTTCCGCGACCGCCCGCCGTGGTTCTCGCGGTCCGCGGTGGTT
This sequence comes from Nocardia sp. NPDC056064, assembly GCF_042266925.1. Lineage (NCBI taxonomy): Bacteria > Bacillati > Actinomycetota > Actinomycetes > Mycobacteriales > Nocardiaceae > Nocardia > Nocardia sp. NPDC056064. The sequence goes on along the minus strand of NZ_JBHJWO010000001.1, from coordinate 906,302 downwards.
CCGAATCGATCGCCGAGGGTGGACCGCTCCGTTCGGTCGGCGCCGGGTCGCGGGGGAGGCCGCCGACGGCGGACACCCGCCCGTTCCGTACGAAGAGCACACGGTCGCTGAGGGTTTCGGCGGCGCGGGCGTCGTGGGTGACGAGCACGATCGCGGTGCCCGCCCGTCGCAGTCCGTCCAGGCCCGACAGCAGGGTGGCGCGGGCGATCGGGTCGAGCCCGACGGTCGGTTCGTCCACCACGAGGATGCCGGGGTCGAAGGTCAGCACCTGGGCCAGGGCCAGCCGGGCGCGTTCGCCGCCGGAGAACTCGAACGGGTACTTGCGCAGGAGCGCGTCGAGCCGGACCGGGTCGACGGTGAAGGCGGCGGCCGCCAGGATCGCGGCGAGCCGGTCGCGGCGGTCCGCGCGGCCGGGCCGGGGGAGGCCGTGGCGGCGTGCGCGCAACCGGTCGAGCTCGGTCAGGGCGGTGCCGATGCGCCGGGCCGGATTCAGGGTCGCGGCGGCGTCCTGCGGGAGGTAGCCGACCCGCAGCCCGTCGCGGCGGTCGATCCTGCCGGAGACAATGAGCCCGGCGGCGGTGCTGTCCGCGAGGGCGGTGGCGAGGGTGGTCTTGCCCGCGCCCGACGGGCCGAACAGGGTCACTATCTCCCCGGCGCGGATGTCGAGGTCCACCGCGTCGACGAGCGCGGTCTTGCCCGCGGCGATCCGCAGATCACGCACGCGGAGCAGCGGTTCAGACATCACGGCCGGTCCCGGCCATCCGGCGCGCGGACAGGGTGCGCGGGTCGGCGAGCAGATCGTCACAGAGCAGATTGATCCCCACGATGAGCAGCACGATCAGCCCGGCGGGCAGCGCGACCGACCACGGCGCGATGGTCAGCGCGTCCTTGTTGGCCGCGACGGACACGGCCCAGTCGGTGGAGGTGGTGTCGAAACCGAGACCGAGGAAATTGGCCGAGGCCAGGAAGTACACGGCGGCGGTGAAGCGCAGCGCCAGGTCGGCGGCGATCGGGCGGGCGAGCGTGCCGACGGCGTAGTTGCCGTAGCGGAACGCCCGCGACTCGCCCTGCATCCGCAGCGCGTCCATCACCGGACCGCGCACGGTGTCGCGCGCCGCCATCCGGACGAACCGGGTGATCGGCGCGAGCAGCGCGAACCCGATCGCGCACGCGATGGCGACCGCCGAACCGCGCGTACGCAGCGCGGCCACCATGATGATCAGCAGCGACGGCAGGCACAGCAGCACATCCATCGGCCGCATGAGCAGTTCGTCGACCCAGGCGCGCGGAGTCGCCGCCGCGGCCAGACCGATCATCGAACCCACCAGGTACGCGACGAGCACGGTGACGGCGGCGACCAGCAGGAAGGTCCGCCCGCCGGTGAGCGCGGCGGCCAGGACATCGCGACCGAGCCGGTCGGTCCCGAACGGCGACCACTGCGACGGGCCGAACGGGGCCTGCCGGTGTCGCGGCGCCCACCGGGCGAACACCGGCCCCACGAAGGCGACGAGCAGCGGCACCACCACACAGCTCAGGTAGATCGCGCGGCGCGGCGTCATCGGCTCGCTCCCTCGGCCGATCGCGGGACCATGCGCTGCCCGGCGATATCGATGACGGTGTTGATCGCGATGGCGACCACCCCGGTGATCGCCACGATGGCCAGGATCACCGGGTCGTCGCGATTGCCGATGGCGCCGATGAGCGCCGAGGCGATCCCGGGCACCACGAACACCGCCTCCACGATGAGCACACCCGAGAGCAGGCCGTCGCCGGTGCGGCCCAGTTCCTGCATGGCGGGCGCGAGTGCGTTGGGTGCCACATGGCGGGCCAGCAGCGACAGCCTGCCGACCCCGAGGCGGCGCGCCTGGGCGATATAGGGCTGGTCGAACACGTCGACGACCCCGGCGCGCACGAGACGGGCCAGCGGCGCCGCGACCCGGGCGACCATCACGACCAGCGGCAGCACCAGGTATTCCGGCCGGTCCAGCAGGTCGTCGAGGTCGGTGCCGAGGAAGGTGGCGGGCAGCAGATCCAGCTCGAGCGCGACATAGCTGACCAGCAGCACCGCCAGCACGAAATCGGGGATCGAGTCGAGGGCGATCCCGACGGTGGTGACGATCCGGTCGCACCAGGACCCCGGCCGCAACCCGGCGGCGAACCCCGCCGTGACGGCCACCGGGATCAGCAGCACCACCGCCAGCACGGCCAGCAGCGCGGTGGTGCGCAACGGATCGGCGATCACGCTGGTGACGCTGTGCCCGTTGGCGTACGAGACCCCGAAATCGCCGGTGAGCGCCCCGCCGAGCCAGTGCGCGAACCGCTCGACCGGTGCCACGTCGAGTCCCATCAGCTCGCGCGCGGCCGCCCGCTGCTCCGCGCCGAGCACATCGTTGCTCTGCACGTCCGCCGCGTCGCCGGGCAGCAGCAGCGACAGCACGAATACCAGCACCACCAGCACGAACAGCTGCCCGGCCCCGATGACGGTACGGCGCAGCAGAAACCGGGCGAACGGGGTGGACACACGCACCGGTGCTACCGGATACCGACCACGACGCGGTCGTCGCCGTACTGCCACACCGTGCCGGCCTCCGCGAACCCCGCTGCCTTGGCGAAGCTCACGTAGTCGTGCACTGTCGGCCGGTCGTGCACGGTGTGCTCGAAACCGCCGTCGCGCAGGCGCACCAGCTCGGCCAGTTCGGGTGCTCGCGCCACCGCGTCCCACCACTGAGCCCAGTCCTCGGCCGCGGCGGTGCCCTGCCGGTCGCCGCGCCGGGCAGTCATGGCCTTGCCCAGTGCGTCCAGGCGTGGTCCGGCCGGCCCCTCGTAGAGGTGGTCGCCGTCGATGAACAGCCCGCCCGGTTTCAAGGCCGCCGCGCAGGTGCCGATGAGCTGCCGCAACGGTTCCCGGTTCATCCAGTGCAGCGCCGTGGTGCTGACGAACGCGTCGGGCTCCCGGTCCAGTTCGAGCGCTTCGAGCCAGCCCTCCGCGCGAAGATCGGCGAACACGGTACGGAACCGGTCCGAGCCCAGCGCCAGGTCGGCCAGGCCGAGCAGCAGCGGATCGGCGTCGACCCCGACCACCCGCGCGGCCGGGAATCGGCCGAGCAGGCGCTGGGCCAGGGTGCCCGGGCCCACGCCCAGATCGACGATCAGCAGGTCGTCGCGGTCACGCAGTTCGTCGAGCACATCGCCGATCGCCTCGAAACGCTGTTCGCGATCGGGCATGTAGTGCTCCTGCTGACGATCCCAGCGCTCGATCCAGTACCGCGCCCGCGCCGCGTCGAGCACGGTCATCGGGGGCTCACCGCGTCGAAGCGGGCCCAGCCGTGCGAGTTCGGCACGGCGGCGGGCACGTGCTGGAAACGGTCGCGGGCCGCGCTGTTCCACGGCGTGGTGCCGAAGAACACGAATCCGCCCCGGTCGTGCAGGATCTCGTGCATGGTGCGGTAGAGCGCGGTCCGGGCCTCCACACCGGCGGTGGCCTGCGCCTTGGCGTAGAGGGCGTCGAACTCGCGGTCCGACCATTTGGTGCGGTTCTGCGGCGAATCGGTGAGCAGGCGCGAGGCGAAATGGTTCGGGATGGCGAGCGGCCCGGACTGGCCCATGGTGAGATGGCCGGTCGACAGCGCATCGGTGTAATAGGTGTCCTTGGACCCGAGCACGACGTTCACCCGCACCCCGCAGCGTCCCGCGTGCTCGGCGAAAAGCCGTGCGGCTTCGACGAATCCGTGCGCGACGGGCGCGGTGAACAGGTCGAACGACAGATCGCGCACCCCGGCGCGCCGCAGCAGCCTGCCGACCTCGTCGGGATCGTAGGTGTGCTGCGGCAGGTCGGCGTAGTGCTGGAAGCCCTTGCCGAACACATCGTTGGACACCTCGCCCTGACCCTCCAGGGCCACCTTGACCAGTTCGTCGCGGTCGAGCATCCGCCTGACGGCCCGGCGCACGTCCGGATTGTCGAACGGTGCCCGGTCGGTCTTCATGGCGAAGAAGTAGATGCCGCTGTTCGGGGTCGCCGACAGCGAGATTCCGCGCCTGCCCTGCAGGGTCCGTGCCGCGGCGGGGGTGAGGTTGTCGGCGTAGTCGATCTCGCCGCTCTGTACCGCCGAGAGCCGCGCGTCGGACTCCGCGCTCACGATCCGCAGCCGCCGGACGGCCGGGGCGCCGTCCCAGTACTGCTCGTTCGCGGTGGCGACGAATTCCCTTCCGGCCTCGAAGGATTCGAAGACGAACGGTCCGGTGCCGACGGGCCGGTCGAAGTCGGTGGCGCCGTTCTGCACGATCTTGGTGCCGTAGGCCGACAGGGCGATCAGGAACTCGAACGACGGCTCGGTCAACGCGAGTTCGACGGTGTGGGCGTCCACGGCCCGGCTCTGGGACAGGTCCAGTTTCGCCAGTGACGAGGCGGCGATGAACGGGCGGCGCTGCGGCGGGCCGAGCACGCGCGCGAAGGTGTAGAGCACGTCGTCGGCGGTGAACGCCTTCCCGTCGTGCCAGCGCGCGTCGCGCAGCGCGATCCGCCACCGGGTGCCCTCGGCATTCGGGTCGGCGGACACGGCCAGGCGGGGGATCGGCGTCATCGTCTCGTCGATCTCGAAGAGCCCGTCGTAGACCGACTTCATCCTGGCCTCGTCGATGAACAGGGTGTTCACCCCCGGGTCGATGCCCTCGCCCGCGCCGGAACCCTGGAAGGCCGCGGTGAAGGTGTCGACCGCACCCTCGCCGTCGGCGGACCGGGCGCACCCGGTCAGGGCGGCGCCCGCGGCGAGCGCGCCACCGAGCAGGAAGGTCCTGCGGCGCAGCGTCGAGGACGGCATGTGGCTCCTATCGCGTTGTGCTCTCACGCGACGAGGACATGCGGAAACGAGCCCCCGGAAGCCGGTGGCGCGGTTCGGCGCGTCGATCAATACCCACGTGATCACGACCGTTTGTCAGTACTGCGCCCGCGGGTATCTGGCTTCGGCTCGCACGAGCCTCACAGTTGCGGGACAGCCCCGGAATCGCACCGGTCTTCCCCGCGGACAGGCGTCATCCTACGCACACCCCGCCCCCACGCGAGGATCGCCGACGGCGGCTGAGGCAGAATCCAGCGCGGTAGACGTGGGAACGACCGGCCGGGGGGCGTGCGATGGAACGCGCATTTCAGGTGGATCTGCGGGGCATCGTGGATCTGCTCAGTCATCACCTGTATTCGAGTCCGCAGGTGTATCTGCGCGAGGTGCTGCAGAACGGGGTGGACGCGATCGCGGCCCGCGGGCAGCTCGCCACCGGATTCACCGGCCGGATCGAGATCGAACCGGCCCATAGCGGTGCGCCGCTGCGGATCCACGACAACGGGATCGGCCTCACCGAGGACGAGGTCCACACCTTCCTGGCCACCATCGGCAACAGTTCCAAACGCGACGAGATCGGGTTCGCGCGCCGGGAGTTCCTCGGCCAGTTCGGCATCGGGCTGCTGTCGTGCTTCCTGGTCTCCGACGAGGTGCGGGTGCTGACCCGCTCGGCGCGCGGCGGGCCCACCCTGGAATGGGTGGGCTCGTCGAACGGGCAGTACCGCGTCACCCGGGCCGGTGCCGAACGGCCAGAGCCGGGGACGACGGTGATCCTCACCCCGCCGCGACCACGAACGCTGGTGCGACGCGGCCATGGTCACCGAGCTGGCCCGGAAATTCGGTGGGCTGCTGCCGATTCCGGTGACGGTGGCCGGTGTGCCCGTGGGGACGGCGACCGTGCCGTGGCAGGCTCCGCATCCGAGCGCGGCGGCCCGCACCGCGGCGCTGCGTGACTACGCCGAACAGACCTTCGGCTTCACCCCACTCGATTGCCTGGATCTCACGGTCGCCGAGGCCGGGCTCTCCGGTGTCGCGTTCATCCTCCCGATGGCCGCCGATCCCGGTGTGCGGCAAGGACACCGGGTGTATCTGCGGCGCATGCTGCTGGGCGAATCGGTGCCCGACCTGCTGCCGGAGTGGGCCTTCTTCGCCCGGTGCGTCGTCGACACCACCGAACTGCGGCCCACCGCGAGCCGCGAATCGCTCTACGCCGACGACCTGCTCGCCGCCACCCGCACCGCGCTGGGCAGCCGCATCCGGGACTGGCTGGTGTCGCTGTCGGTCACCGATCCGCCGAAGCTGCACACCTTCCTGGCCGTGCACCACCTCGGCGTGAAATCGCTGGCCCTGCACGACGACGCGATGCTGCGCCTGGTCTCCGACTGGTGGCCGATGGAGACCTGCTGGGGCCCGATGACCCTGGCCGAATTCGCTCGCCGCAGCCCGGTGCTGCGCTACACCGCGACCGCCGACGAGTTCCGTGAGCTCGCCGCCGTGGCCGCCGCCCAGGGCATCGGCCTGGTCAACGGCGGCTACGCCTACGACGTGCAGATCATGTCGCGCCTGCACCGGGTGCACCCGGCCCTGACCGTGCGCGCACTCGACCCCGCCGAACTCGCCACCCGCTTCGACCAGCCCACCGAGCCACACGCCGGGCTCACCCGCCTGCTCGAGCACGGACGCGCCGCACTCGCCGCGCGCCGATGCGTTCCGGTGGCGAAAGCCTTCGACCCCGCCCAGCTGCCCGCCCTGTTCCTGGCGAACCGCGAACTGCACCGGTCGGCGGAGAAACAGCAGGCGCGCGAGCGGGCCGACGAGCTGTGGGCGGGCGTGCTCGACGCCGTCGACACCGGCCCGGAGCCGGAACCCGGACAGCATCAGCTCGTCCTGAACCTGCGCAACCCGCTCGTCGCCACCATGCTGGAACTGACCGACCCCGACCTCATCGCCCTCGCCGTGGAAGCCCTCTACGGCCAGGCGCTGTTGCAGGGCCGCCATCCCATCGGCGTCGACGAGAGCGCCCTGCTGAACCGCTCGTTCAGTGGGCTGCTGCGCTGGGCTATGCGGGCGGAGGAGGCGCGATGAGCTACACCGAAACCGAACTCACCGCCCGCTACCGCGCCCTCGGTTCCGGCTGGCATGCCGCGGTCCGCGGCGAGCTGGAGGAGATCGTCGCCCACGCCGGCGCGGGCGGCCACCACCGCCTCGCGTTCCGCGCCCGTCGTGACCTCGCCAACCGGCACTGCGTCTCGGGCCAGTGGGACCGCGGCTTCCCGCTGTTCGCGCGCTGCCTCAGCGACTACGACAGCCGCCCCGACGACTACGGCCCGCAGGAGGAATGGTCGCTGCGGTCCTGGTACGTGCGCACGGTCCGGACCATGATCGGCTTCCCCGAGGTGGACCTGGACCGGATCACCGCGCTGCTCGCCGACATCCGGCGCCGCTTCGCCGCGGGCGGACACGGCCTCGCCGGTGTCCACGAGGTGGAACGGCTGCTGGCCCTGCAACGTGGCGACTGGGACGCCGAGGAACACGCCTACCGGCAGTGGGTGCTCGCGGGCGGCCCGACCCCGCACGATCCGTGGGATCTCGAGAACGAGATCGAACGACATCTGCACCGTGGCGACCCCGCCTCCGTCGCCCACGCGCTCCGGCTGGCCCAGCCCCTCCGCGACGGCGAACTCTCCCTGGAGTCCGCGCCCTATATCGCCGCGACCGTGCTCCCGTTCTGGGCCGAGCACGCCGACGACGAGGAACTGGCCGCGCTGTACCAGCGGATGGCCGACGGTTTCGCGAAGGTCGACGTGTACCCGTACGAGTACTCCGGCATGGCCATCGAATTCCTGGCCCGCACCGGCAACGAACAGGACGGGCTCACCCGGTTCCGCCGGCTGATGTGCCACTTCACCACCCTGAACCGCCCCCACGGCCGTCTCGAATTCGCCACCAGCAGCGCGGTACTGCTGGCCCGGCTGGTGGCCCTCGGCCGCGGCCCGGAACCCCTGCCCTGTCACGGCTGCTCGGCCGGGCACCCCGCGACGACCGTCGCCGAACTGCACACGCGCATGCGCGCCGAAGCGCTCGACCTCGCCGCGCGGTTCGACGCCCGCAACGGCACCGCGTGGCAGAGCACCCGCGTCGAACGCAGGCTCGCCGCCGGTCCGCTGCGCGCATTCCTGCCGCTGCTCCCCGGCGCCCGGCCCACCCTGCACGTGGTGTGGCCGATCGGTGCCCCGGCCGATGTCGCCGTGCACTGCGCCCGCTGGCATTTCGACCGTGGCCTCTGGAGCGATGCCCGCCGCTACCTGGACCTGATCGACGATGCCGCGCCGCCTGCGGTCGCCGCCGCGGTCCTGGAACTGCGGGCCCGCTACGACGAGGACGCCTCGACCGTGCCGCGCCTGCGCGAGGCGGCCACCGCCTACGCCGCGGCGGGGGAGTACCTGCGCCACGACCTGTGCCTGGTGGCGCTGGCCGACCGCCTGAAGGACGAGAAGCATTACGCCGAAGCGCTCGCGGAGATCACCGAACCCGTGGAACGCCTGCGCGCCCACGCCGATCCGGGATCGGTGGTCGGGGCCGAGGTGATCCTGGCCGAGATCCTGTTCCTGCTCGATCGCGACGACGAGGCCCGCGATCTCGCCGAACGGACACTGAGGCTGGCCCGCACCGTCACCGACCCGATGGCCCGCGCCCTGGCCGGTCACCGGCTGGGCCGCATGCGGGTCTGGTGGAAGGAACCCACCGACGTCGTCGCCGCCGACCTGGTGCCCGCCCTCACCGCGAGCATCGAAGCCGGAGCCCAGTTCCTGGCGCGCCGCTGCGTCGAACAGCTGGTCGAACGGTTCACCGCCGTCGAGGACCAGGCCGGACTCGCCGAGCTGCTGGCCCGCTGCCTGCGCGACGCGCCGCCGACGACCGGGCGGCTGGTCACCGCCGAACTGCGCTTCCGCTACGGCTGGGCACTGCATCTGCTCGGTCGCGACGCCGAAGCGGTCGACGAATTGTCTTTCGCCGCCCACGAATACGACGCCCTCGACATCTGGAACGTGTCACGGCGGCTGCACTGGATCCGGCTGGCCGAAGTGTGTGCCGCGCTGGGGCGGTGGGACCAGGCCCACCGGCACGCCGAGCACGCCTGCACCTGGGCCGACAACGCCAGGGCGAACGGCACGGTCCTCACCGACGCCGCCGACGTGGTCACCGCGCGCTACGTCCTGGCCGACGCCCTGCGCGAACTGGACCGCCGCGATGCCGCCGTCACCGCCTACCACGCCCTCGCCGAGGACGCCCGCGCCGCGGACCGGCGCGACTTCGCCCGCTACGCCCACTTCCGGGCCGGGGAACTCCTGCTCGCCGCCGATCGCCCCGCCCCCGCCGCACAGGACTACCGCACGGCCGCCGACCTCGCGACCGAACTGGACAGAACCCCGCGCGAGCAACGCCGGTACCGCGTGCTGGAAGTCATCGCCCACGTGCGGGCGGGCGACCTCCCCGCCGCCGACGCCGCGCTAGAGCAGGCCCGGCTGGTGCAGGCCCGCGACACCGACGACCACGCCCGCCTCGACCTCGCGACCGCGCACACCCTGTTCGCGCACGGCCGCAGACCCGAGGCCCACGCCCATGCCGTCCGCGCCGTGGACGCCCTGCACGCCACCGGATATCACGGCGAGGCCGTCACGGCGGCGCTGTTCTGCGCGAGAATTCCACTGGCCGACCAGCGACCGGATCTGGCTGTGTCCGTACTGCGTTCCTCGCTGGCACGGTGTCCCGGCGACCTTCCCCAGGCCCGGGAATTGTCCGCGATGCTGAACGAGGTCGAGTAGCGGATGATTAGCTGAATCGTTATCGAAATACCGTCTGCCGGGCGTGGCCGATTAAATCGGCGGTAAACCTTCCTCGACGAGTTGATCGTGGATGATCGCGGCCATCTGCTCGGCCAGCGGGTCCAGCGGCGACACCGGAATGGGCATCCCGTCCTCGGACTGCACCTGGATCAGCGCGCACGCCAGTTCGGTGAAATCGCAGGAGCGCACGATGCCCCAGGTGCGCATCACGACCATCTCGGTGGCGGGCGCGATGGTCACCGAACGGCTGCGCCAGCGCTGCGGCGCGGGTGCGGAGCGGCGGCGCCTGCGGGTGGCCTCGGCGGCGGTGGCGGCGTGCCGCTCGGCGATCATGGCGGGCGGGATGTGCGCGTAGAGGTTGTCGCACAGCACCGCCGACCGGGCATCGGCCCTGGCCAGCGCGGTGAGCTTGCCCAGCGGCATCGCGTCGCCGGGGATCGCCCAGCCGTAGGCCGCCTTCCAGCGGTCGACCAGATCGTCGAGGACGACGGATTCGAACATGGTGATGCGGGCGGTCAGGTCGACGGACTCCTCGTCGATGCTCGCGTGCCGTTGCGCCGGGGTGAGCCGGTGATCGACGAGCCATTCGGTGCGGACTCTGGTCACCTCCCGCCAGACGTGCAGGTCGATCGCGCGCGTGCGGGATCGTTCGTCGTGCTCGTCGCGATGTGATCGGGTCATTGCGCGCATCCCTTTCATCGTGCTGCACAGCCGCGGGATCCCGCCGGTGGGGAATTCGGCCGTCAACCGGTGATTTGTTGTGCGGAGCCGGTTTCGCCTTTCCGTCAATTGCGCCAATGGTGATTTCGATCCGACTCTATCGGCACGATTGCGCGTTCGGCTATGACCACGCATGGATAGTCGCCAAATATTTGCCACGGGAATTCGCGGCGGAATGTCCGTGCGGCGTTCAGTGCGGGGGTCGCGACAGCGGCAGTCCGGTCGGCGCCGGAATGTGGTCGACGGTGAGCCGCTTGCGGAACACCCAGTAGGTCCAGCCCTGGTACACCAGCACCACCGGGGTGGCCAGCACGGCCGCCCAGCTCATCACCCGCAGGGTGTAGGGACTCGACGAGGCGTTGTCGATGGTCAGGTCGTAGAGCGGGCTGATGGTGGAGGGCATGACATTCGGGTACAGCGAGCCCACCAGCAGGACGGTGGCCGCCATCACGGTGAGCGTGGTGCCGACGAAGGCCCAGCCGTCGCGCACCGTCGCGGTCGCGGCACCGGCCAGGACCAGGCCGAGCACGGCCACCCCGAGTGCTGCCCAGGTCCAGCCGGAGCCGTAGGCCAGCTGGGTCCACAGCCCGAACGCGCCGACGATCAGCACCGTCGGCACGAACAGCACCCGGACGGTCTTGCGCGCGTCCGCGCGCACTTCGCCGCCGGTCTTGAGGGCCAGGAAGATCGCACCGTGCAGGGCGAACAGGATCGCCGTCGTCGCGCCGCCCAGCAGCGCGTAGGGGCTGAACAGATCCCACACCGAACCGACGATCTGCTTGCGCTCGTCCAGCGGCACCCCGCGCACCAGATTCGCGAACACCCAGCCCCAGGCCAGGGCCGGAATCCAGGAGCCGATCCCGATCCCGATGTCGCACCAGGCCCGCCAGGTGGGATCGTTGATCTTGGCCCGGTACTCGATCGCGCACACCCGCAGGATCAGCGCCACCAGCAACAGCAACAGTGCGAGATAGAACCCGGAGAACATGCTCGCGTACCACTCCGGGAAGGCCGCGAACAGCGCGCCACCGGCGGTGATCAGCCAGACCTCGTTGCCGTCCCAGACCGGGCCGATGGTGTTGAGCACCACCCGGCGCCGCACATCGGAGCCCTTTCCGAGGATCGGCATGAGCATGCCCACGCCGAAGTCGAAACCCTCGAGCACGAAGTAGCCGGTGAACAGGACTCCGACCAGCACGAACCAGAATTGCTGCAGGCTCATCGCTCGACTCCTAGTACGCGAACGACAGGGGCTCGACCGGTTCGGCGCGGTGCCGGCCACCGCCCCCGTCGTCATCGGATTCGTCGTGCTCGGTGGGTGCCGGGTCCGGTCCGGCGACGATGTAGCGGTGCATGAGGTAGTACCAGACGATCGCGAGCGCGCCGTAGAGCAGCGTGAACACGATCAGGGAGAACACCACGGTGCCCGGCGCGTGGTCGGACACGCCCTGGGCCACCGTCATCCGGATGGTGGTGTCACCGGTGAGATTCGGGACCACCACCCAGGGCTGGCGGCCCATCTCGGTGAAGACCCAGCCCGCGCTGTTGGCCAGGAACGGGGTCGGGATGGCGAGCAGACTCAGCCAGGCGAACCAGCGTTTGTCCGGGACCCGGCCGCGCCGGGTCATCCAGAAGCCGGCCAGCAACAGCAGCACCGGACCGGCCAGCAGGCCGACCATGGCGCGGAAGGACCAGTAGGTGACGAACAGATTGGGCCGGTAGTCACCCGGACCGTACTGCTCGACATAGGACCGTTGCAGGTCCTCCACGCCCTGGAGGGTGACCCCGGTGAACTGGCCCTCGGCCAGGTAGGACAGCACATAGGGCACCTTCAGCACGTGGGTGACGCTGTCGCAGTTGTTGTGCGTGCCCACGGTGAGGATCGAGAAATCGGGGTCGGTCTCGGTGTGGCACAGCGATTCCGCCGAGGCCATCTTCATCGGTTGCTGATCGAACATGATCTTGCCCTGGATGTCGCCGGTCAGCGCGACCACCACGACCGAGGCGGCGATGACGAGCAGGGAGCTGCGGGCCGCGGGCCGCCAGAGGGTACGCGCCTCCTCGCGTTTCACCGCGTCACCGCTGCGGGCATTGCGGACCATGTACCAGCCCGCGATACCGGCCACGAAGGTGCCCGCGGTGAGAAAGGCGCCCGCGACCACATGCGGAAAGGCCGCCACGGTCGTGTTGTTGGTGAGCAACGAGAAGATGCTGTCGAGTTCGGCGCGACCGGTGTCCGGGTTGTAGCGCGCCCCGACCGGATGCTGCATGAACGAATTCGCCGCGATGATGAAATAGGCCGACGCGTTGACGCCGATCGCCACGATCCAGATCGTGGCCAGGTGAACGAGTTTCGGCAATCGCGTCCAGCCGAAGATCCACAGCCCGATGAAGGTGGACTCCATGAAGAAGGCGATGAGTGCTTCCAAAGCCAGTGGGGCGCCGAAGATGTCGCCGATGAAGCGCGAATATTCGCTCCAGTTCATGCCGAACTGGAATTCCTGCACGATGCCGGTGGCCACGCCGAGGGCGAAGTTGATCAGGAAGAGTTTGCCGAAGAATTTCGTCAGCCGGTACCAGCGTTCGTTACCGGTGACCACCCAGGCCGTCTGCATACCGGCGACGATCGGGGCCAGGCCGATGGTGAGCGGGACGAAGATGAAATGGTAGACGGTGGTGATACCGAATTGCCATCGCGAGATGTCGACCGTGCTCATCGCCAGCGTGCTCATCGGTTCTCCTGCCATCGCAGTGATCGTCTCGCCGAGCAACTACTCCAGGTGATTCTGGTGTGCGTGCGGGCCGGGAGCGGCCGTCGATATCACATGTTCATCAATCCGATGAAACATGGTTGTCGAGAATCGCGGCCAGGACCGTCGCCTCGCTGATATCGGCGCGTCGCGCGGCGGTGAGCAGGGTGAGCGGTCCGTGCTCGGCCATCGTCCGCAATTGCGTGAGGGCGTCGGCGTGGTCGGGCTGTTGGAGTTCGCTGCGGTAGCGGTCGGCGAATTCGTCGAATTTCTCGGGATCGTGGTGATACCACTTGCGCAGCTCGGTGGACGGGGCGACGTCTTTACACCAGGTCGTGAGATCGGCGCGTTCTTTGCTGACCCCGCGTGGCCAGAGCCGGTCGACCAGAACCCGCTGCCCGTCGTCCGGTTCAGGGTCTTCGTAGATCCGGCGGACCCGCACGTCGGGTTGCTGTGTCATGGCGCCCTCGTTTCGTCGTCGGGAAGGCCGGAACCGGCCAGGGATTTCGCGGTCCGCAGGATGTCTTCGAGCATGGCGGGGGTCAGGCGGCCGGTGAAGGTGTTGTGCTGGCTGACGTGATAGCAGCCGAGCACGGTGACCGTGCGGCCGTCGGGGTGGGCGAGGGTGACCTCGGCACCGTGGGCGAAGCGCGGGCGCGGGCGCGGGACCTGCCAGCCGCCCTCGGCCAGGACCGAGAACAGGGCCTGCCAGCCGAACCCGCCGAGCACCATGATCACCGCGAGGGTGTCGGCCAGCAGTTCGAGTTCACGGCTCAGGTACGGCGCACACGTGTGCCGTTCGCCGGGAGTGGGCTTGTTCTCGGGGGGTGCGCAGTGCACCGGAGCGGTGAGGCGGGTGCCGCGCAGGGTGATGCCGTCGTCGGCGGAGACCGGGTGCGCGCCGCTGGACAGACCCACCGCGTGCATCGCCGCGAAGAGCACATCGCCGCTCTGGTCGCCGGTGAACATCCGCCCGGTGCGGTTGCCGCCGTTGGCCGCGGGCGCGAGCCCGACGACCAGGATCGACGCGTCGTCGGGACCGAAGCCCGGCACCGGCCTGCCCCAGTACTCCTGATCGCGGAACGCGGCCCGCTTCACCCGCGCGACCTCCTCGCGCCAGGCGACCAGCCGGGGACAGGCGAAACAGGAGGAGACCAGGCAGTCGAGCTCGGCGATGGTGGTGGCGGCACCGGCGGCCAGCGCCGCCCGCTCGGGGCCGTGGGGGTTGATCTCGGTGGGTTCGCAACTCACGTCGCCGACCATGGGCGTCAGTCTAGTGGGCGCGCCCGCCCCGGCCGGGCCGCGCGAGAGCGTTAGCGAGGCGAACATCCTGCGCGGTACCGGCGGTACCACGTACGGTGTACGAATGGTGTCCACCGAGATCGTGACCGCCGACGGAGTCGTGCGCGGTCGAGCGGGCCGACGTGTCGTCAGCTGGCGTTCTGTTCCCTATGCGGCCGCGCCGGTCGGCGACCTGCGCCTGCGTGCCCCCCAACCCGTCCGGCCGTGGACGGGGGTGCGCCAGGCGACGGAGTTCGGGTGCGCGGCCGTCCAGCATCCCAACGGCGCGCGGACCGGGCCGCGGGCCTGGCAGGCCGTCGGCGAGGACTGCCTGACGCTGAACGTGACCGCGCCCGTCACCACCGCCGCGCAGCCGCGGCCGGTGCTGGTGTTCCTGCACGGCGGCGGCTACATCTTCGGTACCTCGAGCATGTACTCCGGGGCCCGGCTGGCGGTGCGCGGGGACGTGATCGTGGTGTCGGTCAACTACCGCCTCGGCGCGCTCGGCTACGTCGACTTCACCGAGTTCTCCACCCCGGATCAACCGATCGAGTCGAATCTCGGCCTGCGCGACCAGGTCGCGGCGCTGCAATGGGTACGGCGCAATATCGCCGCCTTCGGGGGCGACCCGGACCGGGTCACGATCTTCGGGGAATCGGCGGGCGCGCACGCGGTGGTCTCGCTGCTGGCCACCCCGTCGGCGGGCGGGCTGTTCCACGGGGCGATCGCGCAGAGCGCGCCCGCGGACTGGATCGCCGAGCCCGCGCAAGCCCGGAGGTTCGCGCGCCGTGTCCTCGAACGCGCCGGGATCGACCCCGCCGACGCGGGCCGCGCGCTGCGCACCGTGCGCGCCGGGGACCTGAGCCGGGCCGCCGACCGGGCGCTGGGCCGGGCCCTGCGCGAGGAACCGGGCAGCTTTCCCTACGCGCCGGTGGTCGACGGGGACTTCCTGCCCGAGGCGCCGCTGACCGCGATCGCCGCCGGGCGCGCGCATCCCGTGCCGCTGATCATCGGCACGAACCTCGACGAGGCGACCCTGTTCCAGCGCTTCGGCAAGTCGGTGCCGCATACGCAGGCCCAGCTGACCACGGTGTTCGCGCGCTGCGCGCCCGGCACCGAACAGCGCGTCCTACGCGCCTATCCCGGCTATCCGGCCCCGCGTACCGCCGTCCGGATGGGCGGTGACTTCATGTTCCTGCGCCCGACCCTGGCGGTGCTGGAAGGCCACAGCCGCCACGCACCGACCTATGCCTATCGCTTCGACTACGCGCCACGGGCCCTGCGCGCGGCGGGTTTCGGGGCCACCCACGCCCTGGACCTGGTCCCGGTGTTCGGCTGGGTGGACGGGCCGGTCGGCCGGATGATGACCGCCGCGGGCGGGCGCCGGGCCTTCCGCGCGGTCCAGGACTTCATGCAGGACAACTGGGCGCACTTCGCGCGCACCGGCAACCCGCTGCCCGCCTGGGCGCCGTACACCGCCGAACGGCGGGCCACCTGCGTCATCGATCAGCCGCCCCGCGTGCTGATCGACCCCGAGCCGGCCAAACGGCAAGCCTGGCACGAGGTGTCGATCGATGTGGCCGTGGATCGGAACGAGGCATGACGGTCGAGCTGGCGGACCGGATCAGGACGCTCTACGCCGAGGACCCGCAGATCCGGGCCGCCAAGCCCGACCCGGCGGTGCACGCCGAGGTCGTCGCGGCCGCGACCCCGCTGGCCCGCATCGTCGAGATCGCCATGACCGGGTACGCCGACCGCCCCGCCGTCGGCACCCGGCGCACCGAACCGGTCGTCGATCCGGTGACCGGCCGCACGACCCGGCGGCTCCTGCCGGAGTTCGAGCTGCTCACCTACCGCGTGCTCTGGGAACGAGCCCGCGGCCTGGCCGCCGCCTGGCACGCCGACGGTGTCGCCGCGGGGGAATTCGTCGCGATGCTGGGATTCACCAGCGTCGACTACACCGTGCTCGATCTGGCCGGGATCCACCTCGGCGCGGTGGCGGTGCCGTTGCAGGGCGGTGCCGGTCTCGACCAGCTGCGCTCGATCCTGGCCGAGACCGAACCCCGCGTATTCGCGGTCGACACCGCGCACCTGTCCGTCGCCGTCGACGCGCTGCTGGCCGGGGCCACTCCGCGCACCCTGCTCGTCTTCGACCATCACCCGGACGACGACGACCATCGCGACGCCCTCGCCGCCGCGCGGGCCCGTCTCACCGCGGCCGGATCACCGGTCAGCCTCGACACTCTCACCGAGACCGTCGACCGCGGCCGGGTCCTGCCCGCCGCGCCGCTGTCGGTCCCCGAGCCCGGCGACGATCCCCTCGCCCTGCTGATCTACACCTCGGGCAGTACGGGAACGCCCAAGGGCGCCATGTACACCCAGCGGCTGGTGTCGGTGAGCTGGCAACCGCCGCGCCCGCTGGCGGCGATCACCCTGAACTTCCTGCCGCTGAGCCACATCGCCGCCCGCCTGACCCTGACCAGCGTGCTGGCCCGCGGCGGCACCGCGTACTTCGCCGCCACACCGGACATGTCGACCCTGTTCGAGGACATCGCGCTGGTGCGCCCCACCGAGATCTTCCTGGTGCCCCGGGTCTGCGACATGCTGTGGCAGCGCTACCGGCACGAACTCGACCGGCGCGGCGGACCCGACCCGGACGCGCACGCCGAGGAGGTGAAAACCGTCCTGCGCGAACAGTTCCTGGGCGGACGGCTGATGTCGGTGCTGTGCGGCAGCGCGCCGATCGCGCCCGAACTGCGCGCCTTCGTCGAATCGGTGCTGCGGATGCGGCTGCACGACGGCTACGGCTCCACCGAGACCGGCGGCGGCGTCATCTTCGACACGAAGGTCATGCGGCCGCCGGTGCTGGACTACAAGCTCGTCGACGTGCCCGAACTGGGCTACTTCACCACCGACAAGCCCCACCCGCGCGGTGAGCTGCTGCTCAAGACCACCACCATGATCGCCGGGTATTACCGGCGGCCCGAGGTCACCGCCGAGGTGTTCGACGCCGACGGCTTCTGCCGCACCGGCGATGTGGTGGCCGAGCTCGCGCCCGACCGCCTGGCCTATGTGGACCGGCGCAACAATGTGCTCAAGCTGTCGCAGGGTGAGTTTGTCACCGTGTCGAAGCTCGAGGCCGTGTTCGCCGGTGCCGATCTCGTGCGCCAGATCTACGTCTACGGCAGCAGCGAACGCGCCTACCTGCTGGCCGTGGTGGTGCCGACCGAGGCCGCGCTGTCCGGACCGGCGGGAGAGTTGCGTGGCGCCCTCGCCGCCGCGATCCAGCGCGCCGCGATCGACGCGGGCCTGGAATCCTACGAGATCCCGCGCGACTTCCTGATCGAGCCCGAACCGTTCTCCGTCGCCAACGGCCTGCTCTCCGGCGTGGCGAAACTGTTGCGGCCCAAGCTGAAACAGCACTACGGCGACCGGCTCGAAGCGCTCTACGACGAGGTGGCGCGCGAGCAGGAAGACCAGCTCGCCCAGCTGCGCCGCGACGCGCCCGGGCTGCCGGTGGCGGAGACCGTCACGCGGGCGGCGGCCGCGGTGCTCGGCTGCCCGGTCACCGACCTGCGGCCCGGCGCCCGGTTCGCCGACCTGGGCGGGGATTCGCTGGCGGCGCTGTCGTATTCGACGCTGCTGCGGGAACTGCTCGGTGTCGAGGTGCCGGTGAACGTCGTGCTCGCGCCCGACAGCGACCTCGCCACACTCACCCGCTACATCGAACGGGGGACCCGCGGTCTCGACGCCGACGCGGTGCACGGTCCCGGTGCCACCGCGATCCGCGCGACCGATCTCGCCCTGGCGAAGTTCCTCGACGCCCCGACCCTGGAACGGGCCGCCGATCTGCCCGCTGCCGAGGGCATCCACACCGTCCTGATCACCGGCGCCAACGGCTACCTCGGCCGGTTCCTGTTGCTGACCTGGCTGGAACGGCTCGCGCCGCGCGGTGGCCGGGCGGTGTGTGTGGTGCGCGGCGCGGACGCCGAGTCGGCCCGCGCCCGCCTCGACGCTGTCTTCGACACCGGCGACGCCGCGCTGCGCGCACACTTCCACGCCCTCGCCCGGGACGCGCTCGAGGTGATCGCCGGTGATCTAGGCGAGCCGGATCTCGGTGTGCCGCAACCGGTGTGGCAGCGGCTGACCGAACAGGTCGACCTGATCGTGCACTCGGCCGCGCTGGTGAATCACGTGCTGCCCTACGGTCAGCTCTTCGGCCCGAACGTCGTCGGGACCGCCGAGGTGATCCGGCTCGCCCTCACCACCAAGCGCAAACCGGTGAGCTACCTGTCGACCGTGGCGGTCGCGGCCCAGGGCGAGTTCTTCGCCGAAGACGGTGACGTGCGCGCGATGAGCCCGGTCCGGCGGCTCGACACCGGCTACGCGAACGGCTACGGCAACAGCAAATGGGCGGGGGAGGTGCTGCTGCGGGAGGCGTCGGAACGGTTCGGGCTGCCGGTGGCGGTGTTCCGCTCCGACATGATCCTGGCCCACCGCGACTACGTCGGACAGCTCAATGTGCCGGACGTGTTCACCCGGCTGCTGCTCAGCGTGCTCGTCACCGGGATCGCGCCGGAATCGTTCTACCGCACCGATTCCGGCGGTGAACGCCGCCGCGCCCACTACGACGGGCTGCCCGCCGATTTCGTCGCCGCGGCCGTCACCGCGCTGGGCGCGGCCGCCACCAGCGGCTACCGCACCTACGACGTACTCAACCCACACGACGACGACATCTCCCTGGACACCTTCGTCGACTGGCTCATCGCCGCGGGCCACCCCATCGCCCGCATCCGCGACTACGACGAGTGGTTCACCCGCTTCGAGACCGCCCTGCGCGCCCTGCCCGAATCCCAGCGCAGACACACTCTGCTGCCGCTGCTGCACGCCCATCGCCGCCCCGGAGTGCCGCTGGCCGGGTCGGCGCTGCCCGCCGACGGATTCCGCGCGGCCGTGCGCGGGGCCGGAGTCGAGACCATGCCCGACATCCCGCACCTGGATGCGGCACTGATCGGCAAATACGTCCGTGACCTGGAGGGTCTCGGGCTGCTGGCGCCACCCACCGGCACGGCGTCGTAGCCTGGGCCGAGCGAGAAGGGACACCGCATGGGCCGATCCTCGATGGGCGCGAACCTGGGTGCCAAGGCGCTGCGCACCCGGTGGCTGGTCCGTGCGCCGATCCTGCTCTACCGGGCGGGATTCGGGTTCCTGTTCGGCCGTCGCCTGCTGATGCTCGAACACCTCGGGCGCAGCAGCGGCCGACGGCGCTATGTCGTGCTCGAGGTGGTCGACCACCCGGCCGCCACGGAGTACGTGATCGTGTCCGGATTCGGGGTCGGGGCGCAGTGGTACCGCAATATCGTCACCCACCCGGCCGTCCGGGTCTCGACCGGCTTCCGGCGCCGCCTGCCCGCCACCGCCACCCCGATGACCGAGACGGACTCGGCGCACGCGCTCGAGCGGTACGCCCGGCAGCATCCGCGCGCGTGGAAACAACTGCGCGCCACCATCGAACAGGCCACCGGCGCCCCGGTCGACACCCTGCCGATGGTGCGGCTGCGAGTGCGCTGATCCAGCTCAGAGATCGAGCAGGTGCGGGAGCCCGGCCCGGAACCGGTCGGCGTCGAGTGCCTTGGCCGCAGCGAAGGCGGGCAGGTCGACCAGCGGGAAACAGGTGGCGCGCGGCGCGGGATCGTCCGCGGCGTCGAGTATCGCGTTGGCGGCCGCGCGGCCGGATTCGTTGGCGCCCTCCATGGTCGCCAGGTCGATGTGGCTGCGCACGTGGTCGCCGCCGAAGTAGAGATTCGGGATGGCGCAGCGCGCGTCGGGGCGGTGATCGTAGGAGCCGACGGTGTTGACCAGCAGCGGTGTCGCGTTGTGGATGCCGCCACCGGACCAGGTGATACCGGGATCGAGATGCCAGGAGTGGATGTCCTCGTCGCGCAGCCACCCGGTGCCGGTGTTGAGCCAGCCCTTCAACTGCGCCCACACCTCGGTGGCGATCTCCGCGACGCCGCAGTCCTTGGCGGTGCGCCCGTAGAGGATGCCGGGGGTGTCCCAGTCGGAGATGTCGACGGACAGGCACTCGACCACCGACCCGTCGCCGTAGGTGGCGGCGAAATCGCCCACCCACATCGGAGCCTGGCGCAGCGCGGTGATCGCCCACGGCGACCCGAGCGCGGCGATGTGACCTTCGGGGATGTCGCTGGGACGGCGCAGGAAGTACTGGATGCCGACCATCCAGTCGGTGACCAGTTCCCGCATGCCCGCCAGGCGCGGATCGGCGTCGAGGATCGCGGGACTGAGCAGGTCGACGACCCGGTCCACCGGCATGGCGCACACATAGTGGTCGGCGGTGACCGTCGTCGTCGCGGCCGCACCGCTCACCGTCACCGACGCGATCCGGCCACCGGCCAGATGCAGGGCCCGCGCGCCCTGGCCGAGCACGAATCGCACGCCGAGACCACGCAGATGGGTGACCCACGGATCGATCCACGCGGCATTGGTGGGCCGGTTGAGAATCCGGTCGACGCCACCGGAGAACTCCGGGACGAGCCCGCTCCCGGCCAGCACCAGCGCCTCGCCGATGGTGCCGATGGTGCGCGCGGAACTGGTCTGCGGTTTGGCCGCCACGGTGATGCGGGTCAGCGCGTTCACCAGATACCGGCGATAGGCGGCGGACTTGCCCTCGGCCCGCATGATCTGTTCCCACGTCACGTATTCCCACTGCCCGAAGCGGCGTTCGGTGCTCGAGGTGAACCACATGGTCATCTGCTTGGCGAAGAAGGCCAGCTCGTGCGCGGGCAGTTCCGGGACGAACCCGAACGCGCCGACCAGCGTGCTCTGCAACACCTGCGGGGTGAGCTGGGTGAGGCCGCCGAGCTCGACCGGCAGGAAGATCGGCGCGGAGTTCTCGAAACCGGCGACCGTGCCCTCGACCCGCACCAGATTGTCGAGCACGCCGTTCGGGTTGCCGGGGAACGGGATCCGGCTCATCGTGTCGGGGACATTGCGGTAGCAGCCGGGGAAGAACCGGAAGCCGTGCTCACCGGGCAGATCCTGTCGCCCTGGCCCACCGGTGCCGGGTACACCCAGGCTGCGGGCCTTGCCGCCGAGATAGGCCGGTTCGTAGACGGTCACCTGGTAGCCGCGCTCGGCCAGCTCGTGGGCGGCGCTGAGCCCGGCCATCCCGCCACCGAAGATCGCGACCGTCCTGCCGCCGGACCGGAGTAGTGGTGAGCGGGGACCGGGAGTGGCGGCGGTCGCCGGTGCGGTGACGGCCAGGGCGGCCCCGGCGGCCAGACCGGCGCGCAGGGCGGTGCGGCGGGTGACGGTGAGCGGCTTATCGGACATGCTGTGCTCCAGGTGCCACGGTGGTGTGCAGGGTGTGCGTCGGCGGCACGACCCGGATCGGGGTGCCGCGCAAGGTGGTTCGGGTGAGCTTCCGTTCGGTGAGGGCGCCGCGCACTTCGCGGCCCAGATCGGTGAAGACGGCGGGCAGGCGGTCACGCTGGTGCCGCAACGCGCCCCAGCCCAGCCGGGCCGCCCGTGCGGGACTGGCGAGTTCGGCGGGCCTGCGGGTGCGGGAGAAGATGCCGGTGGTGATCTCGGCGAGTTCGGGATCGGTGGCGGCGCGCCGGTAGAGCTCGATCTCCAAGGGGCGCATGGCTTCGCCGCGGGCCAGCCGGTTGGTCCAGTGGAAGATCTCCCGGCACTCGAGGATGCGGCGGCGCTCCCACTGCGCGAGTGCCGCGTCGAGGGCGTCGGGATCGTCGAGCACGCCGGCGACGGATTCGGCCAGCAGGCGGCCGTAGTGCAGGGCGTCGCGGATGCCCTGGGCGGTCACCGGGTCCTTGAAGTGGCCCGCGTCGCCGGGCAACGCCCAGCCGCGGCCCGACGAATGCCGGAAGTAGGAGGCGATCCCGGTCGCCGACCGCACCCGGCCGACCCGCTCGCACCCGCGCAGCCGCTCGGTCAGCGCCGGAATACGCGCCACCGCTTCGGCATAGCGGCGGTCGGCCTCGCCCGGTCCCAGCCGTTCCGAGGTGCGCGGTGGCTGCACCAGACTCAGCACCAGGCCGTCGTCGCAGGGGAAGGCGGTGCCGAGGTCGGCGCCGACCCGCCACTGCGCGGCGATGTGACGAGACGCATCGGCGGTGTCGCGCCAGTAGGCGAAATAGCAGTCCCGGCCACTGGGCACCGAGACGAACGGCTCCTGCGCGCCGACCGCGCGCGCCACGGTGCTGCGCCGCCCGTCCGCGCCGACCACCAGCGACGCGCGGATCTCGGTGACCGCCCCGGACTGGTCGGTGTACCGCACACCGGCGCAACGGTTTCCGTCGAACACCACCGACTCCACCCGGCACCGCGTGCGCAGCTCGGCACCCGCGGCGACGGCGGCCCGCACCAGGACATCGTCGAGCCCGGTGCGCCGGACACACAGCGCGTAATCGATCCCGTCGACGGCGGGAAACGCTGTCCCGATGCCGAATCCGGCGCCCTCGGCATAGGCGCGGGTCAGCGGCGGGGCACCCAGGGCGGTGACCTCGGGGAGGACGCCGAGCTGCTGGAGTTCGGCGACCCCGGCGGGCCAGAGCAGATGGGTCGACAGCGTTTCCGACGGCAGGGCCGCGGAATCCAGCACGATGACCCGTCGTCCCGCCCGCGCCAGTGTCAGCGCGGTCGAGGAGCCCGCGCACCGGGCGCCGACCACGACCACCTCGGCCGACTCGATGGTGCTGGGGACGGGGGAATCAGTCATGCGAACCGCCTCGGTCATCGAGTCTCGGACACGGTGTCCGATTCGATGATGAGCCGACCCGGGGCCGGAGTCAATACCACACCGGGACAACGGGTTTGCCGCCCGGTGCACACGGCCGGATCGGGGAGTGCCCGCCCGGCGGGCACAATGGGGACATGTCCTCAGCACCCGACCGCGCCACCGAGCAGGCGCCGGTTCGCCGATGCCCTCGCTGACGCGCGTCCCGCGATCGGCGCGCAAACCCTCCGACGACCGGCGCGTCGAATTCGAGCGCCGCGTGCTGCGCGCGGTCGAAGACCTGCTCGCCGACGGCACGCCGTTCACCGAGCTCGCCGTGCAGAAGATCGCCGCCGCCTCCGGTGCCGCCCGCTCCACCTTCTACCGCTATTTCCCGGACAAGAGCAGCCTGCTCATCCGGATGGCCGAACTGGCCACCGCCGACCTGTTCGCCGCGGCCGAATCGTGGTGGCGCGCGGAACACACCGACCGGCAGGCAGGGGTCACCGCCGCGATGCGGGCGATGATCGGCGGCTTCCGCACCCACCGCTATCTGCTGCTCGCCCTGAGCGAGGTGTCCGGCTACGACCGGGCCGTCGGCGCGTACTGGCGGACCAGGGTGGCGACCTTCGCCGAACTCGTGCGCATCCGGCTCGACGCCGAACGCGCGGCGGGCCGGGTGGCCGCCTCACTGGACTCGGCGGCCACCGCCCTGGTCCTCACCTCCATGGTCGAACGCACCATCGCCGTGGCCTTTTCGGCCGACACCGGCCTCGGCGACGAGGAACTGGCCGCCGCGCTCGGTCGCGCGATCTGGCTCGTCGTCTACGGTGACGCCGGGTCCGCGCGGTGAGTGCGCGGTCTCATCGCGCCGTCACCTGGAAATCCGGTTCCGGCGCGAACGAGGTCAGCCCGACCCGGCGGTAGTTGCCGACCAGCCGCTGGTACCGGCGCCGGTTGCGGGCCATCGGCGAATCGGTGACCGCGGCGGGCAGCCGCCGGTAGGCCACCCGGAGCACGGTGGTGAGTGCCCGGAACTCGCGGTCCTGACGGCGGCCCCAGTCGATGGGCATCTTCGCGCGGACCTCGGGATGCATGATGCCGCAACCCAGGATCATGGCGACATGCCCGAAGGCCGGCGCGCCGAGGCGCCACAGTGGGTCGGTGATCGCGGGCAGGAAGTACGGGCGTGGCGCGCGGCGCACCGTGCTGGTGGCCGCGTCCAGGGCCGGGGTCACCCGGAGTTCGGCGATCATCGCGTCGTAGTGGGCGACCAGGGCGGGGTAGTCGGCGATCGGCCGGGAACCGCCGGACAGGTGCAGGCCGCGGGTCTTGTGCAGGTAGTGCTCCCAGATCGCCTGCTCGTCGGCCGCCGTCGGCCGGTCGCCGGTCAGCGCGAGGTAGGCGCCGCGCTGGACGAAGAAGGTGGAGTACAGGATCCAGTTCCAGGATCGCGGGTTGAGCGCGGAGTAGCGCTCGCCGTCGGGGCCGACGCCCTTGACCTCCCGGTGCAGCAGCATGAGCCGCTCGGACTCGGCGGCGCGATCGGCATCTTCACCGTGGTAGATCAGCTGGTCGGCGGCCGCGGTGCGGACCGCGCGCGCCCACGGGGTGTCGCGGGAGCGGCCGGTCGCCTCGAGCGCGGCCGAGACCGGCGGCAGCATCGGCTGATCGAACAGGGCCACGCCGAACAGCCCGAACAGGACCGAACCGCCGACCTGCTCGAAACGCTCGACGGCGGGGGAGGATCGGTGCGGCGCGTCGGCGGCGTGACGTTCCTGGTGCGGCACGGGACAGGTCATCGTTGAACTCCTTTGTTCACTCCACCATTTCTGGTGCCGTGCGACACCAGAAATGCGTGTGATGTCAGGGTGCACCAGAATGGGGGGATGGTCAAGACGACTCCGCGCGCCTACGGCGGTGTCGCGGCGGACGAGCGCCGCGCCCGGCGCCGCGCCGCGCTGCTCGAGGCGGCCCTGGACCTGCTGGCCGAGGAGGGCGCGCAGGCGGTCACCAAACGCGCGGTCTGTCATCGCGCCCAGCTCAACGACCGGTATTTCTACGAGCAGTTCACCGACCGCGACGCGCTGCTGACGGCACTGTCGGAGGAGCTCACCAGTCAGGGCATCGCCGTCGTCGTCGCCGCGACCCACGCGGCAGCGCCCGACCTGCCGAGCCAGGTCCATGCCGCCGCCGACGCCGCCCTGGGCTTCCTGCTGACCGACCCGCGCCGCCAGGCGCTGCTGCTCAACGCCCACAGCACCGAATCGCTCTACACCGCGCGGGTGGCCACCCAGCACGCCATCGCCGCCGCGGCCACCGCGGTGAACCAGGAACTGCGCCCCGAACAGGCCGGTGACCCGGCCGACGCGGCGCTGGCGGCCTACACCCTGGTCAGCGGCACCCTGGAACTGGTGGCCGCCTGGCTGCGCGGCGAATTCGCGACCACCCGCGAACAGCTGACCGACCACATCGCCCGGCAGCTGCTGCTGGCCCCGGTCGCCGATCCGGCCGGATGACGCCGCGCCGGTTCAGGACCCACTGATCCAGTCCTGCCAGCCGCCGTCGAGGACCAGCTCGGCGAGCCGGTCGTAGCCGGCGCCGCCGGGGTGGGCGCCGTCGCCGTCGCGGACCTCGGCGACCCACACCGGGTCCGCCGCGAGAGCTGCGGTGACCTCGACGAACGGCACCGACCGCGCGTGGCACAACGCCGACATCTCCGCGGCCAGTCGCGTGGTGCGCCGCAGGTGGGATTCGCCCGCGTCGATCACCGGTGGTGGGCCCACGACCAGCGCGGACATGCCCCGGCGGGTGCTCTCGGTGAGCAGGGCGGTCAGATTGGCGAGGGTCCGGGTGGGATCGACGCGCGGCCTGCCGTCCTCCTCGACCATGTCGTTGCTGCCGAAGGACAGCACGATCCGGTTGTCCGCCTCGGGCACCGTGCGCGCGGTGACCTCGGGCCAGCAGCGCGCGACGACATCGTCGGAGGTGTTGCGGCGGATGCCGAGGTTGAAGGCGGTGATGTCGGTGGCCGTGGCGGTGAGTACGCGCCCGACCCAGCCGCGGTAGGCGGGATCGCCGATGCCCTGCACGAAGGAATCGCCGAGGAAACAGATACGCAGGGGACCACTCACCCGGACAGTGTACGAACACGCGTGCGACCGGCCGCGTGAGTGTCTGTCCCGGAGGGTCTTCCGGTGTCAGGTGGCCCAGCCGAAACCGGTCAGCAACCGGTCGCTGCGCGAGCGCCCGGCCCGGCGGCGCGCGCGATGGACGGCGGCGAGCCACGCGCCCAGGCCCGCGCCCGCGGCGTTCATCAGCACGTCGTCGATCGAGGACACCCGCCCGAGATCGAGGACGTACTGCGCGATCTCGAGCACGGACGAGGCGGCGGCACCCACGAGGGTCATCCGCGCGACCGACGACCAGCGCGGAAACCGCAGCGGCAGCAGGAAACCCAGCGGTACGAACACCGCGACATTCGCGCCGACCTGGACGAGGATCGTCGACGGCGCGGCACCGAGGGTGTCCACCAGATCGCGCAGCGGCACCAGGCTCACCGCCCGCTCACCGCCGGTCGGCGTGAGGATCATCCACACCCACGGCAGGGTGCCGACCAGCACACCCACCTCGGCGATCGAACGCCGCAGCGCCTCCCGGCGTGGCATCGCGTGCCCGATCCGCCGACGCACCAGACCGGCGGTGACGGCCAGTGCCACCGGCACCAGCACGGCCCACACGATCACGACCGGACCCCAGGACTCCCACACTCTCCCCACGGCGCCACGATAGCCCGTCGCCGGGAACCGCTACGGCGCGGCGATGCGCTGGGCCGCCAGGACGGTGGCCGCGCGGCGGGTGGCGATGTGCCGGTCGTCGGTGTGGCTGGTGTCCTGGCGCGCGTGGGTCGCGGCGGTCCGCGCGAGGTCGGTGAGCATGCGCAGCAGCAGCGCCGCCGGGATCTCGGCGGTGACCAGTCCTTCGCGCTGACCGCGGCGCATCTCGGCGATCTTGATGTCGACGGTGCGGCGCAGGATCTCGGTGATGTCGGGGCCGGAGGGCTCGAGTTCGGCCCACGCCTGGAGTTGCGCGTCCTCGGGGTGGGCGATGAAGTGGTCGAACAGGCGGCCGATGTAGGCGGGGATGTCGTCGGCGGAGAACTCGGTGTCGTCGGCGGTCTGCTCGGCCCACAGTTCGGTGACCGCGGTGTAGAGCTCGACCTTGCCGGGGAAGTACGCGTAGAGCCGGTCCTTGCTGGCATGGGCGGCCGTGGCGATCCGGTTGATCCGGGCCCCGGCGACCCCGAAGCGCGCGAATTCGCTCTTCGCCGCGGCCAGAATCCGCTCCCTGGTCGCCTCACCCGCTGCCCGCATGTCGGCATCCTACCTCTTGCCGAACCATCTGGTTCGGAACTATGGTCGCTTTTCAGAACCGGATGGTTCTGGAATCGCGAGACGAGGACATTCATGAGCGCGGACACACCACGCTGGCAACAGCTCCGGGAGCAGGCCGAGGGCGTCGCGACCGGCGAATTGGACCAGCTCTGGACACGGCTGCGGCCCGCGCGCGCCGAGGACATCCTGGGCGAATGGCGCGGTGCCGCTTTCCAGACCGGCCACCCGCTGTGCCGGGCCCTGCCCGCCAGCCGCTGGTACGGCAAGAACTTCCTCGCGCTCGACGACGCCAAGCCGCTGATCTGCCGCGCCGAGGACGGCTCGCTGTTCTCGAATGTCGAACTGGGACAGGGCGAGGCGACGCTGTGGAACATCGAGTTCCGCGGCGAGGTCACCGCGACCATGGTCTACGACGGCCGCGCGGTGTTCGACCACTTCAAGTGGCTCGACGACCACACCCTGATGGGCATCATGAACGGCAGGCCCGAGCTGGTCCTCGCGCGCGGCGAGCACTTCTACTTCCTGCTCGAACGGGTCGCCTGATGCGTACCACGGCGGTGCTCTCGCGCGATCCGGCGGCCGGGTTCACGGTCGAACCGGTCGAGATCGACGACCCGCGGGCCGGGGAGATCCTGGTGCGGGTGGTCGCGGCCGGGATCTGCCACACCGACCTGGTGAGCAGGCGCGCCGGCGCCGCCGACCGGCCGATCCTGCTGGGGCACGAGGGCGCCGGGGTGGTCGAGGCGGTCGGCCCGGACGTGCGATCGGTGCGGCCCGGTGACCACGTGGTGCTGACCTTCCGCCACTGCGGGACCTGCGCCAACTGCGCGGCCGGGCGGCCCGCCTACTGCGTCCGCGCGACCGCGCTCAACCAGTTCGGCCGCCGCGCCCACGACGGCCCGCGGGTACACCTCGACGGTGTCCCGGTGCTGGACGGCTTCTTCGGACAGTCGAGTTTCGCCGGGTACGCGCTCACCACCGAGGACAACACCGTCGTCGTCGATCCCGCGATCGACCTCGCGCTGGCCGCGCCGTTCGGCTGCGGTTTCCAGACCGGCGCGGGCGCGGTGCTCAATGTGCTGCGTCCCGGGGCGGGGGACCGGCTGGTCGTCTACGGGGCGGGCGCGGTCGGCATGGCCGCCCTGCTGGCGGCCCGGACGGTCGACGGGGTGCGCGTGGTCGTGGTCGAAACCTCCGCCGAACGGCGCACGCTCGCACAGGAACTCGGCGCCGAGGCCGCGATCGACCCGGCCGGTGACTCCACCGTCGAGCGGGTCCGCGCGGCCACCGACGGCGGTGCCACCCACGCGCTCGACACCACCGGCCGCGCCGACGTGCTAGGGGACGCGGTGGCGGCGCTGACCATCGGCGGCGCCGCCGTCGCGGTCGGCCTCGGCCGCGGCACCCCGCCGATCGACCTCGGCGACCTGGTGCTGCACGGCAAGACCGTGCGCGGCTGCCTCGAAGGCGACAGCGTGCCCGCCACCTTCCTACCGTATCTGCTCGATCTCCTGGCGAGCGGCCGATTCCCGGCCGAACGACTCGTCGCCCGCTATCCGCACACCGACATCGACACCGCGCTGGCCGATCAACGCGCCGGGCGCGTGGTCAAGCCGGTCCTGACCTGGTGATCACATGACGATTCTGGACACCGGCTTCCTCGGCACGGAGACCCCGGCCGACGCGGTCGACACACGGCCCGACCTGGGCACCGCCCGCACCCAGCGGCGGCTCACCGCCCTGCACGCCGCCCGCGACGTCTTCGTCGCGCACGGCTACCACGGCGCGAGCATGGACGAGATCAGTACCCGCGCCGGGATGAGCAAACCGGTGCTGTACACGCACTACGCCAGCAAACTCGACCTGTATCTGGCTGTGCTGCAGGGGTATCTGGACCGGATGGTCGACGGCATCCGCGACGCGCTCGCGGTCTCCACCGGCCACGAACAGAAGGTGCGCCGCGCGGTCCTGGCCTACTTCGACTTCGTCGACGAGGACGCGGGCGGGCACACACTGGTCTTCGAATCGGCGGTGCCCAGTGAACCGTGCGTGCGCTGGCGGGTGCGCCACGCGATGGGCGAGTGCGCGGTGCTGGTGAGCGCCGAACTGCGCGCGGCGGGCATGGACCCGACTCGCGCCTACGCCTGCGCGTTCGGGCTGGTCGGCGCCAGCCACTCCGCCGCCCGGCACTGGCTCGACGCGGGCCGCCCGATTCCCAAGAGCGAGGCCGTGGACGTGGCCGTCGCGCTGTGCTGGAACGGCCTGTCGGGCACCACCCGGCGCTGACGGATCAGCGGACGGGCAGCGGGCTCCCGTCGAGCAGGTGCTCGGCGGGCAGCTGACCCGTCAGGACGGCCAGCGCGCGCTTCCAGCGGCGCAGGATCGCCTCGCGCTCACCGAGCGTGCCGGTGAGCATGGCCGTCATCGACAGGCCGGTGAGCAGGTCGATGGTGAACTCGATCAGGACTTCCGCGCGCGGGTCCCCGGCATAGGCCTCCCCGAGCACCTCGGCGTAGAGCGTGCGCATCTCGGTGAACACCCGCCGCTCCTCGTGCACCAGCCGGTCGCGCAGCTCGGTGTCGGTGCGCGCGGCGACCCACAGATCCAGCGCGGTGAAGAAGGCCGGGCTGTTGAGATCACGCCAGGCCAGATCGACCACCGATTGCAGCCGGTCGCGCCCGGGTGCGAGCAGTTCGGCCTCCTGCCGGAACTTCTCCAGCCGCAGATCGACGACCCGGGTGGTGGCGGCGATGAGCAGTTCGGCGCGGGTGGGGAAGTGGTGCTGCACGGTGCCGCGGGCCAGCCCGGCGCGCTCCTGCACCGCGCTGACGGTGGTTGCCGCGTAACCGCTTTCGAGCAGGCACTCGGCCGTGCAGGCGAGAATGCGCGCGCGCGTCGACTCGCGGCGCTGCGCCTGGGTGCGGCGGGCTGGTTGCACGGTCATCCAAGAAATCGTACGCGTCGACGACAAGTTTCGGGAACTTCGCCAATATTGGCGTGCTGCCAGCTATTGACGGGGAACAATGGAGCTGGTGCAATCAACAAACCGTACGCAGTAACTGTTTTCCTGGATGAAGGGCTGCGATGACGCAGATCTCCCACACCCGCCGCGGCAACGGCCCGCCGATCGTCCTGGTCCACGGGCTGGGCAGCCGCTGGCAGGTCTTCGCCCCGGTACTCGACCGGCTCGCCGCGGACCACGAGGTGATCGCCCTGGACCTGCCCGGCTTCGGTGATTCTCCGGTGGAGCCCGGTGTCCGCCCCGGACCGCGCGGCTACGCCGAATGGCTGACCGGCTGGCTGGCCGACCTCGACATCCGCGACCCGCACGTGGTCGGCAGCTCGATGGGCGGCGGGATCGCCCTCGAACTGGGCCGCTCGGGGGTGGCCCGCGCGGTGACGGCGTTCTCGCCGGTGGGCTGCTACGGCACGGCGGGCCTGCGCTGGGTGCAGGGTCTGCTCACCGCCATGCGCGGCGCCGCACAGGTCGCGGGGCCCGTGCTGGATCGGGCGGTGGAGTATCCGGCGGGCCGGGTCGCGCTGCTGTCGTCGATGTTCGGGCGACCGGCGCGGGTCGATCCCGCCGCCGCCAGGACCGACCTGGCCGGATTGGCGGGCGCGGTGTCTTTCGCCGCCGCGCGCGACGATTTCGGCGACTACTTCCTGCGTCCCGGCGACGACCCGGGCGCGCTGACGCGGATTCCGGTGACGATCGCGTGGGGCACGCGCGATGTCGTCCTCACTCATCGCACCCAGAGCGTGCGCGCCCGGCAGGCGCTGCCCTTCGCCCGCCACATCGACCTACCCGGCTGCGGGCACCTGCCGTTCGCCGACGACCCGGACGCGTGCCTCCGGGTGATCACCGAGGGAGCCGTATGAAACCGTCCATCGCCGTCATCGGGACCGGTTTCGGTGGCCTGGCCGCCGTGATCGAGCTGAAGAAGCAGGGTTTCGACGACATCGTCGTGTTCGAGAAGGCCGACGAGGTCGGCGGGGTGTGGCGCGAGAACACCTATCCCGGCGCCGCCTGCGATGTGCCCTCGCCGTTCTACTCCTACTCCTTCGAGCCGAATCCGCGCTGGCCGCACCGGTTCTCGCGGCAACCGGTGATCCTCGACTACATCCGCGACATCGCCGACAAGTACGACATCCGCCGTCACATCCGGTTCGGTACCGAGGTTACCGGCGCCACCTACGACGACGACTCCGGCCGCTGGACCGTGGAACTCGGCGGCGGCGAGACCGTGGTGGTCGACGTGCTCGTCTCCGCCGTCGGCCAGCTCTCCCGGCCCGCCCTGCCCGATATCGCGGGCCGCGACACCTTCACCGGCACCAGTTTCCATTCCGCCCAGTGGAATCACGACGTCGACCTGACCGGCAAGCGGGTGGCTGTGATCGGCACCGGCGCCAGCGCCATCCAGTTCGTCCCCGAGATCCAGCCGCTGGCGAGCCGGTTGACGGTGTTCCAGCGCAGCGCGCCCTACATCATCCCGCGCCCCGACCGTGAGTTCGGCCCGTGGCATCACCGGGTCTTCGAGAAGCTGCCCGTCACCGAGCTGGCCGAACGCGCCACCTGGTACGGCGTGGTCGAGGGCCTGAGCCTGGCCTGGGTCTACGCCAAGCCGCTGGCCGCCGCGATCCGGCGGATCTCGCGATGGCACATGCGCAGGCAGACCGCCGCGGTGCCCGGGCTGTTCGAGAAGGTGTGGCCGGACTATCCGATCGGCTGCAAGCGGATCCTGTTCTCCGACAACTATCTGCCCGCGCTGGCCCAGCCCAATGCCGAGGTGGTCACCGATCGGATCGAGCGGATCACCCCGACCGGCGTGCGCACCGCCGACGGCGTGGACCACGAGATCGACGTGATCATCTGGGGCACCGGCTTCACGCCCACCGAGTTCCTGGCCCCGATGACGATCACCGGCGCCCAGGGGCACGCGCTGGAGAAGGAATGGCGCGACGGCGCGCACGCCTACTTCGGCATGACCGTGCCCCGCTTCCCGAACCTGTTCATCATGTACGGCCCCAACACCAATACCGGCGGCGGCTCGATCATCTACTTCCTCGAGGCGCAGGCGGCCTACCTGGGCCGCTACGTCGCCCATCTGGCGGCGACCGGCAAACCCCTGGCCGTACGGCCCGAGGTGGAACGGGCCTACGACGAGCGCATCCAGGCCGAGCTCGGCGGCAGCGTGTGGAGCCAGTGCTCCTCGTGGTACCGCCAGGCCGACGGCCGGATCACCACCAACTGGCCGCTGCTGGGCATCCAGTACAAGCAGCAGGCTACCTTCGATCCCGCGGACTACGAGGTGATGGCGTGATGACCGATTACGACTACGACGTGATCGTCGTCGGCTCCGGCTTCGGCGGCAGCGTCTCGGCGCTGCGGCTGACCGAGAAGGGCTACCGGGTCGGCGTGCTCGAATCCGGCCGCCGCTGGAACGCCGAGGACTACCCGAAGACCAACTGGAACATCCCCAAGGCCATCTGGGCACCGCGCCTGGGCCTGACCGGCCCGCAGCGCATCAGCGCGCTCGGCAAGTGCCTGGTCTTCAGCGGGGCCGGTGTCGGTGGTGGGTCGCTGATCTACGGCAACACCCTCTACGAACCGCTGCCGGAGTTCTACGGTGACCGCGCCTGGGCCCACATCACCGACTGGAAGAGCGAACTCGCCCCCTACTACGACCAGGCCAAACGCATGCTCGGCGTGGTGGAGAACCCGCGGATCGGTCCCAAGGACGACGTGCTGCTCCAGGTGGCGCGCGACCTGAAGGTCGCCGACACCTTCCACCGCACCCACGTGGGCGTGTTCTTCAACGAAGGCGACGAGGGCGTCGAGGTCGACGACCCGTACTTCGGCGGTGCCGGTCCGCGCCGCGCCGGCTGTATCCACTGCTCGGAGTGCTTCACCGGCTGCAAACACAACGCCAAGAACACCACCACCCTGAACTACCTGCACCTGGCCGAGAGCAAGGGCGCGCAGGTGCATCCGCTCACCACGGTGACCTCGGTCGCGCCCGACGGACAGGGCGGCTACCGGGTGCAGACCGTGCAGTCCGACGGCTGGATCCGCAAGCGGCGCCGTACCTTCACCGCCGGACAGGTGGTGTTCGCCGCGGCCGCGCTGGGCACCCAGAAACTGCTGCACAAGCTGCGCAAGGACGGGACGCTGCCGCAGTTGTCCCCGCGGGTGGGGGAGCTGACCCGCAGCAATTCCGAGGCGATCATCGGCGTCACCAGCAAGTCGCGCCGCGATTTCTCCCAGGGCGTGGCCATCACCTCCTCGATCCATCCCGAACCGCAGACGCACGTGGAGGTGTGCACCTACGGCAAGGGCCAGAACGCGCTGTTCCTGCAGACGGTGCCGATGGTCGACGGCGGTGCCTTCCGGTTCCTGCGGCTGCTGCTGACCATGTTCTTGCATCCGCTGCAATTCCTGCGCTCGCAGAACGCGCGCGGCGCCTCGGAACGTTCGGTGATCCTGCTGGTCATGCAGTCGCTGGACAACTCGCTGACCTCCTATCTCAAGGGCGGGCGTCTGGTGACCAAACAGGGTGGTGGTGAACCGAACCCGGCCTGGATTCCGCTGGCCCACGACATCGCCCGCCGCTACGCCGCCGAATCCGACGCCATCACCGGCAATATCGCCACCGACATCTTCAACATCCCCGCCACCGCCCACTACATCGGTGGCTGCACGATCGGCGACTCGCGCGAGACCGGCGTGATCGATCCGTACCAGCGCGTCTACGGGCACCCCGGCCTGCACATCGCCGACGGCAGCGCGATCACCGCGAACCTGGGCGTGAATCCTTCGCTCACCATCACCGCGCAGGCCGAACGGGCGATGGCGTTCTGGCCGAACAAGGGCGAGGTGGACCCGCGTCCCGCGCTCGGTTCGGCCTACGAGCGCATCAGTCCCGTCGTCCCGGCACAGCCCGCCGTCCCCGCCTCCGCGCCCGGCGCGCTGCGGCTGCCTGCCTGACCCGGAGGAAGTCATGAGTATCGACAGTCTGACCGCGCTCGAACCCGAGTGCACGCGCGAGGAGGCGCTGCGCCTGTTCGACAGCTTGCCGCCGGTGCGGGCCGGTGAGCTGACCGGACGCTGGCACGGCCGCGAGCTCGGCACCGGTCACCGCATGGACGGGGCGCTGGCGGCCTCGGGCTGGTACGGCAAGCAGTTCGACGGCACCGAGCAGGTGCATCCGCTGCTGTTCGGCGACGCCACCGGCGAGATCTTCGCCGTCGACCCGCGCCGGGTACCGCTCGGGCTGGTCGGCACCGTGCCCCCGTCGCTGGTGGCGCGGGGCCGCGGCCTCCTACGCGTGCTCAAACCCGCCCTGCGCACCCGGCGCCACCGGGCCCGGCTGCGCGAAGTGGAGCATCGCGGGGTGGTGACCACCGCGATGGTCTACGACCACCTGCCGATCATCGATGTCTTCCGCCGCGTCGACGAGGACACCGTGCTGGGCCTGATGGACTACCGGGACAAGCCCGAGCCGTACTTCTTCGTCCTGGTCCGCGACTGAATCAGTCCGCGATTCTCGCGCAGTGGGCCCGGGTCGCGCGGATGTTGCTGGATCGATCCTGACGTTCACCGCCGAATGGGGGTACACCTGAGATAGGGACCCACCGACCCACCGGAAAGGGGGTTCGGGCCATGGACGCCACGAGCCTTCCCCATGAACACAAATTTCCCGATACCGAACGCACCACCCGCTCGCACGCCGGTGAATCCATCCAGGACTCGCTCAACTGGCCCGGACTGCTGTTCATCGGCTTCGGGATCGTGCTGCTCGCGGCGACGCTGACCGCCGCCGGGTACGGATTCGTCGGCTGGACGATCCTGGCCGGGGTGCTGTGCGGCGTCTTCACGCTGGCCGGGATCGCGATCGTGCTCGCCGAGCACCGTCGCATCAAGGTCCACGAAGGGCTGCACCTCACCGACCCGTGCGGGCACTGATCGGCGAACGTCCGGACCCACGCCGGATGGCGATGACGCGTGTCCGGAGCACCTTCCGCATCTGACTATTCTCGGTTAAAGTCTGCCTGGTCGAAAGTCGACAGTGGAAGGTGGCAGACGATGACGGCGACAGCGGTCAAGCAGCAGGTGCTCGAGCTCGGCGGAGCGTTCATGATGTCGCGGGAGGCGCGGGCATTCGGCGAGTCGACCGGTGTGCCGGGATTCCATCCCGGCTACGCGCGCGGGCGCGGCGGGGTGCTCGGCGCGGTGGACGCCGATGTCGTCACCGCGGCCTTCGGCTTCTTCGCGCCGGACTGCATCCGGGCGGCCTGGGAGTCGGTGCCCATGCCCGCCGAGCAGGCCGCGGCGGGCTATCTCAGCGCGTGTCACGATTTCGGCAGGCGCAAACTGGCCGCGTTCGAGCAGGCCGACCGGCTCGCGGAGCTGCTGCGGCCGGTGATCGAGGCGGCACCGTCGCCGGGGCTGTCGCTGTTCGCCGGATGGCGGGCGATGCCGGTGCCCACCGACGGCCGCGCCGCGGTCCAGCAGGCGACCCACGTGCTGCGCGAACTGCGCGGCGGCCTGCACCTGGTCGCGGTCCTGGCCCAGGGGCTCACCCCGTTGCAGGCGGTCCTGATCGCGGGCTCGCCGGTCTCCGACGGGCCCACCCAGGCGAAGCTGCTGGGCTGGCCGGAACCGTTCGAGCCGATCACCGAAGACCACCGGACCCGCTGGGCCGCCGCCGAGAAGCTCACCGACGAACTCGTCGAGCCCTGCTTCGAGGTCCTCGACGAGACCGAACGCGCCGAACTGGTCACCTTGCTGACCGAGGCGCACCGGGTCGCGCTGACCCGCTGACCGGGCTCAGGAACCCAGGACGTCGCGCCCCCGGCCCACGATCAGCGGGTCGGCGGCGCCGACGATCCGGTGATCCTTGTTCGCGTAGTCGAAACCGCCGAGCACATGGCGCATCGCGTTGAGCCGGGCACGCTTCTTGTCGTTGCTCTTCACCACGATCCACGGCGCGTGATCGGTGTCGGTGTGCTCGAAGTTCTCCTCCTTGGCCGCGGTGTAGTCGTCCCACTTGTCCAGCGAGGCCAGATCCATCGGGGACAGCTTCCAATGCCGCACCGGGTCGACCTGGCGGATGGCGAAGCGGGTGCGCTGCTCGAGCGGGGAGACCGAGAACCAGAACTTCACCAGATCGATGCCGTCCTCGACGAGCATCCGCTCGAACAGCGGCACCTGCGCCAGGAACCGCCGATGCTGTTGCGGCGTACAGAATCCCATCACCCGTTCCACGCCGGCCCGGTTGTACCAGGACCGGTCGAAGAGCACGAGTTCGCCCGCGGCGGGCAGATGCTCGACATAGCGCTGGAAATACCACTGCGTGGCCTCGCGCGCCGAGGGCTTCTCCAGCGCCACCACCCGCGCCCCACGCGGATTCAGGTGCTCCATGAACCGTTTGATCGTGCCGCCCTTGCCCGCCGCGTCGCGTCCCTCGAACACGATGACCACGCGCCTGCCGGTCGCCTTCACCCAGTTCTGCAGCTTGAGCAGCTCGATCTGCAGGAGCCGCTTGTCGAACTCGTACTCGGCCCGCGAGAGCCGCTCGCCGTACGGGTAGCCCTCGCGCCAGGTGTCGACCACGCGGCCGCCCGGGCGGGTCAGCAGGAGCGGATCGTCGTCGTCGGTGTCGTCGACGGTGAACGCGGTGGTGTCGGCCAGATCCACGGCCGTGGCGAGATCGGCGATCTCGCTGAGGTCGCGTGGGATCGGGCCCAGCTGGACATCGGTCATCGGCCGGACGCTAACGGGCGGGCATGACCGGCGGGTGAACGCACGGTGTGGCGCTGGGCGACGACCGGGCTCGCGTGCCGCACACTGTGTTCTGGTTCACGAGGCAACCCGCGCGGCGGCGCCGTGCGGCGGTGGAGAGGACGACGCCATGCACGATGGGGACACCGTGGAGGAAGGCGCCTCGAACAACCGCGTCGTCCGGATCGCCTCGGTCGCGGCGCTGGGTGGCCTGCTGTTCGGCTACGACAGCGCGGTGATCAACGG
Organism: Nocardia sp. NPDC056064; assembly: GCF_042266925.1. Lineage (NCBI taxonomy): Bacteria > Bacillati > Actinomycetota > Actinomycetes > Mycobacteriales > Nocardiaceae > Nocardia > Nocardia sp. NPDC056064. The sequence continues at coordinate 868,693 of NZ_JBHJWO010000001.1, read as the reverse complement.
CGCGGTCGCCGCGATCCAGGACGAATTCGGTGTCGCCGACGCGGTACTCGGCTTCGCGGTCGCCTCGGCCCTGCTCGGCGCGGCGGCCGGTGCCATGACCGCGGGCCGTATCGCCGACCGGATCGGGCGGCTCAAGGTGATGCGCATCGCCGCGGCGCTGTTCTTCGTGAGCGCGGTGGTGACCGGGTTCGCCCCGGATGTGTGGATCCTGGTGCTGGGCCGGGTCATCGGCGGACTCGGTGTCGGCGTGGCCTCGGTGATCGCGCCCGCCTACATCGCCGAGACCGCGCCCGCGCGCATCCGCGGCAGGCTCGGCTCGCTGCAGCAACTCGCCATCGTGCTCGGCATCTTCCTGGCGCTGCTGGTCGACTTCCTGCTCGCCCACATCGCCGGCGGCGCGTCCGAGACGCTGTGGTTCGGGCTGGAGGCGTGGCGCTGGATGTTCCTGTCGATGGCGATACCCGCCGTGTTCTACGGCGTGCTCGCCACCACGATCCCCGAGTCGCCGCGCTTCCTGGTGGCCACGCAGCGGATTCCCGAAGCGCGCCGGGTGCTGACGCTGCTGTTCGGGGAGAAGAACCTCGAGCTCACCATCGGCCGCATCCAGCACAGCCTCGAGAGCGACACCAAACCGTCGTGGCGCGACCTGCGCAAGCCCGGCGGCGGGATCTATCCGGTGGTCTGGATCGGGTTGATGCTGTCGGTGTTCCAGCAGGCGGTGGGCATCAACGTGATCTTCTACTACTCGAACATCCTGTGGGAGGCCGTCGGTTTCGAGGAATCGCAGTCGTTCCTGATCAGCGTGTTCACCTCGGTGGTCAATATCGCCACCACCGTCGTGGCGATCATGCTCATCGACAAGGTCGGCCGCCGCCCGCTGCTGCTGGTCGGCTCGATCGGCATGACGGTCACCCTGGCGACCATGGCGGTCTGCTTCGGCGCCGCCGACCAGGTGCCCGACGCGGACGGGGTGCTCGAGCCGCAGCTCACCGGGGCGCTCGGGCCGATCGCGCTGGTCGCGGCCAATCTGTTCGTCATCTTCTTCGGCATGAGCTGGGGCCCGGTGGTCTGGGTGCTGCTGGGCGAGATGTTCCCGAACCGGATCAGGGGCGCGGCGCTGTCGCTGGCCGCGGCCGGGCAGTGGGCGGCGAACTGGGCCATCACGGTCAGCTTCCCCAGCCTGAAGACCTTCTCGCTCGGCTTCGCCTACGGCATGTACGCGGCGTTCGCGCTGCTCTCGCTGCTGTTCGTCACGCGGTTCGTGCCGGAGACCAAGGGGATGTCGCTCGAGGACATGGACGCCGCGGCGGGCTTCGAGCACCCCACCGCACGCGGCTGAGGCGGCGGATCTACCAGTCGCGCTGCGCCGCCGGGGACTGTGTGCTTGTATCAGGTCGGTTGTCCAACTGGCCCACGATCCAGAAGGTGAGCATGCACGAGCAGTCCCCGATCGGCGTCGGCCGTCGCGAGGTCCTGGCGGGCGCGGCCGGTGCCGTCGCCGGCCTGGGCCTGTTCGGCCTGACCCCCGCGGCCGCCGTCCCCGCCGAGGTTCCCAAGTTCGCCGCGCCCACCGGAGGCCGGGTCCGGGTCCTGGTCACCGGAGACGCGGGCACCGGCACCCGCACCCAGTGGGCGGTGGCCGACGCCGCCCGCGCCTTCCACGCCCGCGAACCGTTCTCGCTGGCCGTCGGCCTCGGCGACAACATCTACGAATCGGGTCCGGACGGCCCCGACGACATCCAGTTCGCCACCAAATTCGAAGACCCCAACACCGGCCTGGACTTCCCGTGGGCGATGGTGCTCGGCAACCACGACACCAGCGCCGTGTTCCCCGGCGACGGCGGCTGGCTGGCCCGCGGCAACCACGAGGTCGCCTATCACGCACGATCACCGCGCTGGTGGATGCCGAGCCGCTACTACTCGGTGCGGGTTCCCGAGCAGAACCCGGTGGTGGAGTTCTTCGTCCTCGACATCAACCCCCTGGCCGCCTACATCCCGCCACTGCTCGACCCGTACTGGTCGGTCGACGGCCCGTACATGAACGCCCAGCGCGCCTGGCTCGACGGCGCCCTGGCCGACTCCCCGGCGACGTGGAAGATCGCCTGCACCCACCAGCCCTATCTCAGCAACGGCCCGCACGGCGACGCGGGCAACTACGAGGGCCTGCCGATCGAACCCCTCAACGGCGTGCACGCCAAACGCTTCTTCGAAGACCATGTGCTGGGCAAGGTCTCGTTCCTGCTCTCCGGCCACGACCACACCCTCCAGGTCCTGGAACCGACCCCGGCCTCCAAGGGCACCCGCCAGATCGTCTCCGGCGCCGCGGCCAAGACCTCCGGCGGCCACGGCTCCGCGTCCGGACCCGCCCACCCCGCCCTGTTCGACACCCAGAGCGAGCTGGGCTTCATGGTCATGGACCTGACCCCGGACACCGTGGATCTCCGCGTGATCACCGTCGACCCGGCCACGGGCGCGGGCACCCAGGTGTTCGACCGACGCCTGGCCTGACCGCCAACCCCCGTCTCGGATGCTGTGCGATGGTCGTCGCGGGCGTTCGGGTCACGGCGAGCACAAGGGTGTCGGGGCCGGATCGGCGCCGATAGCGTCCGGGCATGACGAGTCAGCTGGAGAATCTGAACGCGATTTCCGAGGCGACCGCGCAGGCGGTCGCGACCGATCCGGCCAAGGCGCAGGTGGTGTTCCGGGCGTCGGGGACACCGGCGGGCACGGTGGGCACGGTGGTCACCGCGCGGTCGCACACCGTCCGGGTCGACGAGCCGCCGACCCTGGGCGGTGCCGACGCCGACGCCAATCCGGTGGAGGTGTACCTGGCGGCGCTGATCTCCTGCCAGGTGGTGACCTACCGCTTCTGGGCCCAGCGCCTGGGCGTGACGGTCGAGGATCTCGCGATCACCGCCGAGGGTGATCTGGATGTGCGCGGGTTCTTCGGCATCGACGACTCGGTGCGACCGGGTTTCCAGGCGGTGCGGGTGAGCGTGCGGATCACCGGCCCGGAGACCGCCGAACGCTACGCCGAACTGCAGCACGCGGTCGACGCGCACTGCCCGGTGCTGGACCTGTCGACCGGCGTCACGCCGGTGACCACGACACTCGAACTCGCTTGACCCTGGTGTCCGGGCGCCGCCCGCACCGGAATCCGTTCCAGCACACCACCGGCGAACACGTCGTAGAGCGGCAGGGTCTCGAGGTGGACGTAGCCGATGTGGCAGTCGCACACCGTCAGCGGGCAGGCGCGCGGTGTGAGGGCGGCACGGTAGGAGCCGTCGTAGAGATTGCCCAGCGGTGCCGGGACGAAGTGGCAGCGGCGGACGGTGCCCTCGCCGTCGACCGAGATCACCGAACTGCCGGTGCGGCACGGCAGCCCGGCCGAGCGATGCGGGTGGCGGCTGAACGGGAACAGTTCGTCGACGGCGGTCCAGTCGGCGGCCTGGTCGTCGGTGTAGGTGTGGCCCTCGGCCGCGTTCACCCAGAGGTAGACGTGCTCGGGCAGGTCGGCGCGCAGGCGGCGGGCGTGGTCGAGATGCTCGGGCAGCCCGACGATGCCGACGCTGAACCGGGTTCCGGCCGCCGCCAGGCGTTCGGCCTTGTCGAGAAACCGGCGGTACGGGGTCTGGCCGGGGTGGTAGGTGCACCACAGGGCCAGGGTGGCGGGGTCGGCCTCGGCGATCCAGTCGACGCGGCCGCTGAGATTGGTCTGGATGGCGACCCGGTCGATGTGCGGCTGATGGGAGAGTTCGACCAGCGCCCGCCGGTACCACGACCGCACCAGCCCTTCGCCCCACGGCGTGAACAGCACCGACAGCCGGTCGCCGGTCTGGGCGCGGGCCCACTCGGTGAAGCGGTGCAGGGCCGCGCGGTCGGCCCGGAGCTGTTCGGTGCTGTCGCGCCGTTTGGCGAACGGGCAGTAGGGGCAGTCGTAGTCGCAGGAGGCCAGCGGGCCGCGGTAGAGGATCGTCAGGTCCATCAGCGCAACTCGTAGGCGGCCATCGCGGCGCGCACGTCGGGGGAGAAGAAATCGGGGCCGATGGCATCGGAATAGGCCAGGCCCTCGGCCGACAGGCGCAGCAGGTCGGTGCCGGTGCCGGTCAACCAGCCGCGGTCGGCCAGGGTGTGCAGTTGGGGACCGAAGTCGTCCCACGGGTCGGTGCCGAAGCGGCGCTGGTAGTCGGCCACCGGCAGGCCCTCGGCCTGCAGGAGCGACTGGAGCAGATGACGGCGCGCGGCTTCGTCGGCGTCGATGGCCCGCCCATGCACGGCCGACCCGAAATCCGTGGTGGCGACGTAACTGTCGATGATGCCGCGGACCTCGCGCAGGTCGACGGCGTAGTCGAAGGAGTAGTGCAGCCGCGAGGTGTAGGAGCGGGCCCCACAGCCCAGGCCGATCATGCCGTCGGTCTGGCAGGCGTAGTCGTCGGGGCCCTGTGGAGGTGCGTCGCGGCGGCGGAACATCCGCATCGACACCTGCTCGTAGCCCGCGGCGAGCAGGTGGTCGCGGCCCTGCGCGTAGCGCGCGAGCCGCTCGCGGTCCCATTCCTGTTCGGCGACATCGGGATCGGCGTGCCGGGCCAGCCCGGTCAGCGGGCGGACGTAGAGCGGATAGAGGTAGATCTCCTCGGGCCGCCACGCCAGCGCCGCGTCCAGGGAGTACTGCCAGCTGGCCGCGGTCTGGCCGTCGATGCCGTAGATCAGGTCGATATTGAGCACCGGAATGCCCGCGTCGCGGATACGGCCCAGTGCCGCTTCGACCTCGGCGCGGCGCTGCGGCCGCACCGCCGCCCGCGCCTCCTCGTCGATGAAGCTCTGCACCCCGAGACTCAGCCGCGTCGCCCCGCGTTCGGCGAGCACGGAGAGCCGGTCGGCGGTGGAGGTCGACGGGGACGCCTCCACCGAGAGCGGGATCGCGCGCAGGTCGGCGCCCATGATCCCTTCGGCGATATCGCACAGCCGGGTCAGCTCGGCGGCGTCGAGAAAGGTCGGGGTGCCGCCGCCGAAGGCGGCATTGGCGAACCGTGGCCGCTCGGCGTCGCCCAGTGCCGCGCGCACGGCGCCGGCCTGCCGGGTCAGCGCGTCGAGATAGCGTCCGGTCAGGCCGTCGGGCGCGCCGACCCGGGTGAACAGATTGCAGAAGCCGCAGCGCACCTCGCAGAACGGGATGTGCAGATACAGCGACAGCGCCGACCGGGATTCACCCGCCCACACCTGCGACAGGGCGGGCCGGTCCGGCAGCGGCCGGTAGGCGGTCTTGTGCGGATAGGCGTAGACGTAGTTCTGGTACGGCCGGGGCAGGGTGTCGATCATGTGGTCGGCTCCAGGAAGAAGTGGCTGTAGGGCACCGTCCACACGCTCTCGTGGCCGAGCCGATGCCCGGTGTAGCCGTCCTCGCCATAGGTGGTGCCGTGGTCGGAACACACGATCGCGAAGCACCGGCGCCGCGAGCGCATCGCCGCGAACAGCCGCCCGATGTGGGCGTCGATGTATTCCAGTGCGGCGGCATGGGTTTCGCGGCTGTCCCCGGCATCGCGGGTGGCACCGGGCAGGTGGAACCAGTTCGGCTGATGCAGGGCCGAGGCATTGACGAACAGGAACACCCGCTGCTCGCCGGGCACCACGGCGAGCGCCTGTTCGGCCCGCGCCACCTGGGATTCGAACGAGGTGGGTGAGGCCACGGAGAACTCCGGTTCCCAATGACTCTCGGCGAACAGGCCCGGCAGCACACTGCCCAGCGCGCCCTGCTTGTTGAAGAAGCCGACCCCGCCGATGCACACCGTGTGATAGCCGCGGGCGGCCAGCGCCGTCACCAGATCGGGTTCGTCGAAGACGAAGGTGCCCTCCGCGGTCGTCTCACTACCGGCGAAGCGCGCGGCGAACAGGCGCGGATGCGGGCCGGGCGCCGCGGGCGTGGGCAGGAATCCGGCGAAGATGGCCTGATGCGAGGCGTAGGTGAAACTGCCGGGCGCGTGCCTGCGCTGCCAGCGTCCCCCGGGGAGATGGGCGGCCAGGTGGGGGAGGCGGCCCGTCGCCGCCAGTTCGACTGCCACGTCGTAGCGCAGGGTGTCGAGGGTGAGCAAGAGCAGGTCGTCGCGGCCGACGACCTCGGACATGTCCGGGTGGGGTAGGAGGGGTTCGGTCATGAGAGCAGTCCGATCGTGGCCGGTCGCGAGGTCGCGGTGCGGAAGTGGGGTGCGGCGGCCAGCTGTGCCGCGTAGGTGTCGAGGCCCTCGGCGGGTGTCGCGGGGAGACCGGTGAGACCGGGCAGCAGGTCGCCGAAGGCGTTGACCTCACCCACGGTGAACCGCCGCCAGCCGAGGCCGGGCAGCAGGTCGACACCGACGCACAGCGTGCCGGGGAAACAGGCGGCGGCGCGCTCACAGACGGCCAGCGCCGCCGCCCAGCGCTCACCCGCGGCGGCCCGCGCCGCGGCCAGTTCCCCGCGGGTGCCACCGAGATGCAGATTGGTCAGCGGGGCCCGGCTGGTGCGCACCACGACATGGGTGGCCCGGCCACCGATCACCACCACCCGCAGGTCGGCGGTGCGCCCGTCGAGCGCCGCCTTGGGAATCCAGCGCTCGATGTGCAGGCCGTCGGGTGCGAGCCGGTCCACGATCCCCGCGATCACGCGCTCGTCGCGATAGCGCCGGACCCGCAGCGAATTGTGCAGGGCGCCGTCCGCGCCGATCTCCACCGAAGTGGTCGCCTGCCAGCGACCGGAGGCCGTGGACTCGACGGCCAGCACCCCCGAGGCCGAGGAGCCATGGGCGAGCTTGACGAACACCCGCCGCATCCCGGCCTCGCGCAGTGCCGCTTTCACGTCGGACCAGCCCCGCACCGGACCGGTCGCCGGTGCGGGCGGGACCGGGACCCCGGCGGCCGCCAGCCGGGAGTGGCAGAGCCGCTTGTCGAACAGCACGGCCAGCTCGTCCGGGTCGTCGAGACGCACACCGCCGCGCAGCGAGCCGACGGCGGCGAGGAAGTTCGTGTACCAGCGTGCCGAACCCTCCACGCGGGTCGGCTCGTGCACACCACGCAGCCGCGCGTCCACCGCCGGGTTCTCACCCGGCGACTCGAGCCGGACGATCTCGTCGTCGGCGAACGTGTGGCCGCCCTCGGTGAGCACCCGCTGCCAGGTGACGATCCGGGGTGCGGGCTGCCCGGCGGCACGAGCCGCCGCGGCGAACAGCTCGACCCGCCGATTCTCGGCATTGCCGACCACCACCCAACGCACCGGAACTCACTCGGCGACGGAGACGTAACGCCAGACGTTGTCGCCGTCCTCGTAGCTGTAGGCGTCGGCGGCGTCGAGATCCACGCTGACACCGGCGAGGGTGGCGGTGAGCCGGGCGCCGATCTCGGCGCTCACATAGTTGTGGCGCAGGTCCAGCGACTTCAGGTGATCGAGTGGCTGCCCGCCGAGCAGGGCGACGATGCCGTCGTCGGTGAGCACACCCATCGACAGGTCCAGCTCGTCGAGCCGGGCCACCACCGGAGCCGAGGCCACCGCAGTGCAGATCGCGTCCTGGATCTCGCTGTTGCGCAAAGCCAGCCGGGTGAGCCGCGGCAGCCGGTCACCCGCCAGGATCGGGGCCAGATCGTCGAGATCGCTGTCGCCGCCGTAATCGGAGGTACCCAGCCACAATTCGAGATCGACCAGGGCGGGCAGCTCACAGCCCGCCACCCCGCGCACGGCCTCGGCGGGCAGCCCGCCGGCCTGGACGACGAGCCGGCGCAGATTCTCGTGGCGCACGGCGGAGAAATCGAGATTCTGCCCGCCGCGCACACCGAACTCCTCCAGTGCCGGAAACGCTTCCAGCAGCGTGCTCACCCGGCCCTGGTTGATCCAGGAGATCTCGCATTCCTCGGAGTGTATGTCACCGACGAACACCGCTCGCAAGCTGGTGAACCGGGCCTTCGCGGCCACGATCGCCGCGAAGATCTCGTCGGGACCGCTGTCGTAGGCCTCCGGCCAGCAGCCGATGACCAGCGCCCGGACCCGGCCGGGATCGACGGTCTCGAGGAACCGGTCGAACGCCTCGGTCCAGGTCTCCTCGGGCTCGTCGCAGCTCACCGTGATGCGCCACGCCACCTCGTCGGCCGCGGGCAGCTCGCGCATCGCCGCGGCGCGGTCGGCCTCGTCGGTTTCCTCGTCCAGCACGGGGAAAGGATGGGTGGGCAGGCCGCCCCATGCGTCGAGATGTATTCCTGTGTTCATGAATTCCCGCCCCTTGTCGACGTGCCGCCCCGGTGGTGACAGCAGCGTTTCTATCAAGGGGCACCGACAGCTTCCGCGCCCGGGCCGGGTTGTCGGTGGCCGTCGCTACGGTCGAGCGCACGACAGGCCCACGAGGGCCGCGACGGGGAGGACGACATGTACTGACAGGGTGATGTGCTGATCGTGCCGCTGGCCGAGGACGCGGTGCCCGCCGCCGCGCACACGGCGCGCGGCGAATCACGCGACAGCAGAGGACGACTGGTGCTGGCACTGGGTGAGGTGACCGGGCACGCGCACGCGATTCCCGGCCCGGGCACCCTGATCCGGGAGGCGAGCGTGTTCGGCCCGCTGCTGCTGCATCTGCCGACGGGCGGGCGGGTCGTCCACGAGGAACACGCGCCGATCGCCTTGCCGAAGGGGTGGTTCCGGGTGATCCGGCAACGCGAGTACGTGCCCGGTTCGGTGCGGGTGGTGGCGGACTGATGAGCACGACGACGAACTCACGCGACTGGCGCGCGGTGGCCGCCGCGACCGGTGCCGGTGACCGGGCCGCCGCGGAGGCGGGTGTGCGGCTGGCCTACACCCGCGCCGGACTGGCCGAACCGGACCGGATCCTGTGGGCCGCTTCGCCGCCCGCGGCGGTGCGCCTGCTGTCGGAGGGGCAGGCGACCGGCCCGTCCGTCCGCGACGCGATACGCAACGGTCCCTGGTCGGCCGAGCGGGCGCGGCTGCACGCCGAGCTGGGCGCCGAGGGCTACGGCGCGCACTGGCGTGCGACCGGCGCGGACCTGTGGGAGTCCACCAACGCCGTGGTCGAACGTCTACGGACCGGGGTGATCGAAGCGGTCGCCGACGGAGATCCCCGCCGGGAGCAGCAGGTCCGGCTCCTGCTGCTCGACGCCGTGCTCGGTCAACACGACGCCGCCTGGCTCAGCGCCTACGACACCCGGCCCGGCAACCCGCTCGACGGCCTGGCCGCCGTGGCGACACAGGCGGGCTGGTGGTGGCCCTACGAGAAGGTCGCCGTGCTCACCGAGCGTCCACTCGAACTGCACCGCGACGAAGCCGGCCGCCTCGACAACGGCGACGGTCCGGCCCTCGCCTACGCCGACGGCTTCGCCCTGCACGCCTGGCGCGGCATGCCGGTCACCGCCGCGTTCCTCGACAGCCTGCGCACCCTGACCCCGCAGCGCATCCGGGACGAGGAGAACGCCGAACTGCGCCGGGTGATGCTCGAGTACTACGGCTACGACCGGTATCTCACCGAATCGGACGCGCGTCCGGTGCATCGCGACGAGACCGGTGTCCTGTGGCGGATCGCGCTCGTGGGTGACGAGGACGTGGTGATGGTCGAAGTCGTCAACTCCACCCCGGAACCGGACGGCACCCACCGCACCTATTGGCTGCGCGTCCCGCCGGCCACCCGCACCGCCCGCGAGGGCGTCGCCTGGACTTTCGGGCTCGGGGCGGAGGTCTACGAACCACTCCAGCAGACCTGATCTGCGGTGAGACCGCGTGTACGGCAACGCTATCGGCGCGCGCCGGTGGTGGTGAGGAATTCGGTGACGGCCGCGGCGACGGCTCGCGGCCGGTCCAGCATGGACAGGACGTAGGCGTCGTCGATCTCGACCAGCCGGGCGTGGGGGAGCAGGGCCGCCAGCCGGCGGCCGTGCTCGCGGGGCATGACCTTGCCCGCGCTGGACCAGAGGACGAGCGCCTCGCCGGAGAAGTTCCGGAGGGCTTCGGTGTCGGCGACGAGGTCGGCCTTGTGACGGCTCGAGCGCATGTAGGCGAGCACATCGGCGCGGATGGCCGGCTGACGCAGGCCGGGCTCGGTCCAGCCGTGGACGAGGTCGTCGGGGATCGGGTACTTGGCCATCCAGCCGAACAGCGGGGGCGTCCGGCGCAGCCACGGCACCCGCAGCTGGCGCAGGGCCAGGCTCACACCGCCGGGCAGGTACGCGGCCAGGGTCGCCGACTTGCCCGGCAGGCCGGGCGGGAAGTTGCCGAACGCCTCGCACGGGAACACGACGATCCGGCCGACGCGCTCGTCGAGGCCGTACGCGGTGAGGAACAGCGCCCCACCCCAGTCGGAATGCACGAGGGTGACCTCGCGCAGGTCCAGGGCGGCGAGGAAATCGGCGATCAGGTGGTTGAGGCCGCGCAGGCTCAGATCGGTGCCGGGCCTCATCGGTTCGGGATGCGCGCCGAGAGGCAGATCGGGCAGCACGTATCGGAACCCGGCGGGCAGCAGGTCGATCACCGCGTCCCACACCGTGTGGTTCATCAGCAGTCCGTGCAGCAGGACCACCGGCGGGCCCTCGCCCTGTTCGCGGTAGTGGATCCGGCCTGCGGGGATGTCGACGGTCGGCACGGTGCCCTCCTCGGAGTAGAGCGTTCGCTCTAGTGCGGATGCTCTAGTCTGGAACGGTGAGCGAGCGGATGTCAACGACCACGCGGGAACGGCTGGTCGTCGCGGTGAGCGAACTGCTGCGTGTGCACGGCTACAGCGCGATCACCGTCAAACAGATCACCGCGGCGGCACAGGCTCCGATGGGTTCGCTGTATCACCACTTCCCGCACGGCAAGGTGCAGATCGCCGCCGAAGCGCTGCGCACCTCGGGCGCCGCCTACATCCAGCTGCTGCCCCTGCTGATGGACCCGCACGAGGATCTGCGCGTCGCGGTGCCCGCCGCCTTCACCGAGGCCGCGCGCACGCTCGAGGAATCCGGCTGGATGAACATGTGCCCGGTCGGCACGGTGGCCGGGGAGATCGCCGACAGCGAACCGCTCCTGCGCGAGGCGGCCGCCGAGGTGATGCGGGACTGGATCGAGAAGGGCACGGCCTATTTCCACGCCCGCGGACTGCCGGGCCCGGCGGCCCGCGACCTGATCGTGGCGATCCTGACCACACTGGAAGGGGCGTTCATCCTCGGCCGCACGCTGCGATCCACCGAACCCCTCCACGCGGCGGGCCGGGCGATGGCCGCCCGCATCGAGGCGGTGGTGAGCGAAGCGTCCACCCGAGGTGCGACGGTGACGACACGTGTCGACAGCGTGCCACCTGTTTCGTAACGACATCCGAGTACCCGGATCGCTCACGACGTCGCGTGTCAGCGGACGGACGTGCGCCGGTTACTACGGTTCTCGATGCAGCACGATGCGCGCGACCAGCGCCCGGTGATCGGCCCCCGGCAGATCCACCGTCTCGACCCCGGTCGCGTGCGCCCCGTCGAGAAGCACGTGATCGATACCGACCACCGGTGGAAAGCGCTTGTCGGTCGGATAGGTGACCAGCCTGCCCGCACCCGCCTGCGCCCCGGCATCGGCATACCGCCCGGCCGTCATCGCCCGGAACCGGGTGTGATCGTGGGTGGCGTTGAAATCACCGCCGACCACCACCGGACGCCGGGTCGGCGCGTGTTCGATGATCGCCGTCAGCCGCGTCAGCTCGTCGGCCCAGACACCGGTGTCGTAGATCGGCGGCACCGGATGGATCGCGTAGACCGAGACCGGCCCCACCTCGGGCACCGCCGCGGTCGCCGAGATCTGGTTCAGCACGAACCCGTCGTATTCGACCGTCTCCGACAGTGGATAGCGGCTCCAGATCCCGGTCCCACTCGCGGTCTGCCCCGGCGCGAGATAGCGGTGCGGCAGCAGTTCGTCGAGCCCGGCCCGGCCGAGCGCGTCCACCGCCGGGCGGGTCAGTTCGTTGACGGTGAGCAGCGCGACGTCCCGCGCCCGTACCTGCTCGACCAGCGCGGACGGGTCGGCGCCGTCGAAGAGCAGATTGGCCTGCATCGCCGTGATCGCGACCCCGGCACCGTCCGCGCCGTCGGCGATGTACAGGGGCGCCTGCGTCGCGAAACCGATCACCGCCACCAGCGCGGCCGCGCCGGTCGCGACCCACTGCCGCGTCACCGCGAATCCGGCCGTTCCGAGCACCGCGCCGCACATCAGATACGGCGCGGCGGACGCGGCCAGCACCAGCGGCTCCACCGCCCAGCCGACGAAATGCAGCGCGACCCCGGCCGCGCCGGCCAGCGTCGCGGCTCCCGCCAGCAGAGTGGCTCCGATCCGGACACCGCGCGATCTCACCGTGTCAGCCAACCACGCACGCCGCACGCGCGGCGAATTCGGTGGCCCGACCGGGGAATTGCGCTCACCGCGAGTCGTAGTCGCGCGGTGCGGCGAGCAGCGGCGAATCGGTGCGAGTCCGGGGAGGTGGCGCGGGGTGGGGCCGGACAGTGGTAGGAAAGGGACGTGTCGGCATCTGGCGAGAATTCTGGTTCGAACGGTCGGTCCCGCGCGGTGGACGAGGTGGTGGAGCTGGTCAGCACGCTGATCCGGTTCGACACCTCCAACACCGGCGAGCTCGCCACCACCAAGGGCGAGCGCGAATGCGCCGAATGGGTGGCCCAGCAGCTACAGGACGTCGGCTACGAGACCGAATACGTCGAATCGGGCGCACCGGGGCGCGGCAATGTGTTCGCGCGGCTGAAGGGCGCGGATTCGAGCCGTGGCGCGCTGATGATCCACGGGCACCTGGACGTGGTGCCCGCCGAGGCCGCGGACTGGAGTGTGCACCCGTTCTCGGGCGCGGTCCGCGACGGATACGTGTGGGGCCGCGGCGCGATCGACATGAAGGACATGGTCGGGATGACCCTGGCCCTGGCCCGCCAGTTCAAGGCCGAGGGCACCGTGCCCCCGCGCGACCTGGTGTTCGCGTTCCTGGCCGACGAGGAGAACGGCGGCCGGTGGGGCTCGCAGTGGCTGGTCGACAACCGGCCCGACCTGTTCGACGGCATCACCGAGGCGGTCGGTGAGGTCGGCGGGTTCTCGCTGACCGTGCCCCGCCCCGACGGCACCGAACGCAGGCTCTACCTGGTGGAGACCGCGGAGAAGGGCCTGGGCTGGATGCGGTTGCGCGCCAAGGCCCGCGCCGGTCACGGCTCGTTCCTGCACGAGGACAACGCGGTCACCATCCTGGCCGAAGCGGTCGCCCGGCTGGGCAAACACACCTTCCCGCTGGTGCTCTCGGACTCGGTGGCCGAATTCCTCGCCGCGGTGAGCGAGGAGTCCGGGCTCGAATTCGACCCGCACAGCCCCGACATCGAGGGCCAGCTCGCCAAGCTCGGCACCATCTCGCGCATCATCGGCGCCACCCTGCGCGACACCGCCAACCCGACCATGCTGTCGGCGGGCTACAAGGCCAATGTGATCCCGCAGACCGCCGAGGCTGTGGTGGACTGCCGGGTGGTGCCCGGCAGGCAGGCCGCCTTCGAACGCGAGGTCGACGAACTGATCGGCCCCGACGTGGAGCGCGAGTGGATCACCAAACTCGACTCCTACGAGACCACCTTCGACGGTCACCTCGTCGACGCCATGAACGACGCCGTCCTCGCCAACGACCCGCAGGGCCGCACCGTGCCCTACATGCTCTCCGGCGGCACCGACGCGAAAGCCTTCGCGCGACTGGGCATCCGCTGCTTCGGTTTCGCGCCGTTGCAGCTGCCGCCGGACCTGGACTTCACCGCCCTGTTCCACGGGGTGGACGAGCGGGTGCCGGTGCACTCACTGGAATTCGGCACCCGGGTACTGGAACATTTCCTTCTGCACAGCTGATCGACCACCACTCCGAGAGGTCTCCATGAGCTACAACCCCTATGACGCACTGCCGCAGGTGCCCTCCTTCACCGTCACCTCCGCCGACATCACCGACGGGCAGCCACTGGCCAACGACCAGGTGTCGGGCGTGTTCGGATCGGGCGGCAAGGACATCTCGCCGCAGCTGAGCTGGTCCGGATTCCCCGAGGGCACGCAGAGTTTCGCGGTGACCGTCTTCGATCCCGACGCGCCCACCGCCTCCGGCTTCTGGCACTGGGCCGTGGCGAACATCCCGGCCTCGGTGACCTCGCTGGACAGCGGCGCGGGCAGCGAGGGCGGCACGCTGCCCGCCGGCACGGTGACCCTGCGCAACGACGGCGGGTTCCCCGGATTCGTCGGCGCCTCGCCGCCCAAGGGCCACGGACCGCACCGCTACTACGTGGTGGTGCACGCGGTCGACGTGCCCGAACTCGAGGTCGGGCCGGACGCCGCGCCCGCGTTCCTCGGCTTCAACCTGTTCTTCCACACCCTCGGCAGGGCCACCCTGATCGGCACCTACGAAGAGCGCTGAACCACAACGACAGTGGCCCCGGACGGTACTTCGTCCGGGGCCACTGTCGACGGTCGGTTACTTCACGTTGACGACGTGCTCCGGCGGCGTCGCCGCGTAGAGCGCCTCGATCGTCTCGGCGTACTTGTTCGCGATCGGCGTGCGCTTGAGCGACATCTTCGGGGTGAGCTCGTCGCCACCGGGCTCCCACAGCGTCTCCACCACGACGAAGCGCTTGATCTGCTCCACCCGCGACAGCTTGCGGTTACCCGCGAGCACGGCCTCGCGCACCTCGTCGACGATCTCCTTGCGCCGGGCCAGCTCGGCGTGGGTGGCGTCGGTGGCGCCGAACTCCTTGGCGCGCAACGCGGCGACATCGGGGTCGAGCATGATCAGCGCGGTGATGTAGGGCTTGGCCTCACCGATGGCGACGGCCTGACCGATCATCGACGAGGCCGCCTTCATTGCGTTCTCGATATTGGACGGGGCGATGTTCTTGCCCGCCTCGCTGATGATGAGCTCCTTCTTGCGGTCCACGATGCGCAGGTAGCCGTCGGCGTCGAGGGTGCCGATGTCACCGGTGTGCAGCCAGCCCGCGTCGTCGATGGCCTCGGCGGTCTTGTCGGGCATGTTGCGGTAGCCCGGGGTGACGATTGGACCGCGCAGCAGCACCTCACCGTCGGAGTCCAGCCGCAGCTCGCAGCCCTCCATCACCCGGCCGACCGAACCGGGCCGCGGCTTGTCGATCTCGGTGTAGGTGCCCACACCGGTGGTCTCCGACATGCCCCACACCTCGCTGACGGCGAACCCGAGGCCGAGGAAGTACTCCAGGGTCTCCGGCGGCACCGGCGCCGCACCCGAGGCGGCCACCTTCAGTTCGGCGAAGCCCAGCGCCTCGCGCAGCTTCGACAGCACCAGCGTGTCGGCGATCTTGTGCTGCACACCCAGCAGCACCGAGCCGCCCTCGCCGGACAGCTTGGCCTTGGCCTGCGCGACACCCACGCCGATCGACCAGTTGGCCAGCGCCTTCTTCACCGGGCTCGGCTCCACGGCGAGCTTGTTCTCGATACCGGCCTTGATCTTCTGCCACACCCGGGGCACACCGAAGAACACCGTGGGACGGGCGTCGGGCAGCGCGGCGGCGATCTCGCGCGGGTCGGGCACCGTGGTGATCTGGATGCCGGTGAGCAGGCTCATCGCGTGCGCGGAGATGCGGTCGGCGACGTGCGCGGCGGGCAGGTAGGACACCGCGCGGTCGTCGAAACCGACCGGCAGCGGGCCCGAGACCAGGCCGACGACCTGGGCGATCACATTGGTCTGGGTGAGCTCGACACCCTTGGACGGGCCGGTGGTGCCGGAGGTGTAGATCAGCGTCGCCAGGTCACCCGGCTGCACGGCCTGCCAGGCGGCGTCGAAGTCGAAATCGGCGGCCGGGTCGGCCTCGAGCTCGGCGAGGGTGATGGTGCCCGCGGCGGTGCCGTCGACGAGCACGGTGTGCTCGATCTCGCCGCCGGCCTCCCGGATGACGTCCAGGAACGCCTGCTCGGTGACGACCACCTTGTTGCCCGCGTTGGCGAACACGTGCGCGATCTGCTCGGCGGAGCTGGTGTTGTACACCGAGAACGGGGTGGCGCCCAGGTGCAGGGCGGCGGTGTCGATGAGGTTGAACTCGGGGCGATTGGTGAGCATGATCCCGACCGCGTCCCCGTGTCCCACACCGAGTTTCGCCAGGCCCGCCGCGAGCGCGCGCACGCGGGTGGCGTACTCCGCCCAGGTGATCTCCTGGGTGCCCCCGACCGTGCGCAGTGCGATCTGGTCGGGCCGCAACGCGGCGGTCTGCTGGAAGGCGGCGGGCACGGTGTGCACCGTGACGCCGGAAGCGTGCGCGAAACCGATGTCTGTCATATCCCTGTTCCCGAATAGGCCGTGCCGGATACCGAGCCAATGCGAGTGGAACTGTCTCATCGTCTCGAGCGATGGGCGTCAGCAGTGGCGCGGCTCACTCATCGTAACCGGACATACGGGATTGTGGCGTGGGTTACCCACGACCGCCGGGACGGAAACCTCGCAGCCACCGCGCCCACCACGGGCGCCCGGGCACCGCCGCGACCTCGGCCGACGCCGAATACTGCGGCGCCCACGGCGCGAAATCGCGGGGGATCATGTGCTTGCGGTGCCGGATCTTGGCGTCCAGATACCGGCGGCCGCGGTCGGTGCGCAACTGGATGGCCAGGGGGATCACCTCGACGGCGATCCCCGCCTCGGCCAGCGCGCGCAGCTTCTCCGGATTGTTGGTGAGCAGCCGCACCTGATGGATGCCCAGATCGAGCAGCGCCTTGGCCACGTGCTCGTAGCGGCGGGCATCGGGGTCCAGGCCGAGCCGCTCGTAGCTGGCGAAGGTGTCGATGCCGTACTGCTCGCTGGCGCGATAGCCGATCGCCTTCCACAGCAGGCCCGCGCCGCGGCCCTCCTGCTCGAGGTAGACCAGCACACCGCCGCCCTCGGCCTGGATGCGGTCCATCGACAGCGCCAGCTCCGGGCCGCAGTCGCAGTCGTCGGAGCCGAGCGCGTCACCGTAGAGGCAACGCGAGTGCACCCGCACCAGCGGCCGCTCGCCGAGCTCACCGAACACGAGCAGATGGCCGCCGTCGGTGTCGCTGTCGAGCGCGTGTACCCGCACCCGCAGCTGGGTGCCGTTGCGGCTGAACAGGTGATCCGGCCGCAGATCCTCAACGCCGCGTCCCGGCACCGCATCCGGTGTGTGCGGGACGGACTCGATGATCGTCAAGCGCTCCTCCGAGGGCTGTTCCGGCACCGGGCGGCGCGTGGACAGTAGGGGCAAGGCAACGGCGCGACTCTACTCCCGGAGTGTCGCCGGACAGGTCAACCGGGTGTCACGTCCGGGTGAACGGCGCCCGCGTACACGTGCACGACCCGATCCACCTCGGCGACGTCGGGAAACACCGTCGAGACCACCCCGAGCTTCTGTGTCGGCAACATGGCCGCGGTACACCACACGTAGTCCGGAATCGTCAGCGCGCCACCGGAGCCCACCACCCGCGCGGCCAGTGCGGCGGCGAAGGCGGCGGCCGCGCCGACGGCGGCCTTGAGCACCTGGGGGAAGTGGTCGACGACGATGTCGTCGTCCTCGGAATAGACCGTGCAGGCGAAACCGTCCACCGCGCAGACCACCGACACGCCGAGACCGCGCAGCCTGCGGGCGGTGTCGGCGGGGGAGGCGGTGTGCACCTCGGGCAGCAGCGCGTCGAGCTCGGTGCTCGATCCGACGAGATGATCCACCACGTCGAGATACATGTAGAGGCTCTGCGGTGCGGCCAGACTCGGTGTCGCGCAGACGATCACGTGGGGACGCTCGGGCAGCGCGCGCAGCTGTGCGAGCAGGTGCTCGAGGATCGGGGCGGGCTGTTCGAAGGTGAGCACGACCACCGACGACGCGGCCAGTGTCGCGCGCACCGACTCGGTGTCGAGGTCCTCGGTGCTCAGCTGCACGTGCGGGTCCCGGCAGCCGATCAGCCTGACCTCGCCGCTCGGGGTCATGATCACGGCGGTGACCAGCGTCGCGGCGTTCGGCACCACCTTGACCAGCGCCTCGCCGATGCGGTGCCGGGCGAGCAGGTCGCGGATCTGCTGACCGTTGTCGTCGGCGCCGATGGCGGCCAGCAGCCGCACATCGAGCCCGAGCCGCGCCGCGGCCACCGCCCGGTTGAGGCCCTTGCCGCCGGGCGCCCCGGCGAAGGTGCCGCCGACGGGGGAGTTCTCGCCGGGGAAGGTGTCCACGCGATAGAGATGGTCGATCACCGCGTCACCGACGACGGTGACCACCTCGGCCGACAGCGGCGGCGGCGCGGCGGATCCGGTGGCGGGTTCGGGTGCCGTTCCCGTGGTGAGCAGCGCGGCCAGCGCGGTGAGTGCCTCGCGTTCGGCGCTGGATCGCAGGCGTTTGACGGTGGGCGCGTCGGGAATCGTCGTCGCGCCGAGCGCGGTGTGCAGCTGGTTCCACTGCTGTGCCAGGTGGATTCGGCGGGCGCCGAGATTGACCGCGTAGAGCGCGGCCGGGTCGACGCCCGCGATCGCCGGGTCCCGGAGCAGTCCGAGGACCAGCGTCGCGTCGGCGATGAGCAGCTGGCTCGGCGGCAATTGCCGGGCGGCTTCCCGCAGCACCGGCAGCACGGCGTCCTCCGGGGCGATCCCGGCGTGCTGCGCGTAGCGCGTGACCACCGGCAGCTCGAGAATCGGCGCGGCCCCGATCTCGGTGTGCCGCAACCGATCCGCGCTGACACCGGAGAATTTGCCCAGGCGCGCGAGAATGGCGCGCACCACGTCCGTGCGGGGGTCCTGCGGAACCATCGGCACGCGACCGGCCTCCCAGAGTCGACACGAAAGTTGTTTAGCGACCCGCTGTTCGGGCAATTACCAACTTACAACGGCAATTGACCGCAGTGAAGGGCAAATGCCACACTGGAAGTGGGCATTCACCCGGGAGCCACCGCTCCCCTCAGGGAAAATCGGAGGTGTCCGATGACCATCCACCTCACCCCGAACGACATGCGCAGCACCCGCAGCCCCGAATACGCCGAACGCGTGGGCGCCGGACCGGAGGTCTGGGTCCTCAGCTGGCTGCCCGAGCGCGCGCTCACCCGCGAACAGGCTTTCGCGGGAATGCAGCTCGACGAACTGCTCAGCGACGTGGACGCCACCCACGACCGCATGGCGCACGCGCAGATCAACGCCTACGCCGACACGCTCGGCATCGTGTGGGAACAGGCCATCATCCGGCTCTACAAGCGGATGCTCGAACGCTTCGACGGCGACCCGGCGGCACTGGCCGCGCAGACGGCACCGGCGGGCCCGCGCACCGCGCCCGAGCTGTTCGGGCACGGTAACGCGACCCGCCGGGTCTACTTCGGATAACTCAGGCCGAGTGCGCGCGGTGCTCCGCGCCGACCGCCTCGGCCAGCGACCGGAATCCGCCCGCCCGCAGGTTCGCCGCGATGCCACGGTGGATGCGGGTGGTCCAGAACAGGCCGCCGTAGATGAAGCCCGTGTAGCCCTGCAGCAGCGTGGCACCGGCGAGAATGCGCTCCCACGCCTGCTCGGCGGTCTCGATGCCACCGACGGAGATCAGCACCACCTTGTCACCGACGCGCGCGTACAGGCGGCGCAGCACCTCGAGCGAGCGATCGGCCACCGGCGCGCCGGACAGCCCACCGGCGCCCATGGCCTCGACCTCGGCGGCCGGGGTGCGCAGACCGTCGCGGCGGATCGTGGTGTTGGTGGCGACGATGCCGGCCAGACCGAGCTCGACGGCCAGATCGGCGACGGCGTCGACATCCTCGTCGGACAGGTCGGGGGCGATCTTCACCAGCACCGGCACCGACACACAATCGAGCACCGCCTGCAGGATCGGGCGCAGCGATTCGACCGCCTGCAGATCACGCAGACCCGGCGTGTTGGGGGAGGACACATTGACCACGACGAAGTCGGCCAGCGGGCCGAGCAGCCGCGCGCTGGTGGCGTAGTCGGCCGCGGCGGCCTCGGGCTCGACCACCTTGGTCTTGCCGATATTGGCCCCGATCGGGACCGTCGGACGCGCGCCGTGCAGCCGGGCGGCGGCCGCGGCGGCACCGTGGTTGTTGAAGCCCATGCGGTTGATCAGGCCGTGGTCGGCGGGGAGCCGGAACAGGCGCGGGGCCGGGTTACCCGGCTGCGCGTGCGCGGTGACGGTGCCGATCTCGGCGAAACCGAAGCCCAGCGAACCCCAGGTGTTCGCGCCGTCGGCGTTCTTGTCGAACCCGGCGGCCAGGCCCAGCGGGGCGGCGAAGTCGACGCCGAAGGCGGTGGTCGCCAGGATCGGATCCTCGACGACAGTCAGCTTGCGGACCAGCCACCGGGTGGGCGGGAACCAGGTCGCGAACCGCAGGGTCGCGAACACCAGGTGGTGCACCCGCTCCGGCGGGATCAGGAACATCAGGCGTAACAACAGGGCGTACATGGGTCGGCTCACAATCCGGGTTCGGGCACAGGGAGGACGGCGTTCTTGCGGCGGCGCAACAACACCCGGCGGCTGCCGTCGGTGTAGGCGCGGACCCGAGACAGTTCCCACCCGCCGAATTCGGCCTGGATGGCCAGCCGCATGGAGGCGGTGACCCGGGTGACGTCGGGCGGCAGCCGCAGTGGCACGTACTCGTAGTCGTCGTTGCTGGTTTCCCAGCTCGGCGGGATCGCCGAGCGCGAACCGCGAGGCTTGGTGGCCATCACTGCCCTCTCTTCCGCTCGTCCGCGCCGATCCGCTGCAGACCGTCGCCCGCGGCCGAGGCCACGTACAGGTCGCCGGTGCGTTCGTCGACGGTCACCGCGTCGGGCTGGCGCAGCGTCGGGAAGCGTCCGACCTCGACACCGATGCCCGTCGACAGGTCGTAGCCGACGACCTCGTTGCTCTGCGTGCGGGTCACCCACACCGTGTCGGAACGCGGATCGTAGGCGAGCGCGTAAGGCGATGATGGTACCGGGAAACGCTGCCGCAGCACGAGCGGACCGGCCGAGTAGACCAGCAGTTCACCGCCCGCGGTGTCGGTGACGACGATGCGTCCGTGCGGGTCGGTGACCAGGTTGGTGGCGCCGTCACCGGCGCGCAGCATCAGGCCCAGCGCGTCGTCGCGCACGCTGACCACGGCGGTCTGCTTCCGGTCGAGGACGGTGATGTCGTCACCGGTGACCGCGATGGCGTCGGCCGAGACCAGGCCGGTGACCGTGCGCGTCACGGTGCCGTCGGCGGCCAGCACACGCACCGTGCCGGCGGCCGTACCGACGACGAGCGTGCCGTCGCTGCGTGTTTGCACACTGCGCACATCGCCGTCGACGGCGGTCTCGGTGACCGCGCCCGTCGCCGCGTCGACACGCAGGACACGGCCCTGGGCGGCCACCAGGATCTCGCCCGGAGCGCCCTGGGCCAGCGTGACGCCCGCGGCGGGCAGCGTGACCGTGCGCGGGGCGGTGGGCGCCGCGGGGTCGATCAGTGTGAGTGTGGTGCCCGCGGTGTCGAGGGCGGCGACGCGACCGGTCGAGCGTTCGGCGAGCAGCGCCGCGGTGGCGGGGGCGGGCAGCACCTGACCCGCGGGGGAGCCGGTGGTGGCGGGGGAGACCGCCGCGGTGGCGGGTTCCCTGGTCGGTACGTCGGGACCGCCGTCGTCACCGGCACATCCCGTCAGCACCACCAGTGCCGCCGCGCCGAGAAACGCTGAGGCGAGCGAGCCGCGAGGGCGCATGCACCGAACTCCTTCATTCCGCACGAGGTGACCGCTGATCACCATCTGACCATGATGACTCACCAGTAGCTCCGACCGGGTGGGGCCGTCGGCGGTGTCGGTGACGCGGGTTACTGTTGACGCGTCGACAATTGATGGCCGAGCAACGGCAGGAGATCGCCACGATGACACCAGCGGGTTTCGGCATCGATGACATCTCCGTCGGACCGTTCGCCCACGGCTTCGGGACCACCGAAGACGGGCGCCCTTTCGTCTTCCGCACCCGCGGCGCCACGTTGACCATCGAGATCTATCGCGCCGACCTGGGCGAAGCCGTGCCCCAACCCGAGGACGTGGTGGCCACCGCACACGCCCAGGTGACCGACATCGACCTCGGCGACGAACGCAGCGTCAGCGCCTTCGTCCGCGATCTGCTGCACCACGCCACACCGGTCGCCGGGGCCGCGAGCCGGGACACCACGATGATGCGTGGCCTGCTGGGCCGGATCAGCGCGGCGATTGATGGTATGTAGATGGTGATGTCTTCCACACTTTTCGCCAGGGCCGCCACGGCCACCGCCTGCCTCACGGCCCTCGTCGCGCTCACCGCGTGCTCGGGGACCACCGACGAGGCTTCGGTCGACGCGGCACGTTCCTCGGCCAACGCCTCCCTCGCGTCCTCGATCGCGATCTCCTCCAGCAAGGCGAATGCCCCGCTGCCGAGCGCCGCCGAGCTCGACGCGCAGATCAAACGCGCGCTGGACCCGAACCTGCCCGATGTCGAGCGCACCGACCTGATCGAGGACGGTGCCGCGTTCAAGGACGCCATCCCCGACATGTACAAGGCGCTGCGCGACAACCCGCACGCCGTGTACGGCGTGGTCGATCCGGTCTTCGACAACCGCGACGGCACCCTCACCGCCACCATGCGTCTGGACAAGGACGGTTCGGGCACCAATGTCCGCACCACCATCGTGCATTTCGTGCTGCTCGACGGTAAGTGGAAGATCTCGCGCACCGACCTGTGCGGCATCCTGCGCTCGGCCGACTACCGCACCGCCGCCTGCGGCTGACCATGCGGGAATCGCGTTCGATGCGGTGGGGCCGGTTCGTCCACCGCCACCGCTACCTCGTGCTCGGGCTGTTCGTCCTGACGGTGCTGATCTCCGGCTGGTTCGGCCGGGATCTGGCGGGCCGCTACACCCAGGAGGGCTGGTTCGACGAGTCGAGCCAGTCGGTGGCGGCCTCGAAACTGGCCGACGACACCTTCGGCCGCGACACCGACGGCGATCTGATCGTCATCTACACCGCGCCGCCGGGCACCACGGTCGACGACGCGTCGGTGCGCGGTCCGGTGACAGCCGCGCTGGCGGATCTGCGCGCGCGGTACGGCGAACGCATCCACAAGATCGACAGCTACTGGGACAGCCCCTTCTCGGCCAACGCCTCCGACCCCACCAAACAGCACGCGTTCGCCAGCATCGGCCTGGCCGGTGGCGGCGGAACGGCCACGGTCAACAACTATCTCGCGCTGAAACCGCACCTGAACGCGGACGTGCCGGGTGGGGGACCGGGCGGCACCACGGTGCAGCTGGCGGGCCTGCAACCGGTGGTCGAGGGCATCAATATCGGGATGCAGCACGACATCAAGCGCGCCGAGATCATCGCGCTGCCGATCGTGGCGATCCTGCTGTACTTCGTGTTCGGTGGCGTGATCGGCGCTCTGCTGCCGGTGATGATCGGCGGGCTCACCATCCTGGGCACCTCCGGAATCCTGCGTCTGCTCACCGCGCACATCGAGGTCAATGTGTTCGCCAGCGCGGTGATGACGCTGGTCAGCCTCGGCCTCGCGATCGACTACGGCCTGTTCACCGTGACCAGATTCCGGGAGGAACTCGCCGCGGGACGCGATGTGGAAGAAGCGACAGCCCGTACCGTCGCCACCGCGGGCCGCACCGTGCTGTTCTCGGCCGCGATCATCGCGGTGAGTCTGGGCGCGCTGTTCATCTTCCCCAACGGGGTGCTGCGTTCGGTGCCCTACGGCGGTATCTCCGCGGTCATGCTGGCGGCGCTGCTGTCGGTCACCGCGCTGCCCGCCGCGCTGAGCATCGTCGGTACCCGCATCGACTGGCTGGGCTGGAAGCGGTTCACCCGCAGCAAGACCGAGGCCGAGATCGACGCCGGATTCTTCTCCCGGCTGGCCCAGTGGGCGATGCGCAGGCCGTGGGCGGTGGTCGTGCCGATCGTGCTGGCACTGCTGGCCCTGAGTATCCCGATGCGCCACATCGAGTTCGGTGGCATCAGCGAGAAGTACCTGGCCGCCGACAATCCGGCGCGCGTGGCCCAGCAGGACTTCGACCGGCTGTTCCCGGGTTTCCGTACCGAGCCGCTCAAACTGGTCGTCGTCGGGGCGTCACCGCAGCAGCTGAGCGACATCCGGTTCGAGGCCAATCAGATCCCGGGCCTGACCGGCAGATTCGAACCGGCCGCACCGACCAAGGACGATGTGAACGTCCTGTCGGCGGGCCTGAGCGACAAACGCGACGCCGACCGGGTGATCGACGCGCTGCGCGCCCTGCCCGCACCGCCGGGTGTGGCGGTGATGGTCGCCGGCATCCCCGCGCTGGAACGCGACAGCATCAACGGCCTGATCGACGGACTCCCGCTGCTGCTGGCCATCCTGATGGCCGCGGCCCTGGCCCTGATGATGATCGCCTTCCGCTCGGTGATCCTGGCGATGAAGGCCGTCGCGATGAGCGTGCTCAGCCTGATGTCCACCCTGGGCGTGCTGACGTGGATCTTCGTCGAAGGCCACGGCTCGGACACCTTCGCCTTCACGCCGGGACCGCTGATGTTCGCGGTGGTGGCGCTTATCGTCACGGTGATCTTCGGGTTGTCCACCGACTACGAGGTGTTCCTGCTGTCCAGAATCGCCGAGAAACGCGCGTCGGGCGCCGATGCGACCGAGTCCATCCGCTACGGCGTCGCGCACACCGGCGGCGTGATCACCTCGGCCGCGGCCATCCTGATCGTCGTCACGGGTGCGTTCGGCTTCTCCGATCTGGTCCTCATGAAGTACATCGCCTACGGCATGATCGTCGCGCTCATCATCGACGCCACGATCATCCGCATGGTGCTGACACCTGCCTTGCTGAAGATCATCTGGCGTTGATCGCCGCGGTGGTGGGGGAGTGACGGCCAGGGTTCCCCACCACCCGGTCGGCGGGGTAGGGGAGAGCGGCCCTACGGATCGAGTCGGTGAAAAGCGGGCGGATCGCGTGGACTGACGAGCAGCTCAGTCGTCTCATCGGGTTCCTTTTCAGCTTGTCATTGAACTACATGTTGATACGTGGATATGCGCATCTAAATATGTATTTCACCTTCCGTCGTGCCTGAAGATCAGATCGATACCAACCTTCCAAAGACATCAAGGACGGCGGGGGGCCGCAGCCGAAATGCGGTCCCCACTCTCACCGCCGTCTAATCGCTCATCGCGTCCGAGTGTTCGTCGAAGCTCAGACGCATGTCGTGGCCGGTTTCGCTGCCGGAGATGGTGACCCGGCTCGTGGCCGGGGGATAGCTGCGGGCGATCAGGGTGTAGTCGCCGTCGGGCAGGTTGTGGACCGCGTATCGGCCGTCCTCGTCGGTGCGCGCGGTGCCGACGGCCGCACCCGAACTGTCGAGCACCGTCACCTGCACCCCGGACATGCCGCGTCCTTCGGCACGGACGGTGCCCGACAGCATCGCCATCGGCGCCAGCTCGACATCGAAACGCAGTCGACCGCTGTCGGGCACGGTGAGCGTGGTGGCGGTGGGCCGCATCTGCGCGGCGACCGCGACGAGGGTGTACGTGCCCGGCGCGATGCCGTGGCAGGCGTAGCCGCCGTCGGATGCCGTCACGGCCGCCCCGACGACCCGGCCGTGCAGGTCGGTCACGGTGATGGTGGTGTCGGCCACGGGTTTCCGTGTGATCGTGTGGACCAGGCCGGACAGTTCGCCGGACGCGTGCAGGGTGAGGTCGACGCGCTGAGCGACGCCGTCGGCGGTGGTCACGTGCACGGCGTCGGGTTGCAGGCCGTGCGCCGAGACGATCAGGACATAGCGTCCCGGCACGGGCGGATCGATGACGTAACCGCCGTTGTGGTCGCTGTTGGTCCGGGAGATCTGGTGGCCGTGTGCGTCGACGAGCGTCAGCACCGCGTCGGGCACCGGTTGCCCGCCGTCGCGGGTGACGCGACCGCCGATCGCCCGGGCGCCGGCCGTGATGAGGTGCCCGGTATCCAGCCCGCGCACCGTGCCGCCGTCGGTGAGCCGCGGCGAATCGTCGGGCTGCTCGGTGTGCTCGCCTGGCAGGCGCCGCAGTTTCGTGCCTTCCACGTCGATGTCGGGCAGGAGACGGTCGAGCCATGCCGGGATCCACCACGACCATCTGCCCATGATCACCAGCAGGGCGGGGACCAGCACCATCCGTACCAGCAGCGCGTCGATGGCGACACCGGCGGCGAGGGCGAAGCCCATGGACTTCGCGGTGACGTCGGATTCGAGCAGGAAGGAACCGAATACCGAGATCATGATGACGGCCGCCGAGGTGACCACCCGGGCGCCGTGGTGGTAGCCGGAGATCATGGCGGCTTTCGGTGACTTGCCGTCGACGTATTCCTCGCGGATGCGGGTCACCAGGAACACCTGGTAGTCCATCGCGAGCCCGAATACCAACCCGATCAGCATGATCGGCAGGAAGCTGACGATCGGTTGCGGATCGGCGATCAGGCCGAAGGCGCCCTCCTGGAAGACCAGGACCGTGGCGCCGAAGGTCGCCGCCATGGACAGCAGGAACCCGAGTGCGGCGGTGAACGGCACCAGAATGGACCGGAAGACCAGGATCAGCAGGATGAAGGCGGCGCCTGCGACGATCGCCAGATAGGGGACGATCTTGCCGAGCAGGACGTGGTCCATGTCGGCGTAGATGGCAGTGGTGCCGGTGATCCCGTATTCGATGCCGTATCGCTGGGTCAGTGCGCTTTCGGCGGCGCGGGCCTCGCGGACGAGGTCTTTGGTGTCCTGGTTGTTCGGCCCGGATTTCGGTACGCCGTTGAGCAGTGCGCCCAGGCCGTTGTCGCTGAATGTCGGGGTGCTGAGATGGTCCATCTGCGGGAAGGCGGCGAGCCGGTCGCGGAGTGCGTCGACGGCGGCGGCGCGGTCGCCTTCCGGGACGTGCTCGAGGTCGGCGACGACGGTGAGGACGCCGTTGCTGCCTTCACCGAATCCTTCGGTGCGGATGTCGTAGGCCTGCCGGGCGGTGGAGCCGGTGGGGAAGCTGTCTTCGCCCGGCAGCCCGAGTTGCAGGTCCAGTGCGGGCAGCGCCAGTGCGGCCAGGGCGGCTACCGACAGCAGCAGTGCGGCCCAGGGTGCGGTGCCGATCAGCCGGGCCACGCGCGTGCCGAAGGTGGTGGAGGTGTGGTCTTGCGGGTCGTGCCGGGCGACGAGCGGGAGCCGGGGAGTGAACAGGATTCGGCCGAAAGCGCCGAGCAGGGCGGGCATGAGCGTGATGGCGGTGAGGACCGCGAAGAACGCGGCGATGGCGCCACCGAGCCCCATGAAGGTCAAGAAGTCGTCCCCGACGATGCTCAGCGCGCCGAGCGCGATGATCACGGTGAGGCCGGCGAACACCACCGCCGATCCGGCGGTGCCGACCGAAATGCCCGCGGCCTCTTCGGGATCGGCCGTCACCCGAAGTTCGTGCCGGTACCGGGAGACGATGAACAGCGCGTAGTCGATCGACAGTGCGATGCCGATCATCGATGCCAGGAAGGTGGTGAAGCTGGGGACCTCGATGATCGAGGTGCCCAGCAGGATGACCGACATCGCGGCGCCGAGGCCGACGATGGCGGTGACGATCGGGACGACGGCGGCGACGATGGCACCGAAGGCGATCATCATCACGACCAGTGCCACGCCCATGCCGATCATCTCGGCTTGTCCGCCGGGTTGCTGCTGTTCGTGTGCGATGGCGCCGCCGATCTCGACGGTTAGCCCGTGCGCGCGGGCGGAGTCGGCGACGTGGTAGGCGGCGGCGCGCTGCTGGGTGCTGACGTCGACGGCGGAGGCGATGTCGAACGGGACGGTGAGGACGGCGACGGTGGCCGGGGCGTGCGCATCGAGGACATTGAGCGGTGCGGCCGAACAGAGGGCGGGGTCGGGGTCGGTGAGGCAGCGCATCGCCTGGGTGACGTCGACCGGATTCCGCAGTGCCGCACCGTCTTCGGCGGTGACGAGCGACTTGCCGTCGACCGTGAGTGTCCGCACGTCGGTGATCACCGCGTCGAGGGCCGCGCGATTGTCCTTGTCGGTGAGTTTCGTTCCCGGGGGTGCGGCGAAGACGTAGTCACCGCTGACCGCGTCGATCCCGAATTGTTCGGACATGCCGGGGAACTGTTTGTCGAGGATTTCTGTCGCGCGTTCGGACGGCAGCGACGGCATGCTGAACTCGTCGCTCATCGACGTGCTGAGCACGGCGCCGGCCGTCGCGAGTACGGCGAGGAACAGGAGCCAGGCGGGAAGGACGATCCACTTGCGCCGGAAAGCGAATTTTCCCCACCGATACAGGTATACGGACACGCAGGTTCTCCTAGAGGTAACCGGGTTGTGCCGAGATCAACTCGTAGACAGCCCCTGCGCGGCCCGCTGGTGCAGCGGAGCCGCCGCCTCCCGGCGCTGTCTACCTACCGTTCGGCCGCCACACTACCGAGCCGCGAACGTGGGACCGTCCTCGATGTGGCTTCAGCTGTGGGCATCCGAGTTCCGGTCGCGGTCGGGCAGGACCAGTTGTGCGCCGGTGGTGGGGTGGTCGAAGACGTCGACGGGGTGGCGATAGACCTCGGTGAGGAGTTCGCGGGTGAGGACCGTGCGGGGTGGCCCGTCGGCGGCCACGCGTCCGGCGTCCAGGACGGTGACCCGGTCGGCGTAGGCGGCGGCGACGCCGAGGTCGTGGACCACGACGACGACGGCCGAGCCCGCGGCGGCGCGGTCGGCGGCCAGGCGCAGGACGGCTTCCTGGTGGCCGATGTCGAGGGCGGCGGTGGGTTCGTCGAGCAGGAGGGTGGCGGTGTCCTGGGCGAGGACGCGGGCCAGGGCGACGCGGGCGCGTTCACCGCCGGACAGGGAGGGGAAGGGGCGTCCGGCGAGGTGGGTGACATCGGTAGCGGCGAGCGCGGCGGCGATGACGGTGTCGTCGTGTTCGGCGGCGGCGGTGTGCAGCCAGGGGGAGCGGCCCATGGCGACGACTTCCCTGGCCGTGAACGGGAAGCCGACGGCATGGGACTGGGGGAGGACCGCGCGGCGGCGGGCCATGTCGGTGTGGTTCCAGTGGGTGAGCGCGTGGCCTTCGAGTTTCACGGTGCCCGCGCTGGGTTCCAGTTCGCCGGCGAGGGCCGCGAGAAGGCTCGATTTGCCGGCGCCGTTGGGGCCGACGAGGGCGACGATCTCGCCCGCGGCGACCTGGAAGTCGACATCGTCGAGGACGGTGCGCTGCCCTCGCCGCACGGTGAGTCCGGTGGCGCGCAGGGTGACGGTGCCGGGTTCGGGGCGAGGGGGCACGTCGGGGGTGCGGGCGAACAGGGATCGCCAGGAGGTGGTGCGGCGGGCGGTGTCGGTCATCCCCAGCCTCCTGCCCTGGCCCTGGTGCGGCGCAGCAGCCAGAAGAAGAACGGTCCGCCGATGAGCGAGGTCAGCATGCCCAGCGGCAGGTCGGCGTTGTGGACCAGGGTGCGGGCGAGCACGTCGGCGCCGAGCAGTACGACGGCACCGAGGATGGCGCTGAGCGGGACGAGTACGCGGTGACCGGGACCGACCATCATCCGGACCAGGTGCGGCACGATCAGTCCGACGAACAGGATGATGCCGCTGAAGGCGACGCCGGCGGCGGTGAGCACGGCGACGACCACGATGACCTGCCTGCGCAGCCGTTCCACGTCGACGCCGAGGTGGCGCGCGGCGGAGTCGCCGAGGGCGAGCAGGTCCAGTTTCGGTGAGATGAGGATGGCGGCGAGGATGCCGGTGCCGGCGAGGGTGGCCACGATGGCCACCGAGGGCCAGGTGGCGCCGTTGAGGCTGCCGAGCTGCCAGAAGACGATCTGGTCGCGGGCGGCGGGGGAGGCGACGAACAGCAGCAGGGCGATGAGTCCACCGGCGAAGGCGTTGATGGCGACGCCGGTGAGGATCAGGGTGACGACTTCGGTGCGTCCGCCGGATCTCGACAGCAGGTACACCAGGGCGGTGGTGATGAGTCCGGCGACGAAGGCCGCGGCGGCGACCGACCAGGCGGCGACGAACGCGCCGCCGATCACGATCACCGTGCCCGCCCCGACGGCCGCGCCCGCGGAGACCCCGATGACACCGGGTTCGGCGAGCGGGTTGGCGAAGACGCCTTGCAGCAGCGCCCCGGCGGTGGCCAGGGAGGCGCCGACGAGGATGGCCAGGGCGACGCGGGGGAATCGCACTTCCCAGAGGGTGACCTCGCCCGCCGGGTGCGCCGGGAGGGGGCCCAGATCGAGGCCGATGCGGTGGGCGATGCTGCCGAGGACTTCGGCGGCGGTGGTGGGCACCTGGCCCAGGACTGCCGAGACCAGGGCCAGGATCACCAGCGCGAGGAGCGCGAGGGCGAAGACGACGGTGACGCGGGTGGCCCGGTGCGGGGTGGGTGGGAGCGGGTCGGGGGTGGCGTCGGTGATGCGGGGTGCGTCCGGCGGTTTGGTCAGGTCGGTGTCGTTCATGCTGGTTTGCCGTAGACCGCGTCGGACAGTGCGGTGATGACGCGGCCGGTGTTGGGGCCGAAGCTGAGGATGACGGCGTCGGCCATGTCGACGACGCGCCGGTTGCGGCCCGCGGGGGTCTGCGCGATGCCGGGGACCTTCTCGAGTCCGTCGACGCCGCCGACGGATTTCAGGCCGTCGGACATGACCAGCAGCACGTCGGGGGCGGCGGCGATCATGGCCTCGCTGGTGATGGTGACGAACGGTTCGTTCACTCCGGCGGCGGTGCCCGCGTCGATGCCGTTGATGGCGGTGATGAGCGAGTCGGCGCCGGAGCCGCGTCCGGCCATCATGGTGATGGCGGTGCTGCGCAGGTACAGGAAGGCGATCTTGGGTCGCGGGTCCTGGAGGGGGACGCCCGCGGTGGCGGTGGCCATCTCGTCGCGGGTGCGCAGGCCCAGCCTGTCGCCCGCCTCGGGGACGCCGAGGGCGTCGGCGACGGCTTCGATCTGCGGGACGACGCCGTCGATGCTGCGTTCGGGGTCGAAGTAGACGACGGTGACGCCGGCGGCGCGCAGTTGTTCGCGGACGGCGGGGGCGGCGCTGGTGGTGTCGGTGAGGAAGACCGAGGGGCGCAGGGCGAGGACGGCTTCGACGCT
The DNA here is from genome assembly GCF_042266925.1 of Nocardia sp. NPDC056064. Lineage (NCBI taxonomy): Bacteria > Bacillati > Actinomycetota > Actinomycetes > Mycobacteriales > Nocardiaceae > Nocardia > Nocardia sp. NPDC056064. The sequence goes on along the minus strand of NZ_JBHJWO010000001.1, from coordinate 837,635 downwards.
GAGGCTGCCGTTGCCGCCCGCCACGTTGGTGACGTGGGCGACCGCGGGGAAGGACGCGGAGGTGCTGCGTCCGACGAGGTTGGCGCCGAGGCCGAGGGCCCAGACGGTCTGGGCGAGGGTGCCGTAGCGGTCGACGGCGATGATGCGGGAGGTGTCGGTGACGGTGACGTCGCTGCCGTCGTAGGACTTGACCGTCACGGGGAGTTTCGGGGTGGGTGTGGCGCCGTCGAGGGGGACGGGGTCGAGGTCGGCGAGCTGGGCGGTCGCCGGTCCACCGGAAATGGCAGTCGATGCAGAATTGCTTCCGGTGCAAGCGACGGTGCCGGTGAGCACCGTCGCCGCGAGCATCGCCGTCAACACACCACGCAGTTTCATGCAGGTAAGGCTAGCCATCATTCGGAACGGGCGCTCACGTCGTCCAGGGCGGCGGCGATCGCGCGCGGCAGTTCCAGGGTCTCGGCGGCCAGCACACCGGTCAGCTGGCCGATATCGCGGGCGCCGACGATCATGCTCGTGATGCCGGGCCGGTCGCGGATCCAGGCCAGGGCCACCGCCAGCGGTGAGGTGCCGAGGCCGTCGGCGGCGGTGACCAGGGCATCCACCACCCGCACGGCGCGTTCGTCGTCGAGCCTGCGCCGGATCTCGGCGGCGGTGGACTCGTCGGCGCCCCGCGAGTCGGCCGGTACGCCGTCGCGGTATTTCCCGGTGAGGATGCCCCCCGCCAGCGGCGCCGCGGCGATGGTGCCGACCCCGTGGTGGCGGGCGGCGGGAATCACATCGTGCTCGGTGCCGCGAGCCAGCAGCGAGTACGTGGTCTGGGCCGCGGTGATCGGGGCGATGGCGGCCAGGCTGGCCAGCTGCCAGGCCGCGAAGCCGCGCACGCCCGCGTAACGGGTCCGGCCGGTGCGCACGGCGGTCTCGATGGTGGCCGCCACCTCGTCGAGCGGGGTGTAGGGGTCCCAGGCGGCGATGCTCCAGATGTCGAGATGGTCGGTGCCCAGTTCGAGCAGGGTGCGGTCGAGTTGTTTGAGCAGGGTGCGGCGGGAGGCGTCGATGACGGGGCCGACCGCGGCGGGGGCGGGGACGTTGTCGCCGACTCCGCTGCCGGGGGCGTGCAGGACCACGCCCGCGCAGCCGCTGAGGACGAGGTCGTCGCGGGAGACCAGGTCACCGAGCAGATCGGCGAGGATCTGCTGGGCGGCGCCGTCGCCGTACATCGGGGAGGTGTCGACGAGCGTGCCACCGGCCTCGGTGAACGCCGCCAATTGCACCGCTGCCTCGTCGGCGTCGGTATGGGTGCCCCAGGTATGTGTCGCCAGGCCGATCCGCGACACCCGAAGTCCGCTGCGTCCCACCGTTCGCTGTTCCATCACCGCGCCCGCGCTTTCGTCACGGCGACAAGACTAAGCGCACAGCGCGGTCGCACCCGCCGACGACCCGCACTCTCAGCAGATCCCTAGGTGGGCGGGCGGCGACGGGCGACGGTGACGGGTAGGGTCGCTGCGAGGTCGCGGCCGCCGGTGCCGCACGCGCAAGCAAAAGCCCAGGAGGACGCGGTCTTTCGGGCGTGAGGCAGCAGGAGGACGTGGTGGGCGAGTCGATGACCTGGATACAGGCATTGGTACTCGGGCTGGTGCAGGGGCTCACGGAGTTCCTGCCGGTGTCCTCGTCGGGGCATCTGCGCATCGTCTCGGCTGTGTTCTTCGGTTCCGACGCGGGTGCCTCGTTCACCGCGGTGACCCAGCTCGGGACCGAGCTGGCGGTGCTGGTGTATTTCGCCAAGGACATCAAGCGGATCGTGATCGCCTGGTTCACCACGTTGGGGATGCGGCTGCGGGAGCGTTCGCAGGAGGCGGTGCCGGTGGGTGACCGGGTCACCACCAAGCTGCCGGTGATGGACCGCAGCGCGCGCGAGGCGCACGAGCGTGACGCGCAGCGCGAGCTGGACTACCGGATCGGCTGGTACGTGATCATCGCCACCATCCCGATCGGTGTGCTGGGTTTCCTGTTCAAGGACGAGATCCGGACCGGTGCGCGGAATCTGTGGCTGGTGTCGTTCATGCTGATCGCGTTCGCGCTGGTGATCGCGGCCGGTGAGCATTTCGGCAGCAAGGAGCGCCCGATCGAGAAGCTGACCACCCGTGACGGTCTGGTGATGGGTCTGGCGCAGTGCCTGGCGTTGATTCCGGGTGTGTCGCGTTCGGGCGCGACGTCCACGGCGGGTCTGTTCCTGGGTCTGCAGCGGGAGGCGGCGGTGCGGTTCTCGTTCCTGCTGGCGATCCCGGCGGTGACCGCGTCGGGCCTGTTCAGCCTGCCGGATGCCTTCGAACCGGCCGGTGAGGGGCTCAACGCGAGTGGTCCGCAGTTGCTGGTGGCCACGATCCTGGCGTTCGTGGTGGGTTATGCCTCGGTGGCGTGGCTGCTGAAGTTCGTGGGCAAGCATTCGTTCTACTGGTTCGTCGGCTACCGGATCATCCTGGGCCTGGTGGTGATGGGCCTGCTCGCCGCGGGCGTCGTCTCGGCGACCTGAGCGGCGGCGCGGTGATGGTTAGGCTGTTGTCATGACGGTGATCCTGCTCCGGCACGGAGTGTCCACGTCGAATGTCGGGCGGACCCTGGCGGGCCGGAGTCCCGGTGTCGAGCTCACCGAGCGCGGGACCGAGCAGGCCGTCGCGGTGGCCGACCGGCTGGCGACGTTGCCGATCGAACACATCGCCAGTTCGCCGCTGTTGCGCTGTCAGCGCACGGTGGCGCCGCTGGCGGAGAAGCTGGGCCTGGAGCCGGACTGTGACGAGCGGTTGATCGAGGTCGATTACGGCGAGTGGACCGGTCGACCGATCGCGGAGTTGCTGACCGAGCCGCTGTGGAAGGTCGTGCAGGCGCACGCCTCGGGGGCGGTGTTCCCGGGCGGGGAGGGTCTGGCGCAGGTGCAGCAGCGGGCGGTGGCCGCGATCCGTGACATCGAGGGCAGGCTCGCCGAGAGTGCCGGGCGGGATGTGCTGTGGGTGGCGTGCGCGCATGGCGATGTCATCAAGGCGATCCTGGCCGACGCGCTGGGTCTGCATCTGGACGGTTTCCAGCGGATCGCGGTGGAGCCTGCCTCGATCAGTGTGGTGCGCTACGGGCCGCTGGGTCCGTCGGTGTGGAAGTTCAACGACACCGGCGCGGATCTGTCGGCGTTGTCGGGGGTGGCGCCCGCGCCGTTGGCGCCCGGTGGCGAGGTGGCGGTGGCCGCCGGCGCGGATAATGGGAATGCGGGGCACCGCGATTCTCCTTAGAGGGAGGGTGTTCGTGAGTGTCGAACAGGGTCACGTATCAGGAGGTGCATGTGTCACGCGCAATCCATGTATTCCGCACCCCCGATCGTTTCGTCGCCGGGACTGTCGGTGAACCGGGCGATCGTTCGTTCTACCTGCAGGCCGTGCAGGAACCGCGCGTGGTCAGCGTGCTGCTGGAGAAGCAGCAGGTGAAGGTGCTCGCCGACCGGATGGGGTTGCTGCTGGACGAGGTGGCGCGCCGCTTCGGTGCCGAAGTGCCGCCCGAAGGCGAGGATGTGCGCGATGTGGCGCCGCTGGTGACGCCGATCGATACCGAATTCCGGGTCGGGACCATGGGTCTGGGCTGGGATGCCGACGCGAACGCGGTGGTGGTGGAGTTGCTGGCGATCACCGAGACCGAGGTGGACGAGTCGGTGGTGCTCGACGACACCGAGGAGGGCCCCGACGCGGTGCGGGTGTTCTTGACGCCGATCCAGGCGCGGGAGTTCGCGTTGCGGTCGGCGCGGGTGATCGCGGCGGGGCGTCCGCCGTGCCCGCTGTGCGGTGAGCCGCTGTCGTCGCGGGGGCACATGTGTGTGCGCACCAACGGGTACAAGCGGGGCGAGATCTTCGGCGCGGCCGAGCTCGACGAGGAGTGATCGTGGTGCCGGCGCTGTCGGAGGGTGAGCTCGAGATCGTCGGGCGGGTCGGTGTGGCCAGCAATCTGACGCTGGTGTGTGAGATCGCGGCGCCCGAGCCCGATGGTGCGCCGTTGCGGGTGGTGTACAAGCCGGTGCGTGGGGAGCGTCCGCTGTGGGATTTCCCGGACGGCACGCTGGCGGGCCGGGAGGTGGCGTCGTATCTGATCTCCGAGCAGCTGGGCTGGGGGGTGATTCCGGAGACGGTGTTGCGGGACGGGCCGTTCGGGCCGGGGATGGTGCAGCGCTGGGTGACCTCCGTGGACAATCGCACCGATGCCCGGCAGCGCCTGGATCTGGTGGATCTGTGCACGCCGGGCACGGTGCCCGCGGGGTTCTGTGAGGTGTTGCGCGCGCTCGACGGTGAGGGCAACGAGGTGTCGCTGATCCATGCCGACGATCCGCGGTTGCAGCGGATGGCGGTGCTGGATCTGTTGCTCAACAACGCCGATCGCAAGGGCGGGCACGCGCTGGAGGGGGTGGACGGGCAGGTGTACGGGGTGGATCACGGGATCTGCCTGCACAGTGAGCCGAAGTTGCGCACGGTGTTGTGGGGGTGGGCGGGTACGCCGGTGCACGAGTCGCTGATCACCGATATCACCGGGTTCGCGGCGAATCTGCCCGGTGCGGTGGCGGATTCGCTGGCGCCGCACATCACCGACGTGGAGATCAGCGCGTTGACCGAGCGGACCAAGGCGTTGCTCGAGAATCCGGTGATGCCGTTGCCGAATTCGGCGCGGCCGATTCCCTGGCCCGCGTTCTGAGGTGGGCGTGATCGGGTCCTGAATGGCCTGTTGGCTGGTCAGGGCCGGTGCTAGTGTGCTCCAAGCACTTTCGTCACCAACGCAAGATCAGAGGAATTACATGTCGACTCGTTCGATTGTCACCACGTCCGCGGCGGCGCTGCTGCTCACCGGAGCGGTCGCCGCGGTCGCCGCGCCCGCGCAGGCGTTCCCGGCCGGCTGGTGGTCGGAGAAGACCTTCGTGTGCACCGCGACCGATCGCAACGGTGCGCCGCTGCCGGATGTCACGGTGGAGGCCGCCGACCAGGTCGGTGCGTCGTTCTACGCGCTGCCGCAGTTCGGCCCGGATGTCGACGGCGCCAACGTGCAGTGCTACGAGCAGGCCTGATCGGTCTGTACTGACGCGAGGTGTCGCCGCTCCCGACGCGCGGCGACACCTCGCGTTATTTTTTGCGCAGGAAGCTCCGGATGGTGGTGGTCTGTCCGAGGACGGCGTGCCCGACGCCGGGAAGGACGTGTATTTCCGCCTGCGGGAAGTTCGCGCGGGCCAGGTCGGCGGTGCGCGCCGAGTCGAAGAGGGCGTCCTTCTCGCCGACGATTACCAGGACCGGGATATCCACCGTGCAGAGTTGCTCCGGATGAAATCGGGGGAGTCTGCCCGAGCGCGCGGAGAAATTGCTGAAGACCAGTTCCACGTCGTCGAGGATTTCCTCGACCGCCGGGCCGTCACCGAGGCCCAGGCCGGTGCGGGCGGCGTCGCGGACGCTGTAGCGGCCGAGCAGGCGCAGCGGGATCGCCTTCACCAGCCATCCGTAGCGGTGTGCGCCGAGCCCGCCGGGGCACAGCAGCGCCAGGCGCCGGACCCGGCCGGGTCTGCGCACGACGAAGTCCAGGGCTGTCCAGCCGCCCAGGGACATGCCGACCAGGTCCACGGTGTCGAGGCCGAGACCGTCGAGGACTTCGCCGAGCCAGCGCGCGGAGGCGTCGCTGTCCAGTGGCAGCCGGGTGGGGGCGCTGAATCCGGGTTCGCCGGGGAGATCGATGGCGTAGACGCGGAAGTGGGCGGCCCAGTCGGTGATGTCGCCGCGCCAGGTGCCGGCGTTGGCGCCGGAGCCGTGCAGCAGGACCAGGGGTGGGGCGTCGACGGGTCCGCAGGTCAGGACGAAGGTCTCGCCCGCGCCGGTGGGCAGGCGGAGTTCGTCGTGGGGGACGGGCCAGGCATCGAGGTGGGCGCGGTAGCGCTGTTCGACGGCGTGGCGGCCTGCCTGGGTGCGGTAGGGGGCGGTCACGAGCTGAGGATTCCTTCGATGTAGTCGAGCAGGCGGGCGGTGTCGGCGAGGCCGCCGAGCACGATGACCTTCATGCGTGCCCGGTCGGGGTCGTAGCCGGTGTCCACGCGCAGGGTGCGGCCGCCGGGGCCGCGGGTGGTCGCGGTGGCGGTGAGCAGGGTGCTGACGCGGTCGGCGGTGGCGCGGTCGATGTCGTCGATCTCCACGACGCAGGTGGTCTCGGCGTGGCTGCCGGTGGCGGCCGGCGGGGGTGCGCTGATCGGGAGTCCGGTGAAGGTCTCGAGGTCGTCGTGGGTGATGCGGTACTGCTTGCCGATGCGGGCCGCGGGGAGTTTGCCGTCGCGGACGTAGCCGCGCACGGTGCGCACGTGGAGGCCGAGCAGGTCGGCGACCTGGTCCACCGAATACAGACGATCAGTCATGAAACAACCCTAAACGAACGTATGAATCAGTATCAATAGGGAAGTTTGAGGAAATAGCGCCCGGTGTGCCCGTGACGAGCGGTTCTGCCTGAACGCAACCCTTGACGGGCCGGGCCGAACACGTTTGTGTGCAGGTAGCGGGCCGCGCCACGAGCCCGCGAGTTACCGCATGACCCGGCCCGCACGGCGGTCGCCACACCCGGGGCTCTACCCTCGAATCATGCAGTCCTGGTCCGATATCGCCCTACCCACAGTCCCCGGAACAGGGCCGCCGTTGCGGTTGTACGACACCGCCGATCGCCAGGTCCGCCCGGTCACCCCAGGCGCGACCGCGAAAATGTATGTCTGTGGCATCACCCCCTACGACGCCACCCACCTCGGTCACGCCGCGACCTATCTGACCTTCGACCTGGTCAACCGCCTGTGGCGCGACGCCGGGCACGACGTGCACTACGTGCAGAACGTCACCGATGTCGACGACCCGCTCTTCGAGCGCGCCGCCCGCGACGGTGTCGACTGGCGCGATCTGGGCAACTCCGAGATCGACCTGTTCCGCGAGGACATGACCGCCCTGCAGGTGCTGCCGCCGCGGCACTACATCGGCGCGATCGAGTCCGTGGACGAAGTGGTCGAGCTGGTGCAGAAACTGCTCACCGCCGGCGCGGCCTACACCGTCGAGGACGCCGAGTACCCCGACATCTACTTCCGCACCGACGCCACCGAACAGTTCGGCTACGAGTCCGGTTACGACCGCGCCACCATGGACACCCTGTTCGCCGAGCGCGGCGGCGACCCCGACCGCCCCGGCAAGCGCGACACCATCGACGCGCTGCTGTGGCGGGCCGCGCGCCCGGGCGAACCGTCGTGGCCCGCCCCGTTCGGCGAGGGACGCCCCGGCTGGCACATCGAGTGTGCGGCGATCGCGCTCAACCGCATCGGCACCGAGTTCGACATCCAGGGCGGCGGCTCGGACCTGATCTACCCGCACCACGAGTACTCCGCCGCGCACGCCGAGGCGATCACCGGTGCGCGTCGCTTCGCCCGCCACTACGTGCACGCCGGGCTGATCGGGCTCGACGGCGAGAAGATGTCGAAGTCCAAGGGCAATCTGGTGCTGGTGTCCAAGCTGCGCCGTTCCGGGGTCGACCCGGCTGCGATCCGGGCCGGGCTGTTCGCCGGGCACTACCGGCAGGACCGGATGTGGACCGACGAGGTGCTGGCCACCGCGCAGACCCGCCTGGCCCGCTGGCGTGAGGCCGTCTCGCTGACCGCGGGTCCGTCGGCGGCCGACACCGTGGCCCGGCTGCGTCAGCACCTGGCCGACGACCTGGACACCCCGAAGGCCCTCGACGCGGTCGACAACTGGGCCGAACAGGCCCTCGCCTACGGCGGCACCGACACCGAGGCGCCGGCGTTGGTGCGCACCGCGGTCGACGCGCTGCTCGGCATCGCGCTGTGACCCGGTCTTCGCGCATCACCGCGATATAGCCCGGGCTGACCCCGGCGACACGGTCGCTCCCCGCCCGGCACGCCCGTGACCAGCCTCGATCCGAGATCATCGCCCGGTACCCTCGCGGTGAGGCGCCCGGCGCTGTCGCGCGCCCGACCGGCGATGGGAGCGGCGCATGGGCGAACGGGACGCACCGGCCACCGCGGTGCTGCATGTCGGTGGCCAGCTGCGGCCCAGTTCCCGGCGGGTGCTGACCGCCGGGCTGCGGCATCGTCCCGGTGTTCTCGGGGTCGAAGCCAATCCGGTCGCCCAGACCGCCACGGTCACCTACGATCCCGCCCGGACCTCGGTCACCGAGTTGCGTACCTGGATCCGTGACTGTGGCTACCACTGTGCAGGCCGCTCGGTTCCGGCCCACCTCTGCGACCCGGTGAGCGAGCCGTCGCCAGGTCCCACCGCGGCGGTCGAGCAACCGCACCCCCAGCACCGTGGCACCGCCACCAGCACCGATCCGGCCGTGCCGCGGCGCGAACCCTCCGCACCCTCGCAGCAGTCGCCGGACGGCTCGCCGGCACACGCCGCACCCGCGAGCCACACCGGGACCGGGCACGACGCGATGTCGCACGGCGACGCGTCGATGTCGATGGACTCCATGGCCCGCGATATGCGCAACCGTTTCCTGGTCGCGCTCGTGTTCTCCACGCTGGTGATGCTGTGGTCGCCGATGGCCACCCACATGCTCGGGCTGCATCTGCCGGTCCCGTTCGGGCTGCGTGCCGATGTGTGGATGCTGCTGCTGAGCCTGCCGGTGATCGGCTATTCCTCGACGGTGTTCTTCACCGGCGCGATCCGGGCGTTGCGGGCGCACACCCTGGACATGATGGTGCTGGTCTCGGTCGGTATCGGTACCGGCTGGCTGTATTCGCTGGTGGTGACGCTGACCGGCGGTGGGGAGGTGTTCTACGAGGCCGCCACCATGCTGGCGACCTTCGTGCTGTTGGGGCACTGGTTCGAGATGCGGGCGCGTAGCGGCGCCGGGGACGCGGTGACGAGCCTGCTGGATCTGTCACCGCCCAGGGCGGTGGTGGTGCGGGACGGGTCCGAGGTGGAGATCCCGACCGCCGAGGTCGCCGTCGGCGATGTGCTGGTGGTGCGGCCGGGGGCCAAGATCGCGGTCGACGGGACGGTGCTGGAGGGCTCCGGTGACGTCGACGAGTCGATGGTCACCGGGGAGAGCCTGCCGGTGCACAAGCAGCCCGGTTCGGCGGTGATCGGCGCGACCATCAACACCACCGGCAGTCTGCGGGTGCGGGCGACGAAGGTCGGGTCCGATACCGCGCTGGCCCAGATCGTGGAACTGGTGCAGCAGGCCCAGAATTCGAAGGCGCCGGGGCAGCGGCTGGCCGACCGGGCCGCGTTCTGGCTGACCCTGGTGGCGCTGCTCGGCAGCGTGGCCACGCTGGTGGTGTGGCTGCTGGTGGGGGCGTCGCTGAGCGAGGCGGTGCTGTTCGCGATCACGGTCGTGGTGGTGACCTGCCCGGACGCGTTGGGGCTGGCGACACCGACGGCGATCATGGTCGGCACCGGGTTGGGTGCGAAACGCGGCGTGCTGTTCAAGAACGCGACCGCGCTGGAATCCGCGGCCCGCATCGATGTGGTGGTGCTGGACAAGACCGGCACCCTCACCCAGGGCGCCCCGGAGGTGACGGCGGTGCTCACCGCGCCCGGCACCGATACCGGCCGGGTGCTGGCGCTGGCGGCGGCGGTGGAACGCGAATCCGAACATCCACTGGCCGAGGCGGTCGTCGCGTACGCGAAAGAGCAGGGCGCGCCGGAGTTGTCGGCGCGGGATTTCCGGAATGTGCCGGGGCGGGGTGCGATGGCCACCGTGGACGGGCAGCGGGTGCTGATCGGCAATCGTGGCCTGCTCGACGACGAGCACGTCGAACTGGGTGAACTGGCACGGCGGCGCGAGGAACTGGCCGCGGCCGGGCACACCGCGGTGCTGGTGGCCGTCGACGGTGCCGCGGCGGCGGTGATCGCGTTGGCCGACGCGCCGCGTCCCAGTTCCGCCGCCGCCGTGGCCGCCCTGCACGAGCTGGGGGTCGGTGTCGTCATGCTGACCGGCGACAACCGGGCCACCGCCGAGCGCATCGCCGCCGATCTGGGCATCGACACCGTGATCGCCGAGGTGCTGCCCGGTGACAAGGCCGACCGGGTCGCCGAGCTGCAACGCTCCGGCAAGAAGGTGGCGATGGTCGGCGACGGGGTCAACGACGCGCCCGCGCTGGCGAGCGCCGATCTGGGGATCGCGATCGGGGCGGGCACCGATGTGGCCATCCAGACCGCCGATGTGGTGCTGATGCGCTCGGACCCGTTCACGGTGTCGACCGCGTTGCGGATCGGGCGCGGCACGGTGGGCAAGGAACGCCAGAACCTGGCCTGGGCGGTGGGTTACAACGGGATCGCCCTGCCGATCGCGGCCGGGGTGTTCGCGCCGTGGGGGCTGACGATGCGCCCGGAGATCGCGGCCATGGCCATGTCGGGATCGAGCCTGATCGTGGCCTTGAACGCCCTGCATCTGAAACGGCTCTCGCTGCCCGAACCGCCGCCGCGCGAGCGGTGAGAGTTCTACATTCGGGAGATGGACACGATCGAGATCGAGACGCCGGCGGGCACGAGGCTCGAAGCACTGGTGGCCCGGCCGCGGGGGGACGGGCCGTGGCCCGGGGTGGTGGTGTTGCACGACGCGCTGGGGGTGACCGACGATCTGCGCCGCCAGGTCGAGATCGTCACCGCGGCCGGGTATGTGGTGATCGCCCCGAACCTGTACAGCCGTGGCCGGGCGCGCTGTATCCAGCAGGCGTTCCGGGCGATCATCTTCACCGGCACCGGTCCCGCGGTGGCCGAGATCCTGGCCGCGCGTGACCATCTGGCCGCCGACCCGGACTGCACCGGCCGGATCGGGGTGCTCGGGTTCTGCATGGGCGGCGGGTTCGCGTTGCTGACCGCGCCGCAGGGTTTCCATGCCGCGGCCCCGTTCTACGGCAGCCTCTACGGTGACTACAAGGCCCTGCTCGACGGCGCGTGCCCGGTGGTTGCCAGCTACGGCGGCCGGGACCCGGCGTTGATCGGGGCACCGGCGAAACTGGAGGCGGCGCTCACGGCGGGCGGGGTCGAACACGACATCAAGACCTACCCGAAGGTCACGCACGGTTTCGCCAACGTCTTCCCCGGTAATCCGGTGCTGGAACGGGTCGGGATCGGCTACGACGCCGAGGCCACCGGCGACGCGTGGCAGCGGGTGTTCGCCTTCTTCGACCGGCATCTGCGCGACCCCGGCTGACCACGCGCAGCCGATTGCCGGGGGTGTGCCGGATCTATACTGTGGGCCAACAGCGCGACTGACCTGCCGTCGATCGGAGAGCGACACATGGGGTGCTATCGGCGCATCGTGGTGGGAACCGACGGTTCGGAGACCGGGCAGACGGCCGTGACGGTGGCCGGGGAGCTGGCCACCCGGCTGGTGGTCGGGGTGTGCGTGGTGGCGGTGTGGAAGGAGGCCACGCTCAAGGCAGGCACCGATCTCGGCTGGGCCGAGCAGGTCACCGCCGAGGCCGCCGAGGCGCTGACGGCGGCGGGGGTGGTCGAGGTGGAGCGGGTCGAACGCGACGGGACGGCCGGGCCGGTGTTGCTCGAGGAGGCCGCGCGCGAGCCCGGCACGCTGCTGGTGGTCGGGGGCGGCGGGCTGGGCAGTTCCAAGGCGCGGTTGCGGGGGTCGACGTCGAATCACGTGTCCCACCACAGCGACACCGATGTGGTGTTCACCCACAAGATCCCCAAGCGCTGGACGACCGTCGGGTTGACCACCGACGGGTCGGAGAGCTCGCTGACGGCGGTGCGCCGCGGCTACGAGGTGGCGCTGGCGCTGGGGGCGCGCCCGTTCCTGGTGACCTCGGCCAAAACCGACGAGGACGGCGCGAACACGCTGATCGAGGTGGAGGGGCAGCTCGCGGTCGGTGATCCGGAACTGTTCGGGCGTGATGTGCTCACCGGGGTGCCCGCGGCCGAGGCGATCTGCAACGCGGCCTGGAAATACGATCTGGTGGTGATCGGCAACCGGGGGATGAGCGGTCCGGCGCGGCTGCTGGGGTCGGTGGCCAACAAGGTCACCCACGACATCGACACCAATCTGCTGCTGATCAACACCACCCACGGGTAGCGAGTTAGCTCCGGTTTAGCGGGTAACCGGACAACTTGCCCGATCCGGCCTGATCGGTCACCTATGATGGCCTGCACGCGCGTTGTTCGGAACACGACGGAGTGGACGCCGGATGAATGCTGGGATCGAAGCGGCGGGGTTCTTCGGCCGGCTGGACTGGGAGCAGACGACCGGGCTGTCGAAGTTCTGGGTCGACATGATCAGCATCCCGATCTTCAGCGCGATGGCAGGTCTGATCACCAACTGGACCGGCGTGATCATGTTGTTCGCGCCCGTGCGGTTCACCGGCTTCTATGTGCCCGGACTCAAGACGCTGTTCCCGTTGCTGCCGCGCAAGGTGCAGATCCTGCCCACCTTCGCCCCGGGCGGCATTCTCGGGTTCCAGGGGTTCATTCCGGCGCGCGCGGAGAAGATGGCCAGCCTCATGGTCGACAATGCCGTGGCCAAGATCGGCACCGCCAAGGATTTCTTCGATCAGATGGATCCGCGCAAGATCTCCGCGCAGGTCGCGCGGGTGGCGTTGCCGAATGTGCGGTCGATGGTCGATCAGATCATGGTCGCCGAGCATCCGAAACTGTGGGCCGACATGCCGCCGCGCGCCCGGGAGGCGGTGTACACGCGGGTGGAATCGGAGCTGCCTGCGATCACCGATCGCGCGTTCGACTTCATCGGCGCCAATATCGATCAGCTGCTGGATGTGAAGCTGATGGTCGTCGGGTATCTGCGGCGGCGCCCGGAGCTGCTCAAGGACGTCATCTACGGGCTGGGTGCCCCGGAGCTGCGGTTCATGACCCGCAGTGGCGTGCTGGGCTTCCCGTTCGGGGTGGTGGTGGCGCTGTGGCTGTCGCTGCTGCACTACAGCACCCCGCACGGCGACACTCCGGCGCTGATCTCGCTGCCGGGCTGGCTCTACGACATCCTGCATTTCCTGCCCGCCTGGCTGTGGGTGCTCCTCGGGGCGTCGGTGGTGGGGGTGCTGGTCAATGTCATCGCCATCAAGGTGGTGTTCGAGCCTGCGGTGCCGCAGCCGCGGTACAAATATCCGTGGCGGGTGGCGAAATTCGCGAAACGTCAGCATCAGGCCGCCGCCGATCTCGGGCACGCCATCGGCTATCAGATCGTCACCCTCGACGTGGTCACCGAGCAGCTGCTCGAAGGGCCCAGTGGCGACAAGACACGGGCGGTGATCGCGCACTTCCTCAAGGCCGAGATCGACCGGGTGCTGGGCCCGTTGCGGTCGGTGACGCGACTGGCGGTGGGGCCCAAGCAGTTCGACGCCATCCAGGCCACCGCGGGGGCGAATCTGGCGACCGAGATGAAGCCGTGGCTGGTCGAGGACGTCGAGTTCTCGCAGACCACCGCGGCCAGTGTGGACCGGCTGGCCACCGAGAAGCTGCGCGAGCTGCCGCCCGAGGAGTTCGTCGAAATGCTCTACACCGCCATCGAACAGGACGCCTGGCTGCTCTACGCGCACGGCGGCGCGCTCGGGGTGCTCGTCGGCGCCCTGCATCTGCTGGTCTTCGGAGTGTGATCATGGACGACAACCTGCCCGACAAGCCCGAACAGCCGGCGATCCCGACCGATCTGGTCGGGTTGGCGCGGCTGGCCGGGTTGTCGGTGCGTCATATCGTCGGCGCGGTCACCTCCGGTGCCCTGCACTCGGCGCTGGATCTGGCCGAGGACATCCGCGCCGGGGAACCGATGTCGCAGATCCTCGACGAGCGGGTCGAGTCCTTGCGCCGGATCGCGTTGAGCGCGTTGGGCCTGACCGGCACCGCGACCGGTCTCTACGGCCCGCCCGAACCGGTCGCCGAGGATCTGCGCGCGATGGGCGACGCGATGATCACCGAGGGCTGGGATTCCGCGCAGCAGCCCCGCGATCTGCATCCCTCGTTCGTGCCGATCCTGCACGACCTGACCCCCGACGAGGCCCGCATTCTGCGGTTCCTGGCGGTGGCGGGCCCGCAACCGGCCATCGACATCCGCACCAAGACACCGTTCGGGATCGGGTCGCAGCGCCTGGCCGACGGCATCACCATGATCGCCTACATGGCCGGGTGTGCCATTCCCGAACGCGACCACCACTATCTGGGCAACCTGAGCAGGCTCGGGCTGGTGCGGTTCTCCACCGAACCGGTCGCCGACTTCCGCCGCTACGCCTTCCTGGAGGCGCAACCGGCGGCGCAGGCCGCCTACAAGTCGGTGAAGATGCGCGCGATCAGTTCCTATCGCAGCATCTATCTGTCGGTGTTCGGCAAACAGTTCTGCGAGGCGTGTTTCGTGCTCGACGACTACACCGGGGGCGGCTGGGCAGGCGATGATCGCGGCGACATCTACCTGGGCAAGGGCCCCCGGCTGCCGTGATCAGTCCTTGCCGCGCAACGCGTCCAGCACGTCGGCGAACATCACCGATTTGATCGCGGTCATCGTCGGCTGGTCCTTGGCGCCGATCGGGGCGAGCAGGGCCAGGGCGGTGTCGAGGACTTCGGCCTCGGGGGCGGTGGCGTCGACCAGGTCGACCGACAGCGCGGTGCCCGCGTCGTAGCGGCGGCCGGTGGTCATGGCCGCGACCGCGGTCTTGGGCGGCACCTTGGCCTGGATGAGCGCGGCCATGCCGTTGGTGAACGGGATGCGGATGTCGGCTTCGGGGAAGCAGAAGTAGCCGCGGTCGGTGCGCATCACGCGGTAGTCGTGGGCGATGGCCAGCATCGCGCCGGCGCCGAAGGCGTGGCCGTTGAGCGCGGCGGCGGTCGGCATCGGCAGGGTCAGCACGCGCCCGAACAGGGTGTGCACGGCTTCGACGTATTCGGTGGCGCGGTCACCGTTGGCGGTGAGCCAGTCCAGGTCCAGGCCGTTGGAGTAGAACTTGCCGGTGGCGGTGGTGACCAGGGCGGCCGCGCCGTCGGCGACGACGGTGTCGAGGTGGGCGTGGATCTCGGTGAAGAAGTCCGGGGAGAAGCGGTTCTCGCCGTCGCCGAGGTCGAGCACGGCGATCGAATCGTGGTGGCGCAGGGTGGGCATGGGGTTCCTTTCAGCGGGGACCGTGTTCGAGCACGGCACGGACGGCGGCCCGCAGATGGGCGCGGGCCAGGGGATCGGTGAGCCGGTCACGGCGCAGCAGCAGCGCGGTGGGCAGGTCGACCAGGCAGGCGGTGACGGTGGCGACCCCGCGTTTGTCGGCGCGGCCCCACAGGGCGCGGGCCAGGCGGGTGAGCACCGAGAGCAGGGCGGTGTCGGTGGCGGCGATCTGTGCGGCCAGTTCGGCGGGTAGCTCCTCGTCGAGCAGTTCGGCGCGGTCGACCACCAGCAGCAGGCGTGCGGAGTCGGGGTGGAGTTCGGCGAGCCGGGCCGGGGTCTCGGCGGCCTCGACGACCGCGGCGATGCGGGTCTCGGGGTCGGTGGCGGCCAGGGCGGCGGTCACGGGCGCCGATTGCAGGTCCAGGAAGCGGTGCGCGGCGCGTAACCAGGTGCGTGCCAGTACGTCCCGGCGCGAGCCGAAGCTGTGGTAGAGCGCGCCGTTGGACATGCCGGTGGCGGCGGCGACCGCGCGCACGGTCACCGCGGCGGGCCCGGAACGGGCGGCGAGGGTCTCGGCGGCGTCCAGGACGGTTTCCGGGTCGTGGGTGCGCGGTCTCGGCATGAACAAAAGTTTACAGAGCGTCTGCTCTGTTATTCCATCCGGATCCACTTCGCACCCCCCTGTGCACGGATTATGTTCGCGCGCTTGCTATTTCAGAACGTCTCGCGGTACGGGCGCCACAGCGTAGATTTCGTTACGCTCGCGCGGGGCAACGTTACGATGGGGTACTGTTCGCATTCTTCAGCCCTGCCCGCACGAACAGAACGGCATCGCGATGTCCCGAGTGGTCACCAAGGAGCAGTACTTCGACACCGCTGTGGCGGTGCTCGCCGAGTTCGGCTTCAAAGGACTCAACATCGGTGTGCTGTGCCGTCGCCTCGGGGTCACCAGCGGCTCGTTCTACCACCACTTCGGTTCCTGGCAGGGCTTCGTCGACACCCTGCTCGAACACTGGGAGAACCGGCAGATGATCGAGCTACGCACCCTCGACGTCGGGCAGGGCGACCCGGACGCCGACGTGCGCGCCATGTCGGCACTGGCGGGCGGGCTCGAACACGGCGCCGAGGCCGCGCTGCGCGCCTGGGCGGCCAACGACGAATCGGTGCACGTCACCGTCAAACGCGTCGACGAATCCCGGCGCCGCGCCGTGTTCCGGGTCATCGACGGCGTGGTCGGCGACGAGGCCACCTCCACGGTGGTCACCGAGGTGGGCATGGCGATGCTCATCGGGTACCAGCAGCTCGCCGCCACCGGCGAACCCACCGCCCTCGACGATCTGCTCGCCGAGTACGCCCGCCTGATCTACTCGCACCGCACAGCCTGATTCAGCCCAGCAGTTCGTCGACGTAGCACCAGCGCCACACCTCACCGGGTTCGACGCTGCGCATCACCGGATGCCCGGTCGAACGATGGTGCGCGGCGGCGTGATTGCCCGGCGAGGACTCGCAGCAGCCGATGGTGCCGCACGCCGTGCACAACCGCAGATGCACCCAGCTCAGCCCCGCGGCGACACAGTCCGCGCACACCAGCTCGCCCTCGGGTTCGCGCAGCAGCGGTGCCTGTTCCAGGTGCGCGCAGCCGGCCGGTCCGGCACTGCCCAGCGGTTCGGGGCGTTGTTCGTCGTCGGCCTCGTCGAACCGGTCGATCATGGATTCCTCGAGGTCGAGCCGGGCCAGCACGTGCTGGAGGATGTCGTAGTCGACGCTGCCCGCGTCACGCACCCGCAGCACCGTGTCGCGTTCGGCGGCGAGCATGGCCAGGCGCAGCCGCCGGTATTCGGCCGTGGGCGTGGCCATTTCGGCCTCGGGACGGCCCAGCCGTTCCCAGGCGGCGTTGGTGCGCCAGATCAGGCGCTGACGCAGCGATTCGACGACCTGGACCGGGGTGTCGGGACCGATCCGGCGGTCGAGTTCGGCCAGCCCCGCGGTGGCGGCCTGTTGCAGCAGTTCGGCTTTCACCAGCGCGTCCTCGGCGCGGGTCGGACCACGCAGCTTCAGCAGCCGCACCAGCCACGGCAGCGAGGTGCCCTGCACCAGCAGGGTGCCGCCGACCACCACCAGCGCCAGCAGTTTCAGCACCGGCAGCTGCGGGGTGGAGGCGGGCAGCAACAGCACCGCCGCCAAGGTCACCACACCGCGCATGCCCGCCCACGAGACGACCGCGGCGTGGCTCAACGGCTCGGTGGCGCGTCCGAACAGCCGCGCCACCAGCACCGGCGTGCACACCCACACCGGGCGCGCCAGCATCACCGCGGCCAGCACCGCCAGCGCGGTGAGCACCAGCAGCTGCCGGTCCAGGCCGCTGTGCCAGGCGTCCTCGACGATCCAGCGCACCTGCAAACCGATGACCAGGAACACCGCGCTCTCCAGAATGAACTGCACGGTGCGCCAATTGGTGGTCTCGGCGACCCGGGAGGCCGCGCCCTGCCAGCGTTGCGCGCCGTGGCCCAGGATCATCCCGCACACCACCACCGCGATCACGCCGGAGGCGTGGAAGTGCTCGGCGGGCAGGTAGGCCACGAACGGGGCCAGCAGCGAGACCGAGGTGTCGAGCACCGGATCGCTGATGCGCCGGCGCACCACCACCAGCAGTGCCGCGACCGCCGCGCCGACCACGGCGCCACCGACCGCGGCCAGCAGGAAGTCCCCGCCGATCTGCCACACCGTCACCACTCCGGCCATCGCGGCGATGGCGCTGCGCAGCGACACCAGCGCGGTCGCGTCGTTGAACAGCGACTCGTCCTCGAGCACCGTGACGATGCTGCGCGGCATACCCGTACGGCGCGCGATCGCGGTGGCCGCCACCGCGTCCGGCGGCGCCACCACCGCGCCCAGGGCAACGGCCGCGGCGAAGGGCACCGGCAGCAGCAGCCACACCACCAACGCCACCGCGAAGGTGCTGAACAGCACCAGCCCCACCGACAGGGAGGCGATGGTGCGCAGGTTGTCCTTGAAGTCGACCAGGGAAGTGCGCAGCGCGGCGGTGTAGAGCAGCGGCGGCAACAGCCCCAGCAGCACCACCTCCGGTTCCAGATGCACCTGCGGCACCATCGGCACATAGGACGCGGCGACCCCGGCCAGGGTGAGCACCAGCGGTTCGGAGACCCCGAAGCGGCGGGCCAGCGCCGCCAGCGCGGTCGCCGAACCGATCAGAACCACCAACCCGATCGCGATATCCACCCGCGCATTCTCGCACCCGACGACCATTCGGTCCGGGCACGTCACCTACCGCCGTGGGGTCAGCCGGTTTGTGCGGTGTCGGTGAGGTGGTCGACCGAGCCCCAGACCCGCAGGGCGAGGCGGGGGCCTTCGCGGCGCCATTGCGAGACCGAGGCGTTGGGGACTGGTTCCAGCGAGTCCGGGACGGGGGCGCCCAGGCCGTCGAGGATGTAGCGCAGGGAGAGCACGACCGCGTCGTGGGACACCACGAGCACCTGGTCTCCGGCGGCGACGGTGTCGAGTTCGTCGAGGAAGCTGCGGACCCGTAGTGCCACGTCGGCCAGTGATTCCCCGCCCGGCGGCCGGTAGACCCAGTTGCCGACCAGTTCGCGCCGCGCCGCCTCCTCGGGGGAGCGGCGCCGGATGGCCCGGTAGGGGTGTAGTTCGAAGATGCCCATCTCGCGGTCGCGCAGCCGTTCGTCGACCAGGGTGCGGACCGGGCGCAGGTGCCGGTTACGGGTGACGGCGGCCTCGGCCATGAGTGCCCAGGTGAGCCGGGTGCGCAGGTAGGGGGAGCAGGCCACCAGGGTCGGGCGCTGGGCCGAGGACAGTCCGGCCAGCCAGTCGCCGAGGCGGCGGGCTTGCCATTCGCCGTAGCCGGTCAGTTCGACGGCGGCGTCGGTGCCGCGCATGGGCCGGGATTCGGTGGCCGGGTCGGCGAACCAGGCGTTGGCCTGGCTCTGGGCGTGGCGCACCGCCCACAGTCCGGCCAGTGCGCGCGGCGCGGTCAGGCCCTCGGGCAGTGGTGTCCACCCGCGGCGGTGTTCGACGGTCATCGGTGGTCCTCGCTGGGAATACCGGCGTCGTCGCCGATGTTGCACCCACTATTTGAACGTATGTCCAGTTATGTTGCGGCGGACCCCGCCGACCGACATGCCGTCAGGAGGCTCGCTTGACCACCAGAGTAGAGATCTGGACCGACATCAACTGCCCGTTCTGTTACCTGGGCAAAGCCCGCTTCGACCAGGCGCTGGCCGCCTTCGAACACCGTGACGACGTCGAGGTCGTACACCGCTCCTTCGAACTCGACCCCACCCTGCCCGCCGACGAGTCCGGCCCGGTCATCCCACACATCGCCGCCAAATACGGCATCAGCGTCGAACAGGCCGCCGCCAACGAACGCGGCATCGGCGCCCAGGCCGCCGAACTCAGCCTGCCCTACCGCACCAGCGGCCGCGACTACGGCAACAGCTTCGACATGCACCGCCTGCTGCACTACGCCCTCGACCAGGACCGCCAGGGCGCACTGGTCGACGCCCTCTACGCCGCCAACTTCGCCGAGCAGGCACCGGTCTTCGCCGACACCGAACGCCTCGTCGCCGTCGCCGTGGGGGCCGGGCTCGACGAGACCGCCGTACGCGCGGTGCTCGCCGACCCCGACGCCTACGCCGAGGCGGTCCGCCGCGACGAACGCCAGGCCGCCCAGCTCGGCGCCACCGGCGTCCCGTTCTTCGTGCTGGACAACAAGTACGCCGTCTCCGGCGCCCAGCCCACCGAGGTGTTCACCCAGGCACTGACCACCGCCTGGAACGACCGCCCGGCGCCGGTCGTCGCGGCCGCCGACGACGCCACCTGCGGACCCGACGGCTGCGCGATCTGACCGGTCCCGCACGTTGACGCGCCCACACCCCGCTGCCAGGATCGATGGGGTTCGGTCTGTCCCGAGAGTCACCGTCGACGTGAGGGCCCACCATGAAGGCAGTCCAGTATCGAACCCCCGGCAGCGCACCGGAAGTCGTCACCGTTCCCGACCCGGAACCCGGCCCCGGTGAGATCCTGATCCAGGTCGCCGCCGCAGGCGTCTGCCACTCCGATATCGCCGTGATGAGCATGCCCGGCGACCAGCTGCCCTTCCCGCTGCCGTTGACCCTGGGCCACGAAGGCGCGGGCCGGGTCGCGGCACTGGGTGCCGGGGTCACCGGGGTCGAGGTGGGGGAGATGATGGCTGTCTACGGGCCGTGGGGATGCGGGCTGTGCCGCCAGTGCGCGCACGGTCAGGAGAACTACTGCCTGCGCGCCGCCGAACTCGGCATCTTCCCACCCGGACTCGGCGCGCCCGGCGCGATGGCCGAGTACATGATCGTCGACGACATCCGCCATCTCGTGCCGTTGCGCGGGCTGGACCCGGTGCAGAACGTCTCACTAACCGACGCGGGCCTGACCCCCTATCACGCGATCAGCCTGTCGCTGCCCAAACTGGTGCCCGGTTCGACCACGGTCGTCATCGGCGCGGGCGGTCTCGGTCACGTCGCCATCCAGCTGCTGCGCGCGCTCACCGCCACCCGGATCATCGCGCTGGACCTCTCCGAGGAACGCCTGGAGCTGGCCCGCCGCGTCGGCGCCCACGAGACCGTGCTCTCCGACGAGCAGGCCCCCGACCGCATCAAATCCCTCACCGGCGGGGAAGGCGCCCAGGTGATCCTCGATTTCGTCGGCGCCCCACCCACGACCGCCATCGCGGCCGCGGCGGCCGGGGTCGACTCCGACATCACCGTCGTCGGGCTCGGTGGCGGCACCGTCGCCGTCGGATTCGGCTCGCTGCCCTACCAGACCACCGTCACCTCGCCCTACTGGGGCAGCCGCCGCGAACTGATCGAAGTGCTCGAACTGGCCCATCACGGCGCGGTCGACGTGCACGTGGAAACCTTCGGCATCGACGAAGCGCCGCTGGCCTACGAACGCCTGCACGCCGGGACGATCACCGGGCGCGCGGTCATCGTGCCCACCAGCTGATCGCGCGTCCGATACGGTGGAGCACGCTCGCACCGATCGACCGCTGCCTGCTGGAGGCGTCTTGCGCATCATCGTCCGGATCCTGGCCGTGCTGGCCGTCCTGCTCGGCGCCGCCGCACCGGCTTTCGCCGCGCCCACGGTCGACGACACCACCGGCCGCAAGATCGACGAACTGCTCGCCGTACGCGCCGAAGCGGGCACCCTGTCCCGCCCGGACCTGCTGGCCAGGCTCTCCGAGCGGCTGCTGGGCACCCCCTACGGCGCGAACATGCTGATCGGATCGGCCACCGAGCCCGAACAACTCGTCATCGACCTGCGCCGCGTGGACTGCTTCACCTTCCTCGACTATGTCGAGGCCGCGTCCCGCTCGGCCGACCGCGACCAGTTCGCCACCAACCTGGTGGCCACCCGCTACGTCGACAGCCGCGTCGAATTCGCCCAGCGCAAACACTTCTTCACCGACTGGGCCACCACCCGCCCCCTGGCCACCGACATCACCGCGAGCCTGAGCCCCGCCGCGGTCACGGTCACCAAACACCTCAACGCCAAAGCCGACGGCACCACCTACCTGCCCGGCCTGCCCGTCACCGACCGCGCCGTCACCCACATCCCCGCCGGCGCCGTCGACCCGGACGTGGTGACGGGCCTGCGCACCGGCGACTTCCTCGGCGCCTACACCCCCGAGGCCGGCCTCGATGTCACCCACGTCGGCCTCGTCGTGCACACCGCGAACGGCCCCGTGTTCCGCAACGCCTCGTCCCTGGCGGAATACCAGGTCGTCGACACCCCGCTCATCGACTACGTCCGCAGCGTCCCGGGCATCGTGGTCCTGCGCCCCGTGTGAACATCCACCGCACTCCCCGTGCCGGGCGAACCGGGCCGGGCGTGAGACGATCGTGCAGGTGACCAGCATGCCCGAGCGTGCCCCGCACCTGCGCGAACTCGCTCTGCTGCGTCGTGTGCGTGACCGGATCGACCGCGAATACGCCCGGCCGCTCGACGTGGAGGCGCTCGCTCGCGGCGTGCACATGTCCGCCGGGCATCTGAGCCGCCGTTTCCGTGCCGCCTACGGTGAATCGCCGTACTCGTATCTGATGACCCGCCGTATCGAGCGCGCGATGGCGCTGCTGCGGCGCGGCGATCTGAGTGTCACCGAGGTGTGTTTCGAGGTCGGTTCGTCGTCGCTGGGCACCTTCAGCACCCGGTTCACCGAACTCGTCGGCGTGCCGCCCAGTGTCTACAAACAGCAGGCCGCCGCCACCGAGGGCATGCCATCGTGCGTGGTCAAGAAGGTGACCAGACCGATCAGGAATCGAGAAGCACCCGCATCGACCGATCACTAGCGTGGTCGACATGACCATCACCATCCACCAGAGCTACCTGCCCCACGACGACGCCGACGCCGCCCTGGCCTTCTATCGCGACAAGCTCGGCTTCGAGGTCCGCAACGATGTCGGCTACAACGGCCTGCGCTGGATCACCGTCGGCCCCGCAGGCCAGCCCGACACCTCGATCGTGCTGACCCCACCCGCCGCCGACCCCGGCATCACCGACGACGAACGCCGCGTCATCGCCGAGATGATGGCCAAAGGCACCTACGCCGGGGTCAACCTCGCCACCGACGACCTCGACGGCCTGTTCGAGAAACTGCAGGCAGGCGACATCGACGTCGTGCAGGAACCCACCGACCAGCCCTACGGCATCCGCGACTGCGCCTTCCGCGATCCCGCGGGCAACCTGATCCGTATTCAGCAGCTCGGATAGGTCAGACCCTGTCGATACGATCGAGCGGCGACGCCGACCATCCCGAGGGAGACCCATGAGCACGGCCAGGAAATCCGGCACCACCGCCACCGTGGAGCCCGCCGACAGCCACGACCTGATCCGGGTGCACGGCGCCCGCGTGAACAATCTGCGCGACATCAGCGTCGAGATCCCCAAGCGCAGGCTCACCGTGTTCACCGGCGTGTCCGGGTCGGGCAAGAGCTCGCTGGTCTTCGGCACCATCGCCGCGGAATCGCAGCGGCTGATCAACGAGACCTACAGCGCGTTCGTGCAGGGTTTCATGCCGAGTCAGGCCCGCCCCGATGTCGATGTCCTCGACGGGCTCACCACCGCCATCCTCGTCGACCAGTCCCGCCTGGGTGCCGACCCGCGCTCCACGGTCGGCACCGTCACCGACGCCAACGCCATGCTGCGCATCCTGTTCAGCCGCCTCGGTGACCCGCACATCGGCTCGTCGCAGGCGTTCTCGTTCAATGTGGCCTCCATCAGCGGCTCCGGCGCGGTCGCGGTGGAGAAACACGGCGTCACCGTGAAGGAGCGGCGCAGCTTCTCGGTCACCGGTGGCATGTGTCCCACCTGTGAGGGCAAGGGCACCGTCAACGACATCGACCTCACCCAGCTCTACGACGAGAACAAGTCCCTCGACGAGGGCCCGTTCACCATCCCCGGCTACAGCATGGACGGCTGGATGGGCCGGATCTACAAGGGCAGCGGCTTCTTCGACCCGGCGAAACCGATCAAGAAGTACACCAAAAAACAGCTCGCCGACCTGCTCTACAAGGAACCGACCAAGATCAAGGTCGACGGCATCAACCTCACCTACGAGGGCCTGATCCCCAAGATCCGCAAATCCATGCTGTCCAAGGACGTCGAAGCCCTGCAGCCGCATGTGCGGGCCTTCGTCGAACGCGCGGTCACCTTCGGCACCTGCCCCGACTGCGACGGCACCCGGCTCAGCGCCGAGGCCCGCTCGTCCAAGATCGACGGGATCAGCATCGCCGACGCGTGCGCCATGCAGATCACCGACCTGGCCGAATGGGTCAAGGGCGTCGAGGACCCGTCGGTGGCGCCGCTGCTGGAATCGTTGCGCCAGACCCTGGACTCGTTCGTCGAGATCGGCCTGGGCTACCTGTCGCTGTCGCGGCCCTCGGGCACCCTGTCCGGCGGTGAAGCCCAGCGCGTCAAGATGATCCGGCACCTGGGGTCCTCACTCACCGATGTCACCTACGTCTTCGACGAACCCACCGCGGGCCTGCACCCGCACGACATCCAGCGCATGAACGAGCTGCTGCTGCGGCTGCGCGACAAGGGCAACACGGTGCTGGTGGTCGAGCACAAACCCGAGACCATCGCCATCGCCGACCACATCGTCGACATCGGTCCCGCCGCGGGCTCCAAGGGCGGCACCATCTGCTTCGAGGGCACCGTCGACGGGCTGCGCGCCAGCGGCACCGTCACCGGCCGCCACTTCGACGACCGGGCCGCGGTCAAGGACAGTGTGCGCACACCCGACGGCGCGTTGAAGATCCGTGGCGCCGTCGCCAACAACCTGCGCGAGGTCGACGTCGACATCCCGCTCGGGGTGCTCGTCGCGGTCACCGGTGTCGCCGGTTCGGGCAAGAGCTCGCTGGTGCACGGTTCCATCCCGCTCGACGAGGGTGTCATCTCCATCGACCAGGCCCCCATCAAGGGATCGCGGCGCAGCAACCCGGCCACCTACACCGGCCTGCTCGACCACATCCGCAAGGCCTTCGCCAAGGCCACCGGCGCCAAACCGGCCCTGTTCAGCGCCAATTCCGAAGGCGCGTGCCCGAACTGCAACGGCGCGGGCGTCGTCTACACCGACCTGGCCATGATGGCCGGAGTCTCCACGGTGTGTGAAGTGTGTGAGGGCAAGCGGTTCCAGGCCGAGGTACTCGAACTGAGATTCGCGGGCAAGAACATCAGCGAAGTCCTCGCCATGCCCGTCGACGAGGCCCGCGAATACTTCGGCGAGGGCGAGGCCCGCACCCCGGCCGCGCACAAGATCCTCACCCACCTCACCGAGGTCGGGCTGGGCTATCTGACGATCGGCCAGCCGCTGACCACCCTGTCCGGCGGTGAACGTCAGCGCCTGAAGCTGGCCACCCACATGTCCGACAAGGGCGGCACCTACATCCTCGACGAACCCACCACCGGCCTGCACCTGGCCGATGTCGAACAACTGCTGGGCCTGCTGGACCGGCTCGTCGACGCGGGCAAGTCCGTGATCGTCGTCGAACACCACCAGGCCGTGATGGCCCACGCCGACTGGATCATCGACCTGGGTCCCGGCGCGGGCCACGACGGCGGCAGCATCGTCTTCGAGGGCACCCCCGCCGAGCTGGTCGCCGCCCGCTCCACCCTCACCGGCCAGCACCTGGCCGACTACGTCGGCGCCTGAACACGCTGGTGTCCTCCGCCTGCCGGGGGAGGACACCAGCCTCGCTCACCCGCGCACGTGCAGCCCGAAACCGGTGCGGCCCACCGGCTCGAGGCCCGCTTTGAGCCGCAGTGACGGGATCTCGTAGTCGCCGAAGTTCTGCCGCCGGAACGCGATCGGCTCGGTGGAGTCCACGGTGCGCAGCCGCTCGCGCCACGCCGCGAGAACCTCGGCGTGACGGGAGTCGGTCATCCGGTCGGCGCCGTAGGTGACGAACGGCGGCAGCGACTCGATACCCGGGTAGTAGAGGATGCCGTGCTGGATCGGGAACAGCAGATCCTCGATCGGGCCGTTGATCCCGCGCGGCCCGTAATGCTCTGCCGGGCCGCCGACCGTCACCGACAGCAGCGCCTTGCGGCCCGCCAGCGTGCCCTCCCCGTAGCGTTCGCCGTAGCGGGTGTCGCTGTGTTCGCCGACGCCGTAGGCGAAATGCGCGGTGAACACCCGGTCCACCCAGCCCTTGAGGATCGCGGGCATCGTGTACCACCACAGCGGGAACTGGAACACGACCAGCTCGGCCCACCGCAGCTTGTCCTGCTCGGCCCGCACATCCTCGGTCAGGGTGCCCGCGTCGAACGCCCGGCCCGAATCCGACACCACCCGCAGCGGATTCGACGCGTCCGGCCCGAAGTCACCGGCGTCGACCACCGCTTTCCAGTTCATCGCGTACAGGTCGCTGACGCGCACCTCGTGCCCGGCCGCGGTCAGGGCTGAGACCGCCGTGGCGGTGAGCGAACCGTTCAGCGAGGCCGGTTCGGGGTGGGCGTGCACGATCAACGTCTTCATCACAACTCCTTCGGATCAGGTGCCCTCGATCCTCGACGCCGCGCCACCGGTTGTTCAGGGACCACACTTCCTGGGAACAGCAGGACCACCCTCCCCGGCGCGTTCGTGGCCATACTGGACGACATGGACGATCTCGCCGGCTTTCTGCGCACCCGGCGCTCCCGCGTCGACCCGGCCACCACCGGCATCCCCGTCGATGCCCGCCGCCGCGTCAGCGGGTTGCGCCGCGAAGAAGTGGCCCACCTGTCGGGGGTCAGTGTCGACTACTACGTGCGCCTCGAGCAGGGCCGCGCCACCCAGCCCTCCGACCAGGTCCTCGACGCGCTGGCCCGGGTCCTCGAACTCGACGACACCGAACGCGACCACCTGCACCGACTGGCCCGCCAACCCCGCCGACCCACGAAGACCCCCACCGCGCGACTGCGTCCCGAACTGCTGCGCGTACTCGACCTGGTCGTCGACGCGCCCGCCCTGATCATGAACCACCGCCTCGACGTGCTCGCCGCCAACCGTCCCGCCCGCCTGCTCTACGGCAGGCCCATTCCCGGCCTCAACACCGCGCGTCACCTGTTCCTCGAGGAATCCGACCGCGGCCTCTACGCCGACTGGGAGACCTGCACCCTCGACGCCGTCGGACACCTGCGCCTGGCGGCGGGCAAATACCCCGACGACCCACGCCTGGCCTCGCTCATCGGCGAACTCGCCATGGGCAGCGACCGATTCCGCCGACTGTGGGCCCGCGCCGACGTCAGCGCCCGCACCCATGGCCGCAAGAACTACCGTCACCCGCTGGTCGGGCTGCTCGAACTCCACCAGGAGAACTTCGCCTTCCCCGACGACTCGGGCCTGGAACTGATCGTGCTCTCGGCGGCCCCGGACACCGCGGCCGCCGACGGACTGCGCCTGCTGACCGGCCTGGACACCGGCGACGAGGCACCCGTCAGGAGCGACGTTCGGCCATGACCACCACGCCCGGCCCGACGTGTTCGTCGGCGGGCAACCGCAGCTCGGCCACCGGGTGCAAACCCGCCTGCTCGATCAGCTCCACGAGCTGCTCGGGCTGCCAACGGTGGGTCGTCCATCGCACGGGCACACCACCATAGGCTTCGATGCGCGCCACATCGCCGTCGCCGACATGCGTGGCGGTGATGAACTGGCCACCCGGGCGCAACGCCCGGGTGAAGGAGGCGAGCACCTGGGGCAGTACCTCCCGGGGCAGGTTGAACAGCGACCACCAGCCGAGCACCCCGCCCAGCGATTGCGCCTCCAGCTCCAGCTCGGTGGCCGAGGCGACGTCGAAACGGCACTGCGGATACAGGCGGCGTGCGTGGGCGATCATGCCGGGGGACAGGTCGACCCCGGAGACATCGAGTCCGCGTTCGGCGAGATAGCCGGTCACCGTGCCCGGCCCGCACCCCACATCGAGCACCGGCCCGCGCGTGCCGACCGTGTCGGCGAAAGCGTCGATGGACGCCTTGAGCCACGGATGACAGCGGATATCGCCGATCCCGGTCGAGATCACCATCTCCACATAGTTGTCGGAAACCCGGTCGTAGGACTCACGGACCAGGTCGAGATCGGCAGGGCGGTCGATCGGTTGCGCGCGCATCAGAACACGATAGAGCCGGGGCCGTGCGCTATGCTCGGATGCGGCGATGGATCTCCGCCGAGACATCCCCAGATGTCTGAACCGCCTCACCCGAGGCTGATGGCTCCTTTTTCCATGATGGAAGGAGTCTGTCCGTGGCCCGTCCCGCCGCCCCCCTGCACACCCGCCTCTCGGCCATCGCGGCCGTGGCCCTCGGCGGGCTCGTCGGCACCCCGATCCGCTACCAGCTCGGTGTCTGGTTCCCGCACACCGCCGGAACCTGGCCGATGACCACCTTCGTCATCAACGTCACCGGGGCATTCGCGCTCGGACTACTGCTCGAGGCTTTGACCCGGCTGGGCCCCGACACCGGAATCCGGCAGCGCTTGCGGTTGTGCCTGGGCACCGGGGTGCTCGGTTCCTTCACCACCTACAGCACCCTCGCCGTCGAGACGACGCTGCTCGTGCGCGACGACCGGCCCACGATCGCCCTCGGCTACGGCCTGGCCAGTGTGTTCGCCGGGATACTCGCCACCATCGTCGGGATCGCCGCCGCCGCGATCGTGCGCCCGGAGGTCGATGCCCGATGACGCTGCTGTGGGTCACCCTCGCGGGCAGCGCGGGCGCGGTGTGCCGGTTCGTCCTCGACGGCGCCATCCGGGCGCGGCGCGCCACCGAATTCCCGTGGGCGACAGTGATCGTCAACGTCTCCGGGTCGCTGCTGCTCGGGTTCCTGACCGGGCTGGTCCTGTTCCAGCAGGCACCCGCCAGCCTCACCCTCATCGCCGGAACCGGATTCTGTGGCGGCTACACCACATTCAGCACCGCCAGCGTCGAAACCGTCCGGCTGCTGCAACGCGGCCGCTACCGGGCGGCCACCGCCAACGCCCTGGGCACCCTGGTCACGACCGTCTGCGCCGCCGTGCTCGGGCTGCTGCTGGCGCGACTGTAGAGGAGGACACGTGCACACCGACCCGATCCGCGTCGACGGCCCCCGCACCGCGACACCGCCGGCCACCCACCTGCTCGTCGGCGTCGACCGGCACCCGGCCGGTCAGGCCGCACTCGCCTACGCCATCGACCTGGGCCGCCGCCTCGACGCGCACGTCCACGTCGTCCACGCGATCGACATCGACGACCTGCCGATAGACCCCGACGGTCCCGATTTCGAGGACCGCGTGCAGGCCACCGTCACGGCCGAACGCGACCGGGCCTGCGCCCGGCTGGCCGCCCTGCCCGGCAACTGGACCTTTCACAGCGCGCCGGGCGATCCCACCCAGCTGCTGCTCTCGATCGCCGACACCGCCGAGGTGGAGATGATCGTCCTGGGCGCGCCCCGCCACGGCGTGATGTCGCTGCTGGAACGCCTGATGGGCGAGTCGGTCGCGGCGCGCGTGATCCATCACGCCCACCGGCCCGTCACTCTCGTCCCGGCCCCGTGACCGTCACGGGCGGGGCAGCAGGCCCGAGGTGAGGTGGGTGACGAGATCGTCGAGGAGCTGGGCGGAGTCGTAGTCGGTGGTGTAGCCCGAACCGATGAAGGTGGCCAGGCCCTGCAGGGCGGCCAGCGCGGTGATGCCGAGACGGTTCGGGTCGCCCGCGACGATCTCCCCGGCGGCCTGGCCTTCGGCGATGAGGGTGACGGGGATGGCGAAGGCGCGGTCGGCGGCCTGCTGGATCTCGGGGGAGGTGTGTCTGCGCGCGAACATCAGGGGCAGCAGTTCGGGATTGTCGACGGCGAAACGCAGATATGCGTGGGCGAGGGTGCGCAGGCGGGTCGTGATCGGGCCGTCGGTGGCGGCCTGCTCGAAACAGGCGGCCAGACGGTGCAATCCGGTGACGGCGAGCGCGTCGAGCAGGGCCTGCTTGTCGCGGAAGTGACGGCTCGGCGCCGCATGGCTGACGCCGGTGTCGCGGGCGAGCTGCCGTAGCGACAGGCCGTCCACGCCGGCCTCGCGCAGGGTCGACTCGGCGCGCTCGAGCAGCGCGGCGCGGAGGTCTCCGTGGTGGTACGGGGTGTGCAGGGCCATGGTGAGAGCAGGATATCCGACCACCCCATATGTAGTCATTGACTACTTTGTAGTCGATGACTACATTGTCCGATGCCATGACGAACGCCCCCGCACACCCGCAGCCACCCCGCCGACAGCGCACCATGCCGCTGCGCGAATGGCTGGCCCCGATCACCCTGGTCACCGTGCTCGCGGCTCTGCTGGGCACCATGTACCTCGGCTACACCACCGACCCCGAAAAACACCTGCACGACTTCCCGATCGCCCTGGTCAACCAGGACGTCGGCGACACCGTCGCGGGCGAACCCACCCACCTCGGCGACCAGATCACCACCGCCCTCACCGACGCCGTCCCCGCCGACAAGATCGACCTGCACACCCTCGGCATCAACGAAGCCCAGCGGCAACTGCAGAACGGCGAGGTCTACGGCGCCATCGTCATCCCCGGCGACTTCACCAAACGCGTCGCCATCCTCGCCGCCGCCTCCATTGTCCCCGGCGACATCGAACAACCGATCATCTCCGTGCTGACCAACCCCCGCGCCGGCACCCTCGCCGCCCAGATCATGCAGACCGTCGCCGACCAGGCCATGACCCAGGTCAACGCCACCGTCGGCACCCAGCTCGCCGGCCAGGTCCGCGCCGCCCTCGGCGACACCCCGCTCAGCGGCGCCGCGCAACGCCAGCTCGCCACCCCGATCGACATCGTCGTCACCGCCTACCACCCCCTGCCCGAAGGCACCGGACAGGGCCTGGCCGCCTTCTTCTACACCCTGGTCCTGCTCATCGTCGGCTTCAGCGGCGCCATGATGATCAACTCCCTCGTCGACGCCTCCCTCGGCTTCGTCCCCGCCGAATACGGCCCCTGGCACAAACCCACCACCCGCGCCCCCATCAGCCGCTGGCACACCCTGCTCGTCAAATGGGGCATCGCCGCCCTCAGCGCCCCCATCGCCTCCGCGGTCTTCCTCGGAATCGGTGCCGCACTGGACATGTCACTCGAACGGCCGCTGCTGCTGTTCCTCTACGGCACCCTGGCCATCACCGCCATCGCCGTCACCGGACTGTCGGTGATGGCCGCCTTCGGCACCGCGGGCCTGATGATCAACCTCATCGTGTTCGTCGTCCTGGGCATCCCGTCCTCCTCGGGCACCATCCCGCTCGAAGCCACCCCACGCTGGATCGCCGACATGGCCGCCTTCGAACCCATGCACCAGATCTACCTGGCCGTGCGCGCCATCCTGTTCTTCGACGGACACCTCGAAGCGGGCCTGGGCCGCGGCCTCGGCATGACCCTGGCCGGACTCGCCATCGGCCTGATCCTCGGCGCCGCCGCCACCCACACCTACGACCTGCGCGGCCTGCACCGCCTCGGCACCGGACCGCAACCGACCCGACCCGCGGAAGGCCACTGATGCCCGAGTTCCAAACCCCCGCCACCTACACCATCCCCGAACACGCCAACAACTCCGACAGCGTGTTCCGCCACGCCGAGAACACCCCGGACACCGTGCTGTTCCACCTCACCGACGACCACGGCAGCCTGCGCGAGGTCACCGCCGCCGAATTCGCCGCGACCGTCACCGCCGTCGCCAAGGGCCTGCTCGCCACCGGCATCGACCCCGGCGACCGCATCGCCATCATGGCGCCCACTCGCTACGAATGGGTCGTCCTCGACCACGCCATCTGGGCCTGCGGCGCCTGCACCGTCGCCATCTACGACAGCTCCGCCGCCGAACAAGCCCACTGGATCCTGCGCGACTCCGCCACCCGCCTGCTCATCGTCGACAGCGACCGGCACCGCCGCGTCATCGAGCAGATCGACCCCGCCACGCTGCCCGCCCTGCGCGAAACCCTCCAGATCGACCACGACCTGCTCGCCACCCTCACCGCGCGCGGCGCCCACCTCGACGACCACACCGTGCACACCCGCCGCGCCCAGGTCCGCGCCGACGACCCCGCCACCCTCATCTACACCTCCGGCACCACCGGCCGCCCCAAAGGCGTCCTGCTGTCGCACGCGAACCTCTACGGTGAATCCGCCTCCGACCGGATCGCCCTGGGAGACTTCGTCACCGAGGGCAACAAGACCCTGATGTTCCTGCCGCTGGCCCACGTCTTCGCCCGCGCGGTCACCCTCGCCGCCCTCGACGCGAAGGTCATCGTCGCCTTCAGCTCCGACTGGTCCACCCTCGTCGACCAATTCGGCGCCCACCGGCCACATTTCATCCTCGCCGTGCCCCGCGTCTTCGAGAAGGTGTTCCACGGCGCGAAACAGAAAGCCCACGCCGGCGGCAAGGGCCGGATCTTCGACCTTGCCGCCGACACCGCCATCGCCTGGAGCACCGCACTCGACACCGGCGGCCCCGGCCTGCTGCTGCGCGCCCGCCACGCCCTGTTCGACCGGCTCGTCTACCGCACGCTACGCACCGCCCTCGGCGGCCGATGCACCGCCGCGGTCTCCGGCGGCGGGCCCCTCGGCACCGACCTGGCCCACTTCTTCCGCGGCATCGGCATCACCATCCAGGAGGGCTACGGACTCACCGAAACCACCGCCGCCGTCACCGTCAACACACCCGGCCACACCCGCATCGGCACCGTCGGCCGCCCCACCGACGGCCACGCCGTCGCCATCGCCGACGACGGCGAACTGCTGCTGCGCGGCCCCGCCGTCTTCACCGGCTACTGGAACAACCCCGACGCCACCGCCGACGCCTTCACCGACGGCTGGTTCAGAACCGGCGACCTCGCCCGCATCGACGCCGACGGCTACCTCACCATCACCGGCCGCAAGAAGGAGATCATCGTGACCGCCGGCGGCAAGAACGTCGCCCCCGGCCTGCTCGAGGACTCCCTGCGCGCACACCCGCTGATCGCCCAGGCGATGGTCGTCGGTGACGGCGAACCGTTCGTCGCCGCCCTGCTCACCCTCGACCCCGACGCGCTGAGGCACTGGGCCGAAGACCACGACCTGCCCGCCGACACCCCGACCACCACCCTCCTCGACAACCCCGCCCTCACCGCCGAGATCGACGCCGCCCTCGCCCACACCAACACGAAGGTCTCCCACGCCGAAGCGATCAAGAAGACCCGCCTGCTACCCGACGAATGGACCGAAGCCACCGGCGAACTCACCCCGAAACAGTCCCTGCGGCGCACCGAGGTCATGAAGAAATACGCCGCCGAGATCGACGCGCTCTACCGCTGACGCTCGCCGCACCCGCGTGGTCATCGCGCACCCACCGCCTTCAACGTCTTCAACGCGCCGGTGAGAATCCGCGACCACTGCTGATGATCGATGCCCTTCGGCGGCGTGAAACCCTGTAGCCGCTGGTGTGCGACAGTCTGCGCCTCGGTGTATTTGAGCAGCCCGTCCGCGCCGTGCCGGCGACCCAGACCCGAATCGCCCATCCCGCCCATCGGTGCGTCCACGCTGCCCCACGCGGCCGCGAACGCCTCGTTCACATTGACCGTCCCCGCGTGCAACCGCGCCGCGACCGCCCGCCCGTGCGACCCACTGCGCGACCACACACTGGCATTGAGCCCATAGGAGGTGGCATTGGCCAGCGCGATCGCCTCCGACTCCGTCCGGAACGAATAGACCGACACCACCGGACCGAACGTCTCCTGCGCGAACAACGTCATCTCCGGCGTGACATCGGCCAGAATCGTCGGCTCGTGGAACAACGGCCCCACATCCGGGCGCGCCTTACCACCCGCGAGCACCGTCGCACCCTTGTCCACCGCGTCGGCGATGTGCGTGGTCACCGTCTCGAGCTGCGCCGCCGTCGTCAACGACCCCACATCGGCGGAGAAATCGAACGCCGCACCCAATTTCAGCTGCTGCGTACGTGCCACGAACGCCGCGACGAACTCCTCCCGGATCTCCTCGGCGACATACAACCGCTCGATCGACACACACAACTGGCCCGCCGACGGGAAGCACGCGGCCACCGCCCCCTCGGCAGCCTTCGCCACATCGGCGTCGGCGAGCACCACCATCGCGTTCTTGCCACCGAGTTCGAGGCTCGCCCCGATCAACCGCTCCCCGGCACCCCGGGCGATCAGACGACCACTGGCCGTGGACCCGGTGAACATCACATAGTCCGCACCCGCCAGCAGCGCGTCACCGATCGAACTGCCGCGACCGACCACCATCTGCCACACGTCCGCGGGCAGCCCGGCCTCACGCATCAGATCCAGCGCCCACAGCGCGGTCAGCGCCGTCTGGGTGTCGGGCTTCTGCACCACCGCATTACCCGCCAGCAACGCCGGAATCGCATCACCGGCAGCCATGCTCAACGGATAGTTCCACGGCGAGATCACCGTCACGACACCTTTCGGATGCCGCAACTCGGTCGTGTGCGTCAGCACCGGAATCGCACCCCGGCGCCGCTTCGGCGCGAGCAGCCCCGCGGCACTGCGTGCGTAATAGCGTGCGGTGATCGCGATATCGGTGACCTCGAGAAACGCGTCGCGGCGGGTCTTGCCGTTCTCGGCCTGCATCAGATCCAGCGCCTGGTCCTGCCGTTCGAGCACGAGATCGTGGAAACGCAACAGGATCCGGGCCCGCTCACGCACCGGCACCGCCGCCCAGCGAGCCTGCGCCTGACGGGCCCGCACGAAAGCGTCCTGCACGTCCGCGGGCGTCGAGACCGGCAGCGCGGCGAGCGGCTCACCGGTGTACGGGGCGTTCGTGATCGTGCGCTCCGCGTCCGGCGCCGCCGCGACCAGCGCCGACAGATGATCGACGAGCGGGGAGATGAACGTCGCGGGCAGGGGATTGGCGATGCGGGTCATGCGCGTGCCCCGTTCGGCACCGCGATCGGGACCGGCATGTGCAGGGCGTTCTGCCCCTCGGTCATCACATCGAACTGGATCGTCCTGAACGGCTTCAGCGATCGGATGTCATCGGAGACCTGTCCCGTGCCGAGCTGCAGGTCGACGCCACGGGGCAGCCGCGCGGTGCCCGACGAGAGGACATTGGTCTGGCTCAGCGTGGAATGCCAGGCGCCACCGATTTCGGTGTAGGAGGTGAGGCTCGAGACCTCCGCGCCCGTGGGGTGCGCGCTCTGGCGGGGCGTGCGCGCCGACAGCGCCACATCGGTCCCGCCGTCGGCATTCGCCACGCGCGCCGAGACCCGGTCGGTGTCGATGTCGACATCGATCTCGGTCACCCACTTCGGGAAGCCGTATCCGTCGTGCCCACGCACCTGCGCGATGTCACTGCTGACCGGCAGCGACAGCACATACGAATGCAGGTGATCGTTGCCCAGCCCGGAGAGCAGATCGACGAACCCGGGCGCCCCGTGACGGGCGGGCCGGACCCCGACGCCGACGGCGGCCTCGGTGTAGAAGTCGATGTCGCACACGTCGTAGCGGAAGAACATCACCGACACCAGCCCCACCCCGCGCACCAGCTCGAGCGGGGCCAGGTCCTCGGGCAGCCGGGTGCGGATGGCGCGTGTGGGCGCGAGCATCGTCAGCCGGGTGGTCGAGATCCGGTAGTAGAAGTTCGGGGTGAGGGTCGGGCCGATGGGGGAGTCGACCCGCACCTTCGGCAGCCGACGGAAGAAGTCGACGCTGCTGACGGAGGGGTCGCGCGCGATCTCGTCGAGATCGGGGTCCATCCGGTACCGGTCGTACAAGCCGCCCTTCGGGACTTCGACCGAGCGGCCACCCAGATCGACGGTGACCGATGGTGTGGACGTCGACGTCATGAAACATCTCCTGCCGTGTTTACGGTGCTTACATGAGACAGGCTAGGCCTACATGTGAGCGCTGTCAACACTGGGCTTCGGCGGCCCTGCTAGCCGTCTACCGACATGATCGCGGCGAACGCGGCCCGGACATGATCGGCCACGTCGTCGCCGGATTCCGCTACGAGCTTCCCGTCGAGATGCAACGACGCGAGCCCGTGCGCCAGCCCCCACTCCGCCGAAGCCAGGGCCTCGACATCCGACCCGGGAAAGACGCGATCCATGCCGACGCGCAGCAGATCGTGGATCTCCGCGGCCGCCCGAACCCGCTCCTCGCTGCCCTCGTCGCAGGAGTTCTCGAACATCAACCGGAACAGCGCGGGCCGACGGAGGGCGAATTCGACATAGGCGACCGCGAAATCGCCGAGATCCGCCGGAACCGACGGCAGCTGACGCCCCTCGGGCAGATCCGCTTTCAGATCACGCAGACCTTGGGCGGCCAGGGCCGACTCCAGTGCGTCACGATCGGCGAAGTGCCGGTACGGGGCAGTGGGGGAGACGCCCGCCTCGCGCGCGACGGCGCGCAGCGAGAACGGCTCCCCGGCTTCGAGCATGCGCATCGCCGTCGTCAGGAGCGAGGCTCGCAGGTCGCCGTGATGGTAACCACTCCGCAGTGAAGTTGACACCGTATACACCCCTTCCTAGGCTTATGTGAGCAACGTAAACATACCGCAGACAGGAGCCGCGATGCCATCCGCCGTCCCCGCCACGATCTCGCCGATCTTCGACCCGTTCACCCTCCCGAACGGATCGGTCCTGCCGAACAGGCTGGCCAAGGCGGCCATGGAGGAGAACATGGCCGTGCGCGGACAACTGCCCGGCGCGGCCCTGTTCCGGCTCTACGAGGCATGGAGCCGCGGCGGCGCCGGTCTGATCGTCACCGGCAACGTCATGGTCCACGCCGAAGCGCTCACCGGCCCCGGCGGCGTCGTCCTCGACGCGCAGTCACCGATGGAACCCTTCCGGCAGTGGGCAGCGGCCGCCAAGAGCGGTGGCGCGAAGGTGTGGATGCAGATCAACCACCCCGGCAGGCAGATCCGCGCCGACATGCCCGGCGTCGCCTGGGGCCCCTCTGCCGTCAAGGTCGATATCGGCAAGAACAGCAAACGCTTCGCCGACCCGGTCGCGATGACCGCCGAACAGATCGACCAGACCGTCCAGCGCTTCGCCGAAACCGCCCGCCGCGCCGAGGAAGCCGGCTTCGACGGCGTCGAGATCCACGCCGCCCACGGCTACCTGCTCTCCCAGTTCCTCTCGCCACTGACCAACCAGCGCACCGACCGCTGGGGCGGCAGCCTCGACAACCGCGCCCGGCTACTGCTCGACATCACCCGCGCCGTCCGCGCAACGGTCGCCCCCACCTTCACCGTCGCCGTCAAACTCAACTCCGCCGACTTCCAGCGCGGCGGTTTCGACGCCGACGACGCCGCCCACGTCATCGACCTGCTCGCCCCGCTCGGCGTCGATGTCGTCGAACTCTCCGGCGGCAGCTACGAGGCGCCTGCCATGACCGGCCAAGCCGGCGACGAGCGCAGCCGAGCCCGCGAGGCCTACTTCCTCACCCTCGCCGAGGAACTCGCCGCGAAGAGCCCGCTGCCCCTGATGCTCACCGGCGGCATCGTCCGCCGCCCCGTCGCCGAGGAAGTCCTCGCCGGCGGAATCGAACTCGTCGGCATGGGCAGCGCCCTCGCCGTCGACCCCGACCTCCCGAACCGCTGGCACCAGGACGCCACCGCCAAGGTGGAACTGACCCCCGTCACCATCAAGGACAAAGCCGTGGCCTCCGCCGCGGGCATGGCCCGCATCCGCCAGCAACTCCGCCGCCTCGGCACCAACCGCCGCCCGCGCCCCGGCATCAGCCCAAAGCTCGCCCTCGTCAAGGAAACCGTCCTCCAGCAGTTCGCCCTGCGCCGCTACCGAACCTGGCTGAACAGCCGAACCGCATGAATCCCTGCACTCAGCCACCCTCCGTCAATACGTCACAGTGACGTATTGACGGAGGGTGGGGAAGTGGAGGGGAGTGGGCCCCAAGGGTTTTCGGCAACCGCTCGAACCCGGAGTCCCACGCAATACCCAGCTCTACACGCGGTATCCCGATCCATCGCGAACAATCATGAATGAACCGAAGACTCGAAATCCAGCCGAACCGGGCCCGCAAGACCTGAAAGTTGGATGCACGAATCGGACACCAATGCATCTGACGCCGAACGTGCGAGCCTCGGAGCGGCCAGCCGAACGGCTCGGGCTCGGGCGAGTGCAGGTCGCCGAATGACTATGGACGCCGACGAAACGCACCGAAAAGCCCCACCTGACCGGTCCGGTTCAAACGCCGATAATGCACATTATGTCAAGTAATGCTGATCTTGTCGGCATCCAGCACTGCCCCGAGTCGTTCCTGGTCGACGACATCGACCAGGTCGGCCAGCGGGACGCCCTGGTCCCAGCGTCGCGGGCCGGGTGCGGCGGGGTGGACGGTCCCCGCTTCCGGCAGCCGTGCCGCGGCTAATCGCGCCTGCAGATCGTCGAGGTCCGCTTCCGTCGCGCGCGCCCGGAACGGTTGCACGGAGGCCGCGGCGAGGTCGTCGTCGGTGTGTAGCTGTTCCATACCTTTCGGGTTCCCGATTTCCGTCACGCCATCGGCGTCGGCGACCGGACAACTCCCCTGCCCATTTTCTAGAACACGTTATAGTTGTGTTCGCGGTGGCAACGGGGCTACCGCGCGGAAGGTGGTACGTGTGCGGGCCTGGGACGATGAAGCCGATATCGTGGTGGTCGGGTACGGCGGAGCGGGAGTGTGCGCGGCGCTGGCGGCGCGTGAGGGTGGGGCGGATGTCCTCGCGGTGGACCGGTATCTGGGCGGCGGGGCGACCGTGTTGTCCGGCGGGATCGTCTACGCGGGTGGCGGAACGTGGGTGCAGCGCGAGGCCGGGATCGACGACGATGTCGACAATATGATCGCCTACCTGGAGGCCGAGGTCGGTGACGCGGTGAGCGCGGCGACACTGCGCCGGTTCTGTGAGCAGTCCCCCGCGATGATCGACTGGCTGACCGAGCACGGCGTGCCGTTCGAGGCGTCGGTGTGCCCGTACAAGACCTCCTACCCCACCGACGACTACTACCTCTACTACTCCGGCAGCGAGAACTCCGGCGGATACCGGGAGATCGCGAAGCCGCGTCAGCGAGGTCATCGCGCGCACGGTCGCGGTGTCTCGGGCAAGGCGCTGTTCGGCCCGCTGGCGTCATCGGCGGCGGCGCACGGTGTCCGGGTGCGCACCGGTACCAGGACGACACGGCTCGTGCTCGAGGGCGGCCGGGTGACGGGGATCGAAGCGGTCACCCTCGACAACGCGCCCGCCTCGGTGCGGCGCCGTTTCGCCGCGCTGGCCCGGATCTCGTCGAAACCCGGTGTGTACCACCAGGGTCTGCGTGCCGCGGTGCAGAAGCTGCTGGACCGGATCGAACGCGTGCACGGTGTGCCGGTGCGCATCAAGGCCCGTTCGGGAGTCGTCCTCACCACCGGAGGGTTCATCGCCAACGGCGCGATGGTCGCCCGGCACTCCCCTGCCTATCCGTGGTCGCAGGGTCTGCCCCTCGGCACGGCCGCCGACGACGGCAGCGGTATCACCATGGCACTGGATGCCGGGGCGGCGAGCGGCAAGATGGACGCGCTGTCGACCTGGCGTTTCATCGCCCCGCCGAGCGCCTTCTTCGGCGCCGTCGCGGTGGACGCCGACGGCAGGCGCATGATCGACGAATCCCGCTACGGTGCGGCCCTGGGTGCGGCGATCGCCGCGGCGCCGGGCCATCGCGCGTGGCTGCTCGTCGACGCCGAGCTCGCCGCGCAGGCTCGCGCGCAGCTGGGTGGTCAGTCGGTGTGGTTCCAGCGCATGCAGACCGAGCGTTTGCTGCGGATCGGCAGTGTCTCGGGCGGAACGGTCGAGGAGGTCGCCCGGCGCGCGGGTGTCGACGCGGCCGGCCTTCGTGCGACGGTCGACGCGCACAATCACGCGATCGAGCGCGACTCCCCCGACCCGCTCGGCAAGCCGGACGATCTGCGCACGCCGATCCGCACCGGCCCGTTCACGCTGCTGGACATCTCGTTCACCGCCCGGCTCACCTATCCCATGCCGATGCTCACCCTGGGCGGTGTGCTCGTCGACGAGGACACCGGTGCGGTGCGTGCCGAGTCCGGCGGGACCATCCCGGGTCTGTACGCGGCTGGGCGCGCGGCGGTCGGGATCTGCTCGAACGGCTATGTCAGTGGGTTGTCGCTGGCGGATTGCGTGTTCTCGGGCCGGCGTGCGGGCGCGCACAGCGTCGAGGAGTTCCAGCGCGGCTGATCAGGCGAGACGGGCGGTGAGGCCGGGGGTCCCGCTCGCTGCGGCCAGTCGATCCACGGCGGCGGCGAGCGCGCGTTTCGGCAGCGTCTGTGAGTCGAAGGTCGACACGACGATCTCGCCGTCGGCTTGTTCCCAGGTTCCGGCGATCCGGCCGTCGACGAGGACCAGGGGCGAGATCCACCCGGCGGCGCGGCTGACCTCGGCGCGGTGTTCGGCGGGCAGCATGGTGGTGTCGCCGGTGCCGGGGCCCAACACGTACTGGTCGAACGGTCCGAGCAGGTGGATGGCGCCGTCGAGGGTGGCGGTGGCGAGTTCGTCGGCGTGTTCGGTGAGGATCCAGCCGGTGGTGCCGTCGATGTCGACTTCGGTGAGTGTGTCGCCGAGGTCGGCGAACCAGCGGCGCACGACGGTCTTGCGGAGGTTGTTGCGGCTGAGCCAGGCGTCGAAGGTTTCCGGTTTCGCCGGGCCGTAGGCGCCGAGGTAGGCGGTGATGAGGGTGGGTGCGGCGGTGTCGGGGTCGGGTACGCCGGTCCAGCCGGGGATCTGGTGGGCGGGGGCGGTGAAGGTGATCTTGGTGCCGCGGGCGGGGCCGTGGCACAGGGCGCCCTGCCAGGCGAGGGGTTTGAGGACCGCGCCCCAGCCGGAGCGCAGTTGCTCACCGAGGTGGGCGAATCCGGGTTCGGCGAGGACGGCGTCGACGAGTTCGTCGCGGGTGAGCACCTGGTCGGCCAGGATGTCGGTGACGACCTGCACGAGGGCGGTGACCTGTTCGGGGGTGGCGCCGAAGGTCTTCTGCCAGGACGGCTTCTCCCAGGTGCGTGCCGACCCGATCAGCGCCAGTGCGGCGGCGGCGTGCTCGGGGGTCATGGCGTGCAGGGTGCCGCGCATGGCCCAGGTCTTGACGAGGTCGCCCGTGGCGAGCGCGGTGGCGACGGCCTCGGGTGTGGGCTCGCTACTGCGCACGGCGGCAGCGGTTTCCGCGGCGGAGGCGACCTGCGCCTGGAGTCCGGCGAGTCGTTCGGCGATCGCGACCGGTCCCGCGTCGGTGGGAGTGGTGAGGAACTGCCTGTTCATCCGCCAGGCGAACACCTGATCCCAGCCGACCTCGAGCACGACCCACTCCCCTGTTTCCCGGCGGACTGCCACCGCGACAGCCGGTTTCACCCTACCGGCTGTCGCGGTGTACTCACATCGAGTAGAGGCTGTGTTTGCGCGGGTTGAACTCCTGGGAGACGGGGTGTTTGTCGCGCAGCAGGCGCAGGGCGTGGCGGAT
This sequence comes from Nocardia sp. NPDC056064, assembly GCF_042266925.1. Lineage (NCBI taxonomy): Bacteria > Bacillati > Actinomycetota > Actinomycetes > Mycobacteriales > Nocardiaceae > Nocardia > Nocardia sp. NPDC056064. The sequence continues at coordinate 796,520 of NZ_JBHJWO010000001.1, read as the reverse complement.
CTCGAGGCGGGTTCGGGAGGGTTCGATGACGGCGTCGATGTAGCCGCGTTCGGCGGCGACCCAGGGGGTGGCGACGGTTTCGTTGTACTGGTTGATCATGAAGTCGCGGGCGGCGGCGCGGTGTTCCTCGGGCACAGCCATGAGCTGGCGCCTGCCGATGAGGTCGACGGCGCTCTCGGCGCCGATGACGGCGATGCGGGCGGTGGGCCAGGCGAAGCTGATGTCGGCGCCGAGCTGTTTGCAGGCCATCATGCCGTAGGCGCCGCCATAGGATTTGCGGACGACGAGGTTGATGATCGGCACGGTGGCTTCGATGATCGCGCGGGGTACGCGGCCGCCGCGGATGATGACGCCGTTGTTCTCCTCCTCGACGCCGGGCAGCACGCCGGGGGTGTCGGCGACGAAGACGAGCGGGATGTTGAAGGCGTCGCAGAGCCGGATGAAGTAGGTGGATTTGTCGGAGCAGGCGGCGTCGATGGAGCCGCCGAGCACGAGTGGCTGGTTGGCGACGACGCCGACGGTGCGGCCGTCGACGCGGGCGAATCCGGTGATGAGGTTGGGGGCGAAGGCGGCGCGGATCTCGTGGAATTCGCCGTCGTCGAAGATGCGCAGCAGGATTTCGTGCATGTCGTAGCCGCTGCGGTCGGAATCGGGGATGATGCGGTCGAGTTCGCGGTCGCTGGCGGTGATCTCGGGTTCGAGGCCGGGGTTGACCAGTGGGGGTTGTTCCAGGCAGCTCGATGGCATGTAGCCGAGGTAGGTGCGAGCCCAGTCGAAGGCTTGCTGTTCGGTGTCGGTGACGTGGTGGATGACGCCGCGGCGGGCCTGCACTTCGGCGCCGCCGAGGTCTTCGGCGCTGACGTCTTCGCCGGTGACGGCTTTGATGACTTCGGGTCCGGTGACGAACATGTAGGCGTTCTGGGTGCCGACGAGCACGTCGGTGTTGATGGGTCCGTAGACCGCGCCCGCGGCGCATTTGCCGAGCATGATCGAGACCTGCGGGACGTAGCCGGAGAGTTTGGCCTGCACGCGGCTCATGTGCCCGAACCAGGCGATGGAGGCGACGGCGTCCTGGATGCGGGCGCCGCCGGAGTCGTTGATGGTGACGACGGGGCAGGCTTTTTCGAAGGCGAACTGGAGTGCTTTGGTGAGTTTGCGGCCGAACATCTCGCCGACGGAGCCGCCGTAGACGGTCTGGTCGTGGGCGATGACGACGACGGGGCGGCCTTCGATGAGCCCGTGGCCGGTGACGACGCCGTCGCCGTACATGGCGTCGTTCTTGCCGGGTTGTCTGGCGAGGGCGCCGATTTCGAAGAAGGTGCCGGGGTCGAGCAGGGTGGTGACGCGGGAGCGGACGCTGGGGATGTTCTTCTTGGCGCGTTTGGCGACCGCGGATTCTCCGGCGGGTTCCGCGGCGATCTCCAGGATCTTGGTGAGTTCGTCGAGCTTTTCCTGGGTACTACCGACCACGCCGCCAACCTTTCGAACCGTGCTGTGTGCGGTGGTGACGTTAGAGCGTGTGGCGCGTCGGTGCGGCGTGGCGGGTGAGTTCGGGGAAAGGTCACAGTGGATGACCGTGTAGTGCCGGGTTTACGACATGTCGGTTGCCCGGAGTTGTCGGACATCGATGCGAACATATGTTCGTGTCCGACCCTGTTGCTCCTCGTCCGCGTATCCGGTCCCGTGCCGAGGCGTCGATCCTGCATGCCGATCTGGATTCCTTCTACGCCTCGGTGGAGCAGCGGGATCAGCCGTGGTTGCGGGGCAAGCCGGTGCTGGTGGGTGGCGGGGTGGTGTTGGCGGCGAGCTATGAGGCCAAGGCGTTCGGTGTCCGCACGCCGATGAATGCCGGGCAGGCGGTGCGGTTGTGTCCGCAGGCGGTGATCGTGCCGCCCCGGATGTCGGCCTATGCCGAGGCGAGCAAGGCCGTGTTCGCGGTGTTCGCAGACACCACCCCGGTGGTGGAGGGCATCTCGATCGACGAGGCGTTCCTGGATGTGGGTGGTTTGCGGCGGATCAGCGGCGAGCCGGCCGAGATCGCGCAGCGCCTGCGCGCCCGGGTCCGGACAGAGGTGGGGTTGCCGATCTCGGTCGGGATCGCGCGCACCAAGTTCCTGGCGAAGGTGGCCTCCGCGGTCGCCAAGCCCGACGGGTTGCGGGTGGTGGAGCCCGATCGCGAGCTCGAGTTCCTGCATCCGCTGCCGGTGCAGCGATTGTGGGGTGTCGGTGTGGTGACGGCGGCGAAGCTGCATGCCGCGGGGATCACCCGGGTCGGGCAGCTCGCGCACGCGGGCGAGGCGGAGTTGCGGATGCTGCTGGGCCCCGCGGCGGCGCGGCACCTGTTCGCGCTGGCGTGGGCGCGGGACCCGCGCCGGGTGGAGACCGGCAAGCGGCGCCGTTCGATCGGCGCGCAGCGGGCACTGGGTCGCCGCGCCCGGGAGCCGGAGGAGATCGCGGCGTTCCTGGACGGGCTCACCGATCGTCTGGGCCGGCGATTACGTGCCGCGGATCGCGTGTGCCGCACGGTGGTCCTGCGGCTGCGTTTCGACGACTTCTCCCGGGCCACCCGCTCCCACACCCTGGTCGAGGCCACCGATTCCTCGGCGGCGATCCGTCACGCCGCCCGGCTGCTGCTGGACGCGGCGCACCCGTTGATCGCCGAACGCGGTATCACCCTGATCGGGTTGTCGCTGACCAATCTCGACGACGCCGACACCATGCAGCTCACCTTGCCGCTGGCTCCGCGCGCGGAGAACACCCTCGATGCCACTCTGGACGATCTGCGGCGCCGGTTCGGTTCGGCGGCGATCACCCGTGCGGCGCTGCTGAACTCGGGTGAGGGGTTGTCGGTGCCGTTGCTGCCGGACTGAACCCGCGGCGGGGCGGCATGCGATGATGCTGCGATGCACTATGCCGTCATCGGCTTTCTGACCCTTGCCCTGTGGGTGTACTGCCTGGTCGACATCGTCACCAGTCCCGACGCGGGGATCCGTCATCTCCCGAAGCTGGGGTGGCTGCTCGTGGTGGTGTTGATCCCCACCGTGGGTGCGCTGCTGTGGCTGTTCGCGGGCCGTCCGGTGGGCGAGTCCCGGCCGGTGTCGAACACCCGCTACAGCGAGTACGACCGGCCCGGTCGCGCGGTGGCGTCCAATCCCGATGACGACGAGGCGTTCCTGCGCGGGTTGCGTGAGCGGGCCGAGGCGCAGCGGCGTGAGGCGCGCCGTCAGCAGGCCGAGCGCGAGCAGGACGAGGCCTGATCAGAGCAGTCGCTGGGGGCGTTTGTCCATCAGGCGCAGGATCAGCGGGGTGAAGATGAGCTGCATGGCCAGTTCCATCTTCCCGCCGGGCACGACGATGCAGTTGGTGCGTGACATGAACGAGTCGTGCAGCATCGACAGCAGATACGGGAAGTCGATCACTTTGGGGTCGGCGAAGCGGATCACCACGAAGCTCTCGTCGGCGGTGGGGATGCTGCGGGCGATGAACGGGTTGGAGGTGTCGACCGTGGGCACCCGCTGGAAGTTGACGTAGGTGCGCGAGAACTGCGGGCAGATGTATTTCACGTAGTCGGGCATGCGTCGCAGGATGGTGTCGATGACGGCTTCGCTGGAGTAGCCGCGGTGGGTCTTGTCCCGGTAGACCTTCTGGATCCATTCGAGGTTGATGATCGGCACGACACCGACGAGCAGGTCGGTGTAGCGGGCGACGTCGACGGTGTCGGTGGCCGCGGCACCGTGCAGGCCTTCGTAGAACAGCAGGTCGCTGCCGGGGGTGAGGTCTTCCCACGGGGTGAAGGTGCCCGCGGGCTGGCCGTAGGGTTTGGCTTCCTCGTCGTCGTGCAGGTATCGGCGGACCTGGCCGACGCCGGTCTCGCCGTATTCGCGGAACAGGGTTTCCAGTTCGGGCAGCAGGTTGGCGTCTTCGCCGAAGTGCGAGAACGTGGTGTTGCGTTGCTGTTCGGCTTCGGCCATCGCCAGTTTCATCTCGGCGCGGTCGTAGCGGTGGAACGAATCGCCTTCCACGACGGCGGCGTTGATCCCTTCGCGCCGGAAGATCTCCTCGAAGGTGCGGGTCACGCTGGAGGTGCCCGCCCCGGAGGACCCGGTGATCGCGACGACGGGATGTTTGATCGACATGGCTGCCTCCTAGGTGCGCTGGTCGTGGCGGGCGGGCCGGAACAGCGACCGGCTGCCGAACAGTGAGCTGTCGAAGCTGGGGCCTTCGTCGGGTTCGCTGTGGTAGCGCTCGATGCGCAGCACTTCGTTGCGGGAGCCGAAGATGAACGGCACCCGCTGATGGACGTCGGTGGGTGGCACGAGCATCATGCGGTCGTGGCCGGTGGTGGCCGCCCCGCCGGCCTGTTCGACGATGAACGCGATCGGGTTGGCCCCGTACAGCAGCGAAACCCGCCCGGGGCGGGCGGGGTTTCGGGTGTCGCGGGGGTAGAGGTAGACGCCGCCGCGGGTCAGGATGTGGAAGGTGTCGGCGACCAGGGAGGCCACCCAGCGCATGTTGAAGTCGCGTCCGCGTGGCCCGTCGAGGCCCTGCAGACACTCCTGGACGTAGCGGCGCACGGGTCGTTCCCAGAAGCGTTCGTTGGCGGCGTTGATGGCGAATCCGGCGGTGTCGGGCGGGATGCGCATGTGCGGGTGGGTCAGGACGAACGCGCCGATCTCGCGGTCGAGGGTGAACCCGTCGACGCCGCTGCCGGTGGTGATCACCAGCATGGTCGCGGGCCCGTAGAGGGTGAACCCGGCGCACACCTGCTGTAGGCCGGGTTGCAGGAAGTCGTGGTCGCCCGCGCCGTCGGGCAGGTCGCGGGGGGCGCGCAGGATGCTGAAGATAGAGCCGACGGGCAGGTTGACGTCGATATTGCTCGATCCGTCCAGCGCGTCGTAGGCCAGCAGGTACTTGCCGCGGTGTGCGGTGGCCGGGATGGGCAACGCGCTGGGTCGCCGTTCCGACAGCAGCCCCGACAGGTGCCCGGTCCATTGGGTCTGCCCGACCATGATGTCGTCGGTCAGCACATCGAGGCGCCCGCTGACCGACTCCGCCTCCCCGCCGCGCCCAGAGGCGATGATCGCGCCGCGGGTCACCTGGTTGGCGATGATCTTCGTCGCGGTCGCCACCACATTGACCAGTGCGGAGAACTCCCCGGAGGAGCCGGGATGGCGGTGTTCCTCCTCGATCGTGTAGCGGGTGAGGGTTTTCAGTCCGTCCGGCATGGCGTGGGGATCACCTCCTCGCCGAGGTCGGTGAACACGCTGCTGCCGTAGACGTCGCGATCGCACAGGGTGATCAGGTCGGTTCTCGACAGCGGCCGGGCCGCTTCGACGAGCCGTTTGGCCTGCCGCAACCGGCAGCGGTCGATGGCGTTGCGCACGCTGCGGGCGTTGGAGAAGCGCGGCTTGGTCATGCGCACGGTCAGGTATTCGGCGAAGGCGGCGTGCGCGTCGGCGTCGAAGCGGAAGTTCTCCCCCGCGACCATGAGTTCGGCGATGCCGAGGAGTTCGCCGTGGGTGTAGTCGCTGAATTCGAGGTGGTGGGCCACCCGGGAGGACAGGCCGGGGTTGGCGGAGAAGAACCGGTCCATCCGGTCGGGGTAGCCGGCGAAGATGACGACCAGGTTGGCGCGTTCGTTCTCCATCTCCTGCAGCAGGATCTCGATGACCTCCTGCCCGTAGTCGCGTTCGTTCTCGGGCCGGAACAGGTAGTAGGCCTCGTCGATGAACAGCACCCCGCCCGCGGCCTTGGCGATGGCCTCCTTGGTCTTGGGTGCGGTGTGGCCGATGAACTGGCCGACCAGGTCGTCGCGGGTGACGGTGTGCACCTTGGGTTTGCGGATGTAGCCCAGGGCGTGCAGCATCTGCGCCATCCGCATGGCCACGGTGGTCTTGCCGGTGCCGGGGCCGCCGGTGAAGCTCATGTGCATGGTCGGGCGCGAGGATTCCAGGCCGAAGCGGCGCCGGGCCCGGTCGATCATGAGCAGCGCGGCGATCTCGCGGACGCGTTCCTTCACATTCGCCAGCCCGATGAGTTCGGCGTCGAGCGCGGCCAGTGTTTCGGCGACGTCGTGGCCGGCCAGGTCGAGGGACAGGTCCAACAGCGCGTCCTCGCTCAGCGGTTCCTCGGTCGCGATCGCTTCGGGGGCCGGGGGCCGGGACGGCCGGGCGTCACCGACGCCCGGCCGCACCAACCGGAATCCGCCCGCGGATTCCTCAGCCGCCATACCGGTGTCCCTGCGGACGATCGGTGGCGTAGGACCGCACGCTGTAGTTCTGGCGGCGGTCGGCGGCCTCGGTGCGCACCAGTTCGAAACCGGGTTCCTCGGCGGGGCGTTGCACCAGGAAACTCAGGGCCGTGGTCTGTTTGGTGTAGGTGGCGTCGTAGGCGTTGACCCGCACGTAGTGGCGGGGGAAGGTCGCGCGGCAGGCGTTGACCTCGGCCATCACTCCGTCGGGTTCGTCGAGGTCGAACAGCGGCAGCCCCCACATCTCCCAGTAGGTGTTGCGCGGGTGCGGATCGTCGGTGTATTCGATCGAGACCGGCCAGCCGTTGAGCAGCGCGTAGCGCACCTGTGCGGCGATCTCGGTGTCGGTGAGTTCGGGCAGATACGAGAACGTCCCGTGGCGCAGATACATCGGGTCTCCCCTACAGGCTCGGTGTGGGCACCGCGTCGGGTGCGTCGGTGGAGGTGTAATCGAAGGTGACATCCCCCCAGGTGGCCAGCGCGACCTCGAGCGGGCGGCAACTCGAGGCGGCGGTGCGCAGCACGTCGGGGCCTTCTTTGAGCAGGTCGCGGCCTTCGTTGCGGGCCTTGACGACCGCTTCCAGGGCGACCCGGTTGGCTTCGGCGCCCGCGGCGATGCCCAGCGGATGCCCGATGGTGCCGCCGCCGAACTGCAGGATGACGTCGTCACCGAACAGGTCGAGCAGCTGGTGCATCTGCCCGGCGTGGATGCCGCCGGAGGCCACCGGCATCACGCCGGGCAGGCTGGCCCAGTCCTGGTCGAAGAAGATGCCGTTGGCCGGGTTGAGCGGCACGCTGTTCTCGCGCAGGGTGTCGTAGAAGCCGCGGGTGGTCGCCGGATCGCCTTCCAATTTGCCCACCACGGTGCCGGCGTGGACATGGTCGACGCCGATGAGCCTGCACCATTTGGCCAGCACCCGGAAGCTGACGCCGTGGGTCTTCTGCCGGGTGAAGGTGGAGTGCCCGGCCCGGTGCAGGTGCAGCAGGACACCGTTGCGGCGTGCCCACTTCGACATCGACTGCATGGCCGTGTAGCCGACGGTGAGGTCCATCATGATCACCACGCTGCCGAGTTCCTTGGCGAACTCGGCCCGCTCGTACATGTCCTCCATGGAGGCGGCGGTGATGTTGAGGTAGTGGCCCTTGATCTCGCCGGTCTCGGCCATCGCCCGGTTCACCCCCTCCATGGCGAACAGGTAGCGATCGCGCCAGCGCATGAACGGCTGGGAGTTGATGTTCTCGTCGTCCTTGGTGAAATCCAGGCCGCCTTTGCAGGCTTCGTAGATCACCCGGCCGTAATTGCGGGCCGACAATCCGAGTTTCGGTTTCACGGTCGCGCCCAGCAGGGGCCTGCCGTATTTGTTGAGGTATTCGCGTTCCATCACCGTGCCGTGCGGCGGGCCCTGGAAGGTCTTGACATAGGCGACCGGAATGCGCATGTCTTCCAGCCGCAACGCGAGCAGCGGTTTGAATCCGAACACATTTCCGATGATCGAGGAGGTGAGGTTGGTGATCGACCCCTCTTCGAACAGGTCCAGATCGTAGGCGATATAGGCGAAGTACTCGCCCTGTCTGCCCGGAACCTCGACCACCTTGTAACACTTGGCCTGATACTTCGAGTGCGCGGTGAGCCGGTCGGTCCACACGACAGTCCAAGTGGCAGTGGAGGATTCGCCCGCGACCGCGGCGGCGGCTTCGATCGGGTCGACACCGGGCTGCGGGGTCACCCGGAACACCGCGAGCACGTCGGTGTCGGCGGGGATGTAGTCGGGTGCGTAATAGCCCATCGAGGCGTAGGACTGTACACCCGGATCCCAACGATCCCGTTCGGTTTCTTCCGCCATGGTTCCTCCTGTGGAATCCGGTGTGTCCGTTGCGAATTCCAGGATGAGGGGCCGATGCTCCGCAAACAATCTGAATCTTTCCGGGAAAGCTCAACCGAAACGTTGGGTTTGCTACCGTCGGGTATGGGCAGGGTCAGTGCGGGGCGGATGGAAACCTTTCTGGCCGTGGCCCGGCTGGGATCGATCCGGCGCGCGGCCACCCAGTTGCATGTCACCGAGGCGGCGGTCTCGGCCGCGGTCGCCCATGTCGAAAAGCAGCTCGGCGCCAAACTCATCGCCCGCTCCGGGCGTGGGATCGCGCTCACCGAGGCCGGCCGCGTCTACGCCGAATACTGTCGCGGCATCCTGGGGCTGATGAAGGAAGCCCACGCCGCGGTCCGTCAGGCCGACGCGGGCCGGCTGCGCATCGGCGTGGTGGCCACCGCCGGGGAATCGGTGGTGCTGCGGCCGCTGGCGTCGTTTCGCCGGCGCTACCCCGATGTGGAGCTGAGTCTGTCGATCCAGCCGCGCGACGTGCTGTTCCTCGAACTCCAGCACCACGAAACCGATCTCGTCATCGCCGGGCGCCCACCCCACACGGCCAACCTGGTGATCCAGGCCCGCCGCCCCAGCACCCTGGTCGTCGTCGGCACCGACACCCCCGACCCGCGCCACAGCACCTGGCTGCTGCGCGGCACCGGCTCGGGGACCCGCGAAGCCACCCTCGCCCTGCTCGACCGCCTCCAGATCGACCCACCCACCCTGACGCTGGGCTCCCACGGCGCCGTCATCGCCGCCGCCCGCGAGGGTTTGGGTGTCACCCTCATCCACTCCGACGCCGTCGGCGAACACCTCGAATCCGGTGCCCTGCACACCCTCGACGTCCCCGGCACCCCCCTGGACCGCGCCTGGCACGCCGTCACCACCCCCACCCCGACCCCCGCGACCCGCCTGTTCCTGGCCCACCTCATCGACCCCCTCGAAACCGGCACCGACGCCTTCCACGCCGCGATCGGGCCGTGAAGCATTCGCTACCGTCTCCACCGCCACCGGACCCTCCCCGAACGAAAGGTTGTCGTGGAACACCCACTGTGGGATCGAATCCCCGCCGACATCCGTCAGCGCGTCGACGAACTCCTCGCCCGGCAGCGAAAACTGCAGGCGATCACGGCGATCCGGGACAACGTGGAGGACCCTCGCCCACATCTGCACGAATGCATGGACCTGCTCGTCGCCCGTTGCGCCGAACTCGGTGAGCCCTGGATACGGCCCAGCGAACCCTTGGATCTCGACCGGCTGGCCGCCACGGTGGCAGCGCTACCTCACCCGCCGCACGCCATCGAGGCGTACTGGGACGGCGACACCAGCGGCTGGTTCGTCTGCCTGGCAGCGGTGTCGGCCCCGCCGCCGACCGAGCACACCCTGGCCTTGATCAGATTCGGCGGCGACATCCGCCTGTTCAACGGCGAGGTCCCCCCGTGGCCCGAAGCGCAGGAAGCGACCGCCGTCGGCACCGCCCTCGCGGGCCGTCTCGGCATACCGTTCTGGTTCGCGAGCCCGGACGAGGCCCTCGACGACGCCCCACGGTGGTGGGACGAGAGGGCCTGACTATCGGGCTGGGGCGAACCGCGACTCGAAGGCTTCGCGGTTGGGTGAGGCCGGGTCGCGGTCGTAGACGGCGAACACCACGTGGTCGAAGGCCGCGCCCCAGCGACGCAGTGCGGTATCGAACGCCGCCGCGACGACGGCGGGGTCATTGGCGAACACGCCGCAGCCCCAGGCACCCAGCACCAGGGCGCGGATGTCGTGACGGGCAGCGGTCGCGATGACCCGTTCGGCGCGCTGGGCGAGGACGGTGCCGAGATCGGCGGTGTCGGCCCGGCGGGCGAGCTGGCCGGCGTTCGGGGCGGGTGCGGTCAGGAAGGTGACCGGGAACGGGGGTGCCAGCTCACCCCGGTCGTCGCGGATGACCGGTACGTCCGGGGAGACGATCACGCGGTGGCTGTAGCGCAGGTCGTCCGACTGCCGGTGGGCGGCATAGTAATCCGGTGCCTGCGTCAGGCACGTGTACAGCAGGGCGCTGCGGCACAGGTCCTCCTCCTGGGCGCGGGCGCCACGCAGGTATCCGCCGCCGGGGTTGCGGGCGGAGGCGAAGGTGAGTACGCCCACCCGCGAGTGCGTGGTGTGGAGGCGGCGGGCCGCCTCGATGCTGCCCTCGGCGGTGACTTCGGTCCGCGGGTCCCCGGGACCCGGTGCCGGGCGGTCCACCAGCTCGTCGAGCCGGTCCGGCGTGTAGGAGACGGTCCCGGCGCGGGCGCCCCGCAGCTGGTCACGGATGCTCACCTCGCTCCCACCCGCGGTGCGGTAGACGCCGTCTGCGGCGATCTGTTCGTTCACCACGGCCACGTGGCGCAATCTGCTGCTCATGCTGCCGACCGTAGCCAGCCGACGGTCCCTCGCGCCACATGTTTTTGTAGAAGTAACAAAAACTCTCGTGAATGTGTCGGTGGGTTCTGTCAGGATGTACTCGACGACCGAACCGTGCTACGCGGTGGACGCCTCCATCGGGGCTGAGTACGGTCGGTGACGGGGTTCATTCGAACGAAGGGGTGGGAGATGACTATGCAGGTGAAGCTGTCGGGGGACGCACTGGAACTGCCCGGCGGGGTGCGGGTGACTTTTCTGCGCACCCTGCGGCTGCCCGAGACCGGGACCTATCCGTTGCCACCGGGCTTCGGGGCGTTCCCGCTGCGCCGTGTCGCCGACTATCCCGACACCGTCCCCGCCGAATGGCGTGAGCGTGGCGGCGTGATGCTGCCGGTGTATCAGCGTGAGGCGATGTGGCTGAGCTTCTCCGCGACGACCCCGGCCGCGTTGAAGATCGGCGTCGGCAAGGTCTGCGCGGTCTCGGGAAAACCGTGGAGCGACACCCTCGGACAGAACCCGCAGAACTATGTCGCGCTGCCGCGCCAGCCGTGGCTGGACGGCATCAACTCCGGTGACGGCACAGTCCGCCAGTTCGTCGCGGTCCCGCTGGGCCTCGGCGCGACCGTGGAGGGCCAGGTCACCGGTGTCGAGGAATGGGGCGGGGTGCAGATGGCCGTCCACGGCCTGACCGAGACCGCCCTGGCGAGCTGGCAGCGCACCCAGGCCGCTGAACGACCCCGGGGCGGCTACGGTGGCCCGGTACCGGTCGCCTGCGCGGCACCGTCGGCGATGGCCGGATCGCCGCCGGCACCCGGCGCCGCGCCCCGGGCGATGGGCCTGGGCGCGGGCGGCACGATGCGCCAGGAGATCTACGCCGATCCCCGCCCACTCGACGACTACCACAGCGAGGCCGACGGCCGCGTCTTCGTCCACCTCGCCTCAGCCGCCCAGTGGCAGCAGATCACCGGCGAGCCCGCCCCGTCGACTCCGATCACCGCCCAGTCCTACGCGCAGCGCGGCCTGCCCTGGTTCGAGTACTACGCCGCCGATGCCGACGACCTGCCCGCCGCGCCAGAGCTCGCCGAGGTGAAACCGACCGGTGACTGGCTGGCCGACGAGCAACCGTATCCGCCTGTCGAGCAACCACTTCCGGTGATCCCACTGGGCGACAAGACAGTCCAGGACGGCACCTGGTAACGGCCTTGCGCCACAGGGCGACCGGCTGATCCGGTCAACCTGCCACGGGGTGGAGCCACACGGACGTACGATCCGGAGGTGGCCGAATCGACTGGTTCCACCCCGCTGCGTGTGCTGGTCTACAGCAACGATGCCGATACCCGTCAACAGGTGATCCTGGCGCTGGGCCGTCGCCCCCGCGCCGACCTGCCCGAACTCGATTTCTTCGAGGTGGCCACCGCGCCGGTGGTCATCGAGCAGATGGACGCCGGGGGGATCGATCTGGCGATCCTCGACGGTGAATCCGCGCCCGCGGGTGGTCTCGGCATCGCCAAGCAGCTCAAGGACGAGATCGAGCAGTGCCCGCCGGTGGTCGTGCTCACCGGCCGTCCCGACGACGCCTGGCTGGCCAACTGGTCGCGCGCCGAGGCCGCGGTCTCGCATCCGATCGACCCGATGCAACTGACCAACGCCGTCGCCGGGGTGTTGCTCGCGCGCTGATCGGCATCGTCCCGATCCGTCGGATAGTCCCCATCGCACCTTTCCGCCCATCACCACTGGTAACACCCGTGGTTCCCGTCGGCGTGCCCATGGGCGATTACCCGCGTATCGCTCATGAATCGCGGTACCGAAATCGATCAAAACCGGGCCCGGAAACGGTCGGCGGACCCTCGCGACGGCGGTACGCTGTGCTCTAGCTCACACGAGCGCGGGCTCAGGTATAACGCTCCGCCATCGCTGCACAGCCTTGCGCGAGCCCCGGTTCGGCGGACAACGTTGTCGGCCCCGTCTCGCCAAGCTGCCGTCCGCGGCCGGGCCACACGGCTCGGCCTGCTCCAGCGAGGAGGGGAAGTGCAGTCGTGAATATCGAGGTGCCCGCACTCGTACTCGGCGCCATCGCCGCGGCGTTCGCCGTGTTCTCCGTCGTCATGGCGGCGCTGGTCGGCCCCAAACGCACCAACCGGGCCAAACTCGAACCCTACGAATGCGGCATCGAGCCGACACCGCACGCCATCGCGGGTGGACCGGGAAACGCCACCGGGCAGCGCTTTCCGGTCAAGTACTACCTGACGGCGATGCTGTTCATCATCTTCGACATCGAGATCGTCTTCCTCTACCCGTGGGCCGTGCATTTCGACGCGCTCGGGCTGTTCGGTCTCGCCGCGATGGCGCTGTTCATCGTCAATGTGTCCGTCGCCTACGCCTACGAGTGGCGCCGCGGCGGCCTCAGCTGGGAATGAGTGGGAAATTATGGGTCTCGAAGAGAAACTGCCCAGCGGGTTCCTGCTGAGCACCGTCGAAGATTTCGCCGGCTACCTGCGCAAAGGCTCGGTCTGGCCCGCCACCTTCGGGCTGGCGTGCTGCGCGATCGAGATGATGGCCACCGGCGCCGGACGATTCGACATCGCCCGCTTCGGCATGGAAGCCTTCCGCGCCTCTCCCCGCCAGGCCGATCTGATGATCGTCGCCGGGCGGGTCAGCCAGAAGATGGCGCCGGTGCTGCGGCAGGTCTACGACCAGATGACCGAACCGAAATGGGTGCTCGCCATGGGCGTGTGCGCGTCCTCGGGCGGCATGTTCAACAACTACGCGATCGTGCAGGGCGTCGACCACGTCGTCCCCGTCGACATCTACCTGCCCGGCTGCCCGCCGCGCCCGGAGATGCTGCTCAACGCGATCCTCGCACTGCACGCCAAGATCGCCGAGATGCCACTGGGTGTGAACCGGGAGGAAGCGGTGCGTGCCGCCGAACAGGCCGCGCTGGCCAGCACGCCCACCATCCGGATGGAGGGCCTGCTGCGATGACCTTCGACGCACCCGACGGCGCCGACACCCCTGCGGGACAGGACGTTCCGCAGGAATCGACCCCGCCCACACCGTCGCAGCCCACACCCGCCGAGGACGAGGTGATCGGTACCCGCCACGGCATGTTCGGTGTCAGCGGCACCGGCGACACCTCCGGTTACGGCGGACTCGTCACCCCGGTCACCCTGCCCGCGGGCACCCCACCGCCCTACGGCGGCTGGTTCGACGCCTTCGTCGGCACCGTGCGCGCCGCGCTCACCCAGCGCGTGATCGCCTTCGACAGTGTCGTGGAGAAGATCGTCGTCTTCCGCGACGAGATCACCCTGCACGTCTACCGCGAACACCTCGTCGCGGTCGCGAGCGCCCTGCGCGACGACTCCGCGCTGCGGTTCGAACTGTGCCTGGGCGTCAACGGCGTGCACTACCCCGACGACGAAGGCCGCGAACTGCACGCGGTCTATCACCTGATGTCGATCACCCACAACCGCCGGGTGCGGCTGGAAGTGTCGGCGCCCGACGCCGATCCGCACATCCCGTCGCTGTTCGCGGTGTATCCGACCACCGACTGGCACGAACGCGAAACCTACGACTTCTTCGGCATCCTCTTCGACGGGCACCCCTCCCTGACCCGCATCACGATGCCCGACGACTGGCGCGGTCACCCCCAGCGCAAGGACTACCCGCTCGGCGGGATCCCGGTGGAGTACAAGGGCGCGCGGATACCGCCGCCCGACGAGCGGAGGACCTACAGCTGATGACCGACACCGATTTCCGCCGCGACGAACCGCAGGTCGTCACCGTCGCAGGCCAGGACTGGGACCAGGTCAGCGAGGTGATCGAGGGTGTGGGCGAAGAACGCATCGTGGTCAACATGGGCCCGCAACATCCCTCCACGCACGGGGTGCTGCGGCTGATCCTCGAGATCGAAGGCGAAACCGTCACCGAGGCCCGCTGCGGCATCGGCTACCTGCACACCGGCATCGAGAAGAACCTGGAATTCCGCACCTGGACCCAGGGCGTCACCTTCGTCACCCGGATGGACTACCTGTCCCCGTTCTTCAACGAGACCGCCTACTGCCTGGGCGTGGAGAAACTGCTCGGCATCACCGACGACATCCCCGAACGCGCCACCGTGGTACGGGTGCTGCTGATGGAACTCAACCGCATCTCCTCGCACCTGGTGGCGCTGGCCACCGGCGGCATGGAACTGGGCGCGCTCACCCCGATGCTGTTCGGGTTCCGGGAACGTGAACTGATCCTCGACGTCTTCGAAGCCATCACCGGACTGCGGATGAACCACGCGTTCATCCGCCCCGGCGGCCTCGCCCAGGACCTGCCCGACGACGGTGTCACCAAGGTCCGCGAGCTGCTCGACCTGCTGCCGGGCCGGTTGCGCGATATGGAACACCTGCTCACCGCCAACCCGATCTGGAAGAAACGCACCCGCGACATCGGCTACCTCGACCTCACCGGCTGCATGGCACTCGGCATCACCGGCCCGGTGCTGCGTGCCACCGGCCTGCCGCACGACCTGCGCAAGTCCGCCCCCTATTGCGGGTACGAGAACTACGAATTCGACATCCCCACCCACACCGGCTGCGACTGCTACGGCCGCTACCTCATCCGCATCGCCGAGATGGGCGAGTCGATCAAGATCGTCGAGCAGTGCCTGGACAAGCTGCGGCCCGGTCCGGTGATGATCGACGACAAGAAGATCGCCTGGCCCGCCGATCTGGAGCTGGGCCCCGACGGCCTCGGCAACTCGCCCCGCCACATCGGCAAGATCATGGGCACCTCGATGGAGTCGCTGATCCACCATTTCAAGATCGTCACCGAAGGCATCAGAGTGCCTGCGGGACAGGTGTATTCGGCGGTCGAGTCCCCGCGCGGCGAGCTGGGTGTGCACATGGTCAGCGACGGCACGACCCGCCCCTACCGGGTGCACTACCGCGACCCGTCGTTCACCAACCTGCAGGCCGTGGCCGCGATGTGCGAGGGCGGCATGGTCGCCGATGTCATCGCGGCCGTCGCCAGCATCGACCCCGTCATGGGAGGGGTAGACCGATGACGAGCACACCCATCCTCCTGAACCTCACCACCCGGCCCGAACCGTATCCGCCGCACGTGCGGCAGCGTCTCGAGCTGGACGCGAAAGAGGTCATCGCCCGCTACCCGCACCCGCGGTCGGCTCTGCTGCCGCTGCTGCACCTGGTGCAGGCCGAAGAAGGCTGTGTCACCGGTACCGGCATCGATTTCTGCGCCGACCATCTCGGGCTCACCGGCGCCGAGGTCACCGCGGTGGCCACCTTCTACTCGATGTACCGGCGCACCCCGACCGGCGACTACCACGTCGGTGTCTGTACCAACACGCTGTGCGCGGTGCTCGGCGGCGACGCCATCTACGCCACGCTGCAACAGCATCTGGGTATCGGGCACGGGCAGACCACCGAGGACGGCGCGATCACCCTCGAGCACATCGAGTGCAATGCCGCCTGCGACTACGCGCCGGTCATGATGGTGAACTGGGAGTTCTTCGACAACCAGACCCCCGAATCCGCCGTCGCGATCACCGACGCCCTGCGCGCCGGGCACCAGGTGCGGCCGACTCGCGGCGCGCCCCTGTGCACGTTCCGCGAGACCGCCCGCATCCTCGCCGGCTTCCCCGACGACCGCCCCGACGCTCTCGAGGGCGCCCCGGGGGCAGCGACCCTGGCCGGTCTGCACGCCGCCGAAGCCGACGACGCCACCGGGCAGGGGGACCCGAGATGACCCTGACCCCGGTACTCAGCGCCCACTGGGCCGAACCCCGGTCGTGGACGCTCGACCGCTACACCGCCACCGGCGGCTACGAGGGCCTGCGCGCCGCCCTGCGCATGGCCCCCGACGAGGTGATCCAGACCGTCAAGGACGCCGGGCTGCGCGGCCGCGGCGGCGCCGGTTTCCCCACCGGGATGAAATGGTCGTTCATCCCGCAGGGTCCCGGCCCCGACGGCACCACGAAACCGCACTACCTCGTCGTCAACGCCGACGAATCCGAACCCGGCACCTGCAAAGACATCCCGCTCATGCTGGCCACCCCGCACACCCTTGTCGAGGGCGTGATCATCGCCGCCTACGCAATTCGCGCGCAGACCGCGTTCATCTACGTGCGCGGGGAAGTCGTGCCGGTGCTGCGCAGACTGCAAGCCGCGGTCGCCGAGGCGTATGCGGCGGGGTTCCTCGGTCGCGACATCCTCGGGTCGGGCGTGGATCTGGAGCTGATCGTGCACGCCGGAGCGGGCGCCTACATCTGCGGGGAGGAGACCGCGCTGCTCGATTCGCTCGAGGGCAGACGCGGCCAGCCCCGGTTGCGGCCGCCGTTTCCCGCGGTGGCGGGCCTGTACGCGTGCCCGACGGTGGTCAACAATGTCGAATCCATCGCCAGTGTGCCCTCGATCCTGCGTCACGGCACCGAATGGTTCCGGTCGATGGGTTCGGACAAGTCGCCCGGGTTCACGCTGTACTCGCTGTCGGGGCATGTCGCCCGGCCCGGCCAATACGAGGCGCCACTGGGCATCACGCTGCGGGAACTGCTCGGCTACGCCGGCGGCGTACGGGCCGGGCACACCCTGAAATTCTGGACCCCCGGCGGGTCCTCGACGCCGCTGTTCACCGCCGAACACCTCGACGTGCCACTGGACTACGAAGGTGTCGCCGCCGCCGGGTCCATGCTCGGTACCAAGGCGCTGCAGATCTTCGACGACACCACCTGTGTCGTGCGGGCGGTGCTGCGCTGGACCGAGTTCTACGCCCACGAATCGTGCGGTAAATGCACCCCGTGCCGGGAAGGCACCTACTGGCTGGTGCAGTTGCTGCGCGATCTGGAGGCGGGCCGGGGCAGCGAGGCCGATCTGGCCAAGCTCGCCGATATCGCCGACAACATCAACGGCAAGTCGTTCTGCGCGCTCGGCGACGGCGCGGCCAGCCCGATCTTCTCCTCGCTGAAGTACTTCCGCGAGGAATACCTCGAACATCAGCGCCGCGGCGGGTGCCCGTTCGATCCGGCCCGCGCCACGGTGTGGGCCCCGGCAGAGGGAGGCATCCGATGACGGCCATCGCCCCGGGCAACAGCAGCGGCGTGGTCCCCGCCGACCTGGTGAGTGTCACCATCGACGACACCACCATCCAGGTCCCCGCGGGCACCCTGCTGATCCGCGCCGCCGAACTCATCGGCGTGCAGATCCCCCGCTTCTGCGACCACCCGCTGCTCGAACCGGTCGGCGCGTGCCGCCAGTGCCTGGTCGAGGTCGAAGGGCAGCGCAAACCGGTGGCCTCCTGCACGATCCCGGTCACCGACGGCATGGTCGCCCACACCCAGCTCAGCTCGCCGGTCGCGGAGAAGGCGCAGCGCGGGGTGATGGAGCTGCTGCTGATCAACCACCCCCTGGACTGCCCGGTGTGCGACAAGGGCGGTGAATGCCCGCTGCAGAACCAGGCGATGTCCACCGGCAGCGCCGAATCCCGGTTCGAGGGCGAGAAACGTACCTATCCCAAGCCGATCCCGTTGTCCTCGGCGGTGCTGCTGGACCGGGAACGGTGTGTGCTGTGCGCGCGCTGTACCCGCTTCTCCCAGCAGGTGGCCGGTGACCCGTTCATCGAGTTGATGGATCGTGGTGCGCTGCAACAGGTCGGCATCGCCCAGGCCGAACCGCTCGACTCGTACTTCTCCGGCAACACCGTCCAGATCTGCCCGGTCGGTGCCCTCACCGGCACCTCCTACCGGTTCCGGGCCCGCCCGTTCGACCTGGTCTCCACACCGAGCGTCTGCGAACACTGTGCCTCGGGCTGCGCGCAACGCACCGACCACCGGCGCGGAAAGGTGCTGCGCCGCCTGGCCGGTGACGACCCGCAGGTCAACGAGGAATGGAACTGCGACAAGGGCCGGTGGGCTTTCGCCTACGCCACCGAACGCGACCGGCTGACCACTCCGCTGGTTCGTGGCTGGGACGGCGTGCTCGCTCCCGCGTCCTGGCCAGAGGCGCTCGCCGCCGCCGCGACCGGGCTGCGCGCCGCCATCGGCAATGCCGGGGTGCTGGTGGGTGGACGGGTCACCGAGGAGGAGGCCTACGCCTACGGCAAGTTCGCGCGAATGGTGCTGGCCACCAACGACATCGACTTCCGCAGCCGCGTCCACTCCGAGGAGGAGGAACGGTTCCTGGCCGCGCGGATCGCCGGACGCGGGATTCGGGTCGACTATCAGGCACTGAGTCAGGCGCCGGTGGTGCTGCTCGTCGGATTCGAACCCGAGGAAGAATCACCGATCGTCTATCTGCGGTTGCGCAAGGCCGCCAGGAAGAACCGGCTGCGGGTGGTGTCGCTGGCCCCGTTCGCCTCCCGCGGGCTCGAACGTCTCGCCGGGGCACTCATCCAGACCCCACCCTGCGGTGAGGCCGACGTCCTCGCCGCGATCGGCGCCGAAACCTCCCCCGACGCCACCGAACTCATGGACCTGCTGCGCACGCCCGGTGCGGTGATCATGGCCGGTGAACGGCTCGCGGGTAGCCCCGGCGCGCTCTCGGCGGTCATCCGGTTGGCCGACGCCACCGGCGCCGGGCTCGCCTGGGTGCCGCGGCGGGCCGGGGAACGCGGCGCGCTGGAAGCCGGCGCCCTGCCGAGTCTGCTGCCCGGCGGGCGTCCCGTCATCGATCCGGCGGCCCGCCAGCAGGTTCGGCACCGCTGGCAGTCCGACGAGCTGCCGGTCAGCCTGGGCCGCGACACCGCGGGCATCCTCGCCAACGCCCCGCAGGCCGGGGCATTGGTCATCGGTGGTGTCGATCCGGCCGATCTGCCCGATCCGGCGGCCGCGCTGGCCGCCATCGACGCCGCGCGGTTCGTCGTCAGCCTGGAGATCCGCCACAGCGCCGTCACCGAACGCGCCGATGTCGTGTTCCCGGTCGCGACCGCCATGGAGAAGTCGGGCACCTTCCGCACCTGGGAGGGCAGGCCGCGCCCGTTCGCGGCGGCCCCGCTCGACACCACCCGCCGCGTCGCCGCCCCGCTCTCGGACCTGCGGGTGCTGCATTCGCTGGCCGCCGAGATGGGCGTCGGGATCGGCCTGCCCGACGCCGCCGCCGCACGGACCGAACTGGACGCGTTGGGCGCCTGGAACGGTGACCCGGTCAGCGTTCCCGAACACACCAGCCAGACCCGCCCCGCGCCCGGCCCCGGCACCGCGGTGCTCGCCGGCTGGCGGATGCTGCTCGACGCGGGCCGGATGCAGGACGGTGAACCGAATCTCGCCGGTGTCGCGCGGCCACCGGTGGCACGGCTCTCGGCCGCCACGGCCGCCGAGATCGAAGCCGCCGACGCCGATCACGTCATCGTCTACACCGACCGCGGCGAGATCACCGTCCCGCTGATGATCACCGACCTGCCCGACCGGGTCGTGTGGCTGCCGCTGCACTCGCCCGGTTCCACGGTCGCCGCCGAACTCGGGGTGACGCCCGGCGCCGTCGTGCGTCTGCGCCGTGCCGACGACAGGATGAAGGAACACCGTCATGAGTGATTCCGTGCGCTACCTCGCGGCCGACGCGGTCTTCGGCACCGACCCGCTGTGGCTGGTGATCGTCAAAGCGCTGGGCGTGTTCGTGTACCTGATGCTCGTGCCGCTCATCGCCGTGTTCGCCGAACGCCGTGTGGTGGCACGCATGCAGATGCGGTTGGGCCCCAACCGGCTCGGCCCCGGCGGGATGCTGCAGTCCATCGCCGACGGCGTGAAGATGGCGCTCAAGGAAGACATCGTCCCGGCCCTGGTGGACAAGCCGATCTTCGTGCTGGCCCCGATCATCTCGGTGATCCCGGCGTTCATGGCGTTCGCGGTGATCCCCTTCGGTCCCGAGGTGTCGATCTTCGGCACCCGCACCCCGTTGCAGCTCACCGACATGCCCGTCGGCGTGCTCTACATCCTGGCCATCACCTCGATCGGTGTCTACGGCATCGTGCTGGCCGGCTGGTCGTCGAACTCCACCTATCCGCTGCTGGGTGGCCTGCGTTCGACCGCGCAGGTGATCTCCTACGAGATCGCCATGGCACTGACCTTCGCCACGGTGTTCCTGCTCTCGGGCACCATGGCCACCTCGGGCATCGTGTCCGCGCAGGAAGGCACCTGGTACGCCTTCCTGCTGCTGCCCTCGTTCCTCATCTACTGCGTGGCCATGGTCGGCGAGACCAACCGCGCCCCCTTCGATCTGCCCGAAGCCGAAGGCGAACTCGTCGGCGGCTTCCACACCGAGTACTCGTCGCTGAAGTTCGCCATGTTCATGCTGGCCGAATACGTCAACATGGCCACGGTGTCGGCGCTGGCGACCACCCTGTTCCTCGGGGGCTGGCGGGCGCCGTTCCCGATCAGCCTGTGGGAGGGCGCCAATTCCGGATGGTGGCCGCTGCTGTGGTTCACGATCAAGGTGTGGACGTTCCTGTTCGTGTTCGTCTGGCTGCGCGGCACCCTGCCCCGCCTGCGCTACGACCAGTTCATGAATCTGGGCTGGAAACTGCTCATCCCGACCTCGCTGGTGTGGGTGATGATCGTCGCCGCCGCCCGGGTCCTCGACATCGAGGGCATCCCCGGCCAGAACGCGATCCTCGTCGGTGTCGGCGTGGTGATCACCGCGGCGCTCATCGCGACATTCCTGCGGGCGGGACGAGATCGAGGACTACCGCCGCTGCCGCAGCCCGAACCCGCGAAAACGGCGGTCTTCCTCGGGTTCCCGGTGCCGCCGATGCCGCCACGTCAGGTATCCGCGGAACCCGAGGTCGGGCTGCTGGAACCGCTGGCGGGCTTCGCGGTCACCGCGGCCACCATGTTCAAGAAGCCCAACACCGAGTCCTATCCCGAACAGAAGGTGCCGACCGCGCCGCGCTATCACGGCCGCCACCAGCTCAACCGGTACGCCGACGGGCTCGAGAAATGCATCGGCTGCGAACTGTGCGCGTGGGCGTGCCCCGCCGACGCGATCTATGTCGAAGGCGCCGACAACACCGAGGACGAACGGTTCTCGCCCGGTGAACGGTACGGGCGCGTCTACCAGATCAACTATCTGCGTTGCATCGGCTGCGGCCTGTGCATCGAGGCCTGCCCGACCCGTGCGCTCACCATGACCAACGAATACGAGCTCACCGACGACAACCGCGCCGACCTCATCTACGAGAAGGACCGGTTGCTGGCCCCGATGGAGCCGGGCATGGCCGCCCCGCCGCACGCGATGGCGCCCGGTACCGACGCCGGTGACTACTACCTGGGCCGCGTACAGCCCCCGACATCGGAGGAGGTGCTGCGATGACCAGCGCACACGTACTGGCCGCCGAGATCGCGAACACCTCCACCGGCGAAGCGGTGCTGTTCTGGGTGCTGGCCCCGATCGCGGTGCTCGGCGCGCTCGGCATGGTGACCGCCGCCAAGGCCGTGCATTCGGCGCTGTGCCTGGCCGCCACCATGATCGCCCTGGCCGTGTTCTACATCGCGCAGGGAGCGCTGTTCCTCGGCGTCGTGCAGATCGTGGTCTACACCGGCGCGGTGATGATGCTGTTCCTGTTCGTGCTGATGCTGGTGGGCGTCGACTCCGCGGAATCGCTGCGGGAAACATTGCGCGGGCAGCGGATCGCCGCCGCTGTCGTGGGGCTCGGGTTCGGTCTGCTGCTCATCGGCGGGATCGGTTCGGCGTTGAGCGGCAGCGGAACCCGCTATCCCGGACGCGGCTTCGGGGGTCGTGACGTGATCGCCGAACTGGCCGAACTGATCTTCCTGCGCTACGTGTGGGCATTCGAGCTCACCGGCGCGCTGCTGATCACCGCGACCATCGGTGCCATGGTCCTGGCCCATCGCGAGCACTTCACCCCGCGCCGCGGCCAGCGCGAGATGTCGCGCGACCGGTTCCGCACCGCCGGACAGCGCGCGACGCCGCTGCCCACACCCGGCGTGTACGCCCGGCACAACGCGGTCGACAGCCCGGCCCAGCTGCCCGACGGGTCCTTCGAGGAGCTGTCGGTGAGCACGATCCTGCGTCACCGCCGCACCCGCGCCCACACCGAGGCCGCCGCGCTCTCGGTGGGCGCGGGCCGCGACGTCACCCCGACGGCCGACGAGGAAGGCACCCGGTGAACCCCCAGAACTACCTGTTCCTGTCTGCGCTGCTGTTCACCATCGGCGCCGCCGGAGTGCTGTTGCGCCGCAACGCGATCGTGGTGTTCATGTGCATCGAGCTGATGCTCAACGCGGTGAACCTGGCCTTCGTCACCTTCGCCCGGCTGCACAGCAACCTCGACGGACAGGTGATCGCGTTCTTCACCATGGTCGTGGCCGCCGCCGAGGTCGTGGTCGGTCTGGCGATCATCATGACGATCTTCCGTGCCCGCCGGTCGACCTCGGTCGACACCGCCAACCTGCTGAAGTTCTGACATGGGTACCGCAACGTTGTGGCTGCTGCCCGCCCTGCCGCTGGCCGGCGCGATCGTGCTGTTGCTGCTCGGGCGCCGCGCCGACCGCTGGGGCGTGTACCTGGGGACCGCCGCCGCGCTGGCCGCGTTCGCGATCGCGGTGGTCGCGTTCGCCGAGATGCTCGGCCGCGCCGACGCCGACCGCGCGATCCACCTGCAACTGTTCGAATGGGTGCCCGCCGGTGCCCTGCGGGTCGGTTTCGGGCTGCAACTGGACCAGTTGTCGATCTGCTTCGCGCTGCTCATCACCGGCGTCGGCTCGCTGATCCATCTCTACTCGATCGGCTACATGAGCCACGACGAGGACAAGCGCCGCTTCTTCGGCTACCTCAACCTGTTCCTGGCCGCCATGCTGGTGCTGGTCCTGGCCGACAACTTCCTGGTGCTCTACCTCGGCTGGGAAGGCGTCGGTCTCGCCTCCTACCTGCTGATCGGGTTCTGGTATCACAAGCCGTCGGCGGCCACCGCGGCCAAGAAGGCGTTCGTGGTCAACCGGGTCGGTGACATGGGCCTGGCCATCGCCATGATGACCATGTTCGCGACGTTCGGTTCCTTCGACTTCCGCACCGTGTTCGCCGCGACCCCGGGCGCGAGCGAAGGCACCCTCACCGCGATCGGGCTGCTGCTGTTGCTGGCCGCCTGCGGCAAATCCGCGCAGGTGCCGCTGCAGTCCTGGCTCGGTGACGCCATGGAGGGCCCCACCCCCGTCTCGGCGCTCATCCACGCCGCGACCATGGTCACCGCCGGTGTCTACCTGATCGCCCGTTCCAACCCGATCTACGATCTCGCGCCGAACGCCCGTCTCGCGGTGCTCGCGGTCGGCGCGGTGACGTTGCTGTTCGGCGCGATCATCGGCTGCGCCAAGGACGACATCAAGAAGGCACTGGCCGCCTCCACCATGAGCCAGATCGGGTACATGATCCTGGCCGTCGGCCTCGGACCGGCCGGATACGCGTTCGCGATCATGCACCTGCTCACCCACGGCTTCTTCAAGGCCGGCCTGTTCCTCGGTGCCGGTTCGGTGATGCACGCGATGGACGACGAGACCGACATGCGCCGCTACGGCGGCCTGCGCACGCTCATGCCGATCACCTTCGTCACCTTCGGCCTGGGCTATCTGGCCATCATCGGGGTGCCGCCGCTGTCCGGGTTCTTCTCCAAGGACAAGATCATCGAGGCCGCCTTCGATCACGGGGGCGGTGTCGGAATCCTGCTGGGCACGGTCACTCTCGTCGGTGCGGGCCTGACCGCGTTCTACATGACCCGCGTCATGCTGATGACGTTCTTCGGGCAACGCCGCTGGCGGCCCGACACCCACCCGCACGAGGCGCCCGCGGTGATGACCGGCCCGATGATCCTGCTGGCGTTCGGTTCGGTGTTCGCCGGTGGCCTGTTCGTGTGGGGCTCCTCGCTGGTGAACTGGCTGGCGCCGGTGGTCGGCACCCACCATGCCGAGCCGGTGATCCCGGCCGCCGTGGTCACCGGGCTGGCGTTGACCGTGGTGGTGATCGGTGTCGCCGTCGCCTACCGCGCCTACGCCGAGAACCCCGTCCCCGAGACCGCCCCCGAGAAGGTGAGCGTGCTGACCACGGCCGCGCGCAAGGACCTCTACGGTGACGCGGTCAACGAGGCGGCGTTCGAGCGTCCCGGCAAGTATCTGACGCGGGCGCTGGTGTTCCTCGACGCGCGCGGTGTCGACGGGATCGTCAACGGCACCGCCGCCGCGATCGGTGGACTGTCCGCGCGAATCCGCACGGTGCAAACCGGTTTCGTGCGGTCCTATGCCCTGTCCATGTTCACCGGCGCGGCCCTGGTGGCCGCTGCCCTGCTGGCGGTGAGGTTCTGGTGAACTCGTTTCCCTGGCTGACGACGCTCTGGCTGGCCCCCGCCGTCGGCGCGGCCGCGGTCCTGCTGGTCCCCGCCGGACGGCGCACCGTGGCCCGCGCGCTGGCGCTGGTGGTGTCGATCGGTGTGCTCGCGCTGGCGGTCACCCTCGCGGTGCGGTTCCAGCCCGGCGGTGAGCAGTACCAGTTCGTCGAAGCCCACGAATGGATTCCGGCGTTCGGCGTCGGTTACACGCTGGGGCTCGACGGCATCGCCACCGCCCTGGTCCTGCTCACCGCGGTACTGCTGCCGCTGCTGATCCTGGCCGGCTGGCACGACGACCGCGCCGCCGGGGACGGCCGCAAGACCGTGCACCTGTACATGGCGTTGATGCTGCTGGTCGAGTCGATGGTGCTGATCTCGTTCCTGGCGCTGGACGTGCTGCTGTTCTACATCTTCTTCGAGGCCATGCTCATCCCGATGTACTTCCTCATCGGCGGTTTCGGGCCCCGCACCGACGACGCCGCGGTGCGCGCCCAGCGCTCGCGCGCGGCGGTGAAGTTCCTGCTGTACAACCTGTTCGGCGGACTGATCATGCTCGCCGCGGTGATCGGGCTCTACGTGCTCACCGCCCGCGCCGGGCTGGGCAGCGACTCCGCGGGCACCTTCGACCTGCGCCTGATCGTCGCCGCCGTGCAGGACGGCAGCCTCGGTGGCAGCGCGGCGGTCCTCGATCTGCTGTTCCTCGGCTTCCTGTTCGCCTTCGCGGTCAAGGCGCCGCTGTGGCCGCTGCACACCTGGCTGCCCGACGCGGCGGTCTCGGCGACCCCGTCGAGCGCGGTGCTGATGATGGCGGTGGTCGACAAGGTCGGCACCTTCGGCATGCTGCGCTACTGCCTGCTGCTGTTCCCGCTCGCGTCGAGCACGTTCGCGCCCATGGTGATCACCCTGGCCGTCATCGGCATCATCTACGGTGCGCTGCTGGCGATCGGCCAGACCGATGTCATGCGCCTGATCGCCTACACCTCGATCTCGCACTTCGGGTTCATCATCCTCGGCATCTTCGCCATGACCAGCCAGGCCCAATCCGGTGCCACGCTCTACATGGTCAACCACGGACTGTCCACGGCGGCACTGTTCCTCATCGCCGGGTTCCTGGTCTCGCGGCGCGGCACCCGGATGATCGCGGAGTTCGGCGGCGTGCAGAAGGTCGCGCCGGTGCTGGCGGGAACGTTCTTCATCGCCGGTCTGGCCACCCTCTCGCTGCCGGGACTCGCGCCGTTCATCAGCGAATTCCTGGTCCTCGTCGGCACCTTCAGCAAATACAAGGTGGCCGCCGTGGTGGCGACCGGCGCGCTGGTACTGGCCGCGATCTACGTGCTGTGGCTGTACCAGCGGATGATGACCGGCCCGCTGAAACAGGGCAACGAGCATCTGCGTGACCTGGTACCCCGCGAGCTGGCCGTCGTCGTGCCGCTGCTCGTGGCGCTGCTGGTGCTCGGCTTCTACCCGAAACCGATTCTCGACCTGGTGGATCCCGCGGTGGGACACACACTCTCGACGATCGGTCAGCATGATCCCGCGCCGACGGTTCCCGCTCCCGAGGCGGGCGCGGCCACTCAGCCCGCGGGCGGACACCGATGAGGACGGACTTCGTGACCAGCAACGAGCTCGCCGCCACCCTGCCCGCACCGAGCATCGAATACCACCTGCTCGCGCCGATGCTGATCGTGTTCGCGGTCGGTGTGGTCGGCGTGCTCGTCGAAGCGTTCGTGCCGCGCCCGGCGCGGTATCCCACCCAGCTGCTCCTCGGCCTCGGTGGCGTGATCGGCGCCCTGGTCGCCGTGGTGCTGCTGTCGGGGTCACGTGCCACCGCGGTGGTCGGCGCGGTCGCCGTCGACGGGGTGACGCTGTTCCTGCAGGGCACGATTCTGCTGGTCGCGCTGCTGGGGCTGCTGTTGATCGCCGAACGCGGTGCCGTCCCGCGAGCCCGCAGCGGGCCGGGCACCTGGAGCCGGGCGGCGGCCACCCTCGACCGCGGAGTGGACGCGTTCACCCCGCAGGCGTCGGCGGTGCCGGGCAGCGCCGACGAACTGGCCGCCGTGCGTGCCGGGGTGTCGACGACCGAGGTGTTCCCGCTGACCATGCTCGCGCTGGGCGGTCTGCTGTTGTTCCCGGCGTCCAACGATCTGCTGACGATGTTCGTGGCGCTGGAAGTGCTGTCGCTGCCGCTGTATCTGCTGTGCGGGCTGGCCCGGCGCAGGCGGCTGCTCTCGCAGGAGGCGGCGCTCAAGTACTTCCTGCTCGGCGCGTTCTCCTCGGCGTTCTTCCTCTACGGTGTCGCGCTGCTGTACGGGCAGACCGGGACGGTGTCGCTGCCGGGAATCGGCGCGGCGCTGGATCAGCAGCCCGAGGACGCGACGCTGGCGCTGCTCGGCATCGGCATGCTCGCGGTCGGCTTGCTGTTCAAGATCGGTGTCGTGCCGTTCCAGGCGTGGGTGCCCGACGTCTACCAGGGCGCGCCGACACCGATCACCGCGTTCATGGCCGCGGCCACCAAGATCGCCGCGGTCGGCGCCACCCTGCGGGTGCTGATGGTCGCCGTCGACGCGCTGCGGGACGACTGGCGGCCGGTACTGGCCGCGATCGCGGTGGCGACCATGGTGGTCGGCGCGGTCATGGCGATCACCCAGACCGACGTGAAGCGGATGCTCGCCTACTCCTCGATCGCGCACGCCGGGTTCCTGCTGGTCGGCCTGGTCGCGGCCGACAGCGCCGGGGTGGCCGCGGTGCTGTTCTATCTGCTGGCCTACGGGCTCGGCACGGTCGCCGCGTTCGCGGTGGTCACCCTGGTGCGCGACGCCTCCGGCGACGAGGCGACCGCGCTGTCGCAGTGGGCCGGGCTGGGCCGCCGGTCCCCCTGGCTGGCATCGGCGTTCGCGTTGCTGCTGCTCTCGTTCGCGGGTCTGCCATTGACCAGCGGGTTCGTCGGCAAGTTCGCGGTCTTCGCCGCCGCGTCCGGAGCCGGGTACACCCCGCTGGTCGTCATCGGTGTGGTCTGCAGCGCGATCGCCGCGTTCTTCTACGTGCGGGTGATCGTGCTGATGTTCTTCACCGACCCGCCCACCGACGCACCGACCGTCACCGCGCCGTTCGCGACCACGCTGGTGATCGCCTTCGGGGCCGGTGCGACCGTCCTGCTCGGTGTCTTCCCGCAACCGGTGCTCGACCTGGCCGAACGCTGCGCGGTGTTCGTCCGCTGATGAGCGCCGGGGATCGTCCACCGACCAGCCACGAACGTGGCAGCGGGCAGCCGTGGGCGGCGTCCTACCTGCCCGGTCCCGCGCCGTGGGACATCGGCGCACCGCAACCGGCGGTGGTCGAATTGATCGCGGCGGGCGCGTTCCACGGTGACGTCCTCGACGCCGGCTGCGGCACCGGCGACAACATGGTGGCCATCGCCGCGCACGGCCTGCGCGTACTCGGCATCGATGTCGCCGAGCCCGCCCTGGCCATGGCCAGGGCGAAGGCCACCGGCCGAGGGCTCGATATCGAGTTCGCCCTGGCTGACGCGCTGCACCTGGAACGGCTGCGCCGACGCTTCGACACCGTCCTGGACTCCGCGCTGTTCCACACCTTCGACGCCACCGAACAGGCCACCTACGCAGCGGGTCTGGCCACGATCACCGCGCCCGGGGCCACACTCTCTCTGCTGTGCTTCAGCGATACCGGCCCGAACCCGGGGCCGCATCCGGTCAGCCGCGACGCCATCGCCGCGGCATTCGCGCCGCCCGACTGGCAGATCACCACCATCGCACCCGCCCTTCTCCGTACCCGATTCGACGAGGCGAGTCCCGCCTGGCTGGCCACCATCCGCCGCCACTGATCTGGGGCGGGCCGCCGGACGTGGCGGGGAGGACACCGGTTGTTGTCGGACCCGGCGGCTACGGTGTCGGTATGCAAACGGGGAGTGAGCTGGTGGGTGGGGTCGCGGGCATGTCGGTGCCGCAACGAATGCGGGCGCTGGCCGGTACCGCGCGGCGGTTGTCGGGAACGCCGGAACTGGAGCGGTTGCTGCACGAGCTGGCCGCCGCCGGGCCGTACGAACGGCGCACAGCCGGGTATCTCGCCTATGTCGGTGGTGCCCGCGAGTTCCTGCTGACGCAACTCGACTCGCCGGAACAGGCTGTCGCCGGTCACGCCATGACCGCCCTGATCCGGCTCGGGATCGCGCCGCGGATCGTGCTGGAGCGGCTGCGGAGGATGTCGCGGCGTGCCCGTTACGACGTCATCAGGTCGCTGGTCCGCGGCGGCCACGCCCCGCTCGCCGATGCGTTGGTTCCCCTGCTGCGGGAGCGGTTCGGTGATGCCGAGGCCGCCCGGCTGTTGCCGGGATGCTCCCCGACCGCCGTCGCCGAGTGGCTGCCCGCCCTCGCCTACGCGGTCCCGAACTGGAACAGGCTCGCGCGCGCCCACATCGCGGTGATCTTCGACCATGTGCGGGAACGGTCGGTGGCCGCGGACCGTGCCGAATGGCAGGAGCTGTGGTCGCGGCTGACAGCGAATCCGGTGGCCGCCGCCGGTCACGATCCGGACGGTCTGCTGGCCCTGGCCGCCGAAGCGGTCGTCTATGTGCCGCTCGCGGAGTTGAATCCGGTCGCCGGTGTGCTCGCCCGCCATGACGGTGCGGCCGTGTACCGGTTGATGCGGCATCCCAGCGGCAACGGCCGAGTGCTCGCGGGCCCGGCACTGTGGCGGGCATTGCACACGCTCCCCGACGACGACCTGCGCGAACTGTATCTGGCCTACCCGCTGGGAATCCGGCGCCGTTTCCTGCACACGATGCCGCCCTCGCGACGCGCTTCGATGGCGGGCGCCGACCTCGTGCGCCCCGGCAGTGCTCCGGCCGATGTCGACACCGCCCTACTCGACGAACTGCCCGCCCCAGCCCGCCACGCGGTGGTCGACGAGCTGCTGTCGCGCCCGGGCGCCACGGATGTTCCCGAGGTCAGCGACCAGCTGTCCGCACGTCTGCCCTGGGCGCGGGCGCGGCCCGTGCTGGTCGAAGCCGTGCGGCGGCCCACCGCCGAGGAACGGGCACGGGCTTACCCGCTGCTGGTCACCGCCGCCGCGGGCAGCCGCGATCCCGCCGCCGTCACCGATCTGCTCGGCCTGCTCACCCGGACCCGCAACGAACAGGACCCGGTGCGCTCGCGCGTCGTGCAGGCGCTGCTCACGGTCCCGATGCGGCTGTGGGCCCCGGCGCATCTGCCCGCGCTCGAGCAGATCGCCACGGATGCGCTGCAGGCCCGCGACCGGTCATGGGCGACGACCACCGCCGTGTCGACCCTGGCGCGCACTCTGCTGCTGCGCGGCAGCCAGGCGGATGACCGCGCCTTCACCGAGACCGCGCTGCGCGTGTTCACCCGGCTGGCCGCGGTGACCAGCACACCGAATCTGTCGGGCCTGCACCGTGATCTGCCACGCGGCGCCGAACACCGCCTCGTCGACGCGATGCGCGAGCGCCTGGCCGCCGACGCCGAACGTGACACCTGGGACCTGTGCCTGGCCCTGGCCGACGGGCTCGCCCACCGCGCC
Source organism: Nocardia sp. NPDC056064 (assembly GCF_042266925.1). Taxonomy (NCBI): domain Bacteria; kingdom Bacillati; phylum Actinomycetota; class Actinomycetes; order Mycobacteriales; family Nocardiaceae; genus Nocardia; species Nocardia sp. NPDC056064. The sequence goes on along the minus strand of NZ_JBHJWO010000001.1, from coordinate 766,145 downwards.
TACGACATCCCCGAGTTGCAGCAGCTGCTCGTGCGCGCGGCCCGCTCGACCTCCGACGCCACCGTGCGCCGCGCGGTGCGGCTGGCCCTGGCCGCACCCGCCACCCGCGACACCCACCTCGACACCCTCCTGGCCCACGACCGCTCGCTGATCACCCTGCCCGAGGTCCAGCACCAGATCGGGATGCGCCGCACCGATCTGCTCGACACCCTTCTCGACACCACCACCCCCGGCCGTTTCCTGCCCGCGAACGTGGTGTTCGTGCCCATGTTCCACAGCGGTTTCGGCCGCTGGTCCCAGCACCATCTCGACCGGTACGCGCGGCTGCTCGACGCCCACGCCCGCAATCACGCCACCCAGCCGTACCAGCAGGCGACGGCGGTGCGCGCGCTGGGCACGCTGCCGGGCAGCTTCGCCCGCGTGAGCTGGTTCGTCGACCACGGTGAGCTCGTCACCGCCGAAGCGGCGCTCACCGCGCTGGGTGGCAGCGACGAACCCGAGCGGGCGGTCGCACTGCTGGCCGGTCACGTCGACGGCGACCGGGCCCGGGTCGCGGTCAGCAGTATCGCGGCCTGCGCCCAGGCACTGCCGCCGGACCGGGTCTCGGCCGCGGTCGCGCCCTTGCTCGCGTCCCGCAAGATCACCGCGGTGAAGGAAGGGGTCCGTCTGCTCGCCTCGTTGCGCGCCCCGGACACGATCGCGGTGATCGCCGAACTGGCCCAGCGTCCGGACGCGCACCGGGATGTGCGGCGGGCGGCCGTATTCGGCACCCGGTTCCTGCTCGACCAGGAACAAGCGTGGACACTGCTGGGCCAGGCTGCCACCGAGCCGGAGGTGGCGAGTGCGATCCTCGATATCCGGCCGTCTCTGGTGCCGGTCCCGCAACGCAGGCGGTTCGCGGCCTTCGTCCGTGATCTGGCCGCACAGACCGATCCGCGGCTGGCCGGACCCGCGCTGGGCGCGGTGAGTGGCTGGCAGCGCTGGGCGGCACCGGGCACCGATGACGTGATCCTCGACCAGCTCACCGATCTCGACCGGGTCGGGGTGTGGCAGGCCGCGATGCACGCCCTGCTGGCGGGTGTGCGGCAATCCGGTGACTGCACCGCCCTGTCGGCCGCGGTCCTGCGGCTGCGGGCCGACGAGTTCACCGCGCCGGGCCGGGATCTGCCCGCCCACCAACGCCTGTCGGCATTGCTGAGCTCGTTCCTGCCGCTGGTGCGCACCATCGACGAACTGCGGCCGTCGGCCGCGACGGTGACCGCGCTGCTGTCCGACGACCCACTCTGGCACGACAAGCTGATCGCGCTCACCATGGCCGCGGTGCGCTGGACCGAGCCTGGCGAGATCGTCGCCCTCGTCGACACGCTCACCCTGTATGCCACCGGCGCCCTGGTGACCAGTCCGGCCGGTTACCTGCCCCGGCGTCTCCCGGCCGCTCTCACCGCCACCGACCTGGAGGTCCTGCGCGCGATCACCGCCGAGCTTGGCCACCCGTCCCGCACCCGCCGCGGCATTGGTGGCCCTCACGATCGTCGGCAAATGCGGCACACAGCGCGGTTGGTCGAGCGACTGGGTCGACGTCTTGTCCTCGCTGCGAAGACATTCCCACCCTGATGTCCGCCGCGCCGCACACGCCCTGTTCACCGAGCACGAGTAAGCACCGGGGCACTCGTCACCAAGGCACTGTTCCGGCGTCGTCGAAGAACCCGCCGGTCGGTCCGCCGTCGGGCAGGGTGGCGAGCCGGATCGCGATGGCCGCACCCTGCTGCGGGGTGCGGTCGCCGCGAAACCCGTTGAGGTCGGTGGCGGTGAAGCCGGGACAGACCGAGTTGATCAGGATGCCGGTGTCGCCCAGTTCCTCGGCGTAGCGGAGGGTGAGCGCGTTGAGGAAGGTCTTGGCAGGTCGTGGTGCTGCCCGCGGGTCATCCCCTCGCCGACCGGACGCAGGTGTCATCGGCCGAGGTCGGCACCCTGACGAACCTGCCCCTGCCGCGCTGGCCGCGACCGGACGGCAGCTACCGGGACGGACCCGGCCCGCAGGTGCGCGACCACACCCAGCTGTTCCAGCTGATCGCGCTCGGGCTGACCTGCGCGGTCGTGCCCGAGTCGCTGCGCGCCCAGCTCCGGGACGATCATGCCGTCGTCCCCGTGCCCGACGCGCCGCCCGTCACGACGGTCATCGCCTGGCCACCACACAGCAGATCTCGGGCCGTCGCCGATCTCGTTCACACCGCCACGCACCTCTGACCGGCGCCACGTCGCCGACCCGTACCCGACGAACACGCGTGGGCGAGAAAGCATTCGACGCCCCCGGCCCGGCCTGTCGACGCTGGTAGCGTTGCCGCGTGCGACGTCGTCACCGATTCCGGTCCACCCTGGCAGCGATTCTGACATTGGCCGCCGTCACCGCCTCCGGATGCGCCCGCGAAGGCCACGCGGTGCCCGTGCAGAGCGCGCTGCCCGGCTGCGACGCCGTCGTGATGATCGTGCTCGACGCCTCCTTGTCGATGGAGGCCACCGACGTGGCACCCAGCCGTCTCGCGGCCGCCACCGGCGCGCTCGGGTCCTACGCGCACCGGTCGGCTCCGCAGACCGCGCTCGGGCTCGTGACCTTCGCGGGCACCGCGTCGACCCTGGTGACACCGACCACCAACCGCGACGCCATCGACGCCGCCCTGCGCACCGTGCGCTTGGCCGAACGCACCGCCACCGGCGAGGGCATCTTCACCGCGCTCGCGACGATCGCCACCGTCGACAAGATCGTCGCGCCCCCGGGCGGGCGGCGGATCATCCTGGTCTCCGACGGCAAACAGACCCTCCCCGCCGACCTCAACGACCCCCGCGGCGCCTACACCGCCGCCCGACAAGCCGCGTCCGACGGTGTCACGGTCTCGACGATCTCGCTGGGCACCCCCACCGGCACGGTCGCGATACCCGGCCCCGACGCCACACACACCGTCCCCGTCCCCACCGACGACGAATCACTGCGCGAAATCGCCCGCCTCGGCAGCGGCACATTCCACACGGCCACCGCCGCCGAACACCTCACCACCGCCTTGTCGACCCCGGCCTGCTAGGGGTGGAGCTCGACCTGATCCGGTAGGTTCGCCGCCGTGAACGACACCGGTTTGCCGGTGGCGCGTGCATACGCGATCTCGCGGCGCGTGGACTCCCCGATGTATCCGTGCGGGTTGACGACCAGAACCCGATCGGCCAGGTCGATCTTGCGCAGGTGCAGCGCGTCTAGCAGGGCCTTCTGCTCGGCAGAGACCACCTCGTCTGCTTCACCCGGCGCGACGACGATGACGCCTGCGAACGTCAGGTCGCGGTTCGCCTTCCGCATCTCGTCGGCGAATCGCACTGAGCCGCAGATACAGACGATCTCAGGTCGATCAGGCACGATCCAGTCTCTCATCCTCGTGCCGAAGGCGCTGCGGGGAAATCAATTGTAGGAGGCGGCGACTCCGTCGAGGAGGTGTTCGAGGGTGTCGTAGGCGGGCACGTCGACGATGTCGATCAGGTTCGGCGGGACCGGCACCGTGCGCTCGGCGGCGACCGCGGTGAACTGGGCGTTGTCGCCGGTGCGGAAGCCGTGTTCGGCGGCGAGTCTGCGCAGGTCCGGGTTCTCGGTGAGCAGGGCGCCGATCTTGTCGCCGGTGGCGGTGAGCGGGACCAGCGTGTGGGTGGACAGGACGGTCGGGGTCGGATAGGTGAGCACCATGTCGGGGGTGACGCGTCCCTGGCCGGCGGCCTCGATGTACTGGGCCTCGTAGATGCACACCAGCGGCGTCGGCCCCATTCCGTTGGCCAGGTACTGGTTGAACGGGCCCTCGCTGCTGGTGTCGGTGTAGCCCTGGGCGAGGAACAGTTTCGACAGGGCGGGCAGTACGTGCGCCTCGGCGGTGGCGCCGCGCACGATGGTGTGGTCGTTGGCGACATAGCTGGCGATCGACAGGTACATGGCCGCGGAGTTGGAGCTGCGCGGGTCGGTGGTGGAGACCAGGATGTTCTTGGCGACCGGGTAGCTGGTGTTGCCGGGCAGATCGTCCCATTGCACGCCGGCGGCGGTCAGTTCCAGGTATTTGTTCATGTCGAAGGTGGCGACCGGGCCGGGCACGATCACTCCCGCCGCGGTGAGCAGGTCGGCGATCGGGCGGTAGGTGGCGATGGCGATCGGTGAGGAGAACGGCGTGTATTTCGTCGTGATGGCCTGCTGCCGCTGGATGCGTTCGGCGGCCGGGCTGCTCGACGGGAACGCGAAGTCGTAGCGATCCAGGTCCACGGTGGTGGCGATCTGGCGTGACCCGGCGGGTTCCACCTCCACCCGCACGCCGTGCTCGGCCAGTACGCGCACCACGTTCTCGTCCTGGAAGAACGCGACCTTCTCCGACCCGACGACACCACGCACCACCGTGAGCGCGGCCGGTGCCGCCGCGGGTGCGGGATCACCGCCGGGCCACAGCACCGCCCCGGCGACGACGGCGGCCACCACCCCGGCGGCGCCGATCGACAACGGCAGCACCGCGCGCCTGCTCACCGTCCGCCGATGCTCGCCGCCGGAGCTCTGCCGGGCCGGTTCCGGTTTCGTCAGCCGGACGGTGGCCGGTGCCGGGACGCGCACCGTCGGGTCGGGGTCGGCGAGTTCGCGGCGCACGATCCGCTCGACCAGGATCGGCACGAATTCCCGGATCGGGGTGCCGTCGAAGCGGGTGTGCGCGGCGCCCACGGCCGAGGTCACCTGCTCGACGGGCACGTTCTCGGACAGGTCCTCGACCAGACTCTCGGTCATGCGCCGCATCGCCTGCGCTTCTCGCTGGACGACATCGGCTGCTGCGCCGGAGGTTTCGCGCGACACCACATTCTCCTGGGCTCGGATCGGCTGCGGACACGGCGCGGCGGACGGAGGCACCCGTGCGCACGCCGCGGGCCACGCTACCGGCGCGCAGCACAGTTGCCCCAGCGGTGAACGGGTGGGCACGCAGAGTTCAACACGCGCTCGGCTGCCCGCAATGTCGCATTGTCCGGCTGTTCGTGATCGCGGTCGAAATGTGTTCCGCGAGAGCGTGATCGACCGGCTCCGGGGTGGTCAGCTCGCGGTGCCGGGGCGCTCGGCCAGGCCCAGTCGCAGGTGTTCGCTGTGATAGACGGCTTCGTCGAGCAATTGGGCGACGTGATTGTCGTAGAGGCTGTAGACGATGCTGCGCCCGGCGCGGGTTCCGGTGACCAGCCCCAGGTTGCGCAGCAGCCGCAGCTGGTGCGAGACGGCGGACTGTTCCATGCCAACCGCGTCGGCGAGCTCGGTGACCGGGCGCGGCCCCTGGCGCAGTTCGCTGAGGATGAGCAACCTGCTCGGGGTCGCCAGGGCCTGCAAGGTCGTGGCGACGTGCGCGGCCGCGTCCGCGTCCAGCCGTGCGATCGGCCGGTCGCGGCCGTCGACACCGTGTCCCATGGCCGCAGTCTAACCCGGCCACAACACATGAATATCTCTTCATTTGTTCTGTTATTGTCGCGGAGTCCGTCCCCCGACCACCGGAGGTGCCCCGTGGCCTCGTCCCTCGCCACGCCCGTCCACCCCGCCACCGCGCGAGCGGCGAGTCCCGCGCGACGCACGCGCTGGACGGCCCTGCCGGAAATGCGCTGGGCCGCCGCCGCGTCGGTCCTGTTCGCCCTCGGCGTGCTCGCCCAGCTGGGTGGGACACCGGCCTGGCTGTGGTGGTCGCTGTATCTGGCCTGCTACGTCACCGGCGGGTGGGAACCCGGCCTCGCGGGCCTGCGGGCACTGCGCGACAAGACACTCGATGTCGATCTGCTGATGGTGGTGGCGGCACTCGGCGCCGCCGCCATCGGACAGGTCTTCGACGGGGCGCTGCTCATCGTCATCTTCGCCACCTCCGGCGCACTCGAGGCGTTCGCCACCGCCCGCACCGAGGACTCCGTGCGCGGCCTGCTCGACCTGACCCCCGACACCGCCACCGTGCTCACCGCCGACGGCGCCGAACACACCGTCGCGGCCGCCGACCTCGAGATCGGCGCCACCGTGCTGGTCCGTCCCGGCGCGCGGATCGCCGCGGATGCGACGGTCGTCGCGGGCACCAGCGAGGTCGATCAGGCCACCGTCACCGGCGAGTCCCTGCCGGTCGACAAGCTTCCCGGCGACACCGTGTTCGCCGGAACCCTCAACGGCACCGGGGTGCTGCGGATACGGGTCGAGCGCCGCGCCGAGGACTCGGTGGTGGCGCGCATCGCCGGTCTGGTCGAGCACGCGAGCCGGACCGCCGCGCCACGGCAGCTGTTCATCGAGAAGATCGAGCAGCGCTACTCCCTGGGCATGGTCGTGGCCACGCTCGCGGTGTTCCTGGTGCCGCTGGGTTTCGGTGCGACGCTGCAGAGCGCGCTGCTGCGCGCGATGACGTTCATGATCGTCGCCTCCCCGTGCGCGGTGGTGCTGGCCACGATGCCGCCGTTGCTGGCGGCCATCGCCACCGCCGGTCGCCACGGCGTCCTGGTCAAGTCCGCGGTGGTGATGGAACACCTGGGCACCACCACCCGCGTCGTCTTCGACAAGACCGGCACCCTGACCCGCGGCGTGCCCGTCCTCGGCGCGATCACCGTGCTCGACGTGAGCCTGACCGAAGACCAGGTACTGCGCCTGGCCGCGGCCGCCGAACATCCCAGCGAACACCCGCTGGCCACCGCGATCGTGCGCGCCGCCCGCGACCGCGGCCTGCGCCTGCCGCCCACCGAGGACTTCGCCGCCCGACCCGGACGAGGCGTGACCGCCCTCGTCGAGGGCACCACGGTCCAGGTGAGCTCACCGGCGACGCTCACCGCCACCGACCCCGCCCACGGCGTGGTCGCGGAACTCGAGCGCAGCGGCCACACCGCGGTGGCGGTCTCCCGCGAGAACACCCCGATCGCGGTACTCGGCATCACCGACCAGCTCCGCCCCGAAGCCGCCGCCACCGTCGCCGCGGTGACCGCGACCACCGGCGCCACACCGGTTCTGCTCACCGGCGACAACCGGGTCACCGCCGACGCGCTGGCCCGCCGGGTCGGCATCACCGAGATCAGGGCCGAGCTGCTGCCCGAGGACAAGGTCGCCGCGATCCGGGCCCTGCGGGATGCGGGAGAACAGGTCGCGATGGTCGGTGACGGCATCAACGACGCTCCCGCCCTGGCCGCCGCGCCGGTCGGGATCGCGATGGGCGGCGCCGGATCCGACCTGGCGCTACAGACCGCCGACGTGGTGATCGTGCGCGACGACCTCACGACCATCCCCGCGCTCGTGCGCCTCTCACGCCGCGCCCACCGCGTCGTGGTCGCCAACCTCGTCATCGCCGGCGGGTTCATCGCCGCGCTGGTGGTCTGGGATCTGGTCGGGCACCTGCCGCTGCCGCTGGGCGTGGCCGGACACGAGGGCTCGACCGTGCTCGTCGGCCTCAACGGTCTGCGCCTGCTGCGCTCGTCCGCGTGGCGTGCGCACTGAGCTCAGTGTTCGGTGGCGGGCCCACGCAGCGCGGCCCGCAGCAGTCCCCCGGTCAGCAGCTCGAGCACCCCGATCACCAGCAGCCCGGCACCGGCCAGGGTGGCCAGCCCGGTGACGGTCTGGAACTTCACGGCGATCACCACGATCCCGACCACCGCGGTGCCCACCCCGCACACCTCGTGCAGCGGTCCACCGGCGAGCCCGTCGTCGAAGGCCGCCACCAGTGCCTGCACGGTGCCGCGCACCGCCCACCCGAGCCCGATCCACAACGCCAGCAGCTCGATCGTGCCACCGCTGAAGGCGAGCATCGACAGGGTCAGGGTGAGGATCGCGCTCACCACCACCAGCACCCGCAGCGCCACCGCGATCCGCGCGAGCAACGCCAGATACGCCTGCATGCCCGCACTGACCAGCAGCGAGGTGCCGAACACCAGCGCCAGCGTGGTCGTGCTGCGTCCCGGCCACAACAGCAGCGCCAGCCCGAGCGCGAACGAACAACCCCCGGCGATCAGCATCGCCTGCCGGGTGCCGTCGCGCGGGGCCGCGCTCACCTCAGATGGTCCCGCAGGAAGGGAGCGGTGCGGCTGTCCGGGTCGGCCGCGACCTGTTCGGGCGTCCCCTGCGCCACGATCCGCCCGCCCCGCGCCCCACCGCCGGGGCCCATGTCGATCACGTGGTCGGCCCGGGCCACGACCGTCATCTCGTGCTCGACCACGACCACGCTCGCGCCGGAGTCGACCAGCGAATCGAGCTGGGCGAGCAGCACATCGGTGTCGGCCGGATGCAATCCGGTGGTCGGTTCGTCCAGGAGATACACCGTGTCGCCGCGCCGCACCCGCTGCAGTTCGGTGGCCAGTTTCACCCGCTGTGCCTCCCCGCCGGACAGTTCCGTCGCCGGCTGACCCAGCCGCAGATATCCCAGACCGACATCGGCGAGGGTGCTCAGCGCGCGGGCCACAGCGGGGACATCGGCGAGGAACACCGCGGCCGCGTCCACCGTCAGGTCCAGTACCTCGGCGATGGTGGTGTCGCGGTAGGTGATCTCGAGGGTCTCGGGGTTGTAGCGGGCACCGTGACAGTCCGGGCAGGGACTGTAGGTGCTGGGCAGGAACAGCAGTTCGACGGTGATGTATCCCTCGCCCTGACAGGTCGGACAGCGACCCTCGGCGACATTGAACGAGAACCGGCCCACCCCGTAGCCGCGCGCCCGCGCCTGCGGGGTGTCGGCGAAGAGTTTGCGGACGGTGTCGAACAGGCCGGTGTAGGTGGCCAGATTCGAGCGCGGGGTGCGCCCGATCGGCGCCTGGTCGACCTCCACCACCCGGCTGATCGCGTCGTCCGCTTCGGCGCCGCGCGAGACCGCGTGCAGCAGCGTGGATTTGCCCGACCCGGACACACCGGTGATCGCGGTGAACACGCCCAGCGGCAGGTCGACATCCACATCGACCAGATTGTGGCTGGTGATCGCACGCAGCGCGAGCACACCGGCCGCGGCCCGTTTCGCGCGCACCGGCCGCACGATCTCCTCGAACAGGTACGGGCGGGTCACCGACTCGGTCACCGCGCGCAGACCCTCGACCTCCCCGCTGTAGAGCACCCGTCCCCCGTGCACGCCGGCACCGGGCCCGATGTCGATCAGCCAGTCGGCGTGACGCACCACATCCAGGTCGTGCTCGACGAGGAACACGCTGTTGCCGGAGTTCTTGAGCCGCCCGAGCACCGTGGTCAGCGCGGCCGTGTCGGCGGGATGCAGTCCGGCCGAGGGCTCGTCGAGGATGTAGACCACACCGAACAGCCCCGAACGCAACTGCCCGGCCAGGCGCAGCCGCTGCAACTCCCCACCGGACAGGGTCGGGCTCTCCCGGTCGACGCTGAGATAGCCGAGCCCGAGCTCGATGAGCACATCCAGCCGGGAGGTGAGGTCCTGGGTGAGCACCGCCACCGCCGCGGTCCCCGCCGTGTAGGGGCGCAGGACTTCGGCGAGTTCGCTGATGGGCAGTTCCGCCAGCTCGGCGATGTTGTGACCGGCGAAAGTCACCGCCAGCGCTTCGGGTTTCAGCCGCCGCCCACCACACAGCGGGCAGACAGCGGTGTGCAGGAACTCCGCCGCGCGCGCACGGGTCGTCTCGCTCTTGGACTCCGCGTGCGCGCGCAACAGCAGCCGTTCGGCGCTGGTGTAGGTGCCCTGATAGGGGCGGTGGATGCGATGCGGTTCGCGTTCGGGTTCCACGGTGACGACGGGCTTGTCGGCGGTGAACAGGATCCATTCCCGGGCGGCGGGGGCGAGTTCGCGCCACGGCCGGTCGATGTCGTAGCCGAGGGCGGCGAGCACATCACGCAGATTCTTGCCCTGCCACGCACCCGGCCACGACGCGATCGCGCCCTCGCGAATGCTCAGCGACGGGTCGGGCACCATCGACGCCTCGGTCGCCTCGTGCACCACCCCCTGCCCGTGACAGCGCGGGCAGGCACCCTCGACGGTGTTCGGCGAGAACGCGTCCGAATACAGCCGGTTGGTGCCCTGCGGATAATGACCCGGCCCGGTTCTGGCCGGGCCGGGCGGGTAGTCGCCCTCGCGGGACATGAGCATGCGCAAGGTGTTCGAGATCGCGGTCACCGTCCCGACGGTCGAGCGGGAGGACGGCGCCGAACGTCGTTGCGCGAGCGCCACCGTCGGCGGCAACCCGGTCACCTCGTCCACATCGGGCGCCTCGACCTGATGCAGCAACCGCCGGGCATACGGTGCCACCGACTCCAGATAGCGGCGCTGCGATTCCGCGTACAGGGTGCCGAAAGCCAGCGACGACTTCCCCGACCCCGAGACCCTCGTGAACGCGACCAGCGCGTTGCGGGGCATCGCGGCGCTCACATCACGCAGATTGTGGACCCGGGCGCCGCGCACCCGAACCGAAGGATCGACCTCGTGCGAATCCACAGCTACCGAGATTACGCGGTCACCCCCGGCCCGCGACGCCACACACGCTGGGCTTTCCCGGCCGCACTAGAAGAACCAGCCCAGTTCGGGTGCTCGCGCCGTGGCGAACGCCGCGTCGAAGGCCCGCAGCGCCGCCGGGTCCACGACATCGATCCGGTGCGCCGCGGCCAGCGCGCGAGCCCGGTGCCCGCCGAAGTAGAGCGCGCCGAGCACGGCGATGTCGAAGCTCAGGTCCGCGGGCCGGGTGGTGGGCGAGCAGTCGGCGACACCGTCACGAACGCGCAGCGCGAACCGGCCGCCCGCGGCGCGGAACGGATCGTGCACGTCCACGACGGTATCCAGCTCGCCCTCGTAGCCGCGTGCGACGAGCGCCGCGGGGACATCCATCACCCGCGCCCACAGCGCATCACCACGCTGGGTGACCCGGACGGTGCGCGGGTCGGTGAACAGATACGGCAGCGGATCGTCCTCGGCGAGTGTGGCTTCCACCCGGTCGACGAGGTCCAGGCCGAGCAGCACCCGCCACAGTGCCGCGTGTGCCGACGGTGTCACCGCCCGTATCTCCGAGACCGTCACCACCGACTCGTGCGCGTCACGACGCCGCTGATACAGCGCGTACCCGTCGGGATGGGTCAGCACGAACACCGACGACACCCCCGACCGGCGGCCCTCCGGATCGTCGAACACCAACGCCCACTTCGCCTCCGGCCGCTCCTGCGCGGCCGAGGTCCGCTGCTGCCAGCGCTCGTAGACCGCGCGGATGTGCCCGGCGGCGGACTCGAGGGTGGCCATGACCACCCCGCCGGGATCGGGTGTGGTGGGACGGAACTCGACGCGGCGCCGATCGATGGAGACCGTGGTGTCGGTGACGGCGGGGTCGTAACCGAACCGGCCGTAGATCGTGCCCTCGCTGGCGGTGAAGATCGTCAACGGCAGCCCGTCGGCCTCGGTCCGGGCGTGCTGCGCCGTGTACAGGGCCCGCAGCAGGCCGCGACGCCGATGGGTCGGGGCCACGGCCACCGCCGACACACCACACGCGCGTACCGTGCGGTCCCCGGGCACGGTGACCGTCATCGTGATGTCGACGGTGTGCCCCACCACCTGCCCGGCGTCGGCGACCACCAGCGACCGCTCCACCGGGAACAGGCGCTGCCGGTACTCGCGTTCCTCGGCGCCGAGCCTGCCGCCGAAGGCCGTGGCCAGCAGTTCGGCGATCCCGTCGCGGTCGCCGGTGTCCGCCGCCCGCACACTGATGCTGTTGCCCGATGACATGCCCGTACCCTCCCACGCGCGCCCGGCGAACACACCTGATTTACGGGCGGGTTGTGTCCCCGGAGGTCAGCTCGTGCTGCCGCGTTCCACCATCGCCCGCAGGTCCGGCAGGGCGCCGATCCGCTGGGTCCGGGGTCGGCCGGGGGCGTCGGTCTGCGCGGAGCCGGTCGCGCGCAGCAACGCCCGGATCTGTTCCGGCGTCGCGCGGCCCCCGCTGTGCGCCCGGATCCCCTGATAGGCGGCGACCGCCCCGACCACGATCGGTGACGCGCTGGACGTGCCGCTGAACTCGTCGGTGTACCAGAGGTCTTCGTCGGGTCCGCCCTGCAGGTCGCCGTAACCGGTGGTGGTGACCTCACGGCCCCACCCCTGCACGTCCAGTCGCGCACCGTAATTGGAGAACGCCAGCCGCGAGCGGGCAGGGCCGTGGTCGCGACCGTGCAGGCCGGGCGGCGGCGCGCCCGCGCCGACCATGACCGCACCGGAATCGACGCCACCGCCCCGCAGCGGATTGCGCCAATCGGCGGGAAACTCCGCAGGCCGGGCGTCATAGACCGGGTCGTCGAAGTTCTCGCCGCCGTTGCCCGCGGCTTCCACCACGACGATGCCGCGCCCAACCGCGTAACGCACGGCCGCGAAGTCGTCGGGCCACCATTCCACCGCGATGTAGCCGCGCTGGTCACCGGTGGTCCGATAGCCGAATCGCGGCCCCGGACGGTGCAGTTCGATCAGCAGCACATCACCGGGATCCAGGGCATCGGCGGCGGAGCGGATCGCGGTCGCCGAACCGGTCCCGAAGATCGACACCGCCCTGATGTGGGCCTCCGGCGCGATCCCGGTGATCCCGAACGCGTTGAGGTCACCGCTGATCTCGCCCGCCACGGCGGTACCGTGATTGCGCCAGCCGAGGTCGTCGGCGGCGTTCCCGCCGATCATCCCGCCCTGGTTCTGCCGCAGGTCCTCGTGGGTGAACCGCCACGCGCCCTCGACATCGATCACCCGCACGCCGGTGCCGAGACCGCCGGGCCGGGTATGCGCCCAGTGTGCGTCGATACCGGTGGGCCCCGCGTCCAGATAGCCCTGGCGAGCACGGAAATCCGGGGTCACCGGCGGGGCCTCCGCGGCGACGACGTTCCCGGCCGACGGAGCGAGCGGTGGTTCGGCGGGCGGTTTGACGTAGGCGGCGGCGACGGTGTCGTCCTCGCGGAGCCGGTCGGCGAGCTCGCCGAGATCACCCACCGCGCCGCGCACGGTGAAATACCGCAGGTACTCACCGGCCGAGGGCGCCTGCGGCGTGTCCGCGAGCCGGTCGGAGAGCCGGTTGTCGGGCCCGAAGATCGGCTCGAGATGCGCTGTCCCGGGCAGGATCTCGTCGACGTGTCCGCGCACCGACCGGTTCTCCCGCAGCGCGCGGGCGGTGATGGTGGGCCCGGGCGGCACGGTGAGGACGACCAGTTCGCCGGGGGCGCCCGCGGCGGCCCGCGCGCCGGGTCGCTGCTGCTTGCGAGGTCGAGCGGTGGAGGCCATGGGTATCAGTGAACCGTGCCCCACACGCCTTGCGCTACCGTTCATCCGCACACGCGGGCCGCGACACGCCGTATCGGGCCGCGTGTGCGGGTGTATCCGTCGCGGGTTGCCGGGTACGCCGGTGTTCGTGAGTGAATCATGATGCGCGCCTATGGCTTTCACCTAGAATTGCCGCAGGGTGAGATCCTCGGTCACCCGGCGTGAACCAGACCATCGGAAAATGCCGTCTCGCAGGGGGTCAACCATGTCTACCGCTGTCGATTTCGCCGCCCGCCTCATCGATCCCGCGGCCATCGCCGCCGCAGGGCACTCGGCAGTCCTCGCCTACGTCTCGCCGTCGCGGCCCGGCGCGAACTTCGGCGCCAAACCCATCACCGCCGACTACGCGCGCGCCCTGGCCGGCGCGGGCCTGGATGTCGTGTCCATCTGGCAGTACGGCAAGCCCGGCGACGCCACCCCCTCGGACTGGACCACCGGCTTCGACGGCGGCAGGCGCATGGCCGAGCAGGCCCGCGCCACCCACCTGAGCCTGGGCGCGCCCGCGCACGCGCCGATCTTCTTCGCCGTCGACGAGGACATCTCGCTGTCGCAGTGGAACACCACCGCCGTCGAGTTCTTCCGTGGCGTCAATGCCGTGCTCGGCACCGCCAACACCGGCATCTACGGGCATTCGCGGGTGTGCGCGTGGGCGATCGAGGACGGCGTGGTCGGTGGGCGCGGCGGATACAGCTGGGTGTGGCAGACCCGCGCCTGGTCGGGTACCGAACGCGAACCACGCGCGGTGCTGTATCAGCGCGTGATCGACACCCCGACCAACCCGGGCCCGAAGATCGACGGAACCTCTGTCGACGTCAACGACATCCTGGCCCCCGATTTCGGGCAGTGGGCGCTGGACCGCACGGTCACGATCCCGCAGTTCACCGAGATCGACCGGCTCGGCCCCTCGCACTCTCCGCGCAACGGCGTCCGCATCACCAATTTCATCCTGCACACCCAGGAGGGCAACGGCACCGCCGAATCCCTGGCCGCCTACCTCAACAACCCCGCCAACGGCGTCTCCTACCACTACACGCTGCGTGACGGTGTGCTGGCGCGGGTGGTCCCCGAGGAACTCGCCTCTTGGTCGGTGCTGTCGGCCAACCCGTTCACGGTGAACCTGTGCTTCGCGGGCAGCCGGGTGGCGTGGTCGCGCCAGCAGTGGCTCACCATCGACGCCGACCTGCGCGTCGCCGCCTACATCGCCGTACGCAGCGCCTTGCGCCACGGCTATTCGACCGCGGTCATCGCCCCCGAATACCGGGTGGCCGACGGCATCACCGACCACAACTATGTGACCGAAGCACTCGGCATCGGCAGTCACACCGACGTCGGCCCGAACTTCCCCTGGGATGTGTTCGCCGCCCACGTCGCCGATTTCGCGGGCGCCAGCCCCACCGCCATCGATACCAGGGCTGCCGCGTCACCCTGGCTCGGGCAGCGCCGCACCGACGGCGAGATCGCCACCCCCGACGGCATCGGACGCTTCGCCGAGTTCGACAACGGCTACGTCTACTGGCATCCCGCCACCGACGCGCACGCGATCCCGACCGCGATCATGACCAAATACGCCGAACTCGGCTGGGAAGCAGGCCCCCTGGGCTACCCGATCGCCGAACACACCGAACTCCCCGATCCGCGCGGCACCGGCCCCGGCCTCGCCCAGGCATTCCAGGGCGGCATCGTCTACCGGCGTGCCGGACGTCCCGCCTACCGGGTGCACGGCGCGATCGGCGCACGCTGGGCCGCCTCCGGCTACGAGAACGGGCCACTGGGCTGGCCGATCTCGGAGGAGATCGGCCACGACGACGGCAAATACCAGGAATTCGAATTCGGGCGGATCTACTGGGTGCCCGAGCAAGTGGTCGCCCTGCGCACCTCCGGCGACCCCGACACCCCGCTCGCCCGCCCGGCGTGACCTCTAGCCCAGCAGGAGGGCGAGGGTGGTGGCCGCGACACCGAGAACCAGCGCCGCGACCACGACGAGCGCGATGAGTCGCGTCCGCGGCGACGGACCCTGGTAGGTCGTGTCCTCGTTCAACATGTCGGCGAGGTCGACGGCGGCGAATTCACGGGTCGTTTCCAGGGGTCCGGGCTGCTCGGTCATGAGCGCACACGGTAGTCCAGGGCACCGCCGTGGGTGACCGATACCCCGATCATGGGGCGTACGAAGGCATGTCCAACGCCCGCGCCATTGCCGCCGCGACCAGCCCTGCCTGATCGGGCACGTATCGGCCCGCCCATTCGGCCACGAGGCCGAGGAACTCGACGAGATCACGTCCGGCGCGGTCGATCAGCTACCGGAGCTCGCCGGCGGGCACCTCGATCACCGGGCTGTTCGACTGCTCGGCGTCGAGAGTGAGCCGAACGGTGTTCCGGGCGTTACGTGCTCATGCCTTGTGGCGCAGGGGTTCTGGTGGCGGCGAGCAGGTCGTCGAGACGGCGTTCGGCTCGTTCGGCCCGCGCGAGGGTTTCCTTGCGGACCTCGTCGAGGGCGGACAGGCGCTCCGCGGCTTCCGTGCGTGCGCGCTCGAGTGCGGCGGCCGATTCGGTACGTCGTTGTTCGGTTTCCGCGCTCGTGGTGCGGCGCAGGTCGGCCAGCTCGAGGCGTGTCTGGTCGAGTTCTGTGCGGGTGGCGTCGAGTTCGGCGCGGGCGCGGCGCCATTCCTCCCGGGCTTCCGCGGCGGCTTCCACCCGTTCGGCGGTCGCCTGTTCGGCGCGTTCGGTGGCACGGTCGGCGTCGGCGGCACGCTGGATCGCCAGGTCGCGTTCAGCGGCGGCGGCCGCGATTCGGGCGTCGGCGTCGCGGCGGGCGTGGGCGATCTCGGTGTCGGCGCGCTGTTCGGCACGGCTCACCGCCTCGGCGGCGTCACGCTGGGCCGCGGCGATGTCGTCGGCGGCGTTCTGTTGCGCGGCACGGACTTCGGCGTCGGCCTCGCTGCGGGCGGTGAAGACGTCCTCGGCGGCCTGCTTGGTGACCTGATCCACCGAGGCGAGCACCTCGTCGCGGGCGGCGACCGCTTCGGCGACCGCCTGTTCTGCCTCCTCCGCGGCGGCGACCGCGTCCTGGGCCACCGACTCGGCCAGTTCGCGCGCCGCCTCGGCGTCGCGCCGCGCCTGTTCGGCCGCCACCGCGGTCATCTCGGCCTCGGCGATGCGGCGGGCGGCGTCGGCCTGCACGGCCTGCACCTGCGCCTCGGCCACCGAGGGATCGCCCAGGGTCTGTAGTTCGGCCACCGCCGCGTTGAGCGTGGTGCCCAATTGTTCGGCCAGTCCACGGAACTGACCGAGCAGCTCATCGGCCCGCAACCGTGCCACGGTGACCGGCCCTTGTTGCGTCACAGTGACGGCAGCGGGCCCAACCTCCGACTCCTGCTGCAGCCGTTGCCGTTCCCGCCACGCTCGCCATCGGGTGTGGTCCGGGTGGTCACAGTATTCGGAGGGGCGACCCGGACCACCGCCGCGGGTGATGGGGCGGGCACAGCCCGGATAGTTGCAGACGCTCGACACGAGAGAATCGTAACGTTGGTTTCGTCAATCGCTTACGTTTCCGACGAAACGAAACCTGTGTCGCCCGTTCAGGTCTCGAATTCACCCTCCGCCCACCTGACCGCCGATAAGTGAACATTATCGGGGGTCAGGATCTGCCATAGGCCCAGTCGACCTCTGTTCATTTTCGTTATCGTTTGGTTGGTGCCAACGCAACGTATCTACGACGAAACTGATTGAAAACTGGGGTCGGTGGTACAGCCGTTCCAGAACAGCCGCATTGCTGAACTATGGGCCCGACGGAGGGCCGGTCCAAGCGATGGACCTCGGGTCGGCGGAGCGGAGCATTTCGAGGATCTCGCCCGCGACGGATTCCGCAGCACGGGCGCCGACATCGACTACCAGGTTGACAACCGGATGTGCCGGGTAGTGGAGCCCCACCCGGACGGTGTCGTAGTCGTATAACCACGCATCACACCAGTCGAGCCGACAGCCCCAACGGCCGAGAATTATCGGATCGTCGCGCAATCCGTCGCGCACCAGCCGGGCCACCGTGCGTGCCGGCCATTCCCAGCGCCGGTCCTGTTCGGCTCGCGCCACTTCCCGGTCGTACGCGTCAGCATCGAAACGCATCTCCGAAGGGAGAGCCCGCTTCTTCGAGCTTCGCCACCCGGTCCACACCACCTCGAGTCCCTCGCGCAGGACCGTGACATGCAGTCCGCCGCAGCACTCTTCGGCGCAGTGGGCCTCCGCCAGGCGGATCTGGTTCGGATCGGCGGTCGCCCTCAGTCCCCCGCTGTCCAACAGCGACTCCGGCGCAGCCCTCCCCTTGCCGAACGCAGTCACCACGATCGGCATCCCATCGATGACAATCCGGGCTTCGACCTGCGGGTACCCGACCGAATCCGGATCCTCGACCACCACCCGGACCGCGAACCGGTCGGTCAGCCCCTCGCGCGGAGCCGGTCGTCCGGCAATCCACCGGGCCCGGCGTGCCACGACTCGGTCACCGGAAGTCCTGCTGGATTCCAGCATCTCGACCCAGGGCTGCGCGGACAGCACCTCCTCGATCCGATCGAGCAGTTCCCCGCGTCGTTCGTCGACCACAGGGGCCACGGCACCGGTCCGTAGGTCTTCGGCGACCGATGCCAGTACCGCGGCACGGTCGAGGGTCGGCGGCCGCTGTCCGGCGAGTGCCACCCACCGGCAACAGACCTCGGCCGCGTCGGCGTAGTTGCCGATCTCCGCATCGTCGTCTCGGGCGCTCATCATCGCGAGCAGCAGATTCCCGGTCTGATCCCAGCGTGCGTCCGAGACCGTCGGACCACTCAGTATCACGGCGAGCCGGTGCGTTTCCGCGATCTGTCGCGCCAGCTGGCCGCGCAGCAGGTGACGGGGCGTCGAACGCACCCAGTGCTGAACGAGGGGATCCGGCCGATTTACCAGGAATTGGGCCGCTTGGGACCGTATCGCCTCCCGCGACCGCGCGGCCAACCAGATGATGCCGGATTCGGCCCCCGGGATCGTCGCCAGCACTGCCAGGGCTAGTTGATCGGCGCCGGACAACAACCCGACCACCACGAGCTCTGCGATGTCGCACTGCTCGGCATTGCCGCGGAACAATCCCAATCCGACTCGCACCGCATGCAGATCTGTCCCGTACCGCACCAGCCAGCGTGCCGTCTCACGGAGCCGGGGCGAGGGTTCGAGCGAAAGTTCCTCGAGGATTCCCTCGACATACGGATAACCCGGGCTGAGCCGTCCGAGTCGGTCGTGCAGGTCGCTCGGGAGCGAGGACGGATCAGCGAGATGGTCCTGGAGCACCGATACCGCGGCGGACTTCAGTTCTGTGTAGTCCGGTCTGGGTGGATCGACCGCCGGCACGGCGCCGGGCGGATATGGCTCACCACCACGGGGAAGCGGCTGTCCGGGATTGAGCTGATGCAGCCGTAGAGCATGGTCATACAACGAAACCGGCGGATCGAGCGCCTGCGCTCGTCGAGCATGCTCACCGGGTGAAGGTGTGCTCGATTCTCTTCGACATGCGCGGGAACGTACCTGTCGGCCTAGGCCGTCGCAACCTGTCGCACTTCCTAAGTGTTATGCAATACTGCATAGCAGTCTGGTCCCCCCTACCGAGGAGTCCTCCATGCCGATGATCGATGTCACCGCCGTCCGCGGTTCCATCCCCGACACCGTCCGCCCCCAGCTGCTCGACGAGCTCGCCACGATCCTGCTGCGCTGGGAAGGCGCCCCCGACACCGAGTTCTTCCGCGAGATCACCTGGGTGTACTTCCACGAGATCGACGCCGAACAGCTCGCGGTCGGCGGACGTGGCGGCGGCAGCCCTCGCTTCCGCATCGAGATCACCGTCCCCGAAGGCACCCTGTCCGCTCGCCGCAAGGAAGGACTCATCGCCGACGTCCACACCGCCGTGGTCACCGCCGCCGGACTCGACCCGAACAGCGCACAGGCACTGCACGTGTGGACACTGATCCGGGAGATCCCCGAAGGCAGCTGGGGCGCGGCCGGCGCGGTCGTCCGCTTCGAGGCTCTCAAGGCCACGTCGGCCGCCGAGCGCGAAAAGTCGCCCACCACAGCCTGATCCGGGCAACGATAAGCCGGGCTGCTACATCGCGACCGCGGGACCCGGAGCAAGATGACTCTCATGCACCTGACTCAGCTGAGCGCGGCCATCGAGGCGGCAGTCGCCACCCACCTCAACGAACTCGGCCGAACCTCAGGCTTGCTCCCGCTGACCTGGTACGTCGCCCCGTCGGTGACCGACGACACCGACATGGAAGCAGTCCTGTCCATCGAAGGCCAAGCCGGAACCCACCTTCCGCACCACCCCGGCTGGGTCGTCGATCAATGGGGCCGTGCCCTCGGCCTGCACCCGGTGCGCACCCCCGCACCCGGAATCCACGCGGTCGAGGGCCTGCTCGAACCGCTCCCCGGCGAATACCGCTTCGAGGTCCGCGTCTGGGGCGTCATCGACCAGGCCGGACTGTATGCCCACCGATCACACTGACCCGGGCTCGCGGGGGTCGCGGAGGTAGAATGCGGCGGCGTTGTCCCAGAAGACCGCCGATACCTGATCGGGTTCTAGTGCGCTTTCGATGATCGCGAAATCGGTGTTCTCGAAGGGTCTGCGGGCCCGGGTGGACGGTAGGTCGGTGCCGACCATGAGCGCGGTGGGGTCGACTCGCATGATGGCGGTGATCGCCGCGGCCGGGTCCAGATCGATACGGCCGAAACCGGTCGCTTTGACCTTCACACCGCGTTCGACCAGCCGCAGGAGGTCGTCGAGGCCGTCGGCGTGGAGTCCGAGGTGGTCGATGCTGACGGCGGGCAGGGCGGTGAGGCGGTCGGCGAGGTCGGCGGTCGCGCGGGCGTCGATGTAGAGCTCGGTGTGCCAACCGGCCAGGTCGTGGACGCGGCGGGCGAGGCGGTCGAGGTCGTCCAGACCGGCCGAGCCACCGCGGCGCACATTGAACCGCACCGCTCGCACGCCCGCCTCGTGCAGGGCGAGGATCCGCGCGTCGCTGGTCTCGACCGGGATCTGGGTGACCCCGACATACGAGGGGCCCAGTACCCGCAGCGCATCGATCAGATAGTCCTGGTCGAAGGCCTGGAACGACCCCGACACCACCGCGCCGCCGGCGATGCCCAGCCCGGCGATCCGCGCCTGATAGTCGCTGACGGTGAACGGTTCGGGCAGGTATCCGTCGTTCTCCACCAGCGGGTGGGCGGGGTCGATGATGTGGAGGTGGGCGTCGAACACCGGCCGGGTCACGTAGAGGTCCTTCGCGCGGAGGGGACAGGCGATATCCGCTCAACCTACCGGTCCGTCCACCGGGACCAGGGACTATGCGAGGTAGCATAGTGACGTCCGGACCCGTTCGTCTGTCAGGAGTGCCGCCGCCGTGGGAGCCCGCACCAACACCCGTCAGCGAATGCTGCACAGCGCCGTCGAGTTGCTGCGCGAGCGGGGCGCCGCCGGGGTGACCATCGACGCCGTGCTGGCGCGCAGCGACGCACCCCGGGGGTCGGTGTATCACCATTTCCCCGGTGGCCGCGCGCAGATCATGACCGAATCGCTGACGCTGGCCGGTGACACCATCGGCGCCATCATCGAGCAGGCCGCGGCGCAGAACTCGGTCGTGACCCTGCGGCAGTTCGGGCAGTTCTGGAACACCCTGCTGGAGCAGTCCGATTTCGCGGCCGGATGCCCGGTGGTGTCGGTGGCGGTGGGCAGTTCGCCCGACGACGAGCATCTGCAACCATCGGTCGCGGCGATCATCCAGCGCTGGCATACCGGGCTCGTCACCGCGATCGAAACCGACGGGGTGGAACCGGAGCGCGCCCGACGCCTGGCGACGATGGCGATCGCGGCGGTCGAGGGTGCGGTGATCCTGTGCCGGGTGAACCGGTCGACGGCGGCGCTCGACGATGTCATCGACGAACTCGAGGTGGTGTTCACCGCGGCGTTGCCCGCCTGATCCTTGACGATCGCCGCGGCGCTCCCTAGCCTGCGTGGCGGGTGCCGACGGCACAGCGGAGGGAGGGCGTCGATGCGCGCGGACAGCGTGGTCTGGCCGAAGGATCCCTCGGCCGTCGCGGCGATGGTCGTCGACGACGCGACCGTCACGGATCTGCGGCTCGACCAGGTGATCGCCGCGATCGCGGGTGCGCCCGACGAGTTCGGGCTCACCGCGCTGCTGCGCCACCCGGTCTGCGATCCCGACACCGTGCGATTCCGTCAGGAAGTGTTCGCCGATCTGGCCGACATCGAGATCCGCACCGTTCTCGACGATTTCGCGGCCGGAATGCGGCGGGTGCGCCGACGCACGGCCGGTGCGGCCCGGCTCCAGCATCCGCGACAGCGCCAGCGTTGGCATCTCGACGCCGCCGCCGACTACCTCGTCGCCCTCACCACGATGGCCGAAGCGCTGCCCGCGCTCACACTCTCGTCGAGGGCATTGCGTCGATGGCGCGACACGGTCACCGAGGCCGTCGGAGGTCCGGTGATCCGCACCCTCGCCGAGGATGTGCACACGACACAGCAAGCCCTCGCCGCCGTCCGCTACAGCATCCGCGTTCTCGATACCGACACGATCGACGTCGGGCCCGACGACAGCGACACCGACTACAGCGCCACCGTGTCGGGGCTGCTCGCCCGTTTCGGTGCCGGTCCCCCGCCGCCGCTGCGTCCGCAACCCGAGTGGCCGGACATGAACCAGATGGAAGAACAGATCCTCGACCGTGTCGCGGGCCTGTTCCCCGAACCGTTCGCACGCCTGGCCGGCTTCGCCGACCGGCACGCACAGTTCCTCGACCCCGCTGTCGTCACCTTCGACCGCGAGATCCATTTCTATCTGCGCTATCTCGACTACGCCGCCACCGTCAGCGCGCCCCTGTCACTGCCGACCGTGGTCACCGACGGCGCGGACCTCGGCGCCGAAGACGCCTTCGACCTCGCGCTGGCCGGTAAGCCGGGCGGGTCTGCGCAACCGTTGGTGTGCAACGACTTCACGCTGTCGGGGCCGGAACGGGTCCTGGTGGTCACCGGCCCCAATCAGGGCGGGAAGACCACCTTCGCCCGCATGATCGGCCAGCTCGCCTACCTGGCCGCGCTCGGCTGCCCGGTCCCGGCGCGCTCGGCCCGCCTGACCCTGCCCGACCGGTTGACCACCCATTTCGAGCGGGCCGAACAGGCCACCGACGCCGACGGACGCCTGCTGGCCGAACTCGACCGTGTCCGCGACACTCTCGACCACGCCACCGCCGACAGCCTGCTCATCCTCAACGAGAGCTTCAGTTCGACCAGCACCGCCGACGCCGTCCGGATCGGCCGCCGGGTCCTCGACAAGATCATCGCCGCCGGTTCGATGGCGGTGTGGGTGACGTTCTTCGACGAACTCGCCGCCACCCGTCCGGAAACGGTCAGCATGGTCGCGGCCACCGACCCCGACGACCCGGCCCGGCGGACATTCCGGATCGAACGCCGCGACGCCGACGGCAACGCGCACGCGGTGGTCCTCGCCGAACGCTACGGACTCACCTACGACCTCGTCACCGCGAGGATGACCGCATGCGAGTGAACCTGCTGCACCCGCCCGGCCAGGTGCCCGACACCGCCGTCAACGGTGACCACCTCGTCACCGACCTGGGCCTGGAATCGCTGTTCACCGCCATGGCCGACGGCGACCCACTCATCCTCGACACCGTCCGCGCGACGGTACCGGCCACACTCACCGACACCGAGACCATCGCCTACCGGCACGACGTGCTGGCCGACTGCTGGGCGCAGCCCGACGCGGTCCGCGAGCTCTACCGGATCGCGGTCGCCCCGACCCGTATCCGGCGCTGGCCCGCCGGTGGCGGTCGGCGCGCGGGCGGAAAACTGGTCCTGTCGCTGCCGCCGTTAACCGAACTGCTCACCTGCCTGCGCCGGCTGCGCGCCCACTGCCGCGCACACACCTTCACCTCGGCGGGCCTGCGCGGCCTCACCGCCACCGTGACCGAGCACTTCGACGACGACTACCTCGACACCGTCGAAAAACACCTGACCGCTTTACATTTCGACCACGGCATCCATCTCGGGGCGAGCCTGGGCCTGGGTAACAAGATCGCCGACATCGTCGTGCACGACCCGCTGCCCGCGCGCAAGCCCCGTTTCGGTCTGCGCTCGGGACGTGCCGCGTTCCACCCGATCGAGGACCCCGAAGCCCACGCCAACCCGACCCTCAATCCGATCGTGCAGTTGCGCGACCGGGCGCTGGCCGATCTGGCCGAAACAGTCAGCTACGCCGCCGACCACATCCACGACTTCTTCCAGCGGCTGCGCACCGAACTGGCCTTCTACCTCGGCTGCCTCAACCTGTCCGACCGGTTGCGCCGCGCCGGCATTGCCCTCTGCCTGCCGACCGTCCACCCGGCCGGGACACCTCGTCTGCGTGCTTCCGGACTGCGCGACCTCACCCTGTCGCTGTCGGCACGCGAGGTGATCGGCAACGATCTCGACGCGACCGGTCGCTGCCTGCTGGTGGTCACCGGCGCCAACAACGGTGGCAAGTCGACGTTCCTGCGCAGCCTGGGCACCGCCCAGATCATGATGCAGGCGGGCATGTTCGTCCTGGCCGAGATGTTCGAATCCGAGATCAGCACCGGCGTTTTCACCCATTTCGTCACCGACGAAGACCGCACCATGACCTACGGCAAACTCGTCGACGAACTCGTGCGCATGCGCGCCGTCGTCGACCACATCACCCCGGGCGCGCTGCTGCTGTCCAACGAATCCTTCGCCTCCACCAGCGAACGCGACGCCACCCACATCCTCACCCCACTGGTCGAAGCCCTCGTCGACACCGGCGTCAAACCGGTCCTCGTCACCCACCTCTACGACTTCGCCCACCATCGCCACGACGCCGCCCACCCCACCGACCTGTTCCTGCGCGCCGGACGCACCCCCGACGGCCACCGCACCTACCAGCTCACCCCCGGCGCCCCGGAACCCACCAGCCACGCCGACGAGATCTACCACCAGGTCTTCCCGCCGAACCCGACCGCGCCATGAGAATCCGTCTGCCGCTGCGGTTCCGTACGCTGGGGCCGTGCACGCCGAGATCGACCGGATAGTCCGGGAACTTCCCTGCCTCGGCGTCCAGGAACGCATCGACGAACGACTGGCCCTCGACGATGCCGGATTCGCAGTGGCACTCGCCCGCGCGGTCGCGACCGCCCACGGCGGCGACCACCATCTCGTCGCGCAGTGCCTGCGAGCGATTCTGGCGCGGCCGGTATCGGGGAAGGTCGCGGCAGCGCTGGAAGTCGTGGCGGTGATGCGCCCACCGAAAGCCCGAGCTCGCCACATCGCAACCTGGCTGGCCGGATCGCTGAAGCACGACGAGGCAGTGGACGCGTTCGGCGCAGCCGGTGTCGCGGGACCGATCGCCGACGAGTTGCGGGCGTGTCTGTTGCATGAGCTGGTCGTGCGCGGTGTCGTCATCGCCGAGCACGACCAGCTCATGCAGTGGGCGAGTTCTCCGCATTGGGCGTGGCATCCGCTGCGGGTACTTCCCTTGGAACGCATGCCTCTCGAGCACGTACGTCCTTCCCATACAGTTGGCAGCGGCGCTCTGCCGTCCACCACCAGCAGCGCTCCCCTTCGCATTCCGGCGGCCATCGAAACCACCACCTCCCTTCGCGCCGGTCAGCTGCGACAAGCTGTCGCCAACTGGCAGCGGGAGTCCAACGGCCGCAGCGAGGCGCGCGCGTTCACGCTCGATCATCTCCCCGCCCCGGACGCGGTCACCGCACTGCTCGGCACCCTCGCACTGGAGTGCCTACGAAGCGATCACGGCGCGACCGCGGATCTCACGGTGGATGAGTCGACTCCCGCCGACATCTGGTCGATTCTGTTCGCCGCGGCGGCCGCCGGTGGTGCCTACAATACCGGCGAGGGCGCCGCATATGGGCGCCTGTACGCATGGCGGTCACTCGGTGCGCTGTGTGGCGCGAGCGAATTCGACGCCGTCGACCACATCGCGCGGCTCGCGGCCGATGCCCGGTGGTTCGCCTTCGCCGCCACCACCGCATGGTTCGAGAGGGTTGCCTGGGATATCGGTATTGCCGCGTTGACGCCCGAACCCGGCGTGACGGTTCTGGCCGCCACCGACACCGACTAGACGTCGTCGGTGTTCGCCGTGCGCCGACGGTTCGGTCGGAGGCGGGCAGCCGCGGCCAGGAGCGGGGTGAGCGTGGCGGTGGCGACGGCGCCGGGGGTGGTGTCGGTGGCCAGGATGAGGCGAACGGTTCTCATCGCCGCGGTCAGGACCGCCGCACCGCGTTGCCGTGCCTGTGCTTCGTAGCGCCCTATCGCGGCGGGGAGGTCGGTGGTGTCGGCGGAGAGGGAGCGGAGCTGGGTGACCAGGTCGGCCGCGTCCTGGATCGCCGCGCCCGCACCCATTCCGGCGGTGGGTGGCGTGGCGTGCACGGCGTCGCCGAGGGCGGTGATGCGGCCCGCGGTCCACGGGGCGAGGTCGGTGGCGCGGGTGGAGGCGGCATTGAACCGGAAGGCCGCCACACCGGCCGGTTCGGCGCGGGCGATCACTTCCAGTGTGTGGCGGGCCCACTTGCGGTCGCGGAACCTCGCGATCAGCGCGGATTGTAAGGCGCTGCCGTGCAGTCGGCGCAGGGCGTCGGTGTCGGCGGATTCGGGGAACATCGCTCCCCAGATGTAGGTCGGGCCTGTCGTGATCGACATGTTCAGCTCGGGGGCGTCGAGGGCGGCGTTGCCGACCGGGTCGAGGAATCCGACATACAGCGCGGCGCCTCGGGGGCCGATGCCCATGGTCGAGCGGGTGCCGAGCCGTTGCCGTTCGGCGGGGTCGAGGTCGGCGAGGCGGGTGCGGCCGGAGAATCCGATGAGACCTGCCGGATGGTTGGTGGGGCCCGCCGCGAGGTGGCGGGCGACGATCGAATGGGTTCCGTCGGCGCCGACCACCAGATCCGCGGTGACCGACGCGCCGTCGACGAAGACAACTCTCGGTATACCGGTGTCGTCGGTGCCGACGCCGGTGACGGTCCTACCGAGACACAGATCTGCGCCGACCGCTTCGGCCAGCAACGTACGCAGCGTGATGCGGTCGACATCGATGCTCGCGCTGCCCGACAGGTCCGGGCCGTAACCGAGCAGGCGGCCGCGGTAGTCCCACAGCATGTCCCGATCCCGCAGGCGCAGCGCCGATCCCGAGGCGAGCAGCCGGCGCATGATCTCCGGTGCCACCAGTCGCGCCAGTGCGGACTGTGCTCGCTCGTCGAGGGTGATGTGGTAGCCGCCGGTCGCGGCGACCTCGCTGTCGCGGTCGAACACCGTCACCTCGTGGCCGATCCGGCGCAACCCCGCACCCAGTGCGAGCCCACCGATACCTCCGCCTACCACGACAACACGCATGTTCAGCTGCCTTTCCCTGGTCGAATGCTCTCCTCACAGACGGTGCCAGCGGTAGTGGACACGGGATGGCCGGTACCGCTGGCACGATGAACCGATGGCCAGTACGTCACACCGGGCACTGCGGCTGCTGTCGCTGCTCGGCTCACGCCGGATATGGCAGCTCCGCGATCTCGCCGCCCGGCTCGCCGTCAGCGAACGCACCGTGCGCCGCGACCTGGACACCTTGCGTGAACTCGGCTACCCGATCCTGACCGTCCGAGGCCCGGACGGCGGCTATCGACTCGGCACCGGACACACCCTGCCGCCCCTGCTGCTCGACCACGACCAAGCCCTCGCGATCGCCATCGCGCTGCAAACCGCACCCAGCTCCGTGTTCGGCCTGCAGGACGACACGGCCAGGGCCCTGGCCACCCTGCAGCAAGCCATCCCGGACACGCTGCGCGCCGCCATGGAATCCCTGCGCCTGACCACGCTGCAGAACTATTGGGAGTTCCCCGCGCCCCCGATCGACTCCGCTGCGCTCACCGTCGTCGGCACCGCCGTGCGGCTGCGCCACATCCTCGTCGCCGAACTGCTCCGCGCCGACGGCACCCGCCCAGACCCGGGCGAACCAGACTTCACGCCACCCCGCCGCCTCGAACCCCACCACCTCGTCGTGTGGGCGGGACGGTGGTATCTCATCGCCTACGACCCGGCCGATCACCGGTGGCGAGTCCACCGGGTGGACCGGCTGCACCCGCGGCCGACCACCCGAGGTTTCGCACCCCGCGAACTGCCCGACGGCGATCTCGCGCACTTCGTCATGAGCAGCCACGACCGCGGCGACACCCCCGCCGCCTGGCCGTGCACCGGCAGCGCGCGCCTGGCCCTTCCGGCTCACATCGTGGCCCGCTGGGCACCGGGCGGCTCCGTGGTCGAACACCTCGACACCGGGCACTGCCGCCTCATCCTCGGCGCCTGGTCGTGGGCCGGTATCGCCGGAATTCTCGCCACCTTCGACACCGACCTCACCGAACTACACCCGCCCGAACTCCTCGACGCCTGCCACCGTATCGCCGCCCGCTACGCGGGTATCCAGACCACAGATTCCGAGTGAGCAGTCAGTCGGTGTGACTCATCCCGGTTCGCTCACCTGGATACTCGCGAAGTTCTCCACCTCGACCGGGACGATTCCTTCGCCGGCGGGGAGGGGGAAGCCGAAGACCTGGGCGTAGAAGCTCAGTTCGGAGTCCAGGGCGGTGCGGATGTTCTCGGCGCGGCGGAAGCCGTGCTGTTCGCCGTCGAAGAGCAGGTAGGCGACGGGGATTCCGCGTTCGCGCAGTGCGTCGACGATCATTTCGGACTGGTTGGGTGGGACGACCGCGTCTTCGCTGCCCTGCAACACGATCAGCGGACTGCGGAACCGGTCGATGTGGTGGATGGGGGAACGTTCGCGGTAGCGCTCGCGCTGGGCGGGGTAGTCGCCGATGAGGCCGTCGAGGTAGCGGCTCTCGAATTTGTGGGTGTCGGCGGCGAGGGCTTCCAGGTCGGCGACACCGTAGTGGTCGGCGCCCGCGGAGAACGGGGTGTCGGGGCGGGCGAGGGCGGCCAGGGTGGTGTAGCCGCCCGCCGAGCCGCCGCGGATGGCGAGCCGGTGCGGGTCGACGCGACCGGTGTCGGCCAGCCATCGCGCGGCGGCGATGCAGTCGGCGACATCGACCACGCCCCAGGCCTGGTGCAGCAGGTCGCGGTAGGCGCGCCCGTAACCGGTGGAGCCGCCGTAGTTCACGTCCACGACCGCGAAACCGCGGCTGGTCCAGTACTGGGTCGAGGGCGCGAGCACCGGCAGCGCCTGCGCGGTCGGGCCACCGTGGATCATGACCAGCAACGGGGGACGTTCACCCTCGGGGCCACGGTGGCGGGTGCTGGTCGGCGGGTAGAACAGTGCGTGCCCGGTGCGGGGGACGCCGTCGAGATCGGTCGAGGGGAACGAGATCGGCTCGGGCACCGAGACGTCAGCGGCGTCGAGGCCGAGATCGCGGGGAGCGCGCAGGGTTTCGAGTTCCGGTGACGAGCCGCCGAAGGTGAGCCGGTAGACGCCGAGTTCCGTGGTCGGTGTGCCCGCCGTGAGCACCACCGAGTTCTCGTCGGCTCGCACGACCGCGAAGACGGCGGAGAAGGGCAGCTCCAGGTCGGTGATCGACCCGTCGGCGCGGCGCACGGCGAGCCCGTCGTAGCCGTCGCGCCACCGGGCGAACACGATGCCGTGGTCGGCGCCTAGCACCGCGTACCGCGCCGAACCCAATTGCCAGGCGGGCACGCCGATCTCGGCGTGGGTCTCGATCACCGCCTCGACCTCACCGCCGACGGTCCACCGGTAGAGGTTCCACCATCCGCTGCGATCGGACAGGAACAGCAACGACCCGTCGTCCTGCCAGCGCGGTTCCTGCACCGACTCACCGGGGCCACCCGCCACGACGGTTTCCGCACCGGTCGACAGATCACGTACGCGCAGGACGGTGTCGTCCCACGGCATCGACGGATGATCCCAGCTCACCACGGCGAGCCGTGCCCCGGACGCGTCGAGACGCGGGGACACGACGAAATCCGGGCCGCTGACCAGGACCTCCGGCTCCGACAACCGGTCGGCGGACAGCCGCACGATCTCGTTGCGCACATCCACCGCGCCACGCCCGTCGACCGGATGCCGCTCACGGATCGCCACGATGCTCGCCCCGTCGGGAGCGAACGCGCCGTCACCGTACCGGTCGCCGCGCGAGACAGCGGGCTCCGGAGTCACCGCGACCGGCTCACCGTCGAGTTCGAGCCGATACAGGCGCTGATCGGCCCAGTTCACGAAGAACAGCACGCCGTCGCGCACCCACCAGGCGGCGCCACCGTATTCGTGTACGGCGGTGCGCGCGTCCATGCCCGACGGCAGCAGGTCGGTCCGGGTCCTGTCGGCGGCGCGGCGCACGATCTGGGTTCGGCCGCCCTCGGCGGGCCGACCTTCCGACCAGTACACATCGGACCCGTCCACGCGCACCTCACCCAGGCGGACCGCCGCGGCGACAACGCTTTCGGAGGTGATGGAAGTCGGCCAGGACCCGAAGGGCAACTCGGTGCTCGTCACCCCGCTCAGGCTAGTCGGCTCCGGCGACACCGGCAGGCCCGCATCGACAGGCGTCTCGCGAACAGGGTGCAGGGTGCCGAATTCGATGTCGCGCCAGATCCGGCGGGAGATCTCCTCGGGGTAGGCGCGGACAGCCGGTTCGGCGGTGTAGACGCGGGTACTTCGTGCGGCGGGGTCGTAGGCAGACCACCCGGGGTCGCCGGTGGTCGCGAAGTTCACCCAGTCCGTACGCATCCGCAGTCCGAGTTCGTCGGCTTCCTCCGCCGCGTGCGGGTGGGCCGTGGGGTGGCGGCGGATCTCGTCGGCGGTGAGGGTCCCGAAGACCAGCAACACATCGAGGCTGTGGGAAGCGTCTTCGTCGCGGTTGTAGACCCAGCACAGCTCGTAGGTCCAGGTGGCGCCGCCGCCGGTGTGCTGGGCTTCGGCCAGTTGCAGGCTCGGCATGCGGAACAGCCAGTCGGCATGGACGAGTTCGAGCAATTCTGCGGAGGAGACGTCGGGGTGAGCGGCCCGGTACACGCCGGGATCCAGGGACGGAGCGAGAACCGCCAGGTCGGACTGCACATCCGCGTCGGTCACCGTGCGGCCGAGATCCGCGGTGAACAACCGGTACTCGTCCCGGGTGTGCCCGACGAGCAACTCGACATCCCGCCCGGCACCCGCGGCGAGTGCCCGCCAGGGATCCTGCGGAAGTACCTCACCGTCCACGACCGGCGAGAACGGTGTCGGAGTCGTCGCCATCGGACCCCAGACCTCGACGCGCCCGGGCATCGTCGCGATGATCGCCGCCGTCGCGTCGACCAGCACCTGCGGGGGCATCGAGGCCAGATCCGCCACCGATGCGCAGGCCCCTGCCTGCGCCGCGATCGCCGTCGAGACGGCACCGGCCAATTCCGGCGCGAAGAATGTGCCCGGCAGGCTCTGGACGATCGCGCGCTGGAACAAGCCCGCCGCCGACGGCATGGTGACCAGCGCTGCCAGACACCCCGCCCCGGCCGACTGACCGAACATGGTGACCGCGCCCGGATCGCCACCGAACGCCGCGATCTCGTCCCGGACCCAGCGCAATGCCGCTACCTGGTCGAGCAGACCGCGATTGTCCAGCGCACCGTCGACGTGGGCGAAACCTTCGAATCCGGTGCGGTAGTTCATGCTCACGACCACCACACCGCACGCCGACAGCGTCGCGGCATCGAAGTGCGGATTCGCCGAACGCCCTTCCAGGTAGGCGCCACCGTGGATCCACACCATCACCGGCAACCCACCGGCCCCGAGACCCGGTGACCAGACGTTCAACGACAGACAGTCATCCGATCCGTCCCCGACGACCCCGGCCACCGCGGTCATCACCGAACCGGGATGACCCGCCTGCGGCACGGCCGGGCCGAACGCGCCCGCATCACGCACACCCTCCCACGCCGGGACCGCGACCGGCGGCCGAAACCGCAAGGCGCCGAACGGTGGTCGCGCGTAGGGGATGCCGCGGAACACCGCGACCGAGTTCTCGACCCGCCCCCGCACCGTTCCCGCTGTCGTCCGAACACACGGTCTCGTCCCCACAACCCCACCCCCTGGATTCGCTTCGGTGCCCGGACCCTACCTCCGGGCACCGACACGTTCGGGATCAGCGGGTGGGGCGGGGTCCGGTGATGGAGGCGCGTTCGACGATGCGGCGTTGCGGCCAGTAGTCGCTGGCCGCGTAGTGCTGGACGGCGCGGTTGTCCCAGAACGCGACGGTGTCGGGGCGCCACTTCAGGCGGACCTGGTGTTCGGGGTAGTCGGCCTGGCGGGCCAGGCGGTCGATCAGGGCGCGGCTGCGTTCTTCGTCGTAGCCGACGATGCGGTCGGTGAAGATACGGTTCACATACAGGTGCCTGCGGCCCGTCGCGGCGTGGGTGGCGACCACCGGGTGCCGGACGGAGGGGTTCTGCTGGCGCATCGCGGCCTGCTGTTCCGGTGAGGCACGGAAGCCGAACGCGCGGGTGAAATCGTGGACGGCGTCGAGGGTGTCGATCTCGGCACGGGTGTCCTCGTCGAGCGAGTCGTAGGCCGCGTACATGTCCGCGAACAGGGTGTCGCCGCCGATCGGGGGGACCTCCACCGCGTGCAGGATCGCGCCCAGCGAGGGCCGTTCACGCCAGGTGACATCGTGATGCCACGCGTTCTCCACACCGACCATCTCCGAACCCTTCTCGAAGCGCACCAGCTCGGGCTGCTCGGCACTGGCCGCCAGCGCGGGATGGATCTCGAGGTCACCGAAACGCTGTGCGAAGCCGACGTGCTGGGCCGAGGTGAGCGGCTGGTCGCGGAAGAACAGCACCTTGTAGTCGTGCAGCGCCTGCCGCAACTCCTCGATGACCTCGCCCGGCTGGGTGACGGTCAGATCGATGCCGCTGATCTCCGCGCCGAGGGTGGCACCCACCTGCTGGGCGTCGAAATGCTGCCAGCGCAGCGCTGCCAGCCGCTCCCGCTCGGCGCGCAGATGCGAGAACGGGCCGACGGAGATGGAATACCCGGGCAGCGGAAACGGCCGCACGCTGGGGGCTTCCGGCGCTGCGACCGCGGTGGATTCGGACATTCGGCTCTCCTCGTCTCATGTAGTCGCATGACTACAAGTGCGTACGGACTACCGTAGTCACATGACTACACCCCCGACGACGAATCGAATCGACCCGATTCCAATTCCCACCGGCCGCGACGCCGTGCGCTCCGCACTGCTGCACCACGCCGCCGACCTGTTCGCCGAACGCGGACCCACCGCCACCTCGGTCCGCGACATCGCCGACCGCGCCCGCGTCAACCACGGCCTGGTCTTCCGCCACTTCGGCGCCAAGGAGAACCTCGTCGCCGCCGTCCTCGACCACCTCGGCGACCTGCACGGCCCCGACACCGACCTCACCGGAACCACCCCGACCGACCCCGACACCCGCAGGCACCTGACCGTCCTGGTCCGCTGCCTCCTCGACGGCTACCCCGTGGGCCGCCTGCAACAACGCTTCCCGATCATGACCGCACTCGTCGACCGTGCGGCCGCCACCGGCGCCGACGACCGCACCGCCGCCCTCGCCGCCGCCAATGCCGCCGCGCTGCTGGTCGGCTGGGAAATGCTCGGCCCCTTCCTGCGCGCCGCCACCGGCCTCGACGACCTGCCCGAAGACGAACTACGCCGTGACGTCACCGCCCGCGCCACCCGCATGCTCGACGAAAACCCCTAGCACCCGCCACCCCCGCATGACACCATCCCGGCATGCCCGCCGCCATGACCGCCGACCAGCTCGCCACCCGCACCGCACGCGCCGTCTCGGCCGCCGTCGCCGCGGGCCGCGAACACGGCCTGACCGTGCGCGACCCGGTCGTACTGCACGACATCTTCTCCGTCGTCGTACATCTGGCCCCGGCACCGGTCGTGGTGCGGGTGCCGACCGTGCTCGCACCGGGCAGCGACCTCGACGGACTCGCCCGCCGACAGCGCACCGAACTCGACGTGGTGCGCTGGCTCGACTCCCGCCACATCCCGGTGATCGCGCCGAGCCCGCTCGTCCCCGCCCAACCCGTCCGGCGCGACGGCTTCTCGATGACCTTCTGGCGCTACGTCGACCGCGATCCCGCCGCCGCACCGGACTACCTCCGCCACGCCGCCCTCGTCGCCGAGCTGCATCGCACCCTGCGCGACTACCCCGGCGAACTCCCGTTCCTGTCCGCCGCCGAACCCCACACGATCACCCCCTCCTACGACGCGCTCGCACAATCCCCCGACCTGCTGCCCGCCGAAGACCTCGCGCGCGCGCGACGCGAATGGCGACGACTCGAACCCCTCGTCACCTCCCGCGCCGCCTTCGACACCGAATTCCCCGGCACCGACCTGCAACCCCTCCACGGCGACGCCCCCGCCTACAACCTCGTCACCACCGTCGACGGCCCGCTCCACGCCGATTTCGAACTCGCCACCCTCGGCCCCGCCGAATGGGATCTCGCCGCCTTCGGACCCGAGGTGGCGGCGGCCTACGACACCGCCGCCGACCGCCTCGGCCTGCGCCGGCTCGACCCGCGCGTCCTGCGGTTCGTCGAGGCGGTCGGCACGGCCCGCACCATCGCCTGCCTGCCGCTGGTCGCCGAACAACCGATCCTCGGCGACGCACTGGCCCCCGCGATCGAGCACTGGCGCACCCAGCCCTTCGCCGGTGGACTGTTCGACTGATCAGCCCAGCGGGCCGTGCCCGAGCAGTACCCGGCCGCTGAAGCGGGTCTGCTTGGCCCGCGGCAGCGGATGGAACTGGCAGCCGTGCACATCGCGGTAGAGACGTTCCAGCTCGCAGGTCCGGGAATAGCCCGCCCCGCCGGTGGTTTCGATCGCCAGCCGGACCGTGGTGATCAACGCGTCCGCCGCGACGGTCTTGCGGCTCAACGTCCGCGACGCGTACTCCTCCGTGCTCGGGAACATCAGGTCGTCGGAATCACCGAACATCGCCGCGATCAGATCCGCGGCCGTGGTGTAGGCATTGAGCATCTCGCCAGCCGACTGCACGGTGTGCGGCTCCGAACGGCCCGCCAGCAGCCCCGCCGTCAACTCCACCGCGGCATCGGCCACACCGAGATAGGCCGCCAGCACCAGCGGCAACGCCGCCCCGATCACCACATTCAGCACCGGCGGCCACACCCCGGCCGGACGCACCATCGACACCGCCGCATCCGGGACGAACACCTCCTCCAGCACCACCGTGTGCGAACCGCTCGCACGCAAACCGAAAGCGTCCCAGGTCTTCTCGATCCGCACACCCGGCGCCGACATCGGAATCGCGCAGTGCAACACCTCGGCACCGCAGCGCACACTGGTCACCAGCACATCGCCGACCTCGCAGCCACTGGCCGGCGCCTTGCGCGCACCGACCCGATAGCCACCCTCGACCCGCACGGCCTCGCCGTTGGAATCGACCCAGTCCGAGGCGCCCGTACTCACCAGGATCGCCCCCGCGGCCACCTTCGCGAACACCGCCGAGGCATCGACACCGTGCTTGTGCCGCCACACCTGCGCGGCCACCAGATGCGAATGCATGGCGAAGGCCACCGCCGTCGACGGATCGTGTCGGCCCAGCTCGCGCAGGATCGCGCCCATCTCGGCATGGGAGGCACCACCGCCCCCGAACTCGACGGGCACCAGAGCCGCCGACAAACCGCTCGACCGCAACAGGTCGAACGCGGCGACCGAGATCTCGCCGGTGCGGTCCCGCTCGGGGACCTCGGGACGCAGGGATTCGCCGATCTCGCGGGCCAGGGCGACGCGGTCGACGACGGAGGTGGAGTCAGAAATTGTGGAAGTCATGTTTCGAACGTAGAAAGCGCCGCGATAACCAGATAGTCCAGAAAATGGACCCACCCGGTACAAGAAATAGACCCCGTCGACGAGGTGACCATGACAGACGCCACCGCAGCGTATGGCCAGTACTGCCCGATCTCCCGCGCGCTCGACGTGCTCGGCGAGCGCTGGTCACTGCTCATCCTGCGTGATCTGTTCGTCGGCACCACCCGCTTCAACGACCTGGCCCGCGGGCTACCGGGCCTGTCGCGCAGCCTGCTCGCCAAACGCCTGCGCCAATTCGAACGCGCGGGACTGCTCGAGAAGATCGGCACCGAGCACCTGCTCACCGAAGCGGGCAGCGCGCTCGAACCGATCCTGTTCGGCCTGGGCGAATGGGGCGCACGCTGGACCTTCGGCGCACCCCGCGAGGACGAACTCGACGCCACCCTGCTGGTGTGGTGGATGCACCAGCGCCTCGACACCACCGTCCTGCCCGGCCGCCGCCAGGTACTGCAGATCCGGTTCACCGACGACGTGCGCCGGTTCTGGATCGTCATCGAAGCGGGCATCCCGTCGGTCTGCGAAACCGACCCCGGCTACCCGGTCGACGTCACCGTGGTCGCCGATGTCGCCGGACTCTACGAGGTGTGGCTGGGCCGCATGCCACTCGTCCACGCCCAGCGCACCGGCCGCGTCCGGTTCCACGGCCTGCCCGCACTCACCCGCCGGATGCCCGCCGTCCTGCAGCTCAGCCCCGTCGCGGACTACGTGCGCGAGGCCGCCTCACCCGAACCGGCCGCCCGCGCGTCCTGACCCTCACCGGAGGTCATCGGCCTGCCCCTCGGCGATCCGCATCGCCCACCCGTACAGCCGCACCGGGTCACCCAGCGACGCGGCGGCCTCGGGCCGGGCCAGCACTCCGGCCGCGGCCGAGAGCAGGTCGAACAGGCCCAGATTCACCCAATCCCACAGCATGCTGTCGAAGTTGTAGGACAGCATCGCCCGCTCGACGTGCTGCCGGATCGCCACGATCTGCGCCGCCGACAGGCCCGCGCGCCGCAACCGCTGCTCGGTCGCCCGCTGGTGTTCCGGGTCGAAGGTCGTATCCAGGAAGGGTTCCAGCAGGTCGGACCACACATCGGGACGCCGGCGCACCGCGATCGCGTTGACGGTGCAGAACTCCACCAACTCCGCCTCGTCCACCCGCGGCAGGAACAGGGTCTCGCCGTGCACGGTCCGGACTTCCGGGGGCCAGCCGCGCGGATCGGCATCGCGGATCTCGGCGGCGGTCACCACGCCCTCGGGATACACGGACGCACCGGCGAAAGGGTAGTTCGCGTAGCGGATCTCACCATCGGCGAGGACGAACAGCATCGATCCATGATCGGTCAGAACCGCGCGGGGCAAAACGTGGCGGTCATCACTCCGGGGCCTATCATGTTGGCAACGGTCGCAATCAAAACGTTATGGTCTGGGCATGGTACGTACCGGAGCAGCAACCACCGACCCGGACGAACCGAATGTTCCTCTCCCCCAGCAGCATCCGGCACGTCTCGAACTAGTCGGCGATTCGCCCGACACCACCGAAGCCCCCACCGACACCGCCGACGACCATTTTCCGCGACTCGGCGACACCAGTTTCCTCACCACCGCCGCCCGGCACCGCCTCGCCGCCTACATCCACACCCAGCTCGCCGAACTCGCCGAAATGCCGTGACCACGGCGCCGACGACTACGATCGACACGTCATCGGCGGCACACTGATTCACCCAGGAGGGGCGTGGACGGCGACGCGGCGGTCGTAGTACCCGAACAGGTCCGCACCGAACTGCGCCGGGGAGTGCGCAGCGTCCTGGTCGACACCGCCGCCCTGCGCCTGGTCCGCGAACGATTCGACGACCAGCAGGCCGGCGCGCTGGGCCGCTACCTGGAAGCCTCGCAATCGGCCAACACCCTGCGCGCCTACCGCACCGACTGGATCGCCTGGGCGGGCTGGTGCCAGGCCGAACACCGGCAGGCCCTGCCCGCCGACCCACTCGACCTCGCCGTCTACCTGGCCGCCTGCGCCGACACCCGCCGCGACAACGGCAGCTGGGCCTTCAGCCCCGCGACCCTGGACCGCAAATCCGCCGCCGTGGCCGCCGTCCACGCCGCCAACGGCCTGCCCTCCCCGACGCGATCCGACGTCGTCCGGCTCACCCTGCGCGGCATCCGCCGCACCCGCCGCACGCCACCCACCCGCAAACGACCGGTCCTGCTGCACACCCTCGACCAGCTGCTCACCGCACTGCCCGCCCCCGGCTGGCCCACCGAACCCGCCCGCCGCCGCGACCGGCTCGCCCTGCTGATCGGCTTCGCGGGCGCGCTGCGCCGCAGTGAACTCGCCGGGCTGCGGATCAGCGACGTCCACGTGCGCACCGATCACACCACCGGCGAACCCCTGCTGATCGTGCACCTGCCCACCACCAAGACCGACCCCACCGGTGCCGCCGAACAGCGCGTCGCCCTGCCCCGCGGCACCCATCCCCGCACCTGCCCCGTCTGCGCCTACGCCGACTGGGTCCGGCTGCTCGAGATCCACGCCGCGGGCGGCGACCCCGCCACCCGCGCCTGGACCGGCGAGAACACCGCGACCGACCCCGCGATCCACCGCTGCCACGGCTTCACCGGCACGCCCCTGAGCGCCGAGCCGCACCGCCCGCTGCTCCCGACCGTCAACCGGCACGGCTCCATCGGCCCCACCGCCCTGTCCGGCCGCGCCGTCGCCGAACTCGTCAAACGCTATGCCGCCCGCGCGGGCCTGGACCCCGATCTCTTCTCCGGCCACTCCCTCCGTGCCGGCTTCGCCACCCAAGCTGCCCTCGGCGGCGCCAGCGACCGCGAAATCATGCGCCAGGGCCGCTGGGCCAACCCGCGCACCGTCCACGGCTACATCCGCACCGCCAACCCCCTCGACGACAACGCCGTCACCAAACTCGGCCTGTGAGCGGGTTCCGGTAGCAAGCGCCGAAGTAGGCCGTTCATCGGTTCGTGCCGATCGCGGTGTCGGTGCGCGCGGCGAAGGCGTCGAGCACCTCGATGTAGGCCGGCGGGACTTCGACTCCCAACACCAGCCCCTCGGCGGTGGTGGTGAGGTGGAAGATGAAGAACGAGCAGCAGCTACTCTCGCGGGCGGCCAGCTCCCGGGCCCGCTCTGCCGCGGCCGGGTCGAGGACGATCTCGAACCGGTCCGGGGCAGGGCGGCGGGTGGTGCGGGCACTGGTGGTGAACAACTCGTCGAACTCGGCAACCCGGAGAGGCTGCTCCACAGTGGGTAGCGTGCACGCGCCGGGCACCCAGTCGCCTTGAACCGGTGAAATCGTCATACTTCGAAGGTAATCCTGCACCCCGGCACAGGATGCAAGTCCTTGTCGCGGACTCAGGGTTCAGGACAGGGTGTCGCGCGCCGACGGCGACCGGCACCGGGCATTGAGCGATTCAGAGGATGCGGTCCAGGCGGAAGATGCGAAACTCGCGGCCGCCGGAGCGCTGGAACTCCATCTCGTAGCCGGGCCAGAACTCGACCACCAGGTCCCAGACGCGCTTGCGCTCCACACCGGTGATCTCGGTGACCGTCACCGGGAACGAGGCGCTGCCGTCGTAGCGGGCCGACGCGGTACGGGACGCGCGCAGGTTGGCCGACCAGGCCGGATGTTCGGGGCGGCCCCAGTTCGAGCCGACCAGGTAGAAGCCGTCGCCGTCGGGCACACACAGCAGCGAGGTCGTGCGCGGTTGACCCGACTTGCGCCCGACCACGGTGATCTCGATCGACGGCAGCCCGGCCAGATCGAGCACACCCCACCGGCCACCGCTGAGCCTGCGCAGCAACCGCTCGGTCGGCAAGACGACGCCGGCCCCACGCATCACCCACGGCTGTTCGGCGAACACCCGCGCGATGCCCGGCAAGGGATTCCACACCATCCTCGAATCCTGGCTCGAGCGAGCCCTCTACACCCACTCGCGGGGCGTTCCTGAGAGGCAACTCACCCCCTCTCCTCCTGAGCAAGGGCGTTGTGTAGGTGAGGACATGTCGAGAACTTGATGGCCTGGATGACAAATAGTGAAATACATAGGTAGATGCGCATATCTACGTAAGGCAATGTTATTCATGATCAATGACTCGATGACGCCGCGCCCGGGTTCCTCCCCCATTCCCCGCTGTCGATACCGCACACTGAAACGCACTCCCCCGCCCTTCGAACTGCCAGGAGTGTCATGCCCTCCCCCAGCGGTCGCCGCCTCCTCGCCACGGTCGCCCTGACCGCCGCGGCACTTCTCACCACCAGCACCTCCCCCGCTCTCGCCCGACCACCCGCGCCCGCGCAACTCGCCCCACTACCTCCCGAATTCCTCTGGGGTGTGGCCGCTTCCGGATTCCAGTCCGAAGGGGATGCGCCGGACAGCAATTGGCGCCGGTACGCGGAGTCCGGCGATACCGAGGATCCCTATCTGAACTCCGTGGACTTCCGCCACCGGTTCCGCTCCGACATCGCGCTCGCCGCCGACCTCGGGGTGCGGGTGTACCGCGTCGGCATCGAATGGGCCCGGGTACAGCCGCAACCGGGAGTCTGGGACGAGGACGGACTCGCCTTCTACGACGAGGTCGTCGCCGCGATCGTCGCCGCGGGCATGCGCCCGATGCTCACCCTCGACCACTGGGTCTATCCCGGCTGGGCCGCCGATCGGGGCGGCTGGCGCGACCCGGAGATGGTGGCGAACTGGCTGAGCAACGCCCGCCGCGTGGTCGACCGCTTCGCCGGCACCGACCCGCTGTGGGTGAGCTTCAACGAGCCGAGCATGTATCTGGTCAACGAACTGCGCCACGGCGGCATCGGCCCGGCCGACCTGCCGGTGATGGCCGAGCGGATCGCCCAGGCGCACAACAGCATCTACGACCACATCCACGCGGTGCAGCCGGGTGCGCTGGTCACCAGCAATGTCGCCTACATCCCGGCGGTCGACGACGCGATCAGCGGCGCGCTGCTGGATCGGATGGCATCGCGGCTGGACTACATCGGCATCGACTACTACTACGGCTTCTCCCCCACCGACCTGCGGGTGCCCGATCTCGACCGGCTCTGGACCCTGCCGTTGCAGGCCGAAGGCATCTACTACGCCCTCGACCACTACGCGCGCCGGTTCCCCGGCAAGCCGCTCTACATCGTCGAGAACGGCATCCCCACCGAGAACGGCCTGCCCCGCGCCGACGGCTACACCAGGGCGGACTCGCTGCGCGACACGGTGTACTGGCTGCAGCGGGCGGTGGCCGACGGCATCCCGCTGATCGGCTACAACTACTGGAGTCTCACCGACAACTACGAATGGGGTTCCTACACACCGCGTTTCGGCCTGTACACGGTCGACGTGCTGACCGACCCGACCCTGACCCGCAGGCCCACCGACGCGGTCGCGGCCTACCGGGAGATCACCGCGGCCGACGGCGTCGCCCCCGGCTACCGGCCCACCCGACCGGTGGCGGCGTGCTCGCTGGTGGACGCGCCGTACAGCTGCACCGACCCGGTGACCGTCCCCGGCTGACGCCGATCGCGAATTCGGCGGCGCGCGTGTCCTCTACACTCGGGCGGATGTCGAGCGCAACGTCACGCCCGTCCAGTGCCGTGAGTGGCAGGCAAGCCCGGTGGCAACCGCACAACGACAGCCGCCGCGAGCGCATCGTGCTGTCGGCCATCGAGTTGCTC
This sequence comes from Nocardia sp. NPDC056064, assembly GCF_042266925.1. Taxonomy (NCBI): domain Bacteria; kingdom Bacillati; phylum Actinomycetota; class Actinomycetes; order Mycobacteriales; family Nocardiaceae; genus Nocardia; species Nocardia sp. NPDC056064. The sequence goes on along the minus strand of NZ_JBHJWO010000001.1, from coordinate 725,296 downwards.
GAGCAGACTCCGGCGGGCGGTGAGGTGTCGATCGTGCAGATCGCCGAGAACGCCGGGCTGGCCAAGTCGGTGGTCTACCGCCAGTTCGCCGGGCGCGACGAACTGGACCGGCGCATCCGCAGCGAGATCGCCGAACGCTTCGCCGCCGACATCGAGGACGCCCTCGACATCGGCGACGGTTCGATCCATCAGATCCTGGTGCGCACCGTCGGCGGCGTGGTCACCTGGATCCAGGATCACCCCCGCCTGCACGAGTTCCTGCGCACCGGGCCCTCGGAGACCGAGCCCGACGTCGACGCGATGACCGCCCTCATCGCGTCCATCGCGGCCTCGACCCGGGCCCTGGTCACCGGTCTGGCCGGGGTGGTGGGTGTGGCCGACGACGGCTCGGCCGACACGATGACCTTCGCCATCGTGTCGATGACCGAGGCCACCGTCACCCGCTGGGCGGTCGACCCCGATCCGGCACTGACCCGCGAACAGCTCATCGACGAGGTCGCCGACTACGCGTGGCACGTCGTCGACGGCGTTGCCCGGCGTCACGGGCTCACCCTCGACGCCGAGCAACCGCTCACCACGGTCCTCAATCAGCTGATGTCGGGCACCTGACCCGCGCTCAGGCCGCGCGGCGTCCGTGCCGTTCGGGCTCACTGCGGTAGCGCGAAGCCGGACCGCCGACCCCGAGCGCGTTCCACAGCCGCTTGGCAACCGGATTCATCAGGCCCAGGTCGTCGGCGAGCTTGCGCATGTCACCGAAGTAGCCCGACAGGATCCGCCGCGAGTGCTCGGACTTCCAGAACGCCTGCTCGATCACCTCGCGCGGAATATCGAACTCGCGCGCGAACGAGCGCGGCGGCGCCATGATCTCCCCGGCCAGCCAGCGCATGGCGATCGGGAACGCCACCGAACAGGCACCCCGGTTGAACTTGCCCATGCGGGCCACGTGCACCGCGAGGAACTCTCCGGCGAAGGAGATGTGCCTGGCCTCCTCGGCGATGTGGATCTGCATGGTGCGCAACACCATCGGGGGCATCCGCTCGCCCTCGCGGATCACCGCCTTCTGGTAGTGATCGATGGGTTCCTCACCACCGAGGATGCCGATGAACAGGATGGCGTAGGCATAGCCGCCCGCCACGCCGATCAGCGGGGACAGCGCCCGGAACAGCGGCCGCATGCCGGGCACGTCCACGCCGATGCGGTTCACCAGCTCCTGGAACATCTGGATGTGGTTGCACTCTTCGGTCATCTCGTGCATGCAGTAGCGGAATTCCGGCGAGCCGTTGGGCAGCTTCATCGCGTACTGCATCATGCCGCGGATGAGGATGCTCTCGAAGGCGGCGCCGACCTTGATCGCGTTGGCGGTGCGCCACTTGCCGATCGCGATCTGCCGCTCGAGCGGCTGATCGCGGTACCACTGGGTGGCGCCCAGCGGGTCGACGTCGGGGGACAGTGCCCACCGCGGGTCGTCCGGGTCGATGGCGAGCTCGGGCGAGTCCCAATCGATGTCGAGGTAGGGATCGAAATGCCGGTCCACCGACCCCTGGGACAGGGTCGCCAGCGCATCTCGGTACTCCTCGGTGATGAGTCCGCCGCGGCTCGATTCGGTCAGCGTCATCGGTGCCTCCTCGGTTCGCGTCCGGCGGGCGCGCTGTTAGCGCCGTCACACCGGTACCACCGAGAATAACTGAGACTTTGGGTCCCAGACAACCCCTGGCGCCCGGCGAGTCCACATCGAGACGAGCGGCTACTCGACGAGCAGAACCACCAGCTGACGGGCCATTTCGACATCACCGGGCCCACCGAGCCAGATCAGGGGGCGCCGCGGATCGAGCCGGTCCAGCGCGTCGGTCAGGGACCCGAAGACGCGGTCGGCCCGCACCACGCACACCTGCGGCACCGCTTCCGAGACGGCGGGCGCGCCGTCGACCTCCAGTGCCAGCGAGCCGCTGGAGGCGTCCCCCGCGACCGCGTCGCGCACCACCGCGTCACCGGTGCTCGCCGAGGCCGCGCCGCCGTGCACCACCTGGTGCCCCGGCGCGCTCGCCCAGTGGTCCAGCCAGGCCGGACCGGGTTCCACGGCGGCCAGCACCGAGGTGACGCTCATCCCGTAGAGCACATCGGCCACCGCGGCGGGCAGGCCGGCCAGGTCGACGGTGCGGACCAGCGATCCGTACTCGCGCAGGCGGTCGGCGAAGCGGGCCAGCACCGCGGCGCGTTCGGCCGGGTCGACCGCGGGGGCGGCGCCGGAGGAGCGCCGCATGGGCACCCGGCGCGCGTCGTCGGGTAGGTCGAGCAGCCCGTCGCGGACGCGGCGCAAGATCTCCTCGCGAGAATTCACTCGGGCACTCCCGTTCGTTGGCGACCGCTGTCGCCGGTCCTACATTCCTCTCCCCACATACCGCGGGAACTACCTCTCCCGCTACCGTACCGATCGGTCCGCTCGATCCGGAATCACGTCGCCGGTACCGGCCGGGCGGCCGCGTCGGCGCGGAATCCGAGCAGGTGGCACAGCTGATCGACCTGCTGCTCGAACACCTCGGCGCGGTCGGCGAAGGTGTCGGCGCCGTACATGTCGAACACGTCGAAATTCACGGCGCCGAACAGCGTCGTCCAGGCGGTGAGCGCGGCGGTCATCAGCCCGTCGGGCACGGTCAGACCGAACTGCGCGCGGATGGTGGCGAAATCGGCGGCCGTGCGCGGTGACAGCGCCGGTGCGGGCGCGGGCGGAGTGAGCAGGCCCGCGCGGTGGGCGTCGTCGATGATGGTCAGCAGCGCGCCGATCACCCGGATGCCGGGGGCGACGGTGTCCTCCGACGGCGCGGCGTAACCGGGAACCGGGGAGCCGTAGAGCAGGCCGTACCACGCCGGTTCGGCCAGTGCCCAGGCCCGCACCGCGCGCGCGGCGATGCGGAAGCGGTCGGCCGGGTCGGCGGGAGCCTCGGCCACAGCGGCGTCGACGGCGTCGCCGAGGGCGTTGTATCCGTCGACGACGAGCAGGGTCAGCAGGTCGTCGCGGCTGCGCACGTACCGGTAGATCGCCGAGGAGACCATGCCCAGGTCCCGGGCCACCGCGCGCAGCGACAGCGCCGCGGCGCCCTCGGAGGCCAGGTGCTCGCGGCCGACCCGCTTGATGTCGGCGATCGTCTGGGCGCGAGCGCGGGCGCGGGGGCCGGGACTGTCGGAACTCATCCCCCGATCATCACCCACCGGCGGCACCGGACAGATCGCGGCGCCCGATCGTGTCGTCCTCGCCCGCGGCCCGCTGGATCTCGGCGGCGAAGGTGGCGCCCGCGACGCCCCAGGCCATGGCGAGCAACCGGTCGCGGAAGCGGTCCAGGTCGACCGCGACTCCCTCGCCGCCGTAGCCACCCGCGCCCGCCGCGTCGCGCACGGTGCGCACCACGTCGTCGGCCAGGGTCGCGAGCCTGCCGTGGATCAGGGTGCGCAGCACGCCGCTGAGCGCGATGTCGATGCCGACGTCGTAGAGCACCAGCGCGGCCTCGAGCATGGTGCGGTCGTGCACGAGCCAGCGGTCACCGCGGCGTTCGAGATAGCCGGCGGCGACGAGTTCGGTGAGCACGTCACCGTCGCGGTCGACCAGCAGCGCCACCAGTTCGAGGTCGTCGATGGAGGCCGCGTGCGCCTCGGCGGGACCGACCCGGGGATCGAACAGCGAGCGCCAGTCGCCGGTGGCGCCGGCCTGGGGTTCGGCGTCGAACACCTCGCGGATCGCCTCCAGGCGCAGCCCGCGCGCCTGCATGGCGACGATGTCGCGCAGGCGGTCCAGATGTTCGGCGGTGTACACCACTTCCTTGCCCGCACGGCCGGGTTTGGGCAGCAGACCCAGGGAGTGGTAGTAGCGGATCGTGCGCGCCGCGACGCCGCTGATCTCGGCGAGTTGGGCGCGGGTGTATCGGGGCACGCGACCAGCATAGAGCGCAGGGTTACCTACGTTGACAGTCCACACTGTCGCCGTTAGCGTTACCGGCGTCACTGTTGACACGACCGAGGAGCTCCTCTATGTCCGAGCGGACCACCGATTTCGACGTCTTGATCGTCGGTTCAGGATTCGGTGGCAGTGTCACCGCGCTGCGACTGGTCGAAAAGGGCTACCGGGTCGGCATTCTCGAGGCGGGCCGCCGCTTCGAAGACGACGAACTGCCCAAGACCAGCTGGGATCTGCGCAAGTTCATCTGGGCGCCCAAGCTGGGCTGTTTCGGCATCCAGCGCATCCATCCGCTGCGCGATGTGCTCATCCTCGGCGGTGCCGGGGTCGGCGGTGGTTCGCTGAACTACGCCAACACCCTCTACGTGCCGCCGGAGCCGTTCTTCCGCGACGCCCAGTGGCGCGACATCACCGACTGGCGCGAAGAGCTCACCCCGTACTACGAGCGCGCGAAGAAGATGCTCGGAGTCGTGCAGAACCCGCACATGACACCCGCCGACGAGATCTTCAAGTCCGTCGCCGAGGACATGGGCGTCGGCGACACCTTCGTGCAGACCCCGGTCGGTGTGTTCTTCGGCGAGCCCGGCAAGACCGTGTCCGACCCGTACTTCGGCGGCGTCGGCCCGCAGCGCACCGGCTGCGTCGAGTGCGGTGACTGCATGGTCGGCTGCAAGTTCGGCGCCAAGAACACCCTGGTGAAGAACTACCTGTACCTGGCCGAACAGGCCGGGGCACAGGTGATCCCGATGACCACGGTGACCGCGCTGCGCCCGCTGCCCGACGGCTCGTGGGATGTCGCGACAGAGCGCACCGGCGCCTGGGTCCGCAAGGACCCCAAGACCTACACGGCCAAGCAGGTCGTGCTGGCCGCGGGCACGCTCGGTACGCAGAAGCTGCTGCACGCCATGCGTGACGAGGGTGCGCTGCCGAACATCTCCGACAAGCTGGGTCTGCTGACCCGCACCAACTCCGAGTCCATCGTCGGCGCGGCGACCAAGACCCTCGCGCCCGGCCAGGACTTCACCAAGGGCGTGGCGATCACCTCCTCGATCCACCCCACCCCCGACACCCACGTCGAGCCGGTGCGCTACGGCAAGGGCTCCAACGCGATGGGCCTGATGCAGACGCTCATGGTCGACGGCGGCGGCAAGATCCCGCGCTGGCTGCGCTTCCTGGGCATCGTGCTGCTGCACCCGCTGCTGATGCTGCGTTTCCTGAGCGTGAAGAACTGGAGCGAGCGCACCATCATCTCGCTGGTGATGCAGCACCTGGACAACTCGATCACCACCTACACCAAGCGCGGGCTGTTCGGGCGGCGCAAGCTGACCTCCAAACAGGGCCACGGCGAACCGAATCCGACCTGGATCCCGGCGGGCAACGATGTCACCCGCCGGGTGGCGGAGAAGATCGGCGGTGTCGCGGGCGGCACCTGGGGTGAGGTGTTCAATGTTCCGCTCACCGCGCACTTCCTGGGCGGTGCGGCCATCGGCGCCGATCGTGAACACGGCGTGATCGACGCCTACCACCGCGTGTTCGGGTACCCGACGCTGAGCGTGGTCGACGGTGCGGCCGTGTCGGCGAACCTGGGCGTCAACCCGTCGCTGACCATCACCGCGCAGGCCGAGCGCGCCGCCGCGTACTGGCCCAACAAGGGCGAGGTGGACACCCGTCCCGAGCAGAGCGCCGGGTACACCCGGATCGCACCGGTCGCCCCGGTGCAGCCGGTGGTGCCCGAGGGCGCGCCCGCGGCGCTGGTGCTGCCGATCGTGGAGATCCGCAGCACGGAGAAGTCGGCGGGCTGACCCCACCGAAGGCCCCAGATCGGGATCCAGTGCCTCAGCAAACCCTCGTCGCGAGAGGTGGCTACCTCCAGTTCATCAGAGGTGCTTCTTTGCAGAAGGCAACGAGTCGAGCCAGGGCCTGGGATATCGACGGGCGATAGCCACGATGACGCGTAATTCCGACCGAAACGACCTTCCCGACGGGCCGCCGATCCGGCGGGTCTTCCGGGAGGTCATCGGCGATCGCCTGACAGACCCGCGCCCACCGCAGGCGGCGATGTTGTTCCAGTCCTCGGTCGATCCGTTCTGGACCGACGATCGGTTCTTCCTCGCAGACTTCTACAGCGAGATCCTCCATCAGGACACCTGCTTGCCCTATACCGCCGACGGCGTCCCGCTACTGGCGGCGTTGGCCATAGACGACCGCGTGCCACCACAGCAGCGTTTCCGGGTGATCAGCCTGCTGTTCGACATCGCCACCGTCACGGACCGCCACGTGGCTGAATACTGGCCCGGCACAACACCCTACGCGGATCCTGGGAACGAGAACCAAGCCCGCGAAGCGGTCCGATCCTGCACCCCGGACCTGCTCGCCCGATGGGCATCCGAACGCCCGGCCGTCCGCTTGGCACTCGCAGCCCTCGCCGTGGTGTTCCCCACCGCCCGAACGCTGCCCGCCTTGACCCCGCGCCTCGAGTGTTTTGTCGGGCAACACCCACAGGGCACCGACATCGGCGACTACGTGCGCTTCGTTCTGGTACTGGCCGCCGGGGACAGTGCCCGAACCCTCACTGCCGTCGAATCGCTCACCACCGCCGCCTGGGCGGGCACCCCTCGCGCAGCGCCGACATCAGCCCGATCTGCCCACCTACTCGGCCAGATGCTCAACCGGGTCGGAATGGAACTCAGGCCGTTTTCACAAACGTCCTGAACTGCCGCATACCGTGCTACAGCCGTCGGCCAGATTCGGCCGTAGGGTGCCCGGGCCCGACCCTGTTCACGATCCGGCCCGGATGTCAGACGCTCGTGTCCGTCGCAGGCCCTCCCGGTTTCGTAGGCCACCACACCTTGTCGCCCAGCAACGCGAACAGGGCCGGAACCACCAGCGTGCGGACCACGAAGGTGTCGAGCAGGATGCCGAGGCCGACCACGATGCCCAGTTGCGTCAGCGTGATCAGCGGCAGCACGCCGAGCACACAGAACACCGCGGCCAGAACCACGCCCGCGCTGGTGATCACCGCGCCGGTCGAGGCGACCGCGCGCACCATGCCCCGGGTGGTGCCGTGGGTGGCCGCCTCCTCACGCGCCCTGGTCACCAGGAAGATCGTGTAGTCCACGCCGAGGGCGACCAGGAACAGGAACCCGAACAGCGGCACATTCGTGTCCAGCGCCGGGAAACCGAAGACCGCGCTGCTCATCCAGCTGCCCGCCCCGAGCGCGGCGAGGGCACTGAGCACGGTCACGCCGACCAGCAGCAGCGCGGCCGGGACAGCCCGCAACAGCACGAGCAGCACCAGCAGCACGACCGCCAGGATCAGCGGGATGACCAGCGCCTGGTCGCGCTGTGCGGCGTCACGGATATCGAGGGCCTCGGCGTCGGACCCACCGACCAGCGCCGCCGCCCCCGGGACCGGCGCCAGTGCGCTGCGGATCGCCTCGACGGTCGAGAACGCCTCCGCCGAACCGGGTTCTGCCTCCAGCACCACCGACCAGCGGGTGGTGCCGCTGCCGGAGACGCCGTTCACCGTCGCCCGCGAGACGCCGGGCACCTCGTCGAGCTGGTGCTGGACCGCGTCGGTGGTCGCGGTGCTCGCGATCACCACGGCCGGATCGGCGGTGCCGGAGGGGAAGTGCTCGGCCATGGTGCGCAACCCGTCGACGGATTCGGCCTCGACCCGGAACTGCTCGGTGCGCGAGAGACCGATATCGGTGGTGGCCAGCCCGGTCGCGAAGATCAACAGCACTGCCCCGGCGGCACCGGCGACCACGGCCGGACGGCGCACCACGCGCGTGGCCACGGCCGCCCACACGCCGTGCTCGGCGGGATCCTCGCCGTCGGCGGCGGGGACGAACGGCCAGAAGACCCGGCGCCCACACAGCGCGAGGGCGGGTGGCAGGGCGGTGAGGACGAAGATCAGGGCCACGACGAGTCCGGCCGCGGCGAAGGCACCGAGGCTGCGGGTATTGGGCAGCAGCGCGAGCAGCAGCGTCAGCAGGGCGAGGACGACGGTGATATTGCTGGCCACGATGGCGGGCGCGGCGTGGCGGACCGCGGCGCGCAGGGCCAGGCGGTGGTCGGTGTGGCGGTGCAGCTCGTCGCGATAGCGCGAGACCAGCAGCAGCGCGTAGTTGGTTCCGGCGCCGAACACCAGGACGCTGGTGATGCCCGCGGTCGAGCCGTCGAAGGTCAGGCCGGTCAGCCCGGCCAGGGCGGTGCCGACGCTGGTCGCCACGCGATCGGCCAGCCCGACCACCGTCAGCGGGACCAGCCACAGCACCGGGGACCGGTAGGTGAGGATCAGCAGCGCCATCACCACCAGCGCGGTCACGATCAGCAGCAGGGTGTTGGCGCCGGAGAACGAGTCGGCGATATCGGCGCCGAAGGCCGGTCCGCCGGTCACCTGCACGCGCAGGTCGGCGGGCAGATCGGTGGTGACGGCGGTGCGCAGCGCGTCGATGCGGTCGGTGAGAGCGAATCCGTTGAGCTCGGCGGAGATCGGGATCGGAGCCAGCGCGGCGCGGCCGTCGGGGGCGGGCACGACACGCGGTCCGTCGCTCGCGGGAACACCCGCGCGGTCGAGGGCAGCATCGAGGGCCACGAGATCGGGCGCGGTCAGGGCGGCGTCGTCGGTGCGGGTCGCGACCAGGATCGCGGCCGACTCCCCCGCGTTCGGGAACTGGTCCTTCGCCGCAGCCGCCCTGGCCGATTCCGCCGACGACGGCAGCGAAACCGGCGCCTGCCCCGCACTGTCGTTGCCGCCCGCCAGCGCCATGACGGCCAGCGCCGCCAGCACCACGGCCAGCAGCACCGCCCACGATCGCCGACCGGTGACCAGCCGGGCGAACCGGTCCCAGCCCTGTTCCTCGTTCACTCGCATCACGCGCTGAACTATTTCAGATACTTAACTACACGGCAATGTCCGGACGGTCACCGGTTAAGCTCACAGCTGGAAGCGAGAGGAGGCAGCGGGTGGACGCCGCGAACACCGAGCCGGACGGCCGGACGGAACTGGAAATCGGGATCGCCCGCGATCTACGCGCACTGACCGCGATCTCCGAACAGATCGGGCACGTCTTCGCCCGCTCGAATACCCTGCGCCCCAACGATTTCCGTGCGCTGATGCACATCGCGACCGCCGAGGCGGAGGGAGCGCCGCTCACGGCGGGACAGCTCAGCAAGCTCATGGGCGTGTCCGCGCCCGCGGTCACCTACCTGGTCGAGCGCATGATCGAGTCCGGGCACCTGGCCCGCGTCCCCGACACCACCGACCGGCGCCGGGTCCACCTCGGCTACACCGAGCACGGCATGGCGGTGGCCGCCGGGTTCTTCGGTCCGCTCAGCGCGCGCACCCGCGCCGCCCTGGCCGACCTACCCGACGCCGACCTGGCCGCCGCCCATCGGGTGTTCGCCGGAATCACCACGGCGCTGCGCGAGTTCTACGCCGAGCTACCGGAATCGGGCAGCTCGGCGGAGTAGTTCCCGGCTACACCAGGCGCAGGCTGTCGATCATCGCCCTGGCCTGTTCTCGCGGCAGTTCGCCGGTGGTGCCGCGGTCGATGAGGATGGCCAGCGCCAGTGTGGCGCCCGCGGCGTTCTTGAAGGCGAAGGAGTAGACGGAGTAGGCGTTGGCGGTGCAGCCCGGTGCCGAGGGGGCCCACGGGCCGCCGCCCTCCACGAACTGCCCCACGACGCCGCTGGCGGTGGTCAGCGCGGTGGGCACGGTGCGGCCGTGGTGGGTCGAGCTCGAGTACCCGCCTTCGGCGGCGATGGTCGCGGCCTCGGTCGCGGCCGTCGCCAGGTCGGTCTCGTCGACGGTGGTGACACCGGCCAGTCCCCGGTATGCCGAGCCGGGGCAGTAGTTCTCGCCGTCGTAGCTGCGGCCGCGCCCGGAGATGCTGCCGGTGATGCTGTAGAAGTCCATGGTGTCCGCGGCCGAGGAGATCGACCAGCTCGCGGGCACGTCGTAGGCGACGCGGTAGGTGGGGATGAGGACGCCCTGTGACCCCGGTGAGACCGGCGCGGTGGTGGTGCCCGACAGCGGCGCGGTGGTGGGCACCGTGGTGGGCGCGGCGACGGTGGTCTTGTCGGGTTCCTTGCTGCCGACGACGACCGCGACGGTGACCACCACGACCAGCGCCACCACCACACCGACGACCGCGACGATCACCCCCGTGTTGCTCTTGCGGGGTGGCTGCTGCGCATAGCCGTAGGGCTGCTGCCCGTAGGGCGCGCCGAACTGCTGCGGGTACTGCCCTCCCTGCTGCGGATACCCACCCTGGTACCCCGGATTGCCGTATGCCGCAGGCGCATTCGGGTCGGCGTACCCCGGTGTGGGCTGCGCGAACTGCCCCGAACCTCCCGGAGCCATGGGCTGCGGCACTTGCCCCGCACCGTAGAGGACCGTCGAATTCGCCCCTGGCTGCTCGGGCGGCGGGAAGCCCGGTTGGGCGAACTGTCCCGAACCCGCAGGCGGCGGGGCCATCGGCTGCGGAGCTTGCCCTGCGCCGTAGAGCACGGTCGAATTGGCGCCGGGCTGGTCACCAGCTGGTGGCGGGAACCCGGGCTGGGCGAACTGCCCGGACCCGGCGGGCGGCGGAGCCGTCGGCTGCGGTGCCTGCCCGGCACCGTAGAGCACCGTCGAATTCGCACCGGGCTGCTCGCCCGTCGGCGGCGGGAAACCGGGTTGGGCGAACTGCCCGGACCCGGGCGGAGTCGTGGGCTGTGGAGCCTGGCCTGCGTCGTACAGGACAGTCGAATTCGCGCCGGAGGGCGGGGTGCCGGGCGGGCCGGGAGGGGTGCCCGGTTGCTGGTCCGGTGGCGGCTCCGAGAATCCGGGCGCTTCCCACCACCGATCGACATTGTCTGCCACGAGCTGTCCCTCCTCATCACCTGCCCGACAACGCGTCCGGTCAGGGTCCCCTTCCAGCCTAACGGCGCGACCCCCGAGCAGGTGCCCCCAGCGTCCGCTTCGCTGTCACCTCGCCTCGACGGCGAGCGAGGTGCTCGCGCGAATCCGTTCCGCCGCAGCGACGGTCGCCGCGCCGAGACCGGCCAGCTCGGCGCTCGACAGCCGGGTGTCCGGGCAGGCGACCACCGAGGCGACGACGGCGCCGCGCTCGTCGCGGATCGGTGCGGCGAGGGTGACCACCGCGTTCTCGGCGCCGAGTTCGGCGGGCAGGTAGTCGATGGTGATCAGTTCGGTGATGACCGAACCGAGCTGGGCGCGCAGCGCGGCGGTGATCGGTGAATCACGCAGTCCCGCCAGGGCTTCCAGCATCGGGGTGGAGTCGTCGACGAGCCGTTCGACCGAGTAGCCGCGACTGCGGATCTCGGTGAGGACCTGGGTCAGGCGCGCACGGTGGGCCGGGTCGGCGAGCGCCAGCCAGGCCCGCTGCTCGGGTTCCGGTGCCCAGGCGACGAATTCGCGGCACACCGGTGGCGCGAGCGGCAGGCGGCGCCCCGGCCTGATCCAGCCCGCCGAGGGATCACCCACCACCTCGGTGACCACGATGCTCGCGCCGTCGCGCTCGGCGAGGAACACCGGCACCCCGGCCTGCCCGGCCAGCGCGCGCAGGTGCGGGGCGGCGGTGTGCCGCAGCGGGAATGCCGCCTCGGCCCGCCGGGCGACGGTGAGCAGCCGCAGGCCGATGCCGTAGCAGCCGTCGTCGTCGCGCACGGTCCAGCCGTCGGCGCAGAGCTGGGTGAGTACGGCGTGCGCGGTGGCCCGCGACAGTCCGGCCTCGCGCACGATCCGCGCCAGCGACAGCCGCTCGGTGGCATGGCGCGAGAGCAGCTCGATGACCTTCACGACGCGCTGGGTCGGCGGCGAGACGGCACCCGGATCCGCCGTCACCTCTTGACCGGCGCCCTCGGCCCGGCTTATCGTCGGTGTCACAATATCGAACAATAGCGTCGAATATTCGACATCGCAACCCGGGGTTGGATCAGCTCACGGATTGCGCGAACGAAGTGGGTGAACGAGTGCAGACGGGGTACGAGCTGTCGCATCTGGCGGCCCTGGAGGCCGAATCGGTGCACATCTTCCGGGAGGTGGCGGCCACCTTCGACCGGCCGGGGCTGCTGTTCTCCGGCGGCAAGGACTCGGCGGTGCTGCTGCATCTGGCCCGGCGCGCCTTCTGGCCCGCGCCGCTGCCGTTTCCGCTGCTGCACGTGGACACCGGTCACAACTTCGACGAGGTGATCGCGTTCCGTGATCGCACCGCCGAACGCACCGGCGCGCGCCTGCTGGTGGCGAAGGTCCAGGACGACATCGACGCGGGCCGCGTGGTGGAACGCCCCGGCGGCACCCGCAATCCGCTCCAGACCACCACCCTGTTGCGCGCCATCGGCGAGCATCGCTTCGACGCGGTGTTCGGCGGCGCGCGCCGTGACGAGGAGAAGGCCCGCGCCAAGGAGCGGGTGTTCAGCTTCCGCAACCGGTTCGGGGAATGGGATCCGCGAGCCCAGCGTCCGGAGGTCTGGAACCTCTACAACGGCAGGCATCAGCCCGGCGAACACATCCGGGTGTTCCCGCTGTCGAACTGGACCGAGCTCGACATCTGGGAATACATCGATCGTGAAGCCGTCGAGCTGCCCGCGCTGTACTACGCCCACCGGCGGACCGTCATCGAACGCGACGGCATGCTGCTCTCGGCGGGCCGGTTCGTCACCCCGCGCCCCGGCGAGCGCACCGTCGAAGCCACGGTGCGGTTCCGCACCGTCGGCGACGCGACCTGCACCGGATGCGTCGAGAGCGAGGCCGACACCGCCGCGAAGGTGATCGCCGAGACCGCAGCCACCCGGCTGACCGAGCGCGGCGCCACCCGCGCCGACGACCGGATCTCCGAGACCGGCATGGAAGACCGCAAGCGAGAGGGCTACTTCTGATGAGCCGCAACCTGTTGCGCCTGGCGACCGCGGGCAGCGTGGACGACGGCAAGTCCACCCTCATCGGCAGGCTGCTCTACGACTCCAAGTCGCTGTTCGACGACCAGCTCGCCGCCATCGAACGGCTGAGCACCGAACGCGGGGGCGACACGGCCGATCTGGCACTGGTCACCGACGGGCTGCGGGCCGAACGCGAGCAGGGCATCACCATCGATGTCGCCTACCGCTATGTCACCACCCCGCGGCGCAAGTTCGTCATCGCCGATACTCCCGGCCACGTGCAGTACACCCGCAATATGGTGACCGGTGCGTCCACCGCCGATCTCGCGCTGATCCTGGTCGACGCGCGCACCGGGGTGTCGGAGCAGACCCGCAGGCACGCCTTCCTGGCCACCCTGCTCGGCGTGCCGCATCTGGTGGTGTGCGTGAACAAGATGGATCTGGTGGGCTGGTCGCAGGAGCGGTTCGAGGAGATCCGGGCCGAATTCGCGACCTTCGCCGCCAAGCTCACCGTCGGTGATCTGAGCTTCGTGCCGGTCTCGGCGCTGCTCGGTGACAATGTCGTCGAGGGCTCCGAGCACATGCCCTGGTATCCGGGCCCGCCGCTGTTGCGCCACCTCGAGGACGTGCACATCGCCTCGGACCGCAATCTCATCGACGCGCGGCTGCCGATCCAGTACGTCATCCGGGCGCAGCATGGCCTCGATCACCGCAGCTACGCGGGCACTGTCGCGGGCGGCATCTTCAAGCCCGGCGACGAGGTGGTGGTGCTGCCCGCCGGGCACACCTCGCGGGTGCGCGAGATCTGGGGCCCCGGCGGCAGCAAGGTCGACGAGGCGTTCACCGGCATGGCGATCTCGCTGACCCTCGACGACGAGATCGATATCGGCCGTGGCGATCTGCTGGCCCGGCCGGGCAACCGCCCGCAGCAGGGCGCCGATCTGGACGCGATGGTGTGCTGGTTCTCCGAGACCACCCAGCTGCGCGAGGGTGCCCGCTATCTGGTGCGTACGGCGGCGCAGATCTCGCCCGCCGAGGTCACCGCCATCGACTACCAGCTCGACGTGAACACCCTGCACCGGCGCGAGGACGTGGAGGCGTTGTCGCTCAACGACATCGCCCGGGTGCGACTGCGCAGCCGTGCGCCGCTGCTGTTCGACCCGTACCGGGAGAACCGGCGCACCGGCAGCTTCATCCTCGTCGACCCGGTGACCGATCAGACCGTCGCCGCGGGCATGGTCACCGGCCGCGACACCGGCACGCACCCGTCCTCGGCGACGGTGGTCTGGCATCGTTCGGCGGTCGGGCGCGCGGACCGCGCGCACGCGGGCGCCACGATCTGGCTGACCGGGCTGTCGGGGTCGGGCAAGTCGACGATCGCGGTCGAGGTGGAACGTCTGCTGGTCGCGGCGGGGCGGGCCGCCTATCTGCTCGACGGCGACAATCTGCGGCACGGGCTCAATGCCGGTCTCGGGTTCTCCGCGGCCGACCGGGACGAGAACGTGCGCCGGGTCGCCGAGGTCGCGGCCCTGTTCGCCGATTCCGGTGCGGTGGCGATCGTGTCGGTGATCAGCCCGTTCGCCGCCCAGCGGGCCGCGGCGCGCACCACCCACACCGGGCGGGGTCTGCCGTTCCACGAGGTCTTCGTCGACACGTCCCTGGCCGAATGCGAGCGACGCGACCCCAAGGGCCTCTACGCCAAGGCCCGCGCGGGCGAACTGCCCGGCTTCACCGGCATCGGCTCGCCCTATGAGCGGCCCGGGAACGCCGATCTCGTCATCACCCCCGATCTGGGCTCCCCCGCCGAGATCGCCGCCCATATCCTCCGAGAGCTAGGAATCACAGTCCGTTGACCCACTCCAGCACCGCCACCGAAGCCGGGAGCACCGCGCCACCGGAATCGCTCACCGCGCCGTTCACGGCCGCGGTGGCCCAGGCCGAACAGCTCATCGCCGGCGCCGAATTCGTCCGCGGCGAGGCCGATCTCGCCGAGGGCTACGACTATCTGGCCGCGAGCGTCGCCGCCTGCCTGCGGCTGTCCGGCGCGCACGGCACCAGCCACCCGTATTTCGTGTCCTCGACCGGCCCCTACGCCAAGATGGGCCTGGACAATCCGGACACCCTCTACTACCACGCGAATATCGAACCGGGCGCCGAGTACGTGGTGAGCGGCGTGCGCGGCAGCACCGTCGACCTCAGTTTCCAGGTGCTCAAAGGCGATTACACCGCGACCGAGGTTCCCGGCGGCGAGGACGCCTTCGACGACCGGCGCATCCCGATCGCCGAGGACGGCAGCTTCTCGATCCGCTTCGGCCCGGCCGAAGCCGATGCCGAGCCCGGCTATTTCGCGCTCGGTGAGGGCGCGTCGATGCTGGCCGTGCGCGAGGTCTACGGCGACTGGACCGAACGCAAGGGCTCGATCCGGATCGAACGCGTCGACACCCTCGGCACGGCGCCGGTCGAGCCCGACCTGGCCCGGATGCGCAAACGCTACGGCGCCGCGGCCAAGATGCTGCTCACCCGCGTGCACACCTGGTTCAACTTCCCGAAGTGGTTCTATCTGGACCTGCCGGTGAACACGCTCACCGCACCCCGGCTCACCCCGGGTGGATTGAGCACCCAGTACTCGTCGGTGGGACATTTCGATCTGGCCGACGATCAGGCACTCGTGATCACCGTGCCGAAATCGGATGCGCCGTACCAGGGTTTCCAGCTGGGCAGTCTCTGGTACATCTCGCTCGACTACGTCAACCACCAGACCAGCCTCAACCACACCCAGGCCCAGGTCGATCCGGACGGCCTGATCCGGATGGTGGTGAGCAAGCAGAACCCCGGCCTCGCCAACTGGATCGAGACCACCGGTCGCACCCGCGGCATCCTCCAATTCCGCTGGCAGCGCACCGACCGCCCCATGACCGAGGCCGACGGCCCGACAGCGACGGTCGTGCCGTTCGCCGAGATCGCCGAACACCTCCCCCACTTCGACCACAACCGGATCGACGCCACGGGATGGCGCGACCGGATCGCCGCCCGGCAGCGGGCTTTCGCGGAAAGGATGCTCGGATGAGCGGGGCACTGCTGGACGGAAAGGTCGTCGTCGTCTCCGGTGTCGGCCCGGGCCTGGGCCGGTCGATCTGCCTGGAGGCCGCGACCGCAGGCGCGACGGTCGTGCTGGCGGCGCGGACCGAATCGCGGTTGCTCGAGGTGGCCGCCGAGATCGAGGCCGCCGGGGGCGCGACATTGTGTGTGCCGACCGACATCACCGACGACACCGCCGTGGCGAACCTGGTGAGCCGCACGGTGGAGACGTTCGGCCGGGTGGACGCGCTGGTCAACAACGCGTTCTCGGTGCCGTCGATGAAGCCGCTGGACCGCACCGATTTCGACCACATCCGGTCCAGTCTGGACATGACCGTGCTCGGCGGGCTGCGGATGACCCAGGCGTTCGCCCCGGCGCTGGCCGAGGCCAAAGGTGCTGTGGTGATGATCAATTCGATGGTCGTGCGGCATTCCGAACCGCGCTACGGCAGCTACAAACTGACCAAGGCCGCGCTGCTGGCCATGTCGCAGACCCTGGCCACCGAGCTCGGCGGCAAAGGCGTGCGGGTCAACAGCGTGCTGCCGGGCTACATCTGGACCGATCAGCTGAAGTGGTACTTCACGCAGGTCGCCGAGAAGTACGGCATCACCGTCGAACAGGTCTATGAGCAGACCGCGTCGAAATCGGATCTGAAGCGGCTGCCCGAGCCCGAGGAGATCGCCAGGGCCGTGGTGTTCCTCGCCTCGGACTGGTCCTCGGCGATCACCGGCCAGACCCTCGACGTCAACTGCGGCGAATACCACAATTAGGAGCTTGTCCGATGACCGTGCGCACCGATGTCGGCACCGTGGCCGACCTGCACGCCTCCGCCACCAAACTCACCGGTCTCACCGATTTCGGGACCGACGACTACACCGAGGCACTCCAGGTGCTGCTCGACTCGTATCGCGACGAGGCCGGGCTCACCGAGCTCGGCAGCAAGATGTCGCGGTTCTTCCTGCGCGGCACGCTCGTGGCCCGCGCGTTGAGTGAAGCCGCCTGGGCGGCCAACCCCGGCTACGTCGACACGCCCGTCACGCGGCCGATCTTCGTCACCGGACTGCCGCGCACCGGCACCACCGCCCTGCACCGGCTGCTGGCCGCCGACCCCGCGAACCAGGGCCTCGAGATGTGGCTGACCGATTTCCCGCAGCCGCGCCCGCCGCGCGAGAGCTGGGACGGCAATCCCGCCTACCGGCAGATCGACGCGGGCCTGAAGCAGCATCAGGTGCAGAACCCGGAATTCATGGGCCTGCACTACATGAGCGCCGCCGATGTGGAGGAATGCTGGCAGCTGCTGCGTCAGTCGGGCACCTCGCATTCCTACGAGTGTCTGGCCTACGTCCCGAGTTACGCGCAATGGCTCTCGCGTCAGGATTGGACGCCCGCCTACGCGCGGCACCGCCGCAATCTACAGCTCATCGGGATGAACGACACCCGGCGCTGGGTGCTCAAGAACCCGAGTCACCTGTTCTGCCTGGACGCGCTGCTCGCGGTCTACCCGGACGCGATCGTCATCCAGACCCACCGCGACCCGGCCACCATCATCCCGTCGGTGTGCAGTCTCAACGAGCACGCCACGCGCGGCTGGTCGACCGTGTTCACCGGCGAGACCATCGGCCGCACCCAGCTCGACCTGTGGTCGCGGGGCCTGCGCGAGTTCAGCGCCGCCCGCGCCCGGCACGCCGACGCCACCTTCCTCGATGTCGAATTCGACGACCTGCGCGCCGATCCCGCCGGCGTGGTCGACCGCATCTACACCGAGATCGGTGCCGAGTTCACCCCGGCGGCCCGCGCCGCCATCACCGCCCTGGACGACGAAAGCCGCACCGGCGACCGCAAACCCACCCACCGCTACTCCCTGGCCGACTACGGCCTGACCGAGGCGATGGTGGCCGACGCCTTCGGCCGCTGAGCTACCCCTGCCCGTTCGTCGCCGCGGCCCACTCGCGGACCGCGGCGACGAACTCCTCGGGCGCGTCGGATTCCACGTAGGTCCCCGCGCCTTCCACGATCACGGTCGTGTGGTCGCTGAAGGTGGCTTCCAGACGCTCGCGCTCCTGGGCGCGGAAGGCGATGTCGGCGTCACCCCAGACGATCAGTGTCGGCAGGTCGGCGATGTCGGCGAGCCCGGTCTCGACCTCGGCGAAGAAGTCCCGACTGGCCAGCACGCGGCCGGGCAGTACGGCGGAGGCCTGGCGGCGTTCCGGGGTGTCCAGTGCCTTGCTGTAGTGGGTCATCTCGGCCGCGGTGGGCTTGCGCCTGCGGTGGCCGGTGGGGATGAAGGCATCGACCAGGAGATTGAACCGCCGGACCAGGAATCGGACCGCCGGACCACCGACGATGCGGCCGAACGCCTCGAAGTGCAGGATGCCGTTGACCGGCCAGGCCCAGGTGTTCGCGAGCACCAGCCGATCGAAGACACCCGGGCGCCGCTGCGCCACCGCCAAGCCGATCACCCCGCCCCAGTCCTGGCCGACCAGCGTGACCGCGTCGAGGCCGAGCGCGTCGACGAACCCGGTGACCACGCCGGCGTGCTCTTCCGGCAGGAACCGGTAGCCCGCCTTCGGCCTCGACAGCCCGAAGCCCGGGTAGTCGAGGGCGACGCACCGGAAGTCGGCGCGCAGGTCGCGGATCACGTCGCGCCAGAGGAACGACCAGGTCGGGTTGCCGTGCAGGAACAGCAGCGTGGGGCCCGATCCCTCGTCGAGGTAATGCACGGTGTGCCCGTCGATGTCGAGGAATCGGCTCTCGAACGGGAACAACTCGTCGTCGACCCAGCCGGGCCGCACGCTTTCGGTGGTTCCGGTCATGGCGGCCCCCTTCAGGGCTCGACAACAGGTATACTTGAGAATCTCACGTGCACTGGAGATTTTCAAGCGAATGTAGGAAATGATGCGTAGCTACGGCCAGTACTGCGGGCTCGCCCGATCGCTCGAAGTGGTCGGCGATCGATGGAATCTGCTCATCGTCCGCGAGCTTCTCGTCGGCCCTGCCCGCTACCGGGATCTCATCGCGGGCCTGCCCGGCGTCGCGACGAACCTGCTCGCCGACCGGCTGCGGGATCTCGAATCCGCGGGCGTGGTCGAGCGCAGGCTGACCGGCGCGGGCAGCGTGGTCGAATACGCCCTCACACCGTGGGGTGCCGAGCTGCGCGAGCCGATCGAGGGACTCATTCGCTGGTCCACCCCGCTGATGGCGCGCGGCCCCGCCGACGGTGACGCCTTCCGCCCCGGCTGGCTCGCCCTCGCCCTCCCCGCACTGCTCGACGCGCGGGTCACCGAACCTCCGCCGGTGGCGATCGGCATCGAGGTCGGCGACTCCCCGCTGCGATTGAGCGCGACACCGGCGGGTTTCGCAGTCACCCCGAAGGACGGCCGACCACTCGACGCCACCCTGCGCGCCGAACCGGCCTACATCCTCGGTCTCGCCGCGGGCGCCATCCCCCTCGACGACGCCCGCACCCTCGGCCTGATCGCGATCGAAGGCGACGAGACCGCCGTCCGCGCCGCCTTCGGTCACTGAACCTCGGGACGCTACCCGGCCCAGAAACCGATGAGATCCTTGTCGGCGGCCTTGGATTCGCGGAACCACTCGACGATGTCGTCGGCATAGCCGCCGTGGTCGTCTGGTCCGGCGGCGATGGCCTCCCACTCGGCCAGTTGTTCCGCGCAGCTCTGCTTGCCGATGTGGCCCCAGCCGTTCTCCTCGGTACTGGGAAACGGGCCCTCGCCGTCCATGTCGGCGGCCAGACTCAGGATTACATCGGGCAGGCCGTCGTAGCCGAACCAGAAGCTCACGTCTCCGATGCCCGAACCCAGTTCGGCGCAGATCGACTCGAGCGCGGAGACATAGGCGTGCGCGTGACTCTCGGTATACGGCCCACCGGCGAAGATCGCTCGCAGCGCGTGAGGCGCCTGGGCGTCCTCGCACAGGTAGCACTCCTCGCACTCGGCGCCCTCGCACTCGGGGTCACCGCACGGTTCGCAGCACTCGTCCTCCGCATCGTGCTCGGGCAGATCCGCCAGCAGCCGTCGGAGGAATTCCTCGTCCCCGGAACCGATGACGGCCTCGAGGTCCGCCAGGTCGACGAGATACACCTGCAAGATATGTGACACGTCGCGAATCCTATTCGGCCGCACCGACACTCACACCGAGGGCCGGTCCCGAGGTCAGTCGGCGACCTCCACGCCGTAGCGATCGACGAGAGCGGCCAGATCGGTTTCGTAACCCTGGCCGACCGCCCGCAGGCGCCAGGTGTCGGCCCGCAGGTAGAGCTCGGCGAGTAGCAGGGTGCGTTCCGTGGTCGCCGCGTCGAGGGTGGCGCGCAGCAGGGTGCCCGATTCGGGGCCGGTGGCGATCTCGAGCTCGACGGCACCGACCTCGCCGAAGGTGCGGCCCACGCCGTCGAGCGCGGCGGCGAACACGATGCGCCGGCAGTGTTCGGGCAGGTCGTCGAGGGTGATCGTGATGGCCTGCTCGTTCGGGCCGTCCTCGGACAGTCTGGCGCCGGGCGTTTCGGGCTGGTTGTAGAACACGAAATCGCTGGAATCGGTGACCTTTTCGGTGTCGTCCACCAGGAAGGCGACGAGGTCGACGGCCTGGTCGTCGAGCTGGTTCCAGGTGGCACGCAGTGCCCAGGTGCGGTCGGTGGTGGGCAGGTCGACCACCTGGCCGCGCGACAGTTGCGTCACGTCCGGTTCCGGGTTCGGTTGCTCGCGGGGCGCCGCGGCGCCGGATTCGAGCAGTTGCGGTCCGTGGACGGTGAGTGCGAGCTCGCCCGCCCTGTGCACGCGGCGGTCGGTGTCGCCGCCGTCGAGCACGAGCAGATCGGTCACCGTCGCCGACAGGTTCACCGCGACCGAGCCGCCCAGCGCGACGATCCGTGCCCGCGCGGCGGCGGCCTCGTCGTGGGTGCCGCCGAGGACCAGCACCCGGCGCCCCGACAGCGGACCGGTCGTCGGCCGGGGACGCGGCGCGGTTCGGCCCTCGACGGCCGGACGGGGCTGTCCTGTGGCCGAGCGGGGCTGTCCAGGTTCGATGGCGTCGAGCAAAGCGAGGAAGCGTGCCTCGCCGACGATCGGAGTGGCGAATTCGGCTGCCTTGCGGGCTTTCCCGCTCCCCGAAGACGCGTCGTCGGTGACGAGCACGCTGGTGCGCCGGCTCACCGTCCCGGTCACATCGAGCCCGGCGGCCTCGGCGCGGGCGACCAGTTCCTCCCGGTCGATGCGGGTCTCGCCGGTGAAAGCGACCTTCATCCCCTGCCGCAGCGGCCCTCCGGCGGGCATCGTCCCCGGATAGGCGAAGGCGCACGGCTGTTTCGGGCCGCGCCGCTGTGCGGGCCAGCGGGGTCCGGCGGCGCGGGCCGTGTCGTCGGCGCAGTCGAGCAGCGGTGCGGCGATGCCCAGGTGCGCGGCATCGGCGATCAAGGCACGCAGCACCTGGACGAGCACCCGGGAGTCGTCGAGGGCGTCGTGGGCTTTGCGCTGGGGCACACCGTAATACGACGCGAGCGTGCCCAGCTTGTAGTCCGGGGTCGGTGGCGCCACCCGCCGGGCCAGCGCGAGGGTGCACAGGCGACGGTCCACCGGCAGCCGAGCACCGGTCCTGGCGAACTCCCTGGCGAGGAATCCGTAGTCGAACAACGCGTTGTGCGCCACCAGCACCCGGCCGTCGAGCAACCCGGACAGGCGGTCGCGTACCTGACCGAACTCCGGCGATCCGCGCAGCACCTCGGCGGTCAGGCCGTGGATGTGGACCGGTCCGGGATCACAGCCGGGATCGAGCAGCGTGTGGAACTCCTCGCTCACCCGGCCCGCGCTGTCGAGGGTGAGCGCCGCGACCGAGAGCACCCGGTGCTGGTGCGGCCGCAGGCCCGAGGTCTCGACGTCCACGACAGTGAACGCGCCGAACCCGGCCACCTGCTGTTGCTCGTCGTCCTGTGTCATCACCCGCATGAGCTTCGCATCGTAGACGGCCGCCGAAATGTTGCGGGCCACTTCGTGATTCCCGCCTCCGTACCGGCGCGCTAGTCGTCGGCCTTTCCGTCTGATGCCGGTTCGAGGGCGTTCGTATGCCATTCGCCGTCGGGATAGGTGATGTAGAGCGGGCCCAGGTTGCAGGGGTTGAGACAGCCGGTGGGGGTGACCAGAGCGGTGGGGTGGTCGCGACGCAGGGTGCGGTGCAGTTCGGCGGCGCCGTAGACGGTGCAGCGTGGGCCGCGGCAGACGAGGATGTGGGCGGTGTGCTCGGGGATCTTCGACCAGGCCGGACTGCGGAAGGCGCGCGGGCTGGCGGTGACCGGGTCGCCGTCCTCGCGCATCAGCGCCCGCACCACCTCGGTGAAAGCCGGTGTGCTGTCGGCACCTTCGGTGACCCGGACGTCGAGTTCGCGGGCGCGGGTCTCCATCCAGTTGGCGACCGCGCGGGCGATCCAGGTCTCCAGGTAGCGGTCGCGGGGTACGGCCAGCGGGATCAGGGTGACCGGGATGTCGTCGCGGGCCGCGTCGTCGAGGACGTCGTGGATGGTCGGCTCACCCTGATCGAGCAGGGCGTAGCCGATCCCGCAGGCCTCGGCCAGGGCGGTGACGGCGGGCAGGTCCACACCCGACGGGGTGGGCCGGGCGACCAGGACGTGACGGCGCGTCATCGGGCACCCACCGCGCGCCCGGCCGGAACCACCAGGGGTGTGCCGGTCATCGGGTCGTCGATCACCGCGCACCGCACCCCGAAGACCTCCGCGACGAGGTCCGGGCGGACGATCTCGGCGGGCGTCCCCTGCGCGACCGCCCGGCCGTCCTTCATCGCCACCAGATGATCGGCGTAGCGGGCGGCCAGGTTCAGATCGTGCAGGACGGCGATGATGGTGCGCGGCAACAGGTTGCGCAGCACATCGAGCACATCGAGCTGATGGGCCAGGTCGAGGAAGGTGGTCGGCTCGTCGAGCAGCATCACCTCCGGGTCCTGGGCGATCGCCAGTGCGAGCCAGACGCGTTGCTT
This sequence comes from Nocardia sp. NPDC056064, assembly GCF_042266925.1. Classification (NCBI taxonomy): domain Bacteria; kingdom Bacillati; phylum Actinomycetota; class Actinomycetes; order Mycobacteriales; family Nocardiaceae; genus Nocardia; species Nocardia sp. NPDC056064. The sequence continues at coordinate 702,383 of NZ_JBHJWO010000001.1, read as the reverse complement.
CTGCCCGCCGGAGAGCTGGTCGACCGTGCGCTCGACCAGGTCGAGGGTGTCGGTCGCGGTGAGTGCCGCGCGCACCGCGGCCTCGTCCTCGGCCGACCACTGCCGGAACCAGCGCTGATGGGGATGGCGACCCCGCCCGACGAGTTCACCGACGGTGATGCCGTCGGGCGCGACCGGCTGCTGCGGCAGCATGCCGACCCGGCGCGCCACCGTCCGGGCCTGCTGCGGGGCGATATCGGCGCCGTCGAGCAGCACCGCCCCGGCGCTGGGCCGGATCAGCCGGGCGAGGCCGCGCAGCAGCGTCGACTTGCCGCAGCCGTTGCGGCCGACGATGACGGTGAACCGGCCGGGCGGGAAATCGACGGTGGCATCGGAGACGATCGCGGTGGCGCCGTAGGCGAGCGTGAGGGCTTCGGTGGTCAGATGTGCGGTCATCCAGCGTGTCCGATCCGGGTTGCGCGGGCGAGGAGATAGACGAGCACCGGGGTGCCGAGCAGCGCGGTCACCACGCCGACCGGCAGTTCCGCCGGGAACAACCGGCGGGCCGCCAGATCGGCGGCGACCACCAGCAATGCCCCGGCCGCGGCGGCGGGCGCGAGTCCGGCCCCGCGTTCGGCGAGCAGACGCCGCACGATCTGCGGCGCGACCAGCGCCACGAAGGCGATGGGCCCGGCCGCGGCGGTGGCCAGGGTGGCGGCGGCCGCCGCGACGACGATCAGCACCGTGCGGTGCGGGCCGCGCCTGCCCGCCAGCGAATTCGCCAGTTCGTCGCCCAGTTCGAGCAGCGGCAGCGACCGGGCCGACACGATCAACACCGGCACGGTCACGACAAGTGCCGCGGCGGCGAACCAGACGTGCGGCCAGTCCCGATTGGCGAGACTGCCGGTGAGCCACATCGCCGCCGTATGTGCCTGGTAGGCATCGACTCTGGTGAGCACGAAGGCGATGGCCGAGGACAACATGGCGGTCACGCCGATACCGACGAGCACGAGCCGGTAGCCGTCGAGGCCGTCCTTGGTCGCCACTGCCAGGATCGACGCCATCGCCACGAACGCCCCGGCCAGCGCGCCACCGACCAGCCAGAGACCGGTGCCGCCGAGCACGGCGCTCACCACCAGCGCACCGAGCGACGCGCCCGCGTTGATCCCGATGATCTCCGGGCTGACCAGCGGATTCGTCGCGATGCGCTGCAGGATCGCTCCCGCCAGCGCGAAGGCGGCACCCACGCACAGACCGGTGAGCACGCGCGGCAGCCGGTCGGCGACGACCACGTCGTATTCGATGAGCGTGCCGCCACCGCCGAGGACCCGCAGCACATCGGCGGTCGTGAGCGGATAGTGGCCGACGGTCAGCGACCACGCCCCCACCGCCAGTGCCGCCGCGGTGAACAGCACGGTCAGCAGCGCGGACCGGCGCTGGACGCGCAGCACCACGCGCCTGCCCGGCGAGCGCAGCAGCAGGGTGTCGCGGGGCAGGACGCGGGGTTCGGTGGCCGTCACAGCGCCGCCACCTTCCGGTTGCGCACCAGGTACAGGAAGAACGGCGCCCCGGCGAAGGCGGTGACGATGCCGACCTGGATCTCCTGGGGCCGCACCGCCACCCGCCCGAGGATGTCGGCCAGCAACAGCAGGGTGGGCCCGAACAGGGCCGACCAGGCGAGCACCCAGCGATAGTCGGGTCCGCCGACGGCGCGGGCGATGTGCGGGACCACCAGGCCCACGAACGCGATCGGCCCCGCCACGGCCACCGCCGAGCCGGCCAGCAGCACCACCGCGCCCGCCCCGGTGACGCGCACGGCGACCAGCCGCGTGCCGAGCGTGCGGGCCATGTCGTCGCCGATGGCGATGGCGTTCAACGGCCGCGCTACCCCCAGGGCGAGGACCGCGCCCGCCGCGATGAAAGGCACGACCGCCCAGACCGATTCGGCCTCGGCGCGAGCCAGCGACCCGACCACCCAGAACCGGAAGTTGTCGAAGGTGGTCCGGTCCAGCAGCGTGATGGCCGTGGTGATCGAGGCGCACAGCGCGGTGCACGCGGCACCGGCCAGCGCCAGCTTCACCGGCGTCGCCCCACCGAAGCCCAGCGATCCCAGGGTGTAGACGAACGCGGCGGCCACCGCGGCGCCGAGGAAGGCGAACCAGATGAACCCCGAGGTGGTGGCCACGCCCAGCGTGCCCATGGCGAGCACGATGGCCAGCGAGGCACCGGCGTTGACACCGAGCAGTCCGGGGCCCGCGAGTGGGTTGCGGGTCAGGCCCTGCATCACCACGCCGGCCAGCGCGAGCGCCACCCCCGCGAGCAGGCCCGCCACCGTTCTCGGCATCCGGATGTAGCGCACGATGCGGTCGGTGTCGGTGCCACGGAAGTCGGTGAACGCCGCGATCGCGTCGTCGAGGGCGAGCGGGTGCGTGCCGATCAGCACCGAGGCCACGCAGACAGCGGTGAGCGCGGCACCGGCCAGGAGCAGGCCGGTGCCGCGGGCGGTGCGGGTCACCGGCCGAACAGCTCGGGGTGGATCAGTTCGGCGACCAGTTCGGTCGCGTGCGCGATCCGGACACCGGCGGCCCGGTCCGCGAACAGGAACGGGTGCACCGCACCGGCCCGCACGGCGGTCAGGTTCGCGAACGCCGGGTTGCCGACGATCTTGTCGACCTGCGGCTGCGCGTCGGCGCGGGTATAGGTGGCCTTGCAGCACTGGCTGGTCAGGATGATGTCGGGATCGGCGGCGATGAGGGCTTCCGCGCTGATCGGCACATTGCGGCGCTCGGTGAGATCGGCGAAGGCGTTCACCCCGCCCGCCGCCTCGATGATCTGGGTGACGAAGTCGATCCCGCCCGCGACGGTGTAGGACCCGTCGTCCTTGGGCGTGAGGACCGCGACCCGTGGCCGGGCGGCGTCGGCGACCTTGGCGCGCACCGCCGCGATCCGCGCGGTCAGCTGTGTGACCACTTCTTCGGCGCGCTCGTCGACACCCCACAGCGCGCCCAGATCACGCAGGTCGGCGTACACATTGTCGAAACGCACGGTCTTCGGGTCGATCGCCTCGTCGGCCAGTCCGTCCGCGCTCGGGCACAGCGGGCTCAGCACCCAGGTCCGCACACCCAGCTCGTGCAGGCTGCCGCGGGTGCCCACGCTGTTCTGCGCGGAGGCCGCGAAGACGCCGTTGTAGCCCGAGAGCACGAAATCCGGCTTCTTCGCCAGCAGTTCGTCACGGCTGGGCAGCTTCTCGACGTAGTCCGACTTCGCCTGCGCGTCACGGTATTCGGGCAGCACGGCCGCATCGAGGAACGCCGTCTGCACGAGCCGGTCGGTGACGCCGAGGGCGTGCGCGATCTCGATCGAGGGCTGGTAGGCGGCGTAGATGCGCTGCGGTGGGGAGCCGACGGCGACATCGAGGCCGCAGTTGGCACGGGTGACGGCATTCGCGCCGGTGGTGGCCGGTGCGGGTGGGGCACCGCACCCGGCGACGACGATCGCGCAGGCGATCAGCGCGCCGGTACGCAGGCGCGCGACAACAGAGGGGGTCAAGATGACGGCCTTCCAGGTCCTCGTGGAATGGGTACTGCGTGGCCGTGGCCGGTCTCCTGGCTGACGGGATGGCGCGCGACGGATCAGCCTTCCCAGGGCATGCCCCAGTGGCCCCGGACGGCATCGGCCGCCCGGATCGATCAGTCGCTCCCGATCACAGTGGCGAGGGCCGCATCGGTTTCGCACCGATTTCCCGAACACCACGGCTCGGGGACTGTACCAAGATCGGAAACCGGATGGTCGGGTCGGCTGGTCGAATTGTCCGATCAGCGAGGATCGGGGCAGGTTCCCGCGTACCGGGTAAGGCCGAGACCGTTCTTGCCCTTGCTGCGCCCGACCGGCCCGTTCTTGGCCGAACGGACCCAGGCGCCGGTGGTGTCGAGCACGGGCATGCGTTCGCTGAAGGCGCGGCTGTAGCGGGTGGTGCCGTCGACGGTGAGGATGCCCTCGCGCACGTCGATGTGGGCGACGGTGGCCCAGAAGGAGTTCTTGCCGTTGCCGATCAGCACGGTGATCTGGTCGGCGTCGGCGCCCGGCAGCCCGTCGGGCCCGGGGCGGCCGTAACGCACGCGCACCCGGGGACGGCCGAAGGTGTCGATGGCGCCGGCGCCGTTGTCGACGGACTGGTAGACGTTGAGCAGCAGGTCACCGTTCTCGGTCGGGCGCACGACCACCTGTTCGGTGGCGGGCCGGTTGTTCGCGCCGGGGCCGCGGGAATCGCCCTGGTGGTGCAGGAACGGCCACACGGCCAGGTCGCCCTGATGACCTTTCTCGCCGCTGATCACCACGTAGTCACCGGTGATCTCGTTGCGGCAGAAGAAGTACACGTCCAGATCGCCGGTGCCGTAGCGGGTGACCTGCCCGTCGGGCGCGTAATGCGCACCGCGGCCGTCCCATTCGAGACCGACGGTGAGGACGTACCCGGGGTCACCCTTGCGCAGGTCGATGCTGGCGCGGCGGTCGGGTGAGTCCTTGGTGAGGACCACGTCGACCTTGCGCAGATCCACCTGCGGTGCCGCCGGCGCAGGCGCGGGCGCCGCGACGGGCCGCACAGGTGCCGGGTCCTCGGCGGGCTCCTCGTCGACGACGATCCCGTGCTCGGTCGCGAAGGCCGCGAGCCCCGCGCTGTAGCCCTGCCCGATCGCGTCGAGCCGCCACCCCTCGCCCCGCCGGTACAGCGCCACCGCCTGCAATACCGTCTCGCTCGTCAGATCCGGCGGCGTGAAGGTCATGGACTCGCCCGCGCCCGCGACGGTGACCCGCAGACCGCGCACCTCACCGAACCGGATGCCCTGCGCCTCGGTACTGCCCGCGATCACGACCCGGTGGATGTCGGCCGGGAGCGCCGCCAGATCCACCGACACCACCGCGTCGGACTCCATCCGCACCCCCGGCGCGACGGGATTGTTGAAGAACACGAAATCGGCGTCGGAGCGGACCACACCGTCGGCGGTCACCAGCACCGCCGACACGTCCACCGCCCCGGCGGGCTCGGCGAGGTCGAGCCGGATCGTGTACCGCCGCTCCCCCAGATCCGTCTTGGACCCCTTGGTCACCTCGACCACCGTCGCCGCGCTCATGCCCTACCTCCGTCGACCCCACCGGCCGGTGATCCGCACCAGGCTTTTCCGTTCGTCAGGGTACTCGTGTCCCCGGATTCCGATCGGTCTCCGGAGACGAACCCGCCCGCCCGCGACTGTGCGTTCACCTGTCGACACCACCACGGCGACCGGGATCGGTTGGCTCCGGTCACAGGATCCGCGGTGATCGGTGGCGGGGCCGGGCGGGGTGTCGTTCACTGGTCGGCATGAACGTCCGTGAACTGATCGACCGTAAGTCCGGTCGCCGGATCTCGGTGGTGGTGCCCGCGCTCGACGACGAGGACACAGTCGCCGGAGTGGTCGCCTCGGTCCGGCCGCTGCTCGGTGGACTGGTCGACGAACTGATCGTGCTCGACGCGGGTTCCGCCGACCGCACCATCGCGCGAGCCAGGGCGGCCGGTGCCGCTGTCTACACCCGCGAGGAGGCGCTGCCCGACATCGTCCCGCGCCCGGGCAAAGGCGAGGTGCTGTGGCGCTCGCTGGCCGTGTGCACCGGCGACATCGTCGTCTACCTCGACGCCGATCTGGTCGAGCCGGACCCGATGTTCGTGCCCACGCTGGTAGCTCCGCTGCTGACCGATCCGGGGCTTGCCCTGGTGAAGGGCTTCTACCGGCGCCCACTGGCGGGCGGCGCGGAGTCCGACGGCGGCGGGCGAGTCACCCAGCTCGTCGCGCGTCCCCTGCTCACCGCCCTGGCGCCCGCGCTGGCCGAGATCGTGCAGCCCCTCGGCGGTGAATACGCCGCCACCCGGAGCTTTCTCGGCGAGATCTCCTTCGCCAGCGGCTTCGGCGCCGAGATCGGCATCCTGCTCGACTGCTGGCAGCGCCGCGGGCTGTCCGCGATCACCCAGGTCGACCTGGGTGTCCGCGTGCACCGGCACCGCTCCACGCACGAACTGGCGGTGATGAGCAGGCAGGTGGTGGCGACCCTGCTGGACCGGCTCGGCATCCGCGACTCCGGCATCGGGCTGGTGCAGTTCCTGCCCAGCGACGACGGCTGGCGCCGCACCCCCTCGGAGGTCAGCCTGACCGACCGCCCACCGATGACCCAGCTGATCGCCACCCACCGCGACATCGCCTGACACACAACGAGCGCCGGTGCGGTCCCCACGGGAACCGCACCGGCGCTCGGCGCGTGCGAGCTAGGCGGCGACCAGACCGAAGTCCAGCTTCACCAGCTGATCGGCGCAGTCGAAATAGCGGTCGTCGTGGGTGATCACGATGACCGTCTTGCCGCGCCGCTTCAGCTCCGTGAGGATCTCGCGATAGAACACCTCACGGAAGCGCGGCTCCTGATCGGCGGCCCACTCGTCGAAGACGTAGATCTGGCGGTCTTCGAGCAGCGCGGTGAGAAGGGCGAGCCGTTTGCGCTGGCCCTGCGACAGATCCACCGTCGACAGGCGCCCGTCGCGCACGGTCACCTTGTGCGCGATCTGCAGTTCGTCGAGGTAGCGCTGGACCTCCTCGTCGATCCCGGGCCGGTCGAAGCCCAGATAGTCCTCGAACAGGTGGAAATCGGTGAACACCGCCGACGAGTTCTGCCGGTACCACTCGATGTTGTCGTGGTCGATCCTCTCCCCGTTGAGCGACAACGACCCCGTGCGTGGCACATACAGACCGGTGATCAACTTGGCCAGCGTCGACTTGCCGCTGCCGTTGCCACCGACGATGAACGTGATCTGCCCCGGCTCGAAGACCAGGTCGATCGGCCCCAGCCGGAACCCGCTGTCCTCGGCCGCGTCGAGCCCGGGCGGCGGACCCAGCGGCACCGGCCGCACATCCGTGGCACCGTGATCGACCCAGTTCTTGCCGTTGACATCCGGTCCCGCCGAAGGCCGCGCCCCCGGATGCGCCGGATGATGACCCGGCCCGGGATGTCCCTTCGCACCGCGCGGCGGCGGTCCGGGACGCGGCGGCGGACCACCGAGCCCGGGCGGACCGGGCGGCGCGCCCGGTGGCGGCGGAATCGGCGAGGGCGCCTCCGAGCGATACACGTAGCTCACGCCCGAGAGTTCCAGCTTGGCCTCCCCCGCCGCCGGACGCTCGGTGAAGGGCAGCAGATCCTCGTTGTGCAGCGTCTCCATCGACAGGTTCATGTCGCGGATCTTGGCCAGCGCCACATCACCGCGCAGCAGATCCGGGATGCGGTGCATGAAGTTCTGCATCGGCATCGCCAGGAACGTGGTGACCAGCACGTACCCGATCATGGTGTCGCGCGGCAGGTTCAGCGCCGCCGCGATGACGAACAGGATCAGCGCCATCGTCGCCAGCTGCAGCGCCTGGCCGAAGCCCTGCGCGTAGGAGAACTTCGAGCCCGCGTCGGTGTTCTGATCCCGCAGCGTGCCCGCCGAACCGAGCAGGTGCCGGTCCATGAAGTCACGACGACGGCCCCGGTGCAGCTTGAGTTCCTTGATCCCCAGGGTGACCGACTGGAACGAGCGCAGCAGCGCGTCCTCGTTCTCGCGTGCCTCCCGGTAGATCCGGCGCACCCGCTTGAGCACCATCTCCACACACGAGATGCCGATCAGCGTGCCCGCCACCGTCACCGCGAAGATCGGGCCCGACACGATGGCGAGGAACACGAAGCAGCCGACGATGGTCGCCACGTCGACGCAGATCGACGGGATGGCGGTGACCGCCTGCGACAGCGCCCGCACATCCTCGGTGAGGGTGGCGATGAGCCGGTGCATGCCGAGCCGTTCCAGGTGTTCCAGCGGCGCGGCGACGATCCCCGCGCTCAGGTCACTGCGCAGCCGGTAGATCGCCTCCTGGGACAACCGGATCAGCAGCACCTGCGAGAGCACCCCGCTGACCAGGATCACCAGCCCGGTCCCCGCGAAACGCAGCAGCAGGTTGTCCGGCTGCGGTTTCGGCGAGACGACAGCGTTGATCAGCGTCACCAGGTAGGTGTTGGCCACACCGGCGACGAGACCCGCGACCACCACGGCCGCGATCCTGGCCGGCGAGAGCGCGGCGAGAAAACGGAGCAGTTGCATGACTTACGCTCTCAGCTGCGGATGACATCGAAGACGATGCCCTCGAGGGTGACACCGGGTGCGAACGAGAACGCCACCCCGGTCGAGATCGGTGCCGTGGTCTGCGCGTCGCGGATCATCCGCTCCAGCACGAAGATCAGCGACACGCTCAGCATGTTGCCGTGCTCGGCGAGCACCGCCCAGCTCGGCGCCGCGGTCTCGGTGGGAAGGCCCAGCGAGCGCGCCGACTCCTCGATGATGCGTGGCCCACCGGGGTGGATCGCCCACAGATCGATGTCGGCCTTGCCGAGTCCGTTGCGCGCCAGCACTTCCGACACCACCGGGTCGACGCCGCGGTAGATGTAGTCGGGCAGGCTGGTCGCCAGTTCGCAGGTGATGCCCGCGTCCTTCACGCCCAGCACGATGCCGTCCTCGGCGTCGTCGAACAGGTGGCTGAAGCTGTCGCGGATCACCACGCTGCCCGGCGCCAGCGGCTGGTGCACCTGGTTGGCGCCGATCACCACCGCGCCGCAGCCGTCACCGAAGAGGCTGTGGGTGATCACATCGTTGACGTCGTCGTCGAACACGGCGTTGACCGAGCTGAGCTCGATGCACAGCACCATCGACTTCTTGTCCGGATGCGCCCGCACGTAGTCCACGGCAGCCCGGATGCCGTTCATGGCCGCCGCGCAGCCCATGAAGTTGATGATCATCCGGTTCACCGTCGGCGACAGGCCGAGCTGCTTGACCACCGCCACGTCGACGCCGGGGGCGATGAAGCCGGTGCTGGTGACGAAGATCAGCTGACCGATGTCCTCGGCCGGGTTCGCCAGCCCGGCCACCGCGCGCCGGGCCACGTCGACCGCCAGCGGCGCCGCGTGCTCGAAGAACAGGTTCATCCGGTCCCGGATGGTGCCCGGGCGCCTGCTGAAGTCGAGGAACTCGGGGTCGAGCGGGTCGATCGCCAGGTGGCGGGTATCGATACGGGTCTTCTGGTAGATGCGCGGAATGCGCTGCTGCTGAGCCGGATCGCTGAACAGTTCGGCGACACGGCCCGCGTTCACGCTCTGGTCGACCACCAGCGCGGGCGAGCCGGTGGCGACGGCCTCGATCACGCCGACGGTGGTCGGCGGCGTGGGCGGTAGCAGTTCGTGCCCGCGCTCGACGTCGGCCGTGCGCAGCAGGCCGAGGGGTCGCCGCTTACCTTCATCAATGGAAACAGACACGGGCACAAATCCTTTCGAATACAGACAGGAACCGGCAGGGAAGGGTCAGACGGTTCCGATGCCGGTGAAGCCCTGCACCGTGTAGGTGACGCAGGTCTTCAGCGCTGTGGGTGCGCAATGCTCGCGCACGATTCCCCACCGGTTGTCCTCGGCTTCGCGCGAGGGCGCGAGCAGATAGGTCCGGCACAGCTTGGGGAAACGATCTCCGAAGAAACTCTTGGCGGGCAGCCATTCCACGCCGAACTTCGCCGCCTCCTCACGCACCACGTCCTCGGTGGCGATGTTGGCGAAGCCGCTGCGCTGGAACGGCAGCACGTGGTGCACGCGGTGCGAGCTGAGCCCGGCCGAGAGGAAGCAGTCGACGTACTTGTTGCCGACCACGGTCAGGTCGTAGGCCTGCTCGAGCTGGTTGACCGCCCAGTCGTCGGTCTCGGTGTGCAGTTCCTCGGTAGGCACCTCGAAGTCGTGGCTGGCCACCACCATGAAGGTGGAGATCCACAGCGTGATCACGAACTGCAGCGCCCAGGCCCAGAAGTCACCGGCGAGGGTGAACACGACCACCTCGGCCACCAGCAGGAACCGCACGCCGAACGAGCCGATGAAGTGTGGCAGCGCCCCACCCCAGGTGCCGTACATGTCCTTGATGCCGACCTTGCGGGTGAGCCGGCAGACATCGAGCAGACGGATGATCATGCCGGTCAGCAGGTGACCGAATTTGTGCACGGTGTGGATCGGCACCCGGTACAGGCGCGGCACCTGCATCATCATCGTGAAGACGTTCTTCTTGATGTCGACTTCACTCTGGGTGTGCGGGTGGTGCAGCAGCGCGTGGCCGTCGGCGGTGACGAACGACAGCGCCACATAGTTCATGTCGAAGGCGTTGACCGCGTACTTGTTCCAGCCCTTCTGCGCGCGATGGATCGCGTAGTGGCCGAACCCGGCCAGCGAGCTGCGCAGCAGCACCATCGCGATCACGAAGACCGGCAACGGCATCCAGCTGGTGTCCCACAGGCGCAGGCCCTGCACCGCGAAGTAGGCGAAGATCAGGAAAGCCACCACGATGTCGAACGTGCGATCCATGCGCTTCAGGCGCGCGGCCAGCTCGGGTTCCTTGATCCTGGCCTTGACCTTGTGCAGCAGGTCGTTCTTGTCGTCGAACTGGTACTTCGGGGTGTCGTCCCAGCTGTTGAAGCCCTCCTTGAACAGGAAGTCGGGCGCGTTGTTCTTGGGATGGATGTCTTCGGGGGTGGCAGCGCGATCGAGACTGTAACGCTCGATCATGCGCGCGATTTTTTCCGGATCGCGGTGGTAGGAACCGATGATCGAGGTGATGTCGCGGTTCTTCGTGCGGCCGATGAAGAATTCACCGCCGGGATGCTTGGAGATCCAGTCACTCAGGTCGTAGGCTCTGCCGTTATACACCCACACGTTGTTGACGGGAGGCCGACCCCCGGGGCCGGGTGGTGGCGGGAGCTCGCGCTCCTCTTCATCAGGTCGATCATCGATCGTCATTTGTTCTTCCTCCGTGTCGATCGGCGTTCGATGCGTGCTGCCTGCCGACCAGCGTCCCGACACGTATAGTCCTTGTGGCGCCTTGCATCTCGCTGAACATTCTCTTATCGGATGCGCCTGCGTGCGTTGATGATTCGCGGACCCAGGGCGACACCCACACGACACACCGGTCCGGGGCCGCGGACGGCACTGCGTGCCAGGCTCCGCGATCCCCGGACCGGTGTGGGTGGTGGTCCGGTAACCGGTTCGATCAGCCCGCGGGCTTGACGATATTGACCGGCTTGGCCCAATTGGACAGGCCGACGGTGACCTCGCCGGAGTCCTTCTTCACCACGGCCTTCACCAGGTTCGGGCCGTCGCCGGTGGAGGCGGCATCGGAGGGCTTGGTGGAATCCGAGGCGGGCGGCGCGGTGTCCTGGATCCACAGGGTGATCGGCATGGTGCCGGCGTTCTGGCCGATGCGGGGCACGATCGGGTCGATGACGGCGGCGTCGATGGTGCCGGTGATCTTCACCGTGTTGATGCCGTCGATGACCTCACGGCTCTCGGCCTTCGGGTTCTGCACATTGGCGATCACATTCGCGATGCCCTTGTCCTTGTCCAGGATGACGCCCGGATCATAGACCTTCTCCGCCGGGCCCGCGGGCACGTAACGGCCGCCGGTCTCGGTGTAGAGCACCTTGTCGACCACCAGGAACTTCGCCTCGGTGAACGGGTCCTCGGGCTTGATCTTGACCTTGGCCTCGCCCATCGCGGCGCCGGAGCCCTGGGTCTCGTTGGTGACATCGGCCGACACGGTCTCCACCGGCAGATCCGGCAGGTTGGTGACATCGATGTTCAGGTGCACGGTGCGCAGGGTCTGAGTGGTCTTGGCCGACTCCTTCACCAGCTGCGCGCCGTCGGGCAGCGCACCGGTGGGCGGAGCGGTGGTGGTGGTCTCGTCACTGGAGCAGCCGGACACGAGGGCCGCGCACAGGGCCGCCGCCGCGACGACCGACGTGATGGCGGAGCGCCGCGAGAAGCGCCGCCGCGTGCTGGGATTCGGTGTCATGTCGATCAAGTTTCATCCCCTGGAGATGGTCGTGTATCGCTGTGGTGAGGCAGCCGAAGCTGCCGTCGCCTGCGACATACTAAACAGACCATCGGACATCTCGCGCTCCCCCGACGGCGATAGTACCCGAGGATTTTCGATTCGCGACTCATGCGCGGGGACTATGGAATTCACCCCGCGGCACGCCCGCCACGATGCCGGCGCGCGACGTGCTCGTCCCACGGCGCCCGACGTCGCTCGTCGGTCATGGCCAACAGCCCGGTCAGTTTCGCGCCCTGCGCCTCGTCCACCGGCGTGAAGACCTGCACCCACGCACCCTCGAGCGGCGGCAACGACAGGTTGGTCAGATTCAGCGTCAACGTACCGACGGCCAGATGCCGCACTTCTTTGACCAGCCCGACCGGCACCGCCACATCGTTGCTCGTCCACAGCGCGGCGAAGGCCGCGCTCTCGGTACACAACTCGTCCACCAGCCCCCGCCACGTGGGGTCATCGAGATGCCTGACATGGGCACCCCGCAGGTAAGCGACCATCCTGCGGAGATCCGTGGCGTTGTAGACATACGGATTACAGCAATCCGGCGTCAGGAACACCGTCCGCAGCACATTGTCGGTGAGCCCAGGAAACAACGTCCGATGAGCGGCATTACGTTCCAGCACATCGAATTTCGAACTGATCAACGCCGCGGGCAACGGATCCAGCTGCTCGAGGATGACCGACACTCCCGGCGGAACCACCACCTCACCCACCGCCGCGACAGGCACCGCCGGCACCCCCGCCAACCGATACAGATGCCCCTGCTCCGCCGGACTCAGCCGCAACGTGCGCGCCACCGCGTTCAACACCTGAACACTGGCATTGATCGGGCGGCCCTGCTCCAGCCAGGTGTACCAGGTGACACCGACCCCGGACAGCTGCGCAACCTCTTCCCGGCGCAGCCCCGGCGTGCGCCGGCGACGTCCCGGTGGCAAGCCGACGTCATCGGGACGAATCTTGGCGCGGCGCGACTTCAGGAACTCGGCGAGCTGCACCCTCTTGGCCTCCATCCGGCCATTCTCGCCATCACCGGTCCCTGTATCCAGGTGCCATAGATACCCGGATAGTGGGACCGGCCCGCACCGCGCCCTCTCCCTCGTTCTGCGCGCAGCCGGAATGTCGTACCGGTTTGCGACAATCCACCGCATGTTGATCTCGCCGCCCTCCGATCCACTGGACTCGACGCTGTATTCGGACTGGGTACGCCACTTCGATCACGGCGCGGTCGGGGGTGCCGAGGAACTGGTCACCGTGCTTCGCGAGAAGGCCTGGAGGACACAGAAGCCTGGAGCTTTCATCGATGAGGTGGCGCGGCGGGCGGATGCGCTGCCTGAGCGGCACCGGCCCTGGCTGCTGGACATGGTCGGTCACTGGCTGTCCGGGTATGCCGCGTCGATGTCGAGTTCGCGCCACCGGAGCGCGGCGATCAGTGCCTATGGCCGGGCTCGGGCGGTCGAGCGAGAGCACTCCCTGCCAGTGCATGTGGACTTCCATCGGCAGAACGCACTGCTGTTCGCTCGCTACGGCGCGCTGCCTGCCAAAGAGGTCGCGGCGCATCAGCGTTGGTTGGCCGGTGTGGGATCACCACAGGAGGCTCACCGGGAATTCGTGCGACTGCTCGTGGCGCTGGCGCAGGGTGGCGCGCCGCTCGGGGCGGATCTGCCTCGCCGCGTTCGCGCCTCGGCCAAGGCCGCGGGTCTGGGCCTCGACGAGGACTCGCGGATCCTGCTGGATGTCCTCGGCGCCTGCACCTCCCGGAAGGTGCCGGACGGCCTGCTCGATGGCGCGGCCAAGGTGTTCGTCCAGGTGCCGCCTGACGATGTCACGCCGTTGTTGCGCCTCTTCCCCGCGACAGTCACGAACGGCTCCGCGCTGTTGCGGCTACTCGACGCGATCGGCGCGATCGAGGGATTCGCCGATGGAACCCTCACGCCTCCGGGTGGACTGGCGGCCTGGATCGGTGAATTCTTCGCCATGTACTGCTATGTCGAAGTGCCCTACGGCGGCGTGACCGCACAGCGGATGCCGGCGGAACTGTTCGACATGATCGAGCGCATCGGTCCTCGGCTGAAGGAATCCGGACGCGCCGTCTCCCTGGCGCGCGGCCGGTTCCACCACTGGCACATCGATACCGATCTCGCCGACGCGCTGCTGGCGGTCGGAGCAGCGGTCGATGCCCCCGACAACGGTCGAATGCACTTCTGGGGTGCGGATTCCCGGCGCGACCTGATCGCCTTGGCCGCTGATCCGAAGCTGGGGCCCCGGCTGGAAGGTGTCGTGCACGCCGATCGGCAGACCACCGGCTCCGCGCTCGTCCGGCTGCCGGACAATCCCGGCATCGAGCGTGCGGTATTCGCCCGCATCGCCAGTGTCATCGACCGGGTCGCGAGCGGCGGGCTCCTCGATGCCGAACTGGCCATCGCCGAACTCGACGAGTTGCTCGATCTGCCGACCATGCAAGCGCTGGACGGGATCGAGGAAGCGCTGGCCGTTCTCGACGGCGTCGGCCCCCTGGTCCGGACGCTTCGGGCTGGTATCCCGGGTGAATTCCACTGGCCTGCTTGGGAGGCGGCGATCCGTCATCTGGGCAGCGCGCAGGGAGTTACCGCCACGTGGCCGATGCTGACCCTCTACAACCGCACCCGCGCCGTGGTGATCGACCCGCACGCGATGGTGGCCGAGACCGAGTTCACGATCCCCGCCGGAAAGCACCTGGGCGCGGTGTTCTTCGTGGGCGGGGATTTCCTGGTCGGGTACGGCGACACCACGACGTCCTACGCCAAGCATGCCTTCTGGACGAGTGCACCCGACGAACACTTCTCGGTCACCGACTGGCTCGGTCTGCGGGCCTGCCGCAACATCTACGACGGTGGGCTCGGATACCAGTTCGCCACCGCGGACGGCCGCCACGATGGCAGGCGAGTACTGCGGCCGGGCGAGCGTCACGGCATCGCGGACCTGCATTGTCAGGTGAGCGACGGCGAGCGGGTATGGCGTCTCGCGGAGCCGCATTCGAGTTCGGATTCCTGGGCCGAAGTGGATCCGCGCGACGGGGCGCTCACAGAGACCTCATCGCTTCCCGAGTTCCTCGCCGACGGCGAAGTTCCCCAAGGGAAGGAGATCGTGCGCTCGCTGCTGTCGTACGTGCGGCTGCCCGACGGAGTCCGCACGTCACCGCTCGGCGACGTCGAGGGTGTCAGCGGTTACCGCGTCCTGCGTGACCGACATGATTGGACAGGCTATGTGGTGGAGTCCGTCGACGGTCGTAGGGCCACCTTCGCGGGTGGCCGCGGTGCCGATTCCCCGTGGGGGCTGGTCCGTTTCCCCGAGTGCGGAGCGGAACTGCTGATGACCTACGGCGGTTCCGCCACGATCCGCGCCTATGAGGACAGCAGTCCGCTCTGGGAGGTCCAGACCGCGCCGCGCACGGCTTCGGCCTTCCCGCCCCCGGCGTTCTGGCACTTTCTCACCCCGCGCGATCGGGCGGGTTCGCTGGCCCTGCGGGGTCTCGACACCGCAGGTGCCCGCGAGCTTCTAGCCACCGGTGCGCTGCCGTCCGGCCTCACCGATCCCGGCCTCGCGAAAAGTGTCCGCGCACTGGCGGATCAGGCAGGCCGACTCGTCGCTGCCCGTGAGCGAATCTCCGCGCGAGTGGCGATGATTCGATCCGGCGCACTGGTCACCGTGCCGGCCGCAGTGCCGGACTCCGACCTTCTTCCCGCGTTGTTCGGCTTGCTCGACCACCATTGGAACGCGCACTCCACCGTTGTCGCCGCCACCCTCACGGCTCTCGCCGCGGACGGCCGTTTCCTCGCCGGCGACATCGACGACACGGTGCGCCGGATGAGCCCGCCCGCGGCGCCCGTCGATTGGACGCCGCTGCTCGGCCACATCGATGCGGTGGCCTGGCGGGCCATCAACGGCCGCACGCCCGAAACCGATCGCGCCGCCCTGATCGCGCTGCTGACCACCTGGGCCGCACAGCCGTTCGCGGTTCCCAGCACGTGGCGGGTCGGTCGGTGTCAGCCGGATTCCGCAACCGGCCTCGAGCGCACCCTCGCCCATGAGGGCGCATTCCTTCAACCCGTGGCCGTCGCGTCACCGGCGGATGCGATCGAAGTCGACACCCTCACCATCGCCCGCGACGACGCCGCCCGCATCGGGAAACTCCTGGATCAGCTTGCGCACCATGGGCCGCGAACACCGGGAACACAGGCCGTGCGGCGGTTCGCCGAACTCACCGGAGTCCGCGAGCCGATCGCCCGGCTCGCCCTGGACGGACTGCCGCGCCGCTGCGGGCTCGGCGGCGGTCTTGTTCGCCTGGCCGACGCCCACAGGAAGATGCTCCGAACCAATCCATACGGAGCGAACGCCGTGGTCGCGGACCAGTACGAGGCATACACGCGCCGTCTCGGCTGGACCGGCCGTCAACGGCTCGTGGCCGCGGGCATGCCGGAGGACGTCACCGAGCTGTGGACCGAGGGCGGGGATCTCGCGGCCGCCGAGCGGATGGCGGCGGTGTGGAACGACCTGCTGGGCAGGCGAACCCATGTCTCCGAGGCGCTGATCGTCGAGCTCGAGGCCGCCACCGGCCTGCCGAGCCCGTTGGCGACGGCCCTGTCCCATCCGGACAAGACGACCGTCGCCACCGAGAACCTGCGATGTGGGCTGCGGGTCAATGGCTACGACGAGCTCGATCTGCACCACGGAAATTCCAGCGTCTCTTCGATTCGACGGTGGAATCCCTACCGCGAGCCGGCGACGGCGCTGGTGTGGGCGCTCACCGAGCGTCCGGTCGGCGATCCGGACAGCCGCGGGGTCGTCGACCTGCACGATCGACTCCACGCGCGGCTGCGAGCTCCGCGGCTGTTGGTCGTCCTCGAACAGATGCGGCAATTGTCCCCGACGCTGTTCGGACCGAACACCTACCCGATCGCGGCTCAGGAGCGGGTCGTCTACGACAACGGACTGATCGTCGTCGATGGGGAGCAGTGGCACCGCGGCACCTTCCTGCGACCGTCCGCCCTCACCGACCCCGACGTGCTGAGCCGAACCCTGCGCATCTGCACGGACCACCGTGCGACAGGCCTGGCGCATGCGATCCGGTGCGAGCAAACCCTGGTGACCGGCCTGCCCCGCTTCATCGAACGCGCCACCACGACGCCCGTCGCTCCGGGCCGCTACGAGGCGGACCCGCGACAGAGTGCCCCCGACCTGGTCGAACGGGTCTCGACGTGTCTCGGTGTGAGCCCGGACGCGGCGGCCCTGTATCTGCAGCTACTGACGCTCGCCCGCCCCACCGACCGCGCCGTGCGTCGCTTCAACGACTGGACTCCGGCCCGGCACAAGAAGATTCAAGCCGAGCTCGTCGCCCAGCGATCCGTCGTCGAAGACAAGCGTGCCCGGGCCGGACGCACGGCGTTCATCCCCGGGCCGTGGACCTCGACGGTGCAGGCACCGCACCTGCCGCTCGAGACCGCGAAGCTCCAGCGACACCTGGTGCGCGTCGACGACAAGACCATCGTCGGCCCGTACACGGCGATTCTTCCTCCTCGCCCGCTCCACGAGATGTTCGCCGACGCCTGGGACTCCCGAGATGCCAGGTCACAGCCGTAAGATCACCCTGGGCAACACATTTCCCGGCCGAGCGGCTTGATGATCAGCATCGGCTGCACGGCTGATCGACTGCTCGCAGTGGAACTCTGGCGACCCGAAACCGGCACGGATACCGTGCACGTCCGCGGGATTGATGTGGTCGGTCTGCCGGCGCGGGAGGTTGTCGACCGTCTGCGTCAGCACACCTCGATCGAACCAGCGGAGGACGATCCCGCTTCGTTCATTGCCCCAGATCTGGCGTCGTCGACCGCGTAATCGCCTCCGGGGCCACCGAAAAGGCGTTGATCGGTTTCGGGTTCTCTCTCACGCTCATTCGTGGTCATCTGAGAAGCGGGTAGCCCGAAAGCGCGCTTCGCACGCGTTCAAGCCGCCCAGGCCTGCCGCCTCGCGCAGGATCTCCCAGTACCGGAGCGGACGGAAGTGACGCTCGTCGAAAGCCGAAGTCCGGCGCTGGTGGGAATCCGACTGGGACCTCGATACCGGGCACGTATCCACGTAGAGTACGGCGATGCGGTGGATTCTTTCGGTCCTGATCCTTTGTGCGACTTGCTTTTCGGCAACGTCGGTGGCTGCGGCGGACCCGTTCGACGGGCCACCTGTGGAGACCGTGCGGCTGGTCCATGACTTCGGCCGCTGCGACACGGACCTGCTCGTCTTCTCGAGTGATGTGCCGGTGCAACTCGATCTCACGGTGCGCAACCAATTCGATCCGGAGGCGCGGATGCGGATCCCACTCTTCCTCTGGTCCCATGACCTGCCGATGACGATCGATCCGGTGACCCATTCGGTGAAGTTCATGGCGCGGGCGGGCGAATACACGTTCGATATCGTGACCGGGCCTGACGACCACGCACTGTGCGAGGGCATGCTCATCGCCTTGTGAGCTCACCGGCTGCGGCAACGCAGTCACCCAGTGCGGATGGAGTGCTCCGCGAAGGCCGAGGGTGGGCGGACGGTACGGTTGCGGTCCGTACATCCACCGCCGGCACACCAGCCAACCGATACAAATGCCCCTGCTCCGCCGGACTCAGCCGCAACGTGCGCGACACCGCCTTCAACACCTGAACACTGGCATTGATCGGCCTCCCGACTAAAGCCAGGTGTACCTGGTGACACCGACCCCGGCCAGATGGGAACCCTACCTACTCCACGTCGCCTGAGAGTGCAAAGAACGCCTGAGAATGCCACGGCCCAGCCCATCATCGACCCGGGCTGTCGGGCTGTCGGGCTGCTGCAGGATCGGGTGGCAGCGGTTGGCACGGTTGCACAGTATTGCCAACCCCCGACGATCACAGCCAGGCGAAACCGAACGGTAGGCAGCAGATGCGGACGTTCGCGACCGCGTGCCCAGCGGCATGAGCGGATGTTCGGTGGCCTGTCGAGCCTGGATAGCGTCGGCCGTCGGATCCTTCTGGCCGCGCCCTTACTGCATGGATGTGACGGGTCGTCAGCGGTAGTGGGTGGCTGGTGGTTGGTTCAGGTCAGTGTCGGCGAGGAGTTGGCGGGCAGAGAGCGGCCGGTGGCGGGGACGGGTGTCCGGCGAATATTGGGGCTGACAGCTGAAATGCCATGGGCAACTGTCATGATGGGGAGATCGAGAAATCCGTACAGTCGAGCAGCGCGGCAACTGCCATGCCACAGAATCTGGCGCGGCCCCGAATGGCCGGCGCCAGTGGTGGCGTCGCGGACAAGCTGGGCAATAAATACGAGTTGGCCTGGGCCATCCGTCACGCTCTGTTCTGCATCCAGGACGAGCGCCGCAGTCTCACGCTCGAAGAGATCGACCCTGAACTAGCTGACGGCTCGGAGTTCACCTACGTCAACGAGCACGGCGACATCGCGGTGACCCAGGTGAAGCGCCAGAACAACATCATCGATCACTGGACGATCGCAGCTCTCAGAGGTCGCGGAGTCTTGGCGGCAGCTGCTCGCCACGTTGCCGCGGGGCGCAAGTTCCACTTCAGTTCGATGACTCCGAGCGGTGCACTTCGGGTCATGGCCGACTTGTCACGGCAATCGGCGGACGCACAGCAGTTCGTTGCGCGTCAGCTCACGCGCGAGTTGAGACCAACCTTCGATGAGCTGACCGCAACGAAAGTCTTCGGAAGCTCTGAGGCGGCCTGGCAGACCCTGCGCGGTATGTGGATTGAGATTGAAGTCGAAGAGCAGCTGGTCATGACCAACGCTATGCTCGCCGAAGTGTCCTTGGAGGGCGCGACCGGCGACCTCATGGCGGTTGCCATAGGTGCGGTTTTGCTCGACAACCTGCGCACGCGGATGACGCAACGGGAGCTGCTTGACGCTCTTGCTCGCGACGGCATCACAAGGCACGGCTTCCGGGCCACGCGAACGTCCCATGAGCAGGTGGTGGCAGCGACCCAGAGCTGGCGCGGCACGATCGAGCGCGAACTGCTCTCGCCATCGATTGAGAGGCAAGAAGCCGAAACTCTCGTCGACCTCATGACTACGACCCGGCTTGCACTTGTCGTCGGGGCTGGAGGTGGTGGAAAGAGTACTGTGCTTTACCAGGCTGCGCGCGAGTTCGAGGCGCAGGACGCCGAGGTGTTGGCGTTCCGGCTCGACCGCCGTGGCGCCTTCGGTTCGACCGTCGAACTGGGTATTCAGCTGGGCTTCTCGACCTCGCCGGTTGCGGCGTTGCGACAGGCGGCGGACGGCCGCGACGCATTCCTGATTATCGACCAACTCGACGCCGTGTCGCTAGTGTCCGGGCGCCTCTCGGAGCGCTACGACGTCATTGCCGATCTCATTCAAGAAGCAACGGCGGTTGACGGGGTGCGCGTCATCTTGGCCTGCCGACTATTCGACGTCGAGAACGACCACCGCATCCGCAAACTCGATGCGCGGAACGATGTCGAGCGTCTGACTGTTGAACTGCTACCTGACGAGGCCGCGGCGGGCGCCGTCTCAGCCATGGGTCTCGATCCTGGTCTGCTTACTGCTACGCAACGTGCACTCCTCAGGTCACCGCTTAACCTCGTCTTGCTGGAGACGATCGCCGACCAGCCAGGTGCCCTGAACTTCACCTCCCGAGGATCGTTGTTCGAAGCCTTCTGGCTGCGCAAAGAGCAGACCTCCGAGGAGCGACGGCCCGGAACATTGTTCAACGACGTGCTGGCCCGGATCGCCCACGCCGCGAGCGACAACCAGACGTTGTCTGTCCCTGTCGAGATCCTCGACCCTGGCGACTTCATCAAACACGCTCGGGTCCTCGCTTCCGAACAGGTCATTGCGATCGAAGACGACCGGGTCTCCTTCTTTCACGAGACGTTCTTCGACTTCACATTCGCCCGTCAGTGGCTGTCACGACACCAGTCGATGGTCGAATTCCTTTGCGCCCAGGAGCAAGAACTGTTCCGACGCGCGCAGGTGCGGCAGATCCTCGAGCTTCTCCGTGAGCGAGATCCCGATCGGTTCCGGACGGAGGTCGAGGCGGCCCTGAGTAGCGCAGATGTTCGCTTCCACATCAAGGAGACGGTGATTGCCGTCTTCGCGAACGTCAGTGCTCCGACCGTCGAGGATGTCGAACTTGTGCTGCGCCTTGCCGACAGGGAGTCCACGCTCACGAAACGGCTTTTGTTGCAGCTCGCACGCCCAACGTGGTTCGGCCCGTTCTGCGCCCAGGGTCACATCGAGAGGTGGCTCGATGGCGACGACGCCGCGCTACGCGATAGGAGCGTCAACTGGATGGGCAACGCTGGCGCCGTGCATTCCGCCGAGGTGGCTGGCCTCTTGATGGCGCGGAAGCAGTCACCCGACTATGTGATGTGGCTCCGTTGGGTGGCACAACGCGCCGACCTGCATCTCCACCGGCGGCTATTCGAGCTGTTGCTGGACGCAATCCGTGCCGGCCATATCGACCCCGCCGATCGCAACCACTGGCTGTCGGTACACAAGCTGGCGGAACACCAGCCACTCTGGGCAATCGAGATGCTCAAGGCCTGCTTCGTGGAGAGTCCGTCTGCTCTGACGCTCGGTAGTGACGACAAAGTAACGCTCCTCGGCATTCATGAGTACGGTGCCACTCAGATGATCGAGACAGCATGCGAAGCGGAACCTCAAGCGTTCGCCGAGGCGTTCGTGCCGCACCTGCTGGCAATCATGGAGGTCACGCATTATGACCGCTTCGAGCAGGATCTTCTTCGTGACCGGCATTTCAGTCTGAGGCTTCGAGTGGAGCCAGGGTACGGCGACGTCGATGACGCGTTGTACAACGGCGCAGCGGCCGCGCTCGGGAAGTGCGCGCAGACGTCACCGGAAGCCATCGAGTCGATGCTGCGGCTCCTAGCCGCCAACGAACATGACGCGGCACAGTCGTTGTTGTACCGCGCACTGATCGCTGGGGCCGTGACCTTTGCCCCGTGGGCAGCCGAGCTGATTCTCCAAGGCGGCAACCGCCTGAAAGCGGGCTACCTGTCCGATTCGCACTGGCTCTCGCGCGAGGTCGTTGAGGCCATAGCGCCGATTGTCAGCGACGAGGTCCACTTGCAGCTCGAAGTGCAACTCCGAGACCTTCCCGCGACATACCAATCTTCCGACCTCCATCACAGGCTTCGGTGGTTCGGATACACCGCCTTCAAGTTCCTATCAGCGCTCGACCCCGGGCGGTTGACCCCGCTGGGACTTCGACGGCTACAGGAGTACCAGCGCAAGTTCGACTGCGATTTGCCCGAGCTACCAACCGGCATAGTTGCTTATAGGGTCGGGTCGCCGATCGGTGATTCAGCCACAGGCATGATGAGCAACGCGCAGTGGCTGCAGGCCATGGCAAAGCACGACAACGACGACCGCGACTTCGGCAGCCAGGTAGGCGGTGCTCGCGAGTTGGCGCAGCAGCTGAAGTCGCACACGGCTGAGGATCCTCTTCGATTCGCTGGCCTGGCCATGCTATTGACGCCCGAGACCAACGAGGCCTATCCCAGCGCGATCCTGTCGGGCTTCGGAGAAGCATCGATTCCAGAGGAAGCGCACCACGCTGTCTTCGACGCGATCCGTCACGTCATGAGCCTCGGGCTCGGCGACTGCGACCGCTGGCTTGGCTGGGCGGTCCGTCGCGTCTATGACGAGGCGCCATTGGACATCGTTGAGATGGTCCTCGAACGGGCGCTGCATGCTCCTGACCCTGTCGACAACTCGCCAGTCTTCGTACGCCGAGACGACCACCAGCCCGGACGGGACTTGTTCACGAACGGATACAACACCTCGCGAGGAAGCTTGGCTAAGTCGCTCGGCGACCTCCTGGTCCACGACCTCGATGGCACGCGCACGGAACTCGTGGCCCCGCACCTCGTCGAGCTGGCGAGCGATCCAGTACTGGGTGTCCGCGCCTGTGTCGCGCACACCATCGCTGCCTGCCTACGGCATGCACGGCCAACCGCCTACGCAGCGTACGAACGCCTCATCGACGCCGATGATCTCCTACTTGCCTCGGACATGTTGGACGACCTGATGATCTATATCGGCAACGCCGATCCAGAAGTGATCGATCCGGTTATCAATCGCATGCTCAGTTCAACAGATGCCGAAGTTCGGAGAGCAGGGGGCTGCATGGCAGCATTCGCTGCGCTGCAATGGGGACGTCGAGCGCTAATGGAGCGAGTTCTGGCCAGCGATGTGGAAGTTCGACGCGGCCTGGCTGAGGTCTGCGCAGCAAGGATTGGACGATCCGCCGATTCAGAACTCGTGCTTTCCACTCTGCGCCGCCTGATGCACGATGAGGACGATGATGTTCGGAAAACGGTCGGCACCCTGGCCGGTCACCTGCGTGGAGACGACCTGCGCCCTTACGCCGAGTTCCTGGCTGACTTGATCGGGTCACCAAGCTACGTACACGCGTCCCCGCAACTGCTCATCACGCTGCAGGAAGCGCCGGACAAGGTCGACGATCTCATCGACCTCGCTGCACACCACTTTCTGAACATCCATGGTGAAGATGTGGCCGACATCAGGACCGGTGCTGCCGGGGATGCTCATTACATTTCGGATCTGGTGGTCCGTGGGTTAGCGCAGACTCGCGAACCACAGCGCATCACGAAGCTACTGGATATCCTCGATCGCCTGCTCGAACTCGGTGCCTACGGAGTCGATCAAGCGATTGATGGAGCCGTGCGTAACTAGCTAGGAACTGGTGTTTGACAAGGCGTCCTTCCGACGCGAATTTCTCGGATTCAAGGTCGACGATCCATTCGATGAGATGTGGGGGGCCATGAGGGCTGGTGACCTGTCCGCCTACATCGACTGTAAACCCATCCCAACCAGCTTCGCCACATCCTGCGAGCAATGCGGACGTTCCCGGGCAAGTTCCGCTGGCCTTGGTATCCCCCGTTCGTCGCCGGTCTCCAGGAACTGCTCCCGCGATTTCCTCCCGCCGGAGTCCGTGTGTGCATTGTTCAGCGCAGGACGAGTCCGAACCAGGCACAGGCGAGCAGCAGGATGGCCGCGATGATCCATACGGCACGGGTTGTGTAGGTGTGGCGCATGGCGGCTCCGATGTCAGACGAAGGTGAACCGTTCGGTGTGCACGCGGTCGGCGGGCACGTTCAGGTGGGCGAGGGCGGCTTCGACGGCGGTGACCATCGGGGCGGGCCCACAGATGAAGTACTGCTGATGCCGACTGCGGGGTGGTAGGTGTCGTCGCAGCAGCGCCTGGTCGATGAATCCGGATTCGCCTTCCCAGGCCGCCGGCGGGTGTTCCGGGACGGTCACCACAGTCAGGTTCAGTTCTCCGGACAGTGCCGCGAGCTCGGTGTCGAAGGTCATCTCGGCGAGGGAGCGCACCGCGTAGAACAGTGTCACGGGCCGGGGATCGGCGCGGTCGGCCATGGTGCGCAGAATCGACCGCATCGGGGTGATCCCGACGCCGCCGGCGATGAGGACGAAGCCGGGACCCTCGTTGCGGTCGGGCGTGAAGACGCCGTGGGGGCCGTCGAGATAGGCACGGGTGCCCGGAGCCACGACGGGGATCGTGAAGGTGAAGTCACCCAGCGACTTGATGGTCATCTCGATCCGTCCCCGGTCTTCGGCGCTGGAGGAGAACGAGAACGGATGCGCGGTGATCGCGAACGGCGAACGGTCCACCACCAGCCAGCCGAATTGACCGGGCTCGAATCGGATGCCGGGGTGCCCTACCGGAGTCAGCGTCAACGTCTGCGCGTTTCCGCGTTCGCCGGTATTGGCGGCGACCTGCCACGGGCGCCGCATCCGGCGCAGTGGGGCGACGACTCGCACCCACACCAGCAGTCCCACCAGCGCGACCGTCATCGCGGTCCACAGCGCGACTTTCCATGGCGCGTCGAGGTAGTAGCCGACGAGCACCATGTGTGCGAGCGCGAAGGCCACGACCAGCACGGAGAGCGCGCCGTGCAGGATCTGCCAGATCTCGTAGCAGATCTTCCACCGGCGGCGCCAGATCGACGTGGCCACGATCCCCAGCAGCAGCACGGTCGCCGTGATCGCGCAGCGGGCCCGCCACGGGGCGTGCCGCAGGTCGAGCAGGCCGACGATGTCGGTGCCCGCGATCTGCAGGAGCACCGGGTGGGTGAGGATGAAGGCCAGTGCCACATAGGAGATCTGGCGGTGGAACTGGACGAGTGCGTCCTCCCCGAACGGTGCGGCGACGGCCTGGAAACGGGCGACGAGCGCGAACTGCATGCCCAGCATCGACATGCCGACGAACCCCAGTGCCACCGAGAATTCGGTGAGGAACCCACGACCACCGGCGACGGGCCCCACCACCGCGAAGACCAGCGGAACGAGCGCGGCGGCCAGATACAGTCCGATCCATGCGACTCCGCGAAGAAACAACCCCATAACGGACTTCCTCGCTTCCGGCGGACGAAGTCGATCGAAACTTCATCAGAACACATCCGCCATTCACCACCGCGGTGAATTCGCAGCGAGTCGGGAATTCGACGATCACGGGCCGCACCGCTCTCGCCGGGACCGAAGAGCACCTGTGCTGATCTTGTGCGCCGAGGCGATTCGGGCGGCAAGCGAGGGTGGGCTGGACGGTGCGGTCTGCGGTCCGCACCGTCCAGCCCGCTGTCAAAGGTACCAATTATGTTGGGCTACACCGCATTCCGAGATCGCGGATCGGGTGCGATGTCCGTCACGCTGTGGCCGTCGAGCGGGTCAGGGTTTGCGGCCGATGCCGCCGAGGATGCAGTGGCGGACGTCGGAGAGGGGGGTGAGGTGGGGGCCGTCGGGCCACCAGTCGTCGCAGCGGACGAGGCCGGGGGCGACCATCTCGAGGGTGCCGAACATGGCCTGGATCTCGGCGCGGGTGCGGAAGCGGCCGCTGCCCATGGGGCTGTGGATGAACTTCTCTTCCATGCGCTGGGCGAGTTCGGTGTATTCGGGGGTTTCCGGGTCGTGGAAGTGGGCGATGGCGACGAAGGAGCCCGAGGGCAGTGCGTCGATGTAGGTCTGCATGATGGCAGCGGCGTCGTCGCCGAGGTAGTGGTGCAGGGTGCCGATGTGGAAGACGGCCAGGGGGCGCTGGAAGTCGAGTTCGTTGCGGACCGTCGGGTTGGTGAGCACCTCGAGCGGGCGGAAGATGTCGGCTTCGGCGATGCGGGTGCGGGTGTTGCTGGCCAGCAGGGCCTGGGCGTGCACGAGCACCGACGGGTCGTTGTCGACGTAGACGACGCGGGATTGCGGGTTCACCCGCTGGACCACCTGGTGGGTGTTCTCGGCGGTGGGCAGGCCGGAGCCCAGGTCGAGGTACTGGTCGATGCCTGCCCGGGCCAGGAAGCGGCAGGCGCGGATCAGGAAATCGCGGTTGGCCCAGGCCAGGTCGTTGACCTGCGGGGCGACGGTGCGGACCTGCGCGAGTACTTCGCGGTCGACCTCGTAGTTGTCCTTGCCGTTGAGCGCGGCATCGTAGACCCGCGCGATACTCGCGCGCGTGGTGTCCACCCCGACCGGAACAGCGCTGGGGTAGGCAGCGGAAGAATGCGACATCATGTGCCTCCAGGCATCGGTGGTGACTGTAGGAGATTTCAGCCTAGTGCATCGTTCCCTTTGCTACAGAAGCAATTCCGGTACCTGCAGCCTCAGCCGGGTGGTGTGCACACCGGGACAACCGGACTCCTGGCCGGTGCGCGGGGCGCTGCGCACGATCGGGGAATGAGTCGGACAGTCGCGCCCACAGCGCATCCCCCGACGGCCGGACGGCGTTCGATCGCCGTGCTCGTCGTCCTCCTGGTCGGGCAGTTCATGGCGGTGCTCGACGCCTCGATCGTCAATGTCGCGGTCCCCGCCATCCGCGTGGATCTGCGCACGCACGGCGCCGGACTGCAGCTGATCGTGGCCGGGTATGTGATCGCGTACGCGGTGCTGCTGGTGGGCGGCGCGCGGCTGGGTGAGCGGTATACGCAGCGGCGGATGCTTCTCGTCGGCCTCGCGGTGTTCACGGTGGCGTCGCTGGCGTGCGGGCTGGCGTGGAACGAGTTGTCGCTCATCGTGTTCCGGTTCGCGCAGGGGGTCGGGGCGGCGGCGATGGTGCCGCAGGTGATGACGATGATCCAGCGGACGTTCACCGGGCAGGCCAGGGCGCGGGCGCTCGGCCTCTACGCGATGATCGTCTCCAGTGGCGTGGTGGTGGGACAGGTGCTCGGCGGAGTGATCGTGGACGCGGATGTGGCGGGGAGCGGCTGGCGCGGGGTGTTCCTGGTGAATGTGCCACTCGGGCTCGTGCTGTGGGCGGTGGCGGTGCGAGTGCTGCCGGTGACCGTGGGACGGGTCGACCGCCGGATCGATGTGGCCGGGCTGGTGACGCTCACCCTCACCGTGCTGTTGCTGGTGGTGCCGCTGATGGTGGGCTACGAGCTGGGGTTCCCGCGGTGGACGGTGCTGTGTCTGGCCGCGGGCGTGGTCGCCGCGGTGGTGTTCGGCGCGGTCGAGCGTTCTGTTGCCCGGCGGGGGCGCGACCCGCTGTTCGCGCCGGCGGCCGTGCGCGCGGCGGGACTGCTGCCCGCCGCGGTGACACTGCTGCTGATCATGGCGATCTTCAGCGGGTGGCTGTTCGCGTGCGCGCTGTATCTGCAGGGCGATCTCGGGTTCGGTGCGGTGCGGGCCGGGATGCAGTTCCTGCCGATGGGGCTGGCGTTCGCGGTGGCCGGACTGTGCTGGCAGCGGGTTCCGGCGCGCTGGCACGCGCGGATGATTCCGGGCGCGCTGGTGCTCGACGCCGCCGCGCTCGCCTGGCTCGCGGTCCTGCTGGGCGGAGGTGCGGGCACCGGGCCCGCGGTGTGGCTCGCCTTCGGGCTGTTCGGGGCCGGGAACGGGCTGGCTTTCAGTCCGCTCATGACGCGGGCGCTGGCGGCGGTGCCGGTCACGCTGGCCGCGGACGCGAGCGGCATCCTGGTCACCGCTGTCCAGCTGGGGATCGTGGCCGGGATCGCGAGTCTGGGTTCGGTGTTCCTCGCGACGGCGGAGGCGGTGACGGCTGCGGAGGCGGTGTGGCTGGTGCATGTGGCCGGTGCCGGGATGTCGCTCGTCGCGGCCGCGACAGCCGCGTCGGCGGTGCGCGGAAACGGGCGGTGAGCTGCGCGATGACAGCGTGACGACCGCGTCGGCATCGGCCCTGGGCTACCGTGACTGCATGCACGAGCTCCCGGCCGGTGCCGTTTTCGCCGGTTTTCGCATCGAGCGGGTGCTCGGTTCCGGCGGCATGGGCAGTGTGTACGCGGCCCGGCACCCGCGGCTGCCGCGTCTGGTCGCGCTGAAACTGCTGCACTCCTCCTTCGCCGCCGATCCGCTGTTCCGGGGACGGTTCGAGCGCGAGGCCGAGCTGGCGGGGCGGCTGGACCATCCGAATATCGTCGCGATCCACGACCGGGGCAGCGCGGACGGTCAGCTGTGGATCGCCATGCAATACGTGGCGGGCACGGACGCCGATACCGCGGTGCGGGCGGGACCGTTGCCGGTCGAGCGGGCGCTGCACATCGCGCGGTGCACCGCCGACGCGCTCGATCACGCGCACGCGGCCGGGCTGCTGCACCGGGATGTGAAACCGGCCAATATCCTGCTGCGCGAGCAGTCCCCGGGTGTCAGCGCGCAGCAGGTGCTGCTGACCGACTTCGGGATCGCGAAGGCCGTCGACGAAGGCACCGCCCTCACGCAGACCGGATCCCTGGTCGCGACGCTGCGCTATGCCGCGCCCGAACAGCTCGACGGACGACCGCTGGGGCCATGCTCGGATCAGTACTCGCTGGCCTGCACGCTGTTCCATCTGCTGACCGGGCAGCCGCCGTACACCGCGACCAGCGCGGGCGCGCTCATCGGCGCGCACCTCATGCACCCGGTCCCCCGCATCACCGCCTCGCGCCCCGACCTGCCCCCGGCGATGGACGCGGTGTTCGCACGGGCGCTGGCCAAGGACCCGGCGCACCGGTTCGCGAGCTGCGCGGAGCTGGTCGCTGTCGCGTCGACCGCGCTCAGCACGGGTGTCGGGCCCACGGTGCCGGTGACCTACCCGAGCGGAACCGGCAGCACCGCGACGCAATTCGGCGGTCCAGGATCTGCGCCCGGACATCTGGACGCCGGGCCGATCCGCGACCGCAACTCGCCCGGAGCCGGGAGCTCCCGTCGCCGCCGGATCGGCTGGGCCGCGGCGGCGGCCGGACTGGCCGCCGTCCTGGCCGTGGCGACGACGATCGCGCTCACCCGTGACAACCCGGGGACCGGCACACTCCCGCCGACCACCACCCCGGCCACGACGACCACCGTCGACCCGTGGGCCGCGGCCCGGCCGACCATCGCCCTGTTCCCCGACCTGCTGCCCGCGGGCCCGGACAGCGAGGGCTATCGCGGACTCCGGTGCAGTTTCGCCACCAAGAACCCGGATGCCGTGTGGGACACCGGGTTCAACTGCACCGACCGGGAGAAACTCGAGTTGCAGGTGCTCGCCCACCCCGACATCGAGACGGTCACGAAATTCGTCGCCACACTGCCCGCCGGGACGACCCGGCAGCTGCGTTCGCGCTACGGCAAGCCGCTCTCCGTGCGCAGTTTCAACAGCTCGACGGGGCCGTGGCTGCTGGTGCAGTTCGACACCGCACCGCATTCCACCGTGCTGCTCCAGGTGTACTGGAAGGGCCACACCCATCAGGAGATGATCGACGAATGGCTCACCAGCGCACCCCTGTGATCACCGCCCTCGGCGCGGTCGCGGTCCTGCTCGCCGGATGTTCGGCGGTGACGGGCACCGCGACGCCGGGCGAGATCGATGTCCGCACGCTCGATGTGGGCCGGTACACGACCACCCCCGCCGATATCGACAGCGGCCGCAAGCCGACCGACGGCGCGATCCTCGAGGGGCTGCGGATGGGCGGGGCGATCGTGTTCCCCCACGATGTCGACGCCGAGCTCACCCACAACTGGGGCACCGATGTGCTCGACACCCCGCGCCGCACCGCCGACGCCTCGGCCATCTCGAATGTGAATCTGCCCGTGCTGGAACGGCATCGGATGATCACCGGCTTCGACATCGCCGAGGGCAACCGCGCCTTCGACGCGAAGACCCCGGCCATCGAGACCGACGCGCGCGTCACCCGGGTGGTGCTGCTGCGTTTTCCGGGCGCCGCCGCGGCCGAGGCCGCCGCCCGAGATCTGGAGGCCACCGACTTCGCGGTGAGCCCGGACAATCAGCCGGTGCCCATCCCCGGTTATGCCGCCGCGCACGCGCATTGGCGGCCCGGGGTGAAGACGATCGGCGCGACCTTCGCCCACGGTGAGATCGTGGTGAGCCTGTTCCTGCAGCACCCGAGCCCGGACATCGACGCCATGGCGCGCCGGGTCGCGGCGATTCTCGACGCCCAGGTGCCGCTGCTCGAGCAGTTCACGCCGACCGCGCCGGACCGGATCGGCGAACTCCCCCGCGATCCGGACGGGCTGCTGCGCCGCACCCTGATCCCGGGCCCGGCCAATCAGCAGATCGCCATCTCCTCGCGCGAGTTCGCCGCCTGGCCGGGGCGGGCGGGCCTGCACTACCGGCCCAGCGAGCCCGCCGAACTGGCGGCCGCGTGGGATCGCGGCGGGGTGGACAGCGTGGCCAATTCGTATACGACCACGCTGTTCCGGTTCCGTGACGACGCCGCCGCCACGGACTTCGGCGACACCTGGCAGCGCACGCTCAGCTCGGCGGCGCACCCGGTCAGCGCGCCCGAGCAGGTCCCCGGGGCGCACTGCGCGGAACGCCGCAGCGCTCCCGGCACCGCGGCGCTGACCCGCTGCTACGTGAGTTACCGCCGCTACGGCGCGTTCGTCAGCGGGCCCGAACCGGCCGGGGTGCGCCAGCAGGCCGCGGCACAGTACGCACTGCTGGCGAACTCGGCCTGACTCAGAGCTGGGCTTCGATAGCCTGCACGACCTCGGCGGCGTCCGGGGTGACGGTGGGGCGGAACCGGCCCGCGACCGTGCCGTCACGGCCGATGAGGAACTTCTCGAAGTTCCACTGCACGTCACCGGCGGAGCCGTCGGCGGCGGGGGTCTCGACCAGCTCGGTGTAGAGCGGGTGGCGGTCGTCGCCGTTGACGTCGACCTTGGCCAGCAGCGGGAAGTCCACGCCGTAGGTGACCGAGCAGAACTCCTGGATCTCCTCGGCGGAGCCGGGCTCCTGGCCCATGAACTGGTTGCACGGCACGCCGACGACGGTGAAGCCGCGCTCACCGTAGGTCTTCTGCAGCTCGACCAGGCCGGTGTACTGCGGGGTCAGGCCGCACTTGGAGGCCACGTTGACCAGCAGCACCGCCCGGTCACCCGCCACCGCGCCCAGGGTGGTGTCCTCGCCGGAGAGGGTCTGCACGGCGATGTCTCGAATATTCGCGCTCACCGGCGCCACCGTACCGGAGCCGACGCGCCCGGGCCCAGGTCCCGACCGGACAGATTTCTGAAACACGTTCTTGTTTTGTCGGCGGCTACGCGGCACCATTTCGGTACACACCCGAACACCGGAGGCCGCTCGTGACCGAAAACCCACCCCGGATCGACACCGTCCGCCCGCTGCGCGCGAACACCGTGACGCACTGGGATTTCGAGGCCGACGTCGTGGTCGCCGGCTACGGGATCGCCGGTGTGTGCGCGGCGATCGAGGCCGCGCGGGCGGGAGCGCGGGTGCTGATCCTGGAACGCACCGGCGGCTGGGGTGGCGCGGCGGCGCTGGCGGGCGGATTCGTCTACCTGGGCGGCGGGACTCCCCTGCAGAAGGCGCTGGGTTTCGAGGACACCCCCGAGAACATGGCGGCCTTCCTCACCGCGGCACTGGGCCCGTGCGCCGATACCGACAAGATCGAGGACTACTGCGCGGGCAGCGTCGAGCACTACAACTGGCTGGTCGACTGCGGGGTGCCGTTCAAGGAGTCGTTCTGGGGTGAACCGGGCTGGGAGCCGCCGCACGACGAGGGGCTGATGTATTCCGGTGGCGAGAACGCGGCACCGTTCCTCGACATCGCGACACCGGCGCCCCGCGGGCACGTCCCCGAACTGGCGGGCAAGAAGATCGGTGAGCGCAGCGGCGGCTACATGCTGATGAAGCCCCTCGCGGACACCGTGGCCGACCTCGGCATCCCGGTCGAGTACGACACCCGCATCCGCAGGCTGATCGTCGATGACGACGATCGCGTGGTCGGCGTGCTGGCCACCCACTTCGGCAAGCCTGTCGCGGTGCGCGCGCAGCGCGGCGTGGTGCTGGCCACCGGCAGCTTCGCCTACGACACCGAGATGATCGACCGCTACACCCCGAAGCTGAGCGGGCGGCCCGGCGCGGCCATCGAGGAGCACGACGGCATCGGCATCCGGCTGGCCCAGGCACTGGGTGCCGAACTGGCACACATGGACGCCAGCGAGGTCGCCATCTTCGGCGATCCGCAGATGATGGCGCGCGGCATCATGGTCAACGGGCGCGGGCAGCGCTATATCGCCGAGGACACCTACCCCGGCCGCATCGGCCAGGCGACACTGCTGCAGCAGGAGAACCAGGCGTTTCTCGTCATCGACGAACAGTCGCTGGAAGAGGCGCTCGCCACCGAGAGCGCCACACCGTTCTTCCGGTTCCCGCCCAAGTGGGTCGCCGAGACGGTGGCCGAGCTCGAGGCCGAGATGGGCCTGCCCGAGCAGGCGTTGCAGACCACCGTGGCCACCTACAACCGGCACGCCGAGCAGGGCAGCGACCCGCTGCTGGGCAAGAAACCCGAATGGGTGCGGCCGATCTCGGGCTCGCTGGCCGGTTTCGATCTGCGCGGGTTCACCGCCGGATTCACCCTCGGCGGGCTGCGCACCGACCTGGATTCGCGGGTGCTGCACGTCAGCGGGGAGCCGATCGCGGGGCTCTACGCGGCGGGACGATGCACGTCGGGGCTGTGCGCGGGCGGGTACGTCAGCGGGGCGTCGCTGGGCGACGGCAGCTTCTACGGCAGGCGCGCGGGCCGGGCGGCCGCGGCGACGGCCACCGACTGAGACACGGACCACCCGCCGGGCGCCGACTGTCAGTACGCTGCTTCCAGCGCCGCCCGGCGACGAGTCCGGCTGTGGCGCATCCGAGTTGACTACGACAGATGCAGTGCAGGATCGGAGTTGGACAGTGCAAGCAGGTGGGACGTCCGCGGATTACGTGATCGTCGGCTCCGGATCAGCGGGCGCGGTGCTCGCGAACAGGCTCAGCGCCGACTCGGGCACCACGGTAGTGCTGTTGGAGGCCGGACCGGCCGACGACGACAAGTTCGCCCACATTCCGGCGGCGTTCTCGAAACTGTTCCGCACCGAGCGTGACTGGGACTACCTGACCGAACCGCAGGCGGGCCTGGGCGACCGGCAGATCTACTGGCCGCGCGGCAAGACCTTCGGTGGGTCGTCGTCGATGAACGCGATGATGTGGGTGCGCGGGTTCCGGGCCGACTACGACGAGTGGGGGCTGCTCGCCGGCGAGCAGTGGAACTGGGGCGCCGCGGTCGAGCAGTTCCGCAAGATCGAGCGGGTGCAGGACGCGCAGTTCCCCGACGAGGGAACCAAGGGCCCGCTGCACGTGCAGCGTCAGCGCAGCCCGCGCGCCTCCACCCACGCCTTCCTCGAGGCCGCGCGCCAGGCCGGTCACGAGCTCGAGTCGCCGAACCGGCCCGCGCCCGAGGGCTTCACCCAGACCATGGTGACCCAGCGCGACGGCAGGCGCTGGAGTACCGCCGACGCCTACCTGCACCCGGCGATGAAGCGCGCGAACCTCACCGTGCACGCCGAGGCGCTGGCCACCAAGGTGCTCTTCGAGGGCACCAGGGCCACCGGCGTGCAGTACCTGCAGGGCGGGCAGACCCACACCGTCACCGCCACGCGCGAGGTCATCCTGTGCGGTGGCGCGGTGAACAGCCCGCAGCTGCTGCAGCTCTCGGGCATCGGCGACCGCGACGAGCTCGCCGAACACGGCATCGAGTCGGTGGCGCACTCCCCCGAGGTCGGCGCGAACCTGCAGGATCACCTGATCGCCGCGCTGGGCTACGGCGTGGAATCCGATTCGCTGTTCGCGGCGGAGAAGCCCCTCGAGCTGATCAACTACCTGGTCCGCCACCGCGGCATGCTGACCTCCAATGTCGGCGAGGCCTACGGTTTCGTGCGCAGCGAGCCCGAGCTCGAGCACCCCGACCTGGAGCTGATCTACGCGCCCGCGCCGTTCTATCACGAGGGCCTGGTCGAGGCGACCGAGCACGGCGTGGTGCTGGGCGCGATCCTGCTGCGCCCGCGCAGCCGCGGCAAGATCGGGCTGGCCTCGGCCGACCCGACCGCCAAGCCGGTGATCGATCCGCGCTATCTGTCCGATCCCGACGGCGCCGACCGGGCCGCGCTGGAGGCCGGGCTGCGGGTGTGCGCCGGATTCGTCGGCCAGCCCGCGCTCAAGAGCGCGCTGGGGCCGCTGATCTACCCGCCGCAGGCGCCCGAGGACCTCGAGGGCGCCATCGCGCTGACCATCGAGAAGTTCTCACACACGCTCTACCACCCGGTCGGCACCTGCCGGATGGGCACCGACGAGGCCAGCGTCGTCACGCCGGACCTGAAGGTGCGCGGGGTGGAGGGTCTGCGCGTGGCCGACGCCTCGGTGATGCCGCTGATCATCCGCGGCCACACCAACGCGCCCGCCATCTTCATCGGTGAGCAGGCGGCGTCGTTCATCCTGGCCGACGCCTGACCCCGTGCGGTGAGGGCGCGTCGCGGCGCGCCCTCACCGCACCGCACCGATCAGAGCGCGGGTACCCGCGCGAATCCCAGCGGCGGCGTCGGCAGCGGGCCCGAGCGCAGGTCGTGCCGGAAATCGGGCAGCAGCGGCAGCATCTCGACATTGCGGGCGGCGTAGCAGCGCACCATCGGCAGCGCGCGGGCCACCTCGGCGCGTTCCACCGGCTCGGCGTCGAGGAACGCCAGCCCGTCCAGGCCGAGGCCCAGGGTGTCGGCGATGCGCACGATCGAGGCCGATTTGCGGCCCCAGCCGATCTCGACCGCCGAGAACATCTCGTAGAGGCCGTGCCGGTAGAGCGTGTGCAGCGTGCGCGCGCGGTCGCCGCGGGCCGCGACGGCATGCAGCACGCCGCGCTCGCTCAGCTTCCGCAGCGTGCGCACCGCGGGTGGGCGCGGCGCGGCGCTGGTCCCGTCGTGGACCACACCGTCCCAGAGGGTTTCGTCCAGTTCCCAGACCAGACAACGGACGGCAGGTCGCATCATGGGTGCCCCTATCGGTTCGTTCCGGCGCGGTGAACTCTACAACCCCCGATAGCGATCGACCAGACTTGTGAAGGGTCACCAAGGCTGCCCCGGCGCCTGTGCCGCCGACCTATAAGCAAGCAATCCTTTCCACTCCGCGCACCGGTTGGCTAGGGTGAAGTCGCTGGACGGCGGGGGGTACAGCCCGGAAACAGGCGAAGGGAACACAGATGTCCGTAGACAACCCACCCCGGCAATCACTGACGATCTCCGGGCGGCCGATGTCTTCGCCACTCAAGGACGTCCGAGCGCTGTCGCGGCAGATGGTGGGTCACTTCGTCGAGAACGTGGCGCCGTGCGGCACGCTGCCCGGTGACGCCATCTCCGGTGACGTCACCACCATCACCCGCATCTGCCTGGAATTCGCCGTCAGCATGCTCGACGGCCGCGACATCCCCAACACGCTGCAACGGCTGCAGGACGCGGCCAGCGCGTGGGCCAGGGAGGGCGTCCCGATCGACACGATCCACCACTCGATCGCCGAGGGCTTCAAGATCGGCCTGGATCTGGTGGTGTCGAGCGCGTCGGTGAAGGACTACGACAACCTCGTCGACGGCGTCAAGGTGGTGATGGAACTGCTCGACACCATCACCGCGCAGGTCTCGCTGGCCTACGTGCGCGAGTTGCGCGGCGTCGTCAGCGAGCACCACACCGCGGTACACACGCTGACCTCGGCGCTGCTCGGCGGCCACAGCACCTCCACCATGGCCCGCGAGTGCGGGATCGCCATCGCCGACACCTACGCGGTGCTGGCGCTGTCCATCCCCCCGCACCGCGAGGAGGCCAACCCCGCGCTCGACGCCAAGGTGGTGGCCCGGCGCAAACTGCGCCGCGTGCAGGCCGAACTGGCCAAACGCTGCGGCGAGACGGCGTTGTCGCTGCTCAGCGTGGACGGCGGCACGGTGCTCATCCCGGCCGACGCCTTCGATCGCGACGGGCTCGCCGCCCTGGTCGCCCAGCTCTCGCACGCCGCGCAGGTGGGAATCACCGCCGCGATGGTCGAGTCGAGCAGCACCGGCGTTCCCGACGCCGCCGATCAGGCCCACGAGCTGCTCGACATGGTGCAGCGGCTCGAGGTGACCTCGGGGCTGTACCGCTTCGACGAGCTCGCGCTGGAATACCAGCTGACCCGCCCCGGCCCCGGCCGGGAATTCCTGGGTTCGCTGCTCGACCCGCTGGACCAGTACCCCGAACTGCTCGAGACGCTGCAGCGCCACATCGCCAACAATCTCAACCGCCAGCGCACCGCGCGTGTGCTGCACGTGCACACCAACACCGTCGACTACCGGCTCAAGCGGATCGGCCAGCTCACCGGCTTCGACCCCACCCAGCCCTCGGGCCTGTGGTACCTGCGTTCCGCGCTCGTCGCGCGCAGCTACCGCAGCGCCGCCTGACCCCACACACGCCGAAGGCGCTGCCCGCCGATCACGGGCAGCGCCTTCGCGGTGTGTCACAGCGATCCACCACCTCCGATCAGCCAGGGATTGAAGGTGCAGGCGAGCTCGTGGTTGCCCGCCGGGTCCAGCGCGCGCAGCGCGATCGACAGCGCGCGCGGGGAGTACATCATCGTGAGATGGTCGGAGACGTCCTGCTCGCAACCGTCCTGGAGGGTGATGTTGTCGACCGTGGCACCCGGACCGGCCTTCAGGAAGGTCAGGTCGTAGGGGTTGGTCACCTCGTCGTAGCGGGTGCCGACCACCGTGTAGTCGACCCCGGCGACGGTGTCACCGCCCGCGTTGAGCTGGTTGACGAAGTCCGAGCCGATGGTCTGCTGGATGCCCGCGTGCCCGACGAAGATCTCGACCAGGCCGAGCACGTCGATGCCGAGATTGTTGATGGCGCGGCCCAGCGCGCCGATGCCGTCGAGGCTGGTGCCGTGCTGGGTGGCACCGAAGGTGATCAGGTTCTTCACCTTGGCCGCGCCGCCGTCGAACTTGGTGTACCAGTTGGCCATCGCGCCGCCCTGGGAGTGCGCGACGATGTCGACCTCGTCGGAGCCGGTGGCCGCGAGCACGCGGTCGACGAAGGTGGCCAGCTGGTCGGCGGAGTCCTGGATGTAGCCGGTGCCCATCACGCCGGGCAGCACCGAACCCAGGCCGCCACCCTCGACCAGGCTGGAACGGCCGTAGTTGAAGGTGAACGTACACAGGCCCGCGTCCTTGATCGGCTGACCCATGAAGGCGTAGCCGTTGTAGGCGTTCATCCAGGTGCCGTGCAGCAGCACCACCGGGCGCGGCTTGTCGGCGGTGGGCTTGCAGTGCCAGTCGTTGGCGCCGGGCGGGGCGGCGTCGCCGTTGCCCAGTCCGTAGGCGAAGGCGCCGAGGAACGAGGTCTGCGCCGGGCCCACACCGACGGTGTCGGTGGACTTGCCGCCCGAAGACCCCGAGCTGGAACCGGATCCGCCGTAGCAGTTGCCCGATCCGTTGCCCGAGCCCGCGCCGCTGCCGGAGGTGCACGCCGAGCCGGTGCCCGCGATCGGGCTGCCCGCCATCACCTCGGCGAGATCGTGTTCGGTGGGCGCGGGCGCCGGGGCCGCGCTCGCGCCCGCCCCGGACAGGGCGACGGCGAGTGCGCTGACGCCGGTGAACACCGCTGTCCGCACCGCGCGTCGGCGACTGGGAGATTTCATCGTCTGGTGTATCTTCCTGTGCGATTCGATAATTCGAGCGAATGGCTTGTCGAAACCGGACCGAACATAAGTCGCGGAATTCGGACCGATCCGGACCTCGCCTTTGTTCTGGGCAGGTCACCACACCTCACGAACAACCCCCATGACCGCACACAGGATTTTTTGCGCTCCCCGGACCGCCGCCGCACCCGGATCTTTGCCGGAAAACTAGTGGAATGGTCACACTTCACAGTCTGTGCGGGCTACGCTCGTGACCGTCGCCAACGACGGCGAAGAATGTTCGAAGGGCTGCACCACCGATGAGCGTCACGCGCGAAAAACTGGAAGAACTCCGGGGCCTGCTGGAACTGGCCGAAGAACCGGCCGGCGAGGTCGGTATCGCGAAACGCAAAACGAAAGACATTCCCAGCGCCAGACAGCGGGTGCGCGCGCTCCTCGACCCCGGCACGTTCGTCGAGATCGGGAAACTGGTCCGGCAGCCCGGCCGCACCGAGGCCATGTACGGCGACGGGGTTGTCACCGGCCGCGGCGAGATCGACGGCAGGCCGGTGGTGGTGATCGCGCACGACCAGACCGTGTTCGGCGGGTCGGTCGGGGAGATGTTCGGCCGCAAGGTCGCCGCGGCACTGGATTTCGCGCTGGCGAACCTGTGCCCGGTGGTCGCGATCAACGATTCCGGCGGCGCCCGCATCCAGGACGCGGTCACCTCGCTGGCCTGGTACGCGATGATGAGCCGCCGTCAAGAGCAGCTCTCGGGACTGGTCCCGCAGGTCTCGATCATGCTGGGCAAGTGCGCGGCCGGGTCGGTGTACGCGCCGGTGAACACCGATGTGCTCATCGCGACCGAGCAGTCCTACATGTTCGTCACCGGGCCGGAGGTGATCAGGGAGGTCACCGGCGAATCGGTGACCATGGAGGAACTCGGCGGCGCGCGGGTGCAGGCCGACAACGGCACCATCCACCATGTCGCGGCCGACGAGGCGGCCGCCTTCGCCTGGGCGCGGGCGTATCTGAGCTATCTGCCGAGCAGCTGCAACGAGCCGCCGCCGATCGTCAACCCGGGACTCGAACCCGGGATCACCGACAGCGACCGCGAGCTGAACACGATCATCCCCGACGCCGACCGCACCGGCTACGACATGTACGACATCCTGCTCCGCCTGTTCGACGACGGCGATTTCCACGAGATCGCCGCCGCCACCGCCGCCAATCTGATCACCGGATTCGCGCGCGTCGACGGCAGGCCGGTCGGTGTGGTCGCCAATCAGCCGATGGTGCTCGGCGGCGCGCTCGACGCCCGATGCTCGGATAAGGCAACGCATTTCATCCGGATCTGCGACGCCTTCCGGATCCCGCTGGTGTTCGTCGTCGACACCCCCGGCGTGCTGCCGGGTGTCGACGAGGAACGCAACGGGGTGATCAAGCGCGGCGGCCGGTTCTTCCGCGCGGTCATCGAGGCGACCGTCCCGATGGTGACCGTGGTGGTGCGCAAGGCCTACGGCGGCGGCTACGCGGTGATGGGCTGCAAACAGCTCGGCGCCGACCTGAGCCTGGCCTGGCCGACGGCGCGCATCGCGGTGATGGGCGCCGAGAGCGCGGTCGGCATCGTCGGCAAACGGCAACTCGAGCAGGTCCCGGCCGCGGACCGCGCGGGCGCCCGCCAATTCATGATCGACCAGTACAACGCCACCGTCGCCACCCCGTGGATCGCCGCCGAACGGGGCTACATCGACGCCGTCATCGAACCCGCCACCACCCGCCTCGAGATCCGCCACGCCCTCCGCCTCCTCCACGAAAAAGAGGCAGTGTCCCGCCCGAACCCCCGCAAACACGGCCTGTTCCCGGTCTGAGGGCCCTCCCGTCCGAGAAGGATCGAAATCGGGCGGCCAGAATATGCCTCCAGGACGAATTCAATAATCCACCGAGAGAGCGACTGGATAGAAAGGCCTACAGGAATCGCCGTACAGCACGCTCCCCCTCGGCATCGGATGGGCAATAGCACTGATATGAGTTTTAGGCGAGGCCGCCGTGGCCGCAGCCGAGTGCGGGGATGGCTACGGACCGGCGGTCAGCATTCGCTGTGGGCCGGGAGGCCCTGTAGGCGTTCGTCGAGCCACAGCATGGCTTCGGGGTAGCCGGTGACCGCGCCGATGACGTGTTCGCCGAAGACGCTGCGGTAGACCGCGTTCGCGCCGAGGGAGCACTGTTCGTTGTAGAGATTGCGGGCGCCGGCGGCGGGGATCCAGAATTCCTGTTCGCCGTTGTAGATGTAGAGCGGTGTCGCCGAGCGCATGCCTGACATGCGGGTGATCTCGTAGATCTCGGTGGCCAGGTCCGAGCGCAGTGGGTCGGTGATGTTGGCGCCGATGTCGATGGGCAGGTGCAGGGCGCCGGGCAGGGCGAAGACGCTGATGCACTGGTCCTTCATCGGCGAGGTCGCCACCCAGCGGGCGAGATTGTTCATGGCGGCCAGGATCTGTGGGCGTTCGCGGCCGATGGCGAAGGTCGCGGCCATGAAGACCCCGGAGGCCAGGTTGGCGTTCATGCTGCGGGAGAGGATCTCGAAGTCGGCGGGCACTCCGCCCAGCGCCGCGCCGACGATCACCTCGGCGAGTTCGGGTGCGTAGGACTCGATGAGTTTGGCCGCGCCGTGGGTGGCGATGGCGCCGCCGGAGTAGCCGGTCATCGCGACCGGGCTCGCGCCGTAGGCCGCCGGATCGTAGCCGCGCATCGCCCGGATGGAGTCCAGGACGGCGTGACCGGCCATGTAGGGCTCGGCGTAGGCCATCCAGGGGCCCTCGTGGTCGGGCACCAGCACCGCGTACCCGCGCAGCGCGGCCAGCTGGGTGGTCGGCGGGAAGAAGTCGGTCATGTTGGTGTCGAGCGTGAGCCCGTGCGAGAGCGTGTATCCCGGCGTGCAGGCCCGGCCGAGCGCATCGATGGGCAGGTTGTTGACCAGTACCGGGCGGTCCCCCGGCCCGGTCCAGTCGGCGGCGGGCACGATCAGGGTGGCGGTGGCGAACGACGGCCTGCCCTGGGCGTCGGAGGTGCGGAATTTCAGCAGGGCGGCCGAGCGCAACGGGACCAGGGTGAGCAGGCCCGCGGTCGCGGTGATGTCGCGGACCTCGATCAGTTCACCGGGTGCCAGCTCGGCCAGCCCGTCGGGCCACTGATCGAACATCGTGTCGCCGACCGGTGACGGCAGCACCGCCGCGTGCAGGGCGGCCAGTTCGGCCTCGGAATCCCCGGCCGCGGCGTCGGTCTGGATCGGGGACGGCAGGATCTGGTCGATCCAGCGCTGGATATCGGGCAGGAAACCGGGCGAACCGGGTTGTGGCACCGGGAATTCCGGCGTCGGCGGCGGATCGGCCGCGGCGGTGCCGACGGTGACCGAGCACAGTAATACGAGCGAACCGAGGAGAACACGCACAGATCTCATAGCACACACGCCTTCGGGTGGCGACGGAATCGTCGACAGACGTGACGCGTTGCGGTGCTTCGATTTCCGCCGAATCTCCCCCAAGAACGCCCGCCGTCAGTGCACTCACGGTAGCCCGCGCGGGCGCGCGGTCCGGC
The DNA here is from genome assembly GCF_042266925.1 of Nocardia sp. NPDC056064. NCBI lineage: Bacteria > Bacillati > Actinomycetota > Actinomycetes > Mycobacteriales > Nocardiaceae > Nocardia > Nocardia sp. NPDC056064. Next base: position 660,876 of record NZ_JBHJWO010000001.1, on the reverse strand, counting down.
CATCGTGCCCGACTCGTGTGCGCACCGCCGCCCGATCGCAACCTCGGGCGCGCCCGATCAGCAGGTGCTGGGTGCGGGTTCTCCGCGCAGGCGCGCGTCCAGCCAGCCCACCGCCGCGGGCAGGCCGAGCACGGCCGCGGTGAGATGGTCCGGGGTCGGCGTGGATTGGGTGACCACCGGCGCGCCCGACGCACACCAGCGGCGCATGGTGTCGGTGATCGCGTCGACGGGGATCAGGCCGTCGATGGGCGAATGCCATTCGAAGACCGGCATGGTGGGCGCGCCGTCGTAGAGCGCGAGGCTGTTCTCCTCCACCACCGCGCGGGCCTGCGGGTCGTCGACCAGGGAGGTGGTCGCGGCGAAGTCGAGAATGCCGTGCCCCGCACCGGTACTGAGGATGTCGTTGGTGCAGGCGTTCGCGATGGCGGCGCGGGCGGCCAGGCCACGGGCGTTCATCTGGTCGCTGATCGGGAACCGTTCGGGATACTCGCGCTCCAGCCCGATCCCCGCGGCCAGCGCCAGCCCGAACACCGGGTGCGAGCCGAAACCGAGCCCTTCCAGCATCGAGACCAGGTTCATCGGCACCCCGCCCATGGCCGCACCGGCGATCTCGACCTCGGGCGCGTAGGTGGGTTGCAGGGCCGCCGCCCACGCGGTCGCCATGCCGCCGCCGGAGTAGCCCGCCATCGCGACCCGGCTGTGCTGGACGCGCAACTGCTCCACCTGACGGATGGCGCGGATGCCGTCGAGGGTGACCTGTCCGCCCAGCTTCGCCGCGCCGTAGGCGTAGTTCGGGCCGAGATGGTCGGGCAGGGCCATCGTCCAGCCGCGGCGCAGGGCCACGTTCCAGAACACCGCCTCGCGCACCATGAGATTCGGGTCGTCGGTGTAGAGCACCTTGGACACCGAGCACTGCACGCCGAGCCCGTTGATGATGTGCTGATACGACAGCACCGGTGCGTCGGGCTGCTGGTTGTTCGGCTGCAGCACGGTGGTGGTGGCCGCGATCGGCTCGCCCGCGGAGTTGGTGGAACGGAACTGGATGAGCGTGACCGTGGTGTCGGGGAACATCGCCAGCGGCGGCATCGACCGCACCGCGAGCACGTCACCGGGCCGGTGATCGGCCAGGCCGGCGGGCTGACCGTACATCGGGTCGGGATCGGCGCTCGGGTAGAGCGGGGTGCCGTGGCTCGCGGCAGGGGTCACCGCGAGCAGCGCCGCCACCATCGTCGCGAGCAGTGTCCGGCGCGGCCGACTACGTCGCGCCGCGGCAATCCAGGTCATCCGGCTGTCCCTCCCGTGTCGCTGCCGTCACCGCCGATCCTGACCGGTACCGTGGCCCGTCGGAACCCCATTCCGGCAAGATCGGCGCGGCTCACAATCGCCGCCCGGCGACGCTGTGGCCGGAAGCAAGCCCTGTACCGCGCCCGCTGGGGTCGACGCACGCGACCGGCCGGGCGAACTGTGAGATCTCCAGGCGAAGACCAGAACATGTTCCACTCGATGGCCGGGGTCCTACCGTCGAGTAGGAAGGCGCCCACCAGCGCCGGGGCAGAAGGAGCACGCCATGATTCGCACCGACGAGAACATCGCCGCGACCTCCCAGCCGGTCGACCGGAGCGAAATACCCACGCGGCGGATCACGGTCTACTTCGACGGCCCCACCCCCGCGGACGTGCTGGTGCTGCGCTACGCCGCCACCCAGGCCGAAGCCTGGGAGTTCACCTCCGCGGCGGTCGCGGCCGGGCTGCTGGTCACCGTGGACGGCCAGGTCGGCCCCGGTTTACGCCGCCTGCCCTGCCGCTCGCTCTGGCACTGAGCCCGCGCGAGCACCGGCACGGCCGCGGCCGCCGCACTAGGCTGGCCGGGCGGCCCGTACCGGTGCCGCGGGAACAGGAGGCGTTCGTGATCCGGTGGTACCACCCCGCGCTGGCCGTCTGCGCGGTCGCCGCGCTCGCCGGCTGCGGTCCCGCCGAGGAGCCCACCGCGTCCGCCTCGACCACGACCACGACCACCACGCCGACGCGCACCACCCCGCGCGTCCCCGCCACCATCGCACCGCCGACCACCACGGTCGATCCCTATGCCGGACAGCCGCTCATCGATCACGTGAGCTGGACCGAGAACGTCGACGGCCCCCGCCTGCAGATCTTCCCGACCGTGGCGGGCCGCAAGACCGCGGCACCGGGTGCCGATCAGCTCGCCTGGGGCGAGGTCCTCGCGGCGGACGCCACCGCGGACTCCCCCGGCATGTTCGACCAGTTCCGCTGCCACTGGGTCTGGGCCAGGATGGTGGCACCGGACAAGCCGAGCTGGAACCTCGAACCCTGGCGACCCGATGTCGGCTACCCGGCCACGGTGTCGGCCAACTGCAATCCCGGCGGCCCGGAACGCTGACCGCCCGAAAGGAGCACCTCGCATGCGCATCGTCATCGCCGGTGGACACGGCAAGATCGCTCTGCTGCTCGCCCAGCGGCTCACCCGCCGCGGCGACCGGGTCCATGCCCTGATCCGCGACCCCGCGCAGGCCGCCGACGTCGCCGCCACCGGTGGCGTCCCGGTGATCTACGACCTCGAACGCGACACCACCGACGACCTGGCCGCCGCCCTCGACGGCTCCGACGCGGTGGTCTACGCCGCGGGCGCGGGCCCGGGCAGCGGCGTCGAACGCAAGTACACCGTGGACCTCGGCGGCTCGGTGGCCTTGGCCGACGCCGCCGAGCGCACCGGCGTGCGCCGGTTCGTGCAGATCTCCACCATGGGTGCGGGTCAGCCACCGGCACCCGGCACCGACGAGGTGTGGGCGGCCTATCTCGACGCCAAGACCCGCGCCGAGGACGATCTGCGGGCCCGCACACTGGACTGGACCATCGTGCGGCCCGGCCGGCTGACCGACGCCGAAGGCAACGGTCTGGTCACGCTCGGTCCGCCGCCGATTCCGCGCGCCGACATCCCGCGCGCCGACGTGGCCACCGCGCTCGCGTCGATCTTGGTCGCGGACAACACCTTTCGGCACACCCTCGAGCTGGTCTCCGGCACCCAGCCGATCGACACGGCGGTCGCCGCGATCGCGATAGCCGAAAATTAACTATCGCAACAGTATTCGCCGGTCGGAGCCATTCCGGATTCCACCGGCGGGCATTCCGGCGACCAAGGAATACCTATGAACCGCCGGTCACGCCATCGCCCGGGAGATCCGCCCGGCCCGCACCGCGGGGCCGCCGCGGATTCGCCGCTCAGAAGCCGGGAAATGCAGCGCATCGAGACGGAATCGATCGTGCAGATGTGCTTGCATCTGAAAGTGTCCCCGTCCTAAACTCAGGGCCGCAACACAATTCAGGGGATAGTCAGGGGAGGCCGCGAGCGGCTCACCCGGGGTATTAGTTGCCCTGGGTTTGCCACTGCCTAAACACAGGGGCGCTCAATATGAACAACACCAAAGGCCGTTTCGGTCTCGCCGATCGCGCGGGGACCACCTTCCCGATCACCACCGGGTGCTCCAGGGAGACCGCGGTCGCCTTCGTCATCGACGCCGTGGAATCCACCGGCGCGGCGACTCGCAACGACTTCGACATCGACCGGATCGTGACCACCGCGCACGAGATGGCCGACGACTGGGACCTGCAGACGCTGGCCCCCGACACCTTCTGGCGCATCGCCGCAGGCTGTATCCGCTACTGACGACAAACGCCGACCGGCTCCTTGCCGGTCGGCGTCAGCGGTTCCCCCGTCGCTCAGTCGCGCTCGGCGTACTCCAGCAGGATCTCGCGCGAGCGGTCCGGCCGGGCGGCCTGCACGCTGAGCTGGTCCATGACCGACAGGTACAGCGCCAGGTCCTGCCTGCGCTCGAGGTACAGCGCGCTGGTGAGCTGCTCGAGGTAGACGATGTCGGGCAGCTCGGGTTCGGCGAAGCGCAGGATCGAGAAAGAGCTGCCCGCCGCCGCGTGCCCGCCCGCCGCGTACGGCAGGACCTGCACGGTGACATTGGGCAGCTCGGAGAGCTCGGCCAGGTAGCGAAGCTGCGCGCGGTGCACCTCGCGACCGCCGACCGGGCGGTGCAGCACGGCCTCGTCGATCACCGCCCACACCACGGGCGGGTCGACCCGGCGCAGGATGTCCTGACGCAGCTGACGGACCTGGACCCGGCGTTCGGTCTCGGCGTCGTCGAACCCGAGGGTGACCATCGCCCTGGTGTACTCCGGGGTCTGCAGCAGACCCGGCACCAGTTGCGCCTCGTAGGTCCGGATCTGGCTGGCGGCCTGTTCGAGCCCGAGGTAGGTGCTGAACCACGACGGCAGCAGATCGCTGTAGCGATGCCACCAGCCGGGTTCGCTTGCCTGCCGGGCGAGTTCGAAGAACGATTCCCGCTCGGCGACATCGTGCACCCCGTAGAGGGTGAGCAGGTCGCGGATGTCGCGTTCCTTGAATCCGGTGCGGCCCAACTCGAGCCGGCTGATCTTCGCGTGGGAGCCACGGATCGCGTCGCCCGCGGCCTCACGGGTGATGCCCTTGCCTTCGCGGAGCTTGCGCAACTGGCCACCGAGTGCGATACGCAGCACGGTGGGGCCACGGTCGACAACCGGTTGTACGCGACCGATCTCGTCGGGTTCAGCCGTCATGGACGCCGATATTACCGATCACTGGGTCAGATAGTCGAACTCTCCGGCCTTCGCGCCGCGGATGAACGCGTCGATCTCGGGGCGGGTGTAGAAGATCACCGAGCCCTTCGGATCGCGCGAGTTGCGCACGGCCACCGAACCGTCGGTCGCCTCGGCGAGCTCGACGCAGTTGCCGCTGGGGTTGCTGAACGTGCTCTTGCGCCACGCGCCGACGCCCGGGCGTTCGCGCTGATCATGCTGGATTCCGGACACGCCACACTCCTCGTTCTCGAATGATGCCCATCGGTACGAAATTTGCAGATGCACGCTCAAACGTTCTTGCATCTGCATGATTCGACGCGGACACTAACACGCGGCGGCACCCGGCGCACCGGTCGGTACTTACCCGACCTCAGGACCAGCCAGGCCCCGCCCACAGGGTTGTCCAGCCCCCTGAATTCGCAAGCGCCACAAGCCGATCGGTGACGCGACACGCCGCGAACGGGCGTGCAGATGTTCTTGCATCTGCAAACGAAGCGACCGTAGACTCAGCCCTCGAGATCACCGGAAGGTCGACGGCACACCGGCCGGACCGACCCACCGGCGCCGGATGTGAGGGGCCTCGGATGAGCAGTCCGTTTCGTACACCCCGCCGGATCTCGGCCGCCACCACGGTGGGCCTCGAGATCCCGCGACACCTCGGCGCGGCGGTAGCCCCGCCCACCGCCTGCGGCGACGAGCCGCACAGCCTCACCTATCGCCAGGCGCGCGAGATGCTGCGCCAGCACGATGTGCACGGTCCCCAGTGCAGGCAGTGGCTGGCCGCGGCGGCCTATCTCTCGGCCGGCCTCGACGACGAATAGTCCGTAACTTCTCCGTGCTGGTCAGCGCCGCGTTCGCGGGGCATGCTGGTAGTCGTACGGCCCGTGCGACCCGAGTGAGTGGCCCATGCGGATAGCGGAGATCCTGCGGAACAAGGGAGCGGCGGTGGCGACCGTGCCACCGCAGACCACGGTGCGCGCCCTGCTCGGCGTCCTGGCCGGGCACAATATCGGCGCGGTGGTGGTCTCCCCCGACGGCGCGACGATCAGCGGAATCGTCTCCGAACGCGATGTGGTGCGCCGCCTCGACCGTGACGGCGCGGCCCTGCTCGATCGCCCGGTCACCGAGATCATGACCGTGCGGGTGCGCACCTGCGGGCCCGACGACCACGTCTCCTCGCTGCGCCACATCATGACCGAGCACCGGATCCGGCACATGCCGGTGGTGCGCGAGGACCGCCTGGTCGGCATCGTGAGCATCGGCGACGTGGTCAAGAGCGAGATCACCGAACTCGCCGAGGAACGCGGGCACCTGGTCGACTATCTGCAGGGCAGATACTGACCACCTCGACCGTTGTCGAGGCCGAAATGTGTTGTCCGCGCGTATCGTTGAACGCGTGCACCCCCTCCGGCCCGAGCTCGCCGCCGTTCCGGCGACCCGGCACGCGCCGGTGCCCGCCACGGTCCGGGCGCGCTTTCCCGCGCTGGGCGAGGCGGGAGTGGTCTATCTCGACAGTGCCGCCACCACGCAGAAGCCGGAGTCGGTCATCGCGGCGGTCACCGGCTACCACCGCGCGCGAACGGCCAACGCGGGCCGGGGCACCTACGGCTGGGCGACGACCCTGGCCGCCCGGATCGAGGCGATCCGGGCGCGTGCGGCCGGTTTCCTCGGGGCACGGTATCCCGACGAGATCGTGTTCACCGGCGGGGCCACCGCCGCCCTGGGCACGGTCGCGCACAGCTGGGGCCTGACCGGGCTCGCCGACGGCGACGAGATCCTCTACAGCCCCGCCGATCACGCCGCCAATGTGCTGCCCTGGCATCAGTTGCGCGACACCCTCGCGCATTTCGGCCGCCGGATCGTGCTGCGGCCGTATCGCAGCACCCGCGCCGGCGAGTCCGACATCGACGACATCCTCGCCCAGGTGAGTCCGCGCACACGGTTGATCACCACGACGCACCTGCATCACGTGTACGGCGGGCTGACCACGCTCGAGGAGCTGCGCGGGCGGATCGATCCGGAGATCCTGCTGTGCTTCGACTGCTCGCAGAGCGGCGGTCACCTGCCGGTCGACCTCACCGCGCTCGGTGCCGATTTCGCCGTGTTCGCCGGGCACAAGATGTTAGGCGCGCCCGGGGTCGGGCTGCTGTACTGCCATCGGCGCGTGCACGAGCGGTTGCGGCCGTTCCTGCCCGGGGGTGGGTCGGGCGTGCGGGTCACCGAGGCGGGTCTGCGGGGGTCCGGGATGCCCGCGCTGCTGGAGGGCGGGACGCTGAACCTGCCCGGAATCCTCTCACTCGCACCGGCTTTCGATCTGCTCGACGAGATCGGCCTGCCCGCGATCGCCGCGCACAACCAGGAACTGACGCTGCGTCTGGTCGAGGGCCTGCGCCCGCTGCCCGGGCTGGAGTTCCTGCCCGGACCCGCCCACGCGGACTGTGCTGTCGGCTACGGGATCGTCTCGTTCACCCTCGACGGGATCAGCGCGGCCGATCTCGGATTCGTGCTGGCCGAGGACGGTTTCCTGGTCCGCACGGGTGCGCACTGTGTGCCCGCGGCCGAGGACGGGGCCGGTTCGGTGCGGGTGAGCACCCATCTCTACAACACCCTCGACGAGATCGACCGTTTCCTCGACTGTGTGGCCGGTATCGCCGGTCACCGGCGCTGAGCCACGACCTGTCCCCGAGCCGAGGAGCACTGATGGGTACGCCTCCCGCGCAGAACTACGATCGCCGCGCCACGGCCCGGATCCTGGCCCGGCTGGCCGAGCCCGGACTGTTCGCCGCCACCCAGGCCGCTGTGACGGTGCGGATCACAGTGCGCGCCAGTGCCTTACGGCCGGAACCCGGGCGGGCGCTGACCGAATCCCAGCGGCTGTATCTGGAACGGTTCATGCGGCCGTGCCTGCCGGAGCAGGTCACCAGCGCCACCCACCGGCTCACCTGGACCGATTCGGCGGGTATCCCGAACACGGGGTACGTCCACGCCGCGGGTGCCGGGCCCGAACTCGCCGTCGTCGCCAGGGAGACCGTGCTGGCGCTGTGGCGCGCGGTGGCCGGATCGGGCCTGGCCGAGCGGGCCGCCGCGCTCCCGGCGCCGGACCGGGCGGTGCTGCTGGGCACCACGACCGATCACGAGCCGGTCGAGATCGTCCGCGTCGGGATCGAGGCGGCGGGGCGGGCGCTGGTGCAGCACGGGCTCATCGCCGGGGACACCCCCTATCGCGGCATCGTCGAATTCGCCACCGGCCTGCGGGATTCGGGGATCTTCGCCGCGGTCGCGACGCGGTGGTTCTGGGAACTGCAAGCCTCCACGTTCCGTCGCGGGATGATCCCGGTGCGATTGGAGACCCTGCCCGGCGGCCGGGTGCGCTACACCGCCGAGTCGCTCGCGCTGCTGCGTGCGATGAAGGACACCACCGTCGCCGACGCCCATGCGGTGATGCGCCGCGCCACGACCGAGGAGGGACTCGACACCGAGGCCGCCGTCGCGAAGTATCACGACGACCTCGATCTGATCTCGCGCCAGTACGCGCTGCTGGCGCCCGGCACCGTCCCCGCGTGCCCGGCGGCGGCCGACACCGGCGGGTCATCGGTGCTCGCGGCGGTCGTGGACCGTTTCGTCGAGACCTTCGCCGACCTGGCGGGCACGGTCGAACTCGTCACCGACACCTCCCCGGCCCCACCGGCCACGTCGCACGGCGACGACGGTGTCTTCTTCGTGCCCGACATGAGCTGCAAGCACTGCGTGCGCACCATCACCGCGCTGCTGGAGTCGATGCAGATCCCGGTGCTCGAGATCGATCTGGAGTCCAAGCGGGTGGCGGCGCGCATCCGCAGCCCACGGCATCGGTCCCGGGTCTTCGAGGCACTGCGCGACGGCGGCTACAACCCCGTCGACGAGGCGCCCGCGCCGCTGCCCGGCGCGTCGGTGGGATGACCCCGCCCGCCGTTCCCGCCGCCCTCGCCCCGCTGGTCGCCGCGTTCGTCGACGACCGGGCCGCGGTGCGTGAAGCGCTGCGCCGGTTCGGGTCACCGCTGCACCTGGTGTTCCCGCAGGTGTTCGCCGCCAATCTGGCCGCCCTGCGCGGCGTGCTCGACGCCGCCGGACTCGGCTACCGGATCTGCTACGCGCACAAGGTGAATCGCTCCGCGGCCTTCGCGCGGACCGCGGCGCAGGCGGGCATCGGTATCGATGTCGCGTCGGTGCCGGAGCTGCGGTCGGCGCGGGCGGCGGGGTTCGCGGCCGAGCGGATCGAGGTCACCGGACCCAAGGGCATCACGCTGCTCACGGCGGCAGGCGCGGCGGGAGTGACGGTCAATGTCGACAATCTCTGGGAGCTCGAGACCCTCGCCGGGCTCGGTCCGGCCGCGGTGCTGGTGCGGGTGTCGGGGTTCGCGGGCAGCGCGCCGAGCCGGTTCGGGATCGACCTCGCCGAGATCGACAGCGCGCTGGATCTGCTCGTGCGGCATCGGGACCGGCTGCGCCTGCGCGGGTTCGCCTTCCATCTCGACACCGCCTCGACCGCGGAGCGGGTGCGCGCGGTCGCGGACTGCCTGGAACTGGTGGAGCGTGCCTACGCGCGCGGCCTGGCACCGACGGTGCTCGACATCGGCGGTGGGCTGCGCCAGGTCTTCACCGGCGACCCCACCGGGTACGACGCCTACGACACCGCCCTGCGCGCGGGCCTGCTCGGTCAGGGGCCCGCGCTGCACTGGGGCGGCAACACCTTCGGCTATCACGTGAGCGACGGCGCGGTGCACGGGCGCGCGGTGTTCCACAAGTACGCCAATATCGATCCGGCTCCGGCCCTGCTCGCCGAGCTGCTCGCGGCGCCGCTGCCGGGGCACGGCGGCCGCGCGTTGAGCCGGGTGCTCGCCGACAACCTGCTCGAACTCTGGCTCGAACCGGGCAAGGCGCTCGTGGATCGGGCCGGGATCACCGTGGCCCAGGTCGAATTCGTCAAATGGACCGGTGCCGGCGCGACGCTGGTGCATCTGAATCTGAGTCGCGACACCGTCACCGCCGCCGATCAGGAGGTGCTCATCGACCCGATCGTGCTCACCGAAGCGACCGGAACCGGTCCCGCCGGGGTGTATTTCGCCGGACACCTGTGCCTGGAACGGGACCTGGTGACCCAGCGCCAGGTCCGCGTCGAGCAGCTGCCCGTGCCGGGCGACGCGGTGGTGTTCGCCAATACCGCCGCCTATCTCACGGACCTGTCGGCGGCGAGCGCCGCGATGCATCCGATCCCGGTGAAGGTGGCGGTGACGCGCGCGGACGCCGGATACGTGCTGTGCCCCGATGCCGGATACCGGCCCGGGGAGCGGTGATGATCTACTCCCACATCACCGAGCTGATCGGTGACACTCCCCTGCTCCGGCTCGATCCGGCGGTGCACGGGCTCGCCGAGGTCGAGCTGTACGCGAAGCTGGAGTCGCACAACCCGTTCGGTTCGGTGAAGGACCGGGTCGCCTGGGCGATGATCCGCGACGACCTCGCCGGGATCACCGCCGAGGGCCGATCGCTCATCGAGGCGTCCAGCGGCAATACCGCCAAGGCGTTGCGGGTGCTCGGTGCCCTGCACGGGGTGCCGCTGCGCGCGGTGACCAATCGCATCCGGGTCACCGAGGTCCGTCAGCTGTTGCAGCTGCTCGGCACCGAGATCGTGGAGCTGCCCGGACTGTCGGAATGCCCCGATCCGCAAGCGGCCGACGATGTCTCGGCGGTGATCGAGCAGACGATCGGTCAGGCGCCGGGGCGCTGGTTCCATCCCTCGCAGTACACCAGCGAGCGCAATGTGGCGGCCCATCACGACGGCACCGGCGCCGAGATCGCCGCCGACCTCGCCGCGGCCGGGATCGCCACCCTGGACTATCTCGTGGGCGGCCTGGGCACCACCGGCTCGACCCGCGGCACCGCGACCGCGTTGCGCGCCCACCATCGCGCGCTGCGCACCGTCGGGGTGGTCTCCGACCGGTTCGACTTCATTCCCGGCATCCGGTCCGAGCGCGAGATGTGGGAGGTGGGGCTGTTCCAGCCGGGGTTCTACGACGAGATCGTCACCGTCGATTCCGCGACCGCGATCGAGGCCACCCTCACCCTGGCCCACGGCTTCGGGGTCCTCGCCGGACCGACCAGCGGCGCGGCCTACGCGGCGGCCCTGCGCGCGCTCGCGGCCGCGCCCCGGCCCGCGGGCAGGCCGCTGGTGGCCGTGCTCATCGTCTGCGACCGGCTCGAACCGTATCTGTCCTATATCGCCCAGCGCAGGCCCGATCTGTTCGGCAAGCCCGCCGCGCCCGCGGCGCCGGGTCCCGGGGACGCCGCCCCGGCGCTGTCCCCCGCCGAACTGGCCGAGCTCGACCGCACCGGCAGGCCCACCGTCGTCGACACCCGCGGCGCGATGGCCTATCGGGTCGGGCACGTCCCCGGCGCGGTGAACATTCGCGACGACCAGCTCGACGACCTGCTCACCCAGGGCATTCCGTTTCCCCGGTCGCGGCCGGTGGTGTTCGTGTGCCCGGTGGGCGAGACCTCCCAGCGCTTCGCCGCCGTGACGCGGCGGGCCGGATTCGACGCGTTCAGCCTCGACGGGGGCATCGTCGCCTGGCGTGACGCGGGGCTGCCGCTGGAACGGGGCTGATCAGAGCAGTATCCGGGCTGCCCGGCGGGCGGTGCCCACCGACCGGCGACGGCCGGTGGTGGCCGGCAGCGCGGTCAGCGGGCCGCGGTAGCCGTCGGCCAGCAGCGCGACCACGCCACGGAAGCGGTCGACGAACCGCGCGGCGGTCTCCTCGTCGAAGCGTGCGAGCGGATAGCAGAACGAGCCGTCGATTCCGGCGGGCGCGCCGAGCGGGTCGTAGTGGTCGGTCAGGCCGAACTCGAGATCGTGTTTGGCCCGCACCACGCCCGTGGGGATCTCGGTTATCGACAGTGCCTGTGCGGCAGCGGGTTCGGCGGAGGCGACAGCGGGCGTCGCGGCACGCTGCAGGATCAGTGTCGCCTGGAACAGCGGGAGGGCGGCGTCCTGGAGCAGGCAGCGCTCGAGCCTCGGGTTCGGGGTGTCGGGGTGGGCGTAGGCGGCCAGCGCGACCCGCCGGACCTGCTCGAGCAGCTCCTCGACATCGGCGGCGCGGTCCAGGCGCACGCGCATCAGTACATCGTCGGAGAAGTTGCCGACCAGCTCGTCGAGCAGCCGGTGCTCGCGCCCGGACACCGCGGTCGCCACCGTCACGTCGGCGCTGCCCGCGAACGCGCCGACGGTCACCGCGAAGGCCGCCTGCAGCACCATGAACAGGCTGGCCCGGCCGTCCTGGGCCAGCCGCAGCAGCCCCACGTGGGTGCGCGCGTCGAAGGACAGTGCGATCAGCGCGCCCGCCGCCGGGTCCGCCGGTGGCGAGAGGTGTTCGCGCGCGGGCAACCTCAGCGGCGCGGGCCTGCCCGCCAGCGCATTCGCCCAGTAGCGCAGCTGGTGGGTGGCCCGGCTCCACTCGTCGGTGAAGTCGCCGAGCCGGTCGTGCTTCCACAGGGTGTAGTCGATGTAGCTGAACGGCAGCGGCGCCCAGGCGGGGGCGGTGCCCGCGCGGCAGGCCAGGTAGGCGGTGACCAGATCGCGGATCAGCGGGCCCATCGACCGGCCGTCGACCGAGATGTGGTGCACGACCAGCACCAGCACCACCTCGTCGGGACCGAGGACGAGCACTCGTGCCCGCACCGGCAGGTCGCGGGTGAGGTCGAAGGCCCGGCCCGCGAGATCCGCGATCGTGGCGGCGAGTTCGGCTTCGGTGACGGCGCGTTCGGCCACGTCGAGGTCGAGCGCGGCGGGGTCGGCGACGACCTGGGCGGGACCGGCAGCGGTCATCGGATAGCGGGTGCGCAGCGGTTCGTGCCGCAGCACCAGGAGCTCCAGCGCCGATCGCAGCGCGGCCACGTCGATGCCGGTGCCGCGCAATCGCATGGCCCGCGCGACATTCCAGTCCGCCGAGCGGCCCAGGCGGGCGGCGTGCCACATCCGCTCCTGGGCCGGTGCCAGCGGCACGTGTGCCGGGCGCGGTCGCGGCACGGGTACACCGGGGTCGAACACTCGCCTGCAACCTCCACGCCACGCCGAACAGATTCGGAACGCTAACGAGTGGAGATCAACGCAAAGTTACCCGATTGTGACCGCCGTCTGTCGGCTGACCACTTTCCGGGTAAAACGCCCAAATGCCACGTTAGAGTAGGCGTCGGGAAGCGGAGCTGAGGAGCTGGTTGGTGTCCATCGGGAAATTGGTGTCGTTCGACGGGTCACGGGGATTCGGGTTCATCCGGCCCGACGACGGCGGGCCCGACGTGTTCGTCCATGTCAACGACATCGGCCTCGACGAGGACGAGCTGCGCCAGGGCCGGATCTTCGAGTTCGATGTCACCGAGGGTGACCGCGGGCCCAAGGCGATCAATCTGACCGCGGTCGGTCAGGCGCCGTCGACGGCCAAGGGCCGCAAGGCCGGTGGCCAGCGGCTCGGGTCCGAGGACATGCGCAGGCAGATCACCGAGCTGCTGCTGGAGGCCTCCCCGGCGCTCACCGCCGCCGAGATCATCACCATCCGCGACCGGTTCACCACCTTCGCCGACGAACACGGCTGGCTCGACAGCTGAGCTCCCGGTTCCTGTCGGTCCTCGGCCCTACGATCGGATCCACACCGATGAATCGGGCGTGCTCGCATCGTCGACACGGGTGAACCCCACCCGCGAGGAGGATCGATGGATCTACCGGTGCTGCCGCCAGTGCGCCCCATGCTGGCCAAGTCCACGCCGTCGCTGCCCCGCGATCCCGGCCTGAGCTACGAGCCCAAATGGGACGGGTTCCGCTGCATCGTGTTCCGCGATGGCGACGAGATCGAACTCGGCTCGCGCAACGACCGCCCGCTCACCCGGTACTTCCCCGAGCTGGCCGAGTTGCTGAAAGCCGCACTTCCGCCGCGCTGTGTCGTCGACGGGGAGATCGTCGTCGTCACCGACCAGGGCCTGGACTTCGACACCCTGCAGCAGCGCCTGCATCCGGCGGCGTCGCGGGTGCGGAAACTGGCCGCGGAGACACCGGCCAGTTTCGTCGCCTTCGACCTGCTCGCCCTCGACGACCGCGACCTCACCACCGCCCCGTTCACCGAGCGCCGACGCGCCCTGGAATCGCTGCTCGACGCCGCGCCGGGGCGCATCCACCTCACCCCGATCACCCACGACCCCGACATCGCCCAGGACTGGTTCACCCGGTTCGAGGGTGCCGGTTTCGACGGGGTGATGGCCAAGGCCGACGACCTGCCGTATCTGCAGGACAAGCGGGTGATGCTCAAGGTCAAGCACGAGCGCACCGCCGACTGCGTGGTCGCCGGGTACCGGATGCACAAGGACGGCGAGGGCGTGGGCTCGCTGCTGCTGGGGCTCTTCGACGACGAGGGCAACCTGCACCACGTGGGGGTCGCCTCGAGTTTCACCGCCGCGCGCCGCCGCGAACTGCTGGGTGAACTCGCGCCGCTGCGGGACAACGCGCTGGAGAATCATCCGTGGCGCGACTGGGCCGACGCGGTCGCCCAGGCCGAGGCCGGTGGCAAGATGCCCGGCGGGCTGAGTCGCTGGTCCGGCGGCAAGGATCTGTCGTGGGTGGCGTTGCGCCCGGAGCTGGTCGCCGAGGTGCGCTACGAGCACGTGCAGTCGGGGCGGTTCCGTCACGGCGGCAGGCTGGTCCGCTTCCGCGCCGACCGCACCCCCGAGTCGTGTACCTACGCCCAGCTCGACGAGGTCGCCCCGGCCGAACTCGACGCGATCTTCGGAGCGCACCGGTGAGCGCCGCGGTGGAGATCGAGGTCGACGGCCGCACGCTGTCGATCAGTCATCCGGACAAGGTGTACTTCAGCAAGCGCGGGGAGACCAAGCTCGACCTGGTCCGCTACTACCAGGCCGTGGCCGGGCCGTTGCTCGCGGTGATCGGGAACCGCCCGCTGCTGCTGGAGCGCTATCCCGACGGCGCCTCGGGTAAGTCGTGGTTCCAGAAGCGGGTGCCCAAGTCCGCGCCGGACTGGCTGCGGACGGTGGAGGTGTCCACCCCCAACGGCACCACCAGCGACGCCCTGGTCGCCCACGATCTCGCGCACGTGCTCTGGGCGGTGAACCAGGGCTGCCTGGGCTTCCACGTGTGGCCCAACCACGTGCCCGACCTGCGGATCGCCGACGAACTGCGGATCGACCTCGATCCCTCCCCCGGCATCGGCTTCGACGATCTGCGCCTCGCCGCGGTGCGCACCCGCGAGCTGCTGGCCGAACTCGGCATCGAGAGCCGGGTGAAGACCTCCGGCTCACGCGGTCTGCACATCTACGCCGCGCTCGAACCCCGCTGGGACGGCTACGAGGTGCGCGCCGCGGCGGTGGCCATGGCGCGCGAGCTCGAGCGGCGCTATCCCGAGGAGATCACCGCGCAGTGGTGGAAGGAGCAACGCGGGTCGCGGGTGTTCGTGGACTTCAACCAGAACGCCCCGCACAAGACGGTGTTCGGCGCGTGGTCGGTGCGGCCGAAGGTCGGCGGGCAGGTCTCGACGCCGATCGACTGGGCCGAACTCGACACCGTGGTGCCCGACGAACTCACCCTCGCGACGGTGCCCGCGCGCCTGGCCGAACGTGGCGACCCGTGGGCCGACCGCCCACCGCAGTCGATCGCCCCGCTGCTGGAGATGTCCGAGCGCGACCTGGCCGGTGGCCTGATGGACGCGCCGTGGCCGCCGCAGTATCCGAAGATGCCCAACGAACCCCCGCGGGTGCAGCCCAGCCGGGCCAAGAAGTCCGACTGAGCTATTCGGTCGTCCAGGGCACCCAGCTGCCGCTGCCCGCCTTGCCCTCGCACACCAGTGCGTGGTCGTCGGCGGTGCGGCCGGACTTGTCCACCGACGGATCGCAGCGCGCGCCCGCCTCGTAGTACGCGCCGGAGACCCGGAACGGGCCCGACCAGCTGTGGGTGTCACCCGAGCGCAGGCACAGCAGCGTCGCGCCGTCGGCGGAAACCCCGAGCAGGCCCGCCTGCTCGGCCGCGCACGGCGTGCCCTTCAGGACCACGCTGTTGGCCGCCGGGCTCGGCACCACCGCGGGCACCGCACCGGTCGCCGCGGGCGTGCCGTGTGCCGAGACCACCGGTGTCGGTGCCGTCGTCGTCGCGGTGGACTGGGCGAGGTTGGGCAGCGAGACCTCGAAGCCCCCGTACACGGCCAGCCCCACCGTCGCCACCGCGGCGACCTCAGCGATGCCGAGCAGCAGCGCCAGCACGGCGATCCCGCGTCCGCGCGGATGCCCGAACGACAGCAGCCCGAACACGATGGCGATCGGGAACAGCAGCACCAGCGCGGCCGCCAGCGCCACCATGGCGTACGGGTTCACCCGGGGCTGGTCGGCCGCCCGTCCCCCGTGGCCGTCGTCGGTGCTCGCGTGCGGCCAGCGCTGGCCGTTCCACCGGCGATCGTCCACGTCCTCCTCGGGGTCGTCGTCCCATTGCTCGTACCGTGCCATCAACCCCGGGTCCCTCTGTCGAAATCTGTCCCCGGCCACGCGAACGAGCCCGCTCGCGACGCCGGGTTACGCGACGAGGATAAGGACTGGTGATCGGTGAGTTCAGCACAACCGGCAAATGTGTCAGCGCGGGCACACCACCGGCTCGACAGACATCGACCCGGGTAACGAACCGGCAAACCCCTTTGCCCGACCAGCGGGTACGGGTCCATGCTGGTCATCAGGGGGACCGGCGCGCAGCCCGAGATCGCGAGGAGGACCCCATGTCCGGCAGCACCCCTTCGGCAGACCAGCGGGCCTGGCACGCGCAGGCGGGCGATCTGCTCGCCGACGACTACAACGTGCCCGGCATCATCGCGTGCGCGATCGGCGTCGTCGGCCTGGCGTGCACGCTCGTCGCCGCGGGCTCCGGCAATATCGGCTGGGCCGTGGTCGGCGCGATCGGGACCGCGGTGTTCCTGCTCGGCGGGGCCGGGGCACTGCTGTTCGAGCACCGCCGCGAACAGCACATCGAAGTGGCCTACGGCCGCAGCGGGCACGCTCCCGGTCATCGCGGACCGCAGCGCTACAGCGTCCGCGACATCGAGATGCCGCCGACGCGCGGGCACGACGGCTAGCCGCGCACCACCGGCATCGTCTCGGTCATCACGGTGAGCAGGGTGTCGGCCAGCAGCCGGTGCACCTGCTCCCTGGTCAGCGTGCCGCGGGTGATCCACTCACGACCGGCGACCTTCACCATGCCCGCGTAGGCGAGGATCAGTGCGCGCAAACGTGCATCGTCTGCCATATCGGCACGGCCGATCATCATCAGCATGCGTTCGGCGGCGGCGTCGTCGGCCTGGTCGAGGATCTGCTGGACCTCCGGGTCGTCACCGACGCCTTCGTGGCTGGTCACCTTCACCCAGGTGGTGCCGTGCTCGGCGATGGTGTCGAGCAGCCAGCCCACGATCGAGTCGACCCGTTCGCGCGGGGTGCCCTGCGGGATCGAGACCTTCTCCGCGCGCGGCAGGGTCACCATGCGGCGCACCACGGCCAGATACAGGTCACGCTTGTTGCCGAAATAGTGGTTGATCAGGCCGCGCGCGACACCGGCGCGCTGCGCGAGTTCCGCGGTCGACACCGCCGCGTAGGGGCGTTCGCCGAACATGTCGATGGCACAGGCCAGGATCTGCGCGCGGCGCTCGTCGGGTTCGAGCCTGCGCCTGCGTGGCGCGTCTGCGGTGTCGGTATCCAGCGGGGAAATCGGGCTGCTCCGTCGCGTTCGTCGGGGTGCCGCGCGGTTGCGGCAGCGGCAGACCACGATACCCAGCGGGTACGGCACGCGGCCAATGCGACAATAGAGGGCGCCCACGCCCCCGCACGAAGGAATGCCGCAGTCCCCGATGACCGAGAAGACGATCGATCCGGACGAGTTGGCGACCTGTTTGCGGGTGCTGGAACAGGCCGGACACCTGGAGAAGGAACACCCTGACTCGATCGCGGTGCAGCGCGCCGTCGGGCACATGTTCAAAAAGCTCAAGCAGCGGCGCCGCATCGAGGCGCGCGAGCAGGTCGCCAGCGCCGATCGCGCCGTGATCGCCGCCACCGCGACCGGCTCACCGCAGCGCATCGACGACGAGACCGCGGGCATCCCGATCAGCTCGGCCACCACCGGCGCGAGCGCGGGCACACTGCTCAAGCCGCGCCCCTGCTACATCTGCAAGCAGCGCTACACCCAGGTCGACGCGTTCTACCACCAGCTGTGCCCCGAGTGCGCGGCATCGAGCCACGCCAAGCGCGACGCGCGCACCGACCTCACCGGCAAGCGCGCCCTGCTCACCGGCGGCCGCGCCAAGATCGGCATGTACATCGCGTTGCGCCTGCTGCGCGACGGCGCGCACACCACCATCACCACCCGCTTCCCCAACGACGCCATCCGCCGCTTCGCCGCCATGGAGGACAGCGCCGACTGGCTGCACCGGCTGCGGATCGTCGGCATCGATCTGCGTGATCCCGCGCAGGTGGTCGCCCTGGCCGACGATGTAGCCGCCCAGGGCCCCCTGGACATCCTGATCAACAACGCCGCCCAGACCGTGCGCCGCTCGGCGGGCGCCTACAGCGCCCTGGTCGACGCCGAGACCGCGCCGCTGCCCGCGGGCACGCTGCCCGAGATGGTCACCTTCGGCAAGACGATGCAGGCGCATCCGACCGCGCTGACCGCCTCGCTGACCCCGTCGCTGTCGGCCGGTGACGTGGCCGAACTGGCCCTGGTCGCGGGGTCGGCGACGCCCGAGCGCATCGCGCGCGGCGTGGCGATCGACGCGGGCGGGCTGGTCCCGGACCTGGCGCACACCAACAGCTGGGTGCAGACCGTCGGCGAGGTGGAGGCCACCGAACTGCTCGAGGTGCAGCTGTGCAACTCGGTCGCGCCGTTCATCCTGGTCTCGCGGCTGCGGCCGGCGATGGCCGCGGCGGCGGGCAAGCGCAAGTACGTGGTGAACGTCTCGGCGATGGAGGGCCAGTTCGGCCGCGGCTACAAGGGTCCGGGCCACCCGCACACCAATATGGCCAAGGCCGCGCTGAACATGCTCACCCGCACCAGCGCGCTGGAGATGTTCGAGGCCGACTCGATCCTGATGACCGCCGTCGACACCGGCTGGATCACCGACGAGCGCCCGCACTACACCAAGATGCGCCTGGCCGAGGAGGGCTTCCACGCCCCGCTCGATCTCGTCGACGGCGCGGCCCGCGTCTACGACCCGATCGTGCAGGGCGAGAACGGCGTCGACCTGTACGGCTGTTTCCTGAAGGATTACCGGCCCTCGCCCTGGTGACCCGCGATCCAAGCGATGCCGAACCGGAATGTCGATCATGATTCCGGTCGGTGACGGCACACATATCCTGAACAGGTGCCGTACCGGGTGTTGGCCGATCTGATCGCCGTCACCCACGTCGCGTTCATCGCGTACGTGGTCGCCGGTGGTTTCCTGGCGTGGCGGTGGCCGCGCACGATCGGCGCGCACGCGATCGCCGTGGCCTGGGGGTTCGGCACCATTCTGATCGGCTTCGACTGCCCGCTGACCCACGCCGAGAACTGGGCGCGCAGGCAGGCCGCAGTGTCGGAACTGCCCGCGGCGGGGTTCATCGACCACTACCTGACCGGGGTGATCTATCCCGACAGCGCGCTCGGTCTGGTCCGGCTGCTCGCCGCGACGGCGGTGCTGGCGTCGTGGATCGGGTACGCGCGCCTGCACCACCGGCAGCGCCGGATCAGCTCAGGTGCGGTGTGATCGCCTCGGCCACCGCGCCGGGCTGGTCGTCGAGGTAGAAGTGCCCGCCGGGGAAGGTCCGCAGGGTGAAGTCGCCGTCGGTCACCTGGGCCCACTGTTGGGCCTGGGCCACCGTGGTGGTCGGGTCCGCGGTGGAGATCAGGGCGAGGACCGGGCAGCGCAGGGCCGGTGCCGGACGCTGCCGGTAGGTTTCCACCGCCTGATAGTCGGCGCGCAGCGCGGGCAGTACCAGTTCGGCGAGGCCCGGTTCGGCGCGCAGGACGGCCACCGACGCCGGGTCGGTGGCGAGGCGTTCCAGATCGTCGATGAGCACGGCGTCATCGGCCCGGTGCAGGGTGCCGGTTTCTTCGTAGGCGGGCGCGGGTCGCCCGGAGACGATCAGCGCGTGCGGCGGTTGCCCGGCGGCGTCGAGGCGCAGGGCCGTCTCGTAGGCCACCGTGGCACCCATGCTGTGGCCGAACAGCACCCGTGCCGGACCCGGCTGGGCGAGCAGGGCCGCGGCGATGTGGTCGGCCAGTTCGTGCAGGTCGGTGACGAGCGGGGCGCCGAGCCGGTCCTGGCGGCCGGGGTACTGCACCGCGCTCACCTCGGCGCCGGGCCCGAGGCGCGCGCTCAGTGTCCGGTAGTACGGGGCCGATCCGCCGCCCGGCGGGAAGCACACCAGTCGCCGGTGCGGCGCGGGCTCCGGCCGCAGCACCCGAACCCATTCCCCGGCAGCGGTATTCACGCCCACCTCACACTCCTCACCCGTTGTCGCGGTCGCTAGGCTGGTCGGGGTGACCGCCGCGCGAGACCTTCTGCACGCCTACGAGGCCGGGCTGGGCGTGCCCGCGTCGGACCTGCCCGACGGGCCAGGTCCCGGCGCCCGGCTCGCCGCCACGCTACCGGTCTGGGCACTGGCCGCGGGTTCGGTCGGCGCGCTGCAGGCGGCTGCGAACCGCTTGCGCGCGACGCGAGGTCAGGCGAGTGTGCCGATCCGGCTCGATCCCGACCGGATCGCCGCGGCGTTCTCCAGCGAGCGGCTGTTCCGCCACCACGACACCGCACCCCAGGTCTTCGCCCCGCTCTCCGGGTTCTTCCCGACCGCCGACGGCTGGGTGCGCACCCACGCCAACTATCCCCACCACCGCGACCGGCTGGCTGCGGTACTCGAGCTGCCCGCCGACGCGACCGCCGAGCAGGCTCGCGCGCGGCTGCGCACCTCGGCGGCGGCGGAGGTCGAGGCGGCCGCGGCGGAAGCCGGTGCCATCGCCGTGCGGCTGCGAACCGAGGACGAGTGGGCCGAAAGCCCGATGGGCCGGGCGGCCGCGAGCGGCGCGCTCGTCGCGATCGAACACCGCGACCCGGCAGTCGGGCCGTCACCCGGCTCCTGGACCGAACGCCACACTCCGGAATCCCCGCTGCCGCTGCGCGGTCTGCGAGTGCTCGACCTGACGCGGGTTCTCGCGGGCCCGGTCGCCACCCGCACCCTGGCCCTGCTCGGCGCCGATGTCCTGCGCGTCGATCCGCCCCGGCTACCCGAGATCGACTGGCAGTTCCTCGACACCTGCCAGGGCAAGCGGTCGACGCTGCTGGATCTGCGCACCGATCTCGCGGGATTCGAGACCCTGCTCGACGCCGCGGATGTGCTGGTCACGGGGTACCGGCCGGGCGCGCTCGCCAGGGCCGGGGTCCGCGCGGCCGGGCGCCCCGGACTGATCGTGGCCTCGGTGTCGGCCTGGGGCGCCGCCGGGCCGTGGGGTGAGCGGCGCGGGTTCGACAGCATCGTTCAAGCGGCAGCCGGGATCTCGCTCATCGAGGGCGACACGGATCGTCCCGGCGCGCTGCCCGCGCAAGCGCTCGACCACGGCTCCGGTTATCTGCTCGCCGCGGGCGTGCTCGACGCGCTGGCGGCGCGTTCCGGCGACGGGCTCGGCCGCACCGTCCGCGTCTCGCTGGCCCGCACCGCGTCCTGGCTGCTGGGTGCCGGTGGACGCGAGCCCGACCACCCCGCACCGGCCGCGCCGTCCGCCTCGGCGACCATCACACACGCGATGACGACAACGGCGGCACCCGCACTGCTCGGCTACGACGATTACCGCTGGCCCGCACCGCCTTACGGGTCCGCGCAGCCGTACTGGATCGACGCCGCGGACCACCGCCACTGACCAGCCGACGCGGATCCAACCCACATCGCGCAGGCGTTCAGTTGCCCGCGAGCGCCCGCACCGCCGTAGCCAGCTGATCTCCGTCGGGCCCCTCCCCCGGCGTCAGCAGCCAGAGCACGCCCAGCCCCTGGACCAACGCGAAATACAGCTGACCGAGGGCGGTGGCCTGGTGCTCGTCGAGTTCGGGATGCGCGGCCCGGACCGAGGCGGCGATGTCGGCGACCGCGCCGCCGAGCTGATCGCCCAGCTGGGCGCGCGCCTCCTCCGAGCGCACGATCCGCACGATGTTCTCCAGGCTGGCCAGCATCGCCTCGTGGTTGCCCGCGAAGACCTCGGGCATCCCGTTCCACAGTGTGGTGAATCCGGCCAGCGGTGACGTCCCGGCGCCCGCGGCGATCAGCGCGTCCATGCCGTCACCCATGGCGGTGCCGAGCGCGTCGGCGAGCGCCTCGGTGACGAGCCGGTCCTTCGACCCGAAGTGGTAGCCGATGGCGGCCAGGCTCACGCCCGCCGCCGCGGCGATGTCGCGCGCGGTCGCCTTGGCCACGCCGCGCTCCAGGATCACTTTGCGCGCGCCGGCCAGGAGATCTTCTCGATTACCCATGGTCACCACCCTACCCGAGCGTCTTAGACATTTGTTCTAGACATTCGTGCCAGCCGTGTGTTAGACATATGTCTAAGACATTCGTTCATCAGATGGGAACACATCATGACCACCACCTCCCTGCACGTCCTGGTCTCCGGCGGCGGGATCGCGGGCAACGCGGTCGCACTCCAGTTGCTGCGCAGCGGTATCCGCACCACGGTGGTCGAGCGGGCCACAGCCCCCCGCCCGGGCGGCCAGGCGGTGGACCTGCGCGGGCCCAGCAAGGACGCGGCCGAGCGGATGGGCCTGCTCGACGCCATCGCGAAGCACCAGCTCGACGAGCGCGGGATGTCCTACATCGGCGACGACGGCGAGCCGTACGCGCGGATGGCGATGGAGGACTTCGACGGCGCGGGCATCGTCGCCGACATCGAGATCACCCGCGGCGATCTCAACCAGGTACTGCTCGACGCGGTGGCCGCCGCCGACACCGGCCTGCTCGACTACCGCTACGGCGAATGGATCGAGCACATCGAGCAGGACGGCACCGGCGCCACCGTCACCTTCGCCGGCGGCGGCACCGAACGCTTCGACCTGGTGATCGGCGCCGACGGCGTGCACTCGGCCACCCGCAGGCTCGTCTTCGGCCCCGAGGAGCAGTTCAGCACCAATCTCGGTGGCTACGGCGCGTTCTTCACCATGCCCAGCCCCGACGGCATCGAACCGGGCTGGTTCCAGATGCGGATGCTTCCCGGCACGATGATCGGCATCCGGCCCGACGGCGACCCGGCCACCAGCAAGGCCATCATGACCTTCCGCACCGAGGTCGATCCGGCCCTGCGCCGCGACACCGGCGCGCAGAAGGCGCTGATCCGCGCGAAGCTGGCCGACGCGGGCTGGCGCGCACCGGAGATCCTGGCGGCCATGGAGACGGCCACCGACTTCTACTTCGACGAGGTGGCCCGCGTGGACGTGCCGGAACTGTCGGCGGGCCGGGTCACCCTCATCGGTGACGCGGGCTACTGCGGCTCCCCGCTGACCGGCATGGGCACGGCCATGGCCATCGTCGGCGCCTACGTCCTGGCCGCCGAGATCGCCGCCACCCCCGGGGATCTGGCCGGTGCGCAGCAGCGCTACCAGGCCGCGATCACCCCGTTCCTGGACAAGGCCAAGCAGATCCCCGGTGGCAGCATCAAGACGATGCTGCCCAACACCCGGCTCATGGCCGCGCTGGCGAAGGTGAACGTGCGGGTCATGATGTCGCGGCCGATGCGTCCGCTGACCAAGAAGATCTTCTTCGGCCACACCGAGGACTTCGCCCTGCCCACCTACTGATCACCCCGGGCGGGTGGCCGGGTCCGCCCGGCTACCCTCGGTGCGTGCCCCAGAAGATCTTCCTCGACGTCGACACCGGCATCGACGACTCCCTGGCCCTGCTCTACCTGCTGGCCTCGCCCGAGGCGCGCATCGTCGGCATCGCGGCGACGGCGGGCAATGTGCCCACGGCGCAGGTCGCGGCGAACACCCTGGCCATCCTGGATCTGGGGCGGGCACCGCAGATCAAGGTGGCTCTCGGCGCGGCCGGGCCGCTGGAGATCCCGCTGCGCACCACCGAGGACACGCACGGCCCGCAGGGTCTGGGCTATGCCGAACTGCCCGCCTCCGAGCGCCCGCTCTCGGCACACACGGCGGCCGAACTCTGGGTGGCGACGGTGCGGGAGTCGCCCGGGGAGGTGATCGGCCTGTGCACCGGCCCGCTGACCAATCTCGCGCTGGCCCTGCGCCTGGAACCCGAACTCCCCCGGCTGCTGCGCCGCCTGGTCGTCATGGGCGGCGCGTTCAACCATCCGGGCAATACGACCCCGACCAACGAGTGGAACATCCACGTCGACCCGGAAGCCGCCAAGGAGGTGTTCGACGCCTTCTCGGCGGCACCGGCCGACCGGCGGCCGCTGGTGTGCGCGCTCGACATCACCGAGACCATCGAGATGCGGCCCGAGCACCTGGTGGCGCTGGCGCAGGCCGCGGGCAGCCTGCCGCTCGAGCCGGTGGGGCACACCCATCCGCCCGAATGGCGTTCGGCGGCCACCGATCCGGTGCTGCGCTATCTCACCGACGCGGTCCGCTTCTATTTCGATTTCCACCATCTCTACGACCTGGGCTATCTGGCGCACATGCACGATCCGTTCGCCGCCGCCGTCGCGCTGGACCCCGGGCTGGCCGTCACCCGCCCCGCGACCGTCGACGTCGAGCTCACCGGCACGCTCACCCGGGCCACCACCGTGGCCGACTGGGCGGGCATGTGGGGCCGGGAACCCAATGCCGACATCGTGATCGGCACCGACCCGGCCGCCTTCTTCGACCGTCTCGTCACCCGCGTCGGCGCCCTGGCCCGCCGCCTGAGCCAGGAGCCCGCATGACCGTCGACACCGCCACCTATCTCGCCGACTTCCGCCGGCGCCTGGACCTGCCCGCGATCGTGGACGTGCACACCCATTTCATGCCCGACCAGGTGATGCGCAAGGTGTGGGCCTACTTCGACGCGGCGGGCCCGCTCACCGGCCGGCCGTGGCCGATCACCTACCGCGACGACGAGCAGGTCCGGCTGAAGACCTTGCGCGAGTTCGGCGTTCGCGCGTTCACCTCACTGGTCTACCCGCACAAGCCCGACATGGGTGCCTGGCTCAACGAGTGGACCGCCGAGTTCGCCGCCCGCACCCCCGACTGCCTGCACACGGCCACGTTCTATCCCGAACCGTCGGCGCCGGACTACGTCCGCGAGGCGCTGGACCGGGGTGCGCGGGTCTTCAAGGTGCACATCCAGGTCGGCGCCTTCTCCCCGCTCGATCCGCTGCTGGACCCGGTGTGGGCGATCCTGGCCGAGTCGCGCACACCGATCGTCATCCATTGCGGATCCGGGCCCGCCCCCGGCGAATTCACCGGCCCCGCCCCGATCGCCGAACTGCTGCGCCGCCATCCGTCGCTGCGGCTGATCATCGCGCACATGGGCACGCCCGAGTACACCGAATTCCTCGACCTGGCCGAGCGGTACCCGGACCTGTTCCTCGACACCACCATGGTCTGGACCGACTTCAGCGAGGGCGGTGCCCCGTTCCCGCCCGCCGAACGCGAGCGCCTGGTGCGCTTCGGCGACCGCATCCTGTTCGGCAGCGATTTCCCCAACATCCCCTACCCGTACGCCGAGGCGATCACCGCGCTGGAACGGCTCGACCTCGGCCCGGACTGGCTGCGCAAGGTGTTCCACGACAATGCGGCACGGCTGTTCGAACTGGACTGATCAGGCGGGCATCTCCATGCCCTCGGCCAGCAGCGGCCAGGAGTTCTTGAACGCCTTCTGCCAGTAGCCCCACGAATGGGTGCCCTGGGTGGACAGGTCGAAGGTGGCCGGGATGTCGAGTTCGGCGAGACGATCCTGCAGGTTCTGGGTGCACCAGTTGGTGGCCGCCTCGATCACCCCGCCCACCACGATCTGATTGGCCAGGCCGACCGGACCCCAGGTGATCAGGTGCGGGTCGCCGAGCTTGTCGTACTCGCCGGGCAGACCGTTGCCGTTGGAGATGTAGAGCTTGGTGCCGCGCAGGCCCTCGGCATTGACCACGGGATCGTTGGCGGCCCAGGCGGGATCGCCGGGCGGGCCGTACATGTTCGAGGCGTCACCACCGCCGGTCCCGACGACCACGTTCACGAACTGCCTGCCCACCGGATCGCTGATCTGCGCGCACCCGCTGTAGGCGGCGACCGAGCGGAACAGGCCGGGCTTGGCGATGGCCAGCTGCAGCACCGAGGTGACCGTCATCGAGTTGGCGGCGATGGCATTGCGGCCGGTGGTGTGGAACATGGCGTCGATCAGGGTGGGCAGTTCGTCGAGGAAGAAGGTGCGCCACTTGTTCACGCCGAGAGTGGGATCGGGTTCGCGCCAGTCGGTGTAGTAGCTCCACGCCCCGCCGATCGGCATCACGACATTGACGTTCTTGGTCGCCAGGAAGTCCACCACATCGGTGTTGTGTTCCCAGGTGGCGGTGTCCTCGCCGCCGCCCGCGCCGTTGACCAGATACAGCGCGGGACGCGGCACCGAGGCGTCGGCGGGGCGCTGCACCTTCACCGAGACGTCGCGGCCCATGGCGGCGGAATGGATCCGCACCGTCACCTGGCGCCCGGCGACCGAGACGACCTCGGCGCGGGACCCGTCGATGGCGATGGCCCGGTTCGACACGGTGACACCCGGCCCCTCGGCGTGCGCCGCACCGGCCACCGCCGGACCCATCGCGACGACCATCGCCGCCACCACCGACACCGCGCTACGGCACCTCATCGATCGAACCTCCACACGCCACACTGAAAACAGACCGCTCAGTGCGGCCGGTCACAATATCGGGGCGGATCACACTGCCGTTACCTGTTTCACACCGATTCGTCACCATCGCGGCGAGCTCTGTGGTGGATCACAAAGCAACGGCCCGATTTTCAGCCTTCCGTGAGCTTGGAGGCGTACACCGCCAGGCGGATGCGATTGCCGGTGCCGGTCTTGTCGAGCAGGTTGGCGACGTGGGTCTTGACCGTGCTCACCCCGAGGTGCAGACGCTCGGCGATCTCCTGATTGCCGTACCCCTGCCCGACCAGCCGGAGCACCTCGCGTTCGCGGGCGGTCAGATCCGGTTGCGCCGGGGTGGATTCGGCGGTGGGTGCCTCGATCGCGCGGGTGATCAGGCGGCGCAGCAGGGCCGGGGAGAACATCAGGTCACCGTCGACGGTGCGCCGGATGGCGTCGAGCAGCACCGCGGGCTCGGTGTCCTTGACGAAATAGCCCGCGGCACCGGCGGCGAGGGCGGGGAGCAGGTGCTCGTCGTCGTCGAAAGTGGTGAGTACCAGGACTTTCGCGCGCGGTGCCGTCGCGAGGATCTGCCGGGTGGCCGCGACACCGTCGAGTCCGGGCATCCGCAGGTCCATGACG
Organism: Nocardia sp. NPDC056064; assembly: GCF_042266925.1. Classification (NCBI taxonomy): domain Bacteria; kingdom Bacillati; phylum Actinomycetota; class Actinomycetes; order Mycobacteriales; family Nocardiaceae; genus Nocardia; species Nocardia sp. NPDC056064. Next base: position 633,733 of record NZ_JBHJWO010000001.1, on the reverse strand, counting down.
ACGAGGTCGGGCGCGAGTTCGGCGTACTGCCGGACCGCGTCGGCTCCGTCGGCCGCCTCGCCGACGACGGCCAGATCGGTGGTGTCCTCGATGAGCATGCGCAGCCCGGCACGCACCAGGCGCTGGTCGTCGGCGAGCAGGATCGTGATCATGCGAGTTCCTCGTCTCGTGCGGTGCCGGGCAGCCAGGCGTGGACCGCCCAGCCCTGCCCGTCGGGCCCGGCCGACACGGTGCCCCCGGCCAGGGCGGTGCGTTCGCGCATCCCGACGATGCCGTGCCCGACGACGACCGCGGGTCCGTGACCGCCGCTGGCGATGTCGACCGCCAGTCCGCCCCCACGCGCGCCGATCGAGAACCGCACCGGCACCGTGGGATCGGCGTGCTTCATGACATTGGTCAGTGACTCCTGGACCAGCCGCAGCAGGGTGAGCCGGGTGATCGCGTCGAGCCCGCCGAGTTCGGCCGCGATCGTGGCCTCGACGGTGAACCCGGCGGCGCGGGTGCGGGTGAGCGCGGCGGCGATCTCGGTGCCGACCGCGTCGGTGTCGACGAGGGCGACGGTGCCGAATGCCGGATCGCGCAGGGCCGCGAGCAGGCGGCGGATATCGGCGAGCGCGGCCGCGGCGGTCGTGCGCACATCGTCGAGGACGGCGACCACCCGCGGGTCGGCGGTGCGGACGACATGTCCGGCCACCGAGATCCGCAGGATGATCGAGGCGATGTGGTGGGCGACCACATCGTGCAGTTCCCTGGCGAGCGCGGCGCGTTCGTCGACGCGGGTGCGGGCCTCGGCGTCGGCCGCGCGCATCCGCAGGTTCGCCGCCAGATCGCGCTGCCCGCGCAGGTACAGCCCGAGCAGCAGCGGCAGGCCCACATAGGCCGCGGCCTCGACCACCGTGGACGCGCGGCCGATGGAGGTGTCGTGCAGCCCCACCCGGCCCAGCACCACGGCGGCGGTCCAGCCCGCCGTGGCCACCCACACCGTCGACCTCCGGTGGGTGCGCGCGACGACGTCGACCAGCGCGACGGCCCCCAGATACGGCACCAGCCCGGACACGCCCCACGCGGGCGTCCGCAGCATCGGCACGGCCAGCGCCGACAGCGTCAGTGAGGTGACCAGCGGCCATCGCGCCCCGGCGAGGAACACCACACCCGCCGTCAGCGCCAGCGCCCAGTAGTGCGCGGGCACCCGGTACTGGCCCGGATACGTGCTGGCCAGCAGCAGGACCGGGATCAGCACCAGCGGCAGCACACGCAGCAGCCGGGCGGCACGGGTCGGGGTCTCGATCACGCCCCCACGGTAGGTGACCTGGTGACCTGATCTCGGCGCTAGGGGGTGTCTGACAACTCCGGTCTGATCAGCGAGATTCGGCTGAGCCGGCAATACGGAGGTGCGCCGATCGGCTGGGGGGGACTAGGCAGTGGCTACGAACGGCGGGCCAGTAGATGGGCGTCGAGGAAGCCCCGATCAGAGGATGGATTGTGGAGCAGCCGGGCGAAGGGATCGAGCCCAGCATCGCCCAGCAGTTCGGCGAGGCGATCCACCGGCCAGCTGTAGGCGGGCGCCACCTTGTGGTCGAACCGGACCGGTTCTTGTCCGTCAGTCCCGAAGAAGGAGACCAGGAGCAGACCGTCCGGTGCCAGGACGCGTACCTGTTCGGCGAGCAGCTCCGGTAGTTCTCCCGGAGGGGTGTGAATCATTGAGTAGTGGGCCAGTACGCCGCCGAGCGCGGCGTCCTCGATCGGCAGGGATTCCATCCGCGATTCTTGGAAGCGCAGCGCCGGATGGGCCTGCCGAGCGTGGTCGACCATGCCGGGGGCGAGGTCTAGTCCGAAGGCGTCCAGGCCGAGTTCGTGCAGCATGGCTGTCAGATGTCCGGGCCCGCACCCGACGTCCGCTGTCCGCAGGTTGCCCGTCGCGCGCACCAGTTCGGCGAAGGTGCCGATCATGGCCCGGGAGAAGGGCTGTGTCTCCAGCCGGTTTGAGAACAGCGACGCGTACAACTCAACGACACCGTCGTAGGCCGTCCTGGTCTCGTCCTGATGATTTGCCACGGGCAGGACTCTATAGCCGGTCTGATAATTGATCTTGTGGCAGGTCGAGGTGAGTTGACGGATGCGGCATGGAGGCGGATAGAGCCCCTTTTGCCTCAGGTGGACCGACGGGGCCGTCCGTAGCGTGATCACCGGCAGGTGGTCAACGGGGTGCTGTGGCGGCTGCGGACCGGGGCTCCGTGGCGGGATCTTCCCGACCGGTTCGGGCCGTGGCAGACCGCCTACCGAGTCCACCAGCACGCAGTCGGCGCCCGCAAAAAGGGGATGCGAACGGGGACGAACTGGAAGATCCGGGGCGCTCGCAGGCGCGTCAGGCCCTCGGCCGCTCCCGAGGCGGACTGACCACCAAAGTCCATCTCGCCGTCGATGGCCGGGGCCTGCCCCTGTTGATTGTGCTCACGCCCGGCAACGTCAACGACGCGACGGCGTTCGGCCAGGTCCTCGACGGCATCCGCAACCCCGCGCCTCGGCACGGGCCGCCCGCGCACGACACCGGACCGTGTGCTGGGTGACAAGGCGTATTCCGGCAGGGCCATCCGCCATCTGCTGAGGCGCCGGGGCATCGCTGCCACGATCACCGAGCGCCGCGACCAGGCGGCGAACCGCCACCGACGCGGAGCCCTCGGCGGCCGGCCGCCGGCCTTCGACAAGGTCACCTACCGCGACCGCAACGTCGTCGAACGATGCTTCGCCCGCCTCGAGCAGTTCCGCGCGATCGCGACCCGGTTCGACAAGCTCGGCGACCGCTACCGTGCCGAAGTTGTCCTGGCTTCCTTGATCCTCTGGCTCCGCGAGTCCACGGGTAATCATTTGTCAGACAGGACCTAGCACGCAGTCGGCGCGTCCGCAAGGGCCGGGCGGGCGGAATCCGGCACGGGAACCGGGCCACGCGGCGGAGTTTCCGGCGTCGCGCCTGGTCCAGGCTGGAATCTCCCCTCTGGATCGTCGGTATACGAAGGAGTACGCGTGGTCTCGCGACGAGGTTTTCTCACCGGTATGGCCCTGGCACCGGTGATCGCGGCGACGGGCTGCGCGGTGCGCACCGCGGCACCCGCCGCTGCCACGCGTCCACTGCCCGTTCCGCCGCTCGCCGCCCCGGTCGTGGGCGCCGACGGAGTTCGTCGCTTCACCCTGCGAGCCCAGCAGGGCGGGACCGAGATGGTCCGCGGGACGCGCACCCCGACCTGGGGCTACAGCGGTGACGTCCTCGGGCCCACCCTGCGTGCCCGGCGCGGGGAGCGGGTCGCGGTCACCGTCACGAACGCGCTTCCCGAAGCCACCTCCGTGCACTGGCACGGCATGCACGTTCCCGCCCGGTTCGACGGCGGTCCGCATCAGATGATCGCGCCCGGGGCGACCTGGTCACCGGAGTGGACCATCCAGCAGCCCGCCGCCACGCTCTGGTATCACCCGCATCCGCACGGTGCCACCGAAAAGCATGTCCAGCGGGGGCTTTCCGGGTTCTTCCTGATCGACGACGAGGACACCGACGCGCTGGACCTCCCGCACGACTACGGAGTCGACGACATTCCGCTGGTCGTCCAGGACCGCCGGTTCACCGCCGGTGGCGCGCTGGACGAATCCGATCCCACCGATGTCGGCCTGCTCGGCGACACCATCGTCACCAACGGCATCGCCGGCGCCCACTTCACCGTCACCACGCAGCGGGTCCGGCTCCGGGTGCTCAACGGGTCGTCGGGACGGCTCTACCGGCTCGCGCTCGCCGACGGACGGGGGTTCGATCTGATCGGCACCGACGGCGGATTGCTCCCGGAACCCGTGCGGCTCACCGATATCCAGCTGAGTCCCGGTGAACGGGCCGAGATCGTGGTGACGATGTCACCCGGCAAGAACGTCACGGTACGGTCCCTGCCCATCACCGAGCGCGCGGGTATCGACCGGGCGCGCGAGTTCGGCTTCGACGACGCTTTCGACATCCTGGTGCTGCGCGCCGCCGAAACCCTGCGCCCCGCACCGGCTCTCCCCGCGACCCTGATCCCCCTGCTCCCCCTCGTCGCCCCGGACAGTGCGCCGAACCGATCGTTCGACCTGCAGTGGTTCATGATCAACAACCGCCGCATGGACATGAACCGCATCGACATGACCATCCCGCTCGGCGCGACCGAGGTCTGGACGGTCCGCAACAAGGACAACTGGCCACACAACTTCCACGTCCACGACGTGCGATTCCAGATCGTCGCCGTCGACGGGAACCCGCCACCCCCGGCCCTGTCCGGCTGGAAGGACACCGTCTACACCGAGCCCTACCGCACCTACACCCTGGCCATGCGCTTCACCGATCACGCCGACCCGACGTTCCCGTACATGTACCACTGCCACCTGCTGCACCACGAGGACCAGGGCATGATGGGCCAGTTCCTCGTCCTGGCCCCCGGTCAGCAGCCCGCACCCATGGACATGAGTGCCATGGGCCACGGCTGACCCGCGACCTCGAACGATGCCGCCGGGTCCGGGCATTCAGGCCGAGGCGGCGGGCGTGAGACGCAGGCGGGTCAGCACGAGGGCGCACAGGGTCAGGGCGGTGAAGGTGCGCTTCCACAGGCGGATGACGGCCTGTTCGAGGATGATGCCGATGCGGTCGGCGCAGCTCGTGGCCTCGGCGATGGCCATGCGGTCGTTGACGAGGGCGGGGTCGCTGATGATCTCGTCCAGGCGCAGGCCCGCGATGGCCTGCTCGCGGGTGAGGGGGCGCTCGGGGAGCCAGGTGAGCCGCCAGCGGCCGTCGTCACCTCGCGTGGCGTACTCGGGGGTGCGATCGCTGCCGATCGTGCGGTCCCGGTGGAAGATCGCCATCGGTGCCTCCTAGAGCGCAGGCTGTCACTTCCACCTTCCACGGTCCACGAATTTCACCGCAGGCAACAGCTGGCAAATCCGGAGAGCGCGGTCTATCATGCCGTGCCAACTGGCCTGATGCCCGATCACCGGTCCGCGAACAGGCAGTGATCGGACGATTCAGCAAACCGGATCAGGAGTCGAAGGCTTCGAGAATCCGCTGCGCGGCGAGGGCGGGTGTGAGGGTGCCCTCGCGGACCGCGGATTCGATCCCGGAGCGCACGGCGGCGACCTCCGGATTGTCGGCCAGGCGGCGCAGGATCTGATCGTGGACCATGGTCCAGGTCCAGTCGACCTGTTGCCTGCGGCGCTTCTCGGCGAACTCGCCGGCGTCGGTGAGGACACGGCGGTGGTCCAGGACGGTGTCCCAGAACTTATCCAGCCCTTGGCCTTCCAGGCCGCTCATGGTGAGAACCGGTGGGCGCCACAGGGCGTCGTGCGGGTGGATCAGGCGCAGCGCGCCCTGGAGTTCGCGCGCGGCGCTCTTGGCTTCCATCTCGTGCTTGCCGTCGGCCTTGTTCACCGCGACCAGCTCGGCCAGCTCGAGGACACCCTTCTTGATGCCCTGCAACTGATCTCCGGTACGCGCCAGGGTGAGGAAGCAGAACACGTCGACCATATTGGCGACGGTCACCTCGGACTGGCCGACGCCGACGGTCTCCACCAGGATCACGTCGTAGCCGGCGGCCTCGAGCAGCACGATGGTCTCGCGGGTGGCCTTGGCGACACCGCCGAGCGTGCCCGCGGTCGGCGAGGGCCGGATGAAGGCGTCGGCCTCGAGCGACAGCCGCGCCATCCGGGTCTTGTCGCCGAGGATGGACCCGCCGGTCCGGGTGGAGGACGGGTCGACCGCGAGCACGGCCACCCGATGTCCCTTGCCCAGCAGGTACATGCCGAGCGCGTCGATGAAGGTCGACTTGCCGACGCCGGGCACTCCGGTGATGCCGACCCGGTTCGACACGACCGTGCCCGCCTCGGTGCCCAGCGCGAGCAGCAACTGCTGGGCCAGCTCCCGATGGTCGGCACGGGTCGACTCGACCAGGGTGATGGCCCGGGCCAGCGCCGCGCGCTGCCCGTCCCGAATACCCTGGGCGAGCGCACCGACGTCGATGGTGCGGACTGCCCTGGTCACGGCGCGTCCTTCGTTGCGCGGGGCGCCGACGCCCGCCGTGGTACCGAGCCGGGGATGCGCGTCCCCGCGCTGAGCGCTCATTCCGGGTTTCCGCCGCCGATCTCGTGGCCGAGCGAGGCACCCAGCTTACGCAGCAGATCGATGGCCGCGTCGGCGATGACGGTGCCGGGCGGGAAGATCGCCGCGGCGCCCGCCTCGTACAGCTCGTCGAAGTCACCGGGCGGGATGACCCCACCGACGATGACCATGATGTCGGGGCGGCCGACATCGGCCAGCGCCTGCCGCAGGGCGGGCACCAGCGTGAGGTGACCCGCGGCCAGCGAGGACACACCGACGATGTGCACGTCGTTGTCGGCCGCCTGGCGCGCCACCTCTTCGGGGGTCTGGAACAGCGGGCCCACATCGACGTCCATACCGAGGTCGGCGAACGCGGTGGCGATCACCTTCTGGCCGCGATCGTGGCCGTCCTGACCCATCTTGGCGACCAGGATGCGCGGGCGACGGCCCTCGGCGGCGGCGAACTCCTCGACCAGCTCGATGGCGGCGCCGATATTGGACGCCTTGCCTGCTTCGTCACGGTACACACCGGAGAGCGTACGGATCTCGGCCTGATGGCGGCCGTAGACCTTCTCCAGGGCATCGGAGATCTCGCCGACGGTGGCCTTGGCGCGGGCGGCCTCGATGGCCAGGGCGAGCAGGTTGTTCTCCATGCCGCCCTCGGAGGAGGCGGCGGCGCGGGTCAGGTCGGCCAGCGCCTGCTCGACCGCGACCGAATCCCGTTCGGCGCGCAGGCGTTCCAGCTTCTCGATCTGCTCGGCGCGCACGCGCGAGTTCTCGACCTTGAGGACCTCGACCTGCTGGTCTTCTTCCACCTGGTACTTGTTGACGCCGATCACCGGCTGCTGGCCGGTGTCGATGCGCGCCTGGGTGCGCGCGGCCGCCTCTTCGATGCGCAGCTTCGGGATGCCCTCCGAAATGGCCTGGGCCATACCGCCGTGCGCCTCCACCTCGGCGATGTGCGCGCGGGCGCGTTCGGCGAGCTGGTGGGTGAGCCACTCCACGTAGTACGAGCCGCCCCACGGGTCGATCGGGCGGGTGGTGTTGGACTCCTGCTGGATCAGCAGCTGGGTGTTACGGGCGATGCGGGCGGAGAAGTCCGTCGGCAGGGCGAGGGCCTCGTCGAGGGCGTTGGTGTGCAGCGACTGGGTGTGGCCCTGGGTCGCGGCCATGGCCTCGATACAGGTGCGCGCCACATTGTTGTAGGCGTCCTGCGCGGTGAGCGACCAGCCGGAGGTCTGCGAATGGGTGCGCAGCGACAGCGATTTCGCGCTCTTGGGCTCGAACTTCGAGACCAGTTCGCTCCACAGCAGCCGGCCCGCGCGCAGCTTGGCGACCTCCATGAAGAAGTTCATGCCGATGGCCCAGAAGAACGACAGGCGCGGGGCGAACTTGTCGACGTCCATGCCCGCGGCGATACCGGCCCGGATGTACTCCACGCCGTCGGCGAGGGTGTAGGCCAGTTCCAGATCGGCCGTGGCTCCGGCTTCCTGGATGTGGTAGCCGGAGATGGAGATCGAGTTGAACTTCGGCATCTTGGCGCTGGTGAAGGCGAAGATGTCGGAGATGATCCGCATCGAGGGCTTGGGCGGATAGATGTAGGTGTTGCGGACCATGAACTCCTTCAGAATGTCGTTCTGAATGGTTCCGGCCAGCTGCTCGGAGGTGACGCCCTGCTCCTCGGCGGCGACGACGTAGAGCGCCAGGATGGGCAGCACCGCGCCGTTCATGGTCATCGAGACCGACACCTGATCCAGCGGGATCTGGTCGAAGAGCTGGCGCATGTCGAGGATCGAGTCGATCGCGACACCGGCCATACCGACATCACCCTGCACGCGCGGATGGTCGGAGTCGTAGCCGCGGTGGGTGGCCAGGTCGAAGGCGACCGAGAGGCCCTTCTGGCCCGCCTGCAGGTTGCGGCGGTAGAAGGCGTTGGAGTCGGCGGCGGTGGAGAAGCCCGCGTACTGGCGGATGGTCCACGGCTGGTTGACGTACATGGTCGGATAGGGACCACGCAGGAACGGCGCCACGCCGGGCACCGTGTCGAGCGGATAGCCCTGCGCGACAACGGCGTCCCGGTCGGCCTTGGTGAACACCGGCGGCACGTCGATGCCCTCGGGAGTCGACCAGACCAGCTGTTCGGGGGTGGTGTGGTTGGCCGTGGCGGCCCCGGCCACGAACTCGCGCACCTGCTCGGCGCCGACCTCGGCCGCGATGGGCGCGTGCTCGGTGAGCGGGACCTCGGCGAAACTGCCGACGATGTGCTCGATATCGGACGTGGTCATCAGGCTCCCACCTTCTCCAGCAGCTGCGACAGGACCGCGACCGCGTCGATGCGCAGGGTCAGGTACCCGTCGGGCAGCTGCGCGCCACTGAACTGCGCGACCGACTTCTCCGGTCCGGCCAGCAGCACGGTCTCGACTCCGGCACCGCGCAGGGCGTCCACGGCGGCACCGGCCTGCTCGCCGTAGCGCTTGTCGGCACCGCACAGCACCGCGATGCGCGCGCCGGATTCCGTGGCGGCGGCGGCGATCGCGTCGACGGCCAGCGGGCCGGGATTGACCGACTCGATGCCGCCGGAGGCGAGCACATTCGCGGTGAAGATGGTGCGCGCGTTGTGTTCGGCGACCGCGCCCAGCGGCACGATCAGCGCCTTCGGGCGGGCGCCGGTGGCGGCCAGGTAGGCGTCGGACCGGTTGCGCAGATCCTCGAAGGCCGCGCCGTAGCGGGCATTCGGGCCCGGCTCGCGCGCCTGCTCCGACAGCGGCGCCTCGGCCAGGTTGGGGAACTCGTTGACGCCGGTGACCGCGGCGCGCCGGTGGGCGACATCGGCGGCGCGGGTGGCGGCGGTCTCGGCGATGCGCGCCGCGAGGACCCCGGACTCCAGCGCGGCGAGATAGCCGCCCGCGGCCTCGAGTTCCTGCATGAATTCCCAGGCCTTGGCGGCGAGTTCGTCGGTGAGCGCGTCGACGTACCAGGAACCGGCGGCCGGGTCCTGGACGTGTCCGAGATGGGATTCCTCGAGCAGCAGCAGCTGGGTGTTGCGGGCCATGCGCTGGGAGAACGTCGTCGAGACGCCCAGTTCGCCCGGGGGCAGCGCCGAATCGAAGGGCAGCACGGTGACCGAGTCGGCACCGCCGACACCGGCACCGAAGGCGGCGAGGGTGGTGCGCAGCAGGTTCACCCACGGGTCGCGCTGGGTCATCATGGCGGCCGAGGTGATCGCGTGCTGGGGTGCGGCACCGAAGGCGGGGGCGCCGCACACCTGGGCCACGCGCGCCCAGAGGCGCCGGGCCGCACGGAATTTCACGATGGTGGCGAACTGGTCGTCGGTGGCGGCGAAGCGGAACTCGAGCTGACCGAACGCGTCGGCGATGTCGACCCCGGCGCCGGTGAGCAGCCGCAGATAGGCCAGGCCCGCGGCGACGGCCGCGCCCACCTCCTGCGCGTCGGCGGCACCCGCGTTGTGGAAGGCGATGCCGTCGACCGTGATCGCGCGCACCGTCTCGGGCCGGGCGGCGGCCTGCACGGCCAGGGCGAGGGTCTCGGCCTGGTCCAGGTCGTCGGCGCCGGTGAACGCGCTGGTCAGCGGGGCGGCGCCGAGGCCGACCCGGATCTGCGCGCGATCGGCGATCGAGTAGCCGTCGAGGATCTCGAACACCTTCGCGGCGGCGGCGGCCGTGGCGGGCCCGGCGACGAGAGTCAGCGGGGCCAGCTCGTACAGCAGTCCGCGCAGCGCGACGGGGATGCCGTCCACGGCCACGCCGTAGGGACCGACGCCCAGCGCGACCGCGCTGACACCGTTCTCCAGCCCGGTCAGGATCGCCCGGTTGGTGGCCTCGGCGTCGTCCTCCCCGGCGAACGCGCCGACGAACCAGCCGCGCTGCGGGTCGCGGGTGGCGTCGCCACCACGCACATAGGGGAAGGCGCCGGGCAGCGGCTGCTCGGGCAGCTCGTCGCGGCGGGTGTAGAGCGGGGCGATGGTGAGCCCGTCGTAGGTGGTCTCGTCGAGCAGGTGCTCGGGCTCCGCGGGAAGCTCGGACGCCTCGACCCGCCGCGCCTTGGCCAGGACTCCGGCCACACCTTTGCGCCATGCGGGGTACTCGGGCACCGGATCCGGTGCGAGTCCCGCCCCGGACTCTGAACCAATCGGCATAGCTGCTGCTCTCTCCTCCATCGACGAACCGGGATGAGGCCGGTTCGTCCTCGATGCTAACTGTGACACTGTGTCCGCTCGCTCGGGCCATCCCCTACCGGCCGGTACGCTTACCCGGGTGTCCCGACTGATCCGCTCCCCGCGCCTGCTCCTGGCCCTGGCCGGGGTGGCCGCGCTGTTCGTGGTGGCGATGCTGGTCCCGCTGCCCGGCCCGCAGCAGATCAGGGACTGGGCCGGGGGCGCGGGTCCGCTGCTGCCGGTGCTGTTCTTCCTCTTCTATTCCCTCGTCGCCGTCGCGCCGGTACCGCGCACCGTCCTCACGGTGACCAGCGGCGTGCTGTTCGGCCCGGTCCTCGGTTCGCTGCTCGCGCTGTCGGCCACCGCGGTGAGCGCCACGATCGCACTGCTCGGTGTGCGAGCGCTCGGGCGCGACCGGGTCGCGGCACATCTGACCCATCCGGCGGTCCGCGCGATCGACGCGCGGCTGGCCCGGCGCGGCTGGCTGGCGGTGGCGGCGTTGCGGATGATCGCGCTGGCCCCCTTCTCGGTGGTCAACTACTGCTGCGGACTGTCCTCGGTGCGGGTGCTGCCGTACCTGGTCGCCACGGTGGCCGGCTCGGCGCCCGGCACCATCGCGACGGTGGTGCTGGCCGGATCGCTGGCGGGTGACACCCATCCGATGGCCGTCACCATCTCCGCGGTGTGCCTGTCGATCGGGGTGATCGGCCTGTTCGTCGACGCGCGCATGCCGCTCGACGACGACCCCCTCGCGCCCACAGCGCAGCCGGTGGCCATTACCCGCTGACCCGGCGCGCCTGCCGCCGCCCGCCGCCGCCCGGCCGGATAATCCCCGGTCATGGCCATCATCGTGGGGCGCCGATCGGTTCTCACCCTGCTCGCCGGACTGCCGCTGCTGGCAGCCGCCCCGGTGCGCGCGCAGTCCTCGCTCGGCCCCGGCGTCGGCCCCGACCAGGACCGCGCGCCGGTGCGCTACACGATGACCGGCTTCCGCGCCGACGACGACACCGTCCTGGCGGTGTACGAGTCCTTCGACGGCACCACGTTCACGCCGGTCAGCGAGCACGCGTTCACCCCGCCGGTCGGCCTGGTCCGCGATCCCAGCATCCTGCTGCACACCGACGGCTGGTACTACCTCACCTACACCGTGGCCGGGGACGCCACCGCGATCGGCGTGGCCCGCAGCCGCGACCGGATCACCTGGACCTTCGTGGCGAACGTGCCGATGCTGGTCGCGGGCAGGCTGGAGGGTGCCTGGGCACCGGAGTGGTATGCCGACGCCGCGGGCCGCGTCGGCATCATCGTCTCGCTGACCTGGGGTCACGGGTTCACCCCCCACCTGCTGATCCCGCTCGACGCCGGGCTCACCCAGTGGGCGCCCCCGCTGCCGATGCTGGGACTGGGCCCCAGCGGGCCGGGCTCGCTCGGCTACATCGACACCACCCTCGTCCGCCGGGACGGACGCGTGTTCGCCTTCGTGAAGAACGAGGACACCAAGCTCGTCGAACTGGCCGTCGCCGATCGCCCGCTCGGCCCGTACACCGTCATCGCCCGCGGCGACTGGGCGGGCTGGGGCGGCCCGCGCGAGGGACAGTCGGTGGTCCGGCTGGGCGACGGCGGCTATCGCCTCTACCTCGACGCCTACACCGAGGGCCGCTACCTGTACAGCGACAGCTACGACGGCTTCCGCACCTGGACCCCGCCGCGCGAGGTTCCCGGCCTGTCCGGCGTGGTCCGCCACGGCACGGTGCTCGCCGAGTACGGCGGCTCCGCACCGGCCTGAACAAAAAGCCCCATACGCCAGGGGCCCCGGGTTAGTGTGGCATTCCGAAGCAATCAGAAGGTGAGTTACTTCACATCTCTAAATTCTGACTAAGACACGTTTCAGAAAACTCTCAGAGTTATAGACTCCGAGGTAGCCCAGGGTTCGCCGGCGATATCCGGTGCGGGATCCAGAGCAACATTCCCGGTGACGCAACCGCGTCCACCGCATCTCCGTGCGCGCCGTTCGCGGCTCGCAGTGCGTCATGAGGTCAGTCCGCATGGAATACACCCATCTCTCCGAATTCCAGATCCGCTCCGGCGACCTGTCGCTCTGGACTCCCGAAGTCACCGCCCCCGACGCCTGGTGCGACGACGATCGGCCGCTGGCCAGCGTGCACGAGCAGTACCTCGGCTTCCTCGATCCCGAGGACGCGCGCCCGGGACGTGGCCGCTGGATCGGCACGATCTTCGAGATGGACGCCCCGCTCGACGCCGCGGCCTGGGCTCGCACCCTCGAGCTGTGGCACGACCGCCACGAAGGCTTCCGCACCACCGTGGCCCCCACCGGCGACGGCGGCTACCACCGGATCACCACCGACCCGGGGACCGTGCGGGTCACCGCCACCGCCGTGCCCGATCTCACCGAGGGTGAGCTGATCAACGAATTCCTCTGCGACACACTGGAACTGCGCCTCTCGCCGCTGATCTGGCCGCACCTGCTGGTGGCCACGGTCGCCCACGACACCGACGACTTCACCGTCCTCGTCGGCGCCGACCACTCCGTCCTGGACGCCTACTCCCAGGCCGTGCTCATCCTCGAACTGCGCACCCTCTACACCGCGGTCACCACCGGCGGCGAGATCCGCGACTCGGCCACCTTCGGCAGCGCCGCCGACTACGCGGTCTTCGAGCGCGCCGCCGCCGAGGAACTCGCCCCCGACTCCCCCGCCGTCGGGGTGTGGCGCGAGTTCCTGGGCACCCCGGGCTCGCCCATGCCGCGTTTCGCCGCGGGCCAGGTCGCCGAGCTCGACGGCGAGCACGCCCAGCCCAGCGTCTCGCGCACGCTGCTGGACCTGGCGCAGCTCGAGGAGGTCGAGGGCGCGCTGGACCGGATCCGGCACCGGCTGTCGGTCGCGGTGTTCGCCGCGCTGGCCACGGCGAGCCGGGAGGTGTTCGGCGAGGACCGTTTCCGGACCGTCATGCCGATCGCCACCCGGCCGGATCTGAGCTGGCTGGAGTCGATGGGCTGGTTCGTCAATGTCGTCCCGGTCGACGTCACCCTGCCGCCGGGCGCCGACATGGGTGTCGCGCTGGAGGCCACCCGCGGCGCGCTCAAGCGCGCGCACCTGTGCAACGACGCCTCCTGGGGCCGTTCGCTGGCGATGGTCGGCGCGGTGGAGGGCCCGGTCTACGGCGCCTCCTTCCTCGACATCCGCATGCTGCCGGACTACGAACTGGTCGCCGACCTGCGCGGACGGACCCTGCGCGCGGTGTCCTACTCCACCGACGAGGTCTACTTCTGGGTGGTGCGCGGCCCGGAGGGGCTGTATCTGTCCACCCGCTACCCGGCAGGTCTGCCCGCCGAGGTGATGGACCGCTTCCTCACCGAATTCGCCCGCGCGCTCTACGCGGTGACCACGATCGCGGCACCCGTCGCCGACGCCACCTCCGCCGGGACCGCGACCGCGGCGGCGATCGCGGGCTGATGCGCGCACTGCTGGCCTTCACCGGGAGCCGGGGCGACGCCCAGCCCGGCATCCTGCTGGCCCGCGAGCTGCGTGCTCGCGGGCACGCGGTGACCCTGGCCCTCTCGCCCAATCTCGTCGGTTTCGCCACCGCGCACGGCATTCCCGCGGTCGGTTTCGGCCGCGACAGCGCCGAGTTGCTGCGCACCCAGCACGAGGATCGCCGCTTCCGCAGCATGTCACCGCGTCAGCGGATGCGCGCGGTGCTGGATCTGCAGCGGCGCGGTGTGGCCGAGGCGGTGCGAGATCTGCTCGCGCTGGCCCCAGGACACGATGTGCTGGTGACCGGGATGGCCGGGGAGGAAGCGGCCGAGAAGGTGGCGCGGCGGGTCGGATTGCCGTTGGCCGCAGTGCATTTCTTCCCGATCCACCCGAGCCGTTCCGTGCCGGTGATCCCCACCGGCTGGGGCGCCCGCATGCCGCGGGGGCTCAATCGCCGGATCTGGTCCGGGTTGCGGTGGGCTCGTGACGCCGCGCTGGCCGAGCCGCTGGCCGAGTTCGGGATCGTCGAACATCCGCTGCCGGACCGCGTCTCCATCCAGGCCTACGACATCGATCTGTTCCCCGGCCTGGCCGCCGAACTGCCCGGTCGTCATCCGGTCACCGGGTTCGCCGTGGACGGCGACGGATTCCTCGCCGGGCCCGCCGATCCCGCGCTCACCGCCTGGCTCGACGCGGGGACCGCGCCGATCTATGTCGGCTTCGGGTCGATGGCCGTCGACGATCCCGCCGCCCTGGTGGCCATGCTGCGCGCGGTGTGCGCGCGGCGTGGGCGCAGGCTCCTGCTCGCGGCGGGCTGGGCCGGGATCGCCCCGGAGGTGTCGCCGGAGGTGGCCGTCGTCGCGCAGGTCGACCACGCGGCGGTCTTCCCACGCTGCCTGGCCGCGGTGCACCACGGTGGCGCCGGAACCACCGCCGCCGCGTTGCGAGCCGGTGTGCCGCAGGTGATCTGCTCGGTGCAGGCCGATCAGCCGTACTGGGGTCGCGCGCTCACCCGGCTCGGCCTGGCGGTCACCCGGCCCGCCGCCGCGCTCGACGCGGAGGCGCTCTCGGCGCTGCTGGACCAGGTCGCCGAACCCGCCGTCCTCGCGCGGGCCGCCGCCTACGCGCGCCACTTCCCCGCCGACGGCACCGCGCGCGCCGCCGACGCGGTGGAATCGCTGCTGCCACTGCGCGTTCCGACACCCGAATTCGACCACGCGGGGAGGCCGCAATGAGCACCGACATCGCCGTCCGCACCCGCGGACTGGGCAAGTCCTATGGTGATTTCACCGCCGTCGGCAGCGTCGACCTCAGCATCGAGGCCGGGACCGTCTTCGCCGTGCTCGGCCCCAACGGCGCGGGCAAGACCACCACGGTGCGCATGCTGGCCACCCTGCTGCGTCCCGATCGGGGGAGCGCGGAGGTGTTCGGCTACGACGTGGTGCGCGACGCGACCGCCGTGCGGTCGATGATCGGGCTCACCGGCCAGTACGCCTCCGTCGACGAAACCCTCTCCGCCGGAGAGAATCTGCGGCTGTTCGGCCGGTTGCTCGGCCTGTCCCGGCGAGCGGCCGCCCGGCGCAGCGACGAACTGCTCGAGGAGTTCGAGCTCACCGCGGTCGCCCGGCGCAGCGTCAGCGCGTTCTCCGGTGGCATGCGCCGCCGCCTCGACCTGGCCGCCACGCTCATCACCGTGCCGCCGCTGATCTTCCTGGACGAGCCGACCACCGGCCTGGACCCGCACACCCGCGATCGCATGTGGGGCATCGTGCGCGGCCTGATCGAGCGGGGCGCCACCGTCCTGCTCACCACGCAGTACCTGGAGGAGGCCGACGCCCTGGCCGACCGGATCGCGGTCATCGACCGGGGCACGCTGGTCGCCGAGGGCACCGCCGCCGAACTCAAGTCCTCGATCGGGGACCAGGTGCTGCGCCTGGACGTCCCCGAAACCGCCGACCAGCGCCGGGCCGAGGCACTGGTGCAGGAACTGACCGGCCGGATTCCCGACGGGTCCTCCACCGGCACGCTCACCGTCGCCCTCACCGATGTGGCCGTCGCGGCCGATATCGTCGCGGCCTGCCGGGCGGCGAACATCGGCCTGCGCGGTTTCGCGGTGGACCGGCCCGATCTCAACGAGGTGTTCCTCGCCCTGACCGGCCACGCGCACACCGCCGACGCGGCCTGAGGAGAACCATGACCGTCACCACCGAGACCGCTCCCGCGCCCACCCGGGTCGTGCGCGCCCCGCGCGTCACCCGCATCGGACCCGTTGCCGCCGTGACCCATTCGCTGATGATGGCCTGGCGCGGGCTGCTCACCTTCCGGCACAGCCCGCAGCTGCTCTACGACGCGCTGCTGCTGCCCATCGTCGGGCCGGTCCTGTTCGGCAGCATCTTCGGCACCGCCATCGCCGGGAGCATGCAGGCGTACCTGCCGATCATGATCCCGGGCGTGCTGGTGCAGATCGTGCTCACCTCCTCGGTCGCCACCGGCGTGCAATTGTCCGAGGACATCCACTCCGGAGTCTTCGACCGCTTCGTGGCCATGCCGATCGCCCGCTCCGCACCCGTCGCCGGTGCGCTGCTGGCCGGGATGGTCCGGTACCTGATCGCAGCCACCACGGTGGTGATCGTGGGCCTGTGCATGGGCTATCGCCCCGAACACACCGCGGGATTCCTGGCCGGGGCGGTGCTGGTGGTGCTGGCCACCACCGCGATCAGCTGGCTGTTCGCCTTCATCGGCGCCACCATCGCCCGGCCCGCGGCCGTGCAGGGCATGTGCATGCTGGTGCTGACCTTCCTGGGTTTCGCCTCCAACGCACTGGTCCCCGAGGAATCCATGCCCACCTGGATGCAGCACGTCTCGGACGTGAACCCGGTGTCCTATCTGGTCTCGGCGGTGCGCACCCTCGCCGCCGACGGCACGGTGGGCAGCGATGCCTGCTGGTCGCTGGTGGCCTCGGTGGTCGTGGTCGCCGTCTTCGCGCCGCTGACAGTGCGCACTCTCCGTTCCCGCTGAGGAGTTCTCCATGACCGTCACCTCCCCCGCCGTCGCGGTGGCCGCCGGGCCCGCCGGCCTCAACCGGATCACCGCCGACGACGACCTGTTCTTCAAGCTGCACAGCCTCTACCCGAACGCCCTGGTCAACCAGCTCGCCTACCGCTTCGACGAGCCGCTGGACCGCGCGCTGCTGCAACGCTGGCACGCGCACCTGGCCACCGGGTTCATCGCCCGCCGCGTGCGCACCACGCGCTTCCCGTTCGCGCGGGCGCACTGGGAACCGGCGACCGAAGCGCTGCCGCTGGTCTGGGCGGACGCCCCGATCCCCGACGAGCGGGTGCTGGACTGGTTCCTCGAGCAGGCCGCGGTGGAGTTCGATCCCGAACGCGGCCTGGTCTGGCAGCTCGCGGGCGCGCACACCGCCTCCGGTGGCACGGTCGTCACGCTGGTGGCCTCGCACGTCGCCTGTGACGGCGGCGGGATGATGCACGCCATCGTCGATTCCCTCGACCGGCTCGCCCGCGGCGAGGAGCCGGATCGAGCGAGCAGCGCCGGACGGCTCGTCGGTCCTGTGGCGGGTGCGGGCCGGTGGGCCGCCGATCTGGCCGACGCCCGCGGTCAACTGCGCGCCGTCGCCCGCGGGGTGCGGGCCGCGCGGCGGGCGCGCGGCGTCAGCGAGCCCGCGCGCAATCCGCGCCCCGCCGAGCCGCGACTGCCGCACGCCGAGACCTGGCAGGCCGCCGAGACCATCGTCCAGCTCGATCTGGACGCCTGGGACGCCGTCGCCGCGGCCCACGGCGGCACCACCAACGGCCTGCTCATCGGGGTGGCGGTGGGACTGCTCGGGCGCAGCGGCCGGGTCGCCGACGGCGCGCGGGTACGCGTGGACATCCCGCATTCGATGCGCGAGGCCGACGATCCGCGCGCCAATGCCACCACCGGCCTGCCGATCAGCGTCACCCACCGCGCCGGGCAGCGCGCCGACCTGCCCGCCGTCCGCGCCGCGCTCAAGGCCGCGGGCCTGGCCTATCGCGACCCGGCGACGATTCCGCCGATCCAGCACCTGCAGCCGGTGCAGATGCTGTTGCCGAAGGTGGTGCTGCACAAGTTCGCCCGCACCGCCAAGGCGCCCGAATGCCTGTGCACCAATATGGGCCGCACCGCCCAGAACATCGCGCGACTCGGGCCGCACCGGGCACGCGATGTCATCATGCGGCCGGTGGTGAATCCCGGGCCGGTGGAGTTGTTCCGGCAGGTGGAGGTCGGGGTGAATCTGGCGTTCTCCTGCGACGACGACACCGTCACCCTCGTCGTCACCGGTGCCGACCCCGACCGGTTCCCGACCCGCGCGGCCCTGCAGGACCTGCTGTCCGCCGAGTTCACCGACTGGGGGCTCACGCCGCGATTCTGGTAGCCACACCGGGTACCCACCGCAAGCTTAGGCTAACCTTCATTCTGCATGTTTCGTCTGAAGGGCAGTGGCACCATGAGTTCGTTCGGCCCCGCGCAGGAAGTCCGGCCGCTCAGCGCGGCACAGCGGGAGGTCTGGTTCGCCCAGCAGTTGCTGGGTGAGGTGCCGCTCACCATCGCCCAGTACGTCGACCTCACCGGGCCGCTGGATCTGGTCGCCCACCAGGAGGCGGCGCGGCGTACCGGCCGGGATCTGGGCATGCATCAGCGCTTCGTGGTCGTCGACGGCGAGCCCGGGCAGATCCACGATCCGGCGGTCCGCGACGAGATCGAGGTGATCGACCTGCGCGAGCAGGCCGACCCCGAGGCCGCCGCGCTGGCGTGGATGCGCGCCGACCAGCAGACGCCCCTCGATGTCACGGTCGATCCGCCGATGTACACCACGATTCTGCTCGTCGGTGACGACCGCCGTTTCCTCTACACCCGCGCCCATCACATCGCCCTGGACGGTTTCGGCGGCATGCGCGTGCACGAACGCCTGGCCCTGCACTACGCCGCCCTGGTCGAGGGCACCGAGCCGCCGCGCGACACCGTCGACTCGCCGTCGCTGCTGGCCGCCGCCGACCTGGACTATCGCGCCTCGCGCCGCTTCGGAACCGACCGCGAGTACTGGCGCGCCCAGCTCGCCGAGCTGCCCGAGCCGGTGACCCTGGCCGCCCGCGCCGGCGATCCCGACCCGCTGCCGCGGCTGACCGGCGCGGACCTGCCCGCCCCCCTGGTGACCGCGCTGCGCGAACGCGCCGACGGTCCGGGCAACGCCCCGATGATCGTGGCCGCCTTCGCCGCCTACCTGGCCAGGATGACCGGCACCGGCGCCGTCTCGCTGAGCCTGCCGATGACCGCGCGCACCACCGCCGCGCTGCGCGGATGCGCGGGCATGACCTCCACCATCGTGCCGCTGCACTGCCCGGTCGACGGCACCGTCGGCAACGCCGTGACCGCGGCGCGCGCGAGGCTGACCGGCGCACTGCGTCATCAGCGCTATCGCGGCGCGGACATGTGGCGCGACGCGGGCCGCTCGATGCGCTCGCTGGGCTTCGGCCCGGCCGTCAACATCATGAACTTCCAGCCCGAGGTGAGCTTCGGCGCCGCGCACGGCACCCTGCACGTGCTGTCCACCGGCCCGGTCGAGGACCTCGCGCTGAACCTGTACCCCGGCGCGGCAGGGCGGCTGCGCATCGACCTCGAGGCCAACCGCCACCGCTACCGCGCCGACGAACTCGACACCCACCTGCGCCGGTTCCTGCGGTTCCTCACCGCTTTCGTCACCGCCGATCCGGCGACCCCGGTCAGCGCGCTGCCGCTGCTCACCGATGCCGAGACCGCACAGCTGGTCCCGTGGCGCGGCGCCGAGCCGGTCACGCCGTCGACCCTGGCCGCCCTGATCGAGACCGCGGTCGCCACCAATCCGGACGGTGTCGCGATCGTCCACGGCGACCGGCGCTGGACCTACCGCGAGTTCGACGCCGAGACCACCCGGCTGGCCCGTGCGCTGCTGGCCGCGGGCGCCGGGCCCGAGACCCTGGTCGCGATGGCGGTGGAGCGCTCGGCCGAGTCGGTCGCGGCCGTCTGGGCGATCACCAAGGCTGGTGCCGGGTTCGTCCCGATCGACCCGAACTATCCGCCCGAGCGCATCGCCCACATCCTCGGCGACTGCGGTGCCACCCTCGGCGTCACCACCGGCGCGTACCGCTCCTCGCTGCCCGGCACGATCCAGTGGCTGCCGCTCGACGAACCCGCGACCACCGCGGGCCACCGCGCCGATCCGGTCACCGATGCCGACCGGCCCGCCGCGCTGCGCGTCGACCACCCGGCCTACCTCATCTACACCAGCGGCTCCACCGGCCTGCCCAAGGGCGTGCTGGTGACCCACGGCGGTCTCGCCAACCTCGCCGCCGAACGCCGTGACCGCTACGACCTGGGCCCGCACGCGCGCACCCTGCACCACGCCTCCCCCGGTTTCGACATGGCCGTCGGCGAGATCCTGTGCGGGCTGGCCGGGGCGGCGACCCTGGTCGTCGCGTCCCGCTATGTGATGGCGGGGCCCGACCTGTCGGATCTGATGCGGCGTGAGCGGGTCACCAACGCGATCATCACCCCGGCCGTGCTGGCCACCCTCGATCCGGCCGAGCTGCCGGATCTGGCGGTGCTCGGTGTCGGCGGTGAGGCCATCCGCGCCGACCTGGTGGACGCGTGGTCGCCGAACCGGTTGATGCGCAACGGGTACGGGCCCACCGAGGCCACCGACATCGCCACCATCGCCGGACTCACCCCGGGCACGCCGGTCACCATCGGTGCCCCGCTGCGCGGTTTCCACGCCGTGGTGCTCGATGCCGCGCTGCGTCCGGTGCCGCCCGGCGCGATCGGCGAGCTCTACGTCGGCGGCCCCGCCCTGGCCCGCGGCTACCACGGCAGGCACGCGCTCACCGCGGCGCGCTTCGTCGCCGATCCCTTCGGTCCGGCGGGTGGGCGCCTGTACCGCACCGGCGATCTGGTGACGCTCACCGCGGGCCCGGACCCCGCGCTGATCTATCACGGCCGCAGCGACTTCCAGATCAAGGTGCGCGGGCACCGCATCGAGCCCGGCGAGATCGAGACCACCCTGGCCGGACTGCCCGGTGTCGCCCGCGCCGTGGTCACCGCGCACACCGACCGGCGCGGCGCCCACCTGGTCGGCTACCTCGTGCCCGACCCCGGCCACCCCCTCGACACCGCCGAGGTGCGCGACCGGATCGCCGAACTGCTGCCCGCCTACCTGCGGCCCAGCGCCTACGTCGTGCTCGACACCCTGCCGCTCACCCCCAACGGCAAACTCGACACCCGCAAGCTGCCCGCACCCGACTTCGGCCGCACCGGATTCCGGTCACCGGGCACCGCGGCCGAACGCGCGGTCGCGGCGGCCTTCGCCGAGGTCCTCGGCGCCGAGCAGGTCGGGGCCGAGGACGACTTCTTCGACCTCGGCGGCACCTCGCTCACCGCCACCCAGGTCGCCGCCCGGCTCGGTGTCTCCGTGCGGGCCGTCTTCGACGCGCCCACGGTGGCCGCACTGGCCGCCGGTCTCGCCGAGACCGGCACCACCGCCGCACCGGTGGCGGGCCCACGGCCCCGGCATCTTTCGCTCGCGCCCGCGCAGACCCGGATGTGGCTGCTCAACCAGCTCTACCGCGAGTCGGCCGCCTACCACCTGCCCCTCGAACTGCGGTTGCGCGGCGACCTCGACCACGACGCGCTCGTGGGCGCGGTGCGCGCGGTGGTCCGGCGCCACGAGGTGCTGCGCACCATCTACCCCGCGAGCGAATCCGGGCCTCGCCCACGCATTCTCGATGTCGACGAGGCGCTGGCCGGTCACGACTTCGCGCCGATCGCGCTCACCGAGGACGGCCTGGCCGACGCGCTCACCGCACAGGTGGCCGCCCCGTTCGACGTCACCACCGACATCCCGTTCCGGCTGACCCTGTGGCGGCTCGGCGCCGAGGACCACGTGCTGGCGCTGGTCGCCCACCACATCGCCGCCGACGGCTGGTCGCACGGCCCGCTCGTCGCGGACCTGTCGCTGGCCTACGCGGCACAGGCGAATCGGCGCACCCCCGACTGGGAGCCGCTGCCGCTGCAATACGCCGACTACACCCTGTGGCAGCTCGACCGGCTCGGCGACCGCACCGATCCCACCTCCCTGGCCGCACGCCAGCTCGAGCACTGGGTCCGCACCATCGCCGGCGCACCCGACCGGCTGACCCTGCCGGTCGACCGGGTCCGCACCGCAGGCACCGACGGCGCGGGCGCCGCGATCGACTTCACCGTCGACGCCGCCACCGCCGCCGCGCTGACCACCCTCGCGCGCGAGCACCAGGCCACCGCCCACATGGCGGGCCACGCGGCCTTCGCCGTTCTCCTGCACCAGCTCTCGGGCAGCCACGACATCACCGTCGGCACCCCGGTCGCGGGCCGCGGGCACCCGTCGCTCGACGGCCTGGTCGGCATGTTCGTCAACACCCTGCCGCTGCGCACCACCGTCGACCCGGACGAGCCCTTCACTGCGCTGCTCGCCCGCTCCCGCGCGGTGACCCTGGCCGCGCTCGAGCACGGCGATGTCCCCTTCGACCACATCGTCGAGGCGGTGAACCCGCCGCGCGACGACACCCGCAACCCCCTGTTCCAGGCGGTGTTCTCCTTCGAGAACCTGCCCGCCACCGGGGATCTCACCCTCGGTGACCTCGCCGTCGACCTGCTCGACCTCCCGCAGGCCACCACCCACTTCGACCTCGCCCTCACCCTGCGCGAACGCCCCGGCCACGGCTTCACCGCGAGCCTGCGCTACGCCACCGATCTGTTCGACGCGGCCACCGTCGCGGAATTCGCCGAGCAGTACCTGCGGGTCCTGCGCGCGGTCACCGCCCGTCCCGAGGCGACCGTCGCCGAGCTGCGCGACCCGGCGCTGGTCCTGCCGCGCCACCGCGTCACCGAGACGGCCCCCGCCGGTGACGACACCGCCGCCGCCGACCACCACCCGAGCGTGCGCGAACTGGCCGTCGCCCAGGTGTTCGCCGATGTGCTCGGCCTGGACTCGGTCGCCGTCGACGACAACTTCTTCGACCTCGGTGGCACCTCGCTGCTGGTGTTCGGTCTGCGCACCGAACTCGCCCAGCGCCTGGGCCTCGACGTCGAGGCCCGCACCCTCTTCGAGGCCGCCACCCCGCGCGGGATCACCGCGGCCCTGTCCGCCGGGGCCGCCGAGGCGGCCGACGGGCGCTGGATCGAGATGCTCGAGACCGACGCCCGCCTCGCCCCCGAGCTGCTCGTGCCCGCGCACGAACCCGCCGGTTCCGCGACGGCCCTGCTGACCGGGGCGACCGGTTTCGTCGGCATCCACCTGCTGCGCGAACTGCTCGACAGCACCGACGCCCGGATCTGGTGCCTGGTGCGCGCCGACGACATCGAGGCGGGCCATCAGCGCCTGGCCGCGACCATGGCACGCTTCGGGCTCGACGCCACCGACCTACGCGAGCGGGTGGTCCCGCTGCCCGGTGACCTGGCCGCCCCGCGCCTCGGCCTGTCCGAGGACGACTGGGCCACCCTCGCCGGGCAGATCGAGGTGATCTACCACAACGGCGCCCGGGTGAACCATCTCGAACCGTACGAGGTGCTGCGCCCGGCCAATATCGGCGGCACCGTGGAGGTGCTGCGGCTCGCGGTGACCACCCGGGTGAAGACGCTGCACTTCGTGTCCACGGTGAACGCCGCGGTCGGCATCGACCACACCGGCATCGTCACCGAGGCCGCCGCCATCACCGCCGCCGAGGTGCCCCGCAACGGGTACATGGCGGGCAAGTGGGTCGCCGAACAGCTCGTGCTCGCCGCCGCCCGGCGCGGCCTGCCGGTGGCCGTGCACCGTCCCGGCCTGGTCTCGGGCGCCACCACCAACGGCACCGTGAACAGCGACGACGCCTTCTGGACCCTCATCCGCTCGGCCGCCCACCTGGGCGTGGCCCCCGAGATCGGCGAGGCGAAGGTGACCCTGGCCCCGGTCGACTACGTCGCCCGCGCCATCGTCGCCCTGGCCACCGCCCGCCACCCCGCCGGCGAGGTCTACCACCTGGTCAACCGCGAACCCACCCCCATCGCGGCCATCCTCGACGTCCTGCGCGACCAGGGCTACCCCGTCGACACCGTCGCCGTCGAGGACGCCGCCCACCGCCTCGCCGACCGCATCGGCGACCACGCCGACCTCATGCGCGCCGCCCTCATCGCCGAGAACTACCTCGGCGCAGGCGGCGGCGACCTCGTCATCGACGACGAAGCCACCCGCACCGCCCTGGCAGGCACCGAGGTCGCCTGCCCCCGCGTCGACACCCCCCTCCTGCACCGCTACATCACCGGCTTCGTCACCACCGGCCTGCTGCCCCAGCCCGTCTGACGTGGTTATGGTGGAGACGTGGGCATCATGGGTGAGCTGTTTCCCGGGCAGAAGCTGCAGAACGACGGCAGTGGGGACAGTGACGGGCAGGGGCATCGGCCGCGGGTCGATCTGGATCTCGACGCCGGGGTGATCCGGGTGTCGGGGACGGTGGCGCCGCGGCCCGCCGAGGACGACGCGCAGGACTGACCTGCGGGGAGTTCGGCTCAGCGGTGGGCGAACCATTGCGGGCCGGGGTGCGCGTCGCGGATAGTTCACGGCACTTCGCCCAGAAGGAGCCGCCCATGACCGCCACCGAAGTTCCCCGTTCCGGGGCCCGCGCCGTCGACCGTGCCGTCCATGTCCTCAACTGCTTCCAGGGCGGCGATCCGGAGCTGTCGCTGAGCGAACTCGCCCAGCGCGCCGGGCTGCCGGTGAGCACCACCTTCCGGCTGGCGCAGGCGCTGGTGCGCGGCAGGCTGCTCGAACAGGACACCGCCACCGACCGCTACCGGATCGGGCACGGACTGGCCTGCCTGGCCCGCCCCGCGCTGTCACGGCTCGGGCTCGACGCGGCCGCACCGCATCTCTACGCGCTGGCGGCCGGCATCAAGATCACCGTCAGCTTGAGCGTGCCCGAGGACGACGAAGCCCTCACCGTCTTCCAGGCGCGTCCGCCGGTCTCGTTCTGCCACAACCAGATCCCCCGCGAACGCAGCCCACTGCACAGCAGCGCGGTCGGGCACGCGCTGCTGGCCCACACCGCCACCGGCGCCGACCGCCGCGAACTGTTCGACACCGTGCGCAGGCGCGGCTTCGCGGTCGAGGAGATCGACAGCGAGGAACCGATCCGCGCCATCGCCGTGCCCGTGCTCGGCCCGGACAAGCAGGTGTGGGGCGCGCTGGGCGTGCAGGCGCGGGCGGTGCGCCTGGATCACGACCTGGTGCGCGCCGTGGTGCCCGCCATGCATCAGATCGCGGTGCGGATCGGCCCGTATTTCCACACCGCCGCCGCTACCGAATTCGGCGCACCGTGATTTCCACGATGTGAAAACAATATTGCCCAACCCGTATCACGCACCGCACCATAGGAATTCGAGACGGCGAATCATTCGCCGATCCCCCGGCAGGAAAGTCCCGACATGACCGACACCCTCGCGCTCGTCCGCCGCAGGACGGTGGACCTGATGCGCCTGTCGCCCGGGTGCTGTCGCCGCTGATCTCCCGGCGACCGTCTGCGCGTCGCCCAGCCTGTTCTTCTTCTCTCCCCCGTTAGTCCGTTCCGTGCGGATCGTCGCGGCGTGCCTTCTTCCGGCACGCGGCGCGATCGCGCACGCCATCGAAAGATTCGCCAACCATGCTGTCCACCCTCTTGCGACGACGTCCGCTGCGTGCGCTCGCCGCCGCGCTCGTCGTTCCCGCCGCCCTCGCGGTGGTCACCGCGTGCGGCGCCTCCGACACGCCGACGACCGCCGACGGCAAGACCGTGTTGCGCTACCAGGGGCAGACCGGCCTGGTCACCCCCTTCGAACTGGCCGACGACCTCGGCTATTTCAGCTCGATCGCCCTGCAGTGGGAGAGCGACACCACCAGCGGCCCGGCCAATATCCAGGCCGCGGCCACCAAGCAGGTCGAGTTCGGCAGCGCGTTCAACGGCGCGGTGGTCAAGCTCGCCGCCGGCGGTGCGCCCGTGCAGGCGGTGCTGAGTTCCTACGGTTCCGACGCCAAGTCCTTCACCGGCTATTTCGTGCGCGAGGACGCGGGCATCAAGACCGCGCGTGACCTGATCGGCAAGAAGGTCGGCATCAACACCCTCGGCGCGCACCACGAGTTCGTCACCCGCGAATGGCTGCACCAGCAGGGCCTGACCGAGGCCGAGATCAAGCAGGTCCAGCTCATCGTGGTGCCCCCGATCAACACCGAGGAGGCGCTGCGCAGCGGGCAGATCGATGTCGGCGCGCTGGGTGGTGTCTACCGCGAGACCGCGGTGCCGCGCGGCGGTCTGCACGCACTGTTCACCGACAAGGACATCTTCGGTGAATTCGACTACGGCACCTACGTCTTCCGCAAGGACTTCATCGCCCAGAACCCCGAGGCCGTGAAGGACTTCGTCCAGGGCACCGCCCGCGCCACCCGCTGGCTGCAGATCACCCCGCGCGACGAGGTGGTCGCCAAGTTCACCGAGATCATCAGCAAGCGCGGCCGCAACGAGAACCTCAAGCTGCTCGACTACTGGCGCAGCTCCGGCATCCCGGTCCCCGGCGCGGTGATCGCCGAGCGCGAGATCCAGATCTGGATCGACTGGCTCGAACGCAACGGCGAGCTCGAGCGCGGCAAGATCACCGCCGCCGACCTCTACACCAACAAGGACAACCCCTACGCCAACGGCACCTACCAGCCCGAGAGCGGACCGACCGGAGAGGTGGTGGCCGCGAAATGAGCAGCACCGCAGTCAAACTCGCACTCCAGGGCGTCGGCAAGCAGTTCGCCGTCCGGGGCAGCGCCGAGCGTTTCACCGCCATCGACGACATCTCCATCGAGGTCGGCGCCGGGGAATTCCTGGTCCTGGTCGGCCCGAGTGGTTCGGGCAAGTCCACCCTGCTCGACCTGCTCGGCGGGCTGAGCACCCCGAGTTCGGGCCGCATCCTGCTCGACGGCGCCCCGATCTCCGGACCCGGCCTCGACCGCGGGGTGGTGTTCCAGCAGTACGCGCTGCTGCCGTGGCGTACCGCCCGCGCCAATATCCAGTTCGGGCTCGAGGCCAAGGGCGTACCGCGCAAGGAACGCAAAGCGATCGCCGATCACTATCTCGAATTGGTCGGCCTCACCGGATTCGGTGACCGGTATCCGCACGAACTCTCGGGCGGGATGAAGCAGCGGGTCGCGATCGCGCGCAGCCTGGCCTTCGACCCGGAGGTGCTGCTGATGGACGAGCCGTTCGCCGCGCTCGACGCCCAGACCAGGGAGTCGCTGCAGGACGAACTGCTGCGCATCTGGGAAGCCACCGGCAAGACCATCCTGTTCATCACCCACGGCATCGACGAGGCCGTCTACCTGGGTCAGCGGGTCGCGGTGCTCACCTCGCGACCGGGCCGGATCAAGGCCGTCATCGATATCGACATCGCGCGCGGTGGCGATATCGACGTCCGGTCCAGCGAGCAGTTCCGCGAGTACCGCCACCGGATCTGGACCGAACTGCAGAGCGAGGTGAGCCGGGCCCAGCAGCTCGAGCTCGCCGCCGCCGAGGACAGCACCGCCTCGGAGGCATCCACCGACAGGAGTCCCGCCCATGTCTAGCGCCGTCCCGGTCCTCGACCGGCCCACCGATCTCGTCCCCCCGGCACCCGCACCCGCCGCGGCACCGGCCCGCGCGGTTCCCGGCAGCGTCACCCGGGCGGCCGCGACCGCGGGCAGGCTGCTGATCCGCATCGCCAAGCCGCTGCTGGCCTTCGCGCTGCTGCTCGGCGCCTGGGAACTCGCGCCGCGCTTCGGCCTGGTGGACGAGGTGTTCCTGCCGCCGTTCTCGATCGTCGTGCAGGCGTTCTTCGAGCTGGCGGCCAACGGCCAGCTCGGCGACCACATCTCGGCCAGCCTCACCCGCTCGGTCACCGGGTTCTCCATCGCACTGGTGATCGCGGTGCCCGCCGGTATCGCCATCGCCTGGTACAAGCCGGTCTCGGACTTCCTCAACCCGGTGCTCGAGCTGTTCCGCAACACCGCCGCCCTGGCGCTGCTGCCGGTGTTCGTGCTCATCCTCGGGATCGGCGAGACCTCCAAGATCGCGCTGATCGGCTACGCCACCTTCTTCCCGATCCTGCTCAACACCATCACCGGGGTCCGCACGGTGGACCCGCTGCTGGTGAAATCGGCGGTGTCGCTGGGCTTCTCGCCGCTGCGGCTGTTCCAGAAGGTGATCCTGCCCGCGGCGGTGCCCTCGATCTTCACCGGCATCCGGATGGCGGCCTCGGGGTCGATCCTGGTCCTCATCGCCGCCGAGATGATCGGGGCCAGGGCCGGGCTCGGTTATCTGATCACCGCCGCCCAGCAGAACTTCCAGATCCCGCAGATGTACGCGGGGATCGTGGCGATCTCGCTGATCGGCCTCGGATTCAATGTCGCCCTCGTCGCCCTGGAGCGCCGCCTCTCCCGCTGGCGCACCGCCGCCGCCACCATCTGATCAGGAGAATTCCTTGTCTCGCAGGACCTTTCATCTCAATGCCTTCCTGATGGGCGTCGGCCACCACGAGGCGGCCTGGCGGCATCCGCGCACCGAGGAACACCGGGTGCTCGATGTGCGGCACTTCCAGGAGGTCGCCCGGATCGCCGAACGCGGCAAGCTCGACTCGGTGTTCTTCGCCGACACCCTCGCCGTCGGCCCGCGCGTCGAACGCAATGCGCTCACGGTGTTCGAGCCGGTGACGCTGCTGGCCGCCGTCGCGGCGGTCACCGAGCGGATCGGACTGATCGCCACCGCGTCGACCAGCTACAACGAGCCGTTCAACCTGGCCCGCAAATTCGCCTCGCTCGACCACATCAGCGGCGGGCGGGCCGGCTGGAACATCGTCACCTCCGGCACCGTCGACGAGGCCTACAACTTCGGGCTCGACGCCATTCCCGAGCACGCGCGCCGCTACGAACGGGCCGCGGAGTTCGTCGACGTGGCGCTCGCGCTGTGGGACAGCTGGGAATCCGAGGCGATCGTGCTCGACACCGAGACCGGTGTCTTCGCCGATCCCACCAAGGTGCACACCCTCGACTACACCGGGGAGCGGTTCCGGGTGCGCGGACCGCTCAATTCGCCGCGGGGCCCGCAGGGCAGGCCGCTGCTGGTGCAGGCCGGGTCCTCGGAATCGGGCAAGGAGTTCGCCGCCCAGCACGCCGAGGCCGTGTTCACCGCGCAACGCACCCTCGAGGAGGGCGTGCGTTTCTCCCGCGACCTGAAGTCGCGCCTGGCGAAGTACGGCCGGGCCGAGCACGAACTGAAGGTGCTGCCGGGGCTGGTGCCGTTCATCGCCGACACCGCCGAGGAGGCCAGGGCGCTCGAGCAGGAGTTCACCGACCTCATCTCCCCCGACTACGCGCTGCGTCAGCTCTCCACCATGCTCGGGGTCGACCTCACCGCGCACGCGCTGGACGCCCCGCTGCCGCCGCTGCCCGCCGAGAGCGAGATCGAGGGCGGCAAGAGCCGGTTCACGCTGGTCAAGGAGCTGGCCGAGACCGAGGACCTGACCGTGCGCCAGCTCATCGGCAAGCTCGGTGGTGGCCGCGGGCACCGCACCTTCGCGGGCACGCCCGAGCAGGTGGCCGACGAATTGCAGCGCTGGTTCGACGCGGGCGCGGCCGACGGCTTCAACATCATGCCGCCGTATCTGCCCGGCGGGCTGGCGGAGTTCGTCGACCGGGTGGTGCCGATCCTGCAGGAGCGCGGCCTGTTCCGCACCGACTACGAATCCACCACCCTGCGTGGGCACTACGGACTGGACCCGGTGGGCAACCGCTTCGCCCAGCGGGATTCGCGGGTCAGCGCCTGATGCGTGCCCGCCGGATCGAGATCGACCTCATGCGGGTGATCGCCAGCTCCTGTCCGGACCGGGGTCCACCTCGCTTCCACTCCGGCTCCACCCGAAGGACCATCGACATGACCACTATCGAGAACACCCGCACCGTCACCATCGCGCCCGTCGCGGGCCACATCGGCGCCGAGGTCACCGGCCTCGACCTGCGCGAGGAGCTCACCGAGACCCAGGTCGGCGAGCTCACCGAGGCGCTGCACCGGCACAAGGTGCTGTTCTTCCGCGACCAGCAGATCGGCCACGCCGAGCAGATCGCGTTCTCCCGCCGCTTCGGCGCCGTCACCCCCTCGCACCCGTACGACGACGACGCGCCCACCGAGCACCCCGAGATCCTCGCCGTCGACAGCAGGCTCTACGAGAAGAAGTTCGGCCGCAAGAAGTTCAGCTACACCAACAAGTGGCACACCGATGTCTCCCCGCTGATCAACCCGCCCGCGGCCTCCATCCTGCGCGCCGAGATCGCCCCGGAGATCGGCGGCGACACCCAGTGGACCAACCTCGCGGCGGTCTACGCGGCGCTGCCGGAATCGCTGCGCACCTTCCTCGACGGCCTGCGCGCCGAGCACCGTTTCGGTGGCCGGATCCCGCAGTGGGAGGCCGACAGCGAGTACGCCCGCAAGATCGCCGCCGCACCGCTGGTCACCGAGCACCCGGTGGTCCGCGTGCACCCGGTGACCGGCGAGCGCGCACTGTTCGTCAACCCCGGCTTCACCACCCGCATCCTGGGCCTGACCCCGCCGCAGAGCGACGCCCTGCTGCAGCTGCTCTTCGACGAGATCTCCCACCCCGCCTACACCGTGCGGTTCCGCTGGGAGAAGGGCAGCATCGCGTTCTGGGACAACCGCGCCACCGCCCACCTCGCCCCCAGCGACCTCGACCACCTCGACGTCACCCGCGTGCTCTACCGCACCACCCTCGAGGGCGACATCCCGGTCGGCGTGGACGGCCAACCCTCCCGCCCGATCGCCGGCGACAAATTCACCGGCGCCTGACAAACCACGGTGGTGCCCGACGCAATCGCTCCGGGCACCACCGACCCCCACATCCCGACCCCGAGGAGGGATCGCCGACGCAGTCGGCGGTTCGCGCCCGTCCCGTCGATCAGGTGCCGTTGCGTACGCGACGAAGGAGCAAGCAACGGCGCCTGATCGACGGGACCGCCCAAGGGGCGCGAACTCGAGCGCGCCAGCGCTCCAATAACAAGGACAGCTTCCTATGAGCGAGATATTGCAGGCGAGCACCGATGTGCTCATCATCGGCGGTGGTCCGGCCGCGTGCTGGGCGGCCATCCACGCCCGTGAGACGGGGGCCGACGTGGTCCTGGTCGACAAGGGCTACTGCGGCACCAGTGGCGCGACCGCGCCGTCGGGTACCGGTGTCTGGTACGTGGCGCCCGAGGCCGAGGCGCGCGCCGCCGCGAAGGCGAGCCGGGAGGCGCTGGGCGGCTATCTCGCCGATCACCACTGGATGGATCGCGTCCTGGATCAGACCTACACGAACATGAACCGGCTCGCCGTCGAGGGCCGGTACCCGTTCCCGGTCGACCCGGCGACCGGCACACCGCTGCGCACGGGCGTGCAGGGCCCGGAGTACATGCGCCGGATGCGGGCCTGGCTGACGCGGATCGGCGTCCGGGTCCACGATCACAGTCCCGCCCTGGAACTGCTCGTCGACGAGTCCGGCGCGGTCCGTGGCGCGGCGGGCCATCAGCGTCAGCTCGACCGCGACTACCGGATCACCGCGGGCGCGGTGGTGCTGGCCACGGGTGGCTGCGCGTTCCTGTCGCGGGCGCTGGGCACCAATGTCGACACCGGCGACGGCGCGCTCATGGCGGCCGAGGCCGGTGCCCGCTTCTCCGGCATGGAGTTCTCCAACGCCTACGCGCTGGTGCCCAAGGGTTCCACCATCACCAAGACCGCCTACTACGGCTACGCCACCTTCTTCGGCGCCGACGGCCGGGTGCTCGAGGAGGCAGGCTCGGCGCGCGGCCGCTCGGTGATCGCGCGCACCCTGCTGCAGGAGAAGGTGTTCGCCCAGCTCGATCGCGCGGACGCGACCGTGCAGGCACAGATGCGGGTGGGTCAGCCCAACTTCTTCCTGCAGTTCGACCGGCGCGGCATCGATCCGTTCACCCAGCGCTTCGAGATCGATCTGCTCGCCGAGGGCACCGTGCGCGGCACCGGCGGCATCGATGTGGTCGACGACGATTGCGCGACAACGGTTCCCGGCCTGTATGTCGCCGGTGACGCGGCGACCAGGGAACGGATCTGTGGCGGGTTCACCGGCGGTGGCAGCCACAACGCGGCCTGGGCGATGTCGTCGGGCAGCTGGGCGGGTGCGGGCGCGGCCCGCTACGCGCGGACGGCCGAGGTCGGCACCGGCGCGGTGCGCGGTCTCGGTGGCGTCGGACTACGGCCCGAGGGTGGGCCGTCGGTGTCGGCTGCCGAGGTGGTGGCCGCCGCGCAGGCCGAACTGCTGCCGATCGAGCACAATTTCCTGCGCCACGGCGAGCGGCTTCGCCCGGCGCTGGCCCGGCTCGACGAGCTGTGGTCGGCCGCGTCCGACGGGCTCGGCGGGTCGAGCGGGGACGAACGGATCCGGGCCCGTCAGGCCGCGGCC
Organism: Nocardia sp. NPDC056064; assembly: GCF_042266925.1. Taxonomy (NCBI): domain Bacteria; kingdom Bacillati; phylum Actinomycetota; class Actinomycetes; order Mycobacteriales; family Nocardiaceae; genus Nocardia; species Nocardia sp. NPDC056064. The sequence goes on along the minus strand of NZ_JBHJWO010000001.1, from coordinate 601,416 downwards.
ATCACCGCGGTCGGGCGGCTCATGTACCGGTCGGCGCTGGCGCGCACCGAGACCCGCGGCATGAGCAAGCGCGCCGATCATCCGGACCTGGACCCGGCCCAGCACCATCATCTGCTCTCCGGCGGACTGGACGCGCCGTGGACGGATCCGGCGCCCACCCGCGAGCGGGCACTGGCGGTGGCGTCGTGATCGAGCTGCTGCGCGCCGACGACTGCATCGGCTGCGACAAGTGCGTGGCCGCCTGCCCGACCAATGTGTTCGACAGCACCGACAGCGGCATCCCGGTCATCGCCCGGCAGTCCGACTGCCAGACATGCTTCCTGTGCGAGGCGTATTGCCCGGTCGACGCGCTCTACGTCGCCCCGGAGGTCACCCCGCTGCCCGCCGGTGCCGCGGTGCCGACCGAGCACATCGGTGGCTACCGGGAGAAACTCGGCTGGGGACGCGGCCGCACACCGGGTGCCCGGCTCGCGGTGGGACCCCGGCTCCCGCACGGCACCCCGCCGCCGCGGCTCAGTTCCTGAGCAGCCGATCCCGCTCCGGCGTGCGCAGCGGCCCGAACAGCGGATCGTCGAAGACGGTGCGCTCCACGACCGGAGTGGGATCGCGCAGCAGGTCGGCGGTGCTGACCTCCGACCAGTCGTATCGGCCGTTCTCGCAGAGCAATTCGACCATCGACACGGCCGAGACCGTGTCGTCGAGGGTGAAGTCGACGAAACCGTCCTCGGCCAGGGCCGCGCGGATCCGGTCGCGCGAAGACGGCTCGGTCGCGTGCGCCAGGGCCAGGTAGGGCTGCAGCGGCTCGCCGAATTCGGGGATGCGCTCGCGGATCCATACCTCGCTCAGCGCGCGGGTGAGGTCTTCGCGCACGCGAACCAGTTCCTCGGGCAGGGCGATCGGCAGCCGGATCGAGTCGTCGGCGACCATGGGCGGACCGAATGTGAGCGGGAACGGCGCGTGCTCGGCCAGCAGGTCGCGCGCCCCGGCGACCAGCGCCGCCAGATGCACGCCCTTGACGCCGTCGACGAAACCGATGCCCTGCACCCCGATCCGCAGACGGGCGGCGTCGACCTGCTCGAGCCCGGGTAATCGGGCCAGCGTCGGCGCGAAGATCTCGACGAGTTTGTCGGCGACGGTCTGGGTGGGCACGATCTGCCAGTCGTAGAAGGAACGCCCCGGTGTCCACCCCGGCCGCCACCACCAGCGGCTGGCAACCGTCATCTCGCTCGCGATCATGGTCCCACCTCCCGATCTCGGCCGGTGCTGCGATGCCAGTTACCTCTCAGCGACGGTATTCCCCGGCGCTGTGGGCCCGCAACACGACGAGACCGTTCCGTTGCCTCTTCGATCCCGAGTCAGCGCTTCGAGCCACGGCGCGCCTGCGCGCACTACACTGACCGGCATGCCTGTTCGACGGCTGATCTCGCTCTGCGCGTTCGCCCTGCTGCTTCCCCTCGCCGCCACCGCCTGCACCATGACCGGCCCCGGCACCACCTCCGAGTGCACCGTCGGCGGCTGCACCATCACCTTCGAGCGCGGGGTGCAGGCCAAGGCCTCGGTCCTCGGGATCGACGCCGAGCTCGTCGCCGTCAACGGTGACCTGGTCACCCTGAGCATCGGTGGCCAGCAGATCACCGTGCCGGTGGGTCAGTCCCAGGCCGCCGACGGGGTCGATGTCCGGGTCAGCGAGGTGACCGCCGACAAGGTGGTCGTCGTGCTGAACTCCGGCCTGCAGCAGAACTGACGCTCAGCCCAGCACGTTGGGCTGATCCAGGATCCATCGCCAGCTCCCGTCGGGCTGCCGCCGCGCGACTTCCACCGTGGCCCCACCACCGCCGGGCAGCCGCGACGAGGTGAGCGCGAGGTCGCCCGCGCGTAGGGCGGGCGATTGCGCGCCCGGCTGGAACACCGGCCGCGAGGCCACCAGCCGCGTGTAGGCGGCCCTGATCTGCTCGATCCCGGTCGCGACGACACCGTCGGGCAGGGCGAGCACCGCGTCGGACTCGTACAGCTCCACCAGACCGTCCACATCGCCGGCGTTGAGCCGTTCGACCACGAGCCTGCTCAGGTCTTCCGGGCGCCGGGCACGTTCGCGCGCGGCGTTGTCGTTCTCGGTCATCGCCACCCCTGTCCTCGATATGGGCTGTGCGACAACGGTAACGCCGGGGTCCGACACGTTCGGCGCACCGGAGCGCAGACGACGAAACCCCCGAAAGCCGGTGGCTGTTCGGGGGTTTCGTCAGCGTGCCTCAACCGATCACAGCGGCGGGAACCCCGACGAGCCGGTCGCCATCCAGTTCCAGAACTCGGCGGCGCGGTTCACGAGCAACGCGATGACGTCGAGGGCAGTGCTTCCCATGGTCTTCCTCACGGTCGAACGAACAAACTTCCGCGCGCCACCATAGCAACCGGCTTCGGCTGGGCAACGCTGTGATAACGCGCAGATAACGAGCCCCGAGGGCGCCTATAGTTCACCAGAGGGGTGTCACCCGACGACCACGGTGAGGGCCGATGGAAGGCAACAGACACAAGCTCCTGCACGGGCCCTTGTTCTCCCGGGTCCCGCTCGACCAGCGCAATGCCGCCAGCCGGATCAGCGCCTACATCTACGGCAACATCCTGATTCTGGCCGCGCTGATCCCGGTCTCGCCGTCGAACGAGAACGTCGGCATCCTCGTCGTGCTCGGCACCGCCCTGTCGACCTTCGTCGCGCACGCCTTCGCCGAGAACATCGGCCGGTCGGTGCGGTCGGATCAGCCACCGACCGGGCTCGAGCGCTGGACCGACCTGCGCGACTCGCTGCCCATCCTCACCTCCGCCGTGCTGCCGTGCGTGATCCTCGCGGTCGCGGCGATCGGCTGGCTCGAACCGCGCACCGCGCAGATCCTCGCCGAGGCCGTGATGCTGGTCCGCATCGGCGGCATCGTCTTCGTCATCCGGCGGCTGCAGGGTGCGCGCCCGGACCGGTCGACGCTGACCGGTGCCCTGCTGCTGACCTGTGTGGCCACCGCGATCGTGGTGGTCAAAGTCGTCCTGACCCACTGACCCCGAGGAGCATGCCGATGTCGGCGCCACCGGTGAAGTCGAGTGCGATCGTGCTGGCCGTCCTGGCCTCCGGCCAGTTCCTGATGACGCTGGACAGTTCGGTGATGAACGTGTCGATGGCCACCGTCGCGCAGGATCTCGGCACCACCATCACCGGCATCCAGTCCGCGATCACGCTCTACACCCTGGTCATGGCCTCGCTGATGATCACCGGCAGCAAGGTGGGCGCGATCCTGGGACGGCGCCGGGTGTTCGGGATCGGCCTGGTCGTCTACGGTATCGGCTCGCTGGTCACCGGCGCGGCGCCGAATCTGGCGGTCCTGCTGCTGGGCTGGTCGCTGCTCGAGGGCATCGGTGCCGCCCTGATCATGCCCGCGATCGTCTCGCTCGTCGCGGGGAACTTCGCCGCCGAGCGCAGGCCCGCGGCCTACGGACTGGTGGCGGCGGCGGGCGCGATGGCCGTCGCCGTCGGCCCGCTGCTCGGTGGCGCGGTGACCACCTTCGCGTCCTGGCGCTACGTCTTCTTCGGCGAGGTGGTCGTCGTGGTGGCGATCCTGCTGGTACTGCGCCGGATCCAGGACGCCCCCGCACCCCGGGTCGAACTGGACCTGGTCGGGTCGGTGCTGTCGGCGATCGGCCTGGGCGCGATCGTGTTCGGGGTGCTGCGGTCGAGCGAATGGGGGTGGGTGCGGCCCGAGACCGGCGCACCGGCACTGTTCGGGCTCTCGGCGGTGTTCTGGTTGCTCATCGGCGGCCTGCTCACGCTGTATCTGTTCCTGCGCAGGCAGAACTGGCTGGTGCGCCGCGGCCGGGAACCGCTCATCGACCCGGCGCTGCTGCGCAACCGGCAACTGGTCGGCGGGTCGACCATGTTCTTCGCGCAGTTCGCCGTGCAGGCGGGGGTCTTCTTCGCGGTGCCGCTGTTCCTGTCGGTGGTGCTCGAACTCAGCGCGCTCGAGACCGGCGTCCGCATCCTGCCGCTGTCGATCGCCCTGGTCCTGGCCGCGGTGGGCATCCCGCGACTGCGCCCGCGGGCCGATCCGCGCCGGGTGGTCCGGTTCGGGCTGGGCGTGATGATCGTCGGGGTGCTGATCCTCGCGGCCGGAATGGATCCCGGGGCCGACGCGAGCGTGGTGGCGATCCCGATGGTGCTGATGGGCCTGGGACTGGGCGCGCTGGCCTCGCAGCTGGGCGCGGTCACGGTGTCTGCTGTTCCGGATTCGCGCAGTGCGGAGGTCGGCGGCCTGCAGAACACCGCCACCACACTCGGCGCGTCGCTGGGTACCGCGCTGATCGGCTCGGTGCTGATCGCCACGCTGTCCTCCGCGGCGCTGGCGGGCATCGAGGGCAATCCGGCGGTCCCGGCATCGGTCCAGGCGCAGGCCACCACGGATCTGGCCCAGGGCGTGCCGTTCCTGTCCGACAAGCAGGTGCACGAGGCACTCGACGCCGCGGGCGTGGACGACGCCACCGCCGAGACCATCGCGGACGTCAACGCCGAGGCCCGGCTCGAAGCCTTGCAGGTGGCTTTCGCCGTGACCGCGTTGATCGCGGTGATGGCACTGTTCGGCACCGGTTTGGTGCCGCGTCGGCCCGCGACCGAATCGAGCGGTTCAGGCTGAGTGTCGCCGGATAGAATTCGGAAATGACCGGAAATACAGGTTCGACACGAATGACGTCGCCGGTGGAAGAACCATTTCAGAAACAGGCCGTCGCGGAGGGCATTTCCGTGGTGGCCGCCTGCCTGTTGCTCATCATGGCGGCGGCCTCGGTATTGCAGGGCATCGCGGCGCTGGCGAACGACGAATTGTATGTCGCCGGAGTCGAATACGTGTACCGCTTCGATACGACGACCTGGGGCTGGATCCATGTGGTTCTCGGCGTGCTGGGGTTGATCGTCGGCGTCGGCCTGGTCCTGGGAGCGGCGTGGGGCCGGTATTCCGCCTTGGCGGTGGCGGCCCTGGTGATCGTCGCGAATTTCCTTTCCCTGCCGTACTACCCGGCGTGGTCGATCGTGATCATCGCGCTCAGCGTGCTCGTCATCTGGGCGGTCAGCACCTGGCAGCCCCGGCACTGACGACCACCGCATCGTGGGCGACGGCGACTTGCCCCCGGAATCGGTCCGCCACGCGATGACCGAGGATTCCGGGACGCGGGTGCGGCGCTGGTCGGCCAGGGCCGCCTACCTGTTCGCCGCGGTGACCATCGCGGTGCCGGTGGTGTTCGCCGGAGTGGTGGGCACGGTCGGGCTGCTGATCGTGGGGGCCGGCGGTGTCGTGGTCACGACGGCGGCGCTCTATTGGTTGCTGACCCGGTACGGACTGCTGCGCTGGGCGTCGCTGGTCATCGCGGCCCTCACCCCGATCGTGGTCGTGGCACTGTTCGTGCGTGCGCATCTGCTGTGGGTGGTGCTGCTCGCCGCGGCGGCCGCCCTGGCCGCCCTGGCCTGCGCGCGGATCGCCCTGCGCCCGGAGACTTCGCGCACCACCGCCCCCGAACTACCCGCCGCCCGGGCCCGGCACCCGTTCCTGATCATGAATCCGCGTTCCGGCGGCGGGAAGGTCGAGCGGTTCGAGCTGCCGCGCCGGGCCGAGGAGCTCGGGGCCGAAGTCGTGCTGCTGACCGGCCAGGTCGATGTCGTCGCCCTGGCTCGTGCCGCCGTGGCGCGCGGCGCGGACCTGCTCGGCGTCGCCGGTGGTGACGGCACGCAGGCCCTGGTCGCGGGTGTCGCGGCCGAGCACGGGCTGCCGTTCCTGGTGATCAGCGCGGGGACCCGGAACCATTTCGCGATGGACCTGGGGCTGGATCGCGCTGATCCCGCCGCCGGTCTCGACGCGCTGAGCGACGGGGTCGAGTTGCGCGTGGACCTGGGCCGGATCAATGGCCTGCCGTTCGTCAACAACGCGTCGTTCGGTGTCTACGCCGAGATCGTGCGCAGTCCCGCCTACCGCGACGACAAGACCGCGACGGTGCTGCGACTGCTCCCCGACCTGCTCGCGGGTCATCGCGGCAACCATCTCGTCGCGCGGATCGACGGGACGACCGTCACGGGCGCCCAGGCGATCCTGGTGAGCAACAACCCGTACGGCACCAGCGACCTCGCGGGCCTGAGCCGCCGCGAACGGCTCGACCGGGGCCTGCTCGGCGCGGTCACCCTCACCGTCGCGAGCACCCGCGACGCGGTCGGCCTGATCCGCCGCACCCGCAGCCGCGGCCTGACCCAGCGCACCGCGCCCGAGGTCACCGTCGACGCCGACGCGCCACGTATCCCGGTCGGTGTCGACGGCGAGTCCCTCGAACTCGACACCCCCGTCCGGTGTGTCGTCGAACCGGGCGCGCTGCGGGTGTGGGTGCCGAGGAACCGGCCGGGAACGCCACCCGCCGCGCCCACGATCGATTGGCTCCGGTTGCGCGATCTGGCCTTCCGCGGCCGGTGATCCGGGCCGATTCCACCGCTGCCGGATCGTCGCAAGTGAACGGACGGAAAACGGCACCGGACAACGATTCCCCCGGACTGTGACGACGACTACACCGTATATCCGGCTCGCGTGAACAAAACTCTCGATGGACACCGATGTCCACCATTTCCTCCACCCGAAATAGTGTGCGCGCCACCGATAATCCGCTGCGGCCGCCCCCGTCTATTTTGATCAGAAAGTATTGTTCAGCGGATCGGTGACCGCACTCACAGGCATGAATTCCGGCGCTCTGGCTATAGCATCGAACCCGCCGAGGCTTCCCGGGAATATCCACCGTCGAAGATCCAGAGCATCAGTGGTGTCACATCGACGTGCCCCTTTTCGAATCCGTCTTCCGCCGCTTCGGCCTGTATTCGTCACGAGGTGAACCCGGTCATGGAATACACCCACCTGTCCGAATTCGAGATCCGCCCCGGAATGCTGTCGATCTGGACCCCGGAACTGCCCGGTGCGGCCTGGCAGCCCGACGCCCGCCCGCTCACCAGCGTGCACGCCGGATACTGCGCCGGAGTCGACCCGGCCGACCCGCTGCCGGGTCGTGGCCGCTGGATCGGCACCGTGTTCGAGATGGACGCCCCGTTCCTGGCCCAGGCTTGGCGGGAGACGCTGCGGCGCTGGCACGCGCGCCACGAGGGCCTGCGCACCACCGTCGATCCGTCCGCCCGCACCCGGCTCACCGCCGCCGTGGACGACCTGGTCCTCGCCGAACAGCCCATCGACGGGCTCACCGACGGCACCGAGATCAACGAATTCCTGCGGGGCGCACTGGAACTGCGCCTGTCGCCGCTGGTGTGGCCGCACTGCCTGGCCGCCACCGTCGAGCATCCGGACACCGCCGACTTCACCGTCGTGGTGGCCGCCGATCACTCGGTGCTCGACGCCTACTCGCAGGCCATCCTGATCCTGGAACTGCGCGCGCTCTACCGCGAGGCGGTCGAGGGTCTGCCGTCGCGGGCGTCGGCCACCTTCGGCAGCGCCGCCGACTTCGCGGTGCTCGAACGAGCGGCCGCCCTAGCGCTCCAGCCCTCCTGCCCCGCCGTCACGACCTGGCGTGAATTCCTCGCAGGCGGGTCCATGCCGCGCTTCGCCCCGCACGCCCAGCGCCCGGTCGAGGCAGGCCTGCCGCAGCCCAGCGTGTCGCGCCGGGTGCTCGACCTGGCCGACCTCGAACGGGTCGAGGCCGCGCTGGACGCGATCCGGCACCGCCTGTCGGTGGCCGTGTTCGCGGGGCTGGCGCTGGCCAACCGGCAGCGGTTCGGTGAGAGCGGGTTGCGCACCGTCATGCCGATCGCGACCCGGCCGGATCTGCGCTGGCTGGAATCGATGGGCTGGTTCGTCAATGTGGTGCCGGTCGACATCGCCCTCACCGACACCGACGGTGTCGCCGACGCGCTCGACCGCACCCGCGCCGCCCTGCGCCGCGCCCGCACGGCAGGCGACGCGTCGTGGAGCCGCGTGCTCGAACTGCTGCAGGTCGCCGAGACGCCGCGCTTCGGCGTCTCCTTCCTCGACATCCGGGTGCTGCCCGGCTACGAACTCGTCGCCGACCTGCGCGGACGCACCCTGCGCGCCGAGTCGTACTCCCCCGACGAGGTGTTCCTGTGGGTCGTGCGCGCCGCCGACGGTCTCTACGTCTCCACCCGCTACCCGGCCGGTTTCCCCGCAGAGGTGATGGAGGAATTCCTGACCGAGTTCGGCCACGCACTGCGCGCGATCACCGCGATGGAGTCCGCGCCGGCACCGCACGCGCAGCTCGTCGCGGCCGCGCACTCCGCCGCCGACCCGGTCGGGTACGCGCAAGCACCGGACGCCTCCCATGGCGCCCCGGACCCGCTGACCGGCGCGGCCCAGGTGGGGTGAGCGGATGCGGGCACTGTTGGCCTTCACCGGCAGCCGGGGCGACGCGCAACCCGGCATTCTGCTGGCCCACGCGCTGCGCGAGCGCGGTCACGAGGTGACGCTCGCGCTGGCGCCGAACCTCGTCCCGTTCGCCGAGGCGCACGGCATCGCGGCCGTCCCGTACGGCTACGACAGCGCCGCGCTGCTGCTGGCGCAGCGCACCGACACCCGATTCGGCAGCCGCGACCCCCGTGCCCGGCTGCGCGCCGCGCTCGATCTGCAACGCCGCGGCGTACCGGAAATGGTGCGTGACCTGCGCGCACTCGTGCCCGGACACGATGTGGTCGTGGCCGGTATGGCCGGCGAGGAGGCCGCGGCCGCGACGGCGCGGGCACACGGCCTGCCGTTCGCCGCGCTGCACTTCTTCCCGATCCAGCCCAATACCGCCGTCCCGGTCGTGCCCGCCCCGTGGGCGCGGCGTCTGCCCGCAGCCGTGCACCGGCTCGGCTGGACGATCCTCACCGGTCTGCGCGCCGCCGCCCTCGCCCCGATCCTGCCCCGCGCGCAGGCCCACACCGCCACCGTCGCGATCCAGGCCTACGACCCGGACCTGTTCCCCGGCCTGCGCGCGCAGCTGCCCGGCCCGTTCACCGGCTTCCCGACCGACCGCGACGGCCTGCTGCGGCCACCCGCCGATCCCGATCTCGACGCCTGGCTCTCGGCGGGCAGCGCACCGGTCTATGTCGGCTTCGGGTCGATGGATGTCGGCGATCCGCTCGCCTTCGCCGCGATGCTGCGGGAGGTGTGCGCACGGCGCGGCCGACGGCTGCTGCTGGCCAGCGGCTGGAGTCCCCTCCCGCCGGAAATCGACGAGGCGGTGGCGGTCGTGGCGCACGTCGACCACGCCGCCGTGCTGCCGCGCTGCGTCGCCGCCGTGCACCACGGTGGCGCGGGCACGACCGCGGCCGCGCTGAGAGCCGGTGTGCCCCAGGTGATCTGCTCGGTGCAGGCCGACCAGCCCTACTGGGGCGCGGCCCTGCGGCAGCTCGGCCTCGCCGCGACCGTGCGAGCGAAGGACCTCACCAGCGACCGGCTCACCGAACTGCTCGACCGCGTCGCCGATCCCGACGTCGTGCTGCGCGCGGCCGCGTACGCCACGGACTACACCGACGACGGTGTCGACCGCGCCGCCGACACCGTCGCGGCCCTGGCCGCCCCGATCCCCGCCCCCAGGAGGCTCCGATGAGCACCGACCTCGCCATCCGCACCACCGGACTCGGCAAGTCCTACGGCGATTTCCAGGCCGTCGGCGGCGTGGACCTCACCGTCGCGGCCGGTTCCGTCTTCGCGCTGCTCGGCCCGAACGGCGCGGGCAAGACCACCACCGTGCGCATGCTCGCCACCCTCGTGCGTCCCGACCGCGGCAGTGCCGAGATCTTCGGCTACGACATCGTGCGCGACGCCACCGCCGTGCGCTCCCTGATCGGGCTCACCGGCCAGTACGCTTCCGTCGACGAAACCCTCACCGCCGGGGAGAACCTGCGCCTGTTCGCCCGCCTGCTCGGCTTCTCGCGCCGCGCGGCCGCCGACCGCAGCGCCGAGCTGCTCGCGGAATTCGAGCTGTCCGCGGTGACCGACCGTCCGGTGGCGCAGTTCTCCGGCGGCATGCGGCGCAGGCTCGACCTGGCGGCGACGCTGATCACCGATCCCCCGCTGATCTTCCTCGACGAGCCGACCACCGGCCTGGACCCGCACACCCGCGACAAGATGTGGGGCGTGATCCGGCGCCTCGTCGCCCGGGGCGCGACCGTGCTGCTCACCACGCAGTACCTCGAGGAGGCCGACGCACTCGCCGACCGGATCGCCGTCATCGACCGCGGCGCGATCGTCGCCGAGGGCACGGCCACCGAACTGAAGTCCTCCATCGGCGAGCAGGTGCTGCGGCTGGACCTCGCCGACCCCGCCGACTCCGCCCGCGCCGAGGGGATCGTCGTCGGGCTCACCGGCGAGATCCCGGAGGGTTCGACGGCGGGCACCCTCACCGTCGCCCTGGCCGACGCGGGTACCGCCGCCGACATCGTCGCCGCCTGCCGCGCGGCCGCGATCCCGTTGCGCGGCTTCGCCGTCGACCGTCCCGATCTCAACGAGGTCTTCCTCGCTCTCACCGGCACCGCCGCCTGACCCGCGAAAGCCCGAGGCCCGCAATGACTCTCACCGCCACCGAGATCGCCCCCGCGCCCACGACGATCGACCGCCGCCCCCGCGTCACCCGGGTGGGGCCGCGCGCCGCGCTGTTCCATGCGCTGATGATGGCCTGGCGCGGCCTGCTCACCTTCCGCCACAGCCCGCAGCTGCTCTACGACGCGCTACTGCTGCCCATCGTCGGGCCGGTGCTGTTCGGCAGCATCTTCGGCACCGCCATCGCCGGGAGCATGCAGGCGTACCTGCCGATCCTCATCCCCGGAGTGCTCGTGCAGATCGTGCTCACCTCGTCGGTGGCCACCGGCGTCCAGCTCTCCGAGGACATCCGGTCCGGCGTATTCGACCGGTTCGTCGCCATGCCGATCGCCCGCTCCGCGCCCGTCGCCGGCGCGCTGCTGGCCGGGGCGACCCGTTATGTGCTGGCCGCGACGACCGTGGTGATCGTCGGATTCGCGATGGGCTACCGGCCCGAGCACCCGCTCGGCTTCGCCGCCGGGGCGGTGCTGGTGGTGCTGGCCACCACGGCGATCAGCTGGCTGTTCGCGTTCATCGGGGTCACCGTGTCGCGACCGGCGGCGGTGCAGGGCATGTCGATGCTGGTGCTGACCTTCCTCAGCTTCGCCTCCAACGCGCTGGTTCCCGAGGAATCCATGCCCACCTGGCTCGCCTTCGTATCCGACTACAACCCGGTTTCCTATCTCGTGTCCGCGGTGCGCGCGCTCGCCGAGGACGGTGTCGTCGGCACCGACGCCCTGTGGTCGATCGTGGCCTCGTTCGCCGTGGCCGCCGTCTTCGCGCCCCTGACCGTGCGCACCCTGCGCGCCCGCTGAGGAGTTCCCATGACACTCACCGCCCCGGCCGCGACCACGCTCGCGCCCGCCGCCGTCAACCGCCTCACCGCCGACGACGACCTGTTCCTGAAACTGCACAGCCTCTACGGCAACGCCCTGGTCAACCAGCTCGCCTGGCGCTTCGACGAACCGCTGCCCCACCCGGTGCTGACCCGGCTGCACGCCCACCTCGCGCAAGGTTTCCTGGCCCGGCGCGTGCACCCCGCACGGCTGCCGTTCGCCCGCCCGTACTGGCTGCCCGCCACCGATTCGCTGCCGCTGGACCTGGACACGGCACCGGTGGCCGAGGCCGAGATCCTCGACTGGTTCTTCGACCGCGGCCGCGTGGATTTCGACCCGGCGACCGGACGCGTCTGGCAGCTCTCGGCGGCCCCCACCGTGTCCGGGGGAACACTGGTCTCGCTGGTGACCTCCCATGTCGTCTCCGACGGCGGCGCGGTGCTGTTCGCCGTCGGTGACGCACTGGCCCGGCTGGCCGCGCACGAGCAACCCGACCGCGCCACCAGCTCCGGACACCTGGTCGGGACCGCGCCACGAAACCCGTTGCGCGTGAACCTCTCCGACGCCGCCGGGCAGACCCGCGCCATCGCACGCGGTATCCGCGCGGCCATCGCGAGCCGAACCGTCACCGAGCCTGCCCGCAACCCCCGACCGCCACTGCCCGAACTCCCCCACCCCGCGCGATGGGCGCCCGCCGACCTCGTCGCCCAGATCGACTTGGACCAGTGGGAAACCGTGGCCCGCCGTCACCACGGCACCACCAACGGCCTGCTCATCGCCGTGGGCGCCGGTCTGCTCGGCCGTTCCGGCAGGGTCGGCGACGCCGCCGAGATCCGCGTCGACGTCCCGCACTCACTGCGCGTGCCCGGCGATCCGCGCGCCAATGCCACCACCGGTCTGCCGATCGCCCTCACCTACCGCGCCGGGGAACCCATCGACCTGGCCGTCGTCCGCACGGCCGTCAAGCAGGCGGCCACCGCCTACCGGGACCCGGCCACCACCCCGGCCCTGCAACACCTGCAACCACTGCAGATGGTGCTCCCGCAAGCGGTCCTGCGCTGGTTCGCCCGCACCGCCAAGGCCCCGGAATGCCTGTGCACCAACCTGGGCGAATCCGCCCTCGGTGTGGCCGATTTCGCCGGGCACCGCGCCACCGCGGTACTCATGCGCCCGGTGGTCTGCGCCAACGATCCGGCCATGTTCCGGCGCGTCGAGGTCGGGGTCAACCTGTCGTTCTCCACCGACGGCCACACCGTCACCCTCGCCGTCACCGGCGCCGACCCCGACCGCTTCCCCACCCGCGCGAGCCTGCGCGAGCAGCTGACGGCCGAACTCGCGTCCTGGGACCTGCGGCCGCACTACTGGTAATCACCCTCTCCGGGTGAGGACGGCATGCGGGTAGGCGTGTTCGCTGGAGACGTGAACGACTACCCACCGATCGACGAGCACGGCATCGTCGGGGATCTGCAGACCGCGGCACTGGTCTCGGCGGACGGGACGATCGACTGGTGGTGCGCGCCGCGCTTCGACTCACCCAGCGTCTTCGCCTCGCTGCTCGACAGCGACAAGGGCGGACACTGCGCGGTCGCGGTCGACACCTCCCACACGGTCACCGTCCGCCAGCTCTACCTGCCCGACACCGCGATCCTGCTCACCCGGTTCAGCGGGCCGGACGGCGTCGGCGAGGTCGCCGACTTCATGGAACCGCTCCTCGACGACGAACCGGCCGAACGGCACCGGCTGGTGCGCGTCATCCGGGTGGTGCGCGGCACGCTCACCTTCACCCTGAGCTGCCGCCCGCGCTTCGACTACGGGCGCGCCACCCACACCCTCGACCCGATCGACGACCACGCCGCCGTCTTCGACTCCCCCGTGGCCGGTCTGCACCTCGAGACCTCCGCCCAGATCGCCCTGCGCGCCGACGGCACCGACGCCGTCTCGGCCTTCACCCTGACCGCCGGTGACGTCGCCGGCATCGTGCTGACCACCACCGCCCCGGGCACGAAGCTCACCGAGCGGGCGAGCTACGACAGTGTCCGCGAGGCGTTCGACCGGTGCAGGCTCTACTGGCAGACCTGGCTGCGCACCTCCACCTACCGCGGTCGCTGGCGCGACATGGTCAACCGGTCCGCGATCACCCTCAAACTGCTCACCTACCACCCGACCGGCGCGCCCATCGCCGCCGCCACCATGGGCCTGCCCGAACAGATCGGCGGCGAACGCAACTGGGACTACCGCTACACCTGGATCCGGGACGCCTCGCTGTCGGTGCGGGCGCTGATGGATCTCGGCTTCACCGAGGAGGCGCACGCCTTCCGCGACTGGCTGCGCGAACGCGTCGGGGCGGGCGGCACCGCCTCGGGCGAACCGTTGCAGATCATGTACCGGGTCGACGGCGACCCGCACCTCACCGAGGAAACACTCGACCACCTGGCCGGCTACCGGAATTCGGCACCGGTCCGGCTCGGCAACGGCGCCGCCGACCAGATCCAGCTCGACATCTACGGCGAGGCCGCCGACGCCCTGGCCCAGGCCACCGGCATCGCGGGCATCGCCGGGTGGAAGATGTTCGCCGGACTCGTCGACTGGTTCGCCGACAACTGGGACCGCCCCGACGAGGGCATCTGGGAGACCCGCGGCGGCAGGCAGAACTTCACCTACAGCAGGCTGATGGCCTGGGTGGCCTTCGACCGCGCGATCCGCCTCGCGACCGAGCAGGCCCGGCCCGCCGACCTGATCCGCTGGCGCACCGAACGCGATGCCGTGTTCGCGCAGATCATCGAGCGCGGCTTCGACCCCGAACGCCGGGCCTTCGTGCAGCACTTCGACACCCATGTCCTGGACGCCTCGCTGCTGCTCATGCCGCGCATGGGATTCCTGGCGGCCTCGGACCCCATGTGGCTGAGCACCCTGGACGCGATGGAACGCGAACTCGTCAGCGACAGCCTGGTCTACCGGTACGACCCGGAAGCCTCACCGGACGGATTGCGCGGCACCGAAGGCACTTTCAACCTGTGCAGCTTCCTCTACGTCGAGGCGCTCGCCCGCACCGGCCGGGTCCAGCAGGCCCGCTACGCCTTCGACAAGATGCTCACCTACGCCAACCACGTCGGCCTGTTCGCCGAGGAGATCGGCCCCTCCGGCGAACAACTCGGCAATTTCCCCCAGGCCTTCACCCACCTGGCCCTCATCGCCGCCGCCCAAGCCCTCGACGAGGAACTCGACCGCGCCGAATCCCGCGACTGACCCGACACAGGAACAGCCGACCTCATGGCTGTTTGTGGACCACGCCGTCCTTCATGACGAAATCCACGGTGCCGGTGACGTCGATGTCGGTGAACGGGTCGCCGGGCATGGCGATGATGTCGGCGATCTTGCCCGGCGCCAGCACGCCGAGATCGTCGAGCTCGAGCAACTCGGCGGCGACGCTGGTAGCGGCCTTCAGCGCTCGTGCGTTACTGATCCCGGTCGAGACCATCATCGGGAACTCTTTCCAGTTGTCCGCGTGCGGGAACATGCCCGCATCGGTCCCGAACGCGATCTTCACCTGTGATTCCGCGACGAATGTGGCGCCGTCGAGCAGCGCTCGACGATGGACGCGGTACTTGTGCCGCTTGTAGGCGGGCTGGTGAGCCCAGTAGGCGTCGTCGTCGACGCGGCGGGCGTCGTCGAGCATCGTGTACTGGGTGGGCACCAGGAAGACGTCCTCGTCGATCATCATCCGCAGGGTCTGCGCGGTGGCCAGGTTGCCGTGCTCGATACTGCGCACACCGGCGCGGACCGCGCGCTGGACACCTTCGTCGCCCAGGCAGTGCGGGGTGGCGTGGCGGCCGAGGTCGCGTGCGGTGGCGACGAGGGTGTTCATTTCCTCTTGGCTGTAGGTGGTTTGGGCCGGGTCGTCGGAGGGGCTGGAGAATCCGCCGGTCGCCCCGAATTTGATCCAGTCGGCGCCCGCGCGGATCTCGGTGCGCACCCGGGTCCGGATCTCGTCGCAGCCGTCGGCGGCGGCCATCTCCAGCAGGCGGTGTCCACCCTGGAACTGCGCGTCCAGGATCGCGCTGAAGTCGCCGTGGCCACCGCGCGCGGAGATCATGTGCGGCGCCACCAGCATGCGCGGACCGACGATCAGACCGGCCGCGATCGCGTTGCGCAGATCGAGGGTGTTGTATTCGAGGTCGGCGGTCATCAGGTCGCGGATGGTGGTGAATCCGTTGAGCAGCATCGTCTTCAATACCGGCAGGCTGGCCAGCGCGATCGCCGCACCGGATTTCGCGATCGCCGGCGCCAGGGCCGGCGTGAGGGTGACGTGGGTGTGGCAATCCATGAAGCCCGGTGTCACCGTGTGACCGGCCAGGTCGATCACGACCGCTCCGTCCGGGACGGGAAGGTGCTCGCCGATCGCGCTGATCCGATCCTTGTCGACGAGGATGTCGCGCACCCCGGCCGGGGAATCGGTGAGCCCGTCCCACACGGTCGCACCAGTGAGCAGAGTGGTCATTCGATACCTCCAAGGCGTAGCGCCACACCGGACGGATCGGATTGCTTGGAGCTTGCTGTTACGGAAGGCTCGATCATAGGCAGTCATCGAGCCTTGTCGCGGGAGGCCGCGGCCCTTTCGCCGCCGTCGGCCGAGCTACCCCTGGGCGAGGGTGGAGTCGACTGTCCGGGACGGCTCACTTCCGCCAGAACAGGTGGTGCACGACCCCGCTCGCGCTCGGCACCTTCTCCAGATGGAACCGGTCGGTGAGCTCGTCCGGACTCTCCCAGAGCCGTTCCCCCCGACCGAGCACCACATCTGGGACCATCGCGCAGTGCAGGGAGTCGATCAGGTCGGCCGCGAGGAACTCCCGCACGGTCGCCACCCCACCGCCGATGCGCACGTCCTTGCCGTCGGCCGCCGCGAACGCCTCCTTCAGCGCGTCCGCCGGTGACGCGGCGAGGAAGTGAAACGTGGTGTCGCCCAGCGTGAACGAGGGCCGGGGGTGATGGGTGAGGACGAAGACCGGGGTGTGGAACGGCGGCTCGTCGCCCCACCAGCCCTGCCAGTCGTAGTTCTCCCAGGGCCCGCGCTGCGGCCCGAACTTGTTGCGGCCCATGATCTCGGCGCCGATGTTGTTGTGGAAGTCGCGCGTGAAGTAGTCGTCGAGCCCTTCACTGCCGCCCGGCTCCGAACGATTCGGCCAGTGCGCCGTCGCCCCCGCCCAGGACGCCAGTTTCGACGGATCGGCATGCCCGAACGGGCGCTCCCGGCTCTGCCCCTCGCCTGCCCCGAACCCGTCGGCCGACAGCATGAAGTTCTGCACCCGCACCCGCTGAGCCATCCCGAACCCTTCCGATCGCACCGGTCAAGTAGTTGCGAACCTACTCCTGCGGTGTGACACATCGGCTCATGGCTGGTACTGCTGCACGAACACGGTGTCGACCCCCAGCCGACCCACCGCCGACGCGCCGCCCGGGTGCCCGAGCGGCTCGGCACGACCTGGCAGCGGCTCGGTGAAGAATCGCGCGTTCTCGGCGATGAACTCGTCCTGCCCGTCGGGCATGTCGTCTTCGTAGTAGATCGCCTCCACCGGGCACGCCGGTTCGCACGCACCGCAGTCGGTGCACTCGTCGGGCTGGATGTAGGCCATCCGGTTGCCCTCGAAGATGCAGTCGACCGGGCACTCGTCGACACAGGCACGATCCAGCACATCAACACACGCGGCACCGATCACGAACGCCATACTGTCCTCCTCTGCCGAGCAACCCCGCGAACCGGGCTCGCCCCCAATCCTGGGCCGTTCCCGCACGCCGGAGTAGTGGTCAGCTGCCGACCACCTCATAAACCAGCCTTATGGGTGGCACCGCCGCCGATCCCGACCGCACCGATGACTTTCCGGCGCATCCGTCGTCTATACCTCCGGGTACCTACAGACAGGAGCGTTCCGCCATGACGAAACCGCTACGCAGCGGCCCGACCGCGGTACGGGCGAACGGAGTGGATCTCGGGATCGAAAGCTTCGGCCGCACCGAGGACCCGCTGATCCTGCTGGTCGGCGGCACGACGATGATGTCCTGGCCCGACGCGCTCTGCGAGCGGCTCGCCTCCGGCGGACGCCGCGTGGTCCGCTACGACCTGCGCGACTCCGGCGGTTCGACAACCCTCGATCCGGACAATCCCGCCTACGATCTGCGGGACCTCGTCGCCGACACCGCCGCGCTGGTCGCCGCGCTCGGTGCCGGGACAGCGCATCTCGGCGGCATCGGTGTCGGCGGGATGGTCGCCCAGGTCGCCGCCCTGGACCACCCTCACCTGTTCTCCGCGCTGACACTGGTCGGCACCAGGCCGGTCGCGCCGGGCCCGGTCGACGACGACCTACCCGACCACGACTCAGCGATCCTGGGCGACCTGTTCTCCCGTTCGCAGCCGGACTGGACCGACCGCGACGCTGTCGCCGCGTTCGCCGCCGAGGCAGCGGAGCCGCTGGGCAACGATCCGGCGGAGACCCGGGTGACAGCGGCCCGGATCTGGGACCGGACACCCGCGGCCGATCCCGCGGTGCATCGGGCGAACCAGCTCGGAATGGTGTTCTCCCGCATCGACTGCGCACCCCGCTGGCGAGGCCGACTCGGCGACCTCGATCTGCCCACGCTCGTGGTGCACGGTCGCGCGGACCCGTTCTTCCCGGTCGGCAACGGCGAGGCCCTCGCCGCCGAGATCCCCGCCGCACGTCTGCTCGTCCTCGACAACATGGGTACCGCCCTGCGCGCGTCCTCGGCCGACCGGGTCGCCACCGCGATGCTCGCCCTCTAGCGCCGGACTGCCCCGGTAGGTTCGTGGGCATGGAGAACGACGGACCGAGCCGCACCGCGCTCATCACCGCGTACGCCCGAGCCCACCACCAGGTCGTGGACCGCCCACAGATCTTCACCGACCCCTTGGCGGTGCCCCTGCTCGGGGTCTCCGCGGCGGAACTGGCCGACCAGCAACTCGGTGACGTGGTCAGCGATCGGCCCCGCCGCCTGTTCTTCGCCGCGCGCTCTCGCTTCGCCGAAGACGCCGTAGCCGAGGCCGCCGCCGCTGGTGTGCGGCAGGTCGTGATCCTCGGCGCGGGCCTGGACACCTTCGCCTACCGCAATCCGTTCCCCACTGTGCGGGTCTTCGAGGTCGACCACCCCGCCACCCAAGCCTGGAAACGCGAACGCCTCGCCGCCGCCGGAATCGAACTCCCCGAGACGCTGACCTTCGTGCCGGTCGACTTCGAAACCCAGACGCTGGCAGCGGGATTGGCGTCCGCCGGATTCCAGCGGTCGGAGGCGGCCGTGTTCGTGTGGCTCGGCGTCGTCTTCTATCTGACTCCGAACGCCGCCCACGCCACGCTCGAATACATCGCCGGTCAGGGCGCCTCGGTCGAGGTGGTGTTCGACTACCTGCAGCCCGCCGACAGCGACGACGGCCGCGCCCACCAGCAGGCCCGCGCCGATCGCCTGGCCGACATCGGCGAACCCGTGTTCAGCTACTTCACCTCCGACGACATCGCCACCCAGCTACGCGATCTCGGCTTCACCGACATCGACGACCATTCCGCCCCCGACCTCCTCACCCACTACCTCGACCGATCCCCGACCGTCGAAGCCGAACCGCCCGCCGCCCTGCGCGCGATCCGCATCCTGCGCGCGAGGCGCTGAGAACCCGGCGAGTCCCCCACGTCCGGCCCGAGATCGCGTCGCACCTATTGATGTTTCGTGCTCACCACTGGTCGAGCCGACGTTGTCCGCGCCGGTTGATCTCGCGCCATCGTTCCGCCTCGACGCGCTCGCGGATCGCGTCCACCGTGGGGTCCGGTGGGATGCCGCTCCGGCCAGACGATCACGCCGATGACTACCGCGATCGGCAGCCCGAACACCAGGACCCACCCGAGCGCGATCACCCGTCGGCCCGCAGGTCTGCGAGGTTTGGCGGGGCCGGTTGCTCATCGCGCGCTTCGGCCGCCGTGAGCCAATCGGCGACGTTGTCGAGCGTCCCCGACACGACCACCCGGAACGGGCTGTAGAGCTGCCACCCGTACGGCGGTTCGGGTGCTCGCCGGATGGCCATCGACCGGCGCGCGGCCCGCTTGGTGAGCGCGTGCAGGCGAGGCTGTACCACTGCGTTCATGACGCGCGCCGCTTCGGTTCCCACCGATCGAGCGCGGCGAGTAGCCGCCGGATCACTTCCGGCGGCGCGATCGTCACCGGGTCGGGGCGCTCGGATTTCGGCGTTTGTTGGGGTAGAGACACGTTCCCCTCCTGGTCTCGCTCGGGTTCCGCTCACGGCGGGGACTCTCGAAGTTCACCCGCCGTGAGCGTTGGGGAAAATCCTGCGCGCCACACACCAGGCGAACCGGTGCCGATGAACCACCGTGCGAGGTAGGGGGATTCCCCCTACCTGACTCCCTGGTGAGACCACACCAGCGGCCATATCCTGGGGTGACCTCTTCGCGGAGGACAGCGCCCCGGCCGACGGGCCGGGGGTATCCGCGAGGCGGTCCCCACCCCGCGAAGAAGGCAGGCCGCTATGCCGACTCCTGACGAACTCGCCGCCCGCGCGATAGGCGAGCGCATCCAGAACATCCGCACGCGGACCGGCCGAACCCGCTCCGTCGTCGCCGGACTCGTCGGCAGGTCCGAGGATTGGCTACGCGACGTCGAAAAAGGCCGCCTCCAGCACCCGCCGGGGCTCGAGCTATTGCTCAAGATCGGGCAGGCGCTCGGCGTGCGGGATTTGACCGAGATCACCGGCGAGCACGAGTTGCTCGTCGGCATCTCGCGCCGCGCCGGGCACCCCGTCGTTCCTGCCATCCGCGAGGCGATCGAGGGTGTCGACCTCACCCCGGCCCCGTCGCCGATCGACACCACCGAACTCGCCGCGCGGGTCGAGCGTGCTTGGCGTCTGTGGCACACATCGGCGACCCCGCGCGCCGACGCGGGCGCGATGCTGCCCGAACTCATCCGTGACGGCCGCCGAGCCCTGCGCACCCTCGACGGGGCCGAACGGCGGGCCGCCGCTGCTGCCCTGTCGGGTGCCTACGCCCTGTCCGAGCAAGTCCTGGCATGGGTCGCCGACGCCCCGCTGTTGTGGCTCGCCGCCGACCGGTGCATGTCGGCCGCCGAGATCGCCGACGACCCCGTGACGCTCGCGTCCGCGTCCTGGGTACTCGGCAATGTCTGGCGCTCGACGGGCCGTGAGGAAGACGCCTACCGGCTCGCGGTCGACGCCGTCGCGCTACTCGAGCCGCACCTGGACGGCGACCAGGACGCGCAAGCACTCTGGGGTGCCTGCCAGTTGCACGGCGCGATCACCGCCGCCAGGATCGGCCGGGAGGGTGACGCGCTGCGCGGGATTGATCAGGCCATGGGGATGGCGCGTGCGCTCCCCGCCGGCTCGGCGCACCCGTGGACGCTGTTCGGCATCGCGAACACCGAAATCAGCGCGGTGTCGGTACAGGTGGACTTGCGCAAGTCCGGCAGCGCCCTCGACGCGGCGAGCGTCGTCGACCCCGACGCGGTGCCGTCGGTCGACCGCCGCTCGCGGTTGTGGCTGGAGCTGTCGCGCGCGTACGCACAACAGCGTGACTGGCTCGGCACGCTCGGCGCGCTGCGCACCGGCACCGCTGTCAGTGAGGAATCGATGCGGTGCCATCCGCTGGCGCGCTCGCTCGTCGCCGAACTGGTCACGAACGGCGGTCGGCTCAACGAGCGCGAGTCGCGCGCCCTGGCGGGACGGCTCGGCGTCACGGCCTGACCGAAGCGCACCCGGTGGGCCGAGAGGCACCTACCGGGACCGAATCCGCGCCGGGTGCTCGAACCTCACGGCTGACCCGGGGAGGATCACCTCTCGGACGAACCGCCCGCCGAACCGGACCCCAGGACGCACAGCGGATTCGCCACCATGGCCGCCTGCGCCGAACCCGACGACGAACCGGTGATTCCGGAGTCGACCGGCGGAGTGTTCGGCACCGGTGCCGCGGGGTCGCCCGAGCCGCCGGTCACCATCGACTCGCCGTCGAGCGATGTGGGGGCCGGGACATCGAGCAGATCAAGCACGGTCGGTGTGATGTCGGCGAGGGTGTAGCCGTTGTTCTGCGCACCCGCCGCGAACCCCGGCCCGCGCGCGATCACGAAACTGGCTGTCTCGTAGGCGCTCTGTCCACCGTGCCCGCCCTCCGGCTTGTGGCCGTGATCGGTGGTGACCAGAATCGTCCACCGCTCGTTCGGATGCGCCGCCGCCCGCGCGTCCACCGCGTCAGCGATCTCGCCGACCAGGCCGTCCGCGCGGCTGATCGCATCGCGATACGCCTGCGGCCAGATTCCACGCAGCGTGTGACCCACGATGTCCACCTGATCGAGGTGGGTGAACAGCAGATCGGTCCCGTCATCGGTGATGGCCGTGACAGCCTCCGCGGTGGCGGCGGAATCGGCGGTGGTCTCGCAGATCCCGGCACCGGTGGGATCGATCTGGGTGACCGCCACCCGGTCGGCGTGCGGGCTGCCGGTGCGCGCGATCATGCCGATCGTGTCCCAGGTGCCGATGGAGGCCGTCGACAAGGCTGGACGCTCCCGCTCCACTTGGGTGAACACTGTCGGATACTGCGCAAAAGGTGCTGCGTTGCAGGTGGACCCATTGTCCTGGATCCCGTGCTTGGTGTCCCACACGCCGGTCAGCGCCGTCGCCCACGAGACGCACGACATCGTGGTGTGCGGGGCGATGGACGTGCGTGCCAGGGTGCCCTCGGCGGCCAGGCGGTCGAGGTTCGGCGCATCGGCCGCCGACACCTCGCTCCACAGTGTGCCGTCGATACCGATGACCACGACCTTGTTCACGACCGGAGTCGCCGGGGCGGGCGCCGCCACCGCGAACGGGACAGCAGCCAGGGCGATAGCCGCGAGTACGCGGTGAGTGCTAGCCATGTGCGGGACCGTAGTTGCCGAGCGAACCCACCACCCCACGAATTGGACAATCGACCGATACAGTCCCGCCCACCGGGAACCCCGACCCGGCGACAAGCCCCGGGTCGAGCGGCTCACGTCACCGCGCGAGAGGCAGCACTGTCGCCAGGCTGCGCAGGGCCGCGAGGTAGTCCTCGTTCAGGACCTGAATCGCGACGTGACCCGCCCCGGCATCCAGATGCTCGGCCAACCCGGCAGCCACCCGGTCGGGTTCCCCATGGAGCGCGAGAACGTCGATGAGCCGGTCGCTGCCCGGAGTCGTCAGGTCCTCCTCGGTGAAGCCGAGCCGGCGCAGATTGCTGACATAGTTCACCAACCCCAGATACATCGGGATCATCTTCCGGGCGACAGCCCGCGCGCGCTCGGGGTCACCGTCGACGACCACCTTCTGCTCGGCGACGAGCAGAGCATCCGCACCCACGACCCCGCGAGCGATCCGGGTGTGCTCCGGCGGGGCGAGATACGGCAGCGCACCGGCGGTCCGGTCCCGAGCCAATTCCAGTACTCGCGGACCGAGCGCCGCCAGCGCCCGGCTCTCCTCCGGCACCCCCGCCGCGTCGAGTTCGTCCAGATAACTCACCAGCGCGTCATACGGCTTGATCGCCTCCGCCCCGTTGGCTTCACGATGACCGGCGCCGATGCCGAGCAACAACCGCCCGGGAAACCGCTGCTCGATCCGATGGAAGGACTCCGCCACCTCACCGGCCCGCGCCGACCAGATATTGACGATGCTGGTTCCCACGGTCAACGATTCCGTCGCCTCCAGCAGCGACTCGGCCACCGACAGATCCGCCGGCGGCGACCCACCCAGCCACACCGCCCCGAACCCCAGCTCCTCGATCTCCCGCGCAGCCTCGGGAGTGAACCCCAGGTACCCACGCCACACACCGTATGTTCCGGCAAGCTTCGTCATGCCGGACGCAACCGCCACCCACCCCGCCCTATTCCCGCCCATACCTCTGCCGAGCGGCGCGAGGACGGCACCGGGGCAGCCACACCCGGGTACATGACGCGAACCCCGGATTCCGTCCACCAGCCGGTCTGCGACGTAGAGTACTTCCCGCGTGAGTTCGATCGAGCGACATCAGCGGCCATCGCCTCGGCGCGCTCCGGGAAACGGAGCACAACGACAGCGACAGGGGTTCGCTGGTCGTGAATTACCTGGAGAAACAGTCGGTTTCGGATCGAAACAGCCAGTCGCATTGCCCGTCGCACTCTGAACGACAGGAGCCGAGCACAATGCCCTCAGACTCGACAACACAGCCGAACACCTCGCCCGAGCAGACGCTGATCATTCTCGGCGCGAGCGGGGACCTGACCGCGCGGTTGCTGCTCCCGGGGCTCGGTGCGCTGTTGAGCACCGGAAGGGTGGACAAGCTCCGGCTTGTCGGCAGTGCGCTCGACGACTGGGACGACGATCGGTGGCGTGCGCAGGTCATCGAGTCCTTCGCGACGGTCAACGCCGACGGGCCGCAGGTGCACGAGGTCATCGACAGCACTCGATATGTCAGCGCGAATGTCACCGGCGAGGACGATCTGCGCGCGCTGCTGGGCTCCTGCGAGGGGCAGCTCGTCATCTACTTCGCGCTGCCGCCCGCCATCACCGAGAAAGCCTGCCGCGCCCTGACCGGCGTCGACCTGCCCGAAGGCACCCGGCTCGCGATCGAGAAACCGTTCGGTAGCGACGCCGACAGCGCCGCCGCGCTCAACGACCTGGTGACACAGCTCGTGCCGGAAGATCATGTGCACCGCATCGATCACTTCGTCGCCATGTCGGCGGTGCTCAACATTCTGGGCGTGCGGTTCGCCAATCGCGTGATCGAACCGCTGCTCAACAACCAGCACGTCCACAGCGTGGACGTGGTCTTCGACGAGAGCCTGACCCTGGAGGGGCGCGCCGCCTTCTACGACGGCACCGGCGCGATGGCCGACATGATCCAGAGCCACCTGCTCGAAGTGCTGGCACTGTTCGCCATGGAGCCCGTGCCGTCCTTGGCGGGCGAGGATGTGCGCGATGGAAAGGCACAGATCCTGCGGGCGACTCACATCTGGGACGACGACCCCATCCGCTACAGCCGACGCGCGCGCTACACCGCCGGCGAGATCGACGGCCGTCAGGTGCCGTCCTTCGTGGACGAGGACGGCATCGACCCGTCCCGCAATACCGAGACCTTCGCCGAGCTGGTGCTCGCGATCGACACGTGGCGCTGGGCCGGTGTGCCGTTCCGGGTGCGCTCGGGCAAATCGCTGGGCTCGCCCCGCACCGAGGTGACCGTCACCTTCCAGCCGCCCCAGCACGTTCCGACCGGCCTGACCGGCAACGCCCGACCCAACCGGCTCCACATCGGCATCCCGCTCGGCACCAACACGCTCGCGCTCGATGTGAACATCAGCGGGCCGGGCAACTCGCTGGACATAGATCCGGTGAGCTTGGCGGGCGAGTTCGGCGCGGGCGCGCTCCCGCCCTACGGATACGTGCTCGTGGGCATTCTCGAGGGCATCCCGCCGTTGTCGGTCCGCGGCGACATGGCCGTGCAGTGCTGGCGGATCATCGAACCGGTTCGCCAGGCGTGGCGCGAGAACAAGGTGCCCATGGGCGAATACGCGGCAGGAAGCCTCGGCCCGGATGGCTGGAGCGCGACCGGCCTGCCCGACCAGGCGGTGTGAGATGGCGGAGGAGATCCCCCGCGCGGGATTGCGCATGGTCGCTCGGTGGGGACTGTGGATCAACCTCGCCACCTTCCTGATCGGCTACGCCACCGGCATCATCTCCGGCGCGCTGCTCTACATCCGCGGCGACCTCGACCTCGACGACGGCCAGCAGGGCCTGGTGACCAGCATCCTGCTGCTGGGCGCGATGGTGTCGGCGTCGGTCACCGGCGGACTGGCCGACCGATTCGGCCGCAAGCTGGTGCTCGGCGGCGCCGGGGTGCTGTTCGCGATGGGATTCATCGTGTCGGCGCTGGCGACGGACTTCACCGTCCTGCTGCTGGGCCGCCTGATCATGGGCCTGGGCGTCGGTATCGCCTCGGCGCTCGTTCCCACCTACCTGAGCGAGATCTCCCCCGCGCAGATCCGCGGCCGCATGCTCACGCTCAACCAGCTGCTGCAAACGGTCGGCATGCTCGTCGCGTACCTGGTGAACCTCGCCTTCAGCGGCAGCGGGGACTGGCGGGCGATGTTCTGGGTGGGCGCGATTCCGGCCGTCGTGCTCGCGGTGATCGTGGTGCGGCTGCCCGAGACGCCGACCTGGTTGATCGCGCAGGGACGCACCGAGGAGGCGCGGGCGGCGATCGCCTCGGTCACCGGCCCCGAGGGCGCGGAGTCGGTGATGCAGCGTTATCGCCGCGACGACGAGGAACGACAGCGCAAACAGCAACAGGACAAGGAAACCGAGCACAAGGGGTGGCGGGCGTTGCTGGCGCCGCGCGTGCGCCCGGCACTGGTCGTCGGCCTCGGGCTCGCCGCCCTGCAGCAGTTCGTCGGCATCAACACCGTGCTCTACTACGCGCCGACGATCATGGAGGAGACCGGGCTCAGCGCGTCCAACTCGATCATCTACTCGGTCATCATCGGCGCGGTGAATCTCGCGATGACCTTCGTCTCGCTGCGCTTGATCGACCAGCTCGGACGCAGGCCGCTGCTGTTGATCTCGCTGACCGGCATGGGGATCTCGGTGGCGCTGCTCGGTGTCGCGTTCCTCGTCGACCTCGGCTCGGTGACGCTGCTGGTGTGCATGCTGGTGTTCGTGTCGTCCTTCGCCATCGGCATGGGTCCGGTGTTCTGGGTGATTCTCGGGGAGGTCTTCCCGCCCGATGTGCAGGCCCAGGGCTCGGGCGCGGGCTCGGCGCTGAGCTGGCTGTCGAACTTCGTCATGTCGACGGCGTTCCTGCCGCTGACCGGAGCACTCGGATCGGGACCGGTGTTCTTGATGTTCGCCGTCGTCTGCCTGATCGCGCTGGCGTTCGTCTACCGCCTCGTCCCGGAGACCAAGGACCGCGATTTCGCCGAGATCGACGCCGACCTGCAAGCCCGCGCGGGCAGGCAGAAACCGGACACCGCGACCGCCTGACGCCGGTGCCCGCGGGCGACAGGTCAGCTATCATCTGGTTAACGAACAGGGTTCTCGACGCGATGAAATCTGGTAGTCGCATCGATCACGTTCCCGACGTTCGGAGCCGAGGATGGACAAGCCACAGAGCCGGACCGACCCGAAGCGCTACCTGTGGGCCCTGGGACTGATCGCTCCCGCGTGCGCGCTCCTCCCGTCCCAGCTCGTCTACCGAACCGGCATCGAGGCGTTCTGGTGGATCGGCCCTGTCATCGTGTTGATCGCCATTCCGCTGGTGGACTGGATCGTCGGCGAAGACGGCGCCAACCCACGCGACGAGGACTACCAGGCACTGTCGAACGACCGCTACTACCGGTGGTGCACCTTCCTCTTCCTGCCGATCCAGCTGGTCAGCCTGATGATCGCGTGCGCGATGTGGACCGGTGACGAACTCGATCTGGTCGACAAACTCGGCCTGGCGGCCACCGTCGGGCTGGTCAGCGGCATCGGGATCAACGCCGCCCACGAACTCGGACACCGAGTCGAGCGATCGGAACGCTGGCTGGCCAAGATCGCCCTCGCCCAATCCGCCTACGGCCACTTCTTCGTCGAGCACAACCGCGGCCACCACGTCCGGGTCGCCACACCCGAGGATCCGGCCAGCGCTCGCCTGGGCGAATCGCTGTGGCGGTTTCTGCCACGCTCGATATCCGGCGGCTTCCGCTCGGCCTACACACTCGAACGAGATCGTCTACGCAGGCGCGACCGCGGCTGGTGGAGCCCACACAACCACATCCTGCAGGCATGGGCGATGAGCGCGGTCCTGTTCGGCACACTCGTCGCGATCTGGGGTCCAGCGCTCATCCCCTGGTTGATCGTGCAGGCCGCGATCGGCATCGGGCTACTCGAAACGGTCAACTACGTCGAGCACTACGGCCTGCTACGCCGCCGCCGTCCCAACGGGCGCTACGAACGCTGCACACCCCGTGACAGCTGGAACAGCGACCGGCTGGTCACCAACATCTTCCTGTTCCACCTCCAACGCCACAGCGACCACCACGCCAACCCCGGCCGCCGCTACCAGACCCTCCGCTCCGACGACGAAGCCCCGCAACTGCCCGCGGGCTACCCGACGATGATCCTGCTGGCCACCGTCCCACCCCTGTGGCGGCGGGTGATGGACCCGAAAGTCGCCGCACACTACGACGGGGATCTGAACTGCGCGAACATCGAGCCGAGCAAACGCGGCAAGCTCCTGCGACCGGCTGCCGACGGCGGAAGTCTTCGACGCGGTCCGCGGTAGTCGATCCACAAATCTGTCACAGAGCAGCGGCACCTACGGTGAATTCGATGCCGAATCCGAGATCGAACAAATAGCCTTCTGCAGCAACAGTTTTGGAGACTCTCCATCTGAACACCCGGCGGAATCGATGATCACCACCACACGCCGAGGCCTCACCCCTGCTACAGGCCGGACAAATATGCCATCCACCATCGATTTCGCCGCCGAATGTGTACGGTACACGATCTGCCCGCCGCGGCGTGGACCACGGATGTTCAACCACCACTGGATAACTGGCACAAGGTTCAGTTTTATTAGCAGGATAGAAAAAGCTGTTCCACAGCGTCGCCATTGGGTACTCTGAAACGGCCCAGGCGCGCGCCGCCCAGACCCCGCTTCGTCGCCCTGATCCGTAGTCGTCCCGAACCCCGACGGCTGTGTGAAAGCATTTGCTATGGCGACAGGAGCGTAGGACCAGCGCAGACACCTGGAACAAGTTGTATGTGACATCCGTGGCGTTGTAATCGGCCACCGTCCGAATATCCTCGGCACGACTGTGCAGTGGAAATGCGGACATGACGCGGGCGATCGGGGTCCCCGCGAGTACTCGATCCAGTGGATCGAATGTGCCGTTCGGTTTCGTGCTTTCGCATGCGATCGATCTCCGACAATCTTAGGATCTCGATGGTAATTTCACGGCTATTTCCGAACCGAGTCATCCACACTGGGCTGTTCACTGCCATCCTCTTCTCGGCGGCGGTGATCGGGCCCGGGCCCGCAGCAGGAACGGAAAATATCAACCAGATCATCGACGGCTCCGGACGCACCGTCCAAGCAGTCGAATCGGATACCAGAATCGAGTTCGTCGCCCCGCTGGACGGCAACCCCCTGACCAGGGAATGGTTCCATTCCGGCAAAGCCGGATACAACATATCCGGCCCTGGCGCCGAGAACTTCCGCGGGAAAATCGTCATCGGCTACCAGGTCGGCTATCCGGCATCCTTCGACGGCAGGCTGAAATTCGAGTGGATGACTCCCGACCTCGGCGTATCGATCGGCGGTAGCTCCCCCGGAATCACGGTCAACAGTCTCCTGCCCAGGGCCGGCGTCGAGATGGAGCTCGGGTTCGGGCCCGGCATCGTCGATGTCGATTGCGCTACCGGTTCCATCTCCGGCAGCACCGGATTCATCCAGCTGTCGGCGGTACACGCCTCCGTCACCGGCGCGGTCGGCTCCATCAACATCCGACCCTATGTCACCGTGATCAGCGAGACCGGCGATACCGTCGTCGCCTACGGTCCGGCCACCAGCCACTGACAGTCACGCCGGAACCGGTCTCACACCACCTGAAACGATTCGGACGCAACGAATTCGGCGAACCCGATCCACACACGTTCCAGTCGGACAGAAACGGTGTAACGTTCGTCACCCTCTTCGCGACAATCAGTTCGCACACACCGTCCCAGAACCCGCCGGTGGCTCGACCACAGCACTGCGGGAAGGACGAGCGGAGATGGTCGAAGAACTCTCCCACGGTGAGCATCCACCGCCACCACGCTGACCGCCGAAATCTTCGGCCGGCCGCAACATCAGAACTGATATTCAGCTGCCCTGCCGTATCGCGCACCGCGCGTGCCCGGCACGGCGCCAGACACGCATGCGATCCCGAATGCGTCGACCGCCGGTAGCCGACCGGCGTTCCCAGATGAGGTGTGTCCCATGATCGAAAGAACTCCAGCGATCGACCCCGACAGCAGATCCGCCCCGCCACCGGATCATCGGTCGAGCAGGCCACCGAAAAGCGCTGTCAGCCTGGTGATTCCGGCGCGCAATGAAGCGCGCAACATCGCCTGGGTGCTGGAACAGATTCCGGAGAGTATTACCGAGGTGATCCTGGTCGACGACTCCACCGATGCCACACTGATCACCGCCCGCAGCTCACGGCCCGACATCAGGGTGGTGTCACAGCAGGGGATCGGAAAAGGGTGCGCATTGCGCGCCGGATTCCTCGCCGCGACCGGCGACGTGATCGTGATGATGGATGCGGACGGCAGCATGTCACCGCAGGAGATCTCCCACTATGTTCATTTCCTGGAGAACGGCTACGATTTCGTCAAGGGATCGCGTTTCATCGGCGGCGGCGGCTCACTCGATATCACCAGGATCCGCCGGTGGGGAAACCGCTTTCTGCTGATGGCATTCAACGCGATATATCACACGCGCCTCACCGACTTGTGCTACGGGTACTGCGCGTTCCACCGGCGATATCTCGAGCATTTGAACCTCTGCGCGACAGGATTCGAGATCGAGGCCGAAATGACGGTACGGGCGATGCAGGCCGGGCTACGGATCGCGGAAGTACCCAGCCTGGAACTACCGCGGCGGGCAGGCCAGTCGAACCTGCGCGCGATACACGACGGCACCCGGGTCCTGCGGACCGTGATGCGTGGACACCGGACCGGCCTGTCCGGCCGAGTGGTACAGGCGACGCTCAACCGGCACCCGGCTCCGCCCGACGCGGTGATGGGCTCGTCATGACCGCCGCGACGACCCACCCGGAGCCACCCCGCGCACTGACCGAGGCGGGCGCGGCGCGCACTATCGAGCAGGCCGATCTTCCGGTGGGGCGGGTCGACGTCGAACTGAGTATGCCGGGACGCGAACTCGCGCTCGCCGACCCATCGGTGCAACCGGCGAAGATCCTGGCACTGCTCCGGCTGCACGGACACCCGATCGGGATCGCGGTGCTCGACGGACAACTCGGGCCGGCCTGGCACAAACATGCGCCTGCGGTCTGGGCAGCGGTCGGCGAGGCCGTCGACGCACACCTGATCGCGGACGGGTTGCCCCGGGCGACGCACCTCGACGACGTGGCCAGTGAGCCCGTGGTGTCGGCGCAGTGCCAGCGCTGGCACGAGGAACTGCTGCTGCATGCCCCCGTGATCACCGTGGTGGTCGCCACCCGGGACCGGCCGGACAGTGTGTGCGAGTGTCTGGACGCGCTGCTGCAGATGGAGTACCCGGCCTTCGAAATCGTCGTCGTCGACAACGATCCGACCACCGAGGCCACTTCCACGGCGATCGCCCGCCGTTTCGGAGCCAGGGTTCGGTATGTGCGGGAGAACCGGCGCGGTCTCGCGGCAGCGCACAACCGAGGAGTATCCGCCGCTCGTGGTGAGATCGTGGCATTCGTCGACGACGATGTCGTTGTCGACCGCCACTGGCTCACCGGTATCGCCGAGGGCTTCGCCTCGGGACCCGACGTCGCTTGCGTCACCGGGCTGATCCTGCCCGCCCAGCTCGAAACGCCTGCCCAGTTGTTACTCGAGCAGCACGGCGGGTTCGACAAGGGCTTCGAACTCCGTGTCTTCGACACCGGGCCGAACCGCCCCGCGGATCCGTTGTTCCCTTTCACCGCAGGCGCTTTCGGGTCCGGTGCCAACATGGCCTTCGATGCCGCGGTCCTGCGTGAACTCGGCGGCTTCGACCAGGCGATCGGTGCCGGGACGTTCGCGCGCGGTGGTGACGATCTGGCCGGCTTCTTCCGTGTTGTCGTTGCCGGACACCAACTGGTGTACCAACCCAGCGCCGTGGTGTGGCACCGTCACCACCGCGAGATGGCCGCCCTGCGCAATCAGGCCTACGGGTACGGTGTCGGGCTCGGCGCGTTCCTGACCAGCGCACTGATCCACGAACCGCGGACGATACCCGCGCTGGTGCGGCGGTTGCCCCGCGGAGTCGGCTACACCTTCGGCGCGGCGTCGGCTCGCAATCGTGGCCGCTACGACGGACTGCCCGGCGGCCTGGCGCGTCTGGAACAGCGCGGTGTGCTGTTCGGGCCGGTGGCCTACGTGGTCAGCCGGTGGCGCACGCGCGGCCGGGGTGGCCGGCCGTGAGTATCGGAACGGCCCGTCGGCGGGTCCTGTCCGATTCCGCGGCGCCCGCACCGACGATCATCGACAGATTCGCCCGGGACTGGCGAAAGCCGCTGCTGCGCAACGGCCTGCTCCTCACGGTCAGTTCCGGGCTGTCAGCGCTGATCGGGTTCGCCTTCTGGGCGCTGGTCGCGCGGCACTACGACACCGCGTCGGTGGGCAGCAACTCGGCGGCGATCTCGATGGCTGTTCTCGCCGCCACGGTCGCGCAGTTGAACCTGTCCAGCGCGATGGTCCGGTTCGTGCCGACGGCGGGTCGCCGTACTGCCGCGCTGATCGCGGGGGCGCACGCGCTGAGCGCGGGCCTTGCGCTGATCGTCGCGGTGGGTTCGGTGCTGGCGGTGCGGGTGCTCGCCCCCGGCACGACTTTTCTGTCCGACGACCGGGCCCAGGTTCTGTTCGTCGCAGGCACCGTCGCGGTCACCCTTTTCGTCCTACAGGACGGTGTGCTGGTCGGGCTCCGGCGTACCCCCGTCGTTCCGCTGGCCAACATCGTGTTCGCGGTGGCGAAGCTGGTTCTCGTCGTGGCCGTGGCCGCGGCGCTGCCCCGCTACGGCATCTTCGCGTCGTGGACGGTCTCGTCGGCAGCTGTCGTCGTCCTGGTCGGCGCGTACCTCTTCTTCTGGGCGATCCCGCATCGGAAGGCCACCGCCGACACGACCGAGACGCTCCCACCGATGCCGCACCTCGCCCGCTTCGTGGCCGCCGACTATGTCGGATCGGTGTGCTCGATCGGCGCGGCGATGCTGCTGCCGATTCTCGTTCTCCACGCGCTCGGTCCCGTACCGACCGCCTATTTCTCCATCGCCTGGGCCATCGCGAACGTCATCCACCTGATCAACACCAATTTCGGCACCTCCCTCGTCGCGGAGTCCGCCACCGACCCATCCCAGTTCGCCCGCAACGTCCACCAGGTCCTGGTCCACGGTGCCAAGCTGGTGCTGCCGATCGTGGCCGCGGTGCTCGTCCTCGCGCCGATCGTTCTCGCCATCTTCGGCAGTGAGTACCGCGCGGGCGCCGATGTGCTGCGCCTGCTGGCGGTCGCCGCCGTTCCCGGATTGCTGGTCTCCACGGCGATCAGTTCGGCACGGGCGAATCGCCGGTTACGCCTGCTCCTCTCGATCCAGGCGTCGAACTTCGTTCTCACTGTCGGCCTGGCCTGGGTGCTGCTGGATGTCGTCGGGGTGGCGGGGGCCGGGCTCGCCTGTCTGCTGAGCCAGACCATCATCGCCTGCGCGTTGCTCGCGCGTCGCGACCTCTGGTGGTTCGCCGACACCGCTCAGCATGCGATCACAGCACCGACATCCCTCCGGTTGCGCAGTGCCGCAGCATTGTTCGTACTCAGGTCGGCCGACACCACCCACACCCGACGGATCCTGAACAGCGCGAGAGCGTTGCTCCGCCGGCGGCGGTCCCGCGACCGGAATCACGAACTGTTGCGCCTGGCCGCACGGCTCGATGCCTCCTCGGACACCTGGACAACCGCTCGGAGCGTCCGGACGGTAACCGATATCGAGGTGGGCTACCTCGGCCGGGGCTCCGACATGCCGACAGCGGTGCTGAAAGTCGCGCGGTCACCGCTGGCCGCCACCGATCTGCGCCGTCAACGGGAGATCCTGGCGACGCTGGCCGCCGATTCCCGGCTCGACAGCTGGTGCCTGCTTCCGCACATCCTCGCCTTCGCCGACGACGCCGAAAGCGTGACATCCATCGAGACCTTCCATCCGCGAGCAGACATGGGTGCGATCCTGACCGCACACCCGGACCTGTGCGCATCCCTGTCGACGATCGCCCTCGCTTCGATCAGCGAGTTGCACCACCGGACAGGCTATTTCGTCACTGTCGACGAGGTCCTGCTCACCCGGTGGGTCGACGAACCGGTCCGCACACTGACCGATCTGTGCGCGACGCACTCCCCCGCCTCGGCCGACGTCGCCGAAACGCTCAGGCGTTCGCTGCGCGCGGCACTGGCCGGTCACCTGGTGCTGGCCGGTTGGGCGCACGGCGACCTCCACGGCGGCAACGTCATGATCGACTCCGGACGGGTCACCGCCATCATCGACTGGGGCGGGGCCCGGCCGGACTGGCTCTGCCTGCTCGATGCCTACCACCTGGTCCTGACCACCACGGCTACCGTCGAACAACGCGAACTCGGCACGGTGCTGGCTCGGCGGCTGCGCACGGGCGGTCTCGCCGATCACGAGAGGCGACTGCTCGACTCCGGCGGCAATCCCCGAACAGGGCACGGCGAAGGACTCGACGAGCGGATGGCGATCCTGCTGACCTGGCTGCATCATGTCGTGGCGCTGTCACGCAAATGCGGTGCCTTCCACGAGCATCGGGTCTGGTGGGCGCTCAACGCCGAACCGGTCCTGCGAGCCTTCGGTGAGCAGACTCCGGCCATCACCGCCCGACTGCGTGCTGCGGAACTCGCCGGCGTCGTCGACCGACCGGCACACCGCCGATTCGCCCCGATCGCGCAGAGATCAGCTGTCGCGACCTTCGACAGCGAACAAGACCGCGCCACGTCGCCCGCGGTGGCGCTGCGAGAACGATCCGATCAGCTCTCCGTCTCGGTTGTCGTCTGTTCCTACACCGACGAGCGTTGGGACAGTTTGGCTCGAGCGGTCGCATCGGTCCGGACGCAGTCTCGATCCGCTGCGGAGATCGTGGTCGTCATCGACCACAACCCCTCGATGCTCGCCCGCGCAGTCGACGCACTGCCCGGTGTTCGGGTGGTGCCGAACCGATACGCACGGGGTCTGTCCGGCGCCCGCAACAGTGGATCCGAGATCAGCACCGGCGATATCGTGGCCTTCCTCGACGACGATGCCTACGCCGACACCGACTGGCTGGCCGAACTGAGTGCTCCCTACACCGACCCCGCCGTGCTCGGCGTCGGCGGACTCGTCACCGCGCACTGGCTCACCGCCCGGCCGCCCTGGTTCCCCGCGGAGTTCGACTGGGTCGTCGGTTGCACTTACCGGGGCATGTCCACCGGACGCGCTGCGGTCCGCAACATGATCGGCGCCAACATGTCGTTCCGGCGGGAACTGCTCGTCGAATCCGGCGGATTCCACACCGGCCTCGGCCGGGTAGGGGCACGGCCGCTCGGGTGCGAAGAGACCGAACTGTGTATCCGGCTGCAGAACGATCACCCGGGCGGCCGGTTCATGTACGAACCAGAGGCCCGGGTATGGCACAGCGTTCCGGCCACTCGCACCACCTGGTCGTACTTCCGCTCGCGCTGTTATGCCGAAGGGCGGTCCAAGGCGACAGTCAGCCATCTCGCCGGCGCCGATCGCGCACTGGCAAGCGAACGGTCCTACCTGACCTCGACGGTGCCGCGTGGCACGTTGCGCTACTTCGGTGCCGGATTGCGTGGTCGGCTCTGGGGATTCGTGACCGCCATCGTGATGATGCTCGGCGTCACGGCGACCACGATCGGCTACGCCACCGGCACCACCGCGCACCGGCGAACGCCCGATCGGCCGGAGGTCGCCGGATCGGCGGGCGTGTGGCGCTACACCGGCGTCACGGTGGCCGCGGCGCTCTGGGCGGTCTCGCTGCCCCGCATCGACCTCGAGCGGATCGGCGACTACGGTCTGCTGCCGCTGCTCCCGTTCACTTTCTGGGCGGGAACAGCGGTCCTGCTCGTGAGTTTCGGTGTGCTGGTACAAACGTCGGCGGCGACGACACGGCTGCTCGCCGCGCATGTCGCCGTGTTGATCGCCATCCTGCACGCGACCCCGTCCGTGGTTTACGAGACCCTGCGCTATTCCTGGGCGTGGAAGCACGTGGGCATCGTCGACTTCTTCCAACGGCACAACGGCGTCGACACCACGCTCAACGAACTGGCCGTGTACCAATTCTGGCCGGGTTTCTTCAATCTCAACGCCATGCTGGTGCAAGCCGGTGGGCTGGAGTCCGCGCTCGGCTACGCCGCCTGGGCACCGCCCGTGTTCAACCTGCTGTTGATCGGCCCGCTGTATCTGATCTTCACGACCTTCAGCACCGACCGGCGCCTGATCTGGTCGGCGATCGTGATCTATGTCCTCGGCGCGTGGGTGGGCCAGGACTACTTCGCCCCGCAAGCATGTGCCAACTTCCTGTACCTCACGATCGTGGCACTGGTCCTGCGGTATATGCGCCGCGAGTCCCGGGCACTCGACCGGCGGATGATCGCCGTGTTCGCGATCGTGCCGATGATGGCGGCCATTGTCCCCACCCATCAATTGACAGCACCGATGGTCATCTTGGCGCTGGGCTTGCTCGCGGTGTTCCGCGTCCGGCGTGTCTTCGTGCTGACCGTGTTCATGGTCGCGATGACTCTCGGCTGGGATCTGCTCTTCGCCGGACCCTGGCTGAGCGAGAACCTCTCCGGCCTGCTGGCGAACTTCGGTAACGCCGAATCGAACGCCGGGGCGAACTTCATCGACCTGAGCGCGGGGAGTCGCAGCCAGAGCGTCGTCGCCGAGGTCGACCGGGCGCTGAGTGCGGCGATCTGGCTCCTGGCCGCCGTCGGGTTCGCCCGCCGCTTCCGCACTCGCGGAGAACTCGCGTTACCGCTGCTGGCGATCGCGCCGCTCCCGCTGATCCTCAGCAACGACTACGGCGGCGAGATGGTCTTCCGGGTGTACCTGTTCGGACTACCCTTCGTCGCCTTCTACGCAGCGGCCGCCTTCTTCCCGCGCCCGGTGAGCGCCGCGCCCGGTGAGCGCCGCCGGGGCAGGCTTCTCGGTCGGCTGGTGCTGCCCGCGGTGCTGCTGTTGCTGGTCACCGGATTCGGATTCGGCTACTACGGCAAGGAGCAGACGTCCTACTTCGCGCCGGAGGAACTCGCGGCGTCGCAGTTCGTCTACGGCATCGCCCCACGCGGATCACTGATCGTCGGCGCTACGAGTGGTTTTCCCTGGGCGTTCAAGAACTTCGAGTTCTACGACCACCTGTGGTTCGCGACCCTCGACGCCGAGGACCGGCGAGCCGTCGTCGACGACCCGATCTCACAACTCGGCGACATGATGTCCGCGTACCGCCATCACCACTCCTATCTCATCCTCACCCGCAGTCAGGCCGCCGGCACAACGCTGTCGGGTGACCTGCCGGGCGACGCGCTGGCGCGTATCGAGCAGACGCTGTCGGAGTCACCGAAATTCACCGTGCTCTACCGGAATACGCACGCCGTCGTGATCACCCTGACCCAACCAGCACCGGAGCGGTAGACATGACACGAATCCTTGCTGACCTCCCCCGCTACGGGCTCCCCGATCCCGCGGCCCTACGACACGGCCTGCGTACGACGCCGCTTGTCACCTGGCTGCTGGCCGGGTCCGGCTGGCTCACGCTGCTCTGTGTCCACACCATCTCCCCTGATGGGCCGCTCTCGATGCTGCGCACGCTCATCGTCTTCGGATTCGTGTTGCTGTGCCCCGGCCTGGCCGTCGCGCGCTTGCTGCCACTGCGCGAGGACATCGAGGTCTGGGTGGTCGGAATCGCGCTCAGTCTCTCCCTCGGCCTGCTGGTCAGCGTGGCGTTCACGGCGGCACGCAACGATTCCACGACATCGAGACTGGTGACGCTGGCGATTGTTCCGACCGCGGCCGCCGCGGTTCAGGTCCTTCGATCGGCACGGCCATGATCATCGTTCCGATCCTGCTCTACCATTCCGTGTCGGCCGATCCGGCGGGGTGGATCGCCCCGTTCGCTGTCGACCCACCCACCTTCGCCCGGCACGTCGAGCTGATGGCCGCCAGCGGGCGCACGCCGATGACCGCCGCGTCCCTGACCGACGCGCTCCGTGAGGGGCGGGCACTGCCCGCGCGGCCCCTGGTGGTGACATTCGACGACGGCTTCGCCGATTTCGCCGACGCCGCACCGGTACTCGCCGCCCGTCACATCCCGTGCACGCTGTACGTGACGACCGGAGCACTACGCGGACCGCATCTGTCCGACCGGCTGTGCCTGCCACCGGCACGAATGCTGGCGTGGTCACAACTCGCCGAACTGACCGGATACGACATCGAGATCGCCGCCCACACCCACACTCACCCGCAACTGGACACCCTGCGAGAACAGGCGGCAGCCGCCGAGATCCACCGATGCAAGGACCTGCTCGAGGACGCGACAGGACAGCAGATCCGCAGCTTCGCCTACCCCCACGGATTCCACTCTCCCCGGGTCCGCCGCCAGGCACGCGCGGCGGGCTACACCGGCGCGGCCGCGGTGGGCGATTCCTTCAGTTCCGATGCCGACGATCGATTCGCGCTGGCCCGGCTCACTGTTCGATCCACGACCACGATCGACGAGCTGACGGCCTGGTTGTCCGGGCGCGACGCGCATATCGCGCCGCGTCCGGAGGCGTGGCGAACCAAACTCTGGCGAACCTACCGCAGACTGCGCGGTCCCCGATCGACGCGCGGAGTCATCACCCTGCCCGATCAGCCGTCGAGATCCCCCGGAGGTATCTGACCATGCGCACCATCGTCACCGGCGCTGCCGGATTCATCGGCTCGAATCTGGTCGACAGCCTGCTCGCCGACGGCCACACCGTCGTCGGCATCGACAACCTCGCCACCGGTCGAATAGACAACCTGGACAACGCTTTCCAGCACGACACGTTCACTCTCGCAGAGACCGGAGTCACGCGAAGCGACCTCGGCGAGCTCGTGGGCGAGATCGCCCCCGATGTGGTGTTCCACCTCGCCGCCCAGGTCGATGTCCGCAAATCGGTCGGTGACCCCTGTTCCGACGCGGGTACGAACGTGCTGGGCACTATCAACGTGGCCGAGGCGTGCAGGCAGGCAGGCACTCGCCGCGTCGTCTTCGCGGCTTCCGGCGGATCGCGCTACGGCGCACCCACCGCCCTGCCGATCGCCGAAGACGCACCGCCTCACCCGCTCTCACCGTACGCGGCCGCGAAGGTCGCCGGGGAGCTCTACCTCTCCGCGTACGCCGACATGTACGGGCTGGCACCGATCAGCCTCGCCTTGTCGAATGTCTATGGCCCACGCCAGGATCCGCGGGGCGAGGCCGGCGTCGTCGCGATCTTCGGCTGCGCGTTGTTGCGCGGACACCCGGGCACCATCTACGGCGACGGCACCGCCACCCGTGACTACGTCTACGTCGGTGATGTCGTCGACGCCTTCCGCAGCGCGGGCGCGGCACCGGAAACGCTGACCGGCACGTTCAACATCGGCACCGGGGTGCAGACCACGACCACCGACTTGCACCGCATGATCGCCGCCGCACTGGGCGTCGACGATCCGCCGGTCTACGCACCGGCGCGAACCGGTGAGGTCCAGGCAATCGCTCTCGACCACACCGCGGCGCACCAGCGGTTGGGCTGGGATCCACACGTCGGGATCACCGACGGGATCGACCACACCATCGCCTGGTTGCGCGAAACCCTCGATCGCCGCGACAGCGCGACACCTGCCACCGCATGAACGGAGCCGGACACATGGCATCGACGACGAGCACCATCGGCTCCCCGGCCCCCCGGGTGACGGTCGGTACCGCGGTGCCGCGCGCGGTGTGGACCCAGTTGCACCGCGCGGATCCGCGCGCCCTGCCCACCCAGACGCGGGCATGGCTCGACTGCCTGATCGCGACAGGCGGCTACCGCGACGCGAGCAGGCTGTACGAGATGCCCGACGGCCGACGAGCGCTGCTTCCGCTGGTACGCCGCACCTATCCGACCGGCGGGTCGGCGATCCTGCAATCCCTGCCCAAGGGCTGGGGGTTCGGTGGCCTGATCGCGCCCGACGGCGTCACCGCTGGTCTCGTCTCCGCGGTGTTCGACGATCTGACCGCGACGCCCGCGCTGCGGATACACTTTCGACCCAATCCCTTGGACGCCGCCGCATGGGCCGAGGCCGCCGCGGAACGAACCGGGATCACGGCGGTACCCGCACGCGCACACGTCCTGGACTTGGACGGCGGATTCGACCAGGTGTGGCGCGACAGGTTCAAGGCATCGACACGAACGGCCGTCCGGCGCGCCGAGCGGGCCGGGGTCGAGGTGGAGACCGACACCACCGGCCGCCTGGTTCCGGTGTTCCACGCCCTGCTGCAACGCTCTTTCGATCGATGGGCACGCCTGCAGCACGAACCGGTGCGGCTCGCCAGATTCCGTGGTCGCCATCGGGATCCGGCGACCAAATTCGCCACGATCGCCGCGCGACTCGGCATGGGATGCCGGGTATCGGTGGCGTGGTTCGACGCCCACCCGGTGGCCGCGGTCCTCGTGCTGCATGGGGGTGCGAACGCGCACTACACCCGCGGGGCCATGGATGAAACGCGCGCCTTCCCTACAGCCAACCGGCTTCTGCACACCGTGGCGATAGA
This sequence comes from Nocardia sp. NPDC056064, assembly GCF_042266925.1. NCBI lineage: Bacteria > Bacillati > Actinomycetota > Actinomycetes > Mycobacteriales > Nocardiaceae > Nocardia > Nocardia sp. NPDC056064. The sequence continues at coordinate 561,418 of NZ_JBHJWO010000001.1, read as the reverse complement.
GAACGCGTGCCGCGACGGGTGTCGCAGCTATCACATGGGAGAGTCCGGTGTCTCGCCCGGATTGGCCCGATTCAAGGAGTACTTCGGCGCCGAGCCCTACGACTACTGCGAGTACTGGCTGGAGCGGGTCCCGATGTACCGCGCCGACCGGGCACTTCGTGACTGCGTCAAACGAGCGATCGGCTTTCACGATGTCTAGGTCCGGCTACTGCGCCCACCTCTGCGCCGCACTGTCGGCGATGGTCGTCGTCGCCGTCGGAACAGGTTGTGGCAGCGGCACGCCCGACCCGGCCGACGATCCCCTGCCACCGGGGAGCTATGTCCTGGTCGCCAACGCGCAGACCAGCGACCTGCGCGTACTCGACGCGTCGACCTGGAAGGGATACGGGGACCCGATCGAGGTCGGCCCCATCCCCTCCGACGTGGTGGCCAGCCCGGTCGGCGACCGCGCCTATGTCGTCAGTCCGACGGCCAGCGTGGTCACGGTGGTCGACCTCGCCACCCGGCGCACCCTCGGCGACCCGATCCGGGTCGGGACCTATCCGGCGGGCATCGTCGTCAGTCCGGACGGACGCCGCATCTATGTCGCCGGCGGTGAGACCGATGATGTCCGCGCGTATGACACCACCACTCATCGGATGGTCGGGGCACCGATGAAGATCGGCGACGCGCCGGGCGGTCTGGCCATCAGTGCCGACGGGCGCTGGATCTTCGCCACCAGCCAGTACCAGAACGACGTGCGGGTGATCGACACCGATGCACTGGCCGTCGTGGGCAACCCGATCGTCGTGGGCAAGGCACCGACGCGGGCGGCGGTGAGCCCGGACGGACGTCGCGTCTACGTCGCCAATGCCAACTCCGACGACGTCTCGGTCATCGACACCGCGACCCGGCAGGTCGTCGGGGAACCGATCCCGGTCGGCCGCTATCCCACCGGGATCGCCACCAGCGCCGACGGCAGGCGGGTCTTCGTCGCCGGCCAGAACTCCAACGATGTGCGCGTCATCGACGCCGAGACCCTGCGGATCACCGGCGAACCGATCGGCACCGGCGCCGCGCCCGCCCAGATGACGACGAGCACAGACGGCCACCTGCTCTACATCGCCAACATCTATTCCGACGATGTGACGACCATCGACACCCGCACACTTCGAACGACCGACTCCGGACCCGTCGGCCGAACCCCACGAGGTGTCGCGGTGGTGACGAAATGACCGGCCGCGCCCCTTGCACGTCGGCGCGGCTGAGCATCGCGGTTGCCGTCGTCGTGCTCGGTGTCGGGTGTGGCCATGACACCGCTGCCCACGACCAGACGACCCAGCCGACATTCGCCGACGAGTTCGACGGCCCGCCAGGCGCGACACCGGATCCATCGATCTGGCAACCCGACGTCGGCGGAACCGGTTGGGGCAATGAGGAATTGCAGTACTACACCCGCGACGCCAACACCGCCCTCGACGGCAGCGGACACCTCGTCATCGAAGCCCGCGCCGGATCGGAGGGACATTCCTGCTGGTACGGAACCTGCAGCTATACCAGCGGCAAGCTGACGACACGACAACGACGTGGTGTCGCCTTCGCCCAGCGATACGGCACCTTCGAGGCACGGATCAAGATGCCGGGCGGCACCGGGCTCTGGCCTGCCTTCTGGATGCTCGGCGAGAACATAGAAGCGGTCGGACACCCCGCCGCGGGCGAGATCGATGTCGTCGAAGTGCTGGGCCATCGAACCGATTCGGTGGAGCAACACGTTCACGGTCCGGGCCTGAACTTCGGTTCCGACTTCCGGCTTCCGGCCGGACAGTCGGTGACCGACTGGCACACCTACGCGGTCGAGTGGTCTCCGGACCGGATCACCTGGCTGGTCGACGGACGCGCGACCCGCACGCTGACCCGGGCCGAAGCGGGGCCCGGTTGGGTCTTCGATCACCGGTTCTATCTGTTGCTGAACCTCGCGGTCGGGGGTGAGTGGCCCGGGTCCCCCGACCGCGACACCCGCTTCCCGGCCCGAATGCTCGTCGACTACGTCCGGGTCTATCCCGGGGAACGGTACTGAACGATGAAGCCCGAGACACAGAAGTGGGATGTGCGGACAGCACGCGGACCGGTACGGGTGACCAGTCCCGCACCACGCGCGGCATGGAACGAGATCGTCGGCACGGATCCCCTGGCGGGACCGTCACAGCTGCCCGCCTGGTCGGATGCTGTGTGCCGATCCGACGGCTGGACCGAGGCCAGCAGGCTCTACGACCTGCCCGGCGGCAGACAGCTGGTGCTTCCGCTCGTGCGGCGCGTCGTCGCCGGATCGCCGGGCGACCCGAAACTGCTGACCGTGCAGGCCTCGCTCCCGCATGGCTGGGGGTCGGGCGGCCTCGTGGCACCCGGCGGTGCCGATGTCGATGATGTCGCGGTGGTCATGGCAGACCTCGCCGGGGGCCGAGAGCTGCGGACACTGCTGCGGCCCGGTTTCGCCACGGCCCCCGCCTGGCACGGGGCATGGACGGTCGGCGAAGCGAACCAGCGTGTCCCGGTTCGGATTCCGGTGCAGACCCATGTACTCGACCTGGGCGGTGGGTTGTCGGAGGTCTGGTCGCGGCGGCTCAGTTCGAAGGCGCGCACCGGCATTCGCAGTGCTCGCCGCAAAGCCGAGAGCGCCGGACTGGTCATCGAGGTAGGTAGTTCCCCCGGGCTGGTCGAGGACTTGTACGCGGTGTATCTGCGGTGGGTGGACCGTCGGGCGCTGCAGCGTCGGATGCCGCGCCGGGTCGCCCGGATACGGGGGATGCGAGCCGAGCCGTCGCGCCGGTTCCATACCGTCGCCGCGGCTTTCGGTGATCGGTGCCGGATCTGGGTGGCGCGACTGGACGGGTCTCCGATCGCCGCGGCGATCGCTGTCTTTCATGGTGAGGTCGGGGTCGGCTGGCGCGCCTTCAGCGACCGCGAGCTCGCCGGGCCGCTGCGCGCCCATGAGCTGATGCAGTTCCTGGCTGTGGAGCATGCCTGCCGGGTCGGGTGCCGCTACTTCGACATGGGCGAATCGGGTGGTGTCACGACGCTCACCCACGTCAAGGACCGGCTCGGCGGTACCCGTCAGGAGCTCGCCGAGTACGCCTTCGAGCGGGTGCCGCTCAGCCGGTTCGACCACGGACGCCTCGCACTACGCGGCTACGTCGAGCGTCGGATGCTGGCGATGGACCACCCCACAGAACGGCTTCGCCCATGACCGAGCGGATGGCACCACTGGATCTGCTCTGCACCGCGCCTGCGGTCACCGACCTGCTGAACCAGGCGATCATCGACAGGGACCGGCTCGACACCTTTCTGCTCACGGCGGGATTGAGTCAGCTGGTCGAGGATCGCCTCCACCCCGACCCGTTGCAACTGCATCGCGGCGCGGAATTCCTCGACGACGGCGCCGGATCCCACCGCGCGGCCGCTCTGGCACGCACCGCGGCTCGGGTGCTGCGCCCGTTCGCCGTCGGCCGCGACGCCGGCACGCTGCTGCGGCTACGCGCGGTCCTCGGTGAGGCGTCGATCCGATGCGGACACGCTGTCCTCGATCCCACTGTCACCGACCCCGCCCTGTCCAGCGGATTCACCGCGGGCCTGCCGAGTATCCGCTGGCTGCCCAGTGACATTCTGCGAGTTCCCACCTGCTTCCGTAGCTTCGACCAGCACCCGGACGATGTCGTCGAACTCGCCCACCGGTTACTGAAACGCACGCCCGATCGCACGACACCGATCTGTGTCGTGGGCGTTCGAACCTCGGGAAGCTATCTGGCGCCGCTGTGCGCCGCCGCGCTGGAGCTGGCCGGTTCGACGGCAGTGTCGGTGTGTACCTACCGGCCGGGTCGGCCGTGGCGGCGCGTCGAGACCGTCCAGCTGCGCGCCGTGGTCGCGGCGGGTGGCACGATCGCGGTGATCGATGATCCGCCGGTGACCGGGACCGCGCTGGCCAGGACAGGGCGAGCCCTCGAAAGGCTCGGAGTGCCCTCGCGCTCGATCGTCTTCCTGCTGGCATCGGCTGACACCGAGTCGCCGAGTGTGATCCGACGCCGGCACACGATCACGCTGCCGTGGTCGCAGTGGAGTGTGCACCAGCGGCTCACCGAAGAGGCCGTCGGTGCGACGCTGACCGAACTGCTCGGCCCCGGACACACCGTGGTGGCCCGGCACCAGCCGGAGACCCATATCCACAGCCGAGCCAGGGTCCGGGAGCGGTACGCCGTGGAGATCACGACCGGCAGCGGCACGACGCACCGCGATATCGCCGTGGAAGGCGCGGGCCTGGGCTACTTCGGACGACATGCTTCGGCTGTGGCGACAGCGGTGCCCGGGCACGTCCCCCACGTCTACGGGCTCGTCGACGGCTTGCTCTACCGAGACTGGATATCGGGCGTCGACCGACCCGGCGAAATCGCGGCGGCCGAGCAGATCGCACGCTATGTGGTCGACCGGCAGCGCGCACTGCAGGTCGACACCGACCGGGCCACCAGCATGCGTGGGCGCAGGCCCGCCTGGGAGGTGGCCTCCGGGCTGCTGAGCCGACAGTTCGGCCGCCTCGCTCCTGCCGGACAAACCCAGATCATGGATCGCGTGGTGCGGAACCTGCTGCGGGTGGACACCGCCAGCATCCCCGACGGTCACACCGACGCCCGATACTGGCTGCGGTCCGAGCGGGACGGACCATTGCGCAAGGTCGACTTTCACCAGTTCTCCTTCAGCAATCTCGAGATGACCTGCTATGACGCGATCTGCGACCTCGCGGGGGCCGCCGCCGACCCCCCGTCCGCCCTGTTCGAGTCCCGACTGCGCCAGGCCTATCTCGCTCAGACCGGCGAAGCGGTCGACCAGGAGAAGTGGTTGTTGTACCGGCTCACCCAGTTGTGGGGTCTCGGCCGTGCCGGTGAGCTGTCCGAGACCGACATCGAGGATCGATGCGCGGAGGCCGTACACGACTATCTGTCCACCGTCATCGCACTGCCCCGGTCGACTGACGGCAGCCCCGCGGCGCCGATCTGTGCCATCGATCTCGATGGTGTTCTGGAGACCGATCCCCTCGGATTTCCGTGTACAACGCCCGCGGGCGCGCTCAGCTTGCGCGCTCTCCGTGTGCACGGGTATCGGCCGGTCGTGGTGACCGGGCGCAGCCTGCCCGAAGCGGTGGCCAGGTGCAGGCAATTCGGGCTCGCCGGCGCGGTCGCGGAGTACGGCGCCGTGCTCTACGACCAGCGAACTCGGCAGTGCGTCGATCTGAGGGACCGCACCGCCGCCCAGGCAATGCGCGCGGTTCGCCGCTGTCTCGAGACATCCGACGGCATCGAGATCGACCGGCGCTATCGCTACGGGGTGCGCGCCCGGTCACGGCGTGGCCCGCTCCCGGCGGAACTTACCCGCGCGATCGTGACGACGACGGGCCCCGCGGTTCGCGTCGTCGTCGGTGCGGGTCAAACGGACTTCGTCCCGAGCGGGATCGACAAAGCCACGGGTATGCGCGCACTGTCGGCTCGGCTGGGCGGTGATCTCGCGTTCGCGGTCGGCGACACCGCCGAGGATCTGCCGGTCTTCGCCGCGGCCACGCTCGCACGCGCGCCCCGCAACGCCGACCTCCGGGTGCGCGGCGCAGCGATTCCGCTGACCCGGAGTTCCTATCAAGCAGGTCTCGCCGAAGCGTGTTCCTCGCTGCTCGGGCACCGGCCCGGCAGCTGCCCGGTGTGCCGTCTGCCCGATCTCCAGGCCAGGACCTCACTGCTGTGCAGGGTGCTCGCGCTCCGGGAGGACGGCATGCGTGGACTGGCCGCACGCACGGCAGCCCTGATCGCGACGACTGCCGCTCACAATCGCAGGTGAAGCTCGACGATCGCCTTGGCCACCGCCTGCACGGTGACGTGGTGGCTGCGGGCGTGGTTGCGGATCAGCGCGAACGCCTGATCCATGTCGATGGAGTGCTGGTTGGCGAGGATGCCTTTTGCCTGCTCGATCACGATTCGCGCGTCCAGTGCGCGCTGGAGTTGCTCGGTGAGCTGCTGCTGACGGTGCTGGACGGCGGAATTGACCAGGTACCCGCCGGCGATATCGGCCAGAACCTGTGCTGCCTCGATGTCGGCGCCCGACCATCGCCGCGGCTCGGCGGCGTACAAATCGAGCACACCGACCCGTTCGGCGGCGTGGGCGATGGGGATGGCGGCCACCGCGGCGATCCCGACACGGCGCGCAGCGTTCGAGTAGCCGGGCCAGCGCACGGCGTGTTCACGGACATCGGTGACCGACACCGTCTCATGCGTCTCGTGGGCAACACAACACGGTCCTGACCGAAACCGCTCCTGATACCGCTCCAGCTCGACAGCCGGGCCGGGGGTCGCGGTGACGTGGCGCAACTGCCCATCGACAGCCAAAATGACTCCTGCTCCCGCCAGGTCGAGTAGCACGGTCACGATGTCGGTCAAATCGGTCAACATCGCGTTGACGTCGTCTTTGGTCACCGGTAACCGGGCGAAACGCGACAAGACTCCGATGAACGATTCCGTGTCATTCACGCCCCGCACCTTCAACTCGCAATGTCAGCTACTTCATCGTTACCATCGGTCAGCGCAACCGCACTATTACACCCAGGCCGCTGGTAACCTCCCCGGTCGTACGTGCCCCCGGCGCCAGGTGACCATCCGATCACCGCTATCAGTGGTTCCAGCGCCGTGCAGATCGGCTGCACCCGACCGCACAGCCGGAACGGCCGACCCGCGCCGGCTTCCTCGTAGGTGTTCAGTGAGTCGTGACGTCCGCGTCGGCGACCAGACGCAGTACTGAGCAGCAGGGTCGGCACCGAGCAGGCCGACCTCGTCGAGGTGGTCCAGACGCCGGTAGGCACGTCGGGCAACGCCGTCGGAGATGGCGCCGGTCTCGCGAGAGCGCTGGACTCCAACGTGCCGACCGACCGCTAGCTCGCCATCAGGGGCGTGACCTGGTCGGCGCCGACCCTCGATCGAAAGTCGGGATCGGTGACGCCGAGTCCCGGTGCGTCCGCGAGGCAGCGGATTCCGATCTTGCCGATGTGCTCGTTGTTCTGGATCGCCCGTGCGGCTTCACCGACCTGTTCCAGCGGGTACGTTCCCGACAGCATCGGTGCCACTCGACCACGTTGGATGAGTCGATTGGTCTGCCACTGTTCGTGGAGATTCGCGCCGTGGCTGCCGATGATCCGCTTCAACCGCATCCACAGGTAGCGGTTGTCGAAATTGTGCGCGTAGCCCGTACTCGACCCGCAGGTGACGATCGTCCCGCCGCGCGCCGCCACATACACCGAGATTCCGAAGGTGTCGCGTCCGACGTGCTCGAAGACGATCCGCGGGTCCTCTCCGATCTCGCGCCGGATGATCGCGCCGAGTCTCTTTCCGGCACGCACGGTGGCGTCCGGGTCGGCTGATATCTCCCCGATCTCGCGCCGGTCGATCACCAGCTCACAGCCGAGCCTGCGCGCGATCTCGGCCTTCTCGGCCGAGCCGACGATACCGATCGGGATGCCGCCGCCGTTGCGCACGAATTGCACCGCGTATCCGCCGAGTCCACCGACCGCGCCCCAGATGAGCACGGTGTCGCCCTGACGCATATTGGCGCCGTGCTCGCTGACCAGCATGCGGTAGGCCGTGGCGGCACACAGCGGGTTGCAGGCCGCCTCCTCCCAGGACAGATGGGCGGCTTTGGGCAGCAACTGACTCGCCCGGACAACGGCGTAACGTGCCAGGCCGCCGAAATTGGTCTCGAAACCCCAGGCACGCTGTTCGGCGCCCATCATGCCGTCGGCGTGGGTGAGCGGGTCCTGATCGTCGACATGGGCCGTCGCCACCACCACGTGGTCTCCGACTCGCCAATTGCGCACGCCGGCACCGACCCGCACGATGACGCCCGCCGCGTCCGAACCCAGTACGTGATACGGCTGATCATGCCGCGCGGCCCAACCACCCTGTTTTCCGTAGTAGCGCAGGAAGTCGAAACTCGGGATCGGCTCGAATTTCGCCGACCAGATCGTGTTGTAGTTCATCCCGGCTGCCATGACACCGAGGAGGACTTCGTCCGGAGCGAGTTCCGGCATGGGCACAGGTCCGACATGGATCGATTTCCGAACGTCTCGCTCCGAATCACCGGCGAAGATGCCGACATCCTCGATGCGCAGATGCGCGGCAGTGTACTCGGCGGGCACGGGGGTTCGTTCGAGAACTTCGGGGGAGGCACCGGACACTACGGCTTCGGCGAGCGGGTCCATTTCGTCATCCTTTCTTCGTCACGATTTCGACCAGCACACCGCCGCATTCGCGCGGGTGGAGGAAGGTCGCTCGCGATCCCATCGATGCGGGCCGTGGTGGGGTGAACAGCACTGTCGTTCCCGCGGCCTGCAGGTCGGCGACCTCCCGGTCCACATTCGGGGTGCCGAAGGCGAGGTGGTGGATTCCTTCACCATTCCGGTGCAGGAACTTGCCGACCGGCGAGTCCGGCCGGGTCGGCGCCAGCAATTGCAGGTAGGTGGCCGCGCCGTCATCGGTTCCGTTCAATCGCAGCATCGCCTCGACGACGCCTTGGTCCTCGTTGGTTTCCCGGTGACAGACGTCGAGGCCGAAGGTCGTGCGATAGAACCGGACCGCACGATCCAGGTCGTGGCATGCTATTCCGACGTGATCGAGCCTGGTGAACATCTCAGTACCCGCTACCTTTCGCGGACAGGACGGCCTTGAGCACCCCGCCCGTCCGCACCGAATCCATTGCCGCCGAATATTCCTCGATCGGGTATTCGGTCACCAGAGACCCCACATCGAACCGGGCGGCGATCGCCGGAAGCATGCGCACGTACTCGACCAGGTGCGCACCCGAGAAGGCCCACGAGCCCATCACGTCGAGTTGCTGCCGGACGATGTGATGCGGATTGATCTCCACGGGACCGGCATCGGTGTATTGACCGACGATCAGGTATGCGCCACCGCGCCGCGCCAAGCCGATCCCCTGCGGTATCGCCGAGGGCACCCCGGTGCACTCGATGACGAGATCCGCGCCCTGCTCCGGCAGGTGGTCACGAACCTGCCCCAGCGCCACCGCGGGATCCTGGCCGACGATGTCGACGTGCACGTCACCGATGCCACAGGCTGCGGCGCGATCGAGCCGGGATTGTGGGCCACCCACGACAACCACGTGCCGCGCACCGGCGAGAGTGGCCAACGCCGCCGCGGCCAAACCCACCGGCCCGCAACCCTGGACGACCACCGTTTCGCCCAGACGCACCGGACGTCGTTCGTACAGTGCGTGGATCATCGTCGGGCCGGCACAGGCGAACGCCATGGCAGTGAGATCGTCGATGTGATCGGGGATCTTCACCACCGTGGTACCGGGCTGCAGGAGGATGCATTCGGCCCACGCGCCGGCGAGCGGGGCCGGTTCGGTCGCGGTCCGGTTCACACCGTAGGTGACGCGCGCTGCGCACAGCGTCGGCTCCCGGTACTGACGGCACGGGATACAGGTGCCGCAGGCGATCGAGGACGCCCACATGACCCGGTCCCCGACCGTGATGGGCTCGCCCAGGGCGTCCACGACTGTGCCCGAACCCAGAGCGGCTACGACACCGAGTCCCTCGTGTCCGAGCACGATCGGAAGCGGAATCGGGAGGTGCCCTTGTTGCAGGTGGAGGTCGGTGCCGCAGATGCCACCGTAGGAGCAGGACACGAGTAGCTGTCCAGCACCCGGCTCGGGCACGGGGAATTCGCGCAGCACGGGTTCCATCGAGAATTCCTCGAGGACAACCGCTTTGGCCGGAGTCGTCACCGCGCACTCCCAGCGGTCTGCTGGACCGGCGCGGTGAGGAAATCGTCGCCGACCGCGCTCAACGCGGTCGTGTCGTCGTTCACCAGGTAGTTGGGCCGCGGATGGCTGGTGCGGGGCAGATTCACGCACCGGTTGTAGGTGGCGATCAGCAGCCGACGGGGCGTCGGAGACATGTTGGGCACCGAACCGTGCACGATCTGCGGTGAGAAGAGCACCAGCGATCCGGCCGGCGCCTGCACGCTGATCATGCCGCGCTCGTCGACCAATTCGGCGATATGCGGTGGGCGCAACGCGATGTCGTCGGGATCAAGGTGAGGTGCGGGCGCCGCCGAATCATTCTTGTCGGCTCTCAGCGTGCCCGAGGTGTGGGAGCCGGGAATGAAGATCAACGGACCGTTGAACTCGGTGGCCTCATCGAGCAGCAAGGCGACATTGACCAGGTCGGGAGTGGGGAGTTCATCAACGATCCGCCAGGCTGCGAAGTCTTGGTGCCACGCGACTTTGCCGCCTCCGAAGGCTTCTTTCACATTGATCTTCAGCTGATAGAGGTAGACGTCACCACCCAACAGTGTCTGTGCGGGAGTCAGCAGACGCGGTGCGCGAATCAAGTTGCCGAATTCGGCGACTCGCTGATGCGACGCATACAGCGTCGACAGTTCCCCGGAGTGCGGCTGCATGATCCGGTGCGGCCCTTCGGACCGGCTGTCCCGCGCCATGGCCGCGCGGATGGCGTCGACCTCGTCCGTGCCGAACACCGAGTTCAGCACGAGAAATCCGTTGTCGCGGTATGAATCTACTTGTGCATCGGTCAGTAGCATCTTCATTCAACCTTTCGTCGAAGCAGAACCGGATTCGGTGGTACCCAGCCGAACCGGCAGTGCTACCAACCCGCGAGTGATGAGGCTCGATTTCCATCGCAGGTCGGCGGCGTCGTCAGCGAGAGCGATGCCGGGATATCTCTCGATCAGCGCAGACAGTGCGATGAAGGCTTCCTTGCGGGCCAATGCGGCACCGGCGCAGCGGTGAATGCCGTATCCGAAAGACAGATGCGCTTTATCGGGCCGGTCGAGGTCCAGTTCATCGGGTGTGTCGAAGCGGGCCACGTCCCGATTGGCACCCGCGACCCCCACCAGCACGATGTCTCCGGTGTCGACGGTCCGGCCACCCCACTGGATGGGTTCGGTCGCCAACCGGTAGGTCGCGATGTTCCCTGACCCCTCGAACCGGAGTGTCTCCTCGATGAAGGCCGTCAGCAGAGCCGGGTCCGCTCCCAGCTCGGCCGCGAAGCCGGGCCGCCGTACCAGTTCGAGAACCGCATTGCCGATCAGGCCGGCGGTGGTCTCCTGGCTACCGAGCAGCAGGGCGTTCACCATCGCCACGATCTCACCGTCGTCGAGACGGTCACCATCGGCATCAGGCACCATCAGCTCGGAAATGAGATCTGCGCCGCCCCCGGCACGGTCGGCGATGAGACGACGAACGTAGGCGTCGAACTTCGCGGCCGCAGCGTTCTTCTCGTCGGCCGACGCAGTCGACACCTGGATATCGAGCCACTCCTGGTGTTCCGCGCGACCGGCTGCGGAGATGCCGATGAGCTCACAGATCGCGGTGACCGCGAACGGGTATGCGTACGCACCCAGCAGATCCACGGTTTCGTGGACGACCGCGCGATCGAGCAGTTCGTCGGCGATCGCGCGCAGGCGTGGAGTGAAGTCGTTCACCGCTCGGCCGGAGAGTGCCTTCATGGCGATCTTCCGCAGCCGGGTGTGCCGCGGCGGATCGGCGTAGAGGAGGTGCTTGTTCACCGGCGGGTCCAGGCGGGGCAGGAATTTCCCTGCGGCCTGGGTCGCGTCACCCGAAGGCCCGTAGATGTCCTTGCTGAGGCGCTCGTCGAGCAGGGCCTCTTTGGCGAGGTCGTACCCGGTGACCAACCAGGCCTGCATGCCGTTCGCGAATTCGACCCGGTGAAGCGGCCCCTCGTCGTTCAGCCGACGATAGACAGTGTGTGGATCCTGCAGGAATTCCACACCCAGGCGATGGATGGAATCTGAAATCATCAGTGAACACCTAAGCTACGTCGAAGTTCTTGCGGGCTGCCAAGCGATCTGCGAACCTGCTCCAGTCCGAGGCATACGCGCGCGCCATCCGGGCGATCAATTCCACCTGGTGTGGTGGAATTCCGGCGATCATCTCTTCCCATTCGCGCGGCTCCATCGAGCGGCCGCTCAGCAGCCGCAACAGCATTCGGCCTGATTCGGTGAGCCGCAACGACGGATCACGTTGCAGCGCGCTGAGCGCGGCGGCCGATGGCTGGGCGGAATCGCCGGTGATCGTGCTGCGTTGTTCCCGCCGAACCACGCGGTCCATCTGGGGGCTTCCGCCCAGTTCGAACTGGGCGCGGACCGCGCGCGCTGTGGTGGGCGAGATGCCGGCAGCGCGCGCGATCTCCCGGAGAGAAGCGTTCGGCTTCTCCTGGAGGAGCTGGGCTGCGCGGCGCCGCCCCTGCTCCGGGTCCAGCGGTCTGGCGCGGCCGTCGCGCCCGACCCGGACGCGCGGTGTCACACCGCCGTTCTCCATGCCGCGCCGGATCGAGGCGACGACCCCGGCCGACAATCCGGCGCACTTCGCGATCGCACGGTCCGACCACTCCGGATTCGTCGTCAGCATGCGTTTCGCCACCGACCGGCGGTCCGCGGCAGACAGTGGTAGGCCGTGACTCACATTCGCCTTGACACTCAGCGCGAACGCTTCCGATTCCGTGCCGTCGAAGAACATAGCGTCGATCTCGGTGTGTCCGCGTAGGCGAATCGCGGCCACCCGGTGCATTCCGTCGATCACCCGCATGGATCGGCGGCACACGATGATCGCGGGCAGCGGAGTCTCGACCGCTGCCAGCCGGGCGATATGTTCCGGGTCCTCGCCTTCTACCCGAACCGAATTCTCCTCCTGGAGTAGTGCGATGGCGATCTTCTCCGGCTTGCTGAGGACGACTCCGATCTCCGAAAAACATTCATGGCTACCGGCATTCTCTCCGAGCTGCGCAGTGGGTTGACAATCGAGCGAATCCATTTCTGTCCACGTGCCCCGATCAAATAGTGCGGTCAAATCCTGGGTTCGGTCCGTCGAAACGCGGATGCCCCCGCGAACGTCATCGCCGCCATGACGGCCGCGGCAGCGAAGGCGGCGGTGACTCCTGCTACGAGGGCGTGTTCGGCCGGTCCGGCCACGCCCCGGGCGCCGGTGCCGAAGACCGACACCAGAATCGCCAGGCCGAGCGCGGTGCCGGTCTGCTGCGCGGTCTGCATGGCTCCGCCCGCCGCGCCCGCCACCTCCGCGGGCACATCGGTCATGATGATCACGCTCAGCGGCATCAACGCCAGCCCCACACCCACGCCCATCAGGACCGCGGCCGCGAACACCATGGGGAAATAGGGGGTCCCGGTGGTGAGCTGGGTGAGGACGACCATGCCGGCGACCATCGACGCGGACCCGGCCATGGTCACCGGTTTCGGTCCGAACCGCGGCAGGAGCCGCGGCACGAGCCGCATCATCGCGAACATCAGCACCGCCGTCGGCAGGAACGCGACACCCGTTGCCAGCGCACTCATGTGATGCACATCCTGCAGGTACAGCGTCAGGAAGAAGAACATCGACATGCTGCCCATGTAGCCGACCACGATGTTGAAGTAGGCGACGGCGCGGTTGCGGTCGGCGAACAGGCCGAGCGGCAGCAACGGTTGCGCTGCTCTTCGCTCGACGACGAGGAAGGCCACCAGCAGGAGCACCCCCGCCACCAAGGCGAGATCGGTTGCCGTATCCCGCCATCCGTGGGCCGCGGCACTGATGAATCCGTAGACCAGGGCTCCGACACCGGTCGTGGCGAGAACCGCGCCCGGGAGGTCCGGGCGGGCCGGTCGCCGCGGGACATCGGGCAGATATCGCAGTGCCGCGAGCACGGCCGCGCCGCCCAACGGCACGTTGATGAGCAGTCCCGCGCGCCAACCGAACCATTCGGTCAGTGCCCCACCGACGATCAGCCCGATCGCGAATCCCGCGCCCGCCATGCCGGAATACAGTGCCAGCGCGCGCATTCGCTCCTTCGGCTCGGTGAAGAGGGTGGTCAGCAGTGCCAGCGCGTTGGGTCCGGCCAGGGCAGCGCCGACACCCTGCGCGGCCCGGGCGGCCAGCAACCAGCCGGGCGCGAGGGCCGCTCCGCCCAGCAGCGAAGCCACGGTGAAGATGCCGACCCCGACAAGGAACATCCGGCGGCGCCCGCACAGATCACCCAGACGACCACCCAGCAGCAGCAAGCCGCCGAAGGCGAGGGTGTACGCGTCGAGGACCCAGGACAGTCCGACGGCGCTGAACCCCAGGTCGGCGCGTATGGCGGGCAGCGCCACGTTCATCACCGTGACGTCGAGAATGATCATCAACTGGCAGGTGAGCAGGATGGCCAACACGAGCCGCGAGCGCAGCGGCCGATCGGGGGCGGTGGACGAATTCCCTACGGCGACACTCATGCCACGGAGATCCGCACGAGTTTCCGGGGCGCGTCGGCGGCGTACGCTGCCCGGGCGTGCACGACGCGACGGTTGTCCATGATCAGGACTTGACCGACCTGCCATCGGTGCGTGTACATGACGTCGGGACGGTGGAGCAGATCGGCGAGCCGGGCGAACAGCGCCGTGCTCTCGGCGCGCGTGTAGCCGACGACCGCGGCACCGAAGTTGCGGCTCGGGTCCTCCGGATAGTCGAGCCCGACACACAGCGCGTCACCACCGGTGACCGGGTCCACCTGGATCGGCGCGACGACCGGATTGCCGCCCGCCCGCTCCGCGTAGAAGCCGGAGACCTTCGACCAGTACTCGATGTCGATTCCCCGCAGCATTTCCACCAGCTCGACGGGGGCGGCCGCGAAGAAGGCGGCATTGCTCGCGATCAATGTCTCGCCACCGCTGTCGGGTGCTTCCAGGCATTCCAGCCCGACATAGCTGACAGGGGTGGCGTTGAAGTAGCCGTCGACGTGCATCGGGATGGCACCGGTCCGGAACTGGGAGTTGTCGGTGTCGCGGCGCTGTTGCTGAACGAGTTTCGTACCGTATCCGTAGGCCACCGGCGCACCGAGTGGAGCCATGATGTCCTCCAGGGACAGCTGCGCTGTGTCGTCGGGCTCCAGCACGGCGAATCCGCAGTGTGTCAGCGTGTCCAGATATGTCGACGACCCGCGACTACATCGTGCCCGCGTGGCGAGCTGCCGCATATCGACTTTCGTAACCATGGTCTTGTCCCTTACCGAGAATTGCGTTGGAATCGATGCTTCGCTCAGTTGGCGCCGGTCAGCTGCGCTCGTGCGAAGGGCGTTGCCGCCCGGCCGAATTGCAGCGCCGCGTGTCCGCCGGCGGTGTGGATATCGCGCCAGAAGCGCTGGAATGCCCCGCCGGCGCTGTGCCCGGCCGATCCGGAGATACGCATGAGCCGGTCCACCGCGTCGATGAGCAGGCCCGCCGCGAACGCGCAGTCCCGCTGGTTCCGTGCGACGGCGTCCCGGTCGACCGTCACCGCCGTATCGGCCACCTGCGCCACGCGGTCGAGGAGCATCTCCGCGGCGTCGATCTCGCTCGCACTGCGCGCGAAGGGCTCGGCGTAGTACGCGAAGTCGGGTTCTCGGTCGCTCGCAGTCAGTTTGGTCCGCATGAGCTGCTGCCATTCCCGGAGCGCGCCCCGGGCGGCGCCGAGCATCGGCAGGCAGAAGATGAGGGTGTTGACCGCGGCCAGCGGCACCGCCCGGCCGTCCGGGCCGGCCTGGGGCGCATCCATTTCGGCGAAACTGCTCCACGGAAAGCTCATGGTCGCCGCGACGGGCACCGCGTCGACGACGACGGTGTGGCTGCCCGTCGCCCGCATGCCGATGTCGTCCCAGGTACCTGCGACGGTGACCGCCGACCGCGGCACGACGAAGAGTCTGCTGTGTCGATCGCCGTCGATCGGTACCTGCGCCGCCAGCAGTACCCAGTCGGAGTACTCCACCGCCGTCACCGACGGCCAGGTACCCGACAGCGACCAGCCGCCGTCGACCGGAATCGCGGTACCTCGGGGCGCGATGCCGCCCGCGATGAGCGTGTCCGGTCCACCGGCCCACACCTGCGCCCGACCTTCAGCCGGTAGGCATCCGGCGCCACGGACCATCAGTGCCGCGACGACCGCGCACCAGGCGCTGGCCGGGCATTCCGAACCGACGAGAACTCCCGCCCGCTTCAGCGCGGCGAACGAGCCCTCGTTCCCGCCGTATCGCGCGGGCACGAAATGGCGTGCGAAACCGCCCACGCGGATCGCCTCGATGACCTGCGGGTCGGGCGAACGCGTCGCTTCGGCCTTCTCGGCCTGCCTGCCCGCGAGCACGGCGATGGCGCGCGCCTGTTCGACGAGTGCGGTATCCGTTTCCGTTGTCATGGGTTCACCTTTCGGTCTTCGGCGAAGCTCCGCGGATGATCGCGGCCGCGAGCTGGGCGATGGTCATCGGCGCGCTGAGCAGTCGCGCCGCATCGAACTCGATGTCGAACCGCTCCTCGAGGGCGGTCAGCACACGGACCAGGTTCACCGAGTTGACACCGGCGCCGATCAGGTCGCTCTCGTATTCCTCGGCACCCAGCCGGTAGCCGTGCGTGTTCAGTTCCGCCGCGACCGCTGCGCGCACCGTCGACTCGTTCACCGGAAACCACCTTCGATCGCGTGCTGAATTCGTGGCATGTTGGTCGCGTCCAGCACATCGAAATGCGCGCCGCGCAGAACGACGGCCTGCACCACCGTCACCCACCGCCCCCAGGCATCGAGATCCGGTTCGGCGGGCCGGACCGCGGCGCGCAGTTCGACGACCGGCACCGGCACGCGGACCGGCTGCCAGCTCCGCAACAGCCGGATGTTCTGCCGGTACACCTCGAACCTTTCGAGCAGCGCCGGGTCGGCCGCCAGGTCCGTACCGGTCACGACCACACCGCCCGCTTCCCGGATGTCGTCGATGAATTCCGCGCGCATCGCCGGCTCGGTGCCGGCGCCGCCGCGGGCGTCGGGCGAGACCGGGGTGTCCATCACGACGACACGGCGCACCCGGTCGCTCGCCGATCGCGCGGCTTCGACGGCCAGCGCACCGCCGAACGACCATCCAGCGAACACGCACGGTACGTCGGAATCCGCGAATTCCGGGGGCAGGCTGTCCAGGCAGCGCTCAGCGGCGACGGCCAAGGTCGGTGCGGTGTCCGGGAGCGGGTCGAAGGGCCGGTCGAAACCGATCACATGGACGTCGATGTCGCCGGGCAGGTGCCGGATCAGCCCGGCGTAACAGGCGACGCCGCCGCCGACCGGCGGGAACAGGACGACGCGGCCGCGCGGGCGTGGCACCGAGCGCGGCGTGTGGCTCCACACCGCCGAACTCGCCGCCGAGCGCGCGTTCGCGCACAGGGCCGCCAGCCCCGGCACCGTCGGATCCGCGAGGAACCGGCCGAACGGGACCTGGTAGCCGAATCTGTTGCGCAGCAGCGACAGCAGCCGGATCGCGTCCAGGGAGCCGCCGCCGGCCTCGAAGAAGCTGTCGGCACCTGCCGGGGTACCGAGAATCTCGGCCCAGCAGGCCGATACTTCCTGGACGTGCAGCCCCACGAGAGCGACCGCAGGCAGTTCTGCCACCGGGCCCGCGGTGGGCGCGACGGTCCGCAGTCGCTGGTGATCGACCTTTCCATTGCCGGTCAGCGGAATCTCATCCAGGCCGACGAGCGCGTACGGGACCATGTAGGACGGCAATTCCTCGCGAAGCGCGGCCATGCAGTCGGCCTGCCAGGTCGCCGGAGCGTCCTCGGCGACGGTCACGTAGCCGACTACCCCGTTGCCATCGCCGGCTACCGAGGCCGCACTGCGGCGGACATAGGATTTCGCGGCGAGCACCGACTCGATCTCGCCGAGCTCGATCCGGTGACCGTTGACCTTCACCTGGCTGTCGACCCGGCCGAGGAATTCGACGACATCGTCCACACCGCGGCGGCCGAGGTCTCCGGTCCGGTAGATCCAGCCGTACGCGGGGTCATCGGTGAACGCCACGGCGGTCCGGTCCGGATCGTTCAGATAGCCGTCGGCCACTCCGGCGCCAGCGATGTAGATCTCGCCGATATGCCATCGCGGGCACGGGCGGCGCTGCGCGTCGAGAACCAGGATGTCCTGGCCCGCCAGGGGTTTGCCGTACGGCACCGACCGGCCTGCGCTGTCGGCCCGCGTGATCCGATGGTAGATGGACCAGATCGATCCCTCGGTGGCACCACCGAGACTGATGACCTCCGATTTTTCGGACAGCTGTCGCAGCGCTTCGGGCAGGTGCAGCGGAATCCAGTCACCGCTGAGCAGATAGCTGCGGATCGACGGGAGGGCCCCGCCTTCCTCCACCAGCAGCGCCGCCAGCGCGGGCGCCGAATTCCAGATCGTCACGGCGTGATCGCCGATCAACCGCGCCCAGGCCGCCGGTGTGCGAGCAGTGTCCTCCGACAGCATGACCACCGTCGCACCGACGAGCAACGGGCCGAACACGTCGTAGACCGACAGGTCGAACCCGAGCGAGGACACCGACAGGACGCGGTCGGCCGGGGTCAGCCCGATCAGCTCGTTGACGGCGTCGATGGTGTTCAGTGCCGCACTGTGCCGGATGCGGACACCTTTCGGTTCGCCGGTGGACCCAGAGGTGAAGATGACATACGCGGTGGCGCACCCACCGCGACCCGCGATCGTCGAGTGCGACGCCTCACTGGGGCCCGCCGTTGCCGAGACGGCGACGGGGATCGCGGCACGGTCGCGCCAGCGATCCGCTGCGGCCACGGTCCCGTCGGTGACCACGTATCGCATGCGCGCCTGGCGGGTGATCCGGTCGAGCCGCCCGCCCGGCAAGCCGAGATCGAGAGGGATGTAGGCGCAGTCGGCCAGCAGTGCGCCGAGGATCGCGACCACTTGGCCGCGGCCGCGCGGAAGATGAACGCCGACATGGTCGCCCATCTCGGCGCCCGCGGCGATCAGTCGCTGTGCGAGGTCCGTCGCCGCCGCCGCCAGCAGGGCGTAGGTGAGCTCACCGTCGGCGTCGCGGACCGCAGCAGCGTCGGGTACCCGCTCGGCCGTACGCATGATGCGCTCGTGCAGTGTCCGGGCCGAACCATATTGTGGCCGAGCGTATGCCGACGGCGACGTGGGGCCTTCCGGCAGATCGTTCCAGTCGCCGTCGCCGACGGTGAGCTCGGTGACGGCGCCCCGGTACTGCTCGATGAAGTCCACCATGAACCCCGCGTCGAAAGCGTCTGTCCGCCAATCGAAGCCCAGCCGAATACTGCCGTCGGACTCGAGGCCGACCTGATGGTCGAGCAGTACCTGCGGCACCCGCAACTGGATCGTGTCCCAGTCGCGCCGCACGCCGAGGGCCGCTTCGCGTTCGCTGTCGAGCTCGACGGCGGTGAAGGCGAAGGGGTGCGCCAGGCGACGCCGATCCCCGGACGGGTCGGTCAGACGGCCGATGTCGATGCCGGTCGACGAGGTGTGCAGCGATTGTTCCAGAAAGCGACGCTGCACTTCGTGTGCGACCGTGACGAAATCGCGGCCCGCTCGCGCCGGGATGGCCATCGGCACACTGCTGCCGTAGTTGCCGATCGCCGGATCGGTTCCGTCGGCTCGGCGATTCGATCGCACGACGGTCACCGTGTGCGATCGTCCCCCGCCGACCGCTCCCAGGAGCATCCCGTAGACGGTCAGGAAGATCATCGGCAGGGTCAGCCCGTGCCGGCGGCCCTGCTCGGCCAGGACACTCGCCGAACACACGTCGATGTGCAGCATGCGATGGTCCACGGACCGGCCGGACTGCCGCCACCCCGGCCGCAGCGGCACTTCCGCGGCCTCGGGAAGCGTTGCGGCCAGCGCCCGCCAGAAGTCCTCGTCCCGGTGTCTGCGGCGCAGCGCGTGCGGCGACGGCTCGGCAGCCACGGCAGCGGGAACGGGATCGAACGCGACGCCTGTCCCGTCCGGCGAGACCAGCGCGGCCAGCAAGTACTGCAGTGCCGCACCGTCCATCATCCACATGGCGTAGACGAGATGCACCCGCGCCCGGGCCGCCGAGCGGACCACGGTGATCCGCATCTGGGGCCAGGCGTCGAATTCCAGAGTGTCGGAGCGGAATTCATCGGCCACCGCGCCGTCCACAGCCTCGAAGGCCGATTCGGCCGCCTCCAGGACGGAAACCGCAACGATCGCGTCCGCCGCGATCGGCGTCGGTGTCAGGTCCTCCTCGACGCGCAGGCGCAGCATCGGGTTCGCGCGGACCACACGGTCGAGACGCTGTTGCATTCCCGGCACCGCATCGACATTCAGGTCGGCGGCGAGGTAGTAGCGCGCGGGGCTGCGCAGTTCGAGTCCCTGGACGTCTCCGATCAGGTAGGCCCGCTGCAGTGCGCCCAGCGTGACCGCCGAGGCGGGTGGGCCGGGCAGGAACGCCGGTCGTTCATTGATCTGCTCAGTCATCGCAGTCCGCCTGTCCGGAGCGGATCTCCCGCAGGAGGCTGCGGTGCACTCGCGATATCTCCCCGGCGCCCGCGATCCCCGTGCGGTAGTAGTAGGTCATGACCATCTCCGGGCCGGACATCTGGAGTTCTCCCTGCAGCTGATAGCGCAGCTTTCGTCCGAGCGCACGCGGCTGCCAGGACCCGAGTTCCCGGGCGCGCAGGTTCCGGGGCATCGGGTGCTGGTTGAACAGCACGGTGGATATCGGGAAGCAGTCCGTCTCGGTGAGGCCGAGGTCGGTGACGCGCTGATCGAATTCCCAGTCACTGTGCTCGGCACCGTCGGCCAGCTGCCGTGCGATGACCGAGATGTTGTCCCGCAGCGCGGGTTCGCCCGGGCCACGCACGATCAGTGTCGTGGTGAAGTTCCCGACCGCGCCGGCATCGAGAGTTCCGCGGTTCTGACTCGCGACGACGATCGGCAGTCGTGCGAATCCGAAAGTGGTGGCGACCGCCCGGTCGAAGGCGGCCAGGACGACGGTGAACGCGGAGACGCCCAGCTCCGCCGCGACGCGGTGCACGATCCGCGTGCACACGAGCCCGATCGGGAGCGACATCAGCTCCCCCGCGGCCGCATCCGCCGCGCCGGTCTCGGGCAGCCGGAGCTGGCGGACCCCGTCGAGCAGTGTCCGCCAGTACTCGGCGGCTTCCGGCTGCGCGGTCCGCGCGGTCGCGAGACAGTACTCGCGGTAGCTGCCGGGAGACGTGGTGGCGGCTCCGGGCTCGCGAGCGGTCGAGAAGGCACGGAGCTCGTCGGCGAGGGTGTCCATGGCGAGTCCGTCGACGAACAGGTGATGCGCGACGAGGATCACCGAGCAGCCGTTCGTACCGCGGATCAGCACCGACCGCAGCGGCGGCGGGGCTGTGGGATCGATCAGCTCGGCGACCAGGGTCGCACGGGCGTTGTGCACCGTATCGCGGAACTCCGCCGAGTCCGTGCGGGCAGCGACGTCCACCAGTCCGACCGTGACCGGCAGTCGCGCGGGTTCGGTGTATCTCTGCTGTCTCCAGTCGGCGGTCAAGGCCAGGCCGAGCGCGTCGTGCCGGTCCAACAGCCGGCCGACGGCCTCTCCCACCGACTCGACGGAACAGGGCAGGGGCAGTTGGATCTCGCGGGAGAGGTTGCACCAGTTCGCATTACCGTCGGCCATACACACCCACAGGTACGCCAGCTGGCGGGTCGACAGCGGATACACGTCCCCGGTCGTGCCGTCGGCGTCCGCGACGGTGACGCGGTCCGTCGTCACCTCCGCGCCGGATCTCCGCTTCTCGATCTCGCGAGCGAGCGAGGGCAGATCACGCAGGCCGAAGCAGTCGTGCACCGTCAGGTGAATCCCGTACCGGCGCCTGACCGCCGCGACGACATCGACCATGTCCAGCGACGTGATTCCGGAATCGGCGAAGCCGGTGATGCCTGCACCCGGCCCCAGCAGACCGCGCAACAGGTCCTCGACGTCCGCGAGCTCGGAGTCGCCGGCGTCCGTGACCGCCGGATCGGGACCATCGATCGATGTCAGCAATGCCCGCCGGTCCACTTTTCCACTGCGTGAGAGGGGAAACGCGGGACGCAGGTGAACGCGGAACCCGGGCAGGCTCAGCTGTGCGCCGATCCGGGTCACCTCGTCGCGCAGGAATTCGCCGCCGGGTTCTCCGGACAGCTCGGTCGCGACGAACACGTGCGGCCCGTCGCGATCGACCACCGCGCATTGCCGGACCTGTGGCAGCGCTTCCACGGCGTCGACGAGTCCGTGGAACGACACGCGTCGGCCGCCGAACTTGAGATCGTCACCCGCCCGGCCGACGATCGCCAATTCGCCTTCACCGCACCAGTATCCGAGGTCGCCGGTGCGCAGTGGAGTGGGCAGCGGTTCGATCCGGTGTCCGCCGGACTCGTCGGCGGATCGAACGGCGAGCGTCCCCAGCGCGGGAGCGTCCGCGTCGATGAGTACCGCACCGATTCCCGCGTCGTCGGGGTCCTCGACGGTCACCGCGATGCCGGGCCTCGGCCAGCCGACCGGAACGGCCGCGGTGTCACCTGCACCGATGTCCTGGGCCTTGCGGCGATAGACCTGTGCCAGGGTGGCTTCCGTTTGACCGTACAGATTGACGATCTCGGCATTCGGCGCGAGAGCGGACCATTGCTCGAGCACTCGTCTGCCGAGCACCTCCCCGGCGAAGAAGATCAGTCGCACCCCGTCCAGACAGCCCGCGGTCAGCCGTGCCTCGCGAGCCAGGCGGGTCGCGACCGACGGCACCAGGAACAGCGTGGTGGGACAGCTTTCCAGCAGATGGTCGATGTAGGCCGTCAGATCCAGCTGGACGTCCACCGGAGGTAGCGACAGCGTGCCGCCGACACCGAGCACGCCCAGCAGTTCCCGCAGCGAGGGATCGAAGTTCACCCGGGTGACCGCGGCGCATCGGTCCGTACTGTCGAGCGCGAACTCGCCACGGAACCAGGTGAGGAACCGGCCCAGACCCCGGCGGCTGCCGACTATCGCCTTCGGTTCTCCGGTCGAACCGGAGGTGAGGATGACATAGCCCGCGTCGGAATTCCCGAATATCACTCTGCGAGCGCGTGTTTCGGCGAACGACTCGACGACGGTGGCACCGGAGGCCGCGTCGAGGACGAGCTCGGCGATATCCGTTCGTGCCCGCTGCAGCTGCCGTGCCGGTGTGGCGTCGTTGCTGATCACGACCGCGGGACAGGTGATCTGTTCCAGCCAGGCGTACTGCTCGGCGGTCAGCCCGGCATCGACGGGCACGGGCACCGCGCCCGCTCGCCAGGCTGCCAGCAGCCCGATCACGTACGCCGGACACAGCGGACCCATGATCAGAACGCTCGACCGGGCCGCTCCCAGCGTGCCGAGCCGCGCGGTCACCGCGGTGACCGCGGTTTCGAGCTGTCCGTAGGTCAGCGCTCGACCGGACCACTCCAGAGCCGGGCGCTCGACCCACGCATCCGAGCGAGCCAGGTCTGCGTAGCCGAGCCCATCCGGATCGAACGTCGCGGTCCCCCGCACGAGCCGGGCCGCGGCGTCGTAATCCGTCTTGCCGACCGGGGTTCGCGGAATCGCGGTGGTGAAGGAGTACAGCTGGGGCAGCTGATGCGGACGCAATCGCGAACCGAGCTGCCTGCGAATGGTTTCCGCGGTGCAGCCGGGCTCGGCGACGACGAGTGCGGCGACCTGTTCGCCACCGTCGGACTCGGGCACTCCGACCACAGCGCAGTCGACGACGCCCTGGCATTCCGACAGGGCAGCCTCGACCTCCAAGGGCGCGACCTTGTTGCCGGTGACATTGATGAAGGTGGACTTGCGACCACGCAGGTACCAGCCGTCCGCCCCCAGCACGACCAGGTCTTGGGTGCGCAGCCACCCGCCGGAGAACATCGTGGCGGTCGCTTCCGGGTCGCGGTAATACCCGCTCGCCAGTGACGGCCCGCGAACGAGTAGTTCGGACACCTGGGTGCCGTCCTGCTGTTCGACGTCCTCCACTCGCCATTCGATATCCGGCAGCGGGAACCCGATCGTGCCGTCGCCGGCATCGTCGGCGTCATAGGTGATGATGCCGATTTCGCCGAGGCCATAGCCTTGGCGCAGCGACATCCCGAACCGTTCACGGAACTGGAGCTGGGTATCGGCGGTGATGGGTGCGCTGCCGGTCAGCGCGAGCCGGAGCGAGCCCAGCATCGATCCGTCCACGCCGTCGGCCGCGACGAGCATCTGATACATCACGGGCAGACCGCTGATCACGGTCACCGAGTGCGCGTCGATCATGCGGGCCAGACCGCGCGCGGTCAACAGCGCACCGCGCGCGAAGACGACCGTCGCACCGCTCAACAGCGACGGCAGCGTCAGAACGTCGATACCGTGCCCGTGCCACAGCGGCAGCGCGCACAGCACCACGTCCCCTGGTGCCAGGCCGGCCTGCTCCGACCACGAGCGCACCCGCGCCATGACCGCCGCCTCGCTCATGACGATGCCCTTCGGCACACCGGTCGAACCCGATGTGCAGTGGACGACGAAGTCCGTGGGCGAATACTCGGCGGCTCCGACTTCTCCGAACGTCGCCACGGTGACCGATCCACGGCCGGCCGTGCCGTCACGCACAACGATGTTCAGGTCGAACTTCTCGATCCGTCGCGCCGTCTCTTCCGGCGTCGCTGCGCCGTCCAGCAGAACGGCCACGCCGCCGAGTCCGGCCACCGCGAAGTAGCCGGCGAGGAAAGTGACCGGGTCGTCGTTGGCCAAGCCGACGACCAGACCGGATTCCACCGTTTCGCGCAGAATTTCCGCCACCGCGTCGGTGGTTTCGAGCAGCTGCCGATACGAGGTCGTCACGCTGTCGAAGCCGACGATCGCAGTGGCGTCGGGAATCTCGGCGGCGACCTCTCGCAACGCGCGGTACAGCGCGGAACTGCTTTCGATGATCATGATTCGCTTCTCGCCGCTATCGGGCGGCGCCCGTTCCGAGCACATTGTCGAAGTGCGAGTGCATGGCCTTCGCGCCGAACGACGCACGATGGACTGCCTTGGATTCTTCGCGGGTCCGCTCGAGGGCACCGCGCATGTGCTCGGTGAGCACACGTTTCGTCGCGGTGAAGGCGATCCGCGGGTAACCACCGAGATGCTCGGCCTGCTGCACTGCCCGCTCGAGCAGGACTTCGGGCTCGCAGATCTCGTCGACCACCCGAAGGCTCAGCGACGTGTCGGCGTCGAGCTTGCGGCACGACATGATGATGTGGCGCGAGACGTCGTAGCCGACGGCGGCGGCGAAAATGGTGCTGCCCACGGAGGCTCCGATCCCGTGTTGCAGCTCCGGCTGCCAGAAGTCGGCCCGGCTGGTCATGATCTTCCAGTCGAACATCATCGCCAGCTGGCAGCCCAGGCCGACGGCGTGATGGTCGATCGCGGCGACCGTCGGCTTACCGGTGTTCAGGACCGTCAGATACAGGTCGTGACACCAGTCGATGGTCTCGTTGACCAGGTCGTCGTCTTCCAGCAGGCGAGCCTCGTTGAAGTCGCCACCCGCGCTGAAGCTGCGGTCGGGCCCGCCGGTCACGACCACGGCGTCGACGCCCTGGTCCGCGTCGGCTTCGCGCAGGGCGGCCATGATCGCTTCGGCCATCGGTTTTCCGATCGGGTTGGTCGGCTTCGCGTGGGCCAGCGTCAGCACTCGCACACGATCGAAGTCCTCGATTTCGACAAAAGCCATGACTAAGTCCTCAACTCTCAGTAGTTCTCGCGCAGGTACGCGGACGTTGCCGCGTCCAGGCAGGTATCTGTGTCGATCGGTGCGTCGGGTGCCGCGACCAGCGCATCCACCAATTCGGCGTGGATCAGCTCGTAGAATCGCTCGACGTCCACGGCGTGTACGCCGAGCAGCCCGGCGACCGCGCCGTCGAGACTGCGTTCGATTCCGGTGCCGTGGTGCAGGGCTTGTTTGCGCCGCCACGCGACCACGTCCGGGAGCAAGGCGCTCGCCGCCGCCCGGATATGCCCCTTCTCCCGATCGCGATACCGCATGACTTCGGGAGCCGTGTCCAAAGCGGCCTGGATGACGGCGGGGTCCCAGTACATGTGGCGCAGGACGTAGCCGTGCGCCGCCGCCGCAACACCGGACAGCTCCCGCGCCAGGGACGGGTCTGCCAGCAGTTCCGTGACGGCGTGGTGCAGATCCGGAACCGGCCCCGCGTCGACGCGCAGTCCGGAGTTGATGACATCGGAGCCGACCCCGGTCAGCACGGTACCGACGGGAATCTTGCGCTGCCGGTAGACCGCGACCAGACCGACTCCGCCCGCGACGATTTCCCGGCCCGGTTCGCCCAACATCCGAACGGTCTCCGGAAGTGCTCGCAGGATTTCCTCGGCGGAGAGCGCGACGTGCTGCACGGGCATTCCCAGATGCGCGCCGAGTTCGTCCGCGGACGCGTATTCGTCACCCCACGGGGTGCCCAGGGTTGCTAGATGATCCAGTATTCCGGCCTGCTGCGCCAGCACGGCGACCAGCGCGGAATCCACTCCGCCCGAGACCACCGCGGTGACGGGGCGCGGGTCGCCGGCGGAGCCGATCGCCCGGCGCAACGCGGCGATCTGCCGATTACCCGCCTCGACGGCGCTCTCACCGGGATGAACACCGGAGTCCCAACTGCCACAGACACTTTCGGTGACAGACAGGGTTTCACCGGCGCCCTGCCCGCTGAACACCACTCGCCGTCCACCACCGATGCGGCGGATCGATCGCCGAAGGTGGCGAATCTGCGCGAGGCGGTCCGGACCCGTACCGACCACGGCGATGATCCGCGCTGTCAGTTCGGCGAGATCCGTTCCTATCAACAACTCTTCGGCGTCCGCCGTGAGCCAGTAGTACAGGGTTGTCGTGCTCTGCCGACCGGTTCGGACGACGACGTGCTCTTCGGTCCACTCGATGATGGCGCAACCGTCGAACCCGCCGACAGGCAACGGCCACTGCCTACCGAATTCCTCGACAACGAGGCTGCCGGGCTCGGCCGGCGTGGCCTTTGCGCCGATATCGGTCACGAGACCGGTGCGGCATTTTCGCACAGAAAGCAGCACGGACGGATAGCTGTTCATCGGAAGTACGCCGCTCAAGAAACCGACAGCCTGACAATTTTGCGCTGCTGATTCGGGAAAGGCGCCCGGCCGTGGACGACGCGACGATTGTCGAGCACCATCACTTCACCTGGTCGCCATTTGTGCGCGTAGAGAACGCTGGACATATGCAGCGCCTCCGATATACGCCGCATCAATTCCGCGCTCCGATCGGGCTCGTACCCCATGACGACGGCGTCGTGGGTGCGCATCGGATCTTCGGGATCGGTCAATCCGATGATCAGCCGCTCCGCACCGGTGACCGGATCGAGCCGGATCGGCGGCACTTTCGGATGATTATCCTCGGACCCTCCCCTGTAATAGCCGGCGATGCGGTTGCGATACTCGATAGAAATTGTTCGCATGGTTTCGAGCAGGTCGGCCGGGGCATGTTCGAAGAATGCCACCGAGCTCGCGACCAGCGATTCGCCCCCGGCAGCGGGCGCCGTAACGCACTGCATGCCGATGTATTTGACCTCCGGGCCCGGGTTGAACGCACCGTCGGTGTGCAGTGGCATACCGCGTTCGGTGAACTGCAGGTTTTGCTCTCCCGCACGTGGTTCGAGCGCGAGCTTCGTACCGAAACCGTACTCGACCGGTTCCCCGAGCGGGAGCATGATGTCGTCGAGCACCAGCTCGGCGGGGCCGTTGGGTTCGATGATCGCAAACCCGCAATCATCGAGCCTGTTCCGAATTTCCCTTGTTTCCGCAGAAAGACATCGAGCCCGTAGCGCGATCTCTTCCATGTGCAGCGCGACACTCATTTTCTCTCCGAAAAATACCTTGCGCAAATAGCTGTGCGCGATTCACAGAATATCCAGCACGTACCCGGACCAGCTACATGGCCTCGGTCGGTGTGACAATTACGATGCTACAAGAATCCGATCCGGACAACCATGGATGCGATCTTGAAAAACAGATTTCACGATCGGATATCGACAGCACGAACAGCCCGAACCATCGAGGTACGGCCGTTTCCGGGTATCCCACAGGACGACCTGGATTACACCGGTGCGGCGATCCGGATGTGTGCAACTGCCCGTTCTGCGCAGTTGCACACATCCGGATGTATGAGGCAGCGACGAGAACGCGCTTACGAGTCCGCCGCGAGGAAAGACGCGGTCAGCGTGTTGAACAGGTCGGCACACTCCCACTGCACCCAGTGACCGATATTGGCCGCCAGATACAGGTCGCAGCAAGGCATTGCGCCGGCCAGCATGGGCCCACCTTCGGGGCGGTTGATCTTGTCCTCGGTACCCCAGATGACCAGCGTGGGATGCTCGACACGGCGTAGACGCGGATCACGGGTGAAGTCCATCCGCCACATGGTGCGCAGCGCGAACAGCCCGGAGGGGCGGCGCAGCGGCGGGTTGGCGGTGACCTCGGGGTCGAGAGTCGCGTGGTAGCGCTCCTCGATGACATCGTCGGGCACCGCGTCCCCGTCGGCGACCAGATACGTCCGGATGAATCGGGCCATCTTCTCCCTGCTCGGGCCGCTCTTCCCGTAGTAGGCCAGCAGCGCCTGCAGACCTTTCGTCGGCAGGACACGGGTCGTTCCGACCCCACCCGGCCCCATGAGGACCATCCGGTCCACCTTTTCGGGGCGATCCATCGCCAGCCGCAGCGCCGCCGCCCCGCCGTAGGAGTTGCCGACCATGTGCGCCGAGTCCACACCCAACTCGTCCAGCAGGCCGCCGACCGCGCGACCGAGGTCGCCGAACGGGTCGGACTGATCGATGTTCTTCGACGACTGCCCATAGCCCGGCAGATCCGGCACGATCACCCGGAACCGCTGCGCGAGGACATCGATATTGCGCGAGTAGTTCGACAGACCCGACGCACCGGGCCCGCCGCCATGGAGCAACAGCACGACCGGGCCGGACCCGGCCTCCGTGAAGTAGATCTCGTGTCGACCAGCCCGGATCTTTCGGCCGACCGCTACGCACTTGGCAATGCCCATGACAGCTCCCCTACCTACGGACCATTTATGATCAAAGCATCAGTTACGATCAATCGCTCTGTCAAGCGCATGGTGGATGACGGGAGACAATCGGCAACGCCATCGAATGCCTTGCTGTCAAACGTGATTCGCTTCACCCTGTCGCGATGAGCCGGGTTCCTTGCGGCGGCGTCCGGTCACGCACCCCGGCACGCTGGGCAGCCGCTCGCCACCGACGAACGAGTACCGGTAGTTCGCCTCGTTGATCCGACAACTCGGCGCGCCAATCCACCACGCCCCTCCGCCTCGACGCACCTCACCGACATGCCATCGAACACGGATGTGTCGTTTTCACCGTAGGGGCCCGCGTCCGGATGACACTGCGCTGCGCCGTTGTGCTGTGCCATCACATCATGGCCTCCGTACACCGGCGAGCTGATCACCAGCGGCCACCAGAACCGAGCCGACTAAGGGTTGTCCCGTAAGTCCGCGATGGCCGCGTCGGACCGGGCTCCCTACATTCGTGTCAGTGGGCGTGGGCGAGGTTGGCCAGGGTGGCCACCCCCGCCATCGCGACAGCGACCCCGTCACCGCGTAGACGGCAGTCACGCAAGATCTTCCAGGTCTTCATCCGGGCGAAAGCATGCTCGACGCGAGCACGGACCTTGCCGTGGGACTTGTTGTGCGCCTGTTTCCATTCCGGCAGCTCGACACCAGCTGAGCGGCGGTGCGGGATGATCACACCGGTGCCCTGGTAGCCGCCATCCGCGATCACCACCGCATTACGGCAGGCCTCGGCCGCACCGGACTCGACCCAGGCCCGGCAGTCGTTGCGGTTGCCCGGCAACGGTCGCCCGAGCGCGACGACGAGCTCGGTATCGGCATCGATCACAACCTGATGGTTGGTCGAGCACCGGTAGTTCTTACTCTGGGCGGCGATCTTGTGATCCCGGGTGGGGATCAGGGTGCCGTCCACGATCAACACCGTGCCACGCGGGAACCGGGCCCGGGGTCGTAGCGCCAATGCCGGTCCCAGGTCATCGATCACCCGGGCTGCGGCCGATTTCGAGACCCCGAACACCGCCGCGAGCTGCCGCATCGTCAGATTGGTCCGCCAATACGTGGCCACCAGCAACACCCGGCCCTCGAAACACAACCCCCAAGGCCGGCCTCGTAGCGGCCGGTCGGCGCCATCGCGCCGTAGCCGGGCGATCAGGCGAGCGAACGTGCGTGGCCGCAACCCGGAGAACAGCTCCACCATCACCGGGTCGGACGCCGAGATCACCACCGGTGGCACGATACCCGTTGCTGCTCAACGACTTACGGGACATCGCTTAGCGGACGCACAGCGGATATCGCGCGCTGATTTCTGTTGGTGTTCGAGATCTACTGTGGCCGTGCATGGTTACGGCCGGAATGGGCTGCCGTCGGGGTAGTGTGGGCAGACTATTCAGTTCCCCTGGCAGGGGACGGTGCTGAGGCGGGGCACAATGGTGCAAGCACGGGATTGGACCGGATTCGAGGCGGTCGCCTTGCGGGGGCAATGCGACTGTCGGTACGCGAGTTCGCAGAGAAACTGGGCGTCGAGATCACCACGGTCGACAACTGGCGTAGTGGACTCGGCACGGTCAAACTGCGGAGCAAAACGCAGAGGATCCTCGATACGACCCTGCGCCTGCACGCCGACGAGCATGACCGAGCCAGGTTCGACGCGATCGTCGCCGCTGGCGAAGCCGCGTGGCGGGAGGCGCGCGACCGCCGTTCATCACCGACACGCGAGGCCGCTACCCCGATCCGGTCCACGCGCATCGAGGCTTTCGAGAGTCCCACCGACATCGTTCGCCGGATGCGCAAGCTCCACGACGACGCCGTGGACGAGCACGTTCTCTCCGCGCTGGAGATCGCACTACGCGACATCCTGGACCGGTATGAACTCGAGGGACCGATTCAGCTCGTTCCCGAAACCCTCGCCCTACGCCCCGAAGTGGACCTCCTCATCGAATCCTGCCGCCAGCCCCACTCCCTGGCGCGCCTGTATCCGCTCGCGGGTCAGATCTCGGGCGCCCTGGCATACATGGCGGTCAATCTCGGACGGTTCAGACATTCCGAGATCTATATCCAGGAAACCGTCGGACTTGCTCAATTCACACACGATCCCGAACTGATGGCCTGGATACGAGGGACCGAAAGCTTCTCCCACTACTATCAGGGAAACTTTCAGCAGGCCTCCGACGCAGCACGAGAAGGGATTCGCGCAGCAGCGGGAAATCAGCAGGCCATCCGACTGTATTCAAACGGGCTGGCACGCGCACTGGGCAAGCTCGGCGACTCCGACGGGGTGAAACGCGCCGTCGAGCAAGCTGTCGAACTCGGCGAAGCCAATCAAGCGCCGTCCGGACTCACCCCGGCGTTGTCATTCGAGCCCTACGGGGCGGCGCGAGTAATGGCCAACGCCGCAACCGCGCACCTGTCCGCCGGTGACTTCCAGGACACGCTCAATTACGGGCAACTTGTCTCCGAGCTGGTCGACACCTCGGATTCGGTGTGGAGCCAGGCCCTGGTACGGCTCGATGTCGCAACCGCCCTGGCGACGCAATCCAACAGAGACATCGAACAAGCGATGACGCTGGGCGTGCAAGCCCTCACCACTTCCCGGGACCAACCGATCCGTTCGGTGTGGCAGCGAGCTCACGACCTCGCCTCGACAGTGTCCTCGGTGGACACGCCCCCGGTCTCGGACTACATCGGTGAACTGCGTTCGTGGTCAACTGCCAACGTTGCCTCGGTACAAGACAGGCTCACTGTAGGGAAATGTGGCCTTCTCTTCCCACTCGTACGCGCTTTCTGTACGCCAAAGCCTCACCAGCTTGACATCCTTGACTGTCGTGGTCACCAGGGCCAAATCGCGAAGGCCAACAGTCCTCTCGACAATCGGCGCCACCGATTGGCGAGCCGCGCTGTAGGCGATACCGATGTGAGGCCGCATGTGCTCGATCGGCTTGACCGGGCCGAGGCCGGACTCGAACTCTTGCGCAGCACCGAGGCGCTTGACCAGGTCGAGAACAGGCGACCACGGCGCGACGGAGAACCGAATCGCTCCTGCCGAGCCCGCGAGCGGGCCTACCGCGAGCGGGCCTACCGCGAGCTCGAATCGATTCACCGCCTTCAGTGCGGCGTCCGCGTTCTCGACAACTCGCTCGATCGCGGAATCATCGACCGTATTGATGCTCCCGAATTTGAGAAGCGTCATGTGCAACGTTTCGACCGCCACCGGTCGCAATGGGAATGATTCGAGCGCGGCCTGACATGCTTTCGCAGTGGAGGCGAGGGCATTGTCGTCCCCGAAGGTCAGGTACCAGTAAAGATTCGAGGAGCCATGCGGCCACGGCTTCATCTCCCAATGGTCTTCCATCCGAGAAAGAGATGAGAACGCCGCCCAATCATTGCGCCGTATTTCGCGAGCATCATCCAATGAATCGGGCTGGCGGAGCGGAAATGGCTTGCTTTTCAAGGCTCTCCGTTGTGTACCTGAGTACGGGCATGGTCAGTGTATCCGAGGATGCGTACCTCCTCGCACGCTCAACTCTTGCCGAGCACCGCGCGTGGCCCTGATCGGACCAGGGAAGACTGCAGTCAATCAGATCGAGGGCAACTCTGCCTGAGTCCGATTGGGAGCGACACCGTCTAGCGTTGGCTCCCCGTCGGCACACTGTCGGTGTGCCCTCGGTGAAGAAGGCTGGGGAGAGAAGAGCCAGCGCCGACCACTAAGATCACCCCATGACCGACCACCGCGCGAGTCCATCGACCAGCGGTGAGTCACGATCGCTGGCGATGGCGCGACCGTACCTCGGCCGGACCGTCGAGCTGGTCATCGACCGCCCCTACGGCAGCCTCCACCCCGTCCACGGATTTCGCTACGAAGCCAACTATGGATATATCCCGGGTACCCGAGCTTCTGACGGCGAGGAACTCGACGCCTACTACCTCGGCCCCGAGGAGCCCCTCGACACCGCACACGGCGCCTGCATCGCCATCGTGCACCGCCTCGAAGACGACGACAAACTCATCGTCGTCCCAGCAGGAACCCACCTGGACAACGCCCAAATCGCCGCCGCGATCGCGTTCCAGGAGATTCCCGGCCGCTACCAGATCCTGCGCCGATAACTGCGATTCCTGCGGGAACCGTAACGTCGTTCAGGCCGATTTTCGCCGCGAACGCGCAGGTAGAGCCGCTTCCTGGGACGAACCGTCAGCAGACAAGGTCAGGGGAACCGGGGCGACACCGGATTTCAGCACGATCGGTTTCGCCTGCCACCGCCTCGGACTGCGCAGCACCGGTACTTCTACTCTCCCACGTTGACGGTGCGGTCTACGTGGGCCGGTGGGTGAATGTTGGTGGCGGCCCATGTGCCGAGCAGTGCCATGGCGTCGGCCGAGGGGGTCGCGGGGTGGACGGTGTAGAAATTGAGCACCAGGCCGGGATCTCCGGGCAGAGGCATGGTTTCGTAGTCGATGCCGATGTCACCGACGACGGGGTGGTGGAAGTTCTTGGTTCCCGTGTAGTGCAGGCGCACATTGTGTTTGGCCCAGCGGACCCGGAATTCCTCGCTGCGGGTCGACAGTTCACCAACGAGGTCGGAGATACCACGGTCATACGGGTCGCGTCCGGCGTCGGTGCGCAGCAGGTTGACCGCTCCGTCGGCCATGTGGTCCCAGTCGGGGTAGAAGTCGTGTGCGCGGGGGTCCAGGAAGCAGAACCGCACGAAGTTGACCGGTTTCGTGACATCGGGTGCCAGCGGGTCGGGGTAGAGCGGACTGTAGAAGGCGTAGCCGAGCCGGTTGGCCGCGACGAGATCGTGGCGAGCGTTGCGCACGAACGCGGGCCCGTCGTAGCTGTCGAGCAGTGCCTGCACACCCGGTCGGACCGCTTTGGTGGTGCGGCGGGGGCGGCGTTGTGGGCTGGTCAGGGCGTTGCGGTGCAGGTCGAACAGGTGTGAGCGTTCGGCGTCGTCGAGTTCGAGGGCGCGGGCGATGGCGTCGATGACCGATTCGGAGACGGTGTTGACCTTGCCGCGTTCGATCTGGGTGTAGTAGTCGACCGAGAGCCCGGCCAGGGTGGCGACCTCTTGTCGGCGCAGGCCGGGGACGCGGCGTTTGGCGGCGTCGTAGACCGGGAGCCCGACCTGGTCGGGGGTGATCTTGGCGCGGCGTGAGGCCAGGAACTGGCCGATCTCGGCGGCGCGGTTGCTCGACTCCATGCCATCGAGGCTAAGCCCCTGGCCAGGATGTATGCCAGGTGCTGTGAGAGGGGTGCTGGCAGCACCCCCCTGATCTTCACCTCCCACAACTCGGTGTCGAGGCGTTGCATGGTTGCAGAGCCGACAGGAGACACCTGATGCGAGTACTCACCACGCTGATCGCGCTGACCACCATCGCGGCGGTGGCGACGGTCACCGCCTGCACCACCGACCCACCCGCACCGGCATCGATCACCTCGACCACCGAGCTGACACCGACGTCACCGGCACAGGAGGCCACCTTCATGCAGATCCGGCTCACGGTCGGCGGCGGCGAAGCCACTGCCCGCCTCTACAACAACCCCACCGCCCGTGACTTCGCCACCTTGCTGCCGCTGACCCTCGATGTCCACGACCTCGGCGGCCGGGAGAAGGCCGGCACGTTGCCACGCGCCCTCGCCGAGGGCCAAGGCCGAGCCGAGTACCGGGCAGGCCAGCTCGGCTACTGGGCACCCAGTCACGACCTGGCCGTCTACTACCTCGAAGACGGATTCCGCGTCCCCTCCCCCGGGATCGTGATGATCGGCGAGATCGAGACCGGCCTCGACGCGATCACCGCCGACAACGCCACCACCCTCACCATCACGGCCGCCTGACCACCCTGCCGCGAAAGGACACTTCGTGAATCCCACCTACGACTTCACCGGACAGGTCGCCTTCGTCACCGGCGCCGCCTCCGGCATGGGCCTGGCCACCGCCGCTGCGTTCGCTCGCGCCGGTGCCGCGGTGACTCTCACCGATGTCGACGACGCTGCCCTCGCCACCGCCGGTGCCGAGCTGCGCGCGGCCGGACACCAGGTTCTCACGGTGCGCTGCGATGTCTCCGACGAAGACCAGGTCGCCGGTGCCGTCACTGCGACCGTCGAGAAGTTCGGGCGACTGGACCTCGCCTACAACAACGCGGGCATCCAGTCTCCGACCGTGGACGCCGCCGATGAACCAGGCGAGGTATTCGACCGGGTCACCGGTATCAACCTGCGCGGAGTGTGGGCGTGCATGAAACACGAACTCGCCCAGATGCGCGAACAGGGCTCCGGGGCGATCGTGAACTGCTCCTCACTCGGCGGGCTGGTCGGGCTGCCCGGGCGTGCGGCCTACCACGGGGCCAAACACGGGGTCATCGGCCTGACCCGTTCGGCGGCCCTGGAATACGCGCCACGCGGTATCCGGATCAACGCCATCTGCCCCGGCACCATCGAAACCCCGATGGTCACCAAGATGTTCGACTCCGGTGACCTCGACCCCGCCCAAGTCGCCGCCGACGCACCCATCGGGCGCCTGGGCACCGCCCAGGAGATGGCAGAGGCCGTGTTGTGGCTGTGTAGCCCCGGCGCCTCCTACGTCGTCGGCGTCGCCCTGCCCGTCGACGGTGGCTACACCGCCCGCTGATACCTCTTCATACCCACCGAAAGGACACCATTCCATGCGTGGAGTAGTCATGTATGCACCCGGCGATGTGCGCGTCGTCGACCGCGAAGACCCCAAGATCATCGAACCCACCGACGCGATCATCCGGCTCACCGCCACCTGTGTCTGCGGCTCGGACCTGTGGCCCTACCGAGGCATCGAACCGGTCGACCACACCCTCATGGGCCACGAATACGTCGGCGTGATCGAAGAAGTCGGTGGCGACGTGCGCACCCTGAAGGTGGGCGACTTCGTCGTGGGCTCGTTCTGCATCTCCGACAACACCTGCGAGATCTGCCGCGCCGGATTCCAGTCCCGTTGCGTGCACGGCTCGTTCGTCGCCGGAGCCATCGGCACACAGTCCGAACTGGCCCGCATCCCCTTCGCCGACGGCACCCTCGTCGCCACCCCGGCCATGCCCGAACCCGAACTGACCCCGTCGCTGCTGGCGGCCTCCGATGTGCTGGGCACCGGCTGGTTCGCCGCCGATGCCGCGGCGGCCGGGCCCGGAAAGACCATCGCCGTCGTCGGCGACGGCGCGGTCGGGCTGATGGGCGTGCTCGCGGCGAAACAGCTCGGCGCCGAACGCATCATCGCGATGTCGCGGCACGCCGACCGCCAAGCCCTCGCCCGGGAGTTCGGTGCCACCGACATCGTCGAAACCCGTGGCGAGGAAGGCGTCTCCGCGATCAAAGACCTCACCAACGGCCTCGGCGCGCACGGTGTCATCG
This sequence comes from Nocardia sp. NPDC056064, assembly GCF_042266925.1. Classification (NCBI taxonomy): domain Bacteria; kingdom Bacillati; phylum Actinomycetota; class Actinomycetes; order Mycobacteriales; family Nocardiaceae; genus Nocardia; species Nocardia sp. NPDC056064. The sequence goes on along the minus strand of NZ_JBHJWO010000001.1, from coordinate 525,061 downwards.
AGGCCGTCGGCACCCAGGAATCGATGATGCAGGCCATCGACTCCACCCGACCCGGCGGCCACGTCGGTTACGTCGGTGTCGCCCACGACGGTGTCGCTCTGCCCGCCGACCGGCTCTTCTTCGCCGAGGTCCACCTCCTCGGCGGTCCCGCCCCCGTGCGCCGGTTCCTGCCCGACCTCATCGACCGCATCTGGAACGGCAGCATCGACCCCGGCAAGGTCTTCGACCTCACCCTGCCGCTGGACCAGGCCGCCGAGGGCTACCAGGCGATGGACGAACGCCGCGCCATCAAAACCCTTCTCACCCTTTGACTTCTCCGAACACCCGCACCAGGAGTACCCCATGAACACCACACCGCGCCGCCATCTCCGGCACTGGGCCCGCATCACCGGCGCCGCGATCGCCACACTCGCCGTCCTTGCCGCCTCGGCCTGTTCCGGCACCGATACCACCACCTCGGCCGCGCCGGTCACCCCGATCGCGGGCCTGGCCTCAGGCGACCTCTCCAATGGGGCGGACAACTTCTACACCAGCGACCAGGTCACCACGACCCCTGTGACGTTCAAGAACCAGTACCAGATGGACGTCACCGGAAACCTGTTCGTCCCCAAGAACCTCGCCCCCGACACCCGCGCCGCCGCGATGGTCGTCGGGCACCCGATGGGCGCGGTCAAGGAACAATCCGCCAATCTCTACGCCACCAGGATGGCCGAACAGGGCTTCGTCACCCTCGCCCTGGACACTGCCTTCTGGGGCGGCAGCGACGGCAACCCCCGCAACGCCGTAGCCCCCGATATCTACACCGAAACCTTCTCCGCCGGCGTCGATTACCTGCGAACCCTCGACACCGTCGACCCGGAACGCATCGGCGCTCTCGGCATCTGCGGCAGCGGCAGCTTCGTCATCTCCGCCGCCAAGATCGACCCCCGCATCAAGGCCGTCGCCACCGTCAGCATGTACGACATGGGCGCGGCCAACCGCGACGGGCTGGGCCACTCCGTCACCGCTGAGCAGCGCCAGCAGATCATCGCCCAGGCCGCCGCGCAACGCGACATCGAATTCGGTGGCGGGCCGATCGAATACACCGGCGGCACCGTCCATGAGCTGACCGCCGACTCCACCCCGATCGAGCGCGAGTTCTACGACTTCTACCGCACCCGGCGCGGCGCCGTCACTCCCGAAGGCGCCACCGCCGACACCACCACCCACCCCACCCTGTCCAGCAACACCAAGTTCATGAACTTCTACCCGTTCAACGACATCGAGACCATCTCCCCACGCCCGATGCTGTTCATCACCGGCGAGAACGCCCACTCCCGCGAATTCAGCGAAGAGGCATATCGCCTCGCCGGAGACCGCAAAGAACTCGTGATCGTTCCCGGCGCCGGACATGTCGACCTCTACGACCGCACCGAACTCATCCCCTTCGACAAGCTCACCGCCTTCTACACCCAGAACCTGGCCTGACCTCCCCAGCGGCGTTCACCCTGCATGCTGGGCCAGGACCCGACACCCACAACGAAAGGACGAGCAATGACTCAGAAGCAGAACACCGGCTGGACCGGTTGGCCCACGCGATGAGCACCAAAGGATTCGACCAGATCTTCCCGGCCGGAGAGCCCAACGACGCCTACGCGCAATACTTCATCGGCCAGAGCTACAACGCCCCGTTGACCGCAGGAAGCGTGCCCGTCGCCAACATCACCTTCGAGCCCGGCTGCCGCAACAACTGGCACGTCCACCACGGCGCCGACGGTGGCGGCGACCAGATCCTGCTGTGCACGGCCGGGTCCGGCTGGTACCAGGCCGAAGGCGAGGAACCGGTCAGCATGGAGCCGGGAACGACCATCCGCGTCCCGGCGGGCACCAAGCACTGGCACGGCGCGAAGGCCGACTCGTGGTTCTCCCACCTGGCCTTCATCACCCCGGGCACCGACGTCAGCAACGAATGGCTCGAGCCGGTCACCGACGAGGTCTACAGCAAGCTGCCCACGACGAACGGAGACAACGCATGACCATCCTGACCGAGACCTACACCCTGTCCAACGGTGTCGAGATCCCGAAGCTTGGCCTGGGCACCTGGTTCATCGACGACGACTCCGCTGCAGACGCGGTCGAGGCGGCGATCGAGATCGGCTACCGCAACATCGACACCGCGCAGGCATACGGCAACGAGCGCGGGGTCGGCGAAGGAGTCCGCGGCAGCGGCATCGCGCGCGAGCAGCTGTTCGTGTCCACCAAACTCGCCGCCGAGATCAAGGACTACGACCGAGCCACCACAGCGATCGACGCATCGCTGACCACCCTCGGCCTGGACCACGTCGATCTGATGCTGATCCACAGCCCCCAGCCGTGGAACGACTTCCGCGGCGGGGACTACGCCGAGGGCAACCGTGAGGCATGGCGCGCGCTCGAAAACGCCTACCAGGCCGACAAGATCCGTGCGATCGGCGTCTCCAACTTCGAGCAGCACGACCTCGACAACATCCTCGCCACCTGCACGATCACCCCGCAGGTCAACCAGCTCCTCGTCCACGCGGGCAACACCCCGACCGAGCTGATCGCCTACTGCCAGGACAACAACATCCTCGTCGAGGCGTACTCACCCATCGCGCACGGGGAAATCCTGAACAACCCCGACGTCGCGGCGATGGCCGACCGCTACGGGGTGAGCGTCCCGCAGCTCTGTATCCGCTACACCCTGCAACTGGGAACCGTCTCCCTGCCCAAGACCGCCAACCCCGATCACATGCGCAGCAACGCCCAACTCGACTTCGATATCACCGACGCCGACATGGGCATCCTCGGTGATCTGCGCGCCCGCGACTACGGCGAACACAGCGTCTTCCCCGTCTACAGCGGAAAGTAGCCCACCACAGTGCGCATGCGGTGCCTCGTCGATCGGGTGAGAAAAGGATGGTGACAGAGCTGGCTGATGAAATCCGGCGCAACCTGCGCTGCGAACGTGTTCCCATCTTCGATGTGCCCGCCGAGGGCGCCAACCTACGACCAGCCGGAGCTCAGACGGTTCGAACCGATCAGCGAGTGCCGCCGCCCAGCGGTTTCCCGGATCCTCAGCGACGCATGATCCATCGTTCGAGGCGCTGCAACGGGCGCGACGGAGGAACTCCGGCCCGCCATGACGCCGGTCACGCCGAGGCGCTTGTCGATTCGGCGTCGACGGAGGCCGACCGGATCTCCTGCGCGACGCGATGACCGGATTCGGCGGCGCCATCGATGTAACCGGCCCAGCGCGTGGCTGTTTCGGTTCCGGCCCAGTGCAGCGGGCCGATGGCCGGTCGCAAGGTGTGCCCGAACCGCGTGAGAGTGCCCGGTGTTGCGAAGGCCCCGTAACAGCCGCGGCTGTATTCCTCTTCGGCCCAGTCCTTCTCGATGTAGTCGATCGGTGTGCGGGCGCGGGGGCCGAAATAGCCGGCGAGGTCGTCGAGGACCCGCGCGCGTCGGTCGGCCGGACTCAGCCGCGAGCCGGTGTCGGCGTGGCGACCCTCCAGGAATCCGACGAGGACGCCGGGCGAGCCGTCGGGCGGGGTGTTGTCGAAGACGACCCCGAGCGGTCGGTGGTCGCTGACGGCCTGCCCGCTCCAGCCCTCGGAGCGCCAGAACGGTTCGTCGTAGACAACATTGATCTTGATGACGCGTCCCATCGGCATGCGTTGGACGAGCTGGTCGCGATCGCCGGGCAGGCCGGGGCTGAACCGGATGCGCGCGACCAGCGGTGGCGGCACCGCGATCACCGCCCGCCGGGCGCGGACGACGGTCGCACCGGCGCGCACGCGCACGCCGGAGTCGTCCCAGTCGATCTCGGTCACGGGACTGCCGAGGACGATCCGGTCGCCGAGCTGTTCGGCCAATGCCAGCGCGATGGCCTGTGTGCCGCCGACCACCCGATCCTGCTGGGCTCCGCCGACCACTCCGATCATGGAGTCGACTCCCCCGCCCCCGCCCAGGTAGAAGCTCGCCCACAACGCCGACATGTCCTCCGGGCCCGCGGAGAACACGGCCTCGGTGACGAGCTTGAAGAACGCTCGCCCATCCGCGGTGTGGGTGGCTCGGCGCAACCAGGTGTCGAAGGTCTGCGCATCCAGCGCCTCGGCTCCCTCTGCGCGCCACGGATCGGTCCGGGTCACCCGACGCCCCAGACGGTCCAGCCGCAGTTGGGCTTGGGCGATGTCGAGCAGGGCCAGCGGGTTCAGCTTGGGGATCCGGCCGGTGAATTCCGAGCGACCGTCGCCGAGTTCGGCGATGTGACGACCGGCATGGTGCGTGGGGTGAGTCTTCAGGCCCAGGTCGCGGATCAACGCCATGGCCAGATGCTGGGTCGGGCCGACCCACTGTCCACCGACCTCGATGGGCGCACCGCCGGGGAGCTCGGCGTTGAGCAAACGCCCACCCACCCGGTCACGGGCTTCCAGAACCAGCACATCATGACCGGTCTGCGCCAGGTCGCGGGCGGCGACGAGACCGGCCACGCCCGCGCCGATGACGACCACGTCCACTGATCTACCCATCTCGATCCTCCACGTTCATGCGGCACGAATCCGACATACACGTTGTATGTGGTAAACGTACCGCATGGAGTCACTGCGTGACAAGCACATCGAAGACACCCGACGGACTCTCCTCGACACCGGCGCGCGACTGTTCGCCGAGCGGGAGTACACCGAGTTGTCCGCCGAGGAGCTGGTGCGCGCCGCCGGACTCACCCGCGGAGCGCTCTACCACCACTTCGACGGCAAGAAGGGCCTGTTCGAAGCGGTCCTCGACGAGCTAGAGGAGCGGGCAGCGCACCGCATCCGGTCAGCCATCGACGCCCACTCGGACCCGTTCGACCGAGTCGAGGCCGGCCTCGAAGCCTTTCTGGACGTCTGCGCCGAGCCCGAATACCGCCACATCGTGCTGCTCCAAGGCCCGATCGCGCTGGGCTGGCGCCGCTGGCGCGAGGTCGACCAGCGCCACCTCGGCAGCCTCGTCGTCGAGGGAGCACGCAGGGTGCTCGAATCCGGCGAAGTGCAGCCGCACCCGCCCGAACTCCTCGCCAGCGCCTTCTACGGCGCACTGACCGAGATGTCGCTGACCATCGCCGAGGCCGAGGACACCGCGACCGGGCGCACCCAGGCCGCCGCGCTGGCACGCGCCCTGCTCAGAGGCCTGGCCGTCGACCGTCCCATCACCTGACGCGCACCCAGCCCGCACCCTCGACCAGCCGGTTCTGAACGAAACACTTCTCGACCGACCGCAGCCCACCACCCCGCGCCACGTCCCCGCCAGATCAGCCAGTGGAGCCCGCCCCGTCGTCAGCACATACACCACTCCGGCGGTGAACAGGGCACCGAACAACGCAGTGGGATAGGTCTTTCGCGGATTCTCCACCTCCTCGGCCAGATTGACCGAGGTCTTGAATCCGACGAAGGAGTAGAGCGCCAGAACCGTGCCGGCCGGGACTGCTCCGAGCGGCCCGTGGACGAGCCGGTCAGGCTCGGCGTCGCCGCGCACCATCACCCATGCGCCGACACCAGTGCCTGTAGGTAGTCACCGGCGAAGGCACGGGCCAACGCTCCCACCGACACGATGCCTGCTGCGAGCATGCAGAAGCCGACGAACGAACCGGCGGCGGCCCGAAGGCGGCGGTGAGGGCAGCCAGCCCGAGCGCCGTCGACAGCGGCGGCCACACCGTGCCACCGGATTCGCCGGCGATGTTGCCGATCAGGACATACACCCGGCGCCGAGGACGTCACCGAGGATGAAGAAGAACAGCAGCGGTGTGCTCACCGCCCGCTTCAACGCCCCCGGCGCCTGGGTGGACATCGTCGGTCAGGCGCCGCGGCGGCCGGTGACCAGTCCGACCAGGAACAGCAAGATCACCGCGCCGCCGAGGCAGGTGAAGAAGCTGAACCACAGGCCGCCGCCCTCGACGTCGACATCGAACAATTTCAGCAGGAATCCGCCCAGGACGCCGCCGATGACCCCGACCACGATGTTGAGCAGGATGCCCTGCTGGGCGTCGGTCTTCATGATCTTGCTGGCGATCCATCCCGCCAAACCACCGATGATGATCCAACCGAGGATTCCGAGTCCCAGCATCGTATTTCTCCTGTTCGTCCGGGCAGCCGGCACCTTGGGTGTGCCGCGCTCGGCGAGCGCATACCCGGGTTCGCCATCGAGCAATCAACCGCCGCGGTTTCCCTCGGGCACGTCGGGGACGTGCCCGCCGACGACCGTCCCGGATGATCGATCGCTGACGCGGCCGGGCAACGGGACCTCAGAGGATGGGGCGGCCGCCGGTGACCGCGAGCCGGGCACCGGAGATGTAGCTGCCGTCGTCGGCTGCCAGCAGAACATAGGCGGCCGCCAGCTCGGCGGGTTGGCCCGCGCGGCCCAGCGGGGTGTTCTCACCGAAGCTCGCCACCTTCTGCGGCGGCATGGTCGACGGGATCAACGGCGGCCAGGTCGGGCCGGGCGCCACGCTGTTCACGCGAATTCCCTTCTCGCCCAGCATCTGTGCGAGACTGGCGGACAGGTTCGCGATGGCGGCCTTGGTCGCCGCGTAAGGCGCCAGCGTCGGATTGGGCATGTCGGAATTGACCGATGAGCTCCCGATGATCGAGGAACCGGGCCGCATGTGCGGGACCGCGGCCCGCGCGAGATGAAAGTAGGCCCCCACGTTCAGCGCGAAGGTGTACGCGAACTCCTCGTCGCTGATCTCGGACAGATCCTCGTGCGTCATCTGATACGCCGCGTTGCTCACCAGGACATCGATGGTTCCGAATTCCTGGACCGCCCGGTCGATGACCGCCCGACAGTGCGCGGGCTCGGACAGGTCGCCCGGCACCAGGATCGCGCGCCGACCGGCCTCACGCACCCACTCCGCCACCTCCTCGGCGTCGGAATGCTCGTCGAGGTAGGAGATGAGCACGTCGGCGCCTTCGCGGGCGAAGGCGATCGCCACCGCCCGGCCGATCCCGCTGTCGGCGCCGGTGATGACCGCGGTCTTGCCCGTCAGCTTTCCCGAGCCACGGTAGCTGTGCTCACCACAGTCCGGGATCGGCGTCATCTGGGACTGGAAACCCGGCACCTTCTGCTGCTGTTCGGGAAATCCCATATCGAAGCCCTTCCTTTCGATGATCTGTTCGAGGCGGTCGAAGCGGGTGGTGGCGGTCATCCGGCTTGTGCAGGGGACGGCCGGTGGGCGCGGGGCACCGCGACTTCAGTCGGAGCCGCGTCCGGCCGGCGATCAGCGTTCTCGTCGATGCAGTTCGTCGCGCTCCGATCATCGACAACCGATGGGTTCGCCATACCCCTCCTCCCGCTGGATACACAGCGGAACCGAATCCGATCCAGGCACGAGGCCGGGTCGTGATCGGAGGCCGGCGAACTGTTTAGGACCGCTATGCCGCGGTACGGCCAGAGTGCGACCCGACCGGCCGCAGCACCCCAGCTTCTACCTCGAGGAGGAGGTCATGGTCTCCAAGGACACCGTCGCGCAATTGCGGCAGACCACCGGCACAGTTCCGATGGCATCGACCGGCTCCGGCTACGAAACGCTCGATCACCCGAGGAGTCCTCGATGCCCGATCTGACGACCAGCGTGGTCCGAACCGCTTTCGGGGCCGCGGCCGGAATCCGGCACGCCCGCGTCTTCCATCCGCACGGCCTCCTGCTCACCGGGCGATTCCGGGCCACCCCGGCCTTCACGCCGTGGTTCGGCACCGGAGATCGGGCGGCCATCGCCCGGCTGTCGAAAGGACTCGGCAGTCCGGCCGGGGCACCCGATGTTCTCGGACTGGCCTTCCGGGTGCTCGACCGCGATCATCGCCCGTGGGACTTCGCGTTGGCCACCACCGGGCGTGGTCCGCTCTCCCGGTTGGTCGTGACCCCGGCACGAGGGTGGGCCAGTGCCCGGTTCGGCAGCCTGCTCCCCTATCGCTTCGCCGATTCGGCACCGCTGTGGTTGTTCGCCGATCCGCTCGATGTCCCCGAACTGCCCGCGGTGGCGTCGTTACCGGCCCTCGACACCGTGCTCGACGACCATCCGCTTCGATTCGACCTCGTCGCCGACGGACTCAGCGGCTCGTCCGAGGCGGTCGGTGAACTGGATCTGCGCCGAGCCGAGCCCGGCGAGCACCGCACCGACTTCTTCGACCCGATGCTCAATAGGCCGACCGAGGTGGCGATGGTGCCCGCGCTGGTGTCACGGATCCGGGAGACCGCCTACGCGGGCAGCCGACGTGGGCGCGGCGAGGACGGCGCACGTTCGTAGGACACCTCCCGGCGGCGCCCGGTCGGGTAGGTCGCTCGATTTCGGGTAGGCGCCACCCAGACCCCGACGGAATCGAAGCATCAGGAGGCAGCCATGAAAGCAGTGACCTGACAAGGCAGACGGAAGGTGTCGGTCGACACCGTGCCCGACCCGATCGTGGTGGTGCCCTTCCAGATCAGCTGCGGTCACTGCGTCATGTGCGACGAGGGCTTGACCACCCAGTGCGAGACCACACAGGTTCACGAACAGGGAAGTGGTGCAGCGCTTTTCGGATACTCCAAACTCTACGGCGAGGTGCCCGGCGGCCAGGCCGAGTATCTGCGGGTTCCGCATGCCGACTTCACCCACATCAAGGTCCCGCACGGCCCCGATGACACCCGCTTCCTCTATCTGTCCGACGTCCTGCCCACGGCATGGCAGGCCGTCGAGTACGCCGCGGTGCCGGAGGGAGGGGCTGTGACCGTGCTGGGTCTGGGCCCCATCGGCGACATGTGCGCGCGCATCGCCACGCATCGCGGGCTACGCGTCTTCGGCGTGGACCGGGTCCCGGAACGATTGCGGCGCACCGCCGAGCGCGGGGTGCACACCGTCGACCTGAATGCCTCGGCGGCCACCGTCACCCAGACCATCCGGGATGCCAACCGACGGGCGCGGAACCGACGCCGTCATCGACGCGGTCGGCATGGAGGCACACGGATCACCGATCGCCTCGACCGCCCAGCGCGCCACCGCCCTGCTCCCCGACGCGGTCGCGGCGAAGATCGTCGACACCGCCGGAGTCGACCGCCTGGCAGCGCTGAACATGGCCGTCGACATCGTGCGCCGCGGCGGAACCATCTCTCTGGTCGGGGTCTACGGCGGCATGCTCGACCCGCTGCCGCTGCGGGTGTTGTTCGACAAGCAGATCCAAGTGCGTATGGGCCAGGCCAACGTCAAGCACTGGGCCGATGACATCTTGCCCCTGCTCACCGACGACGACCCGCTCGGCGTGGACACCTTCGCCACCCACCATCTCCCGCTGGCCTCGGCACCCGCCGCCTACGACATGTTCCAGCACAAGACCGACGGCGCGATCAAGATCGTCCTCAACCCGGCACGAGCGAACTGAGCGGTGAGGTCGTCGCCGCTGTAGCGCCGGGTGCCGCCGGTGCTGCGTTCGGGGCGTGAGCAGGCCGTGTTGCCCGTAAAGGCGCAGGGTCTGGACCCCGACACCGGCCAGTTCGGCTGCCACCGGGATCGCTTACACCGCCCGAGCGCTCGCATCATCTCGTCCGACAACCTTTCGAGGGGGACCCCGCTGACGCCGACGTGGCGCGCGGCCTGTTTGGCCGCGAGGAAGCAGGGAATGCGCAGTTGTGCCAACCGATCACCCATAGCAGGTCGCAGTACCGCCGACGTGTGGAGACTGCACAGGGGAGAACAACACCATGCAGACGTTCGCAGTCCACGCCACACCGCATCCACAAGGACAGCGCCGAACTGTCCAGCAACTCGGCGGTCTACGACGACCATCTGATCCTGCAACTGCGCGATACCCCGCTGCGTGAATTGTGCACCCGCGCAGCCGGACTCTCCGCCCGGTCGTTGGTCCGGCTGGACGCCATGGCTGAAACCTTGCGCCGAACCGAGGGTCTCGAACCGGGCACGCTGACTTCGCACCGATGCCATGAGGCTCATCCAGGCCGACCGACGACGGCCCACACCCGAGTAGGCGAACCTCGACACCCGCGCCGCCGTAGCAATTCAAGCTGTCACCGCACGGCGCTCTGCGACTCGACCGCGCACTCGAGCCACACCCATTTCCAAATTCCTGATTGGTCGATTAAAATTCTGAGCATGCGGTCAGTACGTGCGGAGCCGAGCTTCATCGAGTTGGCGCGCCGACGCCAGCTAGTGGACGCCGCGATCGAGACGATCGCGGAGGTGGGGCTGGCGAGCGCGTCGAACGCCGCGATCGCGGCGCGGGCGCAGGTGAGCCCCGGACTGATCAACTACCACTTCGGTTCCCGGCAGGGACTGATCGATCAGATGCGCTCGACGATCCAGCAGCGAGTCGACGAAGCGATGCAGCCCGTCGAAGAGGACGGCAGCTACGTCTCAGCGCTGGAAGGAATGCTGCGGCGGTTCGCCTCGTACTGCCTCGACAACCTGCCGGCGATGCTCGTGTTGACCCAGTTCACGCGCCACCACCAGGCGGGTGGGCAGACCGGGGACGCCGAGCGGGCCGCGGGCTTGGCGGAACTGCGCTCGTTCATCGTCGAAGGGCAACGCTGCGGCGAGTTCCGGTCGACAGATGCACGGCTCGTCGCCTCGGTGCTGATGAACGCGATGACGGACCTGCCACGGGAGATCCGCGACCGCGGCGCCACCGACCGGGCGGTGTTCGAACGCGACTGGCCGATCCTGTTCGTCGACGGCATCGCTGTGGCACGAGAGCGGGACAGCGATCATGGTGACGGGTAGGGGCGGTCTGGGCGCGAGGGCGGACGGGCGGCCCCGGCCCTCATCCGCGACAGCGGGACCGGTCTTGGTGTTGTTCGTGCTCGCACCGCTGATCGGTGAAGTCGTCGGGGCGGCATTTCGATTCAGCTATCTCGCCCAGCCGCTGCGGGCCGTCGCGATCCTCTGCTTCTACGGCGCGGGCGTGCTGTTGGTCCGGGAGGTAGTGCAACGCCGGGGCCTCAACGGGTGGGGGCTGTTGATGCTCGCCGCCGCCTTCGCTGTACTCGAGGAAGGGCTCGGGCTACAGACGATCTTCAATCCGCAAGGCATGGACGGCGAAACCGTCTACGGGCGAGCCTTCGAGGTGAACTGGCTGTGGGCGGTCGTGGTCACCGGGTACCACGCGGTGTGGAGCATCGTCATACCGATCATGTTGACGCACTTGGCCTTTCCCGCCGAGAGACACACCACCTGGCTGTCGCGTTCGATGCTGACCGTCTTCGCGGGTGTTTTCGCCCTCGGGTTCGCGGTGTTCGTGTTCATCTCGCTCGTTCGGTCCGAGTTCCGCCTGTCCGCCGCGCAGATCATCGGCGGTGTCGCGGCGGTGATCATCCTGGTGTTGTCGGCCTCCAGGTGCCGGCGACCATGGGCCACCACGTCGACGAAGCAGTGCCCCGGTCCCGCGACCGTCGGCTGGGTCGGGTTCGGTGCGGGACTGGCGTGGCTGATGCTGTATCTGGTCGCGTTCATCGGCACCCCGGCACCGTTCGTGGTGTGGACACTCGCCGCACTGGTCTTCGCCGCGGCCCTCGCCGCCACTCTGCGCCGGTGGGTGACGCGACCGGGCTGGAGTCCACGGCATCAACTCAACAGCTGTCTCGGCGCCGTGCTGGCCTTGTGGTTGTTCGGTCTCTTCCTCGTCGCCAACGGTGGACGGACCGACGACGTCGTGTTCCACTTCGTCGTTCTCGCCGCCTCGATCGTCGGCTACCTGTGGCTTCGCAGACGAACCTGACCCACATCGAAGTCGAGTTCGGCAGGCAGCGTACCTCCCGACCCCGCGCTCCGGCGTACGACCGGCGCGGTGCGAAAACCCTTCAGCGGCGCCGTCGTTGACCGATCCCCCAGATCCCCAGTGCTGCCGAGAGCAGCACATGCAGTGCGACGATACTGCCGACAGGCAGGGGTCCGCCGTACTCGGCGGCCAACGACGGCAGCCAAGCCAGTGCAACCAGGCCGGCACAGATCAGGACACCGGACAACACCACCGCCGGTACGCCCAGCGGCTCCAACTCCCCCTCGTCGGCTCCCTCGCTGCCCAGTTTCCACGACGGCACAGCTCCCCGCACGGTGTCATCCTCTGAACGCCGATGTCCCGTCGTCATCGTCATGTGGTGTTCCTCCCGCCGCAGCCGCACTCTGGAACCGACCCTCCGGGTGAAGGCCGAATCGCCACCGACCTGGCGATACCCGTTCACTTCGGGCCCAATCACCCACAGCCCATCGGACAGCTCCCGACTATCGCGATAGCTGAATTGCCCGTCGATCACGTCACTCGACACACAGACGCCGTCCCGCCGGCGCGGCCAATTCTGCGCCTTGCTGGATCAGCGCTTCCGGTCCGTCTTGACCTGTATATGAGTTGAGGTTCTAGCGTGGCGTCCAGTTGATCGTCACGAGAGAGGACCTGCTGATGATTCTGGTCACCGGAGCCACCGGCAACATCGGACGCTCGTTGCTGAAGGAGTTGCGCGCGTTCGGCACCGAGCCGATCAGGGCGCTCACCCGTGACGCTGCCGGAGCCGCATTCCCGGACGGGGTCGAAGCGGTCCGGGGCGATCTGGCCGACATCTCCACGCTGACGGCCGCGCTGGACGGGGTGCGGTCGATGTTTCTCGTGCCGCGGCTCGGACCGGATGCCGAGATCATCGACCTCGCTCGCCGGGCCGGTGTCGAGCATGTTGTGCTGGTGTCGTCGATCACCGTGCAGACCCACCCTCACCTCGGTCCCGCTGCCGAGAACGCGGCGGTCGAGAAGCTTCTCGAGGCCAGTGGAATGGACTGGACGATCCTGCGGCCGACGCAGTTCGCGTCCAATGCCCTGATGTGGGCATCGACTATTCGATCGGGTCAGCCCGTTCGGGTGCCGTATGCCGCCACCGGGCTCCCCACGATTCATCCCGCTGACATCGCGTCGGTGGTTCGGGTCGCACTGACCGAGCCCGGCCACCGAGGGCAGCGGTATGCGCTGACCGGTCCCGCACCGGTCAGCGCGCGCCACCAGGTCGCAACCATCGCCGGCCTGCTCGACCGGGACATCGAGTTCACCGAGATCACCCGAGAGGATGCCCGGCCGGACATGGTCGCGGTCTTCGGCGAAGACGCCGCCGACGCCGTCCTGGACGTGACCGGCGGCGACGTCAACGACGCGCTGCTACGGGTGCGCGACACCGTCGCGCGGGTGACGGGATCGGAGGCCAGGACCTTCGCGCAATGGGCTCAGGAGAACATCGACGCTTTCCGTTGATATGCCGGCGGCGTGGAAATACGAATGGTCCATCGCCCGATCCCCTGCTCCTCGAGGATTCGACCGGTTCCTGACTACCGTTCGCGTGAGGTCCCCGCGACGACATCGGCGGCACCTGGCATGTGACCACCTATCCCTGTGTGGCGGTGGATACTCCGTCGATCTGCTACGCCTTCTTCTACGAGCCGCCCAACCTGGACGCAAACGGGAGCGCCTTCGTGCCGACTCTGACCGCCCACCGGTTGAGCAGGACCGCAGACACCGGCTATTCGGTACGGTTGTCGAGTTCACGCTGAAGGTCGGCGTTGACGCGCTGCGCCTCGGCGAGCTGATCCTCGAGGATCACGATCCGACACGATGCCTCGATCGCGTTTCCGGCATCGACGAGTTCGCGCACACGGGCCGCGATCCGCAATTGGTAGCGGGAGTAGCGGCGGTGCCCACCCGCCGACCGTTGCGGGGTCAGCAACTGGGCGGCATCGAGGCCACGCAGGAACGCCTGGGTGACGCCGAGGATCTCCGCGGCGCGGCCCATGCTGTAGGCCGGGTAGGTGTCGTCGTCGAGTTTGTCCGCGGCGCTGGCGCCGTCGGCGGGGTCGATGTTCGGGTGCTGCACGAGGCCTCTCGGATTCAACGCCGGAAGGCCCCGGCGCGCTGGGCGCCGGGGCCTGAATGTACGGACTGAGGAATTGATTTCACTTGCGTTCACCGGCCGTAGGGGCCGGTCTGAGACAACGCATCCGACAATTCTCGGGATGCAGGACTGGTAAATGACTCCTCAGTGGCCACCACCTCCAAAGATCGTCGGTCATCCTGACTTCGTCGTCCCCTCCGGCGGTCCGGCCAACTGCACCGGATTCTCGTCTCCGCCGGAGAGGACGGTCGAACTCGATACTCCGGGCAGTTCACCTGCCCGGCCATCTGATCTCTCAATCGGGAACAACAGTGACTGTATACCCCCTCATCAATGATGTCTATACTCGCCGATGAAGATTTACTCCATCAGCGAATGACTGCTGTCGAGCGGCGCACCCGTGACCACGCCGTCCATGACCTCGGTCCACCACGTGTCGAGAGGACTGGGATCGGGCCAGCAGATCACGGCCGGATCGCCGATCGCCGCGGGATCGGCCGGGTCGGTGACGTATTCGATGGACATACGTTCTCCTCGCAACAGGCAAACGGGGATGGTTCAGGCTGCGTGGCGGCCGCGGCAGGCCATCCAGCGCGGCCACGGCACCGGCCGCGACCCGGCCGACGGCAGCATCGGGCTGGGCTCGCCGGTCTTGCTGATGGGTGCGCCGTAGGTCAAGACCTGGACAGCTTCGGGTCCACGGCTGGTGTCGGTCACGGTGAAGACCACGCGTTGTCCGGCATGAAGGGTTTTGTAGCCGGGAGAATCGATAGCGGTGTAGTCGCAGAACACCGTGGACCCGCCGCGATCAGGGGTCAAGAACCCGAACCCCTTCTCTGCGTCGAACCAGGCGACGCGGCCGGGCTGCCAGGATCGCGATGCGGTGGCCGCGTGCTGGTGCGGGTCCTGATGGGCGGGATGCTCAGTAGGCGAGGCAGAAGAAGTCGTCGTCGGCACAGGGAACACTCCATGCTTGGTCGATACGGTCGGCCGGATCGGCGGTGTCGAGGCCACGCTCGAGTTCACCGGCCTCCACGGCGGTGACGTCGAGGCCCAGTTCTCGGTCGGCGTCGAAGACGAAGATCTCCTGGTCGACGCGATCAGCCTGCGAGGCTGTCGGCAGAACGGTCATCGGGTCCTCCTCGAAACAGCTGCCGGACGGGATGGGGTAGCCGGTGGCCGGACCGGTCGGCCCGGCCACCGGCGCCGAAAGGAGTCGAACTCAGTTCATCAGAAGAGTCGCTTGCGAAGCCGTCGATACGCATCACCACACTTTCGACGCTCGATCTCGTCCTGAACTCGTGGTGGCTCGATGGTCGAGGTCGGTCAGGCGTTGATGGCTGCCGGTTCGTGGTCGCGGCTGATCTCGATCTTGCGAGGCTTGGCCTTCTCGGCCACCGGGATCGACAACCGCAGAACCCCGTCGCGGTAATCGGCGCGAATCCGGTCGGTATCGAGACTCTCACCCAGGAACAACTGACGACTGAACACCCCGCGCGGGCGCTCCGCGGCGATCATCGACCGATTCGCGTCCAAGCCGGGCCGCGACGCGCGCACGGTCACCACATTGCGTTCCACATCCAAGTCCAGGGAATCGGGGTCGATCCCGGGCAGATCGAACTCGACGACGAACTCGTCACCATCACGCCAGGCATCCATCGGCATCGCCGCCGGTCGTGCCGCTGTGCCGAACGCCTGCTGGGTCCACCGGTCCAGGTCCCGGAAGGGATCGGTGCGCATCAACATGGTCGCCACCTCCAACTCACTCCAATCTCGATAGGATGTTGATCAGATAACCTGTGTCACCTGACATAGATATTATTTAGCACTCGACCTAGGAGAGTGCAAGCATCCGTACGAAGTAATCTGATGACCACAGACAGGAATCGAGGTGAGGACCAAATGGTCACCCCACACGACGGCATGCCCTCACCCGCTCGGGCGGTGTATGCGATCTCGGTGGCAGCCGAACTGGCCGGTGTCGGGGTCCAGACCCTGCGCCTCTACGAGCAACACGGCCTGCTCACGCCCGAACGCAGCACCGGCGGTACCCGGCGCTACAGCGGCGACGACCTCACCCGCCTCCACCGCATCACCACCCTCACCGGCGAAGGGATCAATCTGGCCGCGGTGGCCCGGA
The DNA here is from genome assembly GCF_042266925.1 of Nocardia sp. NPDC056064. Taxonomy (NCBI): domain Bacteria; kingdom Bacillati; phylum Actinomycetota; class Actinomycetes; order Mycobacteriales; family Nocardiaceae; genus Nocardia; species Nocardia sp. NPDC056064. The sequence goes on along the minus strand of NZ_JBHJWO010000001.1, from coordinate 509,040 downwards.
TCCTCGAACTCGAGGACACCGTGACCGCCCTGCGCGCCGAACGCGACCGGCTCCGCGCCGAGACGAAATAGTCCTCCGCACACGCGCTACCAGCTGATGGCGGCTCAGCCCTCGACATCTCGACGGCCGTCAGCTGCTTCAGTAGCTCATCCCCGATCGTGCAGGGAGCACACGCGGCCAGACCCCGCTTGCAAGCGGCTCCGCCGCGTACCCGCTGACGCGAATCCGGCTTTGAACCAATCGATTCGACGATCCCCGCCCGCCTCAGGAGTCCATCCGTCAGGGCCTCACTACAGATCGTAGAACCGTCAGGCTCAGAGCTATCCGAGATGTAGCGACGTTTGCCGTGTGAGCTGGTGTGCGTATTGGTCGAGTCCCCCTCCGGACACCAGTGCTAACTCCACAACGGAGATGCCAACTGCCACTTGAGCCCCAGGTACGCCAAGCGAACCTCGGGCTCGAGTGCGTTATGCAGTTCTTTCCGATCGGAATTCGTCCCCATCCCGCGCGTGGAATGCGACGAGGTCACTCACCGGCCAGACATCCAAACGGCGGAACCACAGCGCGGCTGCTCAGTCCGGCAAGTAGCGGATCGGGACGGCACGCTCGATCCCCGCCGCTTCGAGTTCCGCCAGGGTGAACACCCGCTCGGCGCGCTCGCCTAGCAGCCCACGCAACAGAAGATCCAACACCGTCCGGTGTTTGGTCCGCGACATCTCCACCACCGTGCGCAGCTCGATCGCGAGCTCTTCGTGCGCTTCCCCGATCCCCAGCGCCCTCAGCTGTGCGAGCAGCCCTCCCGCTTCGAGATAGCCATCCCACGGGCTCGAGGTGCGCCGCAACGAATGGACCGTGTTGAGCAGCAGGACATGCACGTACTGGGTCGGACCCCGGCTCACGGTTTCGCGTGAGGTCGGAAGTCGCAAGTCGAACAATCCGCAGAGTCCGTCGAAGTACTCGCGGCGTTGGTGCGCCATCCACCGCGGGTCGACTTCGTCGGTCACCACATCGACATACGCATCACGCAATTCACCGACCCCGAATCGCGTCGGCGGATCCGGCACCAGGCTCTCATAGTCATCCACGGGCAACACAGCACCATTCTGGCGGCATCACCCCGACCGCGAGAGTTGAACGAGGACCGAAGGCCGGATCCCGCTACAGTCTTGGCTTCACCTCCACTGAATGAGCTTCTTCCCGCGGACCGCTTCGACAGGAAGTTGGCCCACGGATCATGGATGGGACCTGATGTCGGTGTCGAGGACTGGTTCAGGGGTCTGGCGAACACGAGGTGGAAGCCGAACGTGGTCCAGCGCTCGGCCCAGCTATCCGGTCGGCGGCTGACACATCACACGATGCCGCGCTCGCGTGCCGCCACGGCGAGCTTGTGCGATCACGGAGCGACCAGGGGGAAGGAACGTGATGCAATCTCCTGACGGTGCCTTCTCTGGCCAACAGGCTCGCGGCGACATTCGCGGTCGTATTCTCCGGTCACGATCGGCCGTACACCGTCACGTCCTGGCACCAGGCTCAATCGATCACGCTCAGCCAATCGAAGTACTCATCGAGCACAAACTACTCTCAGACACGCTATCGCTCACCATCACGACTACAGGCGGCAGAATTCGCTGTTGCACGATAATTCTTCTGAGGCCAACTGGCGAGGTGAGATGCGCGGCACTGACGCTCGACCGTGCATGCTTACGCAAGCGGTTGACCGACGCAGAATCGCGAACGACAGACGGAGTCGCGGACGGCTTTGCACGTCCTATACGACAGCGCAACAGAAGGTCTGCGACGGTGGAGCATACGCACCTTCTCAGGGATGCGCTCGTTGCCACCGCTGCAACGTAGGGTTCGGGCAACCGGATTCCAGCTTGGGTGTTGTCTAGCTCGGCGCGAGACCGTAGGCGCGGCAGTGTGCACGCCGAGGACCTGCGTACGGACCGCAGGCGCGGCGATCTCGCGTTGCCTCCGTGGAAATTTCGGTATGCCAGACAGTTCACTAGAGCGAGGGCCACCCAACCTAAGTTAGCTACCAGATAGCTTGCCGCTGAAGTTCCCCGGGGTGTCGCTCTCCGACACGCCGATGGTCATACGGCTTCGAGGCAATCGCCTACATGTCCTCACCCGAGCGTAGGGAGCTCCGTGAAGCAGTCCCGCAGAGGAGGGTGCGTCTAGACCATGCTGTGACCGTTTACAGACCCCAAGTAGCACACGAATCCACTGGTAGACCATGCTTTTCCGGGTGCGGCCGTGTGACCGTTTCGAGGGTGATGAGCCGTTATCTGCGGTGATCTCCAGTGATGACAACGGCCCCGCCTCGGATGTCTCCGAAACGGGGCCGCAAGCGAAAAGTGCTGCTAGGAGCTACTTTTTCGCACGTCCGATGCCACTACTTCTGCGCGGCCTTGTACTCGCGGCGACGGCGGTGCAGGATCGGCTCGGTGTAGCCGTTGGGCTGCTTGGTGCCTTCGAGGACCAGTTCCTTGGCGGCCTGGAAGGCGATGTTGTCGTCGAAGTTCGGGGCCAGCGGGCGGTAGTTCGGGTCGTTGGCGTTCTGGCGGTCGACGACGGGGGCCATGCGCTCGAGGCTGGCGACCACGTCGGCCTCGGTGACGATGCCGTGGCGCAGCCAGTTGGCGACCAGCTGGCTCGAGATGCGCAGGGTGGCACGGTCTTCCATGAGGCCGATGTCGTTGATGTCGGGCACCTTCGAGCAGCCGACACCGTGGTCGATCCAGCGCACGACGTAGCCCAGGATGCCCTGGGAGTTGTTGTCGAGCTCCTGGCGCTTCTCCTCGTCGGACCAGTCGGTGGACTGGGCCAGGGGGATCTCCAGGATCTGGTCGACGGTGGCACGCGGGCCGCCCTTGGCGATCTCGGACTGACGCTTGAACACGTCCACCTGGTGGTAATGGGTGGCGTGCAGGGTGGCGGCGGTCGGCGAGGGCACCCAGGCGGTGTTGGCGCCGGCCTTGGGGTGCACGATCTTCTGCTCGAGCATGCCGGCCATCAGGTCGGGCATGGCCCACATGCCCTTGCCGATCTGGGCCTTGCCGGGCAGGCCCTTGGCCAGGCCGGTGTCGACGTTCCAGTCCTCGTAGGAGGTGATCCAGGTCTGGGTCTTCATCTCGGCCTTGCGGACCATCGGCCCGGCCTCCATGGAGGTGTGGATCTCGTCGCCGGTGCGGTCCAGGAAGCCGGTGTTGATGAACACCACGCGATCCTTGGCGGCCTCGATGGACGCGGCGAGGTTGACCGTGGTGCGGCGCTCCTCGTCCATGATGCCGACCTTGAGGGTGTTGCGGGTCAGGCCGAGGACGTCCTCGATCCGGCCGAACAGCTCGTTGGTGAAGGCGGCCTCGTCGGGGCCGTGCATCTTCGGCTTCACGATGTAGACCGAGCCGGTGCGGCTGTTGGCCAGCTTCGCGGTGCCGTTGAGCGAGTGCACGGCGATCAGCGAGGTGACCAGGCCGTCGAGAATGCCCTCGGGCACCTCGTTGCCCTCGGCGTCGAGGATCGCGTCCGAGGTCATCAGGTGGCCCACGTTGCGCACGAACAGCAGCGAACGGCCGTGCAGCACCAGCTCGGAACCGTCGAGCGCGGTGAACACGCGGTCGGGGTTCATGGTGCGGGTGAAGGTCTTGCCGTTCTTGGTGACCTCTTCGGCCAGGTCGCCCTTGTTCAGGCCGAGCCAGTTGCGGTAACAGGCGACCTTGTCCTCGGCGTCGACCGCGGCGACCGAGTCCTCGAAGTCCATGATGGTGGTGAGCGCGGACTCGAGCACGATGTCCTTGACGCCCGCGGTGTCGGTCGAGCCGATCGGGGAGTTCGCGTCGATCTGGATCTCGATGTGCAGGCCGTTGTGCTTGAGCAGCACCGAGGTCGGGGCCTCGGGGTCACCGAGGTAGCCCACCAGCTGCGAGGGGTCGGCCAGGCCGATGTCGGTGCCGTCCTCGAGACCGACCTCGAGCTCGCCGTCGACGATCTTGTAGTACGAGGAGCCGATGTGCGAGCCGGTGATCAGGGTGACGGCGTCGTCGAGGAAGTTGCGGCCCCACTCGATGACCTTGTCGCCGCGCACGCGGTTGTAACCGGTGCCCTTCTCGGCGCCGTTGGCCTCGGAGATGGCGTCGGTGCCGTAGAGCGCGTCGTAGAGCGAACCCCAGCGCGCGTTGGCGGCGTTGATCGCGAAGCGCGCGTTCATCACCGGCACCACGAGCTGCGGGCCCGCGGTGGTGGCGATCTCGGCGTCGACGTTGCCGGTGCCGATCTGGAACGGCGCGGGCTCGGGACGCAGGTAACCGATCTCGGTCAGGAACTGCTTGTAGGCGCCCTTGTCGTAACCGGTGCCGGGGCTCTCCTGATGCCAGGCGTCGAGCTTGCCCTGGATCTCGTCGCGTTCGGCCAGCAGGGCACGGTTGCGCGGCGCGAGGTCGTTGATGACCTGCTCGGCGCCTGCCCAGAACGCGGCGGAGTCCACGCCGGTACCGGGGAGCGCCTCGTTCACGATGAAATCGTGGAGAACGCCGGCCACCTGGAGCCCGCCGACCTGAATCCGCTCTGTCATCTACTGCCTCACTTTTGAGATAGCCGGGTGGGAAAGTCGGATGTCATGTTACCCGTGGGTAGCGGTGACGTCCCGTGTGGGTCGAAACGCCCAGCGGGCGATATCCATTCCGCCACGCCGACTCACCGACCGGTGAGGTGGGCGTGGCGGACCACCTCTTGATTGTAGGCCCGCCGCGATTTAATGTACTGATCGGAACATTACTCGGTGACGGGCGCCACATGCCCGGCCGGAGCGGAGGCACGGTGACCGTCGCGCACCCCGGTGAGCCGGGTTCTCCGGTCCGCCGCCGCGGCCGCCCACCCGCCACCGGGCACGGCGCGGCCGACACCGCCGCGCGCATCCACGCGGCGGCGCTCGAACTCTTCGCCGAGCGTGGTTTCCACGCCACCGGCGTCGCCGAGATCGGCGCCAGAGCCGATGTGCAGCGGGGCGCGCTGTACTACCACATCGGGTCCAAGGAAGAGCTGCTGTGGCAGATCCTCGGCGGCTACACCCGGCTGCTGCTGGCCGAGGCCGAACGTCTCGTCGCCACCGCCGCCGATCCGGTCCTGATCCTGCGGCTGCTGATCCGCGGCCAGGTGGAGCTGATCATCACCCACCGTCGTGCGGTCACGGTGCACCTGCGCGACGCCACCGCCCTGACCGGTGCGCGCGCGGCCGAACTCCAGCAGTTGCGCGACCGGCTGCGCGGCCGATGGCAGGAGGTGATCGATGCCGGGCACGCCGCGGGGCAGTTGCGCAGCGACGATCACGTCGTCACCCGCGGCATCCTGGGCATGCTCGACTCGCTGGCCCTCTGGTATCGCGAACGGGGCGAGCACTCCCCCGCCGAGATCGCCGACCTCCTCACCGAGACCGTCCTGTCCGGACTGCTGGCCGCGGGCGACAACACGAAAGGCTGACCATGGCGTGGGATTTCGAGACCGATCCGGACTACCAGCGCAAGCTCGACTGGGTCGCGGAGTTCGTCCGCACCGAGGTCGAGCCGCTGGATCTGGTCTACCCCAACCCCTACAACCGGGCCGACCCCGAGATCCGGGCGCTGCTGCGGCCCCTCCAGCGGCAGGTCAAGGATCAGGGGCTGTGGGCCTGTCATCTGGGACCCGAGCTCGGCGGGCCCGGCTACGGTCAGCTGAAGCTGGCGCTGCTCAACGAGGTGCTGGGGACCTCGATGTGGGCGCCGCTCGTGTTCGGTTGTCAGGCACCGGATTCCGGCAATGCCGAGATCCTGGCGCACTTCGGGACCGAGGAGCAGAAAGCGAAGTATCTCCAGCCGCTGCTCGACGGCGAGATCGGGTCCTGCTACGCGATGACCGAGCCCACCGGCGGCTCGGACCCCACGGCGTTTCGCACCACCGCGGTGCGTGACGGGGACGAGTGGGTGATCAACGGCGAGAAGTGGTTCAACTCGGTCGCCGAATTCGCCACCTTCCACATCGTGATGCTGGTGACCGATCCCGACGCCGAACCACATCGTCGGCTGTCGATGTTCATCGTCCCGGCCGACACCCCCGGCATCGAACTGGTGCGCAACTTCACGGTTCCCGGGTTCAGTGAGCACGAAGGTCACCTGCGGTTCACCGATGTGCGGGTGCCCGCCGATCATCTGCTCGGCGGCGAGGGTGACGGGTTCGTCGTCGCGCAGACCCGGCTCGGCGGCGGGCGGGTGCACCACGCCATGCGGACCGTGGCCCTGGTCCGCAAGGCGTTCGACATGATGTGCGAGCGCGCGGTCTCCCGGCCCGCCCGCAAGGGGGTGCTCGGCGGATTCCAGATGACCCAGGAACGCATCGCCGACAGCTGGATCCAGATGGAGCAGTTCCGGCTGCTGGTGCTGCGCACCGCCTGGCGCATCGACCGGGCCCAGGACTACCGCGCCGTGCGCAAGGACATCGCGGCCATCAAGGTGGCCATGCCCACGGTCATGAACGACATCGCCCGCCGCGCCCTGCACCTGCACGGCGCGATGGGTGTCAGCACCGACCTGCCGTTCCTCGACATGACCACCTACGCCGAGGTCATGGCCATCGCCGACGGCCCCACCGAGGTCCACAAGATCACTCTCGCCAAGGAAGTGCTGAAGCAGTACGCCCCGGCGGACCCGGTCTACCCCAGCGGGTTCCGTCCCGCCCTGCGCGAATCCGCCCGCGACCTCGTCGCCCGCCGGCTCGACCACGAGGCGGGCAACCTCTGAGCCGTTACCGGAAATAAATCAGCCGACAATCGGCGGCTGGTCTGCCACCATGAATTCCACGCCGGTGATTTCGCACCGGCGGTAGCGACGAGAGCTTTCGAGAGGAGGAGACGGCCATGAAACATCGTGTGCCACAACGACAGTCGAGCATCGGCTATCGCGGTGCCGACAAGGCCCACGGCGAGTCGCGCGACGCGGTGAACGCGGTGACCGGCGCGATGGCCCGTCTCCTGTTCGCCCGCTGACGCGGCCCCACCCAGCTCCGGCCTCTCGTTCACTTCTCTGGAAAACATGGTGATTCCCATGACGATCCGTCATGCCGTCGACCCGATGGCGCCCACTTCCGACACCTGGATACGCACCAGGGTGCTCGTGCTGAACGCCAGCTACGAGGCCCTCGACGAGATCACCGCCGACCGGGCCGTGACACTGCTGATCAGCGGTGCCGCGGAGACCGTCATCGAGCGGGCGCCGCGGTTCCCGATCCGGTCCCAGCACCTGGTGATCGCGCTGCCCGAGACCGTCCGGTTGCTGCGCTACGTCTACCTGGGCCACGTCGCCCCGGTCGACGAGGCCAGCCGCGCCACGCTGGCCGGGGTGCTGCGCCGCGACAAGCACCGCTGCGGCTACTGCGCGAGCTGGGCGCAGACCGTCGACCACATCCGCCCACGCAGCCGGGGCGGACCCAACACCTGGGGCAATCTCGTGGCCTGCTGCGCCCCCTGCAATACGTCCAAGGCCGACCGCACCCCCGAAGAGGCGGGGATGCGGCTGCTGTGGGAGCCCAAGGCTCCCGACCCGCTCGCCCGCACGCAGCGCCGGATCTGGAAGGAGTACGCGCCGTGACCACCACCGACCTCGCCCTGACCACCCTGCTGACCCTGTCCGATTCGGGGCAGTGGCACCGCGCCGCCTGCCGGGGTGACCCGAACCACGAGGCGTGGTTCCCGTACCCGTCGCAGGACTTCGACTACGCCCGCCGGATCTGCGCCGGTTGCCCGTTGCTCGCGGGGTGCACCGAGTACGCGGCGAGCACCGGCCAGTCGGGGGTCTGGGGTGGCCGTGAGTTCGACCGCGGCCGGGTGATCCGCGAGTGACCTCACCGGGGCCGGGTGTCCGTTCGGGCACCCGGCCCCGGTGCTGTGACCTGGGCGAACAGCTGGGACACCGCTCGGCTGCGGTCCCGACGTCACAGGTCCTTAAACTTGCCGCGTGGGTACACATCGCAGCGGGACCAGATCTCGGAGTATCAGCAAAGGTCCGGTTATCGCGGCGTCGGTACTCGTGCTCGTGCTGGTGGCCGTGTTCGCGTGGTTCCAGTTCAGTGATCGCGCCGATTCGACCGATGTCGCGGCGGCCGCCGAGTGCGTCGAGGGGCCCGCCTCGCTCGATGTCACCGTCGATCCGGCCATCGCCGGGCCGGTCCGCGCGGCGGCCGATGCCTACAACGCGAGCAAGCCGCGGGTGCGTGATCACTGCGCGCAGGTGAAGGTGTCCGCGCGGCCGTCGGCGGCGCTGGTCGCCGGTCTGGCCGACACGGCCCAGTGGGATCCGGCGCTGGGCCCGAAGCCCGGGCTGTGGATCGCCGATTCGAGCCGGTCCATCGATCTGGTCCGGGTGCCCGGTCTGATCGAGGGCTCGCCCGCCTCGATCGCCACCAGCCCGATCGTGCTCGGCGTGCCCGAGGCGCTGCGCCAGGCGCTCGAGCAGCACCAGATCACCTGGGCGGATCTGCCCCGGTTGCAGCAGGGCTCGCTCGGCGAGCTCGGCCTGTCCGGCTGGGGTGGGCTGCGGATGGCGCTGCCCACCGGTGACGCCACCACCGCCGCCGCGGCGTCGATCGGGGCCGCGGTCTCGGGCACCGAACCACTGAGCGAGCAGGCCGCGGGCGACGGACAGGTCGTCGCGGCGATCTCCGGGCTGGCCGCGGGCGCGCCCACCCCGGCCGACCTGATGACCGCCATGTCCGAGATCACCGCCGACCCCACCGCCGACGCGGTGCACGCCGTGGCCGCAACCCAGCAGCAACTGGGCACCGGCGGGCTCACCGCCTACCGGCCAGCGGGCAGTGCCCCGGTGGCCGACTACCCGGCGGCGCTGCTGTCGGGCCCGTGGGTGGACAAGACCCAGAACCTGATCGCGTCGCGCTTCATCGATTTCCTGCGTGCCCCCGAGCAGGCGGCCGCGCTGGCCGCCGACGGTTTCGGCCCCGCGATCGGCTCGGCACCGGCCAACCCGCCCAAGGGCGCGCTGCAGAAGGTCCAGTCCACCCTCGCCAACCCGGTGCTCGGGGTGAACGCCACCGTGCTGCTCGACGTGTCCTCGTCGATGAGCACGGCCGACGGGTCGACCACCCGCCTGGCCAACGCGGGCGCCGCCCTCGCCTCGACCCTGCAGGTGATCCCGCCGGACTTCGGACTCGGGCTGTGGACCTTCGGCAAGAACCTCGACGGCACCAACCCCTATCAGGTGCAGGTCCCGACCGCGCTGCTCAGCGACACCCAGCGCAATGCGTTCGGTTCCGCGGTCACCTCCACGAAGGCGACCCAGGTCAGCGCCGACCAGGCCTATCCGAGCGTGCTGGCCGCCTATCGCGCCGCCGTGGCCGCCTACTCCCCCGGCCGCACGAATTCGATCCTGCTGATCACCGACGGTCCCGACGACGATTCGTCGCTGACCGGACCGGCACTGCTCAGCCAGATCACGGCCGCGACCGACGCGGGCAGGCCCGTCCGCATCGATGTCATCGTGATCGGCGGGGAGGGCACCCAGACGCTGCAGACGCTCTCTCAGCAGACCGGCGGCACCTACACCCGGATGGCTTCCAGCAACGATCTCGGTTTCGGTACCGCGGTGGTGAAGGCGCTCACCACACCCTGATCGTCAGGGGGAAACCTCCACCAGCGCACCGGATTCCATGGCGATCCAGAGGTGGCCCGCGCGGTCGACGGTGAGGCCGTGCGGTTCCTCGCCGGGCAGGTCGAGGTGGCTGACGGCGCCGTCGGTCGTGAGTCTGCCGAGCCGGCCGCTCGCCCATTCGGTGAACCACAGGGCGCCGTCCGGTCCGGTGACGATCGCGTGTGGGCGGGCCGCCGGGTCGGGCAGCGGGAATTCGGTGATCGTGCCGTCCACCGCGATCCGGCCGATGGCCCCGGCGCCGATCTCGGTGAACCACAGCGCGCCGTCGGGACCGGCGGTGATGCCGACCGGCGCGGCGGCCGGCGTCGGCAAGGGGTACCGGGTCACCGTGAGATCCGTGTCGACCCGCCCGATCGCATTGCCCTGGTTCACGGTGAACCACACGGCTCCATCGGGACCTGCGGTGATCATGGACGGCATTCCGTCGACCTCGGCTCGGTCGATACCGCCGTCGGCCGCGATTCGCCCGACACGACCGCTGGACAACTCGGTGAACCACAGTCCGCCTGGACCAACGCACAATCCGTAGGGTCCGTCCAGCGCGATGCTGGTGACGCTGCCCTGCTCCGCGAGGCGGCCGAGCCGGCCGCCGCGGAACTCGGTGAACCACAGCGCGTTGTCGGGCCCGGTCACCAGGACGGTGGGTTGTCCGTCGGCCGGGTCGAGGGTGATCGTGTCGACCACTCCGTCCCGGTAGCGCCCGAGCGCGCCCTGGGTGGCCATGGTGAACCACAGCGCGCCGTCCGGTCCGACGGTGACGCCGTAGGGCGCGCCGTCGACCTCCACCACTGTCACGATGTCAGGCACAGTCCTGGATTCCCTTCTCTACTCCCCGGAACCGGCGGCGCAGCGCGCGGTCGTGCGAGACGACCACCACCGCACCCCGGTATTCGTGCAGGGCGCGTTCCACCTCGTCGACCAGGGTGAGCGAGAGGTGGTTGGTCGGTTCGTCGAGCAGCAGCAGGTCGTGCTCACCGGCGAGGACACGCGCCAGGGCCAGCCTGCGCCGCTGCCCTTCCGACAACGTACCCACCGGGCGGTCGAACGATTCCGGATCGAACAACCCGGTGGCGAGCAGCGCGGCGCGACCGAGCCCGTAGGTCTCCACGACGCTGCGGTCGGGATCGAACGGCTCGTCCTGGCGCAGGTAGCCGACCCGTTCCGGCGCCGCGGCGTACACGGCGTCGAGCAGTGTCGACTTCCCGGCACCGTTGGGTCCGTGGATGAGCAGCCGGTCGCGCGGACCCACCGTCATCGCACCGACCGCGAACCCGCGACCCGGTCCCGCCGTGGCGAACCGGCCGCGGAAGCGCAAGGGCTGCGGCGGGCAGGGCACCGGGTCGGCGCGCAGACGGCGCAGCTGTTCGGCGGTGCGGCGCACCCGCGAGGCGACCGAACTCTGCACCCGGCCCGCGTTGCGGTCGTAGGCCATCTTGTTGTTGTCGATCATCGCGCGGCCGTGTGCCACCTGCGTCGCGGTGGTCGAGGCGAACTCCTCGAGCCGGGCGATCTCCTCGCGCCACCGCGCGTAGTCCTGTTCCCAGCGGATCCGCGCCGCGGCCTTCGCGTCGAGGAAACCGCTGTAGCCACCACCGAAGCGGGTGAGCGTCCCGTCGGCCACCTCGATGACGGCGGTCACCACCCGGTCCAGGAAGTCCCGGTCGTGCGACACCACGACGACGGTGCCGCGATGGGTGCGCAACCGGTTCTCCAGCCAGGTCAGTGCCGCCTCGTCGAGGTGGTTGGTGGGCTCGTCGAGCAGCAGTACCTCGGGTGAGGCGGCCAGCAGGCAGGCGAGCCCGAGGCGGGCGCGCTCGCCGCCGGAGAGGGTGCCGAGCGCTCGATCGCGATCGATTCGGGCCAGGCCCAGGCCGTGCAGGGACGCGTCGACCCTGGCGTCGGCGGCGTAGCCGTCGCGGGCTTCGAAGCGGGTGAGCAGGTCACCGAACCGGTCCATGTCCTGGGCTTCGGCGGCTTCGCGCATCCCGCGTTCCCAGGCGCGCAGTTCGGCCAGCGCCGCCTCGACGGCCCCGCCCACGGTGGTGCCGGACAGCGTTTGCGCGAGGTGCCCGATGCCGTTGTCGGCGGTCACGGTGACGGCGCCCGTGTCGGCGGTCTCCAGGCCGGCCAGCAGCCGCAGCAGCGTCGACTTGCCCGATCCGTTCTCGCCGACGATCCCGACCCGTTCACCCGGCCGGACGGTGGCGGACACGGTGTCGAGCACCGGCCTGCCCGCGTAGGACTTCGATACGCCGTGCAGAGACAGCTGAGTGGTCAAACAACGCTCCAATCGCAACTTGTGTAGCTTTAACCTAACAAGGGTCATCCACTAACGCAACAGGAGTTGTTTTTGGAAACGCAACGTCGGCCGGGTGGCCGTAGCGCCCGGGTCAGGGAAGCCGTGCTCGACGCGACCGCCGAAGAACTCGCCGAACACGGTTACGCCGGGCTGACGGTGGAGGCCGTCGCCCGCCGCGCCGGGGTGCACAAGACCACGGTGTACCGCCGCTGGCGTGGACCCGAAGGGCTGGTGGCCGACGCGCTCGACCGGGCAGGCGAGCAACCCTGGCCGATCCCCGACACCGGCAGCCTGACCGGGGATCTGCGCGCGCTCACCGAGTTGCTGCGCACCGGGTTCACCGACCCCGGATCCGGCAGTGTGGCCGGTGCTTTCGTCGCGGCGGGCATGCAGCATCCGGAGGCGGCGGCCGCGCTGCGGTCCTTCTACGCGGCCCGGCACCGGGAGGCGGCGGTCCTCGTCGAGCGGGCCGTCACCCGGGGCGAGATCGCGCCGGTCCCCGACCCGGTCGAGATCGTCCGCTTCGCCCTGGCCCCGGTGTTCCATCGGCTGTTCGTCACCCACGAACCGGTCACCGCGGCGGACGCGCGCCGGGCCGCGGACGCCGCCGCCGCGGTGGCGGCCGCCGCGAGCGAGTGGTCCGGGGACTAGGTTCTGTCTCGAAGTCAGTGATGGGGTGGCACCGCGCAGCGATGCCACCCCATCAACACGTTCGGTCGAAGCTGTTGCCCGCGTTGGCATATAGGTGAGGTCTCCGGTATTTCGGATTAGCGACCAAGCAAATCTGAACACCGGAGACCTCGTGGCCAGCCTAGCGGTGGCGGGGCGAGCGGACCTGACCGATGCCCAATGGGCGCGGTTGGAGCCGCTGCTGCCTCGTGGGAAGAAGGCGGGTCGCCCGCCGAAATGGACGAAACGCCAGCTCATCGATGGGATCCGGTGGCGGTGCCGGGTCGGGTCGCCGTGGCGCGACGTTCCGGCCGAGTACGGGTCGTGGCAAGCGGTCTACGGATTGTTCCGGCGATGGCAGCGTGCCGGGTCGTGGGCGGCGATCGTGACCTCGCTGCAGGTCCTGGCTGATGCGGCCGGAGTGATCGAATGGCAGGTCAGTGTGGATTCCACCATCACCCGCGCGCATCCGCATGCTGCCGGTGCCCGCCGCGACGGTGGCGGGCAGGCCGAACCGCCCGCTGGTCCGGGGCAGTGCGAGCCGTCCGATCACGGGCTGGGGCGGTCGAGAGGCGGGTGGACCAGCAAGCTGCATCTGGCGTGCGATCAGGGCTGCCGGGTGTTGTCGGTCTTGATCACCGCGGGTCAGGCTGGTGACAGTCCGCAGTTCCAGGCGGTGCTTGACGGCATCGCGGTGCCGAAACTCGGTGGCGGTCGAGCGCGAGTGCGGCCAGAACGAGTGTTGGCGGACAAGGCGTACTCGAGCCGCGTCAACCGGGAATGGTTGCGTCGTCACAAGATCAAGGCAACGATTCCGGTCCCTGCGGATCAGGCCGCGCATCGGCGTCGGCGTGGGAGTTCCGGTGGGCGGCCACCGGCGTTCGATCCGGTGGTCTACCGTGATCGCAATGCTGTTGAGCGGGGTATCAACCAGCTGAAACAGCATCGGGCGGTGGCTACTCGGTTCGACAAGCTCGTTGTCCGTTATCAAGCCACGATCCATATCGCTGTCATCAATCAATGGCTTAGACACTCGTGAGGGTGGGCCAATGGCCGCTCTCACGACTTCGAGACACTGCCTAGGCGCGTACGGCGTAGACCTCGTGCAGTTCGGTGCCCGCCAGGGACGGGTCCTGGCGGGTTCGCGGGCTGAGCCCGTGCGTGTCGAGGACCTTGCAGAACTCGCCGAGGCGCCCGTGATAGTCGTGGACCTCGGCCACGACCGCTCTGATCCGGGACCAGTCCGCTTCGGTGATGCCGAGCAGCACATCGAATTCGGCCCGCTCGACATCGATCTTGAGCACGCCGATCTCGGCGGTGGTGTCGTGGGCGGCCAGGATCGCCGACACCGTGGTGACCTCGACATCGATCTGTTCGCCGTCGTGCAGGCCGCGGGTGATCAGGGAGATCGCGTCGTCGGGCAGGCCGCTGTTGCGCAGGAATATCGCGGTCGCCTCGTCGTCGGCGGCGCGATCGGCGTACAGGCTCGAGTTCGCCGTGGCCCGGGGGTACCAGGTGAACGGCAGCACGCCGGGCGCGGCGCCGACCGCGACTTCGAGGGCGACGCCGTCGGGCACGTGGGCGGCCATGTTGCGGCGCAGGCAGTCGTAGGTCGCGGGGGCGGGCTCGGCCGCGATCACCCGGATCGCGGGATCGGTGTCGGCGAACATCATCGCGCTCAGCCCGATATTGGCGCCGATGTCGACGACGAGGTCACCCGGCCGCAGCGTGGCCGCGGCCTGCCGGTAGAAGCCGTCGGCCACCATCTCGTTCCAGAGCATGCGGGCTTCGGCCGGGCTGGTGCAGCTCACGGTGCGGCCGTCGTCGAGGCGGAGGTTCTGCGCAGTGGTCATGAGGACATGAATCCTTCGAGGAGGGGGCCGATGACGGCCAGCGCGGACGGGTGCGTCAACTCGAGGTGCCGTGCGTCGACGACGGTGTTGTGGAGGGTTCCGGTGATGTGCGGCTGCCACGTACCGGCGATGGCCGCCGGGTCGGGGCGATCCTTGCCCGCGGTGAAGAACACCAGGTCACCGTCGAAGACCCGGGGCCGGTAGGTCTCGGCGAGGGTGCCCGCCGTGTCGAAACTGCGCATCACGCGGTCGACCTGGTCGGCGGTGAACAGGCCAGTCCCGGTGATCTGTTCGCGCACGACCTGCCAGGCCTGCTCCGGTGTGCTCGCGGTGACCGCGTCGCCGAGATCGAACAGTTCACGCCAGCCACCGAGCAGATCGGCCATCAGCTCACCGGGCGCGGAGACGACGTTCGGTGCGCTGACCGGTGGGGTGCCCGCCGCGCTGTCCATCATGGCCAGCAGCGCCACGTGCGCGCCCTGTTCCTGCAGCCGCACCGCCACCGCGTGCGCGATCGCACCGCCCAGCGACCAACCAAGCAGGTGATACGGCCCGTCCGGCTGGACGCGGCGGATCTCCTCGGCGTAGCGCCGCGCCAGTTCCTCGATCGAGGTGGCGACGGGTTCGGCCGCGACGACGTGCGGGTCCTGCAATCCGTACACCGGCCGGTCGTCACGCAACTGCCCGGCCAGCCCGCCGTAGAACCAGGCCAGCCCGCCCGCCGGATGGATCGTGAACAGCGGCGCGGCCGACCCGGCGGGGCGCAGCGGCAGCAGGACCTGCATGCCCGAGGAACCGTCGGTCTCGTCGGCGCGACGGGCCAGCGCGCGGGGTGTGGCGTCGTCGAACATCCACGGCAGTTCGACGGCGACGCCGCGGGCGCACAGTTCGGTCACCGCCATCGTGGCCAGCAGCGAGTTGCCGCCCAGGTCGAAGAATCCCTCGGTGGCCCCGACCCGCGGCACCGACAGGACCTCCGCGAAGACCGCGGCCACGACCGCCTCGGAATGGGTCCGCGGTGTCTCCGGCTCGACGGTGTCGTCGTCGAAGACGGGTGCGGGCAGGGCTTTTCGATCGAGTTTGCCGTTGACGGTCACCGGCAGCGCGGGCAGCACCACGACGGCGGCGGGAACCATGTAGCCGGTGAGCACCTCGGTCGCGGACTGCCGGATCTGCGCCGGATCCACGGTCCGGCCCGCCACGGGGACCACATAGCCGATCAACTGGTCGACCTCCCTGGCGTGGCGGTGTACCGCGGCCGCCGCCTGCGCCACGTCGGGATGACGCAGCAGCGCCGACTCCACCTCACCCAATTCGATACGGAATCCCCGCAATTGGATCTGGGCGTCGGCCCGGCCCAGGTACTCGAGCTCGAGCCCGCCGGGCCCGCGACGCCACCGTCCGAGGTCGCCCGCGCGGTACATCCTGGTGCCCGGCGCGCCGAACGGGGCGGCCACGAACCGGCCCGCCGTCAGCGCGGCGGCGCCACGATAGCCGCGGGTCAGCTGTTCGCCGCCGATGTACAGCTCGCCGACGACCCCGGCCGGGACGGGCCGCAACCGCTCGTCGAGGACGTGGACCGTCATCCCGGGCAGCGCGGTCCCGATCCCACCGGCCCGCTCGCCCTCGACCTCGGCGAAGCCCACGTGGACGGTCGTCTCGGTGATGCCGTACATGTTCACCAGCCGGGGCGACCCGCTCGGATGCGCGCCGAACCACCCGCTGAGCCGGTTCACATCGAGCGCCTCACCACCGAAGACGACGTAGCGCAATGCCAGGTCGCCGCCGCCCGCTTCCCGGTACCGCTGCTCGGCCTCGGCGAATCCGTAGAAGGCCGAGGGTGTCTGGCTCAGCACGGTGACCCGCTCGCGCGCCACCACTTCCACGAAAGCGTCCGGTGTCCTGGAGGTCTCGTAGTCGACGACCACCACCCGGCCACCGGACAGCAGCGCGCCCCACATCTCCCAGACCGCGAAGTCGAAGGCGTAGGAGTGGAACAGCGTCCACACGTCGTCGGGGCCGACAGCGAACTTCTCGTTCGCATTGGTGAGCAGGGTGACCACGTCACGGTGGGTGACGGCCACTCCCTTCGGGCGCCCGGTCGAGCCCGAGGTGTAGATCATGTAGGCCAGGTTCTCCGGCCGGGGAACGCGGGGAGCGGGTATGTCCGCGACGGGGGCCGCCGCGTCGAGATGGACGACGGGGCCGTCGAATTCAGGGAACCCGGCAGGCACGCCGGACCAGGTCAGCAGGGCGACCGGATCGGCGTCGTCGAGGACGAACCGCAGCCGCTCCGCCGGATAGGCCACGTCCAGCGGGAGATAGCCCGCACCCGACATCACCACACCGAGCAGGCCGACCACCAGATCCGCGGTGCGCGGCAGCGCCACGGCCACCAGTGTTTCCGGTCCTGCCCCGCCGGCGACGAGCCGGGCTGCCACGGCGCGGGCGCGCGCGTCGAGTTCCCGATAGGTCAGGCTCGTCGCGCCGTCGGTCACCGCGACGGCGTCGGGCGCGAGCGCGGCCCGGCGCGCGAACAGTTCACCGATGGTCACCGCGGGGACCCGCGCTCCGGGTTCGCCTGCGGCATCGAGCAATTCGCGCCGCTGTCGTGGTTCCAGGAACTCGATGTCGCCCACCACGGTCCCGGGATCGGTGGTGACCGCCTCCAGGATCCGGACGTACCAGCGCGCGAAGCGCTCCATCGACTCCTCGGTGAACAGGTCGGTGGTGTAGGTCAGTCGGCCCACGATGCCCAGTGGTTTGCCGTCGGGGTCGTAGCGTTCGACCAGCTTCACATTCAGGTCCGACTGGGCCTGTTCGAAATAGTTCTCGACCGGCTCCACCACGATCCCGGGCAGGGCGAGTACCGCCTCGTCGAGGTTCTGGTAGTCGATGGTCACCTGGTACAGCGGCAGGTGCGCGGTGGATCTCGGTGGGTTGACCGCCTCCACGATCTGCTCGAACGGGACATCCGCGTGGGCCATGGCGGCCAGATCCGCCGCCCGCACGGTCGCCAGCAGCGCATCGAACGGGTCGGCCTGCCGCACCGCCGTGCGCAGGACGACGGTGTTGACGAACATGCCGATCAGGTCGTCGAGTTCGCGTTCACCGCGTCCGGACATCGGCGTGCCGACGGCGACGTCACCGGTACCGGCCAGGCGCGACAGCAGCACGGTCAAGGCCGCGTGGGCGACCATGAACGGTGTGGCGCCCGCCGCGCGGGCCACCGCGCCGATCCGTTCCTGCAGGGGCGCGCCGATCGCGAAATCGAACGCCTGCCCGCGCATCGAGGCCACCGGCGGACGCGGCCGGTCGGTGGGCAGTTCGAGCAGTTCCGGCAATCCGGCCAGCGTCTCGCGCCAGTAGGCCAGCTGGCGCGACAGCAGCGAGTCCGGGTCGCTGTCCTCGCCGAGTACCTCGTGTTGCCACAGCGCGTAGTCGGGGTACTGGACCGGCAGCGCGGGCCAGGCGGGCTCGGTCGCGGTGGTGGCGGCGTGATAGGCGGCGGCGACGTCGCGGGCCAGCGGGATCATCGACAGACCGTCCGCGCAGATGTGGTGCACCGCGATGACCAGCACGTGATCGTCGGGGCCCACTTCGAACAACTCGGCGCGCACCGGCGGCGCCTCGGTCACCCGGAAGCTGGCCGACACCACGGTGCCGACTGCCTTGGGCAGCACCGATTCCTCGATCACGACCGGCCGCAGCGCGGGCACCACCTCGTCGGCGTCGACGACGACCTGGCGTGGAATACCGTCGACCACAGGGAAGGTGGTGCGCAGCGACTCGTGCCTGCCGATGACCAGCGCGCAGGCGGCGCGCAGGGCCGACAGGTCGAGCTCGCCGGTCAGCCGGATCACCAGCGGCACGTTGTAGGCGCCGACCGAGGCGTCGAACTGGTTGAGGAACCACATCCGCAGCTGCGCGGGCGACAGCGGGACCGGCTCGTCGCCGGCACGTCGGGTCAGCGCCGGGCGTCCGACCAGGTCACGACCGGTCAGATGGGTGGCGAGGTCGGCCAGCACCGGGAATTCGAACAGGTCGCGGACCGAGACCCGCACGCCCAGCGCGGAACCGAGCCGCGCGGTCATCCGGGTCGCGGTCAGGGAGTTCCCGCCGAGGTCGAAGAAGTCGGCCCGCATTCCGGCACGGTCCAGGCCGAGGACCTCGGCGCAGACCTCGGCGACCACCTGTTCGGTCTCGGTGGCGGGGGCGAGGTAGCCCGCGGCCGGGGTGAAGACCGGCATCGGCAGCGCCGCGCGATCGAGTTTGCCGGTCGCGGTCAGCGGAAGCCGTGGCAGCACCACGCATCGCTCGGGCACCATCGGGGCGGGCAACCTGCCCCTGGCCCAGGCGCGGACCTGTTCGGGGTCGATCGCGTCACCGGTCAGGTAGCCGACGAGGCGCTCGGTTCCCTGGCCGTCGGCGCGCACCAGCGCGACCGCGTGGGTGACATCCGGGTGCGCCGCGAGGATCGTTTCGATCTCGCCGAGTTCGATGCGCTGGCCGCGGATCTTGATCTGATGGTCGGCGCGGCCGACGTATTCGATGCGGTACCCGGCGGTCCAGCGGACCCGGTCGCCGGTGCGATACATCCGCTCCCCCGGCGCGTACGGGTTCGCGACGAAGCTCGCCGCGGTGGCGCCCGCGCGCCCCGCGTAGCCGCGGGCCAGCTGGACCCCGCCGACGTACAGTTCGCCGGTCACACCGACCGGCACCGGGCGCAACCGGGCGTCCAGCACCACCGCTGTGGTGCCGCGGATCGGGCCGCCCAGGGTGACGGTCTCCCCCGCGCGCAGTGGATCACTGATGGCGACCATGATCGTCGTCTCGGTGGGCCCGTAGCCGTTGAACAGTTCCCGGCCGGGCGCCCACACGGCGGCGAGTTCGGCGGGTACCGCTTCGCCGCCCGCGACGAGCACCCGCAGGCTGTCGAGGCCCCCGGGCGACATCGTCGCCAGCACGGTCGGGGTCAGAAAGGCGTGGGTGACGGCGTGTTCGCGGATCACCGCGGCGAGCTCGTCGCCGGCGAAGACGTCGGGCGGTGACACCACCAGTGCCGCGCCGTGTGGGTGCGCCATCAGTACCTCGAGCATGACCGCATCGAAACCCGGTGCGGCGCAGTGCAATACCCGGCTGTCCGGGGAGACGTGATAGCGCTCCCGCTGTTCGGCGGCGAAATTCGCGAGCCCGGACCCGGTCACGGCGACACCCTTCGGTGTGCCGGTGGTGCCGGAGGTGTAGATGACATAGGCCGTGTCGGCGGCCCGCACCGCCACGGCGTGGTCGCCCACCGGCACCTCGGCGACGGGTTCGTCGACGACGAGGCGGCTCCAGTCCCCTTCGGGCACACCGTCGCTCGTGTCCGTCACGGTGGCCACCACCCGAGCTGCGCAGTCGGTCAGCATCAGGGACAGGCGTTCGGCCGGGTTGCGGGGGTCGAGCAGCGCGCAGGCCGCGCCGATCTCGGCCACCGCCCAGATCGTGGTGATCAGGGCGAGCGAGCGCGGCACGACCACACCGACGGTGTCCCCGTGCCGGACGCCGTGCGCGGTCAGCCGGGCGGCCAGCCGGTGTGCCTCGGCGTCCAGTTCGGCGTAGGTGAGCTGTTCGGCGCCGCAGACCACCGCCACCGCGCCGGGGTCGTGGGTCAGCCCGCGCCGGAGCAGGTCGGTCAGCGGCTCGGGCCGCACGCCGACGGCGCCCCTGGCGGGGACCAGTGCCGTGCGCTGGGCCGGGGTCAGCAGGTCGACCTCGCCGACCGGGGTGTCCGGGTCGGTCGCGAGCGCGCGCAGGACCCGGTGCATCCGGTCGGCGAAGCCGGCGGCGGTGTCCGCGTCGACCCGGGATCGCTGGTAGCGCACCCGGATGTGCAGGGTGTCGGTGTGGTGGGCCTGCACGGTGATCGGATAGTGCGCGGCGTCGGTGCCCTCGACGGCGGTGACCCGCACCCCGTCGATATCGGCGTCGCCGAGCCCGCTGCTGTCGACCGGGTAGGACTCGAACGCCACCAGCGTGTCGAACAGTCCGCCCCCACCGACGGCGGCCGTGATGTCGGACAGGGCGATGTGGTGGTGGTCGAGCAGCCGGGTCTTGTCCGCCTGCAACCGTTCCAGGGCCTGGACGAAGGTGCGGTCCGGGCGCACGTGCACGGCGACGGGCACGGTGTTGACGAACAGGCCGATCATCGATTCGACACCGGGCAGGGCGGCGGGGCGTCCGGAGACGGTCTCACCGAACACGACGCGGTCGCGGCCGAGCTGGTTGGCCAGCACTGTCGCCCAGGCGAATTGGACGATGGTCGCCAGGGTGACCCCGTGGGCCCTGGCGAAGCCGGTCAGCGCGCGGTCGGTGTCGGTGTCGAGGTCGAGGTTCAGGTCCACCGGGATGTCGACGGTCGTCTCGCCGCCGGTCCCGGCGATCAGCGCGGGTTCGGTGAACCCGCTCAGCGCGTCGCGCCACACCGCCACGCCCGCCGCGGTGTCCTGCCGCGCGAGCCAGTGCAGGTACTCGCCGTAGGACGGCGCGCCGGGCAGCAGTGCCGCCTGGGCGCCGACCGCGTACAGCCCGACCAGATCGCGCAGCAGCAGCGGGAGCGACCAGCCGTCGAGGAGCAGGTGGTGTGCGGTCAGGATCAGCCGGAACTCGGTGGGCGATACCGTGACCAGCACGAACCGCACCAGCGGCGGGTCGGCGGGGTCGAACGCGGCGGCCCGCTCGGCCGCGAGGATCTCCGGCAGTGCCGCGGTGGAGGCGTCGACGGCACGCCAGTGCGGTGCGGCCTCGGCCGGGATCACCTGTACCGCGGTCCCGTTCGCCGTGCGGGTGAAGGCGGCCCGCAGATTCGGATGCCGCTGGAGCAGGGCGTGGGCGGAGCGCCGCAACCGGGTCTCGTCGAGCGTTCCGGTGAGCGTCATGGTGGATTGGGCGGTGTACACGTCCAGCGCGCCCGCGGCCAGCTCGGCGTGGAACAGCAGCCCGCTCTGCAACGGTGCCTGCGACCAGACCGCGTCGAGCGGTCCGTACCGGGCGGTGAGGTCGTCCAGGTCGTCCTGGGTGAGCGCCACCAGGGCGACATCGGACGGGGTCAGACCCCACGCGCTGTCCCGCGCGGCGGTGTCGGCGATCTCGGTGAGCACGCCGAGCCATTCCCCGAGCAGATCGTCGACCTCGTCGCGATCGAGAAGTCGTGTCGCGTAGCCGATCCGCGCCGAGAGCACCGGACCGGCCGGGGTGTCGGCGATACTCGTGTCGATCGTCAGCGGGGCGGCGGCGGGCATGTCGGGGTCGAAGGCCGCGTGCCGGTCGAAGTCTTCGGGCGCGGGGATCCAGGCGACGCCGGACAGGGCCGCGAGATCGACGCCTGCCCGGCCCAGGTTGTTGAAACTGATCTGCGGTTCGGGCAGGGCAGCCAGCACTTCGGAAGTCTCGGCATGCAGGTGGCGCAGCATGCCGTAGCCGATGCCCTTGTCGGGGATGGCGCGTAATCGCTGTTTGACGGCCTTCACGGCCGCGCGCGGATCGGTGTCGTCCACGGCGAGATCGACCGGGTACGCGCTGGTGAACCAGCCGACCGTGCGCGACAGATCGGCACCGGGAGCGAGCTGTTCCTCCCGGCCGTGGCTCTCCAGCAGAATGCGTGCCCCCGCGTGCTCGATACCGCGACGGCGCCGCCAACGACCCAGTGCGAGTGCGAGTCCGGCGAGCAGCGCGTCGTCGGTGGTGGCGCGGGCGGCGCGGGGGACGGCGCCGAGCAGCGCGGCGGTCAGGGCGGCCGGGAGGGTGAGGGTCGTCTGCGCGACCGTCGCCTGCATGTCCACGGCCGGGTCGAAGATCTCCCGCCCCAGCAGCGGTTCGGGCCGCGCGCCCATCTCCTGCCAGAGGCCGAGTTCCCCGGCCCGCTCGCCCGCCGACGCGGCCAGCGCCTCGGCCCACCGTCGCATCGAGGTTCCCACCTCCGGCAGCTCGACCGGGCGTCCCTCGGTGATCTGCTGCCAGGCGGTGACGAAGTCCGGGATCAGGATCCGCCACGACACCCCGTCGACGGCGAGATGGTGGATGACGACCAGTGCCCGTCCCGGTGCCCGGACTCCGGACCCGGGCACCAGGCACACCACCTGCAGCAGGACGCCCGCGGCGGGGTTCAACCGCACCGAGGCCGCGGCCAGGGCCGCCTCGACCTCCATTGCGAATCCCGCGCTGCCCGGCACACTGTCTGCCTCGAAGGTCCGCACCGACACCACGTCGTCCGCGTCGATCGCGCCCTGCGGCAGGACTTCCAGGTGGTCGGTGGTCAGCCGGGCGCGCACCATGTCGTGCCGGTCCAGCACAGCCCGCACGGTCGCCACCACGTCGTCGCGGCGTGCGTCACCGGGCAGTTCGACCAGCAGCGACTGCGCGAACCGCGCGCCCCCCGGCCTGCCGAGGAACCACGACACGATCGGCGTGCGCGCCACCGGACCGACACCGCCACCGGCGAGTTCGGCCAGCGTCGCGCGTCCGGCGGTCTCGGCGACGGTCGCGAGGCCGCGGACCGTCCGGTGCTCGAAGATGTCCCTGGCGGTGACGACCACCCCGGCGGACTTCAGCCGGGCGGCGAGCTGGATCGACATGATCGAGTCGCCGCCGAGCGCGAAGAACGATTCCTCGATGCCGACCGTCGAGAGCCCGAGGACCTCGGCGAAGATCGCCGCGACGGTCGCCTCCAGGTCGGTGGCGGGAGCCGTCGCCGTACCCGACGGATCGGCCACCGGCTCGGGCAGTGCGCGCCGGTCGATCTTGCCGGTCGCCGACATCGGCATCTCGTCGAGCACGGTGATGGTGGCGGGCACCATGTGCTCCGGCAGCGCCGCGGCGATCCGGTCGCGGATCGTGGGCACGTCGATCGTCGTGCCGTCCGCGGCCACCACATAGGCGGCCAGGGTCGGCTGCCCGGCGGCGCCGCGCCTGCTCACCGTGACCGCGGCAGCGACATCGGGGCAGGCGATCAGCGCGGCGTCGATCTCGCCGAGTTCGACGCGCTGTCCGCGGATCTTGACCTGGAAGTCGGCGCGGCCGAGGTATTCCAGGGTGTGCTCGCCTGTCCAGCGCACCAGGTCACCGGTGCGGTACATGCGGGTCCCCGGGGTGCCGAACGGGTCGGCGACGAAGGCCGTCGCCGTCACGCCCTCCCGGTTCAGGTAGCCGCGGGCCAGTGAGGTCCCGGCCAGATACAGTTCGCCCGCCACACCGATCGGGACCGGCCGCAGCCGCCGGTCCAGCACCACCGCACGCACACCCCGCATCGGTGACCCGATGGTGATCGGGTCACCGGGCGCCAGCTCCGGGCTGACGCACACCGCCACCGTCGTCTCGGTCGGGCCGTACACATTGTGGAAGCGGCGGCCCGGCGCCCAGGTGGCGATCAGTTCGGCGGGCACCGCCTCACCGCCCACCGTCAGCATGCACAGCGAATCCAGGCCCGCCGGTGACATGGTGGCCAGCACGCTCGGTGTCAGGAAGGCGTGCGAGACGCGTTGGGCGCGGATCAGTTCGGCCAGTTCCGGCCCACCGAACACGTCGGCGGGCGAGATCACCAGCGTGGCGTGCGCGGTGTAGGCCATCAGCGATTCCATGAGTACCGCGTCGAACGCGGGCGAGGCGACCTGCAGCACCCGTGACGTGCGATCCATCCGGTAGTGCTCGTCCTGCTCGGCCGCCAGCCCGGCCAGGCCCTCGTGCGTGACGACCACGCCCTTCGGCAGGCCGGTGGAGCCGGAGGTGTAGATCAGATACGCCGCGTCGTCGAGCCGGACCGGCCGGGCGGGCACCGTGATGCCGTCGCGGTGCGCGGCCGCCGAGCGGGCGATCACCTCGGGATCGTCGACGCACACCCAGTCCACCGAGGCGGGCAGCGCGGTGCCACCCTCGTGTGCCGAACGCAGCGTCAGACCGAGCCGGGCGCCGGAGTCCTCGGCCATGTGGGCCAGGCGGTCGGCGGGATAGCGCAGATCCATCGGGACGAAGGCGGCACCGGTCTTCGCGACCGCCCACAGCGCCACGTGGTAGTCCACCGAGCGCGGAAGTGCCAGCGCGACAAAGGTTCCGGTGCGCGCTCCGGCGGCGGTCAGACAGGCCGCGAGGCGGTCGGAACGGGCGTCGAGTTCACCGTAGGTGACGGTCTCCCCGGGCCCGACCAGGGCGGTCGCGGCCGGGTCGACGGCGGCGATCGCGAGCAGCGCGGGCAGTGTCCGCGCCGCGACGGCGGCAGGCTGCCCGGCGGGAAGCAGCTGTGCGGACTCCTCCTCGTTCAGCAGATCGATGGCCCCGATCCCGGCCTCCGGTCGCGCGGTGATCGCCGCGAGTACCCGCACCAGGCGCCCGGCGAATCGTGTCGCGGTCGACTCGGTGAAAAGATCTGTCGCGTAGACGATCTCGCCGCTCATCCCGGCACCGGCGCCCAGTTCGTTCATCAGCACCGTGAGATCGGTCTTGGCCTGCGCGACGCCGGGGTCGAGCACCTCGACGCTGATGTCGTCGAGTTCGAACGCGGTGGTCTCGGCATTGCGGAAGCCGAGCATCACCTGGTACAGCGGCGAATACGCGGTGGACCGGGACCGGTCGAGCAGCTCGGCCAGCCGGTCGAAGGGCACGTCCGCGTTGGCGAGCGCGTCGAGATCGATATCGCGCAGCCTGCCGAGGAACTCGCCCGCGGACAGGTCCTCGTCGATCCGCGTGCGCAGCACGACGGTGTTGACGAACATGCCGACCAGATCGTCGAGTTCGGGCCTGCCGCGCCCGCCGACCGGGGTGCCGATCGACACATCGGTGCTGTGCGCGGTGCGGCCGAGCAGGATCGCGAGCGCGGCGTGCACGACCATGAACACGGTGACGCCCTCGCGCAGCGCGAGTTCGGCGATCGCCTCGTGCAGACCGGGTTCGACGGTGAACGTCACCCGGCCACCGGTCATGGACGAGACCGCGGGGCGCGGCCGGTCGGTCGGCAGTTCGAGCAGTTCCGGCGCGTCGGCCAGGACCTCTCGCCAGTAGGCGATCTGGCGGGCCGCGGTGGAGGCCGGATCGTCCTCGGCGCCGAGTGTCTCCTGCTGCCACCGCGCGTAGTCGGCGTAGTCGACCGGCAGCGCGGGCCAGTCGGGCTCGCCACCGAAACGGCGGGAGCGGTAGGCGGCGAAGACATCCCGGGCCAGCGGTGCCATCGACGCGCCGTCCGCGGCGATGTGGTGCACCACCACCACGAGCACGTGCTCGTCGCGGCCGGTGCGATACAGGCCGGCGCGCACCGGCGCGGTCCGGGCGACGTCGAAGCCCGACTCCACCGCGGCGCGCAGCTCCTCGGCCAGCCGGGCCGGATCGGTGATCTCGACCGGTTCCAGCTCGGGCAGGCCCACCGCGGTGTCGCGCACGAGCTGATGCGGGGTGCCCCGCACGTCGGGGTAGATCGTGCGCAGCGGTTCGTGGCGGGTCACCACGTCGGCCATCGCCGCGCGCAGTGCCCGCACGTCGAGCGGGCCGGTCAGCCGGGCCGCGAAGCAGATGTTGTAGGCACCCGAGCCGGGATCGAGCTGGTTGAGGATCCAGATCCGCCGCTGCGCGGCAGCCAGGGGCACCTCGTCGCGATCACCGTGGCGGACGAGCGGGACCCCGGAATAGCGGTCCCGCAACGCGATACGTTCGGCCAGATCGGCGATGCTCGGGGCCTCGAAGATGTCGCGCACCCGCACGCGCACCCGCAGGGCCGCCTCCGCGCGCGCCGCGACCTGGGCGGCCGACAGCGAGTTGATGCCGATGTCGAACAGGTCGGCCGCGACGCTCACGTGGTCGGTGCCGACGATCTCGGCGACGATAGTGGCCAGCACCACCTCCCGGTCGGTGCGGGCGACGTATTCCGCGATCATCTTCGCCCGCAGCGCGGCCCGGTCGGTCCGGCCGTCCGGGGACTCCTCGGCGTCGTCGAGCGCCGGGCGCGCCAGCGCGGCCCGGTCCAGCTTCCCGCTCGGGGTCAGTGGCAGGGTGTCGACGACACGCACCGTGGCGGGTACCAGGTACGCGGGGAGCAGCCGGGTCAGCTGCTTGCGGACCGCGCCACCGTCGAGCGTCAGGCCCGGGGCGGGGGTGACGAAGGCGGTGATGCGGTCCGGGGTGACGACCGCGACCGCCCGCGCCACCGCATCGATCGAGCGCAGCGCCGCCTCGATGTCACCGGGCTCCACCCGCTGGCCGTGGAACTTCACCTGGAAATCGCTGCGGCCGTGGTATTCCAGCGCGCCGTCACGCGTGCGCCGGACCAGGTCGCCGGTGCGGTAGAGCCGCCCGCCCGGTGCGCCGAACGGGTCGGCGACGAACCGCGAGCCGGTCAGGTCGGGACGACCGTGATAGCCGCGCGCGAGCTGCGGACCGGACACGTACAGTTCACCGACGACGCCGGCCGGCACCGGCCGCAGCCGCGGGTTCAGCACGTGGACCCGCATCCCCGTCACCGGGTAGCCGATCGGAACCGCCCCGCGCACCGGCGAATTCGCCGTGCACCGGTAGGCCGTCACCACTTCGGCTTCCGCGGGGCCGTACCAGTTGACCACCTCGGCGGTGTCGAACACCCGCAGGGCGCGTTCCACGGTTCGCCGGGCCAGCGCCTCCCCGGCCGGGAACAGATACCGCACCGACGACAACCGCACCGCGCCCGGATGTTCGAGCAGCACGTCGAGCATCGACGGCACGAAGTGCACCGTGGTCACCTGCTCGGCCGCGATCACCCCGGCCAGGTAGGCCGGGTCGCGGTGGCCGCCCGGCTCGGCGACGACGATCTGGGCCCCGGTCTGCAACGGCCAGAACAACTCCCACACGGCGATGTCGAAGGTGATCGGTGTCTTGTGCAGCACCGCGTCGGACTCGTCGTGCGGGAACTCGCGCTGCGCCCAGCTCAGCTGGTGGACGGTCGCCGCGTGACTCAGCGCGACGCCCTTGGGCGCGCCGGTGGACCCGGAGGTGAACAGCACGTAGGCGGTGTCGGCCGGACGCAGCGGCGCCCGGCGTTCCGCGTCGGTGACCGTCCCGGCGGGCAGCGCGCTCAGATCCAGGTCGTCGAGGCGCACCTGGGCGATGTCGGTGGGCAGGCCGCGATCGTCGTGCGCGGTGGTGACGACCAGGAGCGGATCGGCCACGCGCAGCACATGCACCAGGCGCGCGGTGGGGTGGTCCGGGTCCAGGGGCACGAACGCGGCACCGGCCTTCACCACGGCGTAGACGGCCGTGATCATCTCGATCGAGCGGTGCACGGCGACGGCGACCGGGGTCTCCGGGCCCGCCCCGAGCGCGATGAGGTGGCGGGCCAGCCGGTTGACCCGCGCGTCGAACTCGCGATAGGTCAGCGCGGGACCGCCGGGGACCCGCACGGCGATCGCTTCGGGTGTGCGGGCGACCTGCTCGTCGAAGGCGTCCACCAGGGTGCGTGGCGCCGTCACCGCCGCGGTGTCGCAGGCGTCGGGCCGGATCGCGTCCGCGGGCTCGTCGGCGAGGTCGATGTCACCGACCGCGATGGTCGAGTCGGTGGTGACGGCGGCGAGCACCCGGACGAACTGGTCGGCCAGGCGGTGAGCGGAGTCCTCGTCGAACAGATCGGTGGCATAGGTCAGGCGCAGGGCCATGCCGGTGATCTCGTTGCGCGGTCCGCGGTCCTCGGTGACCATCAGCAGCAGATCGCAGATCGCCGCCTCGGTGCCGACGTCGACGGGCTCGATGTCGAGTCCGGGTAGCTCGAGCCGCGCCCGCGCCATGTTCTGGTAGGCGAGCATCACCTGGAACAGCGGCGAATGTGCCGTGGAGCGTGCGGGATTGAGCACCTCGACCAGCTGCTCGAACGGGACGGCGGCGTGCTCGAAGGCTTCGACGTCGGTGCGCCGGGCGAGGTCGAGCAGATCGAGGAAACGCTGTTCGGGCCGGACCCGGGTGCGCAGCACGAGGGTGTTGACGAACATGCCGACGAGACGGTCCAGCGCCCGGTCGCCGCGTCCGGCGTACGGGACGCCGAGGGTGATGTCGTCGTCACCGGAGAGCTGGGCGAGCAGCACGGCCAGGGCGGTGTGCACCACCATGAACGGGGTGACGCCGCTGCTGCGCGCCAGCGACGCGACGGCGGTGGCGATCCCGGCGGGCACGGTGGCCTCGACCGTGGCGCCGCGGTGCGACTGCTCGAGCGGGCGCGGCCGGTCGGTGGGCAGGGCAAGCACGTCCGGAATGCCGGCGAGCTGGGTCCGCCAGTAGGTGAGGTCGAGGGCGGCGGCCGAGTCGGGCGCGGCCAGCGCCGCGCGTTGCCACAGCGCGTAGTCGGCGAACTGCAGCGGCAGCGGCGCCCACTCCGGCGCGGTGCCCGCGCAGCGCGCGCGATAGGCCTCGACGATGTCGGCGACCAGCGGCGCGACGGAGTAGCCGTCGCAGTTGATGTGGTGCACCGCCAGCGCCAGCACGTGCGCGGACGGGGACAGCCGCAACACCGCGACCCGCACCGGCGCGCCCACGGCGACGTCGAACCCGAGGCCGAAGAACTGCCGCAGCCGCGGCTCCAGGTCGACCTCTTCGACCGGGTGCACCGTCAGGTCGCAGCCCGCGACGACCTCGTCCGCTCCGAGCACCACCTGGGCGGGTGTGCCGTCGTCGGCGGGATAGGTGGTCCGCAGGATCTCGTGCCGGTCGATCACATCGTGGACGGCGGCGGCCAGGGCGACGGTGTCGAGTGTGCCGTCGATCCGGATCGCCAGTGGGACCACATAACTGGCGGATTCGGGGTCGAGCTGATTGAGCAGCCACATCCGGCTCTGCGCCGGGGAGAGCGGAACGCGGTCGGGCCGTCGACCCGCCACCGGGCCGGTGACCGCCCCGCTCGCGCGCTGCCGCTCGATCCATCGCGCCAGTTCGGCGACGGTCGGCGCCTCGAAGACCGCGCGCACGGGGATCGTCGCGCCGAGTACCTCACCGATGCGGCTGAGCGCCCGTGTCGCCAGCAGCGAGTTGCCGCCCAGGGTGAAGAAGTTGTCGTCGGCGCCGATCCAGGGCGCCCGCACGAGCTCGCCGAAAACGGTCGCGATCGTCTCCTCGGCGAGACCACTCGGCGCCCGGTAGCGCGTGGCGGCACCGCGCGGGTCCGGGGTGGGCAGCGCCCGGTAGTCGACCTTGCCGTTGGTGGTGAGTGGGACGGCCGGGATCCGGATCACCTGCGCGGGAACCATGTACGCGGGCAGGCGATCCAGCAGGGCGGCGCGCAGGGCGCCGGTGTCGAGGGGCTCGGCGCTCACCGCGTAGGCCACCAGTACCTGTTCGCCCGCCACGGTGTGGACCCGGGCGACAGCGGCGCCGATCCGCTCCTGGGCGAGCAGGGCGGCTTCGATGTCACCCAGTTCCACGCGCAGGCCGCGGATCTTGACCTGGGTGTCGCGACGGCCGACATAGCGCAACGCGCCGGATCGATCCCAGCGCACGAGGTCGCCGGTGCGGTACAGCCGCGCGCCGGGAACCGCGGCGTACGGGTCGGCGACGAAGGCCGCCGCGGTCAGGTCCTGGCGCCCGTGATAGCCGCGCGCGAGCTGGACACCGCCGAGGTAGAGCTCACCGGTGACACCGTCGGGCACCGGACGCAGCCGCGAATCGAGCACCCGGACAACCACATTCGCCTCGGGTGCGCCGATCTGGACGACGGCGCTGTCGAGCTCGCCGATCGCGTGGGCGGTGACGCTGACGGCGGCTTCGGTCGGCCCGTAGAGGTTGTCGATCCGGGCGGTGGCGACGGCACGGAACCGGTCCACGGTGACCGCGTCGAGAGCCTCGCCGATGCACAGCACCTGGCGGACCGTGGCTGACTCGGTACCCGTCGCGTGGTCGAGGAACGCCGCCAGCAGTGAGGGCACGAAGTCGACGACGGTGACGCCGTGCCGGGCGATGAGCCGCGCGATGGCGGCCGGGTCGGTGTGGTCCTCGGGCCCGGCGACCACCAGCGCGGCGCCGCAGGTGGGTGCGGCGAACAGTTCCC
Organism: Nocardia sp. NPDC056064; assembly: GCF_042266925.1. NCBI lineage: Bacteria > Bacillati > Actinomycetota > Actinomycetes > Mycobacteriales > Nocardiaceae > Nocardia > Nocardia sp. NPDC056064. The sequence continues at coordinate 478,512 of NZ_JBHJWO010000001.1, read as the reverse complement.
ACACCGACAGATCGAAGGTCACCGGGGTGCGCAGCAGCAGGATGTCGTCGGTGCCGATGGCGTACCGGTCACGCAGCCAGCGCAGCTGGTTCGCGACCGCCGCGTGGGTGAGCGCGACGCCCTTCGGCACACCGGTGGAGCCGGAGGTGAAGATGACATAGGCGAGGTCGGCCGGGCGCAATGGCCGGTGCCGGTCGGCATCGGTGATCGGCGCGGTCGAGCCGGTGGTCCCGGTCAGCTCCCCGAGGCGCCAGACCGGTGCGCCGGTGGGGATGTCGAGATCGTCGCGGAGCACCACCGCGTCGGGCTCCGCCGCGGTGAGTACCGCCCGCACGCGGTCGACGGGGTGATCCGGGTCGAGCGGCAGGTAGGCCGCACCGGCGGCATGGATGGCGTAGAGCGTCCGCAGCAGATCCACCGACCGCGGCATCGCCACCGCCACCAGGCTGCCCGGTCCGACACCACGCCCGATGAGCACTCGTGCGAGCGCGTTCACCTCCTCGGCGAAGGCACGGTAGGTGAGCACTTCACCCGACTCGGCGTCGATGACGGCGGGCCGTTCCGGCGTCGCCGCGACCTGGTGCGCGAACAGCTCGGCGATGGTCGAATCGCCCTGGGGCAGTGTGGGTCCGGTGTCGCGAGCGGCCAACCCGGCGAGTTCGTCGGGCCCCAGCAGCGGCAGGTCGGCCACGGGCAGACCGGGGTCGGCGACGATCCCGCGCAGGACGCGCACGAACAGCGCGAAGATCGCTGCCACCGTCGGCTCGTCGAACAGGTCTGTCGCGTAACCGAATTCGACGCCGATGTCACCGGGCCTGCCGTCGGCGTCGAGGGTGTCGACGAGATTGAGGTGCAGGTCGTACTTGGCCACCCCGGGATCGACCAGTTCGGCCGCCACCGTCAGGCCGGCCAGGCTCACTGTCGGGATGTCGATGTTCTGGAACGAGAAGCCGACCTGGGTCAGGGGGGCGTGGGCGGTGCTGCGCGGCGGGTTGAGTTCCTCCACCAGCCGTTCGAACGGGATCGCGGCATTGTCGAAGGCGCCGAGATCGCATTCCCTGGCCCGGTCGACGATCTCGCCGAACGGCGCCGCCGGATCGACGTGCACGCGCAGCACCAGGGTGTTGACGAACATCCCGATCAGCGGGTCCAGTGCCGGTTCACCGCGTCCGGCGACCGGTGTACCCACCGCGATGTCCCCGGTGCCGGAGAGCCGGGCCAGCAGGACCGCGAACGCGGCGTGCATCACCATGAACACCGTCGCGTCGTGGCCACGGGCGAGCGCGGCCAGATCGCGATGCAGGTCGGCGGGCACGACCGCGGCCAGCGCGGCACCGCGGAAGGACTGCTGGGCGGGTCGCGGCCGGTCGGTCGGCAGGTCGAGGACCTCGGGCAGGTCGGTCAGCGCCGCGCGCCAGTACCGGATCTGTTCGGCGGTCGGGCTCGCCGGATCGTCCGGCTCGCCGAGCAGATCGCGTTGCCACAGGGTGTAGTCGGCGTACTGCACCGGCAGCGGCGCCCAGCCGGGTTCCTCGCCTTGGACGCGAGCCCGGTACGCGCGGGCGATATCGGCGGCCAGCGGGCCGAGCGAGGAGCCGTCCATGGCGATGTGATGCACCGAGAGCACGAGCGTGTGGTCCTCGGATCCCTTGCGCAACAGGCTGATCCGGACCGGCACCGCCGTGCTCACATCGAATCCGGCCGCGGTCTCCTCGGCGATCCGGTCCGCGAGCTCGTCGGCGGTGACGTCGATCGGAGTGAGTTCGGCCGCGCGGGCATCGGCGGGCAGGATCTCCTGCCACGGCCCGCTGTCGCTGTCCGGGTACCGGGTCCGCAGGGTCTCGTGCCGGGCCACGACATCGGCCAGCGCGGCGCGCAGGGCATCGAGATCCAGCGGTCCGGAGATCCGCACGACGACGGGCACGTTGTACACCGCGGAGGCGGTGTCGAAGCGGTTGAGGAACCACATGCGGGTCTGCGCCGGTGAGAGGGGAATCCGCTCGGGACGCCGCTGTGGGCCCAGCGGCGTGCGCGTCACCCCCGGCGTTCCGGAATCCAGTTCGCGGGCGAGCGCGTCGACCGTCGGCGCCTCGAACAAGGTACGCACCGGGATGTCGACGCCGAGTACACCCGACAGCCGCGCCGCGACCTTGGTCGCGGTCAGCGAATTCCCGCCGAGATCGAAGAAGTTGTCCAGCGCGCTGATCCGCGGCGCGCCGAGTACCTCGCGATACACCCCGGCGACGACGCGTTCGGTGGCGGTGCGCGGCGCGATGTCGGCGACAGGTCCCGGGAACACCGGTTCGGGCAGCACGGCGCGATCGAGCTTTCCGCTCGCGGTCAGCGGGAACCGGTCCAGCACCATGCAGACATCAGGCACCATGTGCGCGGGCAGCCGGTCACGCGCGGCGGCACGCACCTGCTCGGCGTCGACGCCCGCACCGACCAGATAGCCGACGAGCCGGTCGGCCCCGGTCTCCCCGTGGACGACGACGACCGCGTGGGTCACCGCCGGGTCCTGGGCGAGGACCGCTTCGATCTCGCCCAATTCGGTGCGCTGGCCGCGGATCTTCACCTGATGATCGGCGCGGCCCAGGTACTGCAGTGTCAGCTCCGGTGTCCACCGCACCAGGTCGCCGGTGCGGTACATCCGGGTGCCCGTACCGGACGGATCGGCGACGAAACTCGCCGCGGTCTGCGCGGGGCGGCCGAGATACCCGCGCGCCAATTGCACACCGCCGATATAGAGTTCACCGGCCGTCCCGACCGGCACCGGCCGCATTCTGGCATCGAGAACCTGCGCGGAGATCCCGCGAATCGGGCCGCCGATGGTGATCGGACCGTCGACGGGTACCGGGTCGCTGATGGCGACCATGATCGTCGTCTCGGTCGGGCCGTAGCCGTTGTGCAGCCGACGGCCGGGCGCCCAGGCCGCGCCGAGTTCGGGAGTGAGCGCCTCACCGCCCGCGACCAGGACGCGCAGGCAGTCCAGCCCGGCCGGCGACATCGAGGCCATGACCGTGGGGGTCAGGAAGGCGTGCGTCACCTCCTGCGCCCGGATCAGTTCCGCCAGATCGGCGCCCGCGTACACATCCGCCGGCGACACCACCAGCGCGCCGCCGCCGGGATGGGCCAGCAGGACCTCGAGCATCACGGCGTCGAAACCCGGTCCGGCGGCCTGCAGGACGCGCACGTCGGGATCGACGTCGTACCGATCCTGTTGTTCGGCGGCGAAATTCGCCAGGCCCTGGTGAGTGACCTCGACGCCCTTGGGCACGCCGGTCGTGCCGGAGGTGTAGATCACGTAGGCCACGTCGCCGGGGTGCACGGGCCTGCCCCGCTCGCTGTCGGTGACCGGCGTCTGCGCGTAGCCCTCGGTGATGCCACGCGACACCGGATCGGCGACCACCAGCAGCGACCACGGTCCCTCGGGTGCCCGGCCCTCGACCTCGGCGCTGGTGAGCACGACCCGCGGCCCGCTGTCGGCGAGCATGGCCGAGATCCGGTCGCGCGGATTGCGCGGATCGATCAGCACGAGGGCGGCACCGGTCTTCGCGACCGCCCACAGCGCCACGACGAAGTCCACCGACCGCGGCAGCACCAGGGCCACCACTTCGCCCGGCCGCGCGCCCTCGTCGAGCAGACGCCGCGCGAATCGGTTGGACAGCTCGTCCAGTTCGGTGAAGTCCAGGTGTGTTTCGCCCGCCACCACCGCGGGACCGTGCGGCGAGATCCTCACCCCGCGCCCCAGCAGCTCGGCCAGTGCCACCCCGGGCACCGCCGCGGCGCCGCGGACCGGGGCCAACGCCGCCCGTTCCGCGTCGGTCAGCAGATCCACGTCACCGACCGGTGTCGACGGCTCGGCCACCACGGCGTCGAGCACCCGCACCAGGCGGGCCGCCAGGCCCTCGACGGTGGCCGCGTCGAACAGGTCGGTGGCGTAGTTGATCCGCAGGGCGATGTCGCCGGTGCCTTCGGCATTGGCGGCGACGGTGACGACGAGGTCGACCTTGGCCGGTTCCGCGCCGGGATCGAGCACGTCGACGGTGAGGTCGGGCAGGGTCAGCCGGGGCAGTTCGGTGTTGTCGAAGGCCAGATACACCTGGCAGACCGGGGCGTAGGCGGTCGACCGCTGGGGGTCGAGCGCCTCCACTACGCGGTCGAATGGCACGTCGGCGTGGCTGAACGCGTCGAGATCGACATCCTTGACCCGTTCGAGGAAGACGGTGAACGATTCCTCGCCCCGGACCGGCGTGCGCAGGGCCACCGTATTGACGAACATGCCGACCAGGGGCGCCAGTTCCGCGTCGCCGCGGCCTGCCAGCGGCGCGCCGATGACGATGTCGGTGCTGCCCGAGACGCGCGAGAGCAGGACCGCGAGCGCCGCGTGCACGACCATGAAGGGGGTGACATCGGCGGCGCGCGCGAGCCGTTCGACGCCGGCGTAGGTCGGCGCGGCGAGCTCGGTGGCGACGACCCCGCCGTGCAGCGACCGGCGCGCGGGCCGCGGACGGTCCGCCGGGATCTCGAGCACGTCGGGGGCCCCGGCCAATTGGCTTGTCCAGTAGGTCAATTGCTCGCTGAGCAGCGATTCCGGGTCGGTGTCGTCGCCGAGCAGGCGCCGGTGCCAGTCCGCGTAGTCGGCGTACTGCACGGCCGGTGGCTGCCGGTCGGACGGGTGCCCGTGGGTCCGCGCGGCGTACGCGGCGGCGACATCGGCGGCCAGTGGCGCCAGGGAGGCGCCGTCGCAGCTGATGTGGTGCAGCACCAGGACCAGCACGTGGATGTCCGGGTCGCCGGTGGCGAGTACGGCCACCCGCAGCGGCGGCCGGACGGTGACGTCGAATCCCTCGGAGGTCAGGGTGCGCACCCGCTCGTCGAGCAGGCTCGGCTCGACTTCTTCCGGCTCGCAACCGAATTCGGACAGCACGTCCGCGAGCGGGAGGATCTCCTGGACGCCCGCACCGTCGACCGCGGGATAGCGCGTGCGCAGGGATTCGTGCCGTTCGAGCACGTCGGCCAGTGCCGCGCGCAGCGCCGCGGGATCGAGGCGCCCGGTCATGCGCAGCACGAGCGGGATGTTGTAGGCGGCCGACGCGGGGTCGGCCCGGTTGATCAGCCACATCCGCTGCTGGGCCGGTGCCAGTGGCATGGTCGCCGCACGCGGCACCGGCGTCAGGGCGGGGCGGGCGCGGCGGCGCGCCCGCCCGACACGCTCGGCGAGCCCGGCCACGGTCGGGTCCGCGAACAGATCACGCACCGACAGTGCGCACCCGGTCGCCTCCGCGACGCGCACCACGGCGCCGGTCGCGGTGAGCGAATTGCCGCCCGCGTCGAAGAAGCTGTCGAACGCCCCGACCCGTTGCACACCCAGCACCTCGGCGAAGGCCCGCGCGACACACTCTTCGACATCGGTCCGCGGCGCGACATACCCCGCCGAGACCACCTCGTCCGGCGCGGGCAGCGCCCGCAGATCCAGTTTGCCGTTGACCGTCAACGGCAACTCGCCCACCACCGACACCACGCCGGGCACCATGTACTCCGGCAGCCGTGTAGCCGCCTGCGCGACAACAGCATCCACGTCGAAGGTGGCGCCGTCGACCGGCACGACATAGCCGACGAGCCGGGCCGCGTCGGTGCCGGCGCGGTGCACGATCACCGCCGCGGCGGCCACCGACGGGTCGCCGAGCAGCGCGGCGCGCACCTCGTCGAGCTCGATGCGGAAGCCACGCAGCTGCACCTGCTGGTCGGCGCGGCCCCGGTATTCGAGGCCACCGTCGCAGGTGCGACGGCCGACATCACCGCTGCGGTACATCCGCTCCCCCGGCGCGCCCCAGGGATCGGCGACGAACCGGGCCGCCGACAGGGCGGGCTGCCCCAGATAGCCTCGGGCGACCTGGGCCCCGGCGACATAGATCTCCCCCCACGCCCCGACCGGCACCGGCCGCAACCGCCGGTCCAGCACATAGGTCCGCAGGCCGGGCAGCGCCGCACCGATCACACTGGGCGCACCCGGCACCGCGCAGGCGGGGTCCAGCGCGGTGTGGGTCACGAACACCGTGGTCTCGGTGATGCCGTAGCTGTTGACGAGCACCGGGGTGAGCGGGTTGTCCGCGTACCAGGGCGCCAGTGCCGCGGGATCGAGCCCCTCGCCCGAGAGCACCACCGTCCGGATCGACGGCACACCGTCGGGCACGCCCGCCGCCCGATACCGGCGGTCCGCGGCGGCGAACTGGTAGAACGCCGACGGGGTCTGACTGAAGACGGTCACCGCTTCCCGCGCCACCAGCCGGACCAGCTCGTCGGGGACGCGCGCGGTCGGCCCGTCGACGACCACGATCCGGCCGCCGCTGGTCAGCGGTCCGAAGACCTCCCAGATCGAATAGTCGAAGGCCACCGAATGCAGCCACGTCCACACATCCCCGGCGCGGATGTCCAGGGCAGCAGCGGAATTCGCGAGGTAGGTCACCGCCGACCGGTGGCTGACGACCACCCCCTTCGGCCTGCCGGTCGAGCCGGAGGTGAAGATGACATAGGCGGTGTCGTCGGGACGCAGGGGCGCGGTGCGCTCGGCGTCGGTGATCGGCGCGGTGGCGTCACCGGGGTCCTCGCCCGGTTCCAGCACGAGGGTCCGGTCCGGGCGCGCGGGCAGCAGCGGCGCGGTCTGCGCGTCGACCAGCAGCACCGCCGGATTCGCCTGCCCGACAACGTAGTCCAGGCGTTCCCGGGGATGGGTGAGGTCCAGTGGGAGGAAACCCGCACCCGACTTGACGACGGCCAGCAATGCCACGACCAGCTCGGCACCGCGCGGCAGCGCGACCGCCACCAGCGCACCGGGCCCGGCACCGCGCGCGATCAGCCGCCGGGCCAGCCCGGTGGATCGCCGGTCGAGTTCCTGGTAGGTCAGCGTCTCCGGGCCCGCCGTGACCGCACCGGCCGACGGTGTCGAGGCCGCCTGCCGCGCCAGCGCGTCCGCCAGCGTTCCGGCGGGCGCGAGGCCCTCGGGGGCGTCGACGGGCTGTGCCGCGGTGCCCACCGGCAGATCCAGGACCGGCGCGTCCGCGTCCGCGCGCACGAACTGCTCGAGGAAGTCGACGAAAGTGTCGGCGTGCGTGTCGATCTCGCGCGCGCTGTAGAGATTGTCGTTGCCGTGCAGTTCGATCAGCAGCGGCGCCTGCGGTCCGGTCCGGTAGAGGTTGAGCTGCAGGTCCTCGAGCGCGCCGGAGGTGAGCGCGTGGTAGTGGCCGACCGCGTCACCCAGGCGGATCTCGGAGTCGAAGAACAGGATGTTCACGACCGGTCCGTAGGTCGTGGCGGAATTGTCGATCGAGGGCGATTCCCGGCGCAGGTCCTCGAAGCGGTAGCGCTGATGACGCAGCGCCGAGACCAGCTCGCCGGTGGCCGCGGCGACCAGCCCGGCGACGGTGGTGGTGTCCTCGACGGCGAAGCGGATCGGCACCATGTTGGCGAGCATGGCCGCGGCATTGCGCAGCCGCATCGTCACCCGCGCGCTCATCGGCACCGACAGCACCACGTCCTGCGCGCCGGTCATCCGGGTGAAGTAGGCCGCGAAGGCGGCGACCACCACCTGGGCGGCCGAGGCGTCGAGTGCGGCGGCCCGGTCGTCGAGCAGGTCACACAGGTGCGGTGGGAGACGCCGGGCGCCGACCCGGTCGATCGTCCCTGGCCGCGCGGCACGGCCGGCGAGCCCGGCGGGCGCGGGCAGCCCGGCGACCTTGTCCAGCCAGTACCGGCGATCGGCGTCGAACCGTGATCCCGCCCGGTAGGTCTGTTCCTCCTCCGCGATGTCGCGCAGCGCGGCGGCGACGAGCCGGGTGGCGGCCCGGCCCTCCCGCAGCGCGTTGTAGTGCTCGGCGACCCGGCTGAGCACATTGAAGGCGCCGTAGCCGTCGATCACCAGGTGGTGGGCGCGCGCGTACCAGAGGTGCCGGTCCTCGGCGAGGCGGATCAGCCGGGTGACGGCCAGCTGGTGCTGGGTGACGTCGACGCGGCGGGTGTAGTCGCGGCGCATCCAGTCCAGCGCGGCGGCCATCGGATCGGGGTGGGTGCCCACATCGAGCACCAGCTCGTTGAAGGTGATGTCGCGATCGACCAGCTGATAGGGGACGCCGTCCACTTCCACCAGCCGCACCATGAGCGACTCGGTCTCCTCGGCCGCCAGGTGGACCGCGCGGTTGAACAGGGCGATGTCGATCGGTCCCACGATCTCGACATACTGCGCGATATTCGTGGCCGGCCCACTGTACGCGCTGTCAGCGAACCACATGCCGTATTGAGCGGACGAAAGCGGAATCAGATCCTGATTTCCGGCGCGACTATCGACAGACTCCATGATTACCCGACCCCTCGCATGGCTACCGACCAACTATTCGACCCCGTTGCCGCATATCCACCTCTATCACACCGTCCGGTGGACGCGGATTATCTACAGCCGATAGGCCATACTGTTCCCCTTGCCGTATTTCCGGGCCCGCGGGGCTGTACCCAGCAGGTTCTCTGCCGAAACCTTCCCCACGACACTAGCCTGCCAGCAAACATCGGGCATACGAATACCCGGGAACACGCTAGTAACAATTACGCGCGACACCACCGCCGAGATAGACATTTCACCCGAAGCGATAAACCCCGGACAGCCCGTTGGTGCCCGATCGTTACTCGTCAATTCACCTCGCCGTAAATATCCGAGAATTGTTTTCCGCGACGCACGTACTGGACATTCACTCAATGCGCCCTAAAAAGACGCAGAGTTCGTTAACGGCGACATATTCGGATATCGAGGGTTTCAGATGCCGAGGAGTCCACACCGGACGACAGCGGGCCCCGCCGAACGCATCGGCGGGGCCCGCACATCGAGGGCGAACTGAGGTCGCGGTCAGTCCTGGTAGGCGTCCAGCGGCGGGCAGGAGCACACCAGGTTGCGGTCGCCGAACGCGCCGTCGATGCGGCGCACCGGCGGCCACACCTTCGGGCGGGTGTGCCCGAGGCCGCGCGGGTAGACGGCGACCTCGCGGCTGTAGGGGTGATCCCACTCGCCGACCAGGCTGGCCGCGGTGTGCGGCGCGCCGCGCAGCGGGTTGTCGGTGACCGGCCAGACCCCGGCGCCGACCTGGTCGATCTCGGCGCGGATGGCGATCATGGCGTCGATGAACTCGTCGAGCTCCTCGAGGTTCTCGCTCTCGGTCGGCTCGACCATCAGAGTGCCCGCGACGGGGAAGCTCATGGTCGGCGCGTGGAAGCCGTAGTCGGCCAGGCGCTTGGCCACATCGTCGACGGTGACGCCGGTCTGCTTGGTGATCTCGCGCAGGTCCAGGATGCACTCGTGCGCGACCATGCCGTTCTCGCCGGTGTAGAGCACCGGGAAGTAGGCGTCGAGACGGCGGGCGATGTAGTTGGCCGAGGCGATCGCGGTCAGCGTGGCCGCGCGCAGCCCCTCGGCGCCCATCAGCCGGATGTAGGCCCAGGTGATCGGCAGGATCGAGGCCGATCCGTAGTTCGCGGCCGACACCGCGTGCGAGCCCGCCTCGAGCGGATCGCCCGGCAGGTACTGCGCGAGATGCGAGCGCACCGCCACCGGACCGACGCCGGGACCACCGCCACCGTGCGGGATGCAGAAGGTCTTGTGCAGGTTCAGGTGGCTGACATCACCGCCGAAGCGGCCCGGACGGGCAAGGCCGACAAGGGCATTGAGGTTCGCGCCGTCGACGTAGACCTGACCGCCCGCGTCGTGCACCAGGGCGCACAGCTCGGCGACCTCGTGCTCGTAGACGCCGTGGGTGGACGGGTAGGTGATCATGATGCAGGCCAGCCGATCGGCGTGGTCGGCGATCTTGGCGCGCAGGTCGTCGAGGTCGACGTCGCCGTTCTCGCGGCACTTCACCACCTCCACGCGCATGCCGACCATCGCCGCCGAGGCCGCGTTGGTGCCGTGCGCACTGGAGGGGATCAGGCAGGTGTCGCGGTGGTCGTCGCCGCGGTCGAGGTGATAGCGGCGGATGGCCAGCAGACCGGCGTACTCGCCCTGGCTGCCCGCGTTGGGCTGCAGGCTCACCGCGTCGTAACCGGTGATCTCGGCCAGCCACCGCTCCAGGTCGCCGATCAGCCCCAGGATGCCCGGCACGTCCTCGGTGGGCGCGAAGGGATGCAGGCGCGCGAACCCGGGCCAGGTGATGGCCTCCATCTCGGCGGTGGCGTTGAGCTTCATGGTGCACGAGCCCAGCGGGATCATGCTGCGATCCAGGGCGATGTCCTTGTCCGAGAGCGAGCGCAGGTAGCGCAGCATCGCGGTCTCGGTGTGGTAGCGGGTGAACGCCGGGTGGGTCAGGTAGTCCGAGGTGCGGGTCTCGACCGCGACCGGCTCGGCACCGGCGCCCGCCTCGGGAGTCAGTGCGGTACCGAAGGATTCGATCACCGCGGCGACGTGCGCGTCGGTGGTCGCCTCGTCACAGGCGATCGCGACGTGGTCGGCGTCGACCAGGCGCAGGTTGATGCCCTTCGACTTCGCCTTGGCGACAACGGCTTCCGCGCCGCCGGGCACGTGCGCGAGCACGGTGTCGAAGAAGGCACCGTGCACCACCGCGCCGCCGAGACCGGTCGCCACCGCGGCCGCGTGCTCGTGCACCCGGCGCGCGATGGCGCGCAGCCCGTCGGCACCGTGATAGCTCGCGTACATGGCGGCCACGATGGCCAGCAGCACCTGGGCGGTGCAGATGTTGGAGGTGGCCTTCTCCCGGCGGATGTGCTGTTCGCGGGTCTGCAGCGCGAGGCGGTAGGCGCGCGCGCCGTCGGCGTCGACCGACACGCCGACCAGACGGCCCGGCAGCTGCCGTGCGAAGGCCGTGCGCACGGCCAGGTAGCCCGCGTGCGGACCGCCGAAGCCCATCGGCACACCGAAGCGCTGGGTGGTGCCGAAACAGACGTCGGCGCCCTGCTCCCCGGGCGGGGTGATCAGCGTCATGGCCAGCAGGTCGGCGCCCGCCGCGACCAGCGCGCCGCGCTCGTGAGCGGCGGTGAAGACCGGCGTCCAGTCGACGACGCGACCCGACGCGCCGGGGCTCTGCACCAGCACGCCGAAGAACTCGCCCTCGGGCAGCACCCCGCCGGCGAGGTCGGCCTCGACGATCTCGATGCCCAGCGGCTCGGCCCTGGTGGCAAGGACGGTCTTGGTCTGCGGGAACAGATCGGTGTCGATCAGCAGGCGCGGCGACTTCGACTTGCCCGCGCGGCGCAGCAGCGTCATCGCCTCGGCCGCGGCGGTGGCCTCGTCGAGCATCGAGGCGTTGGCCACGTCCATGCCGGTCAGATCCGAGACCATGGTCTGGAAGTTGAGCAGCGCCTCGAGCCTGCCCTGGCTGATCTCGGGCTGGTAGGGCGTGTAGGCGGTGTACCAGGCCGGGTTCTCGAGCAGATTGCGCACCAGCACCGGCGGGGTGAGGGTGTCGTAGTAGCCCAGCCCGATCATCGAGGTGGCCACGGTGTCGGCCTGCGCCAGGGCGGCCAGTTCGGCGAGCACCTCGTGCTCGGAGGCCGGTACGGGCAGGGCGGCCAGGCCGGATTCGTCCAGAATCGTCGCGGGCAGCGCGGCGGTGGCCAGCGCGTCGACGGATTCGACGCCCACGGTCTCGAGAATCCGGGCGAGCTCGCCGGAATCGGGTCCGATGTGGCGGTCGGCGAACGAACGGGTCACGGCAGCTCCAGGTCGGGCGGGTCGACCACGCGGTCGACGGGTACCAGCCCTCCCCCTCTGTCTGTGCGCCTGAGAGATTCGGTGACGCGACCGGGCGGCCGTGTCCCTTTCCCCGTGGGCGGGCAGCCGGATGCCACCGCTTTCCAGAGGCGTCGAATCACCGGGCGGTCCCTGTTGCCTGAGAGATTGACGGGGAGGTGCTGCTCCTTCGGCGCCCGGCTTCCGAAGAACCCGGGACTCTCCCGCACGGCGGCGACGCACCTCCGAGTCTAGAGGCAGCGAACCCCCGGCCGCGCCACCTGGGGGCTGCCGGGGGTGTAGTGCTGATCACTTATCCGGTTTTGCGGTCCTCGCGCGCCTTGCGACGGAACGACAGTTCGTCCTCGGGACGGTCGGTGATGGCGGTGGCCCGCTCGGCGGGGAAATCCGCGATCGCTCCGGTCAGTTCCCGCATGGCGCCGCTGACCGCGATCCCGAAGACACCCTGCCCGCCCTGCAGTAAATCGACGACCTCCTCGGGCGAGGTGCACTCGTAGACCGAGGTGCCGTCGGAGAACAGGGTGATCCCGGCCAGATCGCCCACCCCGCGGCTGCGCAGGTGGTCGACGGCGATGCGGATGTTCTGTAACGAGATGCCCGCGTCCAGCAGCCGCTTCACGATCTTGAGGACCAGGATGTCCTTGAACGAGTACAGCCGCTGACTGCCCGAGCCCGCCGCACCGCGGATGGACGGGACCACCAGGCCGGTCCTGGCCCAGTAGTCGAGCTGGCGATAAGTGATCCCCGCGACCTGACACGCGCTCGGTACCCGGTAGCCGACCAGATCATCCGGCACCGAGTCGTCCGGGAACAAGCCAGGCTGCACGACATCCTGCGTTTGCTCTTCCACTGACCGCTCCTTGCCTTTGCCGACGATCCGAAGTCTCGACAGACACGACCGATGTTGCCCGACTTTCGAGATTACTCCTGCCATTGTCGGACCTGCACAGTCGTCGCACCAAGCACCGCGTGCGGCGATTCCCTCGACCTCTACTTCAGGTGTAGAAGATCGCCCGGTCAGCTCAGCTGTCGGTGGCCTTGAAATCGTCCGGGGACACCGATTCGAGGAACTCCTTGAACTTCTCCACCTCGTCCTCGCGCTCGTCGGGCATGACCAGTCCGGCCTCGGCCAGCACGGGCTCCTCGGCGAAGATCGGGCAGCCGACCCGCAGGGCGATGGCCACCGAGTCCGAGGGCCGCGCGGAGACCCGCAGATCCCCGTCGAAGACGAGATCGGCGTAGAAGGTGCCCTCCTGCAGATCCACGATCCGGACTTCCTTGAGGGTGCGCCCGAGCTCGGTGATCAGGATCTTGATCAGATCGTGGGTGAGCGGGCGGATCGGGGTGACCCCCTCCTGCTCCAGCACGATCGCGGTGGCCTCGGCCTGCCCGATCCAGATCGGCAGGTACCGCTCCCCCGACGCTTCCCGCAGCAGCAGCACGGGCTGGTTCTGTGGCTGCTCGACACGGATGCCGATGACGCGCATCTCGCTCATGAGTTGTCCTGCCTCCCATACTCGCCGCCGGCCGGCACGACCGCTGCACAGCTCGCCGTACCACGAGTCTAGGCGAATTCCCGGGCGCGCAACGGCGACGTCCGAGCCGAAATCGGCGTGTTGCCGGGGTGATACCGGTGCACCGGGACGGCGGAATCAGTTGCCCAGCGCGGTGCGCACGGCGGCCTTGACCAGTGCGGCGTGCAGGTTCAGCGACAACGCCGCCAGTTCGCGGACCGTCTCCTCGGCGCGGGCGCGCGCGTCGGCATCACGGCTCTTGGCGATCGGCGCGGCGATCTGGGCCACCAGCGCGGCCTCGCGGTCGGCGGCGAGCTTGAACGCACGCAGGTGCCGGGCCTCGAGCCCGAACTCGGCCATCGATTTGGCGGCCAGCGCCAGCGTGACGGCGTCGGATTCGAAGAATCCGCCCGCACCCGCCACGATGAGGCCCGCGCGCAGCAGATCGTCGAGGAATCGGTCGTCGATACCGGCCTTGGCCAGCAGATCGGCCCGGGTGAGCCGCACCCCGACCTCGACGCGTAACTCGTCCGGGGTGATCTCGCCCGGCACGACACCCAGGCGCCGCGGTGGCGGCGGGGCCTCGTCACCGGCGCGCGCGGGGCCGGACAGCGACTGTCCGGCCTCCGCGGCGCTGTGGTGATGCGCGCGGGCGCGCGCTTCGCGCACCCCCAGCGTCGCCGCACCGCTGTCGATCGCTTCCAACTGCTCCTTGATCACCTTCAACGGCAGGTACTGATCGCGTTGCGCGGTCAGCACGAAACGCAGCCGTTCGTAGTCGGCGACAGAAAACCGCCGGTATCCCGACGGCGTTCGTTCCGGCCGGATCAGGCCCTCGGACTCGAGGAACCGGATCTTAGAGATGGTGATGTCGGGAAAATCTGGTCGCAGCAGGTCGAGCACGGAGCCGATCGACATCCCTCCGCGTGCCCACTGCGCCGCCCCTGTCACAGCACTGTGCCCATCGAGGGCACCAGCACCGTAGGGGTCATCGCGACCCCGCGCCCGACGCCGACTCGTTCGCCTGCGCGCGCGGACCGGTCAGGAAGACCAGCCGGAACTTGCCGATCTGGACCTCGTCGCCGTTCTGCAGCTCCGAGGAGTCCACCGGCTCCCGGTTGACGTAGGTGCCGTTGAGGCTGCCCACATCGACGACCTGGAAGGAATCGTCGTCCTGACGGAACTCCGCGTGCCGACGGCTGACGGTGACGTCATCGAGGAAGATGTCACTGTCGGGATGGCGACCGGCCGAGGTGGTCGGCTGATCCAGCAGAAAACGCGAACCCGCATTCGGGCCGCGCTTGACCACCAGGAGGGCCGCGCCGACCGGCAGGCCCTCGACGCCCTGTACCGGCTGTTCGCCGGTCGGCTCTCCGGAGCGCGACGCGTCGACCTCGTTGAGGAAGTCCGCGCGGAAGACCGATGTCGTCTCGGCCGCGGTCTCCCCGTAACCCGGGTCCCTGTTCTCGCTCACCGTTTCTCTCCTCCTCGAACCTGATTATCCATGCAAGCAGGTGCTTCATTCGGCGACACGACCGGCGCGATCACATCGCCAGGAAAGATCCCGGCGTCGATTCCCCGACGTATCCGCTTGGCTTTGACCGTACCCTGCCGGGGCGCACCCGTGCAGGGAGAACTGTGAAGGCTTGCTCAGCCCCCGATAACTCCTTGGTAACCCGCCGCATCCAGCAGTTCACCGAGGACGGAATCGAGTGCCGACTCGTCATCGAAGGCGAGGTCGAACAGCCAGCCCTCGTCGTACGGATCGGTGTTGAGCGTCTCCGGCGACTGCACCAGATCCTCGTTCACCGCAACGACTTTGCCGGTGAGCGGCGCGTAGATGTCGGACACGCTCTTGGTCGACTCGACCTCGGCGATGCTCTCGCCCGCGGTCACGTCCTTGTCGACGTCGGGCAGCTGGACGAACACCACGTCACCGAGCTGTGACTGGGCGTAGTCGGTGATGCCGACACGGACCGCCGTGGGGCCGGTCCGACGCACCCATTCGTGCTCTTCGGTGTAGCGCAGATCCTCAGGGGTCCGGGTCACAGGACGTCCTTTCGTCGTCGACGTTGCGCGTAACAGTATCGACTAGCTGCCGCGGTGCGGCACAGGCGGTATCGATCGCGCCACGGCGACGGCCAGTCCGGCGTAGAGCGCGCCGGTCCAGACATACAGGGCGGTACCCCAGATGAGCAGGGCCCAGCCGAAGGCCCAGCCGAAAGCGGCCCCCGCCCAGTCCATCTCCCCGGTGAGGATCCACGGCAGCGCCGACATCAGCGCGAAGGTGGCCGCCTTGCCCAGGTAGATCACCTCGGGCGCGGGCAGGTCACGGCGCCGGTACACCGACAGTGTCGCGGTCAGTACCAGGTCACGGCCGACCAGGATCACCGCGATCCACCACGGGATCAGCCCGCGTGCGACGAACGCCACCAAAGTCGTGACCAGGTATAGCCGGTCCACGAGCGGATCGAGCAGCGCGCCCAGCCGCGAGGACTGATCGAGCAGGCGGGCCAGTTTGCCGTCGAGGAAGTCGGTCACCCCGCTGGCGATCAGCAGCGTGAACGCCCAGCCGTCGGCGTGACGGACCAGCATCAACCACAGGAAGACGGGGATGCCGATCAGCCGCACCAGGCTCAGCACATTGGGCACGGTCAGGATGCGGTCGCTGAACACGCCACCGGTTTCGGTGTCGTGCGTGCCCGGCGTTCCCGATTCGGTTGCCACGCCCCTGCATACCGCACGAACCCGTGATCGCGCCATCCGGCCACGCCGACACACCGCAGCGGATCACCCGTGCGCCGCCGTCCCCGGTGCCGACCGCCGCCGGACCCGCTACCGTGGACCGTCGTGTCCGACAGTGGTATTGATCTGCGCTCCTATCTCTCCGCCGAGGACGCCTTCGCGCGTGGCCGGGCCGCCGCCGAACGGGCCCCCGTGACCGGGCGCGACCGCGACGCCGCGGCCCCCGACCGGCCGACGGTGCGCGAGTTCGTCGCGGCGAGCAACGAGGGCCGCATCGCGGAGCTGATCCCGCTGCGGATCGGCCGGATGACCGCCTCGCCGTTCACCTTCTTCCGTGGCGCCGCCGGGCTGATGGCCGCCGATCTGGCGGCCGGGCCCGACAGCGGCCTGCCCGCCCAGATCTGCGGCGACGCGCACGCGGCCAACTTCGGGCTCTACGGCACCCAGCGCGGCGAGATCGTGATGGACATCAACGATTTCGACGAGACGATCCTGGGCCCGTGGGAGTGGGATCTGGAACGGCTCGCGGCCAGCCTGGTGCTGGCCGGGCGCGAGAGCGGCGCCGACGAGGACGACTGCGCCCGGGCCGCCCGCGATGCGGCCCGTTCCTACCGCGGCACCGTCGCCGAGCTGGCCGAGATGCCGTTCATGCAGTCCTGGAGCGCGCTGCCCGACGAGTCGATCCTGGCCTCGGCCAAGGCCGAGGATCTGCTCGACGACTTCAAGAAGGCCGCCAAGAAGGCGCGCAAGAACACCAGCGCCAAGGTGGTGGCGAAGTGGACCGAGCATCTCGACGACCACGAGACCGGCATCCGCAAGCACCGCTTCGTCAGCGATCCGCCGATTCTCACTCCCGTCGACGACGCGGTGCGGGAGGCCGTGATCGACGGGCTCGAGCAGTACGCGGGCACCATCCGCGAGTCGCGGCGCAATCTGCTGGCCCGGTTCGCCGTCTCGGATGTGGCCTTCCGGATCGTCGGCACGGGCAGTGTCGGCCTGCACAGCTATGTGGCCCTGCTGCACGGCAACGACGGTGAGTCGCTGGTGCTGCAGGTCAAGCAGGCCCGGCCGTCGGCGCTGGCGCCGTTCCTGCCCGCGGGCGCGGACCGGCACGAGGGCGAGCGGATCGTGGTGGGCGCGCGGACCGTGCAGTCCGAGACCGACATCCTGCTCGGCTGGACCACCGTCGCGCTGGACGAGCCGCTGCCGTTCATCGTCCGCCAGTTCCGCAATCTCAAGGGCAGCATCGACCCGGCCGGGCTCTCGGCCGACGACCTCGACGACTACGGTCGGCTGGCAGGTGCGCTGCTGGCGCGGGCGCACGCGCGCTCGCTCGATCCGCGCACGCTGGCGGGCTATCTGGCCGGTGACGGCGAGGAGGACGACCGCTTCGAGACGGCGATCACCCGCTTCGCGGTGCGCTACGCCGACCGCACCGAGGCCGACCACGCCGCGCTGGTCGCCGCCGTCGAGGCGGGCGAGCTCGACGCCGAGCCGAGCTGACACCCGCCCCCGCATCCTGCCGGGCAACGGCCGCTAATCGAGCTACGATGTACGCCAACGGTTCTCGGCCCGCGGCGCCAACGACCCAGAAGGGCGGACTCCATGCTCGTGCGCGTGCAGAATGCGGCAGGCACCGATGCCGAGCTGGCACTGATCGACTGGCTGCGCACCTGGAAGGACCCGGCCAGCCCGCACGGGGTGGCCACGATCAACTGCGGCCTGTTCCACAACGACCGGCTGCACCACTTCGACGCCGTGGTCTGGACGCCGACGAGCTGTGTGGTGATCGAGGCCGAGACCTTCACCGCGCCGCAGGACGGTGTGCTGGAGATCCCGCTCAACGGCCCCTGGATGGTCTCCGGCGAGATCGCGCGGTTCGCGGGCGCGGAGAAGTCGACCCCGCTGGAGCGCTCGCGCGAGCACACCTTCGCCCTGCAGGACTACCTGGCCGCGCGGGGGCTCGGCCAGCGCGCGGTGCACGGGCTCGGGGTGATCGTGCCCATGCGGGGCGCGCGGATCGATGTGCACCAGGGCTGGAACGATCCGAGTTTCGATGTGATCGTCACCGACGACCCGCACCGGCTCGAGGAGTACTTCGAGGTGCTGGCCGCCAAGGAACACAACCTCTGGACGGCCAACGACATCGCCGTCGCCTTCCGCGGCCTGGGCATCCTGCCCTACCTGCCCGCGCCGCAGGACCTGCTCAACGAGGGTTTCCTGGGCCCGGTGGACGTGACGCTGTGGCACGGCGGGCCCACCCAGGCCCAGGCCGAGGCCTATGCCGAGGAGCAGGCCCGGCTCGAGAGCGAGGCGCAGAGCGGCGGCCTGGTCGCGCCCTGGTACAGCCCGTGGAAGCTCTACCCGAGGGTGACCGGCGATCTGGATTTCGGCCGGGCGTTCCTGCGGATCACCCTGGCCATCGGCATGGTCATCGCGATCGTGTGGGTGCTGTGGTTCGTGGTGACCGCGGTGCTCACCTACGGTCCGGCCTGACCCACCCGCTATCGTCACGGCGGTGATCGACCGCGCGAGCGCTGCCCGGGTGACCGCGGTCGGCGCGGGCGCCGCGCTGACCGTCGCCCTCCCGCTGACCTTCCCCGCCGACGACGGGCCCACCGCGCTAGACACCGCCGTCGCGGTCCCGGTCACCGACGCCCTGTCCCCCGGCGCGGCGCACTGGCTCGTCGCGCCCAGCAACACTCCGGTGGTGCTGGGCCTGTGGCTGGCCGCGTTCGCCTGGTTCGCGCTGCGCGGGCGCCCACGCGAGGCGGCGACGATGCTCGTGGTGCCCGCGCTCGCCGTCGCCGTCAACGCCTGGTTGCTGAAACCGCTGTGGGACAGGCAGTTACACGACTATCTCGCCTATCCCAGCGGGCACACCGTCCACTTGGTCGCCGTCGCAACGACTTTCGCCTGCCTGGTGAGCGGCACGCGGGCGCGGATCGCGGTCACGGCACTGACGCTGCTCGCGCTGGTGTCCAGCGCGGCGGGAATGCTCGAGCTGGGCTATCACCACCTCACCGATGTGCTCGGCGGTGCGGCGGCCGCGGCGGCGATGGCGATCGCCGGATGCGGGCTCGCGGCGGCCCCGCCCAGGGGGCCGGGCCGCCGCTGATCCGCTATCGGCGGTCGAAAACGCTGGCGTCGTGCAGCATTTCGGCGCGCAGCATCGTCTCCGGCACACCCATCGCCTCGACCAGGGTGAGCGCGTCGGGCCGCAGCCGGTCGACGAGCTCGTTCACGCCGCGGCGCACCGACTTGGCCCGCTCCACCGACATGAACCGGTGCATGATGTACCAGGCCAGATTCTCCTCGAGGGTGGCGTACACGTAGAGATCGCACACGGTCTCGGCCAGTGCCCTGGCCTCCTCGTCCTCGATGGTGGCGATGCCGTCGACGAACTCCTCGAGCACCAGGCGATCGATGTGCGCCGAACCCGCGGCCAGGATGTGGTCCTGGGCGTTGTTGAACGCCTCGAACGGGCCGGTGTCGGCGGCCCTGGCCCGCAGCCGGTGCGCGGCGGTGCGCAGCAGGTAGTCCTCGCGGTCGGCGAACAGCTGCAGCTGCACCGAGCGCTTGGACAGGTCACCCTCGTCGACGGTCTCGTCGCTGCGGTCGCGCAGGGTCTGGATCAGCTGGCGCACACCGGAGCGCTTGCGCACCACGTCACCGGCCATGGTGGCGGCGAACTTCACCCAGCCCATGGCGTCGAGATCGCGGACCTCGTCGGAGTAGGCGGTGAGCAGTTCCTTGGCGACGAGCTGGGTGAGTACCACATTGTCGCCCTCGAAGGTGGTGAACACATCGGTGTCGGCCTTGAGGGTCACCAGGCGGTTCTCGGTGAGATAGCCCGCGCCGCCGCAGGCTTCACGGCACTCCTGGATGGCCCTGGTCGCGTGCCGGGTCTGCGCGACCTTGAACCCGGCGGCGCGCTTCTCCAGCGCGCGCTGGGCGGCCGGCTCGGTCTCGTCGCCGCGCTGGATCACGTCCATCCGGCGCACCAGGTCGTTCTGCGCGAAGGCCAGCGCGAAGGACTTCGCGACCAGCGGCAGCAGCCTGCGCTGATGGCTGCGGTAGTCCAGCAGCAGGGTCTCCTCACCGCTGTCCGGATCGAAGAACTGGCGGCGCGCCAGCGCGTAGCGCACGGCGATGCTCAGCGCCACCCGCGTGCCCGCCGCCGCGGCGCCGCCGACGCTCACCCGGCCGCGCACCAGCGTGCCCAGGGTGGTGAAGAAGCGGCGGCTCGGGTTCTCGATCTCGGAGCTGTAGGTGCCGTCCGGGGCGACGTCGGCGTAGCGGTTGAGCAGGTTCTCCCGTGGGACCCGGACGTGGTCGAAGACGATGCGGCCGTTGTCGACACCGGGCAGGCCGCCCTTGAGGCCGTCGTCGTAGGTGGTCACGCCGGGCAGGTCGGCGCCGAGTTCGTCGCGGATCGGCACCAGCAGGCAGTGCACACCCTGTTTCTCACCGTTGGTGATCAGCTGCGCGAAGACCGCGGCCATCCGCGCGTGCACGGCGGCGCCACCGATGTAGTCCTTGCGCGCCGACGGGGTCGGGGTGTGGATGACGAATTCCTGGGTGGCCGGGTCGTAGGTGGCGGTGGTCTCCAGGTCGGCCACGTCGCTGCCGTGGCCGGATTCGGTCATCGCGAAGCAGCCGAGCAGGTCCAGCGAGATCAGCCGTTCGATGTAGTCGCGGTGGCGTTCGGTGCCCAGGTTCTCCACCGCGCCGCCGAACAGACCCCACTGCACACCGGATTTCACCCACAGCGACAGGTCGGTGTAGGCCAGCATCTCCAGCCCGGTGACCGCGCCGCCCGGATCGCCGGTGCCACCGTTCTCGGGGCGGAAGCCGCGCTCGGGATAGCCCATCGTGGCGATGGCCTTCATCTGCCCGAGCACCCGGGCCCTGGCCGCGTGGATGTCGAGTTCCGGATCGTCGGTGAAGCTGTCGTCGGCGAGCTGTACGCGCGCCTGTTCCCTGATGTCGCGCCACGGTCCGTCCAGTGCCGCGCGGAGATGTCCTGCCGTCGTCGATGTGCCGGTAGCCATGTCTTCGACACTAGCGGGACGGAAGGGGTTGCCAAGGGATTGAACGCGCGTTTAACATATTGAACATGCGTTCAACCCTCGATCTGAGTACGGCAGCCCGCATCCGCGACACCGCGATCAACCTGTTCGGCGAACAGGGATTCGGGGTCGGGGTCCGGGCCATCGCCGCGGCGGCGGGCGTGTCTCCCGGCCTGGTGAATCACCATTTCGGATCCAAGGACGGCCTGCGCGCGACCTGCGACGAGCGGGTGCTCGAGATCATCCGGGACGAGAAGCTGCGCGTCATCCGCACCAGCGGCCCGACCGCCATGCTGAACGCGATGGCCGAGGTCGAGGTCTACGCGCCCCTGGTCGCGTACATGCTGCGCAGTTTCCAGGCCGGCGGCGCGCTCGCCGAATCGCTGCTCGAGCACATGATCGGCGACGCCGAGCAGTACCTGCAGACCGCGGTCGCCGAGGGCATGATCAAGCCCAGCCGCGATCCGGCCGCGCGCGCACGCTACATCGTGCTCTGCCACGTCGGGGCGATGAACCTGGCCATGCAGATGCGCATCCAGCGCGAAGGAAAGCTCGACTACCGCGCCGCGATCCGCGATCTCTCCGACGAGCTGACGATGCCCGCGCTCGAGCTCTACACCCACGGCATGCTCACCGATTCGACACTGTTCGACACCCTCACCGAGGAGTAGAAGATGCCCACTGCCACCTCCGACCCGGTCGTCGAGATCCGGGGCCTGCGCAAGACGTTCGGCCGTTTCACCGCTCTGGACGGCCTGGACCTCACGGTCCGGCCCGGCGAGATCCACGGGTTCCTCGGCCCCAACGGCGCGGGCAAGTCCACCACGATCCGCGTGCTGCTCGGCGTCCTGCGCGCGAGCGGTGGCGAAGCGAGCCTGTTCGGGCGCGATCCGTGGACCGATGCCGTCGCCCTGCATCACCGGATCGCCTATGTCCCCGGCGATGTCACGCTCTGGCCGTCGCTGTCGGGCGGTGAGACGATCGACCTGCTGGCCCGCATGCGCGGCGGGATCGACCAGCAGCGCCGGGACGCCCTGATCGACCGGTTCGAACTGGATCCCACCAAGAAGTCGCGCGCCTATTCCAAGGGCAACCGGCAGAAGGTCGCCCTGGTCTCGGCGTTCTCGGCGAACGCCGATCTGCTCATCCTCGACGAGCCGACCTCCGGACTCGACCCGCTGATGGAACAGGTCTTCCAGGACTGTGTGCGCGAGGCGGCCGGTCGCGGGGCGACGGTGCTGCTGTCGAGTCACATCCTGTCGGAGGTCGAGCATCTCTGTGACCGGGTCACCATCATCCGGGCGGGCCGCACGGTCGAATCCGGTTCGCTGGATCAGCTGCGGCACCTGAGCCGCACCGCCATCACCGCCGAGCTCACCGGCGATCCCGGCGACGTGGCCGCCCTGCCCGGCGTCGACGATGTCGAACGCGATGGCTCCACCCTGCGCTGCCAGGTCGACGCCGAACACCTGGGCGCACTCATCCGGGTCCTCGGCGACGCCGGGGTGCGCGGCCTGACCTCCGCGCCACCCACCCTGGAAGACCTGTTCCTGCGGCACTACCACGTCGACCAGGACCCGAGCGAAGCGGCGGTGCGGGCATGACCACCGTCGCGGCCCGGCCGCCGTTCACCGAAACCCCCTTCGGCGCAGGCGAATTCGCGGGGACCGGGCAGATGCTGCGCCTGTCGCTGCGCCGCGACCGGGTGATCGCCCCGCTGTGGGCGCTGCTGATCGGGCTCATGCCCGCGTTGCAGATCGTCTCGATCAAGGACCTCTACAGCACCCAGCAGCAACTGGACCAGTTCGCCGCGACCACCGCGGCCAGTCCCGCGCTGATCGCCATGTACGGGCCCGTCTTCAGTTCCGCGCTGGGCTCGATCGGCACCTGGAAGGCCGGGGCGATGTACGCGCTGATCGCCATCGCCGCGGTGCTCACCGTCGTCCGGCACACCCGGGTCGAGGAGGAGACCGGTCGCGCGGAACTGGTGGGCGCCACCAGCATCGGCCGTTTCGCCGGGCTCACGGGCGCGTTGCTGCTGACCTACGGCGCCGCCGCGGTGGCCGGAATCGTCTGTGCCGCTTCGCTGATGGCCACCGATCTGCCCGTCGCGGGCTCGGTCGCCTTCGGGGCGGCACTGGCCGGGTCGGGGTTCGTCTGGGGTGCGATCGCCGCCGTCGCCGCGCAGGTGAGCAGCGGGGCGCGCATCGCCCGGGGTGTCGCGTTCGCGGCGCTGGGGGCGGCGTTCGCGGTGCGCGCGGTCGGTGACGCGGGCAACGGCGTGCTGTCGTGGTTCTCGCCGCTGGGCTGGTGCCTGCAGATCCGGCCGTTCGCGCAGGAGCGCTGGTGGGTGCTGATCCTGCTGGCCGCGCTCGGCGCGCTGGCCACGGCCCTCGCCTATCAGTTGCTGCGCACGCGCGATCTGGGTGCCGGGATGCTCGCCGATCGCGCCGGTCCGGCGGCCGCGGGTGCGGGGCTGGCTGGCCCGGTGGGTCTCGCGTGGCGGTTGCAGCGCGGCTCGCTGCTCGCCTGGACGATCGGCTTCGGGCTCTACGGCCTGCTCATCGGCGGTGCGGTGCAGAGCATCGGCGGCATGCTCGACGATTCGGGCACGCTGAAGGACGTGGTCACCTCCCTCGGTGGTTCGGCCGATCTGGAGAAGTCGTTCATCGCCTACGCGATCACCATGCTCGCCGCCGCGGCGGCCGCCTATTCGGTGTCATCGGTGCTGCGGCTGCACGAGGAGGAGAACTCCGGGCGGGCCGAGACGGTGCTGGCGGCCGCGGTCGGACGGGTGCGGTACGCGAGCAGTCATCTGCTGTTCGCGGTGGCCGGGCCCGCGGTGGCACTGCTGGTCTGCGGACTGGGCATCGGCGTGGTGTGGGGCGCGACCGAGGGCGGGACGGCCGACAAGATCGGCCAGTCGCTCGGCGCGGTGGCGGTGCAGCTGCCCGCGGTGTGGGTGCTGACCGCCGTGGCGATGCTGCTGTTCGGTGTGGTGCCGAAGTACGCCGCGCTCGCCTGGGCCGTGCTCAGCGCGATGATCGTGGTCTTCCTGCTCGGCTCGCTCGGCGGGCTGCCGCAGTGGATGCTGGATCTGGTGCCGTTCATCCATCCGCCGAAGCTGCCCGGCGCCGCCTTCGCACCGGCACCGCTCGCCTGGTTGCTCGCCGTCGCGGCGGCCGGTCTCGCGGTGGGAGTCCTCGCCTTCCGGCGCCGCGATCTGCGTTGACCCCAGCCGCTACCGGGCCGCCGCGGCCCGGTAGCGGCATGTTGTCCGAAACCGCGAGTTACTGAAATGGTCTGTCACACACACCCTTTGACCTGCGACAACGGGTGACAAACCCCACACGGGTATCGGCCGCCGCGCGCTTGCCCGAACAAGTTACTGACGAGTACGGTAGGCGTACCCGGGACGACGATGTGCCCGGTTCTCTCATTCCCGCCACCGTGCAGCCGGACTTCGTCCGTCGGTCTCCGCATCCACCGCCGCATGCCGGATCACTGTTGCGCGACAGGCGTTTTCCAAGATTTTCAGGAGGGGCGATGGTTTCCTACATCGTGACAGGCGGTACCGGATTTCTGGGTCGGCGAGTGGTGCAGGGGCTGCTCGCGGCCGATCCCACCGCGATCGTGCACGTGCTGGTGCGTGCCGAATCGCTGGCCAAGTTCACCGAACTGACCGCGAAGCACCCCGACAGCGACCGCGTGTTCGCCCTGGTCGGCGACCTCACGGCCCCCGGTCTGGGCCTGGGTGACGGTGCCCCGCGGGCCGACCACGTGCTGCACCTGGGCGCGGTCTACGACATGACCGCCGACGAGGAGACCGCGCACGCAGCCAATGTGGCGGGCACCCGGTCGGTGATCGCGCTGGCGCGCAAGCTCGGCGCCGTGCTGCACCACGTGTCCTCGGTGGCGGTCGCGGGTGATCACCGCGGCAAGTTCTTCGAGGAGGACTTCGACCTCGGGCAGAACCTCACCTCGCCGTACCACCGCACCAAGTTCGCGGCCGAGAAACTGGTCCGCGAGGCCGAGGACCTGCGCTGGCGGGTCTACCGGCCGGCGATCGTGGTCGGTGATTCGCGTACCGGCGCGATGGACAAGATCGACGGGCCCTACTACTTCTTCTCCGCCATCTCCGCGCTGGCGGCGCTGCCCGCCGAATTGCCGCTGCCGCTGCCCGATCTCGGCGCCACCAATGTGGTGCCGGTCGACTACGTCGCCGAGGCGATGGTGCGCCTGGTGCGGCGCGAGGGCCTCGACGGGCGCACGTTCCACCTGGTCAACCCCGAGCCACAGCCGTTCGGGGAGATCTACCGCGCGCTGGCCACGGCCGCGGGCGGGCCCACGGGCATCGGCACGGTGCCCGGCAGCGCCCGCGCGCTCACCGGGATCGGGCATCTGCCCGGCGCGCACGCGGTGCGCGATTTCCTGTTCGAGCAGGCCGGGATTCCGGCGGCGGTGGCACCGCACGTGGGATTCACCGCCGAGTTCGTCTCCGAGTCCACCCGCGCGCAACTGCCCGGGCTGACGGTGCCCGCCTTCGCCACCTACGCGGACAAGCTGTGGGATTTCTGGCGGGCCAATCTCGACCCGAACCGCGGCCGCCCGGCCCCGCACGCACATCCGCTCTCGGGCCGGACGGTGCTGATCACCGGCGCGTCCTCGGGTATCGGGCTGGCCACGGCGCAGGCCGTCGCGCGCCGGGGGGCGATCGTGCTCATGGTGGCCCGCGGCGTCGAAGACCTCACCGCCGCGGCGGAATCCGTGCGGGCCGAGGGTGGCACCGCGTTCACCTATCCGTGCGACATCACCGATGCCGCCGGCGTGGACACCCTGGTGCGGCAGGTGCTCGCCGAGCACGGTCACGTCGACTACCTGATCAACAACGCGGGCCGCTCGATCCGCCGTTCGGTCGCCAATTCGGTCGACCGCATGCACGATTTCGAGCGCACCATGGCGGTGAACTACTTCGGCGCGGTGCGGCTGATCCTGGCGCTGCTGCCCTCGATGCGGGAGCGGCACTTCGGTCACATCGTCAACATCTCCTCGATCGCGGTGCAGACCAAGGTTCCGCGCTTCGCCGCCTACGCGGCCAGCAAGTCGGCGCTGGACAACTTCAGCGATATCGCCGCCGTCGAGAACCGCGGCGCCGGAGTGACTTTCACCTCGATCCGGATGCCGCTGGTGCGCACGCCCATGGTCGCCCCGACCGATCTGTACCGGGCGCTGCCGCTGCCCGAGCCCGAGCGGGCCGCCGATATCGTCGTGCGCGCGCTGCTCGAGCGGCCCGACCGCATCGACACCCCGGTCGGGACGTTCGCCCAGGCGGTGGAGATGTTCCTGCCCTCGCTCAAGCGCACGATCATGCACACCGGCTTCCGCCTGTTCGGGGAATCCACCGCGGCCCAGGGCAAACCGGCCGTCGCGACCGTGGTCGCGGAGCCGGTGGAGCCCGCCGCACCCGCCGAGCCGTCCCGCAACGCGCTCACCGCGCTGGCGCCCGTGCTCACCCCGCTCATGGTGGTTCCGGGTTCCGCGGCCCGGATGAGCCGGATCCTGCCGGGCGTGCACTGGTAGTTCCCGCGGTTACGCGGCCCGGTCACGACCTGTCCACGGTCGTGACCGGGCCGTTCGCGTCCGGAGCGAGCGCGTCCTCACTCGGCCTGCCGGACGTGGGCCGGGCGGGGTAGCCTCGGCGTCGAGCTACTCGACGTGGGGGTGAGTCATGGGCGAGCACAACGTATTCCGACCCAGGAACCTGGTCCGTCCCGATGCCGTCCTGCGCGGCGACGAGGTGGGTGACGGGCCGACGGTTCTGCTGTTGCACGCGGGCGGGGAACGGCGCCGGGTGTGGGCGCCGGTCGTCGACAGCCTCGTCGCGGACGGGCTGCGCTGTGTGGCCTTCGACCAGCGCGGACACGGCGACAGCGACGGCACACTGGACGCACTGGCACCGTGCGCGGCCGATGTCGCCGCACTGGTGGACGCCGAACCCGGCTGTGTGATCGTCGGCGCGTCGCTGGGCGGGCTCGCCGCCGTGGCGGCGCTCGCCGATCCGTCCACGCGCGCGAAGGTGGCGGGTCTGGTGCTGGTGGATGTCGTCCCCGGCCTCGACGCGGACCGGGTCCGCGGTTTCCTCGGTGCGGGCGGATTGCTCGATCGCTACCGGGATTTCGTGGAGGACACGCTCACCCAGGTGCCGCGGCTGCGGCAGATCACCGCCGGTCTCGACCTGCCGATCCTGCTGGTCCGCGGTGATCTCGGTTCAGCGGTCACCGACGCCGACGCCGCCGACCTGCTCGACCTCGCTCCCCACGCCACGGTGGCCCACGTGCCCGGGGCCGGTCACCTCGTCGCGCGCGATCAGCCCGCGGCACTGGCCCGAATCCTCGCGGACACCGCCTCGACGTGGCCCGCCCTGGCGCTGCTGCGCGAACTCGGCGCCGCCCTGCTCGACCACCCCGGCGGCGATCTGCTCGATCACCTGCGGCGCGTCCACGACCTGGTCACCACCCTGGGTGGCGGCCCCCGGGTCCGCCTCGCCGCCCTCACCCACGCCACCTACGGCACCGACGGCTTCCCCCACCCGCTGCTGGGCCCCGGCCAGCGCGCCCGCCTCCGCACCGCCCTCGGCGCCACCGCCGAGTCCCTCGTCTACCACTACGGCGCCTGCGATCGCGCGGCCACCTACCCGCACCTCGGTGAATCCCCGCTCCCCCTGACCGACCGCTTCACCGGCGAAACCCGCCCGCTGACGGCCGCCGATCTCCCCGACTTCGCCCTGCTCACCCTCGCCAACGAACTCGACATCCTCGACCACGCTCCCCTCGCCCCGGAAGCCACCCACGCCATCCGCGCCCTCATCAGCCGGTGCGCCATCTACCTTCCCGAACCCACCACCCGAACCCTCACCGACCTCCTGCGCTGAGCCCGACCGCTCCACAGCGGTCCGACACGGCGGATGGCCCGGTCGCGCCGACGTTGGCCGACGCCGGTAACCGGTAGGCGTCGGCCCTTCCACGGCGAATCAGTGCTCGCAGAGGGAGAATTCGCGTTCGTAGAGGTCTTCGTTGTGTTCGTCGACGAAGTACTTGCGCTCTTTCATGAGTTCCTCGCGGAAGGCTTCGGCTTCGGCGCGGGTCATGGTGGTGGTCGGCGACCAGGGTTGCTGGGGTGGGATGTCGGCGGTGGAGGTGATCGGGGTGGTGGGGTCGATCAGGAAGAACGCCAGGATCTTGCGGTGGCCGGGGCGGGTGGGGTCGGCCAGGCGGAAGGGGGCGACGCGGTGCTGGAGGATGTTCGGGAAGGCCAGGCAGCGGCCCGCTGTCGTCGGGACCGAGCCGAGGAACTGGTTCAGCGGGTCTTCGTCGTCGAGGCCGTAGACCTCGCGCATGCCCGTCGCGTCGTTCTGCTCGTAGTGCGGGTCGTCGATGGCGGCGCGGAAGCCGAGCTCACTGTCGGTGATGTTCGCCGCGTCCCAGTAGTAGATGCCCGTCGAGACGATGCGCTCGTTCATCATGCCTTCGACATGCCAGGAGCCGCCGGGGTATTCGGGCTTGTCCGGGGTGAGGTGGATGGTGGCCAGCTTGACGATCACCTGCAGGCGCCTGCCGCGCAGATCGACCCGGGACGCGTCGTCGACCGGTGCGGGCGCGTCGTATTCCGGGGCGTCGGGCACGATCGGGCGACGGTTCCGCCAGCGCTCGTCGGCGGCCTCGTCGTAGGCTTCCGAGGCTGCTTCGTAGGCCTCCCAGGCCGCCTCGTCGGCATCGTCGCCGGGCTCCTCCGGCTCCTCCCCGTCCCAATCCGCCGGATACCAGTCGAAGGGATCGGCGGTGATCCGCGGCGGCCGCGGATGACGCAGATCCGTGAGCACGTTCTCGAACAGCGGCCGCATCCGCGCGAACAGCACCGGCAGCACCGCCGCGAGATCGCGGTGGGTCTCCGGATGGACATTGTTGACGTAGGAGGCGAACTCGACCTCGCCGTCGGCACCGACCTCGACATCGGTGGGCAGCCACTGGAACTTCTCCGACAGCGCGTACCGAGCGATGCCACGATCCGTCGCAGGCCACGGCGCGTCCGCCGCCTGGCTCACCCCGCGCACGCGACAGAACAGCGAGGGGTGAACCAGATCCAGCACCTGACCGTCGGAGCCCGGATGCCAGTCCAGCTCGGCATCCGGGACATCTTCGAGGGGCCGCACCGCCGCGGCGAGCCGGTCGCGCAGTTCGTCCTCGATCAGCGAGTCCGAATGCCAGACGCCGTCCACGGCCGACACCTCGATTCCGGTCCGCTCGTCGCGCTGTGCGGCGTAGGACGCCAATTCGGCGAGCACATAACGGATCTGGGCCTCGGTGAGGCCCTGCTCGGCCGCCTCCCGCGTCCACTTGGCCTCGATCCCGGGATCGTCGCGCTTGACGAACCACTGCGGCTTGGCGCGGATGTGGGCACTGAGCTGCATCATCTGCTGTTCTCGCAGGGTGCGGACCGGTGCGACCGGGCATCTGTGGGCGACGTGGAAGGGCAGCGGAAAGGCGGTGAGATCAATCATGGCGCAGCCGAGGATAGTTCAGCGCACCGACACGATCACCGGGCGTGCGCAGGCTCCGCGGCCCACGGCTCACCCGCCGCGATGAGCGCGCGTGCGGCCCGCAGCTCGCGGGGTCTGGCCATGGCGACCGCGCCGACCGGGCGACCCTCGCGCAGAGCCACCGCGAGGAAGTCCCGGGCGGCCGGATCGCCCTCGACCACCAGTTCGTCGTGCGGGTGCATCCACCCGGCGAACTGCATCGACACCCCGTACTGATCCGTCCAGCCCCAGGGGATCTCGGCCGGTGTGGCGGGCAGGCCGAGGATCGCCCTGGCCGCGGCGGCGCCGTCGGACAGCGCGGCATTCCAGTGCTGCGCGCGTTCGAAGACACCGCGGTGCGGATGGAAGGCACTGGCCACGTCACCGGCGGCGAACACCCCCGGTGCGGACGTGCGGTAATGCTGGTCGACGACGATGCCGTCGTTCACCGCGATGCCCGCGGCCTCGGCCAGCGCCGTATCGGGCACCGAACCGATGGCGATCAGCGCGGCGGCGGCGCCGAAGACGCGGCCGTCCGCGGTGGTGGCCGTGACACCCTCGCCGCCTTCGGCGAGTTCGGCTGTCCTGACATCGTTCTCGACGATCACGCCGTGCTCGCGATGCAGTGCGCGCACCACCTCCGAGACCGCCGCGGGCACGATCCGGTCGAGCAGGGCCGGGCCCGCCTCGAGCAGGGTGACCCGCGCGCCGAGCCCGCGGGCGGTCGCGGCGACCTCGCACCCGATCAGTCCACCGCCGAGCACGAGCAGCGAACCACCCGTATCGATCGCCGACTGCAATGCCGTGACATCGGCGCGGCCGCGCAGGGTGTGCACCCGCGGCGAGCCGGTCTCGATCGTGCGGGCGCGTGCGCCGGTCGCGAGCAGCAGGCTGTCGTAGCCGAGCTGTTCACCGGTGTGCAGACGCACGGTGGCCCGGTCGGTGTCGACGGACTCCACCCGGGTCGCCGGGCGCAGCTCGATCGCGTTGTCGGCCCAGAACTTGACCGGTTTCAGCAGGACGCGCTCGAACGAGGCGGTGGCGGCGAGCAGTTCCTTGGACACCGCGGGCCGCCGGTACGGCAGGTCGGGTTCGGCGCCGAGCAGCACGATCTCGCCGGCGTAGCCCTCGCGGCGCAGGGTCTGGGCCGCGGTGGCACCGGCGACACCGGTGCCCACGATGACGACACGCCCGCTCATCCGCGGCTCACCTCCCGCATGTCGAAATCGGCCTTGGCCGCACCGCAATCCGGGCAGGACCAGTCGTCGGGGATCTCGTCCCAGCGCGTGCCGGGGGCGATACCGTCCTCGGGCCAGCCCAGCGCCTCGTCGTATTCGAATCCGCACTGCACACACTGGTAGAGCTTGTAGTCGGTCATCGGGACACCTCTCCGGCCGGTTCGAAATCGAGCTTCTCGCGCACGCCGCAGTCGGGGCAGCACCAGTCGTCGGGAATGGACTCCCAGGCGGTGCCTGGGGCGAAACCCTCACGGG
Source organism: Nocardia sp. NPDC056064 (assembly GCF_042266925.1). Taxonomy (NCBI): domain Bacteria; kingdom Bacillati; phylum Actinomycetota; class Actinomycetes; order Mycobacteriales; family Nocardiaceae; genus Nocardia; species Nocardia sp. NPDC056064. Next base: position 447,370 of record NZ_JBHJWO010000001.1, on the reverse strand, counting down.
GAGCGCCGTTCCGCTCGTCGTAGACGTAGTCGCACACGGGGCAGACGTAGGACATCAGGCCGCTCCGTACTTCGCCAGGACCCGCTCCCGCTTGGCGGGCTGGATGTTCACCCGGGTGATGTCGCCCTGGTAGTGGGCCAGGACGCGATGGTCCATCACCTTGCGCCACAGCGGCGTCAGATAGGCCAGGCCGATCAGGCTCGCGTAGCCGCTGGGCAGTTCGGGGGCGCCGTCCATGTGGCGCAGGGTCTGGTAGCGGCGGGTGGGGTTGGCGTGATGGTCGCTGTGGCGCTGCAGGTGGTAGAGGAAGATGTTGGTGACGATGTGGTCGGAGTTCCAGCTGTGCTCGGGGGTGCAGCGCTCGTAGCGGCCCGAGGCCGTCTTCTGCCGCAGCAGTCCATAGTGCTCGAGGTAGTTCACCGTCTCGAGCAGCGAGAAGCCGTAGACGGCCTGGATCAGCAGGAACGGCAGAATCGCCGGACCGAAGGCCACGACCAGCGCGCCCCACAGCACCACCGACATGAGCCAGGCGTTGAGCACGTCGTTGCGCAGCGAGAACACGCTGGTGCCCAGGCGCTGCAGGCGGGTGCGCTCGAGCTCCCAGGCGGAGCTCAGGCTGCCCCACACGCTGCGCGGCAGGAAGCCCCAGAAGGATTCGCCGAACCGGGCGCTGGCCGGGTCCTCCGGCGTGGCGACCCGCACGTGGTGGCCGCGGTTGTGCTCGATGTAGAAGTGGCCGTAGAAGGTCTGGGCCAGAGTGATCTTGGACAGCCAGCGTTCGAGTTCGTCCTTCTTGTGGCCGAGTTCGTGCGCGGTGTTGATCCCGATGCCGCCCATCGCGCCTATGGTGAAGGCCAGGCCGATCTTCGAGACGAGTCCCAGCCCGCCGTCGATACCCAGCCACGACAGGTCGGTCGCGGTCCACAGGTAGCAGGCCAGGACCAGGCTGACCAGTTGCAGCGGGATGTAGGCGTAGGTGCAGTAGCGGTAGTACCGGTCGTTCTCCAGCCGCGCCATCACCTCCTCGGGCGGATTCTCGCCGTCGGGGCCGAAGAAGCGATCCAGGATCGGCAGCAGGACGTAGAGCAGGATCGGGCCCAGCCACCACCACACCGGCGCGACCGCTTGCCAGCCGAGCTGGTCGAACGCCCACACGAAGCCCATCGCCAGCAGTGTCGCGCTGGGGGCGATGAGACCGAACAGCCACAGGTAGCGCTTGGGATCACGCCAGTGCGGTGGCGCGGTGGACGCGTCGTGGTCACCGATCCGAGATGTCGTCATTGCCATTCTCCTCATCGCCGAGACCCGGACAGATGCTCATCCGGAGTCGCCTTCGTTTACAACATAGCGGTTTGTGTTCCGTATGGATACACATTTGGCCAGATTGTCAACGAACGTGTCGATCGACCGGCACATGTATGCTGCGGAGGTGGCCGAATCGCCGAACTTTCACGCCGAAATGCGTCAGCTGCTGCGCGATCGCATGCTCGACGCCGCCCGCACGATGGTCATCACCGAGGGCTGGGGGTCGGTGAACATGTCGCGGGTGGCCAAGGAAGTCGGCATCAGCAGGCCGGTGCTGTACAAGGAGATCGGCACCAAACAGGCGCTCGCGGACGCGCTGATCGAGCGCGAGACCGGGATCTACCTGACCGGGATCGCAGAAACGCTCGCCGCCCACCGCACCGACCCGATCGCCGGGATGACCGCGGCGGCGGAGTACACGCTGCGAACCGCGGGCGACAACACCCTGATCAAGGCCGTGCTCTCGGCCCGGCAGGACGCCGACACCGCCCTGCTGCCCGCGCTGGTCAGCGATCCGGAGCCGGTGCTCGGCCGGGCCGTCGCCGCACTCACCGCCACCGTGCGCGAGCAGTACCGCTTCGACGAGCTCACCGACGACGAGGTCGTCGGCATCGTCGAGATCATGGTGCGGCTGACATTGAGTCACCTGTTCCAGCCGACGGGCAGCGTCGATCGCGCGGTCGCGCAGATCGGCGCTGTCCTGTCCGGGGTGATGCCCGGCGCCTGAGCGGCGGGCTCACAACCGCGCGTTCACCTGCCCGGCGGCCGCCCCGAAGGACCAGCCGTAGGCACCGTGCGCGGCCGGGAAGATCCCGCCCGCGCACACCGGATCACCCGCGGTGCAGTAGTTCGCCGTGCGGCCCGCGTACAGCGGCGCGACGCCCTGGCCCACCAGCCGCAGCGGATCGCCGAAGAGCAGCACCGCGACCACCCGCGACGACAGTTCCCCGGGCAGCACATACATCCCGGGCAGCAGCATCATGGCGGGCGAGCCCAGCACGCCGTGGGTCACCGCGGCGCCCTGCGAGTAGCCGACCAGGACGAAGCGCTGGTCGGGGCAGGCCGCGGCCTGGGCCATCACGTGCGCGGTCATCGCCCGGGTGCCGTCGCTGACCGAGGAGGGAACCAGCAGGTCGGCGGGATATTCGACGCGGTGGGCGGTGGTGTCGACCGGTAGCTGAGCGCTCAGTACCGCGTAGAGCGGGTCACCGATGACCGCTCCCAGGTAGCCGGGTTCGTTGGTGCCACGGGCGACGACGACATCGATGCTCGCGCAGTTCTGCGCCATCGCTGTCGTCTGGGACATCGCTGTCCCGATCCCTGCGGCCAGTAGCACCACCGCCAGCGCTCGCGCTGTCCGTCCTACGCCGATTCGAATTACCTTCCGGTTGGTCATCGTGCCCACCCACTCACGCCGTTGTGAGAAATAGAGAAATGAGCGATCACCGTCCACCGCAAGGGCATTCGGCGCGCTCAGGGTGGGAATACCCGCTGACCGGCATCGGCACGGCGCGAACTCGGCATCCCTTGTGCCACGATCGCGTCTCGGAATCGCCTGCGGCGCAAGGCCGCAGGCACGGAATCAGTGCTTCTTGGGCTTCTTCTTGTACTTGGGCTTGTCGTGGTCGGGCTCCCACTCGTAGCCGGCGACGCCGCGTTCGCAGTAGGAGTCGGCGACCAGGACGTCGCCCTGATCGCGCTCGCACCAGCGGGTCTTCGAGCAGGAGGTGGCGCCGAGCCCCGCCAGGACGGCGAGAGTGAGCACGGCGGCGCCGGTACGGGTGCGGACCTTCATGGAAATCGTGGGCCTTTCCTCGACGAAACATCGCTGGTCAGGGCGTTTTCCAGGACTTCTCCCCTACCCCCGACCCACCAATGCTACGTTCCAGGGCATGTCGAGCACAGCGCCTGATCCGCTAGCAGATTTCACTCCCGACGCGATTGTCGTCGGCGCCGGGCTCGCGGGCCTGGTCGCCACCCACGAACTCGTCCTGGCCGGACGCAAGGTGCTGGTGCTCGACCAGGAGAATCGCGCCAATCTCGGTGGGCAGGCGTTCTGGTCGCTGGGCGGACTGTTCTTCGTCGACAGCCCCGAACAGCGTCGGCTGGGGATCAAGGACTCCTACGAGCTGGCCCTGCAGGACTGGCTGGGTTCGGCCGGGTTCGACCGCGAGGACGAGGACCGGATGGCCAGGCAGTGGGCGCAGGCCTATGTGCGCTTCGCCACCGACGAGAAGCGGGACTACCTGCACGCCTTGGGTTTACGGGTCACCCCGCTGGTCGGCTGGGCCGAGCGTGGCGGCGGGCTGGCCGACGGGCACGGCAACTCCGTGCCGCGGTTCCATCTCACCTGGGGTACCGGTCCCGAGGTGCTGCGCGTCTTCCTCGAACCGGTGCTCGTGGGTGAGGCGAAAGGTCTGGTGCGCTTCGCTTTCCGGCACCGGGTCGACGAGCTGGTCGTCAGCGACGGCGCCGTCACCGGGGTCCGTGGCAGCGTGCTCGCCGACAGCGACACCGAGCGCGGTGTCGCGTCGAACCGAGATGTGGTGGGCGAGTTCGACTTCCACGCCCCCGCGGTGCTGGTGAGCTCGGGCGGGATCGGCCACGCGCACGAGCTGATCCGCCGCAACTGGCCCACCGAGCGGCTGGGCCCGTGCCCGGAGACGATGATCTCCGGTGTCCCCGCCTATGTGGACGGCCGGATGCTCGGGATCTCCGAGGCGGCCGGTGCCTCGCTGGTCAACCGGGACCGGATGTGGCACTACACCGAGGGCATCAACAACTGGGACCCGGTCTGGCCCGACCATGCCATCCGGATCATCCCCGGCCCGTCCTCGCTGTGGTTCGACGCCGACGGCATCCGCATGCCCGCACCGTGTTTCCCCGGTTTCGACACCAACGAGACCATGCGCCGGATTCTGTCGACCGGGCACGACTACTCCTGGTTCGTGCTCAATCAGACGATCATCGAGAAGGAGTTCGCGCTGTCGGGGTCGGAGCAGAACCCCGACATCACCGGCAAGGACCTCAAACTCACGTTGCGCAGCCGCGTCGCCAAGGGCGCGCCGGGCCCGGTGGAGGCGTTCAAGCAGCACGGGGTGGACTTCGTCGTCGCCGACACGCTGGCCGAACTCGTCGACGGGATGAACGCGATCGCCCGCGGCCCGCGGCTCGACGCCGCCGATCTCGAACGCCAGATCGTCGCGCGCGACCGGGAGGTGCGCAATCCCTACACCAAGGACGCGCAGATGGCCGCGATCCACAACGCCCGCAAGTACTTCGGTGACAAGGCGGGCCGGGTGGCCAAGCCGCATCGCATTCTCGACCCGGCCGAGGGCCCGCTGATCGCGGTACGGCTCAACGTCCTGACCCGCAAGACGCTCGGTGGCTTGCAGACCGATCTCGATTCACAGGTGCTGCGCCCGGACGGTTCGGCCTTCCCCGGGCTCTACGCCGCGGGCGAGGTCGCCGGATTCGGCGGCGGCGGCGTGCACGGTTACAACGCGCTCGAGGGCACGTTCCTCGGGGGATGCATCTTCTCCGGCCGGGCGGCCGGGCGCGCGATGGCGAAGGCGCCGCGCGGCTGAGTCAGGGCAGGGGGCGGCCGTGCCGGGGTGCCAGGGTGCGGGCCGCCTCCTTGGCGACCTCGGCCAGCGCACGAGCCAGGCGGGCGGTGTCGAGCGCGCTGCGGTCGCCGTGCACGGTGCCCGACAGCGAGATCGCGGCCACGGCCACCCCGCGACCACGGATCGGCACCGCCACGCACCCCACGCCGGGCAGCGATTCCTCGGTGTCCACGGCCACGCCCTGACGGTTGCGGATGCGGGTCAGCTCGCGATGCAGTTCGGCGCGGTCGACAATGGTGCGCGCGGTCCTCGGCACGGTGTTGCCGCGCAGTGACGCCTCGGCGATCCCGGGTTCCAGCGTGGCCAGCAGCGCCTTGCCGACCGCCGTACAGTGCGCGGGCAGCCTGCCGCCCACGCGGGTCGGGATGGCGACCCGGCTGCGTCCGCCGGAGCGGTCGAGGAACAGCACCTCGCGCCCGTCGAGCACGGCCAGGTGCCCGATCAGCCCGGTGCGCTGGCTCAGCTCGTAGAGCAGCGGCCCGACCACTTCGCGCAGTTCGTTCTGCTCGGCGGCCAGCCCGCCCAGTTCGAGCACACGCAGGCCCAGCCGGTAGCCGCCCGGGGTGTGGGCGAGCCAGCGCAGGCGGATCATCTGATCGAGGATGCGGTGCACGGTGGAGCGCGGCAGGCCCGTGCGTTCGGCCAGGCCGAGCAGGGTCAGCGTGGGGGTGGTGGCGTCGAACGCGTCGAGGATGAGCGTCATCCGCTCGATCATCGACGTCGGCGGCGCCCCGGTCGCGCGGCCCGATCCGGTCCACAGGTCCTCCGGCGCCGGCTCGGTCACGATCTCGACCGTCATTGATCCAACCTCCACAGTGCGTAGCGCTATCAGACTAGAGCCGTCGGCTCCGCATATGCACCATTTCGCTGTACCGACCGGTTCACCGGGGTGATTCGGACCTTTCCGGCGCCGGGGATCGGGCCGATTCCAGGCGCGCGGCCCGCTCGACGAGCAGTTCGGCCGGACCCGACGGTGGGGTGTTGCGCCGCCAGATCGCGCGGAACTTGCGTGTCAGCCGGGCGCTGTCGGCCGAGGGGATCTCGATCAGGGCGCCGGAGGCCAGATCGGGCGCGGCGATGAGCTTGCTGAGCACGGCGGGCGCCATCCCGGTGCGGGCGGCGGCGACGATCGCGGCCGCCGAGCCCAGTTCGGCGGCGGGTCCGGCCGGTGCGCCCGCGGTGCTGAGCAGATCCCAGACGGTGTCACGGGTCCCGGAGCCGGGCTCGCGCCACAGCAGCGCGGTGCCGGCGAGTTCGCCGAGCGTCACGGGGGTGGCCCGGCGCGCCCAGGGGTGGTCGGGCGCCACGACCACGACCAGGTCGTCGGTGCCGAGCACGCGGCTGCCCAGACCGGCGGGCGGATGCGGGCCCTCCACGAAGCCCAGGTCGGCGCCACCGTCGCGGACCAGCGCCGCGACCTGGGTGGAGTTCTCCACCTCGAGCGCGATCACCACCTCGGGACGCTCGGCGCGCAGCGCGGCCAGCCAGTGCGGAATGCGATGGTCGGCAATGGTTTTCGAGGCGGCGATGCGCAGCCGGGGTGCCTGTTCGGCGCGCAGCCTGCCGACGTCGTCGAGCAGGTCGCCGACCGCGGCCAGTACGGTGCGCGCGTGGGCGACGACCGCCTGTCCGGCATCGGTGAGTTCGGAGCCGGTCGGGCCGCGGTCGAGCAGCTTGACCCGCAGGCGCCGTTCGAGCGCGCTGATCCGCATGCTCGCGGCGGGCTGGCTGATGCCGTGTCTGCGGGCGGCGGCGCCCAGGCTGCCCAGTTCGGCCACGGTCACCAGGAGGGCGAGTACCTCGAGGTCGGGGGTTCCGGGCGGCAGGGTCATGCGCCGATTATGGGTGACGCCCGCGCGGGCACCGCATCAGGCGCCGGTGCGGCGCTGGATGTCCTTGACGACGCCGTAGACGGCGATGAGCGGTTTGAGCGGCATCCACTCGCCGAACCGGTAGTCGCGGCCGCGGACCAGGCGTGGCGCCAGTTCCGGGCTCTGCTCGATCAGGTAGCGGCGGGCGGTCTCGGCGTGGGTGGGCAGGGAGACGATCTTGATCCGGTCGACGTCCTTGACCAGCGGTAGCGCGAAAGCGATGTTCTCCCAGGTGGATCGGCTGGCGTCGTCGAGGGCGAGCTCGCCGCGGTAGCCGCGCTCCTCGGTCGCGTAGCGCGCCATCAGCGCGGCCTCGCTCACCGGTCCGGCGCAGGCGCCGCCGCACAGGACCAGCCGCGATTCCGGGGCGGCGGGGTCGATCGAGCGCAGTCCGGCGCGGACCCGCCAGCGGTTCATCGCATTGGCCCGCGGGCCGGTGTCGCGATACCCGAGGACGACCACGGCTTCGGTGCCCGTGGGGACCTCGCCCACGAACCGGCGCGAGGCGCGCCAGTTGGCCCACTCGCCCCAGAGCATCAGTCCGATTCCGGCGCCGACGGTCAGCCGGGTTGCTCTCCGCACCGTTCCAGGAAAGCACATCCGGGCACTCCGGCGCGGCCGCAAAGCCATAAGCCACACTTATGAGTACCTCCGAAAGCGGTCTCTACCTCGGAATCTTCGGCTCGGCGAAGGTGGAGGGGTGAATCGCGCACGCACCCTCGCTCCCGGTCTCGTCCTCGCCGCACTGCTGGCCACCGTGGCCACGCCGGTGGGCTCGGCGCTGCCGACGGTCGGGGTGCCGGTGCTGGCGCTGGCAGCCGGGGCGGCGGCGGGGATGGTGCTGCGGCGCACGCGCGGGGCCGAGGCGGTGGTCGATCCGGGGCTCGATCTCGCCCGGCAGCGGCTGCTCGGCGTGGCGATCGTGCTGCTCGGGCTGGGGTTGCCGGTGGGTTCGGTCCTGAGCGTCGGGCGCGAGACCGCGATCGTGCTGATCGGCACCCTGCTGGTCGGCGCGGTGGCCGCCTTCGTGGTGGGGCAGATGCTGGCGGTCGACCGGGAATCGGCGACGCTGGTGGCCGTCGGCACCACCATCTGCGGTGCGTCGGCGATCGCCGCGGCCACCGCGGTGCTGCGGCCGGATCGGCAGCGGGTGGCCTACGCGCTGGGCACCATCTTCGTCTTCAATGTGGCGGCGGTGCTGATCTATCCGCCGCTGGGCCGCGCGCTGGGTATGTCGCAGGAGGCGTTCGGGCTGTGGGCGGGCACGGCCATCAACGACACGTCCTCGGTGCTGGCGGCGGGTGTCGTCTTCGGCGCGGGCGCGGCGCATTTCGCGGTGATCGTGAAGCTGGTGCGCAGCCTGGCCATCGTGCCGCTGTGCCTGGGCCTGCATCTGGGGCGGCGCCGGCTGGCCGCGGAGACGGGCGCGCCGGAGGGCTCGCTGCGCCAGGCGTTCCCGCTGTTCGTCGTGCTGTTCCTCGCCGCCTCGGTGGTCGCGGGTCTGGGCATCCTGCCGCCCGCCCTGACCCAGCCGTTGGGGACGGTCAGTGGCTGGCTCATAGCCGTCGTCCTGGCCGCCATCGGCACCTCGCTCAGCGTCGACCGGCTGCGGACCGCCGGGGCCCGCCCCCTGCTGCTGGGCGGGTCGCTCGGCCTGGTTCTCGGGCTGTCGAGTCTGGCTCTGATGTATGCCACCGGCTGGTGGTGAGCGGGCTCCGGGGCGACCACAGGGGTGGCCGCCCCGGACTGCCCACTAGGCGTTGACGGCGTTCATCACCGCCGCCAGGGAGGCGGCCACCACCGAGATGTCCCGGCCGAACGCCCAGCCGGAGCGGGTGGGCGTGCGGTATTCGAGGTAGCTCGCAGCCGCTGCGGCGGCGCCTTCCTCGAGGGAGTGCTGGGTCAGGCCCAGGATCTCGACGGGACGACCCGCTGCCGTGAGTGCGGCGGTGAGGGCTTCGACCGGGCCGATGCCGTGGTGGACGGACCGCTGTTCGCCGCCGTCCACGTCGAGGGTGATCTCGGTGCTGTCGCCGGTGATCCGCCATTGCCGCAGGGTGATGCGAGGATCGCGTGCCGTGTAGGACTCCTCGAAGAGGGTGTACAGCTCCTTCGCGGTGATCTCGGCGCCGGTGTCGTCGGTGTGGGTCTGGACGCGCCGGGCGAGATCGATCTGCAGGCGACGCGGCAGTTCCAGGCCGTAGCCGGTGTGCAGCAGGTAGGCGATGCCGCCCTTGCCGGACTGCGAATTGACCCGGATGACCGCGTCGTAGGAGCGGCCGATGTCGGCGGGGTCGATCGGCAGATACGGGACCTGCCACGGCACTTCACGCTCGGACAGGTTCGCCGCGGCGGCGCGGGCACGGTGCTCGGCCATGCCCTTGCGGATCGCGTCCTGGTGGGTGCCGGAGAACGCGGTGTGCACGAGATCGCCCACGTACGGGTGGCGTTCGTGCACGGGCAGGCGGGTGCAGTATTCGACGGTGCGGCGGATCTCGTCGATATCGGAGAAGTCGATCATCGGGTCCACGCCCTGCGCGTGCAGGTTCAGCGCGAGGGTGGCGATGTCGACATTGCCGGTGCGTTCGCCGTTGCCGAACACACAGCCCTCCACCCGCTGCGCGCCCGCCAGCACGGCCAGTTCGGCACACGCGATGCCGGTCCCCCGGTCGTTGTGCGGATGCACCGACAGGATCACGCCGTCGCGCCGGGTCAGATTCCGGTGCATGTATTCGATCTGGTCGGCGTACACATTGGGCGTCGCGGCCTCCACGGTGGCGGGCAGGTTCAGCGTCACAGGGCGTTGCGGGCGCGCCTCCCACAGCGCGGTGACGGCGTCGCAGATCTCCAGCGCGAAGTCGGGTTCGGTCAGGTTGAAGACCTCCGGCGAGAACTGGAAGCGCACATTCGGCCACCCACCGGCCAGGTCCAGCACGTCCCGGGCTCCGGCGAGGATCAGCTCGCGCAGCTGGGCGCGGTCCTTGCCCAGGACGACCTCGCGCCAGACCGGCGCGGTGGCGGTGTAGAGGTGGATCACCACCTCGTTGGTGATGCCCCGCACCGATTCCACGGTGCGTTCGATGAGATCCCTGCGGGCCGGGGTGAACACGACGATGGTGACGTCCGGCGGCGCGATATCGGTGTCGGCCAGCAGGCGCACGAAGTCGAAATCGGTCTGCGAGGCCGAGGGATAGCCGACCTCGATCTCCTTGTAGCCCATGGCGACCAGCAGTTCGAAGAAGCGGCGTTTGCGGACCGGGTCCATCGGTTCGGCCAGGGCCTGATTGCCGTCGCGCAGGTCGACGGGCACCCACAGCGGTGCCTCGGTGATCCGGGCGGCGGGCCAGTCCCGTTGTCCGGCGGGAACTTCCACGCGCCGATGGATGTCGCGGTAGCGATGCGAGGGCATGGCCGAGCCGCGCTGGCGATTCCAGGCGTGCGGGCCCACGGCGCCCACGGGGGTCGAGAGGGTGGGGAAGGTACTCATGACAGGTGCTCTGCTTCCTGGCCGCGACGGGCCACGAGACGACGGCGACCGGCCACGACGAAGCCCCACGGCGGGGCGGCCGGTCGGTCAGGCCCCGCCGTGGCGGCCGAGGAGCAGCAACACGGTCATGATGGGTACACTTCTACCACAACTCCTCAGACAAGTAGAGAGGTTTTCGGGTGGTTTCGCAGGTACGGCGTCAGCCGCTGGCCGCTCAGGCGGCCGAACTCCTGCTCGCGCGGATCCGCGCGGGCGAATGGCCGCTGGGTCATCGATTGCCCGGCGAGACGCTGCTCGCCGCCCAGCTTGGCGTCGGCCGCTCGACACTGCGCGAGGCGATCCGGGAGCTCGCGGGCAAGGGCGTGCTCGACAGCAGGCAGGGCGCGGGCGTGTTCGTCACCGCGCTCGACGTGACCGAGGACTGGGACGTCGTACTGCGTGGGGCGACCGTCGCCGCCGTGATCGAGGCACGCATCGCCATCGAGGCCGAGGCCGCCGCCCTGGCCGCGCAGCGCCGCACCCCGGCCGACGTGCGGGCCATCCGCCGGGCCCTGGCCGGTCGCCGCGCCGAGGGACAGACGGTGGCCGAACACGTCGACGCCGACATGGCCTTCCACCGGGCGGTGATCGTCGCCGCGCACAACCCCGTGCTGACCCAGCTGTTCGACAGTTTCCTGCCGCGGCTGCGCCTGGCCATGATCGACATGCTCGCCCTGCGCCCGGTCGCCTCCGAGGACGCCGACCACGCCGCGCACGAACAGCTCGCCCAGGCCGTCGCCGACCGGAATCCCACGGCGGCAGCCGAATTCAGCCGCGCCCACCTGTCCGCCCTGAAGGAGGCTTTCGCATGACCGGCGTCCCGGTGATCGAACTCGACGAGGTGACCTTCCGCCGCGACGGCAAGAAGATCATCGACGGCATCTCGCTGACCGTGCGGGCCGGCGAACACTGGGCGCTGCTCGGCCCCAACGGCGCGGGCAAGAGCACGCTGCTCGGTTTCTGCGGCGCGGTCACCTTCCCGACCACCGGCGTGGTGCGGGTGCTCGGTGAGCAGTTCGGGCGGGTGGAGCTGGCCCGGCTGCGCCGCTCGATCGGGCACGTGAACCCGCGCCACGCCCTGCAGCATCCGCTGTCGGTGCGCGAGGTCGTCCTCACCGGCATCACCGGCACCAACGACCTCCCGATGCGCTGGACACCCACGCCCGATGATCTCGCGCGCACCGACGCGCTCATCGACGCCCTCGGCCTGTCCGGCAAGGCCGGGGATCGGTGGCCGACCCTGTCGCAGGGCGAACGCGGCCGGGCGCTCATCGCCCGCGCCCTGATCAGCGACCCGAAGGTGCTGCTGCTCGACGAGCCGTCCACCGGTCTCGACCTGGCCGCGCGCGAACAGCTGCTCAGCACCGTCGACACCCTCGACCGCACCCATCCCGAGGTGGCCTCGATCCTGGTGACCCACCATCTCGAGGAGCTGCCCAGCAGCACCACCCACGCCCTGCTCATCGCGGGCGGCCACACGGTCGCCGCTGGTCCGGCGGGGAACGTGATCACCACGGAACACGTCTCCACGGCCTTCGACCACCCCATCGAGGTGCGCCGGGACGAGGGCCGCTGGAGCGCGCGAGCCCGCTGACGCCCGCGCCGGGAGCGTTAGGATCGCAGGACATCACATGTTCGGATCGAGCAGGAGGATGTCATGCGAATCGTTCACCGGATCGCCGCCACCGCGGGCGTGGCCGCCGCGCTCACCCTGGCGACCACGGGTCTCGCGGCCGCTCAGGAACCGGAACCGCCGTCGTCACCGCTGGTGGAGTTCATCGAGTCCTGGCCACCCGCCCCCGCGGGCTGCGATCGCTACTGGGACCCGATCGAGAACGCTGTCGAGGATTCCGTCCCGACCTGGGCCGAGGCCGAGTTCGACGCCTTCGACGACTGGTGCGAGGGCGTCGAGGACGTCGCCGCCCCGCTGCCCGGCTGACCCCCGTCAGCCCAGCTCGAACCGCTCGTCGCCGAAGTCGAAGTCGGCGCCGAGCAGTTCGTCGGCCCTGGCCAAGGCGCGGTCGAGTTCCCCGGTGACCGAGTCCATGACGGAGAGGCCGTCGAGCATCTCGGTCAGCTCGGCGCGCAGGGCGTCGAGTTCGCCGAGGCTGGGATCGACGGTGGTCCAGGCGACGGTGTCGCGCCACCAGCGGTCCCGCTGGATCCACGACCAGACGATGTCGCGCACGAGCAGGGCGTCGGTGGTGAACAGCTGCCGCTGCTCGGCGCCCTCGGTGTGCTCCACCTCGTAGGTACCGTCGTCGAGGTAGCGGGCCTGGATGCGCTCGGTGTCCGAGCGGGCGAGCAGCAGGAACGGGTGGTCCGGCGCCGGATCGGCCGGTCCGGCGCCGGGCGCGAACGGGTCGACGACGCGGGGCACGTCGGCACCGTCACCGACGCGCACGATGACCTCGGGCCGGTCCACCTGCTCAGCAGCCATCGGGCCAGTCTGCCGGATACCGGCCGCACGGGCACACCGATCCGCCGCGGGCGCGACGGTCAGGCGCCGGTGACGACCTCGGGGGTGAGCTGGTCGAGGTTGTCGAGAACCACGTCGGCCTCGGCCAGCGCGTCGTGTTCGGGCGGGAACTCCGGGCGGGGCACCGCGATCACCCGCAGACCCGCGGTGTGGGCGGAGCGCAGGCCGTTGGTGGAGTCCTCGACGGCCGTACAGGTGTCGGGGTCGGCGCCGAGGCGCTGGGCGATGGTGAGATACACGTCCGGGGCGGGCTTGCCGCGACCCACCTCCTCGGTCGACAGGATCGCCGAGAAATGCTCCAGCAGGCCGGTTTTCGCGAGCACCAGGTCGATCAGCGAACGCGGCGAGGAGCTGGCCAGGCCGAGTTTCCACTGCCCGGCACAGCGCTGCACGGCCTCGACGGCGCCGGGCAGCAGCGGGACGTGGTGGGCGTAGCGGTCGGCCATCAGGTCGACCACCTTGGTGGAGATGTCCTCGAGCGGCATGGCCACGCCCAGGTCGTCACTCATGTAGGCAGCCCACTCGGTGGTACTCATGCCCATCATCCTGCGTTGCGAATCCGGTTGCCACCGGCCACCTTTGAGCTCGACGTACTCGCGCCGGACCTGCTCCCAGACCGGCTCGGAATCGATGAGCACCCCGTCCATGTCGAACACAACCGCCGCGATACCCATGCGCTCAGCCTTTCGCCGTTGCCGTACGTGCGGACCTGCTCGGTGATAGGGACCAGCCTAAGCGATAACGTGTTGCATATGGACGATACACAGGCTGCCAACGCGCTGCCGGACGCCGAGCACCACGAGGGCGGGTTCCGGCCGGTGGCCGACCTGATCCAGCAGCGCAAGGAGCGCGGGCTGGACCTGACCGTCGGCGGCCCGCACTACGGCGAACTGGTCGAGCAGGCCCGCGACCTCATGGACCGCATCCGCCTGATCAGTCCGTCCGACGAGCTGGCCAAAGAGGCCATCGCCACGCTCGAGCAGCTCAACGCCCGCCTGGACGCGGCGGTCGTGGACGAGTGGTCCTCGCCCAGCTGGACCCGCACGGATCTGCCCGCGCGCGGCAACATCACCCTGCCGCCGTACACCGTGAACAGCGCCGATGCCGACGGCGTCACGGTGACACTGACCTTCCGCACCTTCCACCTGGGCGGCAACAACGCCGCGCACGGCGGGCACATCGCGCTGGCCTTCGACGACGTCCTCGGCATGACCGCGGCCGTGCACACCCACGCGGTGACCCGCACCGCCTCGCTGACCGTGGACTACCGCTCGATCACGCCGCTGAACAAGGAACTGACCGTGCGCGGCTGGACCGAGCGTGTGGAAGGCCGCAAGGTGTATCTGCGCGCGACCCTGCACGACGGCGAGCGGCTCTGCGCCGAGGCGCACGGCCTGTTCATCATGTTGCAGCCCGGCCAGCCCTGAGAAAACCCGTGCGGGCGACAATTCGATCGGCCTGATCCTAATGTCGCCCGCACCGGCCGGGGTGGCGCAATAGCCGCGCGCGACCGCATCCACGCAGGTCGTCCGCCGGGCCGCCCGGCGTAGAAACATCCGCTGATTCCGGCCCTCGCTCGCGCCGGGATGCCGGTCCCGAAATGGCCACTATCGTCGCTGTTCATGCAGGTCAGCGAGAAAACGGCAGCCACACCGATCCGTGGCCAGCGTGCCGATCGGGCGCGCCGGGTGGCCGACATCCTGCGCCACCAGATCCTGGCGGGCGCGGTGGAGGGCACCCTGCCCGGTGAGCAGCAGCTCGCCGCCGAGCACGGCACCTCCCGCAACACCGTGCGCGAGGCCCTGGCGCTGTTGCGCGACGAGGGACTCATCGATCGCGCGCCCAAGGTCGGCACCCGGGTGGCCGCGCGCAAATTCGATCACGGTCTCGACGCCCTGCTGGGCCTGCAGGAGACCCTCAAGGAACACGGCACCGTCCGCAACGAAGTGCGGGCCGCCACCACCGTCACGGCTCCCCCGGCCGTCGCGCGCCGCCTCGAGCTGGCGCCCGGTGAGCGCGTGGTCTACATCGAGCGGCTGCGGTTCCTGGCCGACCTGCCGCTGAGCCTGGACCTGACCTACCTCGCCCCCGATATCGGCGCCGAGGTGCTCGCCCACGATCTCGAGACCACCGACGTCTTCGTGCTGCTCGAACAGGTCACCGGGCAGTCGCTCGGCGCGGCCGAGCTCGCACTGGAAGCGGTGGCCGCCGACCCGCACACCGCCACCACCCTCGACACCCCGGCCGGCGCGCCGCTGCTCATGCTCGAGCGCCTGACCCACCTCGACGACGGCAGACCCGTCGACCTCGAGTACATCCGCCTGCGCGGTGACCGCATCACCATGCGCGGCAGCCTCACCCGCAGCGCCCCCGAATGGAAGGTCCTCTAGATGGCTCTGGTCCCCCAGCGCGCCGACGTCCCGGTGACGGTCGACGAATCGCTGTGCATCACCGGCTGCACCCTGTGCGTGGACATGTGCCCGCTCGATTCCCTTGCCATCCACGAGGATTCGGGCAAGGCCTACATGCACGTCGACGAGTGCTGGTACTGCGGGCCGTGCGCGGCGCGCTGCCCCACCGGTGCCGTCACCGTCAACATGCCCTATCTGCTCCGCTGAACCACACCGGGAATCCTCGCATGAAGCTCACTCGTCTCGTCCCCGTCGCGCTGGCCGTGGCGCTCGCCGCCGCGGGCTGCTCCCTCGAGAGCGGCGATGCCGCGCCCGAGGGCACCGTGAAGGTCGTCGTCGGCTATCAGTCCAAGACCATCAACACCGTCACCGCGGGCACGCTGCTGCGCGCCCAGGGCTATCTGGAACAGCGGTTGCAGCAGCTCACCGACGCGGGCGGCGCGAAGTACCAGGTGGAGTGGCAGGACTACGACACCGGCGCGCCGATCACCGCGCAGATGGTGGCGGAGAAGATCGACATCGGTTCGATGGGCGACTACCCGCTGCTGATCAACGGGTCGCGCACCCAGGCCAACGAGCGCGCCCGCACCGAGCTGGTGTCGATCACCGGCTACAACCCCAAGGGCGCGCTGAACATGGTGGTGGTGCCCAATGATTCGCCCGCCCGCTCGCTGTCCGATCTGGCCGGCCAGAAGATCTCGGCCAGCGTGGGTTCGGCCGGGCACGGCACCCTGGTGCAGGCGCTGACCCGCGCCGGGATCGATCCGGCCAAGGGGGTGGAGGTCCTCAACCAGCAGCCCCAGGTCGGCGCGACAGCGCTGGAATCGCATCAGGTGGGCGCGCTCTCGCAGTTCGTGGCCTGGCCGGGTCTGCTGGTGCAGCAGAACAAGGCCAAGCTGCTCTACGACGGCGCCGAGCTGAACGTGCCGACCTTCCACGGCGTGGTCGCCCGCCGCGCCTACGCCGCCGATCATCCCGAGGTGCTCCAGGCGTTCCTGGCCGCGCAGCTCGACGCGACCGCGTTCCTCAACGAGAAGCCGTTCGAGGCGGCCGATATCGTCGCGAAGGGCTCGGGGCTGCCGCAGGAGGTGGTGTACCTCTACAACGGTCCCGGCGGCACCAGCTTCGACACCACGCTCAAGCCGAGCCTGATCGCCGCGTTCAAGGACGACGTCAACTATCTGAAGTCCATCGGCGACTTCGCCGAACTCGACATCGACGGCTTCGTCCAGGACGGTCCGCTGCGCGAGGCCTACACGGGCCGCGGCGATTACGACGCCGATCTGGCCTCGGGAACCAACCCGAGCAAGGTCACCGGGACCGACCCTGTGTGCGGGGTGCCGGTCACCGATCCGGCGCTGGCCGGTGAGGTGTGGGTGGACGGCGCCGACAAGCCGCAGCCCGCGGCGAACCCCGCCTGCCTGCTGCGCGCGGTGCGGGCCGCCGAAGCGGCGGGCAAGACCGTGCGCGCGGTCTACCTGCCCGACGCCGAGCTGGGCACCCGCTGGTTCGCCGACAAGGCGGTCTGGCTGCGCGACGGCGAGCGCTACCTGCCGTTCACCACGCAGGCCGCCGCCGACCGCTACCGTGCCGCGCACGCCGGGGCGACTCCGGTGACCTACCGCCAGGCCGTGACGGAGGTCCGCGGATGAGCGCGGTATCCGACCAGCGCACCCCGGCCACGGCGGAGTCCACCGCCGATACCGTTGCGGCGCAGGAGACCTCGATCGCGGGCACGGGTAGCGATCGCGTGGACGCGGCACCGGTCGAAGACGACGGCGTGGCGGCCGAGCCGGAGACCCCCGCCGCGCCGGGCAGGTCGGTGTGGGTGTCCCGGGTCATCCGGATCACCTCGGTGGTGGTGGCCGTCGGGCTGTGGCAGGCGCTCACCGCCGGTGACGTGCGCTTCGGGCTGCGGTTCGACACCTTGCCGACGGTGACCGAGATCGTCGCCGAGTTCGGTGAGCACCTGGGCACCGGCCAGTACTACCTGGATGTGGCGCAGTCGCTGGTGCGCATCGTCACCGGGTTCGGGCTGGCGGCCGTGGTCGGTGTGCTGGCCGGAATCGGCCTGGGTCGCTCGCGGCTGCTGGCCGATGTGTTCGGCCCGCTGGCCGAGCTCATCCGCCCGATCCCGGCGATCGCGCTGGTGCCGGTGGCCATCCTGTTGTTCCCCAGCGACGAGTCCGGCATCGTGTTCATCACCTTCACCGCCTCGCTGTTCCCGGTGCTGGTGAGCACCCGGCACGCCACCCGCGCCCTGCCGACCATCTGGGAGGACGCGGTGCGCACGCTCGGCGCCTCCCGGCGCGAAGTGCTGACCCGGGTGGTCGTGCCCGGCATCCTGCCGGGCGTGTTCAGCGGCCTGTCGGTGGGCATGGGCGTGGCCTGGATCTGCCTCATCTCCGCGGAGATGATCTCCGGGCGCCTCGGCATCGGCTATCGCACCTGGCAGTCCTACACGATCGTGGACTACCCGGCCGTGTTCGTCGGCATGATCACCATCGGCGTCCTCGGCTTCCTCACCTCCGGCATCGTCGAACTGGCAGGCCGCCGGGTCACCCGCTGGCTGCCGAGAGAGGTCGCGTCATGACCACCACCCTCGCCCCCACCGTCTCCACCGGGATGCGGCTGGACCTGGAATCGGTCCGGATCAGCTACGGCGCCAAGACCGTCGTGCACGACATCGATCTGGCGGTCGCCGCCGGCGAGATCCTGGTGCTGGTCGGCAAATCCGGCTGCGGCAAGTCGACGCTGCTGCGCGCCCTGGCCGGATTGCGCCTGCCCACCGGCGGCGTCATCCGCGCCGACGACGACACCGTCACCGGACCCTCGGCCGATCGCGCCCTGGTCTTCCAGGACGACGCGCTGCTGCCGTGGCGCACCGCGCGCGCCAATGTCGAACTGGCCCTGCGGCTTCGGGGTGTCCCCCGGGCCGAGCGGGCCA
Organism: Nocardia sp. NPDC056064; assembly: GCF_042266925.1. NCBI lineage: Bacteria > Bacillati > Actinomycetota > Actinomycetes > Mycobacteriales > Nocardiaceae > Nocardia > Nocardia sp. NPDC056064. Next base: position 429,205 of record NZ_JBHJWO010000001.1, on the reverse strand, counting down.
CCCGGTCGCGGCGCTGGCTCGACGAGGTCGGGCTCACCGGCTACGCCGACTATCTGCCGCGCGACCTGTCCGGCGGGATGCGGCAGCGGGTACAGCTGGCGCGCAGTCTGGCCGGGTCGCCGCGGGCGGTGCTCATGGACGAGCCGTTCGGCGCGCTCGACAGCCAGACCCGCACCGAGATGCAGCGCCTGCTGGTCGACACCTGGCGCGCCCATCCCACCACCATCGTTTTCGTCACCCACGACCTCGACGAGGCCCTGCTGCTCGGCGACCGGATCGCCGTGCTCGGCGCGGGGTCGCTGCGCGCGGTCGTCGAGGTGCCCGAGCCGCGTTCCGCGGTGGACCGCAGCGAGCTGCGCGACCGGATCCTGGAGCTACTGTGAACATTCCCGAGCTGTCCGAACGCGTCCGGCTGGACTGCGATGTGCTCGTCATCGGCGGCGGCACCGCGGGCACCATGGCCGCGCTCACCGCCGCCGAGTCCGGCGCGAACGTGCTGCTGCTGGAGAAGGCTCATGTGCGCCATTCCGGCGCGCTGGCCATGGGAATGGACGGGGTCAACAACGCCGTCATCCCGGGCAAGGCCGAACCGGAGGACTACGTCGCCGAGATCACCCGCGCCAACGACGGCATCGTCGACCAGCGCACGGTGTATCAGACCGCGACCCGCGGTTTCGCGATGGTGCAGCGGCTCGAGCGCTACGGCGTGAAGTTCGAGAAGGACGAGTACGGCGAGTACGCGGTGCGCCGGGTGCACCGGTCGGGTTCATACGTGCTGCCGATGCCCGAGGGCAAGGACGTGAAGAAGGCGCTGTATCGCGTGCTGCGCCAGCGGAAGATGCGCGAGCGGATCCAGATCGAGAACCGGCTGATGCCGGTGCGGGTGCTCACCGAGAACGGGCGCGCGGTGGGTGCCGCCGCCCTCAACACCCGCACCGGCGAGTTCGTCGCCGTGGGCGCCAAGGCGGTGATCCTGGCGACCGGTCCGTGCGGCCGCCTCGGCCTGCCCGCCTCGGGCTATCTGTACGGCACCTACGAGAACCCGACCAATGCCGGGGACGGGTACGCGATGGCGTATCACGCCGGTGCGGAACTGTCCGGGATCGAGTGCTTCCAGATCAATCCGCTGATCAAGGACTACAACGGTCCCGCCTGCGCCTATGTCGCCAATCCGTTCGGCGGCTACCAGGTCAATGCCGAGGGCGAGCGGTTCGTCGATTCCGACTACTGGTCGGGGCAGATGATGGCCGAGGTGAAGCAGGAGATCGAATCCGCTCGCGGGCCCATCTACCTGAAGGTCTCGCATCTGCCGGACGAGACGCTGTCCACGCTCGAATCGATCCTGCACACCACCGAGCGGCCCACCCGCGGCACCTTCCACGCCAATCGCGGCCACGACTACCGCACCCACGACATCGAGATGCACATCTCCGAGATCGGCTTGTGCAGTGGGCATTCCGCGTCCGGGGTGTGGGTGGACGACAACGCGCGCACCACGGTGCCCGGGCTCTACGCGGCCGGTGACCTGGCGTGCGTACCGCACAACTACATGATCGGCGCGTTCGTCTACGGCGATCTGGCCGGTGCCCACGCGGCCTCGACCCTCGCGGACCTCACCGCGCCCACCGAGCTGCCCGAGGACCAGCTGGCCGACGCGCACGAACTGATCTACCGGCCGCTGCGCCAGCCCGAGGGCCCGCCCCAGCCGCAGGTGGAATACAAGCTGCGCCGTTTCGTCAACGACTATGTGGCGCCGCCCAAGACCGCCGCCAAGCTGTCGATCGCGGTGGAGACCTTCGAGCGGATGCGCGGGGAGGTCGAGGGCATCGGGGCGCGCACGCCGCACGAGCTGATGCGGGCGGCGGAGGTGTCGTTCATCCGCGACTGCGCCGAGATGGCGGCGCGCAGCTCGCTGACCCGCACCGAATCGCGCTGGGGCCTCTACCACGACCGGGCCGACCTGCCCGATCGCGACGACGCCTCGTGGAACTTCCACCTGAATCTGCGCAAGACCGCCGACGGTGAGATGGAGTTCGTGAAGCGGTCGGTGGCGCCGTATCTGGTGCCGGTGCCGGGTCTGGACGATGTGCCCTCGGCCGAGCCCATCGTGGAGGTGATCGCCCAGCCGGAGCTGGTCGGCACCCGGGCGCCCCAGCACGACGCGCCGGCGCGCAGCCAGCCGGTGGCGACCACGCCGTCCTCACCACGTCTCGTCACGCTGCTGGCGCTGGATTCACCTGCGGTCGACGATGTTTCGAGCTATCTGACCGATCCCGATCCGGTCGTGCGGGTGGCGGCGCTGTCGGTGCTCACCGAGAACACCCCCGACGGGTTCGCCGACGAGCTGGTGCGCGCGCTCGGTGACGAGGCCGCCTCGGTGCGGCGGGCCGCCACCGAGAGCCTGCGGGAGCTGGTGGAGGTGCTGCCGGGCGCGGGTGCGCTGGCCGGCCATCTCGGCTCGCCCGATCCGCTGGTCCGGGCGACCGTCGTCGACCTGCTGCGGGCGCTGCGTGCCGGTTCGGCCACCGAATTCCGTGCGGCGCTGAGCGATTCCGACCATCGGGTGCGGATCGAGGCGGTCCGCGCGCTGGTGTCGCTCGACGACGCCGACGCGGTGGCCTCGATCGCCGCGGACGTCAACCGGGAAGTGCGGATCGCCGTGGCCCAGGGCCTGGCCTCCATCGGGACCGGGGGGATCGAGGTGGTCCGGGTGCTCGCCGGTGATCCCGATCCGCTGGTGCGCGCCGCCGCGCTGACCGCCTACGCGGCATTGCGCCCCGGCGCCGGGGATGTCGTGGACATCGCCGCGGCACTGCGGCATTCCGCGTGGCAGGTGCGGGTCGGTGCGGCGCGGGGGCTGGCGGGTGCCGCGCCGGAGGCGGCCGTCGCGCCGCTGACCGACGCGCTCGCCGACCGGCACCTCGATGTCCGCAAGGCCGCCGTGCTCGCCCTGGCCACCTGGCCGGGTGACGATGCCGCGGTGGACGCGCTGGAAACCGCGGTCGCCGACCCGGACGCCGATGTGCGCGCCTACGCCCGCCGGGCCGTGGTCGCGGCGGGGCGGACCCCGGTCGACCCCGCCAGGATCACCGCGGAAGCCTCCGCGTGAGCACCGCCGGGCGGGGGTCGTGCCGCACCACCGCACGATCCCCGCTCCGCCGGGCGGAGCGCGCCGGGCAGCACCGGTGCCCCGGCACGGGTACCGACCGGCTGAACCCATCGTCTGCGCAGGCCAGGGCGCCGAGGTGTCTTCGTCACAGTGTCGGGGACCCGCGGCGTCGCTAGGGTGGGGCCCATGAGCGCACGAACCGGCAGTGTGGTGACGGTCGCCGAGGATCTGACGTCGGTGACGACCGTCGGGCCCGAGGACGATCCCCTGGCTGCGGGCACGTCACCCGAGGCCGTGGCACGGCTGTGGGCCTCGGTGTGCGACTGGTACGCCCTGGGCACCACACCCGCGATCCAGGTGTGTCTGCGCCGCAACGGCAGGATCGTGCTGAACCGGGCCATCGGCCACGGCTGGGGCAACGGGCCCCGGGACGCCCCCGACGCGGAGAAGATCCTCGTCACCCCGGACACCCCGTTCTGTGGTTTCTCCACCGCCAAGGGTGTCGCCGCGACGGTGATGTCCATGCTCGTCGAGCAGGGCGCGTTCGCGCTGAACGACCCGGTGTGCGAATACATTCCGGAGTTCGCCGCGCATCGCAAGGACCGCATCACCATCGGTCACGTGCTGTCGCATTCCGCGGGTGTTCCGTTCATGCCCTCGCCGTACCGGGCCAGCGAGGTGGTGCCCGACGAGGAGCTGGCGCTGGCGGCGCTCACCGATCTCGTGCCCAGCTGGCCGCCCGGCCGTTTCCGCGTCTACCACGCACTGACCAGCGGACTCATCCAGCGGCTGCTCGTGCAGCGGGCCACCGGCAAGCGCATGCGCGAACACCTCGCCGAGCAGGTGCTCGACCCACTCGGCTTCCGCTGGACCACCTTCGGCGTCGCGCCCGCCGATATCGACAAGGTGGTGCCGAGTGTGAAGACCGGTCCCCCGCCCTCGCGCCTGTCGCTGTTCCTGGCGCGCAAGGCGCTCGGTGGACGGATGGACAAGGCGTCCAAGGCCGACAACGACGCCTTCCTCGCCGCCGAACTCCCCTCCGGCAATCTCGTCACCACCGCCGCGGAACTGTCGCGCTTCTACGAAATCCTCACGCGCGGTGGCGAACTCGACGGGGTGCGGATCATCGAGCCCACCACGCTGCGCGACGCGATCCGCCCGGCCGAGCGCATTCCGGGCGCGGCGGGCCGGGTCAGCCGGGCGGGTTTCGAACTCGGCGGCCGCCGTTCCAAATTCGGCCGCGACACCCGCGCGCACTTCGGTCGCAGCGGCCTGACGACCCAGTACGGCTGGGCCGACCCCGAACGCGGCCTGTCCGGCGCGATCCTCACCAGCGGCAAAGCCGCCACCGATACCGATCGGCCGTGGAAGCTGGTCGCCCAGATCTCCGCGACCTTGCCGCGCCTCGAGCGCACCCCGGAGTGGATCGACCTCAGGTGACTGCGTCGGTGCTTTCCCGGGCGACAGCGGCGAAGGCGCGGGCGGCGGCCGAGTGATAGGCCGTGTCGCGGCGCAGTAGCTCGACCGTGCGGCACGGGACGGCGGGATCGAGGGCGACCGGGCGCAGGTCGGGGTGGGCGTGGGCGATCGCGTCGGGCAGCACGGTGCCGAGGGCACCGCACCGGGTGACCTCGACCAGGGCGCCGATGGAGTTGGTCTCGACCGCGACGCGCGGGATGACACCGCACCCGGCCAGGTAGGCGTCGATGTGGGCGCGGGTGGCGAAGTCACGGCGCAGCAGCGCCAGCGGTTCGTCGGCCAGCCGCCCGACCGGCAGCGGCTCGGACCGCGCGGCGAGGGCGTGCCCGCCGCCGACGACCAGACTCAGCGACTCGGTGCCCAGCGCGGTGTGGTCGATCCCGGGGGCGTGCGCGCCGCTGAAGGCGATACCCAGGTCGACGGTGTCGGCGAGCAGGTCGGCTTCGAGCCGGTCCTGGGTGGTCTCGGTGATCGTGACGGTGATGCCGGGGTGCGCGCGGTGGAACCGGTCGAGCAGCGGGCCGACGAGATAGGCGGTGATCGTCGGGGTCATGGCGACGCGCAAATGCCCCCGGTGCAGATCCTGCACGTCGTGCACCGCGCGCTCACCGGCCGCGAGGTCACGCAGGGCGTTGCGGGCGTGCTCGGTGTAGACCAGGCCGGCGTCGGTCAGCCGCACCGTGCGGCCGGTGCGGTCGAGCAACTGCGCGCCGAGCAGCCGCTCGAGCTGTTTGATCTGCTGCGAGAGCGTCGGCTGGGAGATGTGCAGCGCCTCGGCCGCCCGGGTGAAGTTCCCGTGCTCGGCGACGGCGAGCAGGTAGCGGACGTGGCGCAGCTCCATGTCCTCGATGATAGGCAGGGGCTATCGGTGCCCCGGCGAGCGCGCGGTGGCCGCTATTCCGGGTCGACGATCACCACGGTGCCGGTGGGGGCGTCGAGCAGGTCCAGCGTCCGTGCTGCGGCGATGTCGACGTGGACGCGGGGCCGCTCGGGTGGGGTGGTGGGGTAATAGGTGCCGGGGCCGTGGAACTGGCCGTAGCGCAGTACGACGCCGCCGGCGGCCAGCACCGCGGATTCGTGGTCGGCGATCACCGCGCCGCGACCGGCGGGCGGTTCCCAGGCGATGCTCTGGGCCAGGAACCGGGACGCGCCCGCCGCCGCGGCGGCGGCCAGCAGATTCGCGGTGCCCTCGGTGCGGATGCGGGCATTGGCCGCGCCGGAGTTCGCCAGCTCGGCGACATCGTCGGGCAGGTCGGTGAGCTGGTGCAGGACCAGTTCGGGCGCGAAGGCGGTGACCGCGGCGGTCAGCCCCGGCGCGTCGTAGACATCGACTACCACCGGCTGTGCCCCGGCGTCGCGGATCGCGTCCGCTTTCGCCGGGGAGCGGGTCAGCCCGGCCACTTCGTGGCCCGCGCCGATCAGCAAGGGCAGCAGTCGCGTTCCGATGACGCCGGTCGCGCCGGCGAGAAAGATGCGCACGCCCCGACCTTAGCCGGGGCCGCGCGTCACGGTGTCGCGCTCACGCGCCGATCACCGCGTTCATGATGGTGCCCGCGCTGGTGGCGACCGCGCCGCCCGCCATCGCGCTGGCGATCATCTTCGGGGACTGCAGGCCGCCGCCGCTCCACTTCTCCCAGGCGAAGCGGCCGCCACCGTAGGTGATGGCGGTGACGCCGGACAGCAGGATCATCCAGGTGAAATACCGGCCCAACTGCAGGATCTTCTCTGCCATCGGCGGCGCCTCCGGCGTGGGATTGCCGACTTGCGCGAGAACGGCGCTGTCCAACACAGCCAGGATCATGCTCACGATCGTTGCTCCTTCGTCGGGTTTTCGTGGTGAAGCCGATGTCGAGAACTCGTGACGCGGTAGAACCCAGATCGATTGAACATTCAACCTCAGAACCGATGAGGTGACGCGGGTGACACTCCAGCTGATACATGATCGCGATCACACGCGCCGGGCCGTGCTCTCCTCGCGCCGGGCCCCTACGATCGAGTACGCGGGGCTTGTCCACAATCGGCGCGACGAGGCGCTGACCACCACCTTCATCGCACGCCTACCGTACCGCGAGGAGGGCACATGGCTTTCCTGATCCCTTTGATCGCCGCGTTTCTTCTGGTGACCGCAACAGTGGTAGTGACCTCCTATGCCACAGTGTCGCTGACCTATTGGTTTGAATCACGCCGGATCCGTCCGGATCAGTCCGACCCGCAACCAGCACGCTGAGCTCCACCCCGCCGCGCCTGTGCCCCGCGACCGCCCCGGTCGCGGGGCGCAGCCGGTCACGGTTCGAGGTCGGCCTGGGTCGCGATCACCGCGGCCTGCACGCGTGACTGCACGCCGAGTTTGCTCAGCACCCGTGAGACGTGGGTCTTCACGGTGGCCTCGCCGATGTGCAGACGCCTGCCGATCTGGTGATTGGACAGTCCGGCGCCCAGTCCCGCGAGCACCTGCCGTTCGCGGTCGGTGAGGGCGGACAGATCGGGCGCCGGTGCCTGGGTGGTGGCCCGGGGCAGCGCGGCGATGACCGCGCGGGTGATCTTCGGGTCGAGCACCGCGTCGCCGTCGGCCACGGCGAGCACGGCGCGCACCAGTTCGTCACCGCCGACCGATTTCAGCAGGAACCCGCTCGCTCCGGCCGCGAGCGCGCCGAGCACGTAGTCGTCGATGGCGAAGGTGGTGAGCACCAGGACCTTGGCGTCGGTGTCGGCCACCACCGCCGCGGTGGCCTCCAGCCCGTCGACGCGCGGCATCCGCACGTCCATGAGCACCACGTCGGGGCGCAGCGCCCTGGCCTGGCCGACCGCGGCGACACCGTCGGCTGCCTCCCCGACCACGCGCACCTGCCCGGAGGATTCGAGCAGCATGGTGATGCCGGCCCGGATGGTCGCGTGATCGTCGGCGACCACGACCGTCACCGTCATCGCTGCCCCAGCGGCAGCCGCAGGCGCACGCGCCATAGCCCGTCCTCGGCGGCCGCGGTGAGCGTGCCGTCCATCGATTCGGCGCGAAAGGCCATATTGCGCAATCCGTTCCCCTGTCCGACGGCGCTGCCCGGCTCGATCGGATTCGAGGCCGTCACCACCACCCGCGACGCCTCACGACGCACCTCGATCTCCAGTGGGGCACCGGGGGCGTGCCTGGTCGCGTTGGCGATGGTCTCGCCGAGGATACGGGTGATCACCGATTCGACCGCGGTGGGCAGGGCCAGATCGTCGGCGCCGCGCAGGGTCACGGTGCCGCCCGCGGCGTGCGCTGCATCGATGAGCCCGTCCAGGGAGGACAGCCGCGCGGTGACGGCGGTGTCCTCGGGGGTGGTGAGCAGGTCGATGGTCGCGCGCATCTCGTCGAGCGCGGCCAGGCTGCCCGCGCGGATGGTGCCGAGCACGGCGGTGTTGCCGGGGTCCTTCTGCGCGACTTCGGCCAGGATCGCCACCGCCGACAGGTGACCGGCGACCGTGTCGTGCAGATCCCTGGCCACGCGGCGGCGTTCCTCGCCGAGGGCGGCGGCGCGTTCGGCGTCGCGCGCGGCGAGTTCGGCGCGCGCGGCATTGCGTTCCACACCGACCATCCGCCGTGAGGCCCGTACGGCCCGCGCGTAGCCCAGCGGTGACCAGGTGAGCGCGATCGCGATCAGGGCGGTGTACAGCGCCGCCCGCACCCCGAACACGGCCAGGGCCAGCAATGCGCCGCCCGCGGTGACGAGCACCGCGAACCAGCCGACCACCAGTCCCAGCCGGTCCGAACCCGTGCTGACGGCCAGGAAGATCACATCGGTGAGCGCGATCCACAGCGGCAGCGAGGGTCCGAGCACGAAGTCACCGGCCAGCAGCGCGACCATCAGCCCGAAGGCGAGCGCGGGCCTGCGCTGGGCGGTGAGCTGGATGGCGAACGCGGCGCCCAGCAGCGCGAGTTTGGCCGGGGGCGGGTACAGGTCGCGGTCGATGACCACCGCCCAGCCGCCGGCGGCCCACAGCAGCAGCCCGACCAGGAAGACCCCGACCGCGGCGGCGGTCGCGCTGTCGAAGACGTCCGCGAGCCGGTCCAGGGGCGAGCGCGGCGTGGGCATGCCCCATTCCAGCACACCGCGGGGCGGGCGCGGGTCCCCCGAAAGACGGACCGCACGCGCGCCTTCCGCACGACGACCACACACCGGTCCGCCCGGCACAGTGAGGGTATGGACGAGCTGAACAACCCCGTACTGCTGACCATCGCCGCCTGCGAGATCGGGTTCTGGGTGCTGGTGGTCGGCGGGCTGCTGCTGCGCTACGCCGCACGACTGCGGCGGGCGGGCCTGGTGACACTGGCGCTGGTCCCGGTGCTGGACGTGGTCCTCGTCGTCGCGGTGGCCGTCGACCTGCACCGGGGTGGCGAGGTGGGTTTCGCGCATCGCCTGGCCGGGATCTACCTGGGCTGCACGGTGATGTTCGGGCACCGGATGATCGCGTGGCTCGACGCCCGTTTCGCCTACCGTTTCGCCGGGGGCCCCGCACCGGTGAAGGTGCCGAAGGACGGACCCGAACGGGCCCGCAAGGAGTGGGCGGACTTCGCGCGCTGGCTCGGCGCGGCCGCCATCGCGGCGCTGCTCACGCTGGCGCTGAGCTACACCGTGGCCGATGCCGAGCAGCGTGAGCAGCTGGCCGGGGTGTTCGGGACGCTGGGCGTGATCACGGTGATCTGGCTGGTCACCGGGCCGGTGTGGGTCAGCGGATCACGGCGCTGACGAACTCGGCCCGGCCCCCGGAGAGGGTGCCGGGCCGTTCGTTCAGGCGGAGACGGTTTCCTCCGCGATGCCGGGCAGCACCGCCGAGCGCACGTCGACCGTGCGCGGGAGCAGGCCGTTGGCCGCGAGCAGGTCGGCGGCGCGCTGCTGTTCGTCGAGGAACGCCTCGCTCACCGGGTGGATACCGAAGGGCCTGCCGCGCAGGGCCGCCTCCCACGCGTCGAGGTCGGCGGGCAGGCCGCGGGCCTGCGCGTCGTCGACGAAGTACTGCGCGGCCGCACGGGGATTCGCGATGATCCAGGCATCGGATTCCCGTAGCGCCGCGAGCACGGCCTCGACCGCCGCCCGGTTGTTCTCGGCCAGGTCGCGGCGGGTGAACCACAGCGACGGGTGGCTGAAGACCGACGCGGTGTCGACCAGGGTGGTGAGCTCGGTGGCCGCCTCCACCTCGCGCAGGCCAGGATAGGTGCCCACCCAGGCGTCGAGCTCGCCGCTCAGCAGGGCGGCACCGCCGCCGCGCACGTCGACATCGACCGGTTCGACATCCGACCAGGTCAGGCCGACCTGATCGAGCGCGAACAGCAGCAGGGTGGTCTGCCAGGAGCCGTGCGCGATGCCGACGCGCTTGCCCTTCAGGTCGGCCGCGGAGGTGATGCCGCTCGCGGCCGTGGCGACCAGCCGCCCGTTCTCCACGCGCGGTCCGGAGATGCCGAGGTAGACGATGTCGCGCTGGTTGGCCAGCGCGGTCAGCGGCGGGGTGAAGCCGGTGCCGATGATGTCGTAGCCGCCCTCGGTGAACAGCCAGTCCGAATGTTCGCCCGGCAGTGCGGTTTTCGGGTCGACGCGCGCGGCCTGCGGCAGCTCGCGCAGGTCCACCCACTCGACGTCGGGGATCGCGCGCTCGAGGATGCCGCGGTGGCGCAGCACGAACAGCGAGTTGTTGTGCGGGAAGTACCCGACGCGCAGGCTCATCGGGCCTCTCCGATCAGGCCGAGGCGACGGGCCTCGTCGGCCAGGCCGCTGCGGCTCCACTGCACCGCCAGGTTGGACGGGTCGAATTCGACCGAACCGCCGAGGGTTTCGGCGATGGCCTGGTACTGGGCGCCCTCCTCCAGCAGGACGACGAACTTGGCCAGTTCCAGCAGACCGGCGCGGCCGATCACATTGGCGCCGCCGTTGGCCTCGAAGATGGCGACCAGGTGCGGGTCGGTCGTGAGCTTGTCGAGGATGAAATCGCCCGCGCCGATGCTGCGGTCGATATGCGGCGGGATCTCCCGCGACAGGGTCAGGCGCTGGGAGGCGGCGTAGCGGATGGGCAGGGTGCGGTGGGTCTGCGCCCAGCCGCCCAGCCACGGGGTGTGGATGTGCACGACCGAGGTGATCTCCGGGTGCGCGCGGAACACCTTGGCGTAGCCGGTGACGAATCCGGCGGAACCCTTGCCGGAGAGCACTTCTCCGTCGAAGGTGGCGATCACGGGCGCGACGGTGCGGTCGCTCGCCCAGGGGCCCGGCTCGTTGAGGGCGACGGCGATCTCCTCGCCGGGGACGCGCTCGACGAAGTTGACGGTGCCGTTGCCGGTGACGGTGCCGGTCTCGCGGAAGACCCGGAAGGCGGTCTCGGCGTCGCGGGTGGCCGCCTCGGCGAAGGCCGCGACGGCCTCCGGCAGGCGGGTTTCGGTGGTGGTCATCGGAATTCTCCTGCGGTTATCGGGCCGTCGCGAGGACGGTGTCGGTGGTGGGGCTGGTGAGCCGGGAGCGGCCGAGCAGGGGCAGTACTTCCTCGCCGACCCGGTAGGCCTCCTCGAGGTGCGGGTTGCCCGCGAGGATGAAGGCGTCGACGCCGAGGTCGATGAGTTCGTCGAGGCGCTGGGCCACCTGCTCGTAGCTGCCGACCAGGCCGAAGGCGGGGCCGCCGCGGATGAGGCTGAACCCGCACCAGACGTTGGGCTGGACTTCCAGATCGCGGTAGCCGGTGATGGTTTCGGGTACCCAGCCCGCGATCCTGGCCGCGCCGACCGAGTCGCCCTGGGCGGCGCGGTTGGCGGCGTCGCGGTCGACGAAGGCCCAGCCCTTCTCGATCTCGGCCCAGGCCGCCTCCTCGGTGTGCCGGGCGACGATGTCGATGCGCACGGCGAACTTCGGTGTGCGGCCGAGGCTTTCGGCGTTGCGGCGCACGCCGTCGAACTTGGCGCGCAGGTCGGCGAAGGGCTCGAGCCAGGACAGGTAGTAGTCGGCGTGGCGGCCCGCCGCGGCGACGGCGGCACCCGAGGAGCCGGAGAAGTACACCTCAGGGAAGGGCTGACCGGCCAGGCCGGGCGGCAGTGCGGCGCCCTCGGTGCGGAAGAAGCGCCCGTCGTGGTCGAAGGGTTCGCCGTCCCACACGCCGCGCAGCACGTCGAGGAATTCGCTGGTGCGGGCGTAGCGGTCGTCGTGGGCGACCTTGTCGCCCCACCACAGCTGCGCCGGTCCCCCGCCGCCGCTGATGATGTTGTAGACCAGCCTGCCGCCGGTGGCGCGCTGCAGGCTCGCCGACATCCTGGCCGCCTGCACCGGGTGCAGGAAGCCGGGCTGGAAGGCGACCATGAACCGGTAGGTGGTGGTCTCGGCGGCCAGCGCGGCGGCCACGGCCCAGGGGTCGTCGGTCACCGGGAACGACGGCAGCAGCCCGCCGAGGAAGCCCGCCGATTCGGTGGCCTTGGCGACGGCGGCGACGTGGTCGAGGTAGCTGTATTCGTCCAGCGCGCCACCGCGGACGGCCGGGGCCAGATTGCCGGGGCCGTAACCGCCGGCGTTGCCGCGGTTGTAGCGGCGCGGGGTGCGCAGGGAGGCGTGGTCGCCTTCCATGCCGATGCGCCAGTAGACGTCGATGGTCATGCGGTGAGCTCCTGCGCGGTGGGGAGGGTGCGGCCTGCCGGGTCCGCGAGGAACAGCAGGTGTTCGCCCGCGCGGTGGATCTCCTCGATGTGCGGATGGCCGGACAGCACGAAGGTCTGTACCCCGGCGATCTCGTAGACCGCGAGCTGACGGGCGACCTGTTCGTAGCTGCCGACCAGGCCGATGGGCCGGTCGTAGCCGAGTGCCTCGAAGCCCGCCCAGCGGCCGTCGCCCAGCGCGTGCTCGGCCGCGGACCCGGGGCGGCCGAGTTCGTCCCACTGCCGGTGGACGCGGGCCCAGGCCTCGTCCTCGGTCTCCCTGGCGATGATCGGCAGCTCGAGCGCGACCCGGACCCGGCGGCCCGCCGCGTCGGCCAGTTCGCGCAATTCGGCGGTGGCCCGCGAGATTCCGTCGATCTCCTCGCCGAAGACGTGGACATCACCGTGCTCGGCGGACAACCGCAAGGCCGCCGCGCCGGTGCCGCTCAGGTGGACCCGCGGGAACGGCAGCCCGGACAGGATGCCGCGGAATCCGCCGTCGACGACGTCGTAGTACTGGCCCGCGTAGGCGAAGCCGGTGCCGGCGAATCCGGCGGCGCCGACCTCGGTCTCGTTCCAGACACCGCGGGCCACGGTGAGGAACTCCGCGGCGCGCCGGTAGCGGTCGTCGCCGTCGACCCGGTCGCCGCGTGCGGTCGCCTCGGCCGGGTCGGGGTCCACGGCGAGGCGCCAGTTCAGCCTGCCGCGGGAGTGCCGCTGCAGGGTCGCCGAGATCTTGGCGGCGTACACGGGTGTGCCGAAGGCGGGCTGGAATTCGACGGTGACCTGCGCGTAACGGGTGGCGCGCAAGGCGGCGCCCGCCACGATCCAGGATTCCTCGCCGAGCGGATCGTAGGGGGCGAGCACCCCGTCGAAGCCGTTGAGTTCCGCGGCGTCGACGATCTGGGCCAGATCGTCGAACGGGCCGAAGCGGCCGGGGCGCACATCGGTGGCCGCCGTGGGTGGTGCCGCCGGGCCGAAGCCGGCGCGGGTGCGCAGGCCGGGGTCGGCGCGGCGGCCGTCGCCCCGGCTGGGCAGTTTCCAGACGAACTCGCTCATGCGGGCACCCTTTCGGCGGCGACGAGCTCGCGGGCACGGGCCAGCGGCTCGGGGGCGACCCAGGCTTCGAGGTCGAAGTCGGCGGCCAGGAAACCGTGGGTGTAGAGGAACTGCTTCTGCACGCCGAGCAGTTCGACGCGTTCCTCGGTGAGCGAGGGGTGCAGGCCGCGATGGAACTCGTCGCCGTAGGCGGCGACGACACCGTCGGGGCCGGACAGGGTTTCGCGTTGCAGCACCGCGCGGACTCCGTCGAGGTCACCGGCGGCCCAGTCGGCGGCGCGCAGGCTCTGCGCCAGGAATCCGACGACGACCTCCGGGCGCGATTCGAGCAGGTCGGCGTGCACGGTGATCGGCCGCGGGGTGCCGTTGTTGACGCGCAGGTGCTTCGTCGCCGAGGCGTCGAGGTCGACCGCGACGCGCAGGCCGTGCTCGACGGCCACCTCCTGGGCACGAGCGCCCTTGACGTAGATCGCGTCGACCGTGCCCGCGAGGAGTTCTTCCACGCCCCAGGTGGTGGAGCGGCGCGCGGACTGGATCTCGGTGCGCACCTGCGGGTCCCGGTCGACGGCGAGTTCGGTGACCCGCACGTCGGCCAGGGTCAGCCCGGCCGGGCGCAGGGCATTGGCGAAGCCGTGCAGCGCCATGGCCCGGGGGAAGCTGCGGGCCTGGTCCTGGGCCCAGGCGGGCACGCCGACGCGCAGCCCGGCCAGGTCGGCGGCGCCGGTGACCGACGAGTCGGGCCCGACCAGGACGGCCTGGGATTCGTCGATCCAGGTCAGCCCGATCAGCCGGGTCGGCGAGCCCTGCGCGCGGGCCGCCAGCGCGGGAACGTTGCCGCCCTCGCGGATCAGCCCGGACAGGTCGTGCAGGAAATGGTGCCCGGCGAGTTCGGGGCCCGCGTCCTGCAGGACCCCGAACTCGAGCCCGGCGCTCGCGGCGGTCTCACCGAGCCAGCCGAGGCTGTGCGCCAGACCGCTGGCGGTCGGCACGGGGCAGCGGGTGTACCACAGGGTTTCGGTCATGACAGGCTCCTGGTGTGTGATCCGACGCCGAGGCGGTCGAGGAATTGTGTTCGGTAACCGAGGGTTTCGGGTGCCGCGTGGTCACGCGGGCGGGGCAGGTCGATGACCTCGTCGACGGCGAAGCGGCCGTGGTCGAGGATGATCACCCGGTCGGCCAGCCGGATGGCCTCGTCGACATCGTGGGTGACCATGAGGACGGCGGGCCGGTGCCGGGCGACGAGATCGCCGACGAGGTCCTGCATGCGCAGCCGGGTCAGCGCGTCCAGCGCCGCGAACGGCTCGTCGAGCAGCAGCAGTTGCGGTTCCCGCACCAGCGCCCTGGCCAGCGCGGCACGCTGGGCCTCGCCGCCGGACAGGGTGGCCGGCCACTGCCCGGCTTTGCCGTCGAGTTGCACTTCCCCAAGTGCCCGCAGTCCGGCTTCGCGCTGGGCCTTGCCGCGGCGCAGGCCGACGAGCACATTGGCCAGCACCCGCTTGGACGGGATCAGCCGGGGTTCCTGATAGACGGTGGTGCGCCGGCCGGGCACGAGGACCTCGCCCGCGTCGGGCACCTCGAGTCCGGTGAGCAGGCGCAGCAGCGTGGTCTTGCCGGTGCCGCTGGGACCGAGCAGGACGACGAACTCGCCCTGGCGGATGGTCAGGTCGATGCCGTCGAGCACCACCTTCTCGCCGAAGGCCTTGCGCAGTCCGGTGATCGAGACCGCCACCGGCGGCTGCGCGGACTCGGTGCGCGCGACGGGTGCGGCCGTGGTCGTGGTCATCGGATCGCCACCTGTGTGCGCCAGGGCATCGCGTAGCGTTCCGCGAGCCGTACGAGTGCGTCGAACACCAGACCGAGCAGCGCGTAGAGCACCACGCACAGCACCATGTAGTCGGTGCGGTTGTATTCCTGCGCCAGCGTCACCAGATAGCCGACGCCCTCCTGGGTGCCGACCTGTTCGGCGGCGATCAGGCCGGTGATGCTGATGGACAGGCAGATCCGCAGGGCCATCAGGATGCCGGGCAGCGCGGCGGGCACGATCACCTCGGCGACGAGCCGGGTGCCGGTGAGCCCGAAGCTGCGGGCGGCCTCGACCATCTTGCGATCGACATTGCGCACACCGAGATAGGTGTAGGCGTACATGGGCGCGGTGGTGGCCACCGCGATGAGCAGCACCTTGTAGAGCTCGTCGATGCCGAACCAGGAGATGAACAGCGGCACCAGCGCCAGGAACGGCACGGCCCGCACGATCTGCATCGTGGAGTCGACCAGCTCCTCACCCAGGCTCGACAGGCCCGAGACCAGGCCGAGCAGCAACCCGACCGCCACACCGAGGGCCACCCCGGCGGCGGCGCGGCCGAACGACGCCAGCGCGAAATCGATCAGCTGCCCGCTGTCGAGCAGTTCCACGAACGCCGACCAGACCGCGCCGGGGCTCGCGATCACCCGCGGGGAGATCGCGCCGCTCGCCGAACCCGCCCACCACGCCGCGACGATGGCCGCGGGCAGCGCGGCGCGCAGGGCGAGGGAGAGCCATCGGGGCCGCTGCCCGGCCGTCCTGGCGCGCGGTGGCGCCAGTTCGAGGCTGGTCATGTCAGTTTTCCTTCAGCGCGGCCAGCTGCTCCGGGCTGAGCTTGGACCGCAGGTCGTAGAAGATGTCGGCGGCGGTGATGCGCCGGCTGATGACGCCGTTGTCGGCGAAGGTGTTCACCACATCGGCGAGATCGGCCGCGTCGGACTCGGCGGGCAGGCGCGGCACGGTGGCCTCCCCGCCCACCCGGACGGCGTCGGCGAGGCGTTCGCCGGTCAGCGCGCGCGGGCCGGTCTTGTCGAAGACGTTCTCGAAATCGGCGGGCGAGGTCTTCTGCTTCGCGGTCAGCTGCTGGAGCACTTCCAGGTACTTGGCGGCGACGTCGGGACGCTGGTCGAGGACCTCGGTGCGGAACACGACGACGGTGTTGTCGTTGGAGCCGATGGACTTCTCGGTGGCGATCTCGCGGGCCCCGGCGGCCTTGGCCTCCTGGTAGGGCACCAGGAACGAGGCCCAGGCGTCGACCTTGCCGGTGGCGAAGGCCGAGGCGGCGTCCTTCTGCTGCAACGGGACCCTGGTCACCTTGTCGGCGGGAATCCCGGCCTGCGCCAGCGCCTTCAGGGTGATGTACTCGCCCTTGCCCGCGGGGTTCACCGCGATCCGCTTGCCCACGAGCCCGGCCACGGAGTCCACGCCCGATTCGGGGCTGACGATGATGCCGCTCTGGTCCTGGCCCGCCGGGTCGGCCACCGCGACGATCTTGACGCCGACGTCCTTGGACAGCGCGCCGACGACCGGGCTGAAGGCGGCGCCGGAGACGTCGAGTTCCTTGGTGTTGAACAGTTTCAGGTTGGAGCTGAAACCGGGGGTGGTGCTGACCCATTCGATCCTGGCGCCCAGCGGGGCCAGCGCCTCGTCGAAGGTGCCGTCGCGCTTGCCGACCGCGAGCGGTCCGGTGTTGCCGGGGTCGGTGACCTTGAGAACGAACGAGGCCTGCGCGCCCTGTTCTGGCGTGGAGCCGGAGCCACACGCCGCGACGAGGGCGACGACGGGGGCGATCGCGAGGGCGATCCGCGAGAAGGCCGGCAGCCTGCGGGACATCGGGGCTCCTGTGTGAGGGGTAGGGCGGGTGATGGTTACGGAGCGTAGGAGCGGTCATGGCGGTGAACGAGGTATGCCTTTCCAGGGATCGGAAAGCTTGACAGAGCCGGATTCCGCAATCTATGGCGACTTTTCGCCCGATCCGCCGCATAGCTTTCCGATATACGGAAAGCGTCGGCGCTGCGAGTGGCTCGCCTGTGTTACCGTCGGCTGCGTGGAGACCTCCAGCGTGCAGACCGTGACCCGGGCCCTGTCCGTCCTCGACTGTTTTCGTGGCGGCGAGGAGCGCGGGGTCTCCGAGGTCGCCCGCGCGCAGGGGCTCGCGGTGAGCACCACCCATCGCCTGCTCGGGGCGCTCGTGCAGGCCGGGTTCCTGGAGAAGGACGCCGAGTCCAGCCGCTACCGGATGGGCGGCGCGCTGGCCGAATACGGCCAGATCGCCTACCGCCAGCACAAGATCTATCTCGCCGAACCCGCCCTCGAGCAGCTGGCCGCCACCACCGGCGCCAAC
The DNA here is from genome assembly GCF_042266925.1 of Nocardia sp. NPDC056064. Taxonomy (NCBI): domain Bacteria; kingdom Bacillati; phylum Actinomycetota; class Actinomycetes; order Mycobacteriales; family Nocardiaceae; genus Nocardia; species Nocardia sp. NPDC056064. Next base: position 411,777 of record NZ_JBHJWO010000001.1, on the reverse strand, counting down.
GCCTCGGTGGCGATCCGCCACGGCATCCACGCCGTGCTGCTCGGGACGAGCCGGTGGCGTGAGAGCGACGGCCACGAACTGCAGGGCGTGCGGCTGCCTTTGCACGCGAGCGCGCTGGGCAAGGCGCTGCTGGCCTGGTCGGAGGTCGACGACGCCGAACTGCGGTCGCTGCCCTACGAGGAGGGCACCGAGCGGTCGGTGTCGAGCGCCGAGGAGCTGCGTGCCGAACTGGTCGCCACGCGCGCTCGCGGCTACGCGTTCAACGACCGCGAGCTCGACCCCGGCTTCCGCACCATCGGTATCCCCGTGCTCGACCCGCACGGCCGCTGCCGTTTCGCGCTCGGTCTGCGCGGCCCGGTCAGCCTGATGATCGATGAACGCGTCCCGTTCTTCGTCGAGCTGGCCAAGGTCACCGCGGCCGAGATCGCCGCGACCTTCGCCGCGGCCACCGACTGAGCCCGCCCGATCGTGTCCCCTTGTCCGGCAAGCGGATCCGGGTACTCCCGGCACCCGGACAGGTCCTTGGCACACCGATCCGCACCCGGCAGACTGACGCCGGAATTCGGTACACCACAGGGGGATCGGTGACATGCGCGAACCACGCACGCGAAAGATCAAAGGCCGAGCGGCGGTGGCGGTGGCTCTACTGCTGACGGGAACAGCCTGCGCAGGCACCGACCCCGCGCCCACCGGCGGACTGGACAAGTTCTACAGGCAGAGCCCGAGCTGGGGCTCGTGCGCGGACTTCGCCGGTGGCGCCGCGATCATCGAGGCGGGCTTCGAGTGCGCACGGATTCTGGTGCCCCTGGACTACGCCGATCCCGACGGGCGCACCGCGCAGATCGCTGTCTCCCGGCGACCGGCGGACGGGGACAAGGTCGGGTCGCTGCTGTCGAACCCCGGCGGTCCGGGCACACCGGGACTCGGCTTCCTCGCCGCGTTCGCGACGCACCCGATCGCCCGGCATTTCGATCTGATCGGTGTCGACGTGCGCGGTCTCGGCGCCTCCACCCCGAAGGTGACGTGCTCGACCGAGGCCGAATTCCGGGCCCAGCGCGGCGATCTCGACAACGACTACTCCGCCGCGGGCATCGCCGAGACCGAGCGCGAACACCGTGACTACATCGCCCGCTGCGTCGAGCGCACCGGTCTCGACGTGCTCGCGCATGTCGGAACCGCCGATGTCGCCCGGGATCTCGATGTCATCCGGGCCGTTCTCGGCGACGAGAAACTCACCTACTTCGGTGGGTCGTACGGGACCCGGATCGGTTCCACGCTCGCCGAGATGTTTCCCGACCGGGTGCGCGCGATGGTGCTCGACGGCGGAATCGACCCGGCGGCGAACATGATCGACCAGGTGAATTTCTCGGCCGGTTTCCAGCGCGCCTTCGACGCCTACGCCGCCGACTGCGCGACCCGGCCGGACTGCCCGGTCGGCACGGATCCGGCGGGCGCGACCGAGGCGGTCCGCGCGCTGCTCAACCCGCTCGTCGACCGGCCCGCGGCCACCGCCGACCCGCGCGGCCTCGGCTATCCCGACGCGCTGAGCGCGCTCACGAACTCGCTGTACACCCCGCAGGCGTGGCCGGGCATCACCGCGGGGCTCACCGAACTGGCACAGGGACGCGGCGATCTGTTCCTTGCCATCGCCGACCGTATGGCCACCGCCGGGGTCGTCGAACGCGACCTACAGAGCGCCGTGCTGTGCCTGGAGGAACCACGGGTCACCGATCGCGCGGTCGCGGCCGACCTCGATCGCCGGACCCGCGCCGCCGCGCCGATCTTCGACGACGGCCGGGCCACCGGGCAGGCACCCCTGGACATGTGCGCCTTCTGGCCGCTGCCGACCGCCGCACAACCGCACACCCCCGAGATATCCGGGTTGCCGCCGGTGGTGGTCGTCTCCACCAGCGGCGATCCGGCGACACCGCATCAGGGTGGGATCGCGCTCGCCCGGGCGCTGGACGCCTCGTTGATCATCTACGAGGGCGTGCAGCACGGGGTGGTCGGGCAGGGCGTGGCCTGTGTCGACGACGCGGTCGTGCGCTACCTGGTCGACCTGACTCCCCCACCCGCGCAGCTGCCATGCCCCGCCGGGGGATGAGCACGGCGGGGCGGAAAACCCCGCGCGGGAACAGACCTGCCGTGGATACGTTGAACCCGGATGGTTGAGACAGCGACGAGAGGACAGCGGTGGCGACCGAGACTGTGGATCCGGCCATCGGCCTGCGCTCCGAACGCGGAGCGGTCCTCGCCTCGCTGATGCTCTCGACGGGGCTGGTCGCGCTCGACTCGACCATCATCGCCACGGCGGTGCTCACCATCACCGACACCCTCGGCGGGTTCGCGCTGTTCCCGTGGCTGTTCTCGATCTATCTGCTCGCGCAGGCGGTGACGGTGCCGATCTACGGCAAGCTCGCCGACATGGTCGGGCGCAAACCGGTGATCCTGGTCGGGATCGCGGTATTCGCTCTCGGGTCGCTGCTGTGCGGGCTGGCCACCAGCATGCCCGCGCTCATCGTGTTCCGGGCCGTCCAGGGCATCGGCGCCGGGGCGATCCAGCCGATGACCATGGTGATCGCGAGCGATCTGTACACGCTGGAGCAGCGCGCCAAGGTGCAGGGATACATGGCCGGAGTGTGGGCCGGATCGGCGGTGCTGGGGCCGCTGCTCGGTGGCCTGCTCTCGGATCATCTGAGCTGGCGGTGGATCTTCCTGATCAATCTGCCGCTGGCCGCGGTCGCGGGCTGGATGTTGCTGCGGCACTTCACCGAATCCGCCCCGCGCCGCGCGCATCGCGTCGACTGGCTCGGCGCGCTGCTGCTCACGGTGGGCGCCGGTGCGGCGATCCTGGCGCTGCTCGAGGGTGGGCAGGCGTGGGCGTGGAGTTCGCCGATGTCGCTGACCCTGTTCGCGGGCAGCGCGGTGGTGCTGGCGCTGTTCGCCTGTGTGCAGACCCGCGTGCCCGATCCGGTGCTGCCGCTGCGGATCTTCACCAGCCGGGTGGTGGTGGCCAGCAGCACCGTCGCCCTGCTGATCGGTGCCGTGGTGCTCGGGTCCACCTCGTATGTGCCCACTTTCGCGCAGGGGGTGCTCGGTACCACCGCGCTGGTGGCCGGGCTCACCGTCGGCGGGATGACGCTGGGCTGGCCGCTGTCGGCCACCCTGTCCGGCCGGTTGTACCTGCGCTGGGGTTTCCGGGTCACGGCGCTGGTCGGCAGCGTGCTGGCCGTGCTCGGCTGCGCGAGCACCCTGCTCATCGACGCGCGGACCAGCCCGGTGCAGATAGCGCTGTCGTGCTTCCTCATCGGCGCGGGCATGGGGCTGGTCTCGACACCGTCGCTCATCGCGGCGCAGACCGAGGCGCCCTGGCAGGAGCGCGGCGTGGTGACCTCGGCCAATATGTTCGCCCGTTCGCTGGGTAGCGCGGTGGGGGTCGCGGTGTTCGGCGCGGTCGTCAACGCCGGGATCGCCGATCCCGACCGGCCCACACCGGCCGAGCTCGCCGAGGGCATCCACCGGGTGTTCGTCGTCATGTTCGTGATGGCGATCGTCATGGTGGTCGGCGCGGCCGCCATGCCCGGGCGCACCGCCGATCGCCTCTAGCGCGGAAGCCGCAGTGGCCCAACGGTTCCCGTCCCGGAATTCCCCCGGTACCGGGGGCCTGGCGCGACTATCGTGACGCTGTGGAGAACAACGCGCCCGGCCGGTCCACCCCGCCCGCGTTCACCGGCGGCAGCCGCGTCGGCGTCATCGACGGGCTCGGCGCGCTGTGGGACCGGTTGCCCGAGACCCCGCGCCGGACCTGGGTATCGCTGGAAGGACCGCCGGGAGCGGGCAAGACGCGCATCGTCCACGAGTTCTATCGCAGGCTGGCGGCCGGTCAGCCGGCGCCCGCCTATTGGCCGCCGAGCGTTCTCGGCGACGACCGGCCGACCGGTCCGCGCAAGGTCGCGGGCCCGACCGCGTGGGAGCGTCCGGCCGGGGCGCTGCCCGGGTATCTGTGGCTGGGCTTCGCGGGCAGGCGTGGTGACGGCTTGCCCGAGATCCAGCTCGGCGCGGAGCTGCGCCAGATCGACACGCACTTCCCGTTCGTGCAGCGCCGCGCGGGCCTGGTCCGGCAGGCGCGCGGGGCGGCAAGCGAATTCGGGGGTCAGCTGGGCCGGATGTCGGTCGAGGAACTGGCCGTGCAGGGCATCGAGGCGGGGCTGAAGCTCGTCGGGGCACAGATTCCCGGGGTGGGCCCCGCGGTACACCTGGGTGGGCTCATCGCCGCCCGGATCCGCGCGGAACGCGAGCTGAGCGGGCGGGTCGGGGCCGACGAGGAGGTGGATCTGCGCGCGGTCGCCGGGAACGCGGTCGACGAGTTCCTGCGCAAGATCTCCGCTGTCCTGGACCAACTGCCGGTGGTGATCTACGTCGAGGACCTGCACGAGAGCCATCCGCTGCTGCTCGACGCGCTCAAGCGGCTGCTCGCCGAGGAACGCGGACCGCTGCTGGTGATCACCTCCGAATGGGAGCGGGGGAATCAGCGGCTGGCCGAACCCGCGGTCGACCGCTGGGTCACCGTCACCGAATCCGGCGTCCACTCCCCCGATCCCGCGCTCGCCCGGTGCTTTCCGGCCGGTGCGTCGCTGGCGCCGCTCACCGTCGACGAACGCGCCGCCGTGATCGGCGAACTCGTCCCGCACGCGCACCGCGATTCCGCAAGGATGCTGGCCGCCCAGTACACCAACCTGCACATGCTGCTGCTGGTGTGCGGTATGCGCCGGACCCGCGAAGCGCTGGCCGCGCCCTCCCTGGATCCGCGCCTGCTGCACGATCTGCCGCGCCGCGTCGAGCAGTTCCTCGACGAGTCGTGGGCGACACTCGATCATCGGGTGCGTGACCGGCTGCGCCGGATAGCCTGCGCCACCCCGGCCTCGATCGAGGAGGCCGATCATCGGGCGAACCTGTATTTCGACGAACGCTGCGACCTCTCGCTGCTGCTGCCGGAGCCCGCCGCGGACCGGTTCGTCGACCAGGCGGTGCGGCGGCACTGGCTGCGCCCGGTGCAGGGCCCGGTGTACGGCTTCCTCGACCGGCAGCGACGCGGGCTGGCCCTGCGCGACGCCGCCGACGAGGACCTGGGGCCCGAGATCCGGGCCCTGCTGGCGCTGCGGACCCACGACGCGGACTGGGCGGTCGACGACGATCCGCGCCGCGGCATCCGCGACGCGCTGATCGTCGCGCTGGCCCGCGCGGGCTACGAGGTGCACGTCGGGGCGCTGGTGGCGGCCTGCTGCCGGCTGGTGTTCGCGCTGCGCGGCGACTACGGCGACATCCCGCTGCTCGGCGAGATCAGCGGCACGGCCGTGGCCTGCGCCCAGGGCGCCGGACTGGCCCGCGGCCCGGAGCTGACCGAACTCACCGAGATGTGGGCGCGGTCGCTGGCCGAACAGGGCGAGCACCGCACGGCCCGCACGGTGCTCGCGCCCCTGCTCGAGCTCGACGCGACCGCGCTGCCCGAGGAGCAGCGGCTGCGCGTCGAATGGCTCTACGCGCGCGCCGAGCGGGTCGCGGTCGGCGCCGACGCGGCCCTGCGGCGTTTGAACACCGTGGCGCAACGGCAACAGGCGCTGCTCGGCCCCGATGCCCCCGCGCTGCTCACCACCCGCTGCGATATCGCCTACACGCACGCGGTGAAGGGAGAATACGGTGCGGCGCAGGCGATTCTGCACGATGTCCTCGCGACGGCCTGGGCACCCGGTGCCGACCGCGATCTGCCGCGCGCCGAACACCAGATGGCCTCGGTACTGCGCCGCCGAGGTGATCTCGCCGGGGCCGCCGCCATCGCCGGGCCACTGCTGGACCGTCAGCGGCTGCTGCTCGGGCGCACCCACCCGGACACGCTGGCCACTCAGCAGCTCGTCGTCGCCGTGCTGCGCGATCGGGGCAGGCTCGGCGAGGCGATGACGCAGGCCGAGGATCTGCGGGAACTGCGCGGCCGGGTGCTCGGCGCCTCGCAATCCACCCGCGAGGCCGCCAGTCATGTGGCCTGGCTGCACCGCAAGCTCGGCGACTACGGCGAGGCCGCCGCGATCTTCGGCACCCTGGCCGCGCAAGGCGGCGATGTCGACGCCGATCACTGGACCACGCTGCGCGACCTGCACAACTACGCGGTGTGCCGCCGCGACGCGGGCTTGCTCGACGAGGCACTGGAGACGCTCACCCGCGTGCAGGCGCGGTCCGAAGCGCGCGACGGCGCCCGCATCGAGATCATCGAAACCGTCCGCGAGCGTGGGCGAACCCTGCTCTACCGTTTCGTCGAGTCCGGCGCGTCCGCCGATCTCGAACGCGGCCGCGCACTGCTGCTGGACGCGGTGGAACGAGCGCGGCAGCGGCCGGACATGTCGGCGCCCATGCGCTGGCAGCTCACCATCGATGCCTGCTGCGCGGCCACGCTCGACAGCGGATGGTCCGCCGAAGACGTCCGGGAACTGGCCGCGCTGTGCCGCGGTCAGCTGGCCGATCTGGGTGCGCGGCATCCGGAGGTGCTGCGGTCGGAACTGTATCTGTCCGAGGCGCATCGGGAACGCGGCAATCCCGCGCTGGCCCGGCTGCTGGTCGACGACGTCGCGGCGAAGGTGGCGCGCTTCGGCATCGATCCCGCCCATAGACTGGCCCGGATGGTCGACGATCTCCAGCACGGGAAAGCGATCCTGTTCCGATGACATTCGCGCGCGACGACACCCTGCCCGGCGCCGACCGGCTGCGACGGCTCTCGGTGGCCTACACCGAGCTGTTCTACGACGCCGACGCCGCGCTGGTGCTGAATCCCCCGGGGACACACGAGGAATTCGCACCCCCCGCCACCTTGCATATGGTGCCGAATTCGGCCTGGTTCGCCTATGGCCTGCTGGCCCGGGGCGGCCCCGGCGACCTCGCCGAGGCCCAGCGGATGCTGCGGGCAGTGCTCGACCTGCAGCTCGACGGTCCCGGCCAGCCGTGGGACGGCACCTTCCGCCGCTTCGCCGAATGGCCGCAGCGGCCGCCGGAGGGCGCGATCGAATGGTGGGACTACGACCCGAACTGGCGGCAGTTCGTGGCCTGCGCGTTCGCGGTGACCCTGCACCGGTTCGAGTCGCTACTGCCCGACGAGCTCGCCTCCGAGCTGGCGGCGGCGGTCGAACGCGCGGTGCGTTCCGAGCCGCCGGGCCGCATCCCGCAGGACTACACCAACCCCCGGCTCATGCAGGTCGCCGCGCGGTCCTGGTCGGCGAGCCGCCGCGGTGACCCTGCCGAGCTGGCGGCGGCCGAAGCCGAACTGGAACGCATCGCCGAACGCCACCGTGCCCGGGGTGGGCGGTTCGACGAATTCAACGCACCGACCTACGACGGCATCAATCTGTTCGCCCTGTCGCTGCTGTGCGAGATCAGTGGTTCCGCGCGGATCGCGGCCACCGCGCAGCACCTGCGTGACGCGCTCTGGACCCAGCTCGACGACTTCTTCGACGCGGACCTGGGCAATCTCACCGGCCCCTACAGCCGCGCCCATTTCCCGGACATGAACACGTATGTGGCGCTGTCGGCGCTGTGGATCTGGGCCAGGACCGGGGTGCGGGTGGGCCCTGCCTTCGAGGACGCGCCGCATCTGGCCACCCACGGCCACGACATCATGCTGGGCCCGCTCGTCGCCGACCTCGCCGACACCTGGGGTCCCGCCACTCTGCGTACGACCACCGCGCCCCGCACCACGACCATCGAGCTCGGCGACCGGGGGTTCACCCTGTTCCGCGAGGGCGGGTGGATGCTCGGGGTCGAGACATCCACCGGCACACCCTCCTGGGTCGGCGCGCAGCAGCGCATGCCGTTCGTGCTGCACGGGCGCCGCGCGGACGGCCAGGTGGGCGCGATCTGGGCTCGCGACGGCCGCTGGCAGGTCGTGCTCGACGACTCGGACCGGGTGGTACTGCGGGTCAGCGGCTGCACCGCCATCGACAGCTCGGTGCCACCACAGGACGGTGCCGACGCGATCCGGCTCGACGGCCTGCGGATCGAGGTGATCACCGCCGCCGGACACGATGACTGGCAGCCGGTCCCGGGCGGTGTCCGCCGCACCCCACCGGACGGCTCGGCCGAGGTGATCGTCGCGGTGGGGGCGGACGGCTAGCGGCTACCCGAAGGACTCACCCGGTCGGCGGACCACCTCCACGACCTCACCGGGCGCGAACTCCACCACCCGGCGCACCCGCGAATTCGCCACCGGCGCCAGATCGACGACGATGGGCGCCCCCGCGCCGGGCTGGGTGATGGCGGTGATGCGGTCCTGCAGGAAACCGCCGTCGGGGACGGCCACCCGGATCACGTCACCCACGGTCAGCGCCTCGGCCCTGACCCGGCCACCGGTGACGGCGGCGGGATCGAAGGCGCCGCAGCGGGTGGTTCCGGCGGTGCCGTCGAGGCCGCGTTCGGCGATGGTCCACCAAACGGCCGTGTCGTCGTCGGCGGCGACCCTGGCATGCCAGGCCAGCACCCGATCGCGTTCGGATTCGGCGGCCGCGCGGCTCTCGTGCAGCGAGATCTGGCGGCGGACCGGGGCATTGCGGGAGCGGGTGGTGCCCGCCGCGCCGTCGATCACCAGGATCCAGCGCGCGCCCACCGCGTTGTCGCGGTGCGCGGAGACCCGTTTGGCCAGGGCCTGGCCCGGGGTGGCGCCGAGCCGTTCGGCGGCGTCCTCGATGCTCTCGGCCAGGCCGAGCGCGCGCAGCAGCTCCGCGGTGGTCAGCTCCGAGGTGCCCAGTTCCTGGGCCAGCGCCGGCATCGGGGTGCGTCTGCGCCAGCCGATACGGGCGCAGTGTTCGTGGCGGGTGAACCACAGCCCGCTGCGGGAGCGACGGTGATGGTCGATCACCACCGCCCACCAGTCCCATTCCGGTTCGGCGACCAGCCGGGCGCGAATCCACTGTTCGCGACCGGCGGCGGGCACCCGTTCCTCGGGTGGCACGAAGTTGCGCAGGGCGGTGCGCACCGCCGATTCGGTGCGCCCCACCGTGCGTGCCGTCGCGGCCAGATCGACGCCCGCGCGCAGATCGTCGGCCAGGACCCGGTATTCCGATTCGCGCCAGGTGCTTCCGTGCTGGCGCGGCGGCAGCAGCTCGCCGCGGTTCTCGTCACTCATCTCGTGCCCCCGTTCTCGCACCGTCCGGCCCCACGCGCCGGACGCTCGTGACAGCTGTCAACGATACCGAGGGGGTACGACAGAAAACGCTTGTCTGCCAGCGGCTTTCCAGCAAACGGGAGCGACGCGCGACTACGGTGCCCGCACCGCCGGACGACGTCCGAAGGCGTAGTACCCGGCACAGACCAGCGCGGCCCACACCGCGCCGACGACCAGCGCGCTGCGGCCACCGTCGGTCCACAGCAACAGCACCACGACCAGGCCGAGGAAGGCGAGCGCCGCCCAGTTGGTGACCGGGGCGCCGGGCAGCCGGTAGTCGCTGGCGGGCAGCTCACCGGCGCGCACCTTGGCGCGATACCGCAGGTGGCACACCAGGATCACGCTCCACACCACGATGATGCCGACGGTGCTCACCGAGGTGATGTAGGCGAAGGCCTTGTCCGGGGAGACCAGGTTGACCACCACGCCGATCACCATCGCGCCCGCCGAGGCGCAGATGCCGGTGAACGGCACCGACTGCCTGCTCAGATTCGCGAACTGGGTGGGTGCCTCGTCGCGCAGCGCGAGGCTGCGCAGCATGCGGCCGGTGGAGTAGATGCCGGAGTTGCACGACGACAGCGCGGCGGTGAGCAGCACGAAGTTGATGATGCCCGCCGCGGCCGGGATGCCGATCTGCTCGAACACCTCGACGAACGGGCTGCGGCCCGCGTGGAAGCTGCGCCAGCTCGCCACCGACATGATGATCACCAGCGCGCCCACATAGAACAGCCCGATCCGGAAGGGCAGGGTGTTGATCGCCTTGCGCAGGGTGGTCTTCGGGTCGCGGGCCTCGCCCGCGGTGACGCCGACGAGTTCGACACCGACGTAGGCGAACACGACGATCTGCAACACCAGCAGCGTCTGCCCGAAGCCGTTCGGGAACACGCCGCCCTCGGCCCACAGGTTGGTCACCGTGGGGTTCGCGGCGTGGCCGAAGCCGAAGACCAGCACGCCGATGCCGATCAGGATCATCGCCAGGATGGCGGTCACCTTGATGGCCGAGAACCAGAACTCGCCCTCGCCGAACAGGCGCACCGAGATCAGGTTCGCGGTGAACAGCACCGCCAGCACCACCAGCGCGGTCACCCACTGCGGGATGTCGAACCAGTACTGCACGTAGTGCCCGGCCACGGTGATCTCGGCCATGCAGGTCGACACCCACACCGCCCAGTACGACCAGCCGGTCGCGAAACCGGCGAAACGGCCGAGGAACTCGTGGGCGTATTCGGCGAAGCTGCCCGAGACCGGACGGTAGGTCAGCAGTTCGCCGAGCGCGCGCATGATGACGAAGATCGCCAGGCCCGCGACGAGATAGGCCAGGATCAGCGACGGGCCCGCCTGCTCGATGGCGGCGCCCGCCCCGTAGAACAGGCCGGTGCCGATCGCGCCGCCGATGGCGATCATCTGGATGGTGCGTGGATTGAGCCCGCGCTCGTATCCCTCCGATCCCGCGCTCGGCGCGGCGGCCGCCGCGGTGTCGGTGGACAGGCCGGAGCCGTCTGCTGACATGAAAACAAGTCCTTCCCTCACGGCGATCAGTCCTGCACGCTACCGCCCGCCGGTAGTGGCTCCGGTCACCCCCACCACCGCGCGGAAATATCCGGGGTGGGGTCACCGGTTGGAGCGGCAGGGACCATTTCGGGGCGAAGGAGACGCATGAGCACGGTCGAGGTGTCGGTTCTGGATCTGGCGCCGGTGCAGGACGGAGCCACCGCGGGCGATGCACTGCGTGCCACGACGCAGTTCGCGCAGTACGCCGAGGAGCTGGGGGCGCGCCGGTTCTGGGTGGCCGAACACCACAACATGCCGGGCATCGCCAGTGCGGCGCCCGCGGTGGTGCTGGCCCATCTGGCGGCGGCGACCTCGCGGATCCGGGTCGGCTCGGGCGGGGTGATGCTGCCCAATCACGCGCCGCTGGTCGTCGCCGAGCAGTTCGGCACGCTCGAGTCGCTGCATCCCGGCCGCGTCGATCTGGGTATCGGGCGCGCGCCCGGCACCGATCCGGCCACCGCGCGTGCCCTGCGCCGTCATGCCGAGGGACTCGGCGCCGACTCCTTCCCGCGCGAGCTCAGCGCGCTGATCGGCTTCTTCCGCGGCACCGACCCCGACGGCATCGTGGCCAGCCCCGGCCGGGGCGCCGAGCCGGAGGTCTGGCTGCTGGGTTCCAGCGGGTACAGCGCCCAGGTCGCGGCCATCCTCGGACTCCCGTTCGCTTTCGCCCATCACATCGCGCCGGACAACACCGCCGCCGCGCTGGCGCTCTACCGCGAGAACTTCCGCCCCTCGCCGACCAGGGCCGAGCCGTACACGATCGTGGCCGCCTCGGCGATCTGCGCCGACACCGACGCCGAGGCCGACCGGCTCGCCGCACCCCGCGACCTGGCCTTCGCCCAGCTGCGCGCGGGCAGGCCACAGGCACTGGCCACGCCCGAGCAGGCTGCCGCGTTCCCCGGCAGCGAGGCCGAACGGCGTTTCGCGGCCCAGCGCAAGACCGGTCAGCTCCAGGGTTCGCCGGAGACGGTGCGCGCCCAGGCCGCCGAGCTGCTCGCCGCCACCACCCCCGACGAGCTCATGCTCAACACCCTGGTCTACGACCTCGACGCGCGCTGCCGTTCGCTGGCGCTGACCCGCGCCGCGCTCGACAGCTGACGGTCACCGCAGCCCGAAGCCGCGGGCGAGCAGGTGGTCGCGCAGCCGGTCGCGGCCGTTGAGCGCCTCGGCAGAGGCCAGCCGGGCCAGCACCCGCTCGATCCAGGAGAATGGCAGCCCCTGGCCGCTGTAGATCTCGCCGATGCGCTGCTCGTAGGCGGTGATGGCCGCGCGCTGGACCGCCAGGTCGTAGCTCTCCCGGTGCAGGACCGCGGCGCGCGGCAGCCGCGGCTTGACCCGGGTGCCCTCGGTCGGGTCCGGGTGCCCGACGACCAGGCCGAAGACGGCGAAGACACCGTCGGGCAGGTTCAGTTCGGCGGCCACCTGTTCCGGGTTGTTGCGCAGCGCGCCGATGTAGACCGTGCCCAGGCCGAGGGATTCGGCCGCGACCACCGCGTTCTGCGCGGCCAGGGCCGCGTCGATGAAGCCGACATAGCTCGATTCCAGATAGTCGGCGCCGTCGAGCGGGGCGCCCTGATCGGCGGCGAGCTGACGTAGCCGCGCGAAATCGGCCGTCCACACCAGCAGCACCGGTGCCTGTTCGATGTGGGCCTGGCCGCCCGCGATGGCGGCCAGCCGGGAGCGGCGGGCGTCGTCGCGCACCTCGATCACGCTCCACACCTGCAGGTTCGACGAGGTCGCCGCCGACTGCGCGGCCGAGACCAGCAGTTCGACCGTCTCCGGCGACACCGGGTCGGGCAGGTAGCGACGCACCGACTTGTGTTCGTGCAACACCTGCAGCACGGAATTCCACTGGGCGGGAACCTCGGTGGCCGGGTCCGCGTAGCGCTGCTGGACGGGATGGGTGGTGTCGGGAACGGTCTGCGTCATGCAGTGATCGTCGGATATCGCGTCGCCGCCGTCAGGGGTAACCCTCACCGTGAATCGAAGGGCGCCGCGGCGCGGCCGATACACTCGGGACGGGGAGCTCGCCGCCCGGCGGGACGAAGGAGGGCGAGATGGGCAAGGTCTTCGAGCGGATCGACGGCAAGTTGCAGGCGTTCATCGAGGCGCAACCGATGTTCTTCGTGGGGACCGCGCCCTCGGACGGCGGGCATGTCAATGTCTCCCCCAAGGGATATCGCGACACCTTCGCCGTGCTCGACGAGCGCACCGTGGCCTACCTGGACCTGTTCGGCAGCGGCTCCGAGACCATCGCGCATCTGCGCGACAACGGCCGGATCACCGTGATGTTCTGCTCGTTCGGCCGCGTCGCCCGCATCCTGCGGCTGTTCGGCACCGGCCGCGTCGTGCGACCCGACAGCGCCGAATTCGACACGCTGCGAGACCGTTTCGGCACCGGCCACACCGGCATCCGCGCGGTGGTCGTGGTCGCGGTGGACCGGATCGCCGATTCCTGCGGCTGGTCGGTCCCGCGGCTGGACCTGGTCGAGGAACGCCCCGTGCTGGACGAGGCGCATCTGCGCCGCACCGACGACGACTTCGCCCGCCGGATCGCGGGCGACAACTCCGTCAGCATCGACGGCCTGCCCGCCCTCGAACCCGACCACCCGCTGCCGTCCTCGGTGACCGCGCGCCGCTGAGCCGGGTCACGGCACGGTGCTCACCGCCACCGCCGATTCGGACAGGCTGCCGAGGTAGAGCGTGCCGTCGTGTTCGGCGACGGAGGTGACCATGGCGAAGCCGGAGCCGTCGCGTTGCAGGTCGTGGACGACGGTGCCGTCGAGGTCGAGCGCGAGCACCCAAGTGGTACGGGCGGGGGCGGGGCGCAGGCTGTCGGGCAGCGCCCAGGTCAACTGCCGCAAGACACCGGGCAGGGCGAACAGCTTGTCCAGCAACGGGTTGCGTGGCGCCACCATGCCGACCCAGACCAGGCCGTCGGTGCCGAGATACATGTTGTCCGGTGAGCCGGGCAGGTTCTCCACGAGATGGTCGTGGGTACCGGCGCGCGGGCCCGTCAACCAGTAGCGCGCGATCCGGTAGGCGCCGGTCTCGGCGACGAGCACACACGACCGGTCCGGCGCCAGGACCACGCCGTTGCCGAACTGCAGGCCGTCGATCAGCACGGTGAGCGCGCCGTCCGGGTCGCGGCGCACCAGCCGGCCGCTGCCGGAGTGCTCGAGGATGTCGCCCATCCACTGCTCGAAGGGCCAGCGGCGCGAGGCGATCGAGAAGTAGACGGTGCCGTCGGTGTCGCGCACGACATTGCTGGGGAAGGCGAGGGGTTCGCCGTCGACCTCGTCGACGAGGACCTCCGGCTCGGCGCCCGGGTGCGCCAGCCGCAGGATGCCCTGCCCGGTGACGCAGATCAGCAGCGAGCCGTCGGCGTCGGCGTGCAGGCCCAGCGGGCGGCCTTGAACCCGGGCGATCTTCTCGTGCGTGCCGTCGGCGGGGTCGATGCTCCAGATGGTGCCGTCGTCGGTGCCGGCCACCACCCGGCCCTCCGGTGTCACCACCACGTCCTCGGGGGCGGTGCCCGGCAGCGGCAGCAGACGCACGGGCGGCAGGGGCGGGACGCTCGTGGTCTGCCGGGCCCGCGCGGTCGGACGGGGCGGGTTCCAGCGGTGGGGTCGCATCGGCATGCCCATTGCTATCACGCGGGCTGCTCGGCCGGGTAGCGGAAGACCCACGCGCACAACGGGTGCGCCGTCCACCGCCGGCGCGGCGTGTCGGCTCCGGCGGCGCCGAGCGGGACCACGGCCTTCCCTCCGGCCCCGGCCGACCCGACGATGGGGCCGGGCATTCACGGCTAAGGTGCGGCGGTGGATACCGAGTCCGTCAGCACTACGTTCGATCGTCTTCTCGCCCCGCAGCCCGCTCCACCGTGGTGGCTGGTGCTGGTCACCGCCGTGGCCGCGCTGGTGCTCGTGGGCTATCGGCCGCTGTGGCGGCTGGCCAGGGCCGCGGTCACCGTCGCGCACGAGGGCGGGCACGCGCTGGTGGCCCTGCTGACCGGGCGGCGGCTGCACGCGATCACCCTGCACACCGACACCTCCGGCCTGACCGTGTCCAGCGGCAAACCCACCGGGCCGGGCATGATCCTCACCGCCGCGGCCGGGTACACCGCGCCCGCCCTCCTCGGCCTCGGCTACGCCGCGCTGCTCGGTTCGGGACGCGTCACGGTGATGTTGTGGGCGACGCTGGCCATGCTGCTCGCCGTGCTCATCAAGGTGCGCAATGTCTACGGCCTGCTCACCGTCGTGGTGCTCGGCGCCCTGGTGTTCGGGGTCTCGTGGTTCGGTAGCGAC
This sequence comes from Nocardia sp. NPDC056064, assembly GCF_042266925.1. Classification (NCBI taxonomy): domain Bacteria; kingdom Bacillati; phylum Actinomycetota; class Actinomycetes; order Mycobacteriales; family Nocardiaceae; genus Nocardia; species Nocardia sp. NPDC056064. The sequence goes on along the minus strand of NZ_JBHJWO010000001.1, from coordinate 396,720 downwards.
CTGTTGCAGGCCGGGTTCGCCTATCTGGCGGCATGGTTCCTGCTGGCCGCGGCGGTGCGGCCGGTGGTGGAGATGCAGCGCAGCCGACGCAGACAACCGGGCCGCGGCGATTCCGACGCCGATCAGCTCGCCCGCCTGACCCACCTGCCCGCCCTGCTGTGGGTGGGGTTCTTCGCGGTGATCTGCCTGGCCGCGCTGGTCTTCGGCGCCGGACTGATGCTGGCGCCGGTGGCCGAACTGCACCCGCTGCTTCAGCGGTGATCGGCCCGCCAGGCCGCGATCGCCTCGGTGACCAGTAGTTCGGGCGGCACCGTCGCGTCCAGTGTCACGCCCGCCTCGTCGGGCTGGAGGGGTTCCAGCGTCGCCAGCTGGGAATCGAGCAGGGTCGTCGGCATGAAGTGGCCGTGGCGACCCGAGAGCCGGCGCACCAGCTCGGCGCGGTCGACGGCCAAGTGCACGAAGAAGGCGTCGGGCGCACCCGCACGCAGCTGATCGCGATACACGCGCCGCAGCGCCGAGCACGCCACCACGCCCCCGGATTCCTCGTGCTCACGCAGCCAGACGCCGACGATGGCGAGCCAGGGCGCGCGGTCCTCGTCGGTCAGCGGAATACCCGCGGCCATCTTCTGGATATTCGCGGTCGGGTGGTAGTCGTCGCCCTCGGCGTAGGGCAGTCCGAGCCGTGCGGCCAGCAGCGCGCCGATCGTGGACTTCCCGCACCCGGACACACCCATGACGACGATGACAGGCTCGGCCACCACACCCACTCCTCGCGCTCGCTCGATCACCTCTGGCCCACATCGTCGCGCACCGGATGCCCGCGCGGCGCGGGAACCGGCCCGGTTCGGGCACGATGGTGATCATGGACCTTCGCATCTTCACCGAGCCACAGCAGGGCGCCGACTACGACACGCTGCTCCGCGTGGCCCGGGCCACCGAGGACCTCGGCTACGACGCCTTCTTCCGCTCCGACCACTACCTGGCCATGGGCGACGCCTCCGGACTGCCCGGTCCCACCGATGCCTGGATCACCCTCGCGGGCCTGGCCAGGGAGACCTCCCGTATCCGGCTGGGCACCCTCGTCACCGCCGCCACCTTCCGGCTGCCCGGTCCGCTGGCCATCCAGGTCGCCCAGGTGGACCGGATGTCGGGCGGCCGGGTGGAGCTCGGGTTGGGCAGCGGCTGGTTCGCCGCCGAGCACGCCGCCTACGGAATCCCCTTCCCGGACAACCGCTTCGGCCTGCTCGAGGAGCAGCTGGCGATCGTGACGGGCCTGTGGGAGACCAAGCCCGGCGAGACCTTCGACTTCGAGGGCACCCACTACCGGCTCACCGACTCCCCCGCCCTGCCCAAGCCGGTGCAGAGCCCGGTGCCGGTGGTGATCGGCGGACACGGCCCGGTCCGCACGCCCCGTCTCGCGGCCCGCTACGCCACCGAGTTCAACATGCCGTTCTCCTCGGTCGCCGACAGCGCGGCCCAGTTCGACCGCGTGCGGGCCGCGGTACGCGCGGCCGGTCGCACCGACGAGCTGGTGTACTCCAACGCGCTGGTGGCCTGTGTCGGGCGCACCGACGCCGAGGTGGCCCGCCGGGCGGCGGCGATCGGCCGCGAGGTCGACGAGCTGAAGGAGAACGGGCTGGCCGGGTCGCCCGCCGAGGTCGTCGACAAGATCGCCCGCTACCGCGAGATCGGCGCGAGCCGGATCTACCTGCAGATCCTCGATCTCGCCGACCTCGACCACCTGGAGCTCATCGCGGCCGAGGTGAAATCGCAGCTGTGAGGTCCGCGGCGGTCACGGGATCGGCTTGTCGGTGGGCAGGTTGACGAAGCTCGGGGCCGCCGGGTCCAGCAGCAGGTGCTGGGGCTTGAGTTCGGTGTTGTTGAGCATCGGCCGGAACGCGAGTCCCTTGGGTGAGTTGCCCGCGAAGACGTCGATACGCAAGCGGTGGCCCGGCGCGAGCACGGCCTGGGTGGGGATGACGGCGATGTCGAGCGCGACCGGTTCGCCCGGCACCACCGGCAGCAGCTGATCGATGCTGAGCGGATTGAACGGGGCAGTGAGGTCACCGTTGACGGAGCGGGCGCTGCGGCGCTCGTCGATGGCACGCATGGAGGCGGTGAGCTGGCCGGTGGTGAGCACCGTGGAGGTGCCGTCCGGGTCGACATCGTTGACGGTGACGTTCCAGTAGCCGTCGGCGGCGTCGTGGATCGTGGTGAGCCGCACATTGATCGGGCCGGAGATCACCGTCTGCTCGGCCACCGGCGCGCTGGTGAAGGTGAGCCCGTTGCGTTCGGCGATGCGGGCGTCCTTGGCGCACATGTCGATGACGGCGGGCATCCCGGCCGCGCCCTGGGCGGCGTCGCGGGAGCAGGCGGTGCTGAGTCCCGGTGCGACGGTGAGCTTTTCGGCCGCGCCGGGACCGGCCGCCGAGAGCGAGCCGTCGTGCACACTGTCCTCGGTGGTGCCGCTGGCCGCCGGGCTCAGATACACCCGCCGGTGGGTGACGCCGGGCTGCGGGAACTCCGCCAGCGTGATCCAGTCCCCGCCCTGCTGTTTCACGGTGACCGGCCCGAAATCGTCGATGCCGCTGTCGATGTCCTTGAGCCACTTGTCGAACCAGGCGCGCTGCAACACGTCCAGGCGCGGCGGGGCGCCCGCGACACCGGTGCCCGCACCGGGATTGGCGTGATAGGTGTCGCCGACGACGAGCTGTTTGCGGCCCGGGTCCAGGGGGATCTGCTCGTAGAGCTTGGTGGCGCTGTTGGCGAAGATGTCGTGCCAGCCGCCGTAGACGAAGGTGGGCACGGTGATCCGGTCCGGGTGCCCCTGGATGGCCTGACGGAACGCGGACTTGTCGTCCAGGGCCGCGGCCAGCTCGGGGGGCATGTCGTCGAGGGTCGGGGTGAGCAGCGCCTGGGCGAGCAGGTCGAAATTGGTGGTGGGGTCGGCGATGCGGTCCTCGAGCCAGGTCCAGTCGAACCGGCCCTGGACCATCGAGGCCACATCGGGCACCAGTTTGAGCTGGTTGACCGAGTTCAGCCACATCGGCAGGAAGGTCGTGCCGACACCACCACCGGGGGCGACCACATCGCGCATGAGATCACTGCCCGGCTCCACCGGGAAGATCGCCTGTAGTGCCGCGGGGGCGTCCTCGGCGGCGCGCAACTGGTTGATGCCGGAGTAGGAGCCGCCGCTCATCCCGATCCGCCCGTTGGACCACGGCTGGGCGGCCGCCCAGTCGATCACCTCGCGGGTGTCGAGCTGCTCGCGGGCGCCGAGGGTGTCCCACATGCCCTGCGACAGGCCGGTGCCGCGCACGTCGGCGACGACCACGGTGTAACCCGAGCTGATCAGCTGGCGGTCGACGCCGAGCATGGTCTGGATCATGCCCCCGTCGAGCGCCTGCATCAGATCACCGAACCCGCTGATCGGGGTGGTGGACAGGTTCAGCCTGCGCACCAGGTCGACCGCCATCGGCTGCAATCCCGGTGTGGCCGCGGCCTGTTCGATCAGGCCGGTCATCAGTTTCGAATAGGGCGTGAGGCTGACGATGGTCGGCAGCGGACGCTGCTCGATGACGCCCGCGGCGTCGGCGGGCCGGTACACATCGGCTTTCAGGACCACGCCGTCGCTCATCGCGATGTCGACCCCACGCTCCACCCGCACCTCCGGATAGGGGGCGGGACCGTCGTGCTGGGCGGTCCAGCGCGCGGCGGGGGTCACGGCAGGCTGCCCGGCCGCCGGACCACCACCGCATCCGAAGACGACCACCAGCGCCAGCATCGTCGCCAGTAGTCGCACGCGCCCACGCTCCGCACCGCTTCGCACCATATGAGTCGCTCCCCGACCGGTTTCGTGTCCGTCGTTGACCTAGCCACCGCAGGATCGGCGCGAAGAACATAACAGCGGTAACGACTTGCCACGGTGAGCGCCGGACCGCTCGGGCTGTCGCAGTGAAGACGCGTTGTTCCAGTTCAGCGGGGTCGCAGGGTCACCGAATCTGTCGGTGGCCGGTGGTTGACTGGCGCGTGCCGGTGCTGATCCGGCCGGGTTCCATCCATCATCGAGGAAGGACGTTCGACATGCCGACACGTGACGAAGCCTGGCCGCAGGGCACGCCCTGCTGGATCGACTGTCAGGTCGACGACACCACCGCCGCCCGCGCGTTCTACAGCGCGCTGTTCGGCTGGGAGGTCCAGGACGCGCCCGCCGGGGCGGGCGGCTATCTGATGGCCGATCTCGACGGGCGCCCGGCGGCGGCCATCGGCCCGAAACCCGAAGGGATGGCGCAGATGCCGTCCACCTGGACGACGTATCTGGCCGCCGACCGCGCCGACGAGATCGCCGAGCGGGTCGTGGCGGCGGGCGGCAAGGTGTTCATGCCACCGTTCGATGTGTTCGACGCGGGACGGATGTTCGTCGCGGCCGACCCGACCGGTGGCGTGTTCGGGGTGTGGCAGGCCAAGGCCCATCACGGCGCGGGCATCTACAACCAGCCGGGGGCCTACTGCTGGAACGAGCTGCACACCACCGGTTACGACCGGGCGCACGAGTTCTACAACAGCGTCTTCGGCTGGCACTACACCGAGATCGGCGACGGCGAGAACTTCACCTATTCGACATTCGCGCGCCCCGGCGAGACCGTCGAGATCGGCGGGATGATGGACGCCTCGGGCATGGGCATGCCGCCCTACTGGCTGGCCTGGATCCAGGTGGACGGCACCGACGCGACCCTCGACCAGGCCACGGCACTGGGCGCCACGGTGATCATGGGCCCCGACGACAGTCCCTTCGGACGGACAGGCATCGTCCAGGCTCCCCAGGGCGAGGTGTTCGGCGTGATCGATCCGGCGATGGCGGTCGGCGAGGTGCCCACCGGCGCCTGATCCCCACACCGGGCCCTCGGAGTCGGCCTAGGTCGACGGGTCGGGAGCCGCGGCCAATTGCAGCTCGAGCAGCAGGCGGTCGGCGGGGTCGTTCAGGCTGATGCCCAGGACGGACTCGATGCGGCGCAGGCGGTAGCGCAGCGTGTTCGGATGGATGCGCAGCGCGGCGGCGGCAGCGCTCACCTCGCCGTGGGCGCGCAGGTAGGCGCGGGCCGTGGCGCGCAGGTCGGCGGCGTGGGTGCGGTCATAGGTGTCGAGGGCGGCCAGGCGGGGGTCGTGCAGGTGGGGCCGGTCGCGGATGAGTTCGATGATCTCCGTCAGCAGTACGGCGGTGCGAGCCTCGGCCAGGGTGGTGACGCGCGCGTCGGGGTCGGCCGGGCTGTCGAGCACCCGGTCGACCTCCTCGCGGGCCGCCGCGACGGCGGTGAGCCCGGCGACCGGCGCGGCGATGGCGGCCCGGACCACGAGGCCGCGCGCCTGCTCGAGCTGCGCGACCAGCTCGCGAACCCACGAACCCACACCGGCAGCCGAATGATAGGAGGGCACCAGCACATAGACCCGATCACCGATCGCCTCGGTCACCGAGTCGTCACGAAAAGCGCTGGCGTACAACCGGATCAGGCCACTCGAAGCCGCAAGCCCGGCCACCGGACCGAGCGCGGCTCCCGAACCGATCTCAGCGGCAGAACCGGACCCGCCGCTCCGGCCGTGCCCCGCTGCCGAACCGATCTCCGCCGCCGAACCGCGCCCAGCGCTCGGGCCGTGCGTCGATCCCGAACCGCGCCCTGCACTCGGGCCGTGCGTCGATCCCGAACCGCGCCCTGCACTCGGGCCGCGCACCGCGCCCGAACCGCGCCCTGCACTCGGGCCGCGCACCGCGCCCGAACCGCGCCCTGCACTCGGGCCGCGCGCCGCGCCCGAACCGCGCCCTGCACTCACGCCGTGCGCTGACGCCGGACCGACCCCGTCGGCCGTGCGGAGGACCGCGAAGCCGATCACCGCGGCGGGGCCCTCGACCGGCAGGCAGAGGGCCGCGACGACCGACGGTACGTCTACACCGTCGCCGTGTGCGCCGAACAGGCGGCGGACCAGCAGGGCCTCGGTCGAGGGTGCGTCGAGTCTGCGGGCGATGATCCGGGCCGCTACCGCCGCGGCGCCGCGGAGGACCTGGGCCGCGTCGGGGCGCAGTGGGCGGGCGCCCTGTTGGAGCCAGAGGGTGCCGAGCATTCTGGCCTGTGCGCCGGTGCCGCGCCGGATGGCGACGACGAGGCGGCGGCGCATCGCGAGTTCGGGATGTTCGGGGACATCGACGACCTCGTCGCTGCGCCGGACGCGGTCGTACACGCCCCAGGCGCGCAGGATGCGCAGGTAGTCGGCGGGGCCCTCGCGGCCGAGGATGGATTCGATGCGCAGCCGGTCGGCGGAGGAGTCCGAGGCGGAGTAGGCGAGCACATGGGAGGACGGGTCCTCGATGGAGACCATGCCGCCGGTCTCCCCGGCCACCACCTGGGCCAGGCCGAACAGGTCGGTGTCCGGGGCGAGCAGGTCGTGATCGCCGGCGGGGGTGCGGCGCGCGGGCGCGCGGGTGACCAGGCGGCGGACCAGCGGGAACACCTGGTCCCAGCGGGCTTCGCGGTGCAGCCGCACCAGGGCGATGCCCGCGTCCCGGGCGGCCGCGCGCACCGGCGCGTCGTCGGCGCTCTTGGTGATCAGCACCCGGGGCCGGTGCGACCGTTCGCGCTCCCCGGCCGCGTGCAGCCAGGCCCCGGTGGCCGCCGCGTCGGCGCCGACCAGCAGATACACCTCGGGCAGGGCACCGGAGATGCCGGCGAGGTCGGCGGGTTCGCCGAGCGCGACCGAGCGCAGCGGCACCTGCTCCCCCGCGGGCGCTTCGACCAGGGTGGCCACGGTGTGATCGAGCGCGGCGAGCAGTGCACCGAGGGTGATGGCGTCCTCCGGCATCGACGGCCTCCTGCCTTGGCGGATCGGATGAAGACACGCCGCGACATTCATCCGATCAGACGATTATGCGCGCGCAAGATCGGAGTTGACTACGTCACATCCCGCCCCGACGACGCAGGAGCCGCACCCATGGATGCCATCGCGACCACGCCGACGCCGGTCAACGAGCCCGTCGGCAGCTTCGCTCCCGGAACCCCCGAACGCCGCAGGTTGCAGGCCGCGCTGGCCGAGCTGGCGGCCTCCCCCACCGAGATCACCCACGTCATCGGCGGCCGTGCGGTCCGCGGTGACGGTCCGGTCTTCGAGGTCGTCCAGCCGCACCGGCACGCCGCCGTCCTCGGCACCCTGCGCGATGCGAGTGCCGCCGACGCGGCCGCCGCCGTCACCGCCGCCTGCGCGGCCGCGCCCGCCTGGCAGGCGATGCCGTTCGAGGACCGGGCCGCGATCTTCCTGCGAGCCGCGGACCTGCTGGCCGGGCCGTGGCGCGAGCGGATCGCGGCGGCGACCATGCTCGGGCAGTCCAAGTCGGCCTATCAGGCCGAGATCGACGCACCCTGCGAGCTGGTCGACTTCTGGCGGTTCAATGTGTCCTTCGCGCGCGGCATCCTGGCCGAGCAGCCGCTCTCGACGCGCGGGGTGTGGAACCGCATGCAGTACCGCTCGCTGGAGGGGTTCGTCTACGCGGTGACGCCGTTCAACTTCACCGCCATCGCGGGCAATCTGCCGACCGCGCCCGCCCTGATGGGCAACACCGTGGTCTGGAAGCCGGCCCGCTCGCAGGCGGTCGCGGCCTACCTCACGATGCGGCTGCTCGAGGCGGCCGGGCTGCCGCCGGGGGTGATCAACCTGGTCAACGGGCCGGGACCCGAGATCTCCGAGGTCGTGCTGGCCGATCCGCGTCTGGCGGGCGTGCATTTCACCGGGTCGACGGGCACCTTCCAGCAGCTCTGGCGGACAGTGGCCCAGCAACTGGACCGGTATCGCACCTATCCGCGACTGGTCGGCGAGACCGGCGGCAAGGATTTCGTGCTCGCGCACCCCTCGGCCGATCCGGCGGTGCTCACCACCGCGCTGCTGCGCGGCGCGTTCGACTACCAGGGCCAGAAGTGCTCGGCGGCCTCGCGCGCGTTCGTGCCGCGCTCGGTGTGGACGGTGATGTCGGAGGACCTGATCGAGAAGACCTCCGCGCTGCGCTACGGCGATGTCACCGATTTCTCGAATTTCGGTGGCGCCCTGATCGATCGGCGGGCCTTCGACCGCAATGTCGCCGCGCTCGAGCGGGCCAAGGCCACGCCCGGGCTCACCGTCGTGGCGGGCGGGCACAGCGACGACAGCGTCGGCTGGTTCGTCGAACCGACCGTGGTGGTCGGCGACGACCCCGGCGACGAGGCCTTCCACACCGAGTACTTCGGCCCGATCCTGGCCGTGCACGTCTACGACGACAGCACCCCGACCGGTTTCGCCGACGCCATGGACCTGGTCGACCGCGGCAGCCCGTACGGCCTGACCGGCTCGGTCATCGCCGAGGACCGCACCGCGATCGCCACGGCCACCGACCGGCTCACCTTCGCCGCCGGCAACTTCTACATCAACGACAAGCCCTCGGGCGCGGTGGTCGGCCAGCAGCCCTTCGGCGGCGGACGCGCCTCGGGCACCAACGACAAGGCGGGTTCGGCCCAGAATCTGCTGCGCTGGACCTCGGCGCGCACGATCAAGGAGACCTTCACCCCGCCCACCGAGCATCGCTATCCGCACCAGGAACCGGAGGTCGGCTGATGTCGGCCCTGCTGCGTTCGGCCGTGCTGGCCGCCGCGCGCTCGCCGCGGCTCGAGCACACGATCACCCGGCTGCCGCTCTCCCGTGACGTGGTGGCCCGCTTCGTCGCGGGCACCACGGTCGAGGAGGCGGTGCGCACGACCGAAGCCCTGGTCGGGTCCGGCCGGTTCGTCAGCATCGACTACCTCGGCGAGGACACCACCGACCTCGCCGGTGCCGAGGCGACCGTCGAGCAGTACCGCACGCTCATCGCCGCGCTCGGGCGGCTCCCGCAGGCCGCGGTGGCGGCGGGAGCCGTGCGGCCGCTGGAGGTCTCGGTGAAGCTGTCCGCGCTCGGCCAGGCACTGCCGCGTGACGGGCACGCGGTGGCCCGCGAGCACGCCCGCGAGATCTGCGCGGCCGCCGAGGCTGCCGGCCTGTGGGTGACCGTCGACGCCGAGAACCACACCACCACCGACTCCACCCTGGCGATCGTGCGGGAACTGCGTGCCGACTATCCGTGGCTGGGCACGGTGTTGCAGGCGTATCTGCGCCGCACCGAGGAGGACTGCCGCGCCCTGGCGGACCCGGGCTCGCGCATCCGGTTGTGCAAGGGCGCCTACGACGAGCCCGTCGGCGTGGCCTTCCGGGAGCGTTCCGAGGTCGACGCCTCGTATCTGCGGTGCCTGGCGATCCTCACCGCGGGCGCGGGCTATCCGATGATCGCCTCGCACGATCCGGCCATGCTCGACGCGGCCGGGGTCGGGGTGCGCTCGGCGCGGCGCAAGACCGACGAGTACGAGTACCAGATGCTCTACGGCATCCGCGCCGACGAGCAGCAACGTCTCACCGCGGCGGGCGATCACCTGCGCGTCTACGTCCCCTACGGCGAGCAGTGGTACGGGTACTTCATGCGCAGGCTGGCCGAACGTCCGGCCAATCTCGCGTTCTTCCTGCGCGCGCTGGCCGGTCCCGGCCGCGAACCGCCGCGCTGAGCTATTCGCTCAGCGCCGATTCCGGGCGCACCAGCACCCGCTTGAGGATCTTGCCGGTCTCCCCGCGCGGCAGCGCGTTGAGGAACGTGACGTCGCGCGGGACCGAGAAACGGCTGAGCCGGTTGCGAATATAGGTGCGGACCATGTCCGAATCCAGCCCGGCCCCTTCGCGTTTCACCACGAACGCGGCCAGTCGCTGCCCGAACTCCCGGTCCGGCACTCCCACCACGGCCACCTCGGTGATCTGCGGCAGGTGCGCCAGCGCCTCCTCCACCGGCCGCGGGAAGACGTTCTCGCCGCCGGAGATGATCATCTCGTCGTCGCGGCCCGCCACGAACAACCGGCCGGCCGCGTCGAGATAGCCCAGGTCACCGGTGTCGAGCATGCCGTCGGCCTCCTCCGGCGGCGCGGAGTTCACATAGCCGTCGAAGAGCATGTGGTTGGCGACGAAGATGTGTCCGGTGGTGCCCACCGGCACCGGGCGCAGATCCGGGCCGAGCACCGCGACGCGGGTGCCCAGCGGCGGCCTGCCCGCGGTGGTCGGCGAGACCCGCAGGTCCGCCGGGGTGGCCACGCTCGCCCAGGACACCTCGGTGGAACCGTAGACGTTGTAGAGCAAGTCGCCGTAGGTGTCGAGGAAGCGCAGCACCGTCGCCCCGGCCAGCGGCGCGCCACAGCTGACCACGTGCCGCAGGCTCGACAGGTCCAGACCCGCGCGCACCGCGTCGGGCACGTCGAGCAGCCGCTCGACCATGGTCGGGACCACGATCAGGGTGGTGATCTTGTGCTCGGCGACCGCGCGCAGGCACTGCTCCGCGTCGAACCCGTCGCTGAGGACCACGGTGGCGCGCAGCGCGGTGCTGAGCTGCAGACCCGCCAGACCCCAGGTGTGGAACAGCGGCGCGGGGATGAGCATGACTTCTTCCACGCGCAGCGGAATCCGTGACAGCAGCGCGGCGATGGTGCCGAACCCCTTGGCGTGCGGGCGGCGCGCGCCCTTGGGCGAGCCGCTGGTGCCGGAGGTGAGCACGATCAGCCGGCCGGGGTGGGCGGGGACCGGGAAATCGCCGTGGCCGAGCGCGATCAGGCGCTCGATCGTCGTGCGTTCGAGGTTCGGCGGCCGGTCGTCGGTGGTGAAGCGCGGGACGTCGTTGTGCAGGTAGCGGATCAGTTTCTCCAGCTCGCCGTCGACATAGACCGCGTTGAGCCGGTGCCGCTGGACGATCTCCTCGATCCGCCTGCCCGAGAGCCCGGCATTGAGCAGGGCCACGTCGACGCCGAGTTTGCCCGCGGCGACCATGGTCTCGACCATGCCCGCGTGATTGCGTGCCAGCAGGCCGATCGCGTCACCGGCGCGCAGGCCGAGCGCGTGCATGGCCCCGGCCAGCGCGGTGGACCTGGCGTCGACCTCGCCGAAGGTGCGCTGCCCGTGCGGATCGATCAGCGCGACCCGGTCCGGCGCGTGCACCGCCCCCGCCGCGTAACCACCGGCCAGGTTGAAACCCCACTTCGACAGCGAACGCAGCTGCCGCACGATCGACATCGGTTCGGGCCGCATGAGCCCGGTGGCGGCGATACTGCGCGCCACCCCCGCATTGCGGCGCAGCACCGAACGCTCGGCATTGACCACCACCGAGGACCTGGTCCCGGCGATCACGTCGGCGGTGCGGCGCAGCCCGGCCCGCACCCAGTCGGTCACCGCCGAGTTGTTGCGCTGTTCCAGCGCCGGATGCACCCGGGCGGCGGCGAACAGGGTGATGTCGAGGCGGGTGCGCTGCTGGTCGCCGCGCAACCGGATGGCGGCGAAGCTGCCCAGTTGCCTGCTGCGCAGCTCGAAACTCTCGTACCAGCGGCCGATCTCGAGGACGAACTCGTGCGTCTGGATCCCCGCGTCGGCGGAACCGACGCGGACCTGCCAGACCACCGCCCCGTCGGGGCGTTCCACTCGTTCGCAGCTGCCGATCCCGGTGAACATCCGCGGATAGCTCTGCGGATCCAGCAGTACATCCCACAATGCCTGTCGCGCGATGGTGAAATCCGCGGTGACATCGATGACGTCGGTGACCAAACTCCGTGCTCTTCTTCCCGTCGGCCTGTTCGACCAGCGCGGTCGGCGGGCAAAAATGGGCGCGGCGGTCGATACCCTCCGCGCGGGTCGTCACGCTACCCGGCCGTGTCGCTCCGTGATCAAGAATCAGACAAAACCGGTGGTTTCGGACCGATTTCGCCGGAGTTTGGTTTGCGCGCCACACCTCACGACGTTGCAGATGTGAAACTGTCCAACCGCTTGCACCGTGTCCACGGATGCCGAAAGATTGCTGGCAGCACCGACCCGATCAGCAGGAGCGGCCGCCGCGACGCGGCCCGACGAGCGAAGAGGTAGGGAATGACTGCGAGCTGGCCGAGTTCGATGGACTCCTTCGACGACATCTTCCAGCGATTCTTCGGATCCGGGATGTCCTCGAAACCACCCGTACAGCGCATCGATCTGGGCCGGTTGATGACCGACAACGCCAAGTTGCTCGTCGGTTCGGCCCGCGAGGCGGCCCAGGAGTGGGGCAATACCGAGATCACCCCCGAACACCTGCTCTACGCGGCCACCGAAGCCGAACCCGGACGCAGTATCGTCGCCGAACTCAGCCTGGACCCCGACCAGGTCGCCGAGCAGATGCAGGACTATCTCGACACCGGTTCACCCAGCGACAGCGACGTCACCGACATCACCCTCAGCCCCGCCACCAAGCTCGCCCTGCGCGCCGCCCAGCGTCAGGCCGCCCAGGCGGGCAGCAGCTATATCGGCCCCGAACACATCCTGCTCGGCATCGCCTCGCTGCCCGACAGTGTCGCCGCCCAGGCCCTGGTCGCCGGTCTCGCGGCCAGCCAGAGCGGGTCCTCGGGGGCCTCCCCGACCCCGGGTGCCGGTGCGGGCACCCGCAAACGGGACAAGTCCGACACCCCCACGCTGGACGAATACGGCCGGGACCTCACGGCCGAGGCGCGGGAGGGCCTGGTCGACCCGGTGGTCGGGCGGGCCGAGGAGATCGAGCAGACCATCGAGATCCTCTCGCGGCGCCGTAAGAACAATCCGGTGCTGATCGGCGATCCGGGTGTCGGCAAGACCGCCATCGTGGAGGGGCTGGCGCAGCGGATCGTCAACGACGATGTGCCCTCCACGCTCGCCGATCGCCGGGTCATCGCCCTCGATGTCGGCACGCTGGTGGCGGGCAGCAAGTACCGCGGCGAGTTCGAGGAGCGGCTGACCAAGATCCTCGACGAGGTGCGCGCGCACTCCGACGAACTGATCGTGTTCATCGACGAGCTGCACACCATCGTCGGCGCCGGGGGCGGCGGCGAGGGGTCGATGGACGCGGGCAATCTGCTCAAGCCCGCCCTGGCGCGCGGCGAACTGCACGTCGTCGGCGCGACCACCATCGACGAGTACCGCAAGTACATCGAGAAGGACGCCGCGCTCGAGCGGCGCTTCCAGCCGGTGATGGTGTCGGAGCCCTCCGTGGACGACACCGTGGAGATCCTGCGCGGCCTGTCCGATGTCTACGAGGAACACCACCAGGTGCGCTACTCCGACGAGTCGCTGGTCGCGGCGGCGCAGCTCTCGGATCGCTACATCACCGACCGGTTCATGCCCGACAAGGCGATCGACCTGATCGACCAGGCGGGTGCGCGGGTCCGGTTGCGTTCGGGCACACCCGATCCGGAGGTGAAGGCCCGCGACGAGCACATCGCCCGGCTCTACCGGGAGAAGGACGCCGCCGTCGACAACGAGGACTACGAGCGCGCGACCGCCATCAAGGCCGAGATCGCCACGGCCGAGGAGGAACTCGAGGAATCCGGGCTCACCTCGACCGATCCGGTGGTCGACGTGGTCGACATCGCCGAGGTGATCTCGCGCCAGACCGGCATCCCGGTCGCCGATCTCACCGCCGAGGAGAAGCAGCGCCTGCTGGAACTCGAGGACGTGCTGCACAAGCGGGTCATCGGGCAGGACGAGGCGATCGTGGCGGTGGCCGAGGCGGTGCGCCGGGCCAGGGCCGGACTCAAGGACCCGAACCGGCCGATCGGCTCGTTCCTGTTCCTCGGGCCGACCGGTGTCGGCAAGACCGAGCTGGCCAAGGCGCTGGCCGAGGCGGTGTTCGGGGACGAGGACCGGCTCATCCGGTTCGACATGAGCGAATTCCAGGAGAAGCACACGGTCTCGCGGCTGGTCGGCGCGCCGCCCGGATATGTCGGCTACGACGATGCCGCGCAACTCACCGACAAGGTGCGCAGGCAACCGTATTCGGTGATCCTGTTCGACGAGGTCGAGAAGGCGCATCCCGATGTGTTCAATGTGCTGCTGCAACTGCTCGACGACGGGCGGGTCACCGATTCCAAGGGCCGCACCGTCGATTTCAAGAACACCATCGTGATCATGACCTCCAATATCGGCTCGGATCTGATTCTGAAAGCCCCCGAGGGCGATCTGGACACGATCACGCCGCAGCTGATGGAACGGTTGCAGCAGCATTTCCGGCCGGAATTCCTCAATCGCATCGACGAGACCGTGGTGTTCCACCGGCTCGACAAGTCGCAGCTGGAACGGATCGTCAACCTGATCCTGGACAAGACCCGGCGCATGCTCGCCGCCCAGGACATCGATCTCGAGATCAGCGAACCGGCGGTGGACTGGCTGGGTGAGCGCGGTTTCCAGCCCGAGTTCGGTGCGCGGCCGCTGCGGCGCACGGTGCAGAAGGAGCTCGACAACCGGATCTCGCGGCTGCTGCTCGACGGTGGGCTGACATCGGGTGCCACGGTGCGGGTCGAGGTGGTCGACGACGACCTGGTCGTCACCGCCGCGGAACCGGCGGGCACGGCGGGCACGGCGGGCACCAACGGGTCGGACCCGAAGAAGCCCGCGAAGAAGGCGAGCAAGAAGAAGGCCGACGCCAAGAAGTGATACCTGGTAGACGACAACCGGCCCGGTCCGCGAGGGACCGGGCCGGTGGTGGTGTGCCGGATCAGCCGCCGGTGACCACGCAGTTCTCGCCGAAGTGGTAGCCACGGCCCACCGACACCGTGGCGCTGCTGCCGATGCCGTCCTGGTAGGCGGTCAGCGTGTGGACGCCCTCGTAGGCTGGCACCCAGTTGTACATGGCGACACCGTCGGTGGGGGCGACCACGGCCAGCAACTGGCCGTTGTCGTAGTAGGACACGGGGACGATCCCGATACTGAGCCGCGCCAGCAACTGATAGGTGCACCCGGTGCCGTAATTGGTCGACGACCCGACACTGATATTCGGTTTGACGGTCAACTGCGAAACACCCGCCGAGGCGTCGGGTGCGCCGATCGTCATCGCCAGTACCGTCGCGCCGGTGGCCGCGATGGCGAAAGCGAACTTCCTGTCACTCATCTCTCACGTCCCTTCGAGTCGTCCCAATCCTCACCCCATCGGCGCGTTCATGGTGGGAGAACACACACGATTCATGCGCGCGACCAGAGGGCGGGGGTGTTCGGGGGCGTCCAGTTGGGGTCGTGCACAGTGTGCGCCTGTCGGCAGGTGTAGGTGACGCCCTGATAGGTGACCTTGTCGCCGACGGCGTAGGTGGCGCCCTGGCGCCACGCGGAGGAGGCGGGCGCGGTGGTCGTCGGGTGGTGGTGACCGCCGCCGGGTGTGGTGGTGGCAGGCGGATTCGTGGTGGTGGCAGGGGGTTTCGTGGTGGTCGGCGGAACCGTCGTGGTGGGCGCGGGCGTGGTGGTGGTCGGTGTCGGGCTGGTGGTCGGGGTGCTGCCGCCGCCACCGATCTCGAGGTCGACGCAGCTGTAGAACGCGGCGGCGGTGTCGCCGATGTTCCAGACCGCGCGCAATTTCTGGCGCCCGGAATACGGTGAGAGATCGATGGTGTGGGTGACTTCCATCGGCGGCTGTTCATTGCGGCCGTCGATCACGGCGATCCTCGTGTTCCCGAGGAAGTATTCCCAATTCAGGGTGCGGTGATTGGCCGTGTTCTTCCACGTGAAAGTGGTGGCGCCGGAGACTTTCTGTGGTATCCAGCCGAGCGAGTCGTCGTCGAGTTCGGGATATTTGTTCGCGCTGCACGAGGTGAGCCCCTTGGGACCTTCCACGCTCTGGGGTTCGTATTTCACCGCACCGCAGGACACCAGTCCGCGGGCACACTGTTCCTGCCTGCTGGCGGGGCCGGTGACCCAGCCGTGCGCCTGGGCATTTCCGACGGGGACGAGCAGCGTCGCGAGGGGCGCCACCACCATCGCACCGGCGAGGAACAGAAATCGACTTCTCACGTGAATACTCCTTGGAAACGCATACGGGGGACGGCAGGGGCCGGCGTGCCGTCCGGAAACATTTCGAGCGAGTGGGACAGTAGGGCGGCGAAGATCAACCGTCAAGGGTCGCTTTCGCTCCGAAATGCCGTTACCAACCGGTATTCCGGGGCCGAATCACCACGGTGCGAATTCGGCGAATCATCGCCCGCCGAACCAACCGGTATCCACCCACCGCAATCCTCCGGTTAACCCCGCTGCTCGGAGCGTTCCCGGGATTTGCCGGAGTTTGCGGATAGGACCACCGGTTCGCAACAAGAGCACTTTTCGTGGTTGTGGTCGGGGCGGGCGGGTCGCCGCGGCGAACTTGCGCGACCCGCGCCGAATTCGTCGGGTTCGGTGCCCCGGCTCAGCGTGGAGTGACCAGCAGTGGCAGGCTCGCGTGCCGCCGGACGAACAGGCTCGGCACCCAGCGCGGTGGGGCGTCGGCGCGCAGGCAGATGTGCGCGGTGCGCTCCAGCAGCAGGGTGATCGCGGCGGTGGCTTCCAGGCGGGCCAGGGTCGAGCCGATGCAGAAGTGCGCGCCGGCCCCGAACGCGGTGTGGGATCGTCCGCGCGGGCGGGTCAGGTCGACGGTGTCGGGATCGGGATACCTCGCCGGATCGCGGTTGGCCGCACCCCACAGCAGGAGCAGGTGGCTGCCCGCGGGCAGGTCGACACCACCGAGGCGGGTGTCGGCCACGACGTGCCGGTGATGACCGCGGAACGGCGATTCCAGGCGCAGCGCCTCGTCCAGGAAGGCCGGGACCAGGTCCGGGCGCGCGCGCAGCGTGGCCTGCAGCGCGTGGTCGGTGGCCAGGATGCGTGCCGCCGCGGCGATCAGGCCCGCGGTCGACTCCCCGCCCGCGCCGATCAACTGCACCAGGATCAGCACCGCCTGCTGCTCGTCGATACGCCCGTCCGCCACCGCCGCCACGAGGACGGCCAGCAGCGTATGCGGTTGCGCACCACGCGCTGTCGCCTCCTGCAGGGCCAGGTAGGCGTAGTGGGCGAGTTCGGCGGCCGAGGTGACCAGCGCGGCCATCCGGCCCTCGGCGACCACCCCGCCCAGCATCTCGGTGGAGTCGTAGGCCCAGGTGAGCAGCCGGGGCACGTCCCGGGCCGGGAATCCCACCAGTTCGGCGATCACGGCCAGCGGCAGGCGGTCGGCCATGCCGGTGGCCCAGTCGATCCGGTCGCCGTCGAGTTCCTCGGTCCAGAGCCGGTCGGCGAGCGCGGTGACGACGGGCCCCAGCGCGCGAACGCGTTTGGCCAGGGCCGGGCCGACGAGGCCGCGATGCGCGGCGTGCGTGCCGCCGTCGGCGGTGGCCAGGACATGGACGGCCTCGCCCGCCGCGTCCAGGTCGAAGGTCACCGGCGCCGCACCGGGGTTCGCGACGAGCACGCCGGTCAGGTGCGAGGAGAAGTCCGTGGTGCGGGCGGCGGCCTCGGCGACCGCCGCCCAGGAGGCGACGAGGAAGAAGTCCGTGCCCGGTACCCGGTACACCGGCGCGTGGGTGCGCAGGGCGCGATACAGCGGAGCGGGGTCGTCGAGGACGGCCGGGTCGAACAGGTCGAACGCCGCGAGGTCGGTGGTCATGGCGGCCTTTCCGGGTCTGGGGTGTCGGCGCCCACCGTGCGCCGCCGCGGTCATCCGGTCAACGACTGTCTCGCACTGAGACGGCGCCGCCACGACCACCATCCGGCGGTTTCCGCGGAAACGCCGACCTTCCAGCGCTGATTCGGCTAGACAGATTCGCGAATGCGTCTCATCTCGAGACACGAGGAGGACCGATGACCGGACACGACGACTGGCTGACCGGTGGTGACCGCCGGGCCGCGGCCGTCGACCGCATCGAACGCGTGGCGCTGGCGCTGTTCCTCGAACACGGCATCGACAGTGTCACCGCCGAGGACATCGCCGCGGCGGCGGGCTGCTCGCGCGCCACGCTCTACCGCCACGTCGGCGGCAGATCCCAGCTCGTGCGCGCGGTCGTGCTGCGCGCCGCGGGCGGCGTGGTCGCGCGCATCGACAAGGCCGTCGACAAGGTTCCCGCGCAGCGCAGGCCGGTCGAGGCGATCCTGGCCGCCGTGGCCGCCCTGCGCGCCGATCCGGTGCTGCACCAGTGGCTGACCCGGCACCGCTCCCCCGGCACCGACGGATTGCTGGCGTCCGCACCCGAACTCGGGCACCTCGCGACCACGCTGACCCGCATCGCCCCCGACGACGCGGCCGCGGGCTGGATCGTGCGGGTCGTGCTGTCGCTGCTCACCTGGCCGCTGCCCGACGCGGCCGCCGAACGCGCGCTGGTCGAACGCTTCGTCGGTCCGGCGCTGCGTCCACGGTGACGGCTCAGGGCATCGGCAGCGGCGGCGTCTTCGGGAACTCCACCGGCAGCGCGGCCAGCGAACGATGGAACGGACCGGGCCGCCACACCAGTTCCTCGGCGGGCACGGCCAGGCGCAGTTCCGGCAGCGCGTCGAGCAGCTGGTCGATCGCGTCCTGCACGATCAGGTAGGCCACCGACTTGGCCGGGCACCCGTGCGGGCCCGCGCTCCAGGCCAGGTGCGCCCGGTTGTCGACCACGTCGCGGCCCGCGATGGCCGGATCGTTGTTGCACGCCGACATGGAGATCACGACGGGTTCGTTGGCGGGCAGCCACATCTCGTCGATCAGGACGGGCTGGCGCGGATAGGTCATGCAGAAGTTGGCCAGCGGCGGGTCGGTGAAGAGCACCTCGTCGAGCGCGTCGCGGGTGGACAGGCTGCCGCCCAGGACGTCACCGGCGAAGCGGTCGTCGGTGAGCATCAGCCGCAGCGTGTTGACCACCAGGTTGAGCATCGGCTCGATCCCGGCGCCGTAGAGCACCAGCAGCTGGTGCACCATCTCCTCGTCGGTGAGCGCGGCGGGGTGGTGCAGCAGCCGGGTGGCGACATCGTCGCCGGGCTCGCGCTGACGCAACGCGACCAGGTCCGACAGCGCGCTGGCCAGCAGATTGTTGCCCGCCTCCGCGTCGTCGCCCTCGAAGATCTGGGCCATGCCGGTGGCCACCTGCTGACCGATCTCGGGCGTGCACCCCAGCATCGAGTTCAGCGCCTGGAAGACCAGCGGAAACGCGTACTGGCTCAGCAGATCCGCCGAGCCGGTGGCGCAGAAGCTGTTGATCAGCGGGATGGCGAACTGTTCGATGGTGGCGTGCATCGCGTACAGGTCGACCCCGGCGATGCCGGCCACATTGGCCTGCCGGTAGCGCGCGTGCTCGGCGCCGGTGGTGCGCAGCGCGGCAGGCCGGAACTGCAGCATGGGCAGCACCGGGCAGTCCTGCGGGATGTCGCGCTGCCACAGCCGCGGGTCGGCCGGGAAGTGCTCGGGATCGTTGAGGATGCGTACCGCGGTGTGATAGCCGATGACCAGCGTCGCCCGGATCCCCGGCGAGAGCTCCACGGGCACCACGGAACCGAAGCGGCGCCGCATCTCGCGGTAGGCCGCCTGCGGATCGGCGGCGAACTCGGGCGCGTACATCGGCACGCGCTCGTCGATCGAGAGATCCAGCGTCATGACGCCGCCACTTCCTGCCGGTGGAACAGGAACTCCGCCAGCGTGATCAGCGCGCGCAGGCCGTGGTCGCGGCGGCGCGCGTCGACGGCGACCACCGGCGTCTCCGGCGCCAGGTCCAGCGCCTCGCGGATCTCCTCGAGCGGATAGCGGCGGAAGCCCTCGAACTCGTTGACCGCCACCGCGTACGGCACGCCACGCTGCTCGAGCGCGGAGAGCACGTCGTCGGCCTTCTCGATGCGGCGGGTGTCGACCAGTACCAGCGCGCCCAGCGCGCCGCGGGCCAGTTCCTCCCACAACGGGGCGAAACGTTCCTGGCCCGGGGTGCCGAACAGATACAGCGCCAGCTGCGGATTCAGGGTGAGCCTGCCGAAGTCCAGCGCGACGGTGGTCTGCACCTTGGTACCCAGGCCCGCCATGTCGTCGACGCCGATACTGGCCTCGGTGATCGTCTCCTCCGTGCGCAGCGGCCTGATCTCGGACACGGTTCCGACGAAGGTGGTCTTCCCGACGCCGAAATTGCCTGCCACCAGGATCTTCACCGAGCGCGTCACGGTATCCGCGACGTAATCGACCTCAGCCCGCGAGGGCACGGAGCCCATGCAGCACCTCCTTGATCAACGCTAGTTCCGGCTTCACCTCGGCCGGAGTGGGGCACTGTAGATGTCCGCTGTCGAGCAGATCGGACACGAGGATCTTCACCACCGAGGCGGGCAGATCGAGATAGGCCGACAGCTCGGCGATCGAGAGCGCGCCGCGGCGGCTCAGCAACGCCAGCACCCGGCGCTGGTCGGGCCGGTGGTCGGGCCGCGGGTCGGCGACCGCGCGGATCAGGGTCACCAGATCCAGTTCCCGCGCGGCCTTGACCCGTCCACCGGCCCGCACATAGGACCGGACCAGGTCGGGATCACGCCTGCCGCGCGTCATTACCTGCCACCGTGACGGGGCGCGCTGCCGATCTCGTGGCCGACCCGGGAGGCCAGCTCGTTCATCCGGTGGGCGACCAGCGCGACGTCGACGTCGAGCGTGGTCGCCACGCCTAGGAGCGCACCGGTTCCGGCGGCGGTGATCATGATCATGCCCTCGTCGTACTCGGTCATGTTCTGGCGCACCGCGTTCTGCGAGCCACCGCAGAACTCGCCGAGCGCCTTGCCGAGCGAGCGCAGGCCCGAGGCCGCCGCGGCGAAGCGTTCGGCGTCGTCCTTGGCCACACCACGGGAGTGGGCGATGCGCAGTCCGTCCTCGGACAGCAGCACCGCGAAGCGGACGCCGGGGATCTCCAGATCCCCGAGCAGCCACGCCAATCGGTTCGTGCTATCGGCCACCGGTGTGCTCATCGGCTGTTCCTTCCGTGGTTCGCTCGGCCGCAGCGGTACGACCGCTGCGGGAACCGCTGTGCCAGGCAGCGGCGAGTTCGGGGCGAGCCTGCCCCGATTCGGTGACTGCCCCCGCCGAATCCGGGGCAACCGGCCTGCGGCGGCGCTTGGGCAGCCCGCCGCTGGTGATCTCGTGCACCTCGGCGCCGCGTTCGGGCTCGACGAGGTCGGGCACCGGCACCGGAACGTGCGCCGGCGCGGTGAGTTCGGGTTCGGGCAGGCGCGGGGCCGCGCCCGAGACCAGCAGCGCGGCGGGCACATACACCATCGCCCGCATTCCGCCGAAGATGTTGGGGCCGTCCACGTGCACGGAGAAGCCGTAGCGCCGGGCCAGCGCGGCGATGCCGGGGAAGCCGACCTTGGGCGCGGGGCCCAGATCGTGGATGTCGACGGGCCGTTCACCGCTGAGCACCTGACGGGCGTCCTCGAGCTGTTCGGGACTCATCCGCATGCCCGCGTCGTCGATGATCACGGTGACACCGTGGTGGCCCTCCTGGAACCCGACCTCGACGAACGACGACGGCGGCGAATACCGCAGCGCGTTGTCGAGCAGGGTGGCCAGCGTGTGCACCAGCGGTTCCACCGCGCGGCTGATCACCACCCGGTCGGACTGGCCCGAGCGCACCCGCAGGAATTCGCGGACCCGGCCGGTCGCGCCGCCGACGACGTCGGTGAGCGACTGCTGCGGCCACCGGCGTCCGGGCAGGCCGCCGGAGACGATCACATAGGACTGCGCCTGGCGGATCATCTGCTGCACGGTGTGGTCGATGCGGGTCAGCGTCTCGTAGATCGCGTCGTCGCGGTGCTCGCGCAGCGCGGTGCTCACCACCTGACCGAGGTCGGTACCGAGGCTGACCACCGAGGTACCGAACGAGCGCACCGCGGCGCTGGTCGCCGCACGCGAGGCGGCCGAGAGTTCGTTGCCCGCCTGCTCGTGGGCGGCCTGCACCTCGGCGGTGCGGCGCTGTTCGCTGTAGCGCTCGACCATCGCCCTGGTGTCCTCGGCGACGGCACGCAGGTCCTCGGCGTGCCCGGTCGCGATCCACTGCAGCGCCTGTCCGGGTCGCGATTCCGCCAGCTCGGCGGGCATCTCGACACCGACCTGCGGGATCTCGTGCCTGCGCACGGCGTCGGTGATGGCGGGCAACGTGGTCTGCGCCAACCCGACCACGGCCTCCTCCATCGCGAGGCGTTCCCGGACGGCGGCATCGGTGCGCAGCCGTTGCTGGCGTTCGTTGCGCATCGCCAGGACGGCGACACCCATCGCGAGCAGTAACAGCGGAGCCCCGATGATCAGTAACAGCACCGCGATTCCTGAGTTCATCAGATCTTTCGTCGTCATCGACCACTGGGCACCCTGGTCGGTGGGCCCTCACCGGCCGGCCCGGGAGGCATTCGCGGAGCCGGGCGATGTATCGGTTACCCGATACACACACTCCGGTTCCAGCGACCCGCACACCCTAGCAGCACCATGATCGTTCCCGAGGCCGGATCGTCCTGTCCGCCATCAGATTTCCGGCCGAAAGCCGCCCGTGGTATTGGGCAACTGATCTATTCTGGTTTGCTATGCCTCGAGCCGCCCGGAACGGAACCCCGGGTACCGGATACTATCCGGGCGTGGCGAAACTCCAGCTCTCCGTCGATGTCCCCGTCCCGCCGGACGAGGCATGGGCCCATGCCTCCGACCTGCCCCACCTGGGCGACTGGCTGACCATTCACGAGGCGTGGCGCGGCACGCTGCCCGAGGAACTGACCGCGGGCACCGTGCTCGTCGGCATCGCGCGGGTCAAGGGTTTCCGCAACAAGGTCACCTGGACCGTGCGCACGGCCGAACCGCCGCGGCGCCTGGAACTGCGCGGCACGGGCATCGGCGGCACCAAGTTCGGTCTCGGCATGATCGTCGAGCCGCACGGCAGCGGCTCCAAGGTGAAGGTCGACATCGACCTGGGCGGCGCACCGCTGTTCGGCCCGATCGGCTCGGCGGTGGCCAAGGCACTGCGCGGCGACATCGAGCGCTCGCTGGAAGCCTTCGTCAAGCTCTACGGCTGACCCCACCGACGACGAAAGCCCGGGCCGAACTGCGCTGTTCGGCCCGGGCTTTCCGCGATGTCCGGGGTCAGACCATCATCGCGGCCTCGGGGTCGACCGGGGCCTTCGGTTTGGTGCGGGGCAGGAAGAACGCGGGGATCAGGGTGAGCGCCGCGAGGATCACCGTCACCCAGTAGGTGTTGCTGAACGCCTCCGCGGCCAGCTGCCTGCCCTGCTCGATCACCGCCGCCGGGAACTGCGACGCGAGTTCGGGATTCACGGTGGCCGCGATCCCGATGCCCGCCTCCTCGTGATTGTTGAGCTGGGAGGCCAGCACCACCGACATGGTCGCGGTGCCGATCGAGGCGGCGGTCTGGTTGATGATGTTCATCAGCGTCGAGCCGCGGGCCACCTGCGCGTGGGTGAGTGTCTGGATCGC
This sequence comes from Nocardia sp. NPDC056064, assembly GCF_042266925.1. Classification (NCBI taxonomy): domain Bacteria; kingdom Bacillati; phylum Actinomycetota; class Actinomycetes; order Mycobacteriales; family Nocardiaceae; genus Nocardia; species Nocardia sp. NPDC056064. The sequence continues at coordinate 373,406 of NZ_JBHJWO010000001.1, read as the reverse complement.
GGCCGTCATCACCGGCATCATGGTGCAGCCCATGCCCAGACCCATCACGAACAGCGCGCTGCCGATCATCAGGTACGAGGTGTCCGCGCCGAGCTGGGTGAACCCGGCCAGGCCGATGGTGATGAAGGTGATGCCGAACATGACGATCTTGCCGGGGCCGATCTTGTCGACGAGGAAGCCCGCGACCGGCATGGTGAGCATCGCGCCGATACCCTGCGGTGCCATCAGCAGACCGGAGTCGAAGGCGGTCTCCCCGCGCACCTGCTGCAGGTAGTTGGGCAGCAGGAAACCCGCGCCGAAGAACGCGGTCGCGAACAGCGACATGGTCAGCACCGAGAAGCGCAGCGACGGGTTGCGGAACAACCGCAGATCGATGAGCGGGTGCTCGGTGCGCAGTGCGTGGAACACGAACGCCACCAGCAGGATCGCGCCGACGATCACCGGGATCAGGACCCGCGCGGCGAGCACGGTGCCCTTCTCCGGGATCGAGGAGACACCGAACAGGAACAGGGCCAGGCCCGGTGAGGCCAGCAGCATGCCGACGAAGTCGAACGATTCGGAGGGCTTGGGCTTGTCGGCGGGGAACACCACGAACGCCAGCACCAGCGCGAGCAGGCCCAGCGGCAGGTTGATCAGGAAGATCCAGTGCCAGCTGAAGGAGTCGATCAGCCAGCCGCCCAGGATCGGGCCGCAGATCGGGCCGAGCAGCATCGGCACGCCGAGCACGGCCATCACCCGGCCGATCCGCTGCGGGCCCGCCGCGTGGGTCATGATCGTCATGCCCAGCGGCATGAGCATGCCGCCGCCGATGCCCTGGACGACGCGGAAGGCCACCAGCGACTCGATGCTCCACGCCATCGAACACAGCACCGAGCCGAGGATGAAGAACGTCAGCGCGGCCATGTAGAGGCGTTTGGTGCCGAAGCGGTCGGCGGCCCAGCCGGTCATCGGGATGACCGAGGCCAGGGCCAGGGTGTAGCCGGTCATGGTCCAGGCGACGACCTCGACGGAGGCGTCGAAATCCGCCATGAAGGTCGGGATCGCCACGGTGACGACGGTGATGTCGAGGATCGACATCACCGCGCCGAGGACGACCACGCCGGCGACCTTCAGTACGGCGGCGTCCAGTTTGTCGGAAGTGGGATCGGCGGCGCCGATATCCGGAGGTTTCGTCACCGCTTGAGCCTGACACCTTTCGGCGCCGATGACCAGCGAAATCTGATGTTCGTGGTCAGACAGGGTGCTGACCAGCGAAGATCGTGTCATCGCTGACGAGTGCCTCCGCGACGAGGGCAGCCGTCGTCGCGGACTCGGAGGCGGGCAGCAGGGGCAGCCGAACCGCGGGACTGGGGATGTACCCCTGGGCGGCCAGGACCGCCTTGACGACCGTCGGGTTGGGTTCGGCGAACAGCGCCGCCCCGAGCGCGTCGAGACGGTGACCCACCTCGCGAGCCCTGAGCAGATCCCCGGCGCGCCAGGCGGCCACCAGCTCGGAGTAGGCGGCGGGAGCGACATTGGCGGCGGCCAGGATGCCGCCGTGGGCGCCGAGGCCGAGCAGGGCGGAGGCGAAGCGGTCGTCCCCGGCCAGCACCGTCGTGGTGGTTCCGGCGCGGGCCATCAGTTCCACGGTGGCCGCATCGATACCGCCGACGCTGTGCTTGAACCCGGCGATGTTCGGGATCGCGGCCAGGCGCACCAGGGTGTCGCCGGCGAGCGGGCGGGCGGTGCGATACGGGACGTCGTAGACGAGCACGGGAACGGGGCTGTGCGCGGCGAGTTCGGTGAAGTGGGCGATCACGCCCTCCTCGCTGGGCCGCACGTAGTACGGCACCACCGAGAGCACCGCGGCCGCGTCGACGGGCAGCGCGGTGATCGCCTCGACCGCCGCCGCGGTGGCGGCGCCGCCCACGCAGACGACCAGCGGCGTGCCGCGTTCGGCGCTCACGGTGGCGCAGATGTCGAGGACCCGCGCCCGCTCGCCAGGGGTGAGCGCGCCGGGCTCGGCGGTGGTGCCGAGGGCGACCAGGCCGGTGGCGCCCGCGTCGAGGACGCGGTGGGCGTGGCGGGTCAGCGCGTCGGCGGCCAGGGCGCCATCGGCGGTGAACGGGGTGATCAGCGGGACGAAGAGTCCGTGGAGCGAAGTCATGACTCCTATGCTCGACCCCGTGATACATCAGGTCCAGTTCACATTCTTGACGAAACACCTAAGCTGAACTGATGCTCGATGTCCGCAAGCTGCGCCTGCTGCGCGAACTCGCCCACCGCGGCACCATCGCCGCCGTCGCCGACGCGCTCAGCTACACCCCCTCGGCGGTCTCCCAGCAGCTCACCGCCCTCGAACGCGAGGCGGGCGTCCCGCTGCTCGAACGCACCGGCCGCCGGGTCGCCCTCACCCCCGCGGCGCACCTGCTGGTCGGCCACACCGAGACCATCCTGGCCGCGCTCGAACACGCCGACGCCGAATTGGCCTGCGCCCGAGACGATCTCGTGGGCACCCTGCGCATCGGCGCCTTCCCCACCGCAGCCCGCGGCCTGCTCTCCCCCGCCCTGGTCGCGCTGAGCACCGAACACCCCCACCTCGAACTCACCGTCACCGAGATCGACCCCGCCGACGCTCCCGACGCCCTGCGCGCGGGCACCCTCGACATCGCCCTCACCCACGACTACGACCTGGTCCCCGCCGACCCCGGCCCCGCCCTCCAGACCGAACCCCTGCACACCGACACCGTCCACCTGGCCACCCCCCACCCCGTGTCCGCCCCCGACCCCCTGCTCGCCCAGCGCACGGCCCCCTGGATCGCGGGCACCGCGGGCACCCTCTGCCACACCATGACCCTGCGCGTCTGCCAGGCCGCCGGGTTCACCCCCCACATCCGCCACCACGCCGACAACTTCGACACCGTCCTGGCCCTCGTCGCCGCAGGCGCAGGCACCGCCATCGTCCCCGGCATGGCCCTACCCACCCACCCCCTCGACGTCACCCTCACCCCCTTGACCACCCGCCGCCGCACCCACCTCGCCTACCGCAACGGCACCGCCACCCACCCCGCCATCCACGCCGCCCGCCGCGCCCTCCACACCGCGGCACGAGCCCACCCGACCACGACCTGACAACGGCCGACACCGGTGTGGCTTCGATCACCGGACGCGAGTAGCCATGCGGGCGCAGGGTTTCCGGGCCTAGCGTCTGAGGGATGAGCTGGTCTCCATCGATCTCCTCGTCGGGCGACTCGTACTACACGCTGCCGAACACGTGGGAGCTCGCGGACGAACGCCTGGCCCTGCTCGGTGCGGCCTACGACCCGGCAAGCATCGCGCTCGCTCGACGGCTGGGCGTGCGCGCGGGATGGCGGTGTCTGGAAGCCGGTGCCGGTGGCGGGTCGTTCGCGCGCTGGCTGTGCGGTGCCGCATTGCCGGGCGGCCGTGTCCTCGCGGTGGATGCCGACCCGCGCCACCTCGCCGATCTGCCCGGTCTCGGTGGCGAAGTCGCCGAGCTCGATCTCGTCTCCGGCGACATTCCCGAACGCGCCTTCGATTTCGTCCATACCCGGTTCGTGCTTCTGCACATCGCCGAGCGCGAGGACGTGCTGGAGCGATTGGTCCGCGCGCTGGCACCCGGCGGCGTTCTCCTGCTGGAAGAAGGCGACGGGCTCGGTGTGCTCGACGTGATGCCCGGTGCGTTCGGCGCGGTCTGGCGCGCGTTCGCGCGTTCGACCGAGCAAGCCGGTGCCAGCCAGTCGTGGGCCAGGAACCTGCCTGCGCGCTTGGCGTCGCTCGGGCTCGTCGACATCCACGCCGAAGCCGACATCCCGATCTTTCGCGGAGGTTCGCCGATGGCACGGATGTGGGACCTCACCTGGACGCAGGCACAGGACACACTGGTCGGCCTCGGTGTCGCGCCGGAGACGATCACCACCGCGCACGCGGAGCTGGCGGACGAACAGGGATGGTTGTACGCCCCGCCCACGATTCGGGTGTGGGCCCGCAAGGGCGACTCGCCCTCATCGTGAGGTCGTAGACTCGGCGCCGACCGCACTCACCAAGTCCGGCGGCACCCGGGGTCGACGGCATCGGAACGGAAGTGGGCTCTGGCGATGACCGCACTCACCGAGATCGACGGCATTCATCTGCGGCGGGCTGTCGAGCTCGCGGGGCAGGCTCTGGCGCTCGGGGACCGGCCGTTCGGGGCGGTGGCCGTGGATGTGGACGGGAAGGTGCTGTCGGAGGGGGTCAACGCGGTCAACACCACCGGGGATGTGACCACGCACGCCGAGCTGGTCGCGATCACGGTGGCGACGGCGGCGGGCAAGGCCGAGGGGCTGCGGGGTGCCACCGTCTACGCCAGCGGGGAGCCGTGCCCGATGTGCGCGGCGGCGATGGTGTGGGCGGGGGTCGGGCGGATCGTGTTCGGCGCGGCGGCCGCCGAGTTCGGGCGGATTCTGCCGGGTGGGCCCGCGTTCACGATCACCTGTGCCGAGCTGGTGGCCACCGCGACGGTGCCGGTGGAGGTCAGCGGTCCGCACCTGGGTGAGGACGCGCTGACCGTCTTCCGTGCCGCCGCGCGGCTCTGACTACTTCACCGGGGTCAGTTCGGGCTCGGGCAGATCGCCCAGTTCCTTCTGTTCCTCGATGGCCTCCGGCGTACCGGGCACCTGGGTGCCGCGCAGCGAGACACCCTTGGTCTCGATCAGGAAGAACGCCGCGATCAGGCCGATGAGGCAGGCACCGAACATGTAGTACGCGGGGATCAGGTGATCGCCGGTCGCGCTGATCAGCGCCTCGTTGATGACCGGGGCGGTGCCACCGAACATCGAGGTCGCCACGTTGTAGCCGATCGCCACACCCGCGAAGCGCACGATGGTCGGGAACATCGCGGGGAAGGTCGCCGAGATCGTCGCCAGCTGCGGCGCGTAGAGCAGGCCCAGGATCGCGAAACCGACGATCGCGCCGGTCAGCGAGGTACCGATCAGTTTGTAGACCGGGATCACCGCGATCATCATGGCCGCGCAGGAGAACATCCACATGGGCCTGCGCCCGATCCGGTCCGACAGCGCGCCCAGGAACGGCAGGGTGAACAGCATGACGGCCTGGCCGATCAGCGGCACCAGCAGCGCGTCGGACTGTTCCATCCCCAGCGCGGAGCCGAGGTAGGTCGGGGTGTAGCTCAGCAGCGAGTAGTTGACCACGTTCAGGGCGATGACCAGGCCGAACAGGGTCAGCACCGGACGCAGGTACCGGGTGAGCAGGTCGCGGTAGACGCCGACGGTCTCCTCGGTCTCGTCCTTGCTCTCGACCTCGCGGAAGACCGGGGTGTCCTCCACCCGGCTGCGCAGGTACATGCCGATCAGGCCCAGCGGCGCGGCGATCAGGAACGGGATGCGCCAGCCCCACGAATGCATGGACGCGTCGTCGAGCAGGTTCACCAGCAGCAGTGCCACCAGGTTGCCGAGGGTGAAACCGGCGAGCGTGCCGACCTCGAGGAAACTGCCGTAGAAACCGCGTTTGCGGTCGGGCGCGTATTCGGCCATGAATGTCGCGGCGCCACCGTATTCACCACCGGCCGACAATCCCTGGATCATCCGCAGTGCGTAGAGCAGAATCGGCGCGGCGATGCCGATCATGTCGAAACTCGGGATCAGGCCGACACAAAGCGTGGAGCCTGCCATCAGGATGATCGTGGTCGCGAGCACCCGCTTGCGGCCGATCCGGTCACCGAGCGGGCCCCAGATCATGCCGCCGATCGGCCTGATCAGGAACGAGAGGGCGAAACCGAGAAGGGTGAACACCATTCCCGACTCGCCGTCGCCGGGAAACAGTGCGGTGGCGATATAGGTGGCCAGATAGGCGTAGACACCGTAGTCGAACCATTCGACCGCATTTCCGATCGCCGATGCACCGATTGCGCGGTGCAGCACCGATTTCGATTCCTGTGACATGCACATACCTCTCGTCGTCGCCTATTCGGACTACCCGGACGACATCCCGGACAAACGTGACGACTGCGCGAAGATCGCTGTGGAATAGCTCTACACTGCGGAAATGGTGCTGCGACACGGGGTGTATCTACCGCCGTTCGGGGAGCTCGCCGACCCTCGGGTGCTGGCCGAGATCGCGGCCGAGGCCGAGGCCGCCGGATTCGACGGCGCCTTCGTCTGGGACCACGTGGCCAGGCCGAACGACCCCGGTCTGCCCGTCGGCGACGCCTGGATCGGGATGGCCGCCATCGCCGCGGCGACCACCCGGCTGGTGTTCGGCCCGCGGGTGACCCCGCTGTCGCGGCGGCGCCCCCAGGATGTGGCCCGCGAGACCGTCGCCCTGGATCTGCTCGGCGCGGGCCGCTTGGTGCTGGGGGTCGGCCTGGGTTCCGACGAGACCGGCGAGTTCACCCGCCTGGGCGAGATCATCGCCCCCGGTGAGCGCGCCCATCGGCTCGACGAGGCGCTCGAGGTGCTCACCGCGCTGTGGTCGGGCGAGGTCGTCGAGCACGACGGACCCGCCTACCGGATCGACGGCGTGCAGTTCCTGCCCCGCCCGGTGCAGCGTCCGCGGATCCCGATCTGGGTGGGCGCCCAATCGGTCCGGCAGGCCCCGCTGCGACGCGCGGCCCGCTACGACGGCCTGTGCCCGGAGGCCACGCCGGGCGAGCTGGTCGACATGCTCGGGATCGTCGCCGAACACCGCGGTGACCTCACCGGATTCGAGGTGGCGATCGCGGCGGCCACCGACGAGCAGCGCGATGCCTACGAGAGCGCGGGTGCCACCTGGTGGCTCGTCGCGCTGCCCAAGATCTGCTCGCGCGCCGAGGCACTCGACCGGGTGCGTCGCGGTCCCGCCTGATCAGTCCGGGCCACGAGTCAGTCCAGGGCTGCGAGTTTGCCGCGCAGGACCGAGCATTCCCGGTCGTTGCCGCACAGCCGCACGGCCGCGGCCAGTTCGCTCCTGGCCTCCTCGACCCGCCCGAGCCGGGTGAGCAGTTCGCCGCGCACGCTCGGCAGCAGGTGCGAGTTGGCCAGCGCGCCACCGGCGACCAGCGCGTCCACCAGGGGCAGTGCCGCGGCCGGGCCGCTGGCCATCGACACCGCCACCGCGCGGTTCAGCTCGACGACCGGCGAGGGCGCCAGCCTGCCCAGCGCCTCGTAGAGCACCACCACCCGGTCCCAGTCGGTCTCCGCGACCGAGGGCGCGACGGCGTGGCATTCGGCGATGGCGGCCTGCAGCCCGTAGGCACCGAGCCCACGGCCCACGTCCCCCGCCTTGACCAGGGCGGCCCGGCCGCGCCGGATGGCCGAGCGGTCCCAGCGCCGCCGGTTCTGCTGCTCGAGCAGCACCGGCTCACCGTCGGGGCCGGTGCGGGCCGGGAACCGCGCGGCGGTCAGTTCCAGCAGGGCCAGCAGCCCGTAGACCTCCGCCTCGGCGGGCATCAGCCGCGAGAGCACCCGCGCCAGCCGCAGCGCCTCCCCCGCAAGATCCACCCGGATGAGGTCGCCGCCGCTGCTGGCCGAGGAGCCCTCGGTGAAGATCAGGTAGATCACCCCGAGCACCGACCCCAGCCGCGCGCCCCGCTCGGCCGCGGGCGGTACCGCGAAGGGCACCCGGGCCGCGCCGAGCGTCTTCTTGGCCCGGGTGATCCTGGCCTGCACGGTCGCCGTGGGCACCAGGCACGCCCGCGCGATCTCGTCGCTGGTCAGACCACCGACGACGCGCAGGGTGAGGGCCAGCCGCGCCTCCCGCGACAGCACCGGATGACAGGAGACGAAGATCAGCGCGAGCACATCGTCGTCGATCTGGTCCGGGTCCCACAGCACCTCCGCCGCCGCCCGCGCCGGATCGGCGGGCTCGCCCCCGGTCAGCACGCCGCCCTCGCCGAGGGCACCGGCGAGGGCGGCGTAGCGCTCGTCGAGCGCGGCGCGGCGGCGGAACGCGTCGATCGCGCGCCGCCGCCCGACGGTGAGCAACCATCCGGCCGGGTGCCGGGGCACACCGGTGCGCGGCCAGGTCACCAGGGCCTCGGCCAGCGCCTCCTGGGCGAGATCCTCGGCCAGCGCGAAATCACCGGTGTAGCGGGCCAGCGCGCCGACGATGCGGGCCGAGTCGATCCGCCACACCGCGGCGACGGCCTCGCGGCCGGTGCGCTCGCTCATCGCTCAGAGCTGGCCGGTGGCCTCGCGCCAGGCGCGTTCCTTCTGGATCCAGACATTGTCCTGCGGGAACTCGTCGATGCTGCTCACCCGGCGGATCTCGGTCTTGGTGCCGGGTCCGGCATAGGGCATGCGCTTGGCCCACTCGACCGCCTCCTCCTGGGAGGCCACATTGAGGATGTAGTACCCGCCGAACAGTTCCTTGGTCTCGCCGTAGGGTCCGTCGGTCACCACGGGCGTCTCCGAGGAGTAGTCCACGACCACGCCCTCGGCCGCGTCGGCGAGCCCCTCGGCGGCGACGAGCACCCCGGCGTTGATGAGCTCGTCGTTGAACTTGCCCATGGTCTCCAGGATCTCGTCGAAATCGACGTTCGCCATGGCGGCCCAGGCCTCGTCGGTCGCGCGCATGATCAGCATGTACTTCATGATGGTCTCCCTCGGATCGGTGCGGACCCGCGTGCCGGGCCCGGTGTTCATCCCTAGGTCGAACGGGCACCCGCACGGATCGACACCCGGCCGAATCTTTTTTCGCGACGTCCCGGCAGCCTACGACGCCACGGCGGGACGAGCCCGCTGACCGGGACGAACGGCCTGTCCGCGCGGAGCGCGTGGTAGATGTCGAAGACGCCCGTCCCCCGGCGGGCCGCCCGTACGGACAAAGGAGTCGTTTCGTGAGCGCAGTTCTGGTCGAGCAGCGCGAGCATGTGCTCGTCATCGTCATCAACCGGCCGCAGGCCATGAACTCCGTCGACGCCGAGGTCAGCGCCGGGGTGGGCGCCGCGCTCGAACAGGCCGAGGCCGACCCGGCGGTGCGCGCGGTGATCATCACCGGCGCCGGTGACCGATCCTTCTGCGCCGGTGCCGATCTCAAGGCGATCGGGCGTGGCGAATCGATCCTGGCGCCGGGCCATGAGGAGTGGAATCTGGCGGGCTATGTCCGTCATCCGATCAGCAAGCCGACCATCGCCGCGGTCAATGGTTTCGCCCTCGGTGGTGGCACCGAACTCGTGCTGGCCAGCGATCTCGCCGTCGCCGCCGAGACGGCCACGTTCGGCCTGCCCGAGGTGGCGCGCGGCCTGTTCGCCGCCGCCGGTGGCGCGTTCCGGCTGCCCGAACAGCTGCCGCGCAAGGTCGCCATGGAGATGATCCTGACCGGCGAGCCGATCACCGCGGCCCGCGCGCTGGAACTGGGCATGATCAACCGCGTGGTCCCCGCCGACCAGGTCCTCGACGCCGCGCTCGCGCTGGCGAGCCGGGTCGCGGCCAACGCGCCGCTGGCGGTGCAGGCCAGCAAGCGGGTGGCGCTGGGCATCGTCGACGGCAAGCTCGCCGACGACGCCTCCTGGGATCAGAGCAACCGCGAGATCGTCGCCGTCGCGGGCACCGAGGACGTCCGCGAGGGCACCCTCGCCTTCATGCAGAAGCGCAAGCCCGAATGGCAGGCGCGCTGAACCACACCCGCCGCCGGCGAACTCAGCGGGGTTCGCCGGCCTGGGCGCTGATCGCGGTGCCCATCCACCGGCGCAGGTAGCGCCGCAGCTCGTCCTCGCCACGCGGCGGATCGCCCGGCGAGAGGAAGAACGACTGCATGGTCCGCAGCGCGTATTCCACCAGTTCGCGCAGCGCGGGCTCGTCGTAACCGGCGCCCGCCCAGTCGACGTCGAAACGCCCGATCATGGTCATGCCGAACGCCTGCGCCTCCTCGGAGGTCAGGCTGTCGGTGTGGGCGCTGGCCGAATACGAACTCGACAGCAGGATGCCCAGGTGCGGTGTCCGGCGGACCTCGGTCAGCGTGTAGACCACCGCCTCGGTCATCGCCTCGGCCGGATCGCGCAGGCCCCGCACATGCGCGGCCAGGCGGTCGAGGAAACCGTCGACCGAGGCGATGGCCGCGGCCGTCATCAGCGCGTCGGCGCTCGGGAAATACCGGTAGACCGTCTGACGGATGACGCCGAGCGATTCGGCGACGTCGGCGATGCTGATCTCCGCGCCGGTGCGGCCGATGAGTTCCACTGCGGCACCGATGATCCGGCGCGCGGCTTCCTCGTCGTCCCCCGGCGGACTCCCGCCCCATCCACGTCTACGCGCCACCGCCTGGACGCTAGCACAACCCCAGGTCAGGGCGAATTCCGTCAAAGTGATCATACACTCAGTGGCCCATTCGTATGATTGCCTCACCATCCGAGCAGCACCGTGCGCGCCCGACAACGAGGTACACCACCGTGACCGATCTCCATGTCCGCAAAATGGACTTCGCCTTCTCCGACCACGACGTGCCGTTCCTGTGGAATCCACAGAACCCGGCCTTCTCCTCGATGGCCAACGCGGTCTCGTTCCTGGCCATCGGCTTCGAGAAGATGATCGTGCAGCTCATCACCCAGGCGAAGCCGCAGATCACCGACCCCGAGGTGGCCGAGGAGGCCGACGCGTTCATGCGGCAGGAGGGGCAGCACTCGACCGCCCACCGCCAGCACGTCAAGGCGCTGATCCGCCGCTACCCCGGCCTGCAGCAGACCCTCGACGCGGTGATCGGCGAGTTCGACAAGCTCACCGCGAGCACGCCGGTGAAGTACCGGCTGGCCTACACCGCCGATCTCGAGGCCACCTTCACCCCGGTCTTCAAACTCATGCTCGACAACGACTCCACCCTGTTCGCCCCCGGCGACGACCGGGTGGCCTCGCTGTTCATCTGGCATTTCGTCGAGGAGGTCGAGCACCGCAGCTCGGCACTGATCATCTTCAACTCCGTGGTCGACAGCGAGCTGTACCGGATGCGGGTGGCGCCCTCCATCTTCCGGCACGTCTTGCAGGTCATCCGGGTGGCGTGCGAAGGCTTCAACGAGCATGTGCCCCTGGAAGACCGGCAGGTCGACGCGCTGTCGATGTTCGCCAACTACCGCCGCGGCCAGACCCTGCGCCGCTGGCTGCCCGGCCTGCGACCCGCCGACAACGGCACCATGCCCCGCGCCTTCGACGACCTGGGTCTGGGCGAACAGCTCGTCGCACTGGGCGGCATCATCCGCAGCCAGATGCCGCATCACAATCCGGCGCACGAGAACCTGCCCGCTCTGGCCGACGAGTGGTTCCGCCGCTACGACGAGGGCTACGACGTGACCCGGTGGTACACCGCCGATTCCGTGAACTCCTGAGGAGCGCGCCATGGCCGAGCACTGCTCCCCCACCTTCGCCGAACTCGCCACCCGACTCGGTTTCTCCTGCGAGGAGGCGGGCGGTCTCGTCGAATTCCGCAGCCCGTTCGCGCTGGAGAACTGGACGCTGCCGGTGCTGGAACTCACCATCGTCGTCGGGGCCGTGCTGGCCCTGTGGTTCGCGATCGCGCGGCTGCGCCGCCAGGGCGACCCCACCGATCTGGTGCTGTGGTTCGGCGCGACGGCGTATCTGTTCGTCATCGAACCGCCGCTGTACTTCCCGGCCGCGTTCGGCATCGAGGACCACGTCGACACGATGTTCGCGCACAACGTGTTCACCGTCGACTTCCTCTGGGGCCGCCTGCCCCTCTACATCGTGGCGATCTATCCGCTGATGGCCACGATGGCCTTCGGCCTGGTCCGCATGCTGGGTGTGTTCCGGCAGTACGGCACGCTCGTCGGTGCCGCCTGTGTCGGATTCGTGCACCACGCATTCTACGAGATCTTCGACCACCTCGGTCCGCAGTTGCGGTGGTGGGAGTGGTCGCTGGACAATCCCGTCAACCAGCCCATGTTCGACTCCGTGCCGATGGGCTCGGTGGTGGTCTTCGCGGCGCTGTGGCCGATGTCGCTGGCCTTCTGCGTGCAGTACTTCGTCGGCCGTCACGTCGACGCGGGCAGGCATTTCGGCGGCGGCGAACTGGTCTGGCGCACACTGGTCATCGGCCTGCTGGCCTCGGTGGGCACCTTCCTGCTGCCGCTGCCCGCGACGGTGATCGGGCTGGCCGGTGACACCGTGCGCGGTGTGGTCTACGCGCTGGAACTGCTGGCGTTGTCGGTGGTCGCGGTCGTGGCGCTGGTCCGCCGGTGGCGGCAGTTGCGCGCGGGCGCGGCGCCGGTGGCCTACGTCAACCGGTTCGCGCAGCGCTACAGCGCGGTGTATCTGCTCGTGTTCGCGGTGCTCTGGATCGCTTCGCTGCCCGCGTATCTCGGTGCCGTCGACGGCGTGACCACGCACGGCGATCCCATCGGCAATCTCTGGTACACCCTGGCCTGTTTCGTGGTCGCCGGGCTGACGGTCCTCGCGACGCTGACGGTGCCGCGGACCGCGCCGAGCGCACCGGCGACGGAAGTGGCCGCCGTCCCCGGATAGACCTCACCCACCCGACACACGACACAGCAGCGCCGGCGCAGGAACTTTCCCGCGCCGGCGCTGTCGTGTGTCACCAGGGGCCGGGTGACCAGCTATTAAGTTACTGTTCATTTCAGCTCTGAGTGTCAGAATGCCCCGAAGTGCTCCACCGCCTTGCGGTTCGCACGTCCTCGAAGATCTCCTGTCAGTGGGCATTGATCGGTCCTGACGTGCGAGTTCTCCACCGAATGCCGGAACCGCGGCCGACCGACCACCCCCGGTGTTAAGTTACTCACCATTCTCAGGTTGACGGAGAAGGTCGCAGCCTTCCCGCCCGGCCGGACACCGTACTCGACGAGGAGTGGCGTCATGGACGCGATCAACAGGCGCAACGCAATGAAAATCGGCGGAATCCTGGGCGCGGCAGGCGCCTTCGCCGCCACCGGACCCGCCCGCGCGCAGCCGTGGACCTGGTCGCCGGACGGCTCGGTCGCCGGCACCGGGACGGGCGCCGATCCGATGACGGTGTGGGACCCCGAGGCCGACGCCCTGGTGGCCGGCCTCATCGACCGGGGCGAGGTCCCCTCGATCAACGAACTGTTGCGCACCTGGAAGACCAACGGCCAGCCGCTGCCCGCCGGACTGCCCTCGGACCTGCGCGATTTCATGGAGTACGCCCGGCGGCTGCCGCAGTGGACCGACCCCGCCCAGCTCGACGCCGCCATCCGGTTCAACAAGAAGCGCGGCCTGTATCTGGGCGTGCTCTACGGATTCGCCAGCGGCATGATGAGCACCGTCATCCCGAAGGAGGCCCGCGCGGTCTACTATTCCAAGGGCGGACACGATCTCAAGGACCGTATCACCAAGACGGCCAAGCTCGGATACGACATCGGCAATGCGAATGCCTATGCCGCCGACGGGGAGATGATCGTCACCTGTGTGAAGACCCGGCTCGTGCACGCGGCGGTGCGGCACCTGCTGCCCCAGTCACCGCACTGGGTGAACTCCGCCCAGGAAGACGTGCCGATCAGCCAGAACGACATCATGGTCACCTGGCACAGCCTGCCGACCACCGTCATGAAGCACCTGACCGCGTGGAACGTGCCCATCCCGGCCGACGAGTCCGCGGGCTTCCTGCACTCCTGGCAGGTCGCCGCGCACTTGCTCGGCGTCCGCGACGAGTACATCCCCCGTTCCTGGCCCGCCGCCGACGCGCAGGCCGCGCAGGTCCTCGACCCGATCATCGCCGTCACCCCGGAGGGCGTGAAGCTCGCCGACCGGCTGCTGGGCCTCGGCGCGAACATCGACTTCGCCCTGCTGAGCAAGCCCGTCCTCGGCGCGTTCACCCGGTTCCTGCTCGGCGACACCATCGCCGACGGCCTCGCCATCCCCCGCGAACCCGTCTGGGACCCGCTGCTGCGGCTGAGCTGGGGCCCGTTCATCGCCGTCCGGGAGGGACTGCTCACGGCCGTCCCGCCGATCGGCGATCCGTACTGGCTGCTCGACGAGTTCCTGCGCAAGGCCGCGCTGATCTATCTGGCCGAACTGCGCATGCCGATCAGCATCGAGATCCCGACCATGAACCGCGACATGACCCAGCCCCACCGCTGACAAGGACACCCATCATGCGTACTTCGATCACCCTCGCCACGGCGCTCACGGCCGCGACCCTGCTCGCGAGCGCACCCGCCGCCGCGGCACCCACCGACGCGGTCCGGCCGGGTCTCGTCGCCGAGGCCGGAACCGGTTCCGCGGCAGCCGATTCCGGCTCGGCCGCCGCGCGTTCGGCCGGGGAGCTGGCGCAGCGCGGTGACGTCATCGGGTTGCTCGTGCTGCTGGCCATCACCCCGGTCCAGATGCTCACCGGTGGCATCTGCGACCTGGTCACCGGGGCGGGCTCGGCCAACCCCTGTAGCCCGACCCGTTACTGACCGTCCCACGACGAAAGGGGTGGTACCGCAATCGCGGTACCACCCCTTTTCGGCTACGGATCAGATGAGCGCCTTCTGCTTCCGGATGCGGCGGCGCACATCGCGCATCATGGCGTGCGTGCCCGCGAACCGGATGAACTTCGGGATGAAGCGGTTGACGAAGCCGACGAACAGGAACAGGTGCTCGAAGCGGCGCTGATCCGACTCGCCCCACTCGATACCCATCTCGTCGCGGAAATGCGGCGGCAGGAAGCCCGCGGTGAGGAACTCGAGCAGACTGCCGAACAGGATCCGCAGCGACCAGTGGATCATCCGCAGGTGCACGAGATCGTCGATGTAGGCACGGAATTCGTCGTCGCACACCACGCCCTTGCACGCCTCGAGCCAGTAGGCGTCGAAGTCGGCACGGGTCTTGGGCCACATGTCCGGGTGGACCTGCAGGGTGGTGCCGAAGGTGTCGGCGCCCTGGTAGAAGGCCTCCAGCTCGTCGTCGGTCATCTTGCCGTGCAGCAGCTGGTGGGTGTCCTCGAAGCCGATGTAGATGGCGGCGGCCACATACATCTGCAGGTGGCGGTCGAAGGCGTTGTACTTCACTTTCGACCCCGGGCGCGAACGCACCTGGCGGTGCGCGACATTGACGGCCTCGCGCATGGCCTTCTTGTCCTCGTCGGTGCCGAGCACCGCCGTGGCGAGGTAGGCCGCGGTGGTGCGCAGCCGTTTCCACGGATGCACCATCAGCGCGCCGGACTCGACCTGGCTCTCCATCACCCCGGCGGCCACACCCTGGTGCGCGAACTGCATCGCCACATTCGCCGCCGCGCCGGCGAACATCCAGAAGTCCAGCGCCTCGGCCAGATGCGCGGGCTTCTTGCGCGGGGAGCGGTAGATGTCGGGGATGTGGATGCGCACGCGATCGAGAGTCAGTTCCGTGCCCGCGGGCCGCGCCGCGGGGTCCTGCGCGAATCGCCACTGTGGCGCAGGACCCTCCTCGACGTAGCCCGCACTGGACGGGTCGCTGTACTCGGGGTCGCCGGGCTTCGTTGCCGTGGTCATCGTCATCCTTTCCCTTCAGGGGTCCGCGCCCCCCGGATCTCGCGAACGCGGATCGACGCCAAGTACTCATCGACCCCATTATGTTACCGCCCATTCTCGCGATTGACAGGGAGATTCGACAGAAGCCGACGATCCTATGTTGGTGTCAGTTCACAGATGTCGCCCTCAGATGAGCCGTGCTCCCCTGCCGCGGCGCTTGCGCATATCGCGGAGGTAGAAGTCGAAGGGCTGCATGCGCACCGAGGCGGGCAGCACCGCGAGCAGACGGCCCGCCGTGCGCAGCAACCCTTCGAAGACCCGCTGCCTGCGCGGGCTCCATTCCAGGCCCAGCTCGTCGCGGAACCACTGGGGCAGGAATCCGGTGGTGAAGAACCGATTCGCGCGCCGGAACACGAACCGGGTGTGCCTGCGATACGGCCCGAGGCCGACGACCTGTTCGAGCAGATAGGCCCGCACCTCCTCGTCGAAGGACAGACTGTCCTGCATCGAATCCCAGTACTGGGCGAAGGCCGCGCGGTCGGCGGGCCACAGCTCGGCGGGCATCTGCAAGGTGGTCCCGAAACGGGCCGCGTCGCGATACAGCTCTTCGGCGAAGGTGTCGTCGAGACCACCGTAGAGCCAGGTCAGCGAGTCGAGGGTGCCCCGGTACAGGCACGCGGCCACCCACAGCTGCAGCCGCGGGTCGAAGGCGTTGTAGCGCACCGGACTCCGCGGCCCGGAGCGCACCTGACGGTGCGCGGTGCCGACCGCGGCCCGGTAGGCGGCGCGGTCCTCGTCGGTCCCGACCATCGCGACGGCGAGATAGGTGAGCGTGGTGCGGCCGCGCTTGACCGGATGGGCGGTGAAGCTGCCGGATTCGACCACGCTCTCCACCACGCCCCGGCCCACCGGCGGCAGGCTCAGCTGCATGATCACATTGGCCGGGCCGCCGAGCGCGGCCCCGAATCCGGTGAGATAGCGGCGCCGGCGCGCCAGATCGGCGGCCATGTCCTGCGGCTCGGCCGCCTGCTCCGAACGGGTCACGACCGACCTCCACGCTGAGGTGATGAGAGATTCATTCACCCATACTCTCATCGCGCCCGAGGTGAGACAACGATCGACCCGGCACAAGTTACCGAATATTCCGCTACTTCACGCAAGACATCGCCCGAGCAGACATCAACCACCTCGGACTACTCCGCAATAAGTTACCAATGATTCTCACTCCGGCTATGCTCGGCGGCGAGGCGTCGGCGCACTGCTCCGACCGCGCCCTCCCCCGCTGCTCCCTCTCGGAGGTATCCGTGTCGATCGTCCCCGCCGCGCCGACCGCCGTCGTCCGCGCTGTCGCCGATGCCCTGTCGGCCACCCTGGTCCTGCACCGGCGCGGCGCCCTCGAGTTACGGCGTCCGATCGAGCTGGTCCGCACCGCGCGCGACGCCACCACGCTGGGCCCGGTCGTCACGACCCTGGCCCACGCGACCCGTGGCGCGAGCACGGCCACCGCCCTGATCGACGACCGCGGGCCGATCACCTTCGAGCAGCTCGACCAGGCCTCCAACCGGCTCGCCAACGGCCTTGCCGCCCAGGGCGTCACGCCGGGGACGGTGATCGCGGCACAGTGCCGCGATCACCGCGGCTTCGTCCTGTCGCTGCTGGCCGCGGGCAAGCTCGGCGCGCGCATCGTCCTGCTCGACACCGCCATGTCCGGGCCACCGCTGACGAGCGTGCTGGCGCGCGAGCGGGTCGGCATACTGCTGGTGGACGCGGAATTCGCCGATCGCTTCGACGATCTCCGGCCCGGCCTGCCGATCGTGCTCACCCGGGCGGGCGACACCAACCGGCGGGGGCTGCCCACCGTTCACGGCATCGCGGCCTGGCGCTCGGCGCTGCCGCTGCCCCCACCCGAGGACCCGGGCGGCATCGTCGTGCTCACCAGCGGCACCACCGGAACACCGAAAGGCGCTCCGCGCGGGAAGGTCTCGCCGCTGCAATCGGCCCAGTTCCTCGACCGGATCCCGCTGCCGAAGGCGAGCACCATCGTGCTGGCCGCGCCGCTGTTCCACGGCACCGGGCTCTCGCAGCTCATCCTGGGCTGGGCCCTGGGCAACACGATGGTCGTGCTACCGGACCGGTTCGATCCGCATCGCACCCTGGACGCGGTCGCCCGGCACCGCGCGAGCGCCCTGGTGCTGGTGCCCGCCATGCTGCAGCGGATCGTGGACCTGGGCGCGCAGGAGCTGGCCCGCTACGACACCGCCGCGCTGTCGGTGATCTTCTCGGCGGGTTCGGTGCTGTCGCCGGAACTGAGCAGGCGTACCGCCCTGCTGTTCGGCGAGGTGCTCTACAACCTCTACGCCTCGACCGAGGTGGCCGTCGCCGCGGTCGCGACCCCGCGGGATCTGCGCGAGGCGCCCGGCACCGTCGGCCGTCCACCGGTGGGCTGCCGGGTCGCGCTCTACGACGAGCACCGCCGCCGGATCACCACACCGCACGTGGTGGGCACCGTCTTCGTGGCCAGCGGCCTGAGTTTCACCGGGTACACCGACGGGTCCGGGGCCGAGGTCGTCGACGGCATGCAGTCCAGCGGGGATCTCGGGCATTTCGACGACGATGGCCGCCTGTTCGTCCACGGCAGGCTCGCGGACGGCCACCGATCGTGACACCGCCACCCGCCGCGGGCGAACTGCTGCGCCGTCACCTGGGTGATCGCCGGTTCCTGCTCATGCTGCCGCGCGCGGTCGGCCTGCAGGTCCTGCACCCCGCCATCGCGTCCGCCCTCGTCGAGCATTCGCCGACGCGGCTGTGGGAGCACAAGAAGCGGGCGGTATCGCAGATGATCTATCTGGCCTGCGCCTCGCACGACACCGCCGCCGCGATCCGCTTCGCGCACGAGCACATCAAGGGCCACGACGACCGCGGCCACCGCTACCACGCCCTGCATCCCGGGACCTTCCTGTTCCAGCACGCGACCTACGTGGACACGCTCATGACCGCGGCCGAGGTCTTCGGGCCACCGCTCACCGGCGAGACCCGCGCGCAGCTCTACGACCAGTGCTGCCGCTGGTACCGCAGCTACGGAATCAGCGACCGCGGACTGCCGGAGACCTGGCCGGAATTCGTCGCCTACTTCGCCGACGCGTGTGCCACGAATCTCCGGATGACACCTGCCGCAACGGAACTCGCCACCCAGGTGCTGCGCCCCGACGCCTGGATCGTCCGGCGTCTCCCGGCCGGCGCGGTCCGGGCCATGCAACACGAGCGAGCCGCCGAACTCTACGACCTGGCACCCCGATCCGGCGACGCGGCGGCTCTCCGCGTCGTCGCGCTGGCCACCCGCGCGGGCTTCACGGCGGCACCGCGCCGTCTCCGGGTCGTCGCTCAGGCACGCTGACCCAGGCAGCCGGAAACATCCGAGCAGACAGGGCGAATCCAGTCGCGTGTGCTCACAGCAGGTGACGCACGGCTTCGACGACCGCGCGGCGGCGGTCCTCGGCACCCGTGCCGACGGTGGCGGGCAGGCCCGCCACATTGCTCGGGTTCCATGCCAGCGCGATGCCCAGGACGAAGGTCAGCAATTCCTCGGGTGAGAAGTCCGCGCCGAGCCCGTTCTTCTTCTGCACCGCGGCGAGCGCTTCCAGCTTGGCCTCGCGCGCCGGTGACGCGCCGCCGGTCAGGTCCAGGTCGGCACGCTCCAGGCGGTGCCAGGTGGCCAGGCGGATGACCTCGGGGTGCTCCGTGCAGTAGTCGAAGATCCGTCCCGCGTATCCGGGCAGGTCGTCGGGGGTGAAGGGGACCGAGTCCAGGCCGTGGGTGACGTGGGCGTCGAGGACGGCGTCGAAGAGTTGTTCCTTGCCGCAGAAATAGACGTAGATGAGGTTCTTGTTGGCCGAGGCCGCCTTGGCGATCCGGTCCACCCGGGCCCCGGCGATGCCGTACGCGGCGAACTCGTCGGTGGCGGCCTGGAGGATGCGGGCCTTGGTGGCGTCGGCGCGGGACATGGGGCAATCGTAATTCCGGCCCGGTGTCAGCCGATTCCGAAGACGGCGAAGGCCGCGTTCGACGCGAACAGCAGCACCGTGCACCACAGCGCGATCCCGGCCGTCAGCCAGCGGATCAGCCGCCAGCGCGGGATGCCCAGCGCGGCACCGAGCAGGGCCGAGCCCCAGGTGCCGAACAGGGCGGGTCCCGCGATACCGAAGCCCACCACGCCGTACCGGTCGAGAACCCGCCGGGCCCGCCGCCCCGCCCCGCCGGAGAGGCGGGCATCATCGCCGGTCGCCACACCGACGGCGGGTGGACCGTCCCCACCTTTCGCGAAAACCACTGGTGCCGCAGCCGAATTCCGGCGGGCACGCCAGGACTGCCACCGCAACCGGACGCGTTCCATGGCGAACACCGCGAAGACGACGCAGCACGCCGCCCCCACCAGCACCGCGACCAGGGTGACCGGCCCGGGCAGCGACAGCGAGAGGCCGACGGGAACGGCGGGGGTGCCCAGGGCGAAGCCGGCGAGCAGGGTCCAGACGAATCGCCCCAACGGATTCCCTCCACGGCCTCGTACGCACGACAGAATTAACTAACTGGTTAGTATCATGCCATGGAACGCATCGACACGGCGCTGAGTCAGTTGGCGGCCGGAAAATATCTGCTGCTCACCACCTTTCGCCGGGATGGCACCGCGGTCCCCACCCCGGCCTGGGTGATGCGCGACGGCCGGACACTGGCGGTGTGGAGCGCGGCGGACACCGGCAAGGTGAAGCGGATCCGCAATGGCGGCCGGGTGACGGTCGCCCCCTGCGACTGGCGCGGAAAGCCGCTCTGCGCCGCGATACCCGGATTCGCCGAGGTGCTGACACCGGACGCGAGCGCGCACTTCCCCGCGCTGATGACACGCAAGTACGGGCTGGTCGCGCGGGTCGGACTGTGGGGCAGCAGGCTGCGTGGTGGTCCCGAGCGCATGGCGGGCATCCGGATCCGGCTGGACGAGTAGGGCCGGCGGAAGTCCGGTGCGGCGACTTCCACCGGCCGGGTCTCACAGCCGTTCGATGATGGTGGCGTTGGCCAGTCCGCCTGCCTCACACATGGTCTGCAGGCCGTAGCGCCCGCCGGTCTGCTCGAGGTGATTGACCATGGTGGCCAGCAGGCGGGTGCCCGAGGCGCCCAGCGGGTGCCCGAGGGCGATGGCGCCGCCGCGCGGGTTCACCCGCTCCGGGTCGGCGCCCAGCTCGTGCTGCCAGACCAGCGGGACCGGGGCGAACGCCTCGTTCACCTCGAAGGTGTCGATGTCGTCGACGGTCAGCGAGACGCGATCGAGGGCCTTGCGGGTCGCGGGGATCACCGCGGTCAGCATGAGCGTCGGGTCGTCGCCGGTGACGGCGAAGGAATGGAAGCGGGCGCGCGGGGTGAGGCCCAGCTTCGAGGCCATCGCCTCGCTCATGATCAGCGCGGCCGAGGCGCCGTCGGTGAGCGGTGAGGAGTTGCCCGCGGTCACCGACCAGCCGATCTCCGGAAAGCGTTCCAGCGCGGCGGGATCGGTGAACGCCGGGCGCAGGCCCGCCAGTCCCTCGACCGTGGTGCCGGTGCGGATGGTCTCGTCGGCGGTGAGTTCTCCGGCACCGACCAGTTCGGCGTCGAAGCCGCCCGCCGCGGCGGTCGCGGCGGCCAGGCGGTGCGAGCGGGCGGCGAACTCGTCGAGGGTGGCGCGGTCCAGTTTCCAGCGCGCGGCCAGGATCTCCGCGGCGATGCCCTGCCCGATCAGGCCGTCGGGGTAGCGGGCGGCCAGCGGCGCGCGCAGGGAGTCCTTGCCCTGGGTGTTGGAGAACATCGGCGCGCGGCTCATCGACTCGACACCGCAGGCGATCGCCACATCGTAGGCACCGGCGAGCACTCCCTGCGCGGCGAAATGCACGGCCTGCTGGCTGGACCCACACTGCCGGTCGACGGTGGTGGCGGGAACCGACTCGGGGAATCCGGCGGCCAGTACGGCCGTGCGGGAGATGTTGTTGGCCTGTTCGCCGCTCTGGGTGACGCACCCGCCGATCACGTCGTCGACCAGGGCCGGGTCGATGCCGGTGCGCGCCACCAGCTCGGCCAGCACGCCGGCCAGCAGCGTGGCCGGATGCACGGACGAGAGCCCGCCGCCGGGCTTGCCCCGGCCCGAAGGGGTGCGAACCACATCGACGATCACTGCGGACATTGCGTTCCTCCTGCACCGTCGCCGACCGTCGGCGACGCCGGAATTAAGTTACTCATGATTCTCGCCGTCGACAACCAGCCCGGGTTTTCTTCCCGCGACCTGTAGGCAATCGGAGATCCATGCGCTATGTTACCCGTAATTCTCGTCACATCGGCGAGAATTTAGAGTAACTTAGCCCGAGTGCGCCCGGCAGATCGCCGCAGGCAGCACGTAGCAGTCCGGGGATCACGGGGAGGATCGACGGACGTCAAGCACCCTTCCCCAAGAATGCTCGGCAACATCACCTGACCGTCGACGACGATGTCGGCCACCGCCGCCTCGCCACGAACGGTCCCCGCAGGAAGGAACACCGGTACCGCCATGTTGCGACGGCTGGACAGGTTTCTCAGCTACGAGATGAAGGTGTCCGAGTTCCTCGGCACGCTCATCATCATCGGCATCCCCTACGGCCTCGTCGGGGTCGTCTGGTCACTCACCCACACGAGCCATCTCGGCGATCTGCACGGCGTCGATCTGGTCGTCTCGTTCCTCGGCTCGATCGTGTGCTGGCCGGTGCTGCTCTTCGCGAACGTGACGATGACCTGATGATGGCGCTGGTCTGGGTCATCGATCTCGTGGTGATCATCGTCAAGATCCTCGGCGGGCGCACGCGGGTGAATCCGGTGCTGCGCTTCGGCATGTGGCTGGCCGTGCTGTGCGTGCTCGTCCTCGGCCTGGCGGCCCTCGCCGGCCTCGTCGCCCTGCTCCACCACTGGCTGAGCACGCTCTAGCCCAATCCCCGCAGCAAGAAAGGATCGGTGCAGCGTGACGCCGCAACCGGCCACCGAACCGTCCGAACTCGGGCGGATCATCGACAGCGCCACCGGGCTCTGGCGACGACATCCCCAGCAGTCGGTCGAGACACTGGGCAGGCAGGTCCTGCTCGGCCGGGCCGCGCTCGCGCAGCTGTTCCTGTCGCTGGTGCGACGGCGATTCCCATTCCAGGAGTTCGTCAAACAGTGCGCGTTCATGGCCAATGTCTCGGCCCTCCCGACGGTCTTCGTCGCCATCCCGGTCGCGGTGGTGGTCTCGATCCAGGTGGGCGCGCTGGTCAACCAGGTCGGTGCCACCACGTTCATCGGGGCGGTGGCCGGGCTCGGGATCATCCGCCAGGGCGCGCCGCTGGTCACCTCGCTGATGATCGCGGGCGCGGTCGGCTCGGCCATCTGCGCCGATCTCGGCTCGCGCACCATCCGCGAGGAGATCGACGCGATGAAGGTGATGGGCGTGGACCCGGTGCGCAGGCTGGTCGCCCCGCGGCTGGCGGCGGCGGTGCTGGTGAGCATGCTGCTGTGCGGGTTCATCGTGTTCGTCGGCTTCGCGACGGCGTACATGTTCAATGTCTACGCCCAGCACGGCACGCCGGGCTCGTTCATCAGTTCCTTCGCCTCCTTCGCCGTGGCGAACGATCTACTGGTGGCGCTGTTCAAGGCCGCGATCTTCGGCGCGCTCACCGCGATCATCGCCTGTGACATCGGCCTGCACACCAAGGGCGGCCCGGGCGGGGTGGCCAATTCGGTGAACTCCGCGGTGGTCACCTCGGCGCTGATGCTGTTCGCCACCAACATCATCGTCACCCAGCTCTACAACAGCTTCTTCCCCTCGAAGGTGGTGTGAGATGGCCGCCGAATACATTCCGCCGGCACTGCGGCCGGTCCGCGCGATCGGCAACACCGCCAAGATCCCCATCGAGGTCAATCAGCGCATCGGCCACCAGGCGATCGTGTTCTTCCAGGCGCTGCTGGCCATTCCGTTCACCCTGCGCCACTACCGCAAGGAGGTCGCGCGCCTGGTCGCCGATGTCGGCTGGGGCAACGGGTCACTCATCGTGGGCGGCGGCACGGTCGGCGTGGTGGTCGTGCTGTGCGCCTTCGGTGGCATCACCGTGGGCGTGGAGTCCTACACCGCGCTGAACCTGCTGACCATGGGACCGCTGACCGGTGCCATCTCAGGCTTCGCCACCACCCGCGAGATCGCGCCCATCCTGGGCACCCTGGCCTTCGCCATCCAGTCCGGCTGCCGCTTCACCGCCCAGCTCGGCTCGATGCGGATCTCCGAGGAGATCGACGCGCTCGAGTCCATCGCCATCCGGCCGCTGCCCTACCTGGTGACCACCAGGATGCTCGCGGCCACCATCACCATCATCCCGCTCTACACCCTGGGCCTTGCGGTGGCCTATGTGGCGACCAAGCTGTCGGTGCTGTTCCTCGGTGGCACCACCGCGGGCACCTACGACCACTACTTCTTCCAGTTCCTGCTGGGCGGAGACGTGTTCTTCTCGCTGTTCAAAGTGGTGGTGTTCGTGCTGATCGCCGCGTTCATCCAGTGCTACTACGGCTTCGTGGCCACCGGCGGCCCCGAAGGCGTCGGGGTGGCGGCCGGACGCGCGATCAAGATGGTCATCGTCGTGATGGTCTTCACCAATCTGTTTCTCACCCTTGCGATCTGGGGCATCGACCCCGGATTCCGGATCTCGGGATAGGTCGATCGAATGATTCTCGATCCCAGCGGCCGCGGCCCCAAACCCCTGCAGCTCACGCTCGCGGGGCTGGCGGTGCTCACCGCCTTCGCGGTCGCGCTGTATCTGCTCGCGCTGCGCTACAACGGCGAGTTCGAGGACACCGTCGTGGTCGGCGCCGACCTGACCAGCACCGGCGACGGGCTACCCCAGCGCGCCGACGTGAAGTTCCGCGGCATGGTCGTCGGGGTGGTCGGCTCGGTGGAGATGGTGGCCAAGGGCGAACGCCAGCGTGCCACCTTCGAACTGAAACCCGGCCTGGCCGAGACGATTCCGGATACCGTGACCGCGCGCGTGGTCCCCGACAACATCTTCGGTGTCTCGTCGATCCAGCTGGTCGACAACGGCACCGCCACCTCGACGCTGCGCGCGGGCGCCACCATCGCCGAGGACACCAGCGAGGCCACCGTCCAGCTGCAGTCCACCCTCAACACCCTGCGTGACGTGCTGGCCACCATCCAGCCCGAGAAGCTGGGCCGGGTGCTGGCGACGCTGTCGGCCGCGCTCGATCCGGGCGCGCGGGTGCCGGGGTCGACCATCGAGCGGCTCGACCAGTGGCTGACGACCGTGCACCAGATCCCCGAGATCGGCGGCCTGCTCGGCGATCTCGGCCGCGCCGCGACGGCGCTGAGCGCGTCGGCACCCGAGCTGGTCGGTGTGCTGGCCGATTCGGTGACCTCGGCGCGCACGCTCAACGAGCACCGCGCGCAGCTGGTGGACCTGCTGGTGCAGGGCAACGCGACGATCGACTCGGTGAACGCGCTGTTCGCCGCGAATCCGGATTCGGGCAAGGAACTCGTCGCCGGGCTGGACGGGCTGATCGGCGGTATCGCCAAGGACCCCGGCGCGTTGCAGTCCACGGCGGCCAATCTCAATGCCTCGTTCCGAAAACTGCAGCAGACCTTCACCTTCGGTCCGCGCAAGCAGATGACCTGGCGCATGGACGTGACCTTCACACCGTTCCAGCAGTACACCGCGCAGGACTGCCCCCGCTACGGCGAGATGACCGGCCCGCGCTGTGGCGGCCCGACCGTGCCCGAAGTCGCTCCGCCGCAGGAGTATCCGGCCTCGATGCTGCCGCAGTGGCTCGATGCCGCCGGGCCCGCGCCGGTGGCCCCCACGGTGACACTGCCCGGCCTGCCCACCCTGCCCGGGATCACCCTGCCGACGCTGCCCGGCCTGCCCGCGCTCCCCGGTCTGCCCGCCATTCCGGGCATCACCGCTCCGGCGGCGGCCGTCGATCCCGCGCCCGCCGCCCCGGCCTCGCAGCCCCGGCTGACCGGCATCGCCGCGGTGTCGGCACTGGTCGGTGGCACACCGACCTTCAGCCAGCTGCTGCTGCTCGGATCGATCCTGGGCAATGTTCCCGTCGTCCCCGACACCGAAGGTGGTGTCCAGCAGTGAGATACGGCAAGTCACTCATCGGTTTCAGCCTGTTCGTCGTGCTGGCGACCGTGCTCACCTACACGATCTGGTCGACGTTGCAGCGCAGCGTCCCGGGCAACACCTCGAGCTATTCGGCGGTGTTCACCGATGTCCTGGGCCTGCGGGTCGGTGACGACGTGCGGATGGCCGGGGTGCGGGTCGGGCGGGTCGACGGGATCGACTTCACCGACGACTATGCCGCCCGGGTCGAGTTCCGGATCGAGTCGCGGCAGCATCTGACCGACACCACCAAGGCCCTGGTGCGCTACCAGAACCTGATCGGTCAGCGCTATCTCGCGCTGGCGCCCGGCACCGAGGCGGGAGCGGTGCTGGCGCCGGGCACGGAGATCCCACTGGAGCGCACCGAGCCGTCCTTCGACGTGTCCGCGCTGCTGTCCGGGTTCGAGCCGCTGTTCAGCGTGCTGCAACCCGACCAGATCAACTCGCTGTCGGAGACGCTCATCCAGGCCCTGCAGGGCAACGAGGTGTCGCTGTCGGCGCTGATCACCCAGGCCGCGCAGCTGGCGGGCACCTTCGGCGAGCGCGATCAGATCCTCGGCGACGTGCTGAGCAATCTCAGCTCGGTCATGGCCGGTCTGGCCAATCGCAGCGGCGAACTGGAGACGCTGATCACCCAGACCCGCAGCCTCATGGACGGGCTCTACGCCGAGGGCGAGGCACTGAAGAGCTCGGTGGAGCGGGTGGCCGGGGCGACGGATTCGCTGGTCTCGCTGATCGGGCAGGTCAAACCCGGTATGGCCGATGCCCAACGCAACGCCACCACCGGCGTGATGATGCTGCTCTACAACGGGGCCGCGCTCGATCGCATGGCGCTCGAGTTCCCCGACTTCCTCAACGGCGTGGCCCGGTTCACCCAGTACGGCACCTACGGCAACGCCTACATCTGCCGCCTCGACGTCTCGCTGTGGGGCGTCCTCCTGCCGGAGGGTCTGTTCTCGCAGGTCGGCGGCACCTCGCAATCGGGAGTGTGTCGATGATCAAGCCACGCGTTCCAGCGTTCCTGCTGCACAACCGGCATCTGCGGCTCGGCCTGATCGCCGCGGCGTCCGTGCTGGTCCTGCTGGGGGCCTCCAGCCTGCTCACCCAGATCCGGCTCGGTGATGTCACCGTGCACGCCGAGTTCGCCCAGGCCGCCGGCCTGCAACCGGGCGCGACCGTCGACATCTCCGGCATCGAGGTGGGCGCGGTGCAGTCGGTGAAACTGGTGAACGACCGGGTCGATGTCGCGCTGCGCATCCGCCACGACATCCGCCTGGGCGCCGACGCCCGCGCGGCCATCGAGATGTCCACCATTCTCGGGCGCCTGCACATCGACCTCGATCCCGGTGACGGAAAAGGGCTGCCCGGCAAGCGGATCGGGATCGAGAACACCTCGGTGCCCTACAACCTGAGCAAGGTCATCCAGGACCCGAAGTACACCTCCTCGTTCGAACGGATCGAACGCATCGACCCGGCCAAGCTGCGCACCGCGCTGGATGTGTTCAGTGCCCAGCTCGGTGACTCGCCGGCGATGGCGGTGCAGGCGCTCGACAGCATCGGCGCGCTGGCCCAGGTGATCAACAGCAGGCGCGACGAGGTCGACTCGCTGTTGAAGAACATGGACCAGGTCTCCCAGCTGGTCTCGGACAACCGCAACAGCGTGCTCGTCCTGCTCACCAGGGGCGAGGCCATCGGCGCGGCGGTCCAGCAGCGGCAGACGCTGCTGGCCCAGCTGCTCGACAACGTGGCCGAGATGTCGAAGCTGCTGCAGGACATGGGCATCGAGAACAACGGTGAGCTCGGTCCGCTGATCACGAACCTGAACACCATGTCGGACGGGTTGACCGCGAACAAGGAGAACCTGGACCGGCTCTACGAGATCGCGCCGGTCACCTTGCGCCAGTTCAACAATCTGCTGGGCAACGGCCCGTACGGCGAGATCTGGGCGCCGTGGATCCTGCCGGACAACTGGCTGTGCTTCGCGCAGGCCGTACAGGGGTGCAACTGATGAGGACAGGCAAACTCGCGGCGCTGTGCCTGACGGCGCTGCTCGCGTCGGGCTGCGCGCTGCTGCCCGACAGCGTCACCGGGCTCGGTGACCGGATGCTGAGCGAACAGAAACGCATCAGCGCCGATTTCGAGAACGTGGCCGGGCTCTACGCGGGCAACGAGGTCTCCGTCCTCGGCGTGCCGGTCGGCGTGGTCGACTCGGTGACCCCGCGCGGCAGTTACGTCGAGGTGGTGATGTCGGTCGATCGCGACGTGCGTATTCCCGCCGACGCGATGGCGGCGCTGATCTCGCCCCAGCTGATCACCAACCGACACGTCGAGCTGGCCCCGGCCTACACCGGGTCGGGCCCCGAACTCGCCGACGGCGCGCACATTCCGCTGGCCCGCACCAGGACACCGGTCGAACTCGACCGCATCCTGGCCAATTTCGATCAGCTGGGCGAGGCGCTCAAAGGCGACAGCGAGAACGGGCCGATGGCCAGCCGGGTGCTGTTCCCGCTGCTCGACGGCAACGGCGACCGGTTGCGCGAGACCCTCGATCAGCTCTCGGCGGCCTTCGAGGTGACCTTCGCCAACAAGGACCAGATCGCCAACACGATCGTGAAGCTCGGCGAGATCACCCAGGTCATCGCCGAGAACGACCAGACGGTCCGGGATTTCAGCGGACGCATCACCGAACTGGTGGCGCTGTTCGGGCAGCAGTCCCCCGGCCTGCAGGCGGTGCTGGCCCAGCTCGACGGCTTCATCACCAACACCTCCTCGGTGGTCGGGCAGAACCAGGACCAGCTCGCGGGCGCGCTCACCAAGTTCGTCGCGATCGCGGCCCAGATGCGGGCCAACGCGCGCAATCTCACCGAGATCATCGACGTCGGCCCGCTGATGTTTCAGAACTTCGACAACGCCATCAGCCGCGAACACCAGGCGCTGCGCCTGCACGGACTGCTGGACAAGATCGTGCTCGACAGCGAGGTGATCGCCACCTTCTGTGAGCGCGTGCAGATGCGTCTGGACGGCTGCCGCACCGGCAAGATCTCCGATATGGGCCCGGATTTCGGGTTGACCGCCGCGCTGTTGGGACTGACGAAATGACCCTGCGCACCACGCTGGCCGCGGCCCTGTGCGCCGCCGCCGTCACCGTGTCGGCCACCGGCTGCTCGATGACCGTGGCCGAACTGCCGATGCCCGAACCCGGCATCGGCGGCCCCGGCTACACCCTGCACGCCACCTTCCGTGACGCGCTCAACCTGCCCGACCGGGCCCACGTGAAGATCGGCGGCACCGATATCGGGGTGGTCACCGGGATCTCGACGACCTCGTTCCTGGCCGATGTGGAGATGCTCATCCGCACCGACATCCAGCTGCCCGAGGGCACCACGGTGGAGCTGCGCCAGGCGACCCCGCTCGGTGACATCTTCGTGGCCGTCACCCTGCCCAGCGCCGAGCAGGCCGGGCCGCCGCTGCGTCCGGGCGCGACGATCGGCGCCGAGCACACCGCCTCGGCGGCCTCGGTCGAACAGCTGATGATGTCGGTGTCGATGCTGATCAACGGCGGCGGCCTCAACCAGGCCGCCCGGATCACCGCCGAGCTCGACTCCATCTTCGCGGGCAAGGCACCCCAGCTCCAGCACCTGATCGGCGAGATGACCTCGGTGATCACCGCGCTCAACGAACGCACCGGTGACCTGGACGCCACCCTGCACGGGCTGTCGGTGCTCACCGGCGAACTGGCCCGGCGCAAGGCCGAACTCGGCGCGGCCGCCGACAGTTTCCCGCAGCTGATCGGGTTGTTCGCCGAGAACAACCAGGCCATCGTCGATCTCATCACCAAGGTGGCGGTGACCATGGACGCGCTGGGCGATTTCAGCGCGAGCAACGGGCCGCAGTTCGTCAGCCTGTTCCAGAGCATCCAGAACCTGATGAACGGGTTCGTGCAGATGGGCGACGATCTCACCGGCGCCCTGGACGGCTTCCACCAGATCTATCCCTCGGTGATGGACAGCATGCGCGGCCCGAACCTGTCGGTCGGGGCGATCCTGTCCTACCTCGACATCGGCGCGATCACCGATCCGGCCGGCAGCCGCTGGCCCGACGGCACCGACATCCCCGCCTTCGTCGGCAGCATCACCGACGTGATCGCCAAGGTGACCGGCCGCCTCAACAGCACCCCGCAGCAGCCGCCGCAGGAGGGACCCCGATGAACTCACCGTTGTGGCAGTGGCTGGTTCGCCGCCGCGTGGCGGTCGCCAATGCCGGACTGGTCGTGGTGCTGGTGCTGGGCAGCCTGTATCTGGGTGGCGCGGTGCTGCGGATCGACCCGACCGGGTCGCGGTACGCGGTCACGGTCGAACTGGCGACCTCGGGTGGGCTCACCACCGGCAGCGATGTCACCTTCCGTGGGGTGCGGGTCGGCCGGGTGAAGGACGTGCGCGTGGACGGCACGGGGATCGTGGCCGTCGCCGAGATCGAGGCGGGCACCCGGATTCCGGTCGGCGGCACGGTCGCGGTCGCGCGCCTGTCGGCGGCCGGTGAGCAGTATCTGGACTTCCGGCCCGACACCGACACCGGGCCCTACCTGCGCGAGGGCGCCGTGGTCGCCCGTGCCGACACCGCGGTGCCGGTGCAGGTGCAGTCGGTGCTGGGCAATATGGCCGGACTGGTCGGCGGGATGAATCCCGAACGGCTCAATGTCATCGTCGACGAACTCGACAAGGCACTGGCCGGTGGGCCCGACGGCCTGCGCAACATGATCTCCGGGCTCAGCCGCGCGATGGCCGGGCTCACCGAGCTGCTCCCGCAGACCGAGCACCTGCTGCGCAATCTCGTGGTCATCGCCGAGACCACCTCGCACGCCCAACCCGACCTGGGCACCCTCACCGGCGCGGGCAGTGCCCTGTTCCAGCAGTTCACCGTCGCCGACGCGGAACTACGGCACCTGCTCGAGCAGGGTCCCGGCCAGCTGGCCACCCTGGGCGGGTTCATCTCCCGCACCCACGATCCGATCACCGATCTGGTGACGAACTTCGTCGCGATCACCCGGGCCGCCAAGCTGCGCCAGCCCGCCATCGAGCTGCTGTTCCCCACCCTGAGCCGCTTCGCCGAGGCGGTCGGCGTGCCCGCCCACGACAATGCCTTCTTCACCCTGGTCGATCCGTGGCCGCGCCCGACCTGCGACTACGACACGGTGCCGATCGTGCCGACCACCGTCACCACCGACACCAGGGTGCGTCTCTACAACTACTGCGTCACCGACAATCCCGCGCTGCAGGTGCGCGGTTCGGCCAACGCGCCCCGCCCGCCGGGCCCCGACAACGGCGCGGGCCCGCCGCCCGGGGTGACCGGCGACGAACTGTCCCAGCCCGCTGTCCCCGCACCCCGATGAGGAGCCAGACAATCATGAGCAACGACGAAACACCCACCACCGACGACACCACCGAGCCCCCGGCACCGGCCGGGCGCAGGTGGTGGGCCGTGGATCGCCGGACCCTGGGCCTGCGCGGCGCCGCGGCCGTGGTCCTCGGCGCTTCGGTGGCGACCTCGGTGTTCCTGTTCGTCGAGAACAAGGACAGCAAGGATCTGCTGGCGGCCCAGCAGCAGGCCCGCGAGGCCGCCTGCCGGTACGGGCCGGTGCTGGCCGACTACGACAGCAAGAGCCTCGACACCTACTTCGCCGCCGTCCTCGACGGCGCGACCGGCGACTGGAAGAAACAGTTCGAGGCGACCAGCACCGAACTACGCGACGCGCTCACCCAGGGCGAGGTGGTCTCCAAGAGCACCGACACCCAGTGCGCGCTGCGCGGCGGTGACGAGTCCTCGGCCGAGGCCATCGTGGTGATCGGCACGACCATCTCCAGCCTCGGCACCGAGCACAAGGCCAAGCCCGGCCAGCTGTCGATGGTGTTCAGCCTGCGCCACGACGACGACCGCTGGCTGGTCGAGAAGGTCAACTCCCCACTACCGGCGGTGCCCGCCCAGTGACGGAATCCGGTGCGCCCGGCCTACCGGGGCAGGCGATAGCATGACGGGCAAGATCATCGGGAACGTGCGCTCCCCGCGAGGAACAAAGGGCAAGACGACGAGCAAGCAGGCAGACGAAGCAGCGCCGCAGACACCGGCCCGCCCGATCCGGCGCAGGCCGAAGAACCGGCGTGCGCAGATCGCGGCGGAATCGGCGGCCGCGTTCGGCGCGCACGGCTATCACGGCGTCAGCATGGACGACATCGCCCGCAGGCTCGACATCAGTTCCACCGCGCTCTACCGGCACTTCCCGAGCAAGTACGCGCTGTTCCGCGAGGAACTGCTGCGGCTGTCCGGGCTGGCGCTCAGCGCCACCGAGCTGCCTGCCGAAGCGGCCGACTGGTCAGCCCGTGAGCGCGTGGACCACGTCGTCGACGCCATCATCTCCCTGACCATCGCGAACCGGCCGACGGTGGCGCTGGTGCGCTGGGAGCGCCGGTATCTGGAGCCCGCCGATTTCGACGAGCTCAACGCGCAGTTCACCGCGGCCATCGCGGCCCTGCGCACCCTCATCGGGGACGTGCGGCCCGAACTGGATCGCCGCGACCTCGCCATCCGCGCGGTCTCGATCTTCGCCGTGGTGAGCAGCATCGGCGACCACCACGCGACGGTGCCCGCCAAGGCTCTCGCGCCGTTGCTGAAGGCGACGAGCCGGGCGCTGATCGACGCGGATCTGGTCCGCCTCGACGCCACCACGGCGACCGGGTCCACCAAGGAGCGCTACCAGCCGTTCAAGCACGATCTGCTGCTGCGCAAGGCGGTGGAACTGTTCCACGAGCGCGGGTATCCGAATGTCAGCATGGAGGACATCGCCGGCGCCGCGGACCTGTCGGCCGCCTCGGCGGTCTACCGCTACTACCGCAGCAAGAGTGATCTGCTGGTGGCCGCGTTCCGGCGCGCGGCCGACCGGGTCTCGGCGGCGATCGCCCCGGCCATCGCGGCCGCGGACACCCCGGCCGGGGCGTTGGCGACGCTGATCGAGCTCTATGTGGCCGGTTCGTTCGACGAGCGCGCGCTGACCTTCGTCTACTACGCGGAGTTCAGCCACGTCGACCACGCCGATCAGGTGACGCTGCGGCACCTGCAGCAGCTGATCATCGCCGAGTGGGCCAAGCTGGTCGTCGCGGCCCGGCCGGAACTGTCGATGGGTGAGGCCCGGATTCTGGTGCACGCCGCGTTCAGCCTGGTCGTCGACCTGGGCCGCGCCTTCGGCGACGACACGGTCTGCCCGCAGGAGACGGTGGTGCAGTTGCTCGAGACGATTCTGCTGGGTCAGCCGCTGCCGCGCTAGATCTCCACGGGCGCCCGGCCGGAATCTCCGGCCGGGCGCCCGTCCCCCTCCTGGATCAGAGGCCGAAGGTCTTGCCGATGATGTCGCGCTGGATCTCGCTGGTGCCACCGAAGATGGTGGAGACCAGGGCCCCGCGCACGTGCTTCTCCATGTCGAACTCGCGGGCGTAGCCGTAGCCACCCATCATCTGCATCCCGGCCAGGGCGACCTGCTTGGCGGTCTCGGTGGCCTTGAGCTTGGCCATCGACGCCTCGCGGGCGAAGGTCTTCTTCGGGTCGGCGTCGACGGCGGCCGCCACGCTGTAGACCAGCAGCTTGGTGCATTCGATCTCGGTGGCCAGGTCGGCGACGCGATGACGCAGGGCCTGGAAGGAACCGATCGGCCTGCCGAACTGCTTGCGCTCGCGGATGAACTGCAGGGTGTCCTCGAAGGCGCGCTCGGCGGTGCCCAGGCTCATCGCGGCCAGCACCAGCCGCTCGAAGTTCAGGCCCGTCATGAGCTGGCGCCAGCCGTTGCCCACCTCGCCGACCACCGCGTCCTCGGGGAGCACGCAGTCGGTGAAGTACAGGTCGTTGGTCTCCTTCTGGTTGCCCATCAGCTCGATCGGGCTGATCTTCAGGCCGGGGGTGTCGGCGGGCACGTGGAACATGGTGAGTCCCTCGTGCTTGCCGCCGCTGCGGTCGGTGCGCGCGACCAGCAGGATGTTCTCGGAGATGTGCGCGTTGGAACACCAGGTCTTCTGGCCGTTGATCAGCCAGCCGTCACTGGTCTTCTCCGCGCGGGTGGTGATGTTGCCGACGTCGGAGCCCGCCTCCGGCTCCGACATCGAGATCGACTGGGAGGCACCGCGCACGATGCCGCGCAGCACGCTGTCCTTCTGCGCCTCGGTGCCGAACTTGGCGTAGGCGCCGCCGGTGATCAGGGTCGGGCCGATGGCCCCGATCGGCAGCAGCCCGCGCAGGCTCTCCTCGAGCAGGATGCACATGTCGACCATCGAGGCGTCCGAGCCGCCGTACTCCTCGGGCACGGTCAGGCCCAGCCAGCCCAGCTCGGCCATCTTGGCGTAGACGCCGGCGTTGTGCTGCTCGGCGTCGTGGTCGGTGAGCGCGTCGCGCTTCTCCCTGGTGCCCGCCTCACGCTTGGCGAACGCGGCGACCGCCGCGGCGAAATCCTGCTGTTCCGGGCTGAATTCGACGCCCATGAGTGTGTTCCTCTGCTTTCGTGGGTGGTGGGTGGACTACTTGGCGCGCCCGAAACGGCGGGCGGTGAGCGTGCGGACCATCGACATGGTCGATGCGGTGCGGGCGAACGACAGCAGCGCCATGCCGGGGACGGCGAAGCGCTGTCGCGCGATCGAATGCGGCCGGGTGAAGCCGAGCAGCCCGGCCGCACCGTGAATCCGGCCGATGCCGGACTCCCCCACCCCGCCGAAGGGCAACGCCGGGATGGCGGCGTAGGCGGCCGCGCTGTTCACCGAGGTCGCGCCGACGCGCAGCTGCCGGGCGATCTCCATGCCGCGCCTGCGGGAGAACACCGTCGAGGCCAGGCCGTAGCGGGAGGCGTTGGACAGCCGGATGGCCTCCTCGACATCGCGGACACCGCGGATCGTGAGGGTGGGTCCGAAGGTCTCCTCGGTGACCGCCACCGAGTCCTCGGGGGTGTCGAGCAGCACGATCGGGCTCACGAACGGCGCCTTGATCGCCTCACGACCGCCGACTACGGCCTTTGCACCCTTGGCCAGGGCGTCCTCGACGTGTTCGGTGACGATGTCGAGCTGGGCGGGCAGGGTCATCGGCCCGTAGGCGGCGTCGGGGCCCGAGCCCGGCGTCAGGTCGGCGACGCGGCGGGTGACCTCGGCGACGAACTCGTCGAGCACCGAGTCCACCACGTAGCAGCGTTCGGTTCCGACGCAGGTCTGCCCGGAGTTGGCGATGGCCGACCAGACGATGGCGTCGGCGGCCGCGGCGACATCGGCGTCCTCGGCGACGATCGCCGCGTCCTTGCCACCGCATTCGAGGACCACCGGGGTCAGCTTCTGCGCGGCGGCGGCCATGATCCGCTTGCCGGTCGCGGTGGAGCCGGTGAAGGCGATCATGTCGACCTCGGACTCGACCAGCGCGCGCCCGGTCGCGCCGTCGCCGCTGACCACGCTCAGGATGCCCTGCGGCAGCTCGGGATTGGCCTTGGTGAACGCGTCGGCGAACCAGTGCCCGACCCCGAGGGTGAGCTCGCTGGGTTTGAACACGACGGTGTTGCCCGCGGCCAGCGCGTAGGCGATCGACCCGTTCGGCGTGTACACCGGGTAGTTCCACGGCCCGATCACACCCACCACGCCGTGCGGGCGCTGTTCGATGACGGCCTCGTGGTTGGCCATCATCAGGCCGGGGTAGACCTTCTTCGGCTTCAGCACCTTGCCCGCGTTCTCGGCGGCCCAGTTCAGGTGCTCGACGGCGGTGATCACCTCGAGGTAGGCGTCGTCGAGCGGCTTGCCGTTCTCGGCCTTGATCAGCGCGCAGAACTCGTCGATGTTGTTCACGATGCTCGCGGCCCAGCGCTGGAGTGCCCGCTTCCGCCCGGTGAACCCGAGTTCACTCCACGTCTGCGCGGCCGACCGGGCCCGGGTGACCGCGGCGGCCACGCTCGCCGCATCGTCGACGGCCCAGCTGCCGACCTGCTCGCCGGTGGCCGGGTCGACGGTGTGGATCATTGTCGCAGAAACAGGGGCGGTAGTGGGGGTTTCGGTCATTCTCGACCATCCTTCGGATTGCTCGGTGGCAGCCCCGCACCGCGCAGCTCAGGCAGGGCGACCACGGGACCCGGCGAACCGCGCGGCCTATTGACACGCCGCGCCGGCCACCGTTAAGTTAATCGTAATTCTCAATAAGTTAATCATGATTCTCCTCGGTTGCAAAGAGCTGTCGCGGCACGGCGCCACCGCGGGGAACGACGAATCCGGAGGGAGAGCGCAAATGCTGCGCACCCGATTCACCGAGGCCTTCGGTGTCGAGCACCCGATCGTGCAGGGCGGGATGATGTGGGTCGGCCGGGCCGAACTCGCCGCCGCCGTGTCCGAGGCGGGCGGCCTGGGCATCATCACCGGGCTGACCCAGCCGACGCCGCAGGCGCTGCGCGAGGAGATCGCCCGCACCAGGGACCTCACCGACAAGCCGTTCGGGGTGAATCTGACGATCCTGCCGTCCATCACGCCGCCGCCCTACGAGGAGTACCGGCAGGCGATCATCGACGGCGGCGTCCCGATCGTCGAGATCGCGGGCGGCAATCCGGCCACCCATCTGCCCTTCCTCAAGGACGCGGGCATCAAGGTGCTGCACAAGTGCACCAGCGTCAAGCACGCGCTCAAGGCGCAGCAGGTGGGCGTCGACGCGGTGAGCATCGACGGCTTCGAATGCGCCGGGCACCCCGGCGAGAACGACACCCCCGGCCTGGTCCTGATCCCCGCCGCGGCGCGCGAGCTGGAGATCCCGATGATCGCCTCCGGCGGGATCGCCGACGCGCGCGGGCTGGTCGCGGCCATGGCACTGGGCGCCGACGGGGTCAATATGGGCACCAGGTTCCTGTGCACCGTGGAGTCGCCGATCGCGCACGCCGTGAAGGAGAAGATCGTGACCAATACCGAGCTCGACACCAAGCTGATCTTCCGCACCATGAACAACACCGCCCGGGTGGCCGACAACGCCGTGAGCCGCGAGGTCGTCGAGATCGAGCGCGCGGGCGGCACGTTCGCCGATGTGCGCGAGCTGGTCGCGGGCGCGCGGGGCCGCAAGGTCTACGAGAACGGCGATCTCGACGCGGGCATCTGGAGTGTCGGCCAATGTCAGGGGTTGATCCACGAC
The DNA here is from genome assembly GCF_042266925.1 of Nocardia sp. NPDC056064. Classification (NCBI taxonomy): domain Bacteria; kingdom Bacillati; phylum Actinomycetota; class Actinomycetes; order Mycobacteriales; family Nocardiaceae; genus Nocardia; species Nocardia sp. NPDC056064. The sequence goes on along the minus strand of NZ_JBHJWO010000001.1, from coordinate 336,674 downwards.
ATCCCCACCTGCGCGGAGCTGGTGGGCCGGATCGTGCGCGAGGCCGAGGATCTCATCGCGGGCCGTCTGGCCGGTGCGCTGGTCGGGGCGGTGGCCCGATGAGCGAGAGCGTGCTGATCGAAGAGGAACGCGGGGTCCTGCGGATCACCGTCGACCGCCAGGCCCGGATGAACGCCATCGACCTGGCCACCATGGACGAGCTCGGTGAGCTCATCACCGCGGCGCACACCCGGCCCGACACCCGGGTGATCGTGCTGACCGGCGCGGGCAAGGCGTTCTGCACCGGCGCCGATCTGGCCGCCGCGGCCGCGGCCGGGGGCAACGAGGCCGCGCCCGAGCGGGTGATGGACAGCGCCAACGCGGTGATCCGCGCGATCGTGGCCTCCCCGCTGCCGGTGATCGCGCGCGTCAACGGACCGGCCGCCGGGGTGGGCACCTCGATCGCGCTGGCCGCCGACCTGATCTACGCGGCCGAGACCGCCTACCTGCTGCTGCCGTTCACCTCCATCGGCCTGATGCCCGACGGTGGCGCCACCGCCATGGTCGCCGCCGCCATGGGCCGCGTCCGGGCCGCCGAACTGGCGCTGCTCGGAGCCCGGCTGCCCGCGCCCGAGGCGGCCGCGGCGGGGCTGATCACCCGCAGCCTGCCCGCCGATCAGCTCGACGCCGAGGTCGACGCCGTGGCCGCCAAGCTCGCCGCCGGTCCGCGCCGTTCGCTGGAGTTGACCAAGGCCGCGATCAATGCCGCGACCCTGACCGAACTCGACGCCGCGCTCGACCGGGAGAAGACCGGTCAGTCCGAGCTGCTGGTCTCGCCCGACTTCCTCGAGGGCATGACCGCCGTGCTCACCCGTCGCCCACCGCGTTTCGCCGGTGCGCCCGCTCCGATCACCGACCCGGCCTAGTCCCGCTCCCGAGGAGACGCTTTCCATGACCACTGCCGTCGAACCGCTGCGCTCGCGCCGCAATCACTGGATGAACCAGATCGCCCTGCACGCCACCACCATCCCGGACGCGCCCGCGCTGCGGTTCCTGGGCACGACCACCACCTGGGGCACCCTGCACGCGCGGGTCCAGCGCCTGGCCGACGCGCTCGCCCGCCGCGGCGTCGAGCCCGGCGACCGGGTGATGATCCTGATGCTCAACAACACCGAGTACATCGAATCGGTGTTCGCCGTGAACACCCTCGGCGCCATCGCGGTGCCGGTGAACTTCCGGCTCACCCCGCCCGAGCTGGTCTATCAGGTGAACGACAGCGGCAGCGCGGTCCTCATCACCGACGCCGTGCTCGCGCCACTGGCCGCCGCCGTCGCGACGGGCACCGACACGCTGCGCACGCGGATCGTGGTCGGCGCGCCCACCGGCGACGGTGTGCTCGGCTACGAGGACCTGATCGCCGAAGAGGGCCTACCGCACGAACCCCGTGACGTGCCCGAGGACTCGGCCGCGCTGATCATGTACACCTCCGGCACCACCGGCAGCCCCAAGGGCGCGGTGCTGACCCATCTCAACATGCAGGCCCAGGCACTGACCTGTATCCGGGCCATGCGCTACACCGACGACGACATCGCCTTCTGCGCCTCGCCGCTGTTCCACATCGCCGGATTGGGCAGCATCGCCTGCTGTTTCGTCCTCGGCGCGCTCACGGTGATCCACCCGCTGCAGGCCTTCGACGCCACCGAGGTGCTCGACGCGTGGGAGCGCGAGCGGGCCACGTCGGTGTTCCTGGTGCCCGCGCAGTGGCAGATCGTCTGCGCCGATCCCAGTGTGGCGCAGCGGGATCTGCGGCTGCGGGTGATCAGCTGGGGTGCCGCGCCCGCCTCCGACACGGTGCTGCGGGCGATGGCCGAGACGTTCCCGCGGGCGCTCAATGTCGCGGTGTTCGGGCAGACGGAGATGTCACCGATCACCTGCGTGCTCGACGGCGAGGACACCATCCGCAAGCTGGGCTCGGTCGGCAAGCCGATCCCCACCATCGCCACCCGCATCGTCGACGACGAGATGAACGATGTGGCGCCGGGCGAGATCGGCGAGATCGTCTACCGCGGACCGACTCTCATGCGCGAGTACTGGAACAACCCGCGCGCCACCGCCGACGCGTTCGCCGGCGGCTGGTTCCACTCCGGTGATCTGGTGCGCCGCGACGAGGAGGGCTTCGTCTACGTCGTCGACCGCAAGAAGGACATGATCATCTCCGGCGGCGAGAACATCTACTGCGCCGAGGTGGAGAACGTGCTGTTCGCCCACCCCCGCATCCGCGAGGCCGCGGTGATCGGGCGGCCCGACGAGAAGTGGGGCGAGGTGCCGGTCGCCGTCGTCGCGGTGGACGACGCCGAGGCGATCGAACTGGCCGACCTCACCGAGCACCTCAACGCCCATCTGGCCCGCTACAAGCACCCCAAGGCGCTGGTCGTGGTCGAGGCGCTGCCGCGCAATGCCGGAGGCAAGGTCGTCAAGCACGAGCTGCGCGCGCGGCACGGCGCGGCGACCGCGATCAGCGGCTGAGGAACTCCTCGATCGCGGGGTAGGTCGATGCCGCGGCGGTCGCACTGGCCAGCAGGCCCAGGTGACCGCCGCGGACCTCGACGAAGCGCGCCTCGGCGGCGTGTGGCAGCACGTCCAGGCCGCGGCGCACCGAGGTGGCGGGCACCACCACATCACCGCGGCTGCCGATCAGCAGCACCCGGCAGGTCACCTTGGCCAGCTCGATCACCAGGTCCGAGCGCAGCCGCACCGAGCCGGTGGCGAGTTCGTTGCGCAGCACCAGGCTGCGGTGGATCTGCCAGTACGAGCGGCCCGGATAGCCGGGCATGCTGGACATGAAGCGGTCGGTGGCCTCCATCCGGGCCAGCGCCTCGGTGTCGAGGGCGTTGCGCGCCAGGAACATCGGCCGCGCCAGTTCCCGGTCGAAGGCCTGCAACCGGAACCCGATCCGCACGAATTCCTGCGGGATACCGCCCATGATCCGGGTGGCCAGGGCCATCTCCCGGCCGCCGGTGACCTTGCCGACCAGCCGCAGCGGGGTCAGCATGGCGGTGCGGCGCTGATCGATGGGCGGGGCCAGCGCGGTGATCGAGGCGATCGGCAGGTCGGCGTGGGCGGCCGCGGTCAGCAGCGACATCACCCCGCCGAGCGACCAGCCGATCAGGTCGACCGGGCCGTCGTGGTCCTCGGCGACCCGGCGGACGGCCTCGGGCAGGATGTCGTGGGTCCAGTCCTCGATGCCGAGATCCCGGTCGGCGTAACCGAAGTGGCCGTAGTCGATGACATACGGCTGCCTGCCCTGCCCGAGCAGGTAGCGCACCAGGCTCTGCCCGGGACGCAGGTCGAAGCAGGACGGGGTGACCGCCAGCGGCGGCACCAGCAGCACCGGGTTCCCGGTGGCCGGGGCCGCGCGGTCGTAGCGCTTCAGATGACGGTGACTGCCCTGGTAGACCGTCGTCGACGGCGCCGGGTCGTCCGGCTCTATGCCACCGCCGAACGACACCGACCACACATTGCGCACCGCGCGCGGCACATCGGCAACGAACCCCACGAACCTGTCCCCTCACTCCACACCACAACGCACCTGCCGGGCGGCAGGCTCCGAAACTCGTTGCCCGCTCAGGCGGCCGGGCGGGCCGATTCCTTGCGCACCACGTCGTCGCGACGGCTCGCCGACGGCGTGAGCGGGCGCGCGAACAGCGCCTGGGCCGCACCACGCACCAGGTCGCCCAGTCCGCGGTTGCCCGCGGGCAGGCGCAGCAGGCTGCGCACCGTGGTGGTCGCCGAGGGCGTCGGCCGCTGCCCGGCGAACCGGTCGGCCAGCCAGTTCAGGCTCAGCGGGGCCGAGATCGGCAGCAGGCTCAGGTGCTCGCTGCACCGGTCGCGCAGGTAGGTCACCTGGGCGCCGTGCGCGCGGTAGCGGTCCACGAGCGTGTCGATGCCCTCCGCGGCGATGATCTGGTCGTGCACCGACTGCACCACCAGCAGCGGCACCTCGGGCGCGACGGTTCCCATCTCCAGGTCCTCGAACATGGCGACGAGTTCCGCGAGCGCGAGGACCTCGGTCAGCGGGAGCGAGGTGGTGTGCAGGTCCAGGTTGTACCGGATCAGCCGCAGCACCGCGGCGCCGGTGGTGCTGCGCGCCGCGCGGTCGAGGATCGCGCGCCCCTGGTCGGAGATGTGCGCCTCGATGGCCGCGTCGAAGGCGGGGTAGACCCGGCGCAGTGCCGCGACGACCAGCGTCGGCAGGCCCGCGTGCAGGCCGCCGTTGAGCCGGTGGAAGGTCTCGACCAGATCGCCCACCGGCGAGCCGAGCACGGCGCCGGCGATATCGAGCTCGGGTGCGTAGGTGGGCGCGACCTCGGCCGCCCAGGAGGTGGCCAGGCCGCCGCCGGAGTAGCCCCACAGGCCCACCCGGCAGTCGGCGGCCAGCCCCAGCGGGGCGAATCGCTGGGCGGCGCGCACGCCGTCGAGGGTGCGGTAGCCGGGTTCGCGCGGGGCGCCCCAGGCGCCGAGCATGCCCTCGTGATCGGGGATCGACAGCGCCCAGCCGCGCTTGAGCGCGTCCACGAAACAGAGCATTTCGACATGGGCGAAGGTGCCGATCGCGCGCGAGCCCCGCTGCAGCGAGTAGGACGGGAAACCGCGCGTGGAGATGGCGTCGATGGCGCACTGGAACGACAGCAGCGGGGTGTCGGCGGTGATGCCGCCCACCGGCGCGATCACCGTGGTGACGGTCGCGTCGGGCTGTCCGTTGAGGTCGGTGGTGCGGTAGAGCAGCTGCCAGGCGGTCGCCCGCAGCGGCACCAGGCCGAACGCGGCGAGTTCGACCGGTCGCCAGCGCAGCACGGTGCCCTCGGGCGCCTGCTCGTAGCCGGGCGCGGGCCGGTAGAACGGGTCTTCGTCGGGCAGGGTCGCGCGGGTGGGCGCGGGCCAGCTCTCGGCGCGCAGGTCAGCCGAGCCGGGGGCGGACAGCGTCATCGATGTCTCCTAATCGCGGGTACATCGACCAGATTAATGGTACCCGGGGTACCACACAAGCTTAGCCGCTACTTCTTGTCACATCTATTTCGCGGGAGCCGAGACGAGATCGGCGATCGGGGTCAGCGGATTGAGCATGACACCGGCCTTGCGCAGGCTGTTGTCCACGATCGCCCAGATGGCCTCCTGCAGGTAGGACGACAGTTCCGCGGCTGCCATCGGCTGCATGGACTGGCTCAGCCACCGGTTGACGCTGCCGTCGACGAAGCCGACCAGGCCGAAGGCCATCGGTTCGGCGATCGTGGTCGGGGCGCCCTGAGCCCGCAGCGCGTTCTCGAAGACCTCGCGCACGGTGCCCGCGATGGCGATCTTGGTGCCGGACACCAGCGGCGAGTTGCGCCGCCCGTCGCGGCCCTCCGACCCGGCGCCGAGGAAATAGTGCAGCCGCGGATTCACCGCGATCCAGCCCACATAGGTGTCCACCGAGCGCGCGATCGCCTCGGCGACGGTGCCCTCGGGGTTCAGCGTGGGTTCCAGCACGGCCATCAGGTCGTCGAGGATGCGGGCGCGCAGCTGCTCGTCGAGATCGCGGCGGTCCTTGAACAGCCGGTAGAGCACCGAACGCGGGACTTCGGCGAGGTCGGCGATCTCCTGGACGCCCACCGAGGCGCCCTTGGCCTGCACCGCGGTGAGGGCGGCGGCGAGGATGCGTTCGCGGCGGTCGGCGCGATGCCGATCCCACCGGCTCGCCCGCCCGTCGGCGTGCTGAGTGGTCACATTCCTCCTGTGTTCTCGGAGCGCTGGTGCGCTCGGGCGGGGCCCTTCGGGCCCCTGCGAAAAACACTAGACACATCAGGTTTCGCGGTGGTTCCCGGCTCCCGGGGGCGTGTCCGGGAGCCGGGGCTCAGCTAGTTGTTCACCGACTAGCTGTTCACCGATGCGTCGCGTGGCAGGCCGAGCATCCGCTCACCGATCACATTGAGCTGCACCTCGGTGGTGCCGCCGTAGATGGTGGTGGCACGACCGGCGATGAGCTGTTCCATCGCGTGGTCGCTGCGCTCGCCGGGCACCGAGACCACCCCGGCGATGCCGAGCTCGGCGACGACGAACTCCGAGATGGCCTGTCCCAGCGCCATGCCCAGCAGCTTGCCGACACTCGAGGTGGTCGACACGTCGATCCCGGACAGCTGCTTGAGCACCACCCGCGAACCGATCACGTCCACCGCGCGGCTCTCGGCCATGAGCTCACCGACCCGGTCGCGCGCCACCGGCGACAGTTCCCGGCCCACCGCGAAGCGCAGCAGGTCGGTGTCGGTGGCGTAGGCCTCCATCTTCTGGCTCAGCGCCACCCGCTCACCGGCCAGCGTGGTGCGGGCCACGTGCCAGCCGTCGTCGACGGCCCCGACCACGTTCTCGTCGGGGATGAACACGTCGTCGAGGAAGACCTCGTTGAACAGCGCGGAGCCGGTCATCTCGCGCAGCGGGCGCACGGTGATCCCGGGCGAGGACATGTCCAGCACGAAGTAGGTGATGCCCTCGTGCTTGGGCTTGTCCGGGCTGGTCCGCGCGATGAGCATGGCCCACTCGGCGAACTGCGCGACCGTGGTCCAGATCTTCTGGCCCGTCACCTTCCAGCCACCGTCGACCTTGACGGCCTTGGTGGTCAGGCTCGCCAGGTCCGACCCGGCACCGGGCTCACTGAACAGCTGACACCACACCACCTCACCGCGCAGGGTCGGCACGACCAGGTCGCGCTTCTGCCGCTCGTCGCCGTGCGGCACGATCGCCCCGACCGCCCAGGTGCCCATGAGCAGCTGCGGCATCGGGATGCCGGAGGCCTTGATCTCCTGGGCGATGACGACCTGCTCGAGCGGGGAGGCCGAGCGGCCGTAGGGGCGCGGCAGGTGCGGGAGGTTCCAGCCGCCGTCGCCCAGGGCGACCAGCTGGTCGTCCTCGTCGTCGATCGCCGCGATCACCGCCAATTCGGCCCTGACCTCGGCCCGGATGCGTTCCGCCTCGGCGGGCAGCTCCAGTTCGCTCGACAGGGTCAGCCCCGACAGCGCGTACCCCGCCACCGCCTCGGCCCGTTCGTCGCGTGCGCCGAGCAGGCCACGCAGTGCCAGGGTGCGCCGGTAGTACAGGTGCGCGTCGTGCTCCCAGGTGAACCCGATGCCGCCGTGCACCTGGATGCAGTCCTGCGCCACCTGCACCGCGGCGTCGGGAATGATCAGCCCGGCGATCGCGGCGGCGTAGTCGGCGGTCTCGTCGGCCCGGTCCAGGGCGAACGCCGCGTCCCACAGCACCGCGCGCGCCTTCTCCAGCGCGATGCCCATCTGGGCGCACTTGTGCTTGACGCCCTGGAACTGGCCGATCGGACGGCCGAACTGCACGCGGGTCTTGGCGTACTCGGCCGCGGTCGACACACACCACGACATGACGCCGACCGCCTCGGCCCCGAGCACCACCGCGGCCACCGAGCGCACCCGCTCCGCGGAGACGGCGAGCACCCGTTCCCGCGGGACCTCGACCGCATCCGCGTGCAGCCGGGCCGAACCGCGCAGCACGTCGATGCCGTCCTGGGCGGTCACGGTCAGGTCGGTGTTCTCGAACGCCACCCACCGCTGCTCGCCGTCGACGGTGACCGGCGCGAGGACCACATCGGCCCCGAGCACGCCGAGCACGCCGTCGGCGGTGCCGTCCACGACGAGCACCCCGTCGCGCGCGGTGCCGGTCAGCGCCGAGGAAGTCGCGACGGCGCCGGTGCGCGAGCCGTCGGTGAGCCCGGGCAGCTGCGCCGCCGCCCATGCCCCACCCGCCTGGGCGAGCACGGCGCTCGCCAGCGCGGTCGGCACGAACGGGCCGGTGTGCAGGCCGCGGCCGAGCGGTTCGAGCGCGACGGCCAGGGTCAGCAGGCCCGCGCCCTGCCCGCCGGATTCCTCGCCGACGTGCAGGCCGAGCAGATCCTGCGCGACCAGCGCGTCCCAGTAGGGCAGGCGCTTGCCCGCGTCGCTGGATTCCACGGCGGCGCGGACACTCTCGGGGGTGATGGTGCGCTCGACGAAGCCACGCACGGCCTCGGCGAGGGCCAGGTGGTCCTCACTGACGCCAACGCCGAGCTCATAGCTGGTGCGCGCCATGGCTAGCTGGTCTCCTTCAGCCGCGCCGCGACCTCGTCGATGGTCCACGGGCCGTCGGTCTCCACCGTGCGCACGTCGTGCCACCCGGCCAGTTCCACGATCGCCCCGCCCTGCACCGCGAACACCTTGCCGGTGATCGGGCAGTCGGCCTCGGCCAGGTGGGCCACCAGCGGCGAGATGTTCGACGGCGCGAACGCGTCGAACTCGCCCTCGGGGACCTCGGCGGCGAACAGCGCGCCCATGCCGGGGGTGGCCAGGGTGAGCCGGGTGCGCGCGATCGGCGCAATCGCGTTGACCCGCACGCCGTAGCGCTCGAGCTCGTCGGCGGCGACCAGGGTCAGCGCGGCGATACCGGCCTTGGCGGCACCGTAGTTGCCCTGCCCGGCATTGGGCATGAAGGTGCCCGAGGCCGAGGCGGTGTTGATGACCGAGGCGTTGACCGGGTTGCCCGCCTTGGCCTGGGCCTTCCAGTAGGCCGCGGCGTGGTGCAGGGTGGCCGCGTGGCCCTTGAGGTGCACCGCGATGACGGCGTCCCACTGGGATTCGTCCATCCCGGCGATGAAGGCGTCGCGCAGGATGCCCGCGTTGTTGACCACCACGTCGAGGCGGCCGTACTCCGCGACCGCCTGGTCGACGAGTTCCTTGGCGCCGTCCCAGGTGGCGATGTTGTCGGTGTTGGCCACGGCCTTGCCACCGGCGGCGACGATCTCGTCGACCACCTGCTGGGCCGGACCGGCATCGGTGCCGGTGCCGTCGTTGGCGCCACCGAGATCGTTGACCACCACCGCCGCGCCCTCACGGGCGAACAGCAGCGCGTGTTCACGGCCGATACCGCGACCGGCGCCGGTGACGACAGCGACGCGTCCGTCGAGCTTTCCCATCAGTGTTGTCTCCTAGTTGAATTCGACGCGGCCGTCGGTGATGGCGAGCTCGCCCGCCGCCTCGGTCTCGAAGGCGTAGGCGTTCGGTTCGGTACGCCAGAAGGTGGTGGTGATGTCCTGACCGGGCAGCACCGGCTTGGCGAAGCGCACCGCGAGACGGCGCAGCCGGGCGGTGTCGCCGCCGGCGAGTTCGGTGAGCGCGGCCCACGAGGTGAACGCCATGGTGCACAGCCCGTGGTTGATGATCCCGGGCAGACCGGCCATGCGGGCGATCTCGTCGTCGAGGTGGATCGGCATCGGATCACCGGAAGCCGGCGAGTACCTGAAGGTCTGGTCCTCGTCGATGTGGGCGGTGACCCGCGCGGCCTGCTCGCCGGCCCGGTCGGCGTCGGTGATGCGGTGCCCGGGCGCCTGTTCGCCCTCGCCCGGTCCCGCGTCGACCTTGCGGAAGAACGCGGTCATCCACTGCTCGTTGACGAGTTCGCCAGCGGCGTCACGGGTTTCGGCGTAGATGACCACCGTCGACCCGTTCGGCTTGCCCGCGTACCCGATCGGCTTGGCCCGCACCACCAGTTCGTCACCGGCCACGATCGGCCGGTGGAACCGGAAGTCCTGCTCGCCGTGGACCAGTTTCATCAGCAGTTCGACCGGCGCCACCGACAGTGCGGCGGGCGCCATCGAGGTGAACACCGGCACCACCGCGAACACCGGCGGGGCGACCTGCCCGCTGCGGTGCGCCTCGATCGGATCATTGGTCGCGGCAGCGTATTCGGCGATCCGCTCGGCGGTGACCGAGAACCGTTCCTCGTCGGTCCACTCCCCCAGCGCGGAGCCGTCGAAGACGACTCCGGCCGATTCCGAGGTGGTCATGCCGCCGAGCCGACGAGCTCGGTGAACTTGGCCATCGACTCCTTCAGGTCGGCCTCGGCGTGCTTGGCCACGGCCTTGCCGATCGGTCCGACGATCATGGTGCCCTTGAAGCTGGCGTCGAACTTGGCCGAGGACCCGGTCGCGGTGGGCTCCACCTCGAGCGCGAATTCGACGGTGACCCCGGCCATGCCGGTGCCGGTGATCTTGAGGAACTTCTGCGGGTCGACCTCGGCGACGGTCCACTCGATCTTGTTGGCCATGTTCATCACCGACACGACCTCGATGAACCGCGCGCCCGCGGCGAGCTCGGCGGGCAGCTCGCTGCGCCAGCCCTGGTGGATGGTCAGCCACTGCTCCCAGTTGGCCAGGTCGCTCAGACGGGCCCACGCCTGCTCGGGGGTGACGGGAAGTTCGGTGGAAACGGACACGGATGCCATGGGGTTACTCCTCGTTGAGTGGGAAAGGTGGGCGGGAAAGGATCAGCGGACGGCCGGACGGTAGGCGGTCACCACGACCGCTCCGCCCAATCCGATGTTGTGCTGCAAGGCGATTCGGGCACCCTCGACCTGACGGGCGTCGGCGGTGCCGCGCAGCTGCCAGGTGAGTTCGCTGCACTGCGCCAGGCCGGTGGCACCGAGCGGGTGGCCCTTGGAGATCAGGCCGCCGGAGGGGTTGACGACCCAGGTACCGCCGTAGGTGGTGGCGTTGTCGTCGACGAGACGGCCGCCCTCACCGGGGGCGCACAGTCCCAGCGCCTCGTAGGTGAGCAGTTCGTTGGTGGAGAAGCAGTCGTGCAGTTCGATGACGTCGACGTCCTCGGGACCGATCCCGGCCTGCTCGTAGACCTTGCGCGCCGCGGTGCGCGACATGTCCGAGCCGACCAGATTGATCGCGGTCGGGTCGGTGAAGGTGGAGCTCAGGTCGGTGACCATCGCCTGCCCGACCATCTCGACCGCCCGGTCGGCCAGGTCGTGCCGGTCGACGAACGCCTCGCCGGCCAGGATCACCGCGCCGGAGCCGTCGGAGGTCGGCGAGCACTGCAGCTTGGTGAGCGGGCCGTAGATCTGCTTGGCGGCCAGCACTTCCTCGAGGCTGTATTCCTTCTGGAACTGCGCGTACGGGTTGTTCACCGAGTGTTTGTGGTTCTTGACGCCGATCTTGGCGAACTGCTCGGCGGTGGTGCCGTAGCGCTCCATGTGCTCTTTGCCGGCGGCGCCGAACATGTACGGCGCGGGCGGCATGGCGAACTCCTGGAGTTCGGCCAGCGCCAGCAGGTGCCGCATCATGGGCTGTTCGCGGTCGTCGAACGTCGAACCCAGCGAACCCTTCTGCATCTTCTCGAAGCCGAGGGCCAGGGTGCACTCGGCCAGTCCGCCCCGGATCGCCTGCGCGGCCAGGTAGAGCGCGGTCGAACCGGTGGAACAGTTGTTGTTGACGTTGACGATCGGGATCCCGCTCAGCCCCAGTTCGTAGACCGCGCGCTGCCCCGAGGTGGACTCGCCGTACACGTAGCCCACGTAGGCCTGCTCGACCTCGTCGTAGCCGATCCCCGCGTCCTCGAGTGCCTTGGCCCCGGCTTCCCGGGCCATGTCCGGGTAGTCCCATTCGAGCTCGCCCGGCTTCTCGAACTTCGTCATGCCGACGCCGACGACGAACACCTTCTGTGTCATGTACGCACTCCCGTGTCCCGTGTGTCCCGAATACCTGGGACACCGTGTCCCTGCAATTTAGGTTGGACACGTCGTCCAGGTCAATAGATTGGACAAAACCCGTCATCCACCGGTCACAGCAGGGAAAAGGTTGCGCGATTCCCGCCCGCCATGGGCATGCATGGGATATATGTCCCGGATACTGGACACGACGAACGGCCCGGCGCATCGCGTCGCCGGGCCGTGGTCGGAGGACGAATTCGCCTACCCGACAGTGCTTCCGGTGCGGGAGGCGACGATCCGGTCGAGATCGCGGAGGGTTTCGGAGTACGCGACCGCGGGCACCCGTGTCAGCGGCACGGTCGCGCCGTCGCACAGGAAGCGCAGGTCGCCGATCTCGACCTCGGACTCGGCGAAATAGCCCGAGAAGCCGCAGCGCAGTGCGGCGATCAGGCCGTCACCCACCGGCTTCGTGGCCTGGTACTCGTTGTATTCGCCGTGGGTCGACCAGCCGCGGGCCGACAGCATCGGCACCGCCACCTGACCCTGGACGGTCTGTCCGACATATCGGGCGGAAGTGTCACCGGCCAGTTCGTCCGGCGTCGCGACGAAGAACACCCGCTCGACCTGCTCGACCGGTTGCGCCACCCCGCGCCGCGCGAGCTCGTCGCGCCACTGCGCCAGCAGGCCCTCCCGGTCGAGTTCGAGGGGGTGGACGGCGGTGACCGGACCCGCGCGGTCGATGTCGTCGAGCAGCCCGATCGCGCCGGTTCCGTCGCGCCAGAGCAGGGCGGGCAGCATGGCGGACCCGGCGGGCAGCGTCAGCAGCCGGGTGAGTTCGGGCGCGGTGAGGGTGCCCACGGTGGCGACCAGCCGTTCCACCAGGCCGGAGCGCATGCGGCGGGCCTGGTCGCGCAGGCGTTCCTGGTGTTCGCGCAGTTCCTTGTACGCGGGGTCGGCACGCACGGCCGAGGGCACCGATTTCAGGGTCTTCCCGGCGCGGTCGACGACGAGGTCGACATCGGCGCCGGTGACCCGCAGGCTGACGTGGTAGTCGCCGATGGTGGCCGCGGTGGGTGTCGCGGTCGCGATCCGCGCCTCACAGTCCCATTCCAGCCGGTCCGCGCCGTCGACCCCGGCCACCTGCGCGAGATGTTCGAGCGCCACCGCGACGGCGGCGGCGTGGCTGATGCGCCGGTTCGGGCCGAGTTTCGGACCGCGCCGGGCGCATTCACGCAGGGCCAGATACCGGTCGAGGACGGTCTCCCCCGCGTCCAGCGGGAGCATGCCGAAGGCCGCGATGCCGTGCAGCGCATTGCTTTTCACGCGCTTGACGACCTTGGCGCGGTTGTCGCCGAGGACGGCGGAGACGAGTTCGTTCGGTTCCAGCGCCAGGATGCGCCGTGCGTCGTCGGGCCCGGTCCGCTCGATCGCGCGCAGCAGCGCGGCGCGGTCCTGCCGGACGACCTCGCCGGTGGGCAGTGCCTGGATCATCCGCAGCAGGTCCGCACCGTGCCCGAGACCGAAAAGCGGCAGCAGGACGTGCGCGTCGCCCGCGGCCCTGCGCCACTCGAAGACCCGTCGCTGATCGGCGACCGGCCGCGCCCGCAACTCCTCGAGCAGTTCCGCCCGTTCGCCGTCGGTCAGCTCAGCCGCACCGAAGTAACCGGCGCCGTCCGGCTCGCCCGTCCAGCGCAGTGCCAGCTGGACGAAACGCAGTCCGCGCGGGGGGAATCCGATGGGCACACTGTCCCACGTCACCGGTTCGGGCCCCGACACCCGCTGCCAGGTGCGTTCGTCGACCAGCGCGCGCACGGCATCCGCGCAGGCCAGGGGTGTGCCGGTGATCTCCCCGCTGCCGTCGCGCCCGACGATCGCGTAGCCGAGATAGCGGTCGTCGGCGAAGGCCCGTTCGACCACGGCGGCATCGAGCGCATCGGCCCGGTACAGCGCGTCGAGGATCGCGGCGACCGTGCCCCGGTCCAGCCACCCGAGCGGCTTGAACACCAGCAGGCGCAGCAACGCGAGGTCCCCGGCGGAGTCCGCTCGCCTGGCCACCTCGTCCAGCAGCAGCCTGTGGCGTACATCGACGCCGAGATAGCGAGCGACCAGTGTCCTGATCCGCGCCGAGGCCCAGGGCGCGGCCAGCAGACCCGCGATATCCGCCGAGTCGTCGACGGGAAAGGCGGCGTCGTACACCTCGTCGAGTACGGCCGTCAGATCGCCGACATGGTGTTCCAGATGTCCGAGGGCCCGGTCATCCCCCTCCTCCAACTGAACGCGGACCCGATCCGCGATCACCCTGAGCCGGACCGGGTCGCCCGCGCACTGCCGCGCCTGCTCGACCAATTCCCCCAGCGCGCGCCGCTCGTCCTCGACCACACTCACGTACTCCGCGGGGATCGGCCACGGCGCCGGCTCGTTCTCGACCACGCCCGCCACGCTACAAGCGGCCACCGACATCGGTGACTACGGTGGATTCGTGATCACCGTGCCCGAGGAGTTCGCCGGTAAGAAGCAGTACAGCGCAAGCGAATCGGGCAGGCGGTGGATCGCCGCCCTGCCGCGGATCGTGGCCGAGCTGACCGACCGCTGGTCCTGTGTGCCCGACGGCGCGATCCGCTACGGCGAGGTCGGCCTCGTCGTCCCGGTCCGCCACCGCGACCTGCCGCCCGCGGTCATCAAGGTGTCGTTCCCACACCCGGGCAATGTGCACGAGCCCGACGCGTACGCGGCGTGGCAGGGCACCGGCGCCGTGCACCTCTACGAGCGCGCCGACGAGCACTTCGCCATGCTGCTCGAACGCGCCGAGGACACCCTCGCCACCGTCACCGACAACGACGCGGCCCTCGTCGTCCAGGGCACCCTCACCCGCACCCTCGCCGTCGCGGCACCGGCCGACCTGCCGAGGCTGGAGGACCGGATGGACGAGTGGGCCGACGACATCACCCGCACCGCGGCCGCGTTCGGCCACCCGATCCCCCACCGCGTACTCGACGCCGCCCTGGCCACCCTGCGCGAACTGGGCGGCGACCAGCCCGCCCTGCTGATCCACGGCGACCTGCACGACGGCAATGTCCTCGCCGGGCAGCGGGCACCGTGGCTGGCCATCGACCCGAAGTGTTTCGTCGGCGACCCTGCCTACGACGGGCTCAATGTCATCCGCAGCCCCCGCTTCGCACCCCTGTTCTTCGCGCCGGACCCGAAGCCACAACTTCTGCGCTACATCGAGATCTACAGCGACGCCGCCGAACTCGACCCGGTCCGGGTCCGCCGCTGGATTCAGGCGGGGGCGGTGAAGGAGGCCCTGTGGGGCCGTGAGCACGGCGATCCCGATTGGCTGATCCAGGCCACCGACTGGCTCGCGACGGCGCTGACCGGCACCCAATAGCGCACGGCGCCACTACTTTTCACTCGCCGTGACATTCCTGATACCGTTTCCGGCGATGCCGGTTCGGTGAGTCATGCAATGGAACATGTTGCAGGACACAAGGTTCACTCTGCTCGGATCGGTGGCTCCACCGTCTTCACCCCTGTGGCACCCGGTGCCACGGCTGCGCGACGACGCGCGATGACCATCGTTGTCTCCGACAGGAGTACGTGCTGTGATGCCCCAGACCTCGGCCGCCCCCGCGCAGACGCCGCCGGTGCCGAACTCGCTCAGCGACATGGACCGGGTGCCGCTGTACTCGCCGGAGTTCGCCGCCGATCCGCAGGCCACCTATCGCGAGATGCGCAGGCGCTTCGGCTCGCTCGCCCCGGTCGACCTGGTGCCCGGCGTCCCGGCCACCTTGGTGATCGGCTACCGCACGGCGGTGCAGATCCTCAACGATCCCGACCACTTCCCCGCCGACGCCCGGATGTGGCAGCGCACCGTTGCGGCGGACTGCCCGATCCTGCCGATGATGTGCTATCGCCCCAACGCGATTCGCACCTCCGGCCTCGAGCACACCCGCTACCGGCAGGCCACCGTCGCCGGGATCGCCGGGGTCGACCTCTACCGCCTGCACAGCACCGTCGAGCAGATCGCCATGCCGGTGATCAACTCCTTCTGCGCCGACGGCAGCGCCGACCTGCTGAGCCAGTACGCCTATCCGGTCATCTTCGCCACCATCAACGCGATGCTCGGGGTCGGCGAGGAACTCGGCGCGCGGATCGCCACCGGCATGGCGCAGATGTTCGAGGGCGGCGACACCGCGGTGCAGGGCGCGCAGATGCTCGAGGACTCCCTCTACGACCTGGTCCGGCAGAAACAGGCCGAACCCGGCGACGACATCGCCACCCGGCTGGTCCAGCATCCCGCCCAGCTCGACGACGAAGAGCTGATGAACCAGCTGCTCACCATCTACGGCGCGGGCATCGAGCCCATGCTCAACCTGATCCTCAACACGGTCCGGGTGATGCTCACCGATCCGCGTTTCGCGGGCAGCCTGCTCGGCGGCAGCCTGTCCACCCGCGACGCCCTCGACGAGGTGCTCTACACCGACCCGCCGATGGCCAACTTCTGCACGACCTACCCCCGCCAGCCGATTCTGGTCGACAATGTGTGGCTGCCCGCGCACCAGCCGGTGGTGATCAGCATGGCCGCCTGCAACAACGATCCGGCCATCGGCACCGGGGAGTTCCTGGACAATCGCGCGCACCTGGCCTGGAGCACGGGCCCGCACAGCTGCCCGGCCAAGTCGCCGGCCTACCTGATCGCCCAGGAGGCCATCGATCAGCTGCTCGATGCCCTGCCCGAGCTCGAATTGGCCGTTCCGCCCGAGGAATTGGTGTGGCGGCCGGGGCCGTTCCACCGCGCGCTGGCGGGCTTGCCGGTGGTCTTCCCGAAGACCGCCCCGCTGCCCCTGCCCTGAGCGCTGTCCGGCCGGACCCCACCCGGCCGGACAGCGGGGCCTGGTTACGCGCCGTCGATGATCGCCGGCAGCTGCCGGTGCCCGTTGGAGATGAAGCTGGGCACCGTGCCGAGCTCCTCGACCGGCACCGCCAGGCTCATCTTCGGGAACCGCTCGAACAGCGCGGGCAGCGAGACCAGCGCCTCGAGGCGGGCCAGCGGCGCGCCGAGGCAGTGGTGGGCTCCGTGGCCGAAGGCCATGTGGGACTGGTTCTCCCGGCGCGGATCGAACTCGTCGGCGGTGGGGCCGTGCCGCTGCGGGTCGCGGCCCGCTGCGGCGTAGCCGGCCAGGATCGCCTCGCCCGCGGCGATGCGCACGCCGTCGATCTCGATGTCGGACACCGCGTACCGCAGCGGCAGGTGCGCCACCGGCGACTCGAATCGCAGCGTCTCCTCGACCACCTCCGGCCAGGTGACCGTGCCCTCGCGCAGGTCGTCGAGCACCTCGGGCCGGGTGAGCAGCACGGTGATGGCCTGGTCGAGGAGGTTGACGGTGGTCTCGTGACCGGCCGAGATCACCAGCAGCAGCGTGGCGATCAGCTCCTCCTCGGTGAGCTGGGCGTCGTCGCCCTCGTCGTCGCGCTGGGCGATGAGCAGGCTGGTCATGTCGTCACCGGGCTGCTCGCGGCGCAGCGCGACGAGTTCGCCGAGGATCCGGTACATCTCCATGTAGTTGGCCTGCGACTCCTCCGGGCTGAGGGTGGTGTCGAAGATGCCGTCGACGCACGTGCGCAGCCCGGGCCCGAGCGATTCCGGCACGCCCATCAGCTCGGAGATCACCTGGATGGGCAGCGGGTACGCGAAATGCTCACGCAGATCCACGGTTTCGCCCGCGGGCACCTCGTCGAGGGCATCGAGCAACTCGGCGGTGATCCGCTCCACCTGCGCGCGCATGGCCTCGGTCCGCCGCGCGGTGAACGCGGGCGCCACCAGCCGGCGCAACCGGCGATGGTCGGGGCCGTAGGCGGTGAACATGTTGGGCACCGCCACCCACAGGTACAGCGGCCAGTCGGCGGGGATCTCGCCCGCGACGAACGGCGGCCAGTGCTGCGCGGCGTCCTTGGACACCCGCGGGTCGATGAGCAGCTTCTCCAGCAGGGCCGCGTCGGTGACCGACCACGCCTGGACCCCGCCCGGCAGCTCGATGAGGGTGGCGCGCCCGCGCTCGCGCAGCAGTACGTTCTCGCCTTGGATGTCGTTTCCCGTCGGATCGATTACCCACCGATTCGTCACCGATTCCACCATGAAGCCTCTCGATCACCGGTGTTCCGTGGACCCGTGCGCAGCGGCCGCAGCGAAACATGTTGCTGGACTAGACCTTCCGGTCCGTTAAGGGATGCTACCGCTCCGCCCGTGGCCCTGCAGCGCCTCGAGCGGAACGGTCCGAATCGGCTGTCCAGGTGCCGCTCAGCGCAGCGTGACGGTGGTGGGCAGGGACGCGAAACCCCGGTTGTTGGAGGAGTGGACGCGCACCGAACGCTCGGTGTCGACCTCGAAATCGGCGACGGCGGAGACGATCTCCTCCAGCGCCACCCGCAGCTCGAGCTGGGCCAGATTCGCGCCGAGGCAGTGGTGCCTGCCCGAGCCGAAGGCCAGCGACGCACCGGTGTCGCGGCCGAGATCGAAGGTGTCGGGATCGGCGAAGACCGACTCGTCACGGTGCGCGGACCCGGTCAGCAGGAGGATACGGGCGCCGGCGGGGATCTCGGTCCCGTGCAGTTCCAGCGCGACGGTCGTGGTGCGCAGCTGGGACTGGGTGGCCGGGTCGTAGCGCATGGACTCGGCGATCCAGTCGTCGATGCGGCCCGCGAAGGCCGCGCGGCGCTGGTCGGGGTGCGCCGCGGCGGCCGCCCAGGCATTGCCCAGGGTCAGCATCACCGTCTCGATGCCCGCGCCGACGAGCAGGATGAGCACGCCGACGATCTCCTCGGGGCTGAGCCGGTCGTCGCCGTCGGCGGCGTCGAGCAGCCCGGAGAGCAGGTCGCCGGTGCGCTCCTGGCTGCGCGCGATCGTCAGTTCGGTGTAGTAGCCGACCAGCGCGCCGATCGCCTGCATGGCCTCCGGACGCAGATCGGCCGACTCGGCGTCGGTGTACATGATCTCCATGCCCAGCTTGCGCACCAGATCCCGATCGGCCTCGGGGACCCCGACCAGCTCGGAGATCACCTCGGTGGGAAACGGCCCGGCGAACTCGGCCATCAGGTCGAAGCTGCCCTTGGCCAGGGCGGGGGCGAGGGTGCGCCGGGCGATCTCGCGTAGTCGCGGCTCGAGCGCCTGCACCCGGCGCTGGGTGAACGCGCGGACGACCAGTTCGCGCATGCGGGTGTGCTTGGGCGGGTCCATCGCCACGAAGGAGAACAGTTTCTCGGCCTGTGGGCCCCAGAACGCGGGCTCCATGCGCAGGCCGTTGGCGCTGGAGAAGCGCTCGGAGTCGCGCAGGGCGGCGCGGACGTCGGCGTGGCGGGAGAACGCCCAGAAGTCGTCGGCCTCGTTACGGTAGACGGGGGCCTCGGTACGCAACCTGGCATAGTACGGGTAGGGATCGGCGTGGACGTCGAAATCAAAGGGGCTGAACTGCAGGGGCATGGTCGTGCCTTCTCGAGTCGGGCTGATCCCGACGACGGTAGTCGAGCGAAAGGAAGGGCGCCGTGGACTTCGAATCCGCCGCCGACCGGGTGGATGTCACCAAACCCCACCCGGCCCGCCGGTACGACTACTGGCTCGGCGGCACCGCCAATTTCGAGGCCGACCGCAAGTCCGCCGACGCGGTGGCCAAGGCCTTCCCGTCGATCCATTTCGCGGTGCTGGAGAACCGCCGCTTCCTGCGCCGCGCCGTCGACCACCTCGCGCGGGCCGAGGGGGTGCGTCAGTTCCTCGACATCGGCACCGGCCTGCCCACCGAGGGCAATGTGCACGAACTGGCCCAGGCGATCGCGCCGGCGGCGCGCATCGTCTACGTCGACAACGATCCGATCGTGCTCTACCACGCGCGCGACCTGCTCGACAGCTCGCCGAGTGGCGCCACCGCCTACATCGACGCCGACCTGCGTGATCCCGCCTCGATCCTGACCCACCCCGCGCTCACCGGCACCCTGGATCTGGACCAGCCGGTCGCGCTGATGCTGTGCGCGGTGCTGCACTTCCTCACCGACGACGAGCAGGCCTACGCGGTGGTGCGGGAACTGCGCGAGGCGCTGGCGCCGGGCAGCTACCTCACCCTCACCCACGCCACCGACGATCACCTCTCCGCGGAGGACCGCGCCGAGACCGACGCGGCCAACCTGCGCAGCGGCGTGCCCTTCCGGACCCGCTCGACCGCCGAGTTCGCCCGGTTCTTCGACGGGCTCGAGCTGATCGAGCCCGGCATCACCTCGGTCATCGACTGGCGTCCCACCGAGTGGCGTCCGCATCCGCGCCGGGAAGCCGTCTCGATGCTCGGCGCGATGGCCAGGATCCCCTAGGCGTCGATCAGCAGGGCGAAGCGGAACCCGCAACTGGTTTCCAGCGACTCCGAGCGGCGGTCGACCTCGGGTGCGCTGCGCACATCGATGCTGAGGTCGATGTCGTCGATGTCCTCCCGGAACCGGTCGGCCATCCAGAATTCGGTGTGCCAGGCCGTGCGCCCGGCGAGCGCGTCGCCGGGCTCGGGCCGGAAGTCGGTGCGGCGCACACAGATCGGGGTGCGCCCGTCGGTGTCGGGCGCCAGGTACAGCACGACCGGGCCGTGCATGGCGGTCATCAGCTGGAGCACGTCGCCGGCGTCCTCGGTGGCCGCGACGGCGCGGTGACGGTGCTGTACTGCGGCGTGGTCGAGCATGGTGCACTCCTTGCAGATCTCTCGACGTGTGGTCGGGTTGCCCGACACTATGGGTGGGCAAGGTTGGTTCAGGGTTGGTGCGGATCGAACGTTGCGAAGTTCCGCACCGATTCCGCCGGGTCGGCTCAGTTGACCGCGGCCTCGGTCCAGGCGCGGGTGAGGATCTCCTCGACGGTCTGTTCCGGGGTCTGTTCGGAGGTGTCGAGCCAGAGTCCCAGGCGCGGTGTGTGATCGCGCAGCCCGGCGTCGAGCGCCTCGACGGTCCACTCGTCGTAGGCGTCCTTGCCGCGGGCTGCTTCCCTGGCCGCGATGGCGGCGGGGCTCGGCGCGAGCACGACCACCAGCAGCGGCCGGTGCCGGACGGCCTCGGCCAGCTCGCTCAGATGCTCGCCGAGCACGACGTCCTGGGCGACCACGGTGAAGCCTTCGCGGAAGTACTCGTCACAGGCCAGTGCGGTCAGCCGGTGCCGCAGGCGCAGCTGACGGACCGCCTCGCCGGAGGGGTCGGGGGTCATGTCGGCGCGTCCGTTGATCACCATGCGCCGGAACAGGTCTCCGCGCAGATGCACCGAACGCGGCAGCCGCTCGGCCAGCAACTGGGCAATGGTGGACTTGCCCGCCGCCTGAATCCCCGTGACGAGGATGATGGCCTGCTGCATCGATGCTTTTCCTCCTACGACAAATTCCACGCGGGTATTTCGGCGTGCGAAACAACGACGCCGGACCGGCCGACCTATTCGCTCGCCGGCCTTTCGTGAGGTCCCTCACGGTAGACCAACCATACCGAGCCACTCACGCCCTGCCAAAGTGGCGAAATCGCCGGGTAGCTGATTCGTTGCCAGGTTCGCATCACAGCGGATCATCCAGGGCGTCAGACCCGGACGGCCGATAGCCGAATTTCCGAAACTCCCAGTTACACATAGTGGTCGCCAGGGTTCCTCACATCGATTCGACGCATCGCTTCGTCACCGATCACAGGGTTACTCTTCCGTAGCGTTCGATCGCATCGGCGATCCGAATCCCCCCGAGGCACCCTTCCGACGTATTCAGGAGTTCCCGTGTCGCATTCGCGTTTCGAGTCAATCGGCGCCTATCTTCCGTCGAATATCGTGTCGACCGAGGAATTGATTTCGCGTCTGTCCGTGCCGCCGTCGTTCGATCTGGAGAAGATCACCGGGATCAAGGAGCGCCGGGTCCGCGACACCTCCCCGGAGAACCAGGAGGATTCCTTCGCGCTGGCGATCGCGGCCGCGCAGGACTGCCTGTCCCGATCCCGGTACGCCCCCGGCGAACTGGAGGTGATCATCTCCTGTTCGATCACCCGCAGCGACGAGGGCACCCGGATGTACATGGAGCCCTCCTTCGCGTCCAGCATCGCCAAGCACCTCGGCGCCGGGTCGGCCATCACCTTCGACGTCTCCAATGCCTGCGCGGGGATGCTCACCGGCACCTACCTGCTGGACCGGATGATCCGCTCCGGCGTGGTCCGCAACGGCATGGTGGTCAGCGGGGAGTCCATCACCCCGATCGCCGACACCGCCGTGAACGAGATCTCCGAGAAGTACGACCTGCAGTTCGCCTCGCTGTCGGTGGGCGACTCCGGCTGCGCGGTGATCCTCGACGAGGCCGTCGACGACGCCGACAAGATCCACTACATCGAATTGTTCACCGCCGCCGAGCATTCGCACCTGTGCCTGGGCATGCCCAGCGACAAGTCCTCGGGCGTCGCGCTCTACACCGACAACCGCAAGATGCACAACGAGGCGCGGTTCCTGCTCTGGCCGGACGCGCAGGGCGACTACCTCGCCGCCCAGGGCCGGGCCTTCGCCGACGAGGGATTCGACTACATCATCCACCACCAGTTCGGCGCGGCGGCCGTGCCGTACCTGAACGCGGTGGCCGCGCGGGAGTTCGGTGTGCCGATGCCGCCGGACCTCAATGTGATCGAGAAGTACGGAAACACCTCGACCACTTCGCATTTCATCGTGCTGCACGATCAGCTCTCCGACCAGAACATCGCGGCGGGCTCCAAGCTGCTCATGGTCCCGGCCGCCTCCGGTGTCGTCGCCGGCTTCCTGTCCACCACCATCTCCTCCCTGAAGGTCTGAGGTTCGTCATGGGCGTTCGTATCCGAACCACCGGCACCAGTACGGTCACCGACACCCACAGCGTGGTGGAACACAGCGGCAGCGCGGCGCGGGAAGCCGTGCGGCGCGCCGGGATTCGCACCGACGAGGTCGGTGTGCTGATCAACACCGGCATCTTCCGCGACTCCAACACGGTGGAGCCGGCCGTCTCCGCGCTGATCCAGAAGGCCGCGGGCATCGGCCTGGACTACGTCAAGAACGACGCGCGCACCTTCTCCTTCGACCTGATGAACGGCGCGGTCGGCGTGCTCAACGCCGTGCAGGTGGCGGGCTCGATCCTGACCACCGGCAGCACCGGGCACGTGCTGATCGTCGCGGGCGACACGCACCCCTCGCTGACCCGCTCAACCGCCGACGCCGAATTCCCCTACGCCACCGCGGGTGCCGCGCTGCTGCTCGAGCACGTCGACGGGCCCGAGGGCTTCGGTCCGGTGCACACCGCGACCGCGCCGGGCACCGCCGCCGAACGGGCCTATGTCGACACCGCGACCATGGGCACCGTCGGCCGCGGCCTCATGACCATCGAGCGCGAACCCGATTTCGAGGACCGGGTCCTTGCCGTGGCCACCGAGGTGGCCCGCACCGCGCTCGCCGGTGCCGACACCGCGCGCGTGGCCCTGATCGCCTCGACGCCGAGCCCGCAGTTCCCCAAGCTGCTCGCCGACGCGCTCGGCCTGGACCAGGACGCGGTGCGTGTGCCCGACCTGTCCGCCGGTGACCCGCACACCGCCACCCTGCCGCTGGCCTACGATCGCGCCGTCGCCGAGGGCTCGCTGGCCGGATACACCCATGTGCTCTTCGTCGCCGCGGGGGCGGGCCCCTCGGCCGCGGCCACGCTCTACCGCCTGCCCGCGGAGACGGTGTGACCACCGCGACCTACTGGGAGACCATCGACGGATTCCGGCAACTCGCCGCCACCCACCCCGATCGCGCGGCGGTGATCTACCCGGACGGGACCACCCCGGGCGGGCTGCCGGACTACCGGCAGATCACCTACCGCGAGCTGGACCAGTGGTCCGACGCGGTCGCCGAACAGCTCCTCGCCTCGGGTGTGGGCAGCGGGACCCGCACCATCGTGCTGGTGCTGCCGAGCCCGGAGCTCTACGCGATCCTGTTCGCGCTGCTCAAGATCGGCGCGGTGCCGGTGGTGATCGATCCGGGGATGGGTGTGCGCCGGATGGTGCACTGCCTGCGGGCGGTCGAGGCGGAGGCGTTCATCGGCATTCCGCCCGCGCATGCCCTGCGGGTGCTGTTCGCCCGCAGCTTCCGGCACGTGCGGACCACGGTCACCGTCGGGCGCCGCTGGTTCTGGGGCGGGCCGACCCTGCGGTCCTGGGGCCGCAGGCCCGCCGGGGTACTGCCCGCCCGCACACCGGCGTCGGCCGACGAGCTGCTGATCATCGGGTTCACCACCGGGAGCACCGGCCCGGCCAAGGCGGTGGAGCTGACCCACGGCAATCTCGCGGCGATGGTCGAGCAGGTGCACACCGCGCGCGGCAACACCCCGCCGGAGACCTCGCTGATCACGCTGCCGCTGGTCGGCGTGCTGGATCTGCTGCTCGGTTCGCGCTGTGTGCTCCCGCCGCTGATCCCGAGCAAGGTCGGCTCGACCGATCCGGCGCACGTGGTCGACGCGATCGAGCGTTTCGAGGTGCGCACGCTGTTCGCCTCCCCCGCGCTGCTCATCCCGCTGCTCGCGCATCTGCGCGCGCGGCCGACCCCGCTGCCGTCGCTGGCGAGTGTGTTCTCCGGTGGTGCGCCCGTGCCGGACTGGTGTGTGGCCGGGCTGCGTGAGGTCCTGCGCGCCGACGCCGAGATCTACGCCGGGTACGGGTCCACCGAGGCGCTGCCGATGTCGACCATCGAGTCGCGGGAGCTGCTCGACGGCCTGGTCGAGCGGGCCCACACCGGGGACGGCACCTGCATCGGCCGACCGGCCGACCGCGTCGAGGTGCGGTTGCTCGGGATCACCGACTCCCCCGTGTCCTCCTGGGAGGGCGCCGAACAGCTCTCCGGGACACGGGAAGTCGGCGAACTGGTGGTGGCGGGCCCGAACGTGAGCACCCGCTACTACTGGCCCGCGCGGGCCAACACCGAGGGCAAGATCGCCGACGGTGACCGGATCTGGCATCGCACCGGCGATCTGGGCTGGATCGACGAGCAGGGCCGGATCTGGTTCTGCGGGCGCAAGAGTCAGCGGGTGCGCACCGCGCGCGGACCGATGTTCACCGTGCAGGTCGAGCAGGTCTTCAATGTGGTGCCCGGGGTGGCGCGGACCGCGCTGGTCGGGGTCGGCGCGCCCGGTGCGCAGCGTCCGGTGCTCTGTGTCGAGCTCGAGGACGGCGCCGATCAGGTCGCGGTGCTCACCCGATTGCGCACGCGCGCGGTCGATTTCGCGGTGACCGCGCCCGTCGCGGATTTCCTGGTGCATCCCCGTTTCCCGGTCGACATCCGGCACAACGCCAAGATCGGCCGGGAGGAACTCGCCCGCTGGGCGACCGAGAAGCTGGAGTCGGGCCGATGAAGATCCTGGTCACCGGAGCCTCCGGGTTCCTCGGCGGCAGCCTGGTGCGCGCGCTGGTCGCCGAGGGCACCCACGACGTGGCGATCCTGGTGCGGCGCACCAGTGTGCTCGACGATCTCGGCGACGCGCTGGATCGGGTGGAGGTCGTGCACGGCGATCTCACCGACGCGGCCTCGCTGGTGCGGGCCACCGCGGGCCGCGATGTCGTGGTGCACAGCGCCGCCCGCGTCGACGAACGCGGCACCCGGGCCCGGTTCTGGGCCGAGAACGTCCGCGCGACCGAACTGCTCCTCGACGCCGCCCGTCGCGGCGGGGCCACCCGGTTCGTGTTCGTCTCCAGCCCCAGCGCGCTGATGGACCGCGACGGCGGCGATCAGCACGACGTGGACGAGTCGCTGCCGTATCCGCGGCGCTACCTCAACTTCTACTCCGAGACCAAGGCCGCCGCCGAACGCGCGGTGCTGGCCGCGAACGCGCCCGGCTTCACCACCGTCGCGCTGCGGCCGCGCGCGATCTGGGGCGCGGGCGATCGTTCCGGGCCGATCGTGCGGCTGCTGGGCCGCACAGCACAGGGCAAACTGCCCGATCTGTCCGCCGGGCGCACGATCGAGGCCTCGCTGTGCCATGTCGACAACATCGTGCGCGCGTGTGTACTGGCGGCGACCGCCGAGACCCCGGGCGGCAAGGCGTACTTCGTCGCCGATGCCGAGAAGACCGATGTGTGGCGGTTCCTCGGGGAGGTGGCCGAGCGCCTGGGCTACCAGGCACCGAGCCGGCGGCCGAATCCGCGCGTGCTGGCCGCGGTGGTGACGGTCATCGAGGCGATCTGGCGCATTCCCGCCGTCACCGATCGCTGGTCGCCGCCGCTGTCGCGCTACGCCGTGGCCCTGATGACGCGCAGCGCCACCTACGACACCACCGCCGCGCGCACCGACCTCGGCTACGTCCCGGTCGTCGACCGCGACACCGGGCTGGCGGAGTTCCTGCGCTGGCTCGACACCCAGGGCGGCATCGAGACGCTCACCCGCACCCTGCGCTGACCCCGCACGACCTTCCGAAGGCATTCATGAACGCCCGCACCGTCTTCCGCCGTCCGCTCTCGACCACCGAACGCATGTACTTCCCCATGCGCGAGCTGGCACCGCCGTTCCTCATGCAGCTCGTCGTGCCCGGTGAGGGCGATCTCGATCCCGAGCTGCTGCGGCGCGCGGTCGCCACGGCGGCCGACGCGACACCGGGCGCGCGGTTGATGCGCCAGGGCGGCGACTGGGTCGACACCGGTATCGCCCCGGCTGTACGGGTGCTGCCCGGACATCGGCTGACGTATCCGGCGCTGGAATCCGACCCGGTGCTGACCAGCCCGATCGGCCCGACGCCGGAGACGACCGTCGAGGTCCTGCTGCTCACCGGCGCGCCGACCACGCTGGTGTTCCGCGTGTTCCACGGCGTGATGGACGGCATGGGCATGGTGCTGTGGGTGCGCAATGTGCTGCGCGCCCTGCGCGGGGAAGAGCCTGTCGCGCAACGTGATCCGGTGGCGGATCAGGAGCTGGTCGACCGGATCGGCGCACCGGGCAAGCCGACGCCGATGGTGCCGCGCTATCGCAGCGCGGTCGGGCGGGGCCGTCAACGGCGCGGGTTGCCGCGGCATCTGCTGCGGCACCGGCGCATCGAGGTCGCCGGGCCGGGCGCGCTGGCGCGGGTCTGCGCGCTGCTGGCCGCCGAGACCAAGGGCACCTCGCGCATCATGATGCCGGTCGATCTGCGCCGCCACGACCCGGCGCTGCGCTCGACGGCGAACCTGGCCCTGCCGCTGTTCCTCGACATCGCTCCCGGCCAGGACTGGACCTCGATCAAGGAACAGATCAAGACCGGTCTGGGCGAACAGCGGGAGCTGAACCAGCTGGCCAATACCAAGATCACCCTGGTACCCGACGCGGTGAACCGCGGCGTGCTGCACACCACCAACTGGCTCGGCGCGCGCACCGGCCGGAATCTGGCCTCGGCCACCGTCTCCCATATGGGCCGGTTCACCGGCGAGGAACTGGCCGTGCCGGGCTTCCGGCCGACCGGGCTGTTCGTGCTGCCCCAGCACAGTGTCGCCATGCCGCTGCTGTTCGGGCTCACCGAATTCGACGGGCACACCGACCTCACCGTGTCCGCCCGCAACGGCGCCGGTATCGAGGTGCGCCTCGAGGCACTGCTCGACCGGATCGTGGCGATGCTGGCGAGCGAACTGCCCGTACCGAACGCGCGCCGGTGACCGCGCTCGCCCGGCTGGTCATCGCCCGGCCCCGCGCGGTGCTGGTGGTGGTCGCGGTGTTCATCGGGCTGTGCGCGGCCTACGGTGCCGCGGTCACCGAGCGGCTCAGTGCGGGCGGATTCGCCGATCCGCACAGCGAATCCGCGTTCGTGGACCGGCTGGTCACCGAATATCTCGGACCGCAGAGCCCCGATGTGGTGGCCCTCTACACCGCGCCCGAAGGCAGCGGCATCGACGACCTGGGACCTCGGGTCCGCGAGGCGGTCGACCGGATCGATCCGGCGCTGCTGGCCCGGCCGGTCGACAGCTACTGGACCTCGATCCCGCCGCGCAAGAACTTCCTGGTCTCCGAGGACCGCCGCCAGGCGGTGGCGGTGGTGTTCACCGCCGGGGACGACACCGCGCGCATCGCCGCCTATCCGTCGATCGCCGAGGCACTGCGCGTGCCCGGGGTCGAGGTGCGGATGTCGGGATACAGCGCGCTCAACACCGAGATCATCGAACGCTCCCAGCGCGATCTCATCGTGGCCGAATCGATCTCGCTGCCGCTGACGCTGCTGGTACTGGTGCTGGTGTTCGGCGGCGTGCTGGCCGGTGCGCTGCCGGTGGTCGTCGGCATGCTCGCCGTGGCCGGTTCGCTGGGGGCGATCCGGCTGCTCACCGAGTTCACCGAGGTGACCACCTTCGCCGTCAACATCGCCTCGCTGCTGGGACTCGGCATGGCCATCGACTACGGGCTGTTCCTGGTCAACCGGTTCCGCGAGGAGTACGCCGAGAGCGAGGACGTCCACGCCGCGATCACCCGGACCTACGCGACCGCCGGGCGCACCGTGGGTTTCTCCGCCCTGCTGCTCATGTGCGCGTTCGCGGGCACCTTCGTCTTCCCGCAGGCGGTGCTGCGTTCGCTCGGTATCGGCGCGGTCGCCGCGGTCGCGCTGGCGGCGGCCCTGTCGCTGACGGTGCTGCCCGCGCTGCTGGTGCTGTTCGGCGCCCGGATCGGGCGGGCCAGGTCCACCGCCCGCACCGAACGATTCTGGGCCCGGGTGGTCGAGGCCGTCCTGCGCCGCCCCGGCACGGTCACGATCGCGGTCGGCGCGATCCTGCTGCTGCTAGCCGCCCCGCTGACCGGCATCCGGCTCAGCGAAGTCGATCAGCGCGCCCTGCCCGCGGACAGCGAAATGCGGGCCACCGCCGAAGAACTGACCACGAAGTTCCCCGCCGCGGCCAGTGGCGCGACCGTGCTGCTGCGCGGAATCGACGGTGTCGCACCGCAATCGGCGGCCGTGTCCGCCGCGCTCGCCGCGGTGGAGTCGGCCCCCGGCGTCCGCCAGGTCCTGCAGATGGGCCGCGACGACGACTTCGTCGTGCTGCACGCCTTCCTCACCGACGCCGACCGCAGCGATGCCGCCACCGCCACCGTGCGCGCGCTGCGGGCACTGGAACCACCCCCGGGCACCACGTTCGGCGTCGGCGGGGACACCGCCGCCACCCTCGACACCGTCGACTCCACGGTCGACCGGCTGCCGGTCATGATCGCGGTCATGGTGCTGGCCACCCTGATCCTGCTGACGACCGCGTTCCGCTCGATCATGTTGCCGCTCAAGGCCGTTGCCATGGCCTTCCTGAGCCTGGGCGCCAGTTTCGGTGTGCTGACGTGGATCTTCCTCGACGGTCACTTCGCCGGGATGCTCGGAATCAGTCCCGGCCCGCTGCCCGCGGGCATGCTGGTGCTGATCATCGCCGTGGTCTTCGGCCTGTCCACCGACTACGAGGTCTTCCTGTTGTCGCGGATGGCCGAGGCGCACCGCGCGGGCGCCGACACCGCCACCGCGGTGCGGGTCGGGACGGTCAAGACCGCCCGGGTCATCACCGCCGCGGCGGTGCTGCTCGTGCTGGTCACCGGCGCCTTCGCGCTCTCGCCGCTCACCCCGATGCGGCTGCTCGGCATCGGCATGATCATCGCCCTGATCCTGGACGCGACCCTGGTCCGGATGCTGCTCGTCCCGGCCCTGGTGCAGCTGATGGGTCCGGTGAACTGGTGGCTGCCGGTGCGCCGCTCAGTGGCAGCCGAGGACCGACTCGAACGCGCGCAGTAGCTCGGTCGGCGCGAAGACCTCGGGTTCGGGGGCGTCGGCCCGGGAGACGAGATAGCGGACGGCGTACTGGCTCGGGCGGCCCGAAGCCTCCCGGGCGTGGGCCCGCGCGAGCACACTGGGGCACCGCGCGCATTCGATCCACGGGAGCACTGTCGTGCCGTCCTCGACGGCGGAGCGCACCTCGCTGTCGGGAACCAGACGCACGGTGGCGGCCCGGTCGGGGTCTTTCGCGCAGGCGTCGACGCGATGATGGACCGAGAGCCGTTCACCCCAGTGTTCGGCGAGCACCTCGATCTCGGCCAGTGTCGCCTCGTCGACCGGGACCGCCAGGTCGGCGAGGCGTTCGAGCAGGAACCAGAGCCCGGCTTCCTGCTCCCCGATCTCGCGGCTGTCGCGGAAGCTCTCGGCGTCCTGCGCGGCGGGCAGCAGCCGTGCCAGCCGCTCCCACAGTCGCGCTTCCCACTCCTCGAACCGGCTCCTGTCACCCATGGGGTGCGACTGTACTGATCAGAAGCCCGCCAGGGCGGAGGCGAGGTCGTCGGTGCCGAAGGCGGCGATCGCCTGATCACGCACGTCCGGGCAGTTCTCGGTGGTCACGGTGTCGATGACCTCCCGGTTACGGGTGACCGCGGCATTGACCGCACCGTTGCGCAACGCCCAGTTGTGCACGGTGCCGTTGAACGACACCTTCGCCACCGTGGTGCCCTGCTGCTGCCAGTTGCCGATCTCGGCCCGCATCATGTCGCAGAGCTGCGCGGCTGCCTCGGGACCGATCTGCGGCGACTCGGCCGTGGTGGACACGGTCGGACCCTGCGGGTCGGTGCTGGCTCCGCAGGCGAGCAACGTCGCCCCGGCCAGTGCCGCCAGTCCCGCGGCGACCACCGTGCGTGGCCACCGCTTCGCGTGGTCGGCGTATTGCCGTTCGATCCATGCTTGCTGCGGCATGCCACACCTCCTGAGCTGGTTCGATCCGTCGTCAGGGCGGCTACCCGGTATCGCCCGGGGGAAACCGGTGGTGATCAGGCGGTGAGGTCGACCGGCCGGTCGTGCGGGGCCGGTTCGGCGAGCGCCTGCTCGCGCAGTGTGCCCAGGGTCCGGGAGAGGATCCGCGAGATCTGCATCTGGGACACACCCAGCTCCTCGGCGATCTGGCTCTGGGTCTTGGCTTCGTAGAACCGCATGATCAGCACCTGCCGCTGCTCGGCCGACAGCCCGGCGATGAGCGGGCGTACCGCCATCGCGTCCTCGGTGAGCTGGTAGCAGGGCTCGTCGGCGCCGAGGGTGTCGGTGATCGGCTGGGTGGCGTTGTCGCGGCCGTCATGGGTGATGTCGTCGATGGAGTTGGTCTGGTAGCCGTTCGCGGCGACGAGCGTGCGGGTGACCTCCACCAGGTCGACGTCGAGTTCGTCGGCCAGTTCCTGGGCGGTTGGTACCCGGCCCAGCCGCTGGGACAGCTCTTCGGTGGCTGGCCCGATCCGCAGCTGCAGCTCCTTGAGCCTGCGCGGCACGCGCACAGCCCAGGTCCGGTCCCGGAAATGCCTGCGGACCTCGCCCATGATGGTCGGGATCGCGAAGGACAGGAACGAGGAGCCGCGGGTGACGTCGTAGCGGTCGACCGCCAGCACCAGCCCTACCCGGGCGGTCTGCTCCAGATCGTCGAATTGTTCGCCGCGGCCGGTGAATTTCCGGGCGATATGGTCGGCCAGCGGCAGGCAGCGGCCGATGATCTCGGCGCGGACCTCGTCGTGACCGGGGTCTTCGCGCGGTATCGTCCGCAATTTCTCGAACCACGGCTCGATATTGTCGTAGCTGTCGCCGCGCGAATGGGACCGTCGCGCGGTCGGGTGATCGATGGTGTTCGTTTCCCCTGTCATCGCCGGTGTGCCTCGCTTCCCGGACGGTTGATCGAACTCCTGGGTGTCTTCTTCGGGTACCCGGCGGGCCGTTCGCTAACCTTTTCGCGGATATCGGCTCAGGAAACGGCCGTACCTCGCGAACGCCGGATCCACCCGAATTCCACCGTAGCGGGAAAACCGCCGCAGGCCGAGTCGTAATCTCCGTAGTCGGTGCGCAGGGCGTCGGTCAGGGTCGCCACCACGTGCCAGCCGAAGGCGTCCTCGTCGATCGATCGCGGCGCGCGGGTCACCGTGGTGACGCGGGCACCCAGCACCCCGTCACCGCCGGTGAACGCGCAATCGATCCTGGCTCCCGGCACCGCCGCCAGCACCAGCGCGGTGGTCACCTCGTCCAGTGCCAGCAGCAGGTCGGTGACCTCGTCGAGAGCGAAACCACTCACCAGCAGGATCGTCTCCGCGACCGCGTGTGCCATCGTCAGCTGGTCGAGTTCGGCGGGGACCTGGAATCCGACCGTCGACTGCCGGGGTACGGGCTCGTGCTGTTGGTCGTGCACGCTGCCTGCCTTCCCCGGTCACCGGGACATCCCCGGCGGCCGTCGTCGCTGCTCCCGCTGCGCTTACCCCAGGGGAGAGATGTCAATCGCGCGGGTTCGGACGCGGTGTCGCGGTCCACGCACGGCACGGATGCTACGGCGTGCGGCGTGCCAGGGGCGTGGTTCGGGTCCTAGGGTGGGGTGATGAGCCGTCACGTCCAGATCACGTTCGACGCCCACGATCCCCGCGCCCTGTCCCGCTTCTGGGCGGCGGCGCTCGGGTACGTACACCCGGCCCCACCGGGAGTGGAACTGCCCGAAGGCGCCGATCCCCTGGCCGCCTGGGACGAATTCCTCACCCGTCTCGGAATCCCCGAAGATCAACACAATTCCAATTCCGCGATCGAGGACCCCGACGGGCAGGGACCGCGCGTTTTCTTCCAGCAGGTGCCCGAGGACAAGATCGCGAAGAATCGCGTCCATCTCGATATCCGCGCCGCTCCCGGAGCCACCGGCGCCGACCGGATGGCGGCCCTGGAAACCGAATGCGAACGCCTGGTCGCCCTGGGCGCGACACGGGTCCGCCGATTCGAACCGGCACCGCCGATGAGCGCCGGATTCCTGGTGATGGCCGACCCGGAAGGTAACGAATTCTGCCTGGATTGAGACCGGGAACGTTTCGTCGTCCGCAGTGGATCGACCGGTGCTGTCGGGCTATTTCCCGTCGATCGAGCTGAACGCAACGGTTGACACCGTGTCTGACCATCGCCGACCAGGCGCGATCGCGCCCGGCCGCTCCCCCGAAACCGCTGTCGCCGTGTGCCGATGACAGCGCGGTGTTGCACAGGAGACCATTCACCGCAGCACAGAAACGGCACACGATGGCACCGAATCCCCTGCATCTGGGTGTGGCGCTCGACGGGGCGGGCTGGCACCCGGCCGCCTGGCGCGCCCCGGACTCGCGCCCCACCGAATTGTTCAGCGCCGCCTACTGGACCGACCTGGTCACCACCGCCCAGCGCGGCCTGCTCGACTTCGTCACCATCGAGGACAGCCTGCGTGTCCCCGGTGACGCCCACACGCCCACCGCCGACGCCGTCGACAGGGTGCGGGCACGTCTGGACGCCCACCTGATCGCCGCCCGGCTCGCGCCGGTGACCCGGCACATCGGCCTGATCCCGACGGTGACGACCACCCACACCGAACCGTTCCACGTCGCCACCGCGCTGGCCACGCTCGACTACACCTCGCGGGGCCGGGCGGGCTGGCAGGCCAGGGTGTCGGCCACCGCGGAGGAGGCCGCGCACTTCGGCCGGCGTGAGATCACCGATCCGAGCCCCGCCGAGATCGCCGAGGTGCTCGCCACCGGCACCGTTCCGCCGCGGGCGCGGGAGCTGTTCGGGGAGGCCGCCGACGTGGTCGAGGTGGTGCGGCGGCTGTGGGACAGCTGGGAGGACGACGCGGAGATCCGCGACGTGGCCACCCGGCGGTTCATCGACCGCGACAAGCTGCACTACGTCGATTTCGAGGGCAGTCAC
The DNA here is from genome assembly GCF_042266925.1 of Nocardia sp. NPDC056064. Lineage (NCBI taxonomy): Bacteria > Bacillati > Actinomycetota > Actinomycetes > Mycobacteriales > Nocardiaceae > Nocardia > Nocardia sp. NPDC056064. Next base: position 303,504 of record NZ_JBHJWO010000001.1, on the reverse strand, counting down.
TTCTCGGTGCGCGGCCCGTCGATCACCCCGCGGCCGCCGCAGGGCCAGCCCGTCGTGACCGCGCTGGCGCATGCGCCGCTGGTCTACGAATTCGCCGCCGCCGGTGCGGATCTGGTGTTCGTCACACCGACGCGCGCGGACGGGCCCGCGCCGATTCTGGAGCAGATCGCCACCGCGAGCGCGACGCGGACCGGGGAACCGCTGCGTGTCTACGCCGACCTGGTGGTCTTCCTCGACACCGAGGAGAGCACCGGCCGGCAACGCCTGGATCGGCTCGACGAGCTCGCTGGTGCCGAATTCAGCTCCGACGCCGCGGTTTTCGCGGGCAGCGCCGAGGATCTGGCCGACCTGCTCGCCGAGTGGGGCGCGCACGGCGTCGACGGGTTCCGGTTGCGTCCCGGCGTCGCGGTCGACGACCTGCCCGCGATCGCCGACCGTCTGGTTCCCGTCCTGCAGAGTCGCGGGCTGTTCCGCACCGGCTATCCCGACGGCTCCCTGCGCGAGCTGCTCGGCCTGCCCGCCACCGTTCCCAACCGCTACGCGACAGTGTGAGGTCCGTCGATGAGCAATACACCCCGTAAGCAGGTCATCCTGGGCGCCTACCTCGGCGGCGTCAACCACCACACCGCCTGGTGGCATCCCGAGGCGGGCAGCCAGATCGATTTCAGTACCTTCGAGCACACCGCGCGCACCGCCGAACGCGGCAAGTTCGACTTCTTCTTCCTCGCCGAGGGACTCATCCTGCGCGAACGCGCCGGACAGATCTTCGACCAGGACATCATCGGCAGGCCCGACACCTTCGGGGTGCTGGCCGCCATCGCCGCGGTCACCGAGCATCTGGGCCTGGCGGGCACCATCAACGCCACGTTCAACGAGCCCTACGAACTGGCCCGTCAGTTCGCCAGTCTCGATCACCTCTCCGGCGGCCGGGCCGCGTGGAATGTGGTGACCTCCTTCGACGCGTTCACCGGGCAGAACTTCCGTCGCGGCGGGTTCCTCGACCCAGCCGACCGCTATGTGCGGGCCGAGGAGACGTTGAATGCCGTACGGGCCCTGTGGGATTCGTGGAATGCCGAGGACATCGTCGCCGACAAGGAGAGCGGGCGGTTCCTGGCCCGTCCCGAGGCAGGCGAGTTCGCTTTCCGTGGGCAGCAGTTCGACATCGCGGGCCGGTTCACCGTTCCGCGCAGCCCGCAGGGCAGACCGGTGATCCTGCAGGCCGGTGTCTCCCCGCAGGGCCGCGATTTCGCCGCCGCCAACGCCGACGCCATCTTCTCGCCCTACGGCAAGCTCCCCGAGGCGGCCGAGTTCTACCGCGACATCAAGGCGCGCGCGGTGGCGGCGGGCCGCTCGGCCGACGACATCAAGATCCTGCCGTCGGCGAGTTTCGTGCTCGGCGACACCGAGGCGGAGGCGATCGAGAAGTATCACGCGATCCGCGACGAACAGGTCACCGGCCAGACCGCCCTGATCCTGCTCGAGCAGATCTGGAACCGCGACCTGTCCGGCTACGACCCCGAGGGCCCGATCCCCGACATCGAGCCCGATCCCGACGGTCCGCCGATCATCCAGGGTCGCGCCTTCCTGCATCAGGACCGCTTCGCCACCGTGCGCAGGCTGCGCGAGGTGTCCGAGGCGAAGAAGCTGACGCTGCGGGAGACCGTGATAGACCAGTTCGAACGCGGCCCGATCGTCGGCACCCCGGCCCAGGTCGCCGAGAAGATCGATTCCTTCGTCCAGCAGGACGGCTCCGACGGTTTCATCCTCGGCTCCCACCTGGTCCCCACCGGCCTCGACGAATTCGTCGACCGCGTGGTCCCCCTCCTCCAGGACCGCGGCGCCCTGCGCACCGACTACACCGGCACCACCCTCCGCGACAACCTCGACCTCCCCGCAGTCCCCTCCTCCACCGTCCCCGCCTGAACCCCCGCGGTGGGCATCCCCCCGATGCCCACCGCACCCCCTACCTCCACCACCACCGACGGCGGCGCTCCGGTGACAGCGACTCGACGACGATCCCCCCGAGCCGCGCCTCCCGCATACTCACGGGCTGCCCGTCGAGGAAACACCTCTCGCTCTGCGTGACCTCCACACACTCCTCCCGCGCCGACCCGCCGCCGTCCGAACCGTCGAGCGTGTCCGTGAAGTAGGCGATCATCCCGCCGCTGAGGCCGGTATTGAAACCGGTGACCAGCCGGCCGGCCCGATCGGTGGTCCGGCTCCGGCACCGATCACACACCGCCCGGGGATAGCTGGCCTCGTAGACCGCCGGGCACGCACAGTGCGGGCACGGTTGCGTGTACCGCCGCCCAGCCACCGGACCCCGCATCAGAAAGTCGTTGTGGGCCACAATATTACGCCCGGAGTGCGCGGAATTGCGGTGGCGCCGGAAGCTGATGAGGAGGAACTCGGCGTAATCGGCCGTCGCGGCATCGACCCGGCCCCGCCCCGGCAGTTCCGCGATACGCGACAGTCCGGCGTCGTAGGCCGCGATCGCCAGCCGGTGCGCCGGGGAGAGCTCGCGGTCGGGGATGTACCGGTTGACATGCTCGGCGCGGGCCAGGTGCTCGGCGATCACCGTGTCGATGGTGCGCCCGGCCGCCGACAGCAATCCGCTCCCGTAGCCGGCCGTGCTCACCAGGACGTAGCCGTCGAGATCGCCAGAGTCGGTCTCGATCGTGTTCAGGAAGGCGAATCCTCGTCCGTGACGGGCATTCTCGAGGCTCTCGTGTGGGTAGGCGACCAGTGAGTCGGGGTTCTCGGTCAGGTCGCGGGCGATGCGGAGGGCGTCCTCGCAGCTCGACAGGGAGCTCACATCGTGCTGCTTCATGGGCGCCAGCTTATCGAGCCGGAGCGTGCGAGGGGTCAGTCGTGTGGGAGGCGTTGCAGGACGATCAGGGGGGTGCGGTAGTGCTCGCGGACGGTGCCGCCGAGGTGGTCGACCGCGCGGGCGGCTTCGTCGACTTCGAGGGGGGTCCAGTCGCTGAATGTGGTGAACAGGTCGCGGATCTGGGGGGATCGGAGGTCGATCGACCAGCGGAATTCGGCGACGTGGACCGCGTGGAAGTGGCCGGTGTGGGTGAGGGTGCGGGCCCAGGCGGCGGTGTCGGATTCGGTGGGGGCGGGCCGGGGTGGGGGTGGGTCGCGGCGGGCGGTGATGGCGGCGACCCGGCGGCGGAAGGGGGTGGGTGGGATCGTCGGGTCGCCGAAGGTGGTGCGCCACACGGCGAAATGGCCGCCGGGGACCAGGGCGCGGTGCACTCTCGGGAGGACTGTGTCGAGGTCGAACCAGTGCACGGCCGTCGCCGCGACGGCCAGGTCGAACGCCGCAGGCCGTAATGGGGCCGTCTCGGCGGTGGCCACGTGGACGGTGACCGTGGGCAGGCGTTGCCGGAGCCGGTGGGCCAGGGTGGCGCCGGGTTCGACGGCGGTGACCGTCGCGCCCGCGCGTACGAGCGGTTCGGTCGCCAGTCCGGTGCCCGCGCCGAGGTCGACCGCGCGGATGCCGGGGCGCAGGACGCCGAGTTCGCGCAGCCGCGTCCAGAGTTCTGCGGGGTAGGGCGGGCGCGCGCGGTCGTATACCTCGGCGTGCGTGTCGAAATGGCGCGGGCCGGGCATCGGGACCTTCCGGGGTGCCGGCACGGTCACCGGTTGGGGATATCAGGCGGCTTCGTCGACGATCGCGGGCTTCCAGCCCAGTTCGGGGGCGATCAGGGTGGCGGTGTCGTGCAGGATCTGCTCGTAGTCGGCGCGGTCGAATTCGTAGGGCAGTTCCAGGCGCAGCTCGCTGGTGTGGGCCAGCACCGGGTCGGCGTGCAGCTGTTCGAGGATCTCCTCGGCGGTGCCGACCACATCGCGGGCGAACAGCACCCGGCGCTCGCCCTGGGGGCCGAGGGTGCGGTCGTGGCGCTCGGCGGCGTAGGCGCGGTAGCGCTCACGGGTGGCCCGGTCGGCGCTGTCGAACGGCACGATCACCCGGCCGATGGCGACCCGGGCGGGGCGGGACGCGTCGATCCGGCGGCGGTAGTCCTCGATCAGCGAGAGCTGGGCGGTGCCGAAATCGTCACTGGGAGTGCCGTGCAGGATATTGCCGCTGAGCAGGTTCAGCCCGTTGTCCGCGGCCCAGCGCACCGAGCGCACGCTCGCCCCTCCGTACCAGACACGGTCGGCCAGGCCGGGACTGTGCGGTTGCAGCCGGGGACGCTGGACATTGCCCGGCGAGTGGATGACGGTGCCGGCGTCGCCGAGGTAGTCGCCGCGCAGATTCTCGATCAGCCGGGCGACCCGCCCGTAGGACAGGTCGAAATCGCGCCAGTCGCCGTCGAAGACCAGATGCCCGATCAGGTCGGCGTGCGGCGGGACGCCCGCGCTGAATCCGGGCTGCAACCGGCCCCGCGAGAGCACATCGGCCAGCGACAGGTCCTCGGCCAGCCGGAACGGGCTCTCGTAGCCGATCGGGATGACCGCGGTGCCCAGCTCGACGCGGCGGGTGCGCTGGGCCGCGGCGGCCAGGAACACCGCCGCCGACCCGACACCGTGCTCGAGGTGCCGCTGCCGGATCCAGGCCCCGTCGAAGCCGATCCGCTCGCCGAACTCGAACAGCCGCAGCGTGTCCTCCAGCCCGCTGTACGGGTCTTCGTCCAGATAGTTGCCCGGCGTCAGGAACGCCAGACTGCTGATCCGCGGAGTGCTCATGCCCGCCGTGCCCGTACTGCCCGCATCGCCATGACTCGATGGAACCCCAGTCGCGGGCCGACGGCCAGAATTGCGCTCAGCCCGATCGGGAGTCGGCTAGTGTCCGAGCGGATTCGGCTGAAAGGATTCCGGTGTCCCTGTCCCGTCGACGATTGATCACCGCGGCCGCCGCGGGCGGTGCGCTCGCCGCGCTCGGCATGCCCCACGCCCGCGCCGCCGACCCGGTGCTCGGCGCGGGCGACGCCCGCTATCTGCCGCTGACCCTGCGCGGCTACAACCGCCGCTTCCAGGCCCGGCCGGACCGGATCTACGTGCCGGGCACCACCGAGGAGGTCCGCGCGGCGGTCGCCCGCGCGGTCGCGGAGAACTCGACCATCGCCGTGCGCTCGGGCGGACACTGCTTCGACGGCTTCGTCGACAGTGCCGAGACCCGCTCGCTCATCGACCTCGGCGAGCTCACCGCCGTGCACTGGGACGAGCAGCACCGCGCCGTCTCCGTCGGCGCGGGAGCCGATCTGGGCAGCGTCTACGAGGCGCTGTACAGCCGGTGGGGGGTGACGGTGCCGGGTGGTATCTGCCTGGGTGTCGGGATGGGCGGGCACGTCACCGGCGGCGGCTACGGTCCGCTGTCGCGGAAATTCGGGCTGGTCGCCGATCACCTGGCCGGGGTGGAGGTCGTCACCGTCGACGCCGACGGCTCCGCGCGCACGGTGACCGCCATCAAGGACGGACCCGAGCACGACCTGTGGTGGGCCCACACCGGTGGCGGCGGCGGCAATTTCGGTGTGGTGACGCGATTCCTGCTGCGCTCCCCCGATGCCGACGGCACCGATCCCACCCGCGCGCTGCCCACCCCGCCGCGCCGGATGCTCAATGCCCGGCTGATCCTGCCGGTCGCCACCGAGGACTCCTTCGTGCGGTTCCTGAGCAACTATCTCGGCTTCTTCGCCCGGCACAGCGCTCCCGGTGACGAGTTCGCCGGCCTGTACGCACCACTGATGTTCCGGACCACCGGCACCGCCGCGGCCGAGATGCTGATCCTGCTCGACGCCGACAGCCCCGACGCCCGCGCCCGTTTCGACGCGTTCGTGGCGGCGGTGTGCGACGGGGTGGCACCCGGTGCGATCGTTCTGCCGGTCACCGAGCTGCCCTACCAGGACACCGTGCGCCAGGTGTACTACGCGAAGGGCGCGAACTCCACGCGCGTGAAGGTGAAAGCCGCCTACCTGCGCAACCCCTACACCCCCGAACAGCTGCGGATCTTCTACCGCTATCTCACCGATCCGGCCTTCCTCGGTGAATCCCAGCTGGAATTCCTGCCCTTCGGCGGCGCGATCAACGCGGTCGCCGCCGACGCGACGGCCATGCCCGTGCGGGATTCGTTCATGAAGATGCTCATCCACGCCTCGTGGCGGCTGCCCACCGACGACGAGCGCTACCTGCGCTGGGCGCGCGAGATGTATCGCGAGGTGCACGCGGGCACCGGTGGCGTGCCCGTGCCCGGCGCGAACTACGGCGGCAGCTACATCAACTATCCGGACCCCGACCTGGCCGACCCGGCATGGAACACCTCCGGATTACCTTGGCACGCCTTCTATTACGGCGAGAACTATCCGAGGCTGCGGCAGGTCAAGGCGACGTGGGATCCGCGCGACACCTTCCGCCACCAGCTCTCCATCGGCACCTGACGACGCTCAGGTGAGTGCGAGCACGCGGCACGGTCCGCCGGTGCCGCCCGCGTGTTTGGGCGCGCCGACCACGACGGTCGCGCCGCTGGGCGGCACCGAGCCTAGGGCGGCCAGCATCTCCACGCCGTAGCAGCCCGCGCCGAGCAGGGCGGTGTGGGCGCCGTAGTCGGGGTCGGCGCCGCAGTCGAGGCTGAGGGTGTCGACGCCCGCGCCGACGATGCCGCACTGGGTCACCAGGTATTCGGCGGCCTCACCGGAGAATCCGGGGGCGTGCGGGCGGCCCTGGCCGTCGAGGTTGAGGAAGGTCGCCGGGTCGGTGAGGCGATGCTCCCAGCCGGAATACAGGGCGACGAAGGCGCGCTCGGGGATCTCGCCGTGGGCCGCGCGCCAGCGGTCGATGTCGGCGACGGTGGCCACCGCGTCGGCGTCGTCCGCGGCTCTGGCGCTGATGTCGAGGACGACCAGCGGGGCCACCAGGTCGGCGGCGGCCAGCGCCTCGGTGGTGGCGGCGCCCGGAATCCGGTGTGCCGGGGCGTCGAGGTGGGTGCCGGTGTGCTCCCAGTAGCCCAGCGCCAGCTGACCGAAGCCGCCGGAGGCGTGCCAGGCCACGGGGACCATGGTGATCGGCGGATTACCCGGCCAGACCGGGAGTCGCGGTGTCAGGGTGTGGGTCAGGTCGACGACACCGCCGGTGCGGGGTGTGGCCGCGGCGGGCGCGGGCACCACCGCGGCGGCCGCGGCCAGCCCCGCCAGCCCGAGCAGGGCACGGCGGTTCGGGCGCGGCGCGGCCTCGCGGACGTGACGGACGATCTCCGGGGCGCACATCGGCTCAAGATAGCCGAGCCGGCCGCTGTTCAGTCCTCGTTCTGCAGCACGCGGCGCAGCCGTTCGGTGTCGGCGGCCGTCCAGCCCGGGGGTTCCAGGATCGCGGCCCAGGCGTCGGCGATCGCGGCGTGGAAGGTGTGGCCGTGACCGTCGGGGACATCGGTGGAGACGGCCATGTCGGCCGAGAGCTGCAGGAAGGTCACCACCGGAATCCAGCGGGTGCCCGCGAGTACGTCGGGCCCGCGCGGTTCGCGCAGCCAGTCGGGTTCCTGGAACAACAGCTGCGGTGTCCACCAGGTGATCGGGTCGGAGGCATGCTGCAGGTAGACCACCCGCGGGGCGGGCCACGGCCGGGCCGGGCGGGCCAGATCGGCTGCGCCCGCGGCGAATCGGACCGTCTGGCCGTCACGGTAGATCGGCAGCCACTGCGGGGAGCCGGGGTCGCGGCGGGCGGTGGCGTCGCGCCACACCGGGTTGGTGGCGGTGGGGCCGACGAACAGGACGCCGTCGGTCCGCGCGGCCATGTCCTGGATTCCGGAGAAGGCGGCCTCGCCCCCGAAGGAGCCGAGACTCTCCCCGAAGACGACCAGCTTCGGGCGCCGGTCCGGCGGGAGGGTGTCCCACTCGGCGTGCACCGCCTCGAACAGGGCCTGGCCCGCCTGCCCGGCCCGTTCCTGGTCGACCAGGAACGACAGCCAGCTCGGCAGATACGAGTACTGCATGCTCACCAGCGCGCTGTCGCCGTTGGCGAGGTATTCGATGCCCGAGGCGGTCGATTCGTTGATCCACCCGGTGCCGGTGGTGGTCGCCACGCCGAGCACGGACCGTTCGAAGGCGCCGGTGCGCCGCAGTTCGGCGACCGCGAGATCGGCTTCGGCCCGGACGTTCTCGGCCGAGGCCAGACCGGTGTAGACGCGGATCGGTTCGCGGGCGGGCTTGCCGCTGAAGGCGGTGAGTTCGGCCCCGGTCGGTCCGTTGGCGACGAAGATACGGCCCTGCCTGCCCAGCGATTCCCAGCTCACCAGCGAGCCCGGACCCCCGGACCGGTCGCGGGACTCCGGTTGCGGGGTGTCCTCGGAGATCTCCTCGTTCACGGCCTTGAAGGTGTTGTTGAGCGCCGCCATGGCGACCTCGGCGACCACGCCGTTCAGCAGCGCGATGGCGAGCGCGACGACCGCGATGCCGCCCAGCAGCGCGGCCACCCGCGGCGGCAACACCCGCGACAGCACCGTGTCGAGTCCTCGTGCCGCCGCCCGGCCCACGCGTGCCACCACCAGCAGCACCAGGAAGACGACGGCGGCGATGGCCGCCAGGATCGGATAGGCGTGCCAGGGCAGATCGGACACGCCCATGAGCGTGCGCAGTTCGTTCTGCCATCCCGCATACCAGAAGAGCACGCCCACGGTGGCGGCGCAGGCGAGAATGCCCAGCCCCCAGCGCACGATTCGCGGCGGGCCGGGGAGCGGGCGTTGCAGCAGCCAGCCGATCAGCGCGGCCACGGCGACCCCCAGTCCGTAACCGACCGCCGCCGCGGCACCGGAGACCAGGCCCTGGAACAGCGGTCCGCGTGGCAGCAGCGAGGGTGTCAGCGACAGCCAGACCAGCAGTACCGCACCCACCGCCCCGCCGAAACCGGCACCACTACCCCGGGCCGCGACAGCGCGCGCCGCGTGGTGTTCGCGGGCCGAATCGTCCTCGGCGCTCCCGGTTGTCATGAGCCGCAGCCGTTTTCCCGCACGGCGGGCACGGTGGCGAAGCCTGGCGAATCCGATCGTCTCGATATTCTTGCGGCGCGGCGCATTTCTGCACTATACGGCCATGAAACACGGGATATTCGGATTCGCGGCGTTCGGGATTTCCGCGTCGTACCCAGCTGTCATCGACGCTTCGCGGCCCCCGGAGCCGAACAGTTCCGCCGGGCCTAGCAGCAGTTCGGGTCCAGCACCGCGCACAGCGCGGCGAGCGCGTCACGGCGCGCCCGATGCACGGTGTTCATCCCCCGCCGCTCGGAACTCACCAGCCCCGCCTTGCGGAGCTGCCCGAGGTGATGCGACACCGTGGATTCCGCCAGCCCGACCGCGGCGGCCAGCTCCCCACCGTTGCGCTCGCCACCGGGGGTGGTCAGCAGCAGCGAGATCAGCTTCACCCGCACGGGATCGGCGATCGCCTTGAGCCGCAGCGCCACCGCCAGGGCGGCGTCGTCGTCCACCGGTTCCGCCGCCACCGGCGCGCAACAGACCGGCGCGGACATGTCGATCACGGGAAGCGCCTTGGGCATGGCAGCCACCCTACGCGCGGTATTGACATATGTCGAAAAGGTGGCGCAGACTCGAGCCGCAAGTTCTTCGACATATGTCTCACAAGTGGAGGTTCGATCATGTCCCGCATCCAGCTCGCCCTCAATGTCGACGACCTCGACACCGCCGTGCAGTTCTACTCGACCCTGTTCACCACCGAACCGGCCAAGCGCAAGCCCGGCTACGCCAACTTCGCCATCACCGAACCCCCGCTGAAGCTCGTACTGATCGAGAACACCGGGCAGGGCGGATCGATCAACCATCTCGGGGTCGAGGTGGACTCCTCCGAGCAGGTCCACGGCGAGATCGCCCGACTGTCGGAGGCGGGCCTGTTCACCGAGGAGCAGATCGCGACCACGTGCTGCTTCGCGACCCAGGACAAGGTGTGGGTGACCGGGCCCGGTGGCGAGCGGTGGGAGGTCTACACCGTGCTGGCCGACAGCGAAACCTTCGGCACCGCACCCGAACTCCCACGCGCCGCGACCGAATCGGCCGGTGTGTGCTGCGGCTCCACCGCCGAAGCGGACGCGGAGAACGCGTGCTGCGGGACCGAGGCCAAGGCAAAGGCGGTGGCCTCCGGCGCACGCTGCTGCGTCTGAGCGAACCCCGCCCGTCGGCGAGTTCACGCGGTGTTCGTTTGCTTTCTCGATTCGATATCCGTCAATATCGATGGATGTCGAATCGAGAGTTGCCGCTGAGTGTGGCCGCGCCCGGATGCGCGGCCACACCACGCACGCGTCCCCCGATGAGCGGCGAGACCGCGGTCGAGCTGGCGGGGCTGTTCAAGGCGCTGGCCGACCCGGTCCGGCTGCGGTTGCTCTCCTCGATCGCTTCGCGGGCCGACGGGGAGGCGTGCGTGTGCGATCTTTCGGCCGGAATCGACGTGAGTCAGCCGACGATCTCGCACCACCTCAAGGTGCTGCGCGAGGCCGGCCTGCTGACCAGCGAACGCCGCGCGTCGTGGGTGTACTACCGGGTCGTGCCGCACGCGCTGGCGCGGCTGTCGGAGGTACTCGCGGTCGAGGCCGGGACGGCGGTGACCGCGTGAGCGACACCGTCGAAGCCCCGTCGGTGGTCGGCGGGCTCTCGAGGCCGGACCGCTTCCTGCCGGTCTGGATCGGGGTCGCGATGGTCGCGGGACTGCTGCTCGGGCGGGCGATTCCCGGCCTGGGCGACGCGCTCGGCGCCGTCGAACTCGACGGCATCTCGCTGCCGATCGCGCTCGGTCTGCTGATCATGATGTACCCGGTGCTGGCCAAGGTCCGCTACGACCGGCTCGGTACCGTCACCGGTGATCGCCGGTTGCTGCTCGGTTCGCTGGTGCTGAACTGGGTGCTCGGTCCGGCGCTGATGTTCGCGCTGGCCTGGCTGTTGCTGCCCGACCTGCCCGAGTACCGGACCGGGCTGATCATCGTCGGCCTGGCCCGCTGTATCGCCATGGTCGTCATCTGGAACGACCTCGCCTGCGGCGACCGTGAGGCCGCCGCCGTCCTGGTGGCGCTGAATTCGCTGTTCCAGGTGGTCATGTTCGCCGCTCTCGGCTGGTTCTACCTCACGGCACTGCCCGGCCTGCTCGGCCTGGAACAGACCACCATCGACACCTCGCCCGGCCAGATCGCGCGATCGGTGCTGATCTTCCTCGGGATTCCGCTGCTGGCCGGATTCCTCACCCGCCGCGCCGGCGAACGCGCCAGGGGCCGCGACTGGTACGAGTCGCGGTTGCTGCCGCGCATCGGCCCGCTGGCCCTCTACGGGCTGCTGTTCACGATCGTGATCCTGTTCGCGCTGCAGGGTGAGCAGATCACCGCGCGGCCGTGGGACGTCGCCCGGATCGCGGTACCGCTGCTGGCCTACTTCGCGATCATGTGGGGCGGCGGATACGTTCTCGGCGCCGCGCTGGGACTCGGCTACGCGCGCACCGTCACCCTGGCGTTCACCGCCGCGGGCAACAACTTCGAACTCGCCATCGCCGTCGCGATCGCCACCTACGGCGTCACCTCCGGCCAGGCACTGGCCGGGGTGGTGGGTCCGCTCATCGAGGTCCCGGTGCTGGTCGCGCTGGTCTATGTCGCGCTCGCGCTGCGCGAACGATTCCCGACGACCGAAAGGCCCAGCGCCCCATGACATCCACACCCAGCGTCCTGTTCGTCTGCGTGCACAATGCCGGACGCTCCCAGATGGCCGCCGGATTCCTCACCCACCTGGCGGGTGACACCGTCGAGGTCCGTTCCGCGGGCAGCGCACCGGCCGACACCGTCAACCCGGCAGCGGTGGCCGCGATGGCCGAGCTCGGGATCGATATCGCCGGACAGCGGCCGAAGATTCTGACCTCCGACGCGGTCGAGACCTCCGATGTCGTCATCACCATGGGCTGCGGCGACACCTGCCCGTTCTTCCCCGGCGTCAGCTACCGCGACTGGGTGCTCGACGATCCCGCCGGACAGGGCATCGACGCGGTCCGCCCGATCCGGGACCGGATCAAGATCCTGGTCGAAGCCCTGATCGCCGAACTGGTACCGGTCGCGCGCTGATCGAGAACCCGATGGACCCACAGGCCCGGCCGCACTGCCGCGCAGACGCGGGTGAGCAAGGGTGGACGGTCCACGGCCAGCCACCAGCTCACGGCGGCCACGGCATACCCGGCGAACACCGATCCCACGGCCAAGGCGGCGAGCGCGCCCAGCACGAGCAGCGCCATGCCGCTCATCGCCACACGTCCGGATCGGCGGGCCGGTTCCGTGGCCGGTCGGAGCGGGCGCGGCGCGCGGCGTCCGCGAGGTCGACGATGTCGTAGGCCATCGCGCATCCCTCCCACATCACGTCCCGGCCGGAGGTGGCGGCCGCGGCGCGCCGGATCCGTTGCTGCCGGGTGAGCACCGCCGCCTGGACCTCGCGGGCGAGCTCACCCAGGGCACGCAGGTCGTCCGCGGCCGTGTCCAGCCAGGCACCTACCGATGTCTGCAACTTCATTGTCGCCACCCCGCCCGGATGTGTTGAGTGAACATTTGTACACTGAATACATCGAGGCTATCCGGTGACGACGGTACCGGCAACTCCCCTCCCGGAAGTCCCGGCCGGACAGTGAGGCTAGCGGCTCGCGGGCAGGAAGCGATAGTCCAGGGCCGTGGCGTAGTCCGGCAGCGTGGTGCTCGCGGGAATCTTGCCCTGGCCCTTGGCCCAGGTACCGAGTTCGCCGAGTTTGGCGGCCAGCTCCGGGGTGAGCTGGAGCGTGAAGTCGAACTGCGGCAACACCGTTCGCAGCAGCCCCGGTTCGAGCTGAGTCGCGGTGGCGACGGCCGCGATCGCCGGGTCGGACAGATTCCGCAGGTCCTGCCCGGCCTCGTCGAGCGCGGCGAAGAACGCCGACAACGCCGTGGCCTTGGTGGTGACCGCGCGCTCCGCGGCCAGATACAGGCTGTGCTGGCGGTAGCTGCCGCCGGTCAGCTCGACCGCGTCGGCGCCGAGCGCCTGCACGACCTGGGCCTGATAGGGCTGGAAGATCGACACCGCGTCCACATCGTGGCGGGTCGCGGCGGTCACCGTCGCCGACGGCGCCACCTGGACCAGCTCGGCCTCGATGCCGTTGTCGGCCAACGTATTCGCCGCGAAGTAGGCCGCACTGGTGCCGATCGGCGTCCCGATCTTCTTGCCCGCCAGATCCGCCACGGTGCCGATGCCCGCGTCGCGGCGGGCGATGATGCGCGAGCCCTCCCAGCGGGCGCCGTCGCCCACCACGCGCAGCGACGGCGACTTGCTGAGCACGGCGGCGCTGGGGACATCGGCCGCGGTGGCCACGTCGAGCTGACCGGCCGCGACGGCCTGCAGGGCCTCGATACCGGACGGGAAGTTCACCACCTCGACCTTCACACCGTGCTTGCCGAAATAGCCGGCCGCGGCGGCCACCGGCACCTGGGCCCACGACGGGTCGACCACGAAGCCGACGGTGAGGGTGGCCGGGTCCGCGGCGGTACTGTCGCCGCAGGCCGCGGTGGTGAACGCGAGGGCGGTCGCGGTGATCGCGGCGGTGACGAGCCGCGTCAGAGATGTCTTCACAGGTGTTCCTCGGGGGTGATGGGGTTCAGCGGGTGGGCTGGGCGATGCCCAGCCGGTGGTGCAGTCGCTTGCGGATCTCGCTGTAACCGGGGCGGTCGGCGAGGGTGTCCGCGGGGCGGGGACGGTCGAGCGGGTTGGTGATGCGCTCGGTGAGGCGGCCGTTGTCGAGCACCTCGACGGTGTCCGCGAGCCGGATCGCCTCGTCGATGTCGTGGGTGACGAACACGATGGTGCGCCGCGCGCGGGTCCACAGGTCGGTGAGCAGGTCCTGCATCTTCAGCCGGGTCAGCGCGTCGAGGGCGGCGAAGGGCTCGTCCATGAGCATCACGGCGGGTTCGCCGGCGAGCAGGCGGGCGATGCTCACCCGCTGGCGCATGCCGCCGGAGAGTTCGCTGGGGCGCCTGCCCGCGACCGTGCGGGCCAGTTCGACATCGTCGAGCAGGGCGGCGACGCGAGCGGGCCGGTCGGTGGCGCGGACACCGCGGGCGCGCAGGGCGAAGCCGATATTGTCGGCCACGCTCATCCACGGGAAGAGCACGTCGCGCTGGAAGGCGACGCCCCGGCGCGGGTCCGGGGCCGTCACCGCGGCGCCGTGGTCGGTGACCGTGCCCGAGGTCGGGGTGATGAGCCCGGCCAGGCAGTGCAGCAGGGTGGATTTGCCCGAGCCCGAGGCGCCGAGCAGCACCGTGAACGATCCGTCGGGGATCGTCAGCGAGATGCCGTCGAGGGTGGGGGCCGGGTTTCCCGGGTAGTGCACGACGAGATCGTCGGTCCGGATGGCCATGTCAGTGCTCCTCCGCGGCCCAGCGGGTCAGCGGGGCGGTGGTCGAGGCGATGGCCAGGTCGGCCAGGGCGCCGAGGACACCCAGCACGATCAGGCAGGCGATCAGCCGATCGGCCTGGGAGAACAGCTGGGCCTGGTAGATGCGGTAGCCGAGTCCCGCGGTGGTGCCGCTCATCTCGGCCACGACGATGAGCACGAAGGCCATCGCGGCGCCGACCCGGAGCCCGGAGACGATGTCGGGCGCCGCCTCCGGCAGCACGACCTCGCGCAGGATCTGGCCGCGGCCCGCACCCAGGCAGCGAGCGGCCCGCAGGTAGTCGCGCGGGGTGCTCGCCAGGCCCGCGTGCGTGTTGATCCACACCGGCACGAACACACCGAGCGCGATCACCAGCGCCTTGCTGCCCTCACCGAGGCCGAACCAGAGAATGGCCAGCGGCACCAGGCCGATGGTCGGGATCGGCGAGAGCAGCCGCAGGACGGGCTGGAGCAGGTTCCGTCCGAGGGTGGTGTTCGCGGTGACGACGGCGGCCCCGATCCCGGCGACGGCGCCGAGGGCGAATCCACCGACCGCCCGGCGCAGACTCGCCAGCACATCGGCGGCGAGCAGGTCCTCGCGCCCGAGTTCGGCGGCGGCGCGCAGGATCTCGGGCACACTGGGCAGCAGTTCGCGCGGGAACTGCCCGGACGCCACCAGCAGCGTCCAGGCGAGTCCGGCCAGGACCAGCCCCGCGACGGTCCAGCCGAGCGACCCGCCGCGCGAGATCCACGAGGCCACCGGCAGCCGCCGCGGATTCACCGCGGCGGGCCTGCGCACGGTGCCGGTCATGCGGGGACCCAGGCGAAGGGCACCGCGTAGGCCCGGTAGACCAGCGGAGTCAGGGTGAGCCGGTCGACGCCTGGCACCCGCGGCTCGCGCACCTCCGGCTCCCCGCCCACGCCGTAACCCACGTACGGGCTGTGGTACTCCCAGACCACCTCGCCCGCCGGGGTCACCTGGAAGATCCGGCCGTGCATGCCCTCGGTGATCAGCGTGTTGCCGTTGGGGAGCCGCTGGGCGTTGCTGACGAAGGAACTGAAGAACGTCCACGACGGCCGTCCGGAGTCCTCGGCGGTGTACTGCCAGACGATCTCGCGCGTGACCGGGTCGATCTCGAGCACCCGCGAGCCCGCGTAGATGCCCAGTGGCGCAGGCGGATACCCCGCGCCGCCCTGGTTGTCGAAGACCAGGATATTGCCCGCGCCGGGCAGCCCCTCGGGGATCAGGTGCGGATTGTGCTGGCCGGAGATCTGGTCGACCGGACGCGGCACGGCGTGCGCGTTGATCCGCTGGTGCTGGGCGCCCGGCGCGGCCTCGAAGTAGGGCCCGAGCCGCCAGAGCACCGCGCCGGACCCCTTGTCGATCAGTGCGATCACATTCGCCTTGCGGAAGCTGACCAGGATGTTGTCCGGATGGAAGACGCTGTCCGGGTCGGCGTCGTGCCAGCGGTTCGGACCCAGCGGGGTGGCGCTGTTCATCTCCAGGTAGCCCCACGGGTCCTCGGGGTCGCGGGCCGCGGTCTCGCGCAGGGCCTCGAATCCCGCTGCGGAGAAACCGAATTCGTCGAGATGGTCCCCGGCGAGCCACTGCCAGACTATCTCGCCGTCCGGCGCCACCTCGTAGAGTCCCTGGTCGCCGACGGTCGCCGGAATGCCGAGCTGGGCGACCACGCGGGGCACCGTCACCAGCAGCAGCCGGTTGCCGTTGGGCAGCAACTGCCAGTCGTGGTTCTGCCGGGCCGCGCCGCCGGGCGCCCGGCTCCCCCACTCCCACACCCGTTCGCCGGACCAATCGAGTTGCCCGACAGTGCCGTTGGCGTAGATCCCGCCGCGCCCGTCACCGCTCTCACCGAACTGCACCCCGAGATCGCCGAGCCTGCCGCCGTTGAGCGCCGGGTCGATGATGCGCGGCGGCACGCCCGCGTAGGGCCATTCGCGCACGACGGTTCCGTCGAGGGCGAGCAGACGGGTGACCGAGTCGGCACCGGTGAACAGCACCAGGCTGTCGTGGGCGGCGCCCGGTTCGTGATGGGTGACTCCCGTGAGTCGTGCGTAGGACATGTCGTCTACTTCACCTGTCGGTTGTTGCGCCCGTGGGTCGCGTCGGTAACGGATCTAATCGATTAGCGTAGAGACGGACACGGAACGGAACAGGGTAGGAATCGCGATGAACGAAAACCTTCGGCACCGGCGGCCGGGCGGGCAGACTGCCCCGGATGTGACCGCCAAACGACCCACCCTCGCCGACGTGGCGGCCCGCGCGGGCGTCTCCACGGCCGTGGTGAGCTATGTGCTCAACGACGGTCCGCGCCCGGTCTCGGAAGCGGCGCGCGCCAAGGTGATCGCCGCCGCCGACGCGTTGCGGTATCGCCCCGACCGGCTGGCCAGGGCGCTGCGCAGGCCCCGCCGGTGGCGGCAGATCGGGCTGCTCGTGCCGGATCTGACCATGCCCCTGTTCGCGGCCCTGGTGGGCCGGGTGGAGATCGAGGCCAGAGCCCGCGACCACCTCACCATGATCGGCAACACCGGCTACGACCCCGACCGCGAGATCGAGTTCACCACCGCGTTCACCGAGGTCGGGATCGACGGCCTGCTGGTCGCCGGCGCAGTGGATCCGGCCGGGACCAGCGCGATCTGCGCGCGGGCCCGGCTGCCGGTGGTGTGGGCGCACAACACCCGCACCCCCGTCGACGCGCCGCTGGTCCGGGCCGATCACGTGGCCGCGGGCAGGCTCGCCGCCGAGCATCTCGCCGAGGTCCACGGCTGCCGTGAACTGGTCTTCGTGGGCGGCTTCACCGCCGCCGACGTCCACTACGGCGACCGCGAGACCGTCGCGCAGCGGCACCGCGGATTCGCCGCGGTCGCCGGGGAGTCCGCGCCGGTCGTGCGCACCGATCTCACCGCCGCCGGGGCCTACGCGCAGGTCAGCGCGTATCTGCGCACCTGCGCGCGGCTACCGCAGGGCATCGTCGTGGGCACCAACGCCCAGGCCGCGGCCACGCTGCGGGCGATCACCGACGCGCAACTCGCTGTCCCGGAACAGATCCGGGTGGTCGGCTTCGACACCGACGCGGCGCGGCAGTTCGCTCAGATCACCCTGGCCTCGGTGCAGCAGCCGATCGAGGAGATCACCCGGCTCGCCCTGGACCGGCTGCTCGGCCCGTCGACGGAGACGGCGAACGCGCCGGAGCCCATGCCGGTCGTGCTGGCTCCCGGGGAATCGTGCGGGTGCGCGGGGCCGCTGTGACGACACCGCGTCCGGGGTATCAGCCTGCGCGCGAGCGGGTCTCACGGTCGGCGCGCGCGGTGCGCTCGCGTCCGGAACCGCGATGCGCGCGGATCAGCAGGGCGGCGCGCAGATAACAGAGTCCGGTGATGTCGTTGAGGTCGAAGCCGGTCAGCTGGCCGATGCGCTTGAGCCGGTAATCGACGGTATTGGTGTGCACGAACAATTCGCGCGCGGTCTGTGTGCGCCGCATGTTCGAGGCCAGATATACCTCGAGCGTTTGCAGCAATTCCGGGTGCGATTCGAGGGAATCGACGACCGAACTCAGATAGTCGCGGGCAGGTCCCTGACGGGTGAGCTGATATTCGAAGGCCAATTCGTGCGGCCGGTAGACCTTGCTCTCACCATCGAGCCGGTGCACTATTTCCACCAGTTCGTGGACCTGTTCGGCGGCGCGCGGTATTTCGGCGGGAGTGGCGGGCATCGTCACCGCCCGGACCGGCACCTGGGCCGCCGCGGACAGCGCGGTGATCAACTGATCCAGTTCGGGTTCGGAGAATTCGGAACAGGGCAGCAGCAGGGTGCCGCCGTCGACACTGAGCAGCGACAGCACCTTGCCCACGCACTGATTCGCCAATTCGGCCTGCACGCGCCGCAATTTGCGGCGGGCGACCACATTCGCGTCCAGCGAGGGGTCGAGTTCCTCGGGATGCGGCGGCAGGGCGAGCGCGATGACGTGATAGCGCTCGGCGACCTCGATCCCGCATTCCCTGGCCATGGTGGAGGTGTTCTGGCCGCCCAGCAGGGCCGAGGTGAGGGTGTGCACGGCGGTGTGGTGCTCGCTGACCACGGAGCGCAGCTCGCGCACGTAGGCCATCGAGACCGCCGAGGTGATCATGCTCTGGACGTCGGTGAGCCTGCGGGCCACGCCGACGACGGTGTCGTGGTCGTGATTGGTCACATGGGCGGTGACCAGGTCGAATCCGAGTTTGAAGCCCTCGTGCACGGCGGTGTGGATGGTGTCGATCGGGATGCCTTCGCGAGCCCAGCCCGCGGCTGCCGCCTGGATGCGCTCCAGGCGCCCGGGTAGGTCGCGGCCGTCGAGCACGCCGCCGGTGAGCTCCAGGCACACCCTGGTCACAGCGGTGACGTCACCGTCGAGGACTTCGCCGGGCAGTGTCGCGCAGGGCACGACATTCTCGATGAAATGCCCGACCATCTGGCGGGAGATCGCACGCACGTCCTTCAACGGGGTCGATACCGGACGACCGGCAGCGGTCAGGAACGGAGCGATGGATCGTGTGCCTGCCATGGTGAATCCTTCCCACCCAGATCAACTGGGCAAGGTCCCAACTTACCGCGTGCGGCACAGCGCCGCCTCGCCTTTGCCTGTGACGAACGGCAACGTCGATCCGGATCGATTGGGGGTTCCTACAAAATCGGGGCCACCCGGCGACGGCGAATCGCGGCGGGACCGCGCAATCCCGCGCACAGGGCGGTTCGCCACCGCCGGGGGCACTCCGGCTGACCCGTTACAGGCAGAAGCTCAGTTCGATCGGGCCGACCGGGATGGGCAGGCACACTTCCACCGAACCCGCGACGGGTTCGGGCGCCGCCGCGGTGGCTGTTCCGGCGCTCAGCGCGCCCGCGGACAGTACCAGGGCGACGACGGCGAGCGGACGGGCAGTTCTGGATTTCATAACGTAGACCTCGATTGCATTGTGTGACACATCCCCATCTCGGGGACATCTCGATCAGATCACAATGGACACGTCGAGCGGTGAAATCTCTTGAGTTTCTGACTTTCTCCGCACAATGCGCGGAATCGTCATGGATACCTACAACGCCGATCGCCGCCCGTGTCAGCCACGCCGACGACCCCCTCCCCCTTTCAGTTTATACACGATTCCGGGTCCTCATGACGCGCCGATTTCTGGTCCATAATCGCTGCCGTCGTCACGAAACCACCAGGTGAGGAGCAAGGATGAGCTATGTGCTCGACTTCGGCGAGGTCGATCGCACCCAGGGCGCGCTCGTGGGCGGCAAGGGGGCCAATCTCGGCGAGCTGACGCGCGTGGCGGGGGTCGCGGTCCCGGCGGGCTTCTGCGTGACGACCGAGGCGTTCACCCGGGTCCTCGCGGACGCACCGGAGCTCGTCGGGCTGATCGCGGTGCTCGCGGATCTCGCCCCCGGGGATCGCGACGCCGTCGCGACGCTCAGCGCGCGGATCCGGCACACGATCGAGAACCTGCCCGTGCCCGGCGAGGTGGCCGAGCAGATCCGCGCGGCGCACGAGCGCCTCGGGGTGACGGGTGCGTACGCGGTGCGTTCCAGCGCGACGGCCGAGGATCTGCCCACCGCGTCCTTCGCCGGGCAGCAGGACACCTTCCTGAACGTCGTCGGTCCGGCGGCGGTGCTCGCGCACGTCAGCCGGTGCTGGGCCTCGCTGTTCACCGAGCGTGCCGTCGTCTACCGGCTGCGGAACGGCTTCGGGCACAGCGTGATCCGGATGGCCGTCGTGGTGCAGCGGATGGTGCCCGCGCGGGCCGCGGGCATTCTGATGACGGCCGACCCGGTGACCTCCGACCGGCGGGTGGTGTCGGTCGACGCGGGCTTCGGGCTCGGCGAAGCGCTGGTGTCGGGACTGGTGAACGCCGACAACTATCGGGTGCGCGACGGGGTGATCGTCGACCGGACGGTGGCGACGAAGAAGCTCGTCGTCGAACCGGTGGCGGGCGGCGGGACACAGGTGCGCGAGATCGCCGGAGCCAGGCGCGCGGAGCCGGTGCTCGCCGATGCCGAGGTGCTGCGGCTGGCCGAGCTGGGCCGCCGGATCGAGGCCCATTTCGGCAGCCCGCAGGACATCGAATGGTGCCTCGACGGCCCGGAGATCCGCGTGGTGCAGAGCAGGCCGATCACCACGCTGTTCCCGATTCCGCGGGCCGCCGACGACGGCAACCACGTCTACATCTCGGTGGGGCATCAGCAGATGATGACCGATGCGATGAAGCCACTGGGGATCTCGTTCTGGCAGTTGACCAGCAGCGCCCCCATGCGCGACGCGGGCGGCCGGCTGTTCGTCGACGCCACCCGGATGCTGTCGTCCCCCGCGGCCCGCACCGCGCTGGTCGACGGGTTCGCCACGTCCGATCCGCTGATCGCCGACGCGCTGGCGACCGTGCTCGCACGCGAGGACTTCCTCCCCCTGCTCCCGGAGGCCGAGGCCGTGCGTGCACCGGCCGGGACCGTGCCCGCGGACCCCGCCGACGACCCCGATCCCGCCCTCGTCGGGGAACTGATCGCGAGCAGCGAGACCTCCCTCGCCGCGCTGCGGGCGAAGATCGCCGCCCTGACCGGCCCCGCGCTGATCGACTTCGTCCGCGACGACATCGCCGAGCTGCGGCGGGATCTGTTCAGCCCGCAGAGCATCCGGCTGATCATGGTGGCCATGGGCTCCACCCAGTGGCTCAACGACCGGCTGTGGGAGTGGCTGGGCGAGAAGAACTCCGCCGACGCGCTCACCCAGTCGGTGCCGGGCAATGTGACCTCGGAGATGGGGCTGGCCCTGCTCGATGTCGCCGATGTGCTGCGGCCGCACCCGGACATCGTGGCCTATCTGCGCCGGGTCGAGGAGACCGGGGCCGATGGCGATTTCCTCGACGAGCTGGCGACGCTGCCGGGTGGTCCGCCGGCCCGTGCCGCGATCGAGGACTTCCTCGCCCGGTTCGGGATGCGCTGCGCCGGGGAGATCGACATCACCCGGCCGCGCTGGCACGAGGAACCCACCACGCTCGTACCGATCCTGCTCGGCAACATCCGCAACTTCGGGCCCGGCGCGGCCGAACAGCGCTTCCAGGACGGGCTGCGCGACGCCGAACGGCAGCGGCGGCGACTGCTCGACCTGCTGCGCGCACAGCCCGACGGCGAGCGCAAGGCCGCCGAGACCGACCGGATGATCCGGCGCCTGCGCGCCTTCTCCGGCTACCGCGAGTACCCGAAATACGGGATGGTGAGCCGGTATTCGGTCTACAAGCAGGCGCTGCTCGGCGAGGCGGACCGGCTCGTTGCGGCCGGTGTGCTCGATGCCCCCGACGACATCTACTACCTGCGCTACGACGAACTCGCCGAGGTCGTCCGCACCCAGCGGGCCGACCCCGCCCTGCTCGCCGAGCGCCGGGCCGAGTTCCGGATATTCCGGACACTCACCGCGCCGCGGGTGCTCACCTCCGACGGCGAGGCGCTCACCGGTACGTACCGGCGCGCGGACCTGCCCGCGGGCGCGTTGCCCGGCACGGCGGTGTCGGCGGGGACGATCGAGGGGCGGGCCCGGGTGGTCACCGATATCGCGCGGGCCGATCTGGATCCGGGCGACATCCTGGTCACCGCCTACACCGATCCCAGCTGGACCCCGCTGTTCGTCGCCGTCGCCGGGCTGGTGACCGAGGTCGGCGGCCTGATGACCCACGGTGCGGTGATCGCCCGCGAATACGGGGTGCCCGCGGTGGTCGGCGTGGAGCACGCCACCGCGCGGATCCGCGACGGGCAGCGCATCCGGGTACACGGCACGGAAGGGTACGTCGAGATCCTCGGGTAGCCGGGGCAACCGTTTCCGATCGCGCCGAGTCCGTGCCCTGTGCCGGGCGGCGGTCTCTGCGACGATGGGCCGATGAGCACCGCCACCCGACCGGGTGTGATCACCGCAGGCACGCTGGTTCTGTTGTCGTCGCTGTACTTCGCGCAGGGCCTGCCGTTCGGCTTCTTCACCCAGGCGCTGCCGGTGGTGCTGCGCGAATCGGGCTATTCGCTGGTGGTGATCAGCGCCTCGGGGGTGCTGTTCCTGCCGTGGGCGCTGAAGTTCCTGTGGGCGCCGTATGTCGACCGGTACGGCACCCGGCGCACCTGGCTGCTGACGCTGCAGCTCTCGGCCGCGGCGGTGGCGGCGGTGCTGGCCTGCCTGGATCTGTCCTCGTCGCTGCGCTGGCTGTTCGCCGGGATCGTGGTGGTGAATCTGCTGTCGGCGACCCAGGACGTGGCGACCGACGGGCTCGCGGTGCGGATGCTCGGGCCGCGCGAACGCGGGCTGGGCAACGGTGTCCAGGTGGGCGCCTACCGCGTCGGGATGATCGTCGGCGGAGGTGCGCTGCTGTGGGTGTTCGCGCTGGCGGGCTGGCGGCTGGTGTTCGTGGCCATGGCGCTGCTGATCGTGCTCACCACGGTGCCGGTGTGGCTGCTGCGCGAGCCGGTCGCCGACCGTCCGGCGAGCCCGCGGCCCACCGAGCTGCTGGGCACCTGGTGGTCGCGGCTGCGCCGCCCCGGCATGCTGACCTTCATCGCGCTGATCGGCGCGTTCAAGTTCGGTGACACGATGGCCTCGGCGCTGACCGGCCCGTTCCTGTCCGACCGTGGCCTCGACCTCGGGCAGATCGCGCTGATCAAAGGCGTGCTGTCCTCGGCGGGCGCGCTGGCGGGTGCGGCCTTCGGCGGCTGGCTGGCGTTTCGCTTCGGCCGTCGGCGCGCGCTGCTGATCGGCGGGATCACCCAGACCGCGAGCATCGCGCTGTATCTGGTGGCGGCCCTTGGCGCCGGTGGCTTCGAACTGCTGGTGGCCGCGAGCCTGGCCGAACACGTCTTCGGTGGCGCGGCGACGGTCGCGGTGTTCGCGTTGATGATGGACGCCGCCGACCGGGAGTACGCGGGTAGCGACTACACGCTGTTGGCCTGCGCGATCGTCGTCGTCCAAGGGGTGGCGGGAATGGCGGCAGGGATCGTCGGCGAGACGGCCGGTTATCCGGCATTGTTCGGCACCGGTCTGGTGCTGTCCGGCCTGGGCTGCGCCGCCCTGGTGCTGGGTCTGGCGCGTGGGCTGGGACCCGCCGGACTGCATCGCGCCCTCGCGACGGCGGACACGGATTCCGGCACCCACGCGAGTACTATTCGTTCTGGTGCCTGAAATGGGGTTTCGACCGTCGTCGAAGGGATTGTCATGGCCATCGATTCCAGCAATCGGATCGACTCCGACGACAGTCCGGAGTTCTCGCCCTATCACCATCCCGCCGCGGGCTGGGGTGCCGCGAAATCGGTGACCGAGTTCATGATCGGGAAAGAGAAGGAACCGATTCTCGGTTCCCGCGCCATTCTCAAGATGAACCACGAGAACGGCGGTTTCGACTGTCCCGGCTGCGCCTGGCCCGATTCGATCAAGGGCATCCATCTCGATATCTGCGAGAACGGCATCAAGCACGTCACCTGGGAGATGACCCACAAGCGGGTGGGGCCGGAATTCTTCGCCCGGCACAGTGTCTCGGAACTGGCCACCTGGAGCGACCGCGAGCTGGAGGACCAGGGCAGGCTCACCGAGCCGATGAGCTACGACCCGGCCACCGACCATTACGTCCCGATCAGCTGGGCCGACGCGTTCGCCCTGGCGGGCACGGCACTGCGCGAACTCGACGATCCGGATCAGGCCGCCTTCTACACCTCCGGCCGCCTCGGCAACGAGGCCACCTTCCTCTACCAGCTGATGGCCAGGGAACTGGGCACCAACAACCTGCCCGACTGCTCCAACATGTGTCACGAGGCCAGCGGCCGCGCCCTGCAGGCGGCGCTGGGCACCGGCAAGGGCACCTGCGACCTCGAGGACTGGGAGACCACCGACGCCCTGTTCATCCTCGGCGTCAACGCCGCGTCGAACGCGCCGCGCATGCTGACGGCGCTGGCCGAGGCCGATCGCCGCGGCGCGCAGATCGTGCACATCAACCCGCTGGTGGAAGCGGGCGCGACCCGCACCATCATCCCGCACGAGTTCCGCAACATGGCCACCTTCCACGCCACCAGCACCTCCACGCTGAACCTGCAACCACGCATCGGTGGGGACTTCGCGCTGCTGCGCGGCATGGCCAAGGCCGTGCTCGAGGAAGCCGAGACCGACCCGCACGCGCTAGACCAGCAGTTCATCGAGCGCTACACGCACGGATTCGACGACTACCGGGCCGCGGTGGCGGCCACCCCGTGGTCGCTGATCGAGCAGCAGTCCGCGCTCACCGAGGCGCAGGTGCGCAAAGCGGCACGGGTGTACTGCGACGCCGACCGCAGCATCATCAGCTGGTGTCTGGGCGTGACCCAGCACGAACACGGCGTCGACACCATTCGCGAGATCGTGAATCTGCTGCTGTTGCGCGGCAATCTCGGCCGCGAGGGCGCGGGTCCGTCACCGGTGCGCGGGCACAGCAATGTGCAGGGCAACCGCACCTGCGGCATCGACAACAACCCGCCCGCGCACTTCCTGGACCGGCTCGACGAGGTCTGCGGGATCACCTCGCCCCGTGCCGACGGCTACGACGTGGTGGCCACCATCGAGGCGATGCAGGCCGGGAAGCTGCGGGTGTTCATGGCGATGGGCGGCAATTTCGCCCTCGCCGCCCCCGACACCGCCTACACCTGCGAGGCGCTGCGCAAATGCGAGCTCACCGTGCAGGTGAGCACCAAGCTCAATCGCAGCCACCTCGTGCACGGCACCCGCGCGCTGATCCTGCCGTGCCTGGGCCGCACCGAAAAGGACGTGCAGCGCGGCGGCCTCCAGCAGACCTCGGTGGAGGACTCGATGGCGATGGTGCATCTGTCCAAGGGGATGAAGAAGCCCGCCTCGCCGCATCTGCTCTCCGAGCCCGCGATCGTGGCCGGGATCGCCCGGGCCGCCCTGCCCGGCAGCGCGACCCGCTGGGAGCACTATGTGGAGGACTACGACCGCATCCGCGACACGATGGCGCAGGTCCTCGACGGTTTCGAGGACTTCAACCGGCGCGTGCGCCTGCCGCTGGGATTCCGGATCAAGCAGCCCGCCCGCGAACTGATCTTCCTCACCCCCAGCGGCAAGGCCGAGTTCTCGGCGGTGCGCCTGCCCGACACGCTCCACGAACCCGGCACGCTGGCCCTGGCCACGGTGCGTTCGCACGACCAGTGGAACACCACGATCTATTCCGACGACGACCGCTACCGGGGCATCAAGAATCTGCGCACACTGGTTTTCATGAATACCGACGATATGCGTGAACGCGGGCTGTCGGAATTCGACGAGGTCGACATCACCAGCATCGCGCGCGACGGCAGCAGGCGTTCGGTCCAGCGGTACAAGGTGGTGCCGTACAACATTCCGCGGGGCTGCGCGGCCGGATACATGCCGGAGCTCAATGTGCTGTGCGCGATCGGCGATTTCAGCACACAGAGCGATCAGCCGATCATGAAGAACCTGAAGGTCGTCATCGAACGCTCGGTGTGATTCCCGCGGCGCTACGTTTTTCCGGTCACCACGCCGACCGCGACGCCGATCACCGCGGCGTTGTAGAAGAATCCCAGCACCGAATGCACGAGAACCTGGGCGCGGATGGCGCGCCCGGTGGTCTCCACGTCGGAGACGGCGAACGACACCCCGATGGTGAACGAGAAGTACGCGAAATCCAGCAGATTCGGGCGGTCGGTGCCGGGGAAGGCGAGCACGCGGTCGGGCAGGCGCTGGTAATAGGTGCGGGCGTACTGCTCGGCGAAGCCGAGGTGTAGCAGGAACCACGCCAGCAGCGCCGCCGTCGCGGCGACGCCCTTGGCGACCGGACCGAATTCCTCGTCGATGTCGGCGACCATCGAGACGACGGCGGTGAGCCCGATGGCGCTGGTCAGACCGGTCGCGAGCAGGGCCGTCCAGGTGCCCGGGATCGTGTCGAGCCAGTCGGCGGGATCGTCGGCGCGGCCGTTGCGCCGCAATCGCAGCATCCACAGCCCGACGCAGACGAGCGCGAGCACATTCCAGACCAGCATGCCCCGGCCCGGTTCGCCGGACCACAGCACCATCAGCCCGACGACCACCAAGGCCGCCTCGAGCACCCGGCCCGCGAGCACCATCGCTCTCATCCGCGTGATCTTCCTCCGCCGCCCCCGCGATCCGGCGGCGACAGGCCGTCGGACCTCAGGAACCCGGGCGGCCGAGGATCTCGGTGGCGGCGCGCAGGCCGGAGCGCACGGCGCCGTCCATGTAGCCGTTCCAGACATCGGAGGTCTCCGCGCCCGCCCAGTGGACGCGCCCGACCGGTGCGGCCGGCGCCGCGCCGTACTGCGTCCACACCCCGGCGCCCAGGCGGCCGCCGTAACAGCCGCAGGTGAATTCCCACGAACTCAGTCGTACGTATGACTGTACGATAGGTCACTCCGGCAGGGTGTGCGACAGTTGTGGCGACATTCGTGCGCCGTGGACATGAGGAGATCGGGTGGTTTACGTCAGGGCTTCCGAGCGCGAGGAGCAGATCGTCGCGGCGGCCGTCACCGTGCTCAGCGAGGTGGGCGTGCCCGCGACCACCCTGCGCGCGGTCGCCGCGCAGGCGGGCGTCCCGCTCGGCACGTTGCAGTACGTGTTCCCCAGCAAGGACAAGCTACTGCGCGCGGTGATCACCCGGCTCATCGACGACATCGCCGCGGCGCTGAAGGGACAGGGCGTCCTCGACCGAGGGGTCGAGCACGCGCTGCGCCACGGGGTCACCGGATTCTGGGAACGCCTGGTGGACGACCACGCCGGCCTGCAGATCATGCAGTACGAGCTGATGACGTATTCGCTACGCAGCGAGTCCGACGGCAGCCTGGCCCGGTTGCAGTACGAGCGCTACACCGCCGCCGTCACCGAGTTCTGCGAACAGGCCGCGCTGGCCGCGGGCGAACGTTGCGCCGTCGGCTTCGAGACCATCGGGCGCCTGGCGCTGGCCCAGATCGACGGGCTGATCCTGCAGTACGCGGCCAACCCCGATCCCGACCGCGCCCGGCGCGATCTGGAGCAGGCCATCGAGATGCTCGTCCTGTTCGCCGACCCGCAGCCGGTCACCCGCCGCGCCCGCCCGCGCACCCCGGCGGAATAACTCCGCCACATCTCCCCTCTTGCGGCGCCGGTCACACTCGACCTATCGTGACTCATACAGCCGTATGACTTATCGGCCCCGATACGCCGCTGGAGTGAGACGAGATGACGCAGCAGAATTCCCATCCACAGGCCGTCGTGGTCGGCGCGGGCATGGCCGGGCTGGTCGCGGCCCGCGCACTGCACCGCCGGGGTGTCGACGTGGTCGTGCTCGAGGCCGCGTCGCGGCCCGGCGGACGCGTGCTGGCCGAGACCACCGTGCTGGGTTCCCGGGTGGATCTCGGCGGGCAGTGGATCGGCCACGGACACCACCGCTTCGCCGCCCTGGCCGCCGAACTCGGCACCACCGTCTATCCGATGCGCACGCCAAAGGTGCCCGCCATACTCGACGGCGACACACAGGTGGCCACCGTCGGGCCGACCGCGGTCACGGCCACTGCGGTCCTCGCTGTCTGGGAGATCGCGTCACGGCTGGGTGTCCCCGGATCGTGGAAGTCCCAGACCGTACGGGAGTGGCTCGAGCGGGTGCCGGGACGGCGGACGCGACGGCTGCTGGAGGTCGCCACGGCCGTGGCCACCACCGCCGATCTCGATCGGCTCTCGGTACACGGCATGCTCGAGATGGTCCGCTTCCAGGGTGGGCTGCGCGGGATGCTGACCACCAGCGGCGGCGCGCAGGACAGCCTGATCGTGGAGGGCGCGGGCACGCTGGCCGAACGGCTGGCCGCCGAACTCGGTGACCGGGTGGTACTCGACAGCCCGGTGACCGCGCTGCGTCGCGACGCGAGCGGCGTGACGGTCGAGTCGGCGTCCGGGACCTATCGCGCGGCGCGGGTGATCGTCACCGTGCCGCCGCCGACGGCCGCTCGCATCGAGCACCACCCGGCCCTGCCGGACACCCGAATCCGCTTGCAGGACAACACCTATATGGGGTCGGTGTACAAGGCGATCGCCGTCTACGACCGCCCGTTCTGGCGCGAGCGCGCCGAGGCCGAACTGATGACGCTCACCGAGCCGGGAATCGCGTTCTTCGACACCTCCTCCCCCGGCGGCCCCGGCCACCTGTGTGTTCTCATCGGCGGTGCCGACGCGCGCTCGCTCGACGACCTCACCCCCGAGGACCGCCGCGCCCGGATCCTGGGCACGGTCACCGGACGGCTCGGCCCCGAGATCCTGACGCCGCGCGGCTGGTACGAGAAGTCCTGGCACCGCGACCCGCACGCGGGCGGCGGCTACACGGTCCTGCCCGAGCCGGGCCACACCGACGGCCATTTCCCGCTTCCCGCGGCACCGTCGGGCACCGTGCACTGGGCCGGCGCGGAAACCGCGAGCGAGCACGCCGGATACATCGAAGGCGCCATCGAATCCGGGGACCGGGTCGCGCGCGAGGTCCTCGCCGCGCTCGCCACGGCGGAGCCCGCCGGGCGCTGACGCTACGGCGTGGCGGGATACTGCTCGCCGTCGGTGGTGAATTCCGGATTCCCGTACTCCGCGAGGCGTTTGCGCAGGACCCGGTTGGTGTAGGCGTCCACCGCACGGCGCAGTCCTGGCCGGTTCTCGGCCAGGGAGACGGCCAGGAAACGGCCGAGGACGAACGGCGCGGTCAGCGCGATCCGGATCGCGTCACCGGCACGGAACTCCACGCTCATCTCCGCGGCGGCCTTGCGGTTGCCCCCGCAGAAGCCGAGGAAGAACACCCGGCTCCAGCTGCGTTCCACCGCGTCGGCGACGCGGTCGACGGGACCGCGCCCGGGGCGCAGGTAGGCCGACATGGTGGAGCGGACCAGTTCGCCGCAGGTCGCGTCGTCGAAGCCGTCGCGCAGCAGGGCGGCGCGGCCGTGGAAGACCTCGAGGATGCCGGTGACCGTCGTGGGCAGCAGTTCCTCCGGCAGGCCCAGCAGGAAACACCGGTAGCGGCTGAACTCGAGGATCGCGCGGTCGCGCCGGGAGAACTCGGTGCGGCCGCGCCGGGTGGCGAGAACGGCCAGCAGGTACATGTTGATCAGCCCGGCGGGCATCTGGTCGACCTGCGGCACGGGGATGCCGTAGACCGCCGAATCCCAGTGTCGCGACCGGACGAGCGCGTTGTAGCGGACCATCGAATGCATCAGCCGCACCATGGCGGCCGCCTCGAAGCCGGGACCGTGCCGGTGCAGCGCGTGCTCGACGGTGGTGACCGCGAAGAAGCTCGCGGTCTCGTGGACCCGGCGGGCGGCGCGGCGGCCTGACAGCGCACCGGTCAGTGTCATCGGCAGGGCCGCATAGGTATTGAGGAAGGTCGCGAGGAAGGCGCCGCGGATCAGGAACGGCGAGAGGAAGGCGGCGGCCGTGCGCGAGTACCGGGCGCCCTCTTCCACCAGGGCCGTGTCCACCCACGCCGGGGTGTCCTCCA
The DNA here is from genome assembly GCF_042266925.1 of Nocardia sp. NPDC056064. Lineage (NCBI taxonomy): Bacteria > Bacillati > Actinomycetota > Actinomycetes > Mycobacteriales > Nocardiaceae > Nocardia > Nocardia sp. NPDC056064. The sequence continues at coordinate 273,616 of NZ_JBHJWO010000001.1, read as the reverse complement.
TGGCGGCGAGGAACGCGCGCAACTCCTCGGGCGCCTCCGGCACCGCATCGACGCCCGAGCGGCACGCGCGCAGGAGCATGTCGATCAGGCCGCGTACGCCGTAGCGGTCCACCAGCGCGGCATAGGGATCGGCGACGGCGTCGCCGAGCATCGTCGCGGTGCGCATGAGTTCGACGACGCGCTCGTCGCGCAGCAGTGGTGCGCGGTCGGCGACCCAGGTCGGCAGCATCGCCTTGTCCCGGGGGTCGTCGGTGAAGCGGTACGGCGTGCGGTCGAAGTCGATCGCACCGTAGAGGCGGGGTTGGCGTTCGCGCTGGCTGCGGACCCGCTCGGCGAGTTCCAGGTAGTGCGTGGTCATCGGGATCCTTAACTTTCACCTTGTCAGTTAGAGACTGACAGGTTGTCAGTTAGGGTGTCAAGGGTGACGACCCCGCCCGGTGCCCGCAGACGGATGAGCGCGCAGGACCGGCGCGAGCAGATCCTCGACATCACCCACGGGATCGTCACCGCGGAGGGCTTCCACGCGGCCACGCCCAACCGGATCGCGGCCACGGCCGGGATCACCCGTCCGGTGCTCTACCAGCAGTTCGGCGATCTCGCGGGGCTGTTCGTCGCCCTGATCGACCGCGAACAACAGCGCGCGGGGCGCCAGTTCGCCGAGGCGGTCGCCCAGCACACCGATCCGCGCGAGACCGACCGTTTCGTCAACGCCTTCACCGCGATGCTGCACGCCGTGGACGCCCATCCCGACACCTGGCGCCTGTTCCTGTTCCCGCCGGAAGGCGCGCCGCCCGAGCTGTATCACCGGCTGGCGGAGTCCCAGCTGTTCGTCCAGCAGTTCTTCCACACCGAACTGCTGCGGACCTTCCCCGGACTGCCCGATCCCGAGTACACCGCGCGCATCATCCACGCCGCGGTGCGCGAGCTGCTCCAGTTGCGTCTCACCGATCCCGCCGAGGCGACCGTCGACCGGCTCGGCTCCCTCATCCGGCGGATCCGGGCCCGCGTCATCGGCGACTGAGCGATGCCGTCTCGCCCGGTTGCTAGCATGGCCCGGCCCGCGGCGGGGTCGACCCCGGGCGGACACCCGAGGGAAGGGATCGCGGTGCGGGACGAGGTTCGACGCGACGACGCGACGCCGTCGAGTGCGGTGACCGCCTGGACGGTCGGGCTGCTGTGCGTGTCCGTGGTGGCGTGCGGGGTGATCGCCGGTGGGCTGCTGCACGAGACCGAGCCGGAGCTGACGACCGCGCCGCCCACGAGTACCCGGGTTACTTCCTCGCCCGTGCACACGCCGACCTATCGGACACCCGAGGTCGTCTATCCGGTGGCGATCCCCGGCTGCGATCAGGTCGAACCGGCCGCGGACGGCGGGCTGACGGGCTGGGTGGCCACCTCCGAGTCCAGCTACGACGATCCGGATTTCCCCTGGCTGTCCGGACCGAAGGCGGGCGCGATGTCGGCGGCGGCCCGCGCGGCGTTGCCCGCGGCGGTCACGGTGGACTGGGCCTCGGTCGACCGGTCGCTGGTGTTCCAGCCCATCCTCGGGGAGCCGGACGACCCGTTCGGTGGCGTCACCCGTGCCACCGCGTCCGTGCACCGGGGCGAGCGGGCCGGGTCGCTGGCGCTGTCGGTGCGTGCCGACGGGTGGCCGCTCCCGCCGTGTCGCGCGGGCGGGCTCGACGAGCGGCGGACCCTGCCGGAGGCGACCGTCGACCTGCACGACACCTGGTCGGAGACCGACGGGGTGCGCACCCTGTCCCGTAGCGCCACCGCCTATTTCGCCGACGGCGGCACGGTGAGCGCCTACGCCACCGATGCCGCCGACCACGACGCGCGGCCCACGGGGGCGGTGCCGTTCGAGCGCGACGAACTGGTCGCGCTCGTGACCGCGCCGGGTCTGCGGGCGAGCGCGCCGGTGCCGCCGGGGACACCGGCGCCGCCCGAATCGTGCGGCTTCCCCGGCGACGATTCCGACCCGGTGTCCGAGGCTGAGGCGCGCAGGCTCGGGGCCGTCCTGGCCGCGGTCCCGCTCGACGGCCATGTCCTCGACCGGCCGCTCACCGACCTGCGCCCGCGCGGCTACGGTGACGGCGGGGTGTGCCAGGTCGTCCGGGTGGACACGGGCGAGCTGAGTTCCCGGCTGACCGTGTCGATCAGCAGGGGTGAGCCCGCGCAGACGGCCGACCCCCGTGACGGCACCACCGTCCGTACGCTGCCCGACGGGTCGGTCGTGGAGACCCGCGAGAACGCATACACCACCTGGCCGAGCACCGGTTCGCGGTCCGAGAACTCGCGGACGGTGACCGTCACCCGGCCGTCCGGCACGCGGATCCGGCTGAGTTCCACCGCCGCCGAACCGGCGCAGCCACTCCCCTTCGACCAGCTCGAGGCGATCGCGCTGACGCCCGGATTGGAGGTCGCCTCGTGAGGCTCGCACCCGGAGTCCGGGGTCTCGTGCTCGCCGCCGTGGCCGCGGTGGTGACCAGTGCGGGCGCGGCCGCGGTCCTGCTGACCCCACCCGACTCGTTGCGCAAGATCACCGGAACCGACGCTGCCGCACCGGGTCTGGCGTGGTCACTCGATGCCGCCGCGCTGTCGGGCCGCTCGTTCGCCGAGTTCCGCTCGCCGGTCGACGCCACCGGGATCAATCTGGGCAGCGCGGGATTCGTCACGGCGGGTGACACGCTGGTCACCGTGGTCGGGGTCTCCACCGACGACTCGGTCGCCCTGCGTGACGCGGTCATGTACGGCATCGACGCCGCCACCGGGCAGGTCAGCTGGCAGGCACCGGCCGACGGGCTCGGTGGGTGCGCGGCGGTCCCGCTCGACAGTGAACTGCTCTGCTTCGCCGACACGACGAGCGGTCCGCGCGACCTGATCGGCTACGACCTCGCCGACGGCGCCGTGACACGCACCCCGGTCCCGTGGCAGCCGTTCGCGCTCGCGGTCGCCGGTGATCGGCTCTTCGTCGCCGAAGGCGATGTCGAATCCGACGATGTGCGTGTCCATTCCGGCACTCGCGCCGATCCCGACGGCAGCTGGACCCGTGCGTTCGCCCTGGGCACCGCCTGGGAGGATCTCGGCGACGCGCTCGATGTGACGCACGGCCAGGGCCTGCTCGCCCTCGGCGCCGACCTCGCCGGGTTCGACCTCGACACCGGTGCCCCCACCTGGACGGCCCGCCTCGAGGAGTGTTCGCGCGTCACCACCACCACTCCCGCACTGGTAGAGCGCATCCGGACCCGCTGCGACGGTTACCGGGTCACGGGCGTCGACCTGCTCGACCGCACCGGCAGCGTCATCGCCGCCACCGACCACGGCGCCCCGCACAGCCTCGTCGTCGACGCGCCCACCGACGACAGCATCCCGGTCCTCATCGCCGACACCGCCTACGACCGCCGCGACGGCACGGTCCGCTGGACCAACCCCGATCTGCTGTACACGGCCGCCGACCACGAGGACACCCCCACCGAGTACGGCACCGCCGTCGCCGTCCTCGGCGACCTGGCCGTCCTGTCCGACCCGCGCACCGCGACGACCTCCGGCCTGGACCTGCGCACCGGCGAAACCCGCTGGCGCGTCCCCACCGAACGTCAGGGCACCGTCGCCCTCCGCGACGGCGACGACATCGTCTTCACCGACGCCGCGGGACTGTGGTCCGTCGACGCCCACACCGGAAAAACCCACTGGGACATCCCCTTCCGCGCCGTGAACCCCGACCCGGACGCCTTCTCCGGCCCCAGCGCCCTCGCGGCCACCGGCACCGACCACCTCACCCTGGCCACCGCCCGCACGATGATCGGCCTACGCCCCTTCGACTGACCGACACGACCTGCTCGCGGGCCGAACGGTGCGGGGTCGGTCAGCGGTTGGCGGCGAGGATGGCGTCGGCGGCCTTCTCGCCGATGACGACCGATGGGGCGTGGGTGTGGCCGCGGATGATGGTGGGCATGATCGAGGCGTCGGCGATGCGGAGGTTGTCGACGCCGCGGACGCGGAGGTCGGGGGTGACGACGCTGGCCGGGTCGTTGCCCATGCGGCAGGTGCTGACGGGGTGGTAGAGGGTGTGGGCGTGCCAGGTCAGGGCCTCCTCGAGGGTTTCGTCGAGGGTGGGCTGTTCGCGTTTGGGCTGGAGGAAGCCGCCCAGTTGCGGGCCGAGGGGTGCGGTGGTGGCGATGCGGTGGGCGATGCGCAGGCCCGCGAGCAGGGCGGTGCGGTCGGCGCCGTCGGGGTCGGACAGGTAGTTCGGGTCGACGATCGCCTTGGCCAGCGGGTCGGCGGAGCCGAGGGTGACGGTGCCGCGGCTGCGGGGGCGCAGCAGGATCGGGCCGAGGGCCACGCCGTGGCCGGGGGCGACGCCGATGCCCTCGTCGTAGAACGGCGCGGGGCCGAAGATGATCTCCAGGTCCGGCAATTCGAGGTCGGGGCGGCTGCGGACGAAACCGTAGGCCTCGCCGACATTGGAGGTGAGCATGCCGCGGCGGCGCACCAGGTAGTCGACCAGCTGGCGGGGCTTCTCGGCGTCGAAGAGGGTGTCGGAACCGGTCGCGAAGCCGAGCAGGCTGATCAGGTGGTCGGTGAGATTGCGGCCGACTTCGGGCAGGTGGTGGCGGACGGTGATGCCGTGGGCGCGCAACTGCGCTTCGTCGCCGATGCCCGAGAGCTGGAGCAGCTGTGGCGTATTGATCGCGCCGCCGCAGAGCACGACCTCCTTGCGCGCCCGCACGGTGTGGGTCGCGCCCTCGCTGCGGTATTCGACGCCGACCGCGCGGGTGCCCTCGAACAGCACCCGGGTGACCTGGGCGCCGGTGCGCACGGTCAGGTTGGCGCGCTTGCGGGCGGGTTTCAGGTAGGCGTCGGCCGTGCTCCAGCGCGCGCCGCGCCGCTGGGTGACCATCGTCTGACAGAACCCTTCCGGCTGCGCGGTGTTCGCGGGTTCCTGTTTGAAACCTGCCTGTTCGGCGGCGGCGAGGAAGTCGGCCGTCATGGCCCGGGGGCTGCGCTGGCGGGAGATATGCAGCGGACCGCCGCGACCGTGTTCGGGTTCGGTGGCGCCTTCGACGGATTCGATCCGCGTGAAGTACTCGGCGACCTTCGCGTAGCTCCAGTCCGGACCGGCCAGCCTGCCCCATTCGTCGTAGTCGGCCGCGTAACCGCGCACCCACATCATGGCGTTCATCGACGACGAACCACCCAGGAGCTTGCCGCGCGGATAGAAGACGCGCCGGTTGCCGAGCGCCGGCTGTTCGGTGGTGAGATAGGCCCAGTCGCACTCGGTTTGGAACAGTTTGGAGAACGCCGCCGGGATGTGGGCGAAGCTGTTGGTGTCGGCCGGTCCAGCCTCCAGGGCGACGACCTGGTTGCCGGACTGCTCGCTGAGCCGGGCGGCGACGACCGCCCCGGCCGAGCCGGTCCCCACGACGACGTAGTCGGCCGTCGTCTCGGACGTGGACGCAGAATTCATCGAAGGCTCCATGGGTCAGCCGCGCAGGGCGGAGGCGAAGATCGCGGGCAGGCGGGACCAGCGCGGGTCGACGGCGAAGTCGGTGAGCCGCCGTCCGGTGGTGCCCGCGGTCCGGTTGGTGACGAACCACGGCGGTTTCGGCGACAGCGCCCACTCACCGTGCAGCACCGAGCGCGGCGCCGGGCGGAACGGGCCGCGCACCACGGTGCGTTCGATCTTGTCGATCAGCCAGGCGTTGTGCACCACGCCGATGCCGCTCTGTACGTCGTCGAGGGTGTGGCCGGGGTAAGCACCCCAGCTCGCGGTCGGGGTGAGGTAGCCGACGGCGGTCCAGGCGTTGATCGCGACGGTGCCGTAGCGCAGGTCCGCGACGATCTCGTCGAATTCCGGGCCGAGCGCGGCGATGGTGTCGGGGTGCGCGATCAGGTTGACGCCCAGCGTGCCGACGAAATCGGTGTTGGCGGCGGCGACGGCGGCGCGGGCGAAATCGGCACCGCTGCCCGGGATCTCGACGACACCGAGGACCGGGGCGAAGTACTCGCGCGACAGCAGCACCTCGTCGGGCGCCGCGCTCAGGCCCGTCACCAGGGTGCGGTTGCCGTCGGGGCCGAGCCGTTCGGCGCCGGGATAGGTGGTGCGCGCGTCGGCGGTGCGGTCGGCGCTGCCCGGGTAGTAGGCGGGCCTGCCGGGCGCCCGGTCGTAGGCCGTGCGCAGGGCTTCCAGGAAGCGGGCCTTCTGCGGCCAGTCGGCGGCGATGATCACGGCCTGGGCGGCCACGCAGTTGTAGCCGCCGTTGTGCAGGCGCTGGGTGGCGATGTGTTCGGCCTGGTAGGTCAGGTCGGCCTCGCTCCAGGTGCCGGGCAGCACGATGGTCGGGGACACGCCACCGAGTTCGCTGCTGATCGGCGTGTTCAGCAGCGGGGTGCCCGCCTGCTTGCGCGCGGCGCCCTCCGGGCCGGTGCCCCAGACGATCGCGTCGTGGGTGGCGGCGCTGCCGGTCATGTGGACGTGGGCGACCGACGGATGGTTGACCAGGTAGGCGCCGACCGCGGGGCCGCCGGTGAGCACGCGCAGCACGTCGGCCTCGATCAGCGGCGCGAGCATCTTCTCCAGCACCGGGAGCAGGGCATCGGTGACCGGGTTGAGTTTGAGCGCGACCACCCGGTTGTGCGCGATCAGTTCGTAGACCGTGTCCAGCGGGGCGATGGAGGTGATGTTGCCCGCGCCGAGCACGGCGCCGATTCCGCCGGTGTGCGACGGGTCCCGTTGCGCCAGGCCGGCTTCCGCCTTCGCCGCGGCGCTGCTGACCCCGCGGCGCAACCACACCTCGGCGCGGAAGCCGCTGAGCAGCAGTTCGTCGTACAGGCTCGTGGGCAGCACCTGCACGGTGACCCGGTCACCCGCCTGCCCGAAGGTCGCGTCCGCGAGCGGGCTGGTGCCCGCGTCCAGCGCGCGCAGGGTGTCGGCGAGCACGCGCAGGGCGGCGGCCAGCGCGTACGGGCCCGACATCCACTCCTCGCCCACCAGGCTCGAGGACGGGTCGATGCCCTTGATGGCCGCGGCGGTGTCGACCCATTCCTGGGCGTGGCGGCCGGTGAGTTCGCGGGCCCGGTCGAGCAGCGCGGCCCGCTCCGCCAGCGATCGCCGTGCCCACGCCCGCTCCCCCGCGGCGAGCTCGGTCATCGCGGCATCGACCGTCGCCTCGGCCACCTGTTCTGTCTGCACTGCGCCCCACTTCCGCTGACGGGAACCCGGCCCTCGGGATCCTTCCTTCGTAGTGTGACTGTGCTCACGATCAAACGACATGTGTGCCGGTCGCCGATAGACGGCGATGTTTTGTGCGCGCGCACAAACTCGGTGTGGTCCGCGCCACTCATGACGGCTACCCTTGTCGACATGACCACGCACGCGCCGCCCGTCACCTCGCCGCTGGCCGCTCAGCTCACCGGCGCGATCGAGGAGATGACCGACGAGCTGGTCCGGCGCATCGTCGCCACCGACCCCTCCTACGCCGATACCGGTCTGCTGACCGAAGAGCAGTTGCACTCCACCTGCCACAACAACCTCTCCGCCATTCTCGGCGCGCTGGCCGGAACCCATCCGCTGCTGTTGCAGTCGGCGCGCGACGCCGGGCGGCTCAAAGCCGAGCAGGCGATTCCGGTGGCGGCGCTGCTGCACGCCTACCGGCTCGGCGGCCGGTTGATCTGGGAGGAGCTCACCGCCCGCTCGTCGGGTCCCGGCGATGTGCGGCTGCACGCCCTGGCCACGCAGCTGTGGGAGGTGATCGACCTGTATTCCGATGCCGCGGTGGAGTCCTATCGCGACACCGAGATGCTGCTGGCCCGCGCCGACGCGCAGGCCCAGAGCCGGTTGATCCGCACCCTGTTCGACGATCACTCGCGCAGCCCCGGCCGCGTGCTGGATGTGCTGCGCAGCCTCGGCCTGCCCGAGCACGGCACGTTCTGTGTGGTGGCCATCGATGCCGATCCGACGACGGTGTCACCGGCCACACTCGGTAACGCCTTGCGCGAGTACGGGGTTCGCTCGGTGTGGGATGTGCGGATGGACGCGGTGATCGGGCTGGTGACGGCACTGGCCCCGGCCACGATCGACCGGGCTGGGCAACGGCTGGCCGCGCTCGTCGCCGACCGGGTCGGGCTGAGTACGCCGTTCGGCTCACCGCACGCCATCGCCGCCGCGGTGACCGAGGCGCGGCAGGCGTGCCATTCCGTGCCGCCGGGCACCGGCGGGGTGGTGCGCTACGGCGAGGAGCCGGTGGCGCATCTGCTGGTCACCGTGCCCGATGCCGCGCGCCGGGCCGCCACCCAGATCCTCGGCCCGGTCCTGACCCTGCCCGCCGCCGAACGCGCCGATCTCGTCGCGGTGCTCGATGCCTGGTACCGGCACGGTGGGTCGGCGGTCGCGGTGGCCGATGCCCTGCACTGCCATCGCAATACGGTGCGCTACCGGCTGCGCAAGATCCGCGATCTCACCGGCCGCGACACGACCGACCCCCGCCAGTCGGCCGAACTGTATCTGGCCTTGCGGGCGTATCTGCTGGTCGATTCCGCGCAGACCGCCGCGTCCTGACCTGGACCCGGCTGCCCGTCAAGGGTTTCCGACTCGCGCCACCGCGCGGACCGGTGCGCCGTCGGCGCCGGTGAGCGGCAGCGGGAACAGTGTCACCTCGATCGGTTCCCCGGCGAGTTGCGCGTCCAGCAGCTGGTCGAGACCGGTGAGGTTCTCGGCGATCACCGCGTGGGCGCCGCACAGGATCCGGTGGGCGGGCAGGGAGTGGGCGTCGGGTGCGTCGATACTCGGTGCGTCGATGCCGATCGTCCGAATTCCCGCCGCCACCAGTGCTTCCGCGGCGGCGGGCGTCAGGGAGGGGTGGAGGTGATAGGCATCGGTCCCCCAGTGCGCGGACCAGCCGGTGGCGATCAGGACGACCGCACCCGGGTGCACCGGCCGGTCGAAGTACTCCGGGCCGAGGGCGCCGTGTGGCCCGGCGGATCGCGCGTCGACGACGAGGGCGGGACCGGTGAAGCGGTGCAGCGGTAGCTCGTCGAGGGTGGGCAGGTCGTCGCCGAGATGCGCGGGCGCGTCGACATGGGTTCCGGTCTGCGACCCGAGGTGCACGCGCAGCACGTTCACCCCGTCGGTCGCCACGCGCAGGGCCGGTTCCAGCAGGACTTCCGGATCGCCCGGGTAGACGGGCATTCCGGTGTGGATCGGCACGGTCAGGTCGATCAGGCGCACAACGGGAGCATACGCAGGTCAGTGCGAGGGACTCGACGACGCGCAACTGCGCACCGCTGCCGTGGAACCCTCGTCCCTGACCCTGCTCGGCCTGCTCCAGCACATGGCCGAGGTCGAACGGAACTGGTTCCGCCGGGTCCTCGCCGGCGAGGCCGCCCCGGCCATCCACGACCCGGACGCCGACACCGGCGGGCACGACGGCGGATTCGCGGTCACCGAGCAGTCCACCGGCGCCGCCGCGCTGGCCACCTGGCGGGCCGAGATCGACCACGGCCGCCGTAACTGCGCCACCCGCGAACTCTCCGACACCAGCCCCTTCCTGGACAGCCGGGTCACGCTCCGGTGGATCTACACGCACATGATCGCGGAGTAGGCCCGCCACTGCGGTCACGCCGATCTGCTCCGGGAACGGATCGACGGGGCGACGGGCGTCTAGCCGCGGCTAGGTGACCTTGGCGGAGATCAGCAGCTCCCAGATCTCGGCCTGGTCGACCACCTCCACGCCGAGCTTCTCCGCCTTGGTCAGCTTGCTGTCGCCGACCCCGGCGCCGGTGATGAGCAGGTCGGTATTGGCCGAGACCGAGGACGCGGTGGTCGCGCCCGCCTGCTCACACAGCCGCTGGAAGGTGGGGCGGGCGACCTTCTCACCGGAGCGGGGATCGCTGATCGCGCCGGTGACCACGACGGTCTTGCCCGCCAGCGGCGCGCCCGCCGCGACGACCGGCGGCAGGTCCTCGGCGCGGACATCCAGGTTCACCCCCGCCGCGCGCAACCGCTCGAGTTCCGGGCGCAGGCGGGTCAGGTGGGTGACCAGCGAGGCGGCCACCTTCGGGCCGATGTCCTCCACCGCGACCAGGCGTTCCTCGCCCGCGTCGGCGACCTCTTCGAGCGAGCCGAAGCCCGCCCTGGCCAGGCGGGCGGCGGTGCCGTCGGAGGCCATCGGGATGGCCAGGCCGATGAGCGCGCGCCGCAGGCCGACCCGGCGGCTGGCGTCGATCGAGTCGATCATGCGACCGGCCGACACCTCACCGATGCGGTCGAATTCGAGCAGCCGCTCCTTGGTCAGGGTGTAGAAGTCCGACGGGTGTTCCAGGATGCCCGCCTCGGCCAGCCGTTCGATCCAGACCCCGCCGATCGCGTCGATGTCGGCGGCGGCCCGCGACGCCCAGTGGATGAGTCTGCGCACGGTCTGCGCGGGACAGGAGACGTTGGTGCAGAACAGCTCCCGGCTGTTGCCCTGCTCGCTCACCGGCTGCCCGCACGAGGGACAGTGGGTCGGCGCGAGGATCTCCTGTTCGTCGCCGGTGCGCGCGGCGGCGTCGAGAACACCGGCCACGAACGGGATCACATCACCGGCGCGGCGCACCAGCACGGTGTCACCGATCTTGATGTCGCGGGCGCGGATCACCTCCTGATTGGCCAGGGTCGCCTTGGTGACGGTGGTTCCGCCGACGAAGACCGGCTCCAGCCACGCCACCGGGACGATCTTGCCGGTCTTGCCGACATCCCAGACCACGTCGGCGAGCAGCGTGGTCTTCTCCTCGGCGGCGAACTTGAACGCCAGCGCGCCGCGCGGCGAATTCGAACGGGTGCCCGCGGCGGCGTAGGCGATGCGGTCGGCCAGGCGCAGGACGGCGCCGTCGAGGTCGTAGTCCAGGTCGTTGCGGGTCTGCTCGATCGCGGTGATGGCCGCCTGTGCCTGTTCGGCGTCGGCGCACACCCGCATCCGCGCGCCTTCGACACCCAGGGCGCGCAGGCCCTCGCCCAGATCGACCGTGCCGGTGTCGGCGGGCATGTCCAGATCGAAGCCGAAGAATTGCAGGCGGCGTTCGGCGACCGTGGCCGGGTCCTTCGCGCGCAGCGTGCCCGCCGCCGCGTTGCGGGGGTTGATCAGCGGTTTGTCGGGGTGGGCGGTGTTGTAGGCGAGGAAGGTCGAGCGCAGCATCACCGCTTCGCCGCGCACCTCCACCCGGCCACCGACCTCGATCCGCTCGGGGACGCCGTCGACCAGGGCCCGGACCAGCGGGGTCACATCGTCACCGGTGGTGCCGTCGCCGCGGGTCACCGCGCGCACCAGGCGCCCGTCCTCGAAGACCACCGACAGCGACAGCCCGTCGAGCTTCGGCATCACCACCACCGGCTGGCCGGGGAACCGGTCGAAGAACGCCGCCACCTGCTCGGGGGTGGTCGACTTCTCCAGCGAGAGCATCGGGCGCGCGTGCCGGACCGGCGCGTGCAGCACCGTCGGCGCGCCGACCTGCTCGAGCGGGTTCGGATCGGGCGCGAGTTCGGGATTCGCCTCGATCAATCCCCGCAGCTCGTCCTCGATCGCGTCGTACTCCGCGTCGGCCACGACCGGCGCACCGTCGTAGTAGGCGCCGCGCAATGCCACGATCCGCCCGGCGAGTTCCTGGATCCGTTCCCCTGTGTCCACGCCCGGGGACGTTACCGGTACCCACCGACACTCCCGCGGACCCGCTCCGGCAGCCACCCGCGGGCCGTAAAATCGACAGTGGACGCACCATTCCGCTCCCCCGAAGGAGTGTTCGACATGTCTGTGCTGCTGTGGATCATGGCCGGTCTGCTCGCCGCGGTGTTCCTGCCCGCGGGGGTGATGAAACTGGTCACGCCCTACGAGAAACTGGCCGCCGACCCACGGATGGGCTGGGCACAGGACTTCTCGCCGGGAATGGTCAAGACGATCGGCGCGCTCGAGGTGGCGGGTGCGGTGGGTGTGATCCTGCCGGGCCTGTTCGGCATCGCCCCGGTCCTGGTCCCCCTGGCCGCGGTCGGGCTCGGCCTGGTCGCGATCGGCGCGATCATCACCCACCTGCGCCGCAGTGAAATCCCCAACACGTTCCCGCTGGTCGTCTTCGTCGTCATGGCGGCGATCGTCGCCTGGGGCCGATTCGGCCCCTACGCCTTCTGATCCGATGTAGCGCCCGCGACAAACGGTGCTGGGGCACCTATATTCCGGGACGCGGGCGGGGATGAGCGCGCGACGAGACCGAACCGACTCCTGGAAGGAAGCGCCGGGCGACGGTGCGTGACGCACGAGCGGCTACGCCCGGCAGTGGGGTCAGGGGTTGGTCGGGGGCTGGGGGGTGGTGTTGCCGAGGTCGCCGACCAGGCGGCGGCCGAGTAGGACCTTGCCCTGTTCGGCGCCCTTGTGGCTCTCGTGTTCGGCTCGGCGGAAAAAGTCCGCGAGTTCGCTGTCGCCGGCGCGGTCGGCGTCCTGGGCGTACTCCCGCATGCGCAGTACGTTGCTCAGGCAGTTCTCCACGAACCAGATGAGGTTGTATTCCTTGTCCTTCGTCCCGGTCCGCGTACCGGCTTCCTCGGTGTCGTCCTCGCCGAGTGCGGCCGAGAGCTCGCCGCGCAGCCGCTCGACGGCGGCCTCGTCGCCGGTGTCGGCGGCGGTGGTGATGTCCTGCCGCAGCTGGGCGATGATGTCGCGCGTAACCATGAATTCCTCCTCCACCGTCTCGGGGCGCCGGGTGGCGTCCATATCGTCGCGGTACCTCGCAGGGGGCATCCGAAACACCGCGGCGGTCTGCTCGGTGTGCCGCAGCGCCTCGGCGACCGCGGCCAGCCGCCACTGTGCCTGCGGCGACAGCCCGGCCGCGCAGGTGCAGAGTTTGCGCAGACCGGAGTCTTCCAAGTGCACGATCACCTCGCGGTCGTGCACGACGGTCGCCGCACCCCACCCGGCTTCGCCGAACTCCGCCGGTGGGCCGAACGTGGCCGGAAACTGCATGCTGCCTCCTCGGTGTCCCCCGAACGCCGACTTCCCCACTCGGGCAAGATCAAACAGAGGCCGGTCAGGTGCCTAGTCCTCACGGCGCGGCAGGGGCGCTGTCGCCGGGCCTTCCAGAACCGTGCCGTCGGGGGCGAAGCGCGAACCGTGCAGCGGGCAGTCCCAGGTCTTCTCGGCATCGTTCCAGTTCACGATGCCCCGCAGGTGGGTGCACACGGCCGAGACCGACTCGCTCACCCCGTCGACGGTGCACCGGGCGACCGGGTGCAGACCGTGACGTTCCACCCGGCCCTCGCCTTCGCGCGGCGGGAAGCCGTCGCCGGGACCGAACGCGCCGAGCCATCCGGTCGACAGGTGCCGCGCCACCACGGCATTGGCCTTCGCCCCCGCCAGCAGGGTGCGCACCGCGCCGGTCCGCCAGGTCTCGTAGACCTCGGCCCACTCCGGTGCCGTGCCGCCGATCCGGCCCGCCAGCACGAGCGCGGCCGCGACACCGTTGGTCATCCCCCACTTCGCGAAACCGGTCGCGCACTGCACGTTCTGCGCACCGGGCTGCACCGGACCGACGTAGGGCAGCTCACCGATCGGGTGATAGTCCTGGGCCGACCAGCGCGCGAGCGGACGCGCGTCGGGGAACCATCTGCCGGTCCAGTTGATCAGCTCGGCCACGTGCACCGCCGCCGAGCCCGCCCGCCCGACCTCGTGCCCGCTCCCACCGGCCAGCAATACCGGGCCGGTCTCGCCGGGCGCCCAGCGCAGCGACCGGGTCGGGGTTCCGGCACTGAGGAACATCTCCTCCGGGACCGGACCCGTGGTCTCGAAGGCCGCCAGATAGGACCGCTGCGCGATCAGCCGCGCGGCCAGCCCCCGGCGGTCGAAGATCGGTGACCCGGTGGCCACGATCGCCCGCGCGGCCGACACGTCACCCTGGTCGGTGCCGATCACGACGCGGTCGCCGTGGCGGCGCAGATGCCGGGCGCGGGTCGATTCGAAGATCGGCACGCCGTGGGCCTCCACCTCCGCCGCCAGTGCGGCGAGCACGGCGACCGGATCGACCTGGGCCTGTTCCCGCAGGCGCACGCCCCCGAGCGCGGGGAACGGCACTTCGAGATCGTCGACGAACTGCGTCGGCAGGCCCGCCGCGCGCGTGGCCTCGTACTCGGCGCGGACCGCCGCCACTTCGGCCGCGTCCTGCGCGTAGGTGATCGCGGGCACGCGCTGGGTGGGGATCTCGTGCGCGTCGCAGAAGTCGAGCAGCCAGTCGAACCCGGCGCGGTTGGCGTCGACGTAGCGCGCCAGCACCCGGATGCCGTGCCGGTTCGCGATCGCCTGCGCGCGGGTGCCCTGCAGCATCGTGATCTTCGCGCTCGACGCTCCCGTGGTCACCGCCCCGACCCGCCGCGCCTCGAGCACCGCCACCTCCCGCCCCTGCTCGGCGAGCAGCAGCGCGGTCGTCAACCCGGCGATCCCGGCGCCGATCACCACGGTGTCGACGGCGATCTCGCCGGTCAGCGGCAAGCGGCTGGGCAGCTCGGCGCCGGTGAACCAGTAGGAGGTCATGCCGGTCGCATACCCAGCCACGGCCACGCAAACGGCGCGGCGCGATGCATGTCGGCGGGCACCTGCGCAAGCCGCCGAGCCACCGGAACGGATCTCGGCGATACCCCACGCTCCCGGCGATCATCTGGCTACTGTCGGTCTCGTTTCGCGGCGAGGAACGTAAGGAGCGCATGTGATGACCCGGTCGACGTGGAGAGCTGCTCTCGGTACGGCAGTGGCGACGATCGCCCTGTCCGTCGGCACCGTCGTGCTGACCTCGACCGCGCACGCACAGCCGGCCGGGAACACCACCTGGTTGTGCCACCCGGCGATGACGGGCGACCCCTGCGACCTGCCCTCCGACACCACCGACCTCGGCACCGGCGTCGTCACGCCCGCCGCACCGCAGGCCTCGGACGACGCACCCGTCGACTGCTTCTACCTCTATCCGACCGTCAGCAATCAGGTGGCGCTCAACCAGGACCCCGTCGCCCAACCCGAGGTGCAGTCGATCGCCCGCTACCAGGCGGCCCGTTTCAGCGGGACCTGCCGGGTGTTCGCGCCGGTCTACCGCCAGGTCACCCTGCCCGCGATCGGGCTGGAACTGGCGGGCGCCGATCTGACCGTGCCGGGGTATCAGGACATCGAGAACGCCTGGAACGAGTACCTGGCCAACGACAATCACGGCCGCGGCGTGATCATCGTCAGCCACTCCCAGGGAACGCTGATGGCGCGCAGGCTGATCCGGGAACACATCGAGCCGGACCCGGGACTGCGCTCGCGACTGGTCGGCGCCTTCCTGATGGGCGGCAATGTCACCACCGCCGTGGGCAGCACCACCGGCGGTGATTTCCGGTCGATCCCGGTGTGTACGCGGCAGGGCGAGTACGGCTGTGTCGTGGCGTATTCGCTCGCACAGAACGAGCCGCTGTTCTCGCTGTTCGGCACCGCCGACCTGGGCCTGCTCTCGGCGCGGTGGGGGCTGCCGTTCGGCCCCGGCTATCAGGTGGCCTGCACCGATCCGGCCGTGCTCAGTGGTGACGGCTCGCCGCAACCGGTGACCGTGCCGTCGGAGCCGTACGCCTTCGGCATCATCTCGATCCTGCTCGGCTACACCAGCCTGCCCGGCGCCGTCCCGCGATCCGACTCGACCTGGACATCCTCCGCCTCCCGCGCGACCGGCCGCTGCACCCAGAACAACGGCTACAACTTCTACACGATCCAGTTCACCGGACCGGACCACCTCAACGAGATCCCGCTGTTCGAGTCCCATCTCCTCGATATCAACTACGGCTACGACCGGCTCGTCTCGATCGCCGGGCAGCAGAGCCGTTCCTGGCTCGCCGAGCACTGACACCGCCGGATTCCGTTCGTCTCCGGTGACGAATCGGGGGCTCGTCAATCCACGGATCGTGCAGTGACAGCGCGGCGCGCCGAACTCCACACTGAGATATCCCGGCACGCCGGGTGTTGCTGACACCGTCGTCACAGCGAGGAGTTCTCATGTCGATCCAACAGCGGCCCGACCCGGCGCGGGCACCACTGACCCCCCGCGAGTTTCCCGGCGACAGCAGGCAGTCGCGGTGGGTGGACCGCGCGCTGCGGCTGTCGGTGCGCAAGGTCATCGACCTGTGGGCCCGCAATCCCGACGGTCGGTGGGCCTACCGGTCGGTGGACTGGGTCGGTCGTCCGCTGATCGCCAAGCCGGTGCGCCGCACGCGGATCCAGCTGCCGCACAGCAGCGCGATGCTGCTCGATCCGCCGGTGCGCGAAGGCGAGCGGTTCGTCCTCTATCTGCACGGCGGCGGGTTCATCATCGGCGGCAGGCACCTGCATCGGCAGATGACCGCCCGTTTCGCCACCGAGCTGCGCACCCAGCTGCTCGCCGTGGACTACCGGAAGCTGCCCGCCCACACGCTCGCCGACGCGCTGGCGGACTGCGTCGACGGCTACGAGCGAGCGCTGGCCTGGGGCATCGCGCCCGAGAACATCACCGTCATGGGCGATTCGGCCGGTGCGACCCTCACCCTGCTGACCGCGGTCGAGATCCGCCGTCGCGGCCTGCCCCTGCCCGCCGCGCTGGTGGCGATGTCGCCGCTCACCGACTTCGACATCACCGCCAAACTGGCCGCGCCCTCCGCGGCCATGGACGCCCTGTTCTCCCCGGCGGCCTCCCCCGTCCTCGCCGAATTCGCCCTGCGCGGTGGGCATCTCGACGGTGTCACCGCACCTGCCCATGCGGATCTGACGGGCCTGCCGCCGACTCTGATCCAGGTCAGCTCCACCGAATTCCTCTACCCCGACGGGGTTCTGGTCGCTCAGCGCCTGCACGAGCACGGGGTGGCCTGCGATCTCCAGATCTGGCACAACCAGGTCCACATCTTCCAGGCCGCGGCCTCCATCGCCCCCGAGGCGGCCGCCGCGGTCGGGGAGATCGGGGCCTTCGTCGACCGGATCCTGGGCGCCGGGCAGGTGCTGGACCAGGCGAGCTGACCCGCCCCGCGCTCAGTGGCGCCGGAAGTCCGGGAGCTGCCAGGTGCCGTCGAAGGCCGGGCCTTCGGGACCGTAGATGCGGAAGTATGCGAACCAGCCCGCGCCGGGGACGGTCTGGACCCAGCGGTCGGCGGGGGTGTTCGGCGGCGGGGTGGGGCCGAAGTAGACGGTGAGCGGTGCCTCGGTGTCGACGTCGGTGAGTTCGAACATCGAGCGCAGGGCCGCGCGGTTCTGCGGGGCCTGGATCTCGCTGCGGGTGCGGGCGTCGTAGACGGTGACCGACCAGAACAGCTTCGCCGGGACCGGCTGGGGCACGGTCAGGCTGTAGTAGCCGCCGCCGTCGAGGTAGTCACCGTGCACGTCGCGCAGGCCGAGCCAGTAGAGCGAGCCCGCGCCGGGGTGCCGGGCGAACATCGCCGGTGACTCGATCTGGGCCTGGTAGAACCACTTCTCCCTGGCGTAGAGGTCGACGTAGTCGCCGGTGTCGAAGGTGCCGTTCTCCGGGCGCAGGACGGCCCACTCCCACCGGCTGTCCGGCCAGACCACCCGGTCGGGCCGACGATCGGCGAAGGACTGCACGCACAGGTGCAGATGACCGCGCCGGGCGGCGTCGGTGAGGATGGCGGCCTGGCGCCGGTCCGGGGCGAACGGGGCGTCGCGGGTGATGCCGAGCGCGGCGAGTTCGCCGTATTGGTAGCGGTAGTCGGGGTTCGGCGGTTCGGTCTGCAGTATCTCGTGCAGGACCTGCCAGTAGTCGAGCCCGGTTTCCCAGTACACCGGCGAGAGGTCGAGGCCCTGCTGTGTCGAGATATCCACCCACTCCAGCGGATTAGAGTCGGGGTCGGTGCCGAGCGGATACACGCGCACCTGCTTCATCCGCTCGATCGTGCCCTCGACATCCGAGCCCTCGGGCAGTGCGCGGACCAGTACCAGGACGCGGTTCGTCGTCGCCGAACCCGCGTAGTAACCCTCCGGGACCGGGCCGTCGTAGCTGGGCGGCAGCAGGACGTGCTTGCCGCCCGCCGCGCCCGCGGGGCCGGGCAGGCCCAGGTCGAGCACCCACAGCTGGTTGAGGTCGTTGGCGGTGCCCATCAGCGGTCCGGCGGGGATGTCGACGACCATCGGCCCGTCGGACAGGTCGATGGTGAGCCCGGAGTACGGGGTGTCGGAATTCGCGGTGAACACGTATTGGTCGGGCGTTCCGACCAGCAGGGCCATCACCCGGTTCGGTACCGCGCCCGCGTCCAGATTGCCCCGCCAGGTCGCCTCGAACGACACCGTCGGATAGAAGAACCGGTACATCGCCAGTGCCCGGTTGTAGTCGAGCTCGTCGTAGGCCCTGGCGATGTCACCTCGTGCCGGGTAGCCGTTCCAGTACCCCGGCGCTGCCGAACGGCCCTGCGTCATCACGACCACCCTTCCGCCTGCGGATGCGTCTGCCTTCCGTGACGGTAGGACCGCGACCGCCGCCACCGCCTCACCCGGTTCGGATGAGATCCCGACTGGACACAGTGCGACTATTCGTCACCGGTGATGCATATAGTGACGTGGATGCTTATCGCAGGAGGTGCGGTGCCGTCCGACGATGCCGAGTCCGCAGAACTGTCGCCACCGACCCAGCGGGTGGTGTCGGTGCTGGAATTGCTGGCCGCCGCGCCGCATCCGCAGACCTCCGCGCAGATCGCCGACAGCCTCGCGCTGAGCCGGTCGACGGTCGGCAATGTGCTCTCCGCGCTGCGCGCCCGCGCCTGGGTGAACCGCCGCACCGATCTGACCTACGAGATCGGACCGGGACTGCTGCGGGTCGCCGAGCGGCAGCAGAGCAAGCTCGCGGGTGGTGATCCGCTGCGCACCGCCCTGCACGCGCTGGCGAACGAGGTCGGCTGCGGTGTCGCGCTCATCCGGGTCGACCGCGACGAGATCCGGTTCGTCGCGGTGGTCGAGAACCGCGGCCGGATTCCGGCGGGGATCTCGGTGGGTACCCGGTTGCCGCTGATCCCGCCGGGTGCCGCGACGGTGGTCGCGCACTCCCCCGACACCGTACGGCGGGCCTGGCTGGCCGCGGCGGACCCCGGCGAGCGGGCCCACTACGAGCAGGTGCTCGCCGACGTGCGCACGCTCGGCGCCGCGGTGTGGGGTGTCGACACGAACAGCCTCGCGACCCTGGACGTCCTGGCCGATGTGGTCGAGCACCTGGCCGACGACACCGCGAGCAGTGCGCTGCGCGAACGGATCCTCGCTCTGCTCGGCGGTATCAGCGGGAACGCCTACAGCGCCGGGGAACTCGCGCGCGAGGCCGCGCTGCCGATCAGCTACCTGTCGGCCCCTGTGCTGGACCCCAGCGGCGACCCCGTCGCCGAACTGCTCATCGGCCCGCTGCGCACGGCGGTGCCCAAACCCGAGCGCGACCACTACCTCGCCGCCCTCACCGCCACCGCGCGCACCCTGCACCACCACCTGTGACCGCCGACCGAAGGAACCCATGTCCCCCAGCACCGATCCCGCCGCGCTCGTCACCGAATTCTGTGCCCGCTGGGCCACGGCAGGCGCCGACGAACTCGCCGAATACTTCACCGACGACGCCGTGTATCACAACATGCCGATGCAGCCCATTTCCGGCAAGGCCGCGATCACCGAATTCCTGCACGGTTTCCTCGACACCTTCGGCGGCATCGAATTCACCATTCATCGCCAATTCGCCGCGGGGACGACTGTGTTCAACGAGCGCACCGACCGGTTCAGCCTCAACGGCACCGTCATCGATCTGCCGGTCGCCGGTGTCTTCGAGATCGAGGACGGACGAATCCGCGCCTGGCGCGACTATTTCGACATGACCGTCGTCACCGCCGCCACCCAGAATTCATGATCTGACACCAATCGAGGCACCGAGATTCTGCGATCGGTGCAATGACTCCCCCGCCGTCGCCGTTCGATACTGACCCGGTCGGAATCGCGGCGCGGGCCGCCGGTGGAGAGGTGTCGGTACATGCGCTCGTCCGTGGACCCCGCGATCCGGACAGGGCGCGGCGAACCGGTGGTGCTGCTGCACGATCTCGGCCTCACCTGGCATTCGTGGGGGCGATGCGTGGAGCTGCTGGCCCGCACCTACGACGTGTTCGCGCCCACCCTTCCCGGACACTGGGCCGGGCCCGAACTTCGCGGCCCGGCGACCCCGTCGACCATGACCGACGCCGTCGAACGTGTCCTCGACGCGGCCGGCCTGGATCGGGTTCACCTGGTGGGCAATGGTTTCGGCGCGTGGATCGCGAACGAACTGGCCCGGCGCGGGCGGGCCGGTTCGGTGACCGCGATCGCCCCGCTGGGTCTGTGGCACGGCGATCCGGCGTCCGCCGACGCCGTCCGCACCGAACTCCTGCGCCGTGCGTCGGTGACCCCGCTGCTGCGCCTGATCGACAATCCGGTGGCCGGACCGATGACCCGACGGGCGGCGCTGCGCACACTCACCGGCCGCTCGGCCCCGGCCATGCTCGATCTGTGCGAGCACACCCGGCGACGCGCGATGCTCAGCACGGAGGCACCGCTGCACTGCACGGTGCGCAACGCGCTGGTCGACTCGCCGGAGTTCGTCCCCGGCTGGCGTCCGGAGATCGAGAAGTCACCGGCGATCACCGTGATCACCGGCGGCCGCGACCGGCTGCTGCACCGGCTGGCGGCGTCGCTGGTCACCGATCCGCGAGTGCGCATCCGGCACGTCCCCGAGCATGGGCATGTGCCGATGCTCGACGACCCGGACCTGATCACCGCCTTCCTCCGTGAAGCCATCGGATCGGCGCCCTGGCTGCCGAACGCGTTCGACGACGTACTGATCAGGCGTCGCCGACGCGCACGGTGACCGGCTGAGGCGCCGCGAGCGCCTGCCCTGCCGCGCGCGAGCCTGTTACGATTCGCACCCATATCTGATGCAATAATGTATCCGATACAGCGAGGCGGCCCGGTGCTGCCGGGTGAGGGAACGGAGGTCGGCGCATGGAAGCCGATGTCATCGTGGTCGGCGCGGGGCTCGCCGGGCTGGTCGCGACCCATGAACTGACCCGTCAGGGCAAACGGGTGCTCGTGGTGGATCAGGAGAACGCCGCGAATCTGGGCGGTCAGGCGTTCTGGTCCTTCGGTGGGATCTTCCTGGTCGACAGTCCCGAGCAGCGGCGCCTCGGCGTGCGGGATTCGCTCGACCTGGCCTGGAGCGACTGGTCGGGCAGCGCGGCCTTCGACCGGCTCGACGACGAGGACCGCTGGGCGCAGCGGTGGGCGCGCGCCTACGTCGAGTTCGCCGCGGGCGAGAAGCGCCGCTATCTCACCGATCTCGGCATCAGCTTCCTGCCCTCGGTCGGCTGGGCCGAACGCGGCGACCTGCGCGCCGACGGCCACGGCAACTCCGTGCCCCGCTTCCACATCGCCTGGGGCACCGGCACCGGCGTCGTCGGCCCGTTCACCGAGTCCGCGCTGCGCGCCGCCGACACCGGCCTGGTGCGTTTCCGGCACCGGCACCGCGTCGACGAGCTGGTGTTCACCGACGGCGCCGTCACGGGAGTGCGCGGGGCGGTGCTGGCCGAGGACGACGCCGAGCGCGGCGCGCCGTCGACTCGCGAGGTCGTCGGCGAGTTCGAGTTCACCGCCGCCGCGGTCGTGCTGGCCACCGGCGGCATCGGCGGCGATCACGACATCGTGCGCCGGTACTGGCCCGCGCGCATGGGCACCCCGCCCGCGCGGATGATCACCGGCGTCCCCGCCTATGTCGACGGCCGTATGCTCGACATCGCCGCGGAAGCGGGCGTGCGCCTGGTCAATCGCGACCGGATGTGGCACTACACCGAGGGCATCCAGAACTGGAATCCGATCTGGCCCGAGCACGCCATCCGCATCCTGCCCGGCCCGTCCTCGATGTGGTTCGACGCCCTGGGCCGTCGCCTGCCCGCCCCCTACCTGCCCGGCTACGACACCCTCGGCACCCTGCGCTATCTGCGCACCACCCCGGAGATCGCGCCGTACGAGCACTCCTGGTTCGTCACCACCCAGCGCATCATCGCCAAGGAGTTCGCCCTCTCCGGCTCCGAGCAGAATCCCGACATCACCCGCCGCGACCGCAAAGCCCTCGTCCGGGAACGGGTTTTCGGCAGGGGCGCTCCGGCCCCGGTCGAGGCGTTCAAGAACAACGGCGCGGACTTCGTCGTGGCGGACACCCTCGACGAGCTGGTGACGAAGATGAACGGCCTCACCGACGAGCCCCTGCTCAGCCCGGCGGTCCTGCGCGAACAGATCCTCGCGCGTGACCTGCAGGTGGACAACGCCTTCACCAAGGACGCCCAGATCCAGGGCATCCACAATGCCCGCCGCTATCTCGGCGACCGGCTCATGCGCGCCACCGCACCGCACCGCCTGCTCGACCCCGCGGCGGGTCCGCTGATCGGGATCAAACTCCACGTGCTCACGCGAAAGACCCTCGGCGGCATCCAGACCGACCTGACGTCACGGGCGCTGGGCGCCGACGGCGCCCCGATCCCCGGCCTGTACGCCGCGGGCGAGGCGGCGGGCTTCGGTGGGGGTGGCGTGCACGGCTACAACTCGCTGGAGGGCACGTTCCTCGGGGGCTGTATCTTCTCCGGCCGCGCGGCCGGGCGGGCCGCGGCCGCCGAGGTCTGACCCGGCGCGGCCGGATCACCGTCGGCCACCGCGAGCCGGGTGATCAGCCTGCCCAGCCAGGCCCGCGCCGCCGCCTGATCACGATCGAGCAGCAACTGCACGGTGACCCCGTCGTAGGCCGCCACCACCGCGTGCGCGGCCTCGGCGATCGTGCCCATCGCGGCGGGCAGCGCGAACGCCCCGCCCGCCAGCTTGGCCTCGATCGCGGCGCGCAGGTGGGCGCGGTGGGCGACGAGCCGCTGCGCGAGTTCGGGTTTGCGCGCGGCGTGGGTGAGGAAGTCGGTCTTCACCAGCAGCCAGTCGCGGTCGAGCAGCAGGGTGGCGGTGAGCCGGTCGACGAATCCCGACAGGTCGCCGGGATTCTCGACGTCGGCCAGCGCCCGGCGCACCTGCTCGGTGATCAGTGAGGCGCGCTGGTCGTAGAGGACGAAGAACAGCTCGTCGAGGCTGGCGAACTGCGAGTAGAACGCGCCCCTGGTGTAGCCGGCGGCCGAGCAGACGTCCTCGATCCGCGTGAGACCGAACCCCTTCTCGGCGAACACCCGGAACGCGGCGTCGAGCAGCCGGGCCCTGGTCTCGGCGCGGCGCTTGGTCACCCGGGCGGGCTTGTCCGTGTCGGGTGTGGGCACCGATCCACCCTACCGCGCGGGCACGGACCCGGATTCCCGCTTCCCGCGGCCGGTGGTCAGAACCATTCCGGGCGGCAGTCCCTGGTGGTGGTGTCGAGGCTGTCGAGCAGGTCGAACTGCGGTCCGGTGCGCGGGAGTTCGGCCCGGAAGAAGTAGCGGGCGGCCTGGCGCTTGCCCTCGTGGAAGGCGTCGGTGGCCGCGCCCACCGCCAGGAACTGCTCGAGCCAGATCCAGGCCAGCACCACGTGGCCGACGGCCTCGAGGTAGAGGGAGGCGTTGGCCAAGGCGACGGTGGGGTCGCCGGTCGACCACAGGGCGGCCGTGGTCGCGGCGACGCGGGCGGTGGCCGCGTCCAGCTGGGCGGCCAGCCGGGCCGCCTCGCCGCCCGCCGCGCTCGCCCGCGCGGTGGTCGCCGTGATGGTCTCCAGCAGCAGGCTCAGCCCGGCGCCGTTGTGCATCACCATCTTCCGGCCGAGCAGGTCCAGTCCCTGGATGCCGTGGGTGCCCTCGTGGATCGGGTTGAGCCGGTTGTCCCGGTAGAACTGTTCGACGTCGTATTCGCGGGTGTAGCCGTAGCCGCCGTGGACCTGGATGGCCAGATCGTTGGCCGCCAGGCACCACTGCGCGGGCCAGCTCTTCGCGATCGGGGTCAGCACGTCGAGCAGCAGCCGGGTGCGGGTGCGGTCGGCCTCGTGCTCGGCGGTGCGTTCCTCGTCCAGCAAGCGGTAGCAGTACAGGTTGAACGCGAGCGCGCCTTCGACATAGCTCTTCTGCGCCAGCAGCATCCGGCGCACATCGGTGTGCTCGATGATCGGCACCTGCGGCGCGGCCGGGTCCTTGACGCCGGGCGCGCGGCCCTGCGGACGGGTGCGCGCGTAGTCCAGCGCGTGCAGATAGCCGGTGTAGCCCAGCGCCGTCGCGCCCTGTCCGACGCCGATGCGGGCCTCGTTCATCATGTGGAACATGTAGGCGAGCCCGTGGTTCGCCTCGCCGACCAGGTAGCCGACCGCGCCCGCCGCACCGCCGGGGGTGTGTCTGCCCTCGCCGAAGTTGAGCAGGGTGTTGGTGGTGCCGCGATAGCCCATCTTGTGGTTGAGGCCGACGAGCACCACGTCGTTGCGGTCGCCCAGCGTGCCGTCGGATTCCACCAGGAATTTGGGGACGATGAACAGCGAGATGCCCTTGACGCCGGCCGGACCGCCGGGGATCTTGGCCAGCACCAGGTGCACGATGTTGTCCGAGAGCTCGTGTTCGCCGCCGGAGATCCACATCTTGGTGCCGGTGAGCCGGTAGGTGCCGTCGTCCTGGGGCACCGCGCGGGTGGTGATGTCGGCCAGTGACGACCCCGCCTGCGGTTCCGACAGACACATGGTGCCGAAGAAACGGCCCTCGACCATCGGCCGCACGAAGGTCTCGATCTGTTCCTCGCTGCCGTGCGCCCGCAGCAGGTTCGCATTGCCGACGGTCAGGAACGGGTACGCCGCCGTGCCCACATTGGCGGCCTGGAACCAGGCCGTGCACGCACCGGCGACGACCGCGGGCAACTGCAGGCCGCCGATCTCGTAGTCCATCGCGGCCCCGATCAACCCGGCGTCGGTGAAGATCTTCAGCGCCTGCCCCACCTCGGGGATGATGTGCACCCGTTCACCGTCGAAGGTCGGTTCCTGGGCGTCGCTCTTCTTGTTGTGGGTGGCGAAGTGCCTGGTCGCGATCGCCTCGCTGAGGTCGAGTACCGCGTCGAAGGTGGCGCGATCGTGGTCGGCGAAACGTGGCCTGCTCGTCAGCGCGGTGACGTCGAGCCAGTCGTGGAGCAGGAATTCGAGATCGCGGCGGGACAGCAGCAGGGAGTCGGTCATCGGGTCTCTTCCTCGGTTCGGCGCAGCCGCAGGCAACCGTACCCGCCGCCGGGCCTGCGCGTCCGGGACCGGCTCGCCGCGCACCCGCGGCGAGCCGGCCGGTATTCACCGCACCGCCAGTGGTGCCTCCGTGACGCCGTAGCCCAGGTTGGCCAGCACCTCACCGGTCGCCTTGGCGAAGTTGAGGGTGATGAAGTGCAGGCACGGGGCGCCTTCGCGGATGAGGCGTTCGGCCATCTCCGTGGCCAGGGCGATGCCCTCGGCGCGGACCGCCGCCTGATCCGGTTCCGGGCCGCTGCCCGCGGCACGGCGCAGCCGGTCCATGACCGCGGCGGGCAGCGCGCGACCGCTGAGTTCCTCGGCGCGCGCCACCGTGCGCAGCGAGGTGATCGGCATCAGCTCCGGGATGATGGGCTTGGCGCCCTCGACCGGGTCCAGGGCGCCGACCCGGTCCCGCAACCGCAGATAGTGTTCGACGTCGAAGAACATCTGGGTGATCGAATACTCCGCGCCCGCACGCAGTTTCGCCACCAGATGCCTGGTGTCGTGGGCCAGGTCCGGGGAGCGGTGGTGGCCCTGCGGGAACGACGCGACGCCGACGTGGAAGTCGCCGAGATCGCGCACGATCCGGACGAGTTCCTCCGCGTAGCCCACGCCGTCGGGGTGTTTGGTCCACGGCCCCAAAGGGTCGCCCGGCGGGTCGCCGCGCAGCACCAGCAGATTCCGGATACCGGAATCGGCGTAGGCGCCGACCAGCGAGCGCAGTTCGGCGACGCTGTGGCCGACCGCGGTCAGGTGGGCGACGGGCAGCAGCGTCGTCTCCCTGGCCAGGTCGCCGGTGATGCGCACCGTGCGGTCCTTGGTGGAACCGCCCGCACCGTAGGTCATCGACACGAAGGCCGGGTGCATGCGCTCGAAGTCGCGCACGGTCCGCCACAGGCGTGCCTCGCCCGCGCTGTCGCGGGGCGGGTTGAACTCCACCGAGAACGGCACACCGCGGCCCGCGTGCGCACGCAGGCTCTCGGCCACCGAATGTCCTGCGGCACTGCTGTTTCCACCGCACCCGGGTAGTCCCGAACCGGTCCTTGTCATCGCTGTTCTCCTCGGCCCCGCGTCGTGCTCGGCGCGTGGCCGCTCAGAGCAGATTCCAGTCTTCGAGGCCCTGGTACAGCGGGACACTCTGAGCCAGCTTCGACACCCGACCACGCAGGGATTCGACATCGGAAGTACCCGCCAACGCCGCGGCGATGACATCGGCGACCTCGGTGAACTCCGCATCACCGAAACCACGCGTCGCCAACGCCGCGGTACCGATCCGCAGACCCGACGTCACCATCGGCGGACGCGGATCGAACGGCACCGCGTTCCGGTTCACCGTGATCCCCACCTCGTGCAACAGGTCCTCGCCCTGCTGACCATCGAGCTCGGAATTACGTAGATCCACCAGCACCAGATGCACATCCGTACCACCGGTCAACACCGAAATACCCTTACCGGCGACATCGGCACCGGTCAGGCGTTCGGCCAGGATCCGCGAACCCGACAGCGTGCGCTGCTGACGATCCTTGAACTCCTCCGACGCGGCGATCTTGAACGCCGCCGCCTTCGCCGCGATCACATGCATCAACGGGCCACCCTGCTGACCCGGGAACACCGCCGAGTTCAGCTTCTTCGCGAACTCCTGCTTGGCCAGAATCAACCCCGAACGCGGGCCGCCGAGGGTCTTGTGCACGGTGGAGGACACCACGTCGGCATACGGCACCGGCGAGGGGTGCAGACCCGCGGCGACCAGACCGGCGAAGTGCGCCATGTCGACCCACAGGTAGGCACCGACCTCGTCGGCGATCTCACGGAACTTCGCGAAATCCTGGTGACGCGGGTAGGCCGACCAGCCGGCCACGATCACCTTCGGCTTCGACTTGAGCGCGATGTCACGCACCTCGTCCATGTCGATACGGTGATCTTCCTTGGACACACCGTAGGAATGCACGTCATAAAGCTTGCCCGAGAAATTCAGGCGCATCCCGTGGGTCAGATGACCACCGTGGGCCAGATCCAGACCCAGCAGGGTCTCCCCCGGGTTCATCAACGCCATCAACACCGCCACGTTGGCCTGGGCCCCCGAATGCGGCTGGACATTGGCGAACTCGGCACCGAACAGTTCCTTGGCCCGATCACGAGCCAGCGTCTCGACCACATCCACGGCTTCGCAGCCACCGTAGTAGCGGCGGCCGGGGTAGCCCTCGGCGTACTTGTTGGTCAACACGGAACCCTGCGCCTGCAGGACCGCGCGGGGCACGAAGTTCTCCGAAGCGATCATCTCGAGGGTGTCGCGCTCGCGGGCGAGCTCGCCCGCCATCGCGGCGGCCAACTCGGGATCGAGCTCACCGAGAGACTGGGTATTGACGGACTGGGCACTGGTGGAGGCGACCACAGCGGAACTCCCTTGGCTTGCAGGCGAACAGCCGCCACCCTTTTCGCGCGCACGCCGACCCGGCACCCCACGGGGATTCGATCGGCGGTGCGCCCGATCCACGAGGCGACGACCACCGGACGCGGCGCGCCCGGCACAGCGGCAGGTCTTCGGACTCGCGGGCACCGGAGCCCCTGGGCGCCGACCTACCGGCCGTCGCTTCCCGGACATGGGTCCAGTGCGAATGACGGCTTTCGTTCCTGCTCACCGCTGCGGGACAGTCCCGGAATTCCACCGGGTTCCCTCTTCACCGCGCAACGGTCCCGTTGCGTCAGGTGTCGACACCGGCGGCGGCGCGGGGGCTCCCGTCGTCCTCGCCACCGGCGAACCAGCTGCCGGGACAGCATACGGTGCCGTGCCCGGCGACCGGCCGCCCGGGCCGGGATACCCCACGGGCCCGGTCGAGGCGGGACTATCATGAGCGCGCAGCTGGTTCACGCTCACCAGCCCGGGACGGTCCGACCTCCCGCGGTGGACGTGTCGAAACCGGTGTGCCGGACCTCCGGCCGCCGGCCAGAGGGAACCCGGTGGGAATCCGGGACTGTCCCGCAGCGGTGAGCAGGAACGACCGCCGTCATCACGCACTGGGCACCCCGCCCGGGAAGCGACGGCCAGTAGGTCGGCCGAATCAGGCCGGTGCCCGCGAGTCCGAAGACCTGCCCGCTGTGCCGGACACGCCGTGTCCGGCGGCCACCGCCTCGTGGACCGGGCGCGCGACCGCTTCTCCGACCCGTGCGACCTCGCGTCGCTCCCGGTGCTCGGTGGACGACGCCGCCCGACAGGCCGGCGGCCGTCCGCACCGCACTGGAGACGATGACCGTGGCAGTCCCGCCCACTCCGTTCACCGCGACCGTTCTCGGCCTGCCCCGGATCGGGCCGAACCGGGAACTGCGGCAGGCCGTCGAGGACTATCTGGCCGGCCTCATCGACGCCGACCGCCTCGACAGCGCCGCGCGCGAGCTGCGCCTGGCCCACCTGAGCGTGCTGGCCGCGGCGGGCCTGGACTCGATCCCGGTCGGCACCTTCTCCTACCACGATCAGATGCTCGACACCGCCGCCCTCTTCGGCGCGCTCCCGGCGCGGGTGCTCGGCATCGCCGACCCCCTCGACCGCTATTTCGCCGCCGCGCGCGGCACCGCCACCGTCGCCCCGCTCGACCAGGCGCCGTGGTTCGGCACCGGCTACCACCACCTCGTCCCGGAGATCGACGCCGAGACGCGGTTCACCCTGCACGCGGACGCGCTCCTGGCCGAGCTGGCCGAGGCCGTCGAGCTCGGCGTCCCCGCCCGGCCCGTGGTGATCGGCCCGCTGACCTTCCTGAAACTCTCGCGCCACGCGCGGGGCGCGGCCCTCGACCGGCTGCCCGAGCTGGTCCCCCGCTACCGGGAACTCCTTTCCGCCCTGGCCGACGCGGGCGCGAGCTGGGTCCAGCTCGACGAGCCGATCCTGGCCACCGAGCTCACCGCACGCGAGATCGCCCACCTGCGCACCACCTACGCCGCCCTGGCCAGTACCTCCCGCAGACCCGCGCTGCTCGTGGCCGTGCCCTTCGGGCCGCCCGGCGCCACCCTGGCCGCACTGGCCGACATGGGCATCGACGGTGTCGCACTGGATTTCACCGCGGGCACGACCCTCGAGGCGGTGGCCTCGGTGCCCGCGCTCACGCGCAAACTGCTGGTGGCCGGGGTGGTCGACGGCCGCGGCTTCTGGCGCACCGATCTCGACGCCGCGCTGAGCACCCTGGGCTCGCTGCTGGGCAGCGCGGGATCGGTGGCGGTGTCGAGTTCGTGTTCGCTGCTGCACGTTCCGTACTCGCTGGCCCCGGAGGCCACCCTCGACGAGCGGTTGCGCTCATGGCTGGCCTTTGGCGCGGAGAAGGTTACCGAGGTCGGCATCCTGGCCGGGGCGCTGGCCCGGGGCACCGACGCCGTCGCACCCGAACTCGACGCCGCCCGCGCGGCCGTGCGGGCGCAGCGAGCCCACCTCGCCCAGCCCGCCGTCCTCGGCCACACCAGCACCGAGCACGGCTGGGTGCAGTCCTCCGGCGCGCAGTGCGTCCGCCCGCCGATTCCGCTGCGCGAGGCCGCCCGGCCCGCGTCCGCCACCACCCGGCACAGCACGCCGGCCGTCCGGAACGAGGTCCACCGACCATGGTCTCCCGCGTGAATTCGACGGCTCGATCCCGCCGGCTGCCGGCCGCGCTGGCCACGGCCTGCTGCCTGGTGGCCGCTACCGCGTGCGGCGGCACCGACTCCACCGCCTCCCGCACCGACCCGACGACGAGCCTGCCCGGCCGGACCAGCTACCCGTTCACCCTCGACAACTGCGGGGTGCGAGTCACCTTCGACAAGGCACCGACCAGGGCGGTGTCGCTGTATCAGGCGTCCACGGAGATCCTGCTCGCGCTCGGGCTGGCCGACCGGATGGTCGGCACCTCGACGTGGTTCGACCCGGTCCTGCCCGCCCTGGCGGCCGACAACGCGAAGGTGCCCCGGCTCGCCGACAACGACCCGTCGCTCGAGACCGTGCTCGCCACCGAGCCCGACCTGGTGACCTCGGCGAGCGCGCACACCTTCACCCCCGCGGTGGTGGCCGAGCGGTCGCGGTTCGCCCAGCTCGGCGTGCCCACCTATCAGTCGCCGTCGGTGTGCACGGGCGCCACGGTCGAGGGCGAGACCGTCACCCGCACCGCGCCGCTCACCGTCGACACGCTCTTCCAGGAGATCACCGAGCTGGCCCGGATCTTCGACGTGCAGGAACGCGGCGCGCAGCTGGTCGACCAGCTGAAGGGACGCCTCGCGGCGGCCACCTCGGGCGCGCCCGCCGACCCCGCGCCGACCGTGGCGTTCTGGTTCTCCGGGCTCGAGGCCCCGTACATGGCCGGCTGCTGCTCGGCCCCCGGGCTGTACGCCAGCGAGACCGGGGCCCGCAATGTGTTCGCCGACCAGCGCGAGGACTGGCCCGAGATCAACTGGGAGGCGGTCGTGGCCGCCGATCCCGATGTCCTGGTGCTCGCCGAGCTGAGCCGTCAGCGGGTCGACGGTGACGCTCTGGCCACCAAGATCGCGTTCCTCGAATCGAATCCGGCGACGAGCCGGATGCGCGCGGTGCGCGACAAGCGCTATGTGGTGCTGACCGGCTCCGAGCTCGACCCCGGTATCCGCGAGATCGACGCGATCGAGAAACTGGCCGCCGGTCTCGCGGCCACCCGATGACCGACCCGATGAAGGAGTCCCGCGCGATGCGCCTGGCTTTCCGGCACCTGTGTGCCGTGTCCGTTCTCACCCTGGCGGTCGCGGGTTGCGGCGCCGCCGACACCGGCGGCGACCAGGCCGCCTCCGCCGACGGCTTCCCGCTGACGCTGCAGAACTGCGGGCGCTCGGTCACCGTCGACGCGCCACCGCGGCGCGCGGTCTCGCTGAATCAGGGCTCCACCGAGATCCTGCTGTCGCTCGGACTGGCCGACCGGCTGGTGGGCACCGCGACCTGGACCGATCCGGTGCGCGCCGATCTGGCCGAGGCCAATGCGACCGTGCCGCGCCTGGCCGACAACAAACCCTCCCTCGAGGTGGTCCTCGACGCCGAACCCGACTTCGTCTCCGCGTCCTTCGGCGGCACCCTCGGCCCCGGCGGCGTGGCCGATCGCGACCGGTTCGAGCAGCTCGGCGTGCCGACCTATCTGTCACCCACCGACTGCGACGGCAAATCGGCGGTGAGCGTGAACTCCGACGGCGCGCGCACCGAACCACTGCGCATCGACTCGGTGTACACCGAGATCCGGCAGCTCGCCGCGATCTTCGATGTCGAGGACCGGGGCGAGGCACTGGTCGCCTCGCTCCAGCAGCGGCTCGCCGCGGCCGCCGCCACCGCGGGCACACACGCCGACACCTCCATCGCCTACTGGTTCTCCGACCTGAACACCCCGTACATGGCCGGATGCTGCGGGTCCTCGGGGATCATCACCGCCGCGGTCGGCGCGCGCAACATCTTCGCCGACACCACCGACGAGTGGCCGCAGGTCAGCTGGGAGGCCGTCGCCGACCGGGACCCGTCGGTGCTGGTGCTGGCCGACCTGAGCAGGCGCACCATCGAAGGCGACGCCCTCGACAGCAAGATCGCCTTCCTGCGCGCGCATCCGGTGACCTCGCAGCTCACGGCCGTGCGGGAGCAGCGCTTCGTCGTGGTCAACGGTGCCGATTTGAATCCGTCGCTGCGCACCGTGGACGGCGTGGAGAAACTCGCCGCCGCGCTGGCCCAGTGGGGACCGGTCCGCTGACCGGGCTCGCACCGCGGCGCGGCACCGCCGTGATGGCGCTCGCGCTGGTGGCCGGCTGTGTCCTGCTGGTCTGCTCGATCGCGGTCGCGCTGACCATCGGCCCGGCGAACCTGTCGGTGGGCGAGGTCTACGCCGTCGTCGGCGAGCATCTCGGGTTCGGTGAGGCCGGGGTGAGCCGGATCAAGGACGGCATCGTGTGGGAGCTGCGCCTGCCGCGGACCCTGCTGGCCGCCGTGTGCGGGGCGGGACTGGCGCTGTGCGGGACCATCCTGCAGTCGGTGCTGCGCAATCCGCTCGCCGACCCCTTCGTGCTCGGCATCTCCTCGGGCGCGTCGACGGGGGCGGTGCTGGTCGCGGTCCTCGGGCTCGGCGCCGGGTCGATCTCCCTGGCCGCCGGGGCCTTCGGTGGCGCGGTGGCCGCGTTCGCGCTGGTCCTCGTGCTGGCCGCCGCCGCGGGCGGGGGCACCGCGCGGATCGTGCTGGCGGGGGTGGCCGGGACCCAGCTGTTCTCCGCGCTCACCTCGTTCATCGTGGTCTCCAGCGCCGATGCCGAGCAGACCCGCGGGGTGCTGTTCTGGCTGCTGGGCTCGCTGGCCGGCGCGGACTGGGCCGATGTGGCCGTGTGCGCCACGGTGACCGCCGTCGGTCTGGTGATCTGCCTGAGCCGCGCGGCCGCGCTGGACGCGTTCACCTTCGGCGCGTCCTCGGCGGCCGCGCTCGGCATTCCGGTGCGGGCCACGCGCGCGCTGCTGCTCGCCGTCACCGCGCTCACCACGGCGGCGCTGGTCAGCGCGGCCGGGGCGATCGGTTTCGTGGGACTGGTGCTGCCGCACGCGGCACGCTTCGTGGTGGGACCCCGGCACAGCAGGCTGTTGCCCGCCGCCGTGGTCGCGGGGGCGGTGTTCACGGTGTGGGTCGATGTGGTGGCCCGGACGGTGTTCGCGCCCACCGAGATTCCCGTCGGCGTGGCGACCGCGCTGATCGGGGTGCCCGCCTTCATCGTGTTGCTGCTGCGGAATCGGGCCATGGCATGACCCTGCGTTCGGAGAAGCTGCGCTGGACGCGCGGCGGTCAGCTGATCCTCGACGGGATCACCGTCGAGCCGGTGGCCGGGGAGACCATCGGCCTGCTCGGGCCCAACGGTTCGGGCAAATCCTCACTGCTGCGGCTGCTCAGCGGGATCGCGCGCCCCGACAGCGGCCGGGTGCTGCTCGACGACATCGACCTCGCGACCCTGCGCCGCAACCGGATCGCGCGCCGGGTCGCGGTGGTCGACCAGCACGCCGACACCGAGGTCGACATCACCGTCGCGGACGTGGTCGCGCTCGGGCGCATCCCACATCGCGGTGTCTTCGGCGGTGACGCCGGTGCCGATGCCGAGGCGGTGCGCGAGGCCCTGGCCCACACCGGCATGACGCACAAGGCGGGCGATCGCTGGCACACCCTGTCCGGTGGGGAACGCCAGCGCACCCAGATCGCCCGCGCCCTGGCCCAGCGGCCCCGCGAACTGCTGCTCGACGAGCCGACCAATCATCTCGACATCCGCCACCAGCTCGACATCCTCGCCCTGGTCGCGGCCCTACCGGTCACCAGCTACATCGCGCTGCACGACCTCAATCTGGCCGCCATGTTCTGCGACCGGCTGCTGATCCTGGACCGGGGACAGGTCGTCGCGCTGGGCACGCCCGCCGAGGTGATCACCGCCGAGCTCGTCGAGCAGGTCTACCGGGTCCGCGCCCAGATCGGCACCGACCCCGAACACGGCTACCCGGTCGTCTCCTTCCGGCCCGACCGGCCCGCCGGCACCGACCGCTCCGACTTCACCGTCGACCCCGGGCAGCAGTAGGGCGCAGCACTCACAGCGCGGCCAGAACCCCGATCGCGGCGGCGATCAATACCGCCATGAGCAGCGCCACCACCGCGATCGCGCCGATCCCGGTCGGCGGGAACCGGGTGCTCGTGCGCGGTTCGGGTGCGGACAACCCGGAGGTCTGCGCCGTTTCCGGCGGCGTGGCCCCGGGCCGCACCCCGCCGCCCGGCTCGAGATCGGGGGTCCGTGCGGGATCTGGATCCATGGATGTCATGAGTCCACCTACCTCCATCGCTGGGTAACACTGTCCCCCTCGCCCTACCCGGGTCCCCCGCCCTCAATCACCGGAGCTGTTTCGGCGGGCGGGAGCGGGTATGCGCCTGGCAGACCCCGACCCAGGAGGAAACCCATGCCCCAGCATCCGCTGACCGGAAAGACCGTCGCCATCCTCGCCACCGACGGAGTGGAACAGGTCGAGCTCGTCCAGCCGCGTGCGGCGGTCGAAGAGGCCGGTGCGAGCACCGAGTTGCTGTCGCTGAAGTCCGGCTCGATCCAGGCGATGAACCACGACGTCGAACCCGGCGACAGCTTCCCCGTCGACCAGGTCGTCGGCGAGGCGAGCCCCGACGACTACGACGCCCTGCTGCTCCCCGGCGGCACCACCAACCCCGACAAACTCCGCCAGGACCCGGCGGCGGTCGGCTTCGTCAAGCAGTTCGCCGCCACCGGCAAGCCCATCGGCGTGATCTGCCACGGCCCGTGGACCCTCGTCGAAGCCGACGCCGTCCGCGGCCGCACCCTCACCTCCTACCCGAGCGTCCGCACCGACATCCGCAACGCGGGCGGCACGGTCGTCGACCAGGAGGTCGTCACCGACAACGGCCTGGTCTCCAGCCGCAACCCCGACGACCTGCCCGCCTTCTGCGCGAAGATCGTCGAGGAGTTCACCGAGGGCAGGCACTGACGCTCAGCTCAAGGTCTCGAGCGCTGCCGCGTCGTAGGGCTCGACCTCGTCGAGGCGGCCGGTGAGGAGCTTGGCGGCCCAGTCCGGGTCCTGGAGCAGGGCGCGGCCGACGGCGACCAGGTCGAATTCGTCGCGTTCCATGCGGTCGAGGAGGTTGTCGATGTTGCCGAGTTCGGCGCCGTGGCCGGCGAAGGCGCGCAGGAAGTCGCCGTCGAGGCCGACCGAGCCGACGGTGATGGTGGGCCTGCCGGTGAGCTTCTTGGTCCACCCGGCCAGGTTCAGGTCGGAATCGTCGAATTCGGGGAGCCAGTAGCGGCGGGTGGAGGCGTGGAAGGCGTCGACGCCCGCGGCGGCCAGCGGGGCCAGGATGGCTTCCAGTTCCTGCGGGGACTCGGCCAGGCGCGCGTCGTAGGCTTCCTGCTTCCACTGCGAGTAGCGGAAGATCACCGGGAAGGTGGGCGAGACGACCGCGCGGACCGCGGCGACGATCTCGGCCGCGAATCGGGTGCGGGCCACCGGGTCGCCGCCGTAGCCGTCCTCGCGGCGGTTGGTGCGCGACCACAGGAACTGGTCGAGCAGGTAGCCGTGGGCGCCGTGCAGTTCGACACCGTCGAAGCCGATGCGCTCGGCGGCCGCGGCGGCGTCGGCGAAGGCGCCGATGACGTCGTCGAGGTCGGCCCGGGTCATCGCCTTGCCGGTGCCCTCGGTGCCGTCGACGCGAATACCGGAGGGGCCGACGGCGGGCGCGTCGGCGAAGGGAGGTTCGCCCTGCTTGCGGACCATGCCGATGTGCCACAGCTGCGGCACGATGGTGCCGCCCGCGGCGTGCACGTCGGCGGCGACCTTCGCCCAGCCCGCCAGCTGCTCCTCGCCGTGGAAGCGCGGCACCCGGTCGCTCTGCCCGGCCGAATCGTGGCCGACGTAGGTGCCCTCGGTGACGATCAGGCCGACACCGGCCGCCGCGCGCCGCGCGTAGTACGAGCGCACGTCGTCGCCGGGGATGCCGTCGGGCGAGAACATGCGCGTCATCGGCGCCATCACGATGCGGTTGGGGACGGTCAGGCCGTTGAGGGTGACGGGCCGTGACAGGACCTCGGCCGTGCGCGAGGTATCGGTGACGATCACTGGCTTCTCCTGCTAGCTACTTGACAATGTCGAAGGTTGAGAACTTCAAGCAACGCTAGGCGCAGATATTTGAGATAGTCAAGTTTCTGCGGATAGAGTGATCTCATGACCGCCGTGACCCCGACCGGAGCAGACCAGCTCATGGAGTTGCTGTCGATCTCACTGGGTGTCTACTACGGCGATTTCACCGCGGCCGCCGCGAGCGAGAACCTCACCGCCAGCCAGGGCAAGACCCTCACCGTGCTGCGCCGCGGCCCCGTCGCCATGCGCGCGCTGGCCGAGCGGATGGGCTGTGACGCGTCCAATGTCACCGGCATCATCAACCGCTTGGAGAAGCGCGGCCTGGTGCGCCGCGAGACCAGCACCGCCGACCGCCGCGTCACCACCCTGGTCATCACCCCCGAGGGCGAACGCGTCACCGACGCCATCCGCGCGAAGATGCACGCCACCCGCGCCGGACTGGATCGCCTGAGCGACCACGACCGAGATCACCTGCGCACCCTGCTCGAGCGCGTCTTCCTCACCCGCGCGGATCACCCGGCGAACAGCGTCGTCAGATCGTCGACGAACGCCGAGTAGGCCACGCTGCGGTCCGGGGCGCGCAGGATGGCGGAGGGGTGCACGGTGACGCCGACGCGGAAATGCTCGTGTTCCACCAGGCCGCCGCGCAGTTCGGTGACCTTGGCCTGCGGGCCGAGGATCGCGTGGGTGGCGATGGCGCCGAGGCAGATCACCAGTTCGGGAGCGACGAGGTCGAGTTCGGTACTCAACCACGGTGCGCAGGCGACGATCTCGGTGCGGCGGGGTTGCTGATGGATGCGGCGTTTGCCGCGCTGTTGGAAGCGGAAGTGCTTGACCGCGTTGGTGAGATACAGCGTGTCGCGGTCGACGCCGATGTCGTCGAGGGCGCGGTCGAGCAGGCGGCCTGCCGGGCCGACGAAGGGGTGGCCGTCGAGATCCTCGTCGTTGCCGGGTTGTTCGCCGATCAGGACGGTGCGCGCGTGGGCGGCGCCGTCGCCGAAGACGGTCTGGGTGGCGTCGCGGTAGAGGTCGCAGCCGTGGCAGCGGTCCGCGGCCGCGCGGACGGTGTCGAGGTCGCCGGTGTCCGGAATGTAGTCGGCCGCACCGGGATAGGTCGTCATGACGCCACCGTCTCGGACAGATCGGGGACGCGGGTCACCGCGGCGCCGGCGTGGTCGGCCAGGTGGGCGAAGGTGATCGCGTCGCGCACGGCCGCGCCGCCGTGGTCGTTGTTGAAGTAGACGCACCGAGTCGGGGAAACAGCGCAGGCAGGCGTCGAGCAGGTCCGCGTCGGCGCGCAGGGTGGGCGGGAGCTGGAGCAGGATCGGCCCGAGCCGGTCACCGAGGCCCGCGGCGCGGTCGAGCAGGCGCGCGACCGGCTCGTCCGGATCGCGCAGCCGCTTGATGTGGGTGAGGTAGCGGCTGGCTTTCACCGCCACCACGAAGTCGTCGCCGGTGCGGTCGCGCCATGCGGCGAAGGTGTCGCGGCTGGGCAGCCGGTAGAAGGCGTTGTTCGATTCGACGGTCGCGAAGGCCCGGGCGTAGTGCTCGAGCCAGCGCCGCACCGGCACGTCCGGCGGGTACAGCACCCCGCGCCAATCCCGGTACTGCCAGCCCGACGTGCCGACGCGCATCACCATCGTGACCTCCCGTCAGGTCTGGGCGCGCAGCAGATCGTTCAGCTCGCCGCGGTAGAAATCGAGGAACGCGTCCATGTCGGGTCCCGTGTTCATCAGCACCACGCGGTCGTATCCGGCCTCGGCCGCCTCGCGCACGGCGGCGACATAGCGCTGCGGGTCGTTGCCGCAGATCATGGCGTCGAGCATGTCCTCCACGCGCACCGTGGTGGTCGCGGCGGCGAAGTTGGCCGGATTGGGCAGCTCGCTCATCACCTTCCAGCCGCCGACCGACCACCGGTTCGTCGACAGCGCCGCCTCCGCGCCGGTGCGCTCGTCCTCGGCGTAGGCCACGCCCACCTCGAGGTAGCGCGGTCCGTCACCGCCCGCCTTGCGGAAGGCCTCGACGAGTTCGGGTTTCGGTTCGGTGGCGAACAGGCCGTCGCCGAGTTCGGCGGCGAGTTCGGCCGCCCGCGGACCGCCCGCGGCCACCGCGATCGGCGGTGGCGTCTCGGGCAGGTCGAACACGCGCGCGTCCGACACGGACAGATACCGCCCGTCATAACTGCGATAGCCGCCGCGCCAGAGCAACCGGATGATCTCGAGGGCCTCACGCAGCATCCGCTGACGCACCCGCACGGGCGGGAAGTCCCCGCCGACGATGTGCTCGTTGAGCCGCTCCCCCGACCCGATGCCCAGGGTGAACCGCCCGTCGGACAGCAGCGCGGTGGTCGCGGCGGCCTGGGCGATGATCGCGGGGTGGTAGCGGATCATCGGACAGGTCACGCCGGTGGCCAGACCGATCCGTTCGGTGCGCGCCGCGATCGTGCCCAGCACGGTCCACGCGAACGGCGAGTGGTTCTGGTTGTCCAGCCACGGGTGGAAATGGTCGCTCATCTCGACGAAATCGAAGCCGGCCGCCTCGGCCCGCACGGCTTGGCGCACCAGTTCGTGCGGACCGAACGCCTCGGCCGCCAATTTGAACCCGATCTGCATGGCGAACCCTTTCGCAGGGGGTCAGGAGCGACCGAGGGCGTGGGCCAGTTCCTGCTTGTTCATCTTCGAGCGGCCGTCGATATTGCGCTTGCGCGCCTCCGCGTAGAGCTCGTCGCGGGTCTTGCCGCTCCCCTGCGCCCGCTGACCGCCGCGCTTGCCTTTGGTCTCACCGTGCTGGGACCGGGTCTTGTTCACCGTGGCCGCGGCGATCTCCTCGGCCCGCTTCTCGCTGCGCCCGCGCGCACGCTCGGACTTCTTGATGTCCTGGTACTGCCGTTCGCGCTTGGCACTCCACGTCTGCTGGGGCATGATCTGCATCTCCTGGTCCGGTGGACATTCTGTTGGCGCCTTACCCGCGCGGGCGGCGCGGAAACAGCGCGCTCACCGTCCGAGCAGGTCCTCGACGCGGATCGGCAGGTCGCGCACGCGCACGCCGGTGGCGTGGTGGATCGCGTTGCCGACCGCGGCGGCGGAGCCGACGATGCCGATCTCGCCGATTCCCTTGCTGCCCATCGGGTTGACGTGCGGGTCGTGCTCGTCGATCCAGTGCACGTCGATCTCGCCGATGTCGGCGTTGACCGGGATGTGGTATCCGGCGAGGTCGTGGTTGGCGACCTGGCCGAACCGGGTGTCGAACTGGCTCTCCTCGAACAGGGCCATCGACACGCCCATGGTGATGCCGCCGATGAACTGCGACCGAGCGGTGAGCGGATTGATGATGCGGCCCGCCGCGAAGACGCCGAGCACGCGCGGCACCCGGATCTCGGCGGTGTCGGCATCAACCCGCACCTCGACGAAATGCGCGCCGAAAGCATGGGTCGAATACTGGGCGCGCGCGGGGTCCTCGGGCGCGTCCACGGTGACCTCCGCGCCGTCGGCGGGTGCGGTTCCGTGCCGTTCGCGGAAGGCCCGGGCGGCCGCCACGACGGCCGAACCCCAGGAGGCCATCCCGCTGGACCCGCCGGCGACCGTGCCGGTGGGCAGGCGGGAGTCGCCGATGCGCAGGTCGATCCGGTCCTGGCCGACGCCGAGCGCGTCGGCGGCGATCTGGCCGAGGGTGGTCCAGGTGCCGGTGCCGATGTCCATGGCGTCGATGGCGACTTCGTAGCGGTCGCCGGTCCAGCGCACCCTGGCGCTGTTGCCCGCGGACACGTCGGCCGGATAGGTCGCGGCCGCGACGCCCGTACCCACCAGCCAGCGTCCGTCCCGCCGCGTGCGGGGCGCCGGGTCGCGGTCGGCCCAGCCGAACCGTTCGGCGCCGGTGCGCAGGCATTCGACCAGGCCGCGGCTGGAGAACGGCCGCCCCGATTCCGGGTCGACTTCGGGTTCGTTGTGGACGCGCAGGGCGATCGGGTCCATCTCCAGGGCGACGGCGAGTTCGTCGATCGCGGTCTCGGCCGCGTACATGCCGGGGCAGTGGCCGGGCGCGCGCATCCACGACGAGACCGGGACGTGCAGGGCCGCGAGGCGATGGGAGGTCGCGCGGCTCGCCGAGGAGTACATGATCCGGGTGCCGATCGCGGTCTGCTCGGCGAATTCCTTGACCGTGGAGGTCTGTTCGAGCACCTCGTGGGCGATGGCGGTGAGGGTGCCGTCGCGGTGCGCGCCGAGCCGGACCCGCTGGACGGTGGGTGTGCGGTATCCGGCGAGGGAGAACAGCTGCTGACGGGTCAGCGGCAGTTTCACCGGCCTGCCGCCGACGAGTTTCGAGGCCAGGGCGGCGAGCACGATATTGGCGTGCGGTTCGCCTTTCGACCCGAAGCCCCCGCCCACATACGGCGCGATGACCTCCACCTGTTCGGGTTCGAGCCCGAACAGCGCCGCGATCGTGGACCGGACCACGTGCGGGCCCTGGGTGGAGTCGAACAGTGTCAGGGTGTCGCCGGTCCACCGGGCGATGGTGGCGTGCGGTTCCATCGGATTGTTGTGGACCATCGGGGTCGTGTAGGTGTGGTCGATCGTGACCGGGGCCAGTTCCAGCGCGTTCTCCACGTCGCCGATGGCGGTGTCGGCGGCGAAACCGCCGCTCACGTCCTCGGGGGTGTAGAGATCGTCGCGGTGGGTGCCGAAGGTGAGGTCGGCCGGTTCTTCGTCGTAGCTCACCCGCACCAGCGACGCGGCCTCGCGGGCGATCTCGGGGCTGACGGCGACGACCGCGCCGATCAGCTGGTTGCGGAACGCGATGTCGCCGTTCTGCAGGATGAACAGCTCCTGGTCGTCGTCGGAGACCAGCCGCGCGGCATTGTGCTGGGTGAGCACGGCGACCACGCCGTCGGTGCGCTCGGCCGCGGCGGTGTCGATCTCGCGGATCCGTCCGTGGACGATGGTGGACTGGATCGGGAAGGCGTGCAGGGGATCTCGCTGGGGGTGTTCCATCGCGTAGGGTGCGCGGCCGCGCAGTTTGGCGGGTCCGTCGAGGCGGGTGGGCGCGGTGCCCATGGCCCGGGGCTGGAGGGTCATCGCGCCTCCTGCCCGGCCAGGTCGCGCAGTGTCGCCACCAGCACGGCGCGGGCCAGGGGGATCTTGAAGGCGTTCTGGCGCTGGGGTCGCGCGGCGGCGAGTTCGGCGTCGGCGGCGGCGCCGAAATTCTCTTCGGTGGCGGCCGCGCCGCGCAGGGCGTCCTCGGCGGCGAAGGCACGCCACGGTTTGTGCGCGACGCCGCCGAAGGCGATCCGCGCATCGCGCACGACGCCGTCGTCGAGGTCGAGGGCCGCGGCGACCGAGACCAGCGCGAACGCGTAGGAGGCGCGGTCACGCACCTTGCGGTAGGTGGAGCGGGTGGCCCAGCCGAGGGCGGGCAGGTCGACGGCGGTGATCAGGTCGCCGTGGTGCAGGACGGTGTCGCGCTCGGGTGCGGTGCCGGGCAGCCGATGCAGGTCGACCACGGGGATCTCGCGCTCGCCGTCGGCACCGAGGACCCGCACGGTCGCACCCAGTGCCGCCATCGCCACCGCCATGTCCGAGGGGTGGGTGGCGATGCACTCCGGCGAGGCGCCGAGGACCGCGTGTTCCCGGTCGAACCCACCGATCGCCGAGCAGCCGCTGCCCGGTTCGCGTTTGTTGCACGGCACGGTCGGGTCCTGGAAGTAGACGCAGCGCGTGCGCTGCAGCAGGTTGCCGCCGGTGGTGGCGAGATTGCGCAGCTGGGGTGAGGCACCGGCGAGCAGGGCGGCCGAGAGCATCGGGTAGCGGGCGCGGATCAGCGGATGCGCGGCCAGGTCGGCATTGCGGACGGCCGCGCCGACCCGCACGGTGCCGTCGGGGCGCTCGGTCACCTCGTCGAACGGCAGCCTGCTGACGTCCACCAGGCGCCCGGGCGCGGTGATACCGAGTTTGAGGTGGTCGACGAGATTGGTTCCGGCGCCGAGGAACACGGCGTCGGGATCGGCGTGGACGGTGGCGACCGCGTGGGCCGCGTCGGCGGCGCGCTCGTAGTCGAACTCCCTCATCCGCGCGCCTCCTGGATGGCGGCGACGATGTTTGGGTAGGCGCCGCAGCGGCACAGGTTGCCGCTCATCCGCTCCCGGATCTCCTCCGCGCTGAGCGTGATCCCACTCGGCGTGATCCCGCCCGCCGCGTCGTCGGTGACCAGGCTGGGCATGCCCGCCTTCACCTCCTCCAGCATGCCGACCGCCGAGCAGATCTGGCCCGGGGTGCAGTAACCGCACTGGAAACCGTCGTGGGTGAGGAAGGCCTGCTGGACGGGATGCAGCGTGTCGCCGTCGGCGAGTCCGTCGGCGGTCAGGATGGTCGCGCCGTCGTGGGCGACGGCCAGCGCCAGGCACAGGGTGGCCCGCCTGCCGTCGAGCAGGACCGTGCACGATCCGCACTGGCCGTGATCACAGCCCTTCTTCGGCGTGGTGACGGCCAGCTGCTCACGCAGCACATCCAGCAGGGTGCTCCGGGTGTCGACCTCGACGGTCCGTGGTCGCCCGTCGACGGTCAAGGTGATCTGCGCGCGCATCGAACGGCCTCTCGTCCGGGGGACACCGATTCCATCGACCAACGCGGCCTGCCGTCTCCGGCCTGCCACCGGTATTCCTCGCGTGCGGTGTGCACCCGCACACCTGCGCCACGCTACCAACGCGGCTCGGTCCGGCGCCGCAACGCCGAATTACCGGCCGGACACGGGGCGGGCCTGACCTTCGTGCAGCAGCGCGAGCGCGCAGTCCACCGACTGTGACAGCACCGCTTCGGGGTCGCCGTCGAAGTCGCGGTGCACCGCCCAGGACTCCGCGCGGGTGGCGACGGCACACCAGACCGATCCGGCCGGTTCGCCGTCGTCGGGGCCGGGCCCGCCGACGCCGGTGGTGGCGACGGCGACATCGGCGTCGGTCAGCTTCCGCACGCCCTCGGCCATCGCCAGCGCGGCGGTCTCCGACACCACCGGCACCTCCGGCACGCCGAGGACCTGCTGTTTGACCAGTACGGAGTAGGCGACCACCCCGCCGCGGAACCACTGGGCGGAGTCGGGTGCGGCGCTGAGGGCGGCGGCGAGGTTGCCGCCGGTCAGCGACTCCGCGCACGCGAGGGTCACGCCGTGACGCTCGGCGAAGTCGCCGACTTCGGATGCGCTGGTCATGCCGTCTCCCTTCGGTCTCCTCCGAGAACCGTATCCCGTGCCCTCGCGCGGCTGCGCCGTGTCATCGCGCGCCGACTTCCTCGCGCTCGGGTGCCGCCGCGCTGTCGCTGTCGATGATGGCGGTGGGGATCTTGGGCAGCGCGTTCGGGTGGTTGCGCGACAGCCAGTCCAGCAGTTCCTCGCGCACCGCGCAGCGCAGCGTCCACGCGTCGTCGGCGTTGGAGGTCGACATCGCCGCGCGCACCACGATGTTCACCGGGGTGCTGTCGGTGACCAGCAGGCTCCAGGTGCGCCGATCCCATTCGGGCCTGCCGCGCAGGTAGTCGTGCAGGTGCTCGCGCAGCACCGGGACCGGCGTGCTGTGGTCGAGGTGCAGCAGCACCGTGCCGGTGACCTGCGGTCCGCCGCGCGACCAGTT
Organism: Nocardia sp. NPDC056064; assembly: GCF_042266925.1. Taxonomy (NCBI): domain Bacteria; kingdom Bacillati; phylum Actinomycetota; class Actinomycetes; order Mycobacteriales; family Nocardiaceae; genus Nocardia; species Nocardia sp. NPDC056064. The sequence continues at coordinate 230,177 of NZ_JBHJWO010000001.1, read as the reverse complement.
CTCGTAGGGCTTGCTGTTGAAGTAGGAGACCGGCATGGTCAGCCGCCGGTCGTCCCAGATCCGCACGGTCAGGAAGGCCAGGGTGATCTCCTCGACGGTGCCCCATTCGCCTTCCACCACCACGGTGTCGCCGATCTTCACCGAGTCACCGAAGGCGATCTGCAGCCCCGCCATGAGGTTGCTCAGCGTCGACTGTGCGGCGACACCGGCGATGATGCCGATCACGCCCGCCGAGGCCAGCATCGAGGTGCCCAGCGTGCGCAGGCTCGGGAACAGCAGCAGGATCGCCACCGCCGCGGTCGTCACCACCAGCACCGAGGTGATGACCCGGCGCACGAGTCCCAGCTGGGTGCGCAGCTGGCGCACCCGGGAGGTGTCGCTGGTGCGCTCGGCGTAGCGGCGCAGCAGGTTCTCCGCGACCGCGTCGGCGAGCCGGACCACCAGCCAGGCCGCCGCCAGCAGCGCCGCGGTGGCCAGCACATTGCGGATCACGACGTCCTGGCGCAGGTCCAGCTCTGCCAGCGGATAGGTGAGATGCAGGGCCAGCGTGCCCAGCAGCACCTGCAGGGGTAGTTGCACGCGCCGCAACAGCATCGGCATGTGGGTGTCGGGCCTGCGCCGCGCGGCGAAACGCAGGCCGCGGTCGACCAGCAGTCCCGCCAGCACCGTGATCGCGATCGTGCCGAGCACGACGATCAACGGCCGAACGATGTCCTCCACGAGATCGAACTCCTCTCGCTTGTCTCCGGGCACCCGATGGACGGGCTCTCGTCGGTCGCATACCCACCCGGCCCGGGGAGCCGACATGACGATCCCGTTGCCCGCTCACTCGCGCAGGAAGTCCAGCAGTTCCGCGGTGACGAATCCGGGGTTCTCCTCGACGAGCCAGTGCCCCGCGCGCGGTACGTCCACCGCCCGCACGATCCGGGTCAGGCGCGGGGCGATGCTCGCGCGGACGGGATCGAGCTGGCCCTGGGCGGTCATGACCAGGGTCGGGACGGCGCTCGGCGCGGCCTCGACGCCCTCGCGGACATCGGCCTCCAGCGCGCGATACAGCTCGAACCCGGCGGTCAGGTTCTCCGGTCTGCCATAGGTTCTGGTGTATTCGTCGAGATCGGCGGTGGTGAACGGCGAATCCTGGCCGGTCCCGCCGAAAGCCGTGCCGCCGAAGGAGACCTGCGGATAGAACAGCGCCAGGTAGTCGCGGACGTCGTCACCGACCACGGCTTCGGGTACGCGGGGCTGGGCGTGGAAGGCGATGTGCCAGCTCATCGTGCGATAGGTCGCCGCGTCGACCGCGGGGCCGGGCAGCGGCAGGTCGAGGTAGCCGAGGCGGGCGGTGTCGGCGGGGAACTGCGCGGCGTAGTGGAAGGCGACGGCGGCGCCGAAGTCGTGGCCGACGACGGCCGCGTCCCGCAGGCCGAGCCGTTCGGCGACGAGGGTGTGGACGTAGCGCGCCAGCGTGGCTGTGCTGTAACCGATCGGGGTTCCGGTGCTGTCGCCGAGGCCGGGCAGGTCGATGGCGTAGACGGTGTGGTGTTCGGCGAGCTCGGGCATGATCTCCCACCAGCCGTACCAGGTCTGCGGCCAGCCGTGCAGGAGGACGACCGGCGAGCCGCTGCCGCCGGTCACGTAATGCATTCGGACGCCGTCGATCTCGGCGAATTCGTGGCGGAAGGCAGCGAATTCGGGGTCACCGGCGGTCGCAGCCGCATAGCCGGGAACGGCCTCGGTGGACGTGGTGCCACAGGAGACGGTGAGCAGCAGCGCCAGCAGGGTGATGCCCAGCGCGCGTGGGATTCTCGATGAATGGACGGACGAGGTGATGGTCATCGGCTTCCTCGGGTCGGGGTTCGGTCCAGCGTCACCTCGTTCACGGCAAGGCGGCAAGCGAAATTGCCGTTTCGGCAAATGGTTGCTGGTGCGTGGTCCGCACCGGGCGCATCATGGAGTGATGGACGCAGACCAGCAGGCTCGGCGCGCGCAGGCGCAGGCCGCCCTGGGCAAGCACGGCCGGCTGATCCGCACCGCGCGCCACGGCAAGCTGCTCAGCGATGCGATGCGGCCGCTGTTCCGGATCCATGTGCCGCGTGGCTACGGCGTGCTCACCACCACCGGGCGCAGGACCGGGGAACCGCGACCGAAGTGCGTGCGCGTACTGCGCGACGGCGACCGGGCCTATCTGGTGCAGTTGATGCCACCGAACATCACCGTCGAGCGGCCCGGCGCGGTGAACGCGTGGCTGCTCAATATCCGGGCCGATCCGGCGGTCACCGTGCGGTTGCCCGACGGCATCCATCACGGCACGGCACGGGAGATCACCGATCCCGGCGAGCTCGCGACCGCGCGAACTCTGCTGTGCGACACCGTGGTTCCGCTGGATCTCGGCGAATGCCTGATACATCTGCGGGGACTGCCGTCGCGCGCGAAGATCCGGGAGTTGCACGACTACTGGTTCCGCACCGGGCGCGCCGTCGCCATCGACCTCGACTGAGGACGCGCGGTGGGGTCGGGCACGATTCGCCCCTGCCGCGAGGGCCTGCGCACGCATTACAGTGGGCGGATGCGTGGTCGATCCCGAATCCTGCTCTCCGCCGCCGTGACAGCCGCCGCGATGGCACTGCCCGCCCTCCCCGCCGCGACCGCCGAGCCCACCGCGAATGCCGGTGAGTGCGCGCAGCTCCGGGTCGTCACCGTGCGCGGCACCCTCGAACCGCAGTCGGGCAGCCTGCTGCTCACTCCCCTGGGCAAGCGGATCGCCCAGGAGTCCGGCCGCACCGCCACGGTCGCCGAGCTGGAGTACCCCGCCTCGATGAATCCCGACAGCAGCGTGCGCGGTGTCGAGAACCTCACCGCGCTGCTCAACGACACCGCCGCCGCCTGCCCCGAACAGCAGCTCGTCCTGCTCGGGTACTCGCAGGGCGCCCGCGTCATCGGCAACACCCTCGCCGACCGCGCCGCGCTCACCGACCGGGCAGCCGCCCGCATCGACGCCGTCGCCCTGTTCGGCAGCCCCCTGCACAACGGCGCCGAGCCCTACAACCGCGGCACCGCCGACCCCGCCCTCTCCGGCACCGGTCCCCTGCCCACCGGCGCCCTCGCCGAATTCGCCGACCGCCTGCACGACTACTGCAGCAGCGGCGACCGTGTGTGCGCGGGCGGTGACCCCGCCGCCGGTTTCGGCAATGCCCTGAGCTACGGCCACTTCCTGTACTTCGTCAACGGCAACCGCGACGAGGCCGCCGCGTTCGTGGCCGAACAGCTGCGCTGACCCCCGCCGATCAACGCGCGAGGGTGAGCACCGCCAGTTCCGCCGGGTCGGCCGTCGAGCCCACCCTGGTGGCCGCGCGGAAAGCGGTGTCGCCGAGCCGTTCCCGCACCGACTGTTCGATTCTGAGCGCGTCGGGGTGGGAAAGGTCGGGGAGGCCACGGATGGTGGTGCTCGCGGCGAGCAGGTGGGCGGCGCGTTCCGGCTCGTCGTGGCGGAGGGTCAGATCGGCCAGGCCGACGAGGACGGTGGCCAGCAAGGGTGCGTGGCCTGCCGTCGTGGCGGCGGTGTAGGCGGTGGCGTGGTGGGCGCGTGCTGAGGTGAGGTCCTCGGCGAGGTAGCCGAGCAGGGTGTGCGTCATCGCCTGGTGGACCGGCTCGTCGGCGTCGGGGCCGAGGAGCGTGCAAGCAAGGGCGATCTGCTCGTGGGCCAGGGCGGGGTCGTCGGTCCAGCGGGCGAGTTCGGCACGGGCGAGGGCGACTTCGGCGCGGGCGGTCGGCCAGCCGTTCTGGTCGGCCAGGCGCTGGGCGTCGGCGAGCGCGGCCGCGCTCGCATCGTGGTCGCCGAGCAGGTGGTACAGCTGTGCCTGCCGGGCGCGCATGCCGACCGCGTCCTCGTCGGCGCCGACCTCGGTGACCACCGCCACCGCTTCGTCGAAAAGGGCGATGGCGTAGTCGAATTCGCCGCGCTGGGCGGTTCGGTTCGCCAGTTCGGTGAGCGCGAAGGACATGCCCCAGCGTTCACCGATCGCGCGGAATTCGTCCAGTGCCGCGGCGAGGTACTCGTCGGGTTCGGGGCCGTCGTGGCCGAGCACGGTGCGGAGTTTGCCCAGTTGCAGGCGTGCCAGGGCGCGCACCCAGGGATCGTCGTCGGTCAGCAGGGCTTCGAAGGCGGGCAGGAATTCCGCGGGTCCGTCGAGCATGCGTTCCAGGGCGACGGTGAAGCGCAGCGCCGGATGCGGGTTCGCGGTGTCGCGACCGAAGCGCCGCGCGGCGCGGATCCATTGCGCGACCTGCTGTTCGTCCTTGCGGCCCGAGCTCGCGAAATGCACGATCAGCCCGTAGACCAGCGCCCTGGTCTCGTCGTCGACCTCACCGGGCAGTTCCGCGGCCGCGACGACCAGGTCGGCGCCCTCGCCCTTGTGACCGGCCAGCCACCAGTACCAGCCGGCCGCCGCGGCCAGCCGCATGGCGCCGGGCGCGTCACCGGCGGCGAGCGCGCCGCGCAGGGCGGTCGTGATGTTGTCGTGTTCGGCGGCGAGCACCGCGAGCCACTCGAGCTGGTCGGCGCGGCGCAGGTGGGGTTCGGCGGTGGCGGCCAGGGTGGTGAGGTGGTCGAGGTGCGCGCGGCGGGCGCTCTCGGTGTCGCCGGATTCGGCGAGCCGGTCGGCAGCGTAGCGCTTGATGGTCTCGAGCAGGCGGAACCGTGGGCTGCCGTCGGTGGTGGCCTGCAGCAGAGACTTCTCGGTGAGGGCGGTGAGCAGCTCGAGCACCTCCCACGGTTCGACGTCCCCGCCCGCGCAGACCTGTTCGGCTGCTTCCAGACTCGCGCCGCCGGAGAACACCGCGAGCCTGCGCAGCACCTGCCGTTCGGGCTCGCCGAGCAGTTCCCAGCTCCAGTCGACCACCGCGCGCAGGGTGCGGTGCTGGGCGATGGCGGTGCGGCTGCCGCCGGTGAGCAGCCGGAACCGGTCGTCGAGGCGGTGCGCCAGCTGGTCGAGGGACAGGGTGCGCAGCCGGGCCGCGGCCAGCTCGATGGCCAGCGGGATCCCGTCGAGCGCCCGGCAGATCCGTGCCATGACCGCCAGGCTCTCCGGGTCGCCGGGCAGATCCGGGCGGACCGCCCCGGCCCGGTCGCGCAGCAACTCGACCGCCGGGGAGGATTCGATCTGCTCGACCGCCGCGCCCGGGGCGGGCAGGCCCAGCGGCTCGACCTGCCACAGCGCCTCCCCGGTGATGCCCAGGGGTTCGCGGCTCGTCGCGAGGATCCGCACCCGGGTGCATGCGCCGAGCACGCGGTGCGCGAAGGCCGCCGCCGATTCGACGACGTGTTCGCAGTTGTCCAGGACGAGCAGGGTTTCGCGGTCGCGCAGTGCCGCGATCAGCCGGTCCATCGGGTCGGCGTGCGCTGGACTGCCGAGCAGGGCGTCGCGCAGGCCCAGTGTGGCGAGCGCCTGGTGGGCCGGGTCGGTGCCGCCGGTGGTGCCCGCCAGTTCGATCAGCCAGACACCGTCGGGCAGGTCACCGAGCACGGTGCGCGCGGATTCCACCGCGAGCCGGGTCTTGCCCGAGCCGCCGGGCCCGGTCAGGGTCGTGAGCCGGTGGGCGGCGAGGAGTTCGCGGACCACGGCGATCTCGGTGTGTTTGCCGACGAAACTGGTCAGTTCGGCGCGCAGGTTGGTGGGCGGTTCGTCGCGCGCCCCGACTTCGCCGCGCAGCAGCGCGACGTGCAGCGCGGAGAGTTCCGGGGTGGGGTCGGCGCCGAGTTCGTCGGCGAGTTCTTCGCGGAGGCGCTGGTAGACGGTCAGTGCCTCGGCGCCCCGGCCCGCGGCGGCCAGTGCCCGCATGAGCGAACCGGCGAGCCGTTCCCGCAGGGGGTGGCGGGCGAGCAGGTCGGTCAGTTCGGTGACGAGTTCCGGGCCGCGACCCAGCCGGATCTCGGCTTCGTACAGGTCTTCCAGCGCCGCCAGGCGCAGTCCCTCGAAGCGGGCGATCACCGGGACGGCGGCGTCGCCGAGATCCGGCAGGGGCGCGCCGCGCCACAGCCCCATGGCCTCGCGCAGCAGTCGCGTCCGTTCGGTGTCGTCGGCGCCGCGTGCCCGCTCCAGGAGCCGTTCGAAGCGCACGGCGTCGACGGCGTCGGGGTCCACCAGCAGGCGGTAGCCGCCCGCGGGCGCGTCGAGGGAGCCCGCGGGCAGCACGCGACGTACTCGGGAGACCAACGCCTGCAAGGCATTCGCGGCGTCGGCGGGGGGCTGTTCGCCCCAGATCCAGTCGACCAGCGTGGTCTTCGGGACGGCCCGGCCGGGGTCGAGGGCGAGCGCGGTCACCAGGGCCCGCAGGCGGGCGCCCGGCACTTCCGTGGATCCACCGTCGTCCGTGCGGACTTCCAACGGTCCGAGCATCCCGATCTGCACGCGCCCATTGTGCCCGGCCCGCCCGCTGATCCGTCGGCCGACATCGTGTCGGCACGGGCGTCAGCGCGGTGTCAGGGACATATCAGCCGCAGGGGTGACAGTGGTTCCCGTACCGAACATCCAGCACCGAGGAGCACACCGTGACCACCTTCCCGACCCCGCGGCCCGTCGCCGTCACCGTCGAACTGCTGTCCGGCGACCTCACCGTCGTCGCCACCGACCGCACCGACAGCGTGGTGATCGTCCGGCCCGCCGACCCGTCCGCCAAGGCCGACGTGCGCGCCGCCGACAACACCACGGTCGACTACACCGACGGTGTCCTGCGCGTCACCACCCCCAAATCGTGGCGCACCAACACCCCGTTCGGCGGCAACCCGACCATCGCCGTGCACATCGAGGTGCCCGCCGGCTCCACGCTGACCAGCACCACCGGCGTCGGACAGGTACTGGCCACGGGCGACATCGGTCGCTGCGATCTGACGGTGTCCCTGGGTGACATCACGATCGACCGTCCGGCGGAGTCGGTGACCGCGAAGACCGCCAAGGGCGATGTCCGGATCGGCGAAGCGACCCGGGGCGAACTACGTCTGGAGACCTCCGTCGGCGAGCTCGAGGTGGGTATCCATCCCGGCAGTGCCGTCCGGCTGGAGACCACCGCGCTGCTGGGCACCATCCGGAATCGGATGGGGCCGATCGCGGAGTCCGGTGCCACGGAGACCGTCGCGGTGTACGCGCGGAACTCCCTGGGCGACATCGTCATCCGGCACACCACCACCGCCTGACCCGGTTGTCTCAGCGTACGGTGACCACACGGTTGTGCCGACCGGTGGCACCGTCGGGGAACGGGGTGACGCGGGCCTCGGTCTGGACGGCGCCGGTGCCGTCGACGGCGCGCACGCGCAGCGTGTGGGTGCCGGGCGGGGCGTCCCAGATCCAGGTCCACTGCCGCCAGGTGTCGAGGGAGTAGGCGGTGGCGAGCGTGGCGGGCCGCCAGGGACCGTCGTCGACCTGGACTTCCACGCCGGTGATCCCGCGGCCCTGCGCCCAGGCGACTCCGGCGACCGTCACCGGTCCGGCGGGCAGGGTCGCGAAGGCGGCCGGGACGTCGATCCGGGACGCGGTCTTGATGGGTGCCCGTGGGGCCCAGCCGCGTTCGGTCCAGTACGCGCGGGCCCGATCGAAGCGGGTGACCTCCAGGTCGACCACCCATTTGGTGGCCGAGACGTATCCGTAGAGGCCGGGCACGACCATCCGCGCCGGATAGCCGTGGGCGACGGGCAGGGCGGCACCGTTCATGGCGACGGCGAGCAGGGCGTCCGGGTTGCCGAGTACCGCGTCGAGCGGGGTGCCCGCGGTGAAGCCGTCCACGCTGCGCGACAGGATCATGTCGGCCTCAGAGGACGGTCCCGCGTCGGCGAGCAGGTCGGTGAGCCGGTAGCCGGTCCAGGTCGCCGTGCCCGCCAGATCGCCGCCGACCTCGTTCGACACGCACGTCAGGGTGATCGTGGCCGCGACGGCGGGGCGGGCACGCAGGTCCTCGAAGTCGAGTTCGAGCTCGCGGTCCACCATGCCGTGGATGCGCAACCGCCACTGTGCCCTGGTCAGCGCGGGCAGTTGCAGCGCGGTGTCGATGCGGTAGAACTCGTCGGCCGGGGTGACGAAACGGGTCAGCCCCGAGACCGGGAGATCCATCTCCGGCAGCACCGGCGGGGCGGGATCGGCGACGGGCGGGAGCACGAAGGCCGCCCGGTCGGCGGTGATGTCGCGCAGGCGGCTGCCGAGGAATCGGCCCGCCGCGCCCGCGGCCGCCGCACCGGCCGCGACACCGGCCACGGCGAGCAGGAAGGTGCGCCGGGCCGGGCCCTCGCCCGACGGGTGATCGGCCGGTGCACGGAAGAGCAGCCAGAGCGCGGCGGCGCCCGCCACGGCACCCACCAGCGAGGGAATCGCGAAACCCGGGGTCGCGGAGGGCCGCAGCAGCGCCAGCACGGCCACCGCGACACCGAGCCCGGCCAGGATGCCCGCCCCGAGCGCCGGGCTGCGGCGCGCGAGCTGGCCGATGAGCGCGGCCGCCAGCACCATGACCACCGCCATCGTGATGGCCAGCGCCAGTTTGTCGTTGGTGCCGAACCAGCGGATCGCATTGTCCTTCAACCACTTCGGGGTGTGGTCGATGACCGTCGCGCCCAGGACGTAGAACGGGGAGGCGTTCGGGTCCACCAGCGCGGCCACGAGGTGGCCCACGCCGAGCACCGTCGCCGCGGCGGCCGTCGCGGCGACCGCGGCTCCGGTGCGACCCGGTGTGCGAACCATGCTGTCACTCCTGTTTTCTCGGGGTGCCGGCATGGCCCGTCACGGGACGGGTCAGCCGACCACCATGCTGACGATCGGGGAGGTGGTCGGTCCCGGCGAGCCACCGGCCGGTTCGACTGTGACCGCGAGGGTGTCGGTGCCGGCGACCGGGGTGACGACCGAGGTCCGGCCGTCCATGAGCGCCACCGATCGCGGGGTGCCGTCGTCGGGGATCAGCCACAGCTGGTAGGCGCGGTCGGCGGGCAGCGTGGGCATGTCACCCAGCGAGACCGCCGCGGCACCCAGCGCGGTGGACTGGTGCACCGTCATCTCACCGCCACCGGTCATGGGCACCGAGGACGACCGGCTGTCGGGTTCCTCGAGCACCTGCTGCGCGGTGAGGGTCTCGGGTTTGTCACCGGTCCGGTCGATCACCACCGCGATCCCGGCCCCGGCCCCCACGGCGATGATGGCGGCGGCGGCCACCGTCAGCCAGCGCAGGCGCCACCGGCTGTCGCGGCGGATCAGCGGACGGACCTGCGGGTCGAGCCGGTCCAGCGCCTGCATCAGGGCCGCTTCGAGCCGGGCCGGTGGGGGCACCGAGTCGACCACGGTCAGCGAGGCGAGCGTTTCCTGGATGCGGCACACGGCGGTGTGGAACTGTTCGGCCTCCTCGGGGCCTGCCGCCTCGAGCCGGTCGTCGACGGCGCGGCGCTGCTGCGGGTCGAGTGCGTCCAGGGCGTACGGGTAGGCGTCGTCGAGCCAGGACCAGGGGGTCTGCCGATCTGTCTCGCTCATCGGGTGTTTCCTCCGGTCAAGCAGTTCTCTAGTCGTTTCAAGCCGTCCCTGATCCGGCTCTTCACCGTCGGCAGCGGCACGTCCAGGGTCTCGGAGACCTCGGAGTAGGTGCGGCCGCTGTAGTAGGCCAGGGCGACCGCTTCGCGTTGCAGCTCGGTCATGGTGTGCAGGCAGTCCAGGACCGATTGCTCGTCGAGGCGCTGGGTGACCGCCTCGGCCACGCTGTCGTGGTCGCGCCCCAGGTGGGCGTGCCCGAACACCAGGTCACGGGTGGTGGCCGACTGTTCGGCGCGCACCCGGTCGACCGCGCGGCGGTGGGTGAGCATCATCAGCCAGCCGATGGGGCTGGCCTTGCCGGGGTCGTAGCCGGCGGCCAGCGACCAGACCTGCAGGAACACCTCCTGCGTGACGTCCTCGGCGGCGCCGTGATTGCGCACCACCCGTAACGCGAGCCCGAACACACGCGGGCTGGTCGCGCGATAGAACTCGGCGAAGGCGGTCCGGTCCCGGTCGGCGACCCGGCCCAGCAACCCCACCAGCTCGGCTTGCACGGCATGGTCGCGGGGCCCCGCTGGACAGGCGGGTGCCGGATCGACCGCACGCAAACGGATCGGTGCGGTGCCCGGCCGGTCGGTCATCGTGTCGTCCCTGACGTCGGCATGAGAGGGATTTCGGCCTGCTCCCAGGCCCGGATGGGTGCCGCCGGGGAATTTCTTCCCCGGCGTTCCCGCCCTCGGCGCCGCGATGGTCCGCGTCACGACGCGGGCGGCATGAGCACGCTGTCGATCATGTAGACGGTGGCGTTGGCGGTGCGGACACCGCCGCAGATCACGTTCGCCTCGCCGACCTTCAGTGTGTCACCGGATCCGGTGACCGTCACGTCGGCGCCCTCGACGGTCTTGTGGGTGCCGGGGATGTCGGCGGGCGCGATCTGGTTCGGCACCACGTGGTAGGTGAGGATCTTCGTCAGAGTGGCCGAATCGGTCTTCAGCGATTCGATGGTGGCCGGGTCGATCTTCGCGAACGCCGAGTCGACGGGCGCGAACACGGTGAACTCGCCACCGTTGAGGGTGTCGACCAGGTTGACCTCGGGGTTGAGCTGGCCCGAGACGGCCGCCACGAGCGTGGTGAGCATCGGGTTGTTGGAGGCGGCGACCGTCACCGGGTCCTGGGCCATGCCGCTGACCGAGCCGGGTCCGCTGGGCACCTGGGCGGCGTATTCCGCGCACCCGGCGCCGACGAGCCCGGCGGCGGCGTCGCCGGTGGTGGGTGCCGAGGTCATCGGCATCGAGGTCATCGAGGCGGAGGAGGTGGTCGAGGTGGTGGAGTCGTCGTCGGAACAGGCGGCGGCGCCGAGCACCGAGCCGAGAAGCGCTGCCGCCAGGAGAGTACTGCGCAGGGTTCGCATGGTTTTTCCGTCACTTCCGTACTGGCGGCGAAGCGCCGCGGCGAGGGGATGTCACGGAGTTCGGCCAGCCCACCACACCGGATGGCTCGCAGCCGACGATTCGTCGGAGATCAGTCCGACGGTGGGCCGAACCAGCGCACGAGCTGCTCGTTCAGGGATTGCTGGTCGTCCCCGATCCAGGCGACGTGCCCGTCGGGGCGCAGCAGCACGGCCGGGGCGTCCAGGGCGGCGGTGGGTTCGGTGAGCAGGTCGACGCGGCCGGACCATCCGTCGACCGACAGGCCCGCGGTGCGGTCGAGGACGGTGCCGCGGCCGTGGCGCAGCCGGTCGAACAGGCTGCCCTCGCCCAGGGCGAGGTCGGGCAGCCGGCGGCCGAGCAGGTCGGGGCCGGGGCCGAGGTCGTAGCGGATGTCGACGGCGGTGATCTTGTCGATCAGGCGGCGGTTCACCGCGTCGATGTCCATCAGCTCGGTGAGCAGTGCGCGCACGGCCCGCGCGCCCGGTTCGGTGGACAGCAGTTCGGTCTGGGCGCGGGTGTTGTCCAGAACGGCGGCGGCCACGGGATGCCGTTCGGTTTCGTAGGTGTCGAGCAGGGTGTCGGAGACCGACCCGTGGACCCGGGCGGCCAGTTTCCAGCCGAGATTCACCGCGTCCTGGACGCCCAGGTTCAGGCCCTGGCCGCCGATGGGCGGGTGGATGTGGGCCGCGTCGCCCGCCAGCAGCACCCGGCCGACCCGGTACCGGTCGGCGAGGCGGGTGGCGTCGCCGAACCGCGACAGCCAGCGCGGGGAGTGCACGCCGAAATCGGTTCCCGCGTGGGCACGTAGTTGCCGTTGGAAGTCCGCCAGGGTGGGCGGTTGCGCGCGGTCCTCGTCGACGCCCTCGGCGGGAACGATGACGCTGTAGATCCCCTCGCCGAAGGGCCGCAGCGTGACGCGACGCGTGGTGCGGCCCAGCTCGGCCATGGCGGCGCTGATCTCCTCGGGCGCCACGCCCACTTCCAGCTCGCCCATCAGGGTGTCGTTGCGGGCGGGTTCGCCGGGGAACCCGACACCGAGCAGCCTGCGCACCGTGCTGCGGGCGCCGTCACAGCCGACGAGGTACCGGGTGCGCACCCGCTGCCCGTCGGCGAGCTCGACGGTCACCCCGTCCTCGTCCTGTTCGAATCCGGCCACCGCGCATCCGCGCCGGACCTCCGCGCCCAGCGCGAGCGCGTGTTCGGTGAGCACCTCATCGATCACCGGCTGCGGAATCCCCAGCAGGTACGCGTCTTCCAGCCCCGCGGGCGCGGGTGCGGGAATCCCGGCGAAGATGCCCCCGACCGGCCGTCGCCGCCCCCGGGCGACCAGCCGCTCCAGCAGCCCACGCATCGCCATCAGCTCGAGGCTGCGTACGTGCAGGCTGACGATCCGGGTCGACGGTCCGGGCCCGGTCTCCTTCTCCACCACGAGCACCCGCACCCCGTGCAACCGCAGCTCGGCCGCCAGCATCGCCCCGGTCGGCCCGCCTCCGGCAATGACCACCTCGAACATGAATCACCCGTCCGCTCGTTCAGCATCCGGGTTTGCGCAGGTCCCGGCCTCGGCCGCCCAGTGTGCGGTACCGCGGGACGCCGCCGCAAGCGATATTCCGGCGGCGAGCCTCAGGTGCCCTGGGGGACGATCACGCTGTCGGGGCCGGGAAACATGAGACCTTCGTGGCCGTCTTCGAAGCGCACCACATAGGGTGGCGCGCCGTCGCTTCCGCGGATTTCGACGATCTCCCCGGTCTGATCCGTCCGGCCGACCGTGCGGCCGTGCACCACGAGCCGATCGCCAACATTGGCGTGCATCGAGCAACCTCCCTCTCACCGGCGAACAGTGTCTGTATCGGTCGAGCAGTCACCTTGCGCCAACCAGTATGAGGCGCGGCCGGGTGCCGTGGGTGCTGGATTCGGAATCGGTTCGTCCCCTCCCTGACCACTCCGATCACCCTGGTCAAGCACGCCGCGTTCGCCGAGCGGATGTGGTTCCAGCGCACCCTCGGGCGGCTCGCCGACCGCGACTGCGACGGACCGCTCTGGGAACACGGCGGATTCCACGTCGACGACACCGAGACCGTCGACGAGGTCATCGCGGAATTCGAGCGCGCGAGCGCGAGATCCCGCGCGGTCGCGGCGGCTGTCCCCCTCGACGCCCTCCGCGAACATCCGCGCGTGGGCGTGGTCAGCGTGCGCTGGATCTACGTGTTCATGACCGCCGAATTCGCCCGCCACGCCGGCCACGGCGACATCCTGCGCGAGCAGATCACCGCGGCCGGCTGACCCCGGTTCTCAGACCGGACGGTGCCGCATGTCGGGCTTGCGCAGGTGCCTGCCGTGGGTGGCCGTGTCGTCGGGGACGACCACCTGTTCCTCGACCACACGCTCACCACCGGTGCTCGTGATCGCCTCCCGGCGGGCGAAGGCGATATCGCGTGCGCTGCGCACCGACAGCCGGCCCAGGGAACTCGCGGCGAAGAACACGATCAGCGCGCCCAGCCCGTAGAAGAACGTCAGGTTCAGCAGGGCGCGTTTGAAATCGCCCGTGGCGACGGGGGTGCCCACGTCACCGAGACGGAACAGGTCGGCCAGGAACGGGCCGATCACGAACCAGGCCCCGGCGGCCACCGCGAGCCAGCCACCGAAACCGGCCACCACCCGGTTCCTGCTCATCAGCATGAGCAGCCCGCCCACGATCGCGACCACACCCGGCAGTACCTCGAGCCAGCCACGCGCCGAGGTCCACACCCAGGGGTCGTCGGGGGTGAAGGCGAAATCGAAGTACGGACCGATGAAGGGGATGAGAGCGCCCCACAGTCCCAGCAGCAGGACCACCAGACCGCCCACCGCGCCCCGGCTGCGCGGGATGCGCAGCCGCCCGCCCCGGTCGTCCGGGACCTTCTCGTCGATGTAGCTCATGATGCCTCCGATCATCGACAACAGCGATGTGTGGCTGATACCCCCTGCGCACCCGGCTACGCAGCCCCTGGACAGCCGAAAGCCCGGGCCGCCGGGATTCGGCGGGCCCGGGCTCGGCGGGGGTCAGCGCAGGTCGAACCGGTCGTTGTCGGCGACCTGGACCCAGGCGGTGACGAAGTCGCGCACGAACCGTTCGCGCGCGTCGGTCTGGGCATACACCTCGGACACGGCCCGCAGCTGGGAGTGCGAGCCGAAGAGCAGGTCGTTGGTGGTGCCGGTCCAGCGCACCCGGCCGGTGCGGCGGTCCACGCCCTCGAAGAGGTTGTCGACGGACTCCGACGGCTTCCATTCGATCGTCCGGTCGAGCAGGTTGACGAAGAAGTCGTTGGTCAGCACGCCGGGACGATCCGTGAACACGCCGTAGTCGCTGTCGCCGTGGGTGACGCCCAGGGCGCGCAGGCCGCCGAGCAGCACCGTCATCTGGGGCGCGGTGAGGTCGAGCAGGTAGGCGCGGTCGAGCAGCAGCCGCTCGAGCGGGGCCTTCTCACCGGTGCGCACGTAGTTGCGGAACCCGTCGGCGCGCGGTTCGAGCACGGCGAAGCTGTCCACGTCGGTGTCGTCCTGGGTGGCGTCGGTGCGGCCCGGGTGGAACGGCACGGTGACGTCCACGCCCGCGTCCGCCGCCGCCTTCTCGACCGCGGCCGATCCCGCGAGCACGATCAGGTCGGCCAGCGACACCTGCTTGCCCCCGGACCCGAACTCCCGCTGGATCCGCTCGAGCACCGACAGCACCTGCGCCAGCTCGGCCGGTTCGTTGACCTCCCAGCTGCGCTGCGGCTCCAGCCGCACCCGGGCGCCGTTGGCCCCACCCCGCTTGTCGGTGCTGCGGAAGCTCGCCGCCGACGCCCACGCGGTCTTGACCAGCTGGGTGACCGACAGCCCGGATTCCAGCACGGACTTCTTCAGCGCCGCGATGTCCTGATCGTCGATCAGCGGATGCTCGACGGCGGGCACCGGGTCCTGCCACAGCTGCGGTTCGGGCACCCACGGTCCGAGATAGCGGCTGATCGGGCCCATGTCGCGGTGCAGGAGTTTGTACCAGGCCTTGGCGAAGGCCTCGGCCAGTTCCTCGGGATGGTCGAGCCAGCGGCGGGTGATCGGCCCGTAGATCGGGTCCTCGCGCAGTGACAGGTCGGTGGTCAGCATGGTCGGTGTGCGGGCTGGCCCGTCGAAGGGGTCGGGGATCAGCCCTTCGCCCGCACCGTCTTTCGGCTTCCACTGCCAGGCACCGGCCGGGCTCTGGGTGAGTTCCCAGTCGAAGCCGTACAGGTTCTGCAGGAATCCGTTGCTCCACCGGGTGGGGGTCGCCGTCCAGACCACCTCGAGACCACTGGTGATGGCGTCCTTGCCCTTGCCCGTGCCGTAGGCGCTCTTCCAGCCCAGGCCCTGCTGCTCGAGCGGGGCGGCCTCGGGTTCGGGACCGACCAGCGAGGCGTCCCCCGCGCCGTGGGTCTTGCCGAAACTGTGGCCGCCGACGATGAGCGCGGCGGTCTCCTCGTCGTTCATCGCCATCCGGCCGAACGTCTCGCGGATGTCGCGGGCCGCGGCCACCGGGTCCGGGCGGCCGTTGGGCCCTTCCGGATTCACGTAGATCAGGCCCATCTGGACCGCGCCGAGCGGGCCGGACAGTTCGCGGTCACCGCTGTAGCGCTCGTCGCCGAGCCAGGTGTCCTCCGGCCCCCAGAAGACCTCCTCGGGCTCCCAGATGTCGGGGCGGCCGAAACCGAATCCGAAGGTCTGGAAACCCATTTCCTCGAGTGCCACATTGCCGGCGAAGACCAGCAGGTCGGCCCAGGAGATCTTGTTGCCGTGCTTCTGCTTGACCGGCCAGAGCAGGCGGCGGGCCTTGTCGAGATTGGCGTTGTCGGGCCAGCTGTTGAGTGGCGCGAAGCGCTGGGCGCCCTGGCCGCCACCGCCGCGGCCGTCCGCGATGCGGTAGGTGCCGGCCGCGTGCCAGCTCATTCTGATGAACAGGCCGCCGTAGTTGCCGTAGTCGGCGGGCCACCAGTCCTGCGAATCGGTGAGCACGGCCGCGACATCGGCCTTCAGCTCCTCGACATCGAGCCGGGCGAATTCCGTGGCGTAGTCGAAGTCCTCGCCCAGCGGATTGGATTTCGACGAGTGCGCGTGCAGGACCGAGACGTCGATCTGCTCGGGCCACCAGTCCTCGATGGTGCGGGGGCGGCGGTCGGGCTGCGGGGTCGGCGCGGGGATCGCCGGGTTCTCGCTCTCGCTGGTGCTCTGGGTGTGGGTGTCCGGATCGGGCGGTCGGCTGTCGGAGGTCACGATGGTCATTCCTTCCTGGACGGGTCGAGCGGGCTGTGAGCAGGGTCGTTGCCGGAAGCGGCGCACTCGGCGCACAGCCCCCAGTAGAGGACTTCGGCCTCGTCGATGACGAAGCCGCGGTCGTCGGCGGCGGTCAGGCAGGGTGCCGCGCCGACCTGGCAGTCGACATCGGCGATCGCCCCGCACGCACGGCAGACGAGGTGATGGTGGTTGTCACCGACGCGGGTCTCGTAGCGGGCCAGCAGGCCGCGGGGCTGGATACGGCGCAGCAGGCCCGCAGCGGTGAGGGTGTGCAGCGAGTCGTACACGGCCTGGCGCGAGACCGTGGCCAGCCGGGAACGCACCGCGCGCACGATCGCGTCGGTGTCGGTGTGCGGGTGCTCGTGCACCACGCTCAGCACCGCCACCCGCGGGGCTGTCACACGCAACGACGCATCCCGCAGCAACTGCTGGAATCCCACGTCCGAGGGCACGCTCGCAGTGTTCTCCGCATTCTGGAACGAGTCAAGGATGCCGCGGGTGCGGTCGGTGTCATCGGCGGCGGCGCGCATGCCAGACTGGCAGCGTGACCGGGCCGGTGAAGACGACCAATGAGACGCAGTCGAACGGAAAACCGCGGCGCGACCGCGGGGATGTGATCGGAGGGGGGTTGCTGTGGCTGGCCAAGTGGTCGCTGTGCATCGTCGCCATCGCGGCGGGCGCGTGGGTGCTCGGCTCGATCGTCGCCCGGTTCTGGGTGGTGCTGCTGCCCGTGGCGCTGGCGATCGTGGTGGCCACCGTGCTGTGGCCGCCGACCCGCTGGCTCACCCGCCACAAATTCCCCCCGGCACTGGCCGCGGCCGTCACGCTGCTCGGCTTCCTCGCGATCGTGGGTGGGGTCGTCGCGCTCATCGTGCCCTCGGTCGCTGATCAGGCGCCCGAACTGGCCGACAAGTCGACCGCCGGGGTCAACCAGGTCCGCGACTGGATCCAGGGACCGCCCTTGCAGATCCGCGACGAGCAGCTCGATTCGGCGGTCGACGCCATCGTGGACCGCCTGCAATCCAGCGGCACGCAGATCGCCAACGGTGTGTTCACCGGCGTCTCGACCGCGACCTCGATGCTGATCACCCTGTTCCTCGTCCTGGTGCTGGTGTTCTTCTTCCTCAAGGACGGCCCGCGCCTGCTGCCCTGGATGCACTCGGTGCTGGGCAGCGGCAGCGGCCGCCACATCGAGGCCGTGCTGGAACGGGTCTGGGCCACCCTCGGCGGATTCATCCGCACCCAGGCCGTCGTCAGCTTCGTCGACGCGGTCTGCATCGGCGCGGCGCTGTTCATCCTCGACGTGCCGCTGGCCATGGTGCTGTCGGTGATCACGTTCATCGGTGGTTTCGTGCCCATGGTCGGCGCGTTCGTCGCCGGTGCGCTCGCGGTGCTGGTGGCCCTGGTGGGCAACGGGTTCACCACCGCGATGATCGTGCTCGGCATCGTGATCGCGGTGCAGCAACTGGAAGGCAATGTGCTCCAGCCGGTCCTGCAGAGCCGGAGCATGGAACTGCACGCGGTGATCGTGCTGCTCGCGGTCACCGCGGGCGGCTCGCTCTACGGGATCACCGGCGCCTTCCTTGCGGTGCCGGTGGTGGCGATGATCGCGGTGGTCCTGCGCTATATCGGCGAGCAGATCGACGCCGTCACCGCCCCGCCGCTCGACCCGGTGACCGACGACCCGGACCCGGAGGTGAAGGCCCCCGCCTAGTTTCGACGGTGTCCAATTCGCGCGGGGCCGTACTCTGTTGGGGGCCTGCATGATTGGTGGCCGTAGCCCGTAGGATGGAGCCTGATGGACCACACGGACCCGTACCCCCGCCCTGTTCCGTTCACGGTGCCGAAGCTATTGGTGGGCTTAGGGTCGGCGCTGGTCGTCGCGGCGGCGATCGCCTCGTTCACCTTCACCTCCACCCTCGCCCGCGCGGCAGGCATCCCCGAACACCTCACCTGGCTGTGGCCGGTGGTGGTCGGGCTCACCGTGGCGCTGCTCGCCGGTACCTTCCTCACGCTGGTCGGTATCCGCGACGAGCGGGCCACCTCCCTGGTGCGGGTCTACGAGCTGTTGCTCGTCGCCGCCGTGCTGGCCAGCATCTGCGGCAACGTCCTGTCCATCTCGCGCGGTCCGATCGTGATGAGCACCCTCGAGATCGCCACCGTGGTCTCGGTGCCCCCGCTGTGCCTGATGGTGTGCGTCGGCAACTACCTGCTGCTCACGGCAGTCGTCCCGGTGCGCATCGTGGCCTCGGTCCGCGAGGACGACTGGCGGCTGCGAGCCCTGCGGGTCCCCACCGCGCCACCCCCACCCAAGGGCACCGACCCCACCCCGCAGGACAGCGCCGCGTGGTGGGACCAGTACCGCAGCGAGGCGAGAACCCCGTCACCGACGCCGACGCCCCGGCCGTAGGAACCGGCGACGCCTGTTTGCCACCACCGGTGCCGGGTACCGCGCTCTGTGTACGACACAACCGAATCCGGTCCCGCGGCCCCGCCGCGAACGGGCCGGGGAAGGAGTACCCGTGAGCACGGTAGCCGCAACTGTCGATGTGGACGTCCCGATCCGTACCGCCTACAACCAGTGGACCCAGTTCGAGACCTTCCCGCGGTTCATGGAGGGGGTGGAGCAGGTCGACCAGCTCGACGACCGGCACACCCACTGGCGCATCCACGTCGGTCCGTCGACACGGGAGTTCGACGCCACCATCACCGAACAGCATCCCGAGGAACGCGTCGCGTGGAAGTCCGACAGCGGCCCCGAACACGCCGGGGTCATCACCTTCCACCGTCTCGACGACACCCACACCCGGATCACCGCCCAGATGGAGGTCGACCCAGAGGGTTTCGTGGAGACCGTCGCCGACAAGCTCGGTGTGCTGCAGCATCGCGTGCACGGTGACATGAACCGCTTCAAGCAGTTCATCGAGAGCGAGGGCCACGAGACCGGCGCCTGGCGCGGCGACATCCCCCGTCCCGACGCCGGGATCTAGACGGCGGCATACGGCGGCGACCGGACTCCCGGTCGCCGCCGTCGTCATTCCCGGCTGTCGCGGCGGCTCGAAGCCACCGAGGTGCTGTTCGAGCAGGTCAGGCGGGAATGTCGGCGGGCTCGGCGAGATGCGCAGCGGCCCGGTGGGTTCGGCCGCGGACCGGGCGGCGACGCACCGGCCGCCACCCGCGCACGGCCTGGTCCGGGTGCAGGAAATCGTGCACGACGAGTGCCGCGTCCAGCTGCCACATGGTCGCGCTGTCGAGGATGTCGAGTCCGGTCAGTTCGGCGATCCGCTTGAGCCGGTGGTCGACGGTGTTGGCGTGGATGTAGAGGGTGCGGGCGGTGACACCGCGGTGCAGGCCCGACCGCAGATGGGTGCGCAGGGTGACGAGCAGGTCCGGGTGGGCGGCGACGGGGGCGATCAGATCCGCCAGCCGGTCGCGGCCGGGCCCGGAGCGGGTGAGCTGGTGTTCCAGCGCGTAGTCCGCGAAGGGATACATGCCGGGGGTGCCGTAGACGGTGTTCACCACCTCGAGCAGTTCGTGCGCCTGCCGCCGGGCGGCCACGATCTCCTCGCGCGCCGCCGCCAGCGAGACGACCGCGAGCGTGGAATCCTCGACGACAGCGCCGATCTCCCCCAGTACACCGGGTTCGGGCACCAGCATCGTCCCGCCGTGCCCGCCCAGCACCGCGGGCACCGGCCGACGGCACAACCGCGTGATCCACTGATGCAGTTCGGCGGGCGACACCGGCCCGAGCTCACCCGGCCCGGCCGACACGGCCAGCACCACGCACCGCTGCGGCACCGGCAGTCCGTGCCGGTGGCCGATCTCGGCGACACCGCGCTCGGCGAACAGCGCCCGCGCCAGTTCGCCCGGACCGCCCTGATCACGGTGATAGCCCGCGGTGTCGGCGAAACCGGCCGACACCGCGCTGGTCGCCGAGTGCACGGCCTCGATCAGGCGCTGGGTGTCGGGCCTGTCCCGCCCGGACACGTGGACCCGGAACACCGTGTGCACCAGCCGTTGCGCGAACTCGTAGGTCATCCCCGCGCAAGCCCACCGGGCCGCGAGCCGCTGGATGGTCTCGAGCCGGTTCGTGGTCGCCCGGTCGTCGGTCAGCAGTCCCAGGCACGCGGTGACCACCGAAGTGATCTCGTGCGCGGGCAGATTCGTGCCCGGCACCGTCTCGGTCAGGACGTCGACCACGCGGTCGACCGCTGTCGCGTTCTCCCCGGACGGCCTTGCCTTCGCCATTGCAGTCATTCATGGTGCTTTCGGTAGAGCCACCGCCGGTCGAGCGATATCCGTCGCTTCCGCCGGAGCAATATGGTGCACACACCAGGCGAAACGGTGGCGTGCACCAGTGTGCGTGACACTGTGTAACACTGTCACTGCACGCAGCCACAGCCTTCCGGCGCACCCTGTTGTCGCGGGCGCCAAGATGCCCGCGCGGCGGCTCTCAGATCTCCGGCCAGTGGTGTTCGAGCGCGGAGATGATGAAGTCCACCTTCACGTCGGTCGCGCCGCGGTCGGTCCACGAGTCCTGCGGCCGCAGCACGGACGTGTTCTCGCCCAGGGCTTCCCGGACCTGCTCCAGGCCGCTCGCGCCGGACGGGTCGACGGTGCGCATGGCCTGCACGCCGAGGTGACAGGCGAAGACGGTGTCGCCGAGGAAGTCCAGCGCGAACATGGCCTGCGCCGGGGTGACGCCCTGCGCGGTCAGGTTCGCCGCGTACGCCTCGAGGATGTGGCTGATGCGGGTGAAGGCGGGGGCGAAGGAGTAGACCACGCGGGGCAGGCCGGGATTCTCCTCGCACACGCGCCAGCACTCGTCGGCCCACAGCCGCAGTGTCGCGCGCCAGTCGGCGCCGGGTTCGGGGCGGCGGATAGTGGCGGCGACGGCGTCGAGGCAGCCGACGACGATGTCGTCGCGGGACCCGAACAGCCGGTAGATCGCGGTGGTGACCACGCCGATCCGGTCGGCGACGGCAGCGAGGGTGAACTTGTCGATGCCCTCGTCCATCGCCGCCCGGATCACGTCCTGCTCGGTGAAGGCGGGCTTGCGACCCACCTTCTTGCCAGCCGCCCATCCCGCACCGCTCATGCGGACAGGCTAATGGTTCGTCAGTTGCCATCCCCGCGTGCTGTGCAGGTGCCGCCAGAACCGCGCGTAGGTGCCGTCGGCGGCGAGAAGTTCGTCGTGGGTGCCCTGAGCGGCCACCGTGCCGTCGCCGTCGAACTGGATGATGTGATCGGCCCTGGCGATGGTGTCGAGCCGGTGCGCGATCACCAGGACCGTGGCCTGCTCGCGCAGCGTCTCGACCGCCGCCACGATGTGGGCCTCGTTCTCCACGTCCAGGGCCGAGGTGGCCTCGTCGAGCAGCACGATGGGTGCGCGCTTGAGCAGTGCCCGCGCGATCGCCACCCGCTGACGCTCCCCGCCCGACAGCGCCCGACCGCCCTCCCCGACCCGGGTCTCCCAGCCGTCGGGCAGCCGTTCGGCGATCTCGGTGACACCGGCGAGGTCGGCCGCGGCGCGCACCTCACCCTCGCTCGCCCCGGCACGCCCGACCGCGACATTGGCCACCAGGGTGTCGTCGAAGAGGTAGACATCCTGGAAGACCATCGACAGCTGACCCATCAGCTGCTCGGTGGTCTGTGCGGTGACCGGCACGCCACCCACCGACACGGTGCCCGCCTCGATGTCGTAGAACCGGCTGATCACCCGGGCGACGGTGGTCTTGCCGCTGCCGGACGGACCGACCAGCGCGGTCATCGAACCGGCCGGGACGGCGATCGACACCTCGCGCAGCGCGGGTGCGGCGTCCGGTGCGTAGCGGAAGGTGACGCCCTCCAGCACCACGGCGCCGGGCGCGGTGAGCACCGCCGGTGCGTCCGGTTCCGGCAGCGGTTCGGCGGTGAGCACCTCGTCGAGCGCGTCCAGCAACTGGCGCCGGGACTCGAGCGCCACCGCGTTCTCGGTGATCCCCGACAGCGTCGAGGAGAACCGCAGGGTCAGGCCGATGAAGGCCAGCGCGGGCACCGCCTGCAACGTGCCCGCCACCGCCAGCGACCCGGCGGCGCCGATCAGGGCGACGACCACGCCCTGGGTGGCCATCCCGCCGAGCAGCAGCCCCGCCGACTCGAACCACAGACCACGCGTCTTGGTGCGGTAGGCGCGGTCCATCTCCGCGGCCAGTGGCGCGAAATCCGCGCTGCGGCCGCAGGAACGCAGCGCGCCCTGGCACTGGGCGTACTCGACGATCCGGTCGGCCAGCGCGATCTCGGCCGGTTCGTGGATCGTGCGACCGGCGCGCATGAGCCCCGTCGACACCAGCGTGATCACCACGAACACCGGCACCGCCGCGGTGAGGATCGCCCCGAGCAGCGGATTCCAGAGCCAGGCCGCCACGATGATCACCGCCGCCGAGGTGATCCGGGCGACCAACGGCCCGAACATGTGCGCGAAGATCTCCCCCGCCGACATCAGCTCGGTCGAGACCATGCGCGAGAGCCGGCCCGCCACCGGCCGCGCGAACCAGCCCAGTGGCTGCTTGGCCACCTGGTCACCCACCAGCCGGTGGATGCTGACCAGGAAGTCGAGGGCCACGGCGTAGTTCTTGCTGCTCTGCAGGTAGTTCACCGCGAAGCTGGCCGCGGCCAGCGCGGCGAGCACCCACAGCCAACCGGCCAGGCCCAGGCCCCAGACCGGGGCATCCTCGGCCAGCGCGCTGATGGTGGGCAGCAGCGCGGCCAGCGCCAAGCCCTCGACGAGCCCGGCCAGCACGCTGACGGCCAGCGCGACGCGGATCTTCTCGGGACGCGTCACCATCCGGCCCATCCTGGGTCCGATGTCGAGCAGGGGCAGGGTCATCGCCGATCTCCTTCTGGCGTGCCGGTGACCGGCGTGCGGCCGGTGTCGTGCCCGGCGGCGCTCGAGCGCCACAGCCGGGCGTAGCCGGGTTCGGTGAGCAGTTCGTCGTGGGTGCCGGTCGCGACGACGCGCCCGCCGTCGATGAGGATGATCTGGTCGACGCCGGTGATCACCTCGGGTCGGTGCGCGATGAGCAGCACGGTGCGACCCCGCGCCAGCGCCGAGAGCGCCTGCTGGATCTCGTGCTGGGATTCCGGATCGGTCAGCGCGGTGGCCTCGTCCAGCACCAGCACGGGTGCGTCGACGAGCAGGGCGCGCGCGATCGACACGCGCTGCGCCTGGCCGCCCGACAGCGTGGTGTCGGTGCCGTAGACGGTGTCGAATCCCCGTGGCAGCGCGTCGATCTCGTCGAGGATCTGCGCCGCGGCGGCGGCCGCGCGGATCTGCGCCTCGGTGGCGTCCGGACGGCCGAGGGCGATGTTGTCGCGCAGGCTGATCCGCAGCAGTTGCGGGTCCTGCAGCACGAATCCCACGCGCGAGTACAGGTCCGCGATCCGCGACACCGCGACACCGCCGATCCGCACGGTGCCCGAGCGCGGGTCGTCGAACCGGGCCAGCAGCGTGGCGATCGTGGACTTCCCCGATCCCGACGGGCCAACCAGGGCGGTGACGGTTCCCTCCCGCAGCGTGAAGCTCACGTCCTCGACGGCGAGACCGGAATCGGCGTCGGCGCCATAGGAATAGCTCACGTGATCGAAGACGACCTCGTGCCCGTGCGGTCGCGCGTACTCGTCCTCGTCGTCGGCCAGCACCGGGGTGTCGAGCAGCTCGACCAGCCGCAGCGCCGCGCCGCCCGCCAGCTGCTGGGCCCACATCGAATTCATGAGTACTTCCAGCGCGTACGGGATCAGCAGCGCGATCAGTGCCGTGGCGAGCACGTCGGCCGCCGTCACCGTCGTGCTGTGGACCAGCACCGACCCGACGCCGATATTGATCAACAGCACCAGCGGCACCGCCAGGAAGGAGGTGCCGAGCGCGGAGACCCGGATCAGCGGCCGCACCCAGTCCAGGTAGAAGGCGTAGAAGTCGTCGGCGGCGTCCTGATAGCTGCGGTGCGCGCGCCCGACCCGGCCGAACGCCTTCACCACCGCGATGCCGGTGACGAATTCGACCATCCTGGCCGACACGCTCGACAGCCGCTGATCCATTTCCACGGTCTTGGCGCCCATGCCGATCAGCGGCAGCATCATCGCGCCCACGTAGCAGGGCAGCGTGGCGATCGTCAGCAGGCCCAGCCGCCAGTCGATGACGAAGGCGTAGACCATCAGCGCCAGCGGCATCACCACCGCGTTCGTGCCGTCGACCGGCTTGTGTGCGATGAGCTGGTGCACGGTGCCGATCTCGTCCTGCAGCGCCTTGCGCACCCGCCCGGAGTTGGTGGAGGTGAACCAGCCCAGCGGAATCCGCGCGAACCGCTCGACCATGCGCAGCTGGACGAGATGCCCGAACCGCGCGTCCGCCAGATGCGTGAGGAACAGCGCGACGAAATAGATCACCAGCCGAAGCAGGAACGCGCCGAGCAGGATTCGCAGCCAGCGCTCCACCTCGGCGCCGTCGACGGCCACGCCCGCGGCGTGCGCGTCGAGCAGCACCTCCCCGATCCGCACGAGGGCGACGTAGGGCACCACGGCCACGATGCCCGAAACCACCGCGAGCAGCCTGCCGAGGGTCAAGGTGCCCGACACCGGTTTCAGCAGGTCACGCAGCGCCCGCGCGCCCGCCTTCTGCTGTTGCTTCGTGGCGCGGGTCTGCTGGTCGGTGTCCTGCGGCGGGCCGGTCGGCGGTGGTGCCGAGGTGTCGGCCGAGGAAGTCACTGTGGTCATGGCGCTCCTGGATCGGACCTGCGGTGCACCCAACCCCGTGTCGGCAGCACCACCGGCCCGGTAAGTTAGGTTTGCCATACTTAATAATGAATGGGGTTCACATTAAGGCAGCACCGCAGTGTCCGCAAGAGCCCGCGACCCGAGCACCTGCACCGCAACGACTTTCGGGCTGGTCAGCTCCCGTACGCGGTGCCCTCGGGCAGCAGGTGGCGGCGGACCAGGCGGCGCCAGCGGCGCTGCCGGTACCGGAAGATCCCGGAGGCGACGACCGCGACGACCGCCGTGGCCGGTCCCGCCTCGATCTCGATGGTGTCGGTGTAGCGGCAGCGGTCCTCGGTGAGGGGTTCCACGCTCAGCGTGTGATTCCAGGTCTTCACCACGCCCCCGTGCTCGTGCGTGCGGATCGTGCCCGCTGCTTCGTCGACGTCGATCACCTCGATCGTGTGCCGGTAGAGCGGCAGGACATGGAACACCCACAGCCACGCCGTCCCGCGTTCGCCCGCGCGCAGCGGCTCGACCCGGCCCGCGAGCATCGGGATACCGAACAGCCCCCGGCACACGTAGAGGAAGGTCGCGGGGGCCAGCATCGCGCGCCAGACCCGGTCGGCGCTTGTCGGTAGTTCGGTGCGTAGACAGACTGTGCGCATCTACCCTCATCTCCTGCGGTCGGTTCGTCGAGGACTCACCCTGAATACTGGGGGTGGCGACGACGGATGACTACTCGCGTTCGACAGCGGAGACCACATGGCACCCACGGATCGGTTCAAGCCACGTAAACAGCCCCGACAGCAGCGGTCGGCCCGCACCCGGGAGTGGATTCTGACCGCGGCTGCTCAGGTTTTCGCCGACCACGGTTACGCCGCGGGCACGACCAACCGGATCGCCGAGCGGGCCGGAGTCTCCATCGGCTCGCTGTACCAGTACTTTCCGAACAAGGACGCCATCCTGGGTGCCCTGATCGACGAGCACATCGACGCGGGTTCCCGCATCCTGGGCGAACGCCTCGCCGAGGGCCTGCCGGGACCGCTCGACGACATCCTGCGCCTGTTCGTCCGCGCGACGATCGACAACCACCGCGACAATCCCCGCCTGCACCGCGTGCTGTTCGAGGAGGCGCCGCGCTCCCCCGCACTGCTGGCCCGCCTGCGCGACACCGAACAGTTCGCCGTCGACCTGGTCACTCCCCTGCTGGCGAATCACCCCGAGGTCTCGGTCCCCGACCACCGCCTGGCCGCCCGCCTCGTCGTGGCCACCGTCGAATCCCTGGTCCACCGCCTGATCGCCACCACCACCCCGGCCCCACCGGAGCAACTCGAGAACGAAATGGTCGACCTGCTCGGCAATTACCTACGCCGCCCACTCCACCCCGATCCCGCCGCCGCAGGCCCGTGACCGTGGCCCCGCTCAGCGCACCCGAGCGGCCACGAAATCGGCCGCCGCGTCGGCGTGACGCTGGTAGCGCAGATGCACATTCCAATCCCGGCCGTCGGGATCACAGACCGGATCGTTGTCGTTGCAGACATCGAATGTCCGGTCGGCGTACACCCCGGTCACCGCGCGCCCGAGTTCCCGAATGGGATTGCCGAACAGCAGGATCGCCGAAATACGGGATTCCACGCTGTCGGGCAGCGTCGCGACGATCGGCCCGCCGACCTTGGCGCCCTCGCTGCTGATGCCGATCGCATTGTCGACGACATTCGCGCCCTGCGAATAGCCGACCAGCACGAATCTCTGGGCCGGACAGGCCGCCGCCTGCGCCACGACATGGTCGACCAGATCGCGATTGCCTTTCTGCACCGAGGCAGGCTGATCAGTACTCGCCGGATACTCCACCCGATAGGCGTCGGTCGAGCGGGCCAGCACGTCGTCGATGGCCGAGAACACCGGATTCCCCACCACCGTTCCGAGGTGGTATCTGCTGGCCCAGCCGCCGGGCTCGTTGGTACCCCTGGCCGCGACGACGTGGACCGCCGCACAGCTCGCGGCCTGCGCCGAGGGGGCGGCGACGGCCGACATGCTCACCGTCGCGCCGACGCAGAGCAGTGCCGCCGACGCGGCGATGACAGAACGATTCGTGAACATCTAGGTCACCAGTTCCAGGACGGCCCGCGGGGCGGACAGGGACAATTCGGTCGGGAAGCTCATGCGGACCAGCCGGTGCGGTGGGGCGGCTTCGAAGTGGGCGATGAACGGTGGGAGCAGGCCGCCGATGATCTTGTCCAGCAGGGAGTTCACCTGGGCGAAGCCGGGGCGCATCCGCACCTGCCAGCAGGGCAGGGTCCCCGCGGGGACCTCGACGGTGGTCTCCTTCTCCACCCGCACGAGCAGCGGCCAGTGCACCGAGAAGGCCAGCCACACATCGAGGGTCTCCACCGCGCCCGCGGTGAAATCGAGGCCGCGCAGCAGCGTGAGGCCACCGGCGATGGGCATCAGATTCAGCGGAAACGGTGCCGGGCCCGCACCGAGTTGCAGGTGCACGGTGTCGGTGAAGTTCGCTTCCTCGCGCGAGACCATGGCCGACCCCGAGCGGGTCTCGGCGCGGTAGTGCTCGGCGAGCAGGCGCCCGCCCGCGCGGCTGAAGCGCTGTTCGATGCTCATCGTGAGGTCGGGGACGCCGGGGCGGTCGCTGTCCAGGCGCGCGTCCAGGGTGCTGCGATAGCCGCCGCGTTCGCGCGCGACGACGTGGATCAGCTCGATGTCCTGCGGTTTTCCCTCCGGGCCGACGGTGTAGATCGATTTCTCCCCGTCGGGGATGAACGGGTCACGGAACACGGGGATCACTGCGGCTCCTGCGGTCGGCTCGCGGCATCGGAGGCGGCGATGGTGTGGAACATCGACCGCAGGGCCGCGAGGTAGCGGCCCACCGAGTCGTGGGCGATGTCGGTGTCGGGATAGATGACGCTCAGTGTGGTCGCCGCGGGCAACCGGTTGATCCACATCAGCACCTCCTCGGAGGCGGCCCGGTTCGCGTACACGCCCGCGGTGATCTCGTCGAAGAACTCGTGGCCGACGAAGTCCCTGGCGTCGATGAACGAGATCATCGGCGTCACCCAGCCGGGCTCGACCTGGATCTCCGAGTCGGCGGGCAGCAGTTCCAGCACCCGGTGGAAGGAGGTGGGTGCCAGCAGCAGCCCGGTCTCGTAGGCGCGCTGGGCCATCGCCACCGCGCGGGCCACGGTGGTGCGCGGCCCGAGCGGGAACGCCACCGGCACCAGGGTGACGTACCAGCCCACCGAGGCGTTCTGGGCGGCGCTGGCCCTGGTGCTGATCGGGGTCATGCCGAAGTAGTAGTCGCTGCCGGTGAGTGTGCGTTCGGCCATCGCCGCCGCCGCGAACACTCCCCCCGTGAACTCGGCTCCCGCGGCGCGGCAGGCTCTTTCGAAGCGCGCGCCGGTCGCGGTGTCGAGCAGTTCGACGGTGCGGTGCGCGCTGCGGGTGTACCCGTCGGCGTTCTTGCCCAGGTCCAGCGGGAAGGCGGGCAGGCGGTTGTCGTTGCCGCCGAGCAGGGCCAGCCAGCGCTTGACGCCCGGGGAGGCGAGCGTGAGCTGGTCGCTGTGGGCGCGCTCGGCGACGCAGTAGTCCAGGTAGCTCGCCGCCGGGGGCAGCGGCGGCGCGCCCCAGGCCCGCGCGGCATACATCTGGACGAAGTCCGACGCCGAGAGGTACTGGCCCAGCCCGTCGCTGTGCAGGTGGTCCACCGCGAGGTAGACCGTGGTCGCGGTGCCGTGTTCGATGGCGCCGAAGGTGAAGCAGTCCCAGTGGAACGGGCCGGGCGTGGTCTTCTCCACGTGGCGGCGGATCGCGTCGGGTTCGTCGATCCAGCCGTACTCGCCGGGGACGAACTCCACCGCCTCGGCGGGCACCAGGTGCCTGCGCAACTCACCGTCGGCGATGTCGAACCAGGTGCGGAAAGTGTCGTGGCGCAAGAGGAACTCGTTGATGATGCCGGTCATGACCTCGCGGTCGAGGTCGCCGGTGGGGATCCGGGCGGTCACCAGCAGCAGCCCGGAGAAGCGGAAGTCCGCGCCGGAGTGCCGGGCGGCCTGCCGCAGATACTGCTGCTGTTGCAGCGACGGCGGTGCGGGGTGCACCGGCGCCTGGGCCGCGGCCCGCACCGAGGCCGCCGACGCGGTCCAGGTGACCAGCCGTCCCGGCGGCGGCGCCCATTCGTCGATCAATCCGAAATCGACCACGTCGACTACCTCGCTTCCTCGAACATCACCGCGACCCGACCAGGGGCCGGTCCTCGGGCACGGTCGCCTGCGGCTCGGCCGCGGGCTCCGGAAGTGGTTGCGCGCCGGAGGGTTCCGCGGCGAGGACCAGTTCGGCGACCTTCGGTCCGGCCTGCTCCAAGCTGAACGAACGCCCCATCTGCAGCGACATCAGGTCGATGCCGAGTGTCTTGGTGACGCGGGCGCCCAGCTCCACCGCCATCAGCGAATCCAGGCCCAGTTCCGGAACGGGCACCGTCATGTCGATCGTCTCGACCGCCACGCCCATCACCACGGCCAGTTCCTCGGCCATCTTGCGGGCGATGAACGGTCCGCGCTTGTTCTCCTCCATCGCGGCCAGCTCCTCGCGCAGCTGCGCCAGTTCCGAGGTGTCCTTGGCCGAGGCCTGTGCCAGCGCGCTGGTGCGGCCGGTGCGGGCCAGCTGGGGGAAGGTGCCGGTCAGTTTGGCCCAGTCGGTCGGGATGATGGCCGCGCGGGTGGCACCCAGGCGCAGGGTCTGTTCCAGGTAGGCGGTGGCGTCGGCCATGTCGATCGGCCCGAAACCCACGAGATCGAGGTATTTCTCGGCGGTTTCGTCGGCGGCCATGCCGCCGGTGGCACCCGACAGGTGGCCCCAGCCGACGCACAGCGCCCGCTCCCCGGCGCGCGCCCACTGCTCGGCCAGCGCCTCCACGGCGACATTGGCCGCGCAGTA
Source organism: Nocardia sp. NPDC056064 (assembly GCF_042266925.1). Classification (NCBI taxonomy): domain Bacteria; kingdom Bacillati; phylum Actinomycetota; class Actinomycetes; order Mycobacteriales; family Nocardiaceae; genus Nocardia; species Nocardia sp. NPDC056064. Next base: position 200,293 of record NZ_JBHJWO010000001.1, on the reverse strand, counting down.
GTTGTACTGGCCGTAGATCCCGTACATCGAGCCGCCGGAGGAGCACAGCACGAACATGTCCAGAGTGATGCCCGCGTCGGCGACCGCGGCGTGCACGATCTGCGCGCCGTGCACCTTGGGCCGGTAGACCCGGTCGAGTTCGCCGAATTCCATCTTGGCCAGCCGGTTGTCGGCCACCGCGCCCGCGGTGTGGAACACCCCGCGCAGCGGCTGGCCGGGGCGGTGGGCGCGTTCCACCACGGCCGCCACGGCTTCGGCGTCGGTGACGTCGGCGCGTTCCTCGACGATCTCCACGCCCATGGTGCGCCACGCCTCGATCTGCCGCCGGGCCTGCGGGGTGGTGGCGCCACCGCGCCCGAGCAGCACCAGCCTGCGCGCGCCGCGCAGCGTGAGCCACCGGCCGATCGCGAGGCCGAAACCGCCGAAGCCGCCGGTGATCAGATAGGTCGCGCTGTCGTCGATGTCGAGGGCGGGCAGGTGCGGGCGCACCGAGGGGACGGGCGCGTCGACGCGCAACGCGATCCGGGCGGGCCGGGTCGAGCGCAGGGTCTCCTCGAAGGCCTTGCTCACGTCGTCGGTGTCGAACATCTGGTACGGCAGGGGCTGGTAGGTGCCGTCGGAGACCTTCTCGAACACCCGCTCGAGCAGAGTGGCCAGCCGGCGCGGGTCGACCGCGACCAGCCGGTCCAGATCCATGGAGTAGTAGGCGAGGTTCTTGTCGAACCCGGCGAGTTCGAGCAGGCCGCCGGTGTAGATGTCGGCCTTGCCGACCTCGACGATACGACCGAACTCCGCTGCCGCGTGGAAGTTCTGGCGCAGGATCTCCCCCGGCGCGGTGCTCACCACGACATCGGCGCCGCGGCCGTCGGTGAGCGCGAGCACGTCGTCGACGAAGTCGAGCGAGCGCGAGTTCACCGCGTGGTCGGCGCCCGTCGCCAGCACGTGCGCGCGCCGTTCCGGCGTGCTCGCGGCACCGATGATGCGTGCGCCGATCGACTTGGCCACCTGGATCGCCGCCGTGCCGACGCCCCCGGCCGCGCCGTGGATCAGCACGGTCTCCCCGGCTTCGAGCCGGGCCAGATCCCGCAGCGCGTACTCGGCGGTGCCGAAGGCGATGGTGCTGGTGCAGTAGCCGGGATCGGTGCCCGCGGGCAGGACGACGACGAGCTGGCGGCTCACCACCGCGAACCGGCGCATCATCCCCCTCGACGCCACCGCGACCAGATCACCGACCGCGACATCGTCGACTCCGGCACCGACCCGCACCACCGTGCCGACCCCTTCCATGCCGGGCACGGTGCCGAAATAGGTGGGCGCGAGCTCCCTTTCACCGAGCAGCCCGATGATCTTGAGCGGGTCCTTGTAGTTCAGCCCGATCACGTGCATCCGGATCTCGACCTCCCCGGCACCCGGCTCCTCCCGGGGGCACTGCCGCCACGCCAGCTGCGAGAGCAGCCGGGTGCGCGGGATGTCGAGGCCGAAGTTCGTGTCCGGGTCGGTCAGCGGCGCCGCGGTGTCGAGGGCGTCGAGTCGGTCGGGCAGCGGCTTGGTCACCACCGGCGCCCAGCGGGTGCCACCGCGCAGCACGATCTCGTCGCAGTTGTCGTGCGAGAACGCCCCTGGCACCGCGAGTTCGGCGAGCAGATCGGTGACGCTGGTGGTGGGTTCGATGTCGACCAGGCGCCAGCGCAGCGAGGTCTGCTCGTTGAGCAGCACGCGGCGAGCGCCGGCCAGCGCGGCGTGGCGCGGGTCGGGGGCGACGGTGGAGTCGGGCAGGGTGAAGGCGCGTTCGGTCACCAGCGTGCAGTGCACGGTGCCGTCACCGAAGATCGACTGCGGGCCCGCACCCGCCGCGGGCGGATCGGCGTGTTCGGCCACGGCCACCGCGATCCGCTTGAGCGCCCACAGGAACGCCAGATCGTCGGTGACGTCGCCGACCACGACACCCACGTGCAGCCGCTCGGTGGGTTCAGCCGCCGCGGCGCGCAACCGGATACCCAGTCCCCGTTCCAGTTCCGGGTCCGCCGGATGCGCGACATACACCTGCGCCGACGCGATCGCGGCCGCGAGCTCGGTGGTGCGCCGGGTCTCGCCCAGCTCGACGACGAGCATCGACGCGGGCTCGGTGGGCAGCGTCGCCGGATCGATCGGCGCGCGTTCCTCCATGGTGTCGGTGTAGTAGAAGTCGGCCATCCGGTGCAGCGGATCGTCGCCGGGTTTGAGCGCGCCGATCTGCAGGCCGCTCAGCCGCACGACGAGATTGTGGTCGGCGTCGAGCAGGTCGACATCGGCGCGCAGCCGGGCGCGCGGGTCGCGCCGCGCCACCACGGTCACCTCCTCGGGAATCTCGGCGAGCAACCGGACCGCCGACACCCCGACGGGCACCATCACCCCTTCGTTGATGCGCTCGTCGGCGAACAGCATGGCCGCGCACTGCATGGCGGCGTCCACCACCGCCGGGTGGGCCGGATGACCCGATCCGGCGGCGATACCGCCGTCGACCGTCGCCACCACCACGTCCCTGCCGACCCGCACCGAGGTCACCCGCCGGAAGCTGGGCCCGTACTGCAGCCCGGCCGAAGCCAGGCCCGCGTAGAACATCTCCGGGTCGACATCGACCCCCACCTCGAGCTCCGGGACCTCCCCGCGGCGCTGTTCGTGGCTGCCGGTCAGGGTGCGGCCCGAGGCGTGCACCGTCCACGCCGTGCCGGTGGCGCTGCGCGAGCGGATCAGGAACCGGCCGCTGGCCTCCTCCACGCTCACCGACACCAGCGGCACATCGGGCGCGCCCATGATGAGCGGCGCGACGAACCGGACCTGTTCCAGCGCCACCTGTTTCGATCCGGTGCGCAGGGCGGTGGCACTGAGCGCGGCGTCGAGGTAGGCCGCGCCGGGCATGATCTTCACCCCGTTGACGACATGATCGGCCAACCACGGCAGCAGCGACGCGCCGACCTGGAGCAGCCACTGCGACCGCCCCTCGAGATCGGGGTCCCCGAGCATCGGATAGCCGCCGGGGGTGCCCAGGCGCGCCTGCTCGAACAGCGGCAGCGGCGCGTGCAGGCGGGTCCGCTGCCACGGGTACCGCGGCAGCGCGACATGGGCGACGGCGGCGCCGTCGGCCGGGAACAGGGCGGTGCGATCCAGTACGCCCGCGGCGTGCAGGCCCAGCAGCGTGCGGCGCAGGCTCACGTCGTCGGCGCGTTCGCGGTCCAGGGTCGCGACGGTGGTGCCGTTGACGTCCGCGTCCAGCAGCGCCTCCCGGATGTTGGCCGACAGCACCGGATGCGGGCCGATCTCGAGGAACACCCGGCTGCCCGCGGCGATCGCGCGCGCGACGGCGTCGAAGAAGCGCACGGGCTCACGGACATTCGACCACCAGTACTGCGCGTCCCAGCTCGCCGCGGTGACCTGCTCGCCGGTCACCGTGGAGTACACCGGCACGGTCGGCGGCTGCGGGTTCAGCCCGGCCAGGCACCGGCGCAGTTCGTCTTCGATCGGGTCCATCAGCCGGCTGTGATAGGGCACCTCGACCCGCAGCCTGCGCGCGAAAACGCCTTCCTCGGTGAGCTGTTCGGCCAGTTCGTCGAGCCGGTCCTCGTCGCCGGACAGGGTGACGGCGCCGGGACTGTTGACGGCGGCGATGTCGACCCGGTCGTCGCCGCCGAGCAGTTCGACGGCCTTGTCCCTGGTCAGCCCGACAGCGAGCATGCCACCGGTGCCCGCGGTGGTGGCCTGCAGCCGGGAGCGGTGGTAGGCGACGCGGACCACGTCCGGCAGCGTGAGCATGCCGCTCACATAGGCCGCCGAGACTTCGCCGACACTGTGCCCCACGATGGCCGCGGCGGTGATGCCCCGCGCGGCCAGCTCGCGCGCCAGCCCGACCTGGACCAGGAAGTTCGCCGGTTGCGCGATCTCGGTGCTGGTCACCCGGGATTCGTGTTCGGGGCGGCGCAGTTCCTCGATGATCGACCAGCCCGACAGTGCCCGGAACTCGGCGTCGACGAGTTCGGCGGTGTCGGCGAAGATGCCTCCCGCTTCGAGCAGGTCGCGGCCCATCCGCCAGTGCTGTGGCCCCATGCCGGAGAACACGAAGACCGGTTCGGCGACAGCCGACACGACGGTGCGCGCGGCGTCGCGGCCCTCACCCGCCGCGAAGTCGCGCAGCTCGCGCACCACCTCGTCGGTGGAGTCACCGATCAGGACACCGGTGCGGAACGGGTGGTGCGCGCGCCGCGTCCACGCCGCTGCGGCGAGCCGGTCGAGGTCGGCGCCGGCGGTGAGCGCGTCGGCGAACCGTCCGGCCAGTTCGCGGGCGGCGCCGGTGCTGCGCGCGGAGACCGGCAGGATGCCGAGGTGGTGCGGCGGGGCCGGATCCACCGGTGCCGTGGGCCGGTGTTCGCGCAGGATCGCGTGCGCGTTGGTGCCGCCGTAGCCGAATCCGTTGACCGCCACCGACATCGGGGCACCGTCCGCGGGCAGGACCTCGGCCTCGGTCTGCACGTGGACACCCAGCTCGTCGAACGGGATGTCCGGATTCGGGGTGTCGAGCCAGCCCTGCGGGGGCAGGGTCCGGTGCTGGATCGCCAGCGCCGCCTTGATCACGCTGGCGACCCCGGCGGCCGCCTCGGTGTGCCCGATCGTCGCCTTCACCGAGCCGACCCCGATCGTGCCGGTGCGGCCCGAGCTCGCGCCGAAGACCCGTCCCAGCGCCCGCAGCTCGACCGGGTCGCCGACCAGCGTGCCGGTGCCGTGCGCCTCCAGATAGGTGATCTCCTGCGGCGACAGTCCCGAGCGGGCACACACCGCCCGGGCCAGCGCCTCCTGCGAGTCCACATTGGGCACGGTGATCGCGGTGGTGCGCCCGTCCTGGTTGGCGCCGGTCGCCTTGACCACCGCGTAGATCCGGTCGCCGTCGCGGACCGCGTCGTCGAGCTTCTTCAGCGCCACCATGCCCGCGCCCTCACCGCGCCCGTAGCCGTCGGCGGCGGCGTCGAACGACTTGCAGCGGCCGTCGGTGGCCAGGAACCCGCCCTTGCACATGAGCACGAAGGTCTCCGGCTGCAGCATCACGTTCACCCCGCCCGCCAGCGCGACCCGGCAGTCGCCGTTGTCGAGGGCCTGGCAGGCCAGGTGGAAGGCCACCAGCGACGACGAGCACGCGGTGTCGACCGTGATCGCCGGGCCGACCAGGTTCAGCGCGTAGGCGATCCGGTTCGACAGCATCGTGTACGACGCGCTGGCCGGGGTGTGCATGTCGGTGTGGAACAGCGCCGGACCCACCACCCCGACGACGGACTGGTCGACCACGAAACCACCGACGTACACACCGACCTGGTCCCCGGCCACCCGCCCGGCCATGCCCGCGTCGTCGAGCGCCTCCCAGGTCACTTCGAGCAGCAGCCGCTGCTGCGGATCGAGCACGGTGGCCTCCCGCGGGGAGATACCGAAGAAATCCGGATCGAAGGCCCACGGATCGATCGTCATGAAGGCGCCGCGTTTGGTGTAACTGCGGCCGGGGGTGCGCGGTTCGGGGTCGTAATACCGACGGAAATCCCACCGGTCCGCGGGAATGTCGACGACGCCGTCGCGTTTGTCGACGACGAAGTCCCAGAACGACTCCGGCGAATCGATTCCGCCGGCGAACCGGCATCCGATCCCGACGATGGCAATATCCGACACGCACTTCCTCCGGGTTCGAGCTTCGGTGTCCGGCAATTCCTGCCGATCCCGGTCAACGTAGGAGCAATAGTTCCGCCGGTGACCGGTTCGGGCCGAGACTGGCAACTCCGATGGGAATTCCGGGAAAGTGTTGTGAGCGCCCCCAGTTCGGCCGCCGACCGCCTTCCGGCGGGTGAATGCCCGGCCACAAACAATGGTCGCCGAGCGTTGTGATCGACCGCAGTCTCGCGATTTCCCGGCCGATTCCGCGGGCCCCGCTCGTATCGTGCGTCGGACTCGTCCTCGGCCCACGCGGACCGGCCTCCGGACGGCACGGGCCCGCCCAGAGACTGGAGAAACCCGTGTTCGCCGAGCTGACCCGATGGGCCGATGTCGTGGTCCGACGCCGCTGGACCGTGCTCGTCGCGATGACGGCCGCCCTGCTCGCACTGAGCGGTTACGGGCTCGGCCTCGGCGCGGATCTGAGCTCGAACGGCTGGGACGATCCCGGCTCGGAATCGGTGCGCGCGGCGCAGGTCCGCGACCGCGCCTTCGGCCGCGACCACAGCAGCGACGTGCTGCTGCTGGTCCACGCCCCGCCGGGCACCACCATCGACGACCCGGACTTCGCCGCCACCGTCGTCCGCGGACTCGACGCACTGCCGCACCGCTTTCCCGAGCACATCGCCCGGATCAACGGCGCGTACTGGCCCACCGAGACCGGCGTGGCCCTCCCGGAGGTCTTCGGCACCGCCGACCGCACCCACGCCTTCGCCTCGATCGCGATCCGTGGCGACGACACGACCACCCAGCTACGCCACTTCCGCGCGGTGGCCGCCGCGCTCACCATCCCCGGGGTCGATGTCGAGGTCGCCGGGGCCCAGCCGGTCGGCGCCGCGCTCACCGACACCATGACCAACGATCAGCGCCGCATGGAAGTGATCGCGATCCCGCTCGTGGCGATCCTGCTGTACCTCTTCTTCGGCGGTGTCGTGGCCGCGGCGCTGCCGCTGATCGTCGGCGGGCTGACCGTCGGCGCCGCCTGGGGTCTGCTGCGGCTGCTGACCACCGTCACCGAGGTGAATTCGTTCACCTCACCGGTGGTTTCGATGATCGGGCTCGGTCTCGCCGTGGACTACGGGCTGTTCGTCCTGAGCCGTTTCCGCGACGAACTGGCCGACGGGCACGGGGTCGAGGAGGCGGTGCGGCGCGCGGTGACGACGGCGGGGCGCACCGTGCTGTTCTCCGCGGTCATCGTGGTCGTGGCGGCGGCGGGCATTCTCGTGTTCCCGCAGGGTTTTCTGCGCTCGTTCGCCTACGGCGCCGTCATCACCGTGACCGTCGCCGCGCTGACCTCGCTGACGGTGCTGCCCGCGCTGCTGGCCGTCCTCGGGCGCCGGGTGGACCGCCTGGGGGTGCGCTGGTTCCGCGGCCGCGCCGACCGGGAGCGTGCCGGGACGAACCTGTGGGGCCGGGTGGCCGGGGCGGTGATGCGCAGGCCACTGGCCGTAGCGGGCACGGTCTGTCTCGGGTTGCTGCTGCTCGCCGCGCCGATCCAGCACCTCGCCTTCGGGTCCATCAACGAGCGGTTCCTGCCCCCGGCGGACCCGACCCGCCTGGCCCAGCAGCATTTCGACGAACTGTTCCCGTTGCGCCGGATCAATCCGATCGACCTCGTCGTCATCAGCCTCGACACCCGCGCCGCCGACACCGTGCTCGCCACCGCCAACCGGACGCCGGGGATCGCAGCGCCGTTCCCGGAGCTGATGCGCTGGCCGGATCAGCCCAGCGTCCTCACCACCCAGACCGTCCTGACCGACTCCGCCGACGCCGATCGCGCCATCGAACACCTGCGCTCGATGCCGCTGCCGCCGGGCACGATCGTGCTGGTCGGCGGCCAGCCCGCCATCGAGAAAGACAGCATCGACGCGCTGATCACCCGGCTGCCACTGATGATCGCGTTCGTCTTCCTCACCACCACCGTGCTGTTGGCGCTGACCTTCCGGTCGGTGGTGCTCGCGCTCAAGGCCGCCGCGATGAACCTGCTCGGCCTCGGCGCCACCCTCGGCATCCTCACCTGGATCTTCGTCGAGGGGCACGGCGCCGCCACCCTGGGATTCACCCCGCAGCCGATCATGGCGCTGGTGCTGGTGGTGATCGTGTCGGTGATCTACGGCCTGTCCACCGATTACGAGGTGTTCCTGCTCTCGCGGATCGTCGAAGCGCGCGCGGCGGGCGCGTCCACCACCGTGGCGATCCGGACCGGGGTGGCCCAGACCGGTCGCATCATCACCGCCGCCGCGCTGATCCTGCTGCTGGTCACCGGCTCGTTCGCGCTCTCGGAACTGCTGATGATGAAATACATCGCCTTCGGCCTGGTCGCGGCACTGCTGATCGACGCGACGGTGCTGCGCGTGCTGCTGGTCCCCGCGACGATGCGGTTGCTCGGTGAGCGGTGCTGGTGGACACCGGCACGGAACCCCGGCAGAAAACTGAGCACAATTCCCAAAAAGGCGCGTTCCAATTCGCTCGACTGACCAGCACATCCGCTATCACCGCAGCTCAGCGCCTCACAAAGCCCTCGGCGACACATGATCGAAACAAGAGTAGAAGGTGAGCGGCCGCTCACCCTACAGTCGTGATCACCAACACACCGGAGGCGTCCCCGCTTCGGCGACGAGCAGTGCGCGTCGCCTCCGGAGCAGAACCGCCGATCGGGCCCGTCCGGACCGCGGCGTGGAAGTAAGGAGTCAACGATGACGATCCAGCTGAACGGCGCGCCGATGTGGCGGCCCCTGCGCGATGTGCCCACCCTGACCGGTCAGCTCGTCGATCATTTCCTCGACAACGTCGCCGTCTGCCGCACCCTGCCCGGCGACGCGATCACCGGCGACGTCACCTCCGTCACCCGGATGTGCCTGGAGATCGCCGGCGGTCTCATCGATGGCGCCGAGGTCACCGGCAAGCTCGACCGGCTCTCGGTCATCGCGCAGGGCTGGGCCCGCGAGGGCGTGCCGATCGACGCCATCCTGCACGCCTTCCACGAAGGTCTGCGCCTGAGCCTGGAACTCGTGCACGAAGCGGGCGCCCAATCCGATCCCGGCGCCCTGGTCGACGGATTCCGCACCTCCATGCGTATCTCGGATCTGCTGTGTACCACCGTGACCCGCGCCTATGTCCGCGAGCACCGCGATGTCGCCGCCGAACACCACACCGCCGTGCACACCCTGGTCTCGATGCTGCTGGCCGGGCGACCGACCGGAACCGCGGCCCGCGAGTGCGGAGTTCCGGTCGCCGAGGCGTATTCGGTGCTGGCGCTGTCGCTCCCGCAACATCCCGACGAGCACGATCCGCGTTTCGACGGCGCCGTCGTCGCACGTCGCAAGCTCCGCCGGGTGCAGACCGCGCTGGCCCAGCACTGCGGCGAGCGGGCCCTGTCGATGCTGTCGGTCGACGGCGGAACCCTGCTGATCCCCGCGGATCTGCTGCCCGACGACGCCCTCGACACCCTGATCGAGAACCTCTCCCAGGCCGCCCGTGTCGACATCTCCGCGGCCGTGGTCCCCGCCGCCACCGCGGGCATCCCCGACGCCGCCCAGCGCGCCCACGAGGTCCTCGACATGGTCGAGCGGCTCGCCTGCCCGCCCGGGCTGTTCCGCTTCGGCGACCTCGCCCTGGAGTACCAGCTCACCCGTCCCGGCCCCGGCCGCGCCCGCCTCGGCGAACTCCTGACCCCGCTGGAAGCCCACCCCGACCTCTACGAGACGCTGCGAGTGCACCTGGGCAACAACCTCAACCGCCAGCGCACCGCCCGCCTGCTGCACATCCACACCAACACCGTCGACTACCGCCTGCGCCGCGTCGCCCAGCTCACCGGCCTCGACCCCGGCCAGTCCACCGGCCTGTGGCAACTGCGCTCGGCGATGATCGCCCACAGCTTCCAGTCCGGCCACACCCCACCCCGCACCACCCACCGCCCCCCACCCCGCCCGGCGCTACCCCGCTTCCCCGCCACCCGCTCGGCCTGACCCCTGACCCGTCTCCCCCGCGAGAATTCGGTCGAGGGGGAGACGGGGTGTACGTGGGGGCGGTGGGGTGCGGGCGGTGCCGATTCGGACCAGGACCTGGGGGTGGGGCAGGCCGACGAGCTCGGCCAGCATCGTGCGGGCGGCGGGGAGTTCCGTGATGTGGGAGACGGTGCAGGTCGACAGGCCCTGCGTGGTGCACTCGATGAGGATCGCCGACAGCGCGTACCCGCAGTCCAGCAGGTCGGCGGCGGCATCGCCGTCGGTGCACAGGACCACGACCCGGGCCGCGTCCGCGCCGCCCGCCTCGGCCGGTGCGGCGGTCCCGGCGGGGAATTCCCGGCCGACGGGGACCTGTGCGCGGTCGGCCGCCGAGGGCCTGGCGTCGGCGGGTACCCCGGCGTCACCATGCTCGGGTCCCGCCGTCCACCACGCCATTTCGGTGCCGTAGCGCGGGTCGTAGCGACGCAGCCGCCCGGTCAGCTGCGAGATCCGGCCCAGTTCGCCGACGCCCGCGGCATCGAGTGCCACCACCTTCGTCTGTGATCGGTCACCCAGGAACTCGAGGACCCGCGGCGTGGTCGTCCACTCCGGCGGCGGTTCCATGGGCATCCGGTCGCTGTAGCGGGCATCGACAGCCCGGCCCAGGAGTAGTTCGGCCTCGCCGGGCGGGTGCGGATTCCGGGGTTCCAGCGAAGCGACATGGGCGCGGACGGACGGGTCGGGAAAGCGCGACACCCGCGACTCCCAGCCCGCCGCCGCCCAGGCGAGGTCGGCGTGGTGCAGCATCACCCCACACGCGAGGACGCCTTCCCGGTTGAACATGTCGGTCGCGGGCAGCAGCCGCTCGGCGTTCACCAGCAGTTCGGCGGTGCTGCCGTCCCAGCGCCACCGCCACGGCTGACTGTTGTGCAGCGAGGGCGCACGCGCCGCCCGTTCGAACACCGCGCGCACGGTGGCGGGGCCGGGGTGTTGCTCGATCGTCATCACGCACCTCGTCGTCGCAGGGGCAACAGTCCGGAGGGGAGCTCGATCGTCTCGTCAGCGACGGTCGCGCACGACGATAGTCGGGATCTCCGCCGAATGCAGCAGCGCGTTGCTCGTCGACCCGAGCAGCATGCTCGAGAACCCGCCGCGGCCGCGACTGCCGACCACCAGCAGCTGCGCCGACATCGATTCGTCCAGCAGCGACCGCACCGGGCGGTTGGCGACGACGATGCGCCGCACCGGCACGTCCGGATACTGCTCGCTGTAGCCGGCCAGGGTCTCGGCGAGGTCGGCCTCGGCGGTCTGCCTGCCGACCTCCCAGCCGAAGGCGGGCAGATCCAGCGCGGAGGAATCGCTGAAGGCGTGCAGCGCGACCAGCTCGACCTTGCGCCGGGAGGCCTCGTCGAAGGCCAGCTCCACCGCGGGCACGCTGTTGGCGCTGCCGTCGACACCCACCAGCACCGGCAGTTTCGCCGAGACCGGATCGATCGCCGCCATACCGTGGATCACCGCGACCGGGCAGTGCGCGTGCTGGGCCACCGCGCGGCTGACCGAGCCGAGCAGTCCCCGCTGGAACGCGCCGAGCCCGCGGGAGCCGACCACCAGGATCCGCGCGTCCCGGGACCGCTCGATCAGCAGCGGCGCAGCCAGCTCGAAACTCACCTCGGTGGTGATCGTGAGGTCCTGGTCGGGTACCGCGTCGCGCGCGACCCGTTCGGCTTCCCCGACGACCCGTTCGGCGTCGTCGCGCAGCCATTCCAGATCCGCCTCGCCCAGCGACATGCCCGGCCCCATCCCGGTCTGGATCGCGCCCGAGGTGAGCAGGTGCAGGGGCAGGTGGTGCAGGGCCGCTTCGGCCGCCGCCCACGCCGCGGCCTGATACGAGCTCGACGACCCGTCGACCGCGGCCAGCACGAGCGGGGGACGGTGTTCCTTGTCGCTCATCATCGCTCCTGTTCCTTGTCACGATCCCCTGTCGACTTCGAGCATCGTCGTGTCCGGGCCGCCCGGTCAGGGGCCAAGGTCCCCGTCCGGGTGGACCTTCGCCCCTGCCCCGGCCCGGCCGCACCCGCGAGGCTGGTGAGTGTGATCGCGCCCTACACCGAATCGAGGAAGATGATGCGCGCACTGATCGTCTACGAATCCATGTTCGGCAACACCGCCGCGGTCACCGAAGCCGTCGCCGCGGGCCTGCGCCCGCACGTCGAGGTGATCATGTGCCCGGTCGCCGTGGCAGCGAGCAAGCCCGCGCCCCAGGTCGACCTGCTCGTGGTCGGCGCCCCGACCCATGCCTTCGGGCTCAGCCGCGCCGCGACCCGCCGCGACGCCGCCGACCGCACCGATGCCCCGGTCGAGATCGGCGTCGGCGTGCGCGAATGGCTCGACGCCGCGCTGCCCCTGCCCGCCGCGCGTTTCGCCGCCGCGTTCGGCACCAAGATCGCCCGACCGCCGTGGCTGCCCGGCTCGGCCGCGAAGGGCATCGGCAATCGCCTGCGCCGCCTCGGCTACGAGCTGGTGGTGCCCCCGGCCGACTTCTATGTCGACGGCATGACCGGACCACTGCGCACCGGCGAACTCGCCCGGGCCACCCGGTGGGCCGCGCAGCTGGCCACGACCCGATCCGCACTCCCGGCGAACTGATCCCGGCACCGAGAAAGGCACCCGTCATGTCCACTGGAAACCCGCACCGCTGCGTCGTGGTCGGCGTCGACGAATCCGAGCAGTCGCGCGTCGCCCTGCGCTGGGCCGCCGAGTACGCGCACCGGCACCGCGCACCCCTGCGGATCGTCTACGCCATCGATGTCCCGGTCGACTTCGGGCCCGGCGTGGTCGCGCCGCTGTTCGACACCGAACGTCTGCGCGCGCACGGGGAGTCCGTGGTGGCCGCCGCGGCGACCCAGGCCGCCGAGCACACCGATGTCACGATCTCGACCGTCGCGCAGGAGGGTCCGCCCGTCGCCGTGCTGCGCGAGCAGAGCAGGTCGGCGCTGCTGCTCGTCGTGGGCAGCCGGGGGTTGGGTGCGCTGCGGCGCACGCTGCTCGGTTCGGTCAGCACCTCGCTGGCCCGGCACGCCGAATGCCCGCTGGCGGTGATCCCGGAGACCGACCCCGGCACCCGTGGCGCGGTGGTCGTCGGTGTCGACGGCTCGCAGTGCAGTGCCGAGGCGGTCGCGATCGCCTTCGACGAGGCCGCCCGCCGCGACGCCCGCCTGGTCGCGGTGCACGCCTGGTCGGAGTTCTTCCGCTACGACGCGCGGCCCACGATGCAGACCCAGGCCGAGGCGCTGCTGGCCGAGAGCCTGGCCGGCTACGCCGAGAAGTATCCCGATGTCGCCGTCGAACGGGTCGTCGTCGAGAAGCGGCCCGCCGCCGCCGTTCTCGGCGCGGCCGAGGACGCCCAGCTCATCGTGGTCGGCAGCCACGGGCGGGGCGGTTTCGTGGGGATGACGCTGGGTTCGGTCGCCCACGCCGTACTGCACGGTGCCGACTGCCCGCTCATCGTCGCCCGGCCCGAGACCAAGCCCTGACGCCCGCGCGTCACGGCACCAGCACCGCCGCCCCGTCGAACCGGCCCGCCGCCAGATCGCCCAGGGCCCGGTCGGCGTGGTCGAGCGGGTAGCGGTGGGTGGACACCGCGAGCCGGTGGTGTCGGGCGAGGTCGAGGAATTCCCTGGCCTGGGCTCGCGTATTGGAGGTCACGCTGCGCAGCTGACGTTCCCGGAAGAGGTGGCGCTGATAGTTCATCGCGGGGATGTCGCTGAGATGGATTCCGGCGATCGCGAGGGTGCCGCCGCTGTCGAGCGCCTCCAGAGCGGGCAGCACCAGCTCGCCGACCGGAGCGAACAGGATCGCCGAATCCAGCGGCTCGGGCGGTGGATCGGCCGGTCCGCGCGCCGACTCCGCACCGAGGGCGATGGCGAGTTCCGCCGCTGCCCGGCCCCGGGTCATCACGTGCACCCGGGCGCCACGGGCGATCGCGACCTGCGCGGTGAGGTGCGCGCTGCCACCGAATCCGTAGATACCCAGCACCCCACCGTCGGGGACCTCGGCGCGGACCAGCGCGTGATATCCGATGATCCCGGCGCACAGCAGCGGCGCCAGCTCCTCGTCGCCGTACCCGACCGGCAGCGGCAACGCGAAATCGGCAGGGACCGTGGTGAATTCGGCGTAGCCACCGTCGGCGTCCCAGCCCGTGTACCGCGACTGCCCGCACAGATTCTCCGCGCCGCGCAGGCAGTAGCGGCACACCCCGCAGGTGTGGCGCAGCCACGGCACCCCGACCCGGTCACCGACGGCGACACCGTCGCACCCGTCCGGCACCGACACCACCTCGGCCACCACTTCGTGCCCCGGCGTCACCCGACGGCGACGCACCGGCAGATCCCCTTCGACCACATGCAGGTCGGTCCGGCACACCCCGCACGCGAGCACCCGCACCAGCAACTCCCCCGGCCCCGGCACCGGGACGGGTTCCTCCGCCATCGCGATCGGCCCACTCCCGACCGGGCCCGGTCGCTCGACTCGCCATATCCGCATCGCCGGCTCCGATGATCGTGTCGTGCCCCACCGCCCATGGTAGGACCACGCGGCTCAGGTCTCGGCGGGCATCAGCAGATCCTCGACCGGCCGCCGTGCCGTCGCGACCAGCGGCTCATCGCTGGTCGGCGCCCAGCCGACGCGAACGAAGGCCTGCGGACAGCGGGTGCCGTCGAGCATCGTCGCCCCGGAGATGTCGAGCGGATCGGTGAGCGGGCAGTTCGCCAGTCCGATATTGGTGGCGGTCAGCAGCACCGCGCTCAACGCCTCCCCCGCCCGCAACCGCGACATCCGGTCGTCGGACGAGGTGCTCAGCACCAGCAGCCGCGCGTGGTCCGGCCTCGGCACGGGAGCGGCCACCGGCCGCAGGACCGCGCCCAGCGCCAGCGCCCGCTCACTCAGCAATCCGAGATGACCGGCCGGAACCGGCCGGGCGGCATACCGGCGACGATCGGTCCTGCGCCGGCGGATCGCCGCGCTCATGGCGATCTCCTGCTCGGTCGGCCGATGACTCACCAGCGTCACCGCCGCGAGATGATCCGGGTCCGCGGGATCGGGCAGCCGATGGATCACGCTCGCCCACCCGGCCGCCGCGAACGCCGTCGCCAGGTGATGCAGCGCCGCACCACAGCCGAGCACCACGTCCCGTGCGCCGGGACCGCTCACCGGCGACACGCGATCCGGATCGAGATACAAGTCGACCCCGCGCCCCGCCAGACGCCAGCGCCACGGCTGGTCGTTGTGCACCGACGGCGCCCGCCCGGCAAGCGCCAGCACCGCCCGGACAGTGCCGCCATCAGGCAAATCCCGGTCCATGATGTCCGCCCTCCATCGACGCCACCACCCACCCTGACACCGCGGCCCCACCACCGAGAAGAGCACGAGGACCCCTCCTGAAAGGACTTCAGCCGCCCGTCGACCCGGTACCCGGCCGGCGAACGCGGCATCGCCGACCCCCGGCAACCGCGAGCCGATACCGACCAGTTCGCGAATCATGTTCCAGCACAAGAATTTTCAGCCCGTTCTGGAGGATCGTGTTCGGCGGAAAACGTGATCCGAACGACCGCCGGACTGCCACACTCGAAGCGCGGCGCGGTGCGATTCCCGCCCCGCGCCGCACTCTCGGACCGACGACGAACGGACACACGATGACTGCTCCTCAACTCGCTCCCACCGTCAAGAAGGTCGACCTGAGCGATCTCGAACTCGTGCAGCAGATCGCCGCCGGCAACCATCAGGGGATCGCCTACGCCGTCGGGCACACCCGCGACCGGACCGGTGTGGTCGTCCGGCTGGCCGACGGCGAGTTCGCGCTCAACCGCAAGGGCATCAAGGTGCTGGTCACCAACGACGACGGTGACGTCGTCGACAAGTGGCCGCTGACGCTCGAGATCCAGGGGAAGAAGTTCACGCTGACGCCGAAGATCACCGAGGAGGGCCACAAGCTCAAGCTCACCGTCACCCACGTGAACGGCAAGGCGGCCCCCGCTCCGCGGCCCGCCGGTTCCGGCGCCGGTCAGCCGGTGGTGCTGCGCAGCCCCGAGGGCGACAACGACATCCGAGTGCTCATCGAGACCACCGGTTTCACCGTCGGCGCGATCTTCGGCGCCCTGCTCGGCACCATCGCGGCGTTCCCCACCTTCGGCGCCGCCGGCCCGGCCACCATCGGCGGCGGATTCGTGGCGGGCGGAGTCGCCGGAACGGCCATCGGCGCCATCATCGCCGACGGCCTGCTGCCCTCCTGAGTCCCGTTCCACGGGGCACCCCGCAGCGGGTGCCCCGTGGACGGCCCGCTACCGGCTGGGCGGACTCGTCTTGGTGACGGTCTTGCGCGGAGCCTCCGACATCGGCGGTTTGGTATGGGTAGCCGTCCGCTTCCCGGAAGGTGACGCTGTCTGCTTCCCCGACGGTGCCCGGGTCACAGTGATGGTCTTGGTCCGCGGCGACGGCTCCTGCGCCACCTCCCCACACGCACCCGCCCCGGCGTCACGCGCGCATTCCTGCGCCACCCCACCGGCGCTCACGACAACCGCACCCATCCCGATCCCGATCACAGCGACACTGCCCGCGACAATCCTCGTCCACATCAGCGCACCCTTTCGGCCAGGCGATCCGGACCCCGAACCCTACGCACCCGCCCCACCCGCCCGACCGATCCGCGCTCGTCCAGGCGAGTCGCACAGACCCTGCCGCACTACGCGGGGCGGCGCGGGATCACGATGCGGGCCTGGTCGCTGTGGCAGTACATCATCACGGTTTCGCCGGTGTCGGCGTCGGAGTTGTACGCGCACGTCCACGGGGAGATCGCGGCCCGTCCCTCGGTGGTGAACGTCCGGACGATCCGCAGCGCTTGCGCGCAGTCCACCGGTCCCGAATGTGTGCGCACGGTCATCGGCGCGTGCCCGAGTGGTGACGGCACCTCCCCGCAGACCTCGCCGAAGCCGAGCACACTCGTCGCGGGGCAGAGATGTTCGACGGCGAGCCATTGGAAGTCACGGAACATCTTCAGGCCGTCGGCGATCCGCTGGGGATCCTGTTCCCGCAACATCCGCGCCGAGTTCTCGAAGTCCGTCCGGATCTGCCGGGCGGTCTCGGATTGCCCGGGATCGTCGTTCCATCCCTCCAGGACCTTCTCGATGGTCTGGATTTCGCCGTCGACGAAGCGCCGGGGGTCGGCCTGGGCGGCAGCCGCCTGTTCGTCGATGTCGGCGAGATAGGCGTCGGCCGTGTCGCCGCCGATCGAACCGCACACCATGCGGCCACTGGCGCGCAGCAGATGCGGCGTGGTGGCCACCGACTGCTCGTCCTGCCACATCATCCCGAGTCTTCCCAGGACCGAGGCGTCGTAGCCGCAGACCGCCGCGGCGAAGCGCGCGTCGCCACCCGACGGGACGGCCGTGTACAACTGCTCGACGAGCTCGGCTCGGACGCCCTCCGGCGAGGTGTCGATCCCCAGCGGCGAGTCCGTCAGGGTTTCGAACGTGTCGACCATCGCCCGCGCCTGCTCCGCCACGCTGGTGCGGGTTCCGGTTCGCGGGTCGGTGAACGGCGCGTTCATCATCGCGTCGACCACTTCCTCGATCGTCGAATTCGCCCCGCGCGCATCGACACACTTCGCCCCGGCCGCGATGCCGGGGCCGTCACCGACGAGGTCGATCCCGGAGCACGAGACGAGCAGAGTCATCAGCAGCGGCGCGAGACACCCGGTGGCTGTTCGGATCGACATACTCGAAGTCTCGCGCGCATCGACGGTTTCGTCTGTCGAGCGTTCGGCCGACATGCGACCTGTGCGCGAGAGTCGCCTCGCCGCCGATTCCGCTCAGAGGTCGTTGGGATCGACCAGGCCGTCCTGGATCGCCCGGGCGACCAGGGCCGCCTTGGTCGACGCGGGTCGCCCGACATGGGCGTACTTGGTGCGGATCCGTTCCAGATGTGTGTTGACCGTGCCCGGACTGATGAACAGCCGCTGTCCGACAAGGGCTTTGGACTCGGTCTGGAACCACGCGAGCAGCACTTCGCGTTCGCGTGGGGACAACACCGGCCTGCTGGGCCGCCGATCCTGCGTCATCGCCTGCGCCATCGTGGGACTGAGATAGGGGCGATCGGCGCACGCGGCGTGCAGCGCGGCCACCAGATGGTCCTGCCCCTCGAGTTTCGACAGGTAGGTGACGGCACCGAGGTCCAGGCAGTCCAGCACGATGTCGCCACGGGTGTGCTGGGAGAAGATCACCACCCGGAAGCCTTTCCCGACCAGCGCCGCGGCCGCGGACAGGTCGGCGGTGTGCTCCCCGAACTGGAGGTCGAGGACGACGGCCGAGACCGTGCCGGGACCGACGGCGGGATCGGCGAGGAACTGCGTGGGATCGGTGTAGTTGCCGAGCAACCGGATCGGTGGGTCCGCGGTGGCACACCAGCCGGCGATGCCGGCGTGCACGACGGCGTGATCGTCGACGACCGCCACCGTCACGGGCTCGTTGCCGCTGTCGGTCACACCGTCACCTCGATCACGCGCAGTCCTTCGCTCGGGCGGCGTCGACCGGTCGGTTCAGGTCAACGCGACTGTCGCCCATACCGATTCGCCGACGGAAACCACCGTGCCGTCCGGCGCCACACTCTCGGCGGCGCGACACACTGCTCCGTCACAGTCGCAGGTGATGCTCAGGGTCGACTGTGCGGGTGCGGCGGTGACCACGATTCTGGCGTGGGTACGAGCTCCTGCGAGCAAGATTATCGGCACCGTCAGCACTCTGGTGCGTTCTGCGGGATCGAGCTCGGGAATCGTGCCTGCGACGAGCATCTGCACTGCCACACCGCGTGATTCGGCGGTCGCCACGGGCGGTGCGAGTTCATCGAGGAGGAGATTGCCGCGGGGTTCGTCGGTGCCGAACAGACGGCGCAGCCGCACCGATTCCAGCAGGCAGTGCGCCCGTGTCGTCGGGTCGCTCGCGATCTCGGGATGCTCGGCGAGCCGCCGCAGCAACGGCAGCAGACCGGCCGAGAATCGCTGGTACCGCTCGCGGCGATCCTGCTGCACAGCGTCGTTGGCCCCGGTGCGGATCCGCAGGTCGGTGAGTTCGGCGCTGATCTGCCCGGTCCGGGCGACGGCGAAGCGCAGGAAGTCGCTGAACCCGATGGCGACGGCCTGGATGACGGTCACGCTGATCACGGTGTACAGCAGGGACGAGGACCAGATGCCCGTGCCCGCCGCGGTCGTCACCAGGCCCGCGCCCCACAGAACCGCGAGCAGGACGAAACCTCGCCGGCTGCCGCGGGTCACCGACAGCGCCGCCAACTGCCAGCCCAGCGCGGCGACCGCCCAGTTCCTGCTCGTCGACAGATCGGCGGTGTCCAGCAGCAACCCCTGCAGGGATCCGAGTACGACGACAGCGATCGCCGTACTCCACCACACCGGCTCGGGCAATCCGAACCGGATGTCGGCGAACGCCAGCAGCGTGGCCGTCATGGCCCCGGCGATGATCGCGGCCTGCCCCACCGGGTGCGCGGCGGCGAGTGCGGTGTGGCCCTGCAAGGCTGTGACCAGGACCGCGATGAGAACCAGCCCGTAGCCGTACCCGCGGAGCAACCGCAGAGCGAGGTCGGCATCGGCTCTGACCGGTGCCGCCGTCCGGGTGCCCCAGCGGATGTCGATGGTCGTGCCGGACCCCTGCCGGGAACTCACCTCGACCTCGGCACCGACTCGCATGAGCCGCCGGCGGATCGAATGACGCACGCCGTAGCGCCCGGTCAGGACTGCCGGATCATCGATGTCGAAGCCGATGCCGTCGTCGCGCACTCGCACGTGACCGTCACCGAGTTCGACGACGACGCTGTCGGCCTCGGCGTGCCTGTCCACATTGGTCAGCGCCTCCCCCACCGCGGCGACGACGGCCTGCTGCACCTCGGGGTCCGGCGGCGCGGTCACGCGGCCGGTGAAAAGGACCGGTGTCAGCACCCATTTCGCTTGGTGGCGCAGTTGCCCCGCGAGATCGCCGCCGCTGAGCAGGCCGGTGCCCCGTTCGACGGCGCGCAGGTCGCGACGCAGCTGTTCGGTGAGCCGGTCGGGGCCGATGACCGCGCCCTGACCGAGCATCGCCAGCGTGGAGGCCGCCGTGTCGTGCAGTGTCGCCCATTGTTCGGCCTCGGCGGCGGCGCGGGCCTCGGCCACTTCGGTCTCGACTCTGGCGGCGGCCAGTTCGCTGACCGCATTGTCGGTCAACGCCGCCGCGCGCAACACCAGCGCCCGCAACGCACTGGTGGCGGCCCATTCCACGATCAGGAAATCGAGGCTGAAGATCATCCACGGACTCTCGACACCGGGCACGAACGAGGCGCCGATCGCCCACGCGGCCATGACCAGGATCGTCGCCGCCGCCGACCAGCGCAGCGGCCGTGCCATCGCGAACGACACCACGGCCGTACCGGCCACCGCCAGCATCGGGCTTGCCGCGTGGGTGAATTCGGGTCCGTCGACGAGCAAGGGAGTACACAGCAGATAGGCCGCGACGACGCCCAGTTCCCACTCCGGACGCCACCGCCCGCGCCACCACCCGGCCAGCGCCCACAGCAGCAGCGCCACATGCACGCCCGTGCCGGCGATCCCCGTGCGCTGCGTGAGGTAGACGACCGCGACCGATATCTCGATGCCCCACAGGATCGTCGCCGCGATCCGGTCGACCCGGGCCCGAACCGTGGCCGCCGTCAGCGGTTCGGTGATGGTCATGATCGACATTGTCCGCACCGGCACACTGTTTGTCCGCCGGACCGGCCTCGGGCTCAGGACGACCCGGCCGACCCCGTCCCCACTCCGGTACCCGGCGTCGACGGCGCGGAACCCTGACGCGGGACCGACCCGGTCAGCGCCGCGCCGGAAACGGTCACCGTCCGCTTGCCCTGCTCGAATCCCCGGCACGACCAGTTGATCACGTAGTTGCCCGCGGGCACGTCCACGAACCCCACCGAGGCGGTGCTGCGGGCGGGCACGCGGGTCGCGGGGGTGCGGAAGGAGACCGGCCCGGCCGCATAGGCCTCGCAGGTGGTGATGTCGTTGTCGTTGTTGACGAAGGTGAAGGTCAGGCTGTTGGTGCCCGTCGCCGTCTGCAACGGGACCGCGGCCTGCGCGGCGGGTGCGGTCAGCAGCGGGATGCCCAGGGCGCCCGCGGTGATGATCGAGGTCCATATCGTCGTTCGCATGGAATCATCCTGTGCGGATTCGGCGCGCCGGGATATCCGCCGGTCGACCGACAGCATCGTTCCGTCGTTCGACAGATACCGCCGCGCGCGGTGACACCCGAGCATGGGGTCATGAGTATGTGGCAGGAACGGTTCGCGGCAGCCGCGGTCGTCGCCGTCGCAGTCGTCTCGACCGCCGGCTGCGCGGCGGAGCGAACGCCCGGTCCCCTCGATGATCTCGGCGCGAGCTCGGCTCCCGACGGTGTGCCACCGCTGGATCGAGTGGTGGCCGACCGGATCAATGCCGATCTGATGGCCGGTTCGCCGTCGTCGATCCTGCTGCCGGAGGGTGTCGTCGCACCGCCGGAGACCCTCTCGGCCCTGGCGGCTTCGGCGCCGTGGGAGTTCGACCTGGCCGGGGTCCGGTATCTCGGTGCCGATTCCGCGGCGGTCGTCATCCGCACGTCCGGACCCGACACCGCGTCCTGGCTGATGGTGTTGGTTCTCCGGGACGGCTCCTGGCAGCTCGCGACCAGTCACCCGGTGCCGCGGTGATGCCCAGAACGCTGACCGCGGTGCTCGCGCTGGCGATCCTGCTCGGGTCGGCGGTGCACGCTCCCCCGGCCGTGTTCGCGGCGCCGGAGTGCGACAGCTCGGACCAGTCCGACCAGATCGCCCGGCTGCGCAAGGACCGGCATCCGCTGGTCTTCGTGCACGGCTGGCTCGGGAACGACGACCAATGGCCGGTCACCGCGACGATGATCGAAGAACGGGTGCCGGACACCTTCGACCTGATGTCGTTCGACTACTCCGCGGCCGATTCCGAGTGGGCGGCCTCGCCTCGGATCGCGGGCTGTCTGGCGCAGTACCTGCGTCGCGTATCCCGTGCGCACCAGGACATCGGTGGGGCGGGGAAGATCTTCGTGGTCGGCCATTCGATGGGCGGCTTGGCCGCCCGGTTCGCCTCGAGCGCGGACTACGGTAGCTCTCCCGCCGCGGGTTCGGTGCTGGCCGGAATCGTCACGATCGCCACGCCACATCTCGGCTCCGCGTGGGGCGGCTCCGCGGCCGCCGCGATATGGCAGTCCGGAGACGAGCTCCTCGCCGGACGACTTCCCGGACTCGTGCAGAACCCGCGATCACACGCGGCGCGCTGTCTGGCACGCCACGACGGGGAGCGCCGGCTCCCCGAGGGCTGTGCGTACCCACCGTATGCACCCCAGCGCGTTCCGGTGAGCCAGATCGCGGGAAACACTGTGCTGCACCGGACTCTGCTCGGCGAACCGTTGCACGATCTCGACATCCGCGGCGACGGACAGGTCGGAATCTACTCGGCGACCGGATATCTGCCCGGCTCCGGACCGCCCGGTGAGCAGGCACCGGCCCCGAACGGATCGGTGCGCACCATCACCTGCCGACACGACACCGAGGTGGCGCCGGATCACCTGCGGGGCGGCGGCCTGGCCAAGGAGCTGGCACTTCGTGCCATCGCTCAGGCGGTCCGTGTGAACGACGCGCTGATGGATTTCGGCAGCGAATCCGATGAACTGTGGCCGGCGCGGGCCGCGACGCTGCTGAGCGTCGCCACGCGACTTCCGTGCGGACACAATCCACTCGTGTACCACCCCGGCGCGATGGACGCGCTGGCCGACGCGTTGCGCGCCCAGGTCGACCTGCTGGAGAAGGCACCGAAGATCGTCACGCTGCGACCGTTCGCCGCCGACGGCGGGGTCGGCTCGGAATGGTCGGTCGACCGTCGCGAGACCGGACCGATCGACTGCGGAACCAGTCGTGCGTCGGCGGTGTCGGTCGAGGACGGCATCTACCATTGCGCGCCGGACGCGTCTGGGGCGAACGCCTGCGTGGTCGCCGGCTACGAGGTGACCTGCCTGGGTGATCCGTTCGCCGCGACGGTGGTGCGCGGCCCCTCGGCCGGCGCGCCACCGCGCGGCGTTGTCGCTCCGGCCGAACCGGTGCCGGTCGCGGTCGTCCTGGACGACGGCACGCGGTGCCGAATCCGGGTCGGTGGTTCCTGGCCGGTTCGCGCCGCCACTCCGGCTCTCGCCGGCCACTATTTCTGCCCGGGTGGCCCCGGATTCCGGGCGATCTGGAGCCGCGGACCGGGACCCGGATACCGGGAGACGGCCGAGGGGTGGCTGGTCGAAGTAGGCGGTACCGCAGGGGATCTGGAAACCCGCCGCATCACAGAGGCGTACTTCGTCGGCTTGCGCTGACTCCCGTCAGTCGATCGACATTCCACCATCGGAAGGAAACCGCATGCGCGCCGAAGAAGTCCGCCGAACAGGTCACCGCGCGGGGGTGCTCGCGGTCGGCTCCCTGCTGCTCACGGCCGCCTCACTGCTGGCCTGGCTGATCTGCACGATAGCCGCGTGGCTCAGCTCCGGCTCCGATCTCTACCGCCCCTCGAAGAACCATTCCCGCTTCACAGGCTGGGCCGATGCCGCATCGAACTGGGCGACAGTGCTTTTCGTCGCCGGCATCACCCTCTACATCGTCCGCATCGTGGCACGCCACGTCGGATCCCACCTCGCCGAAACCGAAGCCGCCCACGCCGAAGAACTCCGTGACCGAGACCGCCGGATACAACGCCGACAGGAGCTCGACCGGCGGCTCGACGACCGCGTGTCCTCCGCGCTGACCGCCTTCGAACGCCTGCCCACCCACCTGCGCGATGCCGAGGCCGCGCTGGATCGGGCAGGCATCGACTACGACGAGAATGCCTACGCCCCCACAGTTTCCGCGCACTCCCGGTCTACACCCACCTCACCGAGCGCCTGACCACCTCCGTACGCACGGCCCAGCGGAACTTCCACTACGCCACCATCTTCGAACAGCGCAAGACCAACCGACTGCTCGTCGCCGGTTTCCACTCGCTCGCCTCGGCCATCAACACGATGTCCACACAACTCGACCGACGCCTGACCGACCTCGACACCACCATCCAGACCATGTCGGAAAACCTCCGGACAGAACTGTCCGGCATCCAGCACACGGCCACCTCCACCGGCCTCGAACGAACCCGCGCCGACCGAGAACTCCTCCGGCGCCACGACACCGTCGTCTCCATGCTCGACAACATCCAACGCGGCCACCGCCCCTTGCTGTAGACGCTGACACTCGGCTGGGCGTCCTACCTCAGCCCAGTCCGAACCAACCGAGTGTGTCTAGCAGCTTCTCGGCCGACCTGCCGAGAAGCCGGCCGAGAGATCCCCCGGCCAGCCCGGCAGCGAATGCGCGGTTCCGTTGCCGGCGGCATACTGCCTCGAATTCCCGCACCAGGCGGTCGGACTCACCTACGGTCGGAGCCGGCGCAGATGTTCTGCTCGAATCCTCGCGGCCGCCCGGCGTACGGTCGCTGTTTTCCTGTGCCATGCCACCAACAAACCGCACCGCATCACCATTGTCGAGATTCCCAACATCAATCATGCGGCAGTTTCCTGAATCACGAAAACATTCATTCAACTGTTCCGCGTTCACGCAATGGACAGCAAGCATGAACGCAGCGGTGAATGCTTTTGTCATTCATGAACAGTGGCGGCAGGCGGTGGGCCCTCTTCGGTCGGCAGCTGGGCCGAGGGCAGCAACGCCCGGAACTCCGGCGTCCTGACCAGGGTGTCGATCGTGGTGTACAGGCGATACAGCTCGTCCTGCAACCCGCGCGCGGCCCGTCCGGGCCGGGTGATGGAAGGATCGAGATCGCCGAGCTGGTCGAGAACGTAACGGCCCACGCGAGCCCCGTTCTCCATCCACTTCTTGTAAGCGCCGGGCTCGGCGGGTCCGTGGAAGCGGGGGTCGGTGAGGATGAACTGGAGCCGGTTCATCCCCTTGCCCACGATCGGGCGGAACAGTGCCTTGTACCGCGGGTCCTCGTAGTGCAGGATGCACTCCTCGAAGACCTGACGCACCGCGAGTACCGCTTCGACGTCGAGAATGCCCCAGCGCAACAGCATCTTCCAGGCGCTGTCCTGGTGCCGCTGGGCCTGGGACCGCAGGAGATCGATCGTGGATCCGGGAACGTACATCGCAAAGAAGTCCACCCCTTCCAGGGCGGACTCCGTGTCGATCCGGTGCTCGCGGCACACTGATCTCGACAGTTGCTTGAACTGGTACTGGTTCAGAACCGGGGACCGCCCGGCGACCTGAAGGACTCCGGCCTTGTACTCGGGTAGACGACGGCTGGAGACAGCTTCGATACCTTCGCGACGGATAGCACGGTAGGTACGCATGGCGCGGACGGCCTCGAGCTTCTGCGCGACGTCAGCAGGGGTGGCGATATGGTCGGGCAGCGTGACGACCAGGCCGTGGAAGACGCCGACGTCCTCGCTGCTCAACTTGTCGATACCGAGGACCTCGTAACGAACGCCTCGCTCCTCACACTGAGCAGCCGCGCGTACGGCCAGCTCGTGCGCCAGCGGACCTGCTGATTCGATCACTGCCCACGGCCCTGTACCGTACAACTCCGCCCCATCAGGGGCTCCGGGTTCGCCGGCGCCGTTGTGAGGATCGCTAAGGCTCATGGCCCGAATTCTCCGAGAATTGGGCGGAGCCGTCAACAACTCGTGCGAATGCGTGTGCGATTCATGCACCCACACTGAAGGATTCAGGAATCGGCTCATGCAACCCCGGCCCGTTCATGTATACGTTCATGTGCCGCCACCGATTTCATAACCTTTCATGTAACGCGCATTGTGCCGCCATCACGAATGCCGGAGAGTTGTGGCGTGTCCGATCAGATTCTCGCCAGGTACGGCCGTTTGGACCGCGATCTCGCCACCGTGGTCAGGACGAGTATCCACTCCGTCCTGATCATCGTGGTGCTCCGATTGGAAGAGGCTCATCGGAAGCTTGTGGAGCTGTCTCGAGACGGTGTCGATGTCGATCTACCCGACAACGCCCCGTCCGACAGGCTCTTGATTCTGATGGTGGAGTTGTTCGGTGTCGAGCACACCGAATTGCTCGACACCGACCTCGACCCGGTCCGAACGCGCGTCGCGAACTTGACAATCGACGATGAGCCGACAGCGAAACGTACCGTCATCGACCTCTTCGCTTCGGTCAGCATGTTCTTGGTCGCGGAGGCGAACATGCTCTATCAGTGTGCCGACGATCTACCACCGGACAGAGGGAAGGAACTCTTCGAGTTCATCGAGTCCGTGGCCGCCGGCGCTCTCGCCCAAGCCTTGTCGCTGAATCGCGAAGTCGAGGACGAGGCATCACTGCACGATCTGCTGGAGCGAGCCGCCGGCTATCCCGGTGACGAGGCCGGGCCGCAGGCCGAGGAAGGAACGGGCATCTGTATCGATCTGAGTACAGGGCCGTTCGCATCGATCGATCCTGCGGTATGGCAAGGGGATTCACCCGACCGCGAATTCGATGATTCCGGACTGTCCGCCTCCACCGATGAGGACGAGGAGGCGGTATGGGAACAGCTTCAGCAGATCTACTATTGCGGCGAAATGTCCTGCGGCGACCCGCACTGCCCTCTCCCTACGGTTCTCGCCGAGCCCGAATGCGGAGCGAGAACGGCCAGACCCGAGCTGTCGTCCGGGGAATCACCGCCTCTACCGGCCCGCGGTCCGGCCGGTCGCAGTCGTTGGCGCAGGAGTCTCCGACAAGTCGGCACGTGGATCAGCACGGCCCTGACCTGTGCGCTGTCGGTCGGATTCGCGGCATCGTTCGTGGTCGGCGACGCCCCTCCATGGGTCTTGCTCTGGGCGGTGCCCATGGCCTGTCTGACCTTCGGCAGCCTCGCACTAGAGCTAGCGGGCTACTGGACAGTTTTCCATTCACTATCTGTCATCCATCGTTCTCACCGGGCCGTAGCGGCCGATAGACGTTCCATCCCCTGATGCCTCCGGAGGAGTCCGGAGGCATCTGCGTATCGCCCCTCCCTCCGGATCACGACACGAGCAGCCGAGATCCGGAGGGAGGGGAACGGGTGTCAAGAATCGGTCAGGAAGCAGGGGTGTGGGTGTCAGGATCGTGTTCGGGGTGGGGTCGGGGGTGGTCGGGCGGCGTAGTCGTGGGGTGGGCCTCGCAGAGGGAGAAAGCGAGGGGTTCGCAGGAGAACGATGTGACGCTGCTCGACCTTTTTCCTTCGCTGCGCTCGGTAGGGGTGCCGCGGCTCGATTCCGCGCTGTGGCCGGTGGAGACCCACTACGACGACCACGGGCGGGTGACGGTGGCCGGGGTGGGGCTGGCCGATGTGGCCGATCAGTACGGGACGCCGGTGTGTGTGGTCGACGAGGCGGAGGTGCGGGGGCGTTGCCGGGCATATCGGGAGCGGTTTCCGGAGGCGGAGATCGTGTACGCGGGGGCGGCGCTGATGACAGGTGCGGTGGTGCGGTGGGTCGCCGAGGAGGGTCTGTCGGTGGGGGTGGGTTCGGCCGGTGAGCTCGCCACCGTGCTGGCGGCGGGCGTCGATCCGGCCCGGATCCTCGTGCACGGCACGGGCAAGACGCGGGAGGATCTGGTGACGGCCATCGGCGCGGGGGTCGGCCGGATCGTTGTCGGTTCACTCGCCGAGATCGGCTCGCTCGGGGCCGTGGTGGACGCCTCGCGCGCACCCCAGCCGGTGTTGTTGCGGGTTTCGCCGGGCATCGAGGTCCGCCCTGTCGTGCCTTCAGGTTTCCCGCTCGCGGGCACGTCGTGCGCCGAGGCCATCGCACGGGCGCTGACGCAGCCGCGGCTGCGGGTGTCGGGTCTGCACTGTCATCTCGGGTCGCAGATCCACGATCCCGACCACTACGGGGAGGCGATCCGGCGCATGGTCGCCGAGATGGCGCGGGTGCGCCGCGAGCACGGGCATCTGATGACCGAACTCGATCTCGGCGGTGGTCACGCGGTCGCCTCCCGGGGCGGCGACGCGGAGATGAACCTGTACGAGCTGGCCGACATCCTCGACGACGCGCTCGACGCGGCGTGTGTCAGGCACCGTTTTCCCCGGCCGCGGATCGTCATGGAACCGGGCCGGGCGATCGTGGCGCGCGCCGGTGTCACCGTGTACCGCGTGGTGTCGGTCGAACACGGTGACGACGGGCGCGTGTTCGTCACCGTCGACGGCGCCGCGAGCGAGCATTGCGGCCGCACCACCCGGCCGGGGCACGACGCGGTGGTCGCGAACCGGCACACCTGTGGTCCGCGGATGGTCGTGACCGTCCTCGGCCGGGGCGGCGGTGTGGTGGCCGACGA
The DNA here is from genome assembly GCF_042266925.1 of Nocardia sp. NPDC056064. NCBI lineage: Bacteria > Bacillati > Actinomycetota > Actinomycetes > Mycobacteriales > Nocardiaceae > Nocardia > Nocardia sp. NPDC056064. The sequence goes on along the minus strand of NZ_JBHJWO010000001.1, from coordinate 172,202 downwards.
TGTGCGGTTGCCCGCGGACCTGCATCCGGGCGAAGTTCTCGCCGTCCCGTGCACCGGCGCCCACCAGCACAGCCCGGCCCAGTACGGCGTCACCCGTCCGCCGATCGTCGCCCTGCGCGATGGCCGGTCCCGCCGGATCGTGCGCCGCGAAACCATCGCCGACCTGCTGGTCCGCGACGTCGCGTACTGACGAGGCGACCGGTTCAGTCCAGGTCGCGCCGCGTGAATCCGACTACCCCGGCGACCGCGAGAAGCACACCGACGGCGAGCACCGAGAGCGGCGCGACGATGTCCACGGGCACACCCGGCAGGCGCGGAACATGGTCGAACACCGACGAATTCATGACCGTCGCCGACAGTTTCATCGACGGCCCGAGGACCGACACCACCGCCGAACCGGCCAGGACGACCCACGGCAACCACCCCAGTCGCGGCACCAGACCGACGACCGCCATCGTCACACCGGCGAAGAACACCACGGCGGGCAGTTGCGCGAGCGAGGCGACCAGCAGGCGGACCACCTGTCCCGGATCACTGCTCCGGAGCCCGTGGCTGACGCCCAGCCCGGCCCCGACGGCCACCAGCAACGCGCCACCGATCGTCACCGAGACGGTGATGTGGGTGGCGGCCAGCCGCCATTTCCGCACCGTGCCGGACAGGAGCAGATCGGCGCGTCCGGCGAGTTCTTCGGTGCGCAACGCCGAGACATGGGCGATGACAGCACCTCCCGCGGCCACCGTCAGCAGCAGCACCGACATCGCCAGGAATCCGTCCAGGACATTCACATTGAATCCCGCCAGCAGGTTCAACATGCCTTGCGTGCCTGCGGCCACCTCGCCGACATCGCGGGCCGCGGCACCGAATCCGATGCCGAGCCCGGCCGCGCTCGCCGCCCAGATCGCGGTGGTGGCGCGTGCGTTGCGGATGATCAGTCCCGGGATCGTCCGGGTGAACCGACCCGCGGTGGCCGCGCCGGTCGACGGACGCAGCAGCCCCGCGTCGTAGTCGCGCATGCGTTCGAGCAGCAGCGCACCCGCCAGCGCGGCCACCGCCACCCCGGCACAGACGAGCACCGGCCACCATCGGGTCTGGCCGAACGGGTGCACGGCCTGCGCCGCGCCCAGCGGCGAGACCAGCCGCATCACCTCGGCATCGGCGACGTCACCCCAGGCGCGCACCACATAGGCCACCGCCAGTGCGCCACAGGCGATGCCATACGCGCCTCTGGCGTGCTCGGTCACCTGCCCGGCCACCAGGGCCAGTGCCGCGAACACGATGCCGATGGCCGCCGTCGCGACCCCGAACGCGATCGCACCGGAACCGCCGGCACCCGCGGCCGCGAGCGCCGCGGCCACGCCGAGACCGAGCAGCATGTCGGCACCGGCCGCGAGCACCATCACCGAGACGGAGTTGGCGTGCACGCCGAAGCGTCCCGCCCGCAGCAGTTCGAGCCGTCCCGCGGCTTCCTGCGCCCGGGTATTGCGGATCACGACGACGATATTGATCAGCGCGACCGCGATCGTGAGATACCAGCCCACCTCGAAGACCGCGATCCCGCCGGTGGTGGTGAGACCGACGCCGGGTCCCTGCAATGCCTTCTGCGAGGTCAGATCCGCCGCGATCGAGGCATAGGCGGTGCGGTCCCGCGCGGTCGGGTACAGCGCGCCGATCCCGCGGGCACCGGCATACATGCAGGCGATCACGGCCAGGATCGCCGCCGCAAGGCCGCGGTGGTTGAGGCGCATCCCCAGCTTCAGCGCGGTCGCGATCCCGGTCATCGGCGCACCCCACCGGTCGCCGCGGTGGCGTAGTGGCGCATGAAGAGCTCTTCGAGTTCCACGGCGTCGCCGCCGGCCAGCGATCGCAGCTGCGTGAGACTCACCGATTCGACCGTGGCGCCGGAGCGGACGATCGTGACGCGTTCGCAGAGCTTGTCGACCTCGGACAGGATGTGGCTCGACAGCAGCACCGTGCGGCCGCGGTCGGTGGCCTCGCGCACGGACTCGGTGAATCGGCGTTCCATCAGTGGGTCCAGGCCGCTGGTGGGTTCGTCGAGGACGAGCAGTTCCACGTCGGCGGCGAAGGCGGCGACGAGCGCGACCTTCTGCCGGTTGCCCTTGGAGTAGGTGGAGCATTTGCGGTTCGGATCGAGCTCGAATCGTTCGATCAGTTCGCGGCGCCGAACCGGATCGACGCCACCGCGAAGCCCGGTCAGCACGTCGATCACCTCGCCGCCGGTGAGCGCGGGCCACAGGTTCACATCGCCGGGCACATAGGCCAGCCGCGCGTGGATGTCCATGGCGTCGCGATGGGGGTCGCGCCCGAACACGCGCACGTCACCGCTGTCGTGGCGCAGCAATCCGAGCAGCGTCCGGATGGTCGTGGTCTTTCCCGCCCCGTTCGGGCCGAGGAACCCGTGCACTTCTCCCGGCCCGACCCGCAGGTTCAGGCCGCGCAGCGCCACGGTCTTTCCGTAGCGTTTCACCAGCGACTCGACCTCGATGATCAGCGACATCACATCCTCCTCGTTCGTTCTCGAAGCGAGTGTGTGTCGCGGAACCCGTTGCGTGCTTGTATGAATCGCGCATCCGCGGGAACAGCTCAGCGAACCGAAAAGGGCGAGAATTAGGTTAACCTAACTACGTGACCGGTGAATGGATCGGCGACTGGCACCTCGGGCCCGGTCGGCTCGTGGTGGCCGGGCGTTTCGGCTCGACGCAACCGCACCACCACCCCGCGGTGCAGGTGACCGTGGCGCTGACGGGCGAGTTCGTGGCCTCCGACGGCCGCGACAGGCGGACCTGCCGGGCGGTGCTGATCCCGAGCGGTGTGCGCCACGCGCTCGCGCCCGTCGACGACACCACCCGCGCGCTCTCGATCTACCTGCACCCCGCCACGGCGGACGCCCGGCGACTGACTGGCCTCGCGGGCGAGGGCCCCGCAGGCTGGAGCGCCGCCGCCGAAGCCGCCACACGGACCACTTTCGATGACGACCTGTCGCTGGAGGCCATGACCGAATCGGTCCTGACCGCGCTGCGCGGCCGCACACCCGCCCCCGAGGCGATCCCGCCCAAGCTCCGGCACGCCTTCGATCTGCTGGGCGCCCTGCTCCCCCGCAAGCTGTATCTGCGCGACCTCGCCGCCGCGGTCGCCCTCTCGCAGAGCAGCCTGAGCAGGCTTTTCGCCGCCGAAACGGGCGCCGGTTTCCCCGCCACCGTGCGCTGGGCCAGGCTGATCCACGCGCTGGGCGAGGTCGGGGCCGGGCGCACCATCACCGACGCGGCACATGCCGCGGGCTTCACCGACAGCGCCCACGCCACCCGGGTCTGCCGGGAGATGACCGGCGTCGCGCCCAGCGCGCTCGTCCGCCACCGGCAGCTACGCGCCGACCTGGGATGATCGGACGTATGACCCGACCTCACCGTCGATGCGGCTAGCGTGTGAGGTAACGACGACGACGAAGGAGTCCGCGGGTGGCTGTCCTGGACGCGAAGCTGAGCGACATCTACGACGAGGTGTTGCGCCGCAACCCCGGTGAGACCGAGTTCCACCAGGCGGTGCGCGAGGTCCTCGACAGTCTCGCCCCCGTGGTCGCCAAGCACCCGCACTACGCCGACGCGGCGGTCATCCGCCGGTTGTGCGAGCCCGAACGCCAGATCATCTTCCGGGTGCCGTGGGTCGACGACTCCGGCGCCGTGCAGCTCAATCGCGGTTTCCGGGTGGAGTTCAACTCCGCGCTCGGCCCGTACAAGGGCGGGCTGCGTTTCCATCCCTCGGTGTATCTGGGCATCGTGAAGTTCCTGGGCTTCGAGCAGATCTTCAAGAACTCGCTGACCGGCCTGCCCATCGGTGGCGGTAAGGGCGGGTCGGATTTCGATCCGAAGGGCCGCTCGGAGGGTGAGGTGATGCGGTTCTGTCAGGCGTTCATGACCGAGCTCTACCGGCATCTCGGCGAGCACACCGACGTCCCGGCCGGTGACACCGGCGTGGGTGGCCGCGAGATCGGCTACCTGTTCGGCCAGTACAAGCGCATCACCAACCGCTACGAGTCGGGCGTGCTCACCGGCAAGGGTCTGACCTGGGGCGGTTCGCAGGTGCGCCGGGAGGCCACCGGCTACGGCGTGGTCTTCTTCGTCGCGGAGATCCTGGGCGCGGCGGGCCGATCGCTGGAGGGTCAGCGGGTGGTGGTGTCGGGCTCGGGCAATGTCGCCATCTACGCGATCGAGAAGGTCCACGAGCTCGGCGGGACCGTGGCGGCGTGCTCGGATTCGAGCGGTTACGTCGTCGACGAGCAGGGCATCGACCTGGAACTGCTCAAGGAGATCAAAGAGGTCCAGCGCGGCCGGATCGCCGACTACGCCGCCGCCCGGCCCGCTCTCGCGCGTTTCGTGCCGGGCGGTTCGCTGTGGGAGGTGCCCTGCGATATCGCGCTGCCGTGCGCGACCCAGAACGAACTCGACGGTGCCGCCGCGGGCAAGCTCATCGCCAACGGCTGCCACATCGTCGCCGAGGGCGCCAATATGCCGTGCACGCCGGAGGCGGTGCGGCTCTTCGGTGAGGCGGGCGTGATCTTCGCGCCCGGCAAGGCCGCCAACGCGGGCGGCGTGGCGACCAGCGCGCTGGAGATGCAGCAGAACGCCTCCCGCGATTCGTGGAGCTTCGAACACACCGAGGAGCGCCTGGCCGAGATCATGCGCGGCATCCACTACCGCTGCCTGGCCACCGCCGACGAATACGGCGTGCCGGGCAACTATGTGGCCGGTGCCAATATCGGCGGTTTCATCCAGGTGGCGGACGCGATGCTGGCGCTCGGCGTCATCTGAGCACCGCGGCGATCGGCTCCTATTCCGGCTGGTCCGAGGCGGGCGGGGTGTGCGCGGTGAGCAGGACGTGATCGAGCCGGGTCCGCAGCTTCGCCTCGTCGCCAGAGATCCGTGGCAGGGCGGCGACCACCCGCTCGGCGATCGTCCGCAACTTCACATTGGTCTCCTGCGAACGCCAGCGCAGCACCCGGAATGCCTGGTCGGCGTTGACCCCGTAGGCCAGCATCAGCGCCCCCTTGGCCTGCTCGATCAGGACCCTCGCCTCCACCAGCGCGGGCAGTACGTCGTCGATCACCGCACGGCGGTACTCGTCCACCGTCTCGGTGACGTCGACGTAATAGCCCTCGGTGCCGATCACCGACCCGTCGTCGTCGACCATCAGATCCGAGACGACGAGCACCTCGTGCACCTGACCGGCGGTGTCCACGATCCGGTGCCTGCTGGAGAAGGCATTGCCGTCCTCGACCGAGGTGATCGTCGCCTCGACCCGGTCGCGGTCGTCGGGATGTTTGTGCGACAACAGCAGCTCGGTGGTGGGCACCGTCCCCGGCGGATACCCGTGCATCGCCGCCACCTCGTCGGACCACTCCCACTCCCGCGACCCGAACCGGTACCGGAACCGCCCGACCGCACGCGGGTCGCCCACCCCGACCACTTTCTCGACGAGTGCGCGCTCGGTGTCGGAGGTCTCCGATCGATCGGTCATACCCGAGACTAGCCCGCGGACGACCTCGACTGCCCGCCGTCGCGACGGCTCCGCGGCGGGATGACATGGCCGTGCACGACCTGGTCCCACCACGACTGCAAGGGGCTGGGGTCGGGCCACGACACGATCGAATCGTCGTCGGAGGAGGTCGACGAATGTTCGGACTGCTGCGGCATACGGTTCTCGATTGCTCCGGAAGTCCGGCCCGGTGGCGGCCGACCTCAGCGACGGGTGATCGGGACGGATCGCAACCGTTGTCGTCGCCGGGGCCGCGGCCGGGCCGTCCCGTGCCGCACGATGATCTCGCGCGGACGCGGCAGGCCGGTGCCGGTGGCCGCCACAGCCCTGTCGAGTTCGGGATGGACCGCGAGGAACTCGGTCAGGCCGGCGACCTCGACGACACGGCCGACCGTTCCATAGGGTTTCGCGTCGACCACACTGATCACCACGCGCCGCCGATGGGCGTGCCTGGCGAGCTCGGCCAGCGCGAGAACGGCACGCAGCGAAAGGAATTCGACGCCGGTGAGGTCGACGATCAGGTGACGGTCGTTCTCGTGTCCGCGCGCGCCGATCGCCGAGACGAGCAGGCGGCGGAACCGGGCCAGGGTGTAGGCGTCGATCGGTCCGTGCACCTGCAGGACCGCGACACCGCCGCAGTAGGTGGTGCGGGCGTGCACGCGCAGCGACGCGTCGGCGAGGTCGACGGCGACGACATCAGGCAGACGTCGTGGATTGCGGGTGGTGGTGTACATCGAGTACTCGTTTCCTCGGTACCGGCAGACCAGCTACCGCCCGACCACTGCTGTAAGCCTCAACAACCGCCGGTCACCCATTCCATCACACTCTCGGCGATCGCGCCGCCACTGTGACCAATCCGCCACCATATCCGCTGGTCAGAACCATGTTTTCGCACAATTGCGGATCACCGGCCCGAGTGGCTGCGGGGTAGCCGATCCGCTGCACCGGTCACCGGCGCCGGAGTCACCGGCGATGATCGGGACTGCTTGTGGGGCAATCCGATCGGCTACGCTGGACAGTGATTTCCAGGGAGGATCTTCATGCCCATCCGCTTCCGCCAGCGCAAGTCCCTCGGCCCGTTGACATTCAATTTCACCCAGTCGGGCCTGACCTCGTGGGGCATCAAGATCGGCCCGTGGAGCTGGAACTCCCGCACCAGGAAGAACGCCGTCGATCTCCCCGGCCCCCTGAGCTGGCGCCAGCGCTGACGGGGTGACCGGACCGCCCGGCGTCCGGCCGCCCATTCCGTGGCCCACACGCTGAGCATGTCGCCGACACACCGCGACCAGGCAGGCGGCTCGATTTCGCCGTCCTGAACCTGTTCCGGTGGACGCGATCACGGTCAGAGACCCTCAGTGAGGGTTCGGTAGTCGGTGATGCGGTGGCCGGTGCGCCAGGGACGGGCAGCGCCCGAGGTGTACCAGCGCCACCACATCGACGGGTGCCGGGCCACGATCGGGAGGATCGGGAGCGGGTCGAAGTAGTTCATGCGCTGGATGGCCTTGCCGTCGCGCAGAATCATGCGGTCGATGTTCGGCCATTCGATCCGGTGGCGGCCGATGTGCGCGAACAGGCGGAATTCGATGAAGACGATGTCGTCGTCGCCGCGCCATCGGTCGATCTCGGCGCGCAGGTCGGGGAGCAGGCGCCAGATCTGGGCGAACTCCCGTTGCGCCGCGACGATTCCGTACATGGGCGGCGAAAGCGGCTGTGTCAGAACCACGTCGGGGTGCAGGATCTCGGGTATCCGGGCTACCGACGGCCTGTCCCAGAAGTCGATGAAGTTCGCGACGAACTGTTCGGCGGACATGAAATTTCCTCTCGTCCGTGCCGACGGTAGCGATCGCGCCGACCGCCTGAGACCGGATCGATGCCAGGCGCCCGGACCGCAGTCTGTGTCAGGAGCCGAAGGATCCGGTCGAGGGCATGGCCGCCGGGACTTCCACGAAGTAGTCGGCGCCTCTGACCTGGCCGGGCGAGGTGTGGGAGGTGCCGCAGAATCCGCTGAGCCGGTATCGGCCCGGCGCGAGTCCCGAGCGGACCGGGCGGACGGTACTGCCAGGTCCCGCGGAGCCGGCGGGGTCGTGTTCGGTGAATTCGTGCACGGACCCGTCGAGGTCGATCACCGCCCAGCACAACCCCGACGCGTTCGGGTTGGTGATCGTCGCGACGATCGAATCCGCGCCTTGGGCGGCGAACGCCAGCTCCGGCGGCTGGTAGGGCTCGGCACCAGCGGTGCCGGGCACGAACACACATGCGGCGGCGATGAGGGACACGCTCGCCGCGATTCTGTAAGTCATCACGCGGGGGATTCTGGCACACCGGACCGAATTATATTCACTGCCAACATAATTCATCCGAGTCACGTGATCTCCGATCGGCAGCCGGGTCCGAAAACTTCTCTTGGCGGCGTGTACTCGGCAGTCATCCGGTTTCGAGCCTCGGGTCCGTGACTAGCCGAACGTCTCGTAGCTTCGATCATGAACGACGGGAAAGATCTGCTCGATCGAATCAATCCACGCGTCGATCGATTCCGGTGATCGCCGGGCAGCCTCGACCAGCGCTTCGATGGCTTTGAGCTTGTCCGCGCCGACGTATTCCTGGAGATTCTGTTCGGTCACCTCGCAGTAGCGCATGTGGAGCTGCCAGACGAACCGCATCAGGTAGCGGCATTCGTCCTGGTTCCGGTCGTCTGCCAGTCGTTTCTCAATCACCCGCTGGGTTCGCCGACGCTGAGCATCATCGCGGAATCGGGCACTGAGATCAGTGAGGCTCACTGCCGGACGGTAACAAGGCAAGCAGTTGGCGGACAAGGAAATAGATGGCTGAACGTCGAAAGAGCTATCGACATGCTCGGGGCATGTGAGGCGAGTCGCAGAAGAAAGATTGTCGTTTTCGTGTTCTGGGACTGCCAACGAACAGAGCGAGCCGAAACACGCGATGATCCGTCTGCTCCACGGGTGGGAACGCTTCCGTGTCCTCTCGCGCGACGAGTTGGTCGCGGTCGCATTCGCCTCGGTGCGCTATTCCTGGCTGGACCGGCGTCGTGAGCAGCGCCGTGGCGCACGCCATGTCGTCGAGATGCCGGTCGACTACCTCGCCGACGTCAGCAATCCGACTGCGGCCGAAGGGCACGAAGGGCTGGTCGCGGAGGAAACCGCCCAGCGGGTCCTGCTGCTGCGCCAGCGCGAGATCATGTCGCGCGTCATCGCGGGCCACACAATCGCGATGACCGCCGAGGAACTGCGAATGAACGCCGCCACCGTGCGAAAGCTGCTGCAACGCGCGCGGATCCGGATCGCCGACGAACTCGATGTCCGGCCGCACCGATCTGGTGGTGAACCCATACAACTATGAGCTCCGCTCGGCAACGAGTGCTGCGCGCCGACTACCAGCTGGCGTCGGCGCGCAGCTCACCCACCGGAGCGATCACCCGGGCGGTGCGCGGGTCGAGCCACACCGCTACCCCGCCGACATCGCGGGCCCGCAGCACGCGACCACCCCGACACGGCCATTGCACGAACTCGTAGCCACCCAGCTCGGTCTGGGCGATGTCGGCGACCGCGATCACGGCCGTGGTCGCCGACGAGGCGGCCGGCATGCCCTCGCCCACCCGGAACCCGCCGACGGGTCCTGTTGCGCCCCATCCGATCACGATCGTGTCGTCCCCGGTAATCGCCAGTTCCCACACCAGCCGGTCCGGGTCGATGGCGCGGCCGTAGCGCAGCACACGCAGGTCGGACGCGACCGCGGTGATCGCATCGACCCACACCGCCGGCGGGTCGATCCCTGCACCCGGGCTGTCGATGACGCCGATCCCGGAGACAGTGCGGCCGAGCCGCCACACCAGCAGATCGTCGGCGCCGAACGTGGGCAAGGGCATGGCGACTACGATCCCATGCCCCGGCTCTTGCCGATCCGGCCCGCGGTCAGCAGCGCTGTCGACTCGACAGGATAGCCCGGTTCGGGCGCGTTTCCGGTCACCACGCCGTGCGTCGATGGGCGCGGGCAACCGAAGTAGTCGTCGTTCCAGTGCGATCGGCATCCGGGTCACTTCCGGTCGACCAGAAGGTAGTGGTCGCGGTCGGCCAAGCGGTCTGCGGACAGGATCGCCTGGCCGGCCCGGTCGCGGCCGGACCGGTGGGAGCGGCAGATCGCGAGAACGCGGCCGCCGGGTCCGGGCCGGACGACTCGATCCCGAGGCGGCGACGGGGGGCGGTCAGTTCGTGCCGGGTCTGACCGGCAGGCGAGGCGGTGCCCATCGGGCAGCGGGTAGGAGGCCAGTCCCCCGTGCCACACGGCGAGCGCGGCCGCGACCGGGTGCTCGCGGTGCGCGGCACCGGCGAAGAGCTGTCGCAGGATCACCTTGTGCTGGTCCCCGTCGGCGACGAGGTACAGCGCCCCCAGCTCCGTGCCGAACTCGCGGTAGTCGTCGGTCATGACTGTGCCAGACCCCTCGCCCGGCGCTTGTTCTCCCTCGCGCCGAGAAGGAACTCTGCCGTTCGGGGCTCATCAGGCCGCGCTCCGGACGAGCTCCGACGGTGCGCCGCCGCGCACGGTATGTGCGGAAATGCGGCGGCCGAGCTGGGACAACCGGCACGTGGTCGACTCGCGAAACTATGTGCGGTACAGCTCGGTTGTCGGCTCGCGGAGAGCTCTGGAGGCCGCTAGCGGAGCATTCCGCGCCGATGCTCCTCAACCCCCGCGCCCTGCTCTAACGTCAAGACCGTGACGGACACCATCGCCCTGGCGGGCATCACCATCGACAGCAACGATCCGGGCGCGCTCGCCGAATTCTGGAGATCCGCGCTGGGGTACGTCACCCTGGCCGATGACGACGGCTACGTGATGATCGCGCCGCCCGGCGTCGGCTTCGGCGAGGGGCGCTACCTGGCATTCCAACAGGTTCCCGAGCACAAGGTGACCAAGAACCGCGTGCACCTCGATGTCCAGACGACGGCCCGAGCCGAGGAAGTCGCGCGGCTGACGGCATTGGGAGCCGTTGTCCTCGGCGAGCATTCGCTGCCGGGCTTCGCCTGGACGGTCCTCCAGGATCCGCAGGGCAACGAATTCTGCGTGGTCGCGCCGACCAGCTGATCCCACCCCGGCCGACGGCAACAGCTCAGGTGTTGCAGCCCTGCGCGGGGTCGCCCGAGGCCGACGGCGGCAGCTGGATCAGGCAGGTGCCGGTCCGAGCGGACACCGGTGCGGCGATCAGCCGCCGGGCTGGTTGTGCACGACGACGAGTACCTGCGCCTTCGCCCGGCCGCGGGCCCGGATACGGTGTGCCACCGCCGAATCGAAGTAGGCGCTGTCGCCCTGCTCCATCGTGGCGACCTGGTCGCCGTAGTGCAGGTCGATCGAACCTGCCAGCACGTAGACCAGTTCCTGGCCGGGATGCTCGGAGTGGTCCAGGTCGGCGTCGCTGCGGCGCGGGTCGAGGACGAACGGTTCCATGCTCTTGCCGAGCATCTGCGCGGCGAGGACACGCAGATGCTCGGGTTCGTCACCGTCTCGCGGTGCCCGGTCCAGGACGAAGTTCTGCGATTCGGAGTCGGCGGCGAAGAGCTGACCGACCTCCACCTCCAACGCGGCCGCAACCTTGATCGCGACCGCGATGGAAGGGGTGCTGCGTCCGCGTTCGACCTTGGACAGGTAGCTCTTGGTCAGGCCGGTGCGCGCGGCGAGGTCATCGAGGGTCAGGCCGCGCTGCTTGCGCACTGCACGAACCAATGACGCCACGGCTACCTCCGGCCACTCCCGCGAACGACTCGCTCCTTCGCGGAACCCATTGGATCACACGGCCCGCACCGCACCCGCCGGGCCGAGCGCGCGGGCTCACAGCCCGGCGAGAATGCCCTCCAGCTGGGACCGGCTGTCACGGGTCGGCGGCAGCAGCGGTCGGCGTGGGTCGCCGAGGTCGTGGCCGAGAATGCCGAGACCTGCTTTGACGGTGGCGGGCAGCCCACCGGCGACGATGAACTCGAGCAACGGGCGGAGGCCGGCGTAGACGCTGTCGGCGGTCTCGATGTCCCCGGCGCGGACGGCGTCGTAGAGGTCGAGGCACTGTCGTGGAGCCAGGCACGGTGCGGCGGTGCACCAGCCGGAGGCGCCGTTGCGCAACGCGTCGAGCACCAGCGGATTGCTGCCGTTGTAGTAGGGCAGTTCGCCGCCGCTGTAGTCGCGCAGGGCCAGCATCCGGGCGAGGTCGCCGGTGGATTCCTTGACCATCCGCACGGCGGGGATCGTTTCGAACATCGACACCAGCAGGCGCGGTGACATGTCGATCCCGCTGGTCGCGGGGTTGTTGTAGACCATGATCGGCAGGCCGACGGCCTCGCCGATACCGCGGTAGTGCTCGACGATCTCGCGTTCGCTGAGTTTCCAGTAGGAGACCGGCAGGATCATCACGGCGTCCGCGCCCGCGCGTTGCGCGCGGCGGGCCCGGCTGATGGTGGCGGCCGTCGTCAGGTCGGAGGCCCCGACGACGACCGGGACCCGGCCCGCGACGGCGCCGATGGTCGTCTCGACGACGGTGTCGTACTCGGCCTCGGTCAGATACGCCGACTCGCCGGTGCTGCCCAGCGGGGCGATCGCGTGCGCGCCCGCGGTGACGAGGCGGTCGACCAGTGCGGCGAGGCCGGCGGTGTTGACGGTGTCGGCGGCGGTGAACGGGGTGACGGGGTAGGCGATGACGCCTTCGATGGTGGTCAACGGTCGATCCTGTCCGCGGCGGAGGTGAGGGCGTCGGGGTGGCGGCGCAGCGCGCGGCGGGCGTAGTAGGCGAAGTTGGCCTGGCTGCGCCGCGGTGTCAGCGTCCAGTCGTGGGCTTCGCGCGCGAGCCGGTCCGACAGGGGCGCGATGGTGCCCGCGGCCATCGCCGCCAGCTGCAATGCGGCCGCGCGTTCGATGAGGACGGCCAGCGAACAGGCTTCCTCGACACTGGCACCGGCCACGACATGGCCGTGATGGGCCAGCAGGATGGCCTTCTTGTCGCCGAGCGCGGCGCTGATGATGCGTCCCTCCTCGTTGCCGACGGGGACACCGGGCCAGTCCGGCAGGAACGCGCAGTCGTCGTAGAGCGGGGCGAGATCCATCTGCGACACGACGAGTGGCACTTCCAGCATCGACAGCGCGGCGACATGGAAGGGGTGCGTGTGGACGATGCACCGCACATCCGGCCGGGCGCGGTAGATCCAGCTGTGGAAACGGTTGGCGGGGTTGGCCATTCCGGTGCCGTCGAGTACCTCGAGGTCTTCGTTCACCAGGAGCAGGTTGTCCTCGGTGATCTCGTCGAAGCCGAGGCCCAGGCGCTGGGTGTAGTAGGTGCCCGGTTCTTCGGCGCGGGCGGTGATCTGCCCGGCCAGCCCGGAATCATGGCCCGCGTCGAAGAGCGCACGGCAGGTCAGCGCCAGCTTCTGTCGCGTGGACCAGCCCGAATCGCCGAACTGTTCGGCCATGGCGGACCGCGCACGATCCATCAGTGCCGCTTTGGGTTGATCGAGAGTATCGGTCACGAAGAGTCCTCCGGTGCAGGTGATGTGAACACCTGCACCGTAGGACACTTTGTGTCATTTAGTCAATGTTGTGTCACCGCCGGTTCGCGGATCGGTCAGCCGCGCTGATGTCTGCTCTCGTAGGCGATCCGGTCGGCGTCGGCGCGGCGACGTTCGGCGGCCCGGGCGAGCTCGGGATCGAAACCGTGGCTGACCAGGCGATGACGGCGGTAGACGTAGACCAGTGCGACGGTGAAATACACCAGCGGCAGATACAGCAGTGCCATCATCGACAGGCCGATCCACAGCGGGCCCGGAGTCAGCAGGAACAGGCACAGCACCGGCAGGACGGGCAGCAGGAACCGCATCAGGTAGCGGCGGGTCGCGCCGGGGCCGGTCAGGTCCACGAGCACCCAGTCCGACATCGACGGGGGCAGGGTGCCGCCGAAGATGTAGCGGATCCGCTGCCAGGCACCGGGTTTCGAGGCGGTCATGATGTCTCCCTTGTCTCGCTCGCGCGACGGGCGGCCGTGTTCACCCGGCCGAGCACGTCGCGCAGTTCTTCCAGATCCGCCAGGCTCACCCCGAGCCGTTCGACCACCGCAGGCGGAATCCGCTCGGCGTCGGCGCGCAGTGCGCAGCCTTCGGCGGTGAGGTCGATGAGCAGGCTGCGTTCGTCGCCCGGATCGCGGCGACGGGTGATGAGCCCGGCCGTCTCGAGCCGTTTCAGCAGGGGCGAGAGGGTGGCCGAGTCCAGCTGGATCGCCTCGGCGACCGCCTTCACCGACATCGGCGCCTCACCCCACAGCGCGAGCATCACCAGATACTGCGGATGCGTGAGCCCCAGCGGGTCGAGCAGCGGCCGGTACACCGCGAGCACCGAGCGATTGGCCACCGCCAGCGCGAAGCACACCTGCCGGTCCAGCCGC
>NZ_JBHJWO010000001.1:0-158135 GCF_042266925.1 Nocardia sp. NPDC056064 | reverse complement strand
CGGATGCGTGAGCCCCAGCGGGTCGAGCAGCGGCCGGTACACCGCGAGCACCGAGCGATTGGCCACCGCCAGCGCGAAGCACACCTGCCGGTCCAGCCGCAACGGATCGTCGATCTCCTGCATGTCCACCTCCCTCGTCCAGATCATTATTACACGAACAGTTCGTGCACTAACTACTACCCGTGGCGCTCCGGCGGATCAGGACCGCGTGTGCCCATACTGTGGGTTGCCACGCGAACGTCGGATCATCGTTTCCAGGAGGCGTCGATGTCACTCACCCGCGCCGAACAGGCCCGCACCAGCGCGGAGCTGAAAGCGAATCTGCGACTGGCCGAAGTCACCGCCGAACAGGTCCGCGCGGACCTGGGATTCAGCGAGGACCAGCTCGACCGCACATTGAACTGCGACGACGCGCAACCGCAGGACGTCTGGCTGCTGCGGGATCACCTGCACAACCTCGTCCTCGCCCGCCGGGTGGACCCGGTCCCCTATTCGGTCCTCACCGAACGCGCACGGGTCGCCGCGGCCCGCTGGTTCCCGCTGCGGACACCACCGCCGATCGACACCACCGGCGAGTAGCCGGCGCGTAGGACGGGTTCAGCCGATCAGCGGTGAGTCGCGCCGTCCACGGGGAATCACCAGCGGGGTGCCGGTGACCGGGTCGGGCAGGATGGTGCTCTCGATTCCGAAGACGCGGCGGATTAGTTCGCCGGTGATGATCGTGCGCGGGTCGCCCTCGGCGACGACCTCACCGTCGGCCATGGCGATGAGGTGGGAGGCGTACTGGGCGGCGTGGTTGGGGTCGTGCAGGACGGCGACGATGGTGCGGCCGCTGGTGCGCAGGTCGTGGAGCAAGTCGAGGACCTCGAGCTGGAAGGCGATGTCGAGGAAGGTCGTCGGTTCGTCCAGGAGCAGGATCGGGGTTCGCTGGGCCAGTGCCATCGCGATCCAGACACGTTGACGCTGGCCACCGGACAGTTCGTCCACCGGACGGTCGGCGAGGTCGTCGGTGCGCGTGGCGGTCATGGCCTCCCAGAGGGCCTCTTCGTCGCTACGCGTCCAGCGGTGCAGTGGGCCCTGGTGCGGGAAGCGGCCGCGGGCGACGAGATCGGCGACCGTGATGGCGTCGGGGGCGGTCGCGGACTGGGGCAGGAAGCCGACCGCGCGGGCGAATTCCTTGGCCGGGTAGGACTGCACGGTGCGGCCGTCGAGCAGGACCGCGCCCGCGGTGGGCGCGAGCAGCCGCGCGAGCGCGCGCAACAGCGTCGACTTGCCGCACCCGTTGGGACCGACGATCACGGTGAACGAGCCGTCCGGGACGGCGAGGGACAGTTCGCGCGCGATGACGCGGCGGTCGTAGGCCAGGGTCGCCGTGTCCAGGCCGAGGCGGCTGTCGTCGGTCATGATCGTGTTCTCCAGATCTCGTGCAGCAGCAGCCACACCAGGTAGCCGCCGCCGAGGACGACCGTGGCCACACCGACCGGCAGCGGCGTGCGCCACAGATGCTGGGCGGCGAGGTCGGCGACGGTGAGCACGAGCGCACCGGTGAGCGCGGTGGCCGTGAGCACCAGGGCGGTCCCGCGCAGCAGCAGGCGGGTGATGTGGGGTGCCGCGAGCGCGACGAAGGCGATCGGCCCGGCCACGGCGGTGACGATCGCGATGAACGCGACGCCGACGATCACCAGCGCGAGCTTGGCGGGCTCGACCCGCAGTCCCAGCGCGGTGGCGGTGTCGTCGCCGAGTTCGAGATGACGCAGCAGCGGGGCGAGCAGCCGGAGCACGACCAGCAGCACCGCGATCGCGAGCATCGCGGGCACGATCTGCTCCCGGGTGACGGTGCTCAACGAACCCGCCTCCCACGCCGCGGCGGTCACGGCGACCTCGATGTCGGCGCGCAGCACCATCCAGGTGTTGAGCGCGCCCAGGGTCGCCGCCAGCGCGATCCCGACCACGATCAACCGGAATCCCTGCACGCCGGACCGGACACTGAGCGTGTAGACCAGCGCCGCGGCGAGCAGGCCGCCGAGCAGCGCGCCCACGGCGACCTCGGCGTAGCCACCGGCGAAGACGATGATCACGATCAGCGCGCCGGTGTAGGACCCCGCCGAGAATCCGAGAATGTCGGGACTGGCCAACGGATTACGGGTCAGCGACTGGAAGATCGCACCGCTCAGCGCCAGCGCG
The DNA here is from genome assembly GCF_042266925.1 of Nocardia sp. NPDC056064. Lineage (NCBI taxonomy): Bacteria > Bacillati > Actinomycetota > Actinomycetes > Mycobacteriales > Nocardiaceae > Nocardia > Nocardia sp. NPDC056064. The sequence continues at coordinate 155,951 of NZ_JBHJWO010000001.1, read as the reverse complement.
GCACCGAAGGCGACCGCGGCCAGCACCCGGGGCAGCCGCCAGTCGAGCACCACGATCCGGTCGGTGCGCTCGCCACCGCCGAGCAGTGCCGCGACCACCTCGGTGGGCGACAATGTGATGTCGCCGGTGCCGAGGGTGACCACGCAGACCCCGGACACGGCGATCGCGAGCAGCACGCACACCACGACCGCGCGCGGCCGAATCGCCCGGCGCCGCGGCCCGGTTCGTGTGTGTGTCACAGTCGCACCGCCGCGCGCCGCCGCACCAGCATCATCAGCACCGGGCCGCCGAGGACCGCGGTCACGATGCCGACGGGCACCTCGGCGGGCCGCATCACCACCCGTCCGACGACATCGGCCAGCAGCAGCAACGAGGGCGCCAGCAGGCCGCTGAGCAGCAGGATCCACCGCTGATCGGTGCCGGCGAACCGGCGCGCCGCGTGCGGAACCATGAGCCCGACGAACACGATCGGACCGGCGATCGCGGTCGCGCCACCGGCCAGCAGCGTGATCGCGGCGATCGACAGCGTCCGGGTGCGCCGCACCGAGGCGCCCAGCCCGGCGGCCGCGTCGTCACCGAGTGTCAGCGCGCTCAGCGCGGGACCGAGCAGCAGTGCGAGCAGGAGACCCAGCGCGAGCAACGGCGCCACGGCCCGCAGCACGCCGAAGTCGCGCCCCACCAGGGTGCCCGCGTTCCAGGCCCGCATCTGCGCGAACGCGTCCGGGTTGAGCAACGTGATCGCGGTGACGACACCGCCGAGGACCGCGGCCAGGGCGACGCCCGCCAGCACGAGCCGCACCGGATCGACCCCGCCTCGCCCGGCCGACCCGATGAGGTACACCAGCGCCGCGATCAGCCCGGCCCCGCCGAGCGCGAACCATACGTACGCGCTCGGCGCGGTCGCTCCGAAGACACCGACCGCGAGCGTGACCGCCACCGCCGCACCGGCGTTCACGCCGAGCAGCCCGGGATCGGCGAGCGGATTGCGGGTCAGTGCCTGGATGACCGCGCCTGCCACCCCCAGCCCGAGACCGGCCAGCACCCCGGCGACCGTGCGCGGCACCCGCAGATCCCGCACGATCCGGAACTCCTCCCCTGACCCGATCCCGAGCAGCGCGTCCAGGACCGTGCCCGGCGCGATGCCGCGGGCGCCGACACACAGGCTCACCGCGATCAGCAGGCACAGGACCGCGACCGCGCCCAGGGCGACCCACCGACGACGAGCGGACCGTCGATACCGCTGCGGCGCAACGACATCGACGGTCCGGGAAACAGTGGGGACGGAGCGGTCAGCCAAGGCGGGCGAAGGTGGCGTCGAGATCCTGGGGCACCCAGGTCTTGCCGAGGATGCCCGCGTTGTTGATCGCCTCACCCTGCGCGTCGCTGAGCCATACCACCCGACCGGACAGGTTGCCCGCCCAGGCCGGAGCGGCTTCGAGCTGGGCGATCGCGTCGCGCGGCGACGGGAGCAGCAGCACGACCGCGCCGTCGACATCGCCCGCGGTCTCACCGGAGTACACCGTCCGGGCGCCCGCCTCCTCGACCGCGGTCTGGTCGGCGGCGGGGCGCATGCCGAACAGGCGCAGGATGTTTCCGCCGGAGGCGAGCATGATGTCGGTCTTGTAGTAGAGCCCGAACGAATACGGCTTCGCCGCGAGACCGGGGTGCCGGGCACCGACCGCGGTGAACGCGTCGACGGCGCCGGTGATCAGCTTCTCCCCCTGGTCGACCTCGTCGAAGGCCCGCGCGACCTGCCGGACCCCGACCCGCCAGTCCTTGGCGGCGTCCTGCATGTCGAACACCAGCGTGGGCGCGATCTGGTTCAGCTTGGCGACCACGGCCTTGTCCGCGAACTGCGGCCAGGCGGGCGCGACGATCAGATCGGGGGTCAGCGCGAGGATGGCCTCGTAGTCGATCTCGTTGGCGTACACGTCGGCGAGTTCGCCGTTGATCGCCTCGTGCCCGGCGCGATCGGCGAGATAGGGCAGCTTCTCGATGTTGTGGACGCTGGCCCCGACCGGGTCGATGCCGAGCGCGAGCACGTTCTCGAAGGCCGGATTACCCAGGGTGACAACACGTTCGGGCTTCTTCTCGATCGTCGTGTCACCGGTGGCGGTGGTGACGGTGATCGGGTAGGCCCCGGCGGCGCCGGTCGCGCCGGGGCTCTGTTCGGAGCCGGACGAGCAGCCGGTGACGACCAGCAGGCCGAGGGTGGCGGCCAGCACGGCGCCGAGGGTTCTGGAGCGGGAGAGGAGCGACACGATTGCTACCCTAGCAATAATAGGTAAGGGTGTCCTATGTTCTAGGAGTGAGAATCGCCGTCCACATGAGTCCAGGCCGCGTCCGGCGTCGGGATCGCCTCGGGCAGCCGCCCCGCCGTGACGAGCTGGTCCGCGCCGAGCAGGAAGGCCTCGATGGTCCAGGCGACCTGTTCGTCGTGCAGTTCGGTGCGGGGGTACTGCCCGTTCGGATAGCGGTTGCGCTGCGGTGGCCGCAGCGCGGCGGTGAGGGTGAGCAGGCGCGAGCCGAGGATGTGGGCCGCGCGGCGATCCAGGCGCGGGTCCCGGCGCATGAGTTCGTCCATGATCCGTTCGAACGCGCCGAGGGTCGTGCGCTCGTACGGACCTCGCAGGACGTAGTCCTCGAGCCCCGGATACCGCTTCAGCAGTTCCGCGAACCGCCGGGCCAGCACCCGCAGATATCCCTGCCAGGACTGTTCCTCCGGCACGTCGAGCCGCAGGCCGTCGAAGACCCGGGCGCACGCCAGCGCGTAGAGCCGATCGATGGACTGCACGTGATGGCGGATCGTCGCGTCCGAGACGCCGAGATCACGGGCCACCGCGGCGCGGGTGAGCCGGTCGAGACCGACGCGTTCGGCGGCGTCGAGGATGTCGTCCACCGAGGTGGTCGGTCGCCGCCCCAATCGCGGCGAGAACGGCCGCTCGCTCCCGGAACCCATCACACCACCGTATCGCCACCACATCGAAGGTCACCGAACTGCTATGCCCGACACTGCCCCCGGATCGGTCCGCGCGGCCGCGGCACGGCTGAGACGCATCGATGCCGTCCCGCCGGTCGACAGGACCGCGCTGCGCCGCTTCACCGCACCGGCGACGACGCTGCTGCGGGCCGCGACGATCATCCAGATCGCGGCGTCGGCGCTCACCGTCGTCACGTTCGGCGGCATCTGGCTCATCGCCCGCGCCGCCTACGACGCGCACCTCGGCGCCGACCCCGATCCGCGCCCGGCCATCGTCGCCGGGATCGTGACCGTCTGTGTGGCCGTGGTGGCCGGATTCCTGGCCACCTCGCTGGCCTACTACCTGACCCATGTCGCCGATCTGCGGGTCCGCAGGCACCTCCGTGCCCTGGCCGCCGAGCACATCTCGCGACTGCCGGTGGGCTGGTTCACCTCCGACGCGTCGAAGAAGGCGCTCTCGGTGTTCGGCAACGAGGTGGAGACCCTGCACAGCGCGGTCGCGCACGGGCGGATGGAACTGCTCCAGGCCTCGGTGGCCCCGGCCGCGGTGTGGGTGTGGCTGGTGCTGATCGACTGGCGCCTCGCCCTCGCCGTCGCCGTGCCCATCGCCACGTATTACGTTCTGCAGCAGGGCATCTACCAGCGGGCGATGGCCTACCACGCCGAGCAGGGACCGGCCATCGCGGAGCTGTCGGCCGCGGCGCACGAGGAACTGCGCGACGCGGTCACGCTGCGGCTCGGGGCGGCGCTGGGCACCACCCCGTCGCGGCTGCTGCAGGCGCACGCGCGCCTGCACCGGGTGATCGTCGAATCCCATCGCGAGCAGGAGACCCGCGGCACCCGGATCGGCGCGCTCGTCGACCCGGTCCTGACGCTGCTGGTGGTGCTCGGCTTCGGCTACCTGCTGATCCACGCGGACGTCCTGGCCCCCGCCGATCTCGTTCCGTTCGTCATCGCCGCGCCGCTGCTGGCCGCCGCGCCCGCCGCGATCACCCTGGCCCGCTGGGGTGTGGTCGGTGCCGCCAACGCCGCCACCGGCATCGCCGGGTTCCTCGCCGAGCCGCCGCTGCCGGTCCCCGAGCAGCCGAGAACACCGTCGGACAACACGATCTCGCTGGTCGACGTGAGCTTCGCCTACGACGACGACACCGTCCTCGAGCACGTCTCGCTCGAGATCCCGCAGGGCTCGTTCACCGCGGTGGTCGGCCCGTCCGGATCGGGCAAGTCCACCCTCGCCGCGCTCATCGCACGCCACCACGACGCCACCTCCGGCTCGGTGCGCCTGGGCGGCGTCGATGTCCGCGAGATCGACCCCGCCGAGCTGAACCGGCGCGTCACCGTCCTGCCCCAGCGCGCGATCCTGTTGCGCACCACCGTCGCCGACAACATCCGGCTCGCGCGACCGGACGCCTCGCTCGACGACGTGGTCGCCGCGGCCGTGATCGCCCGGATCGACCAGCGCGTCCGGGCGCTGCCCGACGGCTACGACACCGTCGTGGGCGAGGACATCGACCTGTCCTCGGGGGAACGTCAACGGATCGCGCTGGCCCGCGCGGTGGTCACCGACCCCGCGGTGCTCGTGCTGGACGAACCCACCGCCCATATCGACCCCGAGTCGGCCGCGGCCATCCACGAGGCGCTCGCCGTGGTCGCGCGCGAGCGCACCGTGGTCTTCATCGCCCACCATCTGCGCTCGATCGCCGCCGCCGATCAGATCGTGATGGTCGAATCCGGGCGCGTCACCCAGGTCGGCGGGCACACCGAACTCGCGGCGAGCGCGGGCACCTACCGGAGCATGTGGCAGGCCACCGTGCGCAACACGTCCACTACGGCGGAAGGCCGGTCATGATCAAGGATCTGCTGGCGGTTCTCGACGCGAGGACCGTCGCCAACTATCGCGATCAGATCGTCCGCGCGGTGGGCTACGCCGTGCTCGAGGGCATGACCGTCGGACTCACCCTGCCCACGCTGGCCGCGATCCTGCGCGATTCGTCCACCGCGATCTGGTGGCTGCTCGCCCTGGCGATCACCACCGTGATCACACTGATCGCCAATGCCTGGACCAGTCAGAAGGCGACCAGGGCGACCTTCGACGCGATGGCGGGCATCCAGGAGCTCGAGATCGCCCACCTGCGCAAGGTGCCGCTGGACTGGTTCTCCCCCCGGCACAATGCCGAGCTCATCACCCTGCTGTGGCCGGGCGCGATCAGCACCACCCGCAATGTGCTGCTCAACCTCGCCGCGCTGGCCCGCGGCGTGCTCACCCCGGCCATCGTGCTCGCCTTCGCCGCCTTGGCCAGCCTGCCCGCGGCGCTGATCATGCTCGCCGCCCTGCCGGTCCTCTACGGGGTCTACCGGGTCACCACCCGCACCCTCGAGCGGAGCGAGCAGGCCGACCACGCCGCGAATGTGGAAGCCACCGCGCGCATCATCGAATACGCCGAATCCCAGTCGACGCTGCGGACCGCCCACCGCGACACCCTCGGCAAGAAGCTGCTCACCGACGCGCTCGACGTCCTCGACAGCACCTCCCACACGAGCGTCGGCACCGAGATCACCGCCCGCGCGGCCTTCGGCACCGCCGTCAACCTGACCGTCGCCGCGCTCGTCGCCGTCATCGGATGGCAGCTGCTCGACGCACCGGCCGACGTGGTCGTGCTCATCGCGGTGCTGACCATGGCGCTGCGGTTCACCGAACCGATCGACACCGTCGCCGCCACCGCCCGGATGCTGCGCACCTCCCGCTCCACCATCCGCCGCACCACCGAATTCCTCGCCACCCGACCGCTTCCCGAGCCCGCCGTGCCCGCCGCACTGCCCGCCGACGCGGCCCTGGGTGTGCGGCTCGACGGTGTGAGCTTCCGCTACCACGGCTCCGCGCAACCCACGCTGCACGACATCTCCATCGACATTCCCCCGCGATCGACGGTGGCGCTGGTCGGCGAGTCCGGGGCGGGCAAGACCACCCTGCTGCGGCTGATCCTGCGCTTCGCCGATCCCGGCGAGGGCTCGGTGCGGGTGGGCGGGATCGACGTGCGGGAGGTGGGATTCGCGCAGCTGTGCACGCGCGTGGGCGGAGTGCTGGCCGAGACGGTCCTGCTCGATGCCACCATCGCCGACAATGTCCGGCTGGCGAAGCCCGACGCCACCGACGCCGAACTCGACACGGCCGCACGGCTTTCCGGTCTCGACGAGGTCGTCGCGCGGCTGCCCGACGGCTGGAACACCGTGGTCGGCGCGCACGGCGCGCGGCTGTCCGGCGGCGAGCAGCAACGCGTGCACCTGACCCGAATCGCCGTCCAGGACCCGGCCGTCGTCGTCCTCGACGAGGCCACCGCGGCCCTCGACCCGCTCTCGGAAGCGGTCGTGCAGCAGTGGCTGTCCGGGATGGCCGGGCAGCGGACGCTGATCATCGCCGCCCACCGCCTGCACACGATCATGTCCGCGGACCACGTCGTCGTCCTGCGTGAGGGCCGCGTCGCCGAATCCGGGCCACCTCACCTGCTGGCGAGCCGCGACGGGGCGTTCGCCCGCATGCTCGGCGCGGGGTGAGGCCCTGGGCCACCATTCGGATGCCGTGGCACCCTGGCCAATTCGGGTTAGGTTAGGTTAAGTTAACTTCATGGTGGACTATGCCGTGGAGGCAGAAGGTCTCGTCAAACGGTTCGGCGGGGTGACCGCACTCGATGGACTCGGTTTCGCGGTGGAGCGAGGCACGATCGCGGGGGTGCTCGGACCGAACGGGGCGGGAAAGACGACAACGATCGACGTACTGACCACATTGCTGGTTCCCGACGCGGGGCAGGCGCGGGTCGCCGGTCACGATGTGGTGGCCGAGGCCGGAGCGGTCCGGTCGGTGATCGGCCTGACCGGCCAGTTCGTCGCCCTGGACGAGAATCTCACCGCCCGCGAGAACCTGACCCTGTTCGGGCGCCTGCTGAAACTCGGCCGCAAACAGGCGACCCAGCGCGCCGACGAACTCCTGCACCGCTTCGACCTCACCGAGGCCGCCGACCGGCGCAGCGGCACCTTCTCCGGCGGTATGCGGCGCCGCCTCGACCTGGCCGCGTCCCTGATCGGCAAGCCCGAAGTGCTCTTCCTCGACGAACCGACCACCGGCCTGGACCCGCGCAGCCGCGCGGTGCTGTGGGACGTGGTCCGGGACCTGCGCGACGACGGCATGACCATCCTGCTCACCACCCAATACCTCGACGAGGCCGACGAACTGGCCGACCGGATCGTGGTCGTCGACCACGGCCGGGTCATCGCCGACGGCACCGCCGACGAACTCAAGGACCAGGCGGGCGGGTCGGTCTGTCACATCACCGCGGCCGAGGACGAGCGCCCCCGCATCGCCGCCGCGCTGGCGGACATGGCCGGGCTCGCCGAACTCACCGACGGTGTCGCTGTCGCCGCGGCGGGCGCGGCCACGCTGGTCGATGTCGTGCGCAAGCTCGATGCCGCCGAGATCGCCGTCGACGACATCGCCCTGCGCCGCCCGACCCTCGACGACGTGTTCTTCCGCCTGACCGGACACCCGAGTGTCGCCGGCGAGCCCGAGGACACCCCATGACGACCGCGACGCCGGAAAACGTTGCCGCGCCGCCCCGCCCGCATCCGTCGATCTGGGCCGACACCGCCGTGCTGGCCGCGCGCCATCTGCGGTTGATGAGCAGACGGCCGGCCTCCGTCATCGGTGCGGTCGTGCTGCCGCTGGTGTTCGCGACGATGTTCTACGTCGTGTTCGGCACCGTCGTCGAACGCCGGATCGGCAGCGACTACGGGCAGTACCTGCTGCCCGCGGTCATCCTGCAGGCGATGCTGTTCACGGCCATGTCGGCGGCCATCCTGTCGGTGGAGGACGTCACCGGCGGCATGATCCGCAGGCTCCGCTCCATGGCGGTGTCCCCGTTCGCCCCGGTCCTCGGACTGGTCGGCGCGGAACTGGGCCGGGCACTGCTGACGATCGTGGTCCTGCTGCCCGCCGGTGCCCTCATGGGCTTCCGCCTGGGTGGCGGCGTGCTCGCGTCGATCGGATTCGTGCTCGTCGCCCTGTTCTTCGCCGCGGTGGTGTGCACCGGGTTCATCGCGATCGGCTTCGCGGCGGGCAAGGTGGACTCGGTGCAGGTGATCACCAATGTCATCTTCTTCCCGTTCCTGCTGGTGTCGAACGCGTTCACCCCGACCGAGGCGTTCCCGGGCTGGCTGCAGCCCTTCGTCGCCAACCAGCCGCTCAGCCGCACCGCCGACGCACTGCGCGCGCTGGCCGATTCCGAGGCCGCCGTGGCCCGGCCGGTGACCATCGCGCTGCTGTGGCTGACCGGCGGATTCGTCGTGTGTGTCGCGATCGCGGCCCGGACCTATCGGAGGTCGCTGTGACCGAACCCCGCACCGCGCCGGGACCGCACGTCCTGCTCGACGGATGGTCGCTCACCGTCCGCGCCATCCGGGTGACGCTGCGCAACCCCGTCCTGCTGATGATGGCGACGTTCTTCCCGCTCATCCTGCTGATCCTGATCACGGTGTCGTTCGGCTCGCTGGTCGCCCCCGGCGGCAGCCGGGCCGACTACGTGAACTTCAGCCTGCCGCTGTTCGCCGTCATGGGCATCATGTTCGCCGGTCTCGGCACCGCCATGACCACCTACGACGATCTGCAGTCCGGCTTCGACCGCAGGCTGCGCGCGATGCCGATCGCGCGCTCGGCGCCGCTCATCGGGCGCATCGCTGGTGACGCCGTGCGCAATCTGATCACCCTGCTCGCCGTGGTCGGCGTCGGATACCTGCTCGGATTCCGTTTCACCGGCGGTGTTCCCGGCGCGCTCGGATTCTTCGCGCTGCCCCTGGTCTTCGGCACCGGGGTGGCCTGGATGATGGTGGCGATCGCGGTCTACGCCAAGTCCGGCGAGGCGGTCGGTTCGGCCCTCAACGCCATCCTGCTGGTGGCCTCGTTCCTGTCGACCGGTTTCGTCCCCCGCCAGGACCTGCCCTCGTGGATCCAGCCCGTCGCCGCCGCCAACCCGGTGTCGTCGGTGGTGGAGGCGATGCGCGGCCTGGCCTCCTCGGGCCCGATCGCCGCCCCCACCCTGCGCGCCCTGGCGTGGACCGTGGGCCTGACCGTGGTCTTCGCCACCCTCGCCATCCGCGGATACCGCCGCCGCGGCCGCTGACACAGGCCGACCGCCAGGTGTGCTGCATGTCATGGCCGCGCCCACACAGGGTGCACTGTCAGGATGTTCGGCATGGACAACAACGAGGTGGTCGTGGGCGGAACGACGGTCTCGACAGCGCACGTCGACGACCGGGAAGCCTTCGACCTGTGGTCGTCGATCATGAGCGAGGGAATCATGCCCTGCGCTGCCGAGCAGCTCGGTGCCGGGACGTTCTACGGGGCGTTGACTCCGAGGCTGCATTCGGAGCGGGTCTCGATCACCATGGTGCAGAACACTCCGTACCTCATCCGGCGCCGCGACAGCGACATCACCAGGGCGGGAGCGTCGACGGTGATCGCGACCGTGCCCATGATCGGAGTCGCCGAGATAGCCAGTGGTGACGAGTATTTGAGCACCCCGGTGGGTTCGATGTTCATCGCCGACGGCCGGCGCCCACAGCAGTCGCGCACCAACCGGTTCCAGGGCCTGCTGATCACCGCTCCGCGTGATCTGGTGCTGGCTGCCGCAGGAATCGGCGACGGCGAGTTCCCGACGGTGACCGTCGTCGAGCCGACCGCGCACGGCAGGTTGATCATCGACTACTTCCGGCGTCTGATCTCGCTTCCGCAGACGTCGTTCCGGACCACGGCATTGCTGGATGCCGGAATAGACCTGCTCGGCGCCGCGCTGGCACACCGCGTCGATCAGATGCCCACCGAGCCCGCCGCCGACGTCTACGACCGGGAGTCCGTGATCGCGTTCCTGCGTCTGCATCTCAGTGACCCTCAGCTCAACACCGAGATCGTCGCCAAGGCATGCCGGGTGTCCCGACGCAAACTGTTCCGGCTCCTCGCCGACATCGACGGTGGGCCGATGGCGCTGCTGCGGCGGATGCGTATCCAGCAGGCCTGTCAGCTGCTGATCACCGCACCCGATCGGACCGTCGGTTCGGTCGCGCGGGCCTGCGGGTTCACCGGGGACCGCAACTTCTATCGGGTATTCCGTTCCGAGGTGGGCGTCACACCAGCGGAATTCCGGCAACGGGTTGCCACTGATCTCCGCACCGTGAACTGACCGACCATCCGGCCCCTCGTTGTCACGAAACGCCGGGACGGAATATGGCACTATTCGTCACATAGCGCCATTGGCAACCTTACAGCTACTTCACTGTGGCATGAATTGTCATACATCGACCGGACAGTTCTGCTGAACTACAGCCCGAATGAGCGACAACGTGGGGCCGACAGCGGGTGAAAGGCGCAGTTCACGACGCGCCATCCACACTCCAGCAACGATGTAGCATCGGTTCGATTCGGGCCGTGCAACCACGAAAACAGGAGGATTCGGTTGAGTGTCGAACCCATGTCGCCCCGGGCACGGACAGCGGGTCCGGAAATAAGGTCGATCACCGATACACGGGATATCGCCGAGGGGATCAGGCTGTATCGCACCGTATTCCACACACCGGACACAGAATGCACCATGGCGCCGCGGCTGCTCGCAGCCATGGCTCGACACGGCGGGTTCGTGCTCGGCGCACACCGTGACCGCAGCCTCATCGGATTCGCCTACGGATTCGCGGGGATCACCACCCATGGCCTGGGCGCCCACCTGTACCTCCAGCTCATCGCCGTCCATCCCCGATACCAGAACTCAGGCATCGGGAGGTCCTTGATGAACGCCGTCGCCGAGCACGCGCGCGCGGCCGGCATCTCGCGGATACGCTGGGCGTTCGACCCTCGCGACACCCGCAATGCCCACTTCTATCTCGATGTCGTCGGGGCGCGCGGCAAGTGGTTCGTGCCCGACATGTACGGCACCCCGAACAGCCACCGCGTCATCGCCGAATGGGATGCCGCACCGGTCACGAGGGCGCGGCCGCACACCACCACACCGACCGATGACAGCGTGGAGTTGCGCGAAGACCTGGGGACCGAGCACCAGCCCGACGAGCCGTTCTACACGAGGCTCGCCAACTTGCTCTCGACGGGATACGAACTGGTCTCGTGCTCGGTCGGAGATCAGGAGTCCCGTTGGCGACTATGCCATACCAGGGAACACAACTAGCACGATATCCCTTGCGTGACAACACAATACAATTTTCAAAACGCCTCTGCTCCACCTTCGATCAGCGATACTGATGGCGTATCCGGCCATCGATTGCGAGGTGCGTGTTCATGGGCTCCCCACAGTTCGAATCGCTGAGTATCGGTGAACGCCTGGAGATGCGGCGGCGACGGCGCGGACTGTCGCGGCGGGTATTGGCCAATCTCGTCGGCCGGAGCGAGGAATGGCTGCGATTGGTGGAATCGGGCCGCAGCCAGCTCGACAGCATCGAGGTGGTTTCCCGGCTGGCGCAGGTATTGCAGGTCGACAATCCAGCCGAACTCATCGACTGGCCGGTGACGAATTCGCGCGAATCCGCGCCGGAGCCACCGCTACTGCGCGCGCTCTACGAAGTCGTCATCGACCATCCGGCACTCGGCATCTACGCGAGCGGCGATTCCCTACCCGACCAGGACCCGGCCGAACTGTCGGCCGCGATGGACGCCTGCCGCACGGTATGGACCAGCTCCCGTCATCGATACTCCCGGCTGGCCGCCGAGCTCCCCCCGGTACTGCGGATGTGCCGAGCGGTGCGATGGCGACGCCAGGACCGTCCCAGCGCGGAACTCCTGGTCAGCGGCTACCATCTGGCGCGGCTGATCCTCGCGGGGACCGGCAGCCACAGCATGGCGGCCACCGTCGCCGACCGGGCGATCGGCACCGCGGCCCAGCTACGCGAGCCGGTGCTGATCGCCGCCGGCGCCTGGCACGTCAGCCAGTCCCTGCTCAATCTCTCGATTCCCGATGCGAGCCGGGACTACGCGCTCGCGGCGGCAGCGCGCCTCGAGCGCAAAGGCACCGACAGCGACGAGTGCCGCCGATTGTGCGCCGCCCTGCGATTGGTCGCCACCCGAGCTGCCGCCTATGAACGCGCCGGCCGGGATTCTGTCCACATGCTGGCCGAATTGCATTCCACTGCACAGGAATTGGGCAGGGATTCGGAAGTATTGATGATTCCGTTCGGACCGGTGGAGGTCGCGATCGCCGCCATGGAGATCGCGGCCCAGCGCAACGACACCGGGGAAATTCTCCGGCTGGCCGATCACCTCGATATTCCGGACGATCATCCGTCGCCGCGCCGGGTGAAGTACTACATCTATCAGGCGAGTGCCTATGCGGCACAGCGCGACCACGCCGCAGTGGTGCTGGCGTTGAGTCGTGCGGCCGAGGTCTCCCCCGAGGATCTGCGCTACGACCCAGACGCGCACCGCTGCATCCAGCACGTCCTGCGCCGGGGCAACGTCATCGCCCGCCGCGAGGTGCGCCGTCTGGCGGCGCTGGCGGGACTGGGCTGACCGCCGGGTTCAGCAGCGGCGCACCGGGATTTGTCCCAAGATCACCGGGAACGACAACGGGCCGACCACAGGAAACTTGCGGCCGAGAAGTATTGGGCCGCGCATCGATTCATCCTTCAGCCTGTGATCAGGGCAATTCGAAGGGATGACACCGATGGCGAAGGAAGCGACGAATACCCGAGCGGAAGGGAGCCGGCGCATCGGCGTCATCGGCACCGGACGCTATCTCCCCGAGAAAGTGCTCGCCAACGCGGACATCGCCGAGGCCGCCGGAGTGAGCGCGGACTGGATCCTCGAACGGACCGGTGTTCTCGAACGCCGGGTGGCCGCCTCGGACCAGGCCGCGTCCGATCTCGCCACCGAAGCCGTGCGCGACGCGCTCGACTCCGCGGGGCTGTCGGCGGACCAGCTCGACCTCATCGTTCTGACGACCTCGACCCCCGACGAACTGGGCCCTTCCACCGCATGCCGCGTGCAGAACCTCCTCGGTGCGCCGCAGTCCGTCGCTTTGGATGTCTCGGCTGCGTGCTCGGGCTGGATCTTCGGTGCCCGGGTGGCGGCCGACTGGCTCACGGCCGATCATCGCGCCCGGTATGCGGCGGTGGTCGGCGTCGAGGTGTATTCCCGGTTCCTCGACCGGGGCGACCGTGCCACCGCCGTACTGTTCGGCGACGGAGCGGCAGCGACCATCCTGGGACCCGTCGGGCCCGAGGTCGGCTTCGGCCCGATCACGCTCGGCGCCGACGGCAGGTTGGCCGACGACGTTCTCATCCGTGGTGGCGGCAGCCGGATCCCGGCGACCCACGCATCGCTCGACGCGGGACTTCACCTCATCCACATGGACGGCCGTGCGGTGCGCGATTTCATCCTCGACATCTTTCCCCGGGCGGCGGCGATCGCCCTGAACAGCGTCGGGCTGGCGGCCGAACGGATCGATCTGCTGGTGACGCATCAGCCGAACCCCGCGCTGGTTCGCGCCCTCGCGGCAGAAGCGGGATTCGAGGCCGATCGGATGGTCGTGATCGGCGACCGGGTCGGCAATATCGGCGCCGGGTCGACACCGTACGCGCTCGCGACCGCACACGCCGAGGGCAGGCTCCACGAGGGCGATCGGATCCTGATCGTCGGCTTCGGTGCCGGCGCGACCTGGGGTAGCACTGTCCTCACCTGGGGCACCGGCAGTGGAGCGGCGGCATGAGATCGGCGGTCTTCCTCACCCCGGGCCAGGGCGGCGATCCCACCGGGGCACTGCGGGTGCTGTACGAGGCCGATGACGACGCCCAACACACCATCGATGGTGTCCTGGCCGACGTCGCCGGGGCGACAGGCACCGAGGTCGCCGCGCTGCGTTCGGTGCTGCTCACCGACCATCCACCGCGCCAGGAGAATCCGGTGCTGGTTCGGCAGCTCGCGGTGTACTCGATCTCGGTGAGCGTCGCGGCGATTCTCCTCGCCCGCGACATCCGTCCGCGCGCGCTGATCGGTCAGAGCTTCGGCGAGATCGCCGCGCTGGTCTGCGTCGGAGTGTTCGACGTCGCGAACGGCGCACGAGCCGTTCGCGCGCTGAACTTCGCCTTCTCCGCCTACGAGGGGCGCGGTGCGACAGTGCGATTGGCGGGATCGGAGACCGACGCCCGGCTGCTACTCACCGAGTTCGGGCGCGACGAACTCGTCGTCGCCTGCATGAACAGCCCCCGCCAGACCTTGATCAGCGGCCCGGTCGACATCGTCGAGGAGTTCATGTCCGTGGTGCGGCCCCGGCAATCGCTGACGCGGCTGCGAATCCCCTACGCGGCGCATCACCCAGAACTCGGGGAAGTCGCCGAGCAGTTCTACCGCCGTCTGGCGCAGATACCGATGGCCCCCTCGCGCATTCCGATGTACTCCCCGGTGCGGCGCCGCGCGTACCACGACGGCGACGACCTGCGGCGGGCACTGGCCGACTGCGTGACGAAACCGGTGTACCTCACCGAAACGCTCTCGGCCGTCGCGGCCCAATCCCCGACGCTGTTCGTGGAACTGGGCAGTGGCGAGGTGTTGTGCGACTGCGTGCGCGACACCGTGCCCGGCGCGCGCACCCTCGCACCCCTGGTCGGCGAACCCACCTGGTTGACCACCCCACCACCCCCTTTTCCCCCGGATCTCGGATAGGACGGCCATGACTGCCGATATCAACGCGGACGGCACCGGCGGCCTGTCACGCATTTCCCTCCGCCGCGTCCTCGCCAACGCCGACGGTGAACACGAATACGCCATCGCCCGGGATTGGCTCCACCGCGCACTGCCCGATTCGGCGTTCGCGTGGCTCGACGCGGTCACTCCCTACCAGCGCGCCGAGGTGATGTATGCGCGGTGCCGGGCTGCGGGACGCCACGCGCCCCCGGTCGCCGACTTGATCGGGCGGCCGGAGAATCTCGCCACGCTGATGACGCGGATGGTCGTCGCCAACCCGTCGATGTTCCACTTCTGCATCGTGCACTACACCCTGACCGTCGCCCCGATGCTCGCGGCGGGGACGATCGGCCCTGGTCTGCGGCCGATCCTCGCCGATCTGGCGAAGATGAACTCCTTCGGTGTCGCCCTGCTGACCGAGGCGGCCGAATACAGCAGAAGCCACCTGCATCCACGCACGCGGGCCGAATACGATCCGGCCACCCGCGAATTCGTCCTGGATTCACCGACCAGGGCCGCGGCGAAGTACCCCAACAACAGCGCGTGCCCGACCGTTCCCAAGACCGCGGCCGTCTACGCCCAGCTGGTGATCAACGGGATCGAGCGCGGCATGTTCGTGTTCATCGTCGTGCTGCGTGATCCCGACGGCACCCTCGCCTCCGATGTCGAGCTGATCGCGGCTCCCGACACCAGCGCCCTGCCGTCGGACTACGCCTACGTCCGCTTCGACCGGAAACGTGTCCCCTTCGATACCTGGTTGCCCGACGGTGCGACGATCAGCGCCGACGGCGACTTCACCGATCCCGAGCCAGGTTCCGACGCACGGCGCACCCGGACGATGCGCGTGCCGGGACCACTGGTCTGGATGTGCATCGTGGCCGGATCCGCCGGGGTCGCCCAGGCAACCGCGAAGATCCTGCACCGCCACTCCCGCGGCCACTTCTCCGGCGCCCATGTCGCACCCGAGCTGCCGCTCATCGAATTCCGCGCGGTACGCGCGGCGGTCACCGACGCGACGGCAGCGGGGTACGCGCTGGCACTCGTCAGCCGGTATGCCGCGGGAAACCGGCCCGCCGACGAGCCGCGACCCGCGGGTGCGTCTACCTGGGCACCCTGGTCGGCGGTGGACGGGAAGCTGGCACTGCTCAAGGTCGCCGCCAACCTGCTGTGCTCGGAGGTGGCGACCACCAGCAGAATCCTGTGTGGCGCCAGTGGATTCACCGCCGACGACCGCCTCAACGCCTACGTCGGCTGGGCGGCTGCCTACGATTCGGGCGGTGGTGCGAACGACCTGATCCTGCTCGACACCGCCCACGCGATGGTCAACGGCATCAACTATCTCCCGCCCGAGCCGCTGTCACCGGACCCGACGGCGGATCTGACCGATCTCGCTCAGTGCCTCGCGATCGCGCGGGCACTGGAGAGCAGGCTCGGCTCGGAGCTGTCACACCGATGGTCGGCAGCCGAGGCCGACGGTGTGGCGGAGTTCGACTTCTGGTGCGACAACCAGCCACTCGCGTTGCTGACCGCCACCACCTACGCGGACCGGATCGTGCTCGAACTCCTCGCCGGCGGCGAGGCCACGCTGCCGGCGCCGGTCGGGCAGCTGCTCAGGGTGCATGCCCTGGCCACACTCCGGAAGCACACCGCCGCTCTGGTCGATTTCGACGTCGTCCCGCCGGGGTTCTCCCCGAGGCTGTGGCGCGCGCACGATCAGCTCTGCGACGCACTGGTGCCGTGGCTCGACGACCTGGTCGATGCCATCGATTTTCCAGATCTCGTACGGTGAAGGGAGCGGGTCGATGCGAGGAAAGCGACGTCTTCGGACCGGGGTGATGGATCTGGCCCTGCGGCCGGGCCCGGCGCCGGATCTGACCCTGCGAGTCACCCTGGCGACAGCGAAGCTCGGCGGCGCCGACTCGGTCTTCGTTCCGGATCATCTGATCGGCTTGCTGCCCCCATCGATCTGGCAGCCGGACGACATCGGCGCCGCACGGCTGCTTCCGGGGATCAACGCCCACTACGAGCCGTGGACGGTTCTGGGCTATCTGGCCGCGAAGAACACGCGGTTGCGCTGGGGAATCGGAGTGACCGACGCGGCCAGGCGGCATCCCGCGGTGACCGCGCAGGCCGCGGCGACCCTGCATCAGCTCAGTCGCGGCAAGGCGATCCTGGGGTTGGGTCCCGGGGAGCGGGAGAACAACGAGCCCTTCGGCATCGACTGGACCCGGCCGGTGGCACGCTTCGAGGAGGCGATGGCCACCATCCGGGCTTTGTGGGATTCGAACGGAGCGCCGATCAGCCGCGACTCCGCGTATTTCCCGCTGCGTGATGCCGTCTTCGAGATTCCGCCCTACCGCGATACCCGGCCCGGGATCTGGGTCGGCGCGCACGGTCCGCGCATGCTGCGCGCGGTCGGCCGATACGCGGACGGCTGGTTTCCGGCCTATCCGCAGCCGGTGCAGGACTACCGCCGTCGGCTCGACAGGATCAGGAACGAAGCCGCCGACGCCGGCCGGGACCCGCTGTCGATCGTGCCCGCCGCGCTGTTGTTCGTCATCACCGGTCACAGCGACGCCGACGTCGAGAACGCAGTCGATTCACTCGGCGCCCGGGCCTTCGGGTTGTGCATGAGTGCGGATCTGTGGCGGCGCCACGGACTCGAACATCCACTGGGACCGGGCTTCTCCGGTATCCAGGACCTGCTTCCCCAAACCCTCGATCGTGCGACAGTGCTGTCCGGTGTCGAGCAGATCCCGGTGTCGATGATCCGCGAATACTGCGTGACCGGAACACCGACGCAGATCCAGGATCAGCTTGCCGAATGGCGTGACGGCGGGCTGGAATACCCGGTCCTGGTGAATGTCAGCTCGTTTCGGCCGGATGTGACCCGCGGACTGAGTTCTGGTGTTCCCTTCATCCGCGCACTCCGGAAGATTCGCAGGCTGTAGCAGGCCTCACGCACTGTGTCCGGCGCCTGTGGAACGAACGCCGGACACAGTGGACCTCCGCTGTTACCTCAGGCGATCCAGCAGCCACTTGGCCGCTTCGGCGGTCACGATGCCCGTGGCGGAGGGCTCCGCGACGAACAGAACGTCATCGAAGATCGTCTCGTCGGGGGTCGCGTCTTCGCTGAGGCCCTCCACGTCGGCAACACCGGCGGTGACCTTCAGAAGGAACGGGCGCATCGGCCTGCCACCGACCTTCTCCAGCTGAGCGGATTCCTGCGTCGTCGCCGGTCCGGCACCGTTGTAGGAGAAGTAGAGGTTGGTCTGATGGTCCATACGATCGCATTCCATCTTGGCCAGTGCGTATCTGGCCGCCAGCGCACCGCGGCCGATCCCGCCGACGGTCAGCGGCTGCTGACCCGTCCGTTCGCCGATCGACCGGAACACGACCTCGAGGACACCGCTACCGGCCTTGGCCAGATCGGTGGGGTCGTGGTCGAAACCGACCACGATCAGGTCCCGTCCCCGTACCGCGAGCTGCTCGCGCAGCGCGAATTCCGGATCATCGAGCTTGCCGACGAGGGCCTCCATGTCCACCGGGCCGCCGTCGGCGACCAGAACGACCGGACGTTGCACGCCGGAACTGTGCGGAAAGACCCACGCGGTGGCACCGGAGTGCTTCCACACGGCATCGGGCTTGACAGTCATCGAACTCCTTCGATCGTAGGGAACCAACCATCGAACTGCTCGGAACGACAACCACCCGGGTACACGCACAGCCGGGCGGTCGCCAGGACCGATGATGACAGACCGACCGCACGAAAACCATTCCTTGCCAGCACTTTTCGATTGCTGGAACGGGTCGTCGGTTGTTGGCACGAATCGCCCGGTGGTCCCGCCGCCGCGGGTATCGACAAACCACCGCGGATCGGGTATTTCGCGTGCGAGATCGGGATCTGCCCTACACCTCTCCGGCCATCGCTGCCAGCGGGGCGAATACGTCCCGGACCCGCTCACGCAACCACCGGTGCTCCCCATCGGCGGCATGGCGGGGATGCCAGGCCATGGCGATCTCGACCGGGGGTACCGGCAGGAGAACCGGCACACTGACCAGGCCCAGCGACGCGAGGAGCCCGCGGTGCGCCCGCTCGCCCGCCACCCCGACCAGGTCGCTGTCGCGAACGAGGAACAGCCCGGCGGTGAAGTTGGGCGCGGAGGCGACCACCCGGCGGCGCAGCCCGAGTTCGGCGAGGGCGGCGTCGATCGGACCGGCCCGCCTGCCGCGGCGCGAGGTGCTGAGATGGTCGGCCGCGGCGAAATCGCGCACGGTCGGTGCGCCGTCCGCGAGCCGGTGTCCCGGCCGCACGATGGCGACGATCCGGTCGGCGAACAGCGGCTCGACCAGGACTTCCGGTGCGGCGCCGGTGATCTGGCCGACTTCGAGATCTACCGCACCACCACGTAGTCCGCCTTCGGTCACCGCGCCTTCGCCGAGGAACCGCAGAGAGACACCCGGTGCCGTCCGCGCGACGGCGGCGAGCAACTCACCACCGAACACGGCGACGAGCGCCTCGTCGATCTGGATCGCGAACTCGCGCACGAGAGTCGACGGTTCGATCTCGGCGACCGGGGCGAACAGCAAGCCGACCCGCTCGACGAGTTCGCGCACCTCCGACCGGATGGCCACGGCCCGCGGGGTCGGGGTCATGCTGCGTCCGGTCCGCACCAGGATCGGGTCGGCGAGAGCGATGCGGATACGTCCGAGTGTGCGGCTCATCGCCGGTCCGGACAGGTGCAGGCGCGCGGCGGCGCCGTTGACACTCCCCTCCTCGAGCAGAGCATCGAGCGCGACCAGCAGGTTGAGGTCGATGTTGGACAGCGACATTCCGGAGTGCATGAGACGCATTCATTCCTTGTGAAAGATGCAGTTGTGTGCAACTGACACCGACTCTACTTTGGATCTCCGCGGCTCGTTTCTCGCTCTGCCCCAGGAGGTCCGGCGACCATGACCCTCTCACTCCCGCGTTCGGGCATCCGCCCCACCACCGCGCTGCTGTGGCTGATCCGGGCACTGCCCGCCGTCGCCCTGGCGGTGCTGGTGCAGCAGGTACTCGCGATCGACTCGGACCGGCGGCTCGCGCTGGCCGCCGAGGCACCCGACATCGTCGGCTCGGCGGCCCTGTTCACGCTGGCCGCGACGATGGCAGTCACCCCGCTGGTCACGCTCACCGGGTGGCGCGGACACATTCCGCTACGCCGGGATCTGGGACTGTGGACCGTGGCGCTGGGCACGGTGGAGGTCGCGGTCAGCGTTCTCACCGCGAGCACGGGATGGCTCGACGCCGTCGCGGGTACCGCCTTTCTCGCCGCCGGCACGGCCGCCGTCGTTCTGGCCGTCCCGCTTGCGCTCACCTCCTACCCGGCGGCACAGCGGTTCCTCGGCCGCCAGTGGAAGGTGCTGCACCGTCTCGCACACGGCGTGGTGCTGCTGGTCATCGCCCATGTCGCCTTCCTGGGACTCGACCAGATCATCCTGGTGACAGTACTTTTCGGCCCGTCGTACCTGCTCCGGATCCCCGTGGTCCGGCGCCGGGTGGTGGCCCTGCGCCGGGAGAGGTCGACCCGATGAACCGCCGGGATCGCCGCCGCGCCCAGCGCCTGCTCGTCCTGTCGATCATCGCCGCCACGGCGCTCACCGCGGGCGCCCCCGCTGTCGTGGCGCTCGAACACCACGGCTGGAACACCTGGACCGCTCCCCCACCGGACGACGACTGACCGGGTGCCCGCCAGCGTCCCAGGTAGCCGACCACCCGGGCGACCGCGTGCAGGTCGCGCGGCATCCGGCCCCTGATCACGCGCGCCGATGCCCGCTACGAATGGTTCGGGCCGCTCGCGGGCACCGCCGGGGTGGCCTGGACGATCGTCGACATGGTCGCGAAGGGCCTCGAGGGTGGCACCACGATCAGGGCCGTGGCCGAGATCGACCCGACCCGCACTGTTCCGACCTCCCTGCTCTACGGCGCCATCAGCCATCTGCTGCTGCTCGCCTTCGGCTACGCGGCCCTGCATCTGGCCGGGTTGCCCGCGATGTTCTCCGGGTACGACTCGTCGCAGTTCTACGCCGCCAACGGGTGGGTGCGGTCGCGATGGTCAACGGCTACACCGCCGTCTGGCTCGCGGCCGGCGGCGTCATCCGGCGATCACCGGTGTCGGTGATACCACAGCGGGACAGCGTCTTTGGCTGTTTGCTCCGTACCGATTGCGTCGCTTCGCCCAGCTGGAATCCGAAACACCTTGCGCGGCTCTCGATATCGACGTGGTGGAGCACGCGTAGGACCGCTACCTCACGGCGCTCGCCGGACGCGGGCGCGTACAGTTCGCGGTGAAAGCCCGCCCGGAACCGGAAGTACTCGCCGCGTTGCTACGACGCGGGCATGGATGTCGCGTCCACCGAGGAAGTTCGCTTGGCGCTGGCGGCAGGCTGTCCACCGGAGCGGATCTCGCACAGCAATGTGATCCGCGCCGACAGCACCCGTTTCGCCGACGCGACGGTCTCCATCACCGGCACCGGCGTCGAACCGAGCTGCCAGAACCCCCACCTCCCGGCCGCCGCGGGCTACCTCGTCACCTTCCACCGGGGTTGACACAGCCCCGTGCGCGGCTTTGACTGACTTCGGAAGCCAGTTTTACCTCGTCCGACAGTGCTCTGGGAGGTAGACATGCACAGCAGACGGCTGACCGCCCGCCGCGGCGCCCTGTCGATACTGGCGCTGACCAGCGCTTTCCTACTCTGTTTGACGGCACCCCAGACCGCCTCCGGCCAGCCGAACGCGGACTCCGGTGCCACCGGCTTCACGCTCCCTTTCGCGGGCGACCCCGCCTACGAGCACGTGGCCCCCACCCAGCTGACCAGCCCGGACCAGCTCAACCAGCCACTCGGTCAGGAACGGGCCGAGTGGATCGCCGGCCAGATCGGTCTCGACCGAGCGGACGCACTGACCGACCAGCAGTACCACGACCTCACCACCGGAGGCGGCGTCGGCGGCGACCAGGCGGCCGCCGACGTGATCGTGGCCTGCGTCGAGATCCTCACCAATACGGTCGGTCGCCCCCTCTACTCCGACGTGGCGGGGCAACGCACGCCCTCGGTCCTCGCCAGTTACGGGCTGTATGTGAACCCCGGCGGACTGCTGGAGAGCCCGGCCAACGCCGACGCGCCCACCCGCCAGGTGAACACCTTGATCGCGCCCGGCGGCTTCGTCGGGAACTGGCTGCGCGACAACGGCGCGGCACACACCCTGGCCGCCCTCTACCGATCCGCCTACACCGTTCAGGCCGCGTACGGCTTCGCGGCACAACAGATCTCGGGCGCCGCCCAGCTGGTCACCAATACCAAGGGCGACGTGCGCACCGAGGTGGGCATGTCGATGGCACCGCCGCTGTGGATCGTGAACTTCGCCCTGATCTACATCCTGAACCCGGCCCTCGCCGCCGAGATGCCCGCCTACTCGACCCCGATCCCGCCACCGGTCGCCGACGCCGTCGAGGCCAGCCCCACCGGTCAGGTCCCGTTCCAGGACTTCGCGTCCTACTTCGAGTGACCCGCCATCGGCCAGTCGCCCGCAATCCCCAGGATCGCGCCGACACCACGGATCGCGGACATCACCGCGTGGAAATCATCGAATCCTTGTCCGAAGGCCTCGGTGCGGTCATCGATGCGGAAAGGGCACAGATAGGTGTGGCGACGATTCGGGTCCTGACGTGGGCGTCCGAGGGTGATGACGACCGGACCAGCTGCCGTGTGGACCGCACGCGCTCCCAGCGGTGGTCCGAACTCGCGGACGTTGGCCACCGTCCCGGAACGTCCTGATTCCTTGGTGCCGTCCGGCGATCCGACCCGATTCGATGTCTGTTCGATCTCGAGCAGCGCCGCGTAGACGGCGGCCAACCGGTCCGGGCCACGGACCTTGCGTTCCCGGCCGGAGCCGACCCGGTACGTGCAATGCCAGTCCTGTGTCGTCCGATCCTGTCGTGGATCGGCGATCTCGATGCGTAACTCTCGTTCACCGCGCTGGACGGTGCTCGTCACGACGATATCGCCCGAACCGCTGGTCATCGATCCTCCCGGCTGCCGATCGACCGAGCCAGGAACGGCCAGGAACGGGTCAGATCGTCTTCCCAATACCCCCACGAATGCGTGCCCACCGGGCGTTCGTCGAGCGTCACCGGGATGCGCAGCTCGCGCAGCCGGTCGGCGAGATTCACCGTGCAGAAACGCACCGCCGCCTCGATCGGCCCGCCGAAGGCGATCTGTACCGGCAGCGGAATCCTGCCGTCACGCACGCGCGGATCGGCCGGTGTGTCGTGGGGTGCGGCGGGGATCCCGCTGCCGGTGCTCAGGTAGATCTCGGTGCCGCGCAAACCCTCGGCGTTGACGAGCGGGTCGTTGGCGCGCCACAGCGGCCCGGTGCGTGGCCCCCACATGTTCTCGATGCTCTGCCCACCGCCCCAGGTCTCCACCGTGATGCGGACGAATTCCTGCCCGATCGGGTCCGAGGTCTGTGCGCACCCGCTGTAGGAGGCCACGCTGCGCCAGAAGCCCGGCTTGGCGATCGCGAGATTCAGTACCGAGGTTCCGCTCATCGAGACGCCGACCAGGGTCCGGTTGTCATCGGCTCGCAAGAACTCCTCGATCACCGGTGGGAGTTCCTCGTTGAGGAAGGTCTGCCACTTGTTGCGGCCGAGAACCGCGTCGTCACGCACCCAGTCGGTGTAATACGAGCTGGCTCCGCCGACCGGGGTGACGACATTGACGTCCTTGTCGCGCAAGAAGCCGACGGCATCGGTCTGCGCGTCCCATCCGCTGCCGCCGGGTCCGCCTTGGGAACCGTTCAGCAAGTACATCGTCGGCCGCGGGGTCGTGGTGTCGGCGGCGCGAATCACCTGAATCGGGATCTGCTTGTCCATGGCGGGCGAATACACCATCACGTTCTGCTGCCGACCGTCGATGTCGTCCACGGACACGATGTGCGCGGACGCGGGCTCCGCTGCCGCGATGCTCGCGGGCCCGACGATTCCGCTCGCCACCAGGAGTCCGGCCAGGGTCGCGGTGTGGATCGATCGCAGTATTCGCATGGTGGAGGTTCGCGTTGCCCCCGCGCCCGGTTTGGTCGATCCGGAAAGTCGGTTCTCCGGTGCGACACGCCTCCGATGAGCCCGGGTTCAGTAGTAGACCGGCCCCGGAACGCCACCACCGGCCGCGATGGCGTCGCCGGTGATGGCGACGCTGCGCGGCGAAGCCAGGAATGTCACCACATCGGCGACTTCACTCGCGTCGATGATCCGGTGAATCGAGTTCTTCACCAGCCGGCCTTCCAGCTCGGCCACCCCGGTGCCGTCCTGCTCGGCCTGACGAGTCAGCCGTTCGGTGAGCCGTTCGGTGCGGGTGAGTCCCGGATGCACGACGGTCACGTTCACCCCGTGCCTGCCCAACTCGTCGGCGAGATTCTTGGTCAACGCGGACACGCTCACATTGCGGATGGTCTGGCCGATCGAATTCGCCTGCCGCGCACCGAGTCCGCTGATATTGATGATCCGTCCCCACCCCTGCGCCACCAGGTGGGGTGCGACAGCGCGGGCGGTCCGCAGATACCCGAGCACCTTGATCTCGACTTCCCGGCGCACCACCTCGTCGGTCGTGGCCTGCAGATCGCCACCCGCTCCCGCGCTCCACGGCGTGGCGGCCGAGTTCACCAGAATATCCACCCCACCCAGCTCCGCGACCGCCCGCGCGACGAGTGCCCTGACCTGCTCGTCGTCGCCGGTATCGGTCGGCACCGCGATCACCCGCCGCCCCGACTGCCGGGCGATGTCCTCCGCCGCGTCGATCAACGGCTGCGCCGACCGCGCCGCGAGAACCAGATCCACCCCCTCCGCCGCGAGCCCCCGAGCAACAGCGAGCCCGATCCCCTTACTCGCCCCGGTAACGATCGCCCGTTTCCCATCCAGTCCCAAATCCACCTTCCGACGGTAACAACCAGGCCCCCACCATCACCCGGTCCCGCTCGAGCTGATCGATATCCACCCCGCTCCGACATGTTCGGATTTCATCAGCCACCGGAGCGGTGTCGTGACGTCGACCGAATGGATTGCCCGGTTCGGCTCCGGTCAGTCGAGGCAGAATTCGTTGCCTTCGATGTCTTGCATCACCAGGCACGACTCTTCGACGCCGTCGGCCAGCAGGAGTCGTACGCGGGTCGCGCCGAGTGATGTCAGGCGGGCGCATTCGGCTTCCAGGGCTGCGACGCGTTCGTCGCCGACGAGGCCGGTGCCGACGCGTACGTCGATGTGCAGGCGGTTCTTCACGACCTTCCCCTCGGGTACACGCTGGAAGAACAGGCGCGGGCCCACACCGGATGGATCGACACACGCCGAGCCCCGGTGTTCGTAGCCCAGCACCTCGGACCAGAAACGGGCGAGGCGCTCGGGTTCGGCGCAGTCGAAGGTGACTTGGATCGTTTTGGGCGAAGCCATGTATCCACCCTAAGGGTGGGGTGTCGCGCCTAGCGGGTATCGCGGCGGCCGTAGTACGGCAACGACCGGCTCGCCGAATATGCTCCGGCTGCGCCGAATTCGCTGTGTGCGCGGATGCCGGTTCGACCCGCGCGGAGCACCGCTCGACGGCCGCGCGATCAGTAGGGTGTGCCCAACTCGACACCCTCAGGAGGGCGCATCATGGCGGTCAGCACACTCGTTCTCGACGTGGCCGCGGCCGAGGGCAAGGCCGACGCCTTTCTCGCGCACCCCGACGACGGCGCCCCGCACCCCGCGGTCCTGGTGTTCGCCGACGCCTTCGGCCCGCGGCCCGCGGTCCACCGCGACGCCGAACGCCTCGCCGCCCTGGGCTTCACGGTGCTCGTGCCGAATGTGCTGTACCGCAACGGCTCCGCGCCGGTCGTCGACCTCCCCGACTTCATCGATGCCGACCGGCGCGGCCAGATCTTCGGTGCGCTGCGCCCGCTGCTGACCGCGCTCACACCCGAACTCCTCGTCGCCGACGCCGCCGCCTACCTCGGATGGCTGGCGGATTCTCCCCTGACCACGGGAAACCCGGTCGGTCTCGCCGGATACTGCCTGGGAGTCCGCAACGCGCTGCACACCGCCGCGGCCCATCCGGACCGGGTGGCCGCGGTAGCCGGTTTCCACGGCGGCCGACTCGCCACGGACGATCCCACCAGCCCACACACCGTGGTCGACAAGGTCACCGCCGAGGTCTACCTCGCGCACGCCGACGCCGACCCGGGCCTGCCACCCGAACAGATCGACCGTCTCGACGCGTCCTTCACCGCCGCGGGCACCACCTTCCGCACCGAGGTGTATCCCGGTGCCACCCACGGCTTCACCCAATCCGATACCGACGTCTACAACGCCGAGGCCGACGCCCGGCACCGGGCCGAACTGACCGCGCTGTTCACCCGCGTCCTGCGCTGAATCCCTGACCAGCGCGTAGCACGCTCCCCAGCGCGCGGGTCAGTCGAGCCGGAAATCGGCGAAGTCGAAGCCGGGCGCGACGACACAGCTCACCAGCGTGTACTCCGCACCGGCCGGACGAGCGGACTGACTCACCCCACCGGGGACCACCGCCTGCGGCCGCTGACCCCGCTCGACATCGGGTCCGAGAACGATCTCCTCGTCTCCGATACGCAGCAGCAGCGGACCACCCCGATGCCACATCCAGACCTCGTCAGAGCGCACCGTGTGGGGTGCGGACTGTTCGCCCGGCAGCAGCAGGAAATAGATCGCCGTCGCGCTCGCTCGGTGACCGGAATAACCGGGCGGCTCGAATTCCACCGCACTACGCCAGGTTTCGCGGAACCAGCCACCTTCCGGGTGCGGCTGGAGATCCAATTCCGCGGCCAGCTCGGGACGGTCGTCGCTCATGAAGCCACAGTACTGAACGGATCAGGGGCGTCGAGCCTCGATCAGATGGCGAGTGGAGTGGGCGATGAAGGGACCGTCGGACTGGATGAGGTCGTGCAGGTCACGCAGCCGATCCCGGTATTTCTCGACGCTGAAACCCGGCACCCACCAGATCACCTTGCGCAGCAGGTAGACCGCCGCGGCGACGTCGTTGATCTCGATGCGCAGCCGCGCCGTGCGCAGATCGACGATCCGCAACCCCGCCGCGACCGCCGCGGCGGCCTCGTCCTCGGGGTGCCGTCCCCGACGCGCCGCCGGCTGCGGTCCGAGAAAGAACTCGATCAGCTCGAACGCGCTCGCGGGCCCGACGTGCTGCGCGAAGTAGGTGCCACCGTGACGCAGCACCCGCGTGATCTCCTCCCACCAGATCGTGGCCGGATGCCTGCTGGTGACCAGGTCGAACGCCTCGTCACCGAACGGCAGGGGCGGTTCGTCCGGGTCGGCGACGACGACCACTCCGCGCGGATGCAGCAACCGGGTCGCCCGCGCGACATTGGGCGGCCACGACTCGGTAGCCACCGCCGTCGCCGGAAACGACGGAGCCTCGGCCAACACCTCGCCGCCCCCGGTCTGGATATCCAGCGACGCGCTCGCCGCACTCAGCCGTCCGGCGAGCAGCCGCCCATAACCCCAATCGGGCCGCTGTTCGGTAGCCCTCCCGTCCAGCCAGGAGAAATCCCACCCGGACACATCCGCGGACGCACCCGCCTCGATCAGCTCGTCGAACAACCCAGTCATCCCCTGATCGTCGCTCAACATGAGCTACCTCGCGGTCTCGTCGTGATTTCAGCAAGCGATCCGGACCACTACCAGGGCAACGGCACCCACCGATCGAACAACCAGAATCCGTGCTGCCCCGCCCCGTGATCCCGACCCGGATCCTGCTGCTGAGCATGGCCCGGACGCTGCTGCTCGGGCCCGTCGTGCGGCTGCGCACTCGCCGCCCCCGCACCGAGCCCGATCAGGGCCGCGGCGACCCCACCGGCAACAGCCACCTTCGCGGTAGTCGACTTCACGACATTCATACAGCTCTCCTTCGAATCCGGCCGATGAGTCATCTCGCTCACCAGGGCGTTCACTCTCGACATCACCCATGGTCACGGCCTTTCCTCCAAGCCAACTCAAGCCCCGCTGAGAATGCCCTGGCAGCCGCGACGCACGTCCGAATCCCCCCGATGCCCCAGAATTCAGGGGCGCCCGAAGCCGGCAACCCCTCCGTATTCTTCCGCCATGACCCTCACCACCCGCACCGCCACCGCAGCCCTCGCGATCACCGCCGCCCTCCTCACCACCGCGGCCCCCGCCACCGCCGAATCCTCCCTCACCCCCGGCGACCTCGCCGCCGCCACCGGCTCCTCCGCCCTCCAGTCCCTCTTCACCGCAATCGGCTGCTACGTAGGCGCCAACAACTGCGGCTCGATCGTCATCCCGAAATAGCCCCTCACCGCCGTCACCTCACCCCCAGTCGGCTGGACTCGACACACTGAACTCATGACAGCCGAACTGCGATCCCTCACCGTGCACGTCGACACCGGCCGTTGGAGCGCAACGACTCTCACCGACGTCAGCCTGCATGTTCCGGCCGCACAGATCACCGCCCTGCTCGGCGGCCCCGGCGCCGGCAAGACGATGATCGCCTACGCCCTCACCGGCCGTCTGCCCGTGACCGCGCAAACCACCGGCGAGATACTGATCGAACGAACCGTCGGCTACATCCCCCAAGACGGAATCGACGCCTTCGCACCCGACCGCACCGTCGGCGAGCAACTCCGCGCGCTGGAACAACCCGGCGCATGGACCGTCACCCGAGCCTGCGCCGCCGCCTGCTACCCGACGGCAACCCTCGAACGGCTCCCGCGACACCACTCGGCAGGACAAATTCAACGCGCAGCACTCGCCGCCGCCCTCCTCACCACCCCAACCGTCCTGATCGCAGACAACCCGACAGCCTCCTTGGACCGGGGCACCGCGTCCTACGTGTGGAAATCGCTACGCGAATACGCCGACACCGGAGCGGCTCTGCTCGTGATCACCAACGACATCCCCATGCTCACCACCACCGGTTACGCCGATCAGCTCGCGATCCTCGACGAGGGCCGAATCCTCGCGACAGGCACGATGAACGAGCTGTCCACCTCCACCGACCCCCGAGTCTCGACCTACTTCCGCCCAGCCCTCTGACACCCCGAGAAACCCCCATCTACCAGCCGATTAGTACCTACGCCGACAGGTGCGGTAATCTTTCCGAGCACCCGGCAACGGGGGCAAGAACGGGCTGTGGCGCAGCTTGGTAGCGCACCTGACTGGGGGTCAGGTGGTCGCAGGTTCAAATCCTGTCAGCCCGACCATGCAAAAACCCTCTCTGACCTCGGTCGGAGAGGGTTTTTGTCATTCGCCTACCACCCGTAGAGCGGGACCAGAACGGGACCGGAGATGGCTGGATAGCTTGTCACCGGCCTCGGTGACTTCCCGCCGATCCGGATGGATGTACCGCTCGGTCGTTCGACTGTCGGCGTGCCCGGCGATCTTCTGGAGTACGTGCAGACTCACCCCGGCGTCAGCCATCCAGGTCAGTCCGGTGTGCCGGAGATCGTGGCGGCGGAGATGGTCGTAACCCAGCGAGGCAACCACGTCGTCCCAGTGGGTTGCATCGCGCAGGACACCTGTGGCGATACGTCCACCACGGGGACCGACGAACAGACGAGCATCTTTGTCTGTCTCGCCCACGGCTTCGATGCGCTCGCGAACCAACTGTCGAACTTCTTCGATCAGCGGAACGTATCGGCGCCGGTTCCCTTTCGTGCCCTTGTCATCGAGTCCGCCGGGACCGGGCGTGGTCTGTCGACGGACAGTCCAGGTCCAGGTTTCGGTGTCGATATCACCGACACGGCAGCCCGACACCTCTCCGATACGCGAGGCTGTGCATGCTGCGAAGGTCACCACGTCACCCCAACCCTGGTATCCGTCAGCCGACCGCGCAACCAGCGCATTCGACAGCGTGACCAGCGACGACCAGTCCGCAAGCGCGAGCGATCGCGGGTCGTCGAGTTCGTCTTCGATCTGGGTGTAGAGCTTCTGCCAGCCGCGGATCTGGGCCGGGTTGTCCGGTCGCAGTCCGTCACGTTTCGCCTGTTCCATGACCCGGACCAGAACGGCAAGGGTGTTCTTGACGCTGGACTTCCCGGTCCCGTTGGAGATCCAGCTCACCACCGCACGGTCGATCGCGCCGTTGGTGATCATCCCTATCGGGATGTGGCCGAGAGTGGGGACGACGCGCATACGCCAGCCGCATCCGTACGGGTCGGTGGTCTTCTTCTCCAGCCCCCGAAGTGCCAAATCCATGTTGGCGTTCCCGTATTCGGCCAGCGACAAGGTTGCGGTCTTCGGGTCGATACCCTGCATGGCGAGCTGCCTCATGCGAGCAATCCATGCTTCTGCCTGTTCGTAAGTCTCGAACGGTTCGGTGACCGAGGGCCGCTTTTTCGTCTGAGGATCGGTCCAGCGCACCCGCGCGCGAAACGGACGCTTTCCGTAGTCGCTGCGTTCCTCGATATCGGCTGAAAGCTTCACTCCTACAGGCAAATTTACGCGCTGTTCGGTCATCACGCCGCCTCCGCCGGATCGGTCCGCAGACCCTGCAACCACGTCTCCACGTCCGCGGCGCTGTACTTCACGACGCGGGGTGAGACACGGACATACGCGGGACCGCACGGCGGGTTTGCGGTGCGCCACCGACGGAGACTGGAACTGTCGATCCCCAGCACCGACGCAAGTTCGGCGGTCGTGTACCACCGACCGTCTACCAATCGCGGGTTCATCGATCCACCTTCCTATGCTGCTGACTGCTGAACGAATTCCGCTGTGCCTGGCAGGTTCTCGGCGAGGGCTAGGCGGGCGTTGTTGTACTCCGCGCGCCATTTCGAGCGGGCCGAGACCAGGGCGATCACGAGGTGTTCACGCGGTGGTGCGTCTTTGTCGCCGGGGGGACCGGGTACACGCGCAGGTGCGAGGTGTCGGGTTTGACGATCCCGGCGGCGGCGAGCTGTTGCCGAACGAACTCGGCGCGTTCGGCCTTGTGATCCGGGAGGGTCTTGCCGGTCCACTTCTTCGACACCAGCACTCGGCGACCGGGCAGGCCGAGGGTGTCGCGGCGGTGTGCCTTGCCCTTGCAGCGACCGGGTTGGGTCTTCTCGCTGGCGCCCTTGGGCACGATCCCGTACCGCAGCCAGACACCGCAGCGCGGGGAGCACGGGGTCACGCACAGTTCGGCGTGGAGCCGGTCGTAATGCTCGGCGACGCGTCGTGAGCCGGGTTCGAGTAGTTCCCCGACGCTCTTGGTGAGGTATTTGGTCAGGTAGCGCACCCGGTGTTCGGCCTTGTCGGTGCCACCGAGAACCTGAATCGGCTTGGACTGCTTACCGAAGCGGACCACGTGGGCGGGTTCGAGTTCGTCGACCGAGTCCATCACCGCGAGCGCGTCGTCCCAGGACGGCAGGGCATCGCCGGTGTCGGGGTCGCAGAAAGTGCCAGCCGAAAACAAGGGCGTCATCCTCACCGTCGACCCCGTCTACCAGGCACCGGCCTACATCCTCAACGAGAACCGCGGCCACTGGATCGAGGGAATCTGGTACTCCAACCTGACATTCCGAGACGTCCACTACTACGACTGGCCCGACGAGGCCGAGAAGGAACACCAGGAGGAGTGGTCCGACGGCTCGTGCGTCGAGTGCGGCTGGTACCGCGAAACCGACGCCATCCATTGCCTGTACTGCGGACGCTGCCGCCGCTGCGACAAAGGCTATCCTGCTTGCGACTGCACCGGATTCACCGACGACGACCGTTACGCTGACCTAACAGGCATCGAAACCGGCTGATCCACCGACCCAGGCGAGGGTGAACCCGCTTTGCTGCGCTCACAGCGGCACTCGTGACGCCAGCGCGAGACGCTTGCGTCGTCGGTCGTTACACCGCCCGAACTGACCACCGCCGCCAGACCTGGTTCAGTCGAAATCCGTTGCCGGAGCGCGGCCCTTGGCCCATACCCGCCCGCGCGGGGAGCACACTAACTGACCTGCATGTTCACCAGCCACTTGCTCGAAATGCATTCCCTTCAATCGACTCCCGACACGCTGCGCAGGCTCTGTCGTCACCGAATATCTCCTCGAGACTCCAACGTACGACCGGCACAGGGTGCTGTTCGAATCGCACCGCTCGACAACCAGCGCAACTACGCGTTGGCAAGTATCGGACATTTTGTAACGAGCACAGGGCGATCACCGAATCCGCGCGTACGCTGGATCGAAGTCGCATCGTGGCTGCTCCGTGAAACCTGTCCCAGGAGAACTGCATTGACTGTACTTGTCTTGACTGCGCCGCCCGATCTCGCTGCCGCGCTCACGGAAGACGGCTTCGACGTCTACGACGGCAACCTGCGCGGCGAAGGCGTCGTAGAGGTGGTGTTCTGGGCGGTCGAACATCGCGAAACGATCGCTCATGCGGTCGCCGAGACCACCTCGGTCGTCATCGCCACAAGGCACGTCGTGAATGCCATAGCGGCAATCAGGAAATGGGTGCTGACCCGGTGGCCCACCCCTACCGAGACCGACGGCGCGGTGTATTTCATCGATCGGGACGGGCGTCGTATCCCGATCGGCGAATGGCTGGCCTCGAACCCTGACGACGCCGACCTGGCGGCGCGAATCGACGAGGTACTGCAGGAGCGTCGCGATGAGATTCCTCCGTCGCAAGGCTGACGGACCCGAACCGTTCTCCCTGGCCGACATGAAGCAGCGAACCGACACGTTCGCACCACGCGCCGCGGCCGCGTATGAGAGTTCGGATCGCGAAACCATCCTCGAGTTCTGCACCGAACTTCGCCAGCAGATCGCAGAGATGATCCCCCAGGGCGAGAAGCGGCCGGTCGCCTGCACCCTGGTCGATTTCATGCGCTGGTACATCCTGTTGCTGGCACGCCTTCCCACCCCGCCGTGGATCGAGATCGCCAGATTCGGGCTCGTGCAATCGGGGTTCTACTCCCAGGTCGCCACCTCGGATCCGCCGAACCGGGAGGCAATGGACACCGAGCAACTCGCCGGATACACCCAGGCGATCTACGCGATGATGCAGGCCCAGCGTTCAATCCAGGACATCGCGGCTTATGCCGCGCACCGGCGTGGCCTACCAGCCCACGCCGGAATGATTCTGGAGTCATCGACCGGTTCGTCCTTCCACGCCACCCAGTTCGCAACCAGCTTGCACGTCCTCGGACCGGACGGACACAGCGCGCACCACGTCGCCCTGGAAGAACAAGTCGCGCTGATCAGCGACAGCGCGGGCCCGGATCTTCCCGCCGATTCCGGATCTGTAGCTGAGGCGCGTCAGCGGTTCGACGACTATCTCGGCGTTCAACTGCGACGCGCGCTCGAGCTACCCGCGCAGCACCGCCTCTTCGGCGCGCATCTGTGGAACTGCTCGAGCAGCGCCGCGGCCGTGACATCGGGACGCGACATCGTCTACCTCGTCGCCACCCACCATGGATCAGCCGCGATCCGCTACCCATCGCACGAAGCGGATTGCACGCGACCAGACAGCATCGAGCTTCCTGGCTTGACCGTGCGACAACCATTGAGCTGGGCCGCCGAGATCCGGGATGTCTACGCCCGCTATCGCCGATTCGAGGTGCGCAAGAAGGAGTTGAATGAGGTTCTCGACAATGTCCTCACCGGTGTCGGTTCGCTCATACTGGCTCCGGTTCTCAGGGCGTGGCCGGAGATGCGACGCGCGTGTTTCATCCCGGTAGGTTGTCTGTCGGCGCTGCCGCTGTTCGCCGCCGAGGTCGAGGGAACGCCAGCGTATTCGTTGCTCGATTGCACAGTCGCGCCCAGTGTGATGGCCCTTCATGCCGCCGATGGATACCCCAGACGAGAGCCTGACTCGGCCGTCGTGGCCATCGACCCCGCCGAGAACAAGGACTATCTCCGGTACACCCTGATCGAAGCCGATCGGATCGCCGCGATCCACAACACCGTCGTCGAGAACCTCCGCGACCCCGGCGCATCGGCCGACGCCCCTGAAGAGCCCACCGTCGAGGACGACGCGCCCAAAGCCAGAGAACTCCGTGACGCCACGATGATTCAGGACAAGCTGCCCGAAACCCGCGTCCGCCAATTGATCAGCACGCTGTCGCAGTGTTCGGTGGCACACCTGGCCTGCCATGGCCTGGTGACCGATTTTCCCGAGCCGAACTCGTATCTCCTACTCGGCCGAGGCCTGTCGTTGAACGACTACCTCACCGGCTGTGACCCGATCGCACCCGGCGGCACCGTCGTACTCTCAGCGTGTTCTGTAGGCGGCGTTGTGGACGGAGCACCCGCAGAGCAGTTCGGGTTTCCCACGGTGCTGCTGTCGTCGGGATCGCGTGCGGTGATCGCACCGATCTGCCCGGTACTGGACAGCACGGAAACAGTAGAGCTAATGGCAGCACTCCATCGTGGACTGGCTGCGGGAGCCAACCCATCCCAGGCACTCGCCTCGGCTATCGATCAGGCGCGTTCGACAGGAATGTCGACGGCGATATGGGGTGTCTTCAACATCTACGGTCATTGATCGCTACTACGTCCCTCACACCGTGTGGCCCTTCGTGGCTGGGAATCACAGTTTGATCCCGAACATCGCCCTGTGCGAAGCCCGAGCTGCCGCAGACCTGCCGGTCCTTCGGCAATGCTGTACCCCACGGGGTTTCGTCGACGACCCGACAACTGCTAGCTGGCTCCGTGGCCCGACCATGCACCAGCTCGGCTGATCCCGCTCGCACGGGAAGCGCGTCGCGCGTTCCGGCACCGCGAAGTTCGAGTCGGGCTCATCCCCGCGAATGCGGGGAGTGCACTGCACTTTCGTGGGTGGTACAGCAGACTTTCAGTCGCTCCAGCAGGGTGCGACCGAAGCCTCGAAACGTCAAGCAGCAGATCATGGCCGGCGGCGATCTCCCAGAAGTCCACTACGTCCCAGATCCCTTCCAGTCGATCTCCTGCCCGCGTTCCGCGTAGGGTCCAGGCATCTCACCGGCGGGGAACGCGGATCGAGACCCCTTAAGTGAGCAGGCCGTCGACTTCGGGTCAACGGTTGGTGACGATGGCGGCGGTTTCGTAGTCGCCACCGTGCGCGCCGTGGGTGTCGGCCAAGAAGTCGTCGAACGTCAGAAATGCGGTTCGTCGCGAGTAGTGGGGACGGTACGCTCGATGCTTTACCCGACGGCCGCCACCGCGATCGGTTCGTGGGAGGTCAGCGCGCGTGGATCGGCCAACCAATTAGGCACGCTCATGCAGAGCGGCGGCATCGAACCCTGCCCAAATCTTCCCAACTCATCAAGGATGGACCAGCGGTTTCCTGAGTCCGAATCGTTTCGGAGGGCGGCGGTTAGCGGCGGACGTTCTGTTTGGCACCTGGGGTACCGGGTAGTCGGCCTGCGATCAGGAGGAGATGTTCGGATGGCCGAGAGTATTGCCGAGTCCCAGTCGAGGCCGCAGAGCTGGTCGGAGGGTCCCTCGGAGCTGCGGGGGCGCTCGTGGTGGGGCGTGCTGCGTCGCACCGCGAGCGAGTTCATGGAAGACAACGTGACCGATTGGGCCGCTGCGCTCACCTACTACAGCGTGCTGTCGTTGTTTCCCGGGATCATCGTGCTCACCGCGATCCTCGGATTGCTCCAGCCCTCCGCGACCGACTCGCTCATCCAGACCTTCGAGCAGTTGGGCGCCACCCCGGGGACCGATCTGCTCGTCGACGCCATCAGGGAACTGCAGGGCTCGCGTTCGGCGGCCGGTCCGCTGGCGATCATCGGCGTGGTGACCGCCCTGTGGACGGCTTCGGGCTATATCGGAGCCTTCATCCGGGCCGCCAACTCCATCTATGGCACCGACGAGGGTCGCCCGATGTGGAAGACGCTGCCGTTGCGTGTCGGGCTCACCGCGGTGATGGTGCTGCTGATCGCGCTGTGCGTGGTGGGCGTGCTGTTCACCGGCAGGTTCGCCGGTGCCGCGGGTGAGTGGCTGGGGGTCGGCTCGGTCGGGGTGTTGATCTGGGACATCGCCAAGTGGCCGGTCCTGGCCGTCCTGGTCGGTCTCGCGATCGCCCTGCTGTACTGGGCGGCGCCCAACGCGCAACAGCCGGGATTCCGGTGGCTGTCGCCGGGCAGCGTGCTCGCGGTGTTGATATGGATCGTCGTCTCGGCCGGCTTCACCGTCTATGTGGCCAATTTCGGCTCCTACAACAAGGTGTACGGCTCGCTGGGCGGTGCCGTCGCTTTCCTGGTGTGGCTGTGGCTCAGCAATGTGGCGGTCCTGCTCGGTGCGGAATTCAACGCCGAACTGGCCCGGGGCAAACGCATCGAACAAGGCCAACCACCCGAGCGAGAACCGGTCCTTCCCCCGAGAGAGCAACCCGAATGAGGCGTGGGACGGCCTGAGCCAGAAGAACTTCACCGAGACCACGCCACCGCTTCCTACAGAGCGGGGCGCCACGGAAGACATCGTCAAGGAACGGAGTAAGCGATGAACGAGCCCGACAACCCGGACGGGTTGCGCAAGGACATCGAGAAGGCTCGCCGGGAACTCGGCGAGACCGTCAGCGATGCGGCCGAAAAAATCGACGTGTCCGACCGCACGAAAGACAAGATCAATGGAACGGCCGCGGCCGCCGAGGACGCGGTGACCGCCGCGAAATACCAGGCGTTGGCCACCGGTGACAAGGTCAGGGAGAAGGCGGAGAAGGCGCGGGATGTCGCGAAGGACAAAGCCGATCAGGTCCAGTTCGTGGCCGAGGAGAAGACCCGGCAGGTCGCCGAACAGGTCGAGTCCTCGGTGCCCGACCGGGTGATCGACGGTGGCAGGCAGGCCGCCGAGGTGGCTCGGCACGCGCCGCTGCCGCTGGCGGCGGTCGCGATCTCCGGTGTCGCCGTGATCTGGTGGCTGGCGCGGAGGCGGCGGTCATGAAGACGCCGTATCGCCCCGCCGTGGACCGCGCGGGAGCGTCCGGCTACCAGTCGCTGACCGGCACCTGGCCCACCGACTGATTCGCCGCAACCGGACCGCGAGGGCAGCCGACCATTCGGCGCCCTCGCGGTCACAGTCGTTCTCACGGTGGCGATTTCGCCACTCGCGACGCCGATTCAGCTGACATCCATGACGATCTTTCCGCGGTGGTGCCCTTCACTCGCTCGGATCGTGGACATCGACGGACACCGAGGCGACCGGGAGTATCAGCCGCCGGCACCGGCGATGTCGGATTCCTTCGGCACTGTGCGAATGAGCTTGTGGTTGGCGAACTCTCCGATTCCGAACCGGGCGAGTTCGCGTCCGTAACCGGAGCGTTCGACGCCGCCGAACGGGAGATCGGGCGCGGTGCCGGTGGGGTGGTTGATCCACACCATGCCGCTGTCGAGCCGGTCGGCCACCGATCGGGCGGCCTCGACATCGGCGGAGAAGATGGTGGCGCCCAGACCGAAGCTGGAGTTGTTGGCTTGGCGCACCGCGTCGTCGGCATCGGTGGCCCGGTGCACGACCGCGACGGGGCCGAACAGTTCCTCGCTGAACGCGCGCATGTCCTCGGTGACGCCGGTCAGCACGGTCGCTTCGAAGTAGGCGCCAGGGCGGTCGACACGATGACCACCGACGCGCGCGGTCGCTCCCCGATCGAGCGCGTCCTGCACGATTTCCGCGAGGTCGGTCACCGCGCGCTCCGACGACAGCGGTCCCAGTGTGGTCGACGGGTCCTGCGGATCGCCGGGCGTCAGCTCACCCAGGGCCTGAGCGAGCCCGTCGACGAAACGGTCGTAGAGGTCGCCCACGACGAAGAACCGTTTGGACGCCACACAGCTCTGGCCGGTATTGGCCATGCGCCCGGTGGCCGCGCCTTCGATCAGGCGGGCGAAATCGCCGCCGTCGTCGAGCACGATGAACGGATCGCTACCGCCGAGCTCGAGCACCGATTTCTTGAGATTCTTGCCCGCGTGTTCACCCACGCTCGCCCCGGCGGCTTCACTGCCGGTCAGGGATACGCCTTTGATCTCGGGTTTTCCGATGACGCCCGCGATCTTCGATCCGGAGACGAAAAGGTTGGTGTAGACGCCGGGCGGGGCTCCCGCGTCGGCGAACAGCTGCTCGAGCGCCAGCGCCGATTGCGGGCAATTGCTGGCATGTTTGATCAGCACGGTATTGCCGAGCAGGAGATTGGGGGCCGCGAAGCGCACGACCTGATACAGAAGCGCACGACCTGATACAGCGGGAAATTCCACGGCATCACGCCGAGGAGCGCTCCGAGCGGCGCTGTGCGGACGATGGCCGATCCGTCAGCGACTTCGATGCTCTCATCGGCGGTCATCGCCTCGCCGTTGTCCGCGTAGTACTGCAAGATCGCCCCGGCCAGCGCGACTTCGCCACGGCTCTCGCCGATCAGCTTGCCCATTTCCGTGGTCAGTAGTGGCGCGAGCTCGTCGGCCCGATCGGTCATGAGCTGGGCGGCGCGGGCCAGAATCGCCGCGCGCTCGGACTTCTTCGTGTCCCGCCACGTCGGGTAAGCGGCGTCGGCGGCCGCGACGGCGGCGTCGATCTGCTGGTCGGTGAATTCGTCGAACTCCTCGACGGTGGTGTTGTCGGCGGGATTGACGGTCGCGATCGCCATCGATGATTCCTTTCGTGGTCGTTGCAGTCGTCCCGGTGCGTCTGAATCGGCGGGGTGGACGAGCCCGCGGCGCGGTTGCGGCGCCAGGGCTGCCCCGACCCGCCGGTCCACGCACCCTGTCCGGCGAGCGAACCGACTCCTGCGGCGGACGCGGCAAGCAGCCCGGTCACACCCACGGTGCGGGGTCGGGCGAAGCCGTGCGCTGGTAACTCGCTCATATCGGCGGCCTTACCCCGGCGCGCTCCGCGGAAACCGCGCCTACGGGGTCTCGGCTCGACCTGTCGTCGTCTCCTCGCGACGATGGCGAGAGCCCCTCGAGCGTGTGGCGTCGCGGTGGGCGGGTGGCGATGATCACCGCCGCACCCTCGGTATCGAGTCCCGGCCGAGGAATTCGCCGCTCTTCGGCCGCAACGAGATCGAGGTTCGACTCACCGAGTCGGCCGACGGCATCCGGTCTCAGCCCTCGAGCCGTGGGAAGAGCGCTTCGCTGTTACCGCGGTCGATCGCGTGCCGCAGCGCATCGTCCAACGGATAATCCTCGTAGAGCCTGTTGATGATGTGGACCGCGGGTGGTGGTGCGAACGGGAAGTCGCTGCCGTAGGTGATGTGGTCGGGGTCGGCGACTTGCAGCAACGAGGGAAGCGCGGCGGGGGAGGCGGACAGGGCGGTGTCGTAATAGAACTGTTTGAGGACAGTCAGTTCTTTGGGGATCTGACGATCGCTGTCGAGGACTTCCAGCGCTTGTTGGATCTTGTTCTTGTCGTTGAGCATCGCGAGCATGATGCGATAGGCGATGTAGGGGACGAAGCCGCCGGCGTGGGCGAGGATGAACTTGATGTCGGAGTAGGTGGCCATCGAGTCGGTCAGGATCAGGCTGAGGGCGGTTCGTGTGGTGTCCAGCAGGAAGTCCGCGGCGAAGGTGGGAACTCCCGGTACGGGTTCGGCGGGCAGTTCGCCGGGGTGGATGAACACGACGGCCTGGCGACGGTGCAGGAAGTCGAGCAGGGGTGCGAAAGCGGGATCACCGAGGTAACGGCCGTCGTTGTTGGCCAGCAGGACGATACCGTCGGCGTGCAGGGTATCGAGGGCGTATTCGGCTTCGGCGAGAGCACTGTCGACATCGGGCAGGGTGAGGGTGGCGAAGAATCCGAAGCGGTCCGGGTGTGCGCGCACGACGTCGGCGGTGTATTCGTTGATTTCCCGTGCCCACCGTCGGGCTTCGGCCTGGTCCCCGAACCACACACCCGGCGTCGACAACGACAACACACCGGTTTGGATCCCGTGAGTGTCCATGAACAACAACGCCTCGGGCTCCGACCACAGCGGGAGCGCCACCCCACCTGGGCGGATGCCCTTGGAGTGCATCCATTCCGCGTAGTGCGGCGGGACGATGTGCTGATGGGTGTCGATGCGACGGGCACGGCTCATCGGGTTCTCCTGGGATCGGGGTGCATCATGAATGAGCTTCTGGTCGATACAGTGCTGTAATGCTCGATATGCGGGCGGCGAGTCGTCGACCGGTTCAGCGTGGACCGGGGATGGGCGGTAGGCCTCCGATATCGGTGACGGTCCATCCGCCGGCCGGGTCCACCGACACGGTGTAGGTCACCGTGGATTTCACGCCCTCGGGTGCTTGGACACTGCTGGACTGGACGTCGAGGAAGACGCTGACCTGATAGATGCCATTGGCGCCGTCGGTCACCGTGGCCGCGATAGGCGTCGCGGTGGACTTCCATTGCAGCGGCACCAAGATGTCGTGCAACTGCGGGGCGGTGGCCACGAACTTGCTGGTGAGCTGGGCGCTGGTATTGGCTTTGAGATCAGTTGTCCAGGCATCGATGTGCTGATAGTCGATCGTGGAGGCCGATACCGCGTAAGCCGTCGCTACCTCGCGGGCGCGCTGTTGATCGGCGAGGGCGATATCGCGAGCGGATAGTTCTGCGCGTGCGCCGTGCCACAGAAACGCGAAGGTCGTCGCCCCCGCGACAGTGACTGCCAACGCGGCGCCGGTGAGCACCCGAGCCAGCGGAACAGTGCGTTCTCGTGCTCCGGCGAGTTCGGTGGGCGGATCGTCGCCGTCGACGGTGGGTTCGGGTTCCGACATCGGTTCCTCCGGGTGTCTGGCAGTGGCGAACTATTTGACGGTCACTCGTAGCCGAACCGCGCCCTCTGGGGTGACCGCGTTGAGGGCTTGCTCGAGCAAGACGGACAGATTCGGCGTCGCGGCCGAGGAAGGGCGCATGGCATCGGCGAGCTGTTGCAGGATCGGAACGATCTGTTGCAGCGCGGGTGTGTCCCGGAGGACAGCGGTGAGTCGTTCCAGTACCGCGAGCACGCCGCCGTCGGCGGCCAGGCGCTCGGGCGGCTGCGATTCGATGAATTGCTCGACAGCCGCGGTCAACTCGTTCAACGCCTGGGTGAATCGAACCAAGGCCGGGGCCGCCGCGGTAGCCGCGGGCCCGGCCCAGTCCAGATCCGCCGCCGCCGATTGCAGCTCGCGGTACAGTGTCGCGATCTGAGGGCTACGACTCATCAGCGCCGCCGCCACCGAATTCCCCGTGCGCGCGAGATTGGCGACCGCGGCGTCGGTGCCGTACAACGCGACATCGCCGGTGTCGACGAGCGATTCCAACACCCTGGGATCGAGCTGGCTCACCACACGGCTGAACAGCCCCGCGACGTTGGGAGCGGCCAACGGCATGCGGATGTGGTCGGTCGCGAGGCGTTGCCCGTCCTGCAGGTAGGGCCCGGTCCCGGTGTTGGGCCGAAACTCTACGAACGGGGGGCCGAGCATCGAGAGATATTCGATCGTCACCAGACTGTCCAGAGGAATCCTGCGGTCGGCGACGACCTCGAATCCGATCTCCACACCCGCCGCGGTATTGCGGATCGAGGTCACCCGCCCGACCTGGATGCCGGTCACCAGAACCGGGGACTGCAGGGTCACTCCCCCGGAGTTGCTCACCACCATGGTCGCGTGGATGTACGAAGTGAACGGCCCACTCTGCAGCGCCCCGAACACCAGATACGCGGTACACAGAATCGAGATCAACGCGATGCCGATCACCGAGATCAGCGCACCTGATCTCATCGCACGGCCCCGATCATCCGCAGGGCGGCGAGCACCGGATCGGTCGGCGCCCCCGCGGGCACTCCGATGCCGGTGATCGTGACCGCCGGGCCGTGTTCGGCGAAGGGAATCAGCTTCTCGCGGAACAACTCCTGTAGTGCCCGCAGGTTCGCGGGGCGGCTCAGATCCAGCGGTTGACCGGCCCAGATCAAGGGTGCCAGCACTCGAACCGCGCCGTCCGCGCTGTCCAGCAGCGGACCCAGCCACCAGTACGCCTCGCCCACCGGGCCGAGTGCACCCAGCAGGCCGGCCGCGCCGACGAGCGAGGCGGAGATGTCGGTGAACCGCTGCACGGCTGCAGGCCCGAGCAGAGCCTCCAGGTCCGGGATCAGCGCGCGCAGGATCTCGGTGTCGGTGCTCAAACCCGCCAGCAGCGCGTCGACTTGGTCCAGGTGCCCTGCCAGGTCGACCAGTGCCCGCGACATCGCCCCCGACAGTCGGGCGGTGGTCGCGGGATCCTGGGGCAGCAGCGAATTCACGGTGGCGACGATGTCTCGCACCTGCGCGACGGCACCGCCTTGGAACGCGACGGCCAAGGCGGCCATGACGCTTTCCATCTCGAGCGGCGGGGTCGTGCGTTCGAGCCCGATCGTGTCCCCCGGCGCCATCAGATCCGAGAATCCGTCTCGGGGAGTGAACAATACGATGTGATTGTCACTGAGCACGGTGTCTCGCCGCAGTGCGGCGGTCGTGGTGGTGGGCAATCGCACCGAGGTCGCGAGATCGATGTCCACCACGACATAGCCACGACCACCGGAACGCAATGGATCCATCGGTGCGATTCCCGCCACGGTTCCGGCCAACGCACCGTTGGCTCGAACCTCGCCCCGCAGGGGAAGATTCAGGACGTTGGAGAACACGGCTCGAATCCGATACGTCGGACCGGGAACCTTCTGGCCGGAGATCGCGGTGATCGGGGATCCGCAGCCCGTCGCCGACAGCGCGGCGGTCAGGGCCAGCGCGACGAACATCGTGCGAGTCCTCATCGAGCCCCGATCCCGGACAGCAGCACCGACAACAGCTCCGCAGGCCCTGCCCCCGCGCACACGCCCCACTGCGATGGTCCCGCACACGTCGGCGATACCGGCTGCGTGGCGATCGGTTTCGGCTCTGTCGCCGCCACCGACTGAAAGGTCTGTACGAGCACCGGAACCGATGACATGAGTTGTACCAGCGCGCCCACTCCGGTACGGAGCAGGTTCAGTAGTCTGTCGGTGTCGTTGAGCCCGGCCAGGATCGATCCGCCGAAAGTATCGGCGAGGTCTTCGAGGATGGGCAGCACCGAACGCAACTGCCGCATGATCACGATGCCGGGTGCGATGATCTCCTCGGCGCTCTGCTGCAGCAGCGGTGCCATCATGGTGACCATCGTTTTGACGTCACCCCAATGCGAGGTGATCTTTCCCGATATCGCCGAAACAGCGTCCAGCAGTGCGGTCAGGCGTGCGATTCCGGCGTCCGGGTTGGCTACCGCGCTGCCGAGTTTCAGCACGATCTCGTTGATGACGGGCCCGGTGCCCGCGGTGGCCGCGTCGACGGCGCCGAGTCCGCGTGCCAGCGCATCGCTCTGCGCGGGATCCGGACCCAGAAGTTGCTCCGACAGTTGCGCGAAGGCGTTGAGGGTGTCGCTCATGCTCTTGGGTGTCACCGTTTTGCTCAGGCATACGGTGTTGTCCCAGGGCTCGGTGATCGTGCCGGTGTCCACGATCGCCAGTTGGCGAGCGAAGGTCAGGCTGTTGGTGAGGGTGGTCGCACCGGCATCGGCGTAGACGGGTCGGTCACCGACCACGATGAAGTCCACCTTGGCAGCGGTACCGTGCTGCGAAATCGATTCGACTGTCCCGACAGGAACACCACGCATGGTGACGGGGCTACCGACGAACACGCCGATGGTGTCGGGCATGAGCGCGCAATAGCCGGTATGGGGTGGCGGCCGCACGATCGCGAAGTACCCGGCGACGACGAGGGCGGTGACCACCACCGCACCGATGATCAGACGAGGTGCGCGCTTGTGCCGACTCATCAGCAGCCCTGCCCGGGCACGGGGATACACACCGAGACCACAGGCGCTGATGCTTCGCCGGCAGACCCCGCCGGGATCGATGCGGATCGCAACGTGTCCACCAGTCGCGCGAGACTCTGCAGCAGCGAATCGATGTGCCCGCCCGCGTTTTCCAGTTGCGCGCCGACACCGGTGAGCTGTTGCAGTCGTGGCTCGACGGTGGAATCCCACGTAGGTGCCAGGCCCGCGGCGCGGTCGAGGATGACAGCGACCAGCCTGACACCTTCGCGTAGTTCGGCGCGCCGGTTCTGCAGCACGGTCTGCAAGAGCGACACCTGATGGACCAGCCGTCCCAGATCCATCGACGCCCCGTCGAACGCGCTGATGTACTCCTGGGCGACCGCGACCGCCTGCGACGCCTGTCCACGCTGGCGGTCGAGAGCGTCGAGGTAGCTGTTGGTTGTCGCCAGAACGGTACGCAGCGCCTCGGGTGCCTGAGCGATCGCATCCGAGAGGTCGAGCATGCTGCGGTGCACCAGATCCCCGTTGATCTGCTGCACCGGGGTCACCGCGTCCTGGAACGTCTGCAACAGGCTGTAGGGCAGTACGACCCTCTCCATCGGTATCGGTGTCCGACCCAACGGCCGATCGCCTTGCGGGAACAGCGCGACGTAATTGCCGGCCAGCATGGTGAGCATCCGCAGCTCTATCGAGGATTGATCTCCGACGAACACCTCCTCGTCGACCGTGAACCGCATCAGGACCCGATCCGGCTTCAGCTCCAGT
Organism: Nocardia sp. NPDC056064; assembly: GCF_042266925.1. NCBI lineage: Bacteria > Bacillati > Actinomycetota > Actinomycetes > Mycobacteriales > Nocardiaceae > Nocardia > Nocardia sp. NPDC056064. The sequence continues at coordinate 111,731 of NZ_JBHJWO010000001.1, read as the reverse complement.
CCGACCACCCGGCCGACCGGTACTCCCGCGACCTGAACCGAATAGCCCGGTTTCACCGACAGCGCTTCTGACAGCTCCGCGGTGTAGGTGGGTGAGCCGAAGGGCAACGGGACCAACGAATCAGCGCCGAGCAGACCGAGTCCACCCACCGTCGCCACTGCTACGGCCAGTGCGATGCGCCGACGCGCGTGGGGCCTGTGCGCGCGCCACCGAGCGCTGATCGATTTCTGGTCCGTGGACTCCTGAGCTCTCACCTGTTGCATACGGTCACCTTCTGTCCGGCAATCACGACCGCGATGACGGGCGGCACCTGCGCAGCGCCGCTGCTGCACGCCGTCCGACCGTGCTGAGCGCCGGTTCTGGCCACGGCGTCGAGGCCGGCCAGCAGGCTCGGCAGCGCCTCGAGAGCGTTCACAGCCTGTCCGGGCTCGGGAAACACACGCCGGATCAACGCGTCCACGTCGTCACCGTCGTCGAGTCCGACACTGCTGAGCAGCCGGTCCAGAGGTCCCAGAATCGAGGGCATCGCCGAGACGAACTGTTCGAGGCCACCGATATTGGACTGCAGTGCCTGGAAGATATCTGTCAGGCGGGCCAGCAACGGCACCAGATATTGCGCCCGGCCACCGACTTTCGCCGACACCTGGGCCAGATTCTCGATCAGCGTCCGCAGCACCTGCTGGCGGCCGTCGGCGTGTAGCGCGAGAGTTTCCAGGGCGGCCATGGCCGGTCCCAATCCGCTGCCGTCGCCTTCGACCAGTGCGACCAGACTCGCGGTGAGCTGGTTGATCGCTTGGGGCGACATTGTCGTCAAGATCGGTTGAAGCCCGTTGAACGTGGCTGTCACATCGAACGAGGGCACGGTCCGGTCGGTATCTATGGTGCGCCCGCCCCCACCCAGACGCGTGCCAGGATGCGGTGGCTGCTGCAGATCCACATAGCGTTGTCCGGTGAGGTTCTGGTAGCGGATCGCGAAGCGAGAATTGTCGTATACCGGCGCGGTGGTGTCGAGCACCACGTGCACTCGCGCGAGCGTTCCATCGAGCCGGATCTTTCCCACTCGCCCCACCCGAACCCCGTACATTCGCACGTCATCGCCCACTTTGAGTCCGTTGGCATCGGTGAACAGCGCGTCGTAGCTGTCGGTGCGCCCGGCGACGGGCCTGTCGATCACCAGCACCACACCGACCAGCAGCAGCACCACCACCGTCGTGAACAACCCCATCCCCCAGGCGGCGCGACGAATCGTCATCGTTGCCCACCGCCGAACTCGAGTTCGGTGCCGAGCACAGGTCCCGAGCCCGAATCGGGCATCGCCGTGGCCAACCTCCTCAGCAGTTCCGCCACATCCGCACCATTTCGCTCGGGTTCGGGCACCAGTTGTCGCAGCACGCTCAGCAGCGACGACAGCACCTGCTCTATTCCCGACAAACGAGCGCCGGCCACCTGCCCGAATTCGGCGAGCCCCGGCAGCGCTCGATCGGACAGCAGCTGTACGCCGTCATCGAACCGATCCCGGTTCTCGGCGAGCCGATGAATGTTGTCCAGCAGGGTGGTCGAGCGCACCAGCGCCGCGGCCAGACGTCCGCCGCCGTCCAGGGCTGGGCCCAACCGGCCCATCAGTTCCGACACCGACATCGTTTGGTTGTCGGCGAGTTCGCGGGCCACGCGCGCCAACGCTCGCAGCAACGGCGCCATCAGCTGCAGGTCGCGATCCACGCGCGCGATCAGAGCCCCGACTTTCGGGGTGATCAACGCCGTCCCCAAGCCCGACAGATCCCGCAGTTGGCGATCCTGCGTGGCGTCGTACACGTCGCCGGCCCGGGCACCGGTCAACTCGACCACACTGTCGTGGTGCAGTGGTCGGCCCTCGTCACCGGCGAACAGTTCGATCTCGCTGGCTCCGTACACGCCGGCCGGGGTGTAATCGACCCGCAACCCGGTGTCGATTCCGGCAAGCTGAGCGGGGTCCAGAGCCAACACGATTCGTTGCGTGCCGGTATCGCCGGGCGCGGTCTCGACGACGGTCCCGATCTCCGCGCCGTTGGTGCGCACCGCGCTGCCCGCGACGATCCCGTCACCGATCTGTTCGGTGTGCAGAGTCACCCGGAAGGTGTACTGCGCGGGCAACTCTCGATTCGTCGTCATATTCATCCCGGCGACCACGATGCCCACCACGACGACCACCGCCATACCGCCTGTCGCCCACGCTGTTCTGCGGCTCAACCCGAGACCGGGCATGCGTTTGTCGGCCATTTCGCTACTCCACGACCGTCACTGTGTGTGGCGCGCCCGAAAACGCGAGGGTCACGATCATGTCCAGCACGACAATCGCCACCGTCGACGCGCGCACCGCACGCCCGGAGGCGAGCCCGACACCTTCTGGACCGCCGGTGGCGCAGTAGCCGTAGTAGCTGTGGATCACGATCACCGCGACAGCGAACAACGCGGCCTTGAGTACCGCGGCGAGCATGTCGCCGCTGGATACGAACGCGAGAAAGTAGTGGTTGTACACCCCGACCGGCTCGTCATGGACCACGGTGATCCACGCACGGCAACTCAGATAGGCCAGCACCAATCCCGCCAGCAACGCCGGAACGACGACGACCGCGCCCGCGATCACCCGCGTGGTCACCACGAACGGAATCGACCGCAATCCCAACGCTTCGAGAGCATCGATCTCCTCCGAGATCCGCATCGCCCCGACCTGCGCGGTGATGCGGCACCCCGCCTGCACCGCGAATCCAATCGCCGCCGCGATCGGTGCCAGCTCGCGAGTCACCGCGAACGCCGAGACCGAGCCAGTGATCGGTGCCAAGCCCAGCGAGTCGAGCGCGGCGAACGATTCCATCGCGACCGTCCCACCGACACCGATACCGAGGACAACCATCATCGGAAGCACGCCTCCGCCGTCGATCACGCGCCCGCGCCCCCACGCCATCTCCGACACCATCCGCATGATCTGGGACCGATAGCGCAGGAGTGTGAACGGAATCGACGACAGCACCGTGAACTGGAACCCGATGATGAACCCCAGGGTCTCCACCGGTGAGGCCAGCCGTGCGACACGCACACCGAACTCGGTCGCACCGGATCGCTCACACGAACGCTCAGCGGCGGCGGTCATGTCAAACCAGCCTCGCCGGCACCGCCAGGCCGACCAGCTGGGTCAGAACCACGTTCGACGCCACGATCGCCACCACGGACCAGGCCACCGCGGCGTTCACCGCGTCGGCGACCCCGCGGGGGCCACCCCCGGCCGTCAACCCGCGCCGGCAAGCGATCAGAACGACGACGATGCCGGCAACCAAAGCTTTGAGCAGGGACATCCAGACATCCAGGACTGTGACGAACGAGCCGAATGTCGACCAGTAACTGCCCGGAGCGATCCCCTCGACGCCTACCGCCACCACGTAGCCGGCGGCGATCCCTACCGCGATCACCACGACGTCGAGCAGCGGAGCGACGAACGCCATCGCGACCAACCGCGGAATCACCAACCTGCGCATCGGATCTATACCCATCGCACGGAGCGCGTCGATCTCGCCACGGACCGTGCGCGCACCCAGGTCGGCGGCGATCAAAGCCGCACCCGCGCCACCGAGCAGCAGCCCGGTGGCCAACGGCGCGCCCTGTTTGACGACCGCGAACCCACCCACCGAACCCCACAGTGAGTCGGCACCGGAACCGCTGAGCAAATTCCCCACCTGCACCGTCACGATCACCCCACACGGCACAGCGATCAGTACCGCCGGCACCACGGTGACCACCACTAGTCTCCACGACTGAGTCACCGCCTCCTGCCACGCGAAGCCGCGCACCTCGTTCACACCGGCACCGACCGCCGTGCCGACGTGGTCGAACGCGGCCCGGACAGGCCGAACATCATGTCTGACAATCGCATTCGTATTCGGCGCCGGATCCTGATCAGAATCCGCGCCGGGCCCGGTCGATGCTGGCGGAACCGCGCCCGTGCGCTGTGCCAGCATGCGCCACATCCGGAATCAACCCCTCAACAGTGATGAGAAAGTCTGTGAACAGCTACATTAGAGCAATCCGGCGAGCGGGCGTCTCATCCCGCTCCGCGTGTCGATCACCGGCATGATCTCCAGGCTGTATCGTCCGCCCGGCAGACCGGCCATGACTCAGAGCACAGTTCAGTGATGACCTGATCCAACCTGACAGTTTCATCAGTTCATGGACTACTACGGCATCCAAGCGCAGGCCCTGCGGGTCTCCGATCCCGGAGTCGGATTCCTGCCCCCGGGTACGGAAACACAGACCGGAACACGCGATCCCGCACCGGGCCCCAGCGATACCTTCGACGCCGACCAGCGCATGGAAGTCGACCACGCTCCGCTCCGCCAACTCCCCAGACCGGCCGCGGCGATCAACGCCCGCTGACCACACCGACGGCTACGGCCGGGTGCGGAAAGATCCGCGCCCGGCTGTTCTCTTTACGAATCGTTCGATGTGTCGTCGGAGGTCGGCCCGTCGGGTTGGGTCTGCCGGTGCGGCGCGAACAACAGCGCACCGACTCCGGCGACGGCGACGATGACGCCGACCGCGATGAGCGATGCGCTGAGCCCGTTGATGAATGCCGATTTCACGGCCTCGGCCAGCGCCGGCCCCTGCGGACCGATCAGCCCGGCGACGTGGATGCCAGCCGGCGCCGAGGACTCCACCGCATGGGCGGCCTCGGGCGGCAGCTGATCGATGGCAGGCAGCGCCGAGGCATAGTGGCTCGCGAAGACCGACCCCATCAGCGCGATGCCGACCGCCGAGCCGACTTCGCGGGTCGCGTCGTTCATCGCCGAGGCCACGCCCTGCTGCTCGATCCGCAACGATCCGACGATGACCGCGGTACCGACCGTACTCGTGAGGCCGACACCGAGCCCGCTGACGATCAGGCCACCGAAGAACGGGAGGTAGCCGGAGTCGACCTCCAGGAACGACAACGCGAGCATCCCGGCGGCCAGCAACAACAGTCCGACCCCCATCACCACCTTGATCCCGACCATCCGCGTCAACCGCGGGGTGAGGACACTGGTCGGCAATACCACCACCGCGATCGGCACCAGCGCCAGAGCACTCTTCAGCGGGCTGTATCCCAGGATCAGCTGCAGGTACTGCAGTCCGACGAAGAAGAACCCGAAAACAGCCATGAACTGGACCAGGATCGTGACCGCCCCGGCGCGGAATCCGGGGATACCGAACAGCCGGGGGTCGAGCAGCGGGTGCTTGTTGCGCAAGCCCAACACCGCGTACAGGGCCAACGCGACCGCCGACACCGCGAAGCTCGCGATGACGCGCCAGCTGGTCCATCCGACCTCACTGCCCTCGATGATCCCGTATACGAGAGCACCGACAGCCACCGCACTCGTCCACGCCCCGAAGTGGTCGAGCGGATGCCGCTCCTCGTCTTTGGTGTTCGGGGCCAGGACCAGCGCCAGCAGTCCACCGAGCACCGCGACGACAGCACTGGTGACGAAGATCGAGCGCCAACTCCACTGTTCGAGCAGGAGCCCCGCGCCGAGCAGGCCGATGATCGCGCCCGCGGCCGCGAATCCCGACCACACCGCGACACCCCGATCGCGGTGTTCCGGAGGGAAGGCCGCAGTGATCGTCGAGAGCGTTCCGGGCATGATCATCGCGGCACCGACGCCCATCACGGCGCGCCATCCGATGAGGAGTTCGGTCGTGTGTACCGAGGCAGCGGCGATCGACCCGATCGCGAAAACGACAGTTCCGATGATCAGGACATCTCGGCGACCGAACCGGTCACCGAGGGCACCGATCGGCAGGACGAGGGCCGCCAGGGCGACGGTGTACGCGTCCGCGATCCAGGTCAACGATGTCGTCGACGCCGAGAGGTCGATGGCCAGATCCGGCATCGCGAGGTTGAGCGCCGACACCGAGGCGACGACGAGCACCAAACAGGTGCACATCGCGAGGAGGACGCCCGCCGTCCCGATTCGCCCGACCGCGTTGCCTCCGGGCGCGGACTCCGCTGGTGACGAGCCTGGTTCGTGAGCCATCGTTCCTCCTGACCGCCGTATCGTGCTGAGACTTTCACGTTATCGACTCCGGGCGATCGGCGTATTCCGCGAGCCGTCGACGCGCCGATCCCGACGACGTGATCGAGGAGCGCTACCAGGCGACTCTCGACCCCGATGCATCGGTCACTGGGTGCAGTGGGAGTGTGCCGACCTGTTCGATACGTTGACCGCGTCGTTCCTCGGGGCGGACTCGTGAGCGCGGCAACAAGCTTCGTCGGTGGTCGCCTAGGTCTGGTCAGGTGCGCCAGAACGTCGATATTGCGCGAATAGTTCGACAGCCCCGAAGCACCCGGCCCGCTGGACAGGCTGTATCGTCCGCCGGGCAGACCGACCATGACTCAGATCACAGTTCAGTGATGGCCCGATCCGACCTGACAGTTTCGTCAGCAATGGGGCGGATGCGCTCGATCGGCTCGATCGAGCCGACATCGCATGCGGCACCGCCCGATGACGGGGACAACACCTCGCCACACGAGATCCGTCCAGCTGAACCAACCGAGCGGAAGGACTTTCATGAACGAATCCGATGCACCGCCGAAGGCCGGCCTCAGCCGACGTCGCATGCTGGGCGGTGCCGTCGCAGGCACCCTCGGAGTAGCCGCCGCGACCGCCCTGCCCCTGGGCGGCGGCTCGGCAAGGTTCGGCGCGGCGGGAACCGCCCGTGCGCAGCAGGACGCACCGAGCGAAACCTATCGCATCGACCTGCACTCACACGTGTTGCCGCCGGACTATCGCGCGTCGTTGCTCTCGCACGGACATTTCACCATCGGCGGCTATCCGACACCGGAATGGTCCCCCGAATCCGCGCTCGAATTCATGGACTACTACGGCATCCAGGCGCAGGCCCTGTCGGTCTCCGATCCTGGAGTCGGGTTCCTGCCGCCGGGCAAGGAAGCCAACGACATGGCCCGCTACTGCAACGACTACGTCGCGGGTCTGACCAAGCAGCACCCCACCCGGTTCGGCTCGTTCGCCGTGCTTCCGATGCCCGACATCGCCGCGTCGGTGGCCGAAGCGATCTACGCCCTCGACGTCCTGCACGCGGACGGCATCATCCTGCTGTCGGCCTATAACGGCGTGTACTTGGGCGATCCCGCCTTCGAACCGCTGATGATCGCCCTGAACGACCGGAAGGCCTACGTCTTCGTCCATCCCGCCGCGATCCCGGACGACGCCAAGCCGAACCTGCCCCTGCCCGACTTCCTCGAAGAGTTCACCTTCGACACCACCCGCGCGGCCACGATGATGATGCTGACCGGCGTCACCCAGCGATATTCCAATATCCGCTTCCAGCTCTCCCACGCCGGCGGCACCCTGCCGTTTCTTTCCTGGCGAGTGGGCGTCGCCTCGGAGACCGCGATCGGCAAGAACTGGCCGGAGGGCCTGGGCAAGCCGTCCCTGCTCGACACCAAAACACAGATTTCGCGGTTCTTCTACGACACCGCGCTCAGCGCGTCGAACGCGGCGATGTCGGCAGTCACCGCGGTGACCAGCCGAGACCACATCGTCTTCGGCTCCGACTGGCCCTTCAGCGCGACCACATTGCCGCAAACCGGCACGCACGATCCGGCACCGGGCCTCAGCGACATCTTCGACGCCGACCAGCGTATGGAGGTCGAACACCACGCCCCGCTCCGCCAGCTCCCCCGGCTCGCGGCGGCAATCAATACACGCTGACCCACGGTGGCCGCGGCCGGGCGTGGAAGGCACTCACACCCGGCCGCCTCCGATACGTGGCGAAACTACCCGGTTTCCGTACGAACCACCGCCAGCACGATGGCGGCGAGCACAGCGAAGGCGATACCGCCGATGAGGACCCAGGCACCCGCAACACTCAGCCGCTCCCAGGCCAGCAACAGTGCGGTGAGTCCGGCGACGACAATGAGCGAGTCGACGGCGATGGAAACGAGCGCAATCGAATTCCGGGGGGATTTCGCGAGCATCAAGCCGATCAATCCGTGCACGACGAACTCGATGCCCAGAACGATCAGGATGGCCACTGCCACGCCGGTGCCCGGTGAGAATCCGGCGAGGAGGGCGATGAGCAGCGCCGCACCGAGCACGAGCCTCGCACCCGCGACCAACCGGGTTATCCGCACAGCGCGCGGAGATCGTTCACCGGCGCCCTCGGAAGCTGCGTCGTTCGCCATGGCAAGCACTCCTCTATCCTCGAGCGCGGACATCCTAGCGACATGCTGCAGATAGAGAGTACCGCAACCTCTGAGCTATCACGATGACGGCGTAGGTCGGACCCGTCCGCGTGGCTGATGGTCAGTGCCGCGATGAGGACGCCCATCGCGACGCCGATGAGAGTGTCCATGATGCGGCTGACGCCGATTTCGGGGGTGATGTGCGCCGAGGCCGACCATGAGCAGGGCCATGGGGTTGACCGCCGGCGAGGTGAGGGCGTAGCTGCGGGTGGCCATGAGTTCGGCGAGCGCCTGCAGGGCGACGACGAGGGCGGCGGCCCAGTAGCCGAAGTCAGCGGCGATCAGCAGGCCGCCGACGAGCGCGCCACCGACCTCACCGCGCCGGCGACGAAGGCGAGAACCAGCGCGCCGAACAGCGACACCTTGGCGGCGACATCGGGTCACGAGCAGCAGCGCCGGACCCTCGCGGACCTCCTGCGCCAGGTTTCCCGTAACGCCGATGCGGCCGGCCTGCACGCGTCCGGAGGCTGAACTTCGGACCTCGGGTCATTGATGAATTTCTGCACAGTCGATAGAACTGTCTGAGATGATGTCCAGAGCATTACTGATAATCATCTCAGTATCCACAACGGAGCTCGAAATGAAGCGCTCGACAATGGTGTCGCGCCCGCGACGACAACTCGCTGCCATATTCACCGCCGTGATCGTCAGCATCGTGGCAGCCATGACCGATTCGCAAGCCGGGCTCGCGACAGCATTGCCGATACCACCACCACCTGTCCCCGCCCGGACCTCCGACCCGCTCGGCACCCATGCTGTCGGGGTGCAGGTGTCCTCCTACACCTCCGCCGGGCGGCGATTGAGACTGACCACCTGGTACCCGGCCGTCGCCGATCCCGCTCCGCCGTATGTCACCCCGGGCGGCATCACCGGGACCGCGGTGCAGAACGCCACTGCCGATCGCGCGGGCGGACCGTATCCACTGATCATGTTCTCGCCCGGTCTCGGGGCTCCCGGTGACGGCTACTACTTCTACGCCCAGAACTTGGCCAGTCACGGCTATGTCGTCGTTGGTATCGACCACGACGACGCCGACGACGTGGTACCCGGCCTGCGGCTTCCCGACCTGCCGGCGGGTCTGCGGGCCATCGCGGAACAGAATTCCAGCGACTCGGTGTTCTCCCTGTTCAGTGACTGGTTCAGGCAGACCCAATTCGGGATGACCTACCGCCCTCAGCAGATTCGCGCCGCCCTCGACGAGACACTGCGCCGCAACGACGACTCCACCGAAGCGCTGAGCGGATTGATCGACCCGGACAGAATCGGCATGAGCGGCCATTCACTCGGCGCCGCCTACACCCTGCTCGCAGGCGGGATGACGATCCCGTGCGATCATCCGATCAGCAGCGAGGCCGCCGATTGGCAGAACGCACCGATCGTCCGCGTCGACCCGTGTGCGATGCCGGCGGCTCAGGCCATGACCGATCCCGCGACGCTGCGGGATCCGCGCATCAAGGCGATCGTTCCGCTCGCGTCTCCGGTATTCGTCGCCGACCCGTACATCCGCGAGGCGGCAGCGAACATCCGCATCCCGATGATGTTCCTCACCGGAGCCGATCCGTATCTGGAAGCGTCCCGGTCACCACAGTGGCAGGTGCACGAAGCGGCACAGGGGCCGAAGTACTTCGTCGAGATCGCCGATACCGACCATTTCCTCGTGACGGACGTAGCAGCGTTGAACCCCTACTTCAGTAGCGTTCAACTCCCCTGGGACAAAGCTGATTTCGCGGGCAAATCCGCCGTATACATGCGGTATTCGGCAGCCTTCTTCGATCGGTATCTGAAAGACGACGACACTGCGGTGGATGTTCTTCGGGCCCCTGCCACCGGAGTCGTCGCCGCCGTCCACTATCAGAACTGACGGTGTGAGCACGCGTTCGGGTTCTGCTTCCGCGCACGTCCGCCTGGTCGAATCGGCGCAAGGACGTGGCGATCGCGTGCGACGCGTCAAACCTTTTCCACCCGCGCCGGGACGTACTTGTGCCACGGGGTGCCGAAGAACTCGTCGCGGTCTTCGGAGGCGGTCAGGTTGTTCAGGCGGACGCCGACCTGGTCACCGTCCGCCGTGAGCAGTCCCATGCCGTTGGGTAGGGAGACGTGGCCTCGGCGCATCGTGTCCACCACCTCGACCGGCGCTTGCGCCGCACCACGCCGGGTGATCACGCGCGCTTGGTCGCCGGTCACCAACGACAGGGCGGCGGCGTCGGCCTGGGACAACCGCAACGCGCCTTGGGGATCGCGTTTGCGCCAGGTCGGGTCACGGAAGATCGTGTTGGCGGTGAAGGCGCGGCGCTCACCGGCCGAGAGCACCAGGGGGTAGTCGGGGTCGCCGGCCTGTGCTCGTCCGTCGGCGAGCCCGCGTACCACATCGAGCAGTTCCGGCACGTCGAGTTCGATCCGCCGACCCCCCAGCCTCTGCCAGGACGCGTCATCTTCGTCATCGGTGATGACCACTCCGCGCGGGTTGTCCAGAATCGCCTCGAACAGCCGGTCGCCTGCCATCAGCCCCTCGCCGTGACCGGCCCGCGCCACGCCGGCGGGGTTCTCCATCGCGCAGAACAGCGAGGCCCCCCACAACACGGCGGCGGCCGCGGCACCGTGCGGGAGTGTCGGCCCCAATGTGCGGTAGAGCAGGACCGGGGCCAGCTTGGCCAGGCGGCGGTCGCCGAGTACCCCCATCATCGCGGCGGCGAAGGCTTCCCGGCCATGTCCCAATGCCTCGCGCAGCGGTGCGTAGTCGGCCTCTCCCACGGCACCGGACAGCTCACACAACCTGGCGTGGATTTCGGGCTCGGTGAGCTGACCGGAGGGAGGGTCCAGCAACGGGCGGCGCAGGTGGAACAGATTGCGCGGGAATTCGAAGTCGAAGAAGGTCGCTTCGTACTTCTCGAACTGGGTGGGTGGCGGGAGCACGTAATCGGCCTCGCGCGCGGTCTCGGTCATCGCGATGTCGATGACCACCACGAACTCGAGCGCCTGGAATGCCTCGGTCATCCGCTGACTGTCGGCCAGCGAGTGCACAGGGTTGCTGCTCTCGACGATCGCGGCACGAAAACGCTCAGGATGGTCGGTCAGGATCTCGTCGGGGACCGAATTGCAGGGGAACAGTCCGCTCACGATCGCCGCCCCACTGACCGGGGTACGCGGCAACTGATCGAACGGCAGCCCGCGATCACGGGCGATCGGCGCGAGCCCGGAGAAAACGAACTGGGTGCCGCGCTTGGCGAAGTTTCCGGTGAGCAGCCACAGCAACTTCTCCACATAGCTCACGGCGGTGGAGTTGCGGCCCATCTGGACGCCGAGGTCCTCGAGCACTGCCACCGACTCGGCCGCGGCGATGCGGCGAGCGGCGGCGCGCACCAGGTCCTCCGGCACGTCGGCGATCGCGCAGTGGTCCGCGATGGACACGTCGCGCATCACTGCGGCGATCGTTTCGAGGCCGTTGGTGTGCTCGGCCAGCCAGGCGTGGTCGATCAGATCTTCCTGTACCAGCACCGCCACCATCGCCGTCACCAACTCGAGGTCGGTGCCCGGGCGCAACTGCAGATGGAACTCGGCGAGCTCGGCTGTCTCGGTGCGCACCGGGTCGATCACGATCATCGCCCGCGCCGGGTCCTTCGCGATCTCCTTGAGAGTCGTCCGGGCACGGGGGAATCCGTGGGACTGGTAGGGGTTCTTGCCGACGAAGACCGCGACCTCGCAGTGGTGGAAGTCGGAGCGGTGCGGGCGCCCGAGCATCCTCGCGTTGACCCAGAACTCGCCCGTCTTCTCCTGAGCCAGTGAGTTGGAGCGGTAGCGCACACCGAAGGCCGCCAACGTCGCGGGCGCGTAGGCCCCGCCGAGGTGATTGCCCTGGCCACCGCCCCCGTAGTAGAAGATCGATTCGCCGCCGTGCTCCTCACGCACCTGCCCGAGACGCGCGGCGACCTCGGTCAGGGCGGTCTCCCAATCGATCTCCTCGAAGGTACCGTCTTCGCGGCGTCGAAGCGGCCTCGTGAGCCGCTCGTTGCGGCCGTTCTGATAGGCGTCCAGGCGCAGAGCCTTGTTGCAGGTGTAGCCCGCCGAGGTCGGATGAGCCTTGTCGCCACGGATCTTCGTGAAACGGCGGGTGTCCGGGTCTACCAGCACGTCGATCCCGCAGTTGCACTCGCACAGAATGCAAGCACTCGGCTTCCATTCCGCCGCGCTCTCGACGTTGACGGTGACACCGGACATACATCGCTCCTCAAGCAGATTCCCGAATCGAGCTCATATCGATTGCGAACCACAGCGTATAGGCTCTATGCAATAGAACATAGCAAATAGCGTTCGGTGTCAGAAGTACGGACGGAGCTGTAGTGCGGTCGGGCGCGCCTGTGCTGCCTATCGGAGCAGCGGGCGTGCACCACCGGCGCCGACGGGCTCCGAAGGTGATCGTTGGTCGAGCAAGGTGAGAGGTAAGAACACGATCGCTTTGACGCCGCCGTGGTCCGACTCGGTGAGTCGGACCTTGATCTCGTTGCGGCCGGCGAGGATCGAGACCACGATCAATCCCATGCGCGCGTCGCTGGAGAGGTGCATGATGCCGAAATCCGGTGCGCTGTCGAGGATTCGATTGATCCGGTGTAGTTCCTGCCGGGACAGTCCCCGCCCCCGGTCGGCGACCTCGACGACGGCGCCGCCCTTGACAAGCCCGCCCGAGACCGTGACGGGTGCGGTCGTGGATGAGAAGTGGGTGGCGTTCTCGACCAGCTCGGCCAGCAGGTGGATGATGTCGGCGACGACGGCGCCGTTGACCGAGACATCGGGGAAACGGTTGACGCTCACGCGCGTGTAGTCCCTGGACTCGGTGATCGCCCCCTGCACGACGTCGCCGAGCGGCACCGGGTATCGCCATTGCCGTCCCGGACGTTCACCGCCGAGGATGATCAGATTCTCGGCGTTGCGGCGTTCGCGGGTGGCCAGATGGTCGAGTGTGAACAGCAGCTCCATCTTGTCCGGGTCTTCCTCGTGCGCTTCCGCGGCATCGAGGACTTCCAGCTGGCGGGCCGCCATGGCTTGGCTGCGGTGTGCGAGGTTCAGGAAGATCGCGTTGACCGCGCCGCGGGTGCGGGCTTCGGCCATCGCCGCGGACACCGCCGCGCGCTGCGCGGTGTCGAAAGCCTCTGCCAACTGTCCGATCTCATCGTTGCCGAAGTCGGACGGAGGCAGCGCCGAGGTCAGATCGATCGTCTCACCCGCGTTGATCCGGGCCATGATCGCGGGCAGCTCGGTGTCCGCGACGGCCAGCGTGTGCAGTCGAAGGCGTCGGAGTCGTCGAACGAGTCCGCGCGCCAACCAGGAGGTCAGAACGAAGGTCACGGCGGCGATGATCAGCGCCGCGAGCACGGTCAGCGCGGAGGTGCGCACGGCGTTGTCGGCGATGTCGGTGGCTCGCTGTTGGACACCGGCGAAGTTGGTGCGCCACAGCGTCAACAGGCCGTTCACCATCAGCCCCAGGGTCTGCTGTGCCGCCGCGGAATCGGTGGGCGGCGGTCCGGCGGGGTCGTCGAGGTCCGCGGGGTCGGCCGCGCCTCTGGTCACCACGGCGTTCTCGAACTCGACCAGTTGTCGCCACTGCGGGCTGGAGGTCAGTTGCACGAGCCGCTGCCGGATGACGGGATCGTCCTTGTGAGCCAGTGCGTCCAGGTCGGCGTGGTAGGCGCCGACCCTGGTGGCGAACGCTTGCAGGGCGGCCTGGTCGAATGCCGTCTCGGCGTCGGCGGCCGCGACGAGTGCGTGCACCGCGGAGATGCTGTCGGCCGTGCGCAACAATGTCGCGGTCGTGGTCAAAGCGATGGCGCTGTCCACGTCGGGAGCTCTGGGGACCAACGCCGCGACCGCGATTCCCCCGGTCGCGGCGAGCAGGCTGTACGCCTGGTACACCTCGTCGACCGTCGAGGTCCCGCTGTCGGTACGCGCGCGCACGGCGCCGAGTCGGCGGATCGTGTCACGCAGCTGGTGCGCGGATTCGTCGAACGCTCCGGTGGTGAGTTCGCCGAGTGACGACGCGGCCTCCAGCAGTGCCGTCCCGGCGGCGTCTACGCGAAGGCGCTGGGCGTCGAGCTCGTCGGAGCCGCGTTCGGGGTGCGCGACCCGAACCATCGCGAATCGACGCTCCTGCAGCATGGCCTCGCTGAAGTCCACCGCATGCGGCGCCACCCGGAGGATGAGGTCGGCCCACGCCCGGTTCTGCCGGTTCTCCTCGACGAGGCGCACGCCCACCGCGATCACCGCGGTAGCGAACACGATGCTCGGGATGAGCACGATGGCCATCACCCGTGCGCGAATTCCGGTCAGCCGTTTCGATTCGGCCCGGCGCACGGGCGGGTCGTGGCGGATCGGAGTGTGTGTCCGAAGCTGGTCTTCCATTGCCCACTCTCATCAGTTGATGAGAGAATCACATGCGATGCAAACATCAGTCAAGTGGCGTCACGAGAGTGTCACGCCTGTGACCTGGATCTAGACGACCGACCAATTGGTCGGTTCGGGTCACACGATGCCGTATTCGCGTGCCGCCAAGGCGAGCTGGGTGCGATCGCGGAGCGACCAGCGGGAGAGAACGCGCGAGATGTGGTTCTTGACGGTGCCTTCGCTGACGAACAGGTTTGCGGCGATTTCGCGGTTGGACGCTCCGGTCGCGATCAGCCGTACGATGTCGACCTCTCGCGGGGTGAGATCGAGGTCCCGGCGGGCCGTGCCGGGTGCCGGTCGCAGGGCGGTCGACAGACCGCGCGTGACGCGGCCGTCGAGCTGGGTCACGCCCGCGTAGGCCATCCGCACCGCCGCCCGCAGGTCCTCGATCGGCAGGTTCTTGAGCAGGTAGCCATCGGCTCCCGAGCGCAGGGCGGCGATGACGTATTCGTCGTCGTCGAAGGTGGTCAGCATGACGACCCGGCAGCCCGACCCGGCGGCGCGCAGTCGTCGCAGGGCTTCGACGCCGTCGAGGCGCGGCATCCGGACATCCATCAGCACGACGTCCGGCGCGAGCTTCGTGACCGCTTCGACGGCTTCGAGGCCGTCCGCGGCGGTCCCGACGACCGTCAGGCCGTCCTGGAGATCCAGCAGCGACGCGATGCCGTCGCGGACGAGGTCCTGGTCGTCGACCACCAACACACGGATATCGCTCACGCGGGCGCCATCTCGGTGGCCGGCAGTGTCATCCGCAAGATCGTGCCGTGACCGGCGGCCCCGCGCGACACGTCCAGCTCACCGCCCAGCAGCGCGCAGCGCTCCCGGAGCCCGGTCAATCCGAATCCCTCTCCGCCCGAACGGATCCCGACGCCGTCGTCGGTGACCTCCACCTCCACTGATGGACCGTCCAGGCTCAACCGGACGCAGGCCCGCCTCGCCGAAGCGTGCCGCCGGACGTTGGTCAAGCCCTCCTGCGCCGCCCGGTACAACGCGGTCCGCACCTCCGAAGTGAGCAGGCGCTCCTCCCCCGACACTGTGAACTCGACGGCAAGCGAGTCGCCACCGGCTCGCCGCACCAGTTCCCGCAAGGACGTGACCAGTGAGAACGGCGCATCGTCGGCGCGCAGGGTGCGCACCGAATCGCGCGCCTCCGCCAGCGCGCGGTCCGCGGACCACCGCGCATCCGCCAGGGCACGGTCGGCGGTCACCGGATCGCGATCGCGGTACGCCTGCGCCTTCTGGATCTGGACCCCGATCGCCGTCAAGTGGTGACCGAGCGAGTCGTGCATCTCCCGCGCCAGCCGGTTGCGTTCCCGCACGGTGGACAGCTCCGCGATCGTGGCCGCGTGCTCCCGCAGTTCGGCCATCGTGTCCTGTAGTCGCCTGCGCACCTCTCGTTCCCGCACCGCGACCGCGGCCATGGCCAGCGCGATCACTTCGCCGAGCAGGAACATCAGCAGATCGCCGAGTTGTTCAGCGTCGGCGAACCAGCGGACATCCTGAATTGTCAACGCCACCAAGATCATTCCGAAAGTGCCAGCGGCCAGCATCACGGCCACCGTCCGCCCCAGCGCGAACCACGCGGTGAACGGCACCAGAATCAGCAGCGCGCGCCACAGACCTGACGGCTCCGCTACTGCGATCAACGCGAAGGCCGCGACCCGTGCCAGCAGCAAGACGACAGGCCGCACCTCGAACCGATGCGCGAAGACCTCGACAGCGGCGAGCACCCCGAACGTCACCAGCAATGCCCACGGCCCACGCCGATCGACGGCCGCCTGCACCAGCCCACCGGCGAACACCACCGTGTAGGTCACCGAAACGACCCAGCCCACTGGCGACCCGGACCCGCGTGCGGTCCTCATGGCACCACCTCCGAGCGCCGATGCTACGTAGCGCGCCGTCCTCACGGTGGTTCCGTGCGGCAAGTTTGGCCGATGGTCATGGGTGCCCTGGCAATTCGGTACTCCTGGAACCCCGGCTTCCGTTCCTACCGTCGATGCATGATCAACTTCCTCATCCGATTCGGCGCGGTCAGCGGCGTCGTCCTCGGCCTGTCCATCGGCGCGCCCGGCGCCGTCGAAGCGTTCACCGGCGAGATCACCGCGACCAGCGTCGTGCTCGGCTTCGGCACCGCGTTCGGTGTACCCGCCGTCCTGGCGTACGCGCTCGCCGGTACCCGGGATTCGACCTTCGACCGGGTGGCGTTCGTGTGGTGCGCGCTGGGCACCGCGCTGTTCGCCGGTGTCGCCTACACCCTCAACCTCGCCCTCGTCTTCCTCGACCTCACCGCGCGTCAAGAGCTGCTGGCCGGGACTACAGGGATCGCGTTCAAGGTCACCGGATTCGCGTTCATCGGTGGTGCCGCGCTGTTCGGCATCGCGCTCTACCGTGACGGACGCCTCGGCCGCCTGCCCGCCCTCGGATTCACCCTCCTGCTGCCCGCCTTCGCCTTCCTCGCGCCGCAGGAGGACACGCTCGCCATCAACGCCCTGCACGTACTCGTCTGCGTCGTGTTCTGCTGGTTGTCCTTCCACACCTGGCGCACAACGACAACGGGTGAGCGGGCGGTTCACCCGACCGTGCTCAGCCGGTCGGAGCGCAGGCGAGGGTGACGGCGAGCCGTAGGCCGCCGAGTGGGCTCGTGATCAGTTCCGCGCGTCCGCCGTGCAGTTCGGCCTGCTGCGCGACCAGGGCGAGGCCGAGGCCCGATCCTTCGCGGGCCGCGCCGGAGCCCCGGCGGAATCGGCCGAACACCACGTCGCGTTCGTTCTCGGGCAGCCCGGTGCCGTTGTCGTCGACCGCCAGCAGGAATCCGTCACCGGTTCGGTGGACGGAGATCTCGATGCGGGTGGCGCGGCCGTGGCGGACCGCGTTCGTGATCGCGTTGTCGAGAATCAGGCGGATCCCGGCCGGGGAACACTGGCAGTCGGCTCGTTGCTCGCCGGCGACGACCAGGTGGAGTTCCGGATGGGTCCGCGCCGCGTCCGCGACGGCCGAGTAGGCCAGCTCGACCAGGTCGGCCGGTTCACTGATGTGGCGCGATGTCAGTTCACCGGCGGCGAGCAGTTCCAGCGCCACGAGCGTCGATTCGACCCGGCCGTGTTTGCGCAGCGCGTCGTCGAGGATCTGCGCGCGCTCGGCGGGCACCAGTTCGACATCACGCGCGATCTCGATGTCCATACGGATGGCGGTGAGCGGGGTTCGCAGCTCGTGGGCGGCCGTGTTCGCGAACGTGCGCGCGGTCTCGAGGGCCGAGATCGTGCGCTGCTGCGCGGAGTCGATCCGCGCGAGCATCGACCGGACCGAGGCCGCGAGTCGATCGGCTTCCCGCACACGGAACCGCCCTCTCGCCTCGGGCAATTCGTCACCGGCATCGATCCGGCGGGTCAGGTCGATGAGCGGCCGGATCGCCCGCCCGCCCAGGAGCCAGCCCAATCCGGATGCCACCGCGATCGCCGCCGCCCCGGCGAGCAGGACGTGCCGGCGCTGCTCCCGGGTCACCGATTCCGCCGCGGACAGCGGCGCGGCCACGGACACGAGGTGCGGGCCGATCGGCGACTGGTCCACCATCATGGTCTTGACGCGGTATCCGGCGTCGTCCAGCACCAGGGTCTGGTGCCCTTCGGGCAGCTCCGGCAGCCGCGTGGACGTGCTGGCGAGCACGGCACCGTCCTGGTGCAAGGTGATCGCGGCGAAACCGCCGTCGCGCACGCTGCCGATGAACAGTTGCGCGGTACCGACATTCGCTTCGACCAGGCCGGTGATGATGTCGAGTTGCTCGTCGACGTGCCTGATGTTGTTGCGCTCGATCGCGACGAACAGGAAGACGGCGAGCGCGCCGACGATGAGCGTCGTTCCCGTCGCCGCCGCCACCGCGACCCGCGTTCGCAGCGAGAGATTCCCCCTCACAGCCCTTCCTCCCGCAGGACGAACCCGACAGCGCGCACCGTGTGCAGGAGGCGGGGCGCGCCGTCGACTTCGAGTTTGCGGCGAATGTGGCCGACGACGACATCCACGACATTGGTCTGCGGCCGGAAGTCGTATCCCCACACCGTCTCCAGCAGCCGGTCGCGGGTCACGACCGCCCCGTGGTGGGTGGCCAGGATGCTGATCAGCTCGAATTCCCGCCGTGTCAGCGGAATCTCGCGGCCACGCACCGTCACCCGTCGCGCCGCGAACTCGACCCGCAACACCCCGACGGCCACCGACTCCTGCGCGGCGCTCCAGCCGGTGCCGCGGCGGCGCAGCAGCGCACGCAACCGCGCGGTCAGTTCGACGAAGTCGAACGGCTTGGTCAGATAGTCGTCGGCGCCCAGCTCGAGCCCTTCGATCCGGTCCGATACCCGCGTGCGCGCGCTCACCACACAGACGGGCACGTCGTTGCCGAGTGCGCGCAGCGCGGTGATGAAGGCCAACCCGTCCAGTCCCGGCATCTCGATGTCGAGCACCACCACGTCGGGTGTGTGCTCGCGGGTCGCCGCCAGCGCGGCCGCGCCGTCGGCCGCGGTACACACCGCGAAGCCGTTGAGACGCAGACCACGTTCCAGCGATTCACGAACGTCGGCGTCGTCGTCGACGACCAGCACCAACCCGCTCTCACGCGGCGCGGCGGAACCCTCACTGGCGTCCACGGCGCGCGGCCGCACCGGTCGCGCCGTGGTTGCTGCGTTCACCTGAATTCACTTCCTCTGCCGGTCGAAACGCTTCCTGTCGGAGGTTTACCGATTGCTTGAGAGTTCTCTGACGACGATTGACTGATCAGATGATCATCTGTGACGTTTTATACCACCAGGACGCGGTTCCGCCGATGACGCCGGTCACGCTCCTGCCGACCCCCCAGAGACGAACGGAGCCAGACCGGTGCGGACGACCATGCACACCGCGGCCATCGCGTTGACGGCCGGTGCGGCCATCGCGCTCACGACCGTGCCCGGCACGGTGGCGGGCAGCGCCGCCGCGGATCCGGGCTGCCCCGGTCTTTCCGTCATCGCGATCCCCGGCACCTGGGAAACCGGCCAATCCCGGCACACCCCGGGCCCCGGCATGCTCGCCGGCGTCACCGACGGCCTCCCCGCGAGCCAACAGGTCACCTATGTCGACTATCCCGCGACGGCCTTCCCCTGGGAGGGCAAGGTCTACGGCGCCTCGCAGCGAGTCGCCGTCGACACCGCGCGCGAGATGATGCGTACCATCGCCGACCGCTGCTCCGGCACCGATTTCGCGCTGGTCGGCTACAGCCAGGGTGCCGACGCCGCCGGTGATCTGGCCGCGGAGATCGGCAGGGGCGGCGGGGTCGTGTCACCGGATCGCGTGCGCGCCGTCGGCCTGCTCTCCGATCCCCAGCGGTCGCAGACCGATACGCAGGTCGGCCCGCCCGCCCGCGGCGTCGGCGTCCGAGGGCCACGCCCCGACGGGTTCGGCTCGATCACGGCGCGCGTCCGCACGATCTGCGCCGTCGGCGATCTGTACTGCTCGACCGACGACGAGGACTTCGTCACCGCCATCGCGAGCGCCCTGGCCGGGGTCTCCGCCGAGCACCCCGACGATCTGCCCCGCTACCGCGGCACAGCAGCGGACATGCTGACCGCCCTGCGATCCGCCGACGAACAGGGCGAGCTCACCGACCAGGCCCGCGACGAACGCGCGCGACAGCTCGCGCTGTTCTACGGATCCGGAACACACATGTCCTACGGCAGCTACCCCGTCGACGGCAGGCACACCGCCGTCACCTGGCTGCACGACTGGCTGGCCGCTCTCGGCTGATCCGACCCACCCAGACCCTCCCGGGAAATCTCCGCCACGAAAAAGGAACAGAAATGCGCATCAAGCACCTCACCGCCGTCTCAGCGATACTGATCGGCGCGCTGGCCACCGGCACCGGGACGGCCTACGCCGACCCGGCCGCCGACCTGGGCGTCGTGAACTACACGGCGACCACGACCGACACCTCCACGCTCGTCCAGATCGACGCGGGCTCCCTGGTCGTGGAGGACGGCGCCCTGAAGGTGAAGGCCCCGGACGGCAAGGTCATCGCAGGCACCGAACTGAAGTTCCGCGTCGACGAATTCGTCTTCCCCATCGACGCCACGATCAGCGACCGCACCGCGACGCTCACCCCGCAGTTCACCCTGGACAAGGCCCACTACGAGCCGGTCTCCCTGCCCTACGAGGATCAGGCCACCTGGAAGAACGACTACGACCGTGAGCGCGACGCCTGGGCCCGTATGACGAGCACGATCGGACTCGGCGCCTCGATCGGCGCCATGGTCGGCGGAATCGGTGGCGCGGCGGTCGGTTGCGTCATCGGCGGCGCGACCGGCGCGACACTGACCGGCGCGCTCGCGACCATGTTCAGCGGACTCCCGTCCGAGGTGCAGGGCTGCATCGCGGGTGTGGCGGCCGGTGGTTTCCTCGGCGTGCTGGCGGGACAGCTGCTCATCGCCGCGCCCGTGGCGATCTACGCCGCGGTCCAGTACTACACCACGATCAACCAGCCGTCGGTGCAGAGCGAGCAGCAGGCGAAATAGCGATCGGAGACGCCGGGCGCGCGGTGGATCCCGCGCGCCCGGCGCCCGTCGCGGGTCCCACCTCGCTGTGACCCGGACAGAGTCGCCATATATGATCCAATCATCAGTATTGATTCCACCGGGGAGGGACCGTGCCGGTACTCGCCGCGCCGATGACCGTCGAGTACCAGCCACACGGCCCGGTCCTCGTCGTCGACGATGACGAGCACATTCGCGAATCCCTCGAGCGCGGACTGACGCTGCTCGGTTTCGACGTGAGCACAGCCACCGACGGCATCGAGGCGATCCGCGCGTTCCGGAGCCGCCCGCCCTCGGCGCTGGTCCTCGACATGCAGATGCCGAATCTCGACGGACTGGGCGTGATCCGCGCACTCCGCGCGCTGGGCAGCGACGTGCCGATCTGCGTTCTCAGCGCCCGCGCCCGCCTCACCGACCGGGTCGAAGCACTGGAGGCGGGCGCTGACGACTACCTGCTGAAGCCGTTCGTCCTGGCCGAACTCGCCGCCCGATTGCGGGCGGTGCTCCGGCGCGCCCACGGCCCGCGGCAGCCCCATACGCCGATGGTCGGAATCGGACCACTTCTGATCAACGAATCGTCACGGCGGGTGACGATCTCCGGTTCGCAGGTCTCGCTGACGCGCCGAGAATTCGAACTTCTGCGGGTACTCGCCGAACATCGTGGTCAGGTCGTGAGCCGCGAACAACTCCTCGAACTCGTCTGGGGCTACGACTTCCCGACGAAGAGCAATGTCGTCGAGGTATTCATCTCCCATCTCCGGCGGAAGCTGGAATTCGGCGATCACGAGCGATTGATCCACACCATCCACGGCACGGGGTACGTGCTCCGAAGCGACATGAATTAATTTTGTCTCAGAATTCGCGGTGCGGAGCCTTCATATCCGCTCCGTAGGCTCCATTTCGAGCTGGGCGTCCGCCCGGTGACCAGTATCGAACTGGCTCCGACAACCCCTGGAAAGAGACGAAGCGTTGATCGCGCTCTCCCGAATGACATTGTGGCTGACCCTGTTCGCCTCACTCGCGCTACTGCTCGTAGCGACACCGCGCGCGAGCGCCGCGTTCGATCCGGCCGGCGTCGACTTCTGGGTCGACTCCGATATGGGCCCCGTCAAGACCCGCGTATTCCGCGCGGCCGACGGCAACACCCAGCGCGTGGTCTACGCCCTCGACGGAATGTGGGCACGTGAGGACCTCAACGGCTGGGAGATCGAAACCGAGGTCGCCAGGACACTGACCGAGAACAACATCAATGTCGTGCTGCCGATCGGTGGACAATCCAGTTTCTATATGGATTGGGACCGCCCGTCGTACCTTCCGGAGGGCGCCGTATCCGAAATCGCGGGCGATTCCGCACCCGACACCGACACCGGGCCGGGCAAGTCCTACACCTACACCTGGGAGACCCTGCTGACCCGGGTCCTGCCCGCCGCCCTGCACGAACGGCTCGGCCTGTCCCCGACCCGCAACGGTGTCATCGGACTCTCGATGGGTGGTAGCGCCGCGTTCGCGCTGGCCGCTCATCATCCGGCCCAGTTCAGCTATGCCGCGTCTCTGTCCGGATATCTGAACCCGTCGGCTCCTGGCATGCGTGGGGCGATCTCGGCGGCCATGGTCAAGGCCGGTGGGTACAACATCTCGTGCATGATCAGCTCGCCGACCTCCGACAAATGGCAGTGGATGGATCCCATGTTCCTCGCCCCCACTCTCATCCGGAACGGGACCAAGCTGTGGGTGTCGGCCGCCAACGGCGTGCCGTCCGAGGTCGGGGAACCCAGCAAGCAGGCCGCGGAGGGCTCGGCACTCGAGACACTGTCCCTGACCAACTCGCGGTCGTTCCAGACACGCATGAAGTCACTGGGCGCCACCACCGTGACCTACGACTTCCCCTCC
The DNA here is from genome assembly GCF_042266925.1 of Nocardia sp. NPDC056064. Taxonomy (NCBI): domain Bacteria; kingdom Bacillati; phylum Actinomycetota; class Actinomycetes; order Mycobacteriales; family Nocardiaceae; genus Nocardia; species Nocardia sp. NPDC056064. The sequence goes on along the minus strand of NZ_JBHJWO010000001.1, from coordinate 88,592 downwards.
TCGGGTGTCCACGCCTGGAAGTACTGGGAAGCCCAGGTGGTGAAGATGCTGCCCGTCCTGTCGGGCGCCATCGGCTGAGCCGACCCTTCCCGCCGGCCGGTCGCTGTGGGTGCCAGGCCGGGCCCACAGCGACCGCCACCCCACACCACGAGCCACGCAAGCATCGGTACTGAATATCCGATCAGTTATGATTGCTGCGGCAACTCGAGGTGGAGGGCAGATGACAGCCGAGCAGACCACACCCACGCGGACCGATCGTCGCCGGGAACGCACGCGCAACGCGCTGCTCGGCGCTGCGCGGAAGTTCTTGTCCGAGGGCAAGTCATCGGTCAGCATCAAGGAGATCACCGACGCCGCCGACGTCGGCTTCGGCTCCTTCTACAACCACTTCGACTCCAAAGAACAGCTCTTCGACGAGGCCGTGCGGTCCGCGCTGAACGTCTACAGCACGATGCGCGACCAGGTCGTGGCTCGCTACGACGACCCGGCCGAGGTCTTCGCGGTCAGCTTCCGGCTGACCGGACGGCTACAGCGCCGACTTCCCGAGATGGTGCGCGTCGTCCTGAATTCCGGCATGGGGGTCATGTTGCGCGACGAGGGTCTCGCGCCGCGTGCCCGTCAGGACATCGTGGCCGCCCAGGAGGCAGGGCGCTTCGAACCGATGGATCCCGATCTGGCCGTCATGGCGGCGGGCGGAACGCTGCTGGGACTGCTGCAACTGCTCGACGCCGATCCGCATGCCGACGCGGCCGCGCTGGCCGACGACATGGCGTATCGAGCCCTGCGCATGTTCGGCGTGAACAAGCGAACCGCGCAGCGCCTCAGCTCCGGACCACTCCCCCAGCTGCCCGCCGACCCCGATCTACCCCTCGGGGCCGGCGAGTAGACCCACACCCGGTCCGGCCGGGACAGATGTCACCGGTTCGGGTCGAACTCTTCGGTTCCGAGCACGAGGCGCAGTCCGGAGATCCCGGAATGCGCTCGCGCGTAAGCGAGCTCGCGGCTGATGTCGCCGACGTTGTTGATGATGGGCAACCCGAGGCCCAATGTCGAGAGCGTGCCCACCGCCCGTCCTTCGGCGTCGAGGAAGGCGCTTCCGCTGTCACCCGGGATGCCCGGCGTCGGCGATTTCAGGGCGTGGGTCCACCCGCCGAGTGAGCTGTCATCGGCCAAGCTCTCACCTCGCTGCGGCGACAACCCAGGGAGGCCACCCCGGATTCTCGAGTTGCCATAGCTGTAGACGTGGTCGCCCTCGGGCGTGCCGGTGGTGTTGAGACCGGTGGGACCGCCCCAGTACGGCACGCTCGGATTGACCTGATCGATGAGACCGGGGTCGATCTCGATCAGCGCGAAGTCGTTGTACGCGCAGGTATTCGGGTCCGCTTCGCCGAGTTGCCGCATCGTCAGCCAGCTGCTGTAGGCCAGCCGACCGGTGCCGATGGTGGTGCCGTCGGACCGGAGTGAGCCACGGCGGGTGAAGTCGACCGCGGTGCCGAGCGGCTGGCTGGTGGTCGTACATCCGTCGGTGTCGGTGGATCCGCCCGTTCCGGCGCAGTGCGCGGACTGGCCCAGGTAGACCCGGCCGCTGTCGTCGACGAACACGTAGTTCGTCGTGCACTGCCCGCCTCCCTGCGTGTTCGCCTGGATCCCGGGGGTCAGGACGGCCGAACCGGCGGCCGCCCACCGATGACCGGCGTCTTCCGGGGCGACCACGTCCGCCGCGACGGGGCTCGCCGTCCGGGACGACGTCGCGACCGTGGAGCTCGCACCGGAGTCCTGAGATCCTCCCGGTACGCCGATTCCACACCCGGAGATCAACAGCGACGCGGAGCACACGACTCCGACCGCGGGCAGGGCGACTACGCGCCGCAGGTTCGACATCTCGACCCGGTCCCTTCTGCCGGTGCGGGGCATGCAGCGCGCCGACCGGGCGATAGTTTATGACTGTTTCATCAATAATGATGGTTCATCCCAGTAACTGCAACGATGCCGCGTCAGGAGTGACGGGAGTCATCCCGATCCAGGCCCGACACCTCGGGCATATTTGATGATTTCATCACAAAACCAGAGCGATGCTTCTATCATTTGTGATCGCATCATCATTTCTCGTAGCGCGGAGGGACCTGTTCATGCTGGGCAGAAAGATGGCCGGGTTCCGCCGGCTGTGTGTCGTGGGCGGAGCAGCCGCCCTCACTCTCAGCGGTTGCTCCGCCCTGCCGACCTCGACGCCTCCCACCGAGATCACGGCCGATTTCGAGAACATCGCAGGCATGTACGAGGGCAACGAGATCATGGTCCTCGGCCTGGCGGTGGGCACCGTCGACAAGATCGTGCCCAAGGGCACCTACGTCGAGGTCCACATGACCGTCGACGCCGGGGTCAAGATCCCCAAGGACGCCATCGCGGCGATCATCTCGCCCTCGATCGTGACCGACCGCCACATCGAGATCACCCCGCCCTACACCGGCGGTGACACCCTGAAGTCCGGTGACCACCTGCCCAAGGCACGCACCAGGACCCCGGTCGAGCTGGACACGATGATCAAGACCATCGACCAGTTCTCCGCGGCCCTGAAGCCTGAAGAGGGCCAGGAAGGACTCGGTCCGCTCTCGGGTCGGGTGCTCTACCCGGTGCTCAACGGCAACGGCCAGAAGATCCGCGAGACCCTCGACGCGCTCTCGGGCGCGCTGAAGGTGGGTATCGACAACAAGGACGCCATCTCCAACATCATCATCAAGCTCAACGAGCTGACGACGATGCTGGCCGACAACGATCAGTCCGTGCGTGATTTCAGCGACCGGATGACCGCGATGTCGGGGCTGCTGGCCGAGCAGGCACCCGGTTTGCAGGCCACTCTGGATCAGCTCAACGCGTTCCTGGCCAACACCTCGGTCACCTTCTCCGACCACGCCGACGAGTTGTCGGCCTCGCTGACCGGGCTGACCAATGTCAGCAACCAGCTGCGCGCCAACTCCGGCGCGATGATCGAACTGGTCGACCTGATCCCACTGCTGATGCAGAACCTCGATGGAACCATGGACAAGGACGGCCGCTACTTCCGCACGCACCTGCTCGTCGCGCCGGCGCTGTCGGGCGAGATCATCAGCGTCTTCTGCGAGCGGATCCAGATGCGCGCGGACGGCTGCCGCACCGGCAACATGCAGGACTTCGGTCCCGACTACGGACTCACGGCCGCCCTGCTGGGGCTGACGAAGTAGCGGCGTCAGGCTTCTGACATTTTCATCACTATAGATAGTATGCCGTCGCTACTGATACTATCATCACATACATGCCGGTGGTGTAGTCGCTCACCGTGGCCATCATGAACGGAAGGACCCGATGAACAGGGACCGTATCGACGTGCATCAGCACATGATCCCGCCGGTCTACCGCGACGCGCTGCGCCGCCACGGCATCACCGCCCCGGGCGGCCGGGAACTGCCGGACTGGTCGCCGGAGTCGGCTCTGAGCCTGATGACGACCGCCGGGATCGGCTCGGCGATCCTGTCGGCGTCGACACCCGGAACCACCTTCCTGACCGATCCCGCCGAGGCCACGGCGCTCGCCCAGGCCCTCAACGACTACTCCGCCGAGATCTCGGCCGCCCACCCGGGGCAGCTCGGATTCATGGCCACCTTGCCGATGCCCGACGTGCGAGCGTCCCGGCTCGAAGCCGAACGAGCCCTCGACACTCTCGGCGCCGACGGAGTGGTGCTGCTCGGGAACTCCGCCGGGGTCTATCTCGGCGCCGAGGGCCAGGACGAACTCTTCCGCGCGCTCGACGACCGCCGCGCGGTCGTTCTGGTGCACCCGGCGGACCTGCCCGGCGAGTCGGTTCCCGGGATCCTGCCCTTCGCCGCGGACTTCCTCCTCGACACGACCCGGGCCGCCTACCTGTTGGTGCACAACGGGATTCGACGTCGGTACCCGAACATCAAGTTCATCCTGTCGCACGGTGGCGGCTTCGTTCCCTACGCGGCCCACCGGCTGGCGCTCACCATCTTCAGCGAAACCGGAGTGAGCCCGGCCGACCTGATCGACGAGTTCGCCGGGTTCTACTTCGACACCGCGCTGTCCTCGAGCGCGTCGGCGCTGCCGAGCCTGCTCTCGTTCGCCCGGCCGGGCCATGTCCTCTACGGCAGTGACTGGCCGTTCGCCCCCGATCCGGCGGTGCTCTACTTCGGCGGCGGCCTCGACGCCTACGCGGGCCTCGACGACGCACAGCGGCGTGCCGTCGAGCGCGTCAACGCACTCGCCCTGTTCCCCCGTTTCGGGGCCGCCCCCGCCGTCACCTCGGCGACACCGGTGCTGGACCGGGTTCGGAGCACGATTCGGCGCCAGGCCTTCCGAGGCATCGCGCGGGCCATCGCCCCCCGGGTGTAGGCCGCGCCGAACGACGGCGCCAGCGGTACCCCGGCGTTTCCGCTGTCGAACCGGCGAACAGCGATCTTCCATGCGGACCCATATCTGATAGTTTAGTCAGTAACGATTCGTCTCATCATGGGGAGGAAGGTTCGATGACAGCCGAACCCATCACACGGAATCGGGTGGACCGGCGACGGGCACGCACGCGCAACGCGCTGCTGGCCGCCGCGACCGCACTGCTGGCCGAGGGGCGGACCGCGGTCAGCATCCAGGAGATCACCGATGCCGCCGATGTCGGATTCGGGTCGTTCTACAACCATTTCTCCTCGAAGGACGAGCTGTTCGAGGAAGCCGTGCGCGCGGTGCTGAACACCTACGGCGTGCTGCGCGACGGCGTGGTCGCGGCCTACGAGGACCCGGCGGAGGTGTTCGCGGTGAGTTTCCGGATGACGGGCCGCATGCAGCGCGACTTTCCCGAAGGCGTCCGCGTGATCCTGCACTCGGGCACGTCGATCCTCGTTCGCGACGAGGGCCTCGCTCCCCGCGCGCGCCGCGACATCGCGGCCGCGCAGCAGGCGGGCCGGTTCGACCCGATGGATATCGAGATGGCCGTGATGGCTGCCGGTGGGGCGCTGCTGGGGCTGCTCCAGCTACTGGATCGCACGCCCGACGCCGATGCCGGGGAGCTGACCGATCAGGTGACCAGCCGGGTGCTGCGCATGTTCGGGATGTCCAAGGCTGCCGCCGAGCGGCTGGCTACGAATCCGCTGCCCAGTGATCTGCCGAAGCCCCTCGCGTGATCACCGGCATCGCCATGTTCGTCAGGAGCTCGACCAGGCTCGACGGCGGCAGCTCGGGGGCACAGGACAGACCTTCGCGCGCGACAGCGTTGACCGTCGCGGTCAGCAGCCGGATGGTCTCATCGGCCGGACGTGCACCTCTAGCCGCCAGGAAGCCCTGGATGTGTCGCGCCCATCGGTGGGCGTGCGCCCGGCACTGCTGCTGTGCGAGTTCACCGACACCGCTCACCTCGAGCAGGGCGAACCCGGCGCCGTACGGCTCACTCTCGATCGCGGCGAAATAGGCGATCAGGGCCGCGCGCACTGCCACGACCGGTTCGACGGGCCCGGTCAGGTCCGCGAGCGCGCGTGCCACCGCGACCGCCGCCCTGTCCTGGATCCGGGCATAGGCCGCGACGAGCACCTCGTCGAGCGTGTGGAATTCCTCGTAGAACTGCCGCTTCGACAGCGCCGCCGACTCGCAGATATCGCTGAGCGAGCAGCCGAAACTGCCGCGCTCCGCGCAGATGCGGGTGGCCGCGTCCAGGAACTGACGCCGTCGTCGCGCCTTGCGTTGCGCGACGGTCTGGCCGCCGTACCGCCTGACACCGGCGGCGGTCATGGCACACCTGTCTTCCGATTCGTGGAGACGGCGGTCCCGGCCTCCTGTGACAAAGGCCGGGACCGCGTCACCTTCCGGCCGGCGCGGGCCGGAAGTCTCAGTGATCGCCGACCAGGTCGAGCGCGATATCGGCGATCATGTCTTCCTGTCCACCCACGAGCCCTCGCTGACCGGCGACGGTGAGCAGCGTGCGCACGTCCACGCCGTAGGTGGCCGAGGCGTTCTCCGCGTGGCGCAGGAAGCTCGAGTAGACGCCGGCGTAGCCGAGCGTCAGCGTCTCGCGGTCGACCTGGACGGGCCGATCCATCAGCGGACGCACCAGGTCGTCGGCCGCGTCGGTCAGCTGGTCGAGGTTCGCGCCGTGTTCCCAGCCGGTCAGGTCGGCGACAGCGACGAACGCTTCGAGCGGAGTATTGCCCGCACCGGCGCCGAGTCCGGCCAGGGACGCGTCGACACGGGTCACGCCCTCCTCCACCGCGACGACACTGTTCGCCACCGACAGCGAGAGGTTCTGGTGGGCGTGGATGCCGATCTCGGTGCCGGATTCGAGCACATTCCGGTACGCGCGGACGCGGTCGCGGACACCGTTCATGGTGAGCCGCCCGCCGGAGTCGGTGACGTAGACGCAGTGCGCACCATAGGTTTCCATGAGTTTCGCCTGCTCGGCCAAACCCTCCGGGCTGTTCATGTGGCTCATCATCAGGAAGCCGGACACGTCCATGCCGAGTTCGCGCGCGTAGGCGATGTGCTGGGCGGAGATGTCGGCCTCGGTGCAGTGGGTGGCCACCCGCACCGAACGCACGCCGAGATCGAACGCGCGGCGCAGGTCCTCGATGGTGCCGATGCCGGGCAGCAGCAGGGTCGTCAGCCGGGCGAACTGCACCGCGCCCGCGGCGGCTTCGAGCCATTCCCAGTCGGTGTGGCTGCCCGGCCCGTAGTTGAGGCTGCCGCCGTGCAGGCCGTCACCGTGGGCGACCTCGATCGCGTCCACGCCCGCGGCATCGAGCGCGGCGGCGATCCGGGCGACCCCGGCGGGATCGATGCGGTGCCGCAGTGCGTGCATACCGTCGCGCAGGGTGACGTCCTGCAGGAAGATTTCGGCGCTCATCGGACACTCTCCTTCGTGGATGCCGCGATCCGCTCAGCGACGCGCACGGCGGCCGAGGTCATGATGTCGAGATTGCCGGCATAGGCGGGCAGGTAGTGGGCGGCACCCTCGACCTCGAGGAAGACGCTGACCTGGTGGGTGACCGGAGTGTCGCCGACGAGGGTGCGCAGCGGAGCTCCGGCTTCGACGGGCGTGATCTGCACACCCTGCTTCAACCGGTAGCCCGGTACGTACGCGGCGACGTCGGCCACCATGGCCAGGATCGACTCCTTGATCCGCGCGTGGACCTCGGGGTCGGCGGTGTCGATGAGCGCGAACACGGTGTCGCGCATGATCAGCGGCGGTTCCGCGGGGTTGAGCACGATGATCGCGCGTCCGCGCTGGGCGCCGCCCACCGCGGCGATCGCGGTCGAGGTGGTCTCGGTGAACTCGTCGATATTGGCTCGGGTGCCGGGGCCGGCGGACTTCGACGCGATCGAGGCGACGATCTCGGCGTAGGGCACCGCGGTGACCCGGGCGATGGCCGCGACCACCGGAATGGTCGCCTGACCACCGCAGGTGACCATGTTGACGTTGTCGGCGTCCACGTGCTCGTCGAGGTTCACCGCCGGAACGACGAACGGGCCGATCGCGGCGGGCGTCAGATCGATCAGGCGTTTGCCGTGGGGGGCGAGGGCGGCGGCGTTGGCCTTGTGCGCGCCCGCCGAGGTGGCGTCGAAGACGATCTCGATGTCTTCGAAATCCGGGAGCCCGATCAGGCCCTCGACACCGTCAGAGGTGGTCTGCACGCCCAGGCGTCCGGCGCGGGCGAGCCCGTCGGAGTTCGGGTCGATGCCGACCATGGCGGCCATTTCGAGTGTGTCGGACAGACGCAAGACCTTGATCATCAGGTCGGTGCCGATATTGCCCGATCCGATGACGGCGACTTTGGTGCGGCTCATCGCTGTTCCTCCAGGGTGAAGTCGACGGTGCCGAGCGGCCCCGATCGCTGTGTCAGTTCGGCGTGGACCCGCGCGCCGGGCACCAGTGGCGCCATCGGACCGAGCGCGCCGGAGAGCACGATCTCGCCCGCGCGCAGCGGGTCTCCCAGGGCCTGGGCGGTGCGGGCGAGCCAAGCCAGCGCCAGCAGGGGGTCACCGAGGCAGTCCGCGCCTTTGCCGCGCGAGACGATCTCGCCATCGATGCGCATGGCCATCGTGATCTCACGCGGCTCGAAGTCATCGAGCGAGAGCCGCTGTTCGCCCAGCACGAACCAGCCGCTCGAGGCGTTGTCGGCCACGGTGTCACCGAAGGTGATGTCCCAGCCGGCGATCCGGCTGTCCACGATCTCGAGCGCGGGTGCGGCGTAGTCGATGGCGCCGCGCACCGAGATGGGATCGAGGTCGTCACCGGTCAGGTCGGCGCCGAGGACGAAGGCCAGCTCGGCCTCGATCTTGGGCTGCAACAGCCTGGGCCGCTGCGCCAACGGCGTCGTGCCCGCGTCCATGTCGTGGAAGAGCACGCCGAAGTCGGGCTGGTCGACTCCGAGCTGACGTTGCACCGCCGTGGAGGTCAAGCCGATCTTGTGCCCGACGACGCGGGCGCCCTCGTCGATCCGTCGGCGAGTACCCCGGCTCTGCACCGCGTAGGCCAGGTCCACGTCGTCGGCGCCGATCAGGTCGCGCACCGCGGCCACGGGCACGCCCAGCTGCGTCGCGGTCGCCAGTCGTTCGGCGGCGGCCAGGACGGCGGGCAGTTCGCTGGTGATCGTGGTCATCGGGCTTCCTCCAGAGGGCTCGGCGCGGCGGACGCCACGACGCGCAGGGGGTTGTGATTCGCGGTCAGCATCGCGGGGGTGACGGCGAGACGGACCAGCAGTGCGGTGACCAGCTCGCTCGCGTCGGATTTCGCGCTGATCCCGAACACGTATCGATCCGGGCGGAGCAGGACCGTGCCGCCCTGGGCGACACCGGCTTTGGCGAACCACCGGGCCATGTCCCCGGTGTAGTCCTCGACGTCGGCGTAGTCGGTGGCGGCGACCCGGGCATCGCCCGGCTCGCCCTGCGGACGGCCACCGGTCGCGTACACGGTCACGAACTGTGTGCCGAGAATCTGCAAGGCATTGCGCTGGGCGACACTGAGTCCCTCGCGCGGATCGACACCGTAGCCGACGACGGCGAAGCCGAGGCCGAGTGCTTCGTCGAGGCGCTGGTGGCGGCCGTCGAAGGTGCGGATCTCCGGCTGGGGGGCCAGCGTGCCCTCGACGCCGCGCGTCAACTTTCGCGGGAGCCCGAAGTAGGCGCCGCGCTTGAACCGCGGGGACGGCTTCATCTTCGCCTCCCGGATCCAGGTATTGAGTCCGGGGACCTTCAGCGCGGTGGCCAGGGCGACATCGCGGGCGCCGGCGGCGAGCCTGTTGTTGACCGAGACGAGGCTCTTGTTCAGCACCGACAGATCGATCATCGCCTTGGCGTGGGGCCGCCGCTCGGTCTCGTAGGTGTCGAGGAGATCGAGGCTGGCACCGTGCTGGATGATGGCGCCGAGCTTCCAGGACAGGTTGTCGGCGTCGCGGACACCGGCGTTCATGCCCTGGCCGATGAACTGGGGCGTCATGTGCGCGGCGTCACCGGCGAGCAGGACGCGTCCCTCACGCCACTGGTCGGCGACCACGGCGTTGAAGGTGTAGACCAGCTTGCGCAGGACCCGCACTTCGTCGGGATCGACGTAGTGGGCGATGAGACCGCGGACCTGCTCGGGGTCCTCCATCTCCTCTTTGGTCTGCTCATCGGTGAGCATGAACTCGAAGCGGTGGTGCCCACCGGGTTGCGGACACGACACCGTCGGCATCTCGGGATCACAGACGAAGTTGAAGTAGGGCAGATGCCGGAACGCGTCGACACCGTCCTCGGCGATCAGATCGACCACGAGCCAGCGTTCCGGGTAGCTCGTCCCGGTCATGTCGATGCCCAGTTGCGTGCGGACCACGCTGCGGCCCCCGTCGCAGCCGACGAGGAACTTCGCCCGTACCTCTTCCGAGGTGGCCTCATCGGTGTCGGCGGCGTGTTTGCCGTACCCGGTGCCGTGGCATTCGGCATGCCGCACGAGCACGCCGTCGGCGTCCTGGTCGAAACCGAGGACCTCCCGGCCGCGGCGAACCGTCACGTGCGGGTAGCGCTCGAGGGCGTTCTCGAGGGTGTTCTCCAGGTAGGGCTGGTACAGGAAGTTGGCCACCGGCCAGCCCAGCGGGCGCGAGACCTGGTTGAACTGGGCGAGCACCGAACCGTCGCGGCGCACCCACTGCACGGTGCAGTCGAGGTTCATCTGCGCCGAGGCCTCGTCGGCGACACCGGCGGTCTGGAAGATCCGCATGCCTTCGTCGTCGGTGTACACCGCCCGCGCCAAGCCGTAGAACTCCGGCTCGCGCTCGAGTACCAGGACCCGCACGCCGCGCCGGCCGAGCAGGTTCGCCAGGGTCAGCCCGCTGGGCCCCAGCCCGACGACTACCACGTCGTAGTCGAACGATGTCATCGCGCAATGCCTCCGCTGAGTTGGGGAACTGTGATCTCGGGGGTCCGCAGGGTCCGGACGACCTGCCGGAACTGCGTGAACTTGTCCAGCACGGTCTCGCCGACCGGTGTGTGACCCCAGATGCTGATGCCCTGGTAGGTGGTCGGCTCCCACGTCGATTCGCGTTCCGGGCCGAACACGATCGGATTCCAGCCGACCTCGAGTTCGAATCCGGACGGGGTCACGCAGTAGAAGGACAGCTCCCGATCATTGGTGTGCTGGCCGACCGACCAGGCCATCCGGAACCCGAGATCGGTGACCCGCCCGTAGGCGGCCAGCACGTCGTCGAGCGAGCCGGACTGAATGTTGATGTGCTGCACGCGGGTGCGGATCGGGTCGATCTTCACACCGCGGATGTTGGCGATCGCGATCGAGTGGTGCCGCTCGTTGACCCGCAGGAACCGGATCTTGAGCTTGAGACCGGAGACGTTCTCGTCGATGTAGTCGCTGAGCCGGGAGTCGAAGACCGTCTCGTAGTAGCCGCGCAGTGATTCCGGTTCCCTCGACACGATCGCGACATGCCCCATGCCCGCTTCGCCGGTCACCCACCCGGAGCTGAGCATGCGCAGCGGCTCGGGCGTGGTCACCGGGACGGTGAAGATCTCCTGCCGGATCCCCTTGGGGCCGGCGAACCGCCACAGCCGCTCCACACCGCGGCGGGCCGCGTCCTCGGCACTACCTTCGGAGATCGGCACGCCGCGATCGGACACCCGCGCGATGATCCGGTCGAAGGTCTCGTGATCGTCGACCTGCCAGCCGACGGCCGTCACGTCCTCCTGCGGGCCCTGCTCCACCAGGAAACGGCACGCGTGCTCGTCGAGGCGGAACCGCAGCGTGGAGTTGTCGACATCGTCGACGTGCATACCGATCGCGTCGGCGCCGAAGCGGCGCCACTCGCCCAGCCGCGCCGACTCCACGACGATGTAGCCCAGGTGCACCGCCCCGAAGACCGACCCGTCGCCGGGTGCGAGGCCGCTCATCGCTCGGCCTTCAGGTACGCGATCGCGAGGGTGTTGAACAGGTCGGCCCGCTCCCACTGCGCCCAGTGCCCGGTGCGCGCGACCAGGTACAGGTCGCAGTTGGGCATGGTCTCGGCGAGCATCCTGCCCCCGGACGGCCGGTTGACCTTGTCGTCCTCACCCCACACCACCAGCGTGGGGTGTGCCACCTCGCTCAGGCGCGAATCCCGGGTGAAGTCCATCCGCCAGAGCGTGCGCAGGGCGAACAGGCCCGAGGGCCGGCGCAGCGGCGGGTTGGCCACGACCTCGGGGTCGATGCTGGCCCGGTAGCGCTCCTCGATCACTTCGTCCGGCACCGTCGCACCGTCGTAGACCAGGAACTCACGGATGAAGCGGATGATCTTCTCGCGGCTGGGACCACTGCCGCGGTAGTAGTTGAGGAGCTCCTGCAGACCCTCGGTCGGCAGGGCGCGCGTGGAACCGACGCCGCCGGGACCCATCAGGACCAGGCGGCCGACCTTGTCGGGGCGGTCCATCGCCAGCCGCAGCGCCGCCGCCCCGCCGTAGGAGTTGCCGATCAGGTGCGCCGAGTCGATCTGCAAGGTGTCGAGGAACTCGCCGAGCACACGCGCCAGGTAGCCGAAGGGATCGGACTGGTCGACGTACTTCGACGACCGTCCGTAGCCCGGCATGTCGAGCACGAGCACCCGGAAGTGCTCCGCCAGCGCCTCGATATTGCGCGAGTAGTTCGACAGCCCGGTCGCGCCGGGGCCGCCGCCGTGCAGCAGCACGACCGCGGGGCCGGACCCGAACTCGGTGAAGTAGATCTCACGGTTGCCGACCTGGACCGTGCGCCCGGTGTCGACTCCCTTGTCGATGCTTGTCACGATGTACCTCCCAGTGAAGTTGATAATATCATCACCTTCGATTGATTCCACGTCAAGTGGTTCTGATGAAATACTCAGAATTGGTGGTTTGACCAGTTCTCACCCGAGCAGCGGGACACGGTTCGCGGTCTGGCGATCCATCTCGTCCTGCATCACCCGACGCACCCGGTCGGCGAACTCCCCCGGCGACTCTCCACCCTCCGGCCGCATCGCGGGCAGCACCGTGGTCCGGACCTTGGTCGGCAGCGGGATGTAGGGGAACAACCCCGCGATTCCGACGGTGAGCCCCCACGGCAACGACAGCGTGATCGGCAGCCGCTTGAGCCGCAGCGCCTTGTCGAGGCGAAGCCAGCGCGCCAGCACACGACCGTCGGACAGGCAGATCAGCGACTCCCCCGCCCCCGAGGTGACCACCGGAACGATCGGCACTCCCGCCTGGATCGCCAGCCTCGCGAAGCCGGTCCGCCCGTCGAAGATGATCCGGTTGCGCTCACCCCACGACTTGAACGCGTCGACATCACCCCCGGGAAACACGAGGACATGCTCGCCACGCGCGAGGGCCGCCCGGGCGTTCTCACCGGTCGCGGGCTCGGCCCCCATCTTGGCGAGCAACGGGCCGAGCCCTATCACCCAGGCCATGTGATGCGTCAGGACGACCGCCCGTCGCCGATCCCCCATGCGGACATAGGCCGATCGTGCGGCCAACACACTCAGATCGAAGACACCGCCGAAGCCGTGGTTGGCCACGAACAACGACGGCCCCGGTGCCGGGTCGAGCACACCCCCCACTTCGTGGCGGTGATACCACCGGAACGCCCCGAGCAGAATCCGCACGGCAACCGGTGCCCGCGCGGATTCGACCCCCTTCCCACCCTGCGGCGCGTCATCGAACGACTCATCGTGAAGCGGCTGAACACCACTGTCAGTCACTACTTCTCACTTCCCGCGCTTGTCGCCGCGCTGTGGAACGAACACCGCACAGAACTCGTATCAATGATCGCAACATTGATAATTTGATCATATTTGATCGACGCATTCGTACGGCTGTGAGTTCACCCACTGGGGCCGGTCGCGCACGCCATCGCACGACCACGCCGTGCGGTGGCCACCCCCGACGGCACAGCCCCCGGTACGCCAGACTGGGAGACGATGAGCACCAGCACCCCGGGCGACCACGCGATTCGCCGACGTCCACGCGACCGCCGCGCCACCATCCTCAGCGCGGCCGCCGACGCCTTCGCGCACGCGGGCTACCACGGCACGTCCATGGCCGAGATCGCCACCGCCGTCGGGATCTCCTCGGCGGCGTTGTACCGCCATTTCCGCAACAAGCAGGAGTTGCTCGGCCACTGCCTGATGTCCGGCCTGGACGCGACGGTGTCCCGGCTGGCGGCCGCCGCGGTCCAGGACGCGAGCGGGCATCGGGTCTTCGAGGAACTCGTCGTCATCGCGCTCGAGCTGCGTGGCCTGCCGAGGCTGTGGCAGCTCGAGTTCCGCAACCTCACCGCCACGCACCGCTCGTCGGTGTTGATCCGGGCGGTGCGATTGACCGGCTACCTGCGCCGGGCGGTGCGCGCGCGGCGCCCGGAGCTGTCCGACCACGACGTCGAGCTGCTGAGCTGGTGCGTTCTCTCGGTGGCGGTCAGCCCGTCGTATCACCGCCAGCAGCTGCCGTCGACGACCTTCACCTCGGTGCTCGACGCCGCGATCGTGCGACTCCTCGCCACCGAATTGCCTCCGGGCGGGACCTCGCCCCGCACATCGCGTCCGGCGGCGCCACCGCCGTCCCCCGAGTTCGAACGAATCGCCCGGCCCGAGCGCCTCATCGGCGCGGCGGCGCGCCTGTTCAACACGCGTGGCTATGCCGCGGTCGGCATCGAAGACATCGGCGCCGCCGTCGGCGTGAGCGGACCCGCGCTGTATCACCACTTCGCGAGCAAGGCCGACCTGCTCAACGAGATCATCGTGCGCAACGAGCAGTGGATCGGGCTGTACACCTCCCGCGCGCTGGCCGAGGGCCGCGACGCCCGCGAGGCGATCCATCTGCTGATGGAATCGTTCGTGGGATTCGCGCTCCAGCAGCCGGACCTGCTCGGTACCACCGTCAGCGAGGTCGGACATCTGCCGGAACCGCAGGCCACGCGCTACCGCCGGATCCATCGCGACGGCATCCTGAACTGGGCCCGGCTGTTGCAGACGGCCCAGGCCGAACTGCCGCTCCCGGAGGCCCGGATCCTCGTCCAGGCGATCGGCACCGTCGTGATCGATGCCGTGCGCAACCCGCGCGCCCTCGGCCACCGGAATCTCGCCGGTGCGTTGATCGCCATCGGTGACCGGATCGCGCTCCACGACTGACTCGCTCGCCAGCTTAGCGATGGTCCACTTAACGCAAGACCACCGTTCTCATGATCTGACACCAGCGGATCTCAGACTGATTACGCTTAGTCGTGAGTAACTTACGGTTGCGTAGCGCTTCGGCGCGCGCCCACAATGGCCGACGGCGCGTATCCGATCCGCGCATTCCACCTCACTCCCGGTCGTCTCGACCGGCCTGTCGAAGGGACTCGGCCGTGGGCCACTACAAGAGCAATGTCCGAGACCTCGAGTTCAACCTGCTCGAGGTCTTCGGCCTGGCGGACGTGCTGCGTTCCGGCGCGTTCGGCGACCTCGATGACGACACCGTGCGCACGATGCTCGTCGAAGCGGCCCGGATCGCCGAGGGGCCGGTGGCGGCCTCGTTCGCCGAAACCGACCGCAATCCACCGGAATTCGATCCATCGACCCACACCGTGCGACTACCGGAGGGGTTCAAGCGCTCGGTCCGGGCGTGGCAGGACGCCGAATGGTGGCGCGTCGCGAAGTCCGAGGCCATCGGCGGCATTGCGGCACCGCGGATGCTCGCGTGGGCGATCAACGAACTGCTTCTGGGCGCCCAGCCCGCGGCGTATATGTACCTGACCGGGCCCGGCATGGCCGATATCGTCGAGCGCATCGGTACCGACGAACAACGGCGCTGGGGCAGGATCGCGGTCGAGAAGAAGTGGGGCGCGACCATGGTGCTGACGGAGCCGGACGCCGGTTCCGATGTCGGCGCCGGCCGCACCAAGGCCGTCGAGCAGGAGGATGGCTCCTGGCACATCGAGGGCGTCAAGCGGTTCATCACCTCGGCCGATGCCGACGATCTGTCCGACAACATCATCCACCAGGTCCTGGCCCGCCCCGAGGGCGCGGGCCCCGGCACCAAGGGGTTGAGCCTGTTCCTGGTGCCGAAGTTCCACTTCGACTCCGAGACCGGCGAACTCGGTGACCGCAACGGCGTGTTCGTCACCAATGTCGAGCACAAGATGGGGCTCAAGGCCTCGGCCACCTGTGAACTCACCTTCGGTGGTCACGGCGTGCCCGCCAAGGGCTGGCTCGTCGGCGACGTCCACAACGGCATCGCCCAGATGTTCCAGGTCATCGAGGAAGCCCGGATGATGGTCGGCACCAAGGCCATCGCGACCCTGTCGACCGGCTACCTGAACGCGCTGGAATACGCCAAGACCCGCGTCCAGGGCGCCGACCTGACCCAGATCGCCGACAAGACCGCACCGAAGGTGACCATCACCCACCACCCGGATGTCCGGCGCTCGCTGATGCTGCAGAAGGCCTACGCGGAGGGCCTGCGTTCGGTGTACCTCTACACCGCCGCGCACCAGGACCCTGAAGCGGCACAGCACGTCTCGGGTGCCGATGCCGAGCTGGCGGCCCGCGTCAACGACCTGCTGCTGCCGATCGTCAAGGGTGTCGGCTCCGAGCGCGCCTACCAGTACCTGACCGACTCGCTGCAGACCTTCGGTGGCTCGGGCTTCCTGCAGGACTACCCGATCGAGCAGTACATCCGCGACGCCAAGATCGACTCGCTCTACGAGGGCACCACCGCCATCCAGGCGCAGGACTTCTTCTTCCGTAAGATCGCCCGCGACCGGGGCGTGGCCCTGGCCCATATCGCCGACCAGGTCCGGGCGACGGCCCAGTCCGAATCGGGCACACCCGAGTTCAAGGCCGAACGCGCACTCCTGCTGACCGCGCTCGACGACGTGCAGGCCATGACCGCCACTCTGACCCAGCACCTGCTCGCGTCCGCGAACAACGGTCGGGAGCTGTACAAGGTCGGGCTCGAATCGGTCCGTTTCCTGCTGGCGGTCGGCGATCTGCTGATCGGGTGGCGACTGCTGGTGGCGGCGGAAATCGCCTCGGCCGCACTCCCGTCCGCCGGCTCGGACCGCGACTTCTACGCGGGCAAGATCGCGGTGGCGTCCTACTTCCTCCGCACCGTACTGCCCCGGCTCGGTGCCGACCGTGCCGTGATCGCGGATATCGATTCCGCGATCATGGATCTCGACGAGGCCGCCTTCTGATCGCGGGACCGGCGCCCACCACGTGCTGGTCGGCGCCGGTCCGCGCGGAACTCACTGCTTTGCGGCCGCCGGGACAGCCCGGCGTTCCAGTCCCTTCCGGTCGTAGAAGATCGTCGCGGCCAGGCCGATGACCAGCCCGATCAGCAGACCGAGCAGGGCCATCCCCACGCCGTGTGCCAGGCCCGAACTCGCCCGGGCGTCGTAGTAGAGGATCGCCCGCACCGCGATGAAGATCTGGTGCATCGGTTCGAAGGTCGACAGCCACGCCATGCCCTGCGGTGTCGCCTCGATCGGCACGGTTCCCCCCGCGGAGGGCAGGCCGAGGACGATGAACACGATGAGATTCACGAGCATCCCGGCCGCACCGAAGATCGCCAGGACGGACAGCGCGGTGACCCCGACCGCCACGATCGCGAGCACCCCGTAGAGGAACAGCATCGGAGCACGCTCGATCGACATCCCCAGCAGCGTCGCGACCCCCAGGTAGATCGCGGACACCACCGGCGCGACGACCACCAGAATGCCCCATTTGAGCAGCAGAGTTCGCACGCGCGAGATCGGTGTCGCCGGGTAGTGGACGTACCAGGGTCCGTATTCGGTCGGCGTGAAGCCCAGTGACGCGTCCACCATCGTGTGGATGATCATCGCGCCGGTGAACCCGGCCAGCAGCAACAGCAGGGTGTAGAAGAACGCCGACAGTCCCCCACCGGCGCCGTCGGGGAGCTCACGGAACGGCACGACCACCACCGAGACGGGCTCGGCCAGGGCGAGGCGGCTCACCCCGGAGAGCTCGGTGGCGGGTGCGTCCGAGGTCGGCTGGAGCTGGTTCTGCACCCGCTCGAGCAGTTGCGCGCCCACCGCCTTGTTCGCCGCGTCCGTCGCCTGGGTGGTGATGCGCAGCATGATCTGGGTGGCGTAGGCACCCGCCGCCGGATTCGTTTCGACGGTGATGACGGGCCAATCGACATCGCCGGGCACGACACCGGCCGCGCCCAGGATCGACACCCGCTTGGTGAAGTCACTAGGGATGACGATCGCCCCGTAGATCTCGCCGTTGAGCATGGCCCGATGCAACTCCGGCAGACCCATCTCACGCAGCGCGACCTTGTCGGCGGGGATCTGCTGCACCATCGAGGCCGCGATCTGATCGCCGACGTTGACCTGCTCACCGCCGACGGTGTCGCCGTCATCGAGGTTGACCAGTCCGATCGGGAAGTCGTGCATGTTCTTCTCCGGGTCGACGATGTATCCCAGATACATGGTCGCCAGCAGTGCCGCGAGCACCGCGACAACAGCACCGGGACGCAGCCACCTCGCGAGATTCCTACCGGTGATCGCCATGGAACCACTCCTCTACCGTCAGCTCGGCAACTACGTCGCAACCCACCAACTGATCATCGAGCACCAGCTCTTGGTAGGTCAAGCTATTCCTGATGAAAAAATCAGCACGTGTCGCCGGATACGGGGAGCTCGGTGGCGCCACCACGGAGTTCGACCCGGATTCCCGAGTCGGCGACGGTCACGGACTCCGGCCGGAGCCCGAGCGGATAGTCGCGCAGGCTCTCCGTGAGCAGGTCGGCGATCTCGTTCGCCAGTTGCGTCGGGACCCCGCGAGAAGAGACGATCTCGACGCGGATCACCCCGTCTTCGATGTAGGGGCGCAGCCGCACCGACACCACGCCGATGACCCCGGTGACATCGACCGTGCCGTCGGCCGCGGACATACTCACCTCGCCGGCCAGCCCGTGCAGCGTGCGCTGGATCGCCTCGGCGCTCCAGTCGACGCGCGCCTCGGAGCTGCCCACGGTGGCCGAAGCCCCGTCCTGCGCCGTCGAGACCTGGTGCAGGGTGGCATGGACCGCCATCCCTTCCGCCGGACCGAACTGCGCGTCGTCACCGTCCACGGTCAGCTCGGGGATCTGCCGGTCGATCAGGCTGAGCACGACGGGTCGCGGACCCAGATCCACGTCCACCGAGGACCCGAGGTCGTCGCGCAGGCCGGCCGCGAGACAGCCCTCGATCCGGTTCCGCAGATACAGCTCGACCGACACGATCCCGATCGTCGCCAGCACGAGCGCGACGACCAGACCGACAGTCATGCCGCGCGCGATTCGTCGCCGCACACTCCTACCGGGCGCCTTGCCGTTGTCGACGGGATCCAGCTCTTGAAGCTTCATACGTTTCTCCTCCGGATTCCCCCTGGCGGACCGGGAGATGTTCCCGGGCACGATTGCCACACTCTCACTGTGATGATGAAATCATCATATCTGACGTAAGGCTCCATTTCGCGTGAGCTCGCCCACGCGTTCTCTGGCGAAGGACTGCGGATCGCCTGAGAATTCTCTGGCGACAGTTGACTGACCATGTCGTCATCTATGACGGTCTATAACAGCAGTGAGCGCCTCCGCCGATGATGCCGGTCGCACTCCCTGCCCAGATCCTCCGGTGGAACGACCTCGGTGCAAGAACACCGGTTCGGCCACCTGTCGCATCGCATCTGATACTTTCATCAGCGATTCGCGCATCGCTTCGCTCGATCAGCTCGATCGAGCGCTCTCCACCCCGCAGCCCATCCCCCTTCGGGCGGACTCCGACCGCGCCGAGCGGGACTTCGCGATGCGACCGAAACAACCGAAGGAAAGGACATTCTCGTGAACGAATCCGATACTCCGTCGCGCGCCGGTGTGAGCCGCCGCCGCATGCTGGGAGGAGCTGTCGCAGGCACGCTCGGTGTCGCCGCGGCCACGGCTCTCCCCCTCGGTAGCTCGACCAAGGTCGGCGCGGCCGGAACCGCCCGCGCCGAGTACGCCGCGCCCACCGGCACCTACCGCATCGACCTGCACACGCACGTGCTGCCGCCGGATTACCGCGCGGCGCTGCTGTCGCACGGGCACTACACCGTCGGCGGCTACCCCACCCCCGAGTGGTCGCCCGAGTCCGCGATGCAGTTCATGGACTACTACGGCATCCAGGCCCAAGCCCTGTCGGTCTCCGACCCCGGCGTCGGGTTCCTGGCCCCGGGCAAGGAAGCCAACGACATGGCTCGCTACTGCAACGAGTACGTCGCCGGACTCACCCGGCAGTACCCCACGCGCTTCGGCTCGTTCGCGGTTCTGCCCATGCCCGACATCCCCGCCGCGGTCGCCGAGGCGATCTACGCCCTCGACGTCCTGCACGCCGACGGCATCGTGCTGCTGTCCGCCTACCAGGGTGTCTACCTGGGCGACCCGCGCTACGAGCCCTTGATGATGGCGCTCAACCAGCGCAACGCCTACGTCTTCGTGCACCCCGCCGCGATCGCGGACGACGCCAAGCCCAGCCTGCCCCTGCCCGACTTCCTCATCGAGTACACCTTCGACACGACCCGGGCCGCGACGATGATGATGCTGACCGGTGTCACCAAGCGCTACCCCAACATCCGGTTCCAGCTCTCGCACGCGGGCGGCACCCTGCCGTTCCTGTCCTGGCGCGTCGGCGTCGCCTCCGAGACCACCGTCGGCGAGAACTGGCCCCAGGGCCTGGACAAGCCGTCCCTGCTCGACGCGAAGGCGCAGATCTCGCGCTTCTACTACGACACCGCGCTGAGCGGATCCAGCGCCGCGATGTCGGCGGTGTCGGCCGTGACGAGCCGAGACCACATCGTCTTCGGTTCGGACTGGCCCTTCAGCGCGACCACTCTGCCGCAGTCCGGCACCCACGACCCCGCCCCGGGACTCAGCGAGATCTTCGACGCCGAACAGCGCATGGAAGTCGAGCACCACGCCCCGTTGCGCCAGCTTCCCCGCCTGGCCGCGGCGATCAACGGAGGCTGATCCCCACCGTCGGTCCAGGGCCGGGCGCGGTGGTTCCCCACCCGCCCGGCCCGAGCCGAACGTCAGATCTCCGGCAGGGCACGCCGACTGATGTCGTGGGCCTCTTCCGCGCCGAGTCCGAGCATGCGCAAGAGGTCTTCGGTCACCTGGTCGACGGCCGCGGCGTCGTCACGGTCGGTCTGTTCGTGCAACAACTGGCCCAGGCGCAGCGCGGCGCCGGACACGATCACCAGCGCGAGTTCGAGATCGCGCACCCGGAACCGACCGGCGCGCATACCGATCTCGATATCCCGGCGCGCTCGCGCGGCCACGCCCCTGTCCGACCCGGCGTAGACCAGTCCCTCCGCGAGCAGAACCTTGCTGGCGGTGGGTTCACGCCGGTGCACCCTGCCCACCAGGCGGAAGCTCTGCGCGAAGACGTGCGCCGGGTCGTCGAGGTCTGCCGTCAGTTCGTCGAGCGCGCCACCGAGCCGGTCGAGCACCTCCGCGACGGCCACCTGCAGGAGTTGCTCCCGGCTCGAGAAATGGTTGTAGAACGACCCCATGCCGACGTCCGCGGCCTGGGTGATCTCCAGAATGGGCACATTGAGCCTGCCCTGCGCGATGAAGTACTGCGCCGCCGCGACCAGCGCCGCCCGAGTCCGGGCTTTGCGCCGCTCCAGCCGATTGGTGCCGCCAGTGTCATCCATCGTGCCCTCCACACCGAGTCAGTCGATTCCCGATCACACAAATGATCACTATCTCATAATTGATGCTATCATCCAGTTGATCCGAACTGATGCATACGTCTCAAGTGACGATATCGTCAGCATACGAGCAGCTGATCGGCCTGAAGAAAGTAGCGTTCATGGCACACACCGTTCTCCGCGCGATCGACGGCTGGTGGCTGCTGACCCCCGCGGGCGCGGCCCGGATCGCCACCGACGCCACCACGACCGCCGACCTGCTCGCCGACCGCTCCGCGATCACCCGGGCGGCGCGAGACACCGACCTGGTCCCGGTGCGTGAACTCTCGTTGCTCTCCCCGGTCACGGCACCGTGCCGGGTGGTCGCCCAGATGACGAACTTCGCTTCCCATGTGAAGGATTCCGGCGGAGATCCCGGATCGGTCCCCCTCACCTTCTTCAGGAAGGCCTCGGGATCGATCAGTGGCCCCCACGACGACGTCGTCCGTCCGAGTCATGTGCGACTCCTGGACTACGAAGTCGAGATCGGGTTGGTGTTCGGCAGGGAGATGCCCGTCGGCACCGAGATCGAAGCCGGCAATCTCGGCGACTACATCACGGGACTCGTCGTCACCAACGACATCTCGGCGCGCGACGTGCAATTGCCGCAGACCCAGTACTACGAGGGCAAGTCGTATCCGACGTTCACCCCGACGGGACCGGCACTGGTGCTCCTGGAAGCGGGCGAACTCGACCGGTTCGTCGACTTGCGGCTGCGGCTGTGGGTCAACGGCGAGAAGCGCCAGGACATGACCGTGGCGGACATGATCTACCAACCGCTCGAGACCGTGCGGGCGCTGTCGCGGTTCCAGCGGATGGAGCCCGGCGATCTGCTGCTCACCGGAACCCCGGTGGGAACCGCGATCAGCGCCCCACCCAAGCCGGTGGAGATCATCGGCGCCATGCTGCCCCCCAGGATCAAGTGGAAGCTGTTCTTCGACCGCCAGGCCAAGAACCCCAAGTACCTGCGCGACGGTGACGTCATCGAAGCGACGGTCGCCACCGACGACGGCGCCATCGATCTCGGCAGGCAACGCACGACCGTGCGATACGCCTAGCGATCGCCGCGGCTGCCGGGGCGTTTCGGACCTGATCCAGGCCGCGAGGAGCAGCATTGGACAGTTTCCAAGCCGTCGCCGCGCGTTCTCCGCCGCTGTTAGCGTGCGGCCGTGCGTATCTGGCTGTTGCCGACCATCGTTGTGACCTTGCTCAGTGGGCTGATGGCCATGATGTATCTCGGCTACATCGTCGACCCCGAGAAGAATCTGCACGACTTCCCGGTCGCGCTGGTCGACCAGGATGTCGGCGACATGCTCGGTTCGCCACCGCAGTGGCGCGATGTCGGTGGGGAGATCACCACGGCATTGCGCCAGGGTGTGCCCGCGGACAAGATCGATCTGCGCGTACTGGGAGCAGCCCAGGCCGAAAGACAGCTACGCAGTGGCGAACTCTACGGCGCGATCATCATCGCGGGTGATTTCACCAAACGGCTCGGCACGCTGGGCACGGGGAGCGTGATTCCCGGCGAGATCGAACGCCCCACGATCACCGTGCGGACCAATCCGCGCACCGGCGCCTTCGCCTCGACGATCGTGCAACGATTCAGCGACCGGGCATTGGCCGAGGTCAACGCGCGGATCGGTGCGCAACTCCTCGCCACCGTCACCAGCACACTGGGCCCGGACCACCCGCTGCCGGGCGCGACCGTCGTGTCGCTGCGCAATCCTGTCGAGGTGATCCACACCGAGTTCCATCCACTGCCCGAGGGCAGCGGCGCCGGGCTCGGCGCGTTCTTCTACGCTCTCGTCCTGCTGCTCGCGGGCACGCTCGGCGCGATGATCGTCCACACGATGGTCGATGGCGCGCTGGGCTTCGTGCCGACCGAGTACGGACCGTGGTCACTGCGGGTGCGACCGGTGCGGATCACCCGATGGCGCACGGTGCTGCTCAAGTGGGGCGTGCTCGTCGTCGCGGCGCCGCTTGTCGCGGCGGTCTTGCTCGTCGTCGCGCACCTGCTGGAAATGCCTGTCGCGCAACCGCTTCTGCTGTTCCTCTACAGCGCGTTCGCGATGATCGCCATCGGCGTCACCGGCGTGTCGGTGCTCGCCGCACTCGGTTCGGCGGGGCTGCTGGTGAACCTGGTCGTGTTCGTCGTTCTCGGGCTGCCGTCCTCGGCCGGCTCGGTGCCGATCGAGGCCACGCCGCGTTGTTTCGGCGTGCTGGCCTCGTTCGAACCACTGCATCAGGTGTACATGGCGGTCCGCGCGATCCTGTACTTCGACGCCGATCCGGTGTCGGGGCTCGCGAGGGGTTTCTGGATGACCTCGCTGGGCCTGGCGGTCGGCCTGGTCCTCGGCGCGGTGAGCACGATGGTCTACGACCGTGCCGGACCGCCGCGCAACCCTCCAGCGAACGGGTGAGTTCCCCCGCTTGTGAGTCCACACAACCCGGCTGTGAGTGCGTCGTGATCCCACCAGGTCATCCTATGGGACCGGCGACTACGACCTCCGAATGGCTATGTTGCGACTCACACAAGTCCCAATCGCTGTCCGCCACACCGGAGTGCACTCGATGAATTCTCAAGCCATGGATCGGATCCACAATCCGCTCACTATCGCGGACGGCCGGGCCGCATCGAGCGCTCTCGGGAATGCCGACGAACTGGTTTCCCAGCTGGTCTCCTATTTCGCCGAGAATGTGATGCCGTGCCAGGCACTGCCGAGCGAGGCGATGCGCGGCGATATCACCGAGTTCACCCGCCGCTGTCTGGCGCTGGCGATCGAGATGCTGGACAAACGCACGACGCCGTCGGAGCAGCAACTCGCGGCGCTGCGCGCGGCCGCCGCCCAGCACGCGCGGGAGGGAGTGCCTGTCGGTACCTTGTTGCGCGCCTACGCCGAGGGGTTCCGGATCGGGTTCGAGCTCGTGATCGAGCAGGTGACCGCGGACGATCTGGCCGAGGTCGTCGCGGGGACCCGCCTGCTGTTGCGCACGCTCGAGGTCATCAACGCGACGGTGACGAGCGCCTATCTCGACGAGCAGCGCGAGGTCGCCAAGGAGCACCAGACCGGCGCGCAGACGATGGTCTCGGCGCTGCTGAGCGGCCACGGTGTCGGCGCCCTCACCCGGCAGACCGGCATCAGGGTCGCGGATTCCTATCAGGTGGTGGCGCTGATGATCCCCGAGCTGGCCGACGAGCACGATCCGCGCGTGGACGCCCAGGTGGTGGCGCGACGCAAGCTGCGGCGGGTGCAGGCGGCGCTGGCCGATGCTTTCGCCTCCCGGTCGCTGGCCCTGCTGAGCACCAGGGGTGGCACCCTGCTGATTCCCAGCGACGAACCCGAGCTCCCGCAGATGACCGGCGACGTGCTGGCCACCATCAGCGCGACCTCGGGTGTCGAGCTCACCGCGACGCTGGTGCCCGCCCCGATCGAACAGATCCCGCAGGCCACCGAAGACGCGCACGAACTGCTCGAGCTGGTGCGCGGAATCGCCAAACCACCGGGGCTGTACGAACTCTCGGATATCGCCATCGAGTACCAGCTCACCCGGCCGGGTCCGGCGCGCGAGCACCTGGCCGGTGTGATCGCCCCGCTCGCCACCCATCCCGAGCTGCTGGAGACGCTGCGGACGTACATGGCGACCGGCCTCAATCGCAAAGCCACCGGTCGCCGACTGCATGTGCACCCCAACACCATCGACTACCGTCTGCGCCGGGTGAGCGGATTGACCGACCTCGACTTGACGACCGCCGAGGGTATCCTCCGGGCCCGCATCGCTCTGCTCGCCGACGACATGGTGCATCCCCGGGGCGCCGCGTGATGTCACGTGACGCCCCGGGCCCGGCTACGCGGTCAAGGCGGTTGCCGCCGCGATCCCGGATCGGTAGCAGGCTTCCAACTGGGCGCCGAGCAGGTAGTCACCGGCGAGCTGTAGTCCCGCGACGGAGTCGAGCTGTTCACGAAGCCGGGCGCGGAATCCGGTGTGATCGGGCAGGTAGGCGCAGTGCGCCGCGGCCCAACTGCGGGTCTCGGTGCGCACCCGCGAGATCGCCGGCCGGTCCAGGCAGCCGCGGACCCTCGCCTCGGCGTCGTCGATCCACTGCGCCAAGAGCAGCGCATCCGGGATCGGCCGGGCATCGCGCCCGCTGAAGGTGTAGCGGACGATGTCGAGATCGTTCACGCCGTAGACACCAGCGGCACTGCACGGCCCCGAGTCGAACGCGATCGACCGGACGTCGCTGCCGAAGAAGGGCTGTTCGTAGTGCACCACCGCGACGGTGGACGGGTGGTAGGCCACCTCGTTCAGGGTCTTGCTCAGGGCGGGAACCACGGGCTCGAGCAGGACGGCGGCCGCGTGGGCCGGGATGGCCAGGACGACACCGTCGTAGGCGGAAAACTCCGCCGCCCTGCCGTTCTCCGCCAGATCGAGTCCGATCACCCGGCCGTCGCGTGCCACGATGCGATCCACCCGGGTGCCGAGCCGGACCGGCACCTGCGCGGCGAACCAGTCCAGGACCGGCTGCATACCGTCGACGAGCTGGTCGTATCGGTCCTGCACCATGCCGAGGCCGACCCCGAGCGCGCCGAGGTACACCTCGCCCGGTTCGGCGGCATTGAGCCGGACCGTCAACGGCCGCAGCACGGATCGGCAGAAGTCTGCGCCGAAGCGTGCGTCGAGCGTGGCGCTCTCGGCTTTGCCGAAACAGTCCGACCCCAGGTAGCGGTTGCTTTCGTCGAACCGCACCCGCGCGCCGTAGTAGAGCAGACGCGCCGCGTCGATCGGCGAACCCATGCGCAGCAGATGACGAAGGAAACCGGCGACGCCGGGGTTGTCGAGCGTCACCAGTTCGCCGTCGACGATCTGCGAGCTGTTGATGCCGAAGGGCTCGTAGGCACGTTCCCCGGAGTCGGCGATGAATGCGCGCAGCTCGGTATAGCGGCGGCCGATGTTCTTGCCGCCCATCATGATCGGACGCCCGCCGAGGCTGTCGAACCCGCAGCGGCCTCCGAGCACCGCGTCCTGCTCGAGCAGTTCCACGGTGTGGCCTGCCCGGTGCAGCGCGAAGGCGGCGCCGATGCCGGACAAGCCGCCGCCGATGACCGCGTACCGCTTCGCCGATGCTGTGGTCGTCATGTGAGCTCCTGTGATCGCGTGGACGCGGGATAGTGCGCCAGCTCGACGTGGGCGAGCGCGATGCGATTGCCGTACTGGTGCAGCGCGATCTCGACGGTGATCTCGTCGAGATCGAGATCGCCGACGGCGGCGGTGGTGCAGGTGATGGGGGCGTCCAGTTCGGCGAAATCGGTGAACTGGGCCTCGAGGTCGATCACCGCGGCGACCGGCGAGACGAGCAGTCCCGCCGTGGTCGCGGACAGCACCGCCGCCTGCCGGAACACTTCGAGCAGCAACGGGCCGGGGACGTGATCGTATTGATGGTCGAAGAAGCTCGGATGCGCGCGGTCCACGACCACGACGAGCTCCTGGCCCGTGGTGCGGGCGAGCACGACATTGCGTGGGTCACGGCGGCCGACGAGTTCGGGTGGCAGCCGCCGCACCGAGCTGGGGCCGACCGCGGCGACGGTGGGGCGCTTGCCCTGCTGGAGTTCCCGGAACTCGTCGTACGCGTCACGCGGAAAGGTGATTCCACTGCCGCGCAGCGTCATCGCCAGCGCCCCGTGGACGGACAGCGTGGCGTCGAAGCAGACATCCTGGTAGTAGCCGCGCCCGGTTCCGGCCGCGCCGGGACGCAGGCGGACCACTCCCTCGAACGGTTCTCGTTCGCTGTCGCGGAACATGCTCAGGTCCTCCACCGCGAACGCCATCCGCTGCAGGCTGGCCGGCGCGTCGGCGGGAACACCGAGGTGTCGCTGACCGACGACGAGCAGTGCCTGCCGGACGGCCTCGACGGCGGAGAACGGATCGTGGTAGGCGACGAGCCGGTCGAACCACAGCGAGTGCGCCCGTGGAACCTGCACGGCGGCCAGATATTCCGAGCTCCCTACCATCGCGGTGTCGGCGACGTAGACCTCGGCCAGCCCGCGCCGGTGGGCCAGCGCGGCGGGCACCAATTGCTCGAAACCGAGGGCCCCGCGGACCGGCGACAACCCCCCGCTCATGCCGGCACCGCCGCGTGGGTTGGCGCGTCGTCCCAGAGTCTGGTGGCGAGTACCGCGCCGAGCGCCCGTGGCGTCGGATGGGTGAACAGATCCTCCACCGAGAGGTGCGTCCCCGCGACCGCGTTGATCCTGGCGCGCAGTTCGAGGGCCGACAGCGAGGTGAGCCCGATCTCGAGCACCGTGGCGTCCAGGTCGATCTCGTCGTCGGTGAGGTCGATGAGGATCTCGCGGATCTGATCCACCACCAGTCGCACCGCGACATCACCGCGCCGATCCCGAGGGACGGTCAGCAGGTCCGGCCGCGCGGGCGATGCCGTCCCTTCCGCTGCGTCGTGCCGACCGGCGATCCGGTCGGCGGCGACTTCGGCGCCCGCCGCGCCGATCATGCTTTCGAGTACGGCGCTGTCGGTGTGGACCCAGTAGCGGCGGTGCTGGAACGCATAGGTCGGCAGATCTACTTCCGCGGCGGTCTCGCCGGAACACAGTGCCGTCCAACGTACTTCGGCGCCGGTCACCCATGCTCCCGCGACGGCCCGGATCGCCGAAACGGCTTCGTCGGTTCCGGGCCGCAGTACCGGAAGGGCCGTGCTGCCGGTGTCGGCGAGCGCCTCGTAGACCAGACCGGACAGGGTGTCTCCCGCGCCGAGCTCGAGATAGGTGACGACGCCGGATTCGTGCAGCCGCAGCACACCCTCGTGGAAACGCACCGGCTCACGGGCCTGACGCACCCAGTAGTCGATCGAGGTCACCTGTCCCGGCGTGGATTCCGTGCCGGTCACGGTGGAGAGGAAGGGGATACGCGGTTCGTGCAGGTCGACGGTCGCGAGGATCGCGCGGAATTCATCGACCATGGTGTCCACGTGCGGCGAGTGGAAGCCACGGTCGACACCGAGCCGGGCCACTCGCCTGCCCCGCACCCGCCAGTGCCGGGCGAGTTCACCCACCGCGGCGACGTCGCCCGCGATCACGGTCGCGTTCGGTCCATTGGCCGCGGCGATCGACACCTCGGTCTCGCGGCCGGCGAGAGAGGCGGCGACCTCGGCGGTGGAGGCCCGCACCGACACCATCGCCCCCGGGTCCATGCGCTGCATCGACCGGCCGCGGGCGGCGACCACGGCCACCGCGTCGTCCAGGGACAGCACACCCGCGACGTGCGCGGCGGACAGCTCACCGATCGAGTGGCCGACGACGAATGCCGGTACCACGCCCCAGGATTCGAGCAACCGGAACAGCGCCACCTGTAGCGCGAACACGGCGGGCTGGGTGTAGTCGGTGCGCGCGAGCAGCTCACCGGTGCCGAACATCTCGGCGCGCAACGAATCCTCGAGGTGGGCGTCGAAGCCCGCGCAGATCGTATCGAGCGCGGCGGCGAACACCGGGTATGCGTCATAGAGGCCGCGGCCGATGCCCGCGAGTTTCCCGCCCTGACCGGGGAACATCATCGCCAGCTTGCCTGCGGCGCCACGGCGCGACACGACCGCGCGGGGGGCGGAGTGGTCGTCGGCGATGGCGGTGAGTCCGTCCAGGAACTGCTCGCGGGTGTACCCCACGACGACGGCGCGATGGTCGAATCGCGTTCTCGTGGTGGCCAAGGAATGCGCGATGTCGACGAGATCGTCGCAGGAGTTCGCGACGGCGGCGCGAAGGCGCGCGGCCTGCGCGCGCAGGGCGGTGGGGTTGCGTGCCGACAGCAGCCAGGGAATCGGCGGAGGTGCCGGGCTCGGGTGCGGATCGGACGAGATCATCTCGGACTCGGCGGGTTCCGGTGCCTGCTCGATGATCAGGTGCGCGTTCGTGCCGCTGATGCCGAAGGACGACACCGCTGCCCGGCGTGGGTGTCCGGTCGTCGGCCACGGCTGTGGCCGCAGTGCCAGCCGGATGCGATCCCCGGCCCAATCGACGTGCGTCGTCGGCGCGTCGACGTGCAGGGTGGGCGGCACCATCGCGTGCCGGATCGCCTGCACCGCCTTGATCAGTCCGGCCACGCCGGCAGCCGACTGCGTATGTCCCATATTCGATTTCACCGAGCCCAGCAGCAGCGGCGGCGCACCGTCGCGCTGCCCGTAGGTGGCCAGCAGGGCCTGCGCCTCCACCGGGTCACCGAGCACGGTGCCGGTGCCGTGGCCCTCGACCAGGTCGATGTCGGCCGCGCGCAGGTTCGCGTTGGCCAGCGCGGCCGCGATCACCCGCTGCTGCGCCGGTCCGCGCGGGGCGGTGAGCCCGTTGGACGCTCCGTCACTGTTCACCGCCGAGCCACGCAGGACCGCGAGCACCCGGTGCCCGTGCCGCCGCGCGTCCGACAGCCGTTCCAGCAGAACGACACCGATCCCTTCACCCCAGGCGGTGCCGTCCGCGCTCGCGGCATAGGACTTGCATCGTCCGTTCGGCGCCAGCGCGCGCTGACGCGAGAACAGCGCGAACGGCATCGGGGTGGACATCACCGTCACGCCGCCGGCGAGCGCCATGCCGCATTCGCGCAGCCGCAGCGACTGCATCGCCTGATGAATCGCGACCAGCGACGACGAGCAGGCGGTGTCGACGGTGACCGCCGGACCTTCCAGCCCCAGCAGGTACGCGACCCGGCCCGCCGCCATCGAGGCATGGTTGCCGGTGAAGTAGTAGGTCTCCGCGCCGTCCCAGGCCCGGGTGGCGCCGAATCCGTAGCCCTGATCGCTGAATCCCACGAACACGCCGGTATCGGTGCCGCGCAAGGTGGCCGGATCGACGCGGGCCCGCTCGACCGCTTCCCAGGAGAGCTCCAGCAGCAGACGTTGCTGCGGGTCCATGGCCTCCGCCTCGCGAGGGCTGATCCCGAAGAATCCGGCATCGAACTCACCGGCGCCCGCCAGGAAACCGCCCTCGCGCACATAGGATTTGGCGAACTTGTCCGGGTCGGGATCATGGAACCCGTCCACGTCCCAGCCCCGATCCGCCGGGAACTCCGAGATCAGGTCGCGCCGGTCGATCAGCGCCTCCCACAGCTGCTCGGGCGATTCGATCCCGCCGGGGAACCGGCACGCCATGCCCACGACGGCGATCGGTTCGCGGGTGCGTGCCTGCTCGTCTTCGAGCTGCCGTCTGGTCTCCTGGAGCTGTCGGGTGGCGCGTTTGAGATAGGTGCGAAGGTCCGCTTCGGTGGCCATCGGCTTCTCGCTTCCTGTCCGGGCTCAGACCGAACGGACCTGGTCGATGAGATCGAACAGGACGTCGTCGTCGGCACCGTCGATGTTGTCGAGCAGATCGCTCGCGATGTCGCCGCGCAGGGTCCGCACGAGGTCGTCGATCCGCAGCAGCAGTTCGCCGACCCGCTCCGGTGGCAGTTCCGTCCCGGCGCACACGGCCGCCACCGCGTCGAGCTGATCGAGGACCCGGGCGCCCGGGTCGTCCACGGGTGCGATCTCGGTGCGCAGGTAGCCGGCCAGCGCGGCGGCGTCGGGATAGTCGAAGACGATCGTCGTGCGCAGCTTCGCGCCGGTGGCCGCCTCGAGCCGGTTGCGGAATTCCACGGCACCCAGCGAGTCGAACCCCAGGTCGGTGAACGCGGTCTCGGCGGGCACCGCCTCCGCCGACGCGTGCCCCAGGACGGCGGCCGCGTGCGACCGGATGACACCGAGCACGATCCGCTCCTGTTCGGCGGCCTCCTGACCGGCGAGGCTCGCCAGCAGCTTCGCCGCCTCGTCGGAGCCGCCGCCCACCGCCCGCCGTCGGCCGCGCAGCAGTGACCGCAGCATCGCGGGCATCTCGTCGACGTCGCCGAGCGAGCCCAGCGCCGTGAGATCGAGCCGGGCAGGCACAGCCAGTGCTCTGCCGGTCGACAGGGCGTTGTCGAACAGTGCCATCCCCTCGTCGTCGGGGAGCGGGATGAGCCCTTCGCGGCGCATTCGCCGCAGGTCACGCTCGGTCAGGTGACCGGTGATGCCGGTGCCGCGCTCCCACAGCCCCCAGGCCATCGCGGTGGCGGGCAGGCCCCGGTGTCTGCGGTGCTGGGCCAGCGCGTCGAGGAAGCCGTTGGCGGCGGCGTAGTTCGCCTGGCCGGGGTTGCCGAGCAGACCCGCGATCGAGGAGTACAGCACGAACATCGCGACAGGATGTCCCTCGGTCACCTCGTGCAGGTGCCAGGCGGCGTCGGCCTTGGGACGCAGCACCTGTGCGATGTGGTCCGGGGTGTGCTCGGTGAACAGCGCGTCCTCGACGACGCCCGCGGTGTGGACGACACCCGTCAGCGGATGCGCGGCGGGAATCGCCGCGACCAGCGCGCGAAGCGCGTCACGGTCGCCGACATCGCAGGCGGCGATCTCGACCTGGGCGCCGAGGGCGGACAGTTCGGCGGCGAGTTCGCTCGCCCCGTCCGCGCCGGGTCCGCGGCGGCTGGTCAGCACCAGGTGCCGAACGCCCTGGGTGGTGACCAGGTGCCGGGCGGCCAGCGCGCCGAGGCCGCCGGTGCCGCCGGTCACCAGAACCGTGCCGTCGCGATCGAGCGGCGCGGGCACGGTCAGCACGTACTTGCCGACATGACGTGCCTGGCTCAGCTGACGGAACGCCTCCGGCGCGCGCCGCACGTCCCAGCGGGTCACCGGAAGCGGCCGGAGCTCACCGCGGTCGAACAATGTGCGCAGTGCGGACAGGATCTCGTGCAGCCGGTCCGGGCCCGCGTCCATCAGGATGAAGTTCTGGTACCGGACGCCCGGGTGGGTCGCCGCGATCTCGTCGGCGTCACGCAGGTCGGTCAACCCCATCTCGATGAACCGGCCGCCGCGCGGCAGCAGGTCGAGCGACGCGTCGACCTTGTCGCCCGCCAGGGAGTCGAGCACGATGTCCACACCGCGTCCACCGGTGGCCTCGAGGAACTTCGCCCGGAACTCGGTGGTCCGGGTATTGCCGATCCGCTGGTCGTCGAAGCCGTTCGCGCGCAGGACATCCCATTTCCCGGGGCTGGCCGTGACGTAGAGGTCCAACCCGAGATGCCTGGCCAGCTGCACGGCCGCCATCCCCACTCCGCCGGTGGCGGCGTGGATCAGCAGCGACTCCCCCGGCCGCGCCCGCGCCAGGTCGACCAGCGCGTAGTAGGCCGTCGCGAACACGATCGGCGCGGCGGCCGCGTCGTCGAACGACCAGCCGTCCGGAATCCCGACGACCGTGCGCCGGTCGGCCACCACCGTGGCACCGATGCCGGTGAAGATGCCCATCACCCGGTCGCCGACCGCGAAATCCAGCACATCGGGCGCGACCTCGACGATCACACCCGCGCCTTCACCGCCGATGGCTGTCTCCGGGATCGGATACATCCCGAGCACGATCAGCACATCACGGAAGTTGACGCCCGCCGCCCGCACCGCGATCCGCACCTGTCCGGCGGCGAGCGGCTCGATCTCCGTCCGGGACGACAGCACCATGTTGTCGCCGTCGAGGGTTCCGCGCCCGTTGTCGACCAATCGCCAGTCGTCCCGGCCGACCAGTTCGGGCGACCCGACCGTGTCCGCGCCCGCGCGCACCAGGCGCGGCGCGTACAGCTCGCCGTTGCGGATGGCCAGTTGCGGTTCGGTGGTGAGTGCGGCGCAGCCGCGCACCGCCTCGTGACAGTCACCGCGATCATCGAGATCGAGCAGCGCGATGCGGCCCGGGTTCTCGTTCTGGGCGGACCGCAGCAGACCCCATACCGCGGCGCCTGCCAGGTCATCGATGTCTTCGGCGCCGTGGATCGCCACGGCGCCGCTGGTCACGAAGACCACCAGGGCCTCGGCGAATTCGTCATCGGTGAGCAACCGGCGCACGGCCGCCTGCACCGCGGTCACCTGCTCGCGCACGGTGGTGGGCACGGAGGCATCGGCACGGCCGCGCGTCCGCACGATGACGAGGTCGCGATCCGCGCGTTCGCAGCGCTCGACCGTCAGACCACGTTCGACGAAGTCCAACTCCGCCCACTCACCTTGTCCCCCACTGTGTTCCGGCGAGGGAACCGTGACCCAGCTCAGCTCATACAGTCCGCCGTCCGAGGGCACCTGGCGCTGTCCCAATGCGGCGAGGGGGATCTCCCGCAATGCCAGCGACTGCACACTCGCCACCGGCTGACCTGCCGAGTCGCTGAGTTCGAGACCGATCCGGTCGGTGCCGACCGGTGTGAGGCGAACCCGCAGCGACGACGCGCCGACCGCGTGCAGCGAGACCCCTTCCCAGGCGAACGGGAGCCGGATCCTGCCGGATTCGGTCGGGCCGACCGTGCCGGTCACGATCATCGCGTGCAGTGCGGCGTCGAGCAGCGCGGGGTGCAGACCGAATTCGGCGGCCTCCCCGGTGGCCGATTCGGGCAGTGTCACCTCGGCCAGGACGTCCTCGCCGTGGCGCCAGATCTGGCCGAGGCCCCGGAAGACGGCGCCGTAGTCGTAACCGGCCGCGGACATCGCTTCGTACGCGTCGCCGATCGCGACCGGCACCGCACCGGTCGGAGGCCAGGTACCGCAGGCCGCCACCGCGATCTCGTCCGCCGGTCGCACGGTGCCGGTGGCGTGACCGGTCCAGGGTCGCTCCTCGGTGGCGGCGGTCTGGATACGCGAGTACATCCCGATCGTTCTGTGCCCGGATTCCCGAGCCGGTCCGACCAGTACCTGCAGTTCCACCGCGCCGTCCTCGGGAATCACGAGTGGGGCCTCGAGCACGAGTTCGCCGACGATCGGGCACTGCGTCAGTTGGCCCGCATGCCAGGCGAGTTCGATGAACGCGGTACCGGGCAGCAATACCGCCCCACCGATCCGGTGACCGGCCAGCCACGGGTGCGAGTGCAGCGACAGCCGCCCGGTCAGCAGCAATCCGCCGTCCTGAGCCAGGCCGATCCTCGCACCGAGCAGCGGATGGCTGTCGGCGTCGAGACCGGCGCCGCGCACATTGCTGCCCTCGCTGACCTCGAGCCAGTACCGATCACGCTGGAAGGCATAGGTCGGCAGATCGACCGCTCGCGCGTCGGCGCCGTCGAACAGCGAGGTCAGATCGAGAGCCGCCCCGTGTGCGTACAGCGCGGACAGTCCCGCGACGAATGCGAGATCGCCCGCGAGACCCGGCCGCTGCAACGCGGCGGCCGTCAGCGCCGCACCGTCGTCGACGATCTCGTGCACCATCGCCGTCAGCGCCGCCCCGGGGCCCATCTCGGCGAAGCAGTCGACCCCGCCCTGCTCACGGGCCCACCGCACCGCGTCCAGGTAGCGCACCGGCTCACGCAGGTGGCTCACCCAGTACTCCGGCGAACACAATTGCGCGGCCTCGGCCACCTTGCCGGTCAGCGCCGAGATCACCGGCAAGGTCGGCGGCCGATAGGTCAATCCGCGACAGACTTCGGCGAATTCCGCCAGCACCGGGTCCATCCGCGAGGAATGAAAAGCATGGCTCACCCGCAGTCGGTGGGTGCGGACGCCCTCGGTCGACCAGTGCTCCACAAGAGCGTCCACCGATGCCCGCACACCCGAAACGACCACGGAGCCAGGACCATTCACCGCGGCGATGCCGACGTCGTCGTATCGGCCCACGAGTTCCGCGACGGACTCGAGATCCGCGGCGACGGCGACCATCGCCCCACCCGCAGGCGCGGACTGCATGAGCCGACCACGCGCGGCGACCAGGGTGCAGGCGTCCTCGAGTGACCACACTCCGGCCACATGGGCCGCGGCGATCTCACCGATCGAGTGGCCCAGCACGAATGCCGGTCGCAGTCCGCATGATTCGGCCAGCCGGTACATCGCCACCTCGGTGGCGAACAGGGCGGGCTGGGCGTTCTCGGTCCGGTCGAGCGATTCCGCTTCGCCGGTGTCGAAGATCAGGTCGCGCAGCGGTGTTTCGCGATGGCGATCGAAGGTCGCGCAGATCTCGTCGAAGGCGGCCCGGTACACCGGATAGCCGTGGTGCAGCTCCTGTCCCATCCCGGCGCGCTGGGCACCCTGACCGGGGAACATCACCGCCGTGACCGCCGCGGTCGTGCTGCCGCGCACCACATTCGGCGCAGGCGTCCCCGCCGCGAGTGCCCGCAGTCCGGTGGTCAGCTCCTCGGCGTCGTGACCCACGATCACCGCGCGATGCTCGAACCGGGCCCGGGTCTCCAGCAGCGCGACACCCACGTCGACCGGGTCGGTGTCCTTGGCCTCGAGCCGGGCCAGCAGCGCGTCGGCCTGCGCGACCACCGCGGCGGCGGATCGCGCGGAGATCACCCACGGAATCACCGACGGTGCGGCTGTTCTCGCGGTCTCGTCGATCTGCGGTGGGTACTCCCCGCGCTCGACGACGACGTGGGCGTTGGTTCCGCTGATCCCGAACGACGACACCGCGGCCCGCGGCGTCCGCCCGGTCGCGGGCCAGGCTCGCGCCTCGGTGACCAACCGGACCGAGCCGGAGGACCAATCCACGTGGGGCGTCGGCTCGTCGACGTTCAGTGTCGGCGGCACCACCCCGTGCCGCATCGCCATCACCATCTTGATCAGCCCACCGACCCCGGCCGCGGCCTGCGTGTGCCCCATATTCGACTTCAGCGACCCGAGCAGCAGCGCTTCCCCGCCGCGCTCGGCGCCGTAGGTCGCGAGCAGGGCTTCGGCTTCGATGGGGTCACCGAGGCGGGTTCCGGTGCCGTGCGCCTCGACGACATCCACCTCGGTCGTGCTCAGCCCGGCATCGGCCAGCGCGGAGCGGATCACCCGCTGCTGGGACCGCCCGTTCGGGGCGGTCAAGCCGTTGGACGCGCCGTCGGAGTTCACCGCTGTCCCCCGCACCAGACCCAGGATCCGGTGGCCGAGACGCCGGGCCTCGGAGACACGCTCGAGCAGCAACATACCGACGCCCTCGCCCCACGCGGTGCCGTCGGCGCCGGCGGCGAACGACTTGCACCGGCCATCGGGCGCGAGCGCGCGCTGGGTGGAGAACGCGACGAACGCGGCGGGTGTGGCCATCACCGTGACGCCGCCGGCCAGCGCCATCGTCGACTCACCGGTGCGCAACGATCGCACCGCCTGATGGATCGCGACCAGCGAGGACGAGCACGCGGTGTCCACCGTGACCGACGGACCCTCCAAGCCGAGCACATACGAGACCCGCCCCGAGGCGACGCTCGATGCTTGACCGGTCATCAGGAACTGTTCGATCGTCGCGCGCACCCGCTCGTCGATATCGCGTGAGGACGGGCCCTCGGTATCGGGCATCAACCCGACGAACACCCCGGTGGCACTGCCGCGCATGGTCGTCGGATCGATACCCGCCCGCTCGAAGGCCTCCCAGGCCGTCTCGAGCACGAGACGCTGCTGGGAATCCATCGCCTGCGCCTCGCGCGGGCTGATCCCGAAGAAGTTCGCGTCGAAACCGGTGGCGCCGTCGAGAAATCCACCCATCCGCACATACGACTTGCCCGGTACCCCCGGCTCGGGATCGAACAGACCCTCGATGTCCCAGCCGCGATCGGCCGGCCACTCCGACACCAGGCTGCGTCCCTCGACCGCCGCCTGCCACAGCTGCTCCGGCGAGGTGACCCCTCCCGGATAACGGCACGCCATGCCGACGATGGCGATCGGCTCGGTCGCGCGCGCTTCCACATCGTCGAGGCGGGCGCGGGTGGTCTGCAATTCCCGGATCGCCTTCTTCATGTAATTGCGTAGTTCGTCTTCGCGAGCCATAGGGCAAACATCTCCTGCATCAGAGGTACGACAGGGAATCGAGCAGTGCGACGGGATCGGGTTTCGCCGGCGATCCACTCGACAACACTGACCGGCGCCACGCTACGACAGCCGACGACCGAATTCCTGGCCCGTCCGGCCTCTTTGGGAAACGACCAATGTCTGCCGCCTCGTCCCTGACGTTTTCCAAACGCATTGCCACCCGATGACCGTGATTCGTAAGGTCATGCGCCATGGCAAGGACTCCCGATCCGATACCGGATCAGCACGGCCGACGATTCGTGATCACCGGAGCCAACGGTGGCCTCGGCGAGGTGGTGACCCGCACGTTGGCCGCCCGTGGCGCCACGGTGATCATGGCGTGCCGCGATGTGGACCGGGCGCGCGAAATCGCCCGGCGGCTCCCCGGCGATATCTCCGTTGCCGCCCTGGATCTCGCCGATCTCGCCGATGTACGGCGGTTCGCGGCGGAATGTGGCGAATTCGATGTGCTGATCAACAATGCGGCCCTGATGAATGTGCCGTTCGCCCGGACAGCCGACGGATTCGAAAAACAATTCGGCGTCAACCACCTCGGCCACTTCGCTTTGACAGGTCTGCTGCTGGACAGGATCCGGGACCGGATCATCTCTGTGTCGAGCATTTCCCACGGATGGACCAAGGCGCTGCCCCTCGACGATCTGCGCTTCGACCACCGCCGGTACAGCCGGCACGCGGCCTATCCGGAATCGAAGCTGGCCACCCTGATGTTCGGCCGCGAACTCCAGCGCAGATTGCGCGAATCCGGGTCGACGCTGCGCTCCTACGCCGTGCACCCCGGCATCGCGCCGACCGGGCTCGTCGCCAGGACCCAGACACCCCTGGACTACGTCGCCGAACCCTTCATCCGACTGGTGGGCCAATCACGCACCGCCGCAGCGCAATCGATGCTGTACGCCGCCACCGCGCCGGACGCCGATCCCGACGTCTACTGGGGCCCGACCAGGCTGTTCAATACCCGAGGCCCGGTCAGGGCCTGCCCGTCGAGCGCGCTGTCACAGGACCGGGCCCTCTGGGCGCAACTGTGGGCGGCCTCCGAACGCGCCACCGGTGTCCGATTCCCCGTGGTGGCGGCGACCCATGAGAATTGATCCGCGCGCACTGGCCTGTGCGGTCATGGTCGGACTGCTCACCGCCGCGGGCTCGCCGTCGGCCGCCGGGGCACCGCCGGTCTACCCGGCTCCCGACCCCGACCCCTTCTACGCGGCGCCCGCCGATATCGCGAGCAAGGAACCCGGCGCCGTGCTGGCGGTCCGGACCCAGGAGCCACTGCCCTACTTCCCCACCGCCACAGTCACTTTGATCAAGTTCCGATCCAGCGACTCGCACGGTCGGCCGATCGCCGCGACCACCACGGTCCTCACGCCGGCCGACCATCGCCCCGGCGCGCCCCTGCTGTCCTACCAGCACATCATCAACGGCCTCGGTACCCAGTGCGCGGTCTCGCGCGCCCTCTACGCCTACGATCCCAATCTGCTCTATCGTGCGGTGCCCCTGCTGAACACGATGCTGCTGCGCGGCTGGAGCGTCGCCCTGCCCGACCACCTCGGCCCCCACGCCGCCTACGGCGCGGCCAGACTGGGCGGGCAGATCACTCTCGACGGCATTCGCGCCGCGACCAGGGTCCCCGAACTCGGACTCGCCGAGAGCCCCTCGGCCATGCTCGGCTACTCCGGCGGTGGCATGGCGACCGGCTGGGCCGCCGCGCTCGCACCCCGGTACGCGCCCGAATTGCGCCTGGTGGGCGCCGCGCAGGGCGGGGTACCGATGAACATCACCACGATGGCGCGCGCGCTCGGCTTCGCCCCACACCCCATGTTCGGCCTCGCGATGGCCGCGGCGCTCGGCCTCGAACGCGAGTACCCCGACCGGCTGCCGATCAGCGAGCAGCTCAACGACACCGGCTTGGCGGTGCGCGACGCCATGGCCAACGGGTGCACGGTCGAGCTCATCGCCGCGGGCGCCATGCACAGCGCCGCCGATCTCGCCTCGACCGTCTCCCTCATCGACGACCCGCGCGCGTGGGAAGTCGGCGACGCCAACAGCCTCGAACTGTTCGAGCCCGTGCCGACGATCCCGATCTTCGAGTGGCACACGCCCATCGACCCGCTCATCCCCGTCGACGCGGTCGACCGTACGAACGAGCGGTACTGCCGGGCCGGGACACCGGTGCTGTCGGAGCAGTATCCGAGCCCCGATCACCTGGCCACCGCGGTCATGGGTTTCCCGTCTGCCGTCGCGTGGCTCGATGCCCGCTTCCGCGGCGAACCCGCGCCGAGCAACTGCTGACTTCCCCAGAGAGAAGGATCCACCATGCGCCGGATTCTGACGGCCGCACTCACGGTGCTGTTCTACGGCCTCACCGTTGCCCTCTTCGCCCCCGCGGCGACACCGGAGCCGCGATATCCCACCCCCGATCCCGACCCGTTCTTCACCGCGCCTGCCGATATCGGCGACTTCGCGCCCGGTGACGTCGTGCGGCAGCGGAAGTTCAACCTGGGCGCCTACCAGGGAACAGATATCTGGCATGTCGCCTTCCGCTCGACCAACTCCGCAGGCGACCCCATCATGGGCGTCACCACGGTCTTGATCCCCGCCGGTGTGACGGACCCGCCGCTGGTCTCCTACCAGGCGCTGATCAATTCCCTCGGCACCAAATGCAACCCCTCCGCGTCGCTGATCAACGACGAGACCCCTGACATGTTCGGCGCGGTACTGCCGCTGGGCCGTGGTTGGGCGGTGGCCTTGCCGGACTACCTCGGGCCCACGGTCGCCTACGGCGCCGCCAGACTCAGCGGCATGGTCACCCTCGACAGTGTGCGAGCGCTCCAGCGCGCGCCCGAACTCGGCCTCGGCCGGTCCCCGATCGCGCTCGCCGGATACTCCGGCGGCGGCCTGGCGACCGCGTGGGCGGCGGCGATGCAACCGACCTACGCACCGGAACTGAAGCTCGCGGGCGTCGCCGCCGGTGGTATTCCGGCCGACCTCGAACAGATGGCCCTCGGGATCGGCTTCGGGCACCATCCCGGGTTCGGCCTCGCCTGGGCCGCGGCGATGGGCCTGGAACGCGAATACCCCCAGCGCCTGCCCATTTCCGACCAGCTCAACAGCGAGGGCCTGTGGTTCCGTGACTTCACCGCCGACGAGTGCCGACGTTTCCTGCTGTTCCACGGCGTGGCCCGCAGCGCCGAGCAGCTGGCGGCCACCAAATCCCTGATGGACAGCCCCGAGGCGCGAGCGGTGTTGCGCGAGAACAGCCTCCGCTACGACTCCGCGGTGCCGGACACCCCGATCTTGATCTGGCAGGGCGTCTTCGACGAACTGACCCCCTTCGACGCCGTCGAAGACGTCGCCACCCGCTACTGCGCGGCAGGAGCGCCGGTCACGTTCTCCCGCTACCAGATAGCCGAACACATGACGACCGCGGTGGCCGGCCTGCCCGAGGCCTGGAACTTCATCGAAGCGCGGTTCCGCGGCGAACCGGCACCGACCCGCTGCTGAGCACAGCGTCGACCGTCCCGCCCGATGACCTGGTCGATCCGCGGCGACACCCGTCAGTCGGTCAGTGTGTCCTGCACGGTGTCGAGCAAGTCGGCCACGTCATCTCGGCCCGGCGCGAAGACCCACACCTCGGCGCCCCCTTGGAGTGCGCAGAATTCGGCGCGGGCTATGCCGTTCTCGGTCCAGAGTCGCAGAGCGCGGCCATCGGCGAAGTCGATATCGACCGCCCCGGCCGCGCCGTGGGTCCCGGTGATGTGATCGGCGAACTGATCTGCCACCTGCTGGTGAATGCTGTCGACGGTGGTCATAGCCGAACTCCTCGGATGGGTCGCACGGGGCGCTCGCCCGCGTCCCACGGACTCTGACACGTGCATGCGAGAACTGCCATGTTCCCATCGGGTGGTGGCTGCGCTGTCAGCGAAACGGGCGGGCCGCAGCGGCGCTCGGCTGGCATGCTCGGAGATATGGAGAACGAGTTGCGGGACGCTGAGCGGCGGCTTCAGGCCGCGCAGCTGGCCGGGGATGTGCGGGCGCTGGACGAGTTGCTCGATGACCGGCTGATCTTCACTTTCGGGGCGGACACGTTCACCAAGGCCGATGATCTCGAACTGCACCGCACCAAGACCCAGATCATGAGCAAGCTCGAGGAAGAGCAGCTGACGGTGCTGGTGGAAGGGACCACCGGGGTCACGTGGTTCCTCGGCGTCGTCGAGGGCAGTGTTCACGGATCACCCTTCGCGGCCAGGATGCGCTATACCCGCACCTGGGCGCACGACGACTCGCGTGGCTGGCGAGTCGTCGCCGCTCATGCCTCGGCGGTTGCGTAGTTCTCGCCCCGGAGGTCCGGAGCACGATGCCCTGCGGCGCGGACGAGGCCGCAGGGCACAGCAGGTCAGCGGGTGCGCGGATCCTTCAGCGACGCCATCGCTTCCATGAGCGAGGAATGAATGGCGCTCAGTTCCGGGGTGGCGAACGACTCCCAGGACTGTTCGCCCGCGCCGTCCTCGGCGGAATCGGCCTGCCCCCAGTCACCTTCGCCGGCGCCGTCCGCCGAGCCACCGTCCCAGGACGCGTTACCCGGATTGTGCTTGTACACCCACCACAGGTGGCCGAACGGGTCGGCGAAGCGCGAGAGTACGTCGCCCCAGAAATCCGTCGGCTCGGTCACGATCCGCGCACCGCGCGCGGCGGCTCGTTTCAGCGTGGCAGCCGGATCGTCGACGTAGACACGGACGAAGGACGGCATATACGGCCAGTCCGGCTTGCGATCGGCGATCGTCAGCGTCGAATCACCGATCCGCAGTTCCGAATGCAGGATCAGGCCGTCGGTGTCGGCGGTCCGCGTCTCGGGGACCTCGATCGCGCCGAACACATCGACGAGGAAGTCGAGCAGACCTGCCGCGTCATCGGTCCAGATGAAGGGGTCGACCGTTGCTGATCCGGCGGGCGCCGCGGGCACGGTGGGGGTGGTGGACATAGTGTCTCCTTCCGGTTGGTGCCCCCACGGTCGCAACCGTCGCGGTCAGAATGTGGCCGCAAAGGCCCCGAACCTCAGTACGTGCCCCCCGGCACCCGCAGTCGACGCGCGCCGAAGCAAGCCATGGTGACCTACCGCACATAATCGGCGACCTGATTCCCCTCGCATCTCCGCGATTCATCTAGCTATAGTGAGCCATAGTCAGATGGATCGGGAAGGTGAACATGACAGTGATCAACGGCGCACGCGCCCTGGTGACCGGCGGGCAGCGGGGCCTGGGCAAAGCCATAGCCGACGAGCTGCTCGACCGTGGCGCGAGCAAGGTCTACGTCACCGCACGCGAGCCGAAGCCGAGTACGGACAGCCGGATCGTCGCACTTCCGTTGGAAGTGACCGACCCGAATTCTGTTGCGGCACTGGCAGAGCGGGCGCGGGATGTGAACATCGTGGTGAACAACGCGGGCATCCTGCGGCCCGCTCCCCTGCTGGACGCCGAGATGGCCGACGTCGTGGAAACATTCGAGGCCAATGTGTTCGGTCCGCTGCGGATCGCGCGGGCCTTCGCGCCGATCCTCACGGCCAACGGCGGCGGGGCACTGGTCGACATCCACTCGGTTCTGTCGTGGAGCGCCGGAGCCGCCGCGTACGGCGCCTCCAAGGCGGCGCTGTGGTCGATCACCAATTCGCTGCGGATCGAGCTGGCGGCGTTCGGTACACACGTCGTCGGGGTCCATCTCGGGT
Source organism: Nocardia sp. NPDC056064 (assembly GCF_042266925.1). Classification (NCBI taxonomy): domain Bacteria; kingdom Bacillati; phylum Actinomycetota; class Actinomycetes; order Mycobacteriales; family Nocardiaceae; genus Nocardia; species Nocardia sp. NPDC056064. The sequence goes on along the minus strand of NZ_JBHJWO010000001.1, from coordinate 45,874 downwards.
TCGCCGATACCGACATGGTCGCCGCCATCCGGGCCCCGAAACTCGATCCGGCCGTGGTCGCCGCGGCCGTCGCCGACGGGCTCGAGCGCGGCGACACCGAGGTGCTCGTCGACGAGTTCACCCGGAATGTCAAAGCCGCGCTGTCCGGCCCGGTCGAGAACCTCACCCTGTCGTTCACCCGCTGAGAACCGAAGGACCCCCTCATGCCTCTCTGGCACATCTACCACCGCCCTGGCACCTACACTGCCGAGGACAAACGCGACTTCGCGACCGACATCACCGCCTACTACAGCCGATTCGGGCTGCCACCCTTCTACGCGGTGGCCCTGTTCCACGAGATACCGGCCGACTCCTTCTACGTCGGCGGCGAGCCCGTCGCCTCGGTGCGCATCACCATCGACCACCTCGCCCGCCAGCTCGACGACCCCGACCGGCGCACAGCGATGACTCGGCAGCTGCACGACCTGATGGCGCCCTACACCCACGACCGCGGACTGCACCTCGAGTTCAACATCAACGAGGTGCCTCGCGATACCTGGATGATCGCGGGCTCGTTCCCCCCACCCGCGGGCAGCACCGCCGAACGCGACTGGGCCCGGGCCAACCGCCCTCTCCTCTATTGACCGCGAAATTGTCTGCACGGCTGTCGAAGTCGTACATTCGACGGGCCGACGCCGAGAGGACAGCCAGTGGTCGACGAAGACGAGGCATGCCGATTCTGTGGCCGATACGTGCTGGAGGTGGACGGCTGGGCGGAGTCCATCCAGCCCTACCACCAGATGCGTGCCTCGTGGGATGCGAACGCGAGCTACTTCTGGGGCTTGTTCCATCTCGGGTGCATCCGGAACTTCCCGGAACGTGACACATTCCGGCGCGAGGCCGCAGCCTGGGTCTCGACGGTCGAGGATGTGGTGCGGATCCGGGGCGGCGACGGCGAGTGGCGCGAAGTTCCCCGACGCGGACTCGGATACACCGAGATGGTGGCACGCCTTCCGAGCGGTGTGGTCTACGAGAGTCCACGGTTCAACGAATGGGCGTTCGTGGAGGAAGCGGGGCCTGTGCACTTCTTCGACATGGACCGTGCCGCGAAGCTCGGCCGGGGCGAACGTCTGCGCGGGAGCGACGGCGGACAGTCGGCACTGCTGACCGATGACCCACGCGCCGATGTCTCGCGCATGGACCTGGTGGAACTGCTGGACTTCCTCGACGTGCGCGATCTCTACCAGGAGATGCTGGACACCCTCGAGCCGAAGTATCGCTATCTGTCCTCCGGACGCAACCGCTTCGGATTGGTGCTGGACTACTCGCTGTCGTGCATTCAGGCGTACCCACCGGACCTCGCCGCGTTCTTCGGTCAGTACCTTTCCGACTACCGACCCAAGCGCCTCGAGGACGCTTGAGCCGCTATCGGGTGGTGTTCAGCACGACGGAGACCGCGTGGTCCCCGTAGAGGCTGCCGGAGTTCGCGGAGGCCAGATCGGCCAGCAGTAGCGGCGGACCGAAGCGGGCGTCGGGCGCACCGGTGGACATCACTCCGGCGAGTTCGGTGGGCGAACCTGTTCGGTCCAGGCTCGGCCGTCGAACCACCTCGTCGCTCCCTGCGGGTCGAGGTACCAGCCGGGGGGTGCTTGAGTGGAAACGGTGTTGATCACGATCGGAGCCGGGCGTTTGTCGCCGAGCCGGACCAGGGCCCGGATCACCAAGACGATGAGCGCGCCGATTCCGAGAATGATCGCCAGGACGACAACTTCGGCACCGGCGTAGTTGTTCGCCGCCATGTAGGCGACCAGCAGGCCACCCGCGATCACGACGACGATCCATTGCGGGATCAGCTGTGCCGGGCGGTCGGGTGTCGGTTGCTGCGCCGTCGCCGGCGGTCGCATTCCGGGTCGCGGTTGTTGCGGCTGAGTCATGCGGGGCCTCGGGGTCGGCAGCTGTGTGCAGGCAGTTTACGACCGGTCATGGTGGGTTCGTGATGCTTTGGATCGTTCGGCCGAGTTGCCGAGAGCGCGCGGCGCGGAGCGATGCCCAGGATGTGGGCTCGAATAGGCGGCTCGGGATCTAGGTCGACAGGAGGACCCGGATGGGTTCGGTGGCTTCGGGGTGGGTGGATTGGAGTTCTCGGGCGTGGTGGGTGGGGTCGAGGAGGCGTAGTGCTCGGCGGGCGTAGGCGTGGACGCGGCGGGGGAGGTCGGCGCGGATGGTGGCCAGGTCGGTGGGGTGGGCGTGGCGGCCGGGGCGGGTGGGGTCGGTGCGCAGGGTCCAGGGGGTGGTGAGGTCGGTGGGGAGACCGGCGGTGTCGAGGAGGCCGGGGCCGGTGGCCTGGTCGAGCGGGGTGGGCGGGAGGCCGAGTGCGGTGTCGCGGTGGGTGCAGTGTTCCCACCAGGCGCGGGGGGTTGCGGTGAGTTCGAGGCCGAAGGTGAGGACCTGGCGGCCGTCGGTCCAGGTGCGTTGCACGCGGGTGCGGCGGATGGTGGCGACTCCTTCGGGGGCGAGGTGCACCCAGCGGGTGTCGTCGCCGTGGAAACCGTAGGGCTGCAGGAGGTTTCCCGCTTCGCGGGTCAGCCGGCGCACCGCCGCATCGGAATCGACCATTCGAGCAGAGTAGCGGCGGGCGCCGACAGGTTCCCCGCGCGCGATCAGCGTGCCGGGAAACGCAGGACGCGGTCGTCGCCGGTGCGTGGGTCGCCGCGGCCGTCGGTGTTGGAGGTGGTGAGCCAGAGCGCGCCGTCGGGGGCCACGGCTACGGTGCGCAGGCGGCCGTAGGTGTCGTCGAACACCGGTCGCGGGGTGGCGGCGGTCCCGTCGGACAGCGTTGTGGTCCAGAGTCTTTCGCCGCGCAGGGCGGCGAGATAGAGGGTGTCGCCTGCGATGGCGATACCGGAGGGGGACGCCGCCGAGGTCGGCCAGGTGAGCACGGGGTCGGTGAAGCCGCGGTCGCTGCCACCGGGGCCTTCGACGGTGGGCCAGCCGTAGTCGCGGCCGGGTTCGACGAGGTTGAGTTCATCGAGGCGGTTCTGGCCGAATTCGGCGGCGAAGAGGCGGCCGGTGCGGTCCCAGGCCAGGCCCTGGACATTGCGGTGGCCCAGGCTCAGGACCGGGGAGCCCGGGGTCGGATTGCCCGGGGCGGGGGCGCCGTCGGGGGTCAGGCGCAAGATCTTGCCGTTGGGGCTCGCGGGGTCCTGGGACAGGGCGCTGTCGCCCGCGTCGCCGGTGCCGACGTAGAGCATGCCATCGGGGCCGAAGGCGATGCGGCCGCCGTTGTGGTTGCCTGCCTTCGCGATTCCGGTGTAGACGATCTCCTCCGGTTCGCCGGGGCGCACACGCAGGATGCGGTTGTCGTTCTCGGCGGTGAAATAGGCGTAGACCGCACCGGATTCGCCGGGGGCGACGGCCAGGCCGAGCAGCCCGCCTTCGCCGCGGGCGACGACGCCGGGGACCTCGTGGAACAGTTCGGGTGCGCGGCCGGGTGTCACGCGCAGGATTCGCCCGGAGTCGCGTTCGGCGACCAGTGCGGTGCCGTCGGGAAGGAAGGCCAGGCCCCAGGGGACATCGATGCCCTGCGCCACCTCTTCGGGGGCGCCCAGGTCGGGGATGCCGCCGGGACTGCTCGGCGCGACCGAGGAGGCGATCGGGGTCGCGGGTGCGTCCGGCTGCTGGTCCTGAGCGCAGGAGGCCACCGTGAGGGCCAGCAGCGCGGCCGTCAGGGCGCGTCGGACGCCGGTCACGGAAACCTCCCTCCGGGTGGGTTTCCTTCCAGAGTAGAGCGGTTTCCTAGGGCAGATCGGCGGTCACGCCGTCGGCGAAGGCGGGAGTCAGCCAGGGGCGGAAGGTGCGTTCGGCGGCTTCGGCGGACTCGGCGCCGATCACCCGGCCGACGGCGTCCCAGGACGCGCCGGAGGCGCGGACGAAGCGCACGGCCTCGACCAGGCGCTGCTGGGCGGAGGCGGAGTCCTGGAAGGCCAGGTGGACGGGGAGCAGGGCCTGCATCTCCAGGCGGTGGTAGTCCCATTCGGCGACGACCAGGCGGGTGAGCTCGGGGGCCAGGCGGCCACCGGGGCAGTGCAGGACGCGGTCGAGCGGGGAGTGGTCGTCGGCGTGGCCGGCGCGGAGCCAGGTGCGGCCCTGCCAGGCGCCGCAGGTGCACAGCGCGCGCCAGCCGATCACTTCCTTCTCGTCGCGGGGGCGCCGGTCGCGGGGGGAGAGCGGCTTCGCGTCGACCGCCACGGTGGCCCGCGGGTCGGGAGTGTCGCTGTGGCCGCGCAATCCGTCGGCGAAGATATCGGCGACCCATCCACGATGATTGTCGAGCAAGCTGTTCATTCTGACTCCGATGTCGAATCCACACGGCTCGTTCCGATGCATGGGACTACAAATCCCACGTATCCACCATCGGTGTTCCGGACGCCCCGGGCAACCATTCTCCGCGATATTGTCGCCAGTCACATAACGACCGGTCCGGTCTTTGGAGAAACAGCGACGAACCGGCCGCTACCGGCATCGACGGAGGTCCGGCGGGGTTCGTCCCAATCGCGAAGGGCTGCCGCTGGGCCGTGCAACAGCGGCGTTTCCGCGCACCACCAAACCCTCGTGATCCGCGTGTGAATTGTCCAGGAACAGCGAATGGCCGACGAATTCCCGGCCCCGACAGCGGATTCTGTGGCGACATCACCGGAATATTCGGGAGTCTCCATGTTCGCCCCATTTGTCCACTTTCGCTCGTTCGCCCGGCGCCTGCCCTGTGCCGTCGCCGGGGCGGTGATCGCCACCTCGGCGGTGTTCGGCACGCCACTCGCGCTGATCGGCCCCGGGCCGGCCGCCGCCGTCGCACCACTGGGGGTGCGCGGTCCCGAGACGGCGATCGTCATCCTCGGCTACGGGCTGCTGCCCGACGGCAGCATGCGTCCGGAACTGGTCGACCGGCTCACCGCCGGCTATGTCCAGGCGGTGCTCGCCCCGCTGTCGCCGATCGTGGTGACCGGCGGCAATCCGCACAACGGCATCACCGAGGCCGACGCGATGACGGCCTGGCTGGTCGAGCGCGGGATCGCCGCCGAGCGGATCCATCGCGAACCGCAGGCCGACTCGACGATCCAGAACGCGCAGTTCTCCGCGATGATCCTGCGCGAGATCGGCGCCAAGGACGCGGTCATCGTGACCTCGGCCGACCACATCGACCGCGCCGTGGCGAACTTCCTCGGCGCGGGCGTGCTGGTCGTCTCGGCGGTGACACCCGAGCAGGTGCCACCGTTCGTGCCGACCCCGATGCACTGGTAGCCCTAGGACCGGGCAGACACCGTGACCTCGCGCAGCGCGGTGAGCAGGAAGTCGTCCACCGCGTCGGTCCGCTCGAGCTGGACCAGGTGCCCGGCGCCCGGAACCCGCACCACCGCACGCAGATCGGTGACCGACGCGCGCAGGGCGGCCAGGGGGTCGCGGCCGCTGAAGCCCTCCATGTCGGGATCGTTCTCGCCGTAGAGGAAATAGGTGGGAACCTGCACGGTGGCACCGGCGAAGGGCTCGGTGAGTTCCCAGTTCCGGTCCAGATTGCGATACCAGTTCAGGCCGCCGGTGAAACCGGTGCGCTCGAATTCGGTGGCCAGGGTGTCGAATTCGGCGTCGCTGAGCCACGGCCACGGCAGCGCGGGAGCCTGGGGCAGCACGTCGAGGTAGCCGAGGCCGGGCGGGTTCTTCCAGGAGTCGAGGTAGTGGTAGTCGCCGGAGAGCGAGAAGTAGACGCGGGCGAGGAATTCCCGTGTCCGCGCGGCCAATTCGGCATCGGCGACGCCCGGCTCCTGGAAATAGGCCAGATGCAGGAAGTGCCGCTGCGCGGCCTTGGTCCAGTATTCGGACGGCACGCGGGGCGGGCGGGGCGAGAACGGATTGTTGAGCACGATCGCGGCGGCGACGCGTTCGGGGGCGCGCAGGGCGAGCTCCCACACCAGCTGGGCGCCGAAATCCAGGCCGACGAACACGGCCCGCTCCGCGCCGATGTCGTCGAGCAGGGCCAGCAGGTCGCCGATCACCGCCGCGTTGGTGTAGGCGGTGACGTCGCCGGGGGCCTCGGTGCGGCCGTAGCCACGCAGGTCGGGGGCGATGGCGTGGAATCCGGCCGCGGACACGGCGCTCACCTGGCGATGCCAGATGAAGCCGGTGTGCGGGAAGCCGTGACAGAACACCACGGGGAAGCCGCTGCCCTGCTCGGTGAGGTGCATCCGGGCGCCGTCGGTGTCGAGGAATCGATGGGTCTGCTCCACTACCATCTCCAATTTCTAGAACGTGTTCTTATTTCACGGTAGTGTCCGGAGGTCATGAGCGGAACACCCCAGATTCTGGCCGGGCGCGTCGCGGTGGTGACCGGAGCCAGCCGCGGCATCGGCAAGGGCATCGCCCTGGAACTCGGCGCGGCCGGGGCGACGGTCTACGTCACCGGGCGCACGACCGCGCCGGGCAGGCTGCCCGGCAGCGTGCACGACACCGCCGCCGAGATCACCGAACTCGGCGGGCGCGGCGTGGCGGTGGTCTGCGATCATCGCGACGACGCGGCGGTCGAGCAGCTGTTCGCGCAGGTCGGCGCCGAGCAGGGCAGGCTCGATGTGCTGGTCAACAATGTCTACAACTCCCCCGCCGCGGCCCGCTGGCTCGGGCGCAAGTTCTGGGACGTGCCGCCGAAGGCGTGGGACGAGACCTTCGACGTGGGCGTGCGATCACACTATGTGGCCAGTGTTTTCGCGGCGCCCGCGCTGATCGGGTCGGCGGGGTTGATCGTCAATGTGTCCTCCCCGGGCGCGCAGCGCTATATGCACAACGCGGTCTACGGCGTCGGCAAGACCGCCCTGGACCGGCTCACCGCCGATCTGGCCCACGACCTCGACGGCACCGGCGCGACGGCGGTCTCGATCTGGCCGGGCATCGTCGACACCGAGCTGCTCCAGCTGGTGCCCGCCGACGATCAGGGACGGCGCCTGGTCACCCTGCCCGGTGAGGGCACCTTCGATCTCGGCGCCGCCGAAACCCCCCGTTTCCCCGGCCGGGCCGTGGTGGCCCTGGCCGCGGACCCGGATCGCGCGAGCCGGGCGGGCAAGGCGTGGAAGGTGGCCGACCTCGCGGTCGAGTACGGCTTCACCGATGTCGACGGACGAATCCCCCGGGCCGACTGACGACCCCTGGAAATAGGTGCGACAGTGCGTTACAGTTACATGGGGAATGTGCCGGTACCTCGGCCATCCCGGTGACATTGGAGAGAAACAATGACGTTCTCGAAGACCACGACACAGGCATCGGAGTACGCGGACACCCTGCTCACCCTGTCGGAGGGGTCGGTCCACCGGCGGTTCGATCCGTATCTCGATATCGACTGGGACGCACCGGAACTGGCGATCGACCGGGACGACCCGCGCTGGGTCCTCTCACCCGAACTCGACCCGCTCGGCGCGACGAGCTGGTATCAGAACCTGCCGCTCGAGCAGCGCGTCGAGATCGGGCGCTGGCGCCAGGCCAATGCCGCCAAGGTCGGTCTCGCGTTCGAGTCCATCCTGATCCGCGGGATGATGCAGTACGCCATGGCGCTGCCCAACGGCTCCCCCGAATTCCGGTACTGCCTCCACGAGATGACCGAGGAGTGCAACCACATCCAGATGTTCCAGGAGCTGGTGAACCGCATCGGTGACGATGTGCCCGGCATGCGGCCGCTGTTCCGGCTGGCCTCGCCGTTCATCGGGGTGGCGGGCGGCTACTTCTGGGTCATCCTGTTCATCGGCATCCTCGGCGGCGAGGAGCCGATCGACCACTACCAGAAGGCATTGCTGCGTTCGGGCAGCGCGACCCAGCCGACGCTGCGGCGGATCATGGAGATCCATATCGCCGAGGAGGCGCGCCACATCTCCTTCGCCAACGAGTTCCTGCGCGCGCACGTGGCGCGGATGAACCCGGTGAGCACGGCGGCCTGCGCGGTGGCGTTCCCGATCGCGATGCGCTGGCTGGCCGACGAACTGGTGAAACCGTCGAAGTCCTTCGCCCGCAAGTTCGACATCCCCGACGCGGTGTTCAAGGACGCGTTCTGGCGCAGCCCGGCCTCCCGGCAGATCCTCAGCGGGTTCTTCGGTGACATGCGCACGCTCGCCGACGAACTCGGGTTCCTGAACCCGGTGACCAGGCCGCTGTGGAAGCTGCTGAAGATCGACGGCGGCTACACCCGCTACCGCGGCGAGCCGCAGCGCCGCGCGAGCTGAGCCGCACCGGGGCCGCGTCAGGCGTGATAGGCGTCGGCCCCGGCGCGTGAGAGCACGATCTCCGGGACGACCGCGCGCGAGGACAGGCGCAGCAGCGCGTCGGCCAGTTCGACGATGTCGTCGACGGCGAGCATGCGTTCCGGCGGGATGCGGTCGTGGATCCAGGCGCTCATCTCGGTGTCGACATAGCCGGGTGCCAGCGCGGTGGCGGTGATGCCGTTGCCGGATTCCTCGGCGTTGAAGGTGGCCAGCAGGGAGATGAGGGCCGCCTTGGCCGCGCCGTAGACGGCCAGCCCGGCTTCGGCGTAGACACCGGTGATCGAGGACAGCGCGATGACCTTGGCCCCGCGTGCCGGTTCGGCCGCGGCGGCGGCGCGCAGCAGTGGCAGCGCGGTCTGGATCAGCTGGAGCGGGGCGCGCACATTGACGGCGATCGTCTTGTCGAAGCGGCGCAGGGAGGCGTCGGCCAGCGGGCCCGCGGTGCCGACACCGGCGTTGAGGATCAGCGCCGACAGGGTGTCGTGGTGGTCGCCGTGGATGGCCACGACCCGGTCGATGGCGTCCTCGTCGGCCATGTCGGCGGCGACCGGCACCACTTCGGGGGCGCCCGCCGCGCGGAGCTCGGCGGCGACGGCGTCGAGGCGGGCCGCGTCGCGGGCGGTGATGGTGAGGGCGTAGCCCTGCTGGGCGAGGCGGTGGGCGATGCCGAGGCCGATGCCGCGGGAGGCGCCGCTGATCAGGGCGGAACGGGTGGTGGTCATCGTTGTCCTCGCAGTGCGCGCAGGCCGGCGGCCATGAATTCGGGGGTGGCCTCGGCGGCGCGGTCGGCGGCCGCACCGGCGTCGGAGCCCTGGCGGGCCCGGTGGGTGATGCCCTCGCCGATGATGCCGAGTTTGAAGTTGGCCAGGGCCAGGTAGAAGCCCCAGTCGTCGAGATCGCGGCCCGCGGCGGTGGCGTAGGTCTGGGCCAGGGTGTCGGGGGTGGGTAGGCGGTCGCTGGTCCAGGCGGCGCGCGAACCGAGGACCAGATCGAAGATCGGGGATCGGTAGACGCACATCAGGGCGACATCGGTGAGCGGGTCACCGAGGGTGGACAGTTCCCAATCCACCACGGCGCGAACACGTCCCGGGTCGGCGGTGTCGAGAATCGTGTTGTCGATCCGGAAGTCGCCGTGCACGATCGAGGTGCTCGACCGGCCGGGGACGGCGTCGACCAGCGCCGAGTGCAGGGTGGCGACATCGGGCAGGTCCCTGGTCTTGACCCGGTCCCACTGCGACGCCCACAACCTCACCTGACGTTCGACGAAACCCGTCGGACGCCCGAACTCCGCCAAGCCGACGGCGGCGGGGTCGACCGCGTGCAGGTCGGCCAGGACCCGGACCAGCGCGGTGGTGGCCGTGGTGACCTGGTCGTCGGTGAAGGTGGCGAGGTCGTCCTGATCACGCACGACGGTGCCGTCGACGAATTCGACCACCGTCATCGGGGCGCCCAGGGCGCTCCCGTCGGCGTCGAAGGCGACGGTGCGCGCCACCGGCACGGCCGAATCACGCAGGGCGCTGGTGACGGTGTACTCGCGGGCCATGTCGTGCGCGGACGGGGTGAGACCCGCGACCGGGGGCCGCCGGACCACCCAGCGCGACACGTCGTCGGCGGCGGCGAAGGTGAGGTTCGAGCGGCCGCCGCTGATCAGCTCCACCCGCAGCGCACCGCGCACCGGCACACCCTGGTCGCGCAGGAACCGCTCGAGGGCGGCGATCTCCATGCCGGGCAGGCTCATTCGCTGTCCCGCTGCGCTCGCTTGGCCGCGCCGACCACGCGCTTGGCGATGGCCCAGCGGTGCACCTCGGAGGGCCCGTCGTAGATCCGGAAGGGGCGCACCTCGCGGGAGAGCCGGGCCAGCGGCAGATCGGCGGCGACACCGAGACCGCCGCACATCTGCATGCTGCGGTCGATGATCCGGAAGATCGCCTCGGCGGCAAAGGTTTTCGCGATGGAGGTCGAGTTGGCGGCGGTCTCGCCGTTGTCGAGTTCCCAGCAGGCGCGGGTGAGCAGGGCGCGGGTGGCGGCGATCTCGATCTCGTTGTCGGCGATCATCTGCTGGATCATCCCGAGATCGCCCAGCCGCGAACCGAACCCCTCGCGCTCGGCCACCCGGGCCACCGCGACATCGTGACCGCGGCGAGCGGCGCCGAGCCAGCGCATCACGTGGGTCATCCGGGCGGGGCCGAGGCGGACTTGGGCGTAGTCGAAACCGCGGTCGACCTCGCCCAGCACCGCCGAATCGGGGACGAACAGGTCCTCGAAGAACACCTCGCAGTGGCCGCCGAGCATGGAGCGGTCCAGGGTGTCGATGTGCCTGCCGACGCGCAGGCCGGGGGCGGCGGCGGGGGTGAGGAACATGGTCGCGCCGCCGCGCTGCCCGGGTTCGCCGGAGGTGCGGGCCATGATGATGAAGAAGCCGGCACCGTCGGCACCGGTGATGAACATCTTGTGGCCGGTGATCCGCCAGCCGCCGTCGGCGCGGACCGCGCGGGTGCGCAGGGCGGACGGGTCGGACCCGGCGCCGGGGGCGGGCTCGGTCATGGCGAAGGCCGAGCGCACCTCGCCGCGGGCCAGCGGCGCGAGGTACTGCTGCTTCTGCTCCGGGTCGGCGATGTGGGCGAGCATGTGGACATTGCCCTCGTCGGGGGCGGCGATATTCAGTGCCGTCGGGCCGAACAGCGAGTAGCCCGCCTCCTCGAAGATCGGTGCGCGATCGGACATACCGAGCCCGTGACCGCCGAATTCCACGGGCGCGTGCGGGGCGAAGACACCGGCGTCGCGGGCGGCCTGCTGCAGTTCGATCCGGAGCTTCTCGCCACCGGCGGCGGTGATGTCACCGTCGTGCGCGTCGTCGAGCGGGAGCACCTGCTCGCGGACGAAGGCACGGGTGGCCTCGGCCAGGCGCCGCACCTCGGCGGGATGGGACAGATCGATCGCCACGGACCAACTCCTCGACCTCGGGTGCCGAACGAACGCTCGGCAACTAATGCTATCGACCCTGACATGTGGTCACTATCGGTGTCAATGCCGGTTTCTATCGGCGAACACTTGTTCAGCTATCCTGAACAGGTGAAGACTTCCGAACAGCAGGCGCTGGGCGCGCGGGTCCGCCGGGCCCGCACCGCCGCCGGTCTGTCGCTGCGCGAGGCCGCCCAGCGCGTCGGCGTGAGCCCGGCGACGCTGAGTGCCGTGGAGAACGGCAAGACCGGCGTCTCGGCCGCCCGCCTGCTCGTGCTGGCCGAGACGCTCGGCGTCGCGGCCTCCACCCTGCTCGGCGAACTCCCGGAACAGGCGCCGCCGCGCGTGGCCGTCGTCGAGCACCCGCCGCATTCGTGGCGGGCGTTCCCGCCGCTGGACATCGATCCGGTGCTGGCCGCCGCCATCGCCGCCTTCGTCGAGACCGGCTACCACGGCGCCACCATGCGCACGATCGCGCGGCGCGCGGGCATGAGCGTGCCCGGCGTGTATCACCACTACCGCGACAAACAGGATCTGCTGGTGCGCGCGCTCGATCTGACCATGGACGAGTTGCACCGCCGGGTGGACGCGGCCCGCCGGGAGGCCGGGACCGGGCGCGACCGGGTGGCGCGCGTGGTGGAGGCGCTCGCGCTGTTCCACACCCATCGCCGCGAGCTGGCCTTCATCGGCGCCAGCGAGATGCGCAGCCTGACCCCGGACAACCGGCGCCGGATCACCGCCTCGCGCAACGCCATCCAGCACCGGCTCGACGCCGACATCGACGCGGCCCTCACCGAGGCGGGCCTGGACACCGCGCGGGCGCGCACGGCCGGCCGGGCGATCGCCACCATGTGCACCGCACTGCCGCAATGGTTTCGGCTCGGCGGGGCGGCCACCCCGGAACAGATCGCGACCGACTACGCGGACCTGGCTCTCCGGATGCTCGGAATCGGCGGGCCCCCGGCGACCTCGCCGTGACCGGCGGCCCCGGCGATGCCGCGCACGAATTCCGTTGCGCGGCATCCGGAACCGGAAACCGATCGCGCACCGTCGCGTGACGTCCACTGCTGCCGGTGTGTGCGACCCGCCCCAACTGTCGGGGCGGGTCCTTCCCCACGCACCATGCGGCGCCGCCACGTCGCACGGCTCCCCCATCGTAGGCGCTGATCGTCGCGCACCGAGGGAGGCGCACAGGAGTTACCGTGGATGTGTGCCGAAGCCTGGGCTTTTCAGCGGTCGACGTCCGCCGGGGCGAGCGTGCGGAACCACGCGAGATAGGCGGTGGTCGCCGCCCGGAGCCGGTCGGCGGGCCAGCCGGCGGGCAGCAGCTCGGCGGGCAGCACCGGGTCGGTGGTGAGATGGTCGAGCCCCGCGCAGACCGCGGCGAATCTCGCGGTGGGATCGGAGGTTTCGGTGGCGGCCAGGATGTCCGTGGCGCGCTCGGCCCAGGCGCCCAGCGGCCAGAGGCGGTGCGCGAGCTCCACCGGGTCATCGACCGCGTGGGTCCGCAGCCGGAACAGGGCGTCGTCGAAGGCGCCGGGCCAGGGGCGATCGAGATTGGCCGGGCGCATCCAGACGCCCTCACGCAGTTCGGCCAGGCGCGCGGACAGCAGCGCGGCCCGCAGCGCCGCCCGGTCGGCGGCGGGGCGGCCGCTCGCGGTGACCACGACCTGGTCCCACTCCCCCGTCCACGGCCGGGTGCGCGGCGGATCGAGTTCGCTGCGCCGCGCACGCAGCGCGGGCACGAGGGTGTAGGCGCGGCGATCCCGCAGCAGTTCGCCCGAGGCCACCATCCGCGAGACCGCCACGCGAATGGTGGTCTCGGGGTAGCCCAAGGCGGTGGTGACGGCGCAGATCTCCCGGGAGCTCAGCGTCGGGGACTCGGCGGCGATGAGGATGCGGACCAGGGCCGAGCGCGCGGTCACCGGACGGATGGCGACGTCGGAGCCGGTCACAGCGCTTTTCACGCCTCGAGTGTACATATTTCAGTCTTGCCACAGTCGTTTTGCATCTGTAACGTCACCGCGTAGCAGCCGCCTCGCGGCCTCGTCCACGACAAGGAGTCCCCATGACAGCCCCGTTCCCGCTGGCCGGGCGCACGATGATCATGTCCGGTGGCAGCCGCGGTATCGGCCTGGCGATCGCCGTCGCCGCCGCGCGCCAGGGCGCCAATATCGTGCTGCTCGCCAAGACCGATGCCCCCGATCCGCGCCTGCCCGGCACCATCCACACCGCCGCCGCCGAGATCGAGGCGGCCGGTGGCCAGGCGCTGGCGGTGGTGGGCGACGTGCGCGACGAGGACTCGGTGCGCAACGCCGTCGCCAAGGCGGTGGAGCGCTTCGGCGGCATCGACTACTGCGTCAACAACGCCTCGGCGATCGCGCTGGCCCCGACCGAGGAGCTGCCGATCAAACGCTTCGACCTCATGCAGCAGATCCAGCTGCGCGGCACCTACCTGCTCTCCTCGACCTGTCTGCCGCACCTGCGCGAGAGCGACAACGCGCACATCCTGAGCCTGTCCCCGCCGCTGAACCTCAGCCAGAAGTGGCTCGGCCAAGCCCCGGCCTACATGCTCGCCAAGTACGGCATGTCCCTGCTGACGCTGGGCTGGGCGGCCGAGTACGCCGAGCACGGCGTGGCCGCCAACTGCCTGTGGCCCGAGACGCTGATCGCGACCGCGGCGGTGCAGAACCTGCTCGGCGGGGACGACGCCATCGCCAAGGCCCGCACCCCGCAGATCGTCGCCGACGCCGCCGTGGCCATCCTGGGCAAGGACGCGCGGACGACCACCGGCAACACCTACCTCGATGTCGACGTGCTGCGCGCCGAAGGCATCACCGACCTGTCGGGCTACGGCGGCGCGGGCGAACTCGAGTACGACATCTTCGTCGATCCGCCGCAGGACTGAGTTCAGAGGTCGACGACGACCTTGATGTCGGCGTGGTCACCCGGATCGAAGGCCTCGAGCGCGCGCTCGAGCGGCAGTCGCCGGGTGATCAGCCGGGTCAGCCAGGAGGCGTCGGCCTTCGCCAGGGCGTCGGCGGCGAGTTCGTAGTGGTGCCGGTTGGCGTTGACCGAGCCGAAGACCAGTGCGTTGTCCAGCACGATATTGCGGTTCAGACCGCCGACGTCGACCTCGGTGTCGCTGCCCGGCGAGGAGACGCCGGTCAGGCAGACCAGCACACCCGGGTTGTTCACCTCCATGGCCTGCAACGCCACCGCGGGCGCCCCGGTCGCCTCGACGACCACGTCCGGCTGGATCTCGTCGGCCACCGCCGCGGCCGAGCCGGTGTGGAAGGTGGCGCCCAGATCGGCGACCAGGCCGGGCTTGGGGCCCTCGTCGGTGCGGTCGAGCACGTGCACGTCCAGCCCGCGCTGGGCGCCGAGCAGCGCGGCCAGCAGGCCGATCGGCCCGGCACCGGTGACCAGCACCGATTTCGGTTCGAACCAGGCGCGCTGGTTGATCCGCTCGATCTGGTCCCAGGCCTTGGCGACCACCGTGGTCGGTTCCATCAGCACACCGACCTCGGTCAGCGCCGGATCGAGTTTCACCGTGTAGTCGGCCCGGACCACCCACGCGGTCGAGCCGTAACCGTCGATCTCCTTGATCCCGCGCTCGACGTAGCGGCCGTTGCGGCACATGTCGAACTCGCCGCGCGCGCACGCGCCACACGGCACCGGGTCCGGGCGCCGCACGATCCCGACCACGAGATCGCCGGGGGCGAAACCACTTCCGTCCGGCGCGCTGCGCACCCGGCCCAGCGATTCGTGCCCGAGCACCAGCCGCTCCCTGCCCGGTGGGGCCCAGCCGTAGAGGCCGCTCGCGATCTCGCGGTCGGTACCGCAGATCCCCAGTGACACTCCGTCGACGAGCAGTTCGCCCGGCCCGGGTACCGGATCGGGAACCTCCTGCACTCGCAGCGATCCGGCCTGGTTCGGCACCACAGTCAACGCCCGCATGTCGTCTCCTTTTCCGCCCGGCTCTTCGCCGGCGTGGTCAGCTTTCCGCCGCAGCACATTCCTGGCATCGTCTTCCCGGCAAACGGAGCGCGCCCGCCGTCGAACTGTGACCAGCGTCCGTCCATTTTGTCCGGTTACAGTGGACGGTGTGCAGATCGACGTGACGCCACTGCCCGGCGTGGGGGTACGCAAGGATTTCACGGCGCGCAAGGGCGGGCGCCGGATCGGCGTGGTCGAGCGGCGCGACGGCACCGTCGAGCTGCTCGTCGGCAGGCCGGGCAATCCGGAGGTGACCGATCAGGTAGCGCTCACCGCCGACGAGGCGTCGGCCCTGGCGAGCCTGCTGGGCGCCCCACAGGTGGTGGCCCGGCTCGAGGCCGAGCATCGCGAGTTCGACGGCGTGCACACCCGGCAGTTCCCGGTGGGCGCCGGGTCGCCCTACGACGGGCGCACGCTCGGCGAGACCCGGCTGCGCACCCGCACCAAAGCCTCGATCGTCGCCGCGATGCGCACCGGCGCGGTACTGGCGTCACCGGGGCCGGAATTCCTGATCACCGCCGGCGATGTGCTGATCGTGGTGGGCTCGGCCGACGGGCTCGCGGCCGCCGCGCGCATCCTGCACGACGGCTGAGGCAGCCGGGCCTCACCGGTGGCGCAGCGCCCAGACCGTGAACGCACTCCACTGCACCAGGCGCGCGGCGGCGGCCATATAGAAGACATAGGCCAGCACGACCAGCGGCACGCCGTAGTCGCCCGTCCAGTCGCCCAGGCGCACCGCGGCGATGATGCCGAGGCCGAGCAGGGTCATGCCGAGGATCAATCCCGGCATAGCGAGCGGGGCGAGGGGCGAGTCGGCGGCGGTGACGCGACGATCACGGCCGGTAACCGGCAGGTTGCTGTCGGACTCGAAGTACATGCTGCTCATAACCATGTGGCCCCTTCCGGAAGGCCGTTTCGACACGGCCGGCGGGTGATCACTGCCCGATCCCCTGGTGGTGCGTTCGTGACGCAAGGTCCACACCGACCCTGGCGATGATCACAAACGGTTAACGTTCAGCAATTACGAGCGTGCCACCCGAACCGGACGAATGACACCCCAGTGTGATCTGCGTCACATGGAACTGATGTGCGACACGAACGGGTAACGAACCCGGCGTCGCCGGTGAACCGGTCACGGAACTGGCGAAACAGCAGAACAACTGGACGTTTGCTCAAAATACTGTCAGCCGTGTGATTTATCGAACCGTTACGGCTTCGACGTGCGCGAACACCACCGGTCACGAGGTTGCCACCGCCGTGACCCACACCATCGGACCGACCGGAACAGCGGCCGTCCCCACCACCCGACCGCACCGGAACCGATACGCCCCGAACCGATTTCGCCTCCGGCCGCGCACCGAAACCCTGCCGACACGCCGAAGTTCTCCTACGATGGGCGACATCATGTACCAGCACAACGGGAGAGGTCCTCGACGATGAGCGACAGCGCGAATGTGATCGACCAGTCGACGCCGAGCATCGCCCGGGTCTACGACTATCTCCTCGGCGGCAAGGACAACTACGAGGTCGACCGCGCGGTCGGCGATCACTTCAAGCTGAACCTGCCCGGTTCGGTCGCGATCGCCTTCACCAACCGCCAGGCGCTGACCCGCGCGGTGCGCGAGATGGCAGGCGCCGGGCTCACCCAGTTCCTCGACTTCGGCTCCGGCCTGCCCACCGCCGACAATGTGCACCAGGTCGCGCAGCGGGTGAACCCGGACGCGAAGGTGGTCTACATCGACAACGACCCGATCGTGCTCGCGCACGGCCGCGCGCTGCTGGCCACCGACGCCAACACCACCGTCATCCACGCCGACGTCCGCGATTCCACCGAGATCCGCGAGCACCCCGAGGTCGCGCGGCTGATCGACTTCGGCAAGCCGATCGGCGTGATCTTCAGCGCGATCCTGCACCACCTCAACGACGACGAGGACCCGCAGGCCGTCGTGCGCTACTGGGCCGAGCAGATCCCGGCGGGCAGCAGTGTGTTCATCTCGCACTTCCGCTCCGGTGACAACGCCGAGACCATCGAGGCCGAGAGCAAACTGCAGTCGACCTTCGGGCGCGGCCGCTGGCGCACCGACGCCGAGATCGAGGCCCTGTTCGGCGAGCTCGTCCTGCAGGAGCCCGGCGTGGTGGCCGCGGCGCGCTGGCGGCAGAGCGGCCCGGCCGACGGCGCGGCCCCGCAGATCGGCTCGGCCGACCGGGACCTGTCGGTGTGGGAGGAACTCATCGTCGCGGCGATCGCCGACAAACGGTAGGCGTTTCGTCCGGGTCGGGGAAACCGGGAAATTTTCCGGTCACGACATCTTGTGCGTTCGTGTGGGCGAACGCGGCACGGTGGGCTATCGTCCATCTTGCTTTTTTCGATGCCGCTGGATCGTTCGTGTCGCTTCGCCGCAATCACGTGCCGCGTGAGATCCACGCCTCGTGATTCGGCGACCCTCATCAGACGAAGGACGCCGGACACCATGCCCGCACCCGTTATCCTCGATGGCCGCATCGTACGGCTGGAACCGCTTGCACCCCACCATGTTCCCGGCTTGGTCGCCGCGGCGGCCGCGCTCGACGGACAAGCCGGGTTCACCATCGTCCCGCACGGTGAACAGGAGGCGCGCACCTATGTCTTCCAGGCCGAAGCCGCGCAACTGGCAGGCACCGCGCTGGCTTTCGCGATCCGCACCACCGCCGACGACTGCGTGGTCGGCGCGACCCGCTTCACCCGACTCGACTACTGGCAGGGCCCGCTGACCTGGCCGTTGTCGGCCGAGCCGGTGACCGCGCTGCCCGGCGGCGCGATCCCCGACGCCGTCGAGATCGGCAACACCTGGCTGGTGCCCGCGGTGCGCGGCGGCCAGGTGAATCTCGAATCCAAGCTGCTACTGCTCACCCACGCCTTCGACGGCTGGGGTGTGCGCCGGGTCAGCCTGCGCGCCGACGCCCGCAATCAGCGGTCCCGCGCGGCGATCGAACGTCTCGGTGCCGTGTGTGACGGTGTGCGCCGGGCACATTCGCGCGGGCTCGACGGCGCGGTACGCGATACCGCGTTCTATTCGATCCTGCACGACGAGTGGTGCGGGGTACGCGCGCGCATCGTCGAACGGCTGGCGGCGCGGGCCGCCCCCGGCCCGGCGCCGCTCATCCCGGCCACCGCCGCGGCGTGGCGTCCGCTGGTCCATCCCTGACCGGCACCTCGGCGGTCACCGGCGGGTGGATTCGATCCGTTCGGCGATGATCCCGGCCAGCTCGGCCGGGTGTTCGTCGGGCAGCCAGTGCGAGGCGCCGTCGAGCACCACCAGCCGGTAGTCACCGCGGGCGTAGTCCCCGGCCAGTTCGGCGCCGCGGCGGGTGAGCGCGGTGTCACCGGTGCTCCACACGTGGGTCACCGGCGCCCGCACCCGGCCGGCCCGGCCACCCAAGCCCCCGAACGGCAGCCCGCGATACCAGTTCAGGCCGCCGGTGAGCGCGCCGCCGTCGACGATCTCGGTGCGCACCCGCGCCTTCGCCTCGGGCGGCATCCCGGTCGAGGACAGCACCCGGTCCAGCAGCGTGGGCCGGGTGCGCAGCAGGTACTCGGGCAGCACGGGCAGCTGGAACAGGCCGATGTAGTACGAGCGGAGCAGCTGGTCGCTGCTCACCAGCGACCGCAGGAACGCGCCGGGATGCGGCACCGAGATCGTGACCAGCGAGCTGACCAGCTCGGGCCGGGCCGCCGCCACCGCCCACGCGACCATCGCACCCCAGTCGTGGCCGACCAGGTGCACCGGGCCGCGATCGAGCGTCTCGATCAGCGCGGCCACGTCGTCGACCAGTTCGGGCACGCGATAGGCCCGCCGTCCGCGCGGGCGGGCACCGGGTGAGTAGCCGCGCTGGTTCGGCGCGAGGGTGCGGTAGCCGCGCTCGGCGAGCAGGCCGCTCAGCTCCGTGAGGGAGGTGGCGGTCTGCGGAAACCCGTGCAGGGCAACGACGACGGGACCGTCGAGCGGGCCCGAGTCGACCACGTCGAACTCGAGTCCCGCCCGGGTGTACGAGGTCAGCCGAGTACTCACATGTCCTCCGACCGTCGAGGTGGCGCCGACCGATCGATTATGCCCGGTTCAGCGTCCGGTGCCGCCGTGCACGACCGCCACCTCGGGTCCGCCCAGGTCGAAGGCGCGGTGCAGCACCTGGACCGCGTCGTCGAGATCGGTGTCGCGGACCAGCACCGAGATGCGGATCTGCGAGGTGGCGATGAGATCGAGGTTGATGCCCGCCGCGGCCAGCGCCTCGCAGAAGGTCGCCGTCACGCCGGGATGGTTCTTCATCCCCGCGCCGATCAGCGACACCTTGCCCACCCGGTCGTCGTAGCGCACATCGGCGAAACCGATCTCGGCGCGGCGCGAGCGCAGCAGCGCGACGGCGCGGTCACCGTCGGCGGCGGGCAGGGTGAAGGTGATGTCGGTGCGGCCGGTGCCGGTGTTCTGCACCACCATGTCGATGCCGATCTCGGCGTCGGCGACCGCGCGGAACACCCTGGCCGCGTATCCGGGTTCGTCGGGCAGCCCGACCACGGTGATCTTGGCTTCGGCGCGGTCGTGCGCGATGCCGGTGAGCACCGCCTGCTCGGCCGGGATATCGGCCATCGAGCCGTACACCGTGGTGCCGATGCCGTCGGTGTAGGACGAGCGCACGTGCACCGGAACGTGGTAGCGGCGCGCGTATTCCACGCAGCGCAGCATCAGCACCTTGGACCCGCAGGCCGCCATCTCCAGCATCTCCTCGTAGGAGATCTGGTCGAGTTTCTGGGCGTCGGCGACGATGCGCGGGTCGGCGGTGAACACGCCGTCGACATCGGTGTAGATCTCGCAGACATCGGCGTGCAGCGCCGCGGCCAGGGCGACGGCGGTGGTGTCGGAACCGCCGCGACCCAGCGTCGTCACGTCGCGGCTGTCCTGGCTGACGCCCTGGAACCCGGCCACCAGCACGATCTCGCCGTCGTCGAGAGCACGCCGCACCCGGCCCGGGTCGACCTCGATGATCTTGGCGTTGCCGTGCGCGCCGGTGGTGATGACACCGGCCTGCGAGCCGGTCAACGACCGCGCGTCGGCGCCGAGTGCGTGAATGGCCATGGCCACCAGGGCATTCGAGATGCGCTCGCCGGAGGTGAGCAGCATGTCCATCTCCCGCGGCGGCGGGGCCGGGGCCACCTGCCCCGCCAGATCCAGCAGCTCGTCGGTGGTGTCGCCCATCGCCGAGCACACCACGACCACGTCGTTGCCCTGCTTCTTGGTCTCCACGATCCGCTCGGCGACCCGGCGGATCCGCTCCGCCGTGGCGACCGACGAGCCACCGAATTTCTGTACCACCAAGGCCATTGGCGTCGTCCTTCCCCTGCTCGCCCGCGTGCGATCCGCGGGTGACCCTTCCGAGTATCCAGGCAAACCGGGCACATCGGGGAGATTGGTGGACGAAAACGACTGCCGCCGAATCGATTCGGCCGTGATACTGGCAGCCGGGGGTAGCGCGTGCCGGCGGGCGGTCCCCCGGCTCGGCAACTCTCGGCGGTTAGGCGAAATCCATGGCTACACAACTCGATGTCACTGTCCTCGGCGCGGGCCCACTGGCCGCCGAAGTCCTCCGGATCATCCGCGACACCGGCACCGACCTGCGGGCCCGCGTCGGCGCGCCGCTGGTCCTCGGCGCGGCGGATCCCGATCTGGTGATCGACACGAGCGACTCCGCCGACGCGCTCGCCCCGGTGCTCGACGCACTGCGCGCGGGCCGCACGGTGATCACGGCCAACGCGGCACTGGTCGCCACCCACGGGCACCTGCTGGCGACGGCCGTCGAAACCCACGGCGGTGACCTGCATTTCGAGGCGGCGGTCGCCGGTGGTGTGCCGGTGGTCCGCCCACTGACCCAGTCGCTCTCCGGTGACCGGGTGCGCGAACTGCTCGCGGTGTTCCCCGGACACGACGCCGACCGCACCGTGGCCCAGGCCGCCATCCTGGCCACCTTGGCCTTCCACACCCGGGTGGAGCCCGGTGACGTGCACCGCGAGCCGTTCGGCGCGCCCTCGGCGCACGATCTCGCGGCGGCCGGATCGCTGGGGCTGACCCTGCGCCTGCTCACGGTCTGCGCGCTGGTCAGCGAGGCGCCGGGACCCGAACACGGTGGCAAGGAAAGGATCTCGGTGCGCGTCGGTCCCGCCCTGCTGCCCGCCGAGCATCCGCTCGCCCCGCTGGACCCGGCGGTCAGCGCGGTGTCGGTGACCGCCGAGGGCGCCGGTCCGCTGATGTTCTCCGGCGGTACCGACGTCACAGCGACGGCCTCGGCGCTGCTGGGCGACCTGGTCACCGCCGCGCGCAACCGGGTCGACGGTGCCCGCGCCCCGCGCGCCTCGACCTACGCCGAACTCCCCCTCGCCCCGCTCGGCGACTGCCCCACCCGCTACTACCTGAACCTGCACGTCACCGACCATGCCGGCGCCCTGGCCCAGGTCGCGGCGGTCTTCGCCGCCCACGGCGTCGGCATCGCCCGCCTCCGTCAGGAACTCCACGACACCGACGCCCACCTCATCGTCCTGACCCACCGCGCCCCCGAGTCCGCCCTGTCCGACACCGTCGACGCCCTCACCGACTCCGCGTGCGTGCGCGCGGTGACGACCCGCTGGCGCGTCGAGGGCACCGAGGACTGAACACCGTCACCTCGGCGACAGGACCGGCCTCACTCGCCGCGACGGGCGTCGGTCGGTTCGTAGCGGGCGGCGAAGTCGAGGATGCGGGGGACGATGTCCTCCGGGATCGCGTGGAACAGGCCGTGGCCCTCGCCCGGGAAGACCACCACCTCACAGTGGGGCAGGTTCTCGCGCAGGCGCTGTTCGGCCAGGACCGGGTCGACCACCAGCGACTCGGCGCCGAGCATCACCAGGGTGGGGGTCGTGATGGTGGCCAGGCGCTCGTCGGTGAACAGCTTCGGATAGCCGATGGCGGGGTGGAAACCCAGGGCCGATTTGACGCCGTCGAATTCCGCGTCGCTGAGGGTGACACCGGGGTTGAGCCGGGCGTTCATCGCGCGCAGGTTCTTGTCGGTCGGGCGCGCGCCGACCCGGATCATCGTCCACAGCAGGCTCCACTTGATCTTGGTGAGAGTGCCGCTCGGCTCGATGACGGTCAGGCTGGCCAGCCTGCGCTGCTGGGTGGTGGCAGTGACCATCGCCTGCCAGGCGCCCTGCGAATAGCCGACCAGGTGCACCCGCTCGGCGCCGAGCCCGTCGAGCACCTCGCCCAGCCACGTACCGAACCCGGACTCGTCGATCGGGGCGGTCTGCACGCTGAGGCCGGGCGTGCCGATCATCTCGGGCAGGTGGACGACGTGCCCGCGCGCGATGTCCTCGATGACATGGTTCCAGGCCAGACTGTTGCCGCCCAGCGAGTGCAGCAGCACGATCGGAATCCCGGTGCCCGCCCCCGCGGTGCGCACCCGGGTGCTGCCGAAGGACGTGGGGATGTCGACCGTGGTCGACGGGACCGGCATCTCCTTTTCGAGTGCGCGGTAGGTGCGGAAGTACTCCTCGCGCGCCTTGTCGTTCTTGAATCGTCCGAGCTTGGCCATGACCACCCCTGAATCTCGTTGGTGATATGACCGTACCACATCAGTGATATGGGCGTACCATGAAGACCTCGACGGACGGGACAGCAAGGAGACAGCGGTGCCACGCTTGGCCGATCACGAAGAACGGCGCGCCGCCATCACCGGCGCGGCCCGGCGGGTCATCGCCCGGGGCGGCCTCGACGCGGCAACCTTCCAGTCCGTCGCCGCCGAAGCGGGGGTCTCGGTCCGGTCGGTGCAGTACTACTTCGGCACCAAGCGCGAGTTCCTGCTGGCCACCCATCGTGCGGTCGTCACCGATGCCGGCGCCCGGTTGCATCAGGCACTCGGCGAGCTCGGGCCCGGCGCGGGCCCGCGCGACATTGTCCGCACGGTGCTGCTCGGATTGCTGCCGCTCGACGAAGCCCGTCGCGAGAACACGATGATCCTGGGCATCTTCCACGCGGCAACCCTCACCGGCCCGCACCTCGAATCGGCGGACACCGCCGAGACGCCGACCTACATCATCGACGCGGTCGCGGCCCAGCTGCGCGCCCTACGCGGCCCCGACGCCGACGAGGCGACCCTGCGCGCCGATGCCGAGGTGATCCTACTGGCCGTCGCCGGACTGGCCCAGGGCATGCTCACCGACCAGGGCATGACCGAGCGCGCGACCGAGCTCGTCGACCACCTGCTCGACCGCGTGATGATCGGCTGAGCTACGACCACTCAGGCGCGGTCGTGCAGGGTGATCCGGTAGCCGTCGGGATCGGCGAAGGTGAATGTGCGGCCGAAGGGGCCGTCGATGGGCTCGGTGACGATGGCGTGCCCGTCGGCGGCGAGAGCGTCGTGGATGGCCTGGACCTCGGTGGCGTGCAGCCAGATCGCGGCGCCGATGCCGGGCTGGGCGGCGGAATCGAGATCGGTGCCGGGCACGAGGTCGCGCAGCGCGAAGGCGATGGGCTTCGTCTCGAAGACGACGGCGTGTGGCGGACCGGTCTGCGCGCGGACGAGACCGAGGTAGTGCTCGTAGAACGCCTGCGAGGCGGCGAGGTCGCGCGTTTGGAGCGAGATGAAGTCGGGGCCGGTGACGGGCATGGTGATCCTCCTCGTTACGTGTCAGCTTTCTGACACGAACCACGCTATGTCAGAATACTGACATGAGTCAAGAGGGTGTCGACCTGGAGACGTCGCTGGGCTACCTGCTGAAGGAGGCGTCGAGCGCGCTGCGCACCGCGATGGAGGAGGTACTGCGCCCGCTGGGCATGAGCGTGACGCACTATTCGTGCCTGGAACTGCTGTCGCAACGGCCGGGCTTGTCGAACTCCGAGCTGGCGCGGGGCGCGTTCGTGACGCGGCAGACCATGAACGTGCTGCTCCAGGCCCTGGAACGCGACGGCTTCGTGACCCGGCCCGCCGAGGCGCCGGTGGGCAAGGCATTGCCGACCCGGCTCACACCGAGCGGACGGCGGAGTCTCGAGCAGGCGTCGGCGGCGGTACGGTCCGTCGAGCGGCGCATGCTGGCCGGGATGACCGAGGCCGAGCAGGCGGACGCGTTGCGGGCACTGAAGAGCATGGTCGGTGCCCTGCGCGCGAGCGGCGGATAGCCGCCGAAACGTCGAGAGCCCGGGCGTGACGGCCCGGGCTCTCGGCGGAAGATCGCGCTACTTCTTGCGTTCCTTCTTCTCGCGCACACGCACCGAGATGCGCACCGGCGAGCCGTCGAAACCGAACTCCTCGCGCAGGCGCCGCTCCAGGAAGCGGCGGTAGCCCGCCTCCAGGAAACCGGTGGTGAACAGCACGAACGTCGGCGGACGGGTGCCTGCCTGGGTGGCGAACAGGACGCGGGGCTGGCGGCCACCGCGCATCGGCGGCGGGGTCGCCGCGATGACTTCCTTGAGCCAGGTGTTCAGACGGCCGGTGGAGACGCGCTTGTCCCAGGACTCGAGCGCGGTCTCCATCTGCGGCACCAGCTTCTGCACCGCGCGACCGGTGTGAGCGGAGATGTTGACCCGCTGGGCCCACGGCACCCGCACCAGATCGCGATCGATCTCGCGTTCCAGGATGTAGCGGCGGTCCTCGTCGACCAGATCCCACTTGTTGAACGCCAGCACCAGCGCCCGGCCGGACTCGGCGACCAGGCTGATCACCCGCAGGTCCTGCTCGGTGATCGGCACCGACGCGTCGATCAGCATGATCGCGACCTCGGAAGCCTCCAGCGCCGACTTGGTGCGCAGCGAGGCGTAGAACTCGGTCCCCGAGGCGTTGGACACCTTGCGGCGCAGACCGGCGGTGTCGACGAACTTCCACACCTTGCCGCCGAGCTCGACCAGCGAGTCGACCGGGTCGACCGTGGTCCCCGCGACATCGTGGACCACCGAACGCTCGTCGCCCGAGAGCTTGTTGAGCAGGCTGGACTTGCCGACATTGGGCTTGCCGACCAGCGCCACCCGCCGCGGACCGGCCACGCCGGTCCCCTCGCGCGGGGTCTCCGGCAGCGCGTTGAGCACATCGTCGAGCAGGTCGCCGGTGCCGCGGCCGTGCGAGGCCGAGACCATGCGCGGCTCACCCAGACCCAGCGACCACAGGCTGGCCGCCTCGAGTTCGACCTTCTGGTCGTCGACCTTGTTGGCCACCAGGATCACCGGGATCTTGGAGCGGCGCAGCTTGCGCACCGCGGCCTCGTCGGTCGCGGTGGCGCCGACGGTCGCGTCGACCACCAGCAGGATCGCGTCGGCGGTCTCCATGGCGACCTCGGCCTGGCGGGCCACATGCTGCTGCAGGCCCTTGGCGTCGGGCTCCCAGCCGCCGGTGTCCTGCACCAGGAAACGGCGCCCGGCCCAGCTGGCCTCGTAGGAGATGCGGTCGCGGGTGACGCCGGGGATGTCCTCCACGACGGCCTCACGGCGGCCGAGGATGCGGTTCACCAGGGTCGACTTGCCCACGTTCGGGCGGCCGACGACGGCGACGGTCGGCATGGCGAGCTGTTCGCCGTCCTCGTGCTCGCCTTCGAGATCGGCGATCTCCCAGTCGGTTTCATCGCTCCAGACGCCGTCTCCGGCCAGTACCTCTTCGTCGATCATCGCGACCTTCCTGTCGTGGCCGAAAGCTGCTGGGCCACCACGCGGTAGAGCTCGTCGATGGTCTGATCCATCGTCAGGTCGCTGGTGTCGACGAGCACCGCGTCGGCGGCGGGGCGCAGCGGCGACACCGTGCGGGTGGAGTCGAGGGTGTCGCGGCGCTGCACGTCGGCCAGCACGGCCGCGTAGTCGTCGCCGCGGCCCTCGCGGATGTTCTGGGCATTGCGCCGCTGGGCGCGCGCCTCCGCGGAGGCGGTGAGATAGATCTTGGCGTCGGCGCCGGTGAGCACCACGGTGCCGATGTCGCGGCCCTCGACCACGACCCGTCCGGCCACCGCGGCGATCTCGCGCTGCAGGGCGACGAGCTGCTCACGCACCTGCGCCACCGCCGAGACCGCCGAGACGGCCTTGGTCACCGCGTCGCCGCGGATCTCGGCCGAGACGTCCTCGCCGTCGAGCTCGATGACCTCGTGGCTGGGATCGGTGCCGATCGACAACGGCAGCGCGGCCACCGTGTCGGCGATCGCCACCGGGTCGGTCAGGTCGACACCCGCGCGCAGCACGCACAGGGTGGCGACCCGGTACATGGCGCCGGTGTCGAGGTAGCGGGCGTTCAGGCGCGCGGCCAGCCGGCGCGAAACGCTCGACTTGCCGGTGCCCGAGGGGCCGTCCATGGCGACCACGAGCGTGCCGTCACCGGTCATCCGGCCGCCGGTGAGTTCCACCGGCAGATCCACTCCGTTCACAGCTGCACCGCCTCGTAGAGTTTGCCGATCTCGTCGCGGCCGAGCACCCGCAGCGTGCCGGGACGCTGATCACCCAGCGCGACCGGGCCCAGGTGCGTGCGCACCAGGCGGACCACCGGGTGGCCGACCTCGTCGAGCAGCCTACGCACGATGTGCTTGCGGCCCTCGTGCAGCACGAGCTTGACCAGCGACCGGCCCTCGTGGGCCTCGAGCAGGACGAACTTGTCGACCTTGGCCGGGCCGTCCTCGAGCTCCACACCGTCGCGCAGGCGCTTGTTGACCAGGCGGTAGTTCACCTCGCCGTTGACGGTGGCCAGGTAGGTCTTGGGCACCTCGAAGGACGGGTGCATCAGCCGGTGCGCCATCTCGCCGTCGTTGGTGAGCAGCAGCAGGCCCTCGGTGTCGGCGTCGAGGCGGCCGACGTGGAACAGGCGCTGACCGGCGGCGATGCGCTCGGCCACGATATCGCCGACACACGGACGGCCGAGATCGTCGGACATGGTGGACTGCCAGCCCTTGGGCTTGTTCAGCACCAGGTGCACCAGTTCGTCGCGCACGACGACGCGGGTGCCGTCGACGCGCACGACCGCGTTCTGCGGGTCCACACGCAGACCCTGCTCGCGCACGATCCGGCCGTCGACCTCGACGCGCCCGGCGGCGATCATCTCCTCGGCCGCGCGGCGCGAGGCGACACCGGCCTTGGCGAGCACCTTCTGCAGGCGTTCGCCCTCGCCCCAGGGCAGCTTCTTCGGGCCCTCGGCGTTCTCGGCGTGCTGGTGGCGGGCCGGCTTGGCGTTGTTCAGGATGGTCGGCGCGACCACCTTGCGCTGCGGCTTCGCCGACTTCTTGCGGGCGGTCTGCGCCTGCGCGGTGGCGGGCCTGGCGGTCCCGCCGGCGCGGGGTGCGCCGCCGCGCTGACCGGCGCCACCGGTGCGGGGGTAGCCGCCACGCTCGGCGTCGTCGCGCTGGTAGCCACCGGTGGACCCGCCACGGCGGCCGCCGGACTCGTCACGCTGGTAGCCGCCGGTCGCGCCACGGCGAGGATTGTCACCGCGCTGGAAGCCACCCGCGCCGGTGCCGCGGCGGCCGGGGGCCTCCCCACGGGAGCCCGCCTGCCCGGTGCGCGCACTGCCGCCGCGGGTTCCCGCGGTCCGGTTCGCGCCACTTCGGGGCTGGTCGCTGCGTTTTCTTCGATCCGGTGTGCCATCTCGGCGAGCGGAATTATTCATCTGTCCTGTCAATCGTCGGTGCCGAGGTCCATGTCGGACTCGGCGGGTTTCTTCAGCCTGGTGAACCGGGGATCGGTCTCCAGGCTCTCGCTGATCTCGTCGATCAGATCGACGCCGGGAAGCAGCGGCGCCAGCGGGGGCAGGTCGCCCAGGGAGGCGAGCCCGATCCGTTCGAGGAACAACTCGGTGGTGCGGTAGAGCGTGCCGTTGGTCTCCGGGTCCTGACCCACTTCCGCGATCAAGCCCCTGGCCAGCAGCGTGCGCATCACTCCGTCGACGTTCACCCCGCGGACCGCGCTGACCCTGGTGCGAGTCACCGGCTGGCGGTAGGCCACCACCGCCAAGGTTTCCAAGGCGGCCCGGGTCAGTTTCGTCCGGGCCCCGTCGAGCAGCACACGCTCGACATAGGGCGCGTACTGCTGTCGAGTATAGAAGCGCCACCCGTCACCGACGAAACGCAGGTCGATCCCGCTGCCACGCGCGGACAACTCGGCCGACATCTCGCGCAGCACCGCCTCGACCCGCTCGGTGCTGTCGTCCAGGGCCGCTGCCAGCTGTTCTGCCGGGGCGGGCGCGTCGACGACGAGCAGCATGGCCTCGAGCGCCGCGCGCAGTTCGGCGTCGTCGAGCGGCTCGGAGGTGAATTCCACCACTGTCTCCGTCATCCGTAATCCTCCTCGAAGGTCAGCGCCGCCGCCTCGGCGTCGGGATCGAGCTCGCCGAGCCAGCTCACGGCCAGCGGGCCGAGCGGGTCGGGCTGGTCGAAGGCGATGGTCTTGCCACGGTAGAGCTCGAGCAGGGCCAGGAAGCGGGCGACGATCTCGACCGGGACCGTGCAGTCGGCGACGATCTCGGCGAAGGTAGTCCAGCCGCCCGGTCCGCGTTCCTTGAGCAGCGCCAGCACCAGCTCGGCCTGTTCAGCCACCGAGATGGTGTGCATGTGCAGATGCCCGAGCCCGACCTCGGCGACCGGACGGGGCCGGAAGGCGGCCGCCGCGATCTCGGCGAAGGCGGCGATGTCCACGCCGAGGGTCACCTCGGGCAGCAGGCCCTCGAACTGTTCCTCGAGCGCCACCGAGCGCGGGTAGCGGCGCAGGGCGGCGGCCTCCAGTTCACCCAGCAGCTCGGCGACCTGCTTGAACGCGCGGTATTGCAGCAGCCGGGCGAACAGCAGGTCGCGCGCGTCGAGCAGTTCCAGATCGTCGGCGTCGGTCATCTCCCCCGAGGGCAGCAGCCGGGCGGCCTTCAGATCGAGCAGGGTCGCCGCGACCACCAGGAACTCGGTGGTCTGGTCGAGAATCTTGTCCGCGCGCAGCTTGGTGTTCTCGGCCAGCTCGGCCGTGAGTGCCTTGGTGTAGGCGATGAATTCGTCGGTGACCTGGTGCAGCGCCACTTCGGTGACATCGAGTTTGCGCGAACTGATCAGCGTGAGCAGAAGATCGAACGGCCCCTCGAAGTTCTTCAACCGGAGGTGAAAGCCGGTCGGGGCAGGGTCTTCGGGTACTGCGGGTACCGCGGGTGAAGCGTCGATCACCGGCCCGACCGGTGGATGACTTCACGTGCCATGGCCCGATACGATTCCGCGCCCGCGGATTTCGGCGACCACGTGGTGATGGGTTCGCCGGCGACGCTGGCATCGGGGAAGCGCACGGTGCGCGAGATGGCGGTGTCGTAGACCAGGTCGCCGAACACCTCGACCACGCGCGACATCACCTGGCGCGAATGCAGCAGGCGCGCATCGAACATCGTGACCACGATGCCGTAGAGGCTCAGCCGCGGGTTGAGCCGGTCGCGCACCTTTTCCACGGTGTCGTTGAGCAGCGCGAGGCCGCGCAGCGAGAAGTACTCGCATTCCATCGGAATGATGACGCCGTCGGAGCAGGCCAGCGCGTTGACGGTGAGCAGGCCCAGCGAGGGCTGGCAGTCGATGAGGATGTAGTCGTAGCGGTCGCGCACCGACGCCAGTGCCCGGCCCAGCGACTGTTCGCGGCCGACCTCGTTGACCAGCTGGATCTCGGCCGCGGACAGGTCGATGTTGCTGGGTAAGAGATCCATGCCGTCGACCTTGGTGGTCTGCAGCACGTCGTCGACCTTGGCCTTGCCGCCGATGAGCAGGTTGTGCACGGTGAGATCGAGATCGTGGTGGGCCACGCCGAGACCGGCCGAGAGCGCACCCTGCGGATCCAGATCGACCAGCAGCACCCGGCGGCCGTATTCGGCCAGGGCCGCACCGAGATTGATGGTCGAGGTGGTCTTGCCGACCCCGCCCTTCTGGTTGCACATGGCCACCACGAGTGCGTCACCGTGACGCTGCACCCGTGGCGGTTCGGGCACCAGTCGCAGCGGGCGCCCGGTCGGCCCCATCTCGGCGACCTCGTCCGATCCACCGTCCCACGGTGTTTCCGCTGTCGTCACGATCCGCTGCTCCTTATACGTATTCCTGCCGGTAACCCCTGTCGAGGGTAGCGAGACCGATTCGGGCCCGGACTCGCTTTCGTACGGTCCAGCTCTGGGGGTAGACGCTACCGCTCGCACCGGTGAGGTACGGCATGGCAACGCCGGGCGTGTTCGCACGATACCCGCTGCGCGCCGAGCCGCGCCGGGGGTTCACCGCGCGCGCGGGTGCGCGGTGGCCCAGACCTCGCGCAGCGTGCTCACCGTCACCAGGGTGTAGATCTGGGTGGTGGTCACCGAGGCGTGGCCGAGCAGTTCCTGCACCACCCGCACGTCGGCGCCGCCGTCGAGCAGGTGGGTGGCGAAGGAATGGCGCAGGGTGTGCGGGGAGACCGCGGCGCCGATGCCCGCGCGGTCGGCCGCGGTCTGCAATACCTGCCAGGCGCTCTGGCGCGACAACCGGCCACCGCGCGCGTTGAGGAAAAGCGCTCCGGCCGAACCCTTTCCGCTCGCGGCCAGGCTCGGGCGGCCACGCACCAGGTAGGCGTCCACGGCGGCCAGAGCCGGCCTGCCGATCGGGACCAGCCGCTGCTTTCCGCCCTTGCCGCGCAGCACGACGCACCGTTGTTCGGCGTCGATGTCGTCCACATCGAGGCCGACCATCTCCGAGATACGCGCGCCGGTCGAGTACAGCAGTTCCAGCAGCGCCCGATCACGCAGTCCGCGCGGGCCGCCATCGGCTTCGCCCTCGCCGCCCGCGGCCTCCAGCAGGCGCAGAACCTGGTCGTAGGGCAGCGCTTTGGGCAGCCTGCGCCCTTGCGCGGGCGGTTTCACCGCGTGCGCCACATCGGTGTCGGTGATGCCCTCGGCGGCGGCGAAGCGATGCAGGCCACGCACCGCGATCAGCGCCCTGGCCACCGATCCCGCGGCCAGCGGCGGATGTTCGTCGCCGCCGGAGCGCAGGGCCATGGTGAATTCGGCGACATCGCCCTGCGCCACCGCGGCCAGGTTCGCGATGCCGCGGCGGTCGAGAAAAGCCTGGTAGCGGGATAGATCCCGGCGATAGGCGCCGAGAGTGTTGCGGGCGACACCGCGTTCGACCGTCAGATGGTCGAGGTAGGCGTCGATTTCACGCGCGAGCACGGCGGAGGCCCGGTCGGTCCCCGTCGGTCGCGGCGGCAGGAATCCCTGTCGCGCCGCGATCCGACGTCGTGCTCACGCGTCGCTGCCGGACGCCGTCGCGCGGGCCTCGTCGGCCTTGCGCCGCAGGAAGGCCCTCGGCTGACCCGGCCACGGCGCGTCGGCCGGGCGCAACGGCACCCCGCTCGCCTGCGCCGCCGCGTACGCCAGCACCCCGGCCACGGCCGTCGCGTTCACGATCTCCCCGGCCAGCGCGGCCCGCACGGCCTCGGCCACCGGCATCCGCACGGTTTCCAGGTCGGCTTCCTCGTGTTCGGGATCGGGCCGCTCGGTCGGGGTGAGACCGGTCGCGACGAACACCCGCAGCGCCTCGTCGGTGAACCCCGGCGAGAGCGCCACGTCCACCAGCACCGACCATTCGGCCGCGGCCAGGCCCGTCTCCTCGGCCAGCTCGCGCTCGGCCGCGGTGAGCGGGTCCTCGCCGTCGATGTCGAGCAACCCGGCGGGCAGCTCGAGCAGCCGGGTACCGATCGGATGCCGGTACTGGCGGATCAGCACGATCTCGCCCTCGTCGTCGAGGGCGAGCACCGCGACGGCCCCGTGATGCTCGATGACCTCGCGCTCGGCGATCCGCCCACCGGGCATCGCGACCTGATCCTGGCGCAGAGCCAGGATCGCACCGCTGTAGAGCACCCGGCTCGACACCGTCTCGAACTCGTGACTACCGGGTGCGCTCATGACCTCGACTCCCTCAGAGTTCCGCGGCCTGCTCCGCGAGCTCTTCCTCGGGAAAGTCTACGGGAAGGCGTTCGGCCAGTTTGTATTTCAATGCCGCGTTGATCAGCGCCGCGAACAGCGGGTGCGGGCGGGTCGGGCGGCTCTTGAGCTCCGGATGCGCCTGGGTGGCGACGAAGAACGGGTGCACCGAGGCCGGGTACTCCACGAACTCCACCAGGTGCCCGTCGGGCGAGGTACCCGAGAACACCAGACCGCTCTTGGCGATGGCGTCACGGTAGGCGTTGTTCACCTCGAACCGGTGCCGGTGCCGCTCGGAGACCTGCTCGGAACCGTAGGCCTGCGCGACCACCGAACCCTTCTGCAAGGTGGCCGGGTAGGCGCCCAGTCGCATGGTGCCGCCCAGATCGGCCTCACCGGCGACGACGTCTTCCTGATCGGCCATGGTCGAGATGACCGGGTTCTTCGTCTCGGGCTCGAACTCGGCCGAATTGGCGTCCTCGATACCCACCGAACGCGCCGCCTCGATCACCACACACTGCAGACCCAGGCACAGACCCAGCAGCGGGATGCCACGATGACGGGCATAGCGGATCGCGCCGAGCTTGCCCTCGATACCGCGGATACCGAACCCGCCGGGGATCAGCACGGCGTCGACGTCCCGCAGCGCGGCCTGCGCACCGGCTTCGGTCTCGCACTCGTCGGAGGGCACCCAGCGGATGTTCACCTTGGACCGGTGCGCGAAGCCACCGGCGCGCAGCGCCTCGGTCACCGACAGGTAGGCGTCGGGCAGGTCGACATACTTGCCGACCAGCGCCACCTCGACGGTCTCGCGCGGGGAGTGCACCCGATCGAGCAGGTCACCCCACACGGCCCAGTCCACATCGCGGAACGGCAGGCCGAGCTTGCGCACCACATAGGCGTCGAGGCCCTCGCTGTGCAGCACCTTCGGGATGTCGTAGATCGACGGCGCGTCGGGGGTGGAGATGCAGGCCTCCACGTCGACGTCGCACATCAGCGCGATCTTGTTCTTGAGACCCTGCGGCACCTCACGGTCGCAGCGCAGGATCAGCGCGTCGGGCTGGATACCGATATTGCGCAGCGCCGCGACCGAATGCTGCGTCGGCTTGGTCTTGAGCTCACCCGAGGGCGCCAGATACGGCACCAGCGAGACGTGCAGGAAGAACACATTGTCGCGACCCACGTCGTGACGGATCTGGCGCGCCGCCTCGAGGAACGGCTGCGACTCGATGTCACCGACGGTGCCACCGATCTCGGTGATCACCACATCCGGCACATGACCCTGCAGATCCGGACCCTGCATCGCCATGATGCGGTTCTTGATCTCGTCGGTGATGTGCGGGATCACCTGAACCGTGTCGCCCAGGTACTCACCGCGGCGCTCCTTGGCGATCACCGTCGAGTAGATCTGACCGGTGGTCACGTTCGCGTCCTTGGTCAGGTCGCGATCGAGGAAACGCTCGTAGTGGCCGACATCGAGGTCGGTCTCGGCGCCGTCCTCGGTGACGAAGACCTCGCCGTGCTGGAACGGGTTCATGGTGCCCGGATCGACGTTCAGATACGGGTCGAGCTTCTGCATCGTCACCCGCATACCGCGCGCGGTCAGCAACTGACCGAGGCTGGAGGCGGTGAGACCCTTACCCAAAGAGGAGGCGACGCCACCGCTCACGAAGATGTGCTTGGTGGCATTTCGAGCCTGATTCCGTGTTTGACCCACGGAACTCCAGCCTAGCAGTACCGCCTCCCCGCGAATTCAGCGTGCCGTTTTCGAGGGGGCGTGTCGGGCGTCGGCCCGGCGGTGAGGGGGTGCCGGAGTTCTGGGCGTACCCGGCGAGTTACCCATGTCCGTGCGTGATCAGTCGGTGCGTTTCGACCGTGGAATCGGGGGTCAGCGGGGCATGGCGACGAGGGTGAACGATGTCGCTGTCGGGGTGGTGCCGTAGCGGCCCGCGCCGCCGGTGAGTTGTTCGGTGAAGGCGAGAGCGGTTGTCACGCGGCCGATTTCGCGGTCGGCATTGTCGACGGTGGTGACCGCGGTGGACAGCGGGGCCTGGGCGCGGACGAAGGCGATGGCGCCGTTGTTCTCGGCGGCGCCGGCCCGGCCCGCCAGGACGGTGCCCGCGGCGCGGGCGCGGACCGCGCCGGTGAACCGGGCGATAGTCGCGCCCTGGCCGGTGTCGGAAACAACACCATTGCCGGTGACGACGACGGCCAGTTGCGCGGGTCGCACCGGAGTGTCGCGGTAGGCGAGGAAGCCGCCGCCGCGCAGGGTCTCCAGGGCGAGTGCGAGTTCCTGGGGTGTGCTGCGGGGCTGGTTCGTGGCCGGATCGAGCAGCAGGGTCAGGCCGAGCAGGTCACCCGCCATGCTGCCCTGGTCGACGGCGCCGGTCTGCAGCTGGGCGCCCGCGGGGACGATGTTCGTCAGCGCCGAGCGCATCCGGTCGCCCTCCCCCGCGTCGGTGAAGGCCTCGGTGAGCGCGATCCGGCCGGTGACCGCGGCGCCCGCGGTCTCGAGCGAGCGGCTCACGCCGTCGATGTCGGCGGGATCGGCGTCCGGAGTGCTGAACACCACGACGCTGCGGTCGGCCAGGGTGCCACCGAGGATGCGTTCCGCCGCGCCGGCGACGAACTTGTCGGCGGTGTCGAGGCGGGCGGTGAGCTGCTCGTCGCGCGCGGTCAGCGCGTCCACCTGCCCGCGCAGGTCACTGCGATCCGAGCGCAACCCCGACAGCATGTCCGCGGCCAGGGTCTGGGAACCGAGGATCACCCCGATCGCCAGCGCGAGGAAGATCGCCGCGATCGAGATGGCGTGCTGACGCAGCGAGATCACCGCAGACCCCGCACCCACAGCACGAAACGGTCCCAGTACGCGATCGCCCAGTCCAGCACCTGGGAGCCGTTGTGCGAGGCCAGGATCACCACCACGATCGCCACCAGCGCGGCCAGCACCACCAGCGCCAGCGCGGCCCCGGAGGAACGCTGCCGGTACAGCGTCGCGACGGCATTGGCGTCCACCAGCTTCGCGCCGACCTTGAGCCGGGTCAGGAAGGTGGCCGGATTGCTGTCGCGGCGACCGCGGTCGAAGAAGTCCTCCAGCGAGGCGGGCGCCCCGGCCAGCACGATCAGCGAGGCGCCGTGATGATCGGCCAGCATCAGCGCCAGATCGGCCGGGGAACCCGAGGACGGGAAGGTGGTGGCGCCGATGCCGAGATCCTGGATGCGCTCCAGACCCCTGGCATGCCCGTCGGTATCGGCGGGCAGGATCATCTCGGCGCCGCAGCGCAGCGTCTCGGTGCTGATCTCGTCGGGCTCGCCGACGATCAGGTCCGGCGTGTACTTCAGCGTGCGCAGGGTGTCGGCGCCGCGGCCGACGCCGATCAGGATCGGCGCGTACTCCTTGATGAACGGCTTGAGCCGCTGGAGCTCCTCACGATGACCCGGCCCGTCGGCGATCACCACGACATGCCTGCCGCGCAGCTCGAGCTCGATGTCGGGCACCCCGATACCGTCGATGAGCAGCGCGCTCTCGGTGCGGACGAACTCGGTGGTGTTGCCCGCGAAGGCGTCGAGGTGATCGGCCAGGCCGTTGCGCGCCTCGATCATCCGGTCCGCGATGGCCGACTCGTCGAACTCGATGCCCTCCACGAGGACCTCGGGTTCCTTCTTGGTCAGCTTGTCGGCGTAGACGATTCCGGCGTCGATCCGGATCCTGGTGCCGTCCTTGATCTTGCCGAAGGCATCGGAGGACACGGTGTCCATGAGCACGATCCCGTTGGCCACCAGCACTTCCGGACCCAGGTTCGGATAGCGTCCCGAGATCGACGGCGAGGTGTTGATCACCGCGACCACCCCGGCTTCGACCAGCCGGTCGGCGGTGTGGCGGTCCAGATCGGTCTCGTCGAGGACGACCACGTCCCCCGGACCGACCCGCCGCAACAGTCGCCGGGTATCGCGATCCACCCGGGCGATCCCGGTGACACCGGGCAGCGTTTCCGTGTTCCTCGACAACAGCGCCGGCATCCTCATGGCCCGATGATGGGCGCAAACCCTCAACCTGTGGTGGAGGCGCGCCGAGTCAGTCCTGCGCGCGCAACGCCGCGGCTACCTCCAGCGAGGTCGCGTGCAGCCGCCCGAACAGGTCGAGAACCAGCTCGAGCTGTTCGTCGGAGTAGTCGTCGAGCGCGGCCGCGAAACGGCGCGCGAGCAGCTCGTAGTGCGGGGCGATCTCGTCGATCTTCGCCGGAATCGCGCTCACGATCACCCGGCGCCGGTCCGCGACATCGTGTTCGCGGCGCACATAACCCGCCGCGAGCAACCGATCGACCATCTTCGTCACCGCGCCGGTCGACAGCGCGGTCTGCGCCGCGAGCTCCCCCGCGGTGGCCGGACCGCCCAGGCGCAGCATGTTCAGGCACCGCAGATCGGTGACGTGCAGACCGAGCTTGTCCGCGACCGCCTGGTGCAGCATCACCCCGTCCGTCGCGCTGCGCTGTGCCGCCACCGTCAGCGCGGCCGCGAGTTCACCCCTCTTGCCGGACATCCCTTGACACCTTCCGCAGCTTCCGCAATTATCTTCCTCAGTAAGAATATTACCCACGCAGATACTTACCGAATCGAATTCTGACTGTTCGATCCTAGTTTCCGGGAGCCCCGATGACCGAACCCCATGCCGACGAGCGGGCCGTGCGCGCGCTGTTCGCCGCCAACACCGCCGCCTGGGACGCGGGCGACGCCCGCGCCTTCGCCGCGACCTTCACCGAGGACGCCGAGTACGTCACCTGGTTCGGCCGCCACTACGCCGGCCGCGACGCCATCGAGTCCTCGCACGCCGCGCTGTTCACCTCGTACCTGAAGGGCAGCCGCCTCGACGGCGAGATCACCCGGCTGCGGTTCCTGACCCCCGATGTGGCCGTGGTCGACGGCCGGGGCGCGCTGCTCAAAGGCAAGAGCAGGCGCAACCGGCGCAACACCAAGGACTATGTGTACGTCGCGGTGCGCCGCGAGGGAACCTGGCGCTTCGCCACCTTCCACAACACCAAGTTCCACTGGTTCTTCGACGCCATGGCGGCCAGATCGGAACGCGTCCGATAGGTACCCGTATGCTGCGGGTCACAGACATCTCGGACAGGAGACATCCATGCCCCGCAGCACCGTCGAGACGGTTTTCGACGCCCCTCGCGATATCGTCTACCGCCTTTTCACCGAGCGTGAGAGCGTCAGCCCGTACCTGCCGGTCAACGTGAAGCTGGTCAAGCAGGGCGACCCGGCCACCGGGGTCGGCGCCCAGCACACCCTCGGCCTCGGCAAGGTCGCCGTCACCGAGGAGATCACCGCGCTGGTTCCCGGTGAGCGGATGGAGTACAAGATCGTCAAGGGCGCCCCGGTCAAGCGCCACGTCGGCACCGTGACCTTCGCCGACACCAGCTCCGGCGGCACCCGCGTGGTCTACACCATGGAGTCCGAGCCGTCGCTGCCCGTGCCCGCCCCGGTGCTCGAGTTCGGTCTGCGCCAGCTCACCAACCAGCTGCTCGGCGGCGTCCGCAAAGCCCTGAAGTGAGCCTCGGGGCCGCCCGCACCCAGTCGCGGGCGGCCTCGGTTCAGGCCGGAGTCCGCTCCGCCCTGGCGGTCTCGAGCAGTTCCTCCGCGTGCGCGCGGCCGGTCTCGGTGTCGTCGAGACCCGCCAGCATGCGGGCCAGTTCGACCACGCGTTCCTCGTCGGTGAGCGTACGAACGCCGCTGTCCACCTTGCCTTTTCCGTCGTCGGACTTGTTGACGACGAGATGGGTGTCGGCGAAGGCCGCCACCTGCGGCAGGTGGGTCACCACGATCACCTGATGGGTGCGGGCCAGCCGCGCCAGCCGCTTACCGATCTCCACCGCCGCCCGGCCACCGACACCGGCGTCGACCTCGTCGAAGACCATCGTCGCCCCGTGATCGGACCCGGCCAGCACCACTTCCAGCGCCAGCATCACCCGCGAGAGCTCACCGCCGGAGGCGCTCTTGCTCAGCGGCAGCGACTGCGCGCCCGAATGCGCCGAGAGCCGGAACTCCACCTCGTCGACGCCGGTCGCGCCCGCGTGCAGCGCGACACCGTCGACCTCGAGCGGCGCGGAATCCTGTGCCCCCGCGGGCATCGGCCGGACCTGTACTTCCAGGCGCGCCTTGCCCATCGCCAGCCCACCCAGCTCGGTACTCACCGCCGTGGCCAGCTTGCCCGCCGCCTTCGCGCGCGCGGCACTGAGCTTGCGGGCGGTCTCGCGTACCTTGCCCGCGGCGGTCTCCACCTCACCGGCCAGCTTGGCGAGCGCGTCCTCGGACACGTCGAGCGAGTCCAGACGCGCGCGCGATTCGTCGGCCCAGGCGAG
Organism: Nocardia sp. NPDC056064; assembly: GCF_042266925.1. NCBI lineage: Bacteria > Bacillati > Actinomycetota > Actinomycetes > Mycobacteriales > Nocardiaceae > Nocardia > Nocardia sp. NPDC056064. The sequence continues at coordinate 7,365 of NZ_JBHJWO010000001.1, read as the reverse complement.
CACGCCGTCGATGTCGGGCGCGTACTTGCGGGTCAGCGACTTCAGTTCGGCCTGGCGGGTGAGCATCGAGTCCAGCGCGCCCGGATCCGACGGCAGCTCGGACAGATAGCCGCTGATCTCGGTGGTCACGTCGACGACCACGGCGATCGCCTCGCCCAGCCGGGGCGCGAGCGCGGTCAGCGCGGGGTCGTCGGCCGAATCCAGCCGGGCCCTGGCGCCACCGAGCAGGTCGAGGACTCCCCCGCCGTCAACGGGTTCGTCTCCCGGCCCGGACAGGGCCTCGTGCGCGGCGACCGCCGCTTCCCGCAACGAGTCCAGGTCGCTGAGCCTGCGGATCTCGGCGACGAGACGTTCGTCCTCGCCGGGTTCGGGCGCGATGCCGTCGATCTCGGCGAGCGAATGCTTGAGCCGGTCGGCCTCGAGCGCCAGTTCGCGGCTGCGCGCGGTGCGTTCGAGCAGTTCGGCGCGCGCGTCCAGCCAGGTCCGGCGGTGCACCTGGTACTTGCGCAGCAGCCCGGCGACACCGTCACCGGCGAACTGGTCCAGCGCGGCGAGCTGCTGTTCGGGACGCTGCAGGCGCAACTGATCGTTCTGGCCGTGCACGGTCAGCAGCCGCGAGGTGAACTCCCCGAGCACCGCCGCGGGCACGCCGCGACCGCCCAGGTGCGCGCGCGAGCGCCCGTCGCTGTTGACGGTGCGCACCGCGATCACGCTGCCGTCCTCGTCGGCCTCGGCGGCCGCCGATTCCAGCACCTCGTGCACCGCGGCGCGGGCCGCCTCGTTGACGTCGTCGACCACGAACCGGCCCTCGACCACCGCCTTGGCCGCGCCCAGGCGCACCCGGCCCGCGTCCGCGCGCGCACCGCTGAGCAGGTGCAGGCTGGTGACCACCATCGTCTTGCCCGCGCCGGTCTCACCGGTGAGCACGGTCAGTCCCGCGTGGAACTGCGCGGTGGCCGTCGAGATGACGCCGAGTCCGTCAATTCTGATCTCGGTCAGCATCGGTGTCCTTTCTGCCCCGCCAGCCCGTCACCGGCAGCTGGAACTTGCGCACCATCCGGTCGGCGAAGGGCGCGGAATCCAGCCGCACCCAGCGCACCGGCCGGGCGCCACGCACCACTTCGACCCGCCCGCCACGCGGCAGGCCCAGCGTGCGCCTGCCGTCGAGGAACACGATCGCGTCGTGCCCGGTCGCCACGGCCTCCACCGCGATATGCGATTCCGGGCTGATCACCAGCGGCCGCGCGAACAGCGCGTGCGCGTTGCTGGGAATCACCAGCATCGCCTCGAGCTCCGGCCACACCACCGGCCCGCCCGCCGAGAACGCGTAGGCGGTGGATCCGGTGGGTGTCGAGACGAGCACGCCGTCGCAGCCGAACGACGACACCGGCCTGCCGTCCACCTCGAGCACCACCTCGAGCACGCCCATGCGCTGGGCGTTCTCGATGCTGGCCTCGTTGAGCGCCCAGCCGCGTTCGGCCACCACGTCCTCGACCCGGACGGTGACGTCGATGGTCATCCGGTCCTCGATGCGATAGTCCCGGTCGACCACCTGCGCGAGCGCCTCGTCGAGATGTTCGGCCTCGGCCTCGGTGAGGAATCCGATGCGTCCCAGATTGATTCCGAGCACCGGAACCCCGCTGGGCCTGCCGAGTTCGGCGGCGCGCAGGAACGTGCCGTCACCGCCGAGGGCCAGCACCATCTCGCAACCCAGGGCGGCCGACGGGCTGTGCGGCACCACCCGCACCGGATAACCGGCGGGTTCGTCTTCGAAGCGGGTGCTGTCGGCCTCGTCGGCCAGTACCCGCAGGCAGATCCCGGCCGCGGCGAAGATCTTGGCCACCCGGTGGGCGGTCTCGATGATCTCCGCGCGGCCCGGATGGGCGACGAGCAGGATCTCCCGGTCGCCGGCGTGCGTGCTCACTGCGGACCCTCCTCGACAGCCTTCGCGACCAGCGCGGCCACCTGCTCGGCGTCGTAGTCGAACGGGCCGACCTTGCGCAGCCACAGGAAGTACTCCACATTGCCCGACGGCCCCGGCAGCGGGCTCGCGACCACGCCCTCGGTCCGCAGCCCCAGCGCGGCGGCCGCGGCGGCGACATCGGTCACGACCTCGGCGCGCAGCGCCGGATCACGCACCACCCCGCCCGCGCCGACCCGCTCCTTACCGACCTCGAACTGCGGCTTCACCATCGGCAGCAGATCGGCACCGTCGGCGGCGCAGGCCGCCAGCGCGGGCAGCACCAGGCCCAGCGAGATGAACGACAGGTCGCCCACCACCAATTCGACTGTGCCACCGATGATCTCGGGGGTGATGTTGCGCACGTTGGTGCGGTCGTACACCTGCACCCGGTCGTCGTTCTGCAACCGCCAGATCAGCTGGCCGTAGCCCACGTCGACGGCCGCCACCTCCCGCGCGCCGCGCTCGAGCAGCACATCGGTGAACCCGCCGGTCGACGCTCCCGCGTCCAGGCACCGCTTCCCGGCGGCGCTCACCCCTTGCGGTTCGAACGCCTCGAGCGCGCCGAGCAGCTTGTGCGCGCCGCGCGAGGCCCACGACACCTCGTCGGGTTCCTCCCGCACGATCAGCGGGGTGTTGGCCTCCACGGCCGTCGCCGGTTTCACGGCGACGGTTCCGGCTATCAGGACGCGGCCCGCGCCGATCAGTTCGACCGCGTGTTCCCGCGATCGCGCCAATCCGCGGCGAACCAGTTCGGCGTCCACACGCGCTCGCCTGGCCACCTCAGATCTTGTCCACTGTCGCCAGGGCGTCCACCAGCACCTCGTGCGCCTGTTCGAGGATGCGCGCGCGGCGGGTGATGTCGGCCCCGGTCTCGACGTTCTCCGCGGGGCCCGACGTGGGCCGGGGTCCGAGTTCGGCGAGCAGCGCGTCGACCTCGGACCTGATCCGGTTCGGGTCGGCCGGTTCCTGGCCCGCCAGATGACTGCCCGGCACGGGGATGCCGGGTCGGGGTGGCTGCGACGCGCCGGTCGGCGGTGAACTCGGAGTACTCATCGTGGGGTCAACGCTATCGGATTTCCGGATCGGCTGCGCGCACCCGTACGGCCCGGCCGGGGTGCTGTCGCAACAGCTCCGCGACCTCGGCGGGCGCGACCGGCTCCTGGAGCGGCTCGGTATTGAGCGCGTCCAGCGATCCGGCGATATAGCCGGGGATCCGGGCCGGTGGCGCGGTACACACGTCGGCGAGGGTGCTGACGCCGGTGAGCACCAGCAGCGAGTCGAGCCCGAGTTCGTTGGCGCCTTCGATATCGGTGTCGAGCCGGTCGCCCACCACCAGCGGCTCGCGCGCGTTCGAGCGGGCCAGCGCGTCGCGCATGAGCGGCGCGAACGGTTTGCCCGCGACCAGCGGTTCCCGGTCGGTGGCGGCGCGCAGGGCGGCCACCATCGCGCCGTTGCCCGGGGCCAGACCGCGCTCGTTGGGCAGAGTGCGGTCGGCGTTGGTGGCGATCCAGAGCGCGCCGTCGCGCAGCGCGTAGGCGGCTTCGGCCAGGTCGGGCCACGCCGTCGTCGGCGAATGCCCCTGGACGACGGCGGCGGGCGGCGTGTCACCGAAACGGCGCACCGGGATCAGTCCCACCGCCTTGACCTCCGCGGCCAGGTCCTCGGTGCCCACCACGAGCACCTGGGCGCCCTGCTCGAGCCGTTGTGCGAGCATGCCCGCCGCGGCCTGGGCACTGGTCACCACATCGTCGGCCGTGGCCGGATACCCCAGCTCCGCCAGATGGCCCGCGACCTGGCCGGGACCACGGGAGGCGTTGTTGGTGACATAGATCAGCCGCTGGGCCGAATTCCCGTCCGGGACGAGCGCTTCGGGCGCACCGTCGATCACCTCGGGCCCGCGGTACAGCGTGCCGTCCAGATCGAGCAGCAGAGCGTCATATCGATCGCGTAGCCGGTTCACACACCCTCACTCCGTCGTCGCTGCCGGGCCGAGTACGTCTGCGACCCTAGGCGAGGCCACCGACAGGTTCCGGCTCGCGCCGCCGTCGAATCGCCCTCGCCCTCTTCATGATCGAGCATGGCTCGACGATCGGTGCCGGGTGTGCGAGGTTCGGTCGCCCGGGGTGACCCACTTCACCCCCGCGCCACCACAGACACCGGAATACGGCAGCGGCCGCAGTTCGGGGCCGGGTGCTCCGGGTGCCGAACTGCGGCCGGTGACCGTGTGTGTGTGTGTGGTCAGGCGCCGCCGGTGAGTTCCGCGGCGCGCTCCTCGGCATCGGTTTCGCCGTCCTCGTCCGCCGCGGCGGCATTGAGGAACCACTGCAGGCCGTCCTCGGTGCGACCGGCGGCCACCAGGGCGTCGGCGTAGGCGTAGAACAGCCGGGCCGCGGCGGAGCCGGTGCGAGCGGGGTCCAGATCCGGGGTCTGCAAGGTGACCACGGCCTGGTCGAACTGTCCCAGGTCCATGCGCGCGCCGGCGACCACGATGCGCAGCTCGGTGGCCTCGTCACCGCTGAGCCGCTGGGCTTCCTCGCTGCGACCGAGCTCGATCGCCCGCTCCGGACGGCCCAGACCGCGCTCGCAGTCGGCCATCACGGCCAGCAGCCCGGACCCACCCGACATGCGTCGCGCGGTCCGCAGCTCCGAGAGCGCCTCGGCCCACTCCTCGGCGTGATAGGCCACCACACCGGCGGTCTCGCGCACCACCGCGATTCGGCCCGCGCGCTGCCGCGCGGCCCGCGCGTGGGCCAGCGCCAGGCGCGGGTCGTCCTCGAGCAGCTCGACGGCCATCACCATGTGCCGGGCGACGGTCTCGGCGTTGTTCTTGTCCAGGCTCAGCAGATCGCGGCGCACGGCCGGATCCAGATCCGAGGCCTGCACGTCCTCGGGCAGATCGGGCTCGTCCGGACGCGCGTTGCGCCGGTCGGTCGGCCTGCCACCAGTGGTGCGGGCGCCTTCGCCGCCACGACGGCGGTCCTCGCGGTCGTAACCGGCCGAACGCGAATCGTCGTCACGGTCGTAGCCGCCACGGCGGTCATCCGCCGAGCGTCCGCGGGCGCCACGGTCGTCGTCGGCGCGGTCGTCGGTCGCCGCGGACCTGCGATCGCTTCGGTCGTCGTCGGCGGAGTCCCGAGCATCGTCCGCACGAACGGCGCGATCGTCCGCCGAGTTCTCACCGCGGCCTTCGGATGCTGCGTTCTGTTCGCCGTCCGTGCGCTCGGCCCGGTCTCCGGCCGAGCTGTCGGCCCGAGAGTCGGCGCCGTCCTCATCGACCTGTCCGGTCCGGTTGCCGGCCGAGCGATCGGCCTCATCGGAGACCCGATCGTCGTCCGATCCCCGATCGCTCAGGGAGGCGGAGTCGCCTTCGGACTGCACAGTGGACGCGGTCTGGTCATCGGCATCGCCGGTGGCCGATACGGCATCGGCGGTGGGCTGGTCCGCGTCGGCGGCGCTCGACATCACGCCGAGCACATCACCTTCGCGTTCACGCCGCTTCTCCCGGTAGGTGCCGTTCAGCGGAGCGCCGTCCTCACCGACGTACTCGGTCCGGTCCGCGTCACCGCCACGCTTGAACCCGCCGCGCGGGTTCTCGTCACGCCGCTGGTACCCGCCGGACTTCTCGCCGCGCTTGAACCCACCACGATCGGACCCGCCGCGCGAACGATCGTCGTCGCCCCGCTTCTGGTACCCGCCGCGGTCGCTGTCGCGCTTCTGGTACCCGCCACGGTCGCCTTCGTCGCGACGCTGGTAGCCACCGCGCGAACGATCGTCGCCTTCGTTGCGGCGGAAACCACCACGGTCGGAACCACCGCGCGAATCGTCGCCACCACGGCGGAACCCGCCCTGACCCGAGCTGCCGCGGTCGGAGCTGCCCCGCGAGCGGTCGTCGTCACGACGGAAGCCGCCACCCGAGCCACCGCGATCACCTGAACCACCGCGACCCTGGTAGCCGCCGCGCGAATCGTCACGGCGGAAACCGCCGCGCTCGTCATCGCGCTTCTGGTACCCGCCACGGTCACTGTCGCGCTTCTGGTAGCCGCCGCGCTCGTCATCGCGCTTCTGATAGCCGCCACGGTCGCCGTCGTCGCGGCGCTGGTAGCCGCCACGCGAACGATCGTCACCCTCGCTGCGACGGAAACCGCCACGGTCCGAACCGCCGCGCGAATCATCGCCGCCGCGGCGGAACCCACCGCGGTCCGAGGCACCACGGTCGGAGCTGCCACGCGAGCGGTCGTCGTCACGACGGAAGCCACCACGATCACCGGAGCCACCTCGGCCCTGGTAACCGCCGCGGTCTCCGCTGTCACGGCGGAAACCGCCGCGATCGTCGTCCCGCTTCTGATAGCCGCCGCGGTCACTGTCGCGCTTCTGATAGCCGCCGCGCTCGTCATCGCGTTTCTGATAGCCGCCACGGTCGCCTTCGTCGCGGCGCTGGTAGCCGCCGCGCGAACGATCGTCGCCTTCGTTGCGGCGGAAACCGCCACGGTCGGAACCACCGCGCGAATCATCACGCCGGAAACCACCGCGATCGGAGCTGCCACGCGAGCGGTCGTCGTCACGACGGAAGCCGCCACCCGAGCCACCGCGGCCCTGGTAGCCACCGCGCGAATCGTCGCCGCCACGGCGGGATCCACCGCGCTCGTCATCGCGCTTCTGATACCCACCGCGGTCGCCTTCGTCGCGCCGCTGGTAGCCACCACCGCGGGGACGGTCGTCGTCGCTGCGGCGGAAACCGCCACGGTCGTTGGAGCCGCCGCGTCCCTGGTATCCACCGCGGTCGGAGCCGCCGCGATTGTCGTCGTTGCGGCGGAAGCCGCCGCCTTCGCCGCGCCCGGCGCCGCGGTTGTCACCGTGGCCGCCTCGGGGGCGATCGGTCGGTTCGCCGCGCCGGCCGAAACCGCGGGCGTCTCCGTCCCGGCGGAAAGGCTTCCGTCCGTCGTTGTGTTCCGACACGGCGATCCCTTTCTAGATTCCCCGCCTCCGGGGAGATGTCGTGGTGCCCCGCCTGAAGAATTCAACCACGGGCGGAGGACGGGGCATCGTCCGCGTGGCAGATCGGGCCCCGTTCGAGACCCGGAAACGCCGATAGGGGACCCAGATCTGGGTCCCCTATCGCGAAAGATGTTCCGGCGGTGTCCTACTCTCCCACACCCTGTCGAGTGCAGTACCATCGGCGCAGGTGGCCTTAGCTTCCGGGTTCGGAATGGGACCGGGCGTTTCCCCACCGCTATAACCGCCGTAACACTATGAAACTAGACAGCGCTCCCCACCCAGAGTTACCCCTGGCGGGTGTGCTGCAGTGTCTGTTGTTTCAGATACCGCACAGTGGACGCGTAACACCTTCGTAGTAAGCCCTCGGCCTATTAGTACCAGTCACCTACACACATTACTGTGCTTCC